>NZ_CP151965.1:4800000-6948040 GCF_038593125.1 Paenibacillus sp. FSL F4-0097
GTTCTCGGCAGCCGGATTCATCGCCAGGGCTTTCCCTTGCCGGTCAAAAAAGAACATCGCCTCCGAGCTGTTCTCGAACAGCTTCGTCATGAGCAGGCTCCGCAGATCCATTCCGGGTGTCATCAACTGAGCAACAATTCCTTCCCGTTCAAGTCTCCAATCCCCTTACGTGCTACCCTGTCCAGGTCTCTCAGCATTTCAGCGGTTACCTGCCGTTCACCCCTGAAACCGCCTAGAAGCACGCCTGCGACGCGGGCATCATTCCACACCGGTACAGCACCAATACTGTTCAAATTCTCCATCTTAGTAATGGGATAATTAAACAAGGTATCAGGCTTCACATCTGTCTGCACAGAAGGGATTAAGAACGGTTTTCCGGTCTTGAACACGATCCCTGCAATCCCTCTGCCGGATTGAAGTACAATCCGTTTGTAACGGTCATTAGTGTTCCCTGAGGCGTATTTCCACCGGATTACATAGTCATATTCCGCAGGTTCAGCAAGAGCCAGCGACATGAAGTCATATCCTAGAGCTGCGCGGATCCGGTCAAGTTCGATTTGATAATCCACCTTATTGTTCATCGTTTTCTCTCCTCGATTAGAACAGGAAAAGAAGTCCACGCAACTCTTTCCGTTAATTCGATTTATTTCTTCTGTATAGGATATAACTTCTGCCTATATAATTCAACGGAACACTCCATACATGGACCAACCGGGTGAACGGCCAAAAGGCAAAGATGGCAAACCCTGACAAGATGTGAAGCTTGAAGGAAAACGGCACATCACTCATCAGTGACGGGTCCGGACGGAACATGAACAGGCCGCGGAACCAGACAGAAATCGTATCGCGGTAGTCAAACTCAGGTTGTACGGCATTCGTTACAATGGTAGAGTACATCCCCATAAACACGATAAACAGGAGGAGTGAGTTGACTATCAGGTCCGATGCACTGCTGAGACGGCGGACATTCTTAAGCGTAAAGCGCCGCGAAGTCAGAATCAGCATCCCGAGCAGTGTGGCTGCACCGAAGATGCCCCCGATGTATACCGCGCCGATATGGTAAAGATGATCACTTACGCCGATGGATTCCAGCCATGATTTCGGAACAGCGAGCCCGCCAATATGGCCCAGGATAACCGGCATAATTCCGAGGTGGAACAGAATGCTGCCGAATTTCAGTTGTTTCTTTTCAATAAACTCACTTGATTTGGCCGTCCAGTTAAACTGATCCTTACGATAACGAAAAATATGTCCGCCGATAAAGATCACCATACACATGTAGGGAAAAATGACCCATAAAAACTGACCCAGCATATTCATTGACTCAGGGCCTCCTGTTCAGCACAAGCTTTTAATGTTTCGCGCAATCCCTTAACCAGATGGAAATAGGGACTTTCATTTCGTTCCAGAGCCTTGAGCAGATGATACGTACCATCCTCAAGAATCGCTATCAGCATCCGGAAATTCTCCGGCGCTCCCGGGACTTCCAACCACTGCGCGGCATATAGAAATTCACACATAAGCGGCAAATAATCAGGTAGTTCTTCCTCCGGCATTTCCAGACCGAACATTTCGTACAGAAGCTTCAACTTGGCGAGCATTTGCCCCCGTTCCTTGGCCTCCTCAAATTTGAAATAGGTCATATACAAGGCGCAGTCCTTCTGAAAATCAAATGTAGCGGCATAACTCTCCTGAATCTCATCCAGACTGAAGCTCTGCATTTGCTTCCAATAGGTATGCACATGGGCATAACCCGGATGAGTGCTGTCAAACGCCTCTTCCAGAAAAGCCGGATGAAAGTCCAGCTTCTCCGGGTACATGAGCTGCAGGGCGAAATAACCGAAGGATTCCTTGTAATCATGCAGTTTGATCAAATCAATCACGCCAAATCCCCCCGTAGAAATTCTCTTCATACATTTCCTTGCCGGTCTTCATCGTGTCGCCGGCAGAGCTGGCAGGTCCGCAGCCGTCACAACCGGAGCCGGAGCCCATATCGCCCATCCCGTTTCCGAAACCGGTCGAGCCCTGGGCACGGTAAGGGTTCATGTGCTGCTCCTTGTGGGAGGTTGGGATCACGAAACGGTCTTCATATTTGGCAATCGCGAGCAGCCGGTACATTTCCTCTGTCTGCTGTGCTGTCATACCGACACGTTCAAGACGGCTAGCGTCAAACCCTTGGCCTGAGGATTTAGCGCGCATGTAGGAGCGCATCATGGCCATCCGCTGCAGGGCTTCTTTGACGGTCTCCGTATCGCCTGCGGTCAGCATGTTCGCCAGATACTGGATCGGTGTGCGCATCTCTTCGATAGCCGGGAAAATCATATCGGGATTCTTCAGCGAATCTTTACCTTCAAAATAATTCATGATCGGGCTAAGCGGCGGCACATACCACACCATAGGCAGTGTGCGGTATTCCGGGTGAAGCGGGAAGGCAAGCTTGTGCTCAATCGCCAGCTTATAGACCGGTGAGTTCTGGGCTGCCTCCAGCCAATCCTCAGAGATACCATCTTTTCTCGCCTGGGCAATGACTTCCGGATCATGCGGATTCATGAACAGATCACATTGTGCTTTGTACAAATCTTTCTCGTCCGGGGTGGATGCGGCATCAAGAACCTTGTCGGCATCATACAGCAGAACCCCGAGATAGCGGATTCGGCCTGTACAGGTCTCGGAGCATACCGTAGGCAGTCCTGCTTCCACACGCGGGAAACAGAAGGTGCACTTCTCCGCTTTGTTGGTCTGCCAGTTGAAATACACTTTTTTATACGGACAGCCAGTCATGCAATATCTCCAGCCTCGGCAGGCTTCCTGGTCGACCAGAACAATCCCGTCTTCATCCCGTTTGTACATCGCACCTGAAGGGCAGGAGGCGACACAGCTTGGGTTGAGGCAGTGTTCACAGAGGCGCGGCAGATAGATCATAAACGATTTCTCGAAGTTGAATTTAATTTCTTCCTCGATCTTCTGGATATTCGGGTCAAGCGGGCCGGTTACATGCGCTCCCGCCAGATCATCCTCCCAGTTAGGCCCCCATTCCAGATCCATCTTCTCGCCTGTTACAGCAGAATGAGCCCGCGCCACCGGGGAATGCTTTTGCTCTCCTGCATTCGTCAGATGCTCATAATTGTAAGTCCACGGTTCATAATAATCCTTCATCTCCGGCATGTCGGGGTTGTAGAAGATTTTGCCGAGCGCAATCTTGGACAGCTTATTGCCGGATTTCAGCTCCAGCTTCCCCTTGCGCAGCTGCCAGCCGCCCTTGTAGAGCTCCTGGTCTTCCCAGCGTTTCGGATAACCAATCCCCGGTTTCGTTTCCACGTTATTGAACCACATATATTCCGCACCTTTACGGTTCGTCCAGGTCGTCTTGCAGGTCACGCTGCAGGTGTGGCAGCCGATGCATTTATCCAGATTCATTACCATTGCAACTTGCGCTTTAATTTTCAAGCCAGTTGACCTCCTTCATTTTGCGGACGGCTACGTAGACATCACGCTGGTTGCCGATCGGACCATAGTAGTTAAAACCGTAGCTGAGCTGTGCGTATCCGCCGACCATCTGGGTAGGCTTCAGATGAATCCGGGTAGGCGCATTGTGGCTTCCGCCGCGCGTATCCGTAATTTCAGAGCCCGGTACTTGAATGTGCTTGTCCTGGGCATGGTACATAAACATGGTGCCTCTCGGCATCCGGTGACTGACAACCGCGCGTGCAGTTACGACACCGTTACGGTTGTAGACTTCGAGCCAGTCATTATCCTCAATGTGATGTGCCGCAGCATCCTCATTATTGATCCACACGGTTGGACCGCCCCGGAACAACGTCAGCATGTGCTGGTTATCCTGATAGGTCGAATGGATATTCCATTTCCCGTGCGGTGTCAGATATCTCAGAACCAGAGAATCCTGTCCACCCTTCACTTCCTTGTCACGCGGCCCGAAGACCATCGGAGGCAACGTTGGCTTGTAAACCGGCAGCGCTTCGCCGAACTGCTGGAAGATTTCATGGTCAATGTAGAAATGCTGTCTTCCGGTCAGCGTCCGGAACGGAACGAGACGTTCAATGTTCGTGGTGAACGGTGAATAGCGCCGTCCCTGCTTGTTCGACCCGCTGAATACCGGTGTCGGAATGACTTCCCGCGGCTGTGCGGTGATGCTCTGGAACGTAATCTTTTCTGCGGCCCGGTCCGCCGAGATATCCCGCAGCTCTACTCCTGAATCCTTCTCCGCTGCAGCGTAAGCCTTCTGGGACACGCGCCCGTTGGTAGCCGAAGACAGGTGAAGAATCGTATCTGCGGCCTGGCGGGCAGTCTGCAGCTTCGGCAGTCCGTTTTTAATCGTTTCATCGAAATAAACACCGCTGAGCTTCTTCATTTCCTCATATTCTTCGGCGACAGAGAAGCTGATGCCGTGCGCGCCTGCTTTGCCGATTGCGAGGTTAGGTCCGAGTGAAATGTATTTGTCATGAATTTTAGTATAATCACGCTCTACAATAGTAAAGTTCGGCATTGTTTTGCCCGGGATAGCCGGAACTTCGCCTTTGGTCCAGTCTTTGACAAGACCCATCGGCTGTGAGATCTCGCTTACCGAATCATGGCCGAGCGGTGACATCACAACATCCTTATAAACGCCAGGCAGATGCGATTTTGCCATTTCGGAGAATACCTCAGCCAGCTGGCGGTAAATATCCCAATCCGACCGGGATTCCCACAGCGGGTTAACTGCCGGATTGAACGGATGAACAAACGGATGCATGTCAGTCGACGACAGATCTGTTTTCTCATACCAGGTTGCGGCCGGCAGCACGATATCTGCATAGAGGGGTGTTGTCGTCATCCGGAAATCCAGGGCAACCATCAGATCGAGCTTACCTTCGACATCCTCACGCCAGATAATCTCTTCCGGTTTCTGTTCTTCATTCGGCTCGGCCAGCAGACCGTCGGAAGCTCCGAGCAAATGCTTCATGAAGTATTCCTGCCCTTTGGCAGAGCTTGAAATCAGGTTCGAGCGCCAGATAAATAATGAACGGGGAAAGTTCTCCGGTGCGCCGGGATCTTCCACGGCAAACCGTGTTTTCCGTGATTTAATCTCTTCCACGGTGTGACTGATAATCTCGCTGTTAGTCTTCTTGCCTTGCTGTGCGGCTTCCTCGGCGAACAGAAGACTGTTCTTGTTGAATTGCGGGAAGGATGGCAGCCATCCGAGACGGGCAGCCAATACGTTATAGTCAGCCGGATGTTGGTAAGCTACATCCCCTCCAGTCGGCGATTTCAGTGAATCAGTGCCGCTCTCCTCATAACGCCATTGCTCTGTTGCGAAATAGAAGAACGAAGTCGCGTTCTGCTGACGTGCCGGACCCTGCCAGTCCTTGGCAAAAGCAACCGTTGACCAGCCTTCAATCGGACGGCATTTCTCCTGACCAACATAATGCGCCCAGCCGCCGCCGTTAACACCTTGGGAAGCGGTCAGCACCACTAGATTCAGAATGGAACGATAGATGGTATCGCTGTTGAACCAGTGATTAATCCCTGCGCCCATGATGATCATAGAGCGTCCACCCGTATCAATCGCATTCTGGGCAAATTCGCGGGCAATCTGAACTACGACACTCGCCTTTACCGTCGTAATCTTCTCTTGCCATGCCGGGGTGTAATAAGAGGATTGATCCTCATATCCCTTTGCGTTAAGCGGACTTTCTGTACGTGCGACGCCATACTGGCTCATCATCAGATCATAGACTGTGGCGGCATAACGTTCTGCACCGTCGGCAAGCCGTATTTTGCGGGCCGGAATCACCCGTCTGAAGGTGCCGTTGCCGGCATTATCGAAGTACGGGAACACGATTTCCGTCCACTCTTCTCCGTGGCCTTCGATGGTCAAGGCGGGTTCTACTTTACTGCCGTCTTCCCGCTCGAGGATCAGATTCCATTTCTTTCCTTCCTCCCAGCGCTGCCCCATGGTACCGTTCGGAACCATCATCTCACCAGCCACCTCGTCAAAGATTACCGGTTTCCAGTCTGAGTGCTGGGAGTTATCTCCAAGATCACTCGCCCGCAAGAAACGTCCGCCTTTAAGGGCATCCTCATGAGGGTCAAGCAGAATCAGGAAAGGCATATCTGTATATTGCTTCGCATAATTCAGGAACATCGGCTCCTGGCGTTCCTGGTAGAACTCTTGCAGGATGACATGCGTCATGGCCTGGGCAAGCGCAGCGTCCGACCCTGGATTCGGGGCCAGCCAGTTGTCGGCGAATTTGACGTTCTCTGCGAGATCCGGTGCCACCGACACGACTTTGGTTCCCTTATAGCGTACTTCAGTCATAAAGTGGGCATCCGGCGTCCGAGTTAGCGGTACGTTAGAGCCCCACATCATCAGGTAACCGGCGTTGTACCAATCCGAAGATTCTGGAACATCCGTCTGCTCGCCCCAAATTTGCGGGGAAGCCGGAGGAAGATCAGCATACCAGTCATAGAAACTGAGCATTTGACCGCCTAATAGTGATATGAATCGCGCCCCCGATGCGTAGCTGACCATGGACATGGCCGGAATCGGTGTGAAGCCGGCGATGCGGTCGGGACCGTATTTCCGGATCGTGTAGATCAGCTGGGCCGAGATCAGCCGCAGCGCGTCGTCCCAGGCTACACGTATATGTCCACCTTTACCGCGCGCCTTCTTGTACTGGCTAGCCTTCTCGGGGTCTTCAACAATACTGGCCCAGGCATCGATGTAATTGTCATGCTCCTTCAACGCCGTTTGCCACAGCCGCCACAGTTTCCCTCTGATATACGGGTATTTCACGCGCAATGGACTATATTCGTACCACGAGAAGGTAGCTCCGCGGGGACAACCGCGCGGTTCAAACTCCGGCATATCCGGTCCGCAGGAAGGATAATCGATCTGCTGATTTTCCCAAGTAATGATTCCGTTCTTCACAAACACCTTCCAGCTGCAGGAGCCTGTACAGTTGACTCCGTGAGTGGTACGCACTACTTTATCGTGAGACCAGCGCTGGCGGTACATATTCTCCCAATCTCTATTTTTCTCTTCAAGAATGGACCAGTTTCCGGAATAGCTTTCAACCGGTTTAAAAAAGTTAAGTCCGAATTTCTTCTTCATCGATCCAGAACACTCCCTTCAAAATTTATTCAATTAATACCATTATGGATCTACCCGGCCGTGCTTCCCATTAGGGAAACACCTATTGAACCTCGGGAATTCCCTCGATCTGAATAAAAAGCAAAAAGCCTTTCCCACTGAGGAGAAAAGCTGTGTTCCTGCCGTTTACTTCCCGGGCAGAGGATCCCATTAGGGACTTCCCTCTATTTCGTCCGGGGAATTCCTTAGCGGGAATTCCTCTACAAATTCGTGTGCTATACTGGCAAGTGGAAACGGCTTTACCGTCCTTTTTTGAAGACGGTACCGTTTCAGCGAGAAGTAGAATGATCATTATCATATGAAACATATAGATTCTTATATTTTCGAAAAACGGGAGGATGAAGCAACATGCCAGGACCCTCACTACGCCAGTTGCATGCCCACCATGCCATTCATCAGGGCGGGCTCTCCGGCGCTGTAGCCAAGACCGAAGAAGTGGAAGAACTGCTGGAAGCGAAGGAATTTGAAGTGGCGCATCAGGCCGCCGAACATCTAATTGAGTACTGGGAGACGCGGATTATCAGCCATGCTGACGCGGAGGAAGACGGGTTCTACCAGGAAATGGCCGGGAAGAATCCTAACCTGCAAGACGCAGTTCTCGGGCTTACACGTGATCATGAATTATTGCGGATTATAGTAAAAGATGTCAAAGCATTGCTTGCGGAAGAAGGCCTCACTCCGGAGGTGCTTCACCAGTTCCACGCGCTGCTGGTTGTGAACGCGATTCATAGCCGGGATGAAGAACGTCTTCTGTTTGAGGAGGCTTGACCTCATTTCTAGCTTGCAGGATGGCACGCAAATCAGCTTTGTTAATCAGTAATTCTTGCAGCGTGTATTCGCCCAACAATGGAAGCGATGATTGGCGAACTGCCCAGGCTCGGGATGAAAGAAGAGCAAATTCATTATGAGTTTTTCGGACCGGCACTCCAATTGAACAACAATTTGATTATGAATCTATTCACCCAGCATCTAATTTTATTTATTAAAAAAAGCACACGGGCCTCCCTCGAAATCCTTAACGATTCGGGGGAGATCCGTGTGCTTTTTATCTGGAAAGCAGCCATTTATATAATACATTCGCATGATTATGTATTGGGTCTTTCGCGGCATATACCAACGTAACATCCTGTTTCAGCACCCGTTCACGGATTGTCGCTGCAAGTCTCACGCGCGTCGGATCTTCCTCCAGTTCCCGGATATAACGGTCACTAAATGCCGCAAAACGCTCCGGCATGTGGTCAAACCATTTGCGCAGCTCCGGGCTTGGAGCAATCTCCTTCATCCATTCGTCTAATGCCGCCTGCGGTTTCGTAATTCCGCGTGCCCACAGCCTGTCCACCAGTATCCGGTACCCGTCCTCCGGAGCCGCCGGCTCATAAATCCGCTTCAGACATATAGAGTACTGATGTTCATCTAAATTGCGGCAGGTATTCACCAACATGTAGTCTCCCTCCTGGTATCCATACTGGAACGGACCGTTGTCCAATTGCTGTATCGAACGTGCGGTCAGCTATTCCAAAAGAGCGATTTCTTAGTACACTGAATATACCATGGAACAAATTTTCCTGCCAAGGACAGTAACTTGGAGGGAATGTGGTACCGTAAACAGGTTGATTGCCGATTAAATCCTAAACCATGTAGAAGAGCCTCACAGAATTGCATTTACTGGTCAGAACTATTATCATATCCATCGTTGCTAAAAGAACTAATAATATTATTCCACTCCGTTTTTTTATTGTTTCGTACTAATAGCTTCATTCCATAATAAAGAATCCTCTTATTAATCTCCACTATATTTATTAACGGTTACGGGATAATAGTAAATTTCTATATCTTCATTTATAAAACCTCTACGTTGAGCAGCCAATAAGGTCTCGTACATATTCCTTCTTCCTACAGGATTATCCGTATGATGATATATCTTATTCGCCCTTAAACCATGCTCACAAAAGTATTTTACGAAATCATACCCATTCTTTAGTTCAATTCCATCGGCGCCTTCACCTAAATCATGGTCAAGAGTTAGGATATTCACTTCATTATTTTCAAATAGTTTAACAGCATCTTCAAATGTCCTTGCCAAGGTGAATCCTTCTGGACAGTCTCGTAAGTCATCAAGATAAACATTTATCATATCGAACCTCAATTTTTGGCAAAATGTTTATTTTTCTATTACTTTCTAAACGTTCTTTCATAATCTTCAAGCCGTATTTTTCTAATTTGTTTACGATCCGTTGTTCTAACAATGATTCCTTCTGATTTGCCTGTTGCGTCGATTCCTACTTGAGTATTCTCGAATCTTTTTAAATAAGAATATGTACTCTCAAGAGAAGTTGGAAACTCGGAACCCTTTATGGTTTCAAGAAGTGGTGCGGACTGCAAATCCATGCTTTCAATAAATCTCTTCTTCTCAATTTCATCATAAAATGGTTGATTTCCGTGATCACGCCACACCGCAATTTTCTCCTGCGATAACTCAAGAAGTCTATATAATTCATCCTTATTCAAGGAGAACATATCAAATACACGATACCCTTGAGTTTTTCTGTCAGAATAGTTCTTGGATGCTTTAGTTTTTCCTCCATAAGATTCCTGATAAATTACGGTTAATGCCCAGTCAGCCTTAGGAAAGATATCTGCAATTACTTTTTCTGCTAACGGCTTAAGAAATTCCGCAATGTTCCCATAAGGATTACCGATTCTATCTCCTTTTGCATATAACAATTCTTCTCTGGAACCAATTAGATAATCAACTTCATTAACATCATTTTTTAATAAAATGATCCTTGAATTTTCACCATCAACTTTTTCGTAAACAAAAATATCGTCTAATTCTGCGAAGCCTCTTGACTCCGTTAAAACATCATTTAACCGACCTCGTTCACCTAGTTGATGATATGTAAGAATGCTAGGGTACTTTGTTAAAGAATTAATTTTCTTTAAATCCATAAACTATTCTCCCACTTTCAAATTCAGTTTATATGACTCTTGCTCTTATAAACATAAACCAAAGATAATCAAGGAATATTTTACCACTGATTACGTGTTCACATGTTATTCCTGATGGGATTGTCATAAAGAGTTCTCCTTATTTGATTACCAATTTAATTTTGAAGATAGGTATCATCAGAATCTACGAAATCACTTTGTGGTTTACGCATGAGGTTTATACCTTCAATACGTTACATTCACTAATACGACAAATTAATATTTTCATAATCTTCTACCCATTCTTTTCATCATCCGTTAATGGTAATGTTGGAGCAGCAAAGAGGGTTCTTATATGTATTTTCAAGTGATACTCATGTAATAGAAAATCAGCAAAATAAGAACATGAAAATAGTTGTAAAAAACTAATAAATCTTCTTTAATAATCTGATTCAAATATTGTTTCGTTTTTATCATTTGAGAAAATAATTTTTAATTGAGCAGTCGGATTCCAAATTCTACTATCTTTTATAATTAGATATTTTCCACCTGTATATTCATACTCACGAGTTTTACTGTCAATCACTACTGAAAATGTTTTAGCATCTTTTAAAACTTGCGTATTATTAATTACAAGGCCAATTGAACCTTTCTCCAAACCACCAATAACGATCTCATCTCGTATCATACCCGTAGATTTAGTATAGTCAGAAGCACTACGATAAATATAAATATAGGGCAAGCTAAAAATGTAATATTCCTCGTCGTTTAACTTTTGTATAGAAACATAATCCAAATTTTCATTTTCGATAAATTGATCTAATTCTTTTTCAGTGATTGCATTCCAGCTACATCCTGACAAAAAGAAGAATACACAAAAAGATAGAATTACATATCTCAAATGAAATTTCATATTCCCTCCATAATTTTAATATTACACTTAAGTTATTTACATCTGTAGCTATGATTCTCCTTAATAAATTCAAGCATGTACGTATCTTAAAAAAAACAAAGGATTTATTCTTACTAAATCCACTATAACATTAAATGGAATATTTTCCGCAGCTTATCTTCTACCAAGGCAATAAATTCCGAGTTGTAGCCATAAGGTATTTATAGGTTTTATGACCATAATTTAATAGTCTGTAAGATTGTATTATCAGATGATTTTAACACCTTTAATGCGAAATGATTGAAGTTGCTTGTAAACAGTGTTACTCTATCAACGGTAAACTCAAAATCTGTGCTCTTCAATACATCTTATAATAGTCACTATTTTTAGTTAAGAAAGGTAACACTATGATAAAAGTTGATAACTTATCCTTCGCATTCCCGCAAAAAGACCTATATAAAAACATTTCATTTACGCTTGAAGAGGCACAACATTGCGCTTTTATAGGAACAAGCGGCAGTGGTAAAAGTACACTGATCGATATACTAATGGATCCAGAAAAATATTTGTTCGAAGGCAAGCTAGAGATGGACCCAACCTGCAAAATTGGGTATGTAAGTCAGTTTTCGCAACTAGACAAATCTAAAGAAACAACCGTTTTTGAATATATAGGAGAAGAATTTATTAAGATACAAAATGAAATAACAGCTATTCTCACTGAAATGGAAACATCATCAGATATTGATTCATTACTCGAAAAGTATCAATTAGCTCTAGATGCCTTTGATTTAATGGATGGAAATGATTTTGAAAGCAATATTAATAAGAAACTAAATTTAGCCAACCTCTTGAAACTAAAAGATGCTAGGGTATCCGACCTAAGTGGTGGGGAATTCAAGCTTATTCAAGTGATGAAGGAAATGCTGACTAATCCAGACTTAATGATTATGGATGAGCCCGATGTATTTTTAGATTTTGAAAACCTAAATGCACTTAAAAATCTTATTAATGCTCACAAAGGAATATTGCTAGTGGTTACGCATAACCGTTATCTATTGAATCATTGTTTTAACAAAATTATACACCTTGAAAATATGGAGATCCAAGAGTTCGATGGGCGATATATTGAGTATAACTTCTCATTACTTCAGACGAAAATTGAGTTACAAGAAATCGCAGTCGCTGAACAAGAAGAGATAGAGAGATACGATAACATTATTGATAATCTTAGAGCGATCGCAACCTATAATTCAGAAGCATCTAGAGGAAGAGCGTTAAAAGCTAGGGTTAAGTTTCAAGAAAGATTGGAAGCGCGAAAAATTAAAGCGCCATTCGTTGATATTAAGCAACCAAAAATCAGTTTTGGTGTGGACAATGAAATTGAAGAAGACATCACTGTTTTAAATGTGAATAATTATAGTGTTTCCTTTGATGAGTTGATTTTAGAAAATGTTAACTTTGAGATGAAACCTACAGATAAAATAGCCCTTATCGGTCCAAACGGTACCGGGAAAACGACTTTACTCCGAGATATCTTTAAAAATAATCATGATTCAATTAAAATGAATTCTGATATTAAAGTGGCTTATCTTTCTCAGCTTCAAGACGAAGTGCTAAAGGATTCTAATACCATACTAGAAGACTTCATCGATGCCGGGTTTGCAACTTATGACGAGATTAGAGCACATCTTTCAAACTATGGCTTTGAAGGAGAAATTCTTAATCAAAAGATAGAATCTTTATCTGGTGGCGAAAAAAATATACTGCAATTGGCAAAAGTTTCTGCTAGCAAAGCAAACTTATTGCTTCTTGATGAACCGACAAGCCATTTAGACACCTATACACAAATCGCACTGGAGAAAGCCATTGAAGACTATAAAGGTGCGATACTCATGATTTCTCATGATTTCTATTCTGTAGTAAATGGGATGGATTATGTACTAATCATTGACGATAAGACGATTAGAAAAATGAGTATGCGAAAATTCAGAAAGATGATTTATGCCAGTCATTTTGATAAAGATTATTTAGAAAATGAACAAAATAAAAAAGCAGTTGAAATGAAAATAGAATTAGCTTTAAAAGACAATAATTTTGAACTTGCAAAAGGTATGGTTGATGAGCTAGAAGAGCTGATTAAGTTGCTTTAAATTCCAACCCTCTGAATGAAATGATTACAAGAACGATGAAATAAAATGTTGGTGGAAAAGTATCCAAAAAAAAGACACTGATGAATAGATTGAAGTGCTCCCTGTCAAGTGGACAGTGTAAAAAACAAAAATAGTTAGTTTAGATACCTCAGTTCGTATTGCCAGAACTGAGGTATCTTCGTTATGCAGCTCGTCGGTATTCGCTAGGTGACAAGCCATCCAAACACTCTGTGTAGCGGTAATTATTGTAGTAGTGAATATATTTGCTAACCTCTGTGAGGACATCATCATAGGTGTCATACTTTGTAAGATAATAGCTTTCTGACTTGTATGTACCCCAAAAACGCTCAATAGGTTGGTTGTCCAAACACCGACTCACACGAGACATGCTTTTCTTAAATCCGTATTTTACATGAAGTCGGTTGTACTCATGAGACGTGTACTGGAAGCCTCTGTCGCTTTGTAAAAGAGGGGATACGCCAGGATTCTTCGCGTAAGCCCTCTTCAACGTATCCATCACGAGTTTATTGTTGTTGGAATGGCTTAATACCCATGAGACAATGGAATTATCATATACATCAATAATAGCGCTCAAATAGGCTTTGCGCCCATTCCCGTACTTCAGTTCAGTCACATCTGTACACCATTTTGAATTAGGAGAATTGGCATCAAAGTTACGGTTCATTACATTTTCAACTACATGGATCTCCGTAGCTTTCACATAACTCGCTCGTTTTCTGCGAATGACTGCTTTAAGCCCAAGAGCACACATAATTCGGTAATAACGCTTTTTGTTGTACTGCTTTTTGAGCTTTCGGTTTAATTGCGTGCGCATTTGACGATAGCCAAGAATCCCTTTTCGCTTGTCATATCGTAGCTTTACTTCTTTCGCTAACGCACGAGTTTCAAGTTCTATGCAAGAGGGTTTCCATTTTAACCACTTGTAATAGGCAGATCGAGCAACCCCAGCTAACGCACACAACTTCGTAATTGCGTGACCTTTTTCTTTGTTCAGTTCTTGAATCGCTTGATACAAGTTTACTTGTCGAACGAGGGTTAGCGTGTATTTCGTCGCTTGATCTCCGCCAACTTTTTTGCGAAGTCATTCTCCATCTCTAGGTATTCATTTCGCGCTTCTAGCTCTTTAATCCGTAGTTTAAGGCGGTCATGCTCATCTAGTTCTTCTACAGGCTTTTTGCGACCGCGATTGTCCTGAAGAGCCTCCTCGCGGCCAACTTGATATTTCCGAACCCATGCGTAAACTTGCTGATAAGATACTCCGTACTTTTCAATCGCTTTCTGATAATCCAATCCATTAGCGATGGTATATTGTGCAATTTCAATGCGTTCTTCGAAAGTTGTTTTACGTCCTTGGTTCATATGAGATAGTCCTTTTCCTGTATGTGTAGGTTTCAATTCTATCTCATTAGTATACTTGGTAATCCATTTTGTCAAAACACTTCTGCTTGAAATATAATGCTTGTTTGTCACCTCTTCAACGGAGCAACGACCAGACAACACTTCGTTAACAGCAGCAAGCTTCAATTCCTTTGGGTATGATTTCCATGTTCTCGATTCTCTCAACCCGTCCAAACCATCTGCTTTATATTTCCTAATCCATTCTCTAACTGTGTGTGAACTAAGACCTAGCTGCTTTGCCTCATAGTTTGGATTTGACTTGTGCTCAAGGCACAGCCTTACGACATGTAATTTTACTTTTAAAGATGTTGGACTTCTATTAGACATTAGAAAAACTCCCATCATTGTAGCAGTAGAAGTTTTTGTTTTTTCTACTGTCTACTATGATGGGAGCTTATCAGATCTCAGTGTCTTTTTACTGCATTGATTTTATTGATAGCTCATGCCGCGGACACTCTGATTGATATAACTATAATGAAGTATCATGAGAAATTTTTATCAAAACAGTCTTTAGTCTCGCATTTAATTTTATACCATTGATAACCATAATCCGATAAGTTTGGTAGGATCAATAATTTGTTACCACAGCGGATACAATTATTTTCTGATAAATTGCCGTTCTTATAGTCCACTAAGTAACCTTCTGCTAGTTCTACTTCCTTAATGATATTTTCTAGAGCAACATCGCTTATATCAAAAGGGGTCATATCTCCTCTATTTGCATGGATAGAGCGTGAAAAAGCTCCAAATCCACCAACCAGTTCGTGGTGATGCGTATTAATCCGTCCCCCACCTCTCTCAAATAATTTGATCATCGGTTCATATATATCTGGAAACTGCAATGCGATATTGTCGCGCGCATCAAGCAAAGAGCACCAGCGTAAATAATGTATACTTATTAATTTCATAAGCATAATATCAATTTTATTAAAATTCGGACACGTTTCTAAGAAACTGTCCCACTCATTTTCCTCCATCTTAAAACCTAATAACATATCCATTCCTATGTATATACTTGCTGCTTCCTTTGAGATAAACTGCAAAAACACGCCGACTCTACGGTAATACTCTGCAATCAAATTAGCATCTGCTTCATATTCACCCTTAGATCTTACTTCTTCGTATCTTTTTTTTGAAATTTCAATGTATAAATTCGCATCAATATTCCTAATTCTTTCAACACCTGATTCGTAATAATTCATGAAGATTCCTCCGACTTAACTCATAAATGTAGTTCTGTATCTGGATAGAAAATTAGTTTATCTAACCAGTTCGCCCGATTGTTCTATGTCCCTGCTTGAGTTTCACCATTTATAAGATGGCTAATCTTTAAATAAAAACAAAACCCAATAAACCAAAAAGGTTTATCGGGTGAGATGGAAAAAGTTTATCGGCTTCAAAACAAGTTTATCGGTTTTTATATACTGACTGTAAACACCTACCATCAACCTACAATCCCTTACCCCGCACTACCCCTAACCCTTTCAACTAACCTTATGTTCAATCCGCAGCTTGTCTGCTACCATGGCAATAAATTCCGAGTTAGTAGGCTTAGATTTGGAGATATTAATGGTGTAACCGAATAAATGGCTGATGGAGTCGATGTTCCCACGTGTCCAAGCCACTTCAATCGCATGGCGAATCGCCCGTTCTACGCGTGAAGGCGTGGTTTTGAACTTCTCAGCGATTGCTGGGTAGAGCGTCTTCGTAATCGCACCAAGGATCTCGATATTGTTATATACCATGGTGATCGCTTCACGCAGGTACTGATAGCCCTTGATATGCGCTGGGACACCGATTTCATGGATGATCGAGGTAATGTTAGCGTCGAGGTTCTTGCCCTTAGAGAGCGGTACTACATTCGATCTGGACGTCGACGAATAATTGTACATGTTGGAGGAGGAGCTCATGCTGCCTTGAGAGCCGACAAGCTGACGTACACGATTTGCCAGGACCTCCATATCGAACGGTTTCAAAATATAATAGGATGCACCAAGCTGTACAGCTCTTTGAGTGATGTTCTCCTGACCAAAAGCAGTCAGCATGATGATCTTCGGTTGAGGATTCAGATCCATATCACGTAGACGTTCCAATACACCTAGGCCGTCTAAATGCGGCATGATGATATCAAGAATAAGAACATCGGGAATTTTACGCGCTTCGCTAAGCATTTGAAGCACTTCTTCACCATTGTAGGCGATACCCGTTACGGTCATATCTTCTTGCTCAGAAATGTACTCGGAAAGCAAATTCGTAAATTCCCTGTTATCATCGGCCAACAACACTTCAATATTCTGCACTGGCTGCTTCCTCCTTAATTATATCTGCTATTCGAAAATAACATTTTTTTCTTGTCTCTTACGTTTTCGACATGGAGATCGAATTCCCTTCTGTCGAAAATTATTTTTCTTTATTTTTTTTCTGCGTTGGATTATAATTAAATATTTTATCTCAATGTTCGAGGTTCTTCGTAATCGTTCGACAAAAAATCTTAAGGCTAAACCGCCTTAAGATTTAATGAATACCTATTCTCCTGTTTGGTCACACCTGAATCTTGAAGCATCCATTCGATGAAGCACCCATAACCGGACTTAGGATCATTTACAAATACATGAGTTACGGCTCCGATGAGACGGCCATCCTGTACAATAGGACTTCCGCTCATGCCTTGAACGATACCGCCTGTCTTATCGATAAGGCGTGGATCAGTGATCCGCAGCACCATTCCTTTAGTGGCTGGCGTTTGCTGATGTGCTACATGAATGATCTCAACCTTAAACCGCTCCACCTGCTGTCCGTCAACTACAGTTAGGATCTCAGCAGGACCTTCCTTGACTTGATCACTCATCGCCACGGGAATCGGTTCTTTGTAAAGACTGTGCTCGGGATTGGAGCTCATTTTACCGAAGATGCCGAAGTCAGTATTACTCTCCACATTTCCAAGCACTTGGCTTTCTTTCAAAAAATGCGCTCGTTTCTCGCCCGGATCGCCATCCTGGCTTTTGGATATGGAGGTTACACTGGACTGAACAATATGACCACTGCCTACAACAATTGGGGTACCGGTATTCATGTCTGTAATCACATGTCCCAAAGCTCCATATACACCTTGCTCGGGAGCATAAAAAGTTAATGTGCCGACACCCGCTGCTGAATCACGAATGTACAGGCCTAACCGCCACACTTTGTCATGAATGTCATACGCGGGCTTTAGCTTAGCTGTATGCTCTTTACCTCCGCGTTTGAAGACAATGGTCAAGGGGTTATTCGCTTTACCAGCACGATCCACCAGCTTGGCCACCTTGGACAACTCATCCAATTTCTCACCATTCATGGAGATCATCAGATCACCCGGCACTAAACCGCTGACCTCTCCTGGGGAAAGCTTAGATTTCTCGGATACTTCAATCAGATGATGACCAACAACCAAAACACCTGCTGATTTCACTTTCACACCGATCGTTTGACCTCCCGGGATCACCTTAAGCTCGGAATGAATTCCTTGTGCAGTCACCTTGGCTGGTTCACCATGCAGTGGTGCAGCAGAACTTAGATTTGTTCCCGTTATGCCCGATAAACTAAGAAAGAAGGCAAATAAAAGGCCTGGCATTAACTTCCTGAGGTTAGGCTTCAATGGCTGTCACGCTCCCTTTTGCTTCTTTCGCTTGACGAAAAAGGTGGTCGCCAATTGCGTACCTATAAGATAACCTTGCCCCCAGGCTTTTATTACTGTCAATCATTGCTCCGCTTAGCTTGTTGCAGCCTTACTTGCCTCGGCCAGATTAAGCATTTCCTGCGAGTGGTGCAATGTTTTTTCGGTAATTTCTACGCCACCCAGCATCCGGGCCAGCTCCATTACACGTCCATCGTTTGTTAGGGATTCCACTTCAGTCATGGTTCTTCCATCCTCAACCTTTTTGCGGATTAAGTACTGATGGTCAGCCATACAAGCCACCTGCGGCAAGTGAGTAATGGAGAACACCTGACAGGTAGAGGATAGCTTAAACAGCTTATCTGCGATGGACTGAGCGGCTCTGCCGCTGACACCGGTATCCACTTCGTCAAAAATCAGAACTGGAATTGCATCATGGCGCGCAAAAATACTTTTCATTGCCAGCATAATACGCGACAGCTCACCACCAGAGGCGATTTTGCCAAGAGGTCTCAGGGGTTCGCCCGGGTTAGGGGATATCATAAATTCTGCGCTGTCTATCCCTTGTCTTGTGAGGCGAATACGCCGACCATTGTATTCCACTCCACGGGGGTCCTCCAGCGTGTCTAATTTGACCTGCAACGAGGTTCTTTCCATTTGAAGGTCTTTAAGCTCACCCTCCACTTGGGTGGCCAGATCAGCAGCACAAAGCTTGCGTGCTTCACTTAATTCCGTAGCTGCTTCCATTAATACAGACAGCAGCGAATCGCGCTTCGCCGTCAGTTTCTCCAGATATTCATCTTTATTCTCAAGCAAATCAGTTTCCCGGTGAATTTGTTCATAATAAGCCAAAATCTGTTCTACACTCTCTCCATATTTACGTCGGAGTCCAGTGATCAAATCCAGGCGATTCTCGATTTCTTCAAGTCGCATCGGATTGAACTCGATATTTTCCCGGTAATCACGAAGCTGAAAAGCAGCATCCTCTAGCTGGTAATATGAGGACTGCAGCTGTTCGAGCACTGTTCGCAGACCCTTCTCATCGTAACGAACTGCATCCTCAAGTCTGGAAATGACATTACCGATCGATTCCAAGCCTTGTCTGTCGTAAAGCAGCTCATATGCACCCGATACGGAATCCATCATTTTCTCACTGTGGGATAGTTTGACCCGTTCTTCGGTAAGTAATTCATCTTCTCCCGGTTTTAATCCGGCGGATGAAATTTCTTCAAGCTGAAAACGATATAAGTCGAGCATTTGGTATGCCTTCTGGCTGGATTCCTGCAGCTCTCGCAGCTCTTTCTCCACCTTCGCGAAGGCAGAATACCTTTCCTGAAAAACTGCCTTTAGCGGACCAATAATCGGTTCTCCGTATGTATCCAGCAGTCCCAGATGCCGTTCCGCCTTCAGCAAGTTCTGGTGCTCATGCTGGCCGTGTATATTAACCAGCTGCTCGCCGATCTCGCGAAGCATGGTAAGATTGACCATCTGTCCATTTACACGTGATGTACTTTTACCTTGAGAGGTAAGCTCGCGCCGTATAATAAGATGCTCCTCGCGCTGGGCCTCAATGCCAAGACGCTCCAAAGTCTCCCAAACGGGATGACCGCTGGGAAGACTGAAGAGCGCCTCCATCTCCGCTTTTTCACAACCATAACGAATGGAATCCGCTGAACCGCGGCCTCCAACAATCAATCCAAGCGCATCAATAATAATGGATTTACCTGCCCCGGTCTCTCCCGTAAGCACGTGGAAGCCAGGATAAAAATGCACATCAACCGCCTCAACGACGGCAAGATTGCGTATAGACAAGGTTTCTAACACTAATAGAGCACCTCCGAGAAGATGACAGGCATCTGATTAATTATAATTAAGAAATATAACCCATGATTTGTGAAATTACAGTCTTACTGTCCTCAGGTAAACGGCAAATAATAAGGATTGTATCATCACCAGAAAGGGTTCCCATAATTTGCGGCCAGTCAATATTATCAATCAAAGCAGCGACAGAGTTAGCCGTACCTGGTAAACATTTCATCACCACAAGATTAGCCGAGGAATCGATCTGCACAAAATTATCCACAAGAACGCGCTTAAGCTTCTGAATGGGATTGTACCGTTGATCCGTTGGAAGTGAATATTTATATCTTCCATCATCCATGGGTACCTTGATGAGCAACAGCTCTTTTATATCTCGAGATACTGTGGCTTGCGTAACTTGAAAACCTGATTCACGCAAGGCTTCCACAAGCTCGTCCTGTGTCTCGATATCCTTTTGTGTAATAATTTCACGAATCTTAATATGTCGTTGTCCCTTCATTGTTGCCTCCTGGTATATAAAAAATATGGACTCAGTTTGATTCTCCGTCGTCTTTGCCAAGCTTAATTACATGGATCGATGCTGTTGCTACATTAACATATAGAACGCCGCTGCATTCCGGATAGATCAGCAGGTAGGGAAGCAAGGTATCACGTAAGCCGCTGCCAGTGAAATCCAAAGGCTTGCGTGGTCTGGAAAGGATAACTAAATATAACGATCCTTCCTCTTTTGTCGCCACATAATCTATAAATAACCGGCTATACATCTGCGCCCCATTTACGTTGAAAGACAAGGGGATTTTTAATTTCCCTCCAACGACCTCATATCCTTCATCCTCAAGTATATCAATAGAGGGATGTGGAATAATCACTTTATTGAACGGAATCTGATCCTTCATAAAAGAACGCGGAGAACTCTGCAGCCATACATATATCCGATATATTATAAAAATCGATAATGCTACCCCAATAAACGCCATAACGACCTTGTCAGAGCTACCCGCCACTATCAATCACCTCGGTGATTTATTCGCGTGAAGCCCTGGTAAATCCTGCTTCTAAGCTGTCTTTTTACGAGCTTTCCGCATAATTGATATTATTCGCTAATTCAGCAATTTACAATTACAACGAGCACAGTAAATCCAAAAAAGATTCAAAATATAAAGACCCGGATTTTATACCGGGTCTTTATTTTAATAAATTCAATCCATTTGAGCAAATCTGCAAAACACCCCGCTGACCATTTGAGGTTGACGGGGTGTTCATAAAGCTCTAGCGGCGCGGGGAGTTTCCATGAGTAGAACTCACATTAAAAGTACCCGTAGCCTGCTTAATCACTTCATCAGCAAGGGAAGCGAAGTCCTCCACTGGAATGACTGCAACAGCAGCTGCCGGCTGTACGGATACTTCTTCGCCTTCCACCACTTCTGGCGTCAGTCTCCAGTGAGCAAGAAACTCAATATTGCCTTCTCCGCCTGTAATTGGTGAAAAGGTTAATCCATGTAGACCGAATCCTAACTCTGCAGCCATAGTCAGTACATTAATCAATACCTCTTTATGGACCGCGGAATCACGAATCACACCTGATTTTCCAACCTTCTCACGCCCAGCCTCAAATTGCGGCTTGATGAGTGCAGCGATATCTGCTGGACGTTGCAGCAAGGCTTTGAGGGGTGGGAGAATTATTTTTAAGGATATAAAAGAAACATCAATACTGGCAAAGTCCGGAACAGGACCCTGCAAATCTGAAGGTGTCATATACCGGAAGTTCGTACGCTCCATGACGCTCACTCGCTCATCATTACGCAGTGACCAATCCAACTGGTTATAGCCAACATCAATAGCGTACACATGGCTTACGCCATTCTGAAGCGCACAATCTGTGAAGCCGCCAGTAGAAGCACCAATGTCCAGCATGTTCCGTCCCGTAAGATCAATATTAAATTGGCGAAGAGCCTTCTCCAGCTTTAGGCCCCCACGACTGACATACGGATGCACAGAGCCTTTAACCTTAAGGGTAGACTCCCGCGAAACCTTCATGCCAGCTTTTTCAATACGTTCCTCATCCGCGAGCACCAACCCTGCCATAATAGCAGCTTTAGCTTTCTCCCGGCTTTCATAAAAACCTTGCTCCACAAGCAGTACATCTATCCGTTCTTTACGGTGTTCCATGGTCATCTCCCGATCGTTCAAGGGTTACTAATTTCCGGCTTCCACTTAGGAAGACGAAGTCGTTTTGTAATTATAAGCACTTAGAGCCATCATGGACTTGATACGTGCACATAACGCTTCTACGGTGAGGCCTGTTTGCTGACGTTGTTCTTTAATGGAGCCATGCTCCACGAAGATGTCGGGCACACCCATCAGATGTACACGCGCGTCATAAATTTCATGCTCCGCGTAGAATTCCAATACCGCACTGCCGAGACTTCCCGCTTGGCAAGCCTCTTCAATAACAACCATATTGGTTCCAGCATGAGCCAAATCAAGAAGCATGGAGTTATCAAGCGGCTTCAGGAAACGCGCATTCACAACACCCACCTGAATCCCTTCCCGCTTCAGCAAATCAGCGGCTTCTTCAGCCACTTGAACCATAGGACCACATGCCACTACAGCATATCCTTCTCCTGTACGCAGTCGTTCCCATGATCCTATAGGAAGGGTATGCAGTTCAGCATCCATTGCCACGCCTGTTCCGTTAATACGCGGATAGCGGTAAGCAATTGGACCGTCATTATATTCAAGTGCCGTCTTCATCATATGACGCAGCTCATTTTCGTCTTTTGGCATCATCATAACCATATTAGGGATATGGCGCATAAAAGCAACATCGTACACACCCTGATGAGTCTCACCATCCGCACCCACAAATCCAGCACGGTCAATGGCGAACATAACATTGGCGTTATGGCGGCAAATATCATGGACGATCTGATCATAGGCACGCTGCATGAAGGTAGAATACACGGCGTATACCGGTTTCATCCCTTCCATAGCCAAAGCTGCACACAGGGTTGCTGCATGCTGCTCGGCAATCCCGACGTCAATCATGCGATCCGGAAATTCCTTCGCAAAAGGAAACAACCCTGAACCGCCTGGCATCGCAGGGGTAACTGCAATCAGGCGCGAATCTTCACGTCCCAGCTCAATCAGCGTACTGCCAAATACTTCGGTATACATTGGAGGACCTACAGCTTTAAGTGCCTGACCCGACTCAATTTTGTAAGGGGAAATGGCATGCGATTTATAGAAATCAGTCTCAGCCGGTTTGTAGCCCTTGCCTTTGGTCGTCAGCACATGCACAAGCACAGGACCCGCCACGTTATCTGCTTGATGGAAGGTGTCGATCATTTTCTCCAGATCATGTCCATCCACTGGCCCAAGATACGTAAAGCCAAGCTCTTCAAACAATACTCCGGGTACCATCATATATTTAAGACTGTTTTTTAACTGTTCAGCGGTTTTCGCTAATCGTCCACCGATGGCCGGAATCTTCTTAAGCAGCCCTTCAACCTCGTCTTTAGCACGCAAATAATGACGGTCCGAACGAATTTTGCTTAAATAATTGTGCATCGCCCCTACATTCGGAGCAATCGACATTTCATTATCGTTCAAAATAACCATCAGCTTACGCTTCTCATGGCCAATGTGGTTAAGCGCTTCAAAGGCCATCCCGCCGGTAAGCGCACCGTCACCAATCACGGCAATTACCTTGTTGTCTTCGCCTTTAAGATCACGAGCCATAGCCATCCCCATCGCTGCCGACAAAGAGGTGCTGCTATGTCCAGCTTCCCACACATCATGTTCGCTTTCAGAGCGCTTAACAAAGCCGCACAATCCCTGATATTTGCGCAGGGTATCAAAGCGATCTTGACGGCCGGTCAGTATTTTGTGGACATAGGCTTGGTGGCCAACGTCGTAGATCATTTTGTCACGAGGACTGTTGTAGCAATAATGTAAGGCCAGCGTGAGCTCCACCACCCCCAGATTAGAACCGAGGTGCCCGCCGGTTGCTGTAAGCTTCTCAATCAGAAATCGTCGAATTTCCTCTGCAAGAGTAGTTAATTCTTCGACTGACAGTGATTTCAGTTGTTGTGGATCATTTATTTGTGGAAGCAGCACGAATAGTTCCCCGCTTTCCTAGATGTTGTAAAATATATAAAAACCATTATAACACAAACGAAACGGCTGTCGAAATACAGCCGCTTCGAAAGTTCAAACTTAGTGATCACGTGCCATTAAATAATCTGCAATTTCCAGCAGGCGCTGGTTGTCGTAAAAACCGCCATTCAGCACAGCATTTTGAGCTGCTTCTGTAAGCTGCTTCACCTCAGCACGAGATTCCTCTAACCCAATAAAATAAGGGTAGGTTACCTTCTGCTGTTTGATATCGCTGCCTGTTTTTTTACCAAGCTTGCCTTCATCTCCAACCAAATCAAGAATATCATCCTGAATTTGAAAAGCGAGTCCGATGCTTGTGCCAAAATCACGCAGAGCTTCAAGCTGCTTCTCTGTTGCCCCTGCGATACGTCCGCCGGCTAACAACGAAAAGATAATTAAATCTCCGGTTTTATGCAGATGAATATACTTCAGCTGTGCAAGATCTGTTAGTCCTTGCTCGCCTTCCATATCTGCTATCTGACCGCCGACCATGCCGCGTGGACCCGCCATTTCCGCCAGATCCTCCACTATGGATAAAACATTATCAGCAGGGATGCCAAATTTACGGGAGGCTTGTACCACACTGTAAAAAGCATGGGTCAAAAGCGCATCACCCGCAAGAATAGCTGACGCTTCACCAAAGACTTTATGATTCGTCAGCTTACCGCGCCGATAATCATCATTATCCATGGCAGGCAGATCATCATGAATCAACGAGTAGGTATGTACCATCTCAATAGCAGCAGCAACAGGCAAGGCTGCTTCACGGCTGCCTCCCAGTGATTCACAAGCAGCGATCACAAGCAGCGGCCGGAGGCGTTTGCCCCCTGCCATTAGCGAATACTTCATCGCTTGCTGTAAATTTTCTGGAACCGTCCATGCTGCGGGAAGAATAGTCTCAAGCTCCTGTGAGAGCAAATCACTTATCGATGCGATGTAATCCTCCAGCGGCTGCCGCATGCTTTCACTTGCGGAGCTTCCCTCCAGATCATTCTCAAAGCGATTCATCGGCGTCCCCTTCCAGACGTGCACCAAACGGCTTTTTGCGCAGTTCTCCGTCCTCTTGGGTAATCATTTCGATCTTACGCTCTACTTGTTCCAGCTTGCTGCCGCAAAGCTGCGACAGCTTCATGCCCTGCTGAAATAAATCGATGGCCTTCTCCAGAGGAACGTCGCCGTGTTCAAGCTCACGAACGATTTCCTCCAGTCGGTCCATAGCGCCTTCAAAATCAAGTTCCGCTTCCTTCGTCATCGTCTTTGCCATCCTCCTTCATCCCCCATACTTGGCAGTTCAGCTGTCCGTCATTCATCTTTATCACCACAAGATCGCCAAGCTGCACTTCGGTCAGCGATTTGATTAAATGTTCTTCCGCCTCGTCATACACTAAGCTGTAGCCGCGCGACATTACTTTTAGCGGGCTCAGCGCATCCAGGTGACGAATCTCTGCCACATAGCGAGATCGCTTCTCCTGCAAACGAGCCTGCATAGCGCCCATTAACTCACGGCGCATGCTGTCCGTGCGCTGACGTGCTGCGGCAACACTGTCGCGCGGATGGAACCGCTGCAGACTGTGATGCAGCACCGCCTTACGCTCGCGGGAACGGCTGAGCCGTGCATCCGCTGAGCGCTGGAGCCGCTCACGCAGCATGTCCAGCCGCTGCGTGTGCTGAATCAGCGTCCGGCGCGGGCCTGCCAGCGCCAGCGAGCGCTGCAGCACCGAGTGGCGCTCGCGTCCACGCTGGGCGCGTTGTTGCAGCGCTTGGCGCAGCCGCTGCTGCAGCTGGCGAAGCTGCGCAGCTAGCTCGCCGGCGTGAGGCACGGCCAGCTCAGCGGCCGCTGTGGGCGTAGCCGCGCGGAGGTCGGCGGCGAAATCGGCAATCGTGAAATCGGTCTCGTGGCCGACGGCCGAGATGACCGGAATCCTTGATGCCGATATCGCTCGCGCGACTTCCTCCTCGTTGAATGCCCACAGCTCCTCCAGCGAACCGCCGCCGCGGCCGACGATAAGCACGTCGGCTTCACCCATGGCGTTCAGCGCACCAATCGCCTTCACTATCGAAGGCGCAGCGCCTTTGCCTTGCACCAGTACGGGATAGATTACAATAGCTACCTGCGGAAACCGCCGCTGAAGCGTAATCACAATATCTCGTACAGCTGCTCCTGTTGGGGAAGTAATCACACCAATACACTTCGGGAACCGCGGCAACGAACGCTTGCGAGCTTCTGCAAAAAGGCCTTCTTTTTCAAGCTTGCTCTTCAGCTGCTCATAGGCCAGATATAAACTGCCAATCCCATCAGGCTGCATATGTGTGGCGTAGAACTGATATTGCCCATCCCGTTCATAAACGGTCACATTACCTCTGGCAATTACCCGAGCGCCTTCTTTCGGAATAAAGGGTAGCCGCTGGTTATGAGAAGCGAACATAATCGCTTTAATGCGGCTGCTCTCGTCCTTAAGTGTAAAATACATATGCCCGCTGCCATGATGTGTAAAGTTGGATATCTCTCCGCGAATCCACACATCCGAAAGTAAATTATCCGAGTCTAGCTTCATGCGGATATAACGGTTGAGTTCTTTGATCGAATAAACCTGCCGCTCTGCCGCCATGAATCTTACCCCTATTCCAGGCCGTGACGGCGTTTAGCCGCAATCAGCGTGTTGCTCATCAGCATTGTAATAGTCATCGGACCAACCCCGCCTGGAACAGGCGTGATGTATCCGGCAACTTCTTTTGCACTTTCATAATCAACATCACCTGCGAGTTTACCGTTATCCAGACGGTTCATGCCCACATCGATGACAACAGCACCCGGCTTCACATAGGAAGCATCAATGAAATTAGCTCGTCCGATCGCTACAACCAAAATATCCGCTTGACGGCTAATCTCTTGCATATTAGCTGTACGGGAATGGCACATAGTTACGGTAGCATTTTCGCGTTGCAACAAGAGGGAAACTGGCTTTCCTACAATATTGCTACGACCAATTACAACGGCATGTTTACCTGCCATACCTGTTCCTGTACGTTTGATCAGTTCGATTACTCCTGCAGGAGTACATGGAAGAAGACTGTCGGCACCGATGACCAGGTTGCCTACATTGACAGGGTGAAAGCCGTCTACATCCTTTTCCACGGAGATTGCATCAATAACAGCCTTCTCCTCGATATGCTTAGGCAATGGGAGTTGAACCAGAATTCCGTCGATATCATCGCGTCCGTTTAGCTCTGCTACCAGTGCCAGAAGTTCTTCTTGAGAAGTGGATTCATCCAATTTATGCACTTCCGAATGGAATCCTAAGCTGATACAAGATTTCTCCTTATTGCGAACATAAACCTGAGATCCCGGGTCTTCACCTACTAGAATAACAGCCAAACCGGGCTTTACGCCGCGTTTCGCCAGTTCAGCAACCTCTTGGGCAATGCTAATACGAATTTCCTCGGATACTTGTTTACCACTGATGATTGCTGCTGTCATGTTAGTCTCTCCCCTTTTATATACTTTACTATGGTTTATAAATTAAGAATGGTCAGCTTTAATAGTATCTATCTCTTGGATCATCTTGCCGAGTACTCCGTTAACAAACTTCCCGGAATCATCCGTTCCAAAATGCTTGGCCAAATCGATCGCTTCATTCACCGCAACCTTCGCAGGCACATCATTGGCGAACACCATTTCATACGCTGCTAAACGTAGAATCTGACGATCCACACGTGACAGACGGCTCATTTGCCAGCCCTTCAGGTAATGTTCAAGTATATCGTCGATCGCTACCTTGTGCTCCCATACCCCATTCACATGCTCTACCACATAGTGTTTAAGCTGAATCTCGTCCGTGATTACACGTTCGGTTTCATTCTCTTCTGAAGCTTCCTCGAGCAGCATTTCTACGGCTTCCGCGCTTTCCACATCGTTCATTTCCATCTGATACAGGCTTTGGACAATAATCTCTCTAGCTATACGTCTTTTCATGTGTTCCTCCTAAAATCTTATATCGCATTAAAATATTCACTTGTACTGCAACAACGTCTACAACCCAAATATCGCTTCACACTTATTCATTCTTTCCCTAATCCTGTGAGGATTATTGCACAAAGCGAAGATACCTTCAGAGGAAGCTCGCAAATATACCTATCCCTTGTCGCAAAAAAACCGCAAAGCCTTTCTTCCGGGGGCAACGGACAACACAAACTTACGGTTTCCTGCTCCGGGAAAAAGACTATCGCGGTTCACTTAAAGGGACGCCAGCGTCCGGATAATCGCGAAACCAACTCCTGCCATTGAAACAGGGGCGCTTGCGCGGTATCCTTTCTTTTGCCGAGCGTATATCCGATGAACACTACCAGTGCAAAGAACAGCATATCCCAAAAACCGCAAATTAAATAAATCAAACCCAGACCAATGCCGAAAGTCACTCCGGCGATTCTACCCCCGTGACTTTCCCATACTTCTTTCCAAGACATAAGGGAAACTCACCTCTATTCCACTCGACTTTTGAAGCTTGGAGACTGCGTGAGGTTAGCAATATATACAGACACATCAGCAACCGGAATGCCGGTTGTCTCCTGCACGAAATCATGCACCTGACGTTGTACTTCTGTGGTAAGCAGCGGTAATGAATGCTCACCGTCGACTACTGCACGAATTGTAATTTCAAGGCCAGCCTGCGAGACACGAATACGTGACTTGAGATCTCTGATTCCCTTCACTTTACCGGCAGCCTTAAGACTCAGATTCTCAATAGTTTCCATTGAAATCTGGATATCCCCATACTCTGTACGCTGATCGACCGAAGGCAATGAAGCGCGATCACGGCGCAGAGAGATGTAGAAAAATCGGATGCTCAGAAGGAACAAGACAACTGCTACTATTATTGCTGTAATATAAGCTGCTGGTCCATTCTCAATCTCCAAAGTTCTAGGAATCGCACCGCTTAAGAGGAGGATGGCAATAACAGATAGTATTCCGATACTTAAGCTGTAGACAAACAGCAAAAGTCTGTCCAAAATTTTTGCCACGAGTCTCATAACCTCCTTAAATTAGAGTAAACCCTCGACTTTGCTGTCGGGGGTTTATGGAAGAACGATGACTGCTATTTCACACGAAGAATCGTTTCTGTTTCTTCGTTCTTGTCTACAGTGTTGTTGTTCTTGAATTGCACATCATGAATATGCACATTCACTTCCACAACAGTCAGACCAGTCATAGTCTCGATGGAGCGCTTAACATTACGTTGAATTTCAGCAGCCACTTCAGGAAGGCGATTGCCATATTCAATAATTACAGAAACATCCACCGCAGCTTCACGTTGTCCAACCTCTACTTTAACTCCTTTGGACAGATTCTTACGTCCAAGAAGTTCAACAATACCACCGGCGAATCCGCCGCTCATACCTGCTACACCTTTAACCTCAACGGTCGCCAGACCTGCAATAACCTCGATTACTTCAGGAGCAATCTGGATTTCACCGATTTCCGTCCGTTCGTATTCTGTCGGCAATGTACTCATTTTAGACTTCACACCTTTCAAGAAAGATTGTTCATGATTTCAAGCGTAAAGCACGTCTCTTATTAAACATACTATATCATTTGACGAACTTTATGACAAACAAACCGAAGTCGTCCTAAATTTCATACTCTTCAAGAAACTTAATGTCAAAGTTACCATCCAAAAATACAGGATGCTCCAACAGTTTCTGATGGAAAGGGATGGTGGTATGAATGCCTTCCACGGCGAATTCAGCCAAGGCGCGCTTCATCTTCGCAATCGCTTCCTGACGTGTAGGAGCCCATACAATCAGTTTTGCAATCATAGAATCATAGAAAGGGGAAATTGTATATCCTGGGTACGCCGCACTATCTACACGAACGCCAAGGCCTCCTGGTGGCAAATAAAAGCCGATTTTTCCTGGTGAAGGCATGAAATTACGCTCAGGATCTTCAGCATTTATACGGCATTCAATGGACCAGCCATTAATCACGATATCTTCCTGAGTGAATGACAGCGGATTGCCTTCTGCTACAGAGATCATTTCCTTAATCAAATCCACACCTGTAACCATTTCTGTTACTGGATGTTCAACCTGGATACGGGTATTCATCTCCATGAAGTAGAACTGTCCATCCGGTCCAAGCAGGAATTCAAGTGTTCCGGCTCCCGAATAATTAACGGCAAGTGCTGCTCGAACTGCTGCATTACCCATTGCTTCACGAATTTCAGGTGTAAGCACTGAACAAGGTGCCTCTTCAATCAGCTTTTGGCGACGACGCTGTACGGAGCAGTCCCGTTCACCTAAGTGCACTACATTGCCATGTTTATCTGCAATAATCTGAATCTCCACATGCTTCATGCCTGTTAGGAATTTCTCCAGATATACACCAGCGTTACCAAACGCCTTTTGTGCTTCCTGTTGTGCAGCAGTGATCTGCTTCACCAAAGATTCCTCGTCCTCAGCAATCCGTATTCCCTTACCCCCGCCACCCGCAGTAGCCTTAACGATGATTGGGTAACCAATATCGCGGCCCAGCATGACAGCTTCCTCTACATCGCCTACAAGACCATCTGAGCCCGGGATAATCGGAACTCCAGCCAGTTTCATGGTTTCCTTCGCCACAGCCTTGTCACCCATACGGTTTATGGCATCTGGAGAAGGTCCTATGAAGATAATATTGCAAGATTCACAAATCTCTGCAAAATCCGCATTTTCAGCTAAAAATCCATAGCCAGGATGGATGGCATCACATTCCGTTAAGGTGGCTACACTCATAATATTTGTAAAGTTCAGATAGCTGTCCTTGGCCGGCATCGGACCGATGCAGTAAGCTTCATCAGCCAACCGGACATGCAGTGAATCCCGGTCGGGTTCCGAATAGACCGCGACGGTGGAAATGCCCAGTTCACGGCAGGCCCTAATAATGCGGACCGCGATTTCGCCGCGGTTGGCAATCAACACTTTTTGAATGTTCATGCGTTTCCTCCCAAAGTTTTGCGAAGCTTCCGCTCCTTAAGTAGTCTGCGGTATTTATTCCGGTTTAACCAAGAATAGTGGTTGACCATATTCTACAAGCTGACCGTTCTCAGCAAGTACAGACACGATTTCACCTTTGATCTCCGCTTCCAGCTCATTCATCAGTTTCATCGCCTCGATAATGCAAACCGTTGATTTTTCACTTACACGGTCTCCAACATTAACAAACGAAGGCGTTTCCGGAGAAGCGGCACTATAAAAGGTCCCCACCATTGGAGACACAATTTTATGTAGTTTGCCTTCATCAGCTGCTTGTGGCTGCTGCGCTGGAGGAACTTCACCAACTACCGGATAGGATACTTGCGGTACGCTCTGCGGCTGCGGGGCAGGCGTAAAGGGATAGGCAGCATAAGGAGTCGCCTGTACTGCTGTTCCATCAGCTTCAGGGCGATCCGGTTTGCGAATTGCAAGCTTCATTCCTTCGCTTTCGATCTCCAACTCATGTACAGAGGAGGTCTGGTCCAGCAATTTAATCAATTCCTTAATTTCGCTCAACTTGAACATATATCAGTTCACTCCTTCAGCTTTCTCTCGAAGCCACTTCTTAAGCGGACAAGATAACTTTATGTATTATATCACAATCGGTAAAAATGGAAAGAGCCCGGGGCAACCCGAGCTCTTTCGTCATTTTTCTTTTAATTTTACAGCTTATTATTGCTCGGAAACGTATTGTACACTAATTTTATCTTGAGATACACTGAGTTCCTTCATTACGAGATCCACGATACTAACCGCTTGTTTTACATCCAGTTTGTCGCTGAGAACAACCACTTTGTAGCTGTCTCCAGCTTCTTCCTTTACAATCGCTTCTCCATATTTTTGTTGAAGCTGTTCTTCGATACCGGTAATTTTGGATTCTTTTTCTTCAAGATTGAGAAGTTGTTCTTGAGCGACTGCGTTATCAGCAGGTGTTTTATCCATGTCATTAATCAAAGCAAGCAAGTCTTGTTGGTTCTTAAGATTCTTTTGCTCACGTTCATAAAGGTAGTTAGTGAACATGCTGCTCGCCGATACACTTTGAGAAGCTACTTCATCGAGAATTTCTTTGTCATTTTTGGCTGGAGTCTTGGTGGTTGTATTTGCGGCTGTATCTTTAGCAGATGTATCTGTTTTCGCGGCATCTTTAGCAGCAGTGTCGGTTGTTGCCTTCTCTGAGTCACTGCTATTTGCGGCAGCTTTACTGCTATCGTCCTTAGCAGCTGTAGTTGTACTGTCGTCCGTTTTAGCAGTAGTAGTGCTATCATCCGTTTTAGCGGTAGCAGCACTGTCATCCGTTTTGGCGGCAGTAGCGCTGTCGTCCGTAGTAGCGGCGCCAGTAGTGCTATCTACAACGCCTTCATCAGCAACAACATCGCCTTGACTAACAACTTCGTTCACAACAACACCTTTGTCACCAACCGTTGGCAACGCTGCACCTGCTGTGTCTTTCAGGGAATCAACCTGCATTGTGCCAGCCGTGTCTTTTGGAATCGAAGCACCTGAGTCTTCAGTGAATAAATAGTATGCAGAGAGGACCACCATCAAGCTGAGCATAGAAACCAACCATATCGTTTGTCTTTTGCCGTTCATTCCATATTCCTCCTAAAATTTAATCTAGTGGCTGCTTCGGAAGCACTCACTTATTGACTTTCTCCTGCTACTCTTGTTTGCGTGGTACTACTGAAATGCGCTGGATCGGGACGTTCAAGCCTTTTTCTATAGCCTGCTCGACGAGTCCACGAACAACCTTGTTCTCTGCCCCTTTGGCAACTACCAGTACGCCGCGTACCTGAGGTTTAATCCGCTTCGTCACAATGGGTGTTTCGTCCCCTGATTGCGAGTAGGTTACGATTTCGCCATCCCTCGTATATTGTGTCGTATGACGTTTTCCCCCACTGGCATCCGTCTCTTCACTAAGCTGCTGGGAGTCATTCATATTACGCACCACGACAATTTCTTCTGTAGACTCCACTGTAACCATGATATCGACTGTACCAACGCCAACGATTTTCTCCAAAATCTCCTTCATCCGGTTCTCCATCGCTAGTTCGATGCTGTCGAACGAATTGGTTGTTGTGGTTGGATCACTCTGCACCAACGCCGTTTGTGAGGACTGATTCAGCGGCGGCTCGCGCCCTGTATTCTCGTTATCAATCCTCTTCACATTGACGAAGGAATTGAATAGCATGATCGCTGCGCCCAGCAGTCCCAGAATGATCAGCCAGCGAAAGGTATGACTTCTCTTCGGACTGCCGGCCCCACCCCCAGCCCACTGCTCAAGCTTTTTCAGCCAATTGCCCACTCCCATCCCTCCTAAAAATTATAGTTATTTAGAAACCGTAAGCTCATGATTTGACGTTACTAGCCACGCCGCCATCCACCTGAATGACTTTGGGATCCAAATCCCACTTCAGTTCCAGCAGCTTTACAATGGACTCCATTTCACTCGAGGACGCGCTGTCTTCAGCCACAGTTCCGTTCACTGCTTTATTAGGTTCGTCTGATGATGTCGCTTCACTCTCTACGTTATCTCCCGGATTAGCGCCAATTTTAACTTCTACAGGTGCTACAGGAGTGATTGTAATGGGTGCTGTAGTCGCTGTGCTGGAAGCTCCGGAAGTACCCGGGGAGTTAGCCGATGTCTGAGGCATAGAGACCTTTACATTAGAAATGACAGGAACATCTTCCTTACCGGTGCCGCCAGACTTCCCCATGCCCAGCGTTACGGTGACATTAACCCCGCGTTTGCCGGTCTCGCTGATAATCTGCTCTTTCATCTGACCCGCCACCTCTTCGGCAGCGAGCTGCAGACTCTGTTCCTGACGGCCTTGTGCAAGCTTTTGCCCATCTGCCAGAATCTGTTCCAAGGATGGGTCTCCCTTCCCTCCGCCAGTGAACAAACCGCCTTCTTTCTCTTGCTGTCCCATAGCGACACTCAGTTCGGAGATTGCATCACCTTTCAGGAGAGAGACGATAGGGCTGAGCATCGTGAGCAGGATTAGGAGACTTAGCACCAATCTTGCATAACGCTCCATGGATTTGCTTGGGAGCAGCAATTCAACAAATGACGCCAACAGCACAACCAGGATGATCTCCCGCAGCCAACCGCCCAACCAGCTCATGGTTTCCCTCCTAAAGGTTTTGTTGCTTCACCTCATCATTACGGTCAAGTTGCCCGCAGTCAGCATGATCGTAACCGCCATAAAAAACATTAAGGAAACAGCAGCCAAAGCAGCGAATACGTACACCATGCTTTTTCCAATCGTCTGGAGACAGACTACAATCGGTGTCTCTCCCAGCGGCTGCATCACAGCGGCGGCTATGTTGTAGATAAGGGCAAGCACCAGGATTTTGATTGCCGGAAAAGCACACAGGAACAATATGATAATGACACCCGATAACCCGATCGCATTCTTCACCAGCAGTGAAGCTGAGATTACTGTGTCTGTGGCATCCGCGAACATTTTGCCGATGACCGGAACAAAATTCCCTGTAATATATTTAGCGGCCCGAATGGTGACTCCATCCGTTACTGAGCTTGTTATCCCTCGAACGGAAATTACACCTAGGAACACAGTTAGCAGTACACCTAACAGTCCAGCACCGATGTTTCGCAGCAGGTTAGCCAGCTGGGTTAGTTTATATTTCTCCGACAATGCGCTGACCAGATGCAGCACAGCCGAGAAGAACAGAAGCGGAAAAACAAGGGTGTGGATCATGGTGCCAACCGTATGAATCATAAAAACAATTAACGGATGGGTGACAGAGACCGTAACGATATTCCCCATCGAAGCCAGCAGCGCGAACAGCAGTGGAATCATCGCCATCATGAAATCGATCATCCGGTCGATAGCATCCTTTGCATAACCAATAGCGATATTGAAGCTGTTCACGGCAATTACCAGCACCACCATATAACAGAGCGTATAAGCGACCTTACTGACCGTTTTTCGCTCAAAAGCGGTTTGCAGCGTCTCCAGAATCATGCTGAGCACACTGATCATCACAATCGTCACGAGCAGCTTTCCGTTGTACAGCACCTCATGCCACATAAAGCCTAGAAGCCCAGATAACACACCCTTCAAGCTGAGCCCCTTATCTCCTGGAAGCAGCATGTCCATTAGCGTAGGTGTGGCCCCGTCCGGGAAAAAACCACCATAATCCTTCATCAGCTGATCCCAATACGACTCCACTTTATCTTTTGGCAAATTATTCACCTGGCTCTTGACCCACTGGTCTACCGGGGAAGAACTGCCGGATTCTGGTGTTGAGGAAGCTTGCACACTCTGAGCTGTACCTGCAAACCATAGAATGAAAAAGAATGGAAGCAGCAGCAGTATTATTTTTAGTTTTGGAGGACGGAAAACACTGCGCTCTTGCATAATTTCTCCTCCCGATTCGTTGCTCAGCTCTCTTTACGATTGCTTTAAGCAGGCAGTAGTTTCATGACGGTTTCGATAATGATGCTGATAATGGGTACGGCTAGTACCATAATTAGCACTTTGCCAGCGAGTTCTATTTTGGAAGCAATCGATTCCTGACCGGCATCTCGTACAATCTGTGCACCAAACTCCGCGATATAGGAAATGCCGATGATTTTGAAAACAGTCTTCAAATAAATCATTTCCATCCCCGATGACTCAGCCACCCGCTCCAGTGTAGAGAGGATCATTCCGATCTTGCCGATCAGAAACATAAAAATTAGAATTCCTGTTGTAGTAGCAAGAAGAAAGGCGAACATCGGTTTTTGTTCCTTCAGTACGAGAATCAATATGGTCGATATCAGCCCAATCCCAACAACTTGAATAATCTCCATAGCACGCCTATTGAAAAAGAAAGATCGTTTTTATTTCCTGCAGCAACCCGTCCAGCATACGAATCACCATGAACAGCACGACTACGAACCCGATCACGGTTACCCAATGTGCAAAATCCTCTTTTCCCATCTGTTTGAGCACCGTGTGTATCATGGCGATAATTATGCCAATGCCGGCAATTTGAAAAATCGCATTGACTTCAATATTCATTCCTGGCACCTCGCTAAAAGATCAAAATGACGATCAGTACTCCAAGCAGCAGACCCAGGCTTTTACTTAACTTTTCATATTTGCCTTGATCCTCTCTGGCCACCGACTCCTCCTGCTTCAATTGCTGCAATGCTAACGCGATATGAGTGCTCTGATTCGACCTATCGCTTGTGCCGAGAGTACAGCTGAGCTGGCGAAGAATCTCTTTTTCTGTCCCCTTCATAGCGGTAGACTTCCAATATGCTTCCATCGCCCGCTGGATGGCATCCTGGGCGCTTCTGTCATAGGGAGGGCTCATCTCCTCCGCTGTTTTGACAAACAACGATTTCAGCGGGTCCTTAGACTGATTCCCAATCCGCCGCATGGCTTCCGGCAGTGGGGTGAAGCCGTACATGATCTCTGTTTCCAACCGCTGTAGTGCTGCTATTAAACCTCTGATATGTCTGGGCCTGTCTGCATATTGACGAGCAAACTGGAGACCTGCAAGCGTACCAGCCACCACAATGAGCACAGCACCGAACAGCTTAAGCATGCAAATCACCACCTAGTCGATCCCCGGGAGAGATAAGCAGCATTCCTCTTTTCTGGCCATCCAGAATACGAAACGTGAGGCCTGCTTCTGAACGATGGAGTATGACATATCTCTCGAACATCTTTTGTTCCAGCAGTCCTCCAAGACCCGGCCTACGAGCCAACTCTGTTACATCTTTTCCGTGAGCGGAAGCAATGACAGATATTCCGGCATGCAGTGCCTCGGTAACCGCTTCGGCATCTTCAGGACGGCCAATCTCATCCGCGATTAATACATCTGGAGATAGCGACCGGATCATCATCATCATGCCTTCTGCCTTGGGACACCCATCAAGAACGTCTGTCCGCGGACCCACGTCAAAGGCCGGAACACCACGCCGGCTGCCAGCAATTTCAGACCGTTCGTCAACAATTCCCACCTTCAGCCCCGGTCTATTCCCTTCGCGCTTGCCCAATTCCCCTAAGGAGATTTGTCTTGCGAGATCGCGGAGTAGGGTAGTCTTGCCATGTTGTGGAGGGGAGAGAATCAAGGTGTGCATCATTCGCTGCCGCCCCTTGTCCAGTAAATAAGGCAGCACTCCATCTGCGATTCCAGGTACTTCACGAGCAATACGGACATTAAAGCCAGTGATATCACGAAGATGTTCTACACCTCCGCCACTCAGTACTGTCCGACCAGCAAGTCCTATCCGATGACCGCCGGGAATCGTAATAAATCCTTTTCTCAGCTCTTCTTCCATCGTATATAGCGAATGGTTGCTGATCAGATCTAGCAGTCGATGAGTGTCTTCCCGATCCGGCTTGTAAGCTTCTTCAGGCCTCTGCGTCAAACTGCCATTCACTCTTAGAAAGTGATATTTACCAGAGTAGTTAATTTCCAGCGGACGACCTTCACGGACACGAATCTCCTCCACCATTCCTAGCAGCGGAAGGGGAAGGCACTTTAACAGTGCTCTTACTTTTTCAGGAAACAATTGCAGCCAGTCATCTGCCATACAAAGTACCCCCAAGCTGTCCTCTACTTAATTGCTTTATTCCATATTTATGCTTGTACGCGCCCAATATGCCTATCATCTATCATTTTTTCAAAATCCCGATTAAGAGAAAGGCTACACCGCAGCCCACCCAGCCTAATTTGCTCCATGACAGCTGCTGCGCCATCCCAGTCAGGCCAATTGCTGTCGTCAATATCAATATGGTCGGGCCTACCAAAGCCAGTCCAGAATTGACAGCGAGTGCCTTATCGACCTGATTTAATCTGAGCATTATCAGGGCAGCTATAATCTCTGCACTGCCCGAGAACAACCGCAGAGTCGCCATCCAACTCACATACTTGTCCAATCAACTCAACTCCTTTTACTAATTCATTCATACCAAAAGACATCTGAGGCTTGTTTAGCTTTCTATTATTCATGGATATGCGTGGCTTTTTCACTTTAGACAATGAGAAATGACAGATTTACAGATCAGACTGTGAAAGAATTCATAGTGAGTGGGTTCATAAATAAATATAATCAGTACGATAAAATAATTTTTACGAACGCCTTCATCTGTGGTATCCTTTTTAATTGGAAATATAGTGAGTTTATATTTTCAAAAAAAGGCAAACTAAAAAGACATAAGAAAAAGAGGGGATTTGTGTCATGCACGTTCGAAATTACGAGCTACCGCTCAGCATGCGGTCCGTAGTCAGACCAGTAAGAGAAGCGGCAATCATTATTTTTTCAGCTTTTTTAGTCGCCGCAGGGATGAGATTATTTCTAATTCCTCATCAACTGCTAAGCGGCGGGGTAGCGGGGGTGGCTTCAGTCATCGGGTATGTAACTAATCCGAAGTACATCTCAATCATTTATTTTGCGATAAACCTTCCTGTTCTGATCTGGGGATTTATTGCAGTGGGGAAAAAGTACATCTTACTAAGCATGCTTTCCGTTTTAGCTACCACCTGGTTCATGACAATTATTCCTGCGGTGAAAGTGACCAAAGACCCGATTTTGGCTAGTATTTTTGGCGGCGTAATGATTGCTGGCGGGGTTGGATTTTCTCTCCGTGCCGGGGGCTCATCTGGAGGATTTGATATATTAGGCTCGATTATTACACGTAAGCGGGATATTCCTATTGGGAATGTACTCTTCGTAATGGATGGGATCGTTATTCTGAGTTTAGGCTTCTTTAAAAGCTGGGACTCAGCCTTATACGCTATGCTCTGTATTTTTGTGAAAAGCAGAGTGGTTGATATGATTCATATTCGTCATGTCAAGCTAACCTGCTTCATTGTTACCAAGGAACGGGATAAAATGCTGAATCGTCTTAGAGAGCTGCCTCATGGCATCACAGTAGTCAACGCAGAGGGCGGTTACAGTCACGAGGGCAATACAATGCTGATGACCGTAACGACCCGCTATGAGCTGTCAGAGCTGCGTAAGACTATCCTTGAGACGGATCCAAGCTCTTTCGTCAATGTACTTGAGACTGTTGAAATTCTAGGCCGATTTAGACGTTTAGGATAAATACCCATATAGATGTAAAAAGGAACGCTGCATTCAAACCTGCAGCGTTCCTTTTCATTTATAGCTGATGCCCAAAAAGGAGACCCCGTAGCTAAGTAGCTGTAGGATCTCCCTTTTTATTGATTAAACGGCTCTTAACGACGATCCTTAGGACCACCAACAAAGGCCTGCTCAGTTGTATCCAGATTATAAGCGGTGTGAAGCGCCTGAATGATCGATGGCAAATTGCCGGATTCGATTACACAAGAAACCTTAATCTCTGACGTGCTGACCATCTTAATGCTTACTCCCTCTTGGGAGAGTACATCAAACATTTGAGCTGCAACACCAGGATGGCTAACCATACCCGCGCCAACAATAGAAACCTTCACGAGGTTATCCTCGGACGTTACTTCACGGTAAGGTAAAGTTTTATGGATTTCTTTAATTACTTCCTTCGCACGATCCAGTTCATCAAGTGAAACTGTAAATGAGAAGTCAGCCTGCTCATTCTGCACACCACTTTGTACAATGATATCTACGTTTACGCCTTCTTCAGCCAGCTTGCCGAAGACTTGAGCGAGTACACCCGGTACATCAGGTACTCCTAGAATACTGACACGTGCTACATTCTTATCATAAGCAATCCCACTAACTACGACTCCTTGCTCCATGCTTGCTTCCTCCTTCACAACAGTACCTTCATTATGATTAAAGCTCGATCTAACGACCAGCTTAACTTGATGACGCTTAGCATACTCCACTGCACGCGGATGTAGTACCGCCGCTCCCAGATTGGCAAGCTCTAGCATCTCATCGTATGAGATTTCGTTCAGCTTGCGGGCTGTTTTCACAATGCGTGGATCTGTAGAATAGATACCATCAACGTCGGTATAAATCTCACATACATCTGCTTGAATAGCAGCCGCAAGGGCTACAGCTGTCGTGTCCGATCCTCCGCGGCCCAGGGTAGTGATCTCACCATCCAAAGTCATCCCTTGGAAACCGGCAACGATAACGATCTGTTCGCGTTCCAAAGACGCTACTACACGGTGTGGATCAATATCATTGATACGAGCTCTACCGTGGGTTTTGTCTGTACGGAACCCGGCCTGCCATCCTGTATAAGATACTGCATTCCGCCCGATCCCATGAAGAGCTATGGACAAAAGAGCAACGGAAATCTGCTCTCCTGTTGTCATCAGCATATCCATTTCACGTGCAGGCGGCTGCCCGTTTAATTGCTTCGCCGTATCGATCAAATCATCTGTTGTATCCCCCATAGCAGATACAACTACAACGCAGCGATGTCCCTCATCCTGCTTGTCTGCGATGCGCTTGGCAACACGTTGCATGCGTTCTGTGTCGCCGACGGAGCTGCCTCCGAATTTCATAACATAAAGTGACAAAGTCCCACTCACTCCCCATATCGGTCTATGTAGTTGCTTCTAATCGGTTTCCCGCTTTAAACCAGTATAATACGAAAATAGCGTAATGCGTTAATGATTTCATTAAAAAATTATTGATTTTCCAGAAGCTAACAAAAAGATAAGGTCAGCTTCAACACACTAGCTGACCTCATTTCACTCGTCTTCCAATATTTCAATGGGAAGCTGGTCGATAAGTCAAGGCCATCACTCCAGAACTGAATCTTTTGGAGTCCACTAGCTCCAACGTCTTCTCTTCACCAACGTTATCGAACAGTCGCTGACCGCTACCCAGCAGAATCGGGAAGACCAGAAGCTGATATTTATCGACAAGGCCAAGCTGCATGAGGCTCTGCGCAAGCGTACGACTGCCAAAAACGAGAATATCTCTCCCCGGCTGCTCCTTCAGCTTGGACACCTCCTGAACAAGATCGCCCTTGATCAAGCTTGAATTGCTCCATGTTGTTTCTTCGAGAGTTGTGGAGACTACGTACTTAGCGTATCCATTCATCATTTCACCGTACTCACCCGTCTGCTCAACCATATTTGGCCAAGCCTCTGCAAAACCTTCGTAGGTTGTCCGTCCTAACATTAGAGCGTCAGCAGCTTTCAGTTCAGCAAATTTGAAATGCTCCTGTTCTTCACTTCCGAATGAGAAGGTCCATTGTGGATTTTCCATAACACCATCAAGGGATATGAACTCAGATATAATTAATTTTCTCATATGCGCCTCCTTCTAATCCTTTAATTCGTAAGTATAATATCCCACACCTATACTGTTCCTCATGCATCCTCGTTTATATACCAAAAACCCCCCACCGTAATAACGGGGGAGGCTGATTGGTTATAAGTTCAGCAAGTATGATGCTTCCTACGCGCGGGAGATATATTTACCTTCGCGAGTATCAATAAGCAGCACATCTCCTTCATTGATGAACAAAGGAACTTGTACAGAATGACCTGTTTCAAGCTTGGCCGATTTAGTAGCGCCTTGAGCTGTATTTCCCTTCACACCTGGCTCAGTTTCAACAACCTTCAGCTCTACACTGGTAGGCAGGTTGATCCCAAGGATTTCACCTTGGTAACTGATGATGTTTACAGTCATGTTCTCTTTAAGGAAGTTCAATTCCCATTCAAGCTGCTTGCTGGACAATTCGAATTGGTCATAGGTTTCGTTGTCCATGAAAGCATGCTCAGATCCGCTTGCATACAAATATTGCACGCCACGGTTCTCAATAATAGCACGGCCAATAGTTTCACCTGCACGGAAAGTACGCTCTACAGTGTTACCATTGCGCAGGTTTTTCAGCTTAGAGCGAACGAACGCTGCACCTTTACCTGGTTTAACGTGCTGGAAATCAAGAACGGTAAAAATATCACCGTCCACCTCTACGGTCAAGCCTGTCTTAAAATCGTTTACTGAAATCACTAAAAATCCCTCCTGAATTCGATAATTAAACCACTACTTTTTCATACTTACAGTACTGTATATTCTTTGGACGAATGGGTCAGCAGCGATATTCCGCTCTCGGTGATCACAATATCGTCTTCAATACGTACTCCGCCAATCCCCGGCAAATAGATACCTGGTTCCACAGTAACCACCATTCCCGGCTGCATGATATCGTCACTCAGCTTGGACAAACGCGGCCATTCATGAACTTCCATTCCAAGTCCATGACCCGTGCTATGTCCAAATTGATCACCATATCCGTAGCTAGCGATGATATCACGTGCCAGTGCATCACATTCCCGTCCAGTCATACCCGGTTTGATATGTGCCAACGTATGTAGCTGAGCTTCCAGCACAATATCATAGATTTCTTTCAGCTTCGGATCTGGAGCTCCGAGTGCAATGGTACGAGTCACATCTGAGCAGTATCCATCGAGTAATGCGCCGAAATCAAGCGTAATAAATTCATTACCTTGAATTACACGGCTGCTTGCTACGCCATGCGGCATGGACGAACGTTCACCTGAAGCAACAATCGTATCAAAAGATGACGCAGTTGCCCCGTGGGTACGCATATAGAATTCCATTTCCAAATCGACGTCTCTTTCAGTCATGCCTGGTTTGATCACATTCAGAATATGATTGAATGTAGCATCAGCCAGATCAGCTGCACGTTGCATAACAGCAAGCTCTTCAGCATCCTTGAACATACGGAGGTCTTCCACGGCTTTGGAAACTGGAACTAACACTGCCGGCTTAAGGGCTTCCGCATATGAGGTATAAGCGCTGAATGAGACATCATCCTGTTCGAAACCAACACGTACCTCACTGCCTGTTGGCAGCAACTCGCGTACTGTATCAATAAATTTAGGACCATGCTCTACAACCTTAACTCCTACCGCTTGATCCGCAGCCTGTGTCATGTACCTGAAGTCAGTTAGCAGATAACAATCATCGCTTGTCACCAATACATAACCGGACGATCCGGTAAATCCACTTAAATAGCGGCGGTTATAACCGCTGGTTATCAACATTGCTTCCAATCCTTTATCCTGCAAAACCTTACGCAGCTTGGAGACGCGCTCGTTACCCATTTTCATTCTCCTCTCGAAATAGCCACATTGTATTTTAACATAGGGATATCCCCTTGAGAAGTTTTTTCGAGCCGTTAGGCAAGTGCAGTCGCTTGCTCACGCTTTCGTTCGTCGGTATACTCAATCGCCGCTGTGTATCCAATGAACATCCCCCAAAGTAAAAAAAGGCAGAACTCACTAATCACAGTGTTCCACGGCAGCTTAAAAGGCGGCTGCATAAGAAACATTTGCGAGCCGGGAATAAATATAACTACCCACCACAAAACACCATAAACCAATCCTGGCCAAGGTCCCTTCAGCTTGCGCAGAATAAGCACATATAGCAGTGAGGCTATCACTGAAAATAAGATGAAAAACAAATAACCCACGAGATGTCCATACATTGTTGTCAGAAAAGTATGTTTAAAAAACGGCTCTGCTAAATAACCAGGACTAACCTTGGTAAAGCTGAACCAGTAGATTAACCAGTGCAGCCCTCCCCAAATCAAACCTGCGAAAAAACCTAATTCGAGCGCAAAAAACCAAATATTAGTATGATCTGATTGTTGTTGATGTGATTTGCTCATAGAATTGCCTCGCTTTCCGTATTTTAATACCGATTTGTCTCTCCTTGTCCCTATAAGGTAGTATGTGCAGCAAAAGGCGATCCAACTAGTAATGTCTTCAAAAATTAGTTACAATGTATTATATAAATCATATTAATTACGGGAAGGTGAATTGGTTGTCCCAGGAAACTCCCAGCTATGGCGGCCAAGCCGTCATTGAAGGCGTCATGTTCGGCGGCAAGCATATTAATGTAACAGCCGTGCGACGAAAGAATCAGGAGATTACATTTTTGGAGGTGCCAAGAAGCGATAAGAGCTGGGTCACTAAACTGCGCAAGATTCCGCTGCTTCGCGGCCTTGTCAGTATTATAGATGCCAGCGCCAAAGGCTCTAAGCACTTGAACTATTCAGCTGAATCCTATGCCGAAGATGAATTGGAACCCGAAGAACTGGCGAAAGAGAAAGCTAAGCCGAAGAAAAAGGACGAAGGCTGGAGCCTCGGAATGATTTTTGGCGTTGCTGTAATGGGTATTCTCTCCTTCTTATTCGGAAAGCTCATTTTTACGCTTGTCCCAGTATTTGTCGAAGATTTTTTATTCAAGAATGCATTTGATAACTATGTACTGCACAACCTCATAGAAGGCGGCATTAAAATGGTCCTCTTGCTGGTCTATTTATGGGCGATTTCGCAAACACCTGTGATCAAGCGGCTATTCCAGTATCACGGTGCGGAACACAAAGTCATCAGCGCCTTTGAAGCAGGCGAAGAGCTGACTGTCCAGAACGTTCAGAAATACAGCCGTCTGCATTACCGCTGCGGAAGCAGTTTTATGATGCTGACGATTATCCTCGGCGTTATTATTTACTCCGTAGTACCATGGGATAATCTTTGGGAACGTGTGATCCAACGGATTATTCTGCTTCCTGTCGTAATCGGTGTTTCGTTTGAGGTTCTGAAGGGTACCAACGCAGTAAGAGAAATTCCAGGTCTCAAATACTTGGGATATCCTGGACTATGGCTGCAGCTGCTCACTACCAAAGAACCAAAGGATGATCAGGTAGAAGTATCCATCGCCTCTTTCAATCGTATGCGTGAGCTTGATGCAGAGATTGAAGCCAGAGGATATACGGAGGCAAGTGTGTCAGGCGGCATATTGGATCCTGCGAAAGGATGAGTGTCCTATGATCAGGCATGCTTTAATTTTTTGGATTTCAGTAATTCTTGCAATATTCGGTTTTGTGATTGGAGTCTTGACTGAGCCTTTCTACACGCTGTCGAAGCTGATTCTCCCCTTAGTATTGTTAGCGATTATCTATTATGCTTACAAAATGGGACCAGGGAAATACGCTCGCAGCAGTAATGGATCTAGAATCAAAGTCAAACCTTCGCAGAAAACCATGACCAAGGTAGCTGGGATTCGCAAGACACAAGCAGCACCAGGCAAACGCAAAAGTTATCCCTTCCAAGTCATCGAAGGAAATAAAGGGAAAAACGATGATCAGCTTCCGAAGTACCATTAACTAAATTATGACAAACACAAAAAAGCATCTCCACGTTTCAAAATAACGTGCGGGATGCTTTTTTTCTGATATTATGAAGCTTGCTTGTTATCGGGGGCGCCATTCCTTAAAGAAGTCTTCCCCTGCTTTCAGTCCGGCGGCATACAATTCGTCGCTTTGCATCTTCGTAATATTAAATTGGGTCGTGCCGATACCAAGCGTTGGGATGGTTACTGTGCGGACATATTTATCATCTTCAATATATTTCTCATCATGAGCAGACAGCATGGTACTGACCATAGCTTGCAGCATACTGAATGGTCCCCTAATCCTGTGGGGCTGCGGGTCGGTTTTACCTACTGTTTGATACCCTACGGTAGGGATTCTTTTCCCCGGCACTTTACTATTCTCGTTCATCCCGTCAAATAGCCATAAAGGAAAATTGCTTAATAATCCTCCGTCCACAACGTATACAAATTGCTCAATAAAAGACTTCCCTCTAGCGGACTGTCCATTTAACCTGAGCATCACTGGATCAAAAAAATAAGGAATACTGCAGCTCATACGGACAGCCTTAGCCACCTCAAAATGTTCAGGAGAGATTCCATACTGTTCCAACCCATCTGGTAAGACCAATATCCGGCCATTGGTAATGTCAGAAGCAATTATAGATAGTTTGCCTGGAGGCAGATCACGAAAAGTGATAATTCCCTTTTTAAGCAAAAGCGATCTCATCCACGATTCCAAGGCTTCACCCGAATACAATCCCTTCTTCAATAACACTCGCAGTGCAGGACCTACCCAAGCCGTATTATAAATGGGAGCTCGCTTCATAAACGATGAAAAAGAAGTTCCTTGGATAATCCGACTCATTTCCTCACCTTCATAACCCGCAGCCAGTAAAGTCGCTACAATCGCGCCTGAGGAGGTTCCAGCGACCTTTTTAAAGGTTCGCCCCGCCTTTTCCGTGGCTTCAACTGCTCCAGCGAGAGAAATCCCTTTTACTCCCCCTCCTTCAAACACAGCGTTAATCTCCATACACAAAAATCCCCCGTTTCCCATAGATTCTATTGCTTATCTATGAGCACGGGGGAGCATTCATGACTCCTTATCTAGAACAGTTATCTTATTTGGACTGAAAATAAAAGGTCAGCAAATTTGATAATCCAAACGGATTGCGGACTACAATGTCATTTGCTCTGAACATAATACTGCCTGCAACCTCTTTATATTTCTCATTATATTTAAGCTGGTTGATGATTTGGTCGCCACTTTGCCATTCTGCTTTCTGGTCACTTGCTCCAACCTTATAAGCAGCTTGCCCAATATAGAGCTTAACATTCGTATTCTCTACCTCTTTAACCCACCAATCTACTAGCTTATCGTAGCGGGCAGTGCTAAAGGACAGACTCCAATAAATTTGCGGTGCGACATAGTCAATCCAGCCTTGCTTGATCCATGTCCGAACATCGGCGAACATATCGTCATAAGCGGTAACTCCAGCTGTGGTATCCGAACCTGTGCTGTCTTTTTTGATATTACGCCATACACCAAACGGACTAATTCCATAAGAAACCTTCGGTTTCACCTTATGAATCTGTTCTCCCAATTGGCGGACGAATTCATTAATATTATCGCGGCGCCAATCCGCCTTAGAGGACAGGTTCTTCGTGTTATAAGTCTTATAAGCAGTATCATCGGCAAAAGATACACCTGAAGGATAGAAATAATCATCCAAATGGACACCATCTACATCATAGCCTTTGACGACCTCCAACACTGTATCGATAATATGCTGGCGGGCTGCTGGGATCCCTGGATTGATGTATTTTTTACCTCCTGCGTCTACAATCCATTCCGGATTTGACTTAGCCACATGATTACTTGCTAATGCAGATGTAGAAGCATCCGTTGTCGCGCGGAATGGGTTGAACCATGCATGGAACTGCATACCGCGTGAATGTGCAGCGCTGACCATATAGCTCAACGGGTCATAACCCGGATTTTTTCCTTGGGTGCCGGTCAGCACCTTAGACCAAGGAACTAGAACAGAAGGGTACAGGCTGTCTGCTGAGGTTCTAACCTGTACAAAAACAGCATTAAAACCAACAGCTTTTAGCTTGTCCAGCAGATTATCAAATTCTTGTTTTTGTTTCGCTTCGTTACCTGCAGAAGCTACTGAAGGCCAGTCCAGATTAAATACTGTAGAGATCCAGGCTCCCTTCATCTCCTTGTTAGCCGACGCACCAGGGATACTTGGAACTGTTGGCGAGGTCGGTTTTGGAGTCGCTGTAGGGGCTGGGGTCGGCGTTGGCGTAACGACTGGAGTCGCTGTAGGTACTGCTGGCGTTTCCGGATCAGCAGCCTGCGGCGGCTCTGTATTAGAGTACAAAGAAATATGTTTGGTAGTCTGATCCCAGATAACCTGTAACCCCAATTGCTCACTTACAAAACGAAGCGGCACCATAACCCGTCCCTGCTTAATCTGTACTGAGGTGTCGAGGGCTACAGAAGCATTATTAACTAATGCACTTTTCTGGCCACTGGTCAGCTTGATCTCTGTATCTCCTTGCGTGATTGTAACTGTCTTACTGCTTTGATTCCAAACTACTCCAGCACTCAACCCTTTACTAATGACGCTAATTGGCACCATCGTTACATTCGAAGCTGTGATATACGGCGGCACATCGCTTGCCAGCGCCTCGCCATCCAGTTCAATGGTAATCTGCACAGCTGCCGCACGTGCCCCAGGAGACCATAAAGGCAGAAACAATACTAATACTAGCAATCCCAACATCCATTTACGATAATTCATAATTCCTCCCCAAATCTAAAATAATATGTATCCAATAAAAAAAGAAAAAACGGATCAATCCTCCAAGTTGATGTACCGATTCCACCCTTCAAAAGAGCGGTATCAATCTCAGCCAGAAAAAGGACTTATCCGTTTTGACGCTAAAAACTGGGAAAGGTTGCACTAAACAAAATAGAAACGGCTATACCATCAAGTAGTTTATGCTCACCAAAGCCTTGCTGGGCATAACTTTAAGGACGGTATCCGTTTCGGGAAAAAACATTTCAAGAATCGCTTGCCAGTTCATTGTGAATAGCATATAAAGTCTGCAGACGTTCTTCATCGCGGCGGAAATATTCCACCAACGTTTCGATACGTGTAATCGAATCCCAACTTAGGTGGTGCTCGATCCCTTCAACATCATTATAGATAAATTCCTGCTGTACTCCGATCAAACCGAGGAATTCTTCCAATAGTTGATGACGATCAACAAGACGTTTCCCTACTTTTTTCCCTTTGTTGGTTAGGACAAGCCCACGATATTTCTCATAGATGAGATATTCGTCCTTATCCAGTTTTTGGATCATCTTGGTCACAGAGGAGGGATGTACTTCCAGTCCCTCGGCAATATCCGAGACCCGCGCATAACCTTTCTCATCAATGAGCTTATATATGCGCTCCAAATAATCCTCCATGCTGGGTGTTGGCATTAAAATTTACCTCTTTTCTATAATGAACCTGGCGCCGAGCCAAACCTTGCTCTAACAATGATACATGTTTCTAACGCCCCTTGGCAAGTCCTTCAAGAGAACATGCTGAGGAGTTACCCATGATTGCCATGCTTCTAATGAGACTCAGTTAGGCATAATAAACTTACTCATCTTTCAGAAGGAGCGTGAATTCATGACTATAGTGACACCTGAGACCCCTCCCGTAAAGAGAACCAGAGCTTGTTTTCTTCGAGCCGGATGCTTTAAATTACCCGAAAGGTGAACGGATCATGGAATGGGTGAAGGCTAACAATATTCCCTATCGCATGACTACATCGCATAACCGCATAATGAATTTCCCGGGTGACACAGAGGTCGAGCAATATAAAATTGCCAAAAGAACACTTGTAGTCGGCCTGCGCAAAACCTTAAAGTTTGACCAATCCAAACCCTCCGCAGATTATGCAATTCCGATCGCAACTGGCTGCATGGGCCACTGCCATTATTGTTATTTGCAGACTACTTTAGGTGCAAAGCCTTACATTCGTGTATATGTAAACACCGAAGACATCATTGACGCCGCCAAAAAATATATCGAGGAACGTAGCCCTGAAATCACGACTTTTGAAGCAGCCTGTACCTCAGATCCATTAGGACTGGAGCATATTACCGGATCTCTGTCAGAACTCATCACATTCATGGCAGCGGAGCCCCTTGGCCGCCTGCGCTTTGTGACCAAATACCAACATGTTGAACCTCTACTCGATTTGCAGCATAACGGACATACCAGAATTCGTTTTAGCGTAAATGCTGACTATGTGATCAAAAATTTCGAGCCTGCTACCTCGCGGTTTGAAGAGCGAATTGAAGCGGCTGGAAAGGTCGCACGTGCCGGCTATCCACTGGGCTTCATCATTGCCCCAATTATTTGGTATGACGGCTGGCAGGAAGGCTACGCGGAGCTGCTGGCCAAATTAGCCAAGACCCTCCCGCCGGAAATAGGAAAAGGTCTAACCTTTGAAATGATTCAGCACCGATTCACCAAAACAGACAAGACTGTAATTGAGAAACGTTATCCGAAATCTAAACTAGAAATGGACATGGAGAAACGTAAAAAGAAATGGGGCCGCTGGGGACAGAACAAATATGTCTATCCGGATGAACAGCAAACCGCCCTGCGAGAATTTATCACAGAGCGGATTTTCGAGCATTTTCCTGAAGCAGGTATTGATTACTTCACCTAAGCTCTAAAAATTCTTGTATTTTAAAAAATTAGCCAATCCGGCGTTATTCCTTGTAGCCACACTGTTATCCGGAACATTTGATCCGTGAACAGCAAAACACCCATAAATACCATTAGGACGCCGCCAATCTTCATCAGCAGATTCGAATACTTGAGGATACGCTTCACTCCGCCAAGGAAAAAGGCTAAAAGAAAAAATGGCAAAGCAAATCCGATGCTATACGCGGTAATCAATGTAAACCAAGTGCCTGGATCGCTTGCCGACAGTGCAATAATTGCCGTCAAAATCGGTCCGATACAAGGTGACCAACCAGCAGAAAAACCAATTCCGAAAATAAAGGAGCCCACATAACCCGCCGGTTTCCATTTTAAATCAAGCTTCCGTTCGCGAAGTAGAAACTGGGGCTGAAAAATCCCAATCAAAAATAAACCCATTACAATAATTAGAATCGCCGACAATTGCCGGATCAGATCACGCTGGCCATTAAAGAATTGCCCGAATAACCCAGCCCCAAAACCAAGTGTGTAAAAAACAGCAGAAAAACCTAATATAAATGCCAATGTATGAGTCAGGGTGCGTACACGAACCTCTTTAGAGTTGCTGCCTGATTTTAATTGTTGAACGGATAACCCGGTAATGTACGATAAATAAGAGGGGTACAGCGGTAAGCAGCATGGCGATATAAACGATGCCACCCCTGCGGCTAAAGCAATTCCTGCATTGATATTAGACAAAATAGCGGCTCTCCTTCCGGCATTCGAGTCACTTCATGGAGCTGCTTATGGCTCCTTTTTTTAATATAAGAAAGGATTAATTTCTCATTATTACTTTTCTTATATTCACACCTAAACGCTTATCGTCCTTACAAGGACACCGAAGGCGTTTACGCTTGCCTAATGCGATACCGATTACTTAATTCGCTGTTTATGCTGGCAATCCCTTTTTACCGATCAAGGTTAATACCAATAATGATATGAGCAAAAGCACAATAGTTGCACCGGGAGCCAAATTCCACACTCCAGCTACTACTAGTCCTCCTACAACGGCAATCTCCGAAATGATAACCGCCAGGATGACCGAGGATTTAAAGCTACGAGATAGCAATAAGCTGATTGCGACCGGAATAGTCAACAAAGCAGATACTAATAGCGAGCCCACAATCTTGATCGCTGTGCTAATCACAAGTGCTGTCAGGATGGTGATCAGCATGTTAAGCAGCTTCACCGGCAGCCCACTTACACTTGCTGCATCCTCTTCAAAGCTAAGCAAAAAGAACTCTTTAAAGAACATCGATACTACTACTACAACAGCTATAGTCACTATGCCTACCACGATCAAATCAGTATTATCGAGCGTATAAATGCTGCCGAACAAATAACTCATTACGTCAGCATTATAACCTTTTCCTAAGGTGAAAAAGAGTGAAGCCAACGCCACTCCGCCGGACATTATAATGGCAATCGACAGCTCCGCATAACTCTTATAAGCCTTGCGAAGCTTTTCAATCGCGAAGGACGCTACCACTGCAAAGATAAGGCCTGCGCCCAGCGGATAAAATCCTGTTAGAAAACCGAGTGCTACCCCCGCTATAGTAACATGAGCCAGCGTATCACCAATCATGGATAATCGTCTAAGCACAAGAAAAACGCCTATAAGCGGCGCCGTTATACCAATCAGCAGTCCGCCCGCAAGCGCCCGCTGAAAAAAATCGCTAAATAGTATTTCCAACTTAAACTCTCCTTCATACAAACTCAAACCATTTTAAAACCATTTTAAAACCTTTTTTAAACCTTTTTCAAACCTTTTTCAAACCTTTTTCAAACCTTTTTCAAACCTTTTTCAAACCTTTTTCAAACCTTTTTCAAACCTTTTTCAAACCTTTTCGATCCCTCCCAAACCCTCCCTTCCAAGGGAGGGCCCCAAGGGCTCTGCCCTCTGGACACCCGTTAAGTGCAACTAGCGTAGGAGTTAGTGTTACTGAACATAGATAGGTCGGGGAAAGATCGCTTTCGTCCCTAAAGGGACACGCTTGTACTTTGGTGGTGCTTAGGTAAGAGAAAATAAGAAATAGGAACAAGGTTAAAATACCTCTTAATAAAACCATGTCTACTGACTAACTTCCACACGCAAGTTATGTATGCCCTGAGAACAGAGGCACCCCTGTTCAGAGTTCAATTATGACTTAAGAGAGCGTGTGCTGCAGGTTCTCTTCTGTGCAATTCTGGAGATCATGTGAGTGGCGGGAGTAAAAGTTGATTTTACCATTTGTCTGCACGGGCTCATGACCTAAATAATTTTTAATCATGTCGATATCATGCGACACCATCAGGAAGGTCATATGATGATGAGCATGCATATGCGTAATTAATTCAAAGAATCCCGCTTGTGATTCGGCATCAATACCCACGGTAGGTTCGTCCAAAATCAGCAGGTCAGGATGGTTAATCAGCGCCCGAGCCAGAAAAACACGCTGCTGCTGACCGCCTGACAGCTGGCCTACTCTTTTCTCCGCAATATCTTGTATCCGCATGACTTCAAGTGCATCCTCACATTGACGATGCTGAGCCTTAGATACTCTGCGGATCAGATTCTTGTTATTATATAGACCTGACAGAACTACTTCACGCACCGTTGCTGGAAACAATGGGTTGAAGGCATTTTTTTGCGGAACATATCCGATCCGTTCCCAGTCTTTAAACTTGCGGACAGGCGTTCCGAATAATTTAATTTCACCACTGCTCGCCGGAAGCAAGCCGACGATCATTTTCATCAATGTTGTTTTACCAGCACCATTAGAACCAATGATACCAAGGAAATCTCGTTCTCTTACACTATAGTTAAGATTCGATATCACCTTCTGTTCCCCATATGAAAAAGAAAGATCCTGTATATCGATGATATGCTGATGGCAGTCCAAGGATACCGATTGCATGCTTAAGTACCGCCTTTCCCTTATACTTTCCTTATTATTGTAAGGCCATAATCAGATTTTGCAAATTTTTCTCCATCAGAGTGAAGTAATTATCTCCGTTCTTCTCTTGCTCCGCAGTAAGTCCCTCTACCGGATTAAGCACCATAGTGGAAACGCCCGCTTCGGCTGCAAGTGTCTTAGCCAGTTTATCGGAGACAAGCTCTTCAAAAAAGATATACTTGATCCCTTCATCTTTTACCATTTTCGCAAGCTTCACTAAATCCTGTCCGCGCGGCTCGGCGTCCGGCGAAAGTCCCATAATCGCATGCTGATCCAATCCATAATCACGGGCAAGGTAAGAGAAAGCCTGATGTGATACTACGATCTTATGGTTGGGCAGCTTAGCAAGCTCCTCTTTGAATTTACTATCTAATGCCTGCAGACGTTCAGCAAGCTTATTGTAACGCTCTTCATAACCTTCTTTATGCTCAGGATCCACGGACTGAAGGCTTTCTTTAATATTCTGAGCCATAGTAATGGCTGATTTTGGACTTACCCAAGTATGCGGGTCCGTATGCAGGCTGTCTCCTGAGGCATTACTGTTATGATCCGTATCCTCATTTTGATGAGACTCTTCCTCACTTGCCCCATGATCATGCCCGTCATCTTCATCGGTCATGATATAATCAATACCTTGGCTTACTTCAACCGCCTTAACTTTACTGCTGCTATCAAGGCCTTTTAAAAAGTTAGGAACCCAGCCTTCTAAGCCTGCACCGTTATATAGAAATAGCTGTGCCTTAGAAGTGTTGATAATGTCTTGACTGCGCGGTGTCCAATCATGTGGCTCCACACCCACTGGAAGCAGGTTAATAGCATTGATATCTTCCCCGCCAATCTCCTTAGCAAACTCGTAAATAGGATAAAAGGTTGTAACTACATTTACTTTCCCTTCAACTATACTTCCACTGCTCTTAGGTCCGCATGCACTTAGTGTAAATACCAGTACCAGTGCAAGGACGAGCAAACTTATACGCGATTTCATTGCTGCCATTATATTGATCTACCCCTCAAATCGTAAATTTTACTATTAGTAGTATAATAGTAATCGTTACGATAAGTCAACAAAGTATCCAAAAAGAAACGGCAATATCGCCTTTAATAAAAAAGGAATGTTCCCTCAGCCAACCCGGCTGAAGAAGCATTCCCTTGATCAAACAACCTCATTAAAAAATTTCTACAACAGTATTGTCTTATTTCACTACTGCTCCGTTTGGCATGCTGTCCGGCACGGTAGCGATCGTTAGCTGGTCACCTTTAGAAGCCGCCAAAATCATCCCTTGGGACAACTCCCCACGTAGCTTCACTGGCTTAAGGTTTACGATACAGATCACTTTACGTCCTACCAGCTCTTCCGGTGTATAGAATTTCGCGATACCAGAAACCACTTGCCGTTGCTCATAACCCAGATCCAGTTGCAGCTTCAGCAGCTTGTCAGCTTTTTTCACTGGCTCTGCAGCAATAACTTGAGCAACACGCAGCTCTGCTTTAGCGAAATCGTCAATGCCGATTTCCTCTTTATGCTCTTCCACTGGCTCGGAGTCCGCAGCAGCAGGAGCAGCCGCTTCCGCCACTTCAGCCGCAGCTTTGCCAGCGCCCATAGCCTCGGCAATATAAGCTACCTCTTGCTCCACATCCAGACGCGGGAAGATTGGATTGCCTTTCACCAGCTTTGTTCCCGCCGGAATCAGGCCAAAAGTCTTACCGCTATCCCAAGTCGTTAACTCACCAGGCTCAATACCCAGCTGTTCCCAGATCTTCGCTGGTGTTTGTGTCAAGAACGGCTGCAGCAGGATTGAAGCAGTACGCAGACCTTCCACAAGATGTCTCATCACAGAAGCCAACTCGGCAGTTCTATTTTCATCTTTGGCAAGTACCCAAGGTTGGGTCTCATCGATATATTTGTTGGTGCGGCTAATGAATGTTCCGATAGCTGTCAGCGCCACGGAGAACTCCATTTTTTCCATAGCTTCTTCTACTTTGGCATAAGTATTCTCAGCTGCAGCTTGAAGCTCACCATCAAATGCTGTTACATTCCCGTCATATGCCGGAATCTCGCCTGCAAAATACTTTTCAACCATAGCCCCTGTACGGTTCAACAGGTTACCAAGGTCGTTGGCAAGGTCATAGTTAACCCGGTCTACAAAGCTTTCCGGTGTGAACGTGCCATCAGAACCAAACGGTACTTCGCGCAGCAGGTAATATCGTAATGCATCCAAGCCATAACGATCAATCAGTGTCACAGGATCAACTACGTTACCTTTAGATTTCGACATTTTTCCATCTTTCATGAGCAACCAGCCATGGGCAAATACCTTTTTCGGAAGGGGTTCACCAAGCGCCATCAGAATGATCGGCCAGTAAATTGTATGGAAACGAACAATTTCTTTACCAACGATGTGTACATCCGCGGGCCAGAACTTGTCATACAAGGTGCGATCCTCGGAACCATAACCCAGAGCAGTAATATAGTTAGTCAAAGCATCAATCCACACGTACACGACATGCTTCTCGTCGCCCTTAACTTTTACACCCCAATCAAAGGTTGTGCGGGAAACTGCCAGGTCTTCCAGTCCGGGCTTGATGAAATTGTTAATCATTTCGTTCTTACGGGATTCCGGCAAAATAAACTCTGGATTCTCCTCGTAAAATTGCAGTAACCGATCCGCATATTTACTCATCCGGAAGAAATAACTTGCTTCCTTCACCAGCTCAACCGGGTGGCCGCTATCTGGGCTTTTTGCACCAGTAATCACACCGTTATCATCACGCACAATATCAACTAATTGCGTTTCTGTGTAAAAGGTTTCATCTGGGATACTATACCAGCCCTCATATTCACCTTTATAGATATCTCCTTGCTGCAGCAACCGATCAAAAATATCCTGTACCACTTTTTTATGACGCTCTTCCGTAGTACGGATGAAGTCATCGTTCGAAATGTCCAGCTTGCGCCATAGCTCCTTAATACCAACAACAATGTCGTCTACGAACTGCTGAGGGGTCTTTCCTGCTTCCTCTGCCTTCCGCTCAATCTTTTGTCCATGTTCGTCTGTACCGGTTAGATAACGCACTTCGTAGCCGCGCAGACGTTTGTAACGGGCCATTGCGTCTCCTGCCACGGTTGAATAAGCATGTCCGATATGTAGCTTGTCACTCGGATAATAAATTGGTGTCGTTAGGTAAAACGTTTTTTTCTCACTCATTCGGTAATCATCCTTTCTTATTAAAAAACAAAAAACTCCCGTCCCCATAATGGGGCGAGAGTATAACTCACGCGATACCACCCAAATTTCCTGTCTCTTCACAGAGCACAGGCTTCGCCAGTTCCCTCGCGGGAACTGTCCATTAACGCTGGATCACGCTGTTATCTTACGTGAACCTCAATTGCAGTCCCCGCTCGAACACAGTTCCTCCCGGACCATATTCAATCTAACGCTCCATACCGGCTTTCAGCACATTCCGGCTCTCTGTAATGGACGTAACGATTTACTTATCCGTTCTTCGGAATTCATACTATTACTTGTGAATATACCCAAAGGTAAGGCACCATGTCAAGTCGCAGGGGCAGAATCCTTCTCAGCAGATTCATCTTGAAGCGGCGGCACAGGATCAAGTCCTCCAGGATGAAAGGGATGACATCTGGCAATCCGCTTAGCTGCAAGCCATGAGCCTTTCAGTGGACCATGGACTTCAATGGCTTCCAAGGCATAGGCAGAGCAGGTTGGATAGAAGCGACAGGTTGCTGGTTTAATAGGGGAAATGTACCTGCGGTACACCCGAATAGGCGCCTGAATCGTTCTGCGTAGGGTCACCATTTCTAAAGTCCCTTTTGTTTATCTGATGCTGCAACTAGTTCTTCTTCCCGGTTCTCTTCACATTCTTTGCAATAACCGAACACCTCAAATTTATGCTTGACTACCCGGAATTGATCGGGTGTATCCGTTAAATTCATCGGGCAGAAATTAATCGGGTAGGTCTTTTGGCATTGAAGGCAGATCATATGATGGTGATGATCCTGATGATTGCAGCTTCCCTTGAACTTCACTCCGTCTTCAAAGACAATCTGTTCAAGCACACCAAGCTCTTCCATTACACGAAGATTGCGGTACACCGTATCAAAGCTAAGCCCGCTATACTTGCGGCCCATATGCTCATATACATCCTTCGCTGACAAATATCCCTTATTCTCGCCGAATAACTGGGCAAGCGTTTTGCGTTGGTCGGTGATTCGCAGTCCTTGCCCCGACATGACTTCTAATATTTGTTCTGTCGACAGCATACGCTCATCTCCCATAAGATCAGTTCATTTATATTTCACTCTCTTAATAATGCCCCAAAATAAATGCCCCGTCAATGAAGCACAATGAAGCACCCCTACATAACCAATGAATTATTATATTTAAACAAAAGCCCGGCTGCGTATTCCTTTACGGAATATTCAGCCGGGCCTTTATTGTAGATAATTCCCCAATAGAGCTTATAGGGATATTCCTATTCTGTTATTTCTTTGCTGGAAGTGGAGTGATGAGGAAATTGACCGGCAAGTTACTGCCTGAAGCTGCTGTGAACAAAATCTCCACACTGCCGCCATACTCACCACTACGATAAACCACACTGTTCATATCAGCATTAGCAAGACTTCCCACGCTTGGCATATGCACGATTTGATTATTAACCATAACCGGCCCCATATAGTTACCGCCACGTGGATTAAACGTAATCAAGGAGTTTGGTGCAACATTTTCGAATCTGATCTTGTATAATACCCCGAAATTACCGGCATTGGATGCTTCCGTACCTGCCATTGGGTCTACGCCAGCCAGGTTCTTATCACTGGAATTATCGCCTAGCAGAAGTTTTGCAGGGGTTTTTCCTACCTCATCGGTAACCGTGATAATACGAGTAGAATCTTCGTAAGTTCCCCGATTATGCACTCCGTCTTGATCCAGAACTGGAAGTGTTGGAAGTGTAGTCAGTGGATCTTTATTCGCATCAATTAACATGACATTATAATCGATTGGATAATCACTAAATAAGTCCGCTTGCAGTGAAACAATTTCACTTGGTTTCATCGCAATTTGGTTTAGATCCGTCAGAATTGAGACGCTTTCCCCGGGTTGCAGAACAATCGTTTTATAATGCTCATTTGTAAGCATAGATTTCCAATAACGTTCTACAGACATTTTACCTGTACCTTCAGGATATGTGCTTGGGCCTGCAAAGCCAACATATTCTGTTGTAAGCGTAGTTGGGTAAAGATTGTTATTCGTAGCAATCACATACACTTTAGCTTTAATATTCAGGTTATTCTTGTGGTGAATCAAGAAGCGGGTTTTACCTAATGAAGTCTCACGGTAAGTAACACCTTCTGTATACACCGTTTCTGGGCTGTTGCTGCGAATTAGTTTATAAGGCTCGGAAGAAAGATTATAAGCTACTTGCTGCCAAGTAGGAACCATCGATCCATCGATGCTAAACACACTGCCCGGAGATGCAAATAATCTGTTGAAATCTTCTTTACTGTACAAGATTTCATCCGAAATATTAACGGTTTTCTCAAAGGTACTGATCGCGCCATGTGAATCTTTTACTTGGACAGCAATTGTCGCTGGACCCGGAGTAAAGAAAGCTTCTGCTTTGTTCGTCCAAGTTACGGTAATTTCATCACCATCAGGATCGTTACTTAGATCGGTATAAGTAATCATTTCACCCATCTTATATGAATCCTTGTCTGTAGTGAAATTAGCAACTGGAGGTGTATTAGGTTTAAGCACTGTGATGGTCATGGAGTAAGGATCACTCCACTGTTGATTCGCATCCATTACGGAATAGGTTACTACATAATATCCTGGTTGATCATAGATATCCTGCTTGTTACCTCCCCAGCTTTCATCCACAATAGCTACACCATTTGGTGACGAGCTGGAGGTAACGAAGGTCACTGGTTCGCCGGCGTAAATTTCAGTTGGCACTGTGAAAGAAGCTTTAGGTTTGTTGTTTAATGTAAGGATTACCCGCTTTTGTACATTATCAACGGTGTAAGGAATGCCCAGTGCCCCAGTTATGGATGTCAATGGAACCATGAAAGTACCCTTGTATTGGTAAGCTGGACCTTTCATTGTCTTCTTTTCACCATTAACTGTATAGACCTTGCTGTCGGTCTTAAAGCGCATAACGTCGCTTCCCTTGGTAACAATGGTTTCTTTCGTTTTATAATCATAAACGTATTTCACACCTACACGTTCTACCATAGCCCGGATCGAAACGTAGGACACGCCGTTTTTCACTGCCATAGGCTGATTAGCTAAATATTCCTGGCCGTTCTGATACATTTTGTTGCTGTTCATCATAAGGATAAGCTGATTGCTAGCCGCAGCACGAGCACCATCTGTAGTTGTAGTAGGTTCTGTAGTAACTCCAGGTGTTGCAGTTGGAAGCGGTGTTGCAGTAGGTTCAATTGTTGCTGTAGGTTCAACAGTAGTGGTAGGATCAACTGTCTCTGCAGGAATAGGAGTTGGTGTTGGTGACACTACTCCTCCTGGCGTCTCCGTCGGCAATGGCGGCAATGGATCGGTAGATTCTGGCATTACCTCCGGCGCAGCTGAAACAACTGTCCCTATTACAGTAGTATTACTTGGGGTATTATTGACAGCTTCAGCAAAAGCCGGCACTGCCGAGGCGGCCTGAGATACAGCCAAAACAGCAACTAACGTTAACTTTTTCAAATCCATGATATAACTCCTCTGCTCCTATTTGTAAATATAAGTAGGACTCTATCTTTTTCATACTCCTCTTATATTCCCCGCAAAATGCTACCACCCACGATAGGGCGGCAAAAAGCTTTTGCCACGATCGTCATAACAAACATAGTATTAGACGCATGCCACTATAAAAAGTTTCATTATTAAGTAAAGAAAGATTAACGCTGTATTAAATAACATTCTACAACCACGCTGTTTCCCCTGAAAAAAATGAGATTTTTTCTATAAATATGTTTATTTTTCGTCTGACTATATTCGCTTTCATTTGCTTTTGTTACAATGTATGGAAGAATATCTTTTACATGCGAGGGATAACATGTCCAAAAAAATCTCCATCCTCGTTCAATTAATCATGGGCTTCTCTCTAATCATCTTCACCATCGTAGGATTCACCATTTTTTTGTCCTACCGCTCTTCCTCTCAAGCTGTTTTAAACCGCTCCAACCAATATATCCTGGAATCCGTCAAGCAACTTCAAGGTAAAATGGACGCAATTCTTCAGGATAACGATAAGCTTTCTTCTACGATCATGTTCAGTCCCTTGATTCAAGAAACCTTGGGAGACTTAGCGTTGTCACGTTCACCTCGTACAGACGCCATGGAAATTACTCGTTACATAGATCAACAGACACGTTCCATAAACTCTGACATCCAGTTCAAGCTGCTCGGGCTGTCCGATGATCAGGTGTATACCAACAGCAGTTCCTTAAAGGTCATCTGGGACAGCGAAAAGGAAATCCGTGATGCTTATTGGTTTCCGGCTATAGCACAGAATAAAGGCCGAATGGTCTGGTTCGGTGTAGATGTATGGCAGAACGGTAATATCCCTGTGGTGATGGGTGCCAGACAAATTAATGATTGGAATGATCTAAACCGGTTAGGAACCCTGTTTCTTGTCCTCCCTGTCGAGGTTATCCATAACGCTGTCAGCCAATTTCACCTCGGCAAAAATGAGAAAATCCAAGTTGTTGATTCATTTAATACCATTGTCTATTCCACAGATCCAAAAGAAATTGGACTCTATATGAACGACGGGCTTCTAAAACAATTCAGCAATCATAAAGCCAGAATCATTCCACAAAAAATAAACTCACGCAATCTATTCGTATCCTATGCCTATTCCGACTATAGCGAGTGGAGCGTTTTTGCTTACATTGATTCTAAAGACGCTGTCAAAGATTTAAATACGATTCGCCGGAATATTATTTTAATTGGCCTGCTGGGGATGGGCGCTGCCCTACTATTCACTTTCTTTTTCTCTTGGACCCTATCCAAGCCCCTTCGTAATCTGGCAACCAAGCTGAGCAATGTCGAACGGGGAACTACTTTACCTTTTGTAAAAACAACCATGAACAAAGAAATGGCTATCCTTTATTCAAGCTATAATTCGATGCTCCAAAACCTGGATCATACTATCGCTGACCTATCCAGCAAGCAGATCAGTGAAAAGCAAGCTCAGATCGTAGCACTCAAAGCGCAATTCCGCCCGCATTTCCTTTATAACACTTTGAATACAATCTATTGGTCGCTCGCCAACAAACGCATGCAGGAAGAGTCCCAAATGGTACTCGCTCTAAGTGACCTGCTCCGCTATAGCATTGACCGCGGATCCGAATTCGTTACAGTTGAGGAGGATTTAAAGCAATTAGAACGGTTCATTTTTCTCCAGAAGCTGCGCTACGAGGACAAATTGCAGATTGATCTTTTTGTAAATCCTGAGGTTATGAATGGCCAGCTTATGAAATTAACCCTTCAGCCACTTGTCGAAAATGCCATTACTCATGGACTTGAACCCACACTTCGGGAAGTATGGCTAATTCGCATACGTGCCTATAGTGAAGGAACATCTCTGGTGTTAACTGTAGAAGACAACGGGGACGGCATGAGCGAGGAAAGTATGGCAGACGCATTAGTCGGCGGTGAGGTTAATCCGGAGAAGCTGCTTCATACCGGAATTGGACTATCCAATCTAAATCATCGCATAGAGCTGATCTACGGACAGGAATTTGGTCTACAGCTATCAACAAGCGAGCTTGGTGGCTTATTTGTGAAAGTCACTGTTCCATTACAGTATGATCAAAGTTAAGGAGGCACAACGATGAATGTGTTAATCGTGGACGACGAAAGTTTTGTTCGCCGTTCTCTGTCAGAAATGCTGGGAAGTGCGAATCATAACTTTAGCATTATTGGCTCGGCAGAGAACGGTTTAGAAGCTGTGCAACTGTTAAAAGAGCATATGGTTGATCTGGTGATATCCGATATACGAATGCCCGGCATGGATGGACTGGAACTTGCAAAGCATATCCATGAATGTTATCCAGACACTGAAACCGTGCTGCTCACAGGTTATCAGGATTTCACCTATGCTAGTCAAGCCATCCGTTATGGTGTAAAGGAATATTTGGTTAAACCAAATTCAGTAGAACATATTCTTGAAGTCGCAACAGGCGTATATGAACGTCTTCAATTGAAGAAACAGCAGAGGCAATTAACGCAGCTGAGAGAAAAAAACCTTCGGGAGAAACGCTTATCTGATCTTCTTTACGGTATCCCGTTACCCTATTTTGAAGAACAACTTATTCCTCCTTTTCATTCCTTTGTAGTCATAACCGTAAACCATCTTGGAGTAGGCATGCCGCAGAACTGGTCGGAACAAGCCATGTATGCAGCGGTCGTTAATATATTAGAAGAATGTTTTGCGCTGTACGCCAATGTTGTTGGTATTCAAGAGGAGCAGGAAGCCATCATGCTATTATTCTATCCTCTTGAGCAGCCTAACGGCGTGGATGAGGTATTGACACAAGAACTGCTGCATAAGCTGTCGGGTATTCTGAAATCGCCATTCTGTGCAGGGGTCTCCAACCCTCACTATCAATTGGGGGCACTCGCGACCGCCTATCACGAGAGTCTGGAAGCTTGTCAGCAGGTCAAAAAAGAGAGTACGCCATCCGTTATCTTTTTCAGAGACCTCACCATACATTCGGCTTCTCCACAGCTCGCTGAACAATTACAAGTAAAGGCAACGCGCAGGGTAATCTCTATGATGATTGAGGTTATGAATTCCCGGCTCCAAGAGAATCTCTCCCTCAAAATGATCGCAGATGAACTGTATATGAATCCTACCTATCTCGGCCGATTGTTTAAAGATGATGTAGGGGAACCTTTCTCTAGCTTCCTTACCAAACTTCGTATTCAAAAAGCTACTGAATTATTAGAGAATGTTACTCTCAAGGTATATGAGGTTAGCGAATTAGTAGGCTTTAAGGATCCTGCATATTTCAGCCTTATTTTTAAGAAATACATGGGGATGACTCCTCAGGAATTTCAGAAGCACAACAAATAAAGTAGAGGTGTGTTTCTCTTGAATGTAAATGGTAAGTTGATTACTGTCCTATTAGCATTTGGCTTATTACTTAATACAAGTGGTTGTCAGCTCTCCCCTTCCAAGGAAGATACCGCTTTACAAGACCCGATACAGCTGAACATCTGGCTCACTGCCGGATCAGGTCTTGAGTCGCTCATTGACCAATATCAATCTCAACATCCCGAGCTAGAGATTCATATTCAAACCTCCACCTCCACGCAGCTTCCAGCCAAGCTACAGACTTCATTCGCAGCAGGTTATAGTTCCCCGGACGTGGCTGCCATTGATATTAGCTATTTGGATCGCTTCAAACAGTTCCCTGATTATTTTTATAACCTAAAAACTTTTGAAGCTGACAATCTGAAGGACCAGTTTCTGAATTGGAAGTGGCAGGAGGTGCTGGGTAATGATTTTATTTTCGGATTACCAACGGAAATTGGACCCTATGCCATGTTATATCGAACGGATATATTCGCATTATCAGGTCTCCCTACTAAACCAGAGGAAGTGGCTAAAGAAATCCAAACTTGGGAGCAATTCCTTGAAGCGGGCACCAAAGTACAGGAGAGAACAGGAAAAGCTTTTGTAAATGACTTGGAGAACCTCTATCTCACCCTTCTACGTCAGTCCAAGCTTCAATATTACAGTCCCACAACGCAAGAATTGATCCTCGACAATAATCCAGCGGTCAAACGAGCCTGGGACTTCTCAATTCATGCCCTTAAGCTAAATCTGTCCGCCAGTATTGCAGTGGATACGCAACGCTGGGGTGCAGGCCTGCTCAACGGAGATTTTGCAGTCATGCTCTGTCCGGCTTGGATGATTGGTCATATCAAGAGCAGCGCTCCAACTGCCAGCGGTTTATGGAATGTAACACAAATCCCAGAAAACAGCGCTAATCGCGGAGGCTCCGTTCTGACCTTACCAAAGACAGGTAATCATCCTGATGAATCCTTTGCTCTTATTAAATGGCTAACCGAACCAACGCAGCAATTGGTTTCTTTCAAGGTACAAGGGGCTTTCCCTTCCACCCCCGAAATCTATGATGACCCAGAGATCCACGATCTGCATGATCCTTATTTTCCTAATTCAGAGCTTGGTCTGACCCTTTCGTCAGCAGCAAAAGCAGTAATTCCGACCTATTACGGCCCTCATCACGCTGACGTGGAGACAAGCATGCTCGAATACTTGACCAAAGCTGAAAAAGGCGAGCTAACTCCTGAACTGGCTTGGACCCTTGCTGTTCAAGCCGCAAAACAAATAGACAGCTCCTTCCGCTAAGTAATATCATAAAAAAGGCTCTCCCCGGCTAAATTAGCCTGCTGGGGAGAGCCTTTTTTTAAATCATTTTCGCTTTATTTTTGCGCAGCCAGGAAAGCATCCAGCTGTTTTTGTTTCTCTGCAATAATCTTATCGAGCCCTGCCTTTTTCAGCTTATCAGCATACTTAGTCAGTACGGTATCAGGATCAACAGAACCCGTATCCAAACTGATGTCGTATTCATCCATTACAGCTTTACAAGCAGCCATTTCAGTCTTCATCGCGGAGGCGTCGAAGTTGAAACCAAGCGCTACAGAAGCTTTACCTTTAGAGTTAAAGGCTTTGAATTGTTCCCATTTGTCTGGAGCTTCACTTTCCCACACGGGGTTCAGGAATTGACTTCCAAGCATCCAAGCTGCAGCCGTATTATAATCAGCTGTTTTGTCTGTAGCTTTGATCGTATCACCACTTACGACTTCATAGTGAACACCTTTTATACCGAAAACAAGCAGATTGTTGATATCTTTATCTGTGTGCAGAATATCTAGCACCATCATAGCCCGGGCCGGATCACCAGAGGAAGCAGAGATCGCAAGCATAGATCCAGCAGCATCACTTGTAGAAATCGTTGGATCATTGAATGCAATTTGTTTCAGCTTGCCAACCAAGCCGGTAGCATTCGCCAGCTCACTATCTTTACCTGGTTTAAGCGATTGCACTGTCATAAAGACATTGCCAGCCTTCATTGCATCCTGAGTCGAATTCGTAGCAACTGCGGCGTCTTTGTTAATGTAACCCTTTTTCATATACTCACGAGTAAGTTTAATGATTTCTTTATAACGATCCATCTCAATCATCGATTGAATCTTAGTATCTGAGGAATCTTTAAGCAGAACACCAGGAATGGCAGCATCACCAAGGGTATCGTATTGTGCCATGTACTGTGAGTTAAAGGTCTCACCTTGTTTGAAATACAATGGAGTCAGGTCAGGTCTTTTCTCCTTCACTACTTTGAGAACTGCATCCAGATCTTGAATGGATTTCACATTCGACATATCGATGCCCAGTTCATCCGCAATATCGGAGCGATAGACAACCCCACCTTGTGCAGCCAGCTCCTTGTTTGTAGGAACAGCATAATTCACACCATTGATCGCTGAACCTTTTAAGAATTGTGGATCCAGATTTTTTAGAATCCCTTGGCCGTATTCATTTAGGAGATTACCATATTTGCCGCTATCGTCATTAATCGGGAGATAAGCGCCTTTAGCTGCATTCGTTACGTAGTTCTTCCATTGAGCTGTAAAGATGATATCGAATTTTTCCTGACTCGCAATTTTCAGATTGACATCATTGTCCCATGGACCCCAATCGATCGGTGCGATATCCAATTTGGCGTTGATTTTAGGTTCCAATAACTTATTGATTTCATCTTCTACTGCTTTTTCATCCTTTTGCACTGCACCGACATAGATTAACTTGACGGTATAAGGCTCCAATTCTTTTGCCGGTTCGGCAGTAGGATCTGCGGCTGGCTCATCCGTAGCAGCAGCATTGGTAGCGGTTGCATTTTCGCTTGGAGCAGGTGAAGCTGCTTCATTATTCCCGTTATTCCCACCGCAGCCTGCTAAACTAAGACTCAGTACCATCGTTAGCAATAGTGTCATTAGTGCGCTTTTTCTAACAGCTTTCATATACACCATAACCTCCCTCAAAATATTTATATATGCTGAATCGGCCGTTCACACCTTAGCATAAAGCGGCCGAATTAAGCCATGACAATCGTCCTTAACCTTTGACAGCACCCACGGTAAGCCCTTTAATAAAATACTTCTGGAAGAAGGAATATACAAACACGATAGGTCCAATACCAATAACAGCCATCGCCATTCTTACCGTTTCTGTCGGAATATTGATCTCTACACCTTGTGCAGCTAAGGCAGCCATCGCCTGAGGACTTGCAGTCAGGAACTGAACATTCAGCATCGTCTTATACATTAGGTATTGTAAATTGACATGACCTTCGGGTGAGATAAAGATCAAACTAAGGTACCAATCATTCCAATAGGCCAGGGTCTGAAACAAACCTACTGTAGCTAACACTGGCATAGACAAAGGCAAAATAATTTGAACGAAGATCCGGAATTCTGGTGCCCCATCGATCTTAGCAGATTCGATTAAAGCTGGTGGTATGGTATTGGCAAAAAAGGTCCGTAAGATGATAACAAAGAAAGCAGAAACCAGCAGCGGCATAATTAGAATCCATAACGTATCCTTCATATGCATCATTCGCGTGTAGACCAGATACCAAGGCACAAGGCCACCATTAAACAACATTGTAAAAAACATAAAAAATGAGAAGAAATTACGATGTGGAAAATCTCCACGTGAGATAGGGTAAGCGTACATAGCCATAATGATAAGACTCAGAATCGTGCCCACCACAGTCACAAATAACGAAACGGAAGCTGCATCGATAATTTGCCAATAATCTTTTAACAGAAATTCATAAGAAGAAATATCCCACTTGTTAGGAAAAAAGCTGTACCCGTTCTGAATAACGGAATTCTCGTCCGAAAACGATACAATAACTACGAGGATCAGCGGCACCACACAAATCGCTGTGTATATCCAAAAGAATATATTAATTAGCAAATTAGATATATTAGATATTTCATTGGGTTGTCTTTGCCGTTTTGTGCGCTTTCCTGTACGCCGTGACGACCCTATTGCTGTTTCTGTCTGGCTCAACACTCCCACCTCCCTTTAAAATAAAGCATCATCTTTACTGATTCGTCGCACTGCTAGATTCGCCAAGAAAATCAATAGAAATCCTACAACAGATTGAACGAGACCCGCGGCTGAAGACATTCCTATATCACCGATTGCAAGGAAGGTCTGATATACATAAGTGTCGATAACCTGCGTCGTCGAGTATAATGCTCCTGCATTTCTCGTAACCTGAAAGAATAATCCGAAGTCTGCGTTAAAAATCCTACCTATCTGCAGCAGCGTCATTACTATAATAACTGGACTGATCAGGGGCAGCGTGATTTTTCGAATCTGCTTCCATTTAGAAGCTCCATCAATAAGTGCCGCCTCATAATATTCATTATCTATTCCAATGATAGCGGCCATATATATAACCGTTGTATACCCAATCTCTTTCCATATCTTCACAATTACAAGAATCCCAGGCCAATATTTAGACTGTGAATACCATTCGATAGGATCTACCCCAAAGAACGGGAGTAATGTCTTGTTCATGAACCCATGCTCTGCACTCAGAAAGCCGTATACTAAGTAACTTACGACGACCCAAGAGAGAAAATAAGGGAGAAACATAGCGCTTTGATGGAATTTCGATAGCCATCTGCTACGCATTTCGTTAAACATAATTGCGAAAGCTAGCGAAAAAAATAGCGTCAGTATAATAAACGCTGTATTATACAATAACGTATTCCTCGTAATGATCCAGGCCGTCTCCGTCGAGATTAAATATTTGAAGTTTGCTAACCCGACCCAATCACTACCCAGAATCCCTTTTTGGTAATTGATATCCTTAAATGCAATTACCGTTCCTAACATCGGTATGTAGTTATTGATGATTAGAATCACTATCGCAGGTAACATCATCAAATAGAACACCCAATATTTCTTCATTACTCTAAGAAAATTCGGCGTTCTTCCCCTGCCTGGTTTCTTTACTTCTGACAAGCTGACGGAAGGATTCGTCACACTCATTTTTGGTTCCCCCATTCTCCATCATCCCATTCTTAAGTCCCAAATACTCTTGCTTGCCTAACGTTTTGCGTATCCTCCTTACACTCTAATTAAAACATATGATAATTTATGGGAGTATAGGGAACATATTATATTTCTATAAAAAAAGAGACGATTATCCTCGAAAATCAAGGAAAACCATCTCTTCAGCCTCTAAATAGAGGCAAAAAATTTAATTAATCATAGCTTATGTACCTTAATCGCATTTATCACAGCCAAGAACTGATCGATAATCTTTGCTCTTTATCACAGCCAAAGGCTGGTTGATAATCTTCGTACTTTATCACAGCCAAAGGCTGATCGATAATCTTTGTACTTCATCACAGCCAAGGGCTGGTCGATAATCTTTGTACTTCATCACAGCCAAGGGCTGGTTGATAATCTTCGTACTTTATCACAGCCAAGGGCTGGTTGATAATCTTTACTCTTTATCACAGCCAAGGGCTGGTCGATAATCTTTTCTCTTCAGCACAGCCAAGGCTGGTTGATAATCTTCGTACTTTATGGTCGATAATTCCTGTCTTAGATTAACTAGGCAATCAGCCCTTGTGTTCTCAGAGAGGCCCACATCCGTAGGTGTGGGCCGGCCCCTATACTACTACGAAGTGGGGTGAGGGAGAAGGAACGGAAAGGAAGTTTGGAACTGTAGGAGCGTAGCGTTCGCCTTTATCCTCGGATTTCAACCGCTAATAGCGGTTTCTAATCAAGAAATCTGAGGATAACAGCGACCGGAAGTCCAAACATTCCTTGTAGCGACGCTAACCTCGCCACTCAGCAACAAACATTCCTTGGAGCGACGCTAACCTCACCACTCACCACTCAGCAACAAACATTCCTCAGAGCGACGCCGACCTCACTGCACTTCGGTCCGGCATCGGTCGCGATACTCCTTAGGCGACATCCCCGTCTGCTTCTGAAATACCTTGGTAAAATAACGCCGCTCCTGATAACCAACTCCCGAGCCAATCATCGTAATACTCTTATCGCTGTTAGTTAGCATAAACTTAGCAGCTTCAATTCGTTGTAGGGTCACGTATTCCACAAAAGTCATAGCAAAACGATTCTTAAATAAGAGACAGAAATAACTGCCACTAATCCCGATCTTATTCGCCACTTCCTCAATCCCAATATCAGAATGGAGATGTTCTGTGATGTACTTAGCTGCTTGGTTCATCAGCTGATCCGGTGTTTTTTTGCCAGAATCATCTTCACCTTCAGGGATTTCCTGAAAAATTGGAATGCTATTATACAGTTTATTCTTAAACTGCTTACTACGGATCTTAGCCCCAATTTCCCGTACCTTATTGCCAAGCTCTTCATAATGTATCGGCTTACAAATATACTCTTTAACACCTAGCCGAATCGCTTCCCGTGCATAATCAAACTCCTGATATCCGGTAAGAAGCAGCACCTCGCTATCCAATCCCATCTCCCGCAACTTACCGATAAAAGTTAACCCGTCCATCACTGGCATACGGATGTCACATAACACAAGATCAGGCTGTTTCTCCTCGGCAATACGCAAAGCATCCATTCCACTTCGCGCCATACCGACAACCTCCATCCCCATCTCCTGCCAAGGCAACACCCTGTTCAGATTATTCAGAATTGGGGCTTCGTCATCAACCAATAATACTTTTAGCATAATGATCTTCCCCCTGCTCGTATTTAGGTATGACACATTGGATAATAGTACCATGACCTGGACTAGAACAGATAAATATTCCGTACCTGTCACCGTATTCAATGCGGATGCGATCTGCTACACTGCGAATACCAAGACCTCTGCGTTCAAGATTCATCCGGTTATCCCGTTCAACCTTAACTTCTTGCTCCACAGGATCATTCACAATATATTGAAAAATAGCTAACTGAGACGGTGTAATACCAATACCATTATCTTCAATACGTAAAATCAAATCCCCCTGCTTCTCCCAAACTTTCACAGAAACATGACCTTTGTAATCAATGCCCTCAAATCCATGTTGAATGCTGTTCTCTACAAGCGGTTGTAAAGTGAGTTTAAGGATACCGCAACTCATCAATTCATTCGGAATATCGATCTCATATTCGAACAAATCTTCAAAGCGGAATTTTTGTATATCCAAATAATTGCGCAAATGTTTAACTTCTTCATCCAGCGTAATCTCTTCCCGATCCTGAATGCTAATTCGCAAAATACTGGCCAGCCTGTAGACCATCTCACTAACTTTTTTACCTTCATTCTGTATAGCGAGAACATTGATTGATTCTAATGTATTGAATAAAAAATGTGGTTTAATCTGTGCCTGCAGAACACGCATCTCAGCTTGATTCTTGCGACGCTGCTCCACATGAATTCTGTTAAATAACCCATTAATTTTATCCATAAGATCATTAAATCCCTTAGCAAGCAGCGTTAACTCATCATTTCCTTTAACTTCTACCCTAGTGGTCAGATCTCCGTCTTCAACCCGGCGCATAAAACGAACAATGACGGCGATGCCGCCGGTAATCCGGTTCATAAAAAATAAATTGAAGATCACAGCTGCCAATAAGCAAAGGAAAATCACAGCGACGAACCAGCGAGCAAATACTGTAACTTCGTGAGACAACGTATTCCAAGAAGTCACAGATACCAGACTCCATGGATAGTCCTTCAAGTGATACATGGAAAGAATGCTTTTCTCCCCGTTGTACTCTGTTTTGAAACTCTGAAACCCTTTTTTAAAGGTAATCTCTTTATCCGCGAAAGACTGGAAGTCCTGTCCATCCAGCTTTTGATCTGGGTCAAAAAGAATCATTCCATCATCATTTACAAGCATAAAGGAAACATCCTGATTGCTATCCCCAATTTTTAGATTGCGAAATATAGATTCGAACTCCCAATTCTTGATCTGCACAACTAGGATACCTATGTTCTGAAAGAAGCTCAATTCCTTCACTAAGCGAATTTGTGTAAACACAGGTTCAGTACCCGTAAGCTCGGGATACTCGTGAGGAGCCAGCCATTTCGGCACACCATTCAAGTCCATAACTTCCTGGTACAGATCACTTTTTTTGAATGTATCATAGGGTAGCGTTCGGAAATTTTCCTTGTTAAAAAGCGACACGATTTCAGAGTTACCTCTACCGTTAAAATTGTACAAAAACGCATAACTGATCGATGGATGATTAAACAACAGACTACGGAAATTGCGCTGGCTCGCATTCAGATTCAGTTGCTCAGCATCAGTCAAATCCTGATTGGTAGGATCATCTGCACTAAGGGCCATATGAAATACCGAGGTAGCAATTCCGTTGTCTGTAACGTTATCCATATCTTTTAGTACATTAGAAATACTGTAGCTAATCGCTTTAAGTGAGTATTCCGACTGCTGGCTGTACTTTTTCTCAATAGAATTATAAGTCACAAAAAACATAAGCATGCCTAGAATAAATAAAGGAATGATAATCAGGCCCAAAAATGCCGTAAATAATTTATAGCGCAAATTCATCGGCTAGTGCTCCTGACTGAGAATAAAGTTATCCTTTTACGCCGCCCGCTGTTACACCTTCAATAATCTTCTCCTGCAGAATAGCATAAATGATAATTACCGGCAGGACGCTGAAGACGATACCGGCTGACATTTGTGCATAGTTCATTTGGTATTGATCACGGAATTGGACCATACCTACTGGAAGCGTTCGCAGCTCGTCATTCGACAGGAAGTAGTTAGCTAGCAAGAACTCGTTCCAATTTCCCAGGAAATTAACAATGAATACAGTAACCATAGCCGGAACCGTTAGAGGTACAATAATTCTAGCAAAGATACCCGGTGCCTTCAAGCCATCCATGACCGCAGCTTCTTCTATTTCTCTAGGTAAATTTCGCATAAATGCTGCTAAAATAATTATGGTAAATGGAATCGCATTGGCGATATAAGGAATGATCAACGCCCAGTGGGTGTTCAGTATTCCTAACTTACGTACAATCGTATAAATCGGCAGCATTAAAGCATTATTCGGAATGAGCATTCCTACTAAAACCAGTGAGAACAAAATAGTATTCCATTTCCCCTGACGCATCCGCGTAACCGCAAAAGCAAACATAGACGCAAGCAGAATGGACACTACAGAAGCAAGTATCGAAATGTACAAACTGTTGAAAAGGTAAGTACTGATCTTGGCATTTACCCAAGCTTCGACGTAGTTATTGAAGACGAATTCCTTTGGAATGCCAAAAGGATTAAGCGCAATCTCATTATTATCCTTTTTCACAGAAGAGAATAATACGAATAGGAAAGGAAACAGGATCACTAACAAATAGAATAAAAGGGCAATATGTGGCAGACTCTTTTTCAGGGCGCGTGGCATCAGTATTCAATCCTTTCTGTACGACGTGCAATCAGCAGCTGATAAAGGACTGTAACCACCAGTGTAAACGCAAAGATCAGGACAGCGATGGCATTTCCGTATCCATACTTAAAGTTCGTGATCGCATATTTAATCATGTATGTTGCCATTACATCGGTTGAACCTGCAGGTCCCCCCTTAGTCATAACGATGACAATATCCGCCGCTTTCATTGCTCCAGCAATGGATAGCATAATTACAACCGAGATGATCGGTACGATTAGTGGGAGCGTGATACGGGTAGCGCGTTGAAATCCGGTTGCGCCGTCAATGGCTGCAGCTTCATCCAATTCACCAGGAATAGCTAGAATCGCCGCTAGGACCATAACGATATAAAATCCAGTCCACTGCCAAGCATTCGTCAACAAAATAGAAAGCATTGCAAATCTCTCATCTGACAGCCAGTAAATAGGATTAATTCCTACTAGACTAAGGAGCTTATTAAAAAGTCCAATGTTGGGCTCATAGATAAACCCCCAGAGAATACCGATAACTGCTGTAGACATAATGGAAGGCATAAAGACTGCTGTCTTATATAAGCCTTTTAACTTCTTCACATTAGAAATCAATAACGAGAAGAATACGATCAACGGTACCTGGATACATACGGAGAAAAGAATAAACCAACCGTTGTTCTTAACGGATATCCAGAATCGTTCATCTCCTAATGCTTTCTCATAATTACTTAATCCGGCTGATTTAACCGTCTCCGATACACCGTTCCAACTGGTAAAACTGTAATAAATAGAACTGAAAATGGGGTAAATGAAAAACATCGTGAACAATATCAATGCTGGAAGAACGAAAAGGAAAAATACCACTGGATTTCTTAATGCTTTATTCATGACTACCTCCGGTTGCTTTGACATCTGGCGAATAGTGAATGCTTCAGATCAAGTGCAAACACATATTTTCTTTGATTTTAAAAATGTACCCTGGATTTAGCACCAGGGTACATTCAGTTTGCAGCTATTTATTCAACTGCTGCGTTTGCTTCTTCTTGTACCTTTTGCAAAGCTTCGCCCATTTTCTCAGGAGTCGTCTGATCGCCAATCAGTTTTTGAATTTGAATGTTACTGATTTCTGTAGTTACATCAGCTTGAACAAGAGAGTCAAATGCTGGGAACGAAGATTGTGAGTTGTTAAGTACACCTACGATTTCGCTCATCAGATCATCAGTAATATTCTCATTCAATACGTTTTGGTCAATCTTCATTGCTGGCAATACACCATCTTCAACAAGTCCACGCAATTGCATTTCTTCATTAAATAAGTTTTTAATAAAAGATTTCACAGCAGCCAATTGACGTGGATCTTTCTCAGCAGATGCAGAGAAACCATAACCATTGTTTACATCGCGCATCAATGCAGTTTGGTCGCCTGCTCCGCCTTCAACTGCTGGGATATTGAAGAAGCCAACTTTACCGATCAAACCTTCGCCAGATTGGCCAGTTTTAAATACGGAGGATTTCCAAGTACCATCATACAGCAGGATCGCTTCACCACTAGTGAATTGTGTTGTGTATTCAGCATATTCAAAGCCAAGTTCGCCTTTTTTGAAATAGCCTTTATCAACCCATTCTTTGTATTTCGCAAATCCTTTTACTACATTTGGATCAGACCATTTAGCTTCGCCTGTTGCAAATTTAGCAGTTACATCTGGACCTGCATAACGTGACCACAAGTGGTTAGCTAACATAAGTGGTACCCAACCAGCTTTGGATGCACCAGCCAAAGGTACTTTTCCATCAGCCTTGATATCAGCCAATTGTTGTTCCAATTCGGCAAACGTTGTTGGAGCCTTCCAGCCCTTGCTTGTATAGTATTCTTTGTTATAGAAGAAGCCTTCACCAGAACCACCGATAGGCAATCCATAGATTTTTCCTTCATAAGTGAAAGGATCAAGATTTGAGAATTTATCCTTAATTCCAAGTTCCTCAAGAATTGGAGTCAGGTCAAGTAATTTACCTTCTTTAGCATAGATCTTGGAGTCAGGGCTACCGAACAGATCGAAGATTTCCGGCGGATTACCCGCAGCCATTTCACCACGCAATTTTTCTTTACGGTTTACATCTGAATCTACCCCATCGAGTTTAAAGGTCAGACCCGGTACATCCTCTTGTACCTTGTTAACTACTTCTTCGAGAATAGCCAGACGTTTCTGCTTGTCTGCACCGATTTGAGTGTGACGAATCGTCATTTCAAATGGCTCGTTATTTACCGGTTCTTCTGTTGCAGGAGCATTTGTAGCGGCTGAATTAGTCGCGGTAGCGTTTCCATCTCCTTTGTTAGAAGACTCATTGTTGTTGCCTCCGCAACCAGTCAGTAAAGCTGATGATACGAAAATCAGGGACAATAGCAAAGTCATACTTTTTTTCATTTCTTGTGACCCTCCCTATATATTGATGTGCTTTACACTTCTTATTATAGAAAACAGACTTCATTATCGTAAGGTTAAGATTCATCCACTATAGGGATAAAAATCTCTAATGTAAGCGGAATCAACTACATTATAAGTTATATTACATAACACAATAATGTTAAATTGCTTAATTTATTTGTTTTTCTCATCACAAAACTTTGTTTTCACTCTAGAAACAATTAATAAAACATCCAAATAGTCACATTACCTGACATATTCATTTATTATCCATCCCATTAACCACGTGTAACTATAGCATGTCTTTATTAGGAATAGTATAAAACCACCCCCTCAGAGGAGCTTTATCCCCTCCCTTTTTACTTCCTCATAACAAAAAACCGCACCTTCAGTGATCAACCACTGAGGGTACGGTCTCTCTTAAAAATATATATCTATTATACCAATGCCGTTTGCTTACGACCTTCTTCTACCAAGCGATATGCCCGTTGCACTTCTTCTTCTGTTGGAGAAGGTACTCCATCCAGTTCATAAGCTTTGCCGAGCATTTCCCATTTATAGATACCCATCTGATGATAAGGTAAGATTTCGAATTTCTCGACGCCATTTAAGGTTCCAATATAACGACCTAAGTTAATGAGATCCTCTTCACGATCATGAATACCAGGTACATATACATGTCGGATCCACATCTTACGATTATGGTCTGAGAGCCAGCGTGCAAGCTTCAAAGTTCGATCATTGGATTTACCGGTTAACTTGATATGCGCTTCTTCATCAATATGCTTCAGATCAAGCATAACCAAATCTGTAACGTCCAATAAGTCATTAATCTTGTCACCTTCGTTGTAGCCATTACTATCTAATGTGGTATGCAGATTCCAACGTTTTTTCACTTCCGTGAATAACTGCTTTACAAATTGCGCCTGCAAGGTTGGTTCTCCACCGGATACAGTTAACCCGCCACCGGATGAACGATAGTAGTTTATATATGGCTCGATCTCCGAAAGCACTTCTTCTAGAGTCATTTCTTTACCTTCATCTAAAGCCCAAGTATCAGGGTTATGGCAATACTGACATTTCAGCAAGCAGCCTTGCATAAACAAGACAAATCGAATACCAGGTCCATCAACGGTTCCAAAGGTTTCCAAAGAGTGTATGCGACCTTTAATCATAGGATGTCATCCTTTCGCCACGACAGACTAACAGTCCCTCTTTCAACGATGAAGCTTCCTGTCTTTGAGACTGTCATATCCCTAAATCGCGGCTATAAAATTTAAAATTTTAACAATTCTCAAACAAGATATTACCGCCCTTGAGACAAGGGCGGTATCTTCCTTGCAATTATTTCAATGTAGTACTAATTCAAAGATCTTCATGACAGAAACAAATTACATCGAACCGTGGAATGTACGGTTGATTACATCCATTTGTTGTTCGCGAGTCAGCTTGATGAAGTTAACTGCATAGCCGGATACACGAATAGTCAATTGTGGATAGTTCTCTGGGTGCTCCATAGCGTCCATCAGCTGTTCACGGTTAAATACGTTAACATTCAAATGCTGAGCGTTGTTATGGAAGTATCCATCCATCATGTGTACCAGGTTAGACTTACGGGAATCCTCGTCTTTACCAAGTGCCTTAGGTACGATGGAGAACGTGTTAGAGATACCATCTTGTGCATCGGAGTAAGGCAGTTTAGCTACAGAGTTCAGGGAAGCCAAGGCGCCTTTCTTGTCACGTCCGTGCATTGGGTTAGCACCCGGTGCGAAAGGTTCACCTTTCTTACGTCCGTCAGGTGTAGTACCTGTCTTCTTACCGTACACTACATTCGAAGTAATGGTCAGTACCGATTGAGTTGGCACAGAATCACGATATGTTTTGTTTTTACGGATCATAGTCATGAAGGTTTCAACCAATTCTACTGCGATGCTGTCTACAGCATCGTCATTGTTACCGTAGCAAGGGAATTCGCCTTCGGTTTCGAAGTCGATCGCAATACCTTGTTCGTTACGAATAGGTTTTACTTTGGCGTATTTAATTGCGCTTAGTGAGTCAGCTGCAACGGACAGCCCAGCAATACCACAAGCCATCGTACGCAGAATGTCACGGTCATGCAGCGCCATTTCGATACGTTCGTAAGAATATTTGTCATGCATATAGTGAATGATGTTCAAAGTGTTAACATAAGTTTTAGCCAACCACTCCATCATCGGTTTGAAACGTTTCATTACTTCGTCATAATCCAGATATTCAGAAGTGATCGCTGGGAATTCCGGTCCAACTTGTGCTCCGGATTTTTCGTCTATACCACCATTGATAGCATACAGCAATGCTTTTGCCAGGTTGGCACGAGCGCCGAAGAACTGCATTTGTTTACCGATGCGCATTGGAGATACGCAGCAAGCAATCGCATAATCTTCACCCCAGTATGGACGCATTACATCGTCATTTTCATACTGAATTGCACTAGTTTCGATGGAAACCTTAGCACAATATTTTTTGAAGGCTTCAGGCAATTTTTCGGACCACAGTACAGTTAAGTTTGGTTCCGGAGCTGGACCCAAGTTGTACAGGGTGTTCAAGAAACGGAAGCTGTTCTTGGTAACACGAGTTGTTCCGTCTTCAGCCATACCACCGATGGATTCAGTTACCCATGTTGGGTCACCGGAGAACAGATCATTATAGTCAGGTGTACGCAAGAATTTCACGATACGCAGTTTCATTACGAAATGATCGACGATTTCTTGTACTTGTTCTTCAGTCAAAGTACCTTCAGCAATATCGCGTTCTGCATAGATGTCCAAGAAAGAGGACACACGGCCTAGGGACATCGCTGCACCATTTTGCTCTTTAACTGCTGCAAGATACCCGAAGTATACCCATTGAGTAGCTTCTTTGAAGTTGGTCGCTGGTCTGGAAATATCCATACCATGAGCGGCTGCCATTTCTTTCAATTCGCCAAGTGCACGAATTTGCTCGGACAGCTCTTCACGCAAACGAATAATATCTTCAGTCATGGAATCAACTTCAAGCTCAGTTTGTTGTTGTTTTTTGTCTTTAATGAGGAAATCAATACCGTACAGAGCAATGCGGCGGTAGTCGCCGATGATGCGTCCGCGGCCGTAAGCATCAGGAAGACCTGTAATTACGCCGGATTTACGCACAGCTCTCATGTCTGGTGTATATGCATCAAATACGCCTTGGTTATGCGTTTTGCGAATGTTCGTAAACATGTCAACGATGTTTTGTGGAAGCTCGAAGCCGTAAGCCTTCGTAGCATCAACCATCATCTTGATCCCGCCGAATGGCTGGATGGAACGTTTGAAAGGAGCATCAGTCTGTACGCCTACAATTTGTTCCTTGTCCTTGTCAATGTAGCCTGGAGCATGTGAAGTGATTGTGGAGACAGTATCTAGGGAAACATCCCATACGCCGCCTCTTTCTCTTTCTTCCTTGCTCAATTGGGAAATAATCTTCCACAGTTCAGTTGTGTTACTAGTAGGTCCTACGAGGAATTCTTCGTTTCCTTCATAAGGCTTAATGTTGCTTGCGATAAAGTTGTTAACGTCAACTTTTCTGGACCATTTACCTTTTGTAAAACTTCTCCAACCGGATTTCACTTCTTGTACATCTTTTTCAATCACCGACATGCTAAATCCCTCCATCTATATTTATATTATATTTGTAGAGATCGCGGGCTTGAAGGTTGATCCCGTGTCTCGTGATCCCAAGAAAAATATGGTTGTTCGAAAATTCACAATCATTGTTCCATATATGGGACCGTTGTTTATATAAACATTTTAGTTTATTTTCTATAAATAGACTGTGACAAATATCACCTTTCCGGTGATATTTGTCACTTATATCTAATCCACAACCATCCTATTATCTACTTAACCAAATATTAATTATCAAATCTTCCGTAGAAAGCGTTACGATATACATCTGCAAGTTCAGATACCAGTGGCAGCTTAGGATTGGCAGTTGTACATTGATCTTCAAATGCACGGTCAGCCAAGTAATCTACATGGGATTCAAAATCCTTAGGATCAAAGCCCAATTGTTGGAAGGATTCTTCGATACCCAGTTTTTTGTTCATGTCGCGAATAGCATTGATCAGGCTAGTTACACCTTCTTCAGTTGTGCGAGCTGGCAATCCCAGAATACGGGCGATTTCTGCATAACGCTCGTCAGCTACGAAGTGTGAATATTTAGGGAACGAAGCGAACTTCGTAGGTTTCTTAGCATTGTAACGAATAACGTGTGGCATAAGGATCGCATTAGTTCGACCGTGAGCAGTGTGATATTGACCGCCCCATTTATGCGCCAAGCTGTGGTTAATACCCAGGAAAGCATTAGCAAAGGCCATACCAGCAAGTGTTGATGCGTTATGCATTTTTTCACGGGCAACTCTGTCGCCTTCAAGAGCCGATTTTTCAAGGTATTGGAATACCAATTGGATTGCTTTAATTGCCAGACCATCCGTGTAGTCACTCGCCATAACAGATACATAAGCTTCGATGGCATGTGTCAATACGTCCATACCTGTATCAGCTACAGCAGTTTTTGGCAAGCTATATACGAACTCTGGATCAATGATAGCTACGTCTGGAGTTAGCTCGTAGTCAGCCAAAGGATATTTAGTGTGTTGTTCAGTTGTTTTATCGGTAATAACTGCGAAAGATGTTACTTCCGAACCTGTACCCGAAGTAGTTGGAATCGCTACAAACTTAGCTTTGTTTCCAAGTTTAGGGAATTTGTAAACCCGTTTACGGATATCCATGAATTTTTGTTTCAGACCATTAAAGTCTGCGTCTGGATGTTCATAGAATAACCACATTCCTTTTGCAGCATCCATTGGGGAACCACCGCCAAGTGCGATGATGCAGTCCGGTTGGAATCTGTTCATCATTGCAGTACCTTTTTCAACTGTAGTTGTTGATGGATCTGGTTCAACTTCCGAGAACACTTCGATTGCTACAGGAGTTTGGCGTTGACGCAGGTAATGTTCAACTCTCTCAACATATCCAAGCTTAACCATCATTGGGTCAGTGATAATTGCGACACGTGTGATATCAGGCATTTTGGTCAGGTACTGAGTAGCGCCTTTTTCGAAATAGATCTTGTCAGGTACTTTAAACCATTGCATATTCACGGTACGACGATTCACCCTTTTCACGTTGATCAAATTGATTGCTGTAACGTTTTGCGACACGGAGTTACGACCATAAGATCCGCAGCCCAGCGTCAACGAAGGGATGTTAGTGTTATAGATATCGCCGATCGCACCATGAGTGGAAGGCGAGTTAACGAGAATACGTCCTGTTTGCAGACGGTTGGAGAACTTCATGATTACTTCTTCGTTGTTGGAGTGGATAGCCGAACTATGGCCCATACCACCAAATTCAACAACTTGTGCTGCGCGTTCGATACCTTGATCTGCGTTTTTAACTTTGTAGCAAGCAAGCACAGGACTCAATTTTTCAGCGGACAATGGATATTTAGTGCCTACACCTTCAAGTTCTGCTACCAGAATCTTAGTGCCGGCAGGAACTTGAATGCCGCACATTTCAGCAATTTTCACTGCGGATTGTCCAACGATTGCTGGGTTAACCGCACATTTATCAACGTTCATAGCGCCGCTAGTAAGTTTGGCAGCTTCTTCTTTGTTAACAAAGTAGCAGCCATTAGCGATCATTTTCTTTTTCACTTGATCAAAGATTGGTTCTTCGATAATAACAGCTTGCTCGGAAGCACAGATCATACCATTATCAAATGTTTTGGAAAGAATGATGTCCGTTACGGCTTGATCGATATCCGCGCTCTTTTCGATGAATGCAGGTACGTTACCAGGACCTACGCCAAGAGCTGGTTTACCACAGCTATAAGCTGCTTTTACCATTGCAGAACCGCCTGTTGCGAGAATAAGTGCAACGTCAGGGTTGTTCATCAAAGCGTTTGTTTTGTCCATCGTTGGCATTTCAATCCATTGGATACAATTCTCAGGTGCGCCAGCTTTTACAGCCGCATCATGAAGAATTCTAGCAGCTGCTGCACTACACTCTTGCGCAGATGGGTGGAAACCGAATATAATAGGGTTCCGTGTCTTAATCGAAATCAACGCTTTAAACATCGTGGTGGATGTAGGGTTGGTTACCGGTGTGATACCCATTACAATTCCGACGGGCTCAGCAATTTTTTGGAAGCTTTCATAAGCATTGTCTTCAATAACGCCTACTGTTTTATCGTATTTAATTCCGTGCCAGATATATTCTGTCGAGAAGATGTTTTTAGTAATTTTGTCTTCGTAAACCCCGCGGCCAGTTTCTTCTACAGCCAATTTAGCGAGGTACATATGTTTGTCGAGTCCAGCCAACGCCATTGCATGAACGATTGTGTCAACTTGCTCTTGATCCAGCGCCATGAATGCCTCATGTGCTTTTTTCGCTTTATCCACTAAAGTCTGAATATACTCTTCAGCGGTAGTTTGTTTAACTTGGGCGGCGACTTCGTTCTTAACTGCCATCTCCCTCGTCCTCCTGTCAATTTTTAGGTTGTTTTTCTCTACACATTTATCTTATCACATCATTTCCACCTTGTATAGTGAAATCTTTCACAAAGTATAAAGTTTTTTTGATTTGTTTTCAAAGCGCTTTCATTCAATCATATTATAGCTTTTTTACCATTATTTATGCTTTATTATTCCTTAAATTTAAAGTTTATGTTTAAAAAGACAAGAACTGATACCCATTTTCTACCTTTCCGCTCGCAAAAATATTTTAAAAAAGCAAATCTAATTTTGTTGACACTCTATTTTTCCATTGGCCTCTAAAAAATAGTCGGATGCCCCCCGTCGTGTTGATTTATAAAAATATCAATAATATAAACATAAAAAAACCGACTCCTATGGAGCCGGTTCTGTTCTTCCTAGCTATTCTACTTTAATTGTGTCGAAGAATTTCTCTTGCACTGTTTTGGCAGCAGCTTCAAGCTGTGTCTTGGAATCTGTTCCTTTTTTGGAGAACAGCTCTTGAATTACATTGGACATGGTTGCGTAGTAGTCCTGTGTATTGTATTGCGCTTCCGGTTTACCGTCCAGCAAACCTAAAATATCAGGGCTGTATTGATATACATTTGTATATTTATCATACACAGCTTTCGTTTTCTTGCCGAAGTCAGAATCTGCAGAATAGTAATCTAAGAGCGGCGGAATAAAGTATTTACCATCCGTTGTACGTTGTTGCAGAACCGCATCCAGTGCTTCTAGACCTTTATCGGAGAAGTAATCAAATGTAATATAACGGAATGCCATTTCTTGCTCGTCTGGTGTTGCATTTGGATTGATTACAAGGTAGTCACCACCAAGTACCCCGGTGTGTTTTCCGCCTTTTTCCATTGCAGGCATTGGATACGTAAGTACATCTTCTGGTTTCAGACCGCCTTGATTCAACGCTTGCTCAATAACACCGTCAGATCCAGCCATTACCATTGCTGTACGACTTTGTTGGAATGCGCCTACAGCATCACCCCAGCCCAGTGCCCAGTCCTGAGGAATCGCGTTTGCTTCCCATCTAAGTTTCTTGTAGAAATCCAGCGCTTTAATCCCAGCCTCAGAATTAAAAGTAGCTACAACCTTACCGCCTTCTATCTTCTGAATTTCACCGCCAGCTTCGAACAGGAAGTTGGTCCAGTTCCAACCTGCTTCATTCCCTTTACCCATTGGAGCAATACCGGAAATACCTTTTTTGGTATCAGCTACGCCTTTGGCGGTATTCAGCATATCATCCCAAGTCCAATCCATAGGTGGAACAGCAACGCCTTTTTCGTCCAGCATTTTTTTGTTGATCATTGTGGTTGTTACATAACCCTTTTGAGTTACGCCGAAGACTTTACCGTCAATGATAAATTGATTTTGGAGAACCGGGTTAATTTGATCCTTAAATTCGTATTTATTCCACAGATCCGTAATGTCAGCTACCCAGCCTTTTTCAACTAGGAATTTTGCTTCTGTAGCGTAGGTGTTAAAGAAGGTTGGAGCTTCATTCGCTGCCATTTTGATGCCGATTTCACTTACATTGTACTGCCAATCGTCTTTGACGATTTCAACATTCGGATATTCCTCTTGGAAACGTTTGATCTTGTCATCTTCCTGTGCTCTAACTTCGGTTAGGTCAGGGGTTGGATAGTGAATTTTGATGGTCACTTTTCTTTGTGTGATATCATCAGTTGGCGCTGCTGTAGCACTGCCAGCATTATCTGTTGCAGCATTCGTTGGCGCAGTAGTCGCTTCCCCTTCCTTGTTTCCTGTCGTGTTTCCGTTATTGTTATTACCGCCGCAAGCGGTTAACAACGATCCGGCCACAAGGAGGCTTAGTAGCACGCTAGAGTACTTACGCATTGAAACTCCCCTTTTCAATTCATAGTTATCTTACATATCGATCATAAAAGAGAAATCGTTTACAAACGAGGTGCATTTATATTCCTTTCATGTGCATGTTTACGATCCGTGACTAAATCCGTCGATCCGCGCTTATCCCTTAACTGCTGATAATGCGACGCCACGCATAATGAACTTTTGGAAGATCAGGAAGACAAGGATCGGCGGCAACGATACGATAAATAGGATGGCGAATTTAATATTCGTATTAAGTGCCTTTACATTAATAACGTATTTATAGATTGCTGTCGCGAGCGTATATTTCTCTTCACTGTGCATAACCAGAGATGGCCAGAACCAGTCATTCCATGCTGTAGAAAAGATAAAGATCGCCAGCGTAGCAAAAATCGGAACCGACAATGGCACTGCAATGGAGAAAAAGCTTCTCGGCTCAGAGGAACCGTCAATCCGCGCTGCTTCAAAAATTTCAGGATGTATCCCATCAAAAAAGTTCTTTAAGAGTAGAAAATAGAATGTATTCGCACCAGCAGGCAGCCAAAAAGCAGCGTACTGATTCAGTAATCCAAGCTCTTTTAGATTGACAAAGTTGGGAATCATATAGCTGGTCGCCGGAATAAACAATGTCATCAGGAAAAAGAAATAAATTGCCTTTCTGTAAGGGACATTCATACGAGAAATGCTGAAAGCAGACATTCCCAATACTACTAGTGTCACGACCATATTCCCCACAAAAATATAAATGGTGTTTTTAAGGAACATCAGCAGATCAATGTAATTCATCGCTTCCTTAAGGTTGCTGAAGTGCCATTCCTGCGGGAAAAAATGCGGTGGGAATGAGTTCACCTCTTGATTCGATTTCAGTCCGTTAAATAACGTCATACAGATCGGATACAGCATGCTGAACACCATAATCAAAATAACCACGCACATCAAGCCATAAACGATCTTATTGCTTGTTTTTTTCAAATCATGTTCTGAGAGAATCCCTCTGTCTGCGCTCTTCATCTTAGTTGTCCTCCTTGTTAAGCTTGAACTGTAAAATGCCCAAACCACCTAGGACAATGAACATTAGCATGCCAAGCGCAGTCGCTGTTCCATAATCGAGTCGCGTAAAAGCATATTTTACGATCAGCAGCGCATAGGTAAGCGTAGTATTATTCGGCCCACCATCAAGCAGCGCCATTTGTGACTGATACCCTTGTGAAGTCCCGATAATCTGTAATATCAACATCAAAATGATCAAATTACGTAGCGAAGGCAATGTGATGTACTTTATACGTGCCCACACACCAGCCCCATCAATCTCAGCTGCTTCATACCAATCCCGCGGAATGCTGAGTACAGCAGCCAAGTATATTAACATCCCTGATCCAAACTGCTGCCACGTCTCCATAAAAACAAGAGAAATCATCGACCACCTTGTATCTGTCAGGAAGGCAACCTGGTCCACACCAAGCGTGCTTAATACCGCATTGATTGGGCCCACCGGATCATAAAGCCATCTCCAGAGTCCATATAGAACCACACCAGGCATAACGAAAGGAAGGTAAGCCGCTACCCGTACAAAGCCCCCAAACCTTCTCAGCTCCGAGATCATAATGGCAAAAGCGATCGGAACCCAGAACCCGATAATAAGACATAGAAGCATGTAATACCCTGTATTTTTTAATGCGGTCAAAACATCTGGATCACTAAGGGCTCTAGCGTAGTTCTCAAAACCAACAAAGCTATTTCTTTTTACAAAATCAACATGGTAAAAGCTGTACAACAAGCCTTTAAAAATTGGCACCCACAGGAACATTACAAAAATAATCACAGCAGGTACGAGGAACATATATCCCCAAAAGTTTTTCTTCCAGCGGTTTTGCTTGTAAGGTGTACCCTTCAGCGCCGGCGGATTTTCGGATACAACTGCGGTTTGATTCATCAGGCTCCCTCATTCCATTTTTCTTTCAGCATTTTTCGCAAAATGCTTCCTACCTTAAATTGTAGAAAATGAGGGTTGTACTGAACATGTCTAAATCTACCGAAGTAGTATGTGTTTTTACTTCTTCAATTCACTGGGGCTAATCCCATAATATTTTTTGAAAATTTTACTAAAATGCTCTGGTGATTCATAACCTACACGCTCGGCGATTTCGTATCTGCGAAGATCTGTGTTCAAAATCATCTCCCGGCTTTCTTCCATCCGCAGCTTAATTACATATTCCCACAGGTTGTAACCTGTATTTTTCTTAAACAAATAGCTCAAATAATTAGGACTGACATGGTTTTTCTTAGCCACTTCATGGATGGTTAATCCTTTTTGCGCATAGTTCTCGTCAATATACTCTCTCGCTTTCTCTACAATCAGATTGCTGCGTGTATGAAGCTCTTCTACTGAAGGATCGGTTGTGTAGCTGTTCCAATTAAAATCCCCGTAGTAAAACACATAATGGTCATTATGTTCATTATTCCAAAGAATGGCTTTGGAGGCTTGACGGTTCAATACAGCCATAAATGATAGACCCTTGAGAATCTGGCTGATGCCGATGACTGCATTTAAGTGCAGATATTTTTGAATATTAAAATGAAGACTGCGGCCAAGAATATCTAGCCTATTGATTTGACTGGCAGACGAATCTTCATAGCTTTTTTCATCCCATTGAATAATGATCGTTATTTCTTCATCCTCTGCGTAAAAGGCTGTCGAGTTCCACTCCTGATCCATCAGCTCTTTGGCGATATTCAGCGCGGCATAACAAAGAAGCCGTCTGTCCCGCAGGGTGTAGTGCTTCTCCTGATTCATTCCAGCCAGAGGCACCTTAATTTTTAAGACGGAAAAATACGGCCCTTGCAGCTTCAGGTTATCCAGCTTTTGTAAGCGTTCTGCATCACACAGTACACCTTCAGGCTCATTGAGCAGCTCATTTAATAACTTGCTGTATTCCGGAAGCGGCTCTTCCAGCCGAAAGCTTTCGTTAATCCCTGACATGAAAATGTCCAATTCTGGTGATGGTTTGCCCATCTTAAGCAGCACATTTCGCACCGAATCCAGAAATTGCTCACTGTTCAAAGGTTTGATCAAATAATCCTTCGCGCCAAGCCTAACCGCCATTTGCGCATATTGAAATGTCTCGTGTGCAGAAATCACGATGGTCTGTACCCAGGGTTTGGCCAATTTTGCATGCTGCATCAGATCAATCCCGCTCATTGCGCCCATCTGAATATCAGTAACGAGCAGGTCTATTTCCTCCATCCGAATGCAGTCCAGCGCTTCAAAACCACTGTTTGCTGTATAAATATGGTCTATGTTTAACCCCGAAGAAGCTAATAAATTGCTCAGCCCTTTACAAATCAAGGGTTCGTCATCCACAACTAATATATTGAACATATCTGTATGCCCCCCTTCCTTAGTCCTGATTCTCTGATTTCGGAAGCTTAACCGTCACCAATGTACCGCCCTCTTTACGAGGCGTATAGCTGATGCCATAATCAGAGCCAAAGTGTAAATGTATGCGCTGGTTAATGTTGCGAATCCCGTAACCGCTGGCCGGATTTGGACTGTCGTCATTCAGCACAGCTTCAATGGCCTGATAATCAACAGACTTATAGCCGTTATCTTCAATAGTGATCTCGACGGTATCGTCCACACAAACTGCGCTAATGATGATTTCCCCATCCTCGCCCATATTTTTGACACCATGAATAATAGCATTCTCAATTAACGGCTGCAGGGTAATTTTAGGAATTAGATTTCTTTTCGTATCTGGGTGAATCTCCATTACAACACGAAATATATAATCATACCGGTGCTGCTGCAGCTTGATATAGGCCGTTGCATGCTCCAGCTCTTCTTCAAGGCTAATCAGCTCCCTTCCCCGACTGAGGCTAATCTTCATAAGCTTGGATAATTCCTTGATCATCTCGGCGGATTCAACGTTGCCTTCCAGCGAGCTTTTCCAGTAAATACTCTCTAAAGTGTTGTAGAGCAAATGCGGATTGATCTGCTGATAGAGCAGTTGAAGCTGTGATTCCTTCTGTTTTAGCTCCATCTGATATTTATAAGTAATTAGTCCATTAAGCCTGCGGGCCATGTCATAGGTAGATCCAATCAGCACACTGACCTCATCGTTGCTCCCTCTTTTTGGCGTCTCAGGGACACGATTGCCTGGCTCAAACTTCCGGACGAAAAAGGCTAACTTTTGCAATGGCGTCATTAATGAACGCCAGAAATAAGTAATCATGATTAATCCAAAAACAGCATAGGCCACAGTTATGTATTGAATCACACTTTTCATTTCGTTTTGTTGCTGCAGCAGTGCTTTTACGGCGATTTTGTAGACTAGCTTCTGTCCTAAGGCGTGGTTATTATTGACCACATAAATAAAATCCGAGGTAATAACATCCACGGTACCTTCCAAATCCTCAGCAATGACCGTTTCCGGCAACGTAATGATCTCACCAGTATTATTCGTAGTAGAAGCGAGTACACGATTATCCAGATCCGTTAAGTAAATATCACCATCAGGCAACGATATGGATTTGAGGGATTCTCCGATTTTCGCGTCCATCTTGGTAATGACTAAGACCCCAATAGTCTCAGCTTTCCTGGAGATGTTATTGACAGCTCTCATATAGGTAAGAGTCTTCAAGTTTTCCGCTTGCGCACTTAGCTTCCCTGTGAATTTTAGAGATCCGCGGCCCTTTTTCTGGACAACCTCCTCGAACCAATATGGCTCTTCCGCTTTGGAAAAGAAATATACCCCCGCCTTCTTAACCTGCGGGAAATTGGGTGCGAAAAAATAATAATCCTCGGGATCGTATATATAAAGGGAATAATAGATGCCGTCCCCACGCTCAGCTCCCTGCGAGTAACTGACCAACAGCTTTTCTATCGTCTCATAGCGTTTAACCCGCTCCAGGATGGTATCCGAACCCGTCATATTAATCTGCTGAATCAGAGGGTTTTGAATTACAGTGGTAGTAATTTTATTTACGGTATCAATATCTCGGTTAATGATGGTGAAGTTTTGCTTGTTCAGCTCTACATAAGCATTCGTCACATGGCGCTTCAGAATTTGCTCAGCCTTCATATTCCCGTAAATGTTCAAAAACAGAATGGGCGAGATCATAATCAGAAACAGCAGGATAAGCTGCTGTTTGACGTTCAGCTTCAGAATCGGCCGAATCAGCCTAGACAACATCGAGATGCACCTCCGGGTTCAATAACTATATCAAAGTGATAAACGCTTACATATGTTTATTTTAAAGTTTTTTATGTTCATTTGTATGTAGTTTTTTCTGTTGGACGGATAAAAAGAGCACGATGATATGTTCGCCACTACGTGGAGCGTTTGGGCTTACGATCGCTGTTATCCTCAGATTTCCTGATTTTATACCGCTGAGCGGTAGAAATCCGAGGATAAAGGCGACCACTGGCGTTTCTCCAGCTCCAAACCTCCACTTCGCAACTCCATCAACGAACTCTTAAAAACCGCAAACAGAAAAAGGGGCGGACGGCGTAAAGACCACTGCGTGGGGCTAGGAGGAATGAACTCTATATGGAAGAAGTGCGATGTATGTTCTTGAACACTTGAACACTCAAGTACTTCAATACTTGAATGTGCTTTGCTGTTGGGCGTCTGGATTACCGGATGTGTGATGGTGCTGTTGTAGGGCGTTGGATTGCTTGATGTGCGATGGTGGTGTTGTAGGGCGTTGGATTGCTTAATGTGCGGATTACTACTTTTTCAGCGTTTTGCATTCCCACACACCCCTTCACGATGAGCGATCGGACTCAGATGCAGCTATTTGGTCAAATTTCAGCTTTTACGGGGAGTTTCGGACTCCAGAGGCGTTATTCGTTCCAAACATGTGCGATATGAGGGCTTTTCGAGCCAATAGCGACTATGGAGTCCGATAGGTTCGCAAATGAGCCGTATTTTGGCTAATAGCGACTATGGGGTCCGATAAACTGTTGAGCTTTTTGACTAACCTTCTGACTAACTATCTGAATTACTTAATGTGCAACTTGCTGCTTGTTGTGCGTTTGGATTACTTAATGTGCGGCTCAGCTGCTTGTTGTGCGTTTTGCATTCCCATACGCCCTCTTCACGATGAGCTATAGGACTCAGATGCAGCTATTTGGCTAATTTTTGGCTTTTACGAGGAGTTTCGGACTCCAGAGGCGTTATTCGTTCCAAACATACGCGATATGAGGGCTTTTCGAGCCAATAGAGACTATGGAGTCCGATAGGTTCGCAAATAAGCCGAATTTTGGCTAATAGCGACTATGAGGTCCGATAGACAGTCTGAGCTAGCTAAATACAGAGACTTTGCACAAAAAAAGACCGCCCCCAAAGTCATCCGCTACTTTGGAGTCGGTCCCTTGTTCATTTAGAAATTTAGTCTGTCAGCAGCTCATACAATCCTTTTACGACCAGATCAGCTTCTTTCAGCACCTCAGGTTTGCCGATACCTACAACCTTCATTCCAGCAGCTTTACCTGCTTGAACGCCTGCCTCAGCATCTTCAAACACAACACATCCATCCGGCTGCAAGCCTATCTCTTGAGCCGCGATCAGGAATACCTCTGGGTCAGGTTTGGCTAGTGACACTTTGTTGCCGTCAACAACTGCATCGAATAAGTCTGTAATGTTCAGCTTATTCAAAATAAACTCAGCGTTCTTACTGGCTGATCCTAGCGCAATCCCAATCCCACGTGATCTCAATCCTGTTAGGTATTCTTTCACTCCAGGCAGCAGCTCCGATTCCTCGAGTCGAGAAATGTATTCTACGTACAGGCGGTTTTTCTTCTCCGCCATTGCCTGCTTCTCTGCTTCCTCAAATTCCAGGCCACCCACTTCCAGCAGGATATCAAGCGATCTCAGCCGGCTCACACCTTTAAGCCGTTCATTATCCTCCTCCGTGAATTTAAAGCCAAGCTCATCTGCAAGACTCGCCCACGCCAAATAATGATATTTGGCTGTATCTACGATCACGCCGTCCAGATCAAAGATGGCGCCTTTCATATTTTCCAACATTGATTTGCTTCCTCTCCGTTGTGTATTAATATTTATACTCCTGTTTCGACAAAGCCAGTCGAAGGTTCTCACCAGCAGAGCACGACTTGCCTTCTCCGCCTTGCACCGAGAATACTAAGTCTCCACTGTAATCAGCAGCTGTGATCACAGTGACTTCATCCTTACTGATCCGCAGTTGGATGGTATCGCCGCGCAGCGTAACCGGAAGCTGAACAGACTGCCAATGTTGCGGCAGAGATGGATTGATGTGCACAACCCCTCCGTCGTAGTCCAGCCCAGCAAAGCCAAGAACCGCAGCCATCCAAGCACCACCATTCGCAGCTGGATGAGTCCCTCCGATGTAGAGATCCCCTACATATTGCTTAGATTCGCCGGTGAGATCGACGGTAGCCGTACGCATAAAATACGGATAGCCCCAATCCGGTGAACCAATATCAGCAGCTACCAAAGCGTAGATACAAGGGCTTAAGCTTGATCCATGTTCCGTACGCGGTTCGTAAAATTCCCAGTTCGCTTGTTTCACTTCCTTGCTAAAGGAGTGTTTAAACAGATTCAGCATCAACACAACGTCTGCTTGTTTAAGTATGGTTGTGGTGGTAGCTAAGCCATTGCCGCCGCCAAAATACTCATTTTTATTAAGCACACGTGATTTCAGCTCTGTTAGCTCTACATCCTCCAAGGTGAGGTACCGGTCAAATTGTTCAATAACAAGACTGGCAGGATCAGGCTGTGGAACATAAAAGCTATCCAGCATCGTTTTGAACTCCTCCAGGAATGGCCCTGAGCTAAACGGAGCGGACAATTGACGGTAGTCCTCAGGATACTTCGCTTCCAGCAAAGCTGCCGTACGCAAGGCAATCTCCAGCGTTTCTTTAACTAGTGCATTCGTAAACGCATTATTGTTCACACGCTCATGATATTCATCCGGACCTGTTACATCCAGAATCTCAAACCGCTGTTTAACCGAATTATAGTAAGCGTAAGAGTAGAAAAAGCGAGCGCATTCCCAGATCACCTCAGCTCCTCCACTAGTAAGCAGACTTTCATCGCCTGTGAATTGAACATACTTCCAGATCCCATGCACAACGTCACCACTGATATGAACCTGCTTATCGCGGAAATAGGTCCGCATCGGCCGGCCTGTAAATACATCGTTCACATTAAACAGCGTACAGGCATCGTCTCCCGTATCCTGACTTTCCCAAGCATAAAATGCGCCCAAAAATCCATATTCCGCTGCCTTACGGCGAGCACCATCCAATGTATGAATCCGGTACATCATCAAGTTCCGCGCTACCTTAGGATCACTGTGCAGGAAAAACGGCAACATAAACATTTCCGTATCCCAGAATACAGCTCCCTTATATACCTGACCCGATAATCCCCGGGCTGGAATAGACACCTTCTCCGAAACTGTAGGGGCAATGATTAACAGCTGATAGATACTATATCTCAAGGCAAATTGGGCAGCTTCATCACCTTCGATGATTACATCGCTGTGTGACCATCTCTCGTCCCATAACAGACGATGAGCCTTAAATAACCCCTCAAAACCCAGCGCCTCAGCAGCATGGACAGATTTAACAGCTTCCGACTCCGGCTGATCAGCATCAAGTCCAGTATAGACTGCTACATACTTAAACCATTCATACGTCTCACCCGCACGGGCATCAAAAGAAATCCGGCGAACAGTAGCCCCATCTTCCAGTAGCTCCTCACCAAAACTGAATACCGCCCTCTCCGCCACAACAACCGGAATCTTCAATTCTCCGCTAACAGAAGAAGAGATCAGCACCTCGTCCTTGAGCTGTACCTTTTGTCCGTAAAGATGAGGCCCATTGATATCCCACACATCTACGTCAATTCCCGTCTCAATCGCTACTCGGCAGTCTTGAGTACTGCGAATAGAGTATTTACTAACGAGCAAGTGAAGATTATCCTGGCTTACGAAACGATCTGCGGTAAACGTCAACGCCCCACCGTCAGATACAGCATATTCAGTGCTCCGATGATGAATGGCATTTCGGATATTCAGCTCCTGAGTATGAGCGACCGGTTCACAGTCAAGCACACTTAAGAGCTGATCATTACAGAAAACTTTGGTCAACAATCCATTAGGGGCATTAACTGGTTCTCTCCATTTGTCCCCCTCTTTGTCATATAGTCCTGCGAGGGTGACAGCTACTAGCTCAGTTTTACTGAATTCCTCCAGTGTGCCGCGATACCCCATGTAGCCGTTGCCTAACATATATTTGTTACCGTTCGTCGTCACAAGCTGTTTATCAAAACAACTCTCCTTTACGATCCAGTTCATCCTGCCAGCATCCCTTCGCCTAGCGGAAGCGTCTTCCCGGAAGCATCCACTGTAATCGACTGTCCGTACACTATAATTTCGGTACTTCCACCATTAACCGCAGTGATTGTTACTGAATTTTTGTCGACCACAATTCTCAGAAGCACTCCTTCATACAATACTTGGAAGCTATATTCATCCCAGCGTTCTGGCAGGGTTGGCTGAAAGGACAGACGTGCTCCATCCGAACGCATTCCACCAAAGCCGTAAACAATATTCATCCAAGCAGCTGCAATTGAGGTAGTATGCAGCCCTTCACGGGTATTGCGGTTATAGTTGTCTAAATCCAGTCGAGTAGCAAATTCAAAAAACGAATATGCTTCCTCGGGTTTGCCGATTTCACTCGCCAAAATGGAGTGGATCGAAGGTGACAGCGAAGACTCATGAATACATCTAGGCTCGTAATATTCATAGTTCGCCAGCTTCGCTTCTTTAGAGAATTGTCCGCTGTACAAGAACATAAACATAAGTACATCCGGCTGCTTAATCATGTCATAGCGATACAAACGATCATATGACCAGTTCGAATATAACGGGAATTCTGTAACAGGAATCGAATGAATATCAATATGTGGCATATCGAAGAACCCATCATGCTCTTCATAAACTCCTGTCACTTCGTCAACCGGAATCCGCATATGCTGCGCCTTGTTTTCCCAATCGGTGAGTTCCTCGTCATGAAGTTCTGTTTTCTCTACCACAGCTGCAAAAGCAGCAGGAGCCTGTTCTTTCATCTCCCGAAGAGTCTCTAGGGTGTATTCAAAAGATTGTTGAGCCATCAGATTAATGTAGCAGTTGTTATTGACCATCAATTGGAACTCATCAGGGCCCATAACGCCAAAATAACCATATTCCCCGCTGCGTTGCCCCCATTGGCCACGTGTAGCATAGAATCTGCTGATCTGAATCAGCATCTCAGCCCCTTTACTGTGCAGGAAGCTTTTATCACCGGTATTTTTGACATAATGCCAAATGCCATAAGAAACAGCAGTCCCTACATGAAGCTGAAGATTAGAGTGCTGCCAGAGATCACAGCTTTCTGTTCCATCTATAGTAGCAATTGGATAGCAGGCTCCCTCACAATCCACCTCTTTAGCGCGCTGCATAGCCTGCGGCAATGTTTTATATCTGAATTCCAATAAGCTCCGGGCAGCCCTTGGATTATTGAACATATAGAACGGTAAGCAATAGGATTCTGTATCCCAAAAAGCCAACCCACGATATACTTCACCCGTCAGCCCTTTGGCACCAATATTAAATCCGGGATGATCGCCATGATAGGTCTGATAAAGCTGGAAGATACAGAAACGAATACCCTGCTGATTCTCAGGATCGCCCTCAATTCGGATATCACTTGTCTCCCAGATGCCCTTCCAATAAGCTGTCTGATCAGCGATTATTTGGGTATCTGTCAACTGGCTTGCTGTTTCAGCAAGAGACAGACCTTTGCTCCACAGCTCTTCAGCTGTATGGGCAGAATCACTATCCGAATAGTTCATAACCAGTTTGGTAAAATAGGAGACTTCTCCTTCCGTAAGGTCCAGGGTGAAATTTTGTCCAATAAATTTATCACTCTCGACAGCAGTGAGCTGTAACGGCTGCGAGGATTGTAAGGTAAAGCTTGAGAACAGCTTATTCCCAGTATTCACTGTACTCGCCATAATAGCAGAGGACGCTCCACTTACTCCGCTGCGGAGACTGTTCCACATACATTCGCCGCGTTCTTCATGAATAATGCCGAAATCAAGACCTGTACAAATGTCCACGCTCCCCGAGAAATTAAGAGGTTCAAAATCTACCCGCTGCAACCCCAAATGAGACATAGTCATACTGACCAGACGTGTAAAGACTACTTTTAGCGACTTGCCATCGTTTAGATGCCAGACTAGCTCTCTCCGGTACGTACCTTTACGAAGATCCAACCTACGCACATAATCCGTTACGTTGCTTTTTGCTAAATCAAGCTGTTCACCATCTACAGATAGACGTGTATACAGCCAGTCCACCGCATTCACCATATATCTCAGCGAGCGAATAATCCCTTTATAGTGATTGCCAATATCCAATTGTTCATTTAATCCATTAAAATAACTTCCTTGCAGGGTGTCACCTGAATATCCTTCCTCTGCATATCCCCGTACACCCATATATTCATTACCCAATGAAAAAATAGATTCCGAAGTCCGATTTCGCTCTGGATCAAAGCCCTCTTCAATAATTGCCCACGGATCAACCTTAAGATATTTGTCTGCTACTTTAGCCATATATGATTTCTCCTTCTCCTGATTTTTGCTCCAATTTCAGGATATCGCTGCATAGCAGTAGAGCCAATGTCCGACCGTAATGAAGATGTGTGCATTTATACGGAGTTGAGATAAAACTAATTTCTTGAACATGAATTTCAGCTATGTTATATGTTACAATCTAACGGGGACGCAAAAAAACAGCGATTAACCCAGTATTTGAGAATAATGGATAGCCGCTGTTCATATATCATAAACGTGAGATCACTTACTCTTTTTTAGTTAAAAAGAATATTACATCGAACACTTTAGAAGTGAAATTTATCACAATGTTGAAAATTCGACACTTTTAAACGATTTTTTATAACCAATTCGAGGGATTTTCAAGGTATAATTAATTTAAAATTTACTGAAAAACTGAGGGAATAAAGGGGATGTCGATTATGCTAAAAGAACATTACAATGTTATCGAAGCCCACGGAAATACAAACTGTTTCTCCGAACAGAATTTCAACAGACTTCTAGTTACAATGAAAGAGCGCATAGTTCCAGAGGGTTCACATCTATTCTGGGAAGGCGACTACTCGGATAAATTGTTTTATATCAAACGTGGACGTGTGAAATTAACTAAATCTACTGATGAAGGTAAAGAACTCATTCTTTATATGTATCAAGCTGGCGATATGGTAGGTCAAGCAGATCCATTCTTCAGCACTAAGCATAGCTTTACAGCCGAAGTGATTGAAGAAAGTGAAGTTGGCGTCATCGAACAAAAGGATCTAGAAATTCTCATCTGCCAACATTGTGACTTTGCTATCGACTTTATGAAATGGATGGGTATTCATCACCGTCTCACCCAAACTAAATTCCGTGATCTAATGATGTACGGCAAACCTGGTGCACTATGCTCCACGCTCATTCGTCTTGGCAATACCTATGGTGAGAAGAGCAGCGATGGTGAGAATATCCTTATCAACAAAAAAATTACGCATACAGATTTGTCCAACATGATCGGTGCCACTCGTGAAAGTGTTAACCGGATGCTGAGCGACCTGCGTAAAAAAGATGCTGTTGAGTATGAGAACGGTATGATTGTCATCAAGGACCTTGGCATGCTGCAAGAAATTTGCCACTGCGAACTGTGTCCGAACGAAATCTGCCGGATCTAATTCCGTTATAATATACCCTCTATTCACCTCAATGAAACATACATGACCCAATTATTCTGCATAATATAAAATAGAGTGGTCCAAGGCGCCTAATGCAGGTGTCTTTTTTTTATATTCAACAAAAAAAGAGCTAAACCCAAGATCGGTTCAGCTCTAATATAGTTAATTAAAAATGGATTTAACGGTTATTGCGAGTACCACGCACTGGTGAGATCAGCCAATAGGCCATGCCGACAAATACGCCCCCACCAATGATATTCCCCAAAGTTACAGGGATCATATTATGCAGCCATCCAGCTATCGTAATGGTTTCCGGATGATTCGGAAGCAACACAGCAACACTAAGCAGAGTCATATTAGCCACACTATGCTCATATCCGCTTGCGATAAAGGCGAACAGACACCACCAGATTAAAATTAGCTTAGCAGATTCACTTTTAGCACGTGAGGACATCCATAGCGCTAAACAGACCAGCCAGTTACATAGGATTCCACGAAAAAACAGCTCAGAGAACGGGAGACTCATTTTTTTAGCAGCGGCTGTAAAGATCAAATGCTCTGGCGGCGCAGCACTGAATAACCCAGTCCCACGAATTAAAAGCGCTAAAATCACTGCACCCACCACATTCCCGATGAATACAAGGATCCAGTTCTTAACGGTATCCCAGATACTGGTTCTGCCTGCCAGTGTACTTACAGTAAAAAACATATTATTCCCAGTAAACAGTTCTGAGCCTGCAAATACTACAAGCGTCAAGGCGATGCCGAAGGATGTACCCATAATAAGCGGTTGGAAAGGTGATTTAGCAGCTGCTAGCGGTGCTCCTAGAGAGAAAATAAGGATAATCCCAATGCCTACATAAGCACCTGCCAACAGGGCTGCTAGAAAATATCTTGGCAAGCTTTCATTCATTTTGTCCCGCTTACTGACTGCCGTCTCTACGATGCTCTCCACACTTTGCGTAAACATAATACTCCACCCCACCGTTTTCTATTAAATCTATTACTACACTCTTCGGTGTCTACACGCTCACTGTAACTTTCTCTCCGTCCAGTGTGACTGGATAAGTCACAACACTACCTTGGTCTGGAGCCTGCACCTCACCCGTGCGCAGATCGATTTTCCAATCGTACAGCGGATCGTACAGATAGTGACCTGACACGATCCCTTCCGCAAGCGGGCCACCCTTAGGATGAGGACTACGATTCTCTACTGCATAGATGGCTCCGTCAGAGGCACGAAATACAGCCAGTTCAACAGCTCCAGCAATCACTACACGGCCAATCTGCAGCAGGAAATCCTGTACTGAGCCTATTGCATACGTTTGTGTGGTCTTATTCATTGGTCTCTCCCCTTCTGTGTGCGTTATATCCGCTAGACTCTTGTTTCTTCAAAAAGCGCAGTACGAGTGCTACTGTCATTAAGCATTTTTTTCCAAGGATCCGTCACCTGAGTCAGAGCAAAGTCAATCCGTGCGGCCAGCTCTTTGCGGTTATCTTCATTATTCAAAATGACCATTTGAATCTGCTCAAGTCCCATACGCTCAACCCACTCGGAGGTTCTCTCCAAATAATTGCCGGTCTCACGGTAATATTGCATCACAGCGGAGCACACTTCGATCAACTCTTCATCGGTCTTAATTTTGCAGAAGGAATCAGCAATCCGTGGTTTGATCCCACCGTTACCACCGATAAATACTTCCCAACCGCCGTCATTACCGACGATGCCAATATCCTTCGTGCAGGATTCCGCACAGTTACGTGGGCAGCCGTTGACAGCTATTTTAAACTTGGCAGGAAAATCAAGACGTTCATACTTACGTTCTATGAGCGCGCCCATTCCCAGCGAATCCTGTGTACCGAAACGGCAGAACTGTGAACCCACACAAGTCTTAACCGTACGTAGCGATTTGGCATAACCATAACCTGATGGCATATCGAGCTCTTCCCATACCTTCGGCAGATCCTCTTTTTTCACCCCGATTAGATCCAGGCGTTGCCCACCAGTCACCTTCACAACTTTTACATCATATTTAAGGGAGACATCAGCGATTTTCTTCAAATCCTCTGGTGTCGTTACCCCGCCGTACATGCGTGGAATAACGGTATAGGTTCCGTCTTTCTGAATATTGGCTCCCATACGTTCATTAACAAAACGTGATTCCTTCTCATCTTGATGTGTATCCGGATTTAGCATCCCCAGATAATAGTTAATCGCCGGACGGCATTTAGAGCAGCCTTCCTCTTGTTTCCAACCCAGTACATGCATAACCTCTTTAGTAGTACTAAGACCTTTAGCTGTAATCTCAGCAACAATCTCATCCCGGCTAAGCGTTGTACAGCTACAGATACCTTGCTTGGCAGACTGTTCAAAACTATCACCCAGGACAAATTGTAAAATTTGTTCTACAACCGGTTTACAACCTCCGCAAGAACGCGTCGCTCCTGTACATGCTTTGATCTCGTCCACAGTAGTAAAACCATTTTCTATGACCGCATCCACAATCGCTTTTTTCGTAACCCCATTACAGCCACAAACGATTTCTTCGTCCGCCATAGCTTCTACAGATGTGCTCTTTTTGGCTCCGCTTCCGCAGCAGCCCGTACCCATGACCTCTGTATAAATCTCATCGGTCATTACAGCACCTTGTTTTACTAACTTTTGCAGGTTAGCCGATTCCGTCACATCCCCGAACAGGACTGCACCAACAATGACATTGTCTTTGAGCAGAATTTTCTTATAGGTTCGCTTCCATTCATCTTTGCTTGAGATTACAGTGTGCTCAGGGGAATCCATAAACTCACCTGCAGAAAATACATCCACACCGGAAATTTTTAATTTGGTGGAGACAACAGAACCTTCATATGGATTTGTATCACTTCCGCAGAGATGTTTAGCTAGAACCATACCCTGCTCGAAGAGCGGCGCTACTAATCCGTAACAAACTCCGCGATGTTCGGCACATTCGCCAATGGAATATACATTCTGCATAGAGGTCTGCAAATAATCGTCCACTACAATTCCACGATTAACAGCAATTCCGCTTTCTTTTGCCACAGTTATATTCGGTTTGATGCCTACAGCCATAACTACAAAATCAGCTGCAAGTGTAGTGCCATCACTAAATTGTAAACCACTTACTCTCTGTTCCCCTGTCAATTCTACTGTTTGTTTGCCCATGGCAAATTTCACGCCTTGACGCTCTAGCTCAGCTTGCAACATAGAGGAGGCATTACGATCAAGCTGGCGCTCCATTAGATCTTCCATCAGATGCACTACAGTAACGTCCATGCCAAGGTTCACAAGACCCTTTGCCGCTTCCAATCCAAGTAAGCCCCCGCCGATTACCGCCGCTTTGTTGTATTGTTTAGCCGCAGCTAGCATCGCATCACAATCTGCAATATCCCGGAAACCCACTACGCCTTCCTTATCACAACCAGGTACAGGTAAAATAAATGAATTCGAACCCGTTGCAATAATCACTTTATCGTAAGAAACAGCCATACCGTTATCCGCAATTACTTGCTTGGAATGCTCGTCAATTCGCGTAACTGTTGTTCCTGTATGCAAAGTAATGTTGTTATCTTCATACCAGTTCCAGTCGTTTAGGATGATATCGTTGATGGTTTTGCTGCCTTCGAGAACATAGGACAACATGATCCGATTATAATTGGGGTGAGGTTCGCTTCCAAAGACCGTAATGTCATAAGCTCCACCTAGCTTCAATATTTGCTCTAGCGTACCTATGCCTGCCATACCGTTGCCGACTAATACTAATTTTTCTCTCTTCGCTGCCATAGTTAGGTGCCTCCTCAGTCTTATCCGTTCTTGTTGAACTTTGCTTCAACTTATCTTCTACATAATGAAATTATACATTTCAAAATTTAAGAGAGATTGTGATTACAGTCACATTAAATGTGAATGTTTTCACATAAAAAATAAGACAACTTTGTTAGGTTCTAAATTCTAATAAAAAAAGCCAGATCACAGGTTCTGAATAACCGTAGATCTGGCATTTATGTACTTTTTTTAACGTATAGCCAATAAAATCTCCAATTCATCCTGCACTCTAAGCTTCATGTCCATTCCATTCTCAAGCAGCTGCTTCCCATTCACCTTCATCTTCCAAACTTCATTGCTAAGAGGAGTATAATCACCAATGGATAACACCTTTTTGTTGTCTTCGGTCAACTGCACCACACTGCTGTTCTTCAACAAACCTCTCACTGTTAAATCTTCAGTAAATCCCATAACATATGAATGATTCAAATTCACTTGCTCACTTCCGCCATTCACGGTCAACAACACAATTTGAAGCGGTTCCTCTTGTTCCTTAGACATCGCAGTAATTACTAATTTTGATTCATGCCCGACGGTTCGACCCCAATCCTCAGATCCAATGGTCTCCCCATCCATTTGCAGCTCCCAATTCATTCCTGGACTGAGTGAAATATTATTTACCGTTAGAATGCTTGTGTTATCCTCAGAAAAGGTGGCCTTCCCACTACCTTTCAGTAGGTCAAAGATCGTTATCCCTTTTCTGTAGCTCTCGCTAAGCTGCTTGTCCAAAGGGTTGGTCAGCAAGTCATTTCCCGCAACGATAAGCGAAAGCGTAGGCCCGTCTGATCCTGCTAAGCCATTATTCCCTTCATTATTAACGTCAGCAAGAGTCGAACATCCACCTATTATGAATACGATGACTAATCCTAGTAACAACCTCCACATATATTTCGTGGGCATAGTGACACCGCCTTGTCCCGCCTAATGACCACACAGCGTCTCAGGCTTGTAGTAAGTTATGCATACTGTCTATTTAAGAATAACGTAAATAAGCTTTGTTCTCAAATATAAAAAAAGTCCCCTAAGGGACTCTTTGAAAACTCATTTTTTCTACTGGAATCTAGGGAACAATATATTATTCTCCAGATGAACATGTTCAAAAGTCATGCTCTCCAGCTCCTCTAGCCGGGCATAAGTCAAACGATAGGTTGTACAAGCATGAGCCGGTGGGGTGAAATCATCTGTTATTTTGCGTATTTGTCTCAATATATCGCCTGCTGAGTCATGTTCACTCTCAAGGTCAATTAATGCCTCACGAAGTATGGTCAGCCCTTCTTCACTTGGATTGGCATCATACGCTAATAATTTTGGAAACTCGTCTTCCTCTTCTTTAGCTGTATGCTGTAGCAGATCTTCCTTGAGTGCATTAAACAAACTATATAACTCTTCTAAATGAGGTGAATCTCCGCCATGAACCCGGTATACCTTAGTTACATTTTGGCTAATCAGGGGCAGTTCTTCCCGCAGGTAATGGTGATGTTTACTCACAATATGGTCGATTAACTCTGCAGAAGGTGCTGTGTTCCATGCGAGTTCTTCTTGTGGTACCGGATATTCCTCGAACAGCTTGTTGAGATCACTAATGATCATCTCTTGATCTAGTCCACGCTCTACAGCTGCTTCAGCAAGAGGTTTGGCGCCTCCACAGCAGAAATCAATCCGTTTGGACTTGAAATAATCCGCAGCTTTTGGGAATTGCAGCACAATATCTTTTACCAGGGCATCTGGAGTAAATCCAGGTTGCACCGATTGCTTATGCTGTAAATCTGAAATTCTATCATTAGGTTGTTTAGTTTCCATAATAGTTCCTCCTCGGGATATGTGATCAGGTTCTGAAAAAATCTTTTCTACCTGTTCACCTTAACCCTGAAAGGAGTTTTGACTTGTGATTGTACTCACGAAAATTGTATCTCTTTTTTGAACGAAAAAGGTCAATCATGGAGATAAATCCCCACAATCGACCTGTCATTTGTTTACCACACGGGCAACAGTAATGTTATTTGTCTTACATTTATCTATTCGGTCACACCAAATCTGTATCTTTTATTGAACATAAGCCTGCATATACGTTCGCTTACCCTTTGCGTCCTTTAAATAAGGTCCTAAACCAGCAAAGCGGGAGTGATCCATATAAACACCGGTCATCCATCTGCCTTCTGTCAGGCCACCATTCCATTTGAGGACAAGGTCAGGGGCGGATATCCATTCCTGATAAATCTGTATATTCTGATCTTTGTACTCTTTACAAGGCTTAGACTGCTCCAGTAGACGTAGATCGTTAAGATAAGTTGGCACGAAATAAGAGGATATCGTATGCAAATCATCTTCATCAAAAAAGGGCTCATCCCCTAAAAAGGGTTTGAATAATACGGTATTCTCGTACATGGACCAAATTAAGGCTTGTAGCACCATGCTCTGGCGAATGCCATTATGAAACTTATATTGTCGTTGATTACCTGCCATATTCACTTCTTGAAGAGGTTCCGTCGACTCCAGGCAATGCCGTTCACAGCCGATACATTTCCAGCCAGAAGGACTTTGAATCCATTTTTGAAAAATAGTTCCGCTATCATTGTTGCCTTTGTAGAGTGAAGAGATAATGCTGTAAGGCACACCAATCCACGCATCCCATAAGGAATCTGGAAGATGGCTATGCAGCATGAACAACGTCTTGTCATAGATGAGCTGTACTTTGATCGAAGCGTTCTCCAGCTCAGTAACATCCTTTTTTCCATACGTTATTTCCCGGGAATACAGGGTGGTCTTCATCTCCCTCGCCTCCTAATAGTTTTGCTATGCCTGTACTCCAGCTGAGTAGATTTGAGCAAAAACCAATATTGCAAGCGTTTCCATTCAAGGAACATACAACGTTTTTTCTATTATATTACAGATTTTTTCGATCTGTGCAAGGTTTTTATTTAAAAATTGAAAAGCCCTCCTCCGTTCTTCAGGAAAAAGGGCCACAACACGACTTTGATTTCTACTCTACCCAGCTCTCAGCCCAAGACTGAATCTGCTGCATAACAGGCTCCAGCGCACGGCCTTTGTCTGTTAGTTCATATTCAATACGTACAGGTGTTTCCGGGTATACATGTCTAACCAGAATACCCTCACCTTCCAAATCCTTCATCCGCTCGGACAGCATCTTATCGCTCATTGAAGGAATGAGGCCGGAAATATCTTTAAACCGCTTCGGTCCACTCATCAATGTCTGAATAATAAGTCCATTCCAACGTTTGCCTAAGAAAGAGAAGGCTGTCTCAAATCTGGGACACATCGAAATTTGATGTTCTTCCATTGTTCTCACCTCTCACTAGCGAAACTTACTATTAGTTAGTATATATAATATTAACACATTTCATCCCTGATGAACATCGTTTACTAAAAAAAGTTCATCTGACATTATCATTATATCCTCGTTGTCAATCCCCTGTATGTGCTTTAGATTCCCTTTGAGCAATCGCTTCTGTCACGATTTGCGCCAAGTCATCATTTCCGAATAAGGAGAGTACGCCGAGAACTGTGTCATCGGAAATATCCCCTGCTTCCTCCGCAGAAACCGTTAGGGCAAGCGCTTTTCGCAAGGCTTCATTCCCTTCTTGCTGTGGATAAGCCTGCAAATATAAACTGTGCGGGTCGAGTCCTTGATTCACGCACCACTGGGCGAATACAAGGATCATCATCTCTTCCTCCCGCTTATAGCTTTCGATGATTTGTTCCTCCACTAATTTACGGTTGTCTTCCATATTTTACTCCTTTCTTAGAGACCTCATTCAGCAAGCTGAGCTGCCAATCTATGACTAGGCAGAACTGCTGAAGCAGCAATACTGCATAACTCTGGTGTATTTATATTGTTCAGGAAATGATCTACCACTCCACCGAAACCTCTTCTATCCAGCACCGTATCCCAGCTTCCAAAGCTCTGGGTCCGTGGCAAAGCATTTTTTTCATATAGGATGGCTTGGTCCAGATCTGCCACTTCCACCGAACGGCCATTACCGTGCAGCTCCAGCTTCTCCAAATCAACACCAGCCTCACGAACCATACTATACATCCCCACTGAGCCTTGCTCCCAACCCAGCATTCCAGATGCCTGGACAAGTCGCCCCTCTCCATTGGATTGAAGATTACTGCGAAGCAGCTCATACTGATCTCCACATAACCATAACAGCAGATCAAGCATATGAATCAAGTCGTCATGTACAGTCTCACGGCTGCTGCCTAATTGCAGCTTCGTGCGATGTTTAATCGCGTGGCAATGGCTAATGCCTCCAGCTTCCTCGAGCCAACTCTTGGCGGTGACATACATTGGGGCAAAACGCCGATTAAAGCCCACTCCTAGCAGCAGCCCTTTATTTTCTGCCAGCTCTGCCATCCTTCTGGATTCTTCCAGATCATAGGACAGCGGCTTATCTACATACACCGAAATCCCCTGTTCGAGACATTTTGTTACTATATCATAATGGGTCGTCGTTGGGCTATGCACAAATACTGCATCCAGATCCCAAGACAACAGCTCGTCCAAATTTGTCGTACCTTTAGGAAAGCGATAGGCATTAACAGCTTGCTCTACTGTTGTGGACGAGTGACTGAGAACCCCCACTACCTCAACTTGTCCATGCTGAGAGAGCAGTGGCAAATATACTTTGCGGGCGATATTGCCAATCCCGATGATGGCGACTCTTTTGCGTACAGAAACGATCACTGATCTAACTCCCCTCTTTATAATTCAAGAATTTATCTCTCTCTTTGTTCTCTATAAATGCTATTATACCTGCTTGGCGTTCGCCGACAATGATCTTCACTTCAATATTTACTTTTTATCCCGTATGATGAGATGAATGAGTGGAAGAAAGGGTATATTAGCTATGAGAAAATGGTTCTCGATTATTCTTTATGTTTCGGGCACAATCCTTGCGTTTATCTACAGATATGACATCCTTAGCTGGATGAAAGAGGATCATAATCTTTTTGGCTCTATAGGGATCGCAACTTTACTGGCTCTCTTTCCAGTTGTACCGTACAAAGCGGTCATCGGATTTTTTGGTTATGCATACGGAAGTTTGGCTGGTGCTTTAATTTGCTGGGTAGCTACAACCCTTGCTGCCGCATTCCTTTTCGGCGTAGTGAAGTTCTTATTTCAAGATCAAGCGAGAGCTTATCTGACTTCTATTCCCTTACTTGAAAAATTCACAAAAGGCATAGAACGGCGGCCCTTTGCTTCTATTGTCTTAGCACGTCTCTTGCCGATTATCCCGCAGACCGCAGTTAACATCTATGCCGGAGCAGCCGGGCTGCCCTTCTGGAGTTATCTAGCTGCCTCAGCTATTGGAAAAATCCCAGGCATCGCCTTGTATGCCTTCCTTGGGGATCAACTGTTCCAGAACCCTGGAAATGCGATTATAGCCATCGTTGTTTATGCCATTGTGCTTATTATAGCCGGACTAAGCTTTCGTTACAGTTCACAGGAAGTAAAAAAACACTAGGTAACAGAGAGCTTATTTGGCGGAAGCTAGCAGGCTGTGGTTATTTGCTTTATAATTAGATTGTGATCTATTTAATTGCATTACATGAATGGAGGGATATTAATGAGTGAACATCAGACTAACCATATAAATTCCAAGGCGGAAAAAGCAACCTTTGCAGGTGGATGCTTCTGGTGCATGGTCTCGCCGTTCGAGGAATTGCCAGGCATTATTAGTGTCGTCTCCGGCTATACTGGCGGGCATACAGTGAATCCTACCTATGAAGAGGTATGCTCCGAAACCACAGGACATGTTGAAGCGGTACAAATTACGTTCAACCCAGAAATTTTCCCTTATAGCAAGCTGCTTGAATTATTCTGGCAGCAAATTGACCCAACCGATGCGGGTGGACAATTCCATGATCGCGGCACCTCTTACGGAACGGCTATCTTCACCCATTCTGAAGAGCAAAAGCAACAAGCAGAGGCTTCCAAGGCAGCTTTGCAAGAAAGCGGACGATTCGCTAACCCGATTGTTACCCCGATCCTCCCGGCAGCAACCTTCTATCCTGCCGAAGAATATCATCAGGGCTACCATCGTAAGAACCCGGGCCACTACAAACGTTACCGTAAGGGTTCCGGCCGAGAGGATTTTATCGAAACCCACTGGACACATAAAGAAGATAAACTAAGCTTGAAAGAACGTCTGACGCCACTTCAATATGAAGTCACTCAGAATAGCGCTACAGAGTCACCTTTCCGAAATGATTTTTGGGATCACCACGGAGAAGGCATTTATGTAGATATCGTATCTGGTGAAGCATTATTCAGTTCGCAGGATAAATACGATTCCGGTTGTGGCTGGCCCAGCTTTACACGTCCAATCCGCGATTACGCCGTGAAGGAAAAGACGGACCTCAGCCATTTGATGGTTCGCACAGAAGTGCGCAGCAAAGTAGCAGATTCCCATCTAGGTCATGTCTTCGACGATGGTCCAGGGGAAAACGGCCTGCGCTACTGCATTAATTCAGCGGCACTGCGATTTATACCGAAAGAGGATCTGGAGAAAGAGGGCTATGGCGAGTATCGTGTACTCTTCCAGCCTGCCTAATCTTCGATAACGTGCGAAACTGTACTGTCTTATAGAAAAGCCTCCAATTCACGGTATACCATGAATTGGAGGCTTTTTAATTCATAGGAGCTTATTCTTTATTCTCGTCCTCGTTCGCTTTCTTATCCTTTATTGAGGTTGTCACCTTTGGCTCTGCTGGTGCAGGGAGTACCTCCTTGTTCAGCTCCCGATTTTCCTGCCGTATCCGCTGGGTCTGCTGCTCCCGTCGTACGCGGATATTTTTGCGGGCAAACCAAACGATGGCTAAAATAATGCCCGCACCGATTAGAATCGGCAATGCGCCTGCAAGAATTACAAAAATCCACTGAAACATAACAGATAGTGCGTTCAGGCTTCCTTTTAAAGCATCTGATGCGCGTTCCAGCAATGGACCTTGCTCTGCCTTTTCCTTCACAGCTAAGCTCTCATCCGTCTGGTACACTCTAAGCTCTACCGTTGAAAAGGATACGTTCTGATCTATATATCGCATTCTGCCTTTGATCTGCTCAATCGTTTCTTGAATCGAACCAAGCTCGTTTGCAAAGGCGACCAGATCACTTGATTTCGTTGCTTTTTTCATAAACTCAGTATATTGAGCTTCCATTAACTGCTTTGCCTTCAGACGCGACTCTAGATCAACATACTCCTCCGAGACATCCTGACCTTGAATGCTGCGCTGTAGCGATTCGTGTTTTACTTTTTCCAAATTATTCAGAAAAGGAGAGAATCCGGAGGCTGGCACCTTAAGGATAAACGTCCCCCCTTGCTCATATTGCGACATGTTCTCGTTAAACTCTATAATATATCCTTTAGCCATCGTTACCATGTTTCGAATTTCAGTCTGAGCTTTACCGTAGTCTTCTACTTCCATAGTCAGATTGGCATGATAGATAAGCTTCTTGTTCAATCCTTCCACGACATCACTGCCCGTGAATCCCGCGTTTGCTTGATCCGTGTTCTCTGATGTCAAACCTTTTTCAACTGGGGCTTCGTTGCCTCCCGCTGCTGTCTCAGCCTCTGCTGAGGTATTCTTATCCGCTAATGTAGCTTTTGAAGATTGCTCAGTTGTTGCTGCAGCAGAATTACTCGTATTTCCGCCGTCACTAGCTAATTTGTCAGCTGCCGAATTGTTATCACCCGAGCCACAACCTGCCAATACCACCGCAAGAATTAATAAACATAAGTAATGCAGACCCCATTTGCGCATTCTCATTCCTCCAAAAATGTAGTGGTAATCCCTAGCATTGTAACGTTACGGAATGTCATGTTCTATACAGATCTCTTCCGTCTCTCATTTCTTTGACGCCCCAAAACTTGGAAGGTTGCACTGGAATATGGAATTTCGGTAAATTTCTTTTGGTTTTTCATGTTGAAATACACAAAAAGCCGCATTTCTGCGGCTCTTATTGGACATATTTTTTATGTGGGAGGGGTCCTGAAAGTTAAAGAACTCATTTGCTTACAAACTCATTATTTGGTACAATTACCACGTCTAACCTAGTAAAAAAATCCAAATACCCTCTATTCATAATGAATGAGGGCGTGACACGGCTTTGCTGAGACAAGCTCCACCTTGCTGAACAGAGCCGTTCTTTGAATGATACTGTCAATTACTAAAAGGGGAGGTGAACCCTCATGGCAAAAGACGTAGTTTGTGAAGTTAACTCCTGCACCCACTGGGCAGAAGAGAACAAATGCAGCGCTGAATCGATCTTCGTAGCTTTCCACAGCTCCCAAGAACCAAAACGCGCAGAAGAAACAGATTGCAAAACTTTCGAAAGTAAATAAGTAAATGCCTAAAGGGACCCTCCACGGTTCCTTCTTTTTCTTTTTCATTCTAACAAGATTGAGAATTATTATCAAGTAGCTGATTACAAAAAAATAATTGAACTAAAAAGCCAGGGTAAATTACCCTGGCTCTAATTTATTTAAGTCTATTTAGAAGCAATAACCCCTGTCTTTTCCCTCGCAATAGCAGCAGCTCTTACCATGTTACGTAGTGCATCCTCTGTCTCCTGCCAGCCACGCGTTTTCAGACCGCAATCCGGATTAATCCAGAACTGTTCAGGGTCAAGCACCCGCAGCGCACGATCGATATTCGCAGTCATTTCTTCGACAGCTGGAACCCGCGGGCTATGGATGTCGTACACTCCAAGACCGATTCCTTTATCATAGGCCTGCTCCTCAAAGCTGATAATCAGCTCACCATGGCTACGTGAAGTCTCAATGGAGATTACATCAGCATCCATAGCCGATATTGAATCGATCATGTCATTAAATTCGCTATAGCACATATGCGTATGAATTTGTGTCGTAGCCTTCACATGGTTCGTGGCAACACGGAACGACTTCACTGCCCAGTTCAGGTAATGCTCACGGTCTTCTGCCTTTAGCGGAAGTCCTTCACGAATAGCCGGCTCATCCACTTGAATCATTTCGATGCCTGCATCTTCCAACGCTTTTACTTCATGGCGAAGGGCAAGAGCAATTTGATTGGCTACCTCTTCCCGGCTGAGATCATCACGTACAAATGACCAATTGAGGATAGTAACAGGGCCCGTCAACATTCCTTTAACCGGAAGCTTCGTCAACGATTGTGCATAGACACTTTCTTTAACAGTCATAGGCTGTATAAATGCAATATCCGCGTAGATCACCGGCGGCTTAACGCAACGGGAACCGTAGGATTGAACCCAGCCATTACTAGTAAACAAGTATCCATCCAGCTTTTCTCCGAAAAACTCCACCATATCTGTACGCTCGAACTCGCCGTGGACCAGAACATCCAGACCTAGCTTTTCTTGGAAGGTAATTGCATCCGCGATCTGCTCACGAACAAATCCATCATAACGCTCCTGATTCCAGACCCCTTTACGCCATTTCAATCTCGCCTGGCGCACTTCGACTGTCTGCGGAAAGCTACCAATTGTAGTGGTTGGCAGAAGTGGAAGCTGCCATTTCTCTTGCTGCACCTTTAAGCGCTCAGCAAAAGGCAGACTGCGTTGGTCTGGTAGAGCTGCAAGTGCAAGCACTTGCTCCGCCACATCCTTACGGCCACGCTCAGGTAGTGCGCGGAACGCTGCAATAGCTTCACGACTAGCGGCCAGCGCTGCTTGAGAAGCTTCTCCTTTATCTGCGATGGCTGCTCCGAGCAGACTAAGCTCTTTAAGCTTCTCATCGGCAAAGGCTAACGCATTCTTAACTGTCGCCTTCAGCTTCACTTCACCTTGAACGGTGACTGGGACATGCAGCAGACTGCAAGAAGGCTGAAGAATAAGACGATCAAGCGGTACATGAACGCTGAGCTTTTCTACCAGTTGCAGCTTGGCGTCTAAATCGGAACGCCAAATGTTCCGTCCATCAATAATTCCGGCACCCAGCCATTTGTCCTTCGGCCAGCCAAGACGTTCGATGGAAGCCAGATTCGTTCCACCATCGTGCACAAAGTCAAGACCCAAGCCTTGAACAGGCAGCTCTAGCAGTGCCTCCAGCGGCTCAGCAGCTTCAAAATACGTCTGTAAAATAATATTCAAGCCCGGCACGGAGCCGGCAATGTCTGTGTATATCGAGTTAAGCAGTGTTAATTCTTCTTTACTTATGCCTGTAACAATCGCTGGCTCATCGATTTGTACCCAGCTTACCCCTTCTTGCTTCAGTTCCTGTAGCAGTTGAACATAGACTGGAACAAAACGTGCAGCAATCTTGGCGATATCTGCCGCTGCGTAACCTTTGGACAGCTTAAGGAAGGTATACAGACCTAAAAGTACCGGTTTACCTTCAATCCCTGCCTGCGATTTAGCAAAACGATAAGCCGCTAGAGGTTTGTTTTCAGTCAGGCGTGGTGTTTGTGTGCCGATCTCTGGAACGATATAGTGATAGTTCGTATTGAACCATTTGGTCATCTCGCAGGCAGTAGCCTCAGCATTACCACGGGCCATTGCAAAATAAAGATCAAGCCCGATGTCGCCGCCATCATACGCATACCGTGGAGGTACGATTCCAAACATAACAGCCGCATCCAACACATGATCATAAAATGTAAAATCATTTACCGGAATAAGCTCAATTCCTGCTTCTTGCTGGGTCTTCAAATGCTGCAGCTGGATTGCTGCCATTTCGGAGCGGAATTGCTCCTCATTTATTTTCCCCTGCCAGAATGCCTCCAGTGCCTTTTTCCATTCGCGGTTCTTTCCGATTCTCGGATATCCAAGATTGCTTACTTTTACCTTATTCGTCATTTCGATACACTCCCTCTTCAATCTCTTATTTCAAACTCCAAAACTACTTGCTTTCCTATAAAAAAGAGCGCCCTTCCCTAAAAAAGTCAAAGGGAAAGACGCCCATGATATACCCATGGTTAACGTCTAACACCTCCCTATCTTCCGTAGGTGAAGCAGTGCTGTTGAAACAGGCAGGTCTCCTGGCTAGCGGCGTCAACATCTTGAGCAGTCTTCCCAGCAGTAGTAAATTGCCAGTGACCTCTGTTGCTCGAGATTCTTCCGTTACAGTGGCGGGACCGCATCGGCTTCGAACCGAATTTCCCTATTAAGCCTACCGAATTACTATTTTCCGGTCAGCACCTGTCTCCGATATCATTCATCATTTGAGTGTCTTAATCTGATGTCATCATACGTGAAAGCCCCAGCAATCTGCAATAGATTACTGGGGCTTCTGTTATATCGATTCCTTATAACGGACTTAGAAAAATACGAAATATACTACAGCAGCAAGAATTATACGGTATATAGCAAACGGTAAGAGCTTGATACGATTGATCAGTTTTAAGAAGAAACGCATCGATAACAGCGCAAATAGGAAGGCACTAATAAAGCCTGCAATAAAAAACGGCAGCGCGTCCATGGTGAAATATTGCCAGTTCTTCATCAGTGACAACAGACTGGCACCTGCCATGATGGGTACTGCCATAATAAACGTAAAATCAGCAGCGGCACGATGGCTCATCCCGAGGATTACGCCACCAGAAATCGTCGAGCCCGAGCGTGAAAATCCAGGCCATAACGAAAAACACTGTACAAGACCTACACCAAGTGCCTGTTTGTATGTAATCTGATCTACACTCTCAGTTCTGATCTTCTTCGGCCCAAACAGATCCGCAATAATCATTAATATAGCCCCGATCACTAGACCAATTAACACCGTTGAGGTAGAGAATAAATGCTCATCAATATAATCATTAAACAGAACACCTAACACACCTGCAGGCACTAACCCTACCAGAACCTGTGTCAGCTTGAGGTGCCCGCCCTGCTCTAACTGCGGTAGCTTCTCTGTTACAGGATCCAACTGCTTACGGCTGAAACGCCTTAAGCCCAACAGATCAATGAATCGATTTCTAAAAATCACAACAACCGCTAATATAGAACCCAGTTGAATAACTATTTTGAAGGTATTTGCCGTATATTGTCCAAATAACTCCTGTGATTTCAGCCACATATCATCAACAATAATCATATGACCTGTGGAGGATACTGGAGCAAATTCGGTTAAACCTTCAACAAGCCCCAAAATAATGGCTTTAATAATCGTTAATAGCTCCATGTGTTTCCCTCCTTTTTAATAGTCATTTCTATTATCAGTCCTCCACCCGCTTAGCCCTCAGTGTTCATTCTCCGGCTGCGTTTGCGGAAGTACAGAAACCCAAGAATAACTAATCCGCCAGCAATTAGTACATAGACCACATTGGAGTACACATCCATGTACATGGCAATGTCTTCCCAGGATTCGCCCAAAGCCGCGCCAATAAGCACAAGCAGCAAATTCCATCCCAATGTGCCAATCGTTGTGAAGATCATAAATACTCCAAATTTCATACCTGACATTCCCGCCGGAATCGAAATCAGACTGCGGACCAGCGGAACCATCCGACAAAACAATACAGTCCAATAGCCATATTTATCAAACCAGGCGTCAGCCTTGTGGATATCTTTTTTAGTGACGCGAATTAGGCCCCCCCAGCGTTCAACCAGTTTCTCTAACCGGCTCACATCCAATAATCGGCCAATATAATAGAGAATTACTGCACCCAGTAGTGATCCAGCCGTGGCAGCAATGATTACACCAGGTATAGTTAAGCTCGTCGTAGTGGTCATAAACCCTCCAAAGGGCAGGATCACTTCTGAAGGAATTGGTGGAAATATATTTTCAAAGGCCAGCATCAGAAAAATACCGAAGTAACCAAACTGCTCCATAAAATCTGTAATCCATGCTTGCATTCTTGTTACCCCCATTTCTCATATCAAGTTCTTCTTCAGGTTGCGTAAATAGCGGCTGCGAATAAAAAAGAAGTATAGTCCTTGAACAGCCAAATATCCGAGTAACACCGCGCCTGTCTCCGTTGCGATAGATAAGTAGAACAACCGTTGAAGCGCAATAAAGGCAAACACGCTGTGTAAAATAGCTATTCCGACCGGCACAAAAAACAATAGAGCGAGCTGAACTGTGACTATTCGATTGAGTTCTTTATCCGTAAGCCCCATCTTGGACAAAGTGGAATATTGATTGCGATCATGATCAAGATCGGTATATAACCGGAAGTAAAGAAAGCTGCCTGCCGCGATAAAAAAGACAGTACCCACCAGCAATGAAGCAAAAAGCATTGTGTTATACAATGTTTTCTGAAGCTCAAACAGCGTGCCGCTGATCACAATCGCATACGGAGAATCACTTTCATAGGACTGTTTGCCTTTATGGGCAAGATCATCTGCGATACCTACCGTCTGTGGAAAATCCTCTACATAAAAACCTGTATAAAGATCCGTCTGCACGGGATCAATAGCGCTGTAGAGCTCATCACTGATCACGACACCACTAAAATCCCCGCCATCTCTACCATCCAGCTCCGGCAATAAATATTCAGCAATGGGGACTTGCGCGGTATAACCTATTTCTTTAATGGCAAGTCCTTGCTGCAAGGAATAGACCACTTTTACTCTGCCTTCTGTTAAACTGCGATCCCGCTGTGAACCAATCATCACCAGACCTTCATTGCCCACCAGAGCACGCTCAGCCGTTGTGAAACCTGCACGTTGCAGGGCGAGATTATAATCACTAAAAGCAATCAAGGGAAGGCGTAAAGTGCGATCGGGTCCAGTCTGAGCTTCGACCTCAGCATATTTAATCGGGATACTAAGCGCTTCATAAGGGAGTCCGTGCGTCTTGAGCTCTTTCTTAATTTCGTTCAGATGCTGATCAAAGGGTACATCCGCCTGATTTCCTTTAGCTACATAACCCACTGCTGCAGGATAATCCAATTTCAGCTCTCTGGAAAGTGTATGTATCGATGCAAATACCCCTACTGAAGTGAAGGAGACTGCGGATACAATCGTCACCATAAAAAACATTCGGCCATTCTCTTTCCAGCGGTAGGACAAGCCCGATAAAGTGATGATATTCGTACGATGCCAATACAAGCGCCGAATGTCCTTAAGCAGCTTAACCACACAAATACTTAGCTGGGTATAAAAGAGATACGTCCCGATAACCGTAATCGCAACGACCGGAAACATGACTTTCTCTACGGAAGCAGCTTTTGCAGTAGCCGCCATATAATAACCACTGATCAGCAGTACAGCAGAGATAAATGACAATATAAACGATACTTTGGGTTCTTCTTCTGCCTTACGTTCTCCCTGAAACAGACGCATCAGTGACTCATTGCCGATAAAAACAAAGGTGCAAAGCGATATCAGAAAAAACAATAACACGAAGCTGCAGATCGTAAGCACAAGTGCCTGCCATGGGAGATGAAAGGTTAACAGGGGAATTCCCAAAAAAGTGGATCCGATCATCAGGAATAATTTGCCCAGAAGTAACCCGAGAAGGGTACCCGTCAGGATGGCAGAGGTGCCGATCATCATATTTTCCAGAAAAACCATGGTGTTTAGCTGTCTCTTCGTCATTCCATGCATCAATAAAATTCCGAACTCCATCTTCCGCGACTGCAGGAAGGATCCAACGGATACGAGCACGAACAAAGAACAAAAGACATAAATAATTGCCTCTGCCACCATCATCGTATGAGCCGCCGTACTATAAATTAGGCTCTTTGAAATATCCGGATGGTAAATAAACAAAGCGCACACGAAAAAGATCATCACCGAAAAAGCACTGACGACAAAATAAGCGGCATATTTGCGTTTATTACGTGTTACATTCCTATAAGCGAATTGCCGAAAGGTCATGGCTGGTTCCCCCAAGCAGAGACAGCATATCAATAATACTTTGGAAGAAAGCGCCTCTATTACTCCCTTTGTACATTTCACTATAGAAACGTCCGTCTTTAATAAAGATGACCCGGTTGCAAAAGCTCGCAGCCACTGCATCATGCGTGACCATCAGCACCGTAGCTCCTTCTTCCTTATTCACCTCTGTCAACATATTCATGACTTCCCCTGAGGCTTTGGAATCCAGATTGCCTGTGGGCTCATCCGCCAAAATTAACGCTGGACGATGAATCATCGCCCGGGCGATAGCCGCCCGCTGCATTTGTCCGCCTGAGACCTCATACGTGCGCTTCTTCAGTAAATGTTCGATACCAAGCAAGGTAGTGACCTCTTTTAGCCTGCTCTCCATCTCTGGGACACGGGCACCTGCAAGCGTTAAAGGTAATACGATGTTCTCCTCTACAGTGAGCGTATCCAGTAGATTAAAATGCTGAAAGACGAAGCCTAGCTCATGACGGCGAAAAAGTGCCTTTTCTTTTCTGCTAAGCAGATTAGGATCTCGGCCGTTGATCAGAATCTGACCGGAGGTCGGTTGGTCGATGGTGGCAATCGTGTTGAGCAGCGTTGTTTTCCCACTCCCTGATGGGCCCATTATGCCAACGAACTCCCCCTTTTCTACAGAAAAGCGGATATGATTCAGCGCCTGAGTGGACACTTTACCCTCATATATTTTTGATAAATTATGAACATCTAGAATGGGCAAGTGTTACCTCTCCTTCTTTCGACTGGATTGCCTTCATTATACAAAGTGTACACATGGGCTGCTATTTCTGAAACTTACAATGCCCTTACACATTTGTAAGGTTTGTTATATGCTGCTCCCTAAATACAATCCGCACGGTGGTCCCGCTTCCTTCTTCGGAACGGATACTCACCTCATGTCCAAGCTTGCCGCAGATCTGCTTCACGAGATATAAACCCATCCCCGTAGATTCCTGGAAGGTTCGTCCATTCACCCCGGTAAAATATGCATCGAACACGCGCGGCAGATCTCCTGCTGGTATGCCCACTCCTTCATCCCGGATCTCAAGCACAGTCTGCTTATCTTCCGTGACCATCCCTTGAAAAAAAACATGTTTGCCCTCTTCAGTCGTATAACGTACAGCGTTCGTAATCAGCTGCGTAAGGACAAAAGTGAGCCATTTTTCATCCGTAGTTACGGTAATCTGCTCATCTATTTGTATAGCTGGAAAAACTCTTTTTCGAATAAAAAGCCGCTTCTGCTCAGAGGTCACACCACGCACGATTGTCTCCAAATTCAGCCGTTCCACATAGAAATCGTGTTCAAAAGTATCCAGACGGGCCGTATAAAGCACGGTATCCAGTCCTTTTTTCAGACGATCCAGTTCATCACCAATTGCCGTAAAAGGAGGGCCATCCTTATCCTGAATGATCAGATGAATGACAGACAACGGCGTCTTCATGCCATGTACCCATTGATTAATAAAGTGAATATGTTCTTCTAATTTGTGGCGGTAGCTGTGCAAATCATTTTTGTAGAGGCGGAATTGCGACCCCAGTAAACCTCGCAAGCTTACGGCTAGCGGAGAATCCTGTGCAGGGCCACCTGCCTCATCGAGAGAGGAGGGCGTAGTCTCCAAACGTTCATAGAACGTGCGATTGGTGACATAACGGTAAGCGAGGTAGCCAATCAGTAGACAAGTGCTGAGCAGCGCGGCATATAAACTTACATTCAGACCGCTGCCTCCATCCAGCCGATATACTAATGTGATCAGGACTAGCTGGGCTAGATAAACCACGATCAGGGGGAACTGTTCCCGTAAAAACAACTTCATTCCTCATCCCCCCAATTCGGAATCAAACGGTAGCCTTGACCGCGCACGGTTTGTAGTCCATCTGTGATAGCGAGAGCAGCAAGTTTTTTGCGTACACGGGTAACATATACATTTAATGTATTTTCATCCACGAAGGCTTGATCATCCCAGATTTTTTCGAGCAGCCTGTCCCGGGTAACGATGACTCCGGACTTTTGCATCAGCTCATCTAGTATTTTGGCTTCCGTGTGGCTTAAGTCCACTTTAGCTTCGCCTCGGGTAAGGATTAGCCGCTCTACATCCAGCGTCATTCCCGCAACGTTCAGTGTGCGTTCATTATTCCCTCCGGCATAGGTGCCGTAGGCGCGCCGCAGCTGACTTTTGATTTTGGCCATCGCGATTTCGTAATCAAAAGGCTTAGTGATATAATCGTCGGCTCCATTTTCCAGCGCCATTACTTGGTCCATTTTGCCATCGCGGGCAGATATAAAAAGAATAGGGCAGGTTGAAATTCCGCGAATTTGGCGGCACCAATAATAACCATCGTATTTTGGTAAATTAACATCAAGGAGCACCAGATGTGGCGCGAACGCCTCAAACTGAGTGCGGACCCGCTCAAAATCACTCACCGCCTGCGTATCATATCCAAACTTATGTAAATAATCCTGCAGCAAAGCCACAAGTCCACGGTCATCTTCTATAATAAATATTTTAAACATATCATACCTCCGGTCCAGCCTTAACAATATAAGGGGGTCTGCCAAATAATATATACACCGTGCATAGGGTTAGTCAAATCAGAAGGAAGAAAAAAGAACCCATGAAGCACCTATTTACGGCACCTTCTAGGTTCTTGGATAAGTTAGGTTTGAGGATATCAACTAGTCCCATTGTTTCTTCTGAATCCCGGCAAGAACTCGCTCTACAGGTGCCCAGCCGATAAGTTCTGGTTGGCTCCAGCCTGGAGCAGCTTGCAGATGGCAAATTTCCATGTAGTGATCTATCCTTACTTTATCCCAGGCATGAATGGCCTCGCCATTCCCAAGGGCCAAAGCTACATGCCCCCAATCCTTAAGCTCACCGTCCACCAAACCTGAGCAAGCATAAAAAATAAACGCGCCAGCTGGCGGAGCCCCGGTGTTCTTGTGCGCATCGTACAGCTCAGCGGATTCACGTGCATCGCTGCCTCCCCACATTTCGATCCCATTGCTTCTTTCATATGCATCTTCAACAAAAGCAAGACAACGCAGCGGATACTCCTGCGACCCCAGCCGCTCTTTAGCCCAACTAATAGCATTCTCAATTTCCTTGCCAAATTCCACGTCCATTACCAATATACATTCCTCCAAAGTACGATTTAGTGTTGAACACATCATACCTGAACCAGCTACTCATGAACTGGTATTATATAGTTATTAATTAAACTATCCCAATCCTACCTGAGTGGTCATCTACTTCGGCCAACCATTACTTACAAAAACATAAAAAACCGTAAATGAGCATAGCCCATTACGGCTTTATCAAACTATAAATTGGTTTAAGATTACAGTAGTGGTGGTGGCAGCGGTGGCAGTGGTGGTAGCGAGGTAGCGGTGGCAGCGATAACGGTAGTGGAGGACAATTTAGAGTTGATATTGCAGACGCCGAACGGTGATATCCCATCGAACATAAGTAACTTATTGCTTGTTGAAGTAACTTATCTGTGGATATATAGCGCTTATAGAGATGTATACGCTCGATCGGCTCTATTCTATGGGATTATACCGCTCCTTTGGCCGCAACTACTCCATCCGCTCCATTCTACGGGATTTATACCGTACATTTGACCGTATACGCTCGATCGCCTCTATTCTACGGGATTTATACCGTTCATTTGGCCATATACGCTCCATCGACTCCATTCTACGGGATTTATACCGTACATCTGGCTATATGTGCTCCATCGGCTCCATTCTACGGGATTTATACCGTACATTTGGCTATATACGCTCGATTGGCTCTATTCTTTATACCGTACATTTGGCTATAGGTGCTCGATCGCCTCTATTCTGCGGGATTTATACCGCTCATCTGACCGTATACGCTCGATCGGCTCTATTCTACGGCATTTATCCCGTTCATTTGACTGTAGGTGCTCCATCGGCTCCATTCTACGGGATTTATACCGTTCATATAGCCGTAGGTGCTCCGTCGGCTCCATTCTGCGGGATTTATACCGTTCATTTGGCTATAGGTGCTCCGTCAGCTCCATTCTACGGGATTTGTGCCGCTCTTTTGGCTATATGTGCTCCATCGGCTCCATTCTACGGGATTTATACCGTTCATATAGCCGTAGGTGCTCCGTCGGCTCCATTCTGCGGGATTTATACCGTACATTTGGATATATGTGCTCCATCGGCTCCATTCTACGGGATTTATACCGTTCATTTGGCTATAGGTGCTCCGTCGGCTCCATTCTACGGGATTTATACCGTTCATTTGGCTATATGTGCTCAATCGGCTCCATTCTACGGGATTTATACCGTACATTTGGCTATAGGTGCTCGATCGGCTCTATTCTACGGGATTTATACCGTTCATTTGGCAGTATCGAGTAAATCAAAGGCACTTTTACCCTTCTTTCGCGTCACACTAGCTCATTCGAGCAAATCAAAGGTACTTTCGCCCTTCTTTCGTGCCACACTAGCTAATTCGAAGTAAATCAAGGGCAATTTTGCCCTTCTTTCGCGCGATACTAAACCTTTACAGCAAAACAAGGGCATTTCTGCCCTTGTTTCACCATCCCAATATAGCACCACCGCTGAAACGATGCGTCCTCTTGTAATGTTGTATACCTCGTATGCTCCACATTTCGTACGCTCTTTGCTACATATGTTCAGCAATTCCACGCTCACTCCACATTTCGTACGCTCTTTGCCTCATATGCTCACTATTTCCACGCTCACTCCACATTTCGCGCGCTCTTTGCCTCATATACTCAGTATTTCCACGCTCACTCCACATTTCGTACGTTCTTTGCTTCATATGCTTTCCACGCTCACCATATTCCGCGCGCTCTTTGCCTCATATGTTCAGCATTTCCACGCTCACTCCACATTCCGTGCGCTCTTTGCCTCATATGCTCAACAATTCCACGCTCACTCCACATTTCGTACGCTCTTTGCTTCATATGCTTTCCACGCTCACTCCACATTCCATATATCCTCTACTCCCACGCTATGCGCTTCGCTCACGCAGACTTATCTGCCATCCAGCAAATTACCAAGCCCACCAAGCACGCTTCCTTCTTCTTTCCGACCGCTGTTGCCGGCAGCGGACAGGATGCGATCGGCCATTCGGCTGAATGGCAGCGATTGTACCCACACCTTGCCGGGTCCGCGCAACGTTGCGAAGAACAGGCCTTCACCGCCGAACAGCGCGGTTTTGACCCCTTTTACAAACTCAATATTGTAATCCACCGAAGACGTCATAGCGACTAGACAGCCAGTGTCCAGCTTAAGCGTCTCTCCCGGTTGAAGTGTGCGTTCCATAACATAACCGCCAGAGTGTACAAATGAAAGTCCATCACCCTCCAGCTTTTGCATAATAAAACCTTCCCCACCAAAAAAGCCAGTACCCAGCTTACGCTGAAATTCAATACCGATTGAAACGCCCTTTGCCGCGCAAAGGAACGAATCCTTTTGACAGATGATTTTTCCACCGTATTGCTGCAAGTCGAGCGGGATGATTTTGCCTGGGTACGGAGCAGCAAAGGTAACACTTTTACGCCCATAAGAACCACTGTGTGTGAAGACAGTCATAAACAAGCTTTCACCTGTCAACAGACGTTTGCCCGCGCCCATCAGCTTCCCCATCAAGCCACTTCCACGCGAGCCTCCGCTGCCGTCACCAAATATCGTCTCCATTGTTATTTCCTGATCCATCATCATGAAGCTCCCGGCTTCGGCAATTACACTCTCTCCTGGGTCAAGCTGCACCTCTACACACTGTATTTCCTCACCCATAATGGCATAATCAATCTCATGAGCACTCATCCCGCAGTTCCTCCTTATAATTAAAGTCATCATGTGACTTATGAATGAAAATATATACGTGCGTTGCGATTCACGGTTTCGCTAATCATAACTATCCATGAAAACCGCCTATATCCTGCAGAAAAAATCAACCAGAGGTTCTGGCTGACCTTAATCCTGGTATCCCTGAAAAATGATATTTATACCAGCTTTCTTCAGGTTACTGTACCACATCTCTTGTCAATACTTGATAATATGTTACAATACTTTTTATACTTAAATGTTTATTTAGTAGTCTAATTCTAATGATAAAGGTGAAATGAATGAATCCACAATCGGAATATGCAATTCTGCTATACTATAAATTTGTAAAAGTGCCGGATGCAGAACTATTCGCCCAGGAGCATTTGGCTTACTGCAAAGAGCTTGATGTAAAGGGACGAATTCTCATTTCTGATGAAGGCATTAACGGAACACTATCAGGTACGGTTGCCCAAACCGAACAATACATGAAGGATTTGCGCGCAAACCCTCTGTTTAGCGATATCGTCTTCAAGATCGATGAGGCTGATGCTCATGCCTTCAAAAAGATCTTCGTTCGTTATAAAAAGGAACTCGTGACGTTCCGGGTCGAGGATGAACTGGACCCTAACGTGATTACCGGAGAGCATCTGGCACCTAAAGATTTCTACGAAATGATGCAGCGCGACGATGTGGTGATTCTGGATGGTCGTACCGGCTACGAATTCGATCTTGGTCATTTCCGCGGCTCCATCCGCCCCGAAGTAGACAGCTTCAAAGAATTCCCGGACTGGATTCGCGAGAATATGAGCGACCTTAAGGATAAACCAATCCTGACCTACTGTACAGGCGGGATCCGCTGCGAGAAATTAAGCGGGTTTATGATGAAGGAAGGCTTTGAGCAGGTGTACCAGTTGGATGGCGGCATTGTGACTTATGGTAAAGACCCTGAGGTACAGGGCCAACTGTTTGATGGAAAATGTTATGTCTTCGATGAGCGGATCTCCGTACAGATTAATCATACCGACGAGGATATCGTTGTCGGACGTTGCCATCACTGCGGTCAGCCAGCTGACCAATTTATCAATTGCGCCAATGATGCTTGTCATCTTCAGCATATTTGCTGTGAGGACTGTGAAACACAGCACAGTGGTCATTGTTCGGACGAATGCGAAGCTATCACGAATACCGTGGGCTAAATAAAAGACAAGCTGGTCGCAAATGTCTCTACACGATTCAAAGACGAGCACAAGTGAGTCTTAAGTTAACTAAAAGGTGGCGTGCAGGATTTTCACTGTACGCCATCTTTTGTTATGAGCGAAACGTCCGAACAACGCCCCTAGGACTGCACCCTTTAAAATACGTCATATCCAACAAAAAAAAGTCAACCAGAAATTCTGGCTGACCTTAAATGTAGTATATCCCCGAAATAAGCTGTTTATACAGCCTTATTCACATTACCGTACCATCATGAGGTTTACGCAAAGTAGATTGAATCTTTGGCGACTTCACTAGCTTTGGTTTGCCTAAAGAGGTTGTAAAGGTGATCACATAGCCGGCTACGACTACTGCCATCACTGTATACATCGTTTCTTTAACAGGCATATAAAAGAGTGATAGTGCCAGAACGATTACATCCATCATGATGAATACCGTACCTACTTTGATTCCCTTCCATTCACTAACCAGCAGCGACAAAATATCGTCTCCACCGCTAGCCCCGCCACTCCGCAGGATAATTCCCGCTCCTAAACCTGTCAGTACGCCGGACAAAAGAGCTGCTAATGCCAAATTGTCCTGCAAGTTGATGACCAAACCGGAATAACGTTCCATGAGACCATAGAAGATTGTAAAAGCTCCTACAGAAACAAAAGTGTTGCACACGAACGCTTTCCCTTTGAACATCCATGCTATCAAGAGTACTGGAACGTCTAGAAGCAGAGTTGAAATCGAAGGTGAAATTCCTAATACATATTTGCCAAGCAGCGATAATCCTACGAATCCGCCCTCTGACAAATGATTCTGAAAATTGATGTGATAATAAGTAAATGCAAGCAAAAATGTTCCAAACAAAATGACTGTCAATCGGAGCAGTACATTCACTCCGTAATTGTGGTTCCTCATACAGGTCTCCCCTTATCGTATATGGCGGCTAGACGTCCCACCAACCTCTACGACGGGTAAAACCGGAGGTATCGCTCCTTCGCATATATATACTCCTTCCCCTCGCAGAGGCGGTTCGTCAAGTAACAACGGTTTACGCACCTTCTACAGGGAAGCTAAGTATAAGACAGATCATAACGTTTCCAAATCGTCCTTTGGGGAATCGTCCTTCGGGGACACATGGTATCCTGATCCTTTCTCTAATTTGATAAGTTCTGTTTACATTATACCACGGAGCCACCCTACTCTAAACAGTTTGCCAGAAAAAAGCAGGAATCACTCTGTACTCCGCAGCAAACGGTTGATTGTTTCACGTCTTACACCGATCAATTGCCCTATTTCTTCCTGGGTCAATAACTCTGTTAGCGCTGCGCCATGAGAATAGTCATTAAACCAGCGGGTTAGCAATTCCATACGTTCTGCAGGTGTACCTACAGTAAGATGATCCAGCCGTGTCTGCATAAACCGTACCTTCTCCTGAAGCAGTCTGGCGATTTCCATCGCTTGACCAGGATCATCCCGCAGCTGTTGATACCATTCTGCTGATGGAACTGCCTCCACCTCGCTCTTCATCATCGCAACTGCCGTTCCATGCGCCTCCTTTGGCGAAATGAGTGAATGATGGGGAACCATCTCACCAGGATACAGGATGTTAAATAACACCATGTTCCCATTCTCATGAAGTCTTGTGACCTTGAACAGCCCGCTTTTTACCTTAAATAAAAAATCACAGCTGTCTCCTTGGCGGAACAAGACTTCCCCCTTATGTAATATCATCTCGCTCGCTCCTTTTCCTTCTGATTATATATATTTTCAATTATATAAAATTAAACCTCATTTATGGAGATAAATCTACCTATGGGCGAGGAAAGGGGTAGATTAAAGTCCATGCAAAAACTGCTGGACACCAGAATGAAAATTCTGGCACCCAGCAGTTCAATTTACTTATAAAGTTACTTTGCTTCAAGCGGTTTCTTCCATAATCCGAGCATCAATCCGGAGATGACCGAACCGATCAGAACAGCCAACAGGAACAACAGCGCGTGGCTTGAAAGGGCAGCTACAAAGATCCCGCCATGCGGAGCAGGCACGTTGATATTCCAAAGTTGTGTAAGACCTCCAGCAACGGCCGAACCAAGAATACAAGAGGTTAGGACACGAAGTGGGTCGGCTGCGGCGAATGGAATGGCCCCTTCCGTAATGAACGACAAGCCCAGCACATAGTTCGTTAAGCCTGATTTACGTTCTTCTTCCGTGAATTTATTCTTAAAGAAAGTAGAAGCCAGTGCTATTGCAAGTGGAGGCACCATCCCCCCGGCCATTACAGCAGCCATCATGAAGCCGTTGGTATTGCCACTGGTAGTGAATACACCGATGGCAAAAGTATAAGCAGCTTTATTGAAAGGTCCACCCATATCTATGGCCATCATGCCACCGAGAACCAGGCCCAGAATAACAGCATTAACAGTTCCAAGATCATTAAGCCAATCAATCAGTCCTACATTGATCCAGCTAAAGACCGGATCGAACAGGTAATACATCAATCCACCGGTAATTAGAAGCCCGAATACCGGGTATAACAGGATCGGCTTCAGTCCGTCAAGTGTTTTAGGCAGACCTGCAAATACTTTACGTAGTCCGATAATTACATAACCCGCCAAGAAACCAGCAGCCAGCCCGCCGAGGAACCCAGCGTTGGAATTCAAGGCCATGTAGCCCCCAACCATACCTGGCATCAGAGCCGGACGATCACCAATGCTAAGCGCTATAAATCCAGCAAGGACTGGAATTAGGAAATGGAAGGCACCATCTCCGCCACCGATTGTCTGCAGTAACTGGAACAGCGGATGATCTGCTCCACCTACTTGTTCAATCAGGAAGGAGATTGCTAGCAGAATACCGCCACCGACTACAAACGGAAGCATGTGGGAGATCCCATTCATTAAGTCCTTATATATTTTACTGCCGATACTGCCAGATTTCTCTTTAGACCCTTCGTCATTGCCACCGCGACCTTCATTGTGATAGATCGGCGCTTCCCCATTCATAGCTTTACGAATAAGCTCTTCCGACTTACGGATGCCATCACTTACCGGTCTTTGCAGTACAGGTTTACCGTCAAAACGGGCCATTTCCACCTTTTTATCAGCTGCAACAATTACACCGCTTGCACGCCGAATCTCATCAGGGGTGAGTACGTTTTTGGCCCCTTCTGAACCATTCGTCTCTACACGGATATTAACTCCCATTTCTAGAGCTTTTTTCTTAAGGGCATCTTCAGCCATAAAAGTGTGCGCAATGCCTGTAGGACAAGCAGTTACAGCTACGACAAAAGCTTGGGAATCCGGGTTGCCCACGATTACACGTTCAGGCTCTGACTTTGCGGCAGTTTCAGCAGCTTCGTTCTCTTTCTCCTTAGCTTCGCCTTCCGCCTGCTTGGCATCAAACAAAGCTGATACCTCATCCGGAGTCTGAGTATTCATAAGCTGTTCAATGAACTCGCTATCGATCAGTAGTCTGGACAATGAGGCCAGTGTACGAAGATGCACATTGCCTGCTCCTTCTGGAGCGGCAATCATAAAGAAGATACGTGCTGGCTCATCATCAAGGGATTCAAACTCCACTCCCTTTGCGCTCTTAGCAAATACAACCGTCGCTTCATTTACCGCTTTAGTCTTAGCGTGCGGCATCGCGATACCGCCACCAATCCCAGTACTGGATTGCTCTTCGCGCTTCAGAATCATCTCTTTAAAAAGGATCGGATCATTAATTCGGCCACTAGCAGCAAGACTTGCAATCAATTCATCAATTGCAGCTTCCTTAGTTGTAGCTTTTAGATCCATGATCATAGTTTCTTTTATCATTAAATCCGTTATTTTCATCATGTTCAACTCCCTTAAGTACTTTGAATGCTGTCGGCTTACACTTCTGAGATTTGGATCAGCGGTCTCAGCTGTTCAATGAATTCTCTGTCCGCTAAATCATCAGAGAATGCGGTTGCACTGCCCGAGGCAACGCCTGCACGGAACGCCTCCAACAAGTCTCCTGTCAAAGACAGTGTCCCTACAAAACCAGCGATCATGGAATCCCCTGCACCTACAGAATTTTTCACTTTACCTTTTGGTGCGTTGGCGTGGTATACCCCTTGCTCCGTAATGAACAAAGCCCCTTCACCCGCCATGGAAACCAGTACATGTTTCGCTCCTGAATCCAGCAGCTTGCGTCCATAAGTAATAATCTCTTCCCTCGTGTCTATTGTTACGCCGAATAGCTCTGCAAGCTCATGATGGTTCGGTTTAACCAGCAATGGCTGATACGCCAGCGCTTTTTGAAGTGCAGCACCAGTAGTGTCAATGACGAATTCCGCTCCACTCTGTTTGCACACAGATATAAGCTTGTCATAGAAATCTGCACCCAGTGATGGGGGAACGCTTCCCGACAAAATCACTACATCCTCCGCGTTCAGAGCAGCCAGCTTTTGCAATAGTGCGTCGGCTTCCGGAACAAGAATGGCGGGTCCAACACCGTTAATCTCCGTTTCTTCTCCATGCTTGAGCTTGATGTTAATCCGCGTATCATCAGAAACAAACACGAAATCGCTTGAAATTGATTCTTCGTGTAACCAATCCTCAATATATCGGCCGGTGAAGCCGCCAAGGAATCCCATAGCCTTATTCTGAACCCCAAGCTGTTTAAGCACTCGGGATACGTTAATCCCCTTCCCTCCGGGAAGCTTCAAATCACGTTTCATCCGGTTCAAGTCACCCAGTCTCAAATCTTCCACTTCCACGATATAATCAATGGAAGGATTAAGCGTTACAGTATAGATCATGATTATCCCTCAATTATGTTGGTTTTCTAAGCCATAGATTACCGATCAAAAATACGGCATCTGTAATTTCTCCAAACGATCACACGGTAATTCATAATTGCTTATCCTATATAGAATTTATACCAGCGTGAAATCCACACCCAATTGCGTGATCTCACGGATGAATTTGTCAGACGCTCCTGAATCTATAATGCAATGATCCATTTCCGTCACATCAGCAACCTTGCTAAAGGATACCTGCCCCAGCTTACTGTGATCTGCCAGTAGAATAACTTGCTTGGCGACTGCGATCATTTTGCGTTTTGTAGCTGCCTCTAACATGTTCGGGGTTGTGATGCCTTCCCGCAAATCCAGTCCATTAGTAGCAAGAAAAGTTTTATCCACTCTCACCATATCTAAGGAACGTTCTGTCATCGGTCCAACAAAAGCCATCGTATCCGGGCGAAGCATACCACCTGTAATTGAGACTTCGATATTGCGGCAATCCCGCAGCTCATTCAGCGCCATAATCGAGTTCGTAATGACTTTGATATTCGAAAAGTTCTTCAGCTCTCTGGCAATCTGCAGTGTTGTTGTTCCTGCATCAAGCAGTATAGCGTCACCCTCCTGAATCATCTCCACTGCTTTGCGGGCAATCCGTTGCTTCTCATCCAATAAATGATCTTCCTTATCAGGATAAGCCGCCTCAAAATTGACACTCTGCAAGGAAACTGCTCCGCCATGAGTACGCTTTAATAGCTTGGCTTCTTCCAGCTCCTTCAGATCACGGCGCACAGTAGACTCGGATACGCCCATTTCCTGACTTAGCTCCTGTACAGAAGCTCTTGAGTTTTTTTCCACAAAAAGCACGATTTTTTGTTTTCTCTCTTCCTCAAACATCATCGTGGCTCGCTCCTTTATGTGAGAGCGCGACCTGTACAATTCCTTGCGCTCATCTATGAATTTTCTTGACCGTTAATTGATTATATGTGACCGTTATTGATCGTTTGTGCTCGTTTATGATTTTAACGGCGTTTTCATCCTATGTAAAGTGCTAAAAAGAGACAGTGCAAAATTACATCCCAATTGCCTATCTCATATACGGCATTTATAACATATTAATAATACATACCGGGAAAAGCGGGTGATCAGAAATGGCCAATGGAAGAAACCGTGGGAGAAATAACGGTAACAGCAATGCTAATAAGAATGGGACCACCAATAACACTAATCCAGTGGAATCCGCAGAACTTAGCGCTGAGGATTATGAGATCATCGCAGCTGGACTTGTAGCATTAGGTGAGATTTTTTCCTTTTTATCTCTTGTTAAAGCAAGACAAGTTACCAAAGAAACTGGAGGCGAGGAGGTAGTTCCTGAAATCTTCACTTTATCCACTAGAAAATCTCATAAACGAAAATCAAGATAATCCACGAAAAAAGCAGCGAAGTAGTGATATACCCTTGTTATATTGCGATCTTTTTACTTGGCGTAACCTTTGTAACTAGAACCTCTATATGGGTATGCCAAGAACTACCTATAAGGAATTACCCGCTTTTGAATCAATACTTGTAAATTAGGGTTATTAAACTACATAGATATAAATTTGAATTTTGGGGGATGTTTTTATTGCCACAACAGAAGTATTTTCGGACAAGCCTTGCTATTATCGCCTTTTTACTGATTTTGTACTTAGGCTCCAAAGTAATGTTTCTCTTCGCGCCACTAGGTGCCATTTTCAAATTATTACTTGTTCCCATGATGTTATCAGGGTTTATGTACTACCTGCTGCGTCCGTTAGTAAGAATCCTAGAGAAAAGAAAATTAAACCGGGCGTTCTCCATCCTGCTCATTTATTTTCTGATTGCGGGCTTGTTCGTTCTCTTCTGGATTCTAGTCTGGCCGACACTGCAAGAACAAATTCAGAACTTTATTGATAACACTCCCTACCTCGTGCAAGGTTTGCAGGATCAGTTCAATGCATTGAGGGAGAATCCGACACTGTCACGTTTTTTCAAAGGGGATTCTGACGTCGCGGCCCGTTTATCAGAATTTCTTAGCGATACTATTACCTGGGTTACCAATTCCATGTCCAATTTGATTGGCGTTGTTTCCAGCATTGTAGTGTTAATCGCCACTTTGCCCATCATTCTGTACTACATGCTAAAAGATGACTATAAGCTATCGCCTAAACTTCAAGGCTTAATTCCGAGAAAATATCGGAAGGAAGGCCAAGAGATGCTTGGAGATATCGACAGCGCATTAAGCAGCTTCATCGTCACACGTGTGGTGCTAAATGTCGTACTCGGTATTATGTTATATATAGGATTCCTTATCATCGGACTGCCTTACTCCCTGTTACTCGCCGTAATTTCAGTGCCTCTTAACTTCATTCCATATGTGGGTTCATTCTTAGCAGCGATTCCGGTAATAATAGTAGGTTTCATTGAATCACCGACGATGGCCATATGGTCTCTAGTCATAATTTTCATTGCCCAGCAGATCCAGGATAATGTACTCTCACCGATTATTTACGGAAAATCATTGGATGTTCATCCACTGACTACGGTCATCCTTGTCCTTATAGGTGGAGACTTCTACGGTATTATCGGAGTTCTTATTGCGCTCCCTGTTTATATGATTATAAAAATTGTTTTCCTGCGCGTGTATGAGATTATTATTGCAGACCGTAAAGATGAAGCTGAGCCTATCAAAAAAGAGGAGCTATAACGGTTGTGATCTACTTCGTGAACGGGCGGAGCTTAACTATAAAATAAAAAAGGGTACGTCTCCAATCACTCGGAGTCGTACCCTTTTTTATTCTTTACAGGTTCCTGAAATCACCCTCGTAAAGAACGAACTACAAAGATGTGATTGCCCTTCATCAGGTTTTGGCCGTTCTGAAGTGTAACTGAACCTTTCGTATGTGAGGTAATAATCGTATTAAAGGCAATAAGCTGATCCTCTTTCCAGACGCTGACCGCCGATTTAAAATACACTGCATTGTCAAATTGCTGCCGATCCCTCATCACATAACCCACGGAATGGAGAACTGGAGGCAGCGCTCTTTCTTTTGGAGCCAGAGCCTTAATAACAACAATATCCCGAAACGGCACAGCAATTTCCTGATGGCCAATGACCGCCACCGATGCGGAAAGGTCCCATTTGCGCAGGATTCCCTTCATAATGGTATAAGGTTTCTCTCCGCAGTACATTATAACGGGTTTACCTACCCAATGCTTCATAGCTACCTCCCCTTCGCATCACTCCATAAATTATAAGTCCGGAATGAACCAATCTATTCCTTCCATACCCTGCGACTCTAGAAATTGATTGGCCTTCGAGAACGGACGACTGCCAAAGAATCCACGATGCGACGAGAGAGGGCTTGGATGAGGTGATTGCAGCACCTTATGCCGGCTTTGGTCGATGAAAGCACCTTTTTTCTGCGCATGACTCCCCCATAATATAAATACCATGGGCGTAGTTCTTTCATTCAGCTTTTGCATTATGGTGTCTGTGAATGTCTCCCAGCCCAGACCTTTATGTGAACCCGCCTCACCCTCACGTACCGTCAGTACGGTGTTCAGCAACAACACTCCCTGCTCTGCTAAGTGCAATAAAGAGCCGTGGTTCGGAACAGGCACACCGACGTCCTCCTTCAGCTCTGCATAAATATTGCGCAGTGACGGAGGGATACGTACCCCCGGATTGACAGAGAAGCTTAGTCCGTGAGCTTGTCCGGGACCATGATAAGGATCTTGACCTAAAATAACTACACGAGTCTCCTTATAAGGCGTTAGTTTTAATGCTGTGAACAATAATTCTTTTGGCGGATAAACGGTATGTTCCTTATATTCTTCTGTTAGTACATCCATTAATTTTAAAAAATAAGGCTTTTGCATTTCATCCTGCAATACCTCATCCCAATCGTTGCCAAACATCCCCAAACTCCTCCTTTAACCGAAACCATAGCGATATAGTTTTTTATTTCCGACCATAATCCGCTTTGATCTCGCCCCACTCTTTTGTGTGCCACTTGAGCACCTTATTGTCATATGTATTGGTTTGCAACCAACGCTCTGCCCGATCAATAAGCACCCAAATTTCCTCTGTTGAAGAATCGCGCGGCAAGGTTGTTGCCACCTTCTTCTGCTTCACCCACTTCATTGCATTTACAGAATCACTGTAAACCGTTTTATCGCTTCCCTCTTTCTTCAACAACGCCAAGGCATGGACAATCGCTAAAAATTCACCTAAATTATTAGTGCCCTTTTTGATCGGACCACAGGAGAAAATGATATCTCCCGTTTGTGTATCTACACCCTTATATTCAACAGGCCCCGGATTACCACGAGTCCCCACATCTACTGAAATACTGTTGTAATCAATCTCCTCAGAGTTCTCTACTGTAGCACTGCGTTTAAAAGAACTTGTCCCCTTAGACTTTGCTGCACCAGCTGCACCAGCTGCCCCTGTTCCCCAATTCCCCTTCCAGCCCGCTTTATATGCCGCATCAGCTGCTGCTTTGGATTCATAGGATTTATATTTTGCACCGGTATAATGATCTGTCTGTGCCTGGCATTCTGCCCAAGTGCTATAGACTCCCGGTTGTTTACCTTCCCAGACTACATAATATTTCTGCTTGGCCATGGATAATGCTCCTTTTCTACTGCCTGTACTTATTGTAATCCATATTGCTCGTGAATTCATCGGATAAATCACATTTTTCAGGTCATACTATACGCCAGAGATGTCCAGGCCTATATTACCATTTGTAGATTGATTGGTAAATTACTAACTAATCACTCTATAGTAAGCTCGAAGGATATCAGTACAATTACTTAGGGAGGTTATACAGATGAGAAAGATAGCAAGTGTTGCTGCGGTATTTGCTTTTGTGTTAATGGTCGGATGTGGAAATGCAACAGATAATGCTAATAATGCTACTGCAACAAGCACTCCTGAGAACACAAATAACGCGGGTACCACTAATAATGCAGGCACCGCTAATAATCAAAATAACACCACAGATGCTGTAACCTCAGCTTCCGTAGTAGATAATGAAGAAGCCTTCAAACGCGCCATCAGTCCAGAGGGAACCTGGATTGCTGCCACACTTAAAGACTTAACCTTCACCGAAGATCTCGTCGTGGATGGAGAATTCATGAATAAAGAGGAACCCGCCAGAAGAATTGCTCTATACACACAAGATGCGGATCACAACATCACCAACTCCTTCAAACTGACTGCTCCAAAATTGACCATCAAGAGTAAAAACGCCCGTATTCAAGGCGGCACTTTTATTGGAGATGTATACGTAGAAGCGGATGGTTTTACCCTGGTGAACGCAACCGTTGAAGGCAATGTCTACTTCGCAAACGATCAATATAAATCCACCTTTAATTCATCCGATCAAGGAAAAGTAACTGGTGTTACAGAAGTGAAAAAATAAGCTTCAACCCCAAAAAGGTGATCTGAAGTCGTTAAGACTTGAGACCACCTTTTTTATATACATTTTTATTCTTGATAAAAACCATCTTTGAAAAAATTGTACCATCCCTCGACGGTTTCGATTGGGAAACCCTCTAACTTCTTCATAACTTCCCTTGCAAATTCTAAAGCAGCCGTACCATTAGCAGTAATGATATGTTCACTCGAAACTGCCTGTTTTTCTATATAATTTGCATCTCCTTTATAATTAGGAGCGTTTTGTTTTAAATAATCCAATGAATTTCCGGTATGCGGTATGTTGTCTAAATAGCCATGTTCAGCCAAAAAAGTTGTAGCGTCACATATAGCGGCAATAGGTACACTCTCCTGCAAACATTTTTCAATCACTGGAGTAATAGCTGAATTATCTTTCCAGCCTGTGCCACCAATTAAAATTAACATTTCATACTGAACAGGTAAACTGTCTAAGTATAGTCAGGTACAACAGTAAATCCACCCATAGATTTGACATTGTCGCTAGTTAAAGCAACTGTGCTTACTTTAAATTCACTCTCCGGCTTATTTAGTTCGGCACTAATATATCCGCTTTCCCAATCAGCGTAGCCATTGGATAGAAACATCAAAACTTCTTTTTTCATATATTAGCACTCCCTTTAAGTTCTAACGTCACTTCCGCCACTTCTCGCCCATTTACCAGCAGCACAATCCGGTGCTCTCCTGGATAATGACGCCGAGTTGTTAAATCAGCCCAACGATGTGTCCGTTTACCTGACAGAATTCTACCTCCAGGTACGGTCTTATCCGATAACAAAAAAGATTTACGAGAGGTTCGACCTGCCGCTTTCACGAAATAGATTCCGTATTCAATCCGAATCCGTGCCGGAGCTCCCTCACGAACTTGAAGCTTATACTGTAATTCAGAGCTTTCGCCAATGGTCAGGATAGAAGGTTCCAATAGAATTGAAGCACTCGTTATAAGTGGAGTAGCTTCGTCTGTCTGCTCTGCGTATCCGAATAAAGCCATAATCTCTGGCTCAGCTTTACGAATCAAAGAACGGCAGCCGTGCCGCACAATCCAGTCTGTATCGGGATGTGTTCCCTTCCAGCGCCGAGCGGTATCGAGCACCACTTCCGGATGATCCTTCGCAATATCATTCAAATTATTAGCGACACTTTTACGTACATACAGGGATGTATCCGCCTTAAGCTGCTCAAGTACAGGTAATACCGGAGCCGGGTCAAGCTTGAACATGGGGAGCGCCTGTCCCCAAGGCAGACGAGGCCGACAGCCTTCACTAGCCAGCCTACGTACATGCTCATCAGGGTGCTTCGCCCATATCTGCATTTGAGCCATCATCCGCTCTGGTTCCCGCAAAAGAAACGGCCTAACTGCAAATTCAGCCGATGATTTCGCTGTGAATCTTTCCAGCGCCTGCATAGACAACGCCCAATGTTCGTCTCCTTGGCCATATACCTCAACGAAATCCGGAAAAATTAAATACGGAAATCCTACACATTCCTCAGCAATGGCGAATAGGATAGCCAGCGCTTCCTCATAAGGAAGCTGTAAGTGGCTGCCCAACGTCTCGGTGATCCGCCGCATTCTTGCCTTCAGCTCAAGCGTATCCCACGGTTCAGTCATGGCTGAGCTTACAAATGCCTCAGTATCGAAGACACTATGTACGCCACGAATCTTTTCGCCGAACTCACGCAGAAATTGTTCATTGTACATTGCTTTTAAAGGTTCAGCCATTCGATAATCCCTCATTTTCATCTTTAGATCAGCAAACGTGATTCTGTCAGGAAATCGTAGCACACCCAATTTGACACCAGTATGTCAACTTTGGCAGCTAAGAATTAATTAGTACCTTTACCTCTTCAATCCCTTGTTGGGCTCGACTGTTTAACGCACGTTTATCTTTAAGGTTATGTTCTTTAAGTTCGTGTCCAGGATCAATGACCAGCGGCTGTGAGATTACATCCTCGAGGATTTGAACAGCAACCTTACATCCTTGAAATAACAGTTCTTTTGTGATCACTTGATTATGAGAACGAATGATTTCAAGCATTTTTTCCGCATAAATCAGTCTAACCAAACTATCGGCGCTCATAATATTCCGCGAAGCAAAAGAAGCCACTTTTTCCACAATCCAGCTATCCTGATAATTCCGCGAGATGGATTCCAGTATCGTAATCGCATCCCAGTCCCGTATCGACAACTGCTTGACGTGCTCCGTGGCCCATTCCTGCAGCCATTCCAGCTCCACTTCTCTTGGAATTTCAAAACTCTTGTACTCCTTAAGCACTCCTGCTTTATGCATATTTAAAAAATGACCCAAAAACTGAATGTACAGCTCCTTGGCTCTTTGTGTCTGTTCCGTCATCTGGCAATCATCCTTTCATTATCCAAATCATATCCATTCCCCGGTTTCTTTTCAAATTAAAAAGATAAAAAAGGACAGGTAGCGAAATCATCGCAATACCTGCCCTTTAATAACTTCGGGTTATGGTAAATAGTTTGCTTCAACCGGAGGGTTTTTCTCCACTATTTTCAATTCTAGACCTCCGAATCTCTTCGCCAGCTTGTTATATACCAGCGCTACCAGCATACCCACCAATCCATAAATGAGTATCAAAATAACCGGCATAATCAAATAAGGGATACCCATAACAACCATAAACGTCTCTTTAATGATAAGCCCGATCACCACCATCCCTAAACCTACTATAAACAATAGCAGTGTAGGAATGATCATAAAATAGATAGTCGTTTTAAAAAAACTCTTTTTGTTAATTTCCAGCACTTCATAGTCTTTCATTATGTAATCCCCTTAATTTATTTAGAGTGGTAAAATTCCCCTCTTTGTTTCATTAAAGATGATCTTAAATACAATTTCAACCAAATTTCTCATATTTTCGACTTTTACCAAAGAATTCTTCCTAAAACTCAACGATAAATCATGGTAAAATAACTCCTATGGTTTAATATATCATCATGTACAAGATGTCACCGGAGGGAATAACATGCCACAAACACTAGTGAAAAACATTGATTTTTTTATAGCTGCCTTATCCCAAACCTATATTTCTGCGCTACAGCTTGATCCTGATGGAATGTATTCAGAGGTTGCTTCAGGAATTGTTGAACTGTTCTCTGATGAACAAGTACGGCTGAGAAGATATGACGGATCAGTATCCCATTATGCAAGAGACAATACCAAATTTCAGCGATGACAAAAGGACGTGAACTGGAAAAAGGTCATTGTGAATGATCCTCTTCCAGCTCACGTCCTTACTCACTCTGCACACAACTAATCTAGCACGATCCATTCGCCTTCAGCATCCGCTGACTTCATTTCTGCTTCCACGATTCTTAGAGACTCCGCTGTACTCTCTGGCGTACAAATAATGATAGGCTTATCCTGGATAATGACATTCAGAAAATATACAAGCTCTCTATAGTAGCCAACATCCGGCGAAAGTTCCGCTATATAGCCTGCCCTGTCATTCGGATTGACCTTGACCTCGCTGCCGTCAAACACTATATTTCCTCGTTCAAAATTAACCCGATACCCCATGTAAAACCCAAAATCACCTTCCAGCGTCCAATCCACCTGAGCATTAATTACTTTTGCATCCTTATAAAAATAGTGAGTCGATGCGATATCATATCCGCTTCCCGGAAGGACATTACGTCCTAAGGATGATACTTTATCCGGTCTGCCGAACAGATAGTTAATCATATCCGTATCGTGAATATGCATATCCATAATGCCTCCACCGCTTAGTGTCTCATCCAGAAACCAATCCTTAGGAGCACCAGATCCCCTGTAAAAATACCCTTCCGTGACCTGACCGAACTGCCCGCTCTCTATCACTTCTTTTAAATACTCATACCCCGGCCAAAAACGGAGACAATGTCCGATCATCAGTTTTTTCCCATAGCGGACTGCCGTCTCCACCATTTTCAGCGCTTGTGCGGAAGTTCTGGCCATCGGTTTCTCACAAAATACATGATATCCACGTTCCAGCAGCGAACAAGTCATTTCCGCATGCAGATAAGTAGGAACCGCAATGTCGATCATATCCAGTTCCTCACTGGCTATCATTTCCTCAAGATCATCGTATAGATTGTAAGCTGACAAATCATAGACTTCCTGGGCAGTGCTCATATTCCCGGCTGCTTTTCCATCCTTTAATTCCTCAATTCGCAAATCACAGATGGCTTTAAGGGCAATGGGCTGCCCCTCTTCCGTTAAGCGCACATAATTATCAAAATGCATCCGGCCCATAAATCCAAAACCGATCAAACCTATTTTCAACATCGTGAAGTCTCCTTTACTAAAAATATGGCACTTAAAGTATCCGTATCCAGGTACCTTCCTGATCAGCCGATTGGATTTCAGCCTCAATGATTTCTATGGACTGAGCCGCACTTTCAGGCATACATAGGGTCACTGGCTCATCGTTCTGAATGACTTTTAAGAAATATACCAACTCTCTGTAATATCCGGTATGCGAAGAAAGCTTCGCAATGAACCCCGGTTGACAATTAGGATTCACCTTAACTTCCGCGCCATCGAAGACTACATTCCCCCGTTCAAAATTAATCCGATAGCCCATGTAAAAACCAAAGTCGCCTTCCAGTGTCCAGTCCGCTTGGGCATTGACCACTTTTCCATCCTGATAAAAATAATGAGTGGAGACGATATCATAGCCACTTCCCGGTAAAACCTTCCGCCCAAGCGTTGATACTTTATCCGGTTTTCCGAATAAGTGATGGATGATGTCCGTATCGTGTACATGCATATCCAGCATACAGCCACCACTTAGCTCATCATTGACCAGCCACCCTTTAGGAGCACCGGAACCCCGGTAAAAATAAGCCTCTGTCACTTCACCGAACTCACCGCTAGCTATGATCCCCTTCAAATATTCATATCCCGGCCAGAAGCGAAGACAATGGCCAATCAGCAATTTTTTTCCGCTGCTTTGCGCCGCCGCTACCATCTTCCAAGCTTCTGCGGAATGTCTCGCCATCGGCTTTTCACAGAACACATGATACCCTCGTTCCAGCAGCGAACAAGCCATTTCAGCATGCAAGTACGTAGGTACTGCAAGGCTAATAGCATCTAGTTCTTCTTTTTCGAGCATATGCTCCAAATTCTCATAAAGGTTGTAAGGGGATAAATCATATACCTCGTGGGCCGTGTCCATATTTCCCGCGGATTTAGTATGTTTAAGGACTTCAATCTGGGGGTCACAAATGGCAACCAGAGAAATCGGATGGCCGTCTTCCTGTAATTGAACATACTGATCAAAGTTCATTCGGCCCATAAATCCAAAGCCCACCAGCCCCACTCTGAGCACAGCCTTCACCTCTATTAAACTTAGTAACTAGTGCGTCCTAAAATAGCATCCATCGCTGCAGAAGTATTAAAAATGATTTGCTCCGAATAATGCGTGTATGGCGGTATCATTTCTCCAGTAACATAATTGCTGTAGCCGATCTCTTGCAGTGCTTCCATAACAGCAGGATAATCCACATCCCCAGCAAGTAGATCAACAAATCCATGAAGTCCTCCCGCTGCCCGGCGGTAATCTTTGAAATGCACCTTCTTGATTCTATGGCCTAGAATCCGTATCCACTGCTCTGGATAACCAGAATGAACGATATTCCCTACATCCAGATAGGAACCTACATAATTGGAGCCTACAGCATCTATAAAAGAACGTAATTCGAGCGGAGACAGCAGGAATTTATTCCACACATTTTCAATCCCAATAGAAACACCCGCCATTTTTGCATCCTGAGCTAGATCACTGATCGCCTTCAAGGCTCGATCATAAGCTTTTTCATAATCGACTACTTCACAGCCCTCAATAAAATCCACACCAACCGCACCAGGAATGACAAGAATCGTATCTACGCCAAGTGTTGCTGCCAGCTCCAATTGTTTTTTACATACATCGATAGCCTTCGTCCGGTTCGCCGCGGATTCACTTGTCATGGCATATGACCAATATAGTCCTGTCGCCAGTCCTGCAATTTCTAACCCCATCTCCTGAATGGAATTTCTGATCTTAATAGCTTCTTTCTCAGTGGTTTGCAGGCCAAGTTCACCCGATTCATTCAAAGACAATTCAATTCCATCGAACCCCGCCGCTTTAGCCAGACGTGCACATTCTTCGATCTCAGTACCTTCGCGAAACGACCAAATGTTTATTCCCTTTTTCATCTGAATCCTCCTCAAATTTGTTATTTTCCGTCTTTTAAGATCCTGCCCTAAATACCCTTATATCCTTGATTTATTTATATTATAATAGATTGTAAGTTAGATTTATTTAGGTGAACAAGAGATTTTTTGCACGATTCCGGTCTATTTAGTAAATCATTTTATACTGTATGGGAGGTTTATTCGTGGCTGAAAAAGAACCCCGTTATCCCCTGAGAAAACAGGTCCCTTCCCGGGAGTGGTCACCTGGCATTCACTACGCACAATTCCAAACCCTCTCACCTTGCCTCTTTCCAAGAAGAAGATTGTATGATTTCGAGCTGCTATACGTTCGCCAGGGGAAATTATCAACAAAAATGGATACGGAGGAATATATCCTGAATTCAGGACAACTGATATTCCTTTCTTCCGGGGTATATCATCAGAATGCGATTGTGTCAGATTCGGAAACCAAACTCATTGGGATCCATTTTGATTTTTTTGGGGAATCGATTATTACAAGCGATGAAGACATGCTGGTCAATGAGGAGGAGGTTATGGCCGAGAAGTTTGCCTTGGAAGCTGTGACCGCTCCTTTTATGCCATTGTCACAGGAGCCCATTTATACCCCGCCACCCGAATGTATTCATGCGATGGAACAGCTCGTGCATGAATTTACGATGCGGCCTGCCGGTTATGAATGGGTCTGTCGGGGGTTACTGCTCGGCATTCTAACCTCGCTGCTCCGAACACAAAGCTCCCGAAATGCAGCCAAATCTTCCGTTCATACCGGGCGGATCAGAGCTTTAATCGACGAGATGGATTCAAAGCTAGCAGACCGCTGGAGTAATAAATTCATGGCTGGTGCCATGAATATGCATGAAGACCATTTCTCCAAGCTATTTCGTGAGGTGGCTGGCATGCCTCCTGGTGAATATCTCCGTTCCATCCGGCATCGGGAAGCACGCAAGCTGCTGCGCGAAACGGATTGGCCGATTGAACAGGTCGGTGATAACGTTGGTTATCCTGATATCCATTATTTCAGCAGGGTATTTACCGCGAATGAGGGGATTTCTCCGCGGGCTTATCGCAAGTTGTCCCGGATACTCTAGATACGGAAACCCCAGAATATCTCAATCCAAGTGAGAAAAACCTGCCAAAAACATTGAGGGGGATGGATCATCTGCTTTGTATGATACCTGTGGGGGCCGATAAACAATATACATTGTACGGTGAGATGTGCAATATGCGGGGCGGCGAACGTTCGTGTTTTCTGCGTTAATGCAGTATGCGGGGACGGCTCTAAAACTAATTAGGGAAAAACTCCCTGAAAATAATCAATATTCGCTCTAAATGAACGAAATCAGGGAATTCCTCCCTAATAATAAGAGGAATTTCTATAATTGCTATCAAATCAGCTAAACTTTAGGGAGATTTTCCCTGATTATTAGTCTGATGACCAAAAATCCCGGAATTTCAGGGAGAAATTCCCCAATCACTCCATCGAAGCGGTACAATTCAGGAAAGTTGGAGATAACAGCGGCCGGAAGTCTAATTATTCGCCGTAGTTACGGCTGACTCCTAATGTGTGATCTCAAATTGAAACCACACACTTTCCATCCCACCCAACTCTATTTCTTGGATCACGGCATTGTCCATCAGGATCGTCGTCTTTTGGATCTCGGAAGTGTTATTTACGGCACAATATCGACCCGTCTCAGGATACGCATGACATTCAACATTCGGATTCACTGAGAACCATGAATACAACTGCTCCTCTTGATGTGCAGCCCAAAAGATCGCTCGGCTGAGTAGTCTGGTATTCTGAATACTGTACGGAAGTCCAGCGATATAAACGCCCCGACCCTGACCAAATGAATTCACGGCAAGATTGCAGCTGCCTTGGTGCACATCCAATATTTCTGCTCCGGCCTCCGCTTGATAAACCATGGTCATCCCTTCACCATAATCGATCTCACCTTCCAGATCTTCCGTTATGAAATGATCCTGCACAGGCGTTACCTTGGGCTTATTGATGCTTGCTGTAAATCCAATCTCCTTCTGAACCCCTAGAATATCCGCTAGTTGAAAAAGAACCCCTTGATGTTCATAAGCTGATGGATCACCAATCCCAATAAAACCGCCCCCTTGATCCACCCACTCACGAAGTGTTGCCACAACTTGCGGATCGCTCCATTGATCTCCACCGCTCCAAGAGGTATGGACATCACCCGCGTTAATAATCACACCGATACTAGGATTAATCCCACTTAACCTGATGTCATCAAAGCTTATAAACTCAATGTCGAACGGCAAGCCCGCCAATGACTCTAATGCCCCTATGTAGGAATAACATCTTTGATTCCATAAAGAATGAGCCACTTGATGTGTCTGCCAGCTTCGAAGGGAACCCCAGGTATTCAGAACCGCTACTTTAAAAGGAGCTTTAAAGGGCTGTGTCCCTTCTGCATTAGCATGAATCCCTTTGAACTGCGTCGCAATCTCTGTCACATGATCAATAAAATCCGGGAATTGATGCGCTAGACTCAAATATCCGCCATACCCCATCCTGCCAACTGGTTTGCGCATGAGCGCACGCCGGCATTTGATCCAGATCGGCATGGACTCTCCGACAGGGTCTCCCCCTTCAAAAAAGACATCTGGAAAGAAATAAGGATAGAAACGTGCCTCGGTATCCTTAATAGGTATATCCGCAATCATACGGGTTGTAACGCCATCTCCTGCTGCCCCAACCACTGCGTCGAGCCCGATCTCCGGAAAATATTTGCCATAAGGCTCTGTGCCCGCCCAGTGATCTCCAAAAAACATAATCGCTTTCTTCCCGAAATCATGCACCATATCTACACATTGTTTCGCATAACCTGCGATGAATTTCTGATTGAAGTCCATCCAGTCCAGATATCTTTGGGTCGGGTTCTTAAATGGTGTGTTATATCGCCCCTGATCCACAAAATCTTCTGCAGTCAATCGGTACCCATAAGCTTGTTCGAATTGCTCTAACGCAAGTGGACTTACACAACTGAGATAGCCAAACCAATTCACTTGTTTCTCCTTACCTTCCTTGTTAAAAATCAAATCAAAATTATAAAAGAAGGTCGTAAAACGTACGATATCTGTCTTGGGATGTTTCTTCAGCCAATCCTCCAGCACCTTCAAAACATGCTCTTGAGCCTCGGGATAACGAACATCCAACGGTAAACGATGCTCCTCATCCCAATCATTCGTGATGTGGTTGTACATGGAGACCGGCTCCCATTTCTGGTAGGCCAAGAAACTGACCGTATACTTGTGAAATTGTACCGCCTGCTCAAATGTGACAATTCCCTCTGCGTAACTCCAACATTCAGAAGGTAATACTTCTCCTGTAGTCCGGTTTACAACCTGCCAATATTTTTTTATATCCACATCTGTGTTAGGACTAAATTGATCGACAAAATAATCAGCCATAATATCGATGGTCTTCACCCTTGAAGTTACTATTACTGGAGCAGACATCAGATAAATCTGCTGTCTATATTGCGGATGCTGCTTCGCCCACTCGTTGTCCTCACGGACGAGACAAAGCGTTGAATAAATTTGCAGACCCATGTCGAGAATGTCCTGCGATAGATTCGTGCCATCACTGTCACGTACGGCATCTACACCCCATCTTTCGACGAGATCACCTATGACCTCTTCCATCCCTGTTTCACCAGGCAGTGTAAATCTTCCTTTGTCCACGTAACTTCCCTCCATGTCTTTGTTGTTCAGCCCTTAATTCCGCCTGCGCTTATTCCTTGGAGCAATTGCTTTTGTCCTATCACATATAAAAGAATTGTTGGAATCAGCACTAGGATCAGCGCGGCAAATAGTGCACTCCAATCTGTAGCATAACGTTGAACCTCAAAAAGATTGGCTAAACCTACTGGCAATGTTTTTTTGCTATCACTTTGAATTAAGACCAATGCCAGCGGATACTCATTCCAAAAGCCCATCGCTGCCAGCATACAGACCGTCACAATCCCCGGTTTAGCAAGCGGCGCAACAATTCTGACGAGCACTCCTGTGTTGCCACAACCGTCAATCTTAGCGGCTTCTTCATAATCTCTAGGGACGGACCGCAGAAATCCACTTAATACAAAGATGGCAAAGGGAAACTGCAGAACAGCATAGATTAAACTGAGCATCCCGCGATTGTCCAACATCCCGAATGAATTCACCTGCAGAAATAAAGGAACCATAATGTAGGAGGCTTGCAGAAAGATACAGGCCATATAAAGGTTAAGGATTAGTTTGGAGCCCCAAAACTTAAATCTCGTTAAGACATAAGCCATAGGAACCACAAAAATAACTAGAATCGCCGTGGATAACACCACAAGAAAGATAGAGTTCAGGAAATAACTCCCCATCTTGGATTTCTGAAAAGCACGTACATAGTTATCAAAGTGTAAGGCTTGTGGTAAGGAGAAGGGGTCGGTTAGAAATTCCGTATTGCTTTTAAATGAAGCTAAGAGATTCCATACAAACGGATATAACAAAACAATGGTGGCTACAATCAGAAACAGCCGCGTGATCCAGTTGGCAATATTCATTTTTATAAGACTCTGTTGATTGCTCGTCATCCTTCTCCCCTACCCTTCTGCTCGATTTGTAAGTAGTCTGGACAGAAAAGAAAGCACAAAGGCGAACACCAGCGTAAAAATAGCAATAGCCATGGCATAACCAAAGTTCGCATTTTGGAAAGCTTGCGTGTACATGTAGTGGAGTAAAACAGTAGTTCCACCTGCCGGACCACCGCCAGTCATTACAGTTACAACTATAAAACTTAAATTGATCGTACCTGCCAGGGACAACACAAACGTAATGCCAATAATATCTTTTAGCAGAGGGATCGTAATGCTGGTAAGCTTCCGGAAATATCCCGCACCATCAATAGTCGCCGATTCAAACACATCCGCAGAAATCCCGTCAATCGCAGCGATATACATGACCATATAATAACCAACCGCTTGCCAGATCAGTGTAACGGCTACACACCACAATGCTGTTCGGCTATCTCCAAGCCAAGGTCTGCTCAGTTGATCTAATCCGATGCTCTCCAGAATATTATTCAAAATGCCCATGTTGGGATGAAACACAAAGGACCAGATAATTCCGACTACCGTCAAAGAGATGATACTTGGGAAAAAGAATACGGTTCGGTAAAATCCTCTTTCCTTCAGCTTCGTCTGCGTTAATAGAAAAGCAAGCACCAGCCCAAAAATCAATGTAATTACTGGCACAACCAGCATCAGTTTAAATGTATTGCTCAGAGCTTTGAGGAACATCTCATCTTGAAACATATATTTATAGTTATCCAAAAAGATAAACTTGTTCTCATCACTCATCCCGGTGGCATCCGTAAAAGACATAAAAAATGCCCGAAAGGTTGGAATAATCATAAATACGAGGGTTAACAAGAGCGTAGGAATCGTGCATACCGCTATGAATAGCTTAGGATTTCTGGTTTTCGCTGTCCTAATCTTTGATTTTCTCTGTCTAGGAGCTACTTCTGCCAGCTGCATTTCAGACATCTTTCTCACTCCTCTTCATACAAAATGCATCCCGTTCATAGATAACCTTATCCATTTCTAACAGGATGCATTTGCATGAGATACTATAGATTATTTACTAGCTGCTTTCTCTTTACGAATCTGTGCAAAAGCTTTTTCCACATTATCCATCCATTGATCCGTGGTCATCTGGCCTGTCATCACTGGTGTGACCGTATTCTTGAACATTTCAGTGACTACACTAACCTTGGAACCCTTCGGTAATGATTGCCAGCCCTGTAGAATAGAAATGGAACCATTATAAGCCTCAAACATGTCATAGACACCTTTAGTCAAAAATGGCTTAGACAGCTCCTTCGCATCGTTAAGCGCATACGCCCCATTAGCTTTTTCCGCGAATAGTTTCACAGACTCATCGGTATACAGGAACTTCAAGAATTCCTTAGCGAGCTCAGGATTTTTGGCCTTAGCAGGGATGGAGAATTGCTCGTAGCTGGAAAGCACATACTTCTGATCGCCTTTATTGAACACAGGTACAGTTGTCATCCCAAATTCAAACCCATTTTCTCTAGGTGAATCCTTCATTTCATTTTCCATCCAGTTGCCGTTTACGATAAACAAAGCTTTACCCATCATCATATCGGTCTGCGACTGTGTATGGTTCAAGGCAACCGTGCCGTCCATCAGATAACCGTCTTTAGAGATTTTATAGAAGATATCCAGTACTTTTTTGATCGTGTCGTTCTTAAATGAACCTTCCTCATAAGCAAAGACTTTATCCAGCGTTTCTTTTCCCCCCGCACTGGCAATGGCCGGGTAGAGAATTTCCTCCAAATAATCCGGATAGATGCCTTGATAAGTGAATAAAGCCCGCTTCGTTTTAGTTCCATCTGCATTAACCAGGTAGTTCTCCTCTTTGTTCAGCTCATCACCTAAAGCAAAGAACTCCTCCCAAGTCTCAGGAACACTCCAGCCTTTTTCTGCGAACAGTGTTTTATTGTAAATCAAGCCCATCGGTCCAGCATTAAAAGGTGCGAGATACGTCTTTCCATCTTGATAGGGCTGAAATCTTGTACTGTCCAGCATCCCCGGAAGAATCATGTCCTTAATTGTCTCCTCTTTATCAAGCGCTTTGCTTTCAAATACATCGCTGATATCTAGCAGTCCTTTTTCTTTAATTAATGAAAGCACGATGCCACTTTGCTCTGTATCTGTAACAGACAGGAAGTCGGGAGGATTACCCGCAACAATCTGCGGCCGGATTACTTCACCAACTTTTGGATTAATCGTCATGTTCACTTTCACACCTGGATAAGTACTTTCGAATTTGCTGACAATTTCATTCCAATAATCCGCACCATATCCCCCTTGGAATACAGCAATACTAAGTTCCTTGTTATCAAAATCTTTAGCAGGTTCTTCTTTAGTATTCTCGGCGTTCGTTGTACTTGTAGCTTGCGCTGTGCTCGCAGCTTTCGTTGAATCCGATTCATTAGAGGCAGCAGGTTTATTATTGCTGTTCCCGCAGCCGAGCAACCCCACACCTAGCAGCATTACTGCTAATAATGTACTCATAGTCTTTTTCATAAACGCCCTCCTTAAGATATTCTTGTAAACGCTTTTTTAATAATTTAAGTATAAAAGGATTTACGCTATATTTACATTTACAATACAAACCTACCTATGTATTATCTTATCCATCTTCCAATGCAAGCTCGTATAAGCTTATTCATCAGGGTCACATAACCTGTAAACTTAGCCGTTAACGGAATGGATAATATTATCCATTCCATAGATTATTCTCACTTTTCGCCGCTGCATATATATTCCATTGTTCTTTTTATGTTAACTTGTAAGTAAAAGATAGTGAATGGGAGGTCATCCACCTGAGTCGACGTAAAGGGAAGCTGCATTTTCCTAATCCTCCGCAAATCATGCGCAAGGTTAAAATTCAAAATCGCTTAACCGTCATTTTCTTAATCGTTTCTGTGATCCCAATCATCTTTATAGGTTTCTACTCCTACACCATTTACTCCAAATCCATTAACAATAAATTAAGTAAATCCACATTTCAGGCTTTAACGCTGCTTAATCGAACGATGTTAAGTGAACTTAACAACTATCAATATCTTGCAGGCTCTGTTTCTACCAATAGTATTATTCAGGAGCGTTTATCGGCAGCACCAAATGAACCCGCTCCTAGCAATGCTGCCATTAATCATGCCATGGACAATTTATATAGAACCATCTACCCCGGATATGTCCAGAACGTTCGGGTCATCGACGCCAAGAACCAACCTATCTATGAATTAGGCTACGACGGCATCCCCAATCCTAAGTATGAAGAAATTATGAAACAAGTAGAGCTGAATGCCCCTTATGACAGTCTTAACTACGTAAAAAGCTATCGCGCTTACAATACCATTGTCCTGGGCCGGAAAATTTTTGATCAAGATGACATTGGCGTTCCCTTAGGTCATGTGTTTGTTTTTATTGGTGGGGAGTTATTTTCAAAAGTCATTCTTTCCAGTGTGGATTTAGGTACAGGTTCCAGTCTCCTTATTATGAATAGGGAGGGAAAAGTAATGTCCTCGAATCAAAAGGATACTCCGCTAGGAGAACCCTATTATAAAGATGAGCTTTTTAAGCAAATCAAGACACAAGAGGCAAAGAAAAACCATTCCTTCCAAGGCATGGTCAATGGAAAAATGCAGCAAATCTCTTATATTAACAATAATCAATTAGGCTGGTACATGATTTCTACCGTCCCCTTCTCTTATATCAATTCAGAGACAAGTAAAATCACCACTGGACTACTTATTGTTGTCAGCATCATTGTAGTCGTGTGTATTCTAATTATTATCGTATTGTATAAAAGCATCCTGAAACCAATCAAACAAATCATCGTCTTCTGCAACCAAATTTTTTATGGTGATCTATCGAGTCGGATCGAAGATCACAGCAACGATGAAATGGGCGTGTTGGCCAATAGAATTAACAGCATGGTCAGTAGAATGGAACAGCTGATGAAGGATCAAAAGAAAGATCTGAAAAGAAGACGTTCGCTCGAATTGCAAATGCTGCAATCGCAAATTAATCCTCACTTTCTTTTTAATACACTTAACTCCTTACGATGGCTGGCGATGATTAACCAGGTTCCCGTCCTTAGCGACGGCATCTCCTCACTAGCTGAATTGCTGCGTAGTACCATTATCGATCAAGATGAGCAAATCACCATCAAGCAGGAGCTGAACAATCTGGATCATTATTTTGCCATTCAAAAAATACGTTATGCCGACAGGTTTGACATTGAATATGACTTGGATGAGTCTTTATTACAGAGCATGATCCCCAAGCTCATCCTGCAGCCGATCGCAGAGAACGCGATTCTTCATGGGGTTACAGATATAGGAGGAAAAGTTCTAATCCAAATTAAGGTATACGCAAAAAATGAATATACCCTTATTATTGAAATCATCGATAACGGAAAAGGGTTTGACACCACCAAATCAGAAAAGGCTGACAATCTGTCGGGTATCGGAATTTCAAATGTGGCCGATCGCATTAAACTTCAATACGGTGAGAGTTACGGGCTGTTCATCACAAGCTCTATGGGTCATGGAACCTGCTGCCGCCTGATTATCCCTATACAAACATACGAACTTAAGGGGTGATACTATGTATCCTATGTATAATGTAATGCTAGTGGATGACGAACCGATTGTTAAAGTTGCGCTCAGAACCATGATTCCATGGGAAGAGCTTGGATACATGATCTGTGCTACTGCCTCTGACGGAGTTGAAGCCTTAACACTTGTAGACAAGTTTAATCCCCATATCATCATTACAGATCTCAAAATGCCTAATATGGATGGTCTGCAGCTGATAAAAGAACTGAATAACAGAGGGTTTGCAGGAAAAATTCTGGTGGCGAGCAACCACGGGGAGTATGAGTTAGTTCGTGAAGCCCTAGTGCTTGGTGCTGTAGATTATATGCTGAAGATTAGTATGAAAACGGGGGATCTGATCCATTTGCTGGAGAAATCTACGAAGCTAATTCAAGAGCAGCTTCAATCTAGGCAGCAGCAGGAGACCCAAACTCAGTTATTGCAGCACAATTTAAAAAGTGTGAAAAATGCGCTTCTAAAAGATTATTTCACCGATCCTTATTACGATGTGCGGCAGCTTGATCAACATGAGGCTATAACGTTTGCTTTCAGCGAAAGCAGCTGTTATTTATTCTACATTACTTTTGAGCAGAATAACGCCACCCATAACGAAAGACAAAATCACATCTCCGTATCCTTTATTGAAAACATCATCTTAGATATCTTGGAGACCGTAGATCAGTTGGAAATTATTCAGCTTGAATCTAATGGGCTGCTGCTTCTAATCTCCTGTGATACCTTAGACGATCATCAAATTATCCGCACAGACTTTATCCAGAGGGTCATTCGGTTAATCAAAATGTATATTTCTATCACCCCTACCATTGTTTTTTCTGATCCTGTACGGGGATATGCTGAAGCAAAACGAACCCTAGAACGATGTAAAGAATCCTTGCTAATTCAATTTTACAACGAAATAACGATTATAGATCCAAAGGATGTCCATTTAAAGGATACGCTGGACTTCGAGGATGTACATGATTTCTCAACGCAATTAATTCAGAACTGGAAGCTTTCAGGGGTTGAAGCCGTTACTCAAGCAACTCAGCAATTTCTTGACATCTGTAAATCCAAGCAAATTAATCCTGCTGAAACCAAAAAGTTCATTGTAAATTGTCTGCATTATCTTCCCTTATGCGATGCCCATCTCATTGTCGAGGATCCAAAGCTTTTGAAGAACTATATAGAAAATATCGCCAGCAGTAAACGTACCACTGACGTTCTATCTATAATGGAGCTTGTGTTCCAATTATTCTCCCATCAAAAGCAACAGATCGTAACTACACACAATAGAGATGTTAAACAAGCGATTGACTATATCAACACACATTATCAGAAGAAGCTGACCTTATCTCTGATTGCCAAGCATGTCAACTTAAGTGAGAACTATCTGTCCAGAATCTTCAAAGAAGAAGTGGGGCAAAGCATCATTCACTACATTAATACTGTGAAAATGGAAAAAGCCGCAGATTTAATACTTAAAGGGAATCCATACATTAAAGAAATTTCCACGCAAATCGGTATACACGATCAATTTTATTTCACCCGGTTATTCAAAAAACACTTTGGTGTTTATCCTAGTGAATATAAGAATCACGTTCAGGCCACGCTTGGTTCAGGAAATTAAGACCATTCACACTTTTTATTGGAATGCGGTTCCTGATTTTATGATCCTTTCACAACCTGAATGAACCCTTCTTTAGGTGCAAATATGGAATTAAACAACAATTCTTTTGTTTAACCGCTCCAGCTGCAGAAGATGATGACGATAGTGCATTTCAATAAGTAGGAACCATTCCTCCGCGCATAGTCCACCGAATCGCGGGTGAGAAACGGTATTTTGTTTGGACGCTTTCTCAAGAGAGGGTTCGATCTCTCTCATTCTTTGGATGACTGTACGTAACCCTTGAATTAATTGTTCTTTGCTCTCCGGCTGCTCCGGCGTATATTGGGCGGAAGGCGGAACCTGAATACGAATGGGCGGAAAGCTTCCTTGCGCAAATATAGCCGCACCATCCTCAGTTTTCCCCACATGAGCTACTAAGGGATCATGGTCGAGCACAAGGCATTGATCAATATTACGAAGCTGCATATACAGCGCCGAGTTAATGAGATGCTGAAACATCTGTCCGATGGACCACTCGTTTTCACTCGGCTTTTGCTTCAGCTGCTCCAGATTGAATCGCTCCAATTCTTGAATATAGCATGTCGCAGTTTCTTCAAATCGTTGTAAGACTTCTTTTGTTGTAATCATCATATATCAGCTCCTGTAGTCATTGATGGTCCAAGTATACAAAAACGCTACTGACAGCGTTATGTCAGTAGCGTTTTAACATTATTTCTATTTCATTTCTAACCTGATCACGGAAAGATTCGGGCTCCAGCACAACCATACCGCCTCCCCAGCCAAGCACCCATTGCAGCAATTCCCCTGGCTCGCGAACGCGAAAAGTAACAAGTAACCCCTCCGCATGCTCCTCAATAGTTTCCATATAGAAATTATTTGATTCCCTTACCTTATCGGCTATGTCAGCTTGGACTAAGATAAGCACATGAACGTTGCGATCATCAGGAGGTTGGTATACCTCCAGATGAAAATCTGCTGGCAGTATAAATTCATCTTCCAGATTAATAAGCTCCCTCATTCGGGATAACCGGAAATGACGGATGTCTTGACGTAATTCACACCAGGCGATGAGTACCCATGACCCGTGATGAAGTACAAGTCCATAAGGAGCAACCGTACGAATACTTTGACGGTTCCCATCGGCTTCGGCGATTCTTTTGGAATAACGAAATCTTATTTTCCTTCCCTCCAATATCGCTCCACGAATGGCTTCCAAACATGCCTTCTCTTGTATGGGTGCTATATCTTCTACGGATGCAAATAAACGAAAACTTTTGCGAATCTGTGATGCTTCACTGCGGATAGCTTCCGGCAGGATAGCTTCTATCTTTGCTTTAGAACTTCTAGCCTTATTACCATAGTGTGCATCAAACCGCTGCTCGATAAAATCAGTTCCGATAAGCAATGTCACTGCTTCATCCAGCGTGAAACTAACGGGTGGCAGGAAATACCCCTCGATTAAGGAGTAACCCTGCCCTGGCGCTCCTATAATGGATACGCCCGCTTCACTCAGTGCCTGAATATCCCGATAGATCGTTCTTACGCTCGTTTCAAACCTAGCAGCCAAATCCTCCGCCCGCAACATTTTGTTACGCTGCAGTTCAAGCACTATAGCTAACAACCGGTCCATTTTGTTCATACGACTCCCCCTCCCCGAACAATCTCATCAACAGCTCGTCGATACCCACCCGAGTTCCGAAACGATTCACTGATATTGGAGACAGCTTTTTTATAAGATAAATCGCTTAATACATGATCTACGGCTTCTCGTAGGTGATTTGCAGTTAAACTTTGCATTTGTAACTTAATGCCTGCTCCGACATGGACGACTTGCTTCGCAATTATTGGCTGATCCGCACTTTGTGGAATTACAATTAGCGGAACCCCGTAATAAAGCCCTTCATTGATACTGTTCATTCCACCATGTGTAATAAATAACTTTGTGTATTGCAGTATATCCGTTTGTGGAACATAATTTTTCACGAAAAAGTTTTGCGGAATTTCCCCTAAATCAGTGATTTGGACTTTATCTCCAATTGACATCACAATAGTGTGCTCCGTGTTCCCCAATGCTTCAAAACAAAGTTTATAGTATTCAATGGCTTGGTTAAAAACTGTGCCAAGTGAAATGTAAATTAGACTTTTCCCCTTAATTGCCATGAGATCGAATTTTTCTGGAGCTAATCGTGAAGAGATGGAGGGTCCTACAAAGATATAAGACGGGTCAAAAGCTTCTCCCTCAGGTTGAAACTCCCTAGTTGTATAAACGATAGTAAGTGGGGCAGGATTACAAAACACTTCATAAGGGGATTGGATGTCCACATCATATTTGCCCTTCACCATTTGCGTCAAGCTTTGGAATTTATCCTTTATAGGATTAGTTACTTCTGCAGGGACTGTAGTATAAAATCGTTCTAACATGTCATCGAATGCTGCTTTTGTCTGCGCAAAAGAAGTACAGGAGCTAATGGCCGGAAGCTTAAGAATTTGAGCTAGCAAACGTCCACAACCAAACATAGAATCATGGATGATGTAATCAAAATGCTCCCCTTTGATCTGTTCAAGAACGCTTGGAATAACTATATCTGCCGTAAGTAAAAGGCCGTTGATTCTTTCCAGTACATAATTTCTTCCACCTGAGATAAAAGCTTGTATAAATTTCTGATCGTCAAATGTTCGTACTGTAGCCCCCGTCATTTCCATACGCTCTCTGTAAGCTTCTATACAAAAGTACACTACCTCTTCGCCACGCGAAATAAGCTCTTCCACAACGCCAATCGTGGGATTGATATGTCCCTCTGATCCACCATTAATAAATAACACACGCGCCAATTGTAATCCTCCTTAACTATAAATCATTTTTATATTAGATATTATAAACATTAATTTTACTTATATCGCTCTAAAAGGGTATAGTAATATAGGCTTTAAAACCATTTTAATAATATAGAGTATACCCTTATTAGAGGAGAGATCATATTGGAAAGAGTAGTTGGAACAGTTGTACGTGGACTTCGCGGACCTATCATTAACAATGGGGATAACATTGAAGAAATCGTAGTTCAGACGGTATTGAATGCAGCAACAGTCGAGGGTTTTTCGATCGAAGATCGTGACATTGTGACCGTAACTGAATCCATTGTTGCTCGGGCACAAGGAAACTATGCGACGATTGACAATATTGCTGCTGATATAAAGGGGAAATTCGGCGAAGAAACCGTAGGTGTTATTTTTCCAATCCTTAGCCGTAACCGGTTTGCTAACTGCTTACGCGGTATTGCCAAAGGGGCACAAAAAGTAGTCCTAATGTTAAGCTATCCAGCTGATGAAGTAGGCAACCACCTTGTAGACATCGACGAACTAGATGCTAAAGGTATCAATCCATGGACGGATGTATTAACAGAAGCTCAGTTCCGTGAGTTTTTCGGCTATATTAAGCACCCATTCACAGGGGTTGACTATATTGAATATTATAAAGGTTTAATTGAAGCTGAAGGTGTGGCTTGTGAAGTCATCTTCTCCAACAACCCAAAAACCATTTTAAACTATACAAAAAATGTATTAACTTGCGATATTCACACTCGCTTCAGAACCAAACGTATTCTCACAAACAACGGTGCTGAAAAAGTATTTGGCTTGGATGATATTCTTACACAATCAATCGATGGCAGCGGCTTTAACGAAGCCTATGGTCTGCTAGGATCAAATAAAGCAACAGAAGAAAGTGTAAAGCTATTTCCAAATAACTGCCAGCCTATCGTGGATGGTATCCAAGCAAAAATCAAAGAAATGACAGGTAAAACTGTAGAAGTTATGGTTTATGGCGATGGAGCATTCAAAGATCCAGTCGGAAAAATCTGGGAGCTGGCAGATCCAGTTGTCTCCCCTGCTTACACCGCCGGACTTGATGGAACACCAAATGAAGTAAAATTGAAATACTTGGCCGATAACAACTTCTCTCATCTTCGTGGTGAAGAGTTAAAACAAGCTATTTCTAAATACATCCAGAATAAAAATGATGATCTAGTTGGTGCGATGGAAGCCCAAGGGACTACACCTCGTAGATTAACTGACCTGATTGGATCATTATCTGATTTGACTTCTGGTAGTGGCGATAAAGGAACACCAATGATTTATATCCAAGGTTATTTCGATAACTACACAAAATAAGAGTAGTACAACAAAGGGAGTCTCTAAACGAGGCTCTCTTTTTTACTTTCTGGGTTATAATAAAAGCAAACAGCGGCATGCGGAGGATACTATGAACATAAGAAGGATTAAATATTTTATAGATCTCGTGGAATGCAGAAATTTTACGGAAACAGCTAAAAAGAACTATGTATCGCAGACCACCATTAGCCAACAAATCGCCGCGCTTGAAGAGGAATTCAACATTCAATTGATTGACAGAAAGCAGATCCCTATTGAGCCAACCAAAGCCGGATGGCTTTTCTATGGCGAAGCCCTCATCCTCTGGAAGCAATATAACCTTATGAAGATGAGCATGGAAAACTTTCAAAAGTATAATACGCAATCCTTGAGTATCGAATATGCGGCGATGACGGATATCCAAAGTTTGTTGAAATTGATTCCCTCGTTTCAGGATCATCATCCGAATATTAAGCTGGAACTGAATAAAGTATTGCTAAAAGATATTGCAGAATACTTGCAAAAAGGGATTTACGACGTGGCTATTGCCTTTGATTCCGAGTTTCAGGGAAAAGAGGACATTGTAACCTATCCCTTGTATAAGGGACGTTATTGTGCGGCTGTGAGTCACCACCATCCCCTGTTTCATCATGAATCGATCGCCAAAGAGGAGTTATATGAACATCCACTAGTCATGCTGAATCCAACAGCTATTGGAAACTCTTATCATCTAATGATCCAGCATGCAATTGAAGACGGCTATCAGCCGAACATTCTTCGAACCGCAGACGATGTGGAGACAGAATTGTTTTATATCATCACGGAGAATTTGATTGGCTTTTTCCCGGATAACTATCAGCTCGCTTATCTTCAAGATGAAGTCCGGCTAATTCCCTTAGATGATTCACACCATACCTTTGCAATCGAAGCAGGTTATCTCAAAAATAATACAAACCCGGCCTTGCCTTCCTTCCTGCAACAAATCCAAATTGGATTTAGCAATCGACCATAAGTTTTATGTGTTAAACTATGTTACTTTTTTCACATACTATAAGGGTATAATTCATTTCAACAAGGAGTGACAACGATCATGGGTAAATTATTGTTGACTGGTGTCGATGGAAATCTAGGGAAGCAAGCTGCGGAATATTTGTTGGAGCTGGTAGATAAAGACCAAATCATTTTTTGCGCTTACGATCCAGCATGTTTGAAAGAATATGCGGAACAAGGGATTGAAACACATGTGACCAACTTTAATAACAAGGACGGCCTTGCCGAAGCTTTTGCTCATGCCGATAAACTCGCTCTAATCTCCATGCCTTTTGTTGGAGAAAAACGCCAAAATGCACAAAAAAATGTGGTCGATGCTGCCAAAGAAGCTGGAGTCAAACAAATCATTTATACTTCTCTAGTAAACGCAGCCGATGAAAGCAATCCAAGCGTAGAAAAAATCGACCATGTATATACCGAGCGTTATATTCAAAGCGTTGGGCTAGATTATATCTTCCTTCGGAATTCCCAATACGCGGAAGCCATGATTACCAATTACTTCACGTATGTGAAGGGTGACGGGGTATTAACAAACAATCAAGGTGACGGTAAAATGGCTTATATCTCGCGGAAGGATTGCGCAAAAGCCGTTGCGTATGCCCTAGCCTCCAATAATTATCAGGAAGCGATTCTAAATATAAACGGACTTGAATTGATGACAATTACCGATTTCATTAAGATTGGTAATGAAGTAACGGGCAATCATATCACCTACAAAGAAAACACGGATGAAGAAAATTATGCCGTATTCGAAGCAATGGGCGTGCCTAGAACCACCGACGGTGCATTTAAAGAAGGCTCCGAAGCACCCTTTTCTTCAGAAGGTATGGTTACTTTCGGACAAGCTATTCGTGAAGGAAAAATGGATGTTTATACAGACGACTTCAAACAACTTACTGGTCATGACCCTCTGACCGTGAAATATATGTTTGAACATGCCGATGAATTCCAGGTTGGCGAAAGACACTCTAAAGACAATTAAAAGCTGACACACTTACTTCCTAGGCTAAATCACCCCCGTTTATTAAACGGGGGTGATTTCTTTTATACTGAGCGTGGCAAAAAAACTCCGTAAAGCTCAATCATATGCTCGCCCTGGAGATAATTAGGGAATTCCCCCCTTATTACCAGAGGATTCTGGTCATCAGACTAATAATCAGGGAATTCTTCCCTGAAATTTAACTGATTTGGCGGTAATTCTTGATATTGCTCTGTTTTTTAGGGAGTTATTCCCTAATTTCATTCATTTAGAGCAATTATCGGCTTTTATTAGGGAGGTTTTCCCTAATCCCCCGTCACAGTATAGATAGAACTAGCCAAGTATATCGGTATGCTCACTGTAGAACAAAATACACCTTTAACCGTACGGATAAACATCCGAATGGCTAAAGGTGCTTTATCTTTATCTCTGTCTACTTTTTAATTAAAGTTAGTTCCAGATCTCTTCAGCAATTTCTTTAATATAAGCAAGCTTACGCCATTGCTGCTCTTCTGTCAGGTGGTTGCCTTCTTCCGTAGAAGCAAAGCCACATTGCGGGCTAAGGCAAATCCGGTTTAGATCAACGTATTGCTTCGCTTCCTCAATACGCTTCAGAATATCCTCCTTGCTTTCAAGCTCACCAAATTTGGATGAGAACAGACCTAACACAACCTGCTGATTGTCTTTCAAGAAACGCAATGGCTTGAAGTCACCTGCACGTTCGGTATCAAACTCCAGATAATAACCCGAGTAGTTATTGATATTAAGAAGCGTTTGCGCGATAGGCTCGTAGCCTCCACCTACTCCAGCATAAGTCGAAACATAATTGCCCCGGCATACATGGGTCGTTACAACAAGGTCTTCCGGCAGACCAGTTACAACTTCCTCATTCAATTTTGCAAGTTCGCTTGCATATTCAGCTACGTTAACGCCAATCTGATTCATAAATGCTATAAACTGTTCGTCGCAAAGCGCTCCCCACGTACAATCGTCGATCTGAATACTGCGGCAGCCCGCTGCATAGAAGGCCAGAATCGATGCTTTGTATGCTTTGGCAATATCCGAGATAAGCTCTTCGCGATTCGGGTATAATTCATTTGTGCTTTCCTTGTTTTCCGCCCGATCTAGCTCGAACAGGAATTGTGCAGCCGCAGGAATCGATTGACGCGTAACAACGTCCTCACCAGCAGCACCTTTTAAAAATTCATAATGCGAAACAAAAGGATGGCTGCTGTAGCTTATTTTCCCGGTCAGTCGGGCTGTTTCTGGTCTGGACTCTGCACCGTTAAATTGGTAACCTTGGTCAATAATTGTCCGATCTACACCGTCAAGTCCCCAGAAGAAGTCGAGGTGCCACCAAGAGCGGCGGAATTCGCCATCGGTTACTGCTTGAAGACCCACCTCTTTTTGTTTCTGCACGAGCTTAACGATTTCGTCGTTCTCTACTTCCTTCAACTGCTCGGCAGTAATTTCACCATTCTTGAATTTTAATCTAGCATCTTTCAACGCTTGGGGGCGCAGGAAGCTGCCCACGATATCATATCGAAATGGAGTAACGGTTCGTTTTTGGGGTACGGTTTGAATGCTCATATATTAATCTCCTCGTAAACAAATTATTAGAATAAATATAGCATAACCGACTGACTAAACCGATCTACCAATGAGCTATGACAGGTTATAAGTATTAACTATAGCTAGATTCAGCGTGATAATTAGAAGGGCATGATAAAAAAAGAAGAGGCGCATGAATAGCGCCTCTTTCTTAATAAATCATATCGACGGATATTACATAGTAATTAGACTCCGCAGTCACCTCAAACCCAATCGACTGATAGAGGGATAATGCCTTTCTATTTTGAGTGACCACGCCAAGACGAATCTGGAAATCCCTCTGATCTCGCAAGATTTTAACTACCTCTGAAAGAATTTCACGTCCGTATCCTCTGCCTTGACACGAAGGAAGCACACAAAAATCATGTATAACCGCTGTATTTGTATCTAAATAATTGACTCTGATCATCCCAACCGGAATCATGTTGTCCACAGCAATGTAAGTAATCCGTGCCGGTTCTCTTGTACGAGTTAAATAATTCCTAGTCCAGGACTCTGAATCACCAAAAGCTTGTGATGAACATTTAACCATGAACTCTAAATCCTGATCTTCTTCTAATCGCACAGCTAAACCGGAGTGGCTTGATCCAGCGATTTGTGCCCGATTAAAAACCATGAGGAATTCAGACGGTGCAGCACTTGCCCCTAAATACCGTATATAATCCATCCCTGATTCAGAATTAGAAGGTATCCTAAAACGGCAAGTTTGTATGCCTTGCATTTGCATATCTGATGCGGCACTTTTCAGTAAGTCGTGGAATACACCTTGGCGACGAAAGTCCGGGTGAACCATTCCGTTAATATTAGCTTCGATGCCATCCGAAGTATACCAACTGAGAAATCCGACTAATTGGTTATCGATCTGGCACAATAATGCCTCATCTCCGTCTATCTCCTTAAGGCTTTCTAAACCCACCCTCAAACTTGACCTGTCGGACGTCTTGCAAAGATGTTCTAATATTCGGATTTGATCAATCGATTGCTTTGAATAGTCTTTCATTGTACTAATTTTATATTCTTGCATCTAGTACCCTCATTAAGAAGGAAATACGCAGTTTATGGACGAGTAGGCGTTATCCTTCTAAATTCTGTCCACCTAATGATAGTTACCAATGGAACCGCCTCCTAAAAGTCAATGTCTTCACTCTAAACCAGGGTAATCATAAAACAAACCTTATAACTAAAAAAATGATAGCAATTATAGCCACAACGATCAACAGATTGGTTACCTCACTCCAGAATCCTGGAACGCCTTCAGTATGATATTTTTGCGCATTTACATCATGGTTTGCTTTATGGCCTCCAGGGTCCGTCATATTGGGATTAGGTCCTGAATTAAAAAAGTCAGACATAAAAACAACTCCTTCCCATGAATATAAACCATATTATACCAGTTCATTGCCATTTTAACGACAACTTAATGCCACCTTCAATATATCGTTTGTCGGAGGCTCTTAGGGAGAATTTTGACAACCATATCGTAAGAATGATCAATCATTAAATAGATATCTGACTCTGGTAAGGAGCCATCCAAAACAATCGTATTCCAGTGTTTTTTGTTCATGTGGTATCCTGGCCGAACGCTCTCATGCTGCTCTCGCAAGTTCCCTGCAATCACCGGATCACATTTTAGATTTATGTAAGCATAATTCCCCTTATTCTCAAAAATAAGCGCGAACATTTTACCGGCAATCTTAATCACCAATGGATCGAATCCGAAAGGATAGTCCTTTGTTGCTCCGTTCTTTTGTAAACAGTATTCGATAATATTATGGGTCAAAATCAGTCCCTCACCTTCTTCATTAAAACGAATCCTGTATACCTTATATCAAATATTATAACTGAAATAAACCTAACACTCTTGCCCTTGGCAAAATGAACTCGTGAGTAATCCTTTCAAGTGCACGAAACCTGAATAACCTTAAATACGTTAAAGTAATATACAAATCTACAGGAGGTTTTTATAATGAGATACATGCTGCAGGCGCACCAATAACCTGTCCTTGCTGTCAAAACGATACCTTTGATCTGGATTATAAACTGCTTAACACAAGCGGCGCATCATTTTTAGGCTTTGACTGGGCGAACAAAAACGCTGCCATCCTTATTTGTAAGCGATGCACCCATATTTCATGGTTTATGAAAGAACCAACATCTGATTAGTGTTTGGTAAAAATAAATTATTAGACTGGATCCATTAAAACAAGCAGCGGCGGACCAAGACTTGATAAATAAAGTCTTAGACTGCCGCTGTTGTCGTTCCAATAACGTTCCTCGTGAGCGTAATCACCTTAAGTGACAAGGTCATCTTACCGTCTGGTAAACGAGACCTATGGCTCCAGAATCAAAGGTCTTGTTTTCGATTAGCTTAAGATTTCTCTTCTCCTTGAGACCTTGGAATAATGGCAATCCCTTACCGATCAGGACGGGAGAAACCGTAATTTTATACTCATCAATTAAATCAAGCTGCATAAGGTGGTGTGCGAATCTAGGACTGCCGAGGATGACCATATCCTTGCCGGGCTGCTGTTTGAGGTTATTGATCTCTTCCTCGACAGCTTCTTTCACGAGTCTGGAATTATTCCATTCGACTTTCTCCAGCGTCGTGGAAAAAACGATCTTAGCTGTCTTTTCGATCCACTCGGCATGATTCCGTTCATGCTGCGAAGCTGATGGGTTCGAAGGGACAGATGGCCAGTAACTGTGCATCATCTGATAAGTCCCACGTCCCCAAATGACAGTGTCGGCAGTACTCAGAATTTCTTTCGCATGGTTCTCCAAATCAGCATCGTAGGAAACCCAGCCAATGTCCATTTCACCATTCGGCCCTTCTACAAAACCGTCAAGCGATGCGTGAAGAAATAGAACGAGTTTTCTCATTTTCAGTTCTCCTTTGTTCATGAAGGATATCTACATTAGACATTAACTACATTTTAGCAGAATTCAACTTGGGTTGTTTCTTATGGATTGCTAATCTCAAACGCTCTTTTCTTCACTTTGGTATTTTTATCCACATCAACATTTTAGCAAACATACGTTCGTTTGTAAATGCACCTTTTTCTAATTTTCAAATCATCTTTCATTTCTTTAGAGCCGGCATTTTTCTGTGTTTCGTTTGTTGTTCGAATGCAAATGCAATCCGAATGAGTGTCGGTTCACTAAATGCCGTTCCTGCAAATGTGATCCCAAAGGCTCTTCCATTCTCTTGAAAGCCTGCGGGCACTGCTATAGTTGGATAACCTGCTCTAGCACTTAAATCAGCTCCGACATAAGCAGGAAACAGGATTGCATCCAATCCATACTTTTCTAAAGCATGATCGATCCCTATATTTTGCGAATAATATAAGTCAGAGATAGACTCTACAATATATTCCGAATGATTCAACGGTTTATCTAGCTGTGATCGATAGTTCAGCATATCTTGTCCATATTTCAAAGCCTTTTCCGAATTCCGCTCGTTCCATTCAATCAATTCATTTAGGTTATGGACAGGAAGTTGAGCCGGAAGGTTATATAAGTAATTTTCAACGGAATGCTTAAATTCAAGATTCATTTTGTTATATTTCCACTCTCTATGGAACGATGGAATATCTATATCTTCTATTATGTTGGCTCCAGAATCTTTTAATTTAGCCACAGCATCATTAAATAAATGTTCATCATATTCACCCATGTCACAATAATTCTTAGGTAGAGCATTTCTAAAAACGCCTATGGTCGCTTTATTTAATCCGTCTTTATCCAAAAATGCTGTGTAGTCCATAGTAGAATATTCATTTTTCCAAGTAGCAGGATCACTTTCATCTTTTCCCGTAAGTGCATTTAATAAGATCGCAACATCTGTCACATTCCTTGCCATAGGTCCAGCTGTATCCTGAAAATATGACCATGGAATTATGCCTGATCTACTTATTAGACCTACAGTTGGCTTTAAACCAACAATCGCGTTTTGCACAGATGGACTTAAAATAGAGCCAGACGTCTCTGTCCCCACGGCTACTGTTGAAAAATTGGCTGCAACAGAAGCGGCAGAACCCGTACTGGAACCCCCCGGAAAATGATCCCCGTATGGATTTTTGGTTTGTCCTCCTATTGAGCTATACCCAGCCCACATGGATGATGACATCCCATTTGCCCATTCCGTCATATTTGTTTTTGCAAGTATAATTGCCCCAGCATCCCTTAGTTTTTGGACAAGAAAAGCATCGTTTGAGCTAACATGGTTTTCCAAAGCTAATGCGCCAGCGGTTGTATGCATTTTATCATTCGTTTCAATATTTCCTTTCAATAATACAGGCACACCATGTAAAAGACTTCGTGCTCCGCTTAATTTTCTCTCCTGATCTAATGCCTCGGCAATAAAAATCGCATCTGGATTCATTTCCATAATAGAGTTTATCATGGGACCACTCTGGTCAAACGTTGCTATCCGATACATGTAATACATAACAAGTTCCCTAGAACTAACATCCCCTCTTACCATTGCATCCTGCAGTTCGAGTATCGTTATTTCTTCACTCTTTATTTTTGCTAATTCGAAGATATGCTCCATGATAACTCCTGCTTTCCATTTGGGTCATTTATGTAATAGTGTCATGTTCATATATTTTGGTGGGCCGTCCCCACTCGAAGTTATCCAGACCTATCTCCTTAAATCCATATTTCTCATAATAAAGAATATGATCCGTCGCCAAGTAGACTTTTGCATAACCTAGTTGTCCAGCTATTTTTCTGGCATGCTCCAACAAAACGGCTCCTAGTGCTTTGCCTCTCTCACTTTCGTCAATAAACAATGGCGCAATCCAAGGTGATAAATCTTTTCGAGTTATAAATTCCTGCTCAATTAATTGATAAAACCCGATGATTACATCATGTTTCAACAGCAAAAATGTAAAAGGAACCTCCTCATCTTTTGAGATTAAACTTTCTTGTATATTGGGGAGCACAACTTGTTGTACTTTTGGCCACCGTTCTTTGACATACTCAATAAGCTCATTTTGACGAAGAGGACATTCTTGTAAGGATTTAATATCTAGCATCTAACCATCCCTTCTTGTAAAAAGAAATTCCTATACCCATGTCTGCTCTCACAATAGTCATCCACCAGCTCTCAAAAATGCATAGCAGCAAGCCCCGAGTGGGGCTTGCTGTAGGTTGTAAATACTAAAGTAGGTTATAACGCTGGTTCACTTCATTACTTAGAAACCGGTGTATAGATCAGGCAGCGCAGCGTCTTCTCGGGATAGCGCAGCTCTGCCGTGTAGGTGCTACCGTCTTTCAGTTTGACCAAGACCGCTACCACTCCGCTTTTGTCATATGCACTGTCTTTAATGATAGAGGAGCTGGTTATCGCACGGGTCTCGCCCTGCTTGTCCACCACAATGGATTTAGCGGCTTGAAGCCAGCTGGAATCCTGGCTAATCTTTTTATTTATAGCTGCTGTAATCGGAGTTCTCTTATAGGACAGATCCACTATCGTGGTATCCAGTACGGTCCCACTCTTTGCATCCACGAACGTATTATACATGAAATAGGACTTATCCTGAGCCCGCAGTGTCTCTGCCCGGTAAGGTAGAAAATTAACGAACCATTGCCCTTTCGAATCAGGAAAAGGCTTATGATATGAGGTCTGAGCCTGCAACTTAGAAAGATCCACACCGAATAGACGGCTTACGCTCTCTTTTGCTCTGCGTAGGGCTTCATCCTGACTGATGTCCTTCTTATCTGGCTGTGCCACGACAAGATTGAGGCTTACCACATAATTAAAACGGTAATTCCAGTCGATCAATTGCAGCATTTCTTCATCGGTCAGTTCGCGCTTAGGAAATACATAGGTAAATTTGCTTTGATCCAGATAAAATTCGGAGCTCCCTGATTTCAAAGGTAGCTTCTGCTTGGGCCGTAAACCATCGTACTTGTATTGATCATCCAATAACATCCGCCGCTTATTCTCCTGGTCCGTAAATTGCCGCGTAAGCTGTTCATCCTTGCCAGTGAGCCTGGCCTTCTCTGCATACTCATTAATCTGCTTAATTTCTTCAGCGGTGACTGTGCGCTCAAAATACGACTTGATCGTCGAGACTGGTGTTTTGGTTGCAACCTTAAGTACCGGGATCTGGCTGCTCGCCAGTTGAACAGCAGGCTTCTGGTTGAGTTCTTGCGTGTAGGAAACGTTCGCTTGAGACACATTCTGGTTCACTGTAGTGTAAGCGACGATTTTGGGCACTGCCAAAGCAGTCAGGGCCAGCAGACCACCGGATATCGCGATCACCCCAAGGGCTGATTTCACATCTTTACTCTTCATTTCTCATAACCTCCATAGTGTAAGTGGGCTTGACTTACATGTACTTTAAGTTACGAATGTTATAAAGTACGAAGCCCCTTGTTATGAAGTTGTAAAATCAGTTACAGACTCGTTCTAAATATTGGAGCCAAGCAACAGATCAAGGATTGGGAAGCATACACCGCCCATGTTGACATAGTCACAATTACTCATAACAGAAATAGCGATTTTTTCATCGGGAAGCAGGAACAGATTGCTTAAGAATCCAGTATCCCAGCCGGAATGTGAGAGAATACGAGAACCTTTATATTCTCCTAGAAACCAGCCCAATCCTATCTGTGCATTTTCCGGATCATAGCCCGTTTGTGCATGAGGTTTCCACATTTCATCATAGCTACCTGGCTGGAGGATTTCATTGCCGTTCCCGGCTGTTCCACCGTTTAGATGCATCGACAGATATTGGCACATATCTTCGGCATGGGTATATAAAGTGGAGCTAGGTGCATGGGCCCTGTTATATGGAAAAACACTACTAACGCAGCCACCACATTCATGGGTAGCTCCAAGCACATGAGGTGCAGCAATATAAGCTTCAACCTCCTGTTTAAGAAAAGAACTGGACTGCATTCCTGTTGGTTCAAGGATATTTTTTCCATATACTGCTCGAAGCTCATATCGCTGACTTTTGCTATCATATCTCCCAAGATCTCATATCCTATATTACTATAGGCAAATTTCTCTCCCGGTTGGCTTAACAGCTTGTGGTGACCTATCCCTTTTACATATCGTTCAAGACTTTGCTCGTCGTATTCAGGGCGATCCCACGCATAATCTTCCTCATCAGGCATACCGGAGGTATGATTCATAAGCTGTCTTATTGTTATATTTTGATACCGCTCATCCTCTAACTTAAAATATGACAGGTATTTAGTGATGGGGGCATCCAATTCTACCTTACCACGCTCAACTAATTGCATAATGGCGGTTGCTACGAAGGTTTTGGAGACAGAGGCTTGGTGAAACAAAGTGCCACGAACTACAGGATCACCCGTCGATAAATTTGCCGTCCCATATTCACCAGTAAACAGAACTTGGTTGTCCTTTACGATTCCGGCCGCTAATCCCGGAAACTTTTCATTTTCCACAAACTTGATTAGCATTTCATGCAAAATATCCTCTATCTTCTGATTCGTGTACATTTTGTCCTCCCCAATGACAATAAAGCACCATTTTCAATAAATTCACCCATACAAATAATAACATCTTATCGACCCTTTATCTGGTAATAAATAATTATAATCAAATAAACAGTCGCTTACTTGAAAAGGCAGCAATTCATTTCCCGAGCTTCCGAGCCAGCCTCCAATTAGAGGACCCACAACGCGTGGTCTTTCTACCTTGCTAATAATATCCATGAATCGTCTTCACCTGCCCTTCAACAACCATAGATTTTACGGCTGAAACAGACGGCTGCCGCAGCTTGATAACCTCTAAAGCCTCAGTAACGATAGCATCCGCAGCTGATTTCCGGGAAAAGTTCTTCATATCCTGCACCTTTTCATCCCTGTACCCCAGATGCTCCAATCTCTGAAGCTGCTCTACTAACTGCTCCTCGTTTCGGGCAATCTCTATTAAATTGTGTTCAGACAACCATTCTGCATTGCCTGCCTCCTGACCTGGGAGCGGACGATAGACAATTACAGGAAGTGCTAGAGCCATCGCCTCAGTCAAGGTAATCCCCCCTGCTTTGGTCAACAGACAGGAGGATATGCACATTAGCTCCTGCATTTCTTCTGTATAACCCTGTATGTGAACCCGAGGATTCTCTTGAAAAAGCTCTTCCGTAGCCATCTGGAGCTTATGATTATTCCCGCACAATACCATTACATCGAAGTTTGATTGCTGCAGCGCCCTTATTATTAAATGGTTAATATCACTCAACACGCCGTAAGCCCCTGCCGCAAGTAATAGATAATGTCGATTTCCATCTAGTCCATGCTTACGTAAAAGGCCTTCACGTTCCTGAGTCTGTTCAAAAGCTTCACGAATCGGAATCCCGCTAACCACAAGCTTTTCTTCAGCAATACCTAATGACATCAGTTCTGCTTTCATACTTTCCGTAGCAATAAAATACTTCGAGGTTTGTGGATGAAGCCACCTGCCATGAACCACATAATCCGTCATGACAGTGAAAAGGGGGATTCGTCTTCCCTTTGTTGATGCAAGCTCAGCAGCGGCCAAATAGGGAAAGGTATGAATGATAATATCCGGTCCAATCTCGTCGATGATCCTTTGCACTTTCCGCTTGCCCATAGAATGAATCCATTTACCCATGAACTGGTCTGGTTTAATCTTGCTCGTCAACTTGTACACTAATCCATAAAATTCTTGAGTATAACCTGTGCTGTTCAGATAGAATCTGCGGGACAGCTCATTCAGACTAGGGTAGACTGCAGCGAAAAGATCCAAGGTAACAATCCGGCTGATCCCTCTACGTCTAAAAGAATGATCAATTGCTTCTGCTACTTTGATATGCCCGTCTCCAAATGCCGAAGTTACAATAAGTACTTTAGGATCTGTGTTCATGAGAAAGCTCCTTTTTCGCTTGGCCTTCTCTAACTCTAACTCTGAATCGTAAACAGATAGTGATGAGATCCTCAACTGAATATTAACTTCATGATTTTCTATAGAGCGAAGCAAACGAAGAAATCCGCAGAAAAAAACACAGTGCATCAACCTCCAGTAACGATAGGATTAATGTTCTGTGTTTAGTTAAAGGCCAACTGTGTCCGAAAGCATCTTCGAACGTGTAATATGATCAAATTAAATGAAAGTTGGTGTCTGAGTAAATAAAGTTTTAGACTGCCGCTGGTTTATTGAACTAACGTGTCCCGTTAGCTCAATTGATTACCTTTGAAAAGTGAGTCTGTATTTGATATATATCCATAAATGAAAAATGTATTATTTTCTTCTCTATACGGAATTCTTAATTCATGTAAAATCGAAAGAAATTCTTTACTTATGTCAATTAATTCAGGAGGAAGCAGATTCCCCTTGTGCTTCTGATACCTTGGTCTAACCCGTATCCATTCTACAGAAAAAAAAGGTGAAAGTCCTTCTATCCAATCCCCTAAATACCAGACGTCGTTTTCGAAGTTCTCTGGATAAAGTATATCGTCTAATACATACTTAGCTTGATATGGAGGGGTAAAAGGTAGTTTATTTAGTACATCACTTTGTAAGTTTCCCCACTTAGTGTCATTCATAACTGAACATAATTGTTTCTGTGTAATAACTTCATGTACCCTTTTTTTAAAATCCTGTTCAAAACCCACAATTAAAAATCCTCCTGAATAACAACATAAATCCCACGCTGACCTGCCCGTGTGTCGTTATTGAGTTATCGTTATCCGTTAACTTAATACAAAATGGCTGCTCGGCTATTACATATTCAAAATTAGTCAAGTTTAATAATCTTATCAAAGCAGTATGAATCTTTGTCATAGCCACTATGCACATAGAAAGCATGGGCGTCGGTTCGCTTAAATCCGCTACATAAAATAATACTTGATATTTCCATTTCTTTAGCGTAATTTTCAGTGTATCTTAGTAGTTCTGTACCTATCCCACTATGCTGTAATTCCTTTTTAACAGCAAGCCCTTGAATATGTAGATAACCATTCGAAGACCCTACGGATAACGCCTGAACTATAGTGACAAAACCAACCACATCATTTTCAAATAATGCAACGAATGTTTTGTAATTTCCAGCCTTATTCATGTTTTCCATAGTAACTCGAAAGTTTTCAATATTAACATTGCGAACGCCAAGTACATCATTCCATAAAAAAACAACTTCAGTATAATCATTTGCTACAACTTCTCGTATTTTAATTTCCATCCCCCCCTTTATAGAAATATTCAAGCAAAGGATTCGACAATTGATGAAGCAATCCTGCCCGTAACTTTAACAAATAAAAGAGGAGCATTGTCATGGCAATGCTCCTCAGCTATCGTTTCCCGTAAGCTTTATAGATTGCCTCTTTTTCAGCCTGCAATCATTAGAATCCATTCTCTCATTAGTTTGTTGTTTTATAATATTCTGATAAAATGCCCTCTAAAACTTGCTTATAATCATTTTTATTATAAGAAGAGTTATCAACTTTTATCTTGGTAATGTTTAATCTGTTAAAAATTTCTTCTTCCAGTTCCCTTCTTGCTTTAAGAACCTGCAGTGTTCCATCTAACCCTTTATAATTTTGTTCTTTTCCATACCCTTGGTTCGTGTAATATTCAATAAATCCCTCTGACCATTCCTGAGGTCTTTCCTTTACAGCCTTTCTGAAAGAATGATCAAGATCATTCTGCTGTACATATATCAACAATGGATTCAATCGCTCTACAATTGTTGCCAGTTCAATAACATAACTTATAACGTCTTCCTTCTTCGCACCATGTTTAATCATGCCTATAGTTACAGGGTTTTGTATAAAACAACAATCAAAAACAAAGGTGTCTGCGCCATACAAAACACGATCCGCAAACTTCTTCCATCTTTCTGTTATCAGTTTCCTATTTTGATCTAGCGGCAATTCATAAATATCATGTTTAAAAACTGCGTGATGCAATTCATCTGGAAAACTTGACCAGACTTCATTTTTTATTTTCCGATATTCCAGGAAGTAATCGTTACCTTGTTTAATCATTAGATTACTCAACAAATCTTTAAACTTTTTATGGGTATTCAATAATTCATCGCATTCGGTTTTCTTAAAGAAAGCGACTCCATCATAATCAGCAGGATGTTCCAGATTTCCTTCTAAAAAAAGCTGGGATGTAATGTTCACTTCCGTAAGAATTTCATGAACTTGCTGAGCAGTTGTTGTTTTACCAGATCCTGGCATTCCCTCAATCAAGACTAACTTCGATCGCATAACAAAGTTCCTCCACTCGCTAGTAGAAGGATAAACAGGTAGGAATCAATAGAGATGCTGTTATGCTGTTTCCCACGAATAAAAGCGGATACCATCAGGTATCCGCAGGATGGGTATATGATACACCTTTTCCTGCATACCCTATAAGATTAAAGAAAAGCATACCTAATAAAATAGTGTAGTCACTATTTCAGGCATCCTTTCAAATTGTTAATCTTTACAGAGTATTCCACATGATAAGTTTATGCTCCTTTGTTTGCATCTCTATTGTTTAGATTAACAGTAAGCATAGGTAAATACAATCAGGGACTTTCTAAACAATCCTGCCTGTTAGCTTAATAAAAAGAGCAGGATACCGAAGCACCTGCTTATCAAAGTAATGTATTATTCAACTATCGTTCTCCGTTAGTTGAATCCACCCGTGGAATGTAAAACTTGGCCGGTAATCCACTCCCCATCATCGCTGGCTAAGAATGCAACCAGACGAGCTGCATCCTTAGGCAATCCTACTCTACCTGTTACAAATTGCTTAGATAACTGCTGTCGTAGGTCAGGAGTCATCCAGCCGGTGTCTGTGGGTCCAGGATTTATCGCATTTACGGTGATGCCTTTCGGTCCCACCTCTGCTGCAAAAGTTCGTGTGAAAGCATCTATTGCCCCTTTCGTTGTGGCATAAGAGATTTCACCAGCCATGGGACCTAGTGATTGGCCCGATGTCATATTAATAACTCGACCACCTGCCGATTGCGTAAACCGTCTAGCGAATTCCACACTAAGCATAGTTACCGCCCTAACATTAATTGCGTAGTGTGCATCCAAAGACTCTGGGGTAATCGTGGTTAAGTCATCGTTAACCGAATAACAAGCATTGTTAACAAGAATGGAAGGTTCTCCCAGCTTCTGCTCAACGTTATTTAATAAATCCACAAAGCTTTCAGGTACAGAAAGATCCATCATTAGGTGTTCGCAACGAACGCCCATGGAACGTATTTCCTCACAAAGTTGCTTTTGCTCCTCGTTATTGCTACCCCAGGGCATCTGTTGATCGTAACTAACCCAGTGTGTAAAAAATACATCAGCGCCTAGATAGGCCAACTCTTTGCATACTGCAGCACCGATTCCTGTGCTGCGACTTGCACCTGTTACTATTGCGATTCGACCTGTTAATCTGCCAAGTGTAGTATTCATGGGTCTTTTCTCTCCTTTTTATTTTGAAGTCGCATTAAACTGCGGTGACTATTGTGCAAATCTGCCCGTTACTTCAATGAAAACAGCAGGCTACCGTAGCGCCTGCTCATTAACGTGTATTATTCAACTAAAGTTCCCGTTAGCTCAATAGTCATATGTTTTAATTAGAGTCGCTGCTTATAGTTGTGAGGCTTGCCAAACACCTAACGCAGTGACGTCCCGACGGGCTTAGGGGGCTGGATGTGGTCACTCGCTTCTCAGAGTGACCCGGAGCGTCAATATGGTGTTAGCCGAAGGAAGTTCTGGAAGCAGCCATTGCATTTAAGACGTTCTCAAAATAGCTACATACTTCATCTGCAATTCCCAGAAACTCTTCAACAAGTACATTACTATCCAAGTAACAAGCATACAGATAATCAACTAAAGCGGAGTCAATCTCACAATAGTTTAATAGGGCATCCTTCATCTTAATAATGTCATCTTGCCATACACCTGTATCTTCTAAAACCAAAGAGTATAATGCACGAATTAATCTCTTAGAGTAACCTTTAATATATCTAGTTTTCATTGTGTTATCACTAGCATTAGAAAGTAAACTATGTATACGATCTATTTCCTCCTTGGTCTCTGTATTTAAGTCTAAAATGAACTCTGGAGAAATAATTATCGGTGGTACTTTTTCACCAACGTCATGACCATATATGCAAACACAAATTATCTTTACCCAAAAACCCCACTCATTTGGTTTACTTAATACATCGTCAATCGAGCAAATTATCGTATCAATCTTAGTTACTATTGGATATTCTTCCAAAAGCCTGTCTTTAATATTTGACAATCTTTCGTAATCAATATCTTTGGGATTTACACATACAATAGTAAAGTCTGCATCTGACTTAAAAGGTTTAGCAGTTCCTTTTGGAATCGAGCCACACATATAAATGCTATGAATCTTACCTTTGAATTCGGTAAGTATATTATCTATATACTTATCAACAAAATCCTTATATTCACTTTGTATTTCAATTCTATTTATAACTTTTTCTAATATCATATAGACTCCTCCTAAACTAAGAACTTCTTTCGGCTAACGCCTTTTTGCGAACTTCGTAAATTCGTCATGACTTAAGTTATTCGCGAAATCATTCAACTATCCTGCCCGTTCGTATTATGAGGTCACCAGATCTTTCTGGTCGACCTTTTTTTGTATGGTCGTAAGATAGCGGTAGCCGGGGATCGAACGTTTCTGCCCGTGGGACTTGGATCCCGAGAGCTATTCTGTTCATCCCCCTACTTGTTCAACCATGGTTAGGCTGGTTGGGACGTTGATCCCGTATCACATGCGATAGTGTGGAAGACAAGAAGGTTAGGGGTTGCCGGTGAAAATACTACAGGAGTGATGTCATGAATCCAGTCATTGGTTTGGATGTGTCCAAGGGAGAGAGCCATGCACAAGCTTTTTTAGACCGTGGAGTACCTCATGGGAAGATCTTTAAATTTAATCATGATCTAGAGGGATTATCGTCTTTTCTTAATTATGTTAGAGCAGTGGAATCAGCTGCTGGGGTGAGCCCTTGCATTGTAATGGAGGCAACAGGTCATTATCATAGCCCTGTTGTTCAGTTTCTGGATGAGCACCAGTATCTATACATCGTCATTAATCCGTTAATCTCATATGAGGCCAAAAAAACTAATTTAAGACGGGTCAAGACGGATGCTGCTGATGCCTATCAACTTGGGGCACTGTTCTATAAAGAAGAGTTTGAACCCATCAAAAAACGGGGTCAGCATCTCATGAATTTACGCTATCTAACACGACAGTATGAATCCCTAACGGGTATGTATGTTCAAGCAAAACTACAATTCCAGGCCATTCTGGATCAAGTTTTTCCCGAATACCATGGCGTGTTTGGTGACCTTTATTCGAAAGTTTCACTTCGATTTCTAGCCTTACACCCGACGTCTAAAGAAGTCCTGGGTATGACTGTGGAAGAGATTACAACAACAATCCAACGTCTTACTGGACGCGGAAGATCCGTCTCATGGTGTTTGGAACGCGCTCAAATCCTAGCGGCTGCAGCAAGGCGAAATCCCTTTAAGGAGACGGCTTTTCCAAGTCATTTGATCTCCATGCAGCTGCTCATCAAATTACTTCTTCAATACCAGGACCATCTATCAGACCTTGATAAATCGATAGAGACCCTGGCTGAAGAGTTACTTGAATATGATTTAATCCAATCGATACCCGGTATCGGCACGAAAATTGCTGCAACAATTTTGGCTGAGATTGGAGAAATCGATCGGTTCGATCACGCAAAGAAGCTGGTGGCCTTTGCTGGTGTTGATCCCAGTGTATTTGCTTCAGGTAAGTTTGTGGCAACCCAAAATCGAATCACGAAACATGGCTCGAGAAGGCTTCGTACAGCCCTGTATCAAGCTGTGCGCTGTGGTATTCGTAGTAATAGAAACAAGAAATTAAGAGCTTACTACGATAAAAAGCGTGCGGAAGGAAAGCTGTTCAAAGTAGCGGTAATTGCTTGTGTAAACAAACTCATCCACTGGATTTTTGCCATCTTAACTTCAAAAGAAGCATTTCGTCTAGAATGAGCAGCATGAAATAGAAAAAGATGAAATATATTCCTGTGCCGAAGGGGACGGTTATTTGTCATATCTTTTTTTAAGTATACCACTTCAGGAATCGGCCATTAATAATTAAATATTGACAAGCTATTAGCTGGAATAGTTGAACATAGGCAGCCGATCCATTGACCGACTGCCTGTGTGTCGTTATTGAGTTATCGTTTCACGTTAGAATTCCTGTAAACTGAATAATTTGGAGTTTGAACAAAAACGAGCGCCTCGGTAACATGGGAGTTGGATACGGGTCTACAGCCCTTTTAATCTCACCATTTAGGAGGTCGCTCTACTATGAAGTTTAAAGCTCAAGACAAGCAAAATCAACTCATTGAAAACATTACCGTTCATCATTTGGTCATTGGCGTAGACATCGCCCAAGAAGTCCATGTGGCCCGCGCGGTCAGCTTTCGTGGGATTGCTTTGGGAACTCCGCTCGAATTCGGTAACCATCGTGAAGGGTTCGATCTGTTCGAACGCTGGATCCAAGATCTACTCAAATCCTACAAACTTAGCAGCGTCATAGTTGGTATGGAACCCACTGGCCACTACTGGTTTAGCCTGGCACGTTGGCTCCTCGATCAAGGCATGGAGCCCGTTCTGGTTAATCCTCATCTCGTCAAAAAGAACAAGGAAAACCGAGATAATACACCGTCTAAAAGTGACCATAAAGATGCGCTTGTCATAGCAGACATGGTCAAAAACGGGTACTACTCCCCTGTTCGTTTTCATCCCGAAGATTACGAGGAACTACGTATTCTAATGGCGAACCGAGAGACGGTTACCAAGCGCCTCAACGCTGCGGTTAATCAGATTCATCGCTGGGTAGACATTGTTTTCCCTGAACTTCGTCAGGTTTTTAAAATCCTCACTTGCACCAGTGCAATCGCAACACTCCGACTCTTCCCCTTGCCAAAAGAGATCCGTCTGTTAAATACGGAACAGGTCCTTGCCGGTTGGAAGCAATATGTAAAGCGTCATGCTGGAGTTAAACGTGCTGAGCTACTCATTTCACTTGCGAAATCCAGTGTGGGTGCCACTCAGGCACTCCACGCATACAAGCTCCATCTTGGGCAATTGCTCGAAGAATATGACCTGGCCCAGCGCCAGCTTGAACAAATTGAGCATGAGCTCCGCCTCATTCTTAAGCGTATTCCTTATGCACAGAAGCTCCTTGAAATACGAGGCATCTATGTTACGAATCTAGCTGGTGTACTCGGTGAGGCTGGTGATCTAAGCGGATATACGCACGGAAATGCTTTACTGCGTCATGCTGGGTTAAATCTAGCTGAAGCTAGCTCCGGGAAATGGCGAGGAAAGATGGTGCTCAGCAAACGAGGCCGGCCACGTTTACGTCATTTTCTTTATCTCATGACAATGAGTATGGTTATGACAAATCCGGAGATACGAGCGGCACATCGTTATAATGTAGAGGAAAAGAAACTGAAGAAGATGAAATCCATTATGAAATTAATCGGTAAAGTAGCGAGAATGCTAGTCGCATTGGCTAAAAGCAGTACCGCTTACGAACCGATCAAGGTATTCCCACAAGCAGCATAAAACCAATTAATCCTCATCGACTCATGCATTCGCAGGATAACAAGAAGCACGGAGTATCGGGAGACGTTACGCAAAAGGGCTCGGACCCGTTCCGTTAGAAAGACCGACCTCCACCCCTTAGTTAGATGTGACGAAGGAATGAAAGGGCTATGACCCGTTGAGACATGGGAGTGAGAATCGCTAGGGCGAAGTGGAGACGTGCATATAATGGAACAATATGGGTGATCCTTATTCACCCTTATTTACGCATGCCCAATTCCCCATCTCCCAGCCACCGGCTCCTTCATCATCCTCTTCATCACTTTAACTACAGGATGAAATCCTGCGAATTCATGAGTCTGAGTGAGGAAACTGAATCATTTCGAGGGAGCTTAACGCCATTGCCTATGCATCACCAATCTCCGATATACGTGTCTACTTTACTTTATTTAATAAGTTTGTCACCATTCTGCTCAATGTCCCTTGATCAACGAAAGGAGCAAGGCTTGCCAGCAGATCTGGGCTAAGATGTTCAGCTTCGACTCCACTAATTAACTTCTCGAGATTTTCCCTGTCCAGAAAAGGTACGAGGCTAATGATCCGGTTCGCATCAATAGTGCCATCTGCAACCCGGTCTACCAAGCGGCTTAACGTTTCTCTGCTAATAAAGGGTGCCAACCCTTGAACGGAATTCCAGCTCAAGCTACCCTCTTCTGCTTGTTGTACCAACCGATCTACATGTTCTTTTTCAAGAAATGGGGCAATTCCAACAAGATTGTGCACTTCTAAGGAACCGTCAATTGATTTATCTACCAGTCGGCTTAATGTGTCGCTGCTGACGAACGGAGCGAGTCCAGTAATGGTATTCCACACAATTTCGCCCTCTTCTGCCTGACGAACCAGTTCATCCAATGTATCTGTTCCAAGGAACGGAGCCAGCCGCATGATCATGTCTAACTTAAGGACGCTGCTGTCTAATCGTTCTGTAACCTTATGCAGAGCACTTGCTTTTACAAACGGCGCTACTTCTACAAGCTCTTCCACCTCCACCTCACCGGTATTGACCATCTCTGCAACTTGGTCCGGCCTGTTCTCTGCGATCTCCTCAACGATCGTTCCGAGGTGCGGGTGCTCCCGATTTTCTGCGTTGTCTCCTGCATTTAAAATGTCGTCTACCGTTTTGCCGAATAACCTCGCAAACTGCGGAAGCGTTCCGATATCCGGTAGCGAGTCGCCCCGTTCCCATTTAGATACCGCTTGATGACTTACATTCAGTTGGTCGGCAAGTTCTAATTGGGTCAAATCCTGGTCTTTGCGAAGCTTCGAAATATAAGCTCCAATTTTACGCAAGTCGAGCATTGTATACCTCCAATAAAACAAAATGTACAGTGCGCACTGTCGAAAACAGCATAGCATTTCCTCAAACGCAATCCTATCAAGCGGTGGTTGAATTATCCCAGGCGCTTTATTCAACTGCCGGTAGAATTGTCCACTTTTGTCACTTTCATTTATAGGTTTTTTTCTACAAATCATTTCCATTATCCTACCCGCTAGTTGAATTACACCCAGGCCTTTGGTCAGTACCGAAGTCTTAAATACGTTGCTCTCTCGTCCAATTAATGCAGAAACCCTGAGGCTCATCAGCGCTCATCGTTTATACATAATATAATCATCACTCTAACTCATCGCTGTTAACAACACCGCAATCGTATTAAACACACCGTGAACGATCATACCAGGCACGACCGATCCCGTACGTTCATAGGTCCATGCAAGGACAACTCCACTAATAAAATTCACGGGCATGGCATTCATAGTGGGAAAATGTGCAAGCGTAAAGATTAGCGAACTAATCACAATCGCCCAGCTCATACTAACACGAGTCCGTAACCAACGATATACAAATCCACGGTAAAATATCTCCTCATAAAATGGTGACACGATCCCTGCCGACACAATACCAATAATTATAGTAAATAGAGTGACATTTTGCTTCAGACTCTCTGTTTTGCTATTGTCCACCGTATTCCCAAGAAAACTAGTGAGATAGAGAGTCACCACACTGAATACGATAAGAATTAGTGTCCACAGCGCAATCCTCCACCAATCTTTCGCAGAAAATCTCTTTACTCCTACCTCAGTCCAAGGCATTTTCTTCGGTCGTAAAGCAATAAAATATAAACCTAACAAAAGTACAATTGCTATGGTAAGCCCTGTAAGAGTCCCTGAATAAAGAGTATTCCCCAACCATTGCTCATACATTGACTGTACCGCATATTTGATAACGAATATAACGAATACAAATTCAAGCGCAAGTAAAGCAATAAACTCACGCCATGTCCACTGATCAATCTTCTTCCACATTTCCGTGCTGGTCATCCTTAATCCCTCAATCCTCTGTGATATAATTTAATGATAATAGGTGACGTTACGTCACCTGCAAGCATTATTTTTGGGAGGAAAAAGAACCATGAATAGATGGACAACAGGACAAATATCCAAACAGCGGAACATTTCGGTTCGAACCCTACGTTATTACGATCAGATCGGTCTACTTACACCGAGTTATAAGGAAGATAACGGCCGCCGTTATTATTCAGAAGAAGATTTATTCACTCTCGAAAAGATAACGTTGCTTAAATCACTATCACTACCGCTTGAAGACATTCAAAATGTAATGGACAAGCTATCCTTTCGTCATATTCTAATCGCACATCATAATCATCTTCAGGAGCAGCTTGCTTCTCTTCAGGGCAGTATTGCAAATACTACTTCTTTGATCAACATGATTGATCTAGAAGGTACACTCTCCTGGGATCGGGTTTCTCATCTGGTCCAGAACGTACAACCCATTTCTAAACAATGGATCGATTACTTCAACGATGACGAAAGTACCTTTCTACAAAATGCACTACCCAATCTCAGCAGTAATGACCAGACCACTCAGCAATATGCCTCTTTGCTGCGCCGGATTGAGTGGTGCATACAACAATCTGTTCCACCTGAATCTGATGAAGGTTATTCCATTGCCTGTGAGTTAATAAAGCTATCACACGAAACCTTTAATGGAGACGAGGAATTGATGGAGAAGTTTTGGGAAGTGAGGAAGCTCCCTACATCAGAGTCAGGACTATATCCCGTTTCCGACGAAGCGCTGAACTTTGTGGAGCTTAGCATTGCTCACGCTCTAGAAAAAGAGACGGAACAGAAATAGGAGATTTCATCATATTGATAGATTTCTTTATACACCAGGTTGCGGTTTATCATAACTCGCTGGAGAACTTTTTTTTATTTCCTATAGCCATTTGAACGATAATCTGAAGCACGATGATTACAGCCAATCCATAAAATGCTTGAACGAAGCTGCCTGTTGCATCGTGCAGCCAGCCAATGGCTAGCGGCCCAAGCGCTCCGAGAATGTAGCCACCAGATTGGGTCATTGCGGACCAGCTACTGGCTTCTTGAGCACTGCTTGTTTCATCAATGGGCAACATCAGTGCAATCGGGAACAGCCCACCCGCTCCAATACCGAGCGGAATCGCCGCGAGCCAGGGGCTAACGGTTAGGTTCAGCATCAGGACACCCATCAACTCCAATAATGCACACCCGACAAGCCAGAATACACGTCTTTGGTAACGATGTACAAGCATGGGAATGAACAACGTAGAGGGCAGCGATATCAATGTAAATAAAGTTTGGATTTTGCCGGCCGTCTCTTGACTATACCCCTGGCTTTGGATTGCTGGTGCAAGCCAAGCGGTCAATGAATAGAAGATCGCTGCCATCAGCCCGAAGAATAATGTCAGCACCCAGGCACGTTTGTTGTTCACCGGAAGTGGTGCATTAAGTACACTGGAGATTTTACCGGATTGTCGATCTGCGTGCGCAGACCAGGCTAATCTCAACCATATCGGCAATGCAATGGCTGCGAGTAATGCCCATACAGCCAACGAGCCTCTCCACGAACCACCCAGCGTATGCTGTAGCGGAACCGATAGTCCCACACTAATGCTGGCCCCCATCACCATCGCTGTAGAGTAAATACCCACCATGGATGCCACTCGGTCAGGGAAGTACTGCTTAATGAAGCTGGACAACAGCGGCCCTGCCAATGCAATCCCTACACCGGACAGAAAAGAAGTGAACATCATCAAAGGAGTTGTACCAACAAACCATCGTAATCCCGTACCTAACCCAATGAGGATTAAAGCCAGAACAATTGCACCCTCATTTCCCCACCTTCTGCTTAATCGTACGGAAAACGGAGCAAATATACCCATACATAATACCGGAAGTGTGGTTAACAGACTGGCGGTAATCCCGCTTATACCAAGATCATTCTGAATGGTGCTCATGAGAGGAGAAATGGATGTAATGGGTGGCCGTAAATTCAGTGAAGCCAGAATAAGCGCCAAGACGATATAAAAAAGTTTCATTATGAATCACCTCATGGTAGTAGTATCGATGCATTCACCCATGATCCTATTTGTTAATAACAGATCTTTGGATGGTGCACGATTAAGTATAGAATCATTAGAATGATTGAACAATACTATAGTTTCTATTAAAATGATTACAAAAACCAATGATTAGAGGTCATTCATATGGAGATTCGTCAGATGGAAAACTTCATTGCTGTGTGTGAGGAGCTTCATTTTACACGAGCAGCTGAGAAGCTTGGCATATCTCAGCCTACGTTGAGTCAACAAATACGCGCGCTCGAGGATGAACTCGGAGTTCCCTTATTTGACCGAGTCGGCAAAAAGATTGTGATGACTCAGGCCGGAAATCTCTTTCTGGAGCACTGTGTACAGATGATTCGGCATTTACAGAATACCCAGGATGCGTTAGCTGAATTACGCAATGATCAACGAGGGCGGTTGGTAATTGGTGTTCTCCCTTCCGATCTGGACTATCGGCTCACCCCATTACTCGTGAATTTTCATACGCGATTCCCTAAGGTGCAGCTGAAGGTTATCTCTTCGATCTACGTCTTGAATCAAGTACTGGATAATGAAGTAGACATCGGGATCGAGATCATTTCCGCTCCTGATGACCGGCTTGTACGCATTCCTTTGTGCAGTGAAGAATATGTACTTGTCGTTTCCGAGAAACATGATTGGGCTGAACGAAGCACAATTGGAATCCAGGAACTGCGTAATATCCAAACTGTAATGTTCCCCGAAGGATTTACAGGCAGAGAATTGGTTGATGGCTATTGCCGTAAATATGGCTTCAGCTTAAATACGATCATGGAGACCAGTTCGGCAACTTCCATTATTAGCTTGGTTAAAGCCAACGTCGGAGGAACATTGCTGCCTTATCCTCTGATCCAAGCGATGAATGAACCAACACTACGCTGCATCCGAATTACAGACGATCCGCCATATCGTCACTTTGAGATCATTCATCGTTCCGACCGTTTTCTGACAAAATCGGCCAGGGCATTTATTGAGAAAACTATCGAGTATTTCAATTAAAGGTGAGTTGCGAAAGAGATCGCTTCTGCTGCCAGAAGTAGAGTATAGTAGGAAGAGTTGAAAATATATTAGGAGGCTACAGCCATGTCACAGGAGATTTGGATTAACCTGCCAGTCAAAGATGTTGAGAGGTCAACTGCCTTTTTCAATGAGATTGGATTCCAAGCGGTGAGTGTTGGTAACGAGAGAGCCAAGCTTGTTATAGGCCAAACAACAATTCTGCTGTTTCCGGATGCGGCGTTTGAGAAATTCACAGGTTCAAAGACCGCAGATACTTCCCATAGCGCTGAAGTAATATTCTCCATTGGTGCTGAAAGCAGAGAAGAAGTAGATGCCTTTATCCAAAAAGCAGAGTCTGCCGGAGGAAACATCTTTGGCAAGCCAAGTGAAACTGACGGCTGGATGTACGGCGCAGGATTTGCCGACCTGGACGGTCACCGCTGGAATCTGCTGTACATGGATGAGAGCAAAATGCCAAAACGCTAATATAAAAACGCAGGTCACCTGCATATTTGAACTAACCTTCCGTTAGCTAAACAAAGGCAGCCGCTCCATTGACTGGCTGCCTTTGTGTCGTAATTGAGTTTTTTAGGAGTGAAATTTGAAGCGAAAAGCCAACACCGACAAATCCAAGATATGGTGTAAAAATTTTGCTTATACGTTGATGAAAAGAGCTGGGAACGGAATGAATAAAGAAAATAGGGACTTCGCTGAACGAGTTCGATGATTTAGCTGGTCAACTGTACCTGAACATTGAATCAAAGTGGACTATATTTGATTCAGTTCCCTCTCAATACCCTAGTAATGAAAGTCAAATTGCAGATGTCTCAGAGGAAGAAAAGTACAGTCAAATAATAAAGCTGAGACGTGAAAAAATTACAGATATAAAATTGGGAGACGTTACTCCACATTTAATTATAAACTTGGAATCAGGAAGCCTATTATTTGTTAATGGTTTTCATGAGAAGTATGAATGTTGGCAGGTGGGAGTAGAATTTGATAATTGGCTGGTTGTTGCATGTCCAATGAATGGAATTGCTACATGGACCTCAAATAAATTTGAATAACAAAAAACACTCCATTGTCAGGAGTGTTTTTTGCTTTATATACTGATATACATTTTGTGGTCAAACTGTACTTTGTATTTGGAAGCATTACGGTGAACCGTATTATATATTCAAATTTCATGGCTACGCGATTACACTTTCGGAGGAAACATACGTTTATGGACCCTCAACCACATGTACCTGCACTGTAAGCTTACTATCTACGGTTGCCAAGATGACATTGTTCAATAAGTGGGGCTGTATTACCGTTTCCAGCCATTCGCGGTTTTTGCCGATTTCGCGTAACAGTGCATGTTCAATGTGGCCATCCACAATAATCGGTTTGGTCAGGTTAAATGGTTGTGTGGCCAACTTCAGATCAGCCGGAGTTACAGGCTGATAAGCCGTATTTACGAAGACAGAAAGAGTACCGCCTGGCTCCCATGAAGCAAAGGCAACCTTCGAGATATCCTCTACGCTCGACTTTCTCAGCTCTGCATACAAAAAATCAATAGGTAACTTTGCCTTCGATAGGTTCCGGTAATTAAGCTTCCCTTCCTGAATAAGAGTAATCGCTGGAGGATCGAAAAATTGTTTTAACAGTGGGATCTTTAAACTGAGCCAGATCGCGACTATGTATAGGATCACGAGCGAAAGAGTCGTAATCATGGAACCCTTCAGGCCAAGTTGCTCGTCCGACAGTGGATGCGCAATAATATTTCCCAGCGTCAGCGCGATGATGAAATCAAGAAACCTAAGCTGCGATATTGAACGCTGACCCATCATTTTGGCAGCAATTATAAGGAATACAAATCCGACAATCGAGCGTAAAATCCACCCTATTGCCGACAATGACTCTTGGCTCTTAAAAAAATCCACGCGCTCTTTTCCTCCGTTATCTTATTTTCCATTAATTAGGTTGCCCTATCTCTACCCAAGACATACAATTCGTAGCAACACTCTATGTAATGTTAGTTTTTTGTATCAGCGACATTACGCTCTACTGCCCGTTAGTTGAACAAAGGCAGCCGATCCCCTGACCGGCTGCCCCTATGTCATCATTTAGCTATCGCTATTCGACAGTTTAACAATCAAGATTTCTGCACGCCGTGACCACTCTTCTAATGTCTATGTGCAAGAATATTAATAAGTTTGCCAAACGGGTCGCGGACATAGAATCGCCGAACGCCCCAAGGCTCATCAACAGGCCCATATTCTATCGGAAATCCAGCTTTCTTCATGCTTTCAAATGTAGCATCGACATCATCGACTTCAATTGATAGATCAGGCGTAGGCGTTTCTGAGCCACCCTGTGAGGCAAAACTAATCTGAATGCTCATCTCCTCGTCTAAACCATAAGTTCTAATCCAACCATGATCCATCATTAAATCAAGACCGAGCACATCCTCATAGAAGCATTTAGCTGCCGTGATATCCTTCGTGTTTATATTGGCGACGATTCGTTTGACCTTCATTTCAAACCTCCCAGACATAAGTAGATTAATCTTGAATATAGAATACATTCAACATATAACAGTTAATTCTAGCACCGACGTTCCTAACCTTAATTTATCCATAATAAGCTGTGAGGCTCACCGAGCAGAAAACACCCGAAGAGTTGGCATTAAGTCTGGTTACGAAATCTCCGTACTAACCATCTCAACACAAGAAGCACCACGATTCCGCAAATGGTATAACTGATTGGGCGAATAAATTGCTCCACGATACCCCAGTTGTCACCTAAGCGGTATCCCAGATAGATCAAAGCTAAGTTCCACGGGATACAGCCGAGTGCTGTAAATGTTATGAATCTCCAAGCTTTCATTCCAGCAATCCCTGCGGGCAGTGAGATAAAAGTACGAATAAAGGGCAACATACGAGTAAAAAATACGGTACTCTCGCCATAACGCCCGAACCAACGCTCCGATTGCTCCAAATGATGCTCATTCAGGAGAATATATTTTCCGTATTTCTCTAATAACCGGCGTCCACCAGCCTTACCAATATAATAGGCAATGATGGAACCCAGTAGGTTTCCGAATATCCCAGCAACAGCAACTTCCATAAAAGTAAGCGAACCTTGCGCAATCAGCCAGCCACCGCTGAGCATAATCACTTCGCTGGGAATGGGAATACAGGCACTCTCTAGAATCATCCCTAACCATATGCCCCAAATGCCCATAGAATTAACAAGGTGAAGCGCGGATTCAGATATCCACGCAAATAGTTGATGCATGAGTGTTCACTCCGCTTCATAAATTTTCTATTATATAAGAAAGGAAACAAAATAATGGTGAAATTCAATATACACAAACTATTGTACGGCATATTCGTTATAGCCGCTATCTTGCTGATGTTCCCTAAATTTTCTTACAATGATCCCGATACCTTCTGGCATATAGAGCTAGGACAATATATGATCGAGCACGGACAAGTTCTACATCATGCCATACATACTTTTTACGGAAATAAGCTGCCCTACGTCCCTCATGAATTCGGATTCCAGCTGCTCGTTGCCCCGCTTTATGCAGCGTTTGGATGGCCGGGTGTGTATATTTTGACCGCTGTATGCTTGTTCTTTTTAGTGCTCGGATTGCTTCGGCTGGGTAAGGTTTCACGCAAAGAACTGGGACTTCCGGAAGACCATGTTCTCCTGCTCCCTTTTGTGCTGCTAATTTCTTGCTGGATTTATTATAATTATTTCAAAGGCCGTCCACAGATGATCTCTTCGTTTATGATTGTCTGGTTTTTCGTATATTTGCGTGAATATCAAATGAGTGCTCAAAAGAAATATGCCGCTGCGATGATTGCCCTTTCTATTGGCATTGCCAATTTCCATGCAGGAGTATGGCTTGTAATTGCTGTATTTACAGGGATGGCCTTGCTTGAATCATTGATCCAAAAAACGCTGAATGAGCGTAAAATTATAGTCTTCGGTCTCATCTGGTTAGTTGGCATTCTAAATCCAGGCGGCGTAAAAAGCCTCTTGTTTATTTTGACAGTAACGAAAAAGAACTTTAACCTGCTGATTAATGAATGGCAGCCGATTCGGTTCAATAGCTTGGATAATTTGCCCATTCTACTGTTGCTTTTGTTCTTTGCCTGCACACTTCCTTTTGCACTCCAGCGTAAACCGTTCCGTTTTTTTCTTATGCTTGGGATTCTATACCTCGGTGTATCAAACTTCAAGCAAAACCTGTTTATGTGGCTGTTCATTCCCTATTTTGCGGCTGTATTTTTTGATGCGCTTCCTGAGTTCACCAAAACAGGTATTCTAGTCCGACAAAGTACATTACGAGGGTTACTGGCAGTTGGTCTGCTGCTAAACATTGCTTATCTATTCCTTGTACCACCAGTTATTGACGCTAAAAAATATCCTGTAGATGAAATGGACTATATTCTGCAGCATACACCTGAAGGTACACGTCCCAAAGTTCTCGCCCACTACGGTTCATCCGGCTATGTCATGTTCCGAGGGGGAGCTGTGTTATGTGATGGCAGACAAGATCCCTTCGTGACAAAAGATTCTCTTGGCGTATTGGGTTGGACTGCTTTTGAACGCTCGATGCACGGATTCTCTGAATACCTTCCCGAGATCGTTAATTACGATCATCCCGATTATGTAATTACGAGCAAAAAGGTCTCATATAAGCTACTCAAGGAATGGACACAAAAATTCGGTCAGCCCGTATTTACAGGGACCTATGGCAGTGTCTTCTCGTTTATCCCAGAGTGATGATCCAGCTCGTTAATTCCTCACTCTGTAGAACGCAAAAAAAACGCTGACCTGAGGCAATCTAGCCAATAGTCACCGATCCGCAATTAAGTATTCTGATTAATAACATCCACATGGTAAGGATATACATAATTACGACAAATAAGAAAAATAAGTTAGTAAAATATCAAATCTAGCGTTGATTGTTCCGAAATTGTATAGTATTTTATGGAAGAAAGGTAATTTAAAAGAAGGGAGGAATTAAAAATGGACAAGATGTGTATGGAAATGATGATGAACATGTGTATGGATGATATGATGTCTAAGATGAACTGTATGAAGATGGGCATGGAAAAAATGTCTGAAATGGGCATGATGGATATGAACATGGATATGATGATGAAAAAAATGCAGGACTGCGATGAAATGATGACTATGTGTATGACAATGATGCGCGAAGGAATGCAAATGTCTAAGTAGCCTATAGACCATCGTAAGTTTGGCAGAGCAGACTAACTGCATGCCTTTTTTTATTTTCTTTTTTATCACAATGTGGGCTTAAATTATATCCTGATATATCTACTCTGAATCTTCTTCGATAGATTAATCCGTTCCTGCTTTAACTCCCAGATTTTCTCTTTCCACCGATACTGCTCTACTGGATCCACACTTTCTCTCAGCTTATTAAATAAATCCATTAATATTGCATTTATATCGTCGAATTGAATCCACAGCTCGTTCACACTTTGTTCTGTTGTCTCAGCATGAGAAGCCTTACTCAGCTTATTCAAACGGTCTATGATGTCAGCTTGCCACTGTCCATCGTTAATTGCTTTGGCGTAGTTTAGAAGATCCAGATAATCATCGACAGACATTTTCACCGACTCCTTATTCTTTGTATACCCAGTATTATACTCGGCATTATAGAAATTGCAATAGTCTATCAGCAGAAAAGGCATCTTCTCAGATGCCCCCGCAATGTTATTCCTAATCTGTTACTGGATTTTCCCGCCTTCAACAACAAGCTCATCGGTATATCCTTCACCGTAAATTTCATTTAAGGTTTCTTTATAGGCTTGATGGATAAATTGTTCTTTACCAAGGGTATCAAGTTCTGTATTAATCCAGTCCAATAATTCCTTATTCCCCTTTGCCACTGCTGGAGCAATTGTATCCTGACCCCCGAAAGCAGGAATGCTGACCGTAAATCCAGGATTCGATTTAGCCCAGGCAATGAGTTCTGTATTATCGTTAGCAATTGCCGCCCCCCGACCATCTTTAAGCGCTGCAAAAATCTCGGTGTACTGATCAAATTTGAGCAATTCAATATCCGGATATTCTTTGGTAAAATAGGTTTCCGCTGTCGTACCTTTAGCTACAATGAGCTTTTGCTTGTTCCCTTTTAATTGATCAATGGAAGTGATTGGAGCACTGTCTGGGGATACGATCCCAAAGGATAATTTCATGTACGGATTAGCAAAATCCACTTTTTCTTTTCTTTCCTCGGTGACCGTAAAGTTAGCCATAATGATATCAACCTTACCCGATTCAAGATAAGCCACGCGGCTGGCAGCATCAACTAACACAAATTCAACCTTCGATTCATCCCCCAGCAGATCCTTGGCAAAGCGTTTGGCAATATACACATCAAACCCTTGGTTTTTACCCTCAGCGTCCACATAACCAAAAGGTGGTTTGTCTGCAAATACGCCGATCTTAATCTTCCCTTTCTTCTTTAGCTGTTCAATAGAAGTGAATTTAGAAGATGCTGAGTTTCCATTGTTATCCGAACTATTGCCGCAAGCAGCCAATCCCATCAATAATATACTTACACCTACCAGCATCGTTAGCCATTTCAAACTTTTCTTCATTTCTCTTCCTCTCCTATTTCTATAATTTTTCGTACTGAAATATATCCAGAAAATGCTGGGCACGTTCTGTCGCAGGGTGGGTAAAAAATTGTTGCGGGGCAGCGATCTCACATATCTTGCCTTGATCCATAAACACGATCCGATCCCCAACCGATCTGGCAAACCCCATTTCATGAGTCACGATGATCATCGTCATTCCTTGCTGAGCAAGCCCTAAGATCACATCAAGCACTTCCCGAACCATTTCCGGATCCAAGGATGCCGTCACTTCATCAAATAACATAATCTCCGGATTCATACATAAAGCTCTTACTATAGCTATTCTCTGCTTTTGTCCACCGGAAAGCTGCCGTGGATAGTCAAGTTTACGCTCAAGCAGCCCAACCCGCTCTAAGAGCTGTTCCGCTTGCTGCGTTGCTTCTTTGAGCTCTCTCTTTTGTACTTTCAGAGGACCTAAAAGAATGTTATCCATAACCGTCATATGCGGGAATAACTCATAATTTTGAAAGACCATTCCGATATGCTGCCTAACTTCACGCCAATCTACAGCAGCCCCCGCAAGGTTCTGCCCACGATATTGTATCGCCCCTTCCTGAACCGGCTCCAAACCGTTAAGACAACGCAGGAACGTACTTTTTCCACAGCCAGAGGGACCGAGAATAACGATTACTTCTCCTTTTGCCACCTGCAATTCAATGCCGTCCAGAACCTTTCGCTCTCCAAAATATTTGTGTAATTGTGTAACCTCCAGCAGGAGTTCTCCGGAATCTGCCATTACAACCGTTCCTTCCTAAGCCTTAATTTTGCCATCTGCTTTCAACTTTTTTCGAAAGTCTGGATAACGGAAAACATACAGAAAAATATAATATAAAGATAAAGCCGTATACCCAGAAGGAAGCGGTGGGCGCTTTTATCACGCCGAGTTCAATAATCTGCTGCCCGATCTTTACCACCTCAATCACTCCAATCAGCACCACCAGTGATGTTGTCTTGATCATTCGTGTGGCAAGATTAATCATTCCCGGCAGCATTCTGCGTACAGCCTGCGGAATCAAAATATGCCGATAAAGTTGACTGCTGCTCAGACCTAGCGCCCTGGCAGATTCCACCTGATGTTTTGGCATAGATTGCAAAGCTCCACGAACAAGATCCCCAATCTCCGCAGCTCCCCATAAGCTGAACACCAATATAGAGGTAGCCTCCCCGCTGATATCGATATGAAGTAATGGAGAGAAACTGAAATGTACTACATACAGCCACACTAGAATCGGAATAATTCTAAAGGTCTCCAAATAAAGACGTAATATAAACCTTAAAGGCCTCGATCCCAGCGTCCGGAGCAATCCCATAAGGATACCTAATAACGTACCGATTCCAATAGAGAGGAATGAAATTTCAATCGTTACAAGTAAGCCCCCTAATAATCGTTCGAAATTAGAACCTTCAAAAAGCACCTCAATCCCCGAATTCTGCATATCTCACCTTCCTTTCCACCCAAGTCAATAAAAGCGATAAGGGCAGGACTAACACAAAATAGGCGAGTACCAGAAGGAGCAGAGACTCCGCTGTTTTGTAATGCATGCCGATCAAGTCTTTTGCCACATTCATCAAATCCATTAAAGCAATGGCACCTACAATAGAGGTCTCCTTCAGAAGAAAGATCGCATTTGCCCCTAAAGAAGGAATACTTATCGCAAAGGCTTGGGGAAAAATAACATATCTGATCAGCTGCAGCTTAGACAGTCCAATGCTCTGACCTGATTCAATCTGCGATTGGCTAACTGCCTCGAACCCACCACGAAAAGCCTCCGTCATATAGCTCCCGCCCAAAAATGTCATGCCTACAATCGCACAGGTCATCTCACTAAAGTGAATTCCGATCTTAGGTAAGCCATAGTAAAGAAAAAAGAGCTGCACAAGTAAAGGGGTGTTCCGTGAAAGCTCAATGTAGATCTTAATAACATCACTAACGATTTTGACTTTATAGTACAAGACGATACTGAACAGTAAGCCAATAAGGAGTGAGAAGACAATAGCTAACAACGCTAGCTTCACTGTCAGCCACATCGCCTCACTATAAAGCGGCAAACTCTCATAGATAAACTTCCAGTCTAAATTCATATCTGAGTAACCCGATCCCCTTTTCTTAATTTCTAATAATTATCAAAATCTTACATTAAACCTTACGTGTGGTGATATGATTTTATTCATACTATTCCAAGTAAATAACTACGTTTTAAATTTCTTGTATAGTAGTCCACAAAAAAAAGAAAACCGCTAAGAGATTAGTCTTAGCAGTTTCCTTTTTCTATAGGCTAAACCTTTCCACATTCTAACATCCCACTACCAATAGCCTCGGATGCCAGTCTGCAAGCGGATCAACGCTTCCAAATAATAATAATCTCCCCAAATCATATGACCATCAGGCACACGTCCACCTCTCACATGATAAGAACCATGCTCTAAAAGTCCCTCTGCTTCCGGATTTCCAGATGTCGCATAATGTTCCACTAGGGATTTCATGCTACGGTGTAAAGCAACTTCATAAATGGCCCGGTCCGGATCATCTACGCCTAGGTGATCGAGCAGTTCCAAAAGACCGGCCGCAGCAATCGCCGAAGCCGAGCTGTCGCGAGGGGTATCCGCTCCCACTGGCACATCGAAATCCCAATAAGCCACACTGTCCTCCGGTAGATGGCTGATAAAATAATCCGCTAGGCTCTTAGAGGTCTTAAGAAAATCCTCATTCTGCGTATAGCGATACGCCAGAGCAAAACCGTATATTCCCCAAGCTTGACCCCGTGTCCAGGTCGATCCGTCCTCATAACCTTGATGTGTTCCTCCACGAATTGCATTTCCGGTAGCCGGATCAAAATAAAAAGTATGGTAAGAGGAGGCATCCCCACGCACAAGAAATTTCCGGCTCTTAAACGCATGTTCGAGCGCTATTTCATAATAGCGCTTATCTCCTGTTTCCTCCGCTGCCCAGAACAATAGAGGTAAATTCATCAAGCAGTCAATAATAATACGTCCCGCATTCTCCGGGTCACTCTCCAGTCCCCAGGCCTGAAGAATCCCTGCTGGTTCACGCCAGCGCTTGCACAGCGTGTCCGCAGCTTGCAGGCCGACAGCTCGCGCCGCTTCGCTGCCCGTTATTTTCCACTCCGCTACTGCAGTCAGTGTATACAAGAAACCAATATCATGATGGTCCAGGGCAATGTGCTGATCCAGACGATGCTTGAAGTCCCCTAACCAAGAGGCTGCCGCCTCCTTATAGCATGAATCCTTACTATATTCATAAGCAAGCCACATCATCCCAACATAGAAACCCTCTATCCAGTCGTCGTTGTCTCCCCATTCGTACTGTTGCCCCTCAGCGATATGAGGCAGTTTGCCCGGATGGTTAGCAATATTGCTCCCAACTTTGTGAATCGCATCCTCAATAGCCTTATTCCACATCTTTGTTTCTCCCTTCCCTTAAATCAACAGTATGCAAAAGTGTATCGTTACTAGGTTCGTATACAGCAACCCTTCCGTCCGAGTGCCATTGAATAAGCGGTGGTGAAGAAAGACTTGCCTGGTTCTCCGGAGTATTCGTCGCTCCGAAGACAGCAGATATCAATACTTGATCTCCCGGTTCCAGTCTGGAGCACAAGCTCGGAAGAAGTGTCCGCGGCTTCAGCAGATTGGTATTCGGCTCGGGATGTACGCACTCTCCCCGATCAAAGCCGCTTAGCCTATGTATGGCACTGATTCCCCAGGGCAGCTGCACCGAAACAGCAGTGTTTGATACCTTAATGGTTTCCCGTTCACTGTGCGAGAAGCCAGCTGACTGGCCAATGGCAAATCCACCCTCCGCTACATCCAGCCGCCGGGCAGTATGAATGCTGTGAACACGAACATGCCATAGACCTGCCGGAATAATCCATGTCTCCACGTGTACATCACTCCAGGGATGCCAGCGGGAATATACATAGCTGTCTCCGATTTCCCAGGTCTCGCAGAATCTGCGTACCCGATAGTGTTCATCACATTCGCATAGTGCGAGTGTAGAATCGTAAGCGCCTTGAACCAACCCGTAACCCGCTTTCGGGACACTAAAGCCAAACAGAGTGGAATATGCAAATTTAGAATATTTGGCTGCGCTATGGGCCATATCAAAGTTAGCCATCTGGCCAGAGGTATAGGCAATAACATGCCGATTTGCTTCCGGGCGACTCACTAGCATACGCGCCTCTTGGAGAGCCCGTACCTCTTTCAAAATAGGCAGCGGCTCTTCCTCCGCCTGCCAAAAAGGATGATCATCTGGCAAGGCAAGAATAAGCATAGCTTTAAAGGCCCAATACGGAGATCCGGGGGCGTTGTAGCTCTCTGTCATGACTAGATTCGGATAAGCATATCCGATGCTAAGCAGTCCGTCTAATCCCATAATAGGTTGTTCAAACCACCAACGAAAATGACGCATAATGATTCCTTTAAGAACGCCATATGAAAAAGGAACCACTTCTGCATACACCAGCGCACTCCAGAAAGAAACCTGTGCAAAACGATAGGTCAGGCTACGACCAAAAGGAAGTGCACTTCCGTCCTCAGCGAACCAATAAATGAAATCCTCGGCAAATCGTGCGGATCTTTCCCGATAAACAGCAGCTCTCTGAGGATCATCATCCGCCATCAGCTTAGCGTATATCAGCGTATAATAATGCATAGCAAAAGCAATATAATAATCCCTCTGATCGGTCAATCCATCGGAATACCAACCGTCACCAAGATAGTAATTATCGATCTGCGCTAGATAATCATCCATTATGCTCTGATCATAAGGTAATCCGACTTTCTTGAAGCCCACATTCACAAGAACCGTGAACATCAGCCAGTTATTCGGATTGGAACGATCCACATGATTAATCTGATTCAGCCAGTTATATACATTCATTTTCTGCGTGTCGCTCAGCGGCTCCCACATTTTATGTGGTGCAAGAGCAAGCCCCAATCCCAACACGGCCTGCTCTACCATACGCTGATCTTTGGTAGTAAATCGCCCCCAATATTCTTCATGCTCCGGGTCTGTTCCGTTGATGATCCCTTCCAGAAACATCGGCCAAAGTGCACTTTCCCCTCCACCGCTGGCATGGGGAACAAGGCCCCATAGAGGACGGGCGAAAGCTTCCATAAGCGCCGTAGCCTCATTGTAAATCGATCCTGTAGCGCCCATATTAATTCCTGCACAACCAGAGGTAAATCTGCTCTCCAGTGGAGTATATAGTTCATTTAGGAACATCTGTAATTCATTTCTAGTGCCCTTTATTTCCACAGCAATGTTTCCTCCTGTCCACACTTAATGCCAAGCCGCATATTCACTAGGCCTCATGCCCATTTCCCGTTTAAACAGCTTGATGAAATAACTTTTGTTGGCATATCCCAGATACTCGGAGATCTCTTCCACTGTCTTTTCAGATTGGTTAAGCAGCTCCTTTGCCTTCTGAAGCTTTAGCATATTTACATATTCAATGAAGTTCTGGTTTGTTTCCCGTTTGAATAAGCGGCTGAAATAACTGGCATTTAAGTTAAGGCGGCCTGCCATGTCCTCCAGTGTTATTTTCTCTGTCACATGACTAATCACGAACTGCTGGGCTTTGATGACCTCACTCCGTTTAGACTTGATGGAGAACATACTTATTTTCCGCGCTAATTCCTCTAAGTACTGCACCAGCCATTGTTCCAAATGCTCCAGAGTTTCAATGTCACCAACCACGCTAAATAGCTTTTCTTCGGTTATAGGCAATGGAGATTGCAGAAGCTGTTTCGTCTTCATCTGCAAGTCCATCAGCAAGCGAAGCACACATTCCTTGACTTCATTCGGATGGAATTTTTGCGAGGCCACCCATTCTCTCCATTCCTTTACATGAACGCGAAGCTCCGTGTTCCTGTTCAAGGCAATATCATCATTGATAACAGCGTATAAGGTTCCATATTCAGCATAAATATCTTCTCCGGAAAAGCAGACTTCTTCAAAACGGTGGATTCCCGCCGCAGGGAGATAAAAGCGCTGTATTTTCTCCCTCAGCATCCGCTGCAATGTTCCGCGAATTTCCTCAGGACTGCGCGCCTCAGCGCCAAATAAGCAAGAGACAGAGAGTTTAAGATATTTCTGAACCGCAGAGGCTGCATTTTGAATGGAGTGATAGATTGCCTGGTGATCTTTGGAAGGCTGGTCGCTACAAAAGAGAATGACAATCTCCTTATGGCTGTATCTCGAAATAAACAGACTGTGATCAGCCTCAAGCACTTCCTGCATAATATTCTCAACCGCAAAAGAAATCGTATATTCACTCATCCGGCGCACCCTTGAAGCTTCCTCTGGACGGTCAATTACAATAACCAGCGGGATATAGTTTTTGGCATGGATCATAATTCCGTTTGAGCGGGCCTGCTCGATCCAAGTCCCCTTGTCCCAGGATTGATACAAGGTATCTTTTAGAAACTTTTCCTTCAGCGCGGCGCGATTTTGAGACTGCTTTTGCTTATAAACCAGCATCTCCGTATGCTGCTGCCTATTCAGTCCCACTTCCGCCACAAGGGTTCTAATCGCTTGCTGTAACTGCTCAATATCCAGTGATTCCTTTAAAATATATTCTCCTACGTTTAATTTCAGCGCTTGCTGGGCGTATTTGAATTCGTTGTGGCAGGAGAGAATAATCGCACGGATTCCGGGCTGCACAGCTCTGAATAGCTCCAGCATCTCCAGCCCGTTCATCTTGGGCATGCCAATATCGGTAATAATGAGATCTGGTGGACTCTGCTGTGCTTTTTCCCAAGCCTCGAGACCGCTATAATAACATCCGGTGAGTTCAATACCGAGCTCGCTCCAAGGTACGGCCTGCGACAAATAACGGATAACCGGATAGTCATCATCCACCAATATTGCCGTCAGCATTCTCCACACCCACCTTTCCGTAATTCAGAGGAAACTCCAGACAAATCTCCGTGCCCACATCAGGTTCACTTTGAATATTCAGCTTAAAAGAAGCGCCATAAATCATACTGAGGCGTTGGGCCACATTGCGTAAACCTATGCCGGAGAACCCTTTTCTGTCCTCCTCTGTAATTTGTTCGCTGCTGTATGCGGTTTCACGAAGTCTTGTTAAATTTTCCGGTGACATCCCGATCCCATTATCCTTAATGGTGATAACCAAGCTTCCCGTAGTTGCAACAATACGAGCTTCAATAAAAATCTCGCCACCAAACTGCTCGAAGCCATGGATGATGGCATTCTCGATCATGGGCTGAATCATAAATCGAGGCACCAGTGCTTCAGCGCTCCCGTCCGCTAAATTCATTTCCAGCCTGACCTGATTGGCATGGCGGAAATTCATTAAAGTGACATAATGCGATATCGTATCTGTCTCCTCACAAAGCGGGATAAACTCATTGTCCCTGTTAAAGGTCATACGGAGCAAAGACGACAGCGAACCAATCAACTCAGCATTCTCCCGATCGCCTTGCATCAGAATATTTAAGCGAATCGAATTCAGCAGATTAAACATAAAATGTGGATTGATCTGCGCTTGTAGCATCTCTAGTTCGGCTTTTCTTTTTCCCGTCTGTTCATAAGTGATTTGTTCAATCATAGACTCGATCCGATCCAGCATCTGGTCAATGGTGCGGGCGAGCTGTGCTGCCTCATTATTCCCTCGAATGAACGAACGTTCATCTAACTGACCACGACCTATTCGCTTTACAAAAGCGCTTAATTTTACGATAGGCTGAGTCAGCTTTGAGATTAGAACGGTTAAGAGAACGGAAAACAAGGTAAAGAAAAGAATCTGCACCGCCAGGCTGATAAATAAAATCTGCTTATTTTTTGACAAGGCTGCCTTCAGCGGGATAATGCTGACCATCCGCCATTTGTTGCTGCTCAGCTCCTGATCAACATATAAAAACTTTTCTCCGTCGATTTCCACAGTGTCAAGCTCGCCATCCTTTTTCAACCACGTCATCGTCTCTCCGATTCGGGCCTTATCAGCATGGGAAACTACAGTTCCCTTGTCATCCAAAAGCATCATCTCTTTATCATTATCGTTATTTAGATAAGGACGGAGCTTGCGCTCATTGATATTAATAATTAAATATCCGATGGTACTGCTAGAGGTCGATTGAATCGGCCTTGCAATGGTTACCCAATCAGCTGAGCCTTTATCAGAATAATTGTAGTACGTATCGTGCTCCGCTCTCCAATAAGTCGAGATGGGTTGAATTTGTTTCAGCAACGATGTCCAATTCTTGTTGTAGAAATTTTTCGGGTTAAAGTCACTGTAAGGATAGCTGGTATAAATAAGACCATTTTTTCCGATTAACGTCACCTTCAAATATTCTGTTAAAACAAACATATCATCCAGCATCCGCGACATACGGTTATACTGAATGATCTGCTTTGGTGCACGGAGCGACTCTGAATCGGCAGACATCATCTGCCTGATCTCGCTGTTCTGGAGCACAAAGTTGGACTGTTCCAGTGTCTGTTCAAATATGGCATTCATATTGGCGCTGGCTGCATTTAAAGATTCTCTTGCGCTACCAACCGCTTTCTCCAGAATGAGATCCCGGGTCAAATAATCAGTAACCATGTAAATGCAGATCAGCGGGATCAGGACGCAGATCAGCGATGACCAGACAAGTTTCTTACGGAGGGATTGATGCTTTCTAAACACGGATTACAGGCCCCACATCTGTTTGAATTTGGAGCAGGAGGCAGAAATGCTTTCCTGCCCCCACATTATAAGCCCCCTTTGAAAAGCGTACAATCAGCCTCCGCTTACTTTCCGCTATTGTTCTGAACAACTTCCGTTATTTTTTTATCGATATTGGCAACTGTGACATCCAGATCCTGTTGGCCTAGGAGATACATCTCCGCTTCTGGAATAACGTTGTTCTTAGCTTCATCCGCATATTTAGCCGGAACTTGCGTTGCACCAGGTGTCGAGTTCTCCATCGTATATTTCAGAGAATCGACATCAATCTTAGAGGCATCCTTAGAACCACTCACAATTGTATCCACTAATTTGTTCGTATCCGATTTGGCCCAGCCAGAGAAAACGCGTCCACCGATTTCAAGTCCTTCTGAGGTATACCAGCGCACAAAGGTATAGGCAGCCTCCTTATGCTTGGATTTAGCGGCTATTCCCATGTAGGTCGGCTGTACGGGTGAGTAGTGTTTGCTCTCACTCTCAAGTCGGGGAATCGGCGCAAACGCGGTAACAAAGGTTGCCGGAATGGCATCCGTTCCACCCGATTCCGCAACCATCCAGTCGCCCATCGGAAGCATCGCTGCTAAACCGTTAAAATACTGATTCCGGTAAGCTAGTTTTTGCGAAATAATATCCTCATAAGGAGTGGCACTCTTATCTTCGTACATCATTTTCTTCATCATCTGCAGATTAGCCTTAAATTGCGGGTCAAGTGCATTGGAGGTTCCATCAGCTTTTAGAAAAGTATTATCCGTAGACTTGCTCATCAGTTGGAGCTGGAAATAATCCGGCCAATTATGCAGATACGCGCCAAAACGTTTCGTTGCGCCCTCGCCCTTGGTCAATTTCTTGGCATACTCTTCGAAATCCGCCCATGTCCAATCTGTCGGAACCGGAAGGCCTGCTTCATCTAACATTTCTTTGTTAAGGAGCACGAACCAGCGCTGCATGGAAGACGGTAACGCATAGATTTTGCCATTGACCGTAGTGTCCACCAGATATTCATCTGCGAGCTTATAACCTTCCTTCTGAATATAGTCATCCATCGGTTCCAATAACCCGATATCTGCACGCTGTGAATAGTTGGTATAAGGCAGTTCGACAATATCCAGCGGATCGCTCGCAGCCGCCATCAAATCCAGCTTCTGCATAGAGGCAACCGAATCACCTTTTTCATTCAGCAAATCTACTTCCACATGAATATCGGGATGCGTCTTCTCAAACTCCGTGATAATCGTGCTCCATTTCGCTTTGGCTTCTGTCTGCCAGGTGCTCAGCTTCAGGGTAACCTTCTCTGCTGCAGGCTTTGAATTTCCACCAGCATCGGGTGCATTAGTCGCTCCTGCATTATTGGTTTTCGCATTTCCGCCGCAAGCGGCCAATGATAACGCCATCGATGTGATGATGAATGCAGATAATAATTTCTTTTTCATTTAGACCCTCCTATAAATGTGTTGGGCATCACTCGCTTAATAACCAGTGACTATGTAACTGCTTACAAGAACATCCTAACATGCAGGATTGACGAGGAAAGTTCTCATATTCTACCGAAGAGAAACTATTTTGACTTTTATTATCCTTTCACACCTCCGAGGGCAATTCCCTCAATAACCTGCTTCTGTCCGAGTGCAAAAATGATGAGCAACGGCAGAATTGCAGATACCGCACCAGCCATCATGAGTGAATAGACATCCCCGTATTGATCCCCGAACAACCGGATCCCCAGCTGAATCGTAAACAACTCTTTAGATTTCAAAAAAATGAGTGGATATTGATAGTCGTTCCAGGTCCAAATAAAGCGCAAAATAGCATAAGTAGCTACAGCGGGACGGATCAGCGGAAAGGCAATCTGTAGAAAAGAGCGAAAATGCCCTGCTCCATCCATCCGCGCCGATTCAAGATACTCGTTGTTTACCCCCATAAAAAATTGCTTGAGCATAAACGCTCCAATAATACTAAAGCTGTTAATCAGGATCAATCCCAAATGTGTGTCAATTAAATTCAGCCAGTTAAACAGTAGAAACTGTGGAACCAACGAAGCCTGCGGAGGAACCATATAAAGTGCCAATACAACTATAAACATCGCATCCCTGCCCGGAAAACGCAGCTTGGAGAACCCATAAGCAGCAAGTGCGCATATCAGCACATTAATTATAGTCGTAGCCAGCGTAATATAAATGGAATTTCCATAATAGCGAGCGAAGTCACCCGACCATACCTGTTTATAATTTTCAATGAGGTTCCACTGCTGTGGCAACCATTGAATCGGAAAGTTAAACACATCTTTCTCCAGCTTAAAGGAAGTGGATAACATCCATAGGAACGGTAAAAGAAATGCGATACCTAGCAGTCCCATGGCGATGGTCCAGAAGGTTCTGGATAGAAGCTCTTTTTTCACTGTAATTTCTCCTTTCCGCCTTTAATAGTTGACCCATTTTTTTTGCGCCAACATCTGCAAGGCTGTAATGATCAGGCAAATAAGGAACAGAACGAGTGCCATGCTAGAGGCGTAACCTGTCTTCAGCTGATTGAAGGCTGTATCATATAACTCGTAGACGATAACGGTCGTGGAGTTAGCCGGTCCACCCTGGGTCAATACTTGTATCAGATCAAAGATTTTAAATGAGCCGATAACCCCTGTTACCAGCAGGAAAAAGGTAGTTGGCGAAATGCAGGGAACCGTGATGTTGCGGAATTTGCGCCAGACGTTGGCACCATCAATATCAGCTGCTTCATAAAGATCCTTTGGAATACTCTGTAAACCTGCAATAAAAATAATAATGTTGTAACCGAGCTGAATCCAGACTTGAATCAACATCAGCGACGGCAGAGCATAATGGATATCAGCTAACCATTTGGGTGGGTTGTTCCACCCCAGTGACATCAGGAATTGATTGACGGGTCCCAGCGAAGGGTGAAACATAACCTGCCAAACCATAGCGATGGCTACTACACTGGAGATATAAGGAAGGAAATAAATCACTTTAAACAAATCCTTCAGAAAAACCTGTTTATCAATCAGGATAGCCAGCAGCAGGGCAACGATGATCGTAACCGGTACTGTGATAATAAAGAGCAAATTGTTCAGCAAGCTTTTCATAAAAGCATCATCATGAAACAGCCTGATGAAATTATCCACGCCCGCGAACTTAATCCCCCCTAACCCAGCCACAAAGTTCCAGTCCGTGAAGCTTAACAGCAGTGAGCCCAGCACCGGGATCAACGTCAAGATGATCAGCCCAAGCATAAGCGGTGCAACGAATAGATACCCCGCCATCGCTTCGCGTGTGTCCATGTTAAGATGAAACCTTTTTTTGCGTATCATAGTTCTCCTCCTTTACTTATCCATAATTGTAGAAAAAGTAAGCAGTCATCATAAGAACTAGAATTGTTCATTTTGGAACGAATTTTACCGATCCAGCAGTTTTATATTCCTTTTGCACAACGCAAAAAAAAAGCGCGAGCTAAGCTCCCGCAGCAAACAAAATCCATATTGAGTTTTACATAAAGCAATCGCGTTATCCCGGCGTAACCTCTACAGCGCCTTTTCCATCCCCGCCCGCACTATTCAGTTTTTTCCGAAAAATCATAAACAAAACCACACCCATCACACTCGTTATTACCTCAGTCACAGTCATCGACCAAATCACACCGTGCAGGCCAAAAATAGAATGCAATACGATAATCATCGGTATAAATAATACACCTTGGCTTATTGCCATAATAGTAGTGGGTGTGCCTTGCCCCGTTGCTTGAAAAATGCTCATAAATAATCCTGTAAATCCATTAAATAAAGCGGAGATCAGCATAGCTGCCAAAATATAAGTTCCCATGCTTAACACAGAAGGATCGCCTGAGAACCAATGAAGAATCGTTCCTCTAAACACATATACTAGACTCACAAAAACAACTGCAATGCCGCCTATATATGCAAAAGCGTATTTGATGCTGGATTTAAGTCTCTCCGTATTTTTACTAGCAAAGTTAAAAGCAAATAGCGGAATCAATCCCAAAAATAAACCCATCGATAAAAATTCTGGAATCTGCACAATTCTTAAAGCCACACCAAATCCGGCGACCACACTCTCCCCATATTGAATGGAATAGTTATTTAACAAAAGCGTGCTGACAATTAAAAAACTGGCTTGCAATAGCTCGGCTGTACCTATTTTATAAACCTCAAGCTGATCTCGTACAGATATCTTAAAATGCTTCAAAAATCCTCTTAAATGCTCACTTTTCGTTTCCAAAAAGTAAATATAATAAATAGCAGAGCCCAAATTTGCTAAAACCATAGCCAAAGCAGCCCCGGCAACATGCCAATTCAGCACGAGAATAAATATAGGATCAAAAATCAAACTTAAAGCCGTACTGATAAAAATACCATACATTGATTCCTTCGAGGCCCCTTCCGAACGGACCAGTTGTTCCAATGCAAAATTAAGCACAACAGCAAATCCGCCTGCAAAAAGAGTGAGCGCGTAAGACTTCGTAAAGTCTAAGGTAGCAGCATCTGCACCAAGCATTCGCGTGATCGGATTAATAGCTAACCAAGCGATGAGCGCGATAAGAAGCCCCACTACAATACTCCCGTAAAAAGTATATCCGGCAACCTTTTTCCCTTTTTCCGTCTCTTTTTGCCCCGCCAAGCGGGTTACAAATGTTCCTCCGCCTACCCCCAATACATTTCCAAAAGCCATTAAAAAGGTAAAAATAGGCAGGCCCAGCGTGATTGCGGTCAGCATACTTGTATTGTGCAATAAGCCGATGAAGTAAGCATTGATTACATTATAAATAGTACCCACAGACATCCCAATCATCATGGGAATCGATAAATGAGCGATCGCTTTTTTCATGGGCGCCGACTCTAAATAATATTGATTTGAGAACTCATTTGTCATAAGTGAACCTCCGAACGTTTATAAACTTGAACTAACTTTTTGAAGTAAAGACTTTAGGGTTGCAGTTTCTTCCGGACTAAGCGTCTTAGTAATGCTTGCTTCTACCTCAGAGAAAATCTCATTGAACTCTTCCACTAAAAGAGCACCTTTTTCCAATACAAAAATACTCTTTTGACGTTCATCATTTTCAGGAGTGACACGCTGGATATACCCTTTCTTCTCCAACCCCTGAAGCATACTGGTGATGCTCGCCCCCTTCCTGTTAAAGACCTCCGCTAAATCCTTCTGAATAACCCCTTCTGCTTGATTCTCAAAAATATAGCCGATCATGCGGCCTTGTTGTGAGTTCAGACCTAACTCATTTAACCTGGTGTCAGCTGTACCTTTTATTTTTATCCCAATCTCTCGTATTAAATTAGAAAATGGTGTGTCTACAACGGGTTTGTTCATTGTTATTTCCTCCTCTTGCGGATTAGTTAGAACTCTAAGTAACATCATTATCATAATAGTTAGAGCTCTAACTGTCAAGGTTCTAACTAAATACAAAAAAACTCCTCTCCAGCACTTGTCGGCAGACAGGTACTGAAGAGGCGTTTATAGAGAAAATTACATTACTAGTTCTTCTAGGTTTCCGAATAAGACTTTTTTCGATTCCAACTTGGAGGCATTGCCGACAACTGTGAAATAATTTTGTTCCGTCACAGCCTTAAGCAAATCGGCATACTGTCTGATGTCTTCCGGTGTGGTCGACAAGATTTCATCCCGTTCCTGCTGCAGCTCGGCCCCGGTTACCTGCTCAAAATAATGCCGGTCCGCCCGCCGTCCCTGAGCGCTTGGGCTCAGCGGCTGGTCCAGCATGGATAGGGTGCCGATAACTGCTTTGGTCATCTCGTCGGCATCCGCTTCATATCCTTCGGTGAATCGGTACGCCTGATCATAAACCTCCAGCGTCTCCTGCAAATTGGGATCACGGTAGGAAGTGAACATCAATATCCCATCTCTGCGCAGCATCAGGCTTCCGCCATAAGCTCCGCCCTTCACGCGCACGGCATTCCACAGATAGGTGAGGCTCATGATTTTTTTGAGCACCTGCATTTTGCCGGAATACGTAAATCCCAGCTTGTTGAAGTCGTAGCCTTTAACCACATATTGCACCTGGCTGGAAGACATAAAACCTTCATTATCCGCATGCCCCTGCGCCGTAATCTTAGGTTTATTCACCACTGGCCGATCCTGAATATCCAGCTTCGCTACATTAGCGGCAAATTCTTCATACAAATCAGGGGTACCCGTCACGCTGATGATTAAATTCTGTTTATTGAATAAAACCGCACAGATATCCTTCAGCGTGTCTGCCACCTCAGCTCCCTGCTGATCGATCTTCTCGGCAAGCTCACGGATAAAGCGGTAATAGGCCACACCACCCTGTTGTTCCTGATACGCTCCCATGTCCGAAAAATAAGACATCAGGCGGCTGGCCGCAATTTCATTGCCTTTTTGATTCAGAACTGATTCCATCTGCGAAGCTTCCCGGCGCACGATTTCCTGCAGCTTCGTCAGATTATCAAGCGCGCTGGTATAGAGCAGCTCGCGCAGCAGATCCAGCGATTCGCCAATATGCCCCGCCATCACCTTAACCTGCGCAGTGAATTTAGGCTGATAACTGGCTCCAGTATCTTTTGCAGCGCCAAAGATCTCATTTTTGAAATGAATGCCTCCGGTTTTGATCCCAATTTCACTAGTGAGCTCTTCAATGCTGTAAGAAGCTGTCTCCATTTGGCCCAATACCTCTGCCAGCAGCACAAGATAAGGAATTTGCTCAGGAGCCACAACACTCGTATCCCAATAAAACTTGCAATACGCAATCTTTTGAGTAGATACGTCATGATGGATCAGCTTTAGACCCTCAAGGTTATATTCATGGGATGGCACCTGAGGTTCAGCACTGCGGTTAATGTCCTGTAGAGATAAACTTGGCAGCTTCTGCAAATCCTCGGCAGCATCTGCACGGCCTTGCCGCGCCAGAAGATGCTGTGTACTCTGCACAAGCTGCTCCAGCTGGTCTGGTTGCTGTGATGATTTGTATTCACTTAATTGACGCTGGGTGCTCGCTTCCTTGTCGGCTGCAATCGTCTTGGACGGGTTCAGCACCACCAGACTGCAATGATCACTATTCAGTAAGTAGACCTCAATCAGATTCTCAAAATAACGATCCGTTATTTTTTCCCGAATGGTAGTGAATACCTCTTCATAAAGCATATGAGTAGACGGCTGACCGTCATAGAGCCAGGACTTCATCACTTCGATATTGTAAGTAAGTCCCTTTGGATATCGGCTAAAGTCCGCTTCCCGCAGTTCAAATTCCTTGCTGTTGACCGCCGCCAGCACCAGCTTCTCATCCAGCCCGTTCTTAACCAAGCTGCTTAATGTGGTCTTCACCAGCTCCACGAAGGCATCTTTGGCGGAGGCGTTCGAATGTGTCAGGGTAATGCCAAGCAGCGGCTGAACCATACTGTCGGAATAAAAAGCAAAGGCATCTTTACCCAGACCGCTTTCCAGCAGGGCTTGCTTAAGCGGAGCTGCATTGCTGTCCATCAGCATGCTTTTCAAAATATCAAAAGCCAGATTCAGTTCCCGATCCGTAGAGGTTCCAATTACATAGTTCAGACTCAAATAAGTTTTGTCGTCGGCCGTTTCTGCTTCCAGAATCGGATAATCCGCTACCAGCTCCGTCATTCCGGTAGGCTGTTGTAGGGGAATGGAGGTATCAAAGCTGTTTTTTTCATAACGGCTAAGGTATTCCTGGTCTATAAATTGCAGCTTCTCTTCAATAGAGACGTCTCCGTACAGATAAAAATAACTGTTGGACGGGTGATAATAATTGCTGTGCGCCTTAAGGAATTGCTCATACGTAAGCGCAGGAATCTCCTGCGGATCTCCACCTGAAGAATGGCGGTAAATCGTGTCTGGATACAACGACTTTTTGATCCTGTCCATCAGCACTGTAAACGGCGAGGAATAGGAACCCTTCATCTCGTTGTAAACCACGCCTTTATAGATCAACTCGTCTTCTGTTTGCTGAAGCTCGTAATGCCAGCCCTCTTGCTCAAAAATCTCCTTTTGCTTATAAATATTCGGCTGAAATACACTATCCAGGTAGACCTCCATCAGATTGGAGAAATCCTGCTCATTCCGGCTCGCCACCGGATACATCGTCTTATCCCCAAACGTAAATGCGTTCAGGAATGTCTGCATCGAGCCCTTTAGCAATTCTACAAAAGGTTCCTTCACCGGATATTTCTCCGAACCACATAATACAGAATGCTCCAAAATATGAAAGACCCCTGTACTATCTTCAGGAGGGGTCCTGAAGCTCACGCTGAATACCTTGTTGTCATCCTGATTCTGCACGAAAAGCAGCCTGGCGCCGCTCTTCAGATGTTCCATCGTGAATACGGCGGAATCGATCTCCCGGATAAATTCCTCATTAACGACCTGAAATCCATAATATATGTTGCCTGTGATCAAGCGGCTCATAGATTTGCCTCCTCTGCACTGGATGTGATAACTCTATCTGAAGCTTATCATATCCCTGGACGTTTATTCCATTAATAGAAGGCTTCCGGGATTAATTTCTGCAGTCTGACTAAAATTGCCGCTGCCTGCTCACGCACCAGAATCTGCTTAGGATCGAAACGGCCCCCGCTGCCGGTCATTACTTCATGTTCATTCACGGCCTGAATCGCCTGGAGGCTCGCCTCTGACAAACTGGAAGTATCGGCAAACTTCACACGGTCCGGGCTGCCGTACGTAGACAACCGGGCAGCTTTGGTTATCATATCCGCCGCTTCTTCCCGCGTAATACCGCGGTCCGGTTCGAACTTGCCGGCTGAAGAGCTGATAATGCCCAGCTCCTCAGCCTTGGCGATGGTACCGCTGTACCATTTGTCCGCCGGAACATCCTTAAAGCTAGAAGTGGCCTTGGCATCGGGGAACTCATGCAATAGCCGCAACAGCAGGGTCAGAAATTCAGCCCGGGTCAGCTTCTGCTTAGGAGCCAGCACATTTCCGCTGGCACTCACGCCCTGAATATATCCGCTGCTGAGCGCTGTTGCGATATCCAAACGTGCCCAAGCTGCGACTTTATTGGCATCCGTAAAGCTGGCCAATTCCGGGGAAGAGACATGCAGCGCAAACGTCCGTTTGGAAAGTGCTGGAGCGGCATCTTTACGGTATTTGGTGACTTGCACAGGATAGACACCGGGCTTCATCCCGGCAAAAGACACCTTTCCCGTGCTGTCAGCCACTACGCTTTTTCCTTGAAGTGTCACTGTAGCGCCGAAAGCCGGAAGACCGCCCAGCTGACCGTTTGACTTGGTGATATGGAGGGAAAACGGCATATTGGCGCTTGCGTATCCACCCATTTCCTGGCCGTTTTTATCTTTCCACTTCACTTCCATCCGGTCAAGCAGTTCTGTGCCGTCCGCGTAGTAAACGAGCAGCTGATCCCCATTGCCTATCGTCAGTCTGTACGGGCTATTCTCAGGATACATCCATGCACTGCCCCCGCTGAATACAGCAATCTTCCATTCTCCGCGTCCATTGTATCGCCCGTTCTGAATCCCTTCTATAGCTGTGAAGGCAGGTTTAGCTGCATCCGCATTCAACTTATACGCTAAACCCTTTGCCTGTAAAAAGGCTGCCGCTGCCTTCACAGCATCTCCGCCAACAATATGCCCCCCGGCAAGGGTGCCACCGGGTCCTTCGACCTGAATCGTTGCCCGGTCAAGTCCAGCATGATGTAGTCCGCTATACAGCATGCCAGCCTGCTTGGACAGCAGCTTATAGGAAGTCAAGGCAAGGTAGGCTTGCACAGTAGCGGGACTATCGTTTCCTCCGCCTGCTGTCTGCGCAAAGCCGCCACCCGGAAGCTTCCGCGCCAGCAAATGGTCCAGCAACGAGGCTCCGCCTTCCTTGGTGAAATCTGCTGCATCAACTCCCTGCGAGGATAAAGCAACAATCACCTGCGCTGTCGTCGTAGTTTTACCATCGAATCCTCCGTCTAGCTGCTGCTTGCTCTTAAGCCACTGCAAAGCCTTCTCAATCGGCTGAGCAGTTTGTTCTGAACTCACTTCCGAAGCAAGTGCCGTCAGTACCCAGGCAGTAGCTACCAGATCTCCTTGCTTCTGTCCGGCCAGCGGCCAGCTGCCATCCGCTAGCTGCATATCAAGCAGCTGATAAAACAGCAAATCGGGGTAACGGTTTGTCCGCTCCAATGAATTTGAAATGGAGTTCTTCGAGGTAATATAGGCGGCTGCTACCGCTGCTGCCCCTTCCGAATCAATTCCGTCATGGTTCATCAGGAATGGATAAAGATCAATACCCGCGATGTTGTTGATGTTGCCCCCCGCAGCACTGTAAGCCAACGCTGTTCGAGTTAGCTCTGCCACCTTGGTGAACTTGCCCCGCTGTTCCAGAATCTTATCGGCAGTCTGCTCCAGATATCCCTTGGGCAGACTGCGCCCATTCTTGAAGAAACCTACGGCTGCTTCGTCCGGGAATGGCTGTATCGTAAGCAGCACATTCTGCGCCCCTTCCAAGGTACTCTGCATCTCCGCTGTGAATACCGCGGTTGTCTTTTGTGCCGGAGACGGCTCCGCCATTACCCTGCCACTCAGCAAAACAAGCAAAATACATAATGCGGTAAGTGTAACCTTCCTTATCGTCCTGTTTATGGGTGTTGCTCTCATATTCATTCTCCTCCAATGTAGTTTGCTAGAACTTTATAAGGTTAGACGCAGCGAAATGGGATTTTGTTCCTGACTATGTTTCAATATACATTTTTATCCAGATAAGAATAACAAAAGACCGCACAGCTACCCGCTTACACGGTAGCCGTACGATCTTTTCAAAACCTTTATTCAGCCTGACCAAACCCCAGCTCACGGTATAATGTCTGCTCCAGATAATCGTGAAGATAGAACCGGGATTTCACAAAATGCTCCGCCATATCGGATGGCTGGTAACGCTCCAAAACCGCTTTCATGCGAGGCAAAACGTTCTCACGTCCACGGCGATTTCTCATGTAATTGTTCAGCAGCGAATGCCATTCCGCATCGTCTCCCGGATAGAGCTCCCAGCGGTAGACATATTTGTGGATCGCCCGCGAACGGTCCGTCGCCGCTTCAAAATCATGCATAATGGCAATCAGCTCTGCTTCATCCTTATGATCCTTCACCTTGTCCAGCAGCTTCCAGATAACATCATAATAATCTTCCAGCTGATAATTCCCGAGCTGAGCATGACCTGTTCTAGGATCAATGCCATGAAACCGCTCCATGAATCGATCGATAAATGTTGAGGCGTCCGCTTTGCGGTTCCAGGCCAAATCGGCGTGCAGCAGCATCGGATACCACGTTGTCTCGAAGATACCATAAGGAACGCCAAGGCTGAACGGCCCCGTCCAGTTCGTGGCGACGATGCAACCGAGGTCCAGCTTCTCCGCTGTCTCCGCCCATTGGAGCAGATTATCCGTCCGGTTCAATAGTACCGGATAATTCTGATGTTCAGCCCAGTCAAAGCTGCGAACCGCCGGTGCTCCCATAACCTCGATACCTAGTGACCTGAATTTATCCGCAAGAGAGGAAACCTCAGCTTCGATATTACGTCCGTTGTATATCCAGATCATCGCCGCACTCCGCTTATCCAGCTTTGCCAGTTCTTCCGGCGGGCATTTGTCCAGCATGTCATGCCAGAAAATCGCTTTTTTACCACGGCTGGCTGTAAATTCAATCAAAGTGTTCAAAAAAGCGATAAACGCCCGCTCCCGTACCCCTCCGAACAACGTTTTACAGCGTTCGCATTCACATAAGCTGTACACCTCGTCGCAGCCGAGGTGAATATAACGGGAATCAGGATGGGCATCCATCATCCCCTGTAACAGATCGGTAATCAGCTCGAAGGATTCCGGATGCGACGGGCAGATCTCCCCGAGGGATAACTCCGTTTCGCGCAAGTGCCGCCAGGTGTCGTGGCGGAGCACATACTCCAGATGCCCAAAACTCTGCTGCAGCGGAATGATCTCAATAAAATTTTCATGGGCTGTGCGTTTCAGCTCCTCTAGCTGTGTGAGGCTTAATGAATGCTGTGGATGCACGAATTCCGGGTACTTCTGGAACGGGAATTTATCTTCGTATTCAATCAGAACCGCATTCGTTTTATACCGGGCAAAATCCGCCAAATACGATAGCAGCAGCTCTGGCTTGGAAAATGTCTGGCGAAGATCAAAGTTCATCGCCCGCAAAGTAGTGTCAGGCCAGTCCGCGATAGACACGGCAGGAACTTCCCCTACTGACTTACGCAGTTGTAGTAACGTTTGCAGCCCGTAAAACAGACCCAGCGCATCCAGTGCACGGATTACCACCCGGCGCTCCGACACCTCCAGCCTGTACCCTTCCGCCCGGCCGTTAAGCAATTTCAGATCCACTTCATCTGGCTGTGCTCCTTCCGTTTCTGGCTGCGAGAGACTCTGAAGAATAAGTGAATATCCTTTTCCCGAGATAACATGTGTACATTCCAGCTCCGGAAACGAGCGGCGGCAATGAACCACCAGTCTCGGATCATGCCGCTCCATGTAGAGGCTCAGACTTACACCCTCGCTGAACAGAAAAGCTTCGCCCTCTTTCACTTGGATCTGCTTCGGTTGCGGTATCAAGCTCTGCATCGTTCTCCTCCTAATCTTTGCTGTAATTAATTACTGCAAGCCCTGCTATGACCCTTTTTCCAGCATTCCAGCACGGTAAGTGTCCTGTCTTCATAGCAGAAGCTCACGAGATCGGCAGGCGCTCCAGCCCTTAGCCCTATCGCCTGTTCCAGCCCCAGCAGTGTGGCCGGATGAGCAGAAGCACAATCCCAGGCTTCATCCAGCCGGGCTAATCCAGCCTCCGCAAGATAGGCTACCTGATCTGGAAGCATCATGGCGGAACCTGCAAGCAGCTGCTGATTGCCAGCCAGATGCAGCCGCCCTTCTGCTGTTAATACAACCTCTCCACCAATGTGCAGGTGATAAGTTCCCGGCGGCATTCCGCTCAGTGATACAGCATCGCTGACCAAGATGGTGCGGCTGCGCTTCATCCGTAGGATTACTTTCAACAGAGCAGGTGGTAAATGTTGGCCATCTGCAATCATACAGCCGTATAGTTCATCCGCCGCCAGCTGCTCCCACAAATAGTTGGGATGACGGGGCAGCGTCAGATGTGTGCCATTGCCGAGATGCGTAGACATCACCGCTCCTGCGGCAACCGCCTCCCTTATCTGTTCGGGAGAAGCTGCTGTATGCCCGATGGAAACAAGGATGCCTGATTCGCTGCACCGGGCGATAAATGCAGCGGCGTTTGGCCATTCCGGGGAGACGGTGAGGATACGGATAAGCCCTTCAGCCGCTTCCTGCCAGCGGCACAACATATCCCAATCCGGCGGGCCAATATGTTCCCTTGAATGGGCGCCGCGTGGACCCTCTTCTGCTGATAGAAAAGGACCTTCCAGATGAATTCCTACAATCCCCCCAGCATCTTCCGGATACAGCGAAGCGGCTTCCGCAATGGCGGAGACCGCTTGAGCCAGCGCTTCTTTGCCATTAGTAATCAGAGTTGGACAATAGCTGGTTACCCCGTTTCCTAGCAGAAGTCGGGACAGTTCCAATACCGTAGCAGGCTGCAAAGGCAACGTGTTGAGATCCAGCCCCCAACCCCCGTTCACTTGCAGATCCACCAACCCGGGTGCCAGCCAGGGCCAATCGGCCATGGCTGGACTCTCCGCAAGTTCGGTGACCGAAGTGATTTGCCCGTGCTCGACACTCACCTCAACCGGCAGCCCAGTCTTGTAGTGCTTTCCTTTAATTGACACGTTCATAGGCCGAAGGCAGCCCGATCCGTGAACATCGTGATCTCCGGATGGGTTCGCAGAATAGTAGCTGGACATGCCGTGCTGATCGAATCATGGAGCGCCGCCTGTAAAGCATTGCGTTTGGACACCCCAGGAACAATTCCGTACAGGTGACGGCCAGCCAGCAAGGCTGGTACCGTAAGCGTCAGCGCATGGGTTGGCACCTCGTCCAGCCCGGTAAAACAACCGTCATTCACCTGCTGGCGGCGGCAGGCTTCCTCCAGTTCGACTGCTTTGACCAACTGCGGGTCGGTAAAATTAGCAACTGGCGGATCATTAAACGCGATATGCCCGTTTTCCCCGATCCCGAGGCAAACGATATCAATAGGAGCCTCGCTCAACAGGGCCGAATATCTCTGGCATTCCTGCACCACATCAGCGAGACCATCCAGCAGTTCTACCCGGCCAGGGTTAACCCGACTATATAGCCGATCTGTCAAAAAACGGCCGAAACGCTGGGGAGCCGAAGCCGCAAGGCCAATGTATTCATCCATATGAAAAGCATTGACCCGGGACCAATCAATTCCCTGCTCCCGCACCAGCCCCTCGTAAAGTTCATTTTGCGAAGGTGCGGCAGCAAACACGATTCGGACCTGACGCGCGGAATCTTGAAGCAAAGTTCTAATTTTCTGCGCAACCTGCGATGCCGCCGCAGCGCCCATTAGGCTACGATCTTCATAAACCTGAACGGACATCTGCTCTACTTTGTGTGTCTCTAACGGTTTAATGATGTCATTCATCCCGTTCATCCTTTCCGGGCAACTATTGTCCTTGGCACCAGACAGATTAATTCCCGTTTAACTGAATGTTCTGAACACGCTCGTAAGCTTCCTTATAAGTGCTCAACAACTTATCCACGCCGAGATTGTTCATCTCCTCCACATATTTGTCCCAGTCGGCCAGCTTTCGGGAGCCGGTTACAAACTTGGCAAAGCTTTCATCGCGGTGTTTTTGGATCGCCTGGCCGGTAATCGCAATAATTTCATTCTCTTTCTCCGTAAATGCAGGACGCGGCTGCATCATGGACGGATCATATTTCGTTGCTTCTTCAAAGGCATACTTCAAATTGTCTGAGAACAACGACAGATGTGAGCCAAAGTCGATCCATGTGTACGTTCCGCTAGTCTGAAGTCCTGTCTGCTTCCGCATTTCGATCACATCGTTGTACTCTGGTTTGAACTTAATCGTGTCGCCTTCCTTCACATACGTCTCGCCCTCCACGCCCCAGCTGCTGAGCGTACGTCCCTCTTCGGAATAGAAAAAGTCCATATAGCTCATCACATCATCGATGTTCTTTGAGGTTGATGCCACGGTTAGGCCACCTTCCATATAATGAAAATACGGGTTCAGTTGCTTGCCGCCGGCAATGCCCGCTGGAGGAGCCATAAACTGCATGTTGAAGTCCGGATTTTCTTGCTGCATCGCATTGTTGAAAAAATCGATCCGGCTGATGTAATCAATGGTCACAAACGATTTGCCCGTGGACACCATGTCCTGCCATTGCTTAGTTTGCAGAGATAGAAAGTCAGGCGGAATCAGCCCTTCGTCATAAAATATTTTCCACATGCCAACCATTTCCTTGTAACTATCTTCCGTAGGCCCAAAAAGCCACTCTTTTTTATCAAAATCATAATAAGCCCCTTCACCTGTCCCGTAATTCACAGTCATATTGGCATTCATTTCATCAGGAATTTGACCGTAACGGATCGAGAGCGGATAGCTGTCCGGATATTTCGCCTTCAAGGTTTTTAGAGCTGTATGCAGCTCCTCATATGTGGCTGGTGCCTGGATTCCTTCTTTGTCAAAAATGTCTTTACGGTATAACCAGATCATGCGATTCGTCTCGCCAAAGCCCTGATTCGGGAACATATACATTTTGCCATCAGCAGACAGTGCAGCCTTCGCTTCCTCTGGATACTGCTTTACCCAGGCGGTCAGATTCGGCATTTTGTCCATATACTCCATCAAATCCACCAACGCACCCTGTTGCCCGAATTTATTCGATTCTTTGCGGTTAGGCATATACATCAGATCCGGCATTGCCTTCGAGGCAATCGCCAGGTTCAAGCTCTCTTCAAGCTTCCCTGAAGGGGTCTGCACCTCGAGTGTGACACCGGTTTTCTCCTTCAGCCAGCTCCAAATGGGCCAGCTTTTCGAATAAGGGAACGTAGCATTGTTGTCTAAGAGCGCAGTGAAGGTTTTTTCCGTTTTGGACGAATCAGTAGGTGAAGCGGTACTGCTGCCCTGAGTATTACTCTGCGGCGAGGTGTCATTGCCCCCTCCGCTGCAGCCAGTTACTACGGTTGCTGCAATTACCAGTGGCAGCAGTACAGATTTCCATTTGTTCATTACGATCTCTCCCTTATTCTGAATTTGTGACGGTTCCACCCACCTCAGCCTTTAACCGCGCCAATCATGGCCCCCTTAACGAAATACTTCTGCACAAATGGATACACAATCAGAATCGGAAGCGTCGAGACCATAATCGTCGCGTACTTCAGCGATTCTTCTATCACCATGTTGTCACCTCCAATGCTAGTAACATCTCCCGAGCTAGCACTGCCAGCCAGCACCAGATTGCGCAGCAGCACTTGCAGCGGGAACAAATCCGGTGAGCGCAAGTAGAGCAGCGGGTAAATAAAGTTATTCCACATGCCAACCGCGTAAAAGAGTGCTATGGTGGCGAAGGAAGCCTTGGAAAGCGGAACAATAATACGGATAAATATGCCGATATCATTCAGTCCGTCGATGCGGCCTGACTCCTCCAGCTCTTTAGGAATGCCGGAGAAAAAGGTCCGCATCAGAATCAGATTCCAAGTGCTAACCGCCCCCGGCAGCACCATGCCCCATACGGTATCGACCAGATCCAGGGAGCGAACCACGAGGAACGTAGGAATCATCCCTCCACTGAAAAACATCGTCACCACAATCAACAGGGTGAAGCTCTTGCGCAGCGCCATATCACTGCGTGAGAGTGCATAGGCACCCGTGGAGGTGACCACCAACGAGATAAAGGTGCCAAGCACGGTGTAAATGAGTGTATTTTTGTAAGCCACCCAGATTTGCGAATCTCCGAGTACAAGCTTATACATATTCAGGTTAAAACCCTTAGGCCAGAAAGAAACTGTATTCTTCATGACATGCACATCACTACTGAGAGAGACAGCGAGCATATGCAGGAACGGATAAAGCGTGACCACCACAACCACGAGAAGGATAAAAGTGCTCACGACATTAAACCAGGATAAACGGGGTGATCTCATCACCACACCTCTTTTCTACCATAAACTTGTCTCGCTTACACGACGGCTGATGTAATTTGCTGTATAGATGAAGATCAAGCTAATCACGCCCATGAAGAGATCAATAGAAGCGCCATAGCTGAAGTTCCCCTGCACCATACCCACCCTATAGACATAAGTACTGATAATATCCGCTGTGTCGTAGATCGCCGGGTTCTGCATCAGGAACACCTTCTCGAAGCCAATCTCGAGCACTTTACCGATATTAAGAATCAAGGTGATCACGATGGCGGGTGAAATGCCGGGCAAGGTGACATGCCATATTTTACGCATGCGGCTGGCTCCGTCCATATCAGCAGCTTCATACAGCTGCGGGTCGATAGCGGTCAACGCGGCCAAGTAGATAATGGTCTCCCAGCCGATATGCTGCCAGATCTCCGACAGGACATAAATACCGCGGAACAATCCAGGTTCGTTCATGAAATTGATCGGTCCAATCCCTATGGCACCAAGCAGATTATTAATCAGCCCTCCGGTTGGGGATAAAAACATGATCACCATACTGGCTACAATGACATTTGAGATAAAATGCGGAAGATAGCTGACGGTCTGCACAACACGTTTGAAAGCAGCCTTGCGCACCTCATTAAGCAGAATCGCCAGTAGAATTGGTGCCGGGAAGCCGAAAAACAGCTTATATAAACCAAGCAGAAAAGTATTTTTCATCAGCGGCCAAAAATCGGGATTCTCAATAAACATCCTGTAATATTTGAGTCCCACCCAATCGCTGGCCCAAATTCCTTTAAAAAGATTGTAATCCTTGAAAGTGATAACTAATCCAAACATCGGTGCATAGCGGAAGATCAAATAATACAACAGGCACGGCAGGAACAGCAGCCAGAGCGCCTTGTTTTTATTCCACGTTCGAAGGATTCCCGCTTTGTGGCGTTGAGGTCGTTGGGGTCGCCGGTGCACTTTCTTTCGCATTTTGTCCTGCACTACGCTAGCTTGAGCCATATGCATGTCTCCTCTTGTTAAAATGATCATAAATCATATAGATGTCAGATTACTTCCCCCTTTTTTCTGGGATTTATCTCCGAATTATAGCTGCATTTCTTTGGAAAGCGCTATCTACATGTTATATAACATTTCGCCTTAACTGCGGATTTCCATAGAATAGCGTACAAATCAGCAAAATTGCATATTGTTGGTGTTAGCTTTTTGCCGCTATGATAGAATTAATCCAATTCATTTACGGGTGCATCCAAAGGGGGCTACATATGAAGGGATCCGTTACAGGCAAATTTGCGCTGAATGCCCTGTTCGTTAAGCTGATGCTAAGCTTCCTCAGTGTCATCTTGATTTTGGCATCATTTAATCTGTTCTCCCATCTGTATTTAAGTGGAAAAATCTATAAGGAGATGATCCGTCAAAATGAGCTTGGACTCGCACAAACGGTCGAAGGCTACGAAAATCATTTCCGGTTGACCCAGAACATGATTCTTGCCCTCACCCAATCCGATTCATGGACCGCCAATCTGGGCATTTTAAGCCACCTCAAAGAGAACCGTCGATATGATATCCCGGCAGAAGTGACATCGGATCTCTCAACTTTGTATGCTAATCCTTTTCTGCATATCGAAAATTTCATTCTTTATTTTAAAAAGGAAAATTATGTACTGGAGAGGGAGGGCCTAAGCAGCGCCGCAGATATGTTCGGTAAATACTACTTCAGTGCAGAATACCCTCCGGAGTACTGGAGCCGGCAAACGATGGACAATCAATTTTTAAAAGTCATGCCCGCCGTAACCTTTACCGAGAAAACTATACATTCCACCCGTACGCTCGGAAGGTTAATGCCAGTGCTGGTCAAAGCGATTCCTTATGAGGAAGTGTATGGGATTGTCATGCTGAATCCGCAGCTGATGCAGGATACCTACGGTGATGCCGGCAATACCCCATTCTATATTCTGGATGCACAAGATAATTTATTGTTCTCTACATCAGATGTTAAACTGCAAACAAGCCAGCTTCCGGAAAGTAGCAATGCCCATGAGCGGGTCGGAGATCAATATTACTTCTATGAAAAAGGTAAACAAACCGGATTCACCTATATCCGAGTGACCGAGGTGGCGGCTATTGCCGCGGAAATGCGTGGTATGCAGCTATTGCTGGCTGTGTTACTCTCTGCGGCAGTACTGATCAGTGTTCTCTCATCCCTGATCTTCAGCCATCGGCTTAACCAGCCGCTCCAGCGCCTGATTGGTGCCTTGGACCGTAAAGCGGGCAGCCGGCCAGAAAAATTGAGCAGTGTGAAGGAATTCGCCATTATCGGCGACCGCCTGAGCTCCATTTTGGAGAATAACCGATTCATCCAGACCGATCTTGATCATAAGAACTCACTGGTACGCCAATATGCCTACACTCATAAAGTGAAAAATATCCCGCTGAGTAAAAGTCTTGCGGAGCTTGAAGATGTCCGGCAATCCGAACTACCCTATGCCTCCATTCTGTTCAAGGTCAGCTTCAAAACCTTGCCGGACGAATTTGAGAAACACACACTGATGTTATGGAAACTAATCCAAACCTTGATCACCGGAGGTGAAAGCGACAGCGTCGCACTCCAGCCGGAGCAGGATCAGCTCTTGCTGCTCCTGTTCAACCCCGGACCGCAGAGCAGTTTTCTGCAGGCTCTTGATACACTGAAAGAACTGCTGGATTCGGAGACATCCTTATACCTGACTATTGCTGTAAGTCCGGTATATTCAGGCGAAACCTCATTTACCGATGCCTACAATAATCTATCGATGTTGTTAAATGAGCGTAGATTGAACGGGGAAACACAAATTATCGTAGAACCTAGAGCCTCGTCCGCCAAATCCTTTCATTTAAAGGTGACCCACGGAGAGGAGCTGCACAATCTGCTGCAGTCTGGCAATGAGGAGGCTGTATTCGTTTGGCTGGATCGTCAGCTGGAGCAGCTGCAGCACAAGGACGCAGCGGCGGCGGATTTTCGGGCATTTGCCTTGGGAGCAGCGGAACAGACGAGCAAAACGGTGACGAAGCTGAATCTGCCCCAAGCGGAAGCGGAGCGTCTCTTACCACCCCGACTAGAGCCATTTAACGCTTTCCACTCAATGGATCAATACAAGGAATGGCTGCGTGATCTGGTTCGTCCTGTGCTCGTGGTCATCAGTAACCGCTCGGAGTCGCGCGACCCCATTATCAGCTTTGTGCTGGATTACTTAGACAAACATTACGGCGAGGACATCAACCTCAACCTAGTAGCAGACAAGTTGAATTTAACTCCAGGTTACCTGTCCAGCATTTTTAAAGAGAAAACAAACATCAACTTCAGTGAATATCTGAACAATCTGCGGATTGAGCGGGCCAAAGAGCTGCTAATGAATCTGGAACTGCGGATTCAGGATATCGCGCTTCAGGTTGGTTATCAGAACGTAAATTCCTTCATCCGTATGTTCAAACGTTGTGCCGGAATAACTCCGGGGGAATACCGCAAGCGCTATTCCCGTGATGATTCACTCCCCTCCTCCGGCCTTGGCTTATAAAGGGGCTACATTGCAGAGGAGAGGACAAAAAAGGCCCCCATTGGCTAGGGGCCTTTTTGTTGTAAAGATTTGCAATCAGAATCCCGTTTTCGGAATCTCTATTGGCACAATATTATAGGGTGCTGTCCTCCCCGTCCGCACCTGATACATCTGGTCATGGGCCTTTTTCGCTGCTTGCACGAAAGGTTCATATGGACGGTTGCAGACATCCACTACGCCGATTTGATAGTTTTCTCCGTCATAACGTCCAAGCACAGGCTGATCATTCCATTGAAAATAATGAACTCCGATCAGCTGCGGGATGGCTGCCCCCTGCTCTACATAATAACGGTAAGCTTCACCGCGCTCCTTCTGAGTTGCCACCGCACGGATCCCATAAGCCAACATGCCGCCTTCAGCCGCACCAAAATGATATTCCCCAATCATGACTGGTTTGTTCAGTCGTCCGCTGATCTGGGCGATCTGTTCCTTGTCAGGACTGAACTGATAGCAATTCATAGAGAATACATCAAACCATTCGCAGCCCTCCAGCACTTCATCACTGCCAACCCAGGCATAACGCATTCCCAAATTCAGATGATTCGGATCCGTCTGCTTGCAAAGACGGGCTGGCACTTCTACATACCGCCGGATCATGATCCGGTTGAACAGGTTATAATCCACTTCTCGGGCAGAAGTGAGATTATCCCCGGTTACATTCACATTCGATACATCGTATAAATCCTCGAATTCTTCAAAAACGCTATCCCACGCCATGTTTAATTGCTCCACTGTTTTGTACTTTCCTGCAAGGCAGCGAATGAATTCCTTCTTACTGGCATAACGGACCGGAGATTTCAGCATCTGCCCGGTCAAATTCAACCCATCCACGAATGCCCAATGCGGCTCATTGCGCATGAAATAACCGACCATTCTCTGGTCTTCCCTTAATGGAAGAAGCTGCTCCGCAAAGCTCCCGGCATTCCGCTCATACTCCGGGCTAAACACATCCGGGAAGTCCCGGAAAATAGATTGCTCCGTCATAGGAAAGTCCACTAGAGGATAAACATACGGAAGCTGAGATTCCTTAATGAAAAGATCATTGGACCAGTTACCGATGGTGTTGAATCCCCATTGTTGTAAGCGGAAATTCGTCATAGCCACCCAGTTAGAACGCCACTCCGCCCCAAAAGCAGTGATCAGATTAGCAATCTCGAAGCTGAATTCCTCGCCATCCTGTGACCAAGCTTCTTGATAGATTCCTTCCCGCTCCGGCAACGAGGGTATCAAGTGTTCCATGCCAGTTACATGCATAGAACAGGCTGGACCCACACAGTCCATCCCCGTACTAAACAGGGCATAACCCTCTGGATCAACGAACCACCAGCGGCTGCCGTCAAACTCCGTGCGGAAATATCCAGTTTCCGCAAATCTTAGCGCCCTACAACCCCCGTACCTGCTGAGGTCACCTCCACTGTGATCAACTTGTGCCGCAAGTTGCCGCTCTGCGCGCAGCCGTTCCGTCAACGCTTCTGCATCAACCGTTTTCCCTGGCCAATCCCTTCCCTTTAATTGGCCCAGATCATCTATATATGGTTGCTGTTCATACTCAAAGGCAGGCTCAGTTAAACTTAGAGCCAAGCCACTAATTTGCACAGCTCTACTTGTTGTTGAAGGGAGAGTAGCGATAGAGAATCGGGTGATATGCTTGCGATCGATGCCTGCATCTCCCCGCAGTACTGTCTGCATCACACCCGGATAACGGGGAAGGAACAACTTCTCCCCATTTAAATGAATCAAGGGTAAACAAATTTTCGTACGCACACCAGGTAAAATTCCTACATGATAAGTAATGACGCGATGATCCCGATCATAAAAACTGAATAACAGCACCAGAACATCATGGCTTTCATGGTAAACCTCCGCATTAACGAAACCATAATCGCACCAAGCGGCGGATTCCAGCTGCCCTGGCTGAAGCTCAAATCCACCACCTTCTGGTGTAGTGATTAACTGAAACGCCTCAGAGGAAGTCGCAGTAAGTTGTGTATGAGGGGCACTTTTAAACCATTCCATAGGGAAGGAGACAGATAAACTCATCGGTATACCTCTTTTCTCTAAACTGTTTACCTTACTGAAATCAGTTGAAAAAGCTGCGGGTCTGCACCTATACGGGGATCATGGCAGCGTTTGGATTCAAGAAACACACAACCCCAGCCCCCATGCTGTTCTCCTGCTACGGTAAGAACTCTTCCGTCATTGCTCCCAATAGTCAGTGAACCTGCTTCTGTCTCTGTAAGCAACCATATAAACTGATCTTCGTTGTCCCGAATAGGCTCCAGCAGCAAGGAATTCAACGGGCCAATAGATAAGACCTTTACATTGTTTCGAATTCTTGCCCTGCCCTTCTCCCCGTATTCAACCGTCCATCTCTGCTGCTGATCTTCATACGAAATCGTACGGACTTCGACGTTCAGGGTCTCCTCATGTTCAATAGATTGATTTCCCGCCGCCAGATAAAGCCCCATTCCTAAGCTTTTCAATCTGAACAGACCACTACCAGAGCCGCATTCCACAGCTACGATTCCCTTCCTAAGGTCAATCACGGTTCGCTCTGCCCAGTCAAGCTTCATTTCCCGGTCAAGCTTCATTTCCCGGTCAGAAGGAAAGCTGAGCGGCAGAAATACATAGGAAGAGGCATAATAATCCGCAGGGTCCCAGCGATCCCCAACATACAGGTAGGAGCACTGGTCATTGTCTGTTCCTACAATAGGAACTATAAAAGCAGGCTGGCTGTCGTATGTAGTGATGTCGCCCAAAGGCAGCAAGGGTGACCAACGACCAAATAATTCCTCGGACCAGGCATAGGTTCCTTGGTTAGGCAACCAGCCCGTACAGGCGGACGAGATGAGGAAATATACACCCTGACGTTTCATTAATGCAGGTGCTTCACGCGCTTGTCCGGGCCACAAGGTCTTGACCTGTTCTTCTATGCTGAGGTAATCAGGTGACAGACGATACATAATAAGATCAGCATTTTCCCTTGCCGCGGAGATAAAATAAGCCGTCCCATCGTCATCCTGGAACAAGGTGCAGTCACGAGACATGTTACCTATCGGATTAAAGCTGCCCCGGTAAACATAATCCCCATCTACCGTCCCGCAATCAGCGATCGCGCAGCGCGCATCAGAGTAGTCGCGTCCATTTTCCCAATGCATCCACATAACAAATCTCCCTGTAAGTTTGTTGTAAAGTACTTTTGGGCGCTCAATTACCGCACCCGTTTGGCGACCCTCCCTGTCCAAGGGTTCAAGCTCTAATGTGGTGCGATGATAAATCGGCTGTACCGGTGAATCGAGTGTGAGCACATCATTGCGCCATTCCCAATTCACTAGATCCACAGATCGGTAGCAGCTTACTCTCCGCCGATCCATCCGGTTCTCACCAAACCAGTAATAATATCCATCCGTATAGAGCATATGTCCACCATGTGCATGTACAGGATTTCCGCTCATATCCAGAAGTGGAGCGCTATTTAGTAGGGTGACTGTATTCGCGTTTCCGTCCATGATTATCCTCCAGAGGATCAGATTTTTATACAAAAAAGCAGGTTCGGCCAAGGATGACCTTAACTGAACCTGCTGTTCTTGCGAACTTATTTCAATCCCATCTGAGACATCACATCCACCTTGCTAGCATTGTTATACCATTCGTTGATTTCTTCGGAAATTTTCGTACCGCCTTTGTCATGCCATTGCTTCACGAAGTCATCGTACGCAGTTAGCGGCTCTTTACTGTAAATAATTTTGGTGAAGGTTTCCTTTTCCATCGTATTCAGTTGTTCCCAGGTTGTCTGCATAGTCTTGGTAGGAGGACCGTTAAATGCATTTGGAAGCAGCGACTCTCTATTCTCATAGGAAATCACATATCCCTCTTTGGCTGTTTCATCATTTGAAGCCGATCTGATCAAGACCCCATTCTCGGCTTTTGCACCTTTGGAAAGATCATAAAAAGATTTACCTGGACCATCAACACTAGGTGTATTTTTGGTAAAAGCCATTTTCCCTACACCTTGAGCGGCATCCAAAGGAGTGTTGAATTTTTTTGAATCGAATACCACTTCATCGCCTACGATGTCATAATCATATCCCTGAGCATAACCATATTTGAAATCTCCGGTACCAAATGCTGCATCGTAAAGCTTGTCATAATACAAGAAGAAAGCTTCCATATTGTTGAAGTCTTTATTAAACATAAAGACACCATCGTTCTGTTGACCGGATTGGTAGGTTCGATCCCCACTTACACCGTTGATTGTTGGGTAAGCTTTGATTTTAGCCCCTTTTACGTTAGTTTCCACATCTTTAACACTGCCGTACAGCCAAGGACGGCCAATAATAATCCCTGCTTTACCTTCAGTGAAATCCGCCAGTGCATCCCATGCACCCTGTGTAGCCAACTCTTTATTTAAATACCCTTTCGAGTACCAATCGCGTAGTTTAGCTAACGCATCTTTTGTCCCATCAGCGACGGAACCGTAAGTGAGTTTACCATTGTCGTTATACCATTGGCCGGGGAGACTCTTCCCTGTATAAGCACTAAAAATCATTACAGAGTCGCTTACCCAGCCCGTGTTGTATGAATCTTTTCCCGAGAAATCAAATCCATAAGTATCATTTTTTCCGTTACCGTCCGGATCATCATTCGTAAAGGCAGCGATAACCTGTTCAAATTCATCTATATTTGTTGGCGCTTTTAAATTTAATTTATCTAACCAATCTTGACGGATAAGCATAACTTCACCTTCAGTAAGATTGGGCGAAATCGCCATCCCATAAACCTTGCCATTCTGGATAACCGGGTTGAACGTTGTTGGATATTGTTTATATATTTCTTTCAGACGCTCAGGCATGTATTTGTTTATGTCTTCCGCAATATCTTTTACAAGTCCTGATTGAATCAAATCATTTTCTAGTGAGGTGTCATACACTGGCAAAACATCTGGGAGCTTCTCGGAACCAGTGAGCGCTAAACGAAGTTTCGTATTATATTGGGAGGCATCACCGCCCAAAAGAGTAGTTTGGATGTTAATCCCTAGATTCTCGACACCCCAGCGGGTCAACACATTATCATTTAAGCTCTCCCCGTTGATATATTTACCGGCATTCTCATCTTGTTGCTTGGCGATGTTGATAGTAATAGGAGGATCGTATTTGCCGTCTTTGAGAACCGCTTCTGCCGCATTAGATTCTTTACCGTTTGAGCCGCAGCCCGCTAGCAATCCTGCCATCAATACTGTAGTCGTTATTAAGGCCCCTGTTTTTTTCATCAATAAGCTCCTTTGAATTTAAGTTTTATATGTTGGTCACGTTATTCTTTTACAGCACCCAGAACGATGCCTTTGACAAAGTACTTCTGTAGAAATGGGTACACAAGGATAATGGGCAGTGTGCTAATAAAAATTTGCGCAGCTTTGATACTCTGTTCTGACAACGCGGCTGCTTCTGATTGACTAAGTGCCATACTCTGCGCTGAACCTTGTACAACTACAGTCTGTAAGAATGAAGCTAACGGATAGTCCGTTGTATTCGACATATACAAAATCCCATCAAACCATGCGTTCCAGCTCCCTACCATGATAAACAATCCGACGGTTGCTAGACCGGGAAGGGAAAGTGGAAGATAGATTTTCCGGAAAATGACGAAGAACGAAGCCCCATCGATAAATGCCGCCTCTTCAAGCGCCTTAGGGATTGTTTTAAAGAAATTCATAATCAGAATCAAATTGTAAGCTCCGAAGGCACCGGGAAGAACGAGCGACCAGATCGTATCCTTGAGCCCAAGTTTCGTAACCAATATATAAGAAGGAATCAATCCACCGGAAAACAACATCGTGAATATAAAAATCCACATTAAAGCATTACGCCCACGGAAATCTTTGGACAAGGCATACCCTGCCGTTGTAATAATAAACATGCTAATTAACGTCCCCAGCACCGTCCGGACCACTGAGATTCTCATGGAGCCTGTAAAATTCGTGTTTTTAAAAGTTTTCACATAGGCTTCGATATTAAAGTCCACCGGCCAAAAGGATACCAAATTCCCATTTACCGCTGTCTTACTGCTAAATGATTGTGCTAGCAAATGAAGCATAGGCAATAAACACGATAAGGCTACTAGAATCAGGAGGATATGATTGAAAATCGAAAATATCCTATATCCCTTGGATTTATAATACACTCCCATTCCTCCTAACTGTTTTGAAAGCTTAACAACTTCGACTTAAAATATTTTGTAGTTAGCTACCTTGTAAGCAATTCGATAGGAAATTACGATTAAAATGAAACTGATGCCAGATTTAAACAACCCAACAGCGGTACCAAAACCGTATTGGCCATTCAATAAGGATGACCGGTAAACATAAGTATCGATGATATCTCCCGTACTATATACGAGTGGATTGTATAAGTTAAAGATTTGGTCAAATCCTGCATCCAAAATATTTCCAAGGCTTAACGTCGCAATTACGATGATCATCGGCATCATACTCGGTAAGGTAACATGTCGTATTTGTTGGCGGCGTGACGCGCCGTCTATCTCGGCGGCCTCATAATAAGAAGGGTCGATCCCTGTGATCACCGCTAAGTAAACAATCATGCCAAATCCGAAGTTTTTCCATAAATCACTGATGATGATCGTCGGTCTGAACAGCGTAGGATCGCCCAAAAAGAAAATGGGTTTTAGTCCGAGGAAATTCGTAAGAAAATGATTTATGCCCCCGTCAAGACCCAGGATATCAATCATGATTCCGGCAACGGTTACCCAAGAGAGGAAATGCGGTAAATAGACCAAGGTTTGAATACTCTTTTTAATCCCCATGTTTCTAATCTCGCTTAGCAGAATCGCCATAAAGATAGGAACGATAATTCCCACTATAATTTTGATTACAGCAATAATGAGGGTGTTGATAATAGATTGTGTCGCCTCTTTATATTGAAAGATTCTTGCGAAGTTATCCCAACCAATCCAAGTTGAACCTGTAATTCCAAGCCAGGGCTTGTAATCCTGAAAGGCCATCACTAATCCGACCATAGGACCGTAGGCAAAAATTAGAACGAATACCAAAGCTGGGATACATAAAACATACAATGGCCAATTTTTTTTGATTTCCTTTTTCCAAGGATTTTTTCTGCTTTTTTTAACGTTGGCTTTCTCACTCCATTTGAGCTGGGTATTCATTATCTGTGCTATTGTGCTTACCCCCTTTTACATTCTTGGCTGCTAATTTCTTTCTGGTTTAATGTTAACAAAAGCGCTTTCATTCGAAAATGTCTCAAATTAAATATCATAACCACTCGCTAAACATCTTTATAAACGCTTTCATTTTGCGAGAGCTCTTCCCTTTTTCTTTTGGAATATATGGCTTATGATGAATTCACACGAGTCCTAGCGACAGGAGTAATGCTTATGATTAAAAAAGTAAATATGAAACGATTCATATATTTTTTCGTTTTTTTCCTTTTACTGACCTTAAGTTTGTTTTTCGTAATGAACTCCCTAGGTTCCAAAACCATTCAAGAGAGCTTGGTTAACTCCTCCAAAAATCAGCTAGCTTATACGGAAAGCATACTGGATGGCATCATCTCTGAGGCAAGTTTGTATGGCATCCAATATACAGCCGACACCTCCGTACGTTTCTATCAAAGCAAAATACAAGAGATGAACAATTACGATGCCCAGATGAAAAAAAACGATATCTATGACCGCATATCAGCACCACTTCTCTCCAGTCAGGCGATTGAATCTATCGGTATCTACTGGAAATCGGACGGCACTTTTATTTTTACGGGTCATGATTCGCTTGCCAAACAGCCCTTTCAGAAGGTCACGCAGCGAGGCTGGCAGATTGTTAATAATAATTTGTATTATTTTTCAATCTACCCTTATATTCATGAGCCTAAGAATCCTGCCAATATTCAATACATTGTGGGCGTTAAGCTGAAAAAGGAGTATTTAACAAGTCTTTTAGAAAAAGCAGTGAGTGGCGGTGAGAGCTCCAATGCCTTTTTGCTTGTAAACAAGAGTTTGATGATTAGCAATAAAGCGGTGGATATTCGAATCGAGGAAAAAGCCAAGGAGACGATAACACCCAATGCACATGAAATTCTAAAGTTTGACTATCATATCAACGATGACGATTATTATGTTTTATCGAAGTATATTGAGCCGATTGATACGTATCTAGTTACCTATACGCGAATGAGTGATTTTTTGAATCCGCTTAACCGGAATAAACAGGTGTTTTTTGTCAGCATCTTAATGATCTTGATCATTGGCCTTATCGTGATTTTTATGTTCTATCGAAACTATTATCGCAATGTATATCTGCTCGACAAGAAATTCTACCAAGTGGAACAAGGGAATTACAGCACCAGAATTAGTGAGAACCCGGACAATCAATTTTATAGTCTATTTAAAAGCTTTAACCACATGGTCGCCAAAATACAGGCTTTATTCGCTTCATTAAAAATAGAAACCGAGCTGCGCAGAAACGCGGAAGTGAAACAGCTGCAGGCTCAGATCAATCCACATTTTCTTTACAATAATCTGTTTTTCATTATGGCTGTGGCAAAAACTTCACCGGAAGCCGTAATGCAAATGAGCAAACATTTAGCAGAGTACTATCGTTATTTAACAAAAATGAATTCAGATAATGTTACGTTGGCTTCTGAATTGCAGCTTGCCGATCATTTTTTATCCATCATGTCACTTTCCAAAAAAATAAATTATGAAATCAACCTGCCCCCTGAACTGGGAGAGCATCTGATTATGCCACTGATTATCCAGCCTATGGTCGAGAACGCGATTCAGCATGGGATTGAAGAACAGCAAGGGGCTTATCGCGTTACTATAGATGTAAAAGAACTTGATACTGGAGCGTTAATTATTGTTGCCGATGACGGTAAGGGGCTTACTGCTGAGGAAATACACCAGCTAATGGCCAGACTTGAGAATGAATCCCCCCCTGAAGGATCAAGAGGAATTGGTCTTTGGAACATTCATCATCGCCTCAAAAATGCTTATGGTGAATTAAGCGGGCTGCGGTTCTTCATCAATGACTGGGGCGGTTTATCCGTGCTGGCATTCATAGATTTCTCGCTGGATGAAGGAGGTCAATATGCGATTATTGATAGTTGATGACGGGCATTACATCGTTGAATATTTAAAACACCTGCTGGATTGGAACAAATTTGGGATTGAGCATATTGAGACGACAACAAATTCGATTGAAGCCAAGGAGCTATTGAATCAGAATCATATAGATATTCTTATTACAGATATTCGTATGCCCGAGGTATCCGGCATTGATTTACTGCATCATGTTCATGAAAAAAAGCTCAAAACCAAGGTGATTTTTCTTTCCGGTTATTCTCAATTTGATTATGCACAGCAAGCCATCCGTCTGGGCGCTTTGGATTATTTACTCAAGCCGGTAGATAAAGAGGATATGGAAAAAGCCATGAGTCAAGTTATTAAGAGTATCGCTGAGAAACCCTCAAAAACCCCAGTGGCAGAGAAAAAGATAGATGGGCTAGGTTACCTGCTTTCTGTTATTAGCGAATTTTCCCCAATACGTAATGATTACAGTACATTCGATTCTACCTTCCGGAATGAGCATTTTTGCTTTTTTCATGTCTCAGGGGCTAGTGGGAAAGATGAAATGATGTTAAAAGATCATAATGGTGAACGAGACTTTATTTGGATCACTCCATCAGCCATTACTGGAATTATTCCAGAATCCAATACCGAAACTGTGGCAAACAGTATCGATTCCATTTCTTTTTCCGAGCCGTTTGAATTTTCTCAGAAGCATGCTGTTCGGCATATTTTTTATCATTTCTTTTTTAATGAAAATGTTGGGACCAATGACTTTACTATGCTGAGTACCTCTAGTGCTCTCCCTAAATTAGAGCTTGGAGAATGGGAACAAACCAGAAAAAACATTTTAAAAAACTTTGCCAAGCTCACTGCAAAAAAACAAAAGCTCCTCTATCTGCTCGAATTCATTAATTTGCTATATTCCACAACCGATAAAATCCAATCAGCTGAGGCCGCAGACTGGATTTTCAATCAATTATCAGAGCCAAATACGGCTCTTCAATCCATCTTGCAAAGCCTCACCCAATTAGATAGAAGCGCTAAATTTTCCAATCAAAATATTGTTCATACCATTCAAGCCTATATCTCCAATCATATTAGTGAATGCTTGAGCCTGGAGGACTTAGGGAAAATTGTTCACCTCCATCCTGTTTACCTGTCCAAATTTTATAAGCAGGAGACGGGCGAAAATTTATCGAGCTACATTTCTTCTAAACGCTTAGAAAAGGCCTCCAAGTTATTGATCGATTCCAACTTACATGTGCTCGATATTTCACATCTAGTCGGCTACAAAAAGCCACAATATTTCATTAAGCTGTTCAAAGATCAGTATGGCATTACGCCTTATCAATATCGAAGACAGCAGATTAAATGAAACAAAAATTGAACAGATCAGCAAAAAAGTTTACACTTTGAATGAAGTAACGAACCATGGAAAGGAAACCTGCTAATGTTGCGCTCCTCCTACACCATTCGCTCGGAAGAACAAGCTTCTATGCTTCTGTTTGATTCAATTGGCTGGGAACAAGCCGAGACTCCGGCATATTCATTTAACGGCCAGAACCGGACGGAGAGAAGTTGTGTTATTTTTCAGTACACCTTATCTGGAGAGGGTAGAATTGAAATAGACGGGGTTGTTCACCCATTAACGAAGGGCAAAGCTTTCCTAGTGACTGTCCCCAGTATACACAGATATTATTATCCGGAGGAAGGTACAGAGCCCTGGGAATTCATTTGGCTGAATGTACGAGGACCTCTAGCTATTTCACTCTGGAACCAACTGATCGCACATGGCGGTCCCATTATAGAACTCCCTCAGGAATCGGTTCCGATGGATTTATTGTGGAGTATGTTCAAGGACATACAGGTTGATGAGGAAAGAGATTTGCATTTTCTAACGGGGAAAACCTTTCAGTGGATATTGTCCATGGAGAAATACCTCAAGAAACCGAATTTGTTAACCACCTATATAAAAAATGACAAACTTCATGCTGCTATACAATTTATGAAAAATGATCTGCACAATAATAACCTTAGCTTAGACGATGTCGCCGCACATGTTGGAATTTCCAAACATCATCTTTGCAGGCTATTTCAAAAAAACATCAATCTTTCGCCTTTTGAGTATTTAAGAAGGAGACGGATCGAGCTGGCAGCATCTATGCTGAAAACAACAGATCAGACGATCTACCAGATCGCCGTGGATACCGGATTTGACAATGCCAGCTATTTCGGCAAAGTCTTTCGTTCCTATTTTGGAGTCAGCCCCTCCACTTACCGCGAGCAGGATCTGGAGTTCCTGTCCAAGCATGTGTTTTTTGAAAATTGATGTTGCTCGGCATAACCGTTCGGCTTCGATAGAGCTGAGTGGCATGCGTGGCGTGCTAATTCGGGGCCGGGGGATGCAAGTAGTAACCATTCAGATTTGGTGGCGCCAACTCAAAACCATCCCCCGCCACTTTCGGACCCCAATGACGCTATTTGCCAAGTTCTCGCCTTTTGAGCACAGTTTCGGACTCCAGTGCAGCTATTCCTTCGAAAGATGTGCATATTTGGTACTTTTCGAGCCAATAGCGACTATGCGGTCCGATAAAACTCCAAATGTGTGAAAAGACTGCGATTAGCGGCATATGAGTCCGATAGCACTGTGTTGGTTGGGTAAGCAACTTGCAAGTCGCACCAGTTCGCGTACGCTAGCCCAGGGCTAGCAAAGCATCTTGCTAAACACCCTAATTCGCGTACAGCAGCACCGACTCACAACCAGCCCCCGCCACTTTCGGACCCCAATGACGCTATTTGCCAATTTCTCGCCTTTTGAGCACAGTTTCGGACTCCAGTGCAGCTATTCCTTCGAAAGATGTGCATATTTGGTACTTTTCGAGCCAATAGCGACTATGCGGTCCGATAAAACTCCAAATGTGTGAAAAACGAGCGGTTAGCGGCATCTGAGTCCGAAAGCACTGTGTTGGATGGGTAAGCAACTTACATGGTGCACCAATTTGAGCCCGCCGGCTTCAGTATAAACAATCAGCTCCAGTGGCGCCAAGCTACTTGCAAGTCGCACTAATTCGCGTCTGGTAGTCCCCGGCCAAGTAAGCATATCTCGCAAAGCGCCCCATCCAATAACAGCTTCGGGCGCGCAGCTAGTCACAAAAGAACTCAAAAAAGGAGAAAAAAAAGGAAGGTGCCCAGCAGCCAATGGCTTTCGGGGCACCCTCCTTTTTTGATTAAACTTCTCTAAGCACGAAAAGTAGGCTTCTGAAATCGCCCTCGAGCTGTGGAATCGTGAGTCCGAAGTGCATCAGCTCATCCCCTCTGTATACTCCGCCGTTAAGCTCAAGCTTATACGATTTTGCAGGGTCGAGTCCTTTCAGACGCAATCTGCGCAACGGTGGATTAGGCCCGGCCAGAACTTGGAAGTAGGTGGCGAAGGCTTCTTTTTTATCAGCGGAAACAAACATCCATGCCGTCTCGTTTCCTTCAAAAGGACTAAGCAGTCGATAGAAATCACCGTACTGAATCAGCATTCTCAGTTCCTTGTACTCCGAAACCTGCTTGCGGATATCCTCGCGTTCAGCTTCAGTAAGCTTGGTCAAATCCAGCTCGTAGCCGAAATTACCCGACATCGCGACATGACCACGTGTCTCCAAAGGAGTAATACGATGCACCTGATGGTTAGGAACAGCCGACACATGGGCACCCATTGAACTCGCTGGATACACAATACTTGTTCCGTATTGGATCTTTAATCTTTCCACTGCATCCGTATCATCGCTAGTCCAGGTCTGTGGCATATAATACAGCATCCCCGGATCAAATCGTCCGCCACCACCAGAGCAGCTTTCGAACAAAATATGAGGGAAACGGGAAACGATACGTTCCAGCACATCATAAAGTCCAAGGATATAACGGTGTGCCGTTTCGCGTTGACGTTCGGCTGGAAGAAGCGCTGATCCAATCTCTGTCATATTCCGGTTCATATCCCATTTCACATAAGTAATCGGAGCAGATGACAATACCGAGCTAACTGACTCGACGATATAATCGCATACATCCTTGCGGGATAAATCCAGCACTAGCTGCTGGCGGGCTAACGAACTTTTATGCCCAGGTACATGGAGACACCAGTCTGGATGTTCACGGTAAAGATCACTTTCTGGCGATACCATTTCTGGCTCGAACCATAATCCGAATTCCATGCCCATTGCCGTGATATCTTCGCCTAGCTTTCCAAGACCTTCAGGAAGCTTGCGACGATCCTCTACCCAGTCTCCCAGGGAGCTGTCGTCGTTATCACGTTTGCCGAACCAGCCGTCATCCAGCACGAACAGCTCCAGGCCTAGCTCTTTGCCTGCTTTAGCAATTTCTTTGATTTTATCCGCATTAAAATTAAAATAAGTCGCTTCCCAGTTGTTGATCAGAATAGGACGCTTGCTATCGCGGAATTCACCTCTGCATAATCGGGTCCGATACAGACGGTGATAGGTTCTCGATAATCCACCAAGCCCTTCACTGGATCTTACCAATACGGCTTCTGGAGCCTGAAAGGATTCGCCCGGTTCAAGCAACCACTGAAAGTTAAAAGGTTGAATACCGATCCCTACTCTGGAAATTCCGTATTGATCCACTTCTGCTTGGGCAAGGAAACTTCCGCTATACACAAGGCTGAACCCGTAAACTTCGCCATGATCCTCTGTTGCATCTTTTGCAAGCAAGGCCATAAAAGGATTCTGCTGATGGCTGCTGGAGCCGCGTTTGCTGTCAATCCGCTGGATGCCAGGAACGAGTGGTCTTTTGTGAATATGGCGTTCTCTAGTCCAAGTACCGGATAATTGCAGCATGTCATAGTCAGAATCATGGAAGTCAACATTCGCGCTTAATACTCTTTTCAGAACCAGATTGTCCTTACCCAGATTCTCAATCCGCACGGAACGTGTTATAACATCCTGATTGTTAAATACGGTATAGCTCAAGGCAGCGATCAATCCTGTTTTATCATCTTGCAGTATAATTTCCAGGGTCTCTGCTTCTTCTTCACTTTCAACATAAGTAGCAGGCAGACCCTTGAGTGCAGGTTTTCCTTTATTAATGGTGTGGCTCTTATAACGGAAATCCGTTACGGTCGTGCCATCTACTAGGTGAACCTCAAGTGCCGGCTCGCGGAAATCACCGTTTCCATAAGAAGGGAATTCGCTTGGCAAGGTGTCGAGGGAGATATTTTTATCCTCCTGCAAATAAGTTGGACTAAAAGAGCAACGTTCCACCAAATTCAACGGAAGTTGAAATTCTCTCCCTGCCAATTTTGGGCCCCAGTAGACATGCGCTGGAATAACACCTTTGATCAATTCAATAATATAGCTGGATTTCTCAGACTGTAAATGAAACACCTTGCGGTTGTCATCATAATAAATACCCATAATATGTTTGCACTCTCCTTAAGGTAGCTCAATAGAACGTTTATAGTTTGTAATTAATGCTTCTTCGAAGTCTATTTTAGAGTGAAATGGAAGGGTATACAATCTTAATATCTATACCTATTATAGTAAAATATTGATCTATCTATACGCAGAGTCTAAACCACTAGAATATATATCATCAAACTGTCATTTGGAGATTGACAGCCTAGGATATAGTAGGAAAATAACCTTTTGCTCAAATATCAAAGACGGAGCGCACAGTAAGCTGGGAACGCAATTCCTCAACCGTAGCTGGTTTGTCGAGATCTTTTTTGGCAATCGTAACGGTTCTTGAAACGCCAGCTGATAGGTCGAAATAGTTATCACTGAAGATCGCATCTCTTTCCTTGAAATCAAGTCCGACGAAACGGGCATATGCTTTTGACTTCACAGTAATAACGAATTGTTCTGCTTCCTCAGTGAGTACGGCTTCAAGCTCAGGATCAACAAAGCTGAAGTGTTTCGGCTTAACGAACAAGACGGTTCCCCCGCTTATCGTTTCCCCCTCTACCTCAAATACATATTCCAGATAGGCTTCACGTTTCTTCTCTTTTGTATCCAAGACATGACCAAAATCAAGCCGATCGAACTCGGCACTGCTTAAAGCCTCAATCTTCACCGACTTCGCACCTTCCATTAGAACCTCTGATGTCGGAGTAAGCAGTCTCCATCTTAATTCACCGCTCACCTTCTCTCTGCTCTCATTAGAGACATGCAGGGAAACTACGGTTCCTTCGTCATGTGCAGAAGCAAGAACTGGAGCAAAAAAACGTCTAGCTGTATAATGCATTGCTTTCCACCGGCCATAATAATCGATGCTAGACCAGGAAGCAACCGGCCAACAATCGTTCAACTGCCAATACAATGCGCCCATGCAGCGCCCTCTATGTCTACGCCAATGCTCTACGCCACAGCGCATGCCTTCGGCTTGGATAAGCTGGGACGCATAGAGAATAGATTCAAAATCCTTCGGATATTTGTAGGTCTCGCCGATATAATAGAGAATTTTCTCATTTCCGGTATTGTTCTTCTGGTGGGACTCCATGACATAGGAGAAAATATTGCGATCCTCCGGCAGCGTAAAGGATTCAATCGTCTTCAAGCTTGGGAAGGATTGCAGGCCAAACTCAGACATATAACGCGGATAGAGCTTCCGATAATCGGTAAAAGGCTCCTTGCCATGCCAAACGCCCCAGTAATGCATGTCTCCATAGTTCTCGTCATTCGGTTTATCAAAGCTTCCTTTAGAGGAAGGAGAGGCACGCCAGTAGAAGGTATTGGGATCAACTTCCTTAGCGATAGCCGGCAGAAGCACTTCATACTGCTTGATATAGTCGGCCTTTAGCTGGAGCGAATAATGATTCTCCCAATCCCAATCGACCCAAGCCATCTCCTGTTCGTTGTTACCGCACCACAAGCCTAACGATGCGTGATGGCGTAAGCGCTTCATGTTGTCCATCGTCTCATGTGTGATATTGTCCTCAAAAGATTCTGTCAGTGCATAGATCCCGCAGGCATACAGATGATCCTGCCAGACGATAAGCCCATATTCATCGCATAGATCATAAAAATAATCGTCAGGATAATAACCGCCACCCCATACACGAATGGTATTAAAGTTAGCAGCCACGCAGCTTTGGAGCAGGCGATCCGTGCGCTCCTTAGTCACGCGAGGTAGAAGATTATCTTCCAGAATATAATCGGCACCTGTAGAAAAGATAAGTACGCCGTTGATTTCAAAAGCGAATGATTGTCCCCACTGGTCTTCTTCCTGCTTCACAGAAATCGTTCTTAATCCAATCCGCAGTTCTCGACGATCCAGCTCCTGTCCCTTCTGCAACAGTACAACCTCGACGTTATACAGGGGTTGTGCACCCAGATTATTCGGCCACCAAAGCTCTGGCTCCATAATTTCCAGTGTAATATGATGATCTTCTCCCGCAGTTTCGGACACACGACGTTCAACGGCCACACCTGCTGGAGTGTGAACGCTGACTACGATTTCCCGTTCAACCTCCTGCCAGCTCTCTGTTCTTACCCGAACATCCAGAGTAACCTTATCCGGCTCGTGAAATTGTGTAATATAAACATCGTCAACACGGGCACTGTCATACCCCTGAATGGAGAGACTTCTCCAGATTCCAAGATCGGGCAGCTTCGGACCCCAGTCCCAGCCGAACATGGAATGTGCTTTGCGCAGATGGGATATTCCCTCCACTGCATCAGCACAACTGCTAAGCGGCAGCTCCGCTTGCTTCCGCAGAGCAAATTCCACTGGGGAACGAAAAATCGCGTGAATGGTGTTATCGCCTTGCTTCAACACTGACTTAATGTCCACTTCATACGTCCGGTGCATATTATCACTGTTCAGAATGTTAGTTCCATTCACAAAAAGCTCGCATAACGTATCCAGCCCCTCACACAGCAGAAATACGCGGTCATGCTGTAACACTTCAGCTTCCACTTGAAAGCAACGCTGATATTCGTAATCGTAATTGGATAATTCCAGAACCTCATATTCCTGCTCACGATAGAACGGATCCGGCATTTCTCCGGCATTCAATAAATCGTGATAGACAGAACCTGGCACACTAGCCTCCAGCCAGCTCGGCTCATGCAGACGTCTCATTTTCCATTTGCCATTTAGATCTACAAGATGCATTTTCTCCCGCCTCCAAAATGTGCTATTTTGCCTTCTTATAGATCAAGTCTATCAATAATATCTTTATATTTCTTGTGTTGTGTTCTCGAGAATCATGTGCTATTTTAACATCATTAATACACTGGAGGACGAACATGCTCAAATACACCGAGGCAAGCCATATGAATCCTGAACTACTAGCAGACCCTTTCTGGGTGGAGTCCTTAAGTCAGGTATCTCCAGAACATACGCATGATTTCTATGAATTTTTCATTCTCACAGAAGGCAGATGTCAGCATATTGTTAACGGGACAGCGCAGCTGCTTCAGACTGGCTGCCTTGTCTTTATTCGGCCCAGTGATACCCACAGATATGAAGCAGATGGTGATAGCGATTGCCGTTTCCTGAACATTCCCTGCCGCAAAAGCCTCATTGAAGCTGCTTTAACTTATCTGAATGAAGAGGAGTTTTTGCACGGATTGCTGAACACGCCTCTCCCCCGAATCGCCATGTTATCTCAGCTGGAAATGGCTAGTTTCGTCCGTTCTATGGAACGCATTCGCATCCTATCAACCCTAGACAAGGTTAAGTCCCGGATTTTTCTAAAAGGCCTGCTCGTCGATACACTCACCCAGCATTTTTTCTCCGCAGAGACAGTCGCTCAACCAGAATTCCCGCTCTGGCTAGAGCATGCCATAACCAAAATGCATTTAAAGGATAATTTGCACCGTGGACTTCATGCCTTGTACGAGCTGTCAGGGAGAAGCGCCGGCCATGTGAACCGCGCCTTCCGGCAATACTTGAACCAGACGCCTACGGAATATATCAACCAGCTAAAGCTCAATGTAGCCCGCAACCTACTGCTCACTACCGAGCTGCGTGTGGTCGATATCGCTTTGGAATCCGGCTTCGAGAATGTCAGTCATTTCTATCATCAATTCAAAAAATTCTATCATCAAGCCCCGCTTGATTTCCGCAGGAATGCACATGTTAATCGGCTGGTTTAGCTTTTTTATACAACAAAAAGCTTCCCTCTGCTGAAATGCAGAGAGGAAGCTTTTACATAGATAATTATATTATTTTGAGTTCCACAATTCCATACGTTCGCTATACTTCTGATTGAAGATTTCTTCTACTTTTTCATCCCCAGCTTTTTTCATATCCGCAAGCATCTTGTCGAATGTAGAATTGGCTTCGGCTTCAGAAGGAGCGATGATTACTCTCGTAATGCTTTGGTCCATAATATCTTTTACTTTTTGCGCTGTCAGCGCTTCAGGCGTTCCGCCGTCAGGGCCTAAGTTATCAAATTCTGCTGTATCCCATACGGAATCTCCAAGGCTCTTAATGGCCATTTCGTCAATTTCACTACGTTGGTATTTAACGGCCATATCGTATGGCTGTTCATTGGCATCCAGACCATTTTTAACAAACCACAACCATTTACGAACCCCGCTCTTCTTCACAGCATCGTCCCAGTTATCCTTGAAGCTTTGCAGGAATGCAGGGTCTGGTTGTCTCTTTCCATCCACCATGGTGTACTGCTCGCCTTCCTTACCCCATAGCAGCAAATGTTGTCCTTCGTCACTCGCTAGGTAGTTGAACAGCTTGATAGTTTCTTCAGGGTGTTTGTTATTTTTCGTAATGGCAATAGCATCCCATCCAAGTGAGCTTCTTGGTCCGAATGTTGTTTGGGAGGTCTCTGTGCCTGGTGCTACAACCTTGTACGGGAAGAACTGATTATCATCTCCGCCATCCTTCTTCAGAGTACCATTTGCATTACCTGGGTCCCAGTATGCGCCTGGTGTGGAGAACACTGCGCCGGTAGCCAGCTTTTGAATCCATGTTTGTGTTTTGCTGATGGCAAACTCTTTTTCGATTAGACCTTCTCTATACAGACTGTTCACATAAAGCAGCATCTCGCGATACTTTGGATCCTTAACATCATATTGTAATGTTCCATTATTATCATAGTAGGTTCTCAGACCCCACATCCCTTTAAATGTACCGAGATTGGCGCCCATATTCTCACCGTTCATCGTCATTGGAACAGTTTCTTTTCCATCAATTGTCTTGTTTTTCTCTTTAAAATTCTTTAAAAGTGCTTCAAACTCATCCGTTGTGAGTGGGGTAGAGCCATCTGCCTTATCTGGAGCTAGGTCCGCAACCAGATTTTTTCTCATCAGCATACCGAAAACAGGATCACTATCCAGGCCATACCAGTTAGCTAGGTAATAGTTTTTCCCATCCTTATAACGTGTTTTGATCAATGTGTCGCCGTACATTTCTTTAATGTCTGGTCCACTTTTCTCAATTAACTCATCGAGCGCTATAAATGCGCCACTTGTAATGTATTTATCGAGAGAAGCATCGCCCCGGCTCATTACAACTACATCTGGATAGTCACCACTGGCAAGCATCAAGCTCAGCTTTTCCGTAGGATTACCCGTTGGCTGCTGGATTGAGATCGAAATGCCTGTTTTTTTGGTGATTTCCTGCGCAATAGCATCAGTGAAAGGTTCTCCCTTGGTATTTGAATCAAACCAGGTCAATGTAATCGGCTCTTGTTTTTTATCGTCTCCGGCCGTTTGGTTTGTATTGTTTTTTCCATCATTTGAAGCACAACCCGCTAATACACCAACGGCTAATGCGGCAGTAATACTCACGTTCAACCATTTGTTTTTCTTTATCATAGACACCCTAATTCCTCCCATTAAGTAAGTTACTTCATAAGTCTATCAAGCAACCAAGCAAGTCTGCCCGTTCACCCCCCTTCAGGGCCGCTATTTATTTAATCATATTAACTCTTAACCGCTCCCAAAGTCATACCCTTAACAAAGTACTTTTGCAGGAATGGGTATACCAGTACGATAGGCAATGTTGCCACCATCGTCGCTGCCATCCGGATAGTATCACTTGAAACCGCATTCCGCTTAGCCGAGTTAGCTAGCATTTGCGATTGCGATACCATGCCTCCGGTCTGGAATTGGCTTAATATTTTCACGAGTACGGCTTGCAAGGTCTTTAAGTCAGAACTATAGGTAAACGCATAGGAGTCAAACCACGAATTCCAATGTGAGATTGCCTGAAAAAGTCCTACAGTCGCAAGCACGGGTGTGGTCAACGGTAGAACAATCCGGAAGAAAATCGTCAGGTCATTCGCCCCGTCTACCTTCGCCGACTCCTCGATCTCACCAGGCAGCCCCTCCATAAAGGTACGGACAATAATCATATAGAAGACATTCATCAGCCCTGGCAAAATAAATACGGAAAACGTGTCAATCATATTCAGCGCTTTAAGCACCATGTAATAAGGAATCAGTCCGCCTCCAAAATACATTGTGAAGACAAAATATAGATTCCATCCTTTACGTCCCATCAAATTCCGGCGGCTTAGCGGATAAGCAAGCATCGTAATGACAAGGACAGATAGCGGCGCGCCAATTACGGTACGTTTGACAGTAACCCATAAGCCATTCAAAATCTCGCTATCTTTTAAGATTTGACTGTAGCTATCAAAGGTGAGGACTCTGGGCCATAAATAGACGCCACCACGTACGGTATCCTCAGCAGCATTTAATGAAAGAACGAGAATATTCCAAAAAGGGAGAAAGGTAACTAGCAACACAAGTATAAGAATGAGATAAACTATAAATTTAAAAATATGATCCCCGTATCTATTCGAAATCATCACAAGCGCTCCTCTCTTTTTCGGGTTTAGAACAACGCTTGGTCGTTCACTTTTCTAGAAATTCGATTCACAATTACAACAAGTATGAAGGCAATCACGGATTTAAATACCCCAACGGCCGCCCCGTAGGAGAACATGCTGTTTTGTAGCCCGTATTTATATGCATAAATATCGATAACCTCTGAATACTCAAGCACGGTATTATTTTGCAGCAGGTATTGTTGTTCAAAGCCCGCATTCAAAATGCCTCCGACGGCAAGAATCCCTAAAATAACAATGGTTGGACGCAAGGCTGGCAACGTAATATGCCACATTTGCCGGAAGCGACTGGCTCCATCCACTCTAGCTGCTTCGTAGAGCTCTGGATTAATAGCGGAAATTGCAGCAAGATACATAATGGCGCTGAAGCCCATTTCCTTCCACATATTGGACAAAGCGATAATCCACCAGAATAGCGGTCCATTTTGTAGAAAAGCAACCGGTTCCTGAACAATGCCCAACGTCACCAATAAATTGTTAAACATCCCATCGGAAGCCAGCAGTGTAATCACGATGTTTGCAGCGATAACCCATGAGATAAAATGCGGCAGATAAGAAACCGTCTGTACAAATCTTTTGAAAAATCCCTGTCTAGCTTCATTCAGTACAAGTGCGAGGATGATCGGTGCTGGAAACCCGAATAACAAGGTCAGCAAGCTTGTAGCGAGCGTATTGCGCATTACACGGTAGAAGTCTCCGGTAGTAAAGAAATACTCAAACCACTTGAATCCTACAAACTCTGCATGGAAAAATTGTTGAAAAAATGTTCCTCCGCCCGGCTGATAATTCGTAAACGCCATATACATCCCAAACATAGGACCATAAGAAAATAGCAATGTCGCAATTAAGGCAGGTAGCATCAGCAAAAATAACCATTTCTGCTCTTTTAATCTGTACCACAGATTATTGCCTCTGACTGTTTTGATAGCGCTTGCTTTATGCATCAAATACCCTCCCTTTTTATTTAGTGCAGCATGTCGAGCCACATCTCGATTCAACTTCTCTCCTATTCATCTTAAGTCCGCAACAGGTGGCTTTCTATACTTCAATCCTCCGAATGATAGCGCTTTTTAAAGGAGTTTCGGCAGATTCGAGCATTGGATTTCGATATTCAGTCTGCTATGATGAACATGGCAAACAGCGAATTTACAGTAAAGAAGGGACTTCTTCTATGCGCCATATATATAGGAAATATATTTATATGCCTTTTATCGATTTGAGCTTTCGCTCCAAGCTGTTCAGCGTATTTGTGCTAGTGACCATTGTTCCGATGATGCTTTTCGCCTACCTTTCCTACGAATTAACAAAATCAAAATTAACGGATCAGATTTACAGCAATATGATGAATTCAACAGCTCAGATTAATAAAAATTTGGAAAACAAGCTGGACAGCTATGAACATATTTCAGCTTCCATCTACCTGGATAACAGACTTGCCAGCTACCTCACGAGTGAATACCAGGATGATCCTTCTTATCTGGATGTCTATCAATACATAGGCAACCGCATGGACACGATAATGACTGCCTATCCTGATTTTGATAGCGTTTTCATTTATTCGGACAATGAATCACTTCCCAAAGATGATTACTATATCAAGCCGGTAACAGCTGAGGTTAAAGAGACCGAGCTGTTCAAGCAGCTTCAGCAGTCACATGGGAATATCATTCATCTATCCTCACCGCAGACCGAAGATAGTCCGGCCATGTTTACCTTAGCAAGATTTTTGAACAATAACCGCAATCAATATCCCTACGGTATTCTGGTCTTCAGAATCTCCGAATCGGTCATCTATTCTTTAATGGAGGAAGAAGCGGGCGGGAAAGATATTTTTATTATTAATGACAAAGGGCTTATTCTCTCAGCAGCTGACAAGCACTTATTAAATACGAGCCTGCCGGAATTGCTTGATCAGAAATTCGATGAGTCACCATCGGGCAGATTTGATACAACTTACAAAGGGGTAAAGGCATTCGCGGTCTACAACACGCTCAAAAATGGATGGAAAACTGTATCTATCTTCCCCTATGACAGCATCATTCAGGACGCTAAATCACTCTCAGATCTGATTATCAAAATCTCACTCGGCTTTATTGGCGTGGCCCTCCTGCTGATTTACATTACGGCGTCGCTGTTCAGCAAGCGTATCCGTACTTTAATCCGGATGATCCGCCGCCTGGAACGGGGGGATTTCAATCATAGTACAGAAGAACATTTGGGGAATGATGAGATTGGCCAGCTGCATTTTGCCTTCAAGCAAATGACCACCCGGCTCAAAAGTCTCATTACTGAGGTGTATCAGAAGGAGCTGCAGAGTAAGGAGGCCGAGCTTGACCTGCTGCAAGCGCAGATCAACCCTCATTTTCTGTACAACACACTGGGCTCCATCTCGTCGCTTGCCCTAAAACATCAAGATACGCGTATACAAGATTTGGTGCTTCATCTAGCCAAGTTTTATCGAATCTCCTTAAATAAAGGGAAAAGTATATTGACCATCCACGAGGAATTAAAGCTGACCCAGAGCTACAACGCCATTCAGCTAATCCGCTTTAAAGGCCAACTGAACATTACCTACACAGTAGATGAAGCGATCCTGCCCTACTCTACTGTCAAGCTTGCCTTACAGCCTTTTGTGGAGAATGCAGTGCTGCATGCCGTGTGGAGCCAAGAAAGTCCGCTGAACATTCATATCAAAGGTGTCATGGAAGCAAACGATATTATCTTGTCGGTAATCGATGATGGCATGGGGATGAGCCGCGAGACGCTCAGTTCTTTGCTTGAGGATAAGCCTGGACGAGGGTATGGAATCACTAACGTTGATCGTCGCATCAAACTGAAATTTGGTGAGCACTACGGCGTTAAAGTGTTTAGCAGACTAGGAATAGGCACCACCGTGCAGATTCGTTTACCGCAAAAAGAGGTGTAGGAGCGGTGACGAGGGGATTCTCCATTGCGAGAATCCTTTGGCTTGCTTCTCCTTGGATTTGATGGGATCGATGGGATCGTTTAGATCGAAGGGATCGTTTGGATCGTTCGGCACTATTTGCTCCCTCCTCATTCGTATCGGACCGAGGAGACCTTATTTCGATGATTCGGGGCATTTTGCTCGACTATCGGACTCAGATGCAGCAATTGACTCGTTTGTACACTAATTCTGGACAATTTTATAGCAATAAGAGCTATACAGTCCGAAATCTTTGTAAAAAGACTCAAATATCCGAAATAGCTGCAATACGGTCCGATGTGTTCTACTTTGCGCGAGAGATTCTACTTTACTGAGATATGTTCTACTTTTGCGCGGGATTCTACTTTGCTGAGGAGTGTTCTACTTTTGCGCGAGATTCTACTTTTCTGAGGTGTGTTCGACTTATATTCCCTCCTCATTCCTATCGGACCGAGGGGACCCTATTTCGATGATTCGGGGCATTTTGCTCGACTATCGGACTCAGATGCAGCTATTGACTCATTTACGTAGTAATTCTGGACAATTTAATAACAATAAGAGCTATACAGTCCGAAATCTTTGTAAAATGACTCAAATTTCCGAAATAGCTGCGATACGGTCCGATGTGTTCTACTTTTGCGCGGGATTCTACATTGCTGGGGTGTGCTAGACTTTTGTGCGGGATTCTACTTTGCCAGAGTGTCTTAGTGTGTTCCAACTTATACTCCTTCCTCCTACGCATCGGACCGAGGGGACCTTATTTCGATGATTCGGGGCATTTTGCTCGACTATCGGACTCAGATGCAGCTAATGACTCGTTTACGCAGTAATTCTGGACAATTTAATAACAATAAGATCTATACAGTCCGAAATCTTTGTAAAATGACTCAAATTTCCGAAATAGCTGCGACACGGTCCGATGTGTTCTAACTATGATCTACTTTGCCGATGTGTGCTCGACTTTTGCGGGGGATTCTACATTGCCGATTTGTGCTCGACTTTTGCGGGGGATTCTACATTGCCGGAGTGTGTTCGACTTTTGCACGGGATTCTACTTTGCTGGGGTGTGCTCGACTTTTGCACGGGATTCTACTTCGCTGGAGTAAGTTCCGATAGATAGTAAAGTGCGGTTTTAGTAACTGCCGAACAGCAATGTACCTAATAGTAATGTAGTACCTATTAGTAAAGTTCGATAAAGTAGCTAATTTCATCAACTGATCTATCAAAAAAGCCGACTCTCCGGTTAATGGAGAGTCGCTCTTTTGTAGTGATTTCAGCTTACTTCAAAATCAAATTATAGATCACTTGAGCCGCTTCTGCGCGCGAAGCGATTCCTTTTGGTGCAAACCGTTCATGACTTTGACCTTGAATCAGTCCTAGACTGGCCGCTTCATTAACAGAAGCAGTGGCCCAAGCAGACACCTGATTTATGTCGGTGAACGCTGCGGCAGTTGCGCCGTTAGTTGTTGCACCGTTGGTTGTTTCACCATTGGTTGTTGCGCCGTTGGTTGTTGCACCATTGGCTGTTACGCCGTTGTTCAGCTCGTAAGCCTTCATTAGCATCACCGTGATTTCTTCACGGGTGATTTGTGCTCCCGGCTCAAACTTGGACGCACTTCTACCACTCACGATTCCCGCCTTGTAAGCGATTGAGATAGGCTCCGCATACCAGGCAGATGGAGCAACATCAGCAAAGCTTTCTTTTCCTGTCGCGGTCAGTCCAAGGGCATGAACAAGCATCGAAGTGAACTCGGCACGTGTAACTGCCCGGCTTGGTTCAAACTTTTCTTTGCTTGTGCCCTGCACATATAGCTTGGACGACAGCTCTTGGATTACTGGGTTAGCCCAGTGATTGGCCGGCACATCGACAAAGATGCGGTTCAACTCCAGCACAGCATATTTGCTGAAGTGGCTGACCTCAGCTTTTAATACACCGTTAGCATAATCAGCTTGAATATATTCCAGCCTGCCATTGTCCGCGATATAATAAACACCGCCTCGTTTAGCATTGAAGCCTTCTGCCACTGGCATGATGAGTGTTATTGGCTTATCAAATGTAGCGAGTGTGTCTGTAATGCCTGACTTGGTGGTAATAGAAAGACTAAATTCATAGATGTCTCCCTTGAGTACAACAGCCGCATTAGTAGAACTAGCCACTGTAGCAACTAACTCATCGGCCTTGCTGCTGAGGTTCACCATCTTCAGGGCAATCGTGCTATCTTCCCGCTGTCCCTCTGGCAGCTTGTTTTGTAGCTGGTGAATTAGCTCCGCTGGTACCTGCAAGGAGAGCTTACCCGCATTCAAAACTAGGGTGTGGTTCGCCAACTGTCGGACTACAGCAGAGGATAACTGAAATTGTTGGATGTCCCCTTTAATCTCAACCACTACCTGGCCAGTAGAACTGTCCAATTCCAGCATATCTGGCATGAGAATCAAAGTGCCCGCAACATTCTCTTGACCCGAAGTACTGCCAGAGGTACTACCAGAGGTACTACCAGAGGTACCGCCATTGTTTCCTGGATTCCCAGGATTACTAGGCTCTCCAGGATTACTCGGTTCTCCCGGACTGCTCGGTTCTCCTGGATTACTAGGCTCTCCCGGATTACTAGGCTCTCCTGGATTTCCTGGCTCTCCCGGATTTCCTGGATTGCTCGGTTCTCCTGTAGAGGCCTCTTTGACCGTGATTTTTGCCGATGCTTTGAACCCACCGTCTACCGTTTCCACAGTAATGGTGGCCTTTCCAGCTTCTACAGCGGTTAATGTTCCGTAGACTACGGTAGCTACAGAGGTATCGCTCGAAGTCCAGAGGACTGCTTTATCCGTCGCATCTTCCGGCGATACCGTAGCCGTCAATTTGCCGGTTTCACCTGCGGTCAACGAAAGCTCTTTCTTATCCAGTGTTATACCGGTTACTTGCTTAGGTGCAGCCGTCAATTTTACCAATTTCGACTCTGTCGGCTGCAAGGACAATTTCATAGTTCCTGTGACAGAGGAAACTTCTCCTGTCCAGAGATCTTGCGTAGTATAAGTCTCTGCAGCATCCAGTCCAGCGCGGCCAAGATCAACTTGCTTATCTGCCGAAGCAGATGCACTGTAATTGAATACGGCCAGATAATAATCATTGCCATCCTTCATAACAAAAGTATCAGCGGCATTGGCGTTTGTATTTCCTTCAAGTGGCTTGAACACTTTTCCTTTTAAAGCTAAATCGAGAACATCCTTGTTGTTGAACAAAGCGGTCATGTACTCCTGTGCTTTTGAGTCGTTAACATTGTCAGAGCCAAGCAGTACTGTTCCAGCGATAACGCCAGAGTTCATACGGCTACGCGCTTCAGTCAAGCTGGTAGCACGGGCCAATGCCAAATGATCAGGATCGGTGTAGGTGTAGATCGTGCCATTTTGCCAAAAGCCATAGGTTAATGAATTCAGCATATATTCGGTTTCATTGATCTTGCCGTATGTGTCGCAGGAAATTCGTCGGCTATGCGCATATTGGCTCGGGAAAATAGGCGCAATTGATGCGCTAATGAACATTTTTCCATCCAGACGTTCTTTCACATAACGCATTCCTTCATTATAAGCTTGGATTCCTGTCGTTATAGTTGGATCGAAATGTTGCCCCTCAAGCGAACCATGCGTTAAAAAATCTAATTTGATGAAGGTGAAGCCCAGACCTTTAAATTTGTCCAAAAAATAGTTCATGCGCAATTGGGCACCAGGATGTGTTACATCCAAAGGAAAAGCCCCGTCCAGAGTTGGCAGCGGTTGACCCGCGGCATCCTTAAGGACAATATCGCCGTAAGTATATTTATTGTCAGTTCCCTCTACAATCTGGTTCATATTGTTGCCCCAGTATACAAACGGTGCCCAATAAATACCCGCATGCTGGCCATTGCCTTTAATTACCGATACGGCGTCAGCCAGCTGCTTATCATTCAGATTATCCCAATAAGAATCCATATTAATAAAAACATTGCCGTTATTATTGAAATTTTGCAGATTCTCTTTATAGTAATTGGAGACATCCACTACATCCTGATAGGAAAGCGTACCCTCGTAAGCTCCCCAGCTATTAAAACCAACCGGTACGCCTTGTGGCAGCTCGGGGTTTAGCTCAAGTGCAGGTGTAATGATCGCATTAGCTTTACCATACTCCTCAAGCCCTGTACGGTAATCACTGAAAGCCCCTACCATGATCATAGGTGAGGATAAGTTTGTTCCACTTAAGCTGCCATGAGGCTGGGTATCGCGTGTGACATCACTAGCTGCACCGCCATATACGACCAGTTCATTCAGCCGATTGGCGGAACCTTTCCAGTCGATGCCTGTCTTCCAGGTATCATGAGTTACAGAGCCAAGCACAAGGCCGCTGCGTGTCGAGTTGTTAAACACAGTAGTCACCTCATAGCTGGTATCTGCACGGTTCATAGATTGAGATTTATAACGAATCCAAGCATCGTTGTCAAAAGGAACTGTAAGCACACGATTATCCGCACTAGCTCCGATATCCACACCACCTGTACGTTTTACGGTAATAGGTGACATATAGTTGGTCTTGACCGCTGTATCGCTGGCGACATCCAGACGGGTCAGAAAATACTTTTGATCGTCATAAAACTTGTAGACCTGCTTTAGCGTCGGTTTTCCTGTGGAAGTGTGGACAAAAGTTAGCTCCACGCCTTTGCCGAAACCATCCTGAATTTCTACCGGAGCACCAACAATTGTATGACTCTCATAGCTTGTAGTCTCAACGAGCGTATCGCCGATTTTGATACTGCTATAGATCCCATGCAGCTTCTGTCCGTCAGCCCAGTTATAGCTTGCATATCCAGACTTGGTATTATAGGACACTTCATATTGGCCATTTGATACAAGCAGTCCGTAAGTATATTCGGTAACTGTGATAGCTCCGTAGTTCTTCGAAGCGCCCGGTGTTCCTAAATCACCGTCTTCCTCCACTGGGGGATTAGGATCCACACCCATGGCTGGCTCAACTATAATTCGGTCCAGATCTGGCGCATACCAGTTGCCATCTGTAAATTTGATTGTATTCTCGCCTTCGTTCAGTGGCAGTGTAAGTTCATACATTCCAACCGTATCCCAGTCCGGTGTCTTGGGCAGCTCATAATACTGTTCTGCACCACCATTCGCACTAACGTAGAAGCTGCGTGGGTCACCTGAAATGTAGGCGACTGTGATTCGGTAATCACCAGTCATAGGGGCTGTAATCTTGTTGAAGGTTATGGAGCTGCCGCTATTCAAGTACCCTACCTTCTGGCCACCCGAAGCATTCGGGCTTTCGGAAACTTGGGCCTCACCTGTCAAAACATTGAGCGGAGATTCTGCTTCATAGCTGAGGGTATAAGGAATAATTTCTATCCGGTCGAAATCTGGAGAATACCAATCATGATCTGAGAAGGTGATAGTATTCAAACCCTCTACCAAAGAGGCCTCCACATCATAGGTTCCCACGGTGCTCCAGCTTGCCGTCTTTGGCAGGTCGATCATTTCATCCATTCCATCGTTAACCTGCATATAGACAGGACGTTGATCGCCGGAAATATAGGAGATGCGGATTAAATACGTTCCCGCTACTGGTACTGCAACATTTGTGAACTGTAAGGAACTGTTTTTGTTCAGATCCGTTACGATTTTACCGCCAGAGCCCACACTGCTGTCCGCCACTTTGGCGTTGCCTGTAAGCATATTCTCAGTAGCCTCGGCTTCCATGATCACACCATGCAGCTTCTCCTTCCAGTCACCTCCGGGTCCTTCACCTGGATCGCTGTCGTCTAGTCCACGGATTACGATCTTATCGATGTCTGGAGAATACCAGTTGTTGTCATCGATCAAGATGTTATTAGCACCCGCGTTCAGCGGAAGCGTCACATCATAAGTGCCTACCGTATCCCAGTCCACAGTCTTGGACGGTTCTTCAAATTGCTTGTCACCGCCATTGGCACTGATATTAAACGGGCGCGAATCGCCAGAAATATAATACACTGTAATTTTATAATTCCCTGGCTCGTTTACGGTCACATTATTGAACAACAAGGAGCTGCCTTGATACATGCCGCCCACTTTTTTCCCTCCGGAAGCCGCTGGGTGGTCAGAAATTGACGCATTACCCGTCAGAATATTCCCATCCGCTTCAGCTTCATAGCTATTTGTATCCTCGGCGTAAACCTTGCCGGCAAACTGACCACCGCTGCCTAACACTAAGCTGATCATAAGAAAGAACAAGAACCCTCTTTTCATTACACGTCCAAACATTTAATCCCTCCATTTAACTTTCTGATATAAGAAAAGCCTTCCGGTTGCAATTCATCAGTTGTTCCTTTTTCCAAATAACGTCTTCAGAACTCCTCTCCTTGTTGTAAGTAACGTCATGTAAGGAATGAACGGCCCGTACCGATTACTCTCTCAAGAATGCTGTATCCAACTATTGCCGTCTGGATTTCTTGAAAGCGCTATCGCAATTAGATTTGTAAAAAAGCTTCCTTTAATCGCAATAATGAATCAAGCCCCTCACATGTGCTGAGTTGTAATACATGCTTATTGTAAAAAGCAAAGGGGCATCTTTCCATATCGCAAGTTTACAATTCATAAAGGAAAGCGACTTTTCTTTCTATTCAGTAAGCAGAAGTGCGGAAGGTTAAATATTTTTCCTATACTCGTTAGGTGTGACCCCAAGGTTCTTCAGAAATAGAGAAATAAAATAAGACGTGCTTTCGTAACCCACTCTCTGGGCAATATCTTGAATCTTCAGTGACCCGTCTGCGAGCAGCTCCTTAGCCTTATCAAGCCGAATACGGGTTAAATAATCGTGGATCGTGATGCCTGTTTTATCCTTAAAAATAGATCTTAAGTAGTTCGGTGACAGATAAACCTGATCAGACAGACTATTAATCGTAATCGGCTGATCGTAATTTTGTTCGATCACGGTGCGAACCTTGTGGACGAGCTTTGTATTTTTATCCATAAGTCGCTCACCTAGCATGCTCACGGCATCACCCGCAGTGCCCAGGATTAAATCCTCGATCTCATGTAAAGTCAGCGCATTATAGATGGAATGATAGAGCTCCGCCCGCTTAAAGCCCTCGGGAACCGACTGATGCAGCTGCTCTAGCAGTTCATCAACAAGATCAATCGCCCAATTACAGATGATTTTTTTCTTGATTCTCAGCGTGGCCAATCCCACGAAATATTGATGCAGCTTTTGTGCGGCCTGCTCGAAGTCCAGCTGATTGATAGCTTCAAACCACTCTTTTCTCTCAAAAGGTGGCATATGTTCACTGTCGAACTGATTCGAAATAGCCGCGGCATGAATAATTAAGCCCGTGCCTTTATAAAAACGTTCATTTAAAATCACACGCGTCTGCTTATACAGATTATGGACCAGCGCTAATTCTGCTGCCAGCGCCCCGACTGCTGCCGTCACCGTAAAATCCAGCGCACTACGAATAGCCACAGCTAAATCCTCCCAAGCATAATAGCCAGGTTGTTGAGTTGCTTCCATAAACACACCTGTCTCGCCATCCTTGTAAGGAACAAAAACAACCTCTATATTTTTCGCCTTAAAAAAGTGATCCAGATAAGAGATCAGCCGGCTCATACACTCTTCCAGACTCTGCTGCTCACCCTCCGCCTCTTTGGGATCGATGCTGAACAGTGCCATGGTATAACGATTACTCTCTGGGAGACGTGTCAGCCTGTTGAAGTTATTTGCCAGCTCTGCGGCTTGCTCCGCATTTTTTTCAAAAGAAAGTTCCTTAAGAATTTTAGTTTTAGCAGCCTCCATAGAACGTTGTTTCATCTGAACCTCTTCGCAGCGTGCTTTAACCTTTTCGATAACGCTTTCAATTTCAGTCAAATCTAGCGGCTTCAGTAAATATCCGACAGCTCCTACATTAAGGGCCGATTTAACATAGTGGAATTCATCATGTCCGGTGAGGAACATAATTTGCATATGGTCATAACATTCATGTATTTTTTTAGCCAACTCAATTCCATTCATTATCGGCATCTGAACATCTGTAAGAATAATATCCGGTTGAAAAGCCTCTATTTTCTCCAAAGCTTCTCTACCATTGCTCGCTGTTCCAACGACATAGATGCCCATCTCTTCCCAGCGGATATAATCTCTCATCATCTCAAGACCCATTTCTTCATCATCTACCAGAAAAATACTATACACCTGAGGTTTCCTCCTACTTGTTGTCTGTATTTGCTCCTATTATATTCTTTTCCCCTTAGGCGATCATCGACCAAATTAATGTAAGTCATTTTCAGGCATGAATCGTTACTTTGTAAGATCTAATCCCAACGTGCTTGTAAAAAGGCTATCGGGTCCTAAGCAGACCAGATAGCTCTTCGATACCTACTCATCATTATTCGGACGCATAATGAAAACGGAGGCTCATCGCCCCCGCCGAATCATTATAACAGCTCCAATTGGCTGTTGAAATAGTAGCTTCCTCCTGTTTCTGCTTGGAAGGTATTTCTCTGATCTCCCCATCGAAGGGTCACCGTTCCCGGTGAGTAGGTGCGAAGCGTAGCTTCCGTCAACTGCCCCTTCTCCCAAACTATGTCTACCTCTACCTTTCCTTTGGCTCGTAATCCAGACACCGATCCTGTATTCCAGGCTTGCGGGAGCGCTGGCAACAGATGAATTTCATCCGCGTGGCTTTGCAGCAGCATCTCTGCAATGGTAGCCGTCCCGCCAAAGTTGCCATCCACGACAAAGATATTGCACTCTGCTCCACCAATCCCTGATTTAGAGAAACTGAACAGATTATCGAAGCACAATCCGCTAATCAAATGAGAGATATGCTTATACGCCTTCTCCCCGTCATATAGTCTGGCAAAACTAAGGCCAAATAAGGCGGCGGTGAACTCTACATCCTCCAGTTCTTCCTGAGCCATCCGGTTCTCCAGCGTTACCCTTGCTGCCGCACTTAACTCCGGTGTTCTGTCCGGTGTAATCTGGTTGCTTGGATACAAAGCGAACAAATGAGCCAAGTGTCGATGCTCAGGTTGTGCTTCCTCATAATCTTCAAGCCACTCCTGCAGCTGACCTCTTTTGCCAATCTGTAGCGGGGGTAACTTAGCAATAGCTTCCTCTAGCTTCAGCTGAAGCTCAACATCTGTATCAAGTAACACCGCAGACTTCAGGCAGAACTCGAAAAGATCCTGCACGAGCACTTGATCCATGGTCGAGCCCATAGACAGCTGCTGTGCACCCTCGCTGCTATCTGCGGGATAGAAGCTGTTCTCTGGCGAGTTCGAAGGCCCCGTCACCAGCCAGCCATATTTCGGATGAATCGTCATATAGTCGAGGAAGAATTCTGCGGCTTCTTTTAGAACAGGATATGCCTGGCGCTCTAGAAATACACGATCCTGACTATATTCATAATGCTCCATCAGATGGGTTGCAATCCATAATCCGCCTGTGACATTGAGCCCCCATGAGGTTTCCCAGCCCGGAGCTGTAAACCCCCAGACGTTAGAGAATACATGCGCCACCCATCCTTTGCTGCCATAAAAATCGCGTGCAGTTGATCTTCCCGCCTGAGATAAATCTTCAATATATCGCATCAATGGAAGATGGCTGTCCCCAAGGTTCACGACTTCTGTCGGATAATAATTCATCTGTGTATTAATATCGAGATGATAGTCGCAGCTCCAGCCCATACGGCAAGCCTCACCGTCATTCCAGATTCCCTGCAAGTGCAGTGGAAGAGGTGAATCTTCCCGTGATCCGGCAATGGTCAGGTAGCGGCCATACTGGAGGAACAATGCGAACAAATGAGGGTCCTCCACCTGATCCTGTGCCAGCAACCTAATCCGCTGATCGGTAGGCAGACTTTCTTTCCCGGAGCTTCCCAATTGAATATCCACCTTTTCATATTCCTGACGGTAATCTTGAATATGATCTTCTTTTAACTGTGCATAACCTTTGGTTAAAGCCTGCCGTAGGTTGCTGTAGCTCTCCGTCTCCCAATCCTGGTTGCTCCGGCGATAATCGGTACTGACCCCAAAATAAATCCGGGCCTCATTAGCTCCGGAAACTCTTAATCGGCCATCCCCCCTGTAGATCGTACCGCCGGATAGACTTACTTTGAGCTGCCCTTTTGCCCATACCCCGCATTTACCATTACTGTGCACCTTTTCTGTAGCTTGCCCCTTGAATTCAATGGTGTCGCCATCCACAACCTCAGTCGTAAACGATTCTGTGCCACCTTCGATGGCAAGCGTAAAGGATACACCTCCAGGCTTATCGCTCCAAATTCTTGAAACTACCAGATCATCGGCATGTGAAGCGAAGACCTCTCGATGGATGGTTGTTTCGCCGCTCTCATAGACCGCCCCAGCCACTGCACTTGTCAATTCCAGCTCCCGCCGAAACATACCGCCTGGTTCAACATCCACATCCTGGGCAAAATCAATAACAACCTCGCATAATCCCAGGTTCGTACCGAAATTTTGTTTTTTAGGCTGTAGGTACTGTTTGGCTAAACGATCACCGCTGTCATAATCGCCGGCAAAAAAGTGACTTTGCGCCTCTTCAAGCGCAGTTCTACCTCCGGCAGGAGCAGGGTCGGGATCCTTTTGCCCAGACCAATAGGTCACCTCGCTCATGCTCCAAACCTCACGATGCGGCGCCGCCATTATAACAGCACCTATTCTTCCGTTGCCCAATGGCAAACCTTGCGACCAGCTTGTTGCAGGGGTTGAATACCACAATTTAAAATCGCTCATTAGATCGTCTCCTGTCTGTAATAGACCTTCGAAATTTGTTGTTAATTAATCCGCTTTTTTTGTTATTAACATTGTGTATTTATCGCATTTATCGTAACATCATCAGTACTAATAGTCTTTGTTGACTCGTTCATTCATTTGACAATTTATCCGTTATCCCAACATTTAACTACAATCCAGAATTAAGAAATACTTCTAGACAAGGGGTATAGTATGAACAAACTATCTGAAATCACACCGTATGTTGGAGCAATCATGCCTTATCTGTACGACGGCAGCAGCAATGAGCATCTGCGCGTCGGCAATGCCTACGCTTTTCATCTGTTTACCGATGGCCCCGGTGAGATGGAAATCGACGGAATACGTTATCCGATTGAGCGTAGAACACTGGTGTTTCTCCGTCCCGGCCAGCCACATGCCTTTCATATTTCCCCTTCTCATCCACTCTCGTCCTACAATGTCTATTTTGATCTGTGGGACAAGCAGTCACCTATGTCTACTAATCTTTCTTTTATCCATGCGCCTGAACCCTTTAGGCTTGAGAAAAAGGCCACCGAAGCCCCCTGTGCCGAGCTGAACGAATTGCCTTGCGTCTTCCCGCTAGCTAAATATCCACAGCTATACGATAGTCTTGTGATGATTGCCAAAATATACAATGAAGCGATATTCTACCGGAATGAAGCGGTCCATAGCTTGTTATACGGTTGGATATTAAGCTGGTATAATGCCCTCCATCAGCATCAGCCAAGCGATTATCGGATTGTCCGCCTGTTGGAGTATTTGAACACTCATCCCGAACGTGGTAAATCTATCGAAGACTGGGCACAGCTCTGCGGACTCAAGCGAACCTATTTTCATGAGCTGTTTCTGCGAGAAACCGGGATGACGCCGCGCGCTTATCATCATAATCTCGTTATGCGACGGGCGGCAGGTCTGCTTCTGGAGAGCGAGCTAAGTGTTACTGCCATTGCTGAGAAATTAGGCTATCCTTCGATCCATCCCTTTTCCAGACATTTCAGTGCCTGTTACGGCATAAATCCCACACAATACCGCCTTAATCCGCTAAGCCGAATACAAATATAGGTTATAAAAAAAATACGCGCTATCCGCAAGAAGCAGAGGGCGCGTATTCTTTTTTATTTTGCTGTCAATTTGAAGATTTTAGATTCTGCGGGTTCAAGCGTAACTTCCAGCTCTCCTGAGGTTTCCCCTTCTACACCTTCCCATAGGTCCAGCAGCTGGTAAGCACCTTGAGCATTCAGCCCTGCACGTTCTAATGAGATAGATCTAGGAGCGGATTTCACGGCATCGTAATTGAAGACGGCTATATAAAAAGCATTTTCTTCTGCAGATTCGAGCACAAAAGTATCACAGGATTGCTTGCCGAGGTCCCCTTCTATCGGTCTGAAGGTTTTGCCAAGACGAGCAACATCCATAATGTCCTTATTGCTCAGCCAAGCTTTGGCCCGGGCGGCGGCTTCCTCTTTTCGGAAGTCATCCCCTAGCAGCAGCACCGTTCCCGCGATCACCGAAGCGGTTAGTCGGCTCCGACCTTCATGCCAGACCGTGGCTTCCTGGTTATGGCTCTTGTACAGTACGGAATGGTCAGGATCATTGTAACGGTACAATGAATCGCTCATCCACCAGCCATGGGTTAAAGAGTTGAGCATGTATTCTGTATCCTGCAGCGTGCCAAAAACATCACAAGAGACACGCCGGCTATGTGCAAATGCATAAGGGAACAACGGTGCGATGGACAGATTAATAAAGAACGGTCGACCAATTACCTCTAGAGACAGCTTGTTCTGCAAGTAGGACATACCGTAGTGATACGCCGCAATGCCCGTCGTAATCTCCGGATTGTGATGCTGCCCTTCCAGTGCGCCATGTGCTAAGAAATCCAGCTTGATATACTCGAATCCTTCCGAGATGAATTTATTTGTATACCAATCCATTCTTTGCAGGTTCCCCGGATGTGTGGGGTCAATGGCTAGCCCTCCATCAACATCCGGCAGAATCTCTCCTTCGCTGTCCCGAAGCAGGATATCGCCATAGGTGTATTTACCGTTCGTACCCTCCACGACATCTCCGAACTGAGAAGGACTTCCCCAGAAAGCGAAAGGGGTCCAGTAGGTTCCCGGTCTATGACCATTCTTCCGCACTAGCTCAAGTGCATTTTTCATCTCTTCTGCTGTGAAATTATCCCAAAAAGCGTCAAAGTTGATGTACAGCGTATCCTCATTCTGGAATCCTAACGGCTGCACTTCTTTTTTCAAAAACTCACTGGTCGACGTATACAAATCATAATCGAGTTCAGCCATTGCGGCAGACCAGCTATTCCAGCCAACAGGAACGCCACCCTCCCAAGCCAGCGGAGCTTCAATCCATGTATTGGCCCGGCCGTAAGCTTCAAGACCTTCTCTGTAATCGTCATAAAAACCTACGAATACAAGCGGTGACTCCACTCTTTTGCCTTTTACATAACCGTGCGGCTGAAAGTCGCGGGTTAATTCACTCACAGCCCCACCGTAAAGATCCAGCTCCTCGATCTGGCCGCTTCGCTCGCTTTTGATACGGATACCCGTTTTCCACACCTTATGAGTTATGGAACCCATGATAATCCCTCGCCGGCTATCCGGCGCGAACACTGCTGTTACCTCGTAGCTCTCTGTATCCATAGGTGGCTTCACCACTGTATATCTGACCCATTTATCGTTGTCGTAAGGCACACGCAGGATGCTTGGTTCATCCGGCTGACCTGACTCGCCGCCGAGTGATACCGATTTGCTCTGAATGACCGCCATGCGGTTCGCTTTGATATCCTCATTGCTTGCGATCGCACTTTGCATCAGCACATATGAGGATGACTCATAAATATAAAAATGCTGCTCCAGCTGTGGCAGCAGGGATGTTTCATGCACAATCACTAGATGAACACCTTTGCCAAAACCTTCACGAACAACCTCTTCCTGCAACTTCAGCACGTGGCTCTGATAGTGTTCAGTATTATATTCCCGGCCCTGCCAGCGAAAGGCGCTGCGAATCCCCTTTACATGTGCAAAAGTCCCGCCGACAACGGATGACTCACCTGTTCCGAGATCAATCTCCAGATTCACTAGGCCATTGGTTACACGGATAAGAGACGTTGTGTCTGTATTCACGTTTACGGTTGTATTACTGTCAGTTAGCATAATTTGCCTCCTTGTTGCTGCATTTTGGACCTTGAAGGCGGTAGTCTCAGTAGCTGTATCCCCCAAGTATGACCTCATTATAAAGAGCGGATAAAGCGTTTTCTATACAACGATCTTCCGATCCATACCGCGATCTAACACATCTTACCTAAACACTGCTGGATCCTGAAGATTCATGCAGCAATACAAAAAACAGCAGCAGGACCAGACGTTCAGGTCCTACTGCTGTTCATACGCTTATTAAACGGATTATTGCTGGTCATCAATGATAAGCTTGTAGGATTGCCCCGCGGTTGTAGCGAAGCTTACCCTTCCTTCGGCGGAACGTTCACATTGTATATCGTGGCTGCCACAGGTTACCTTAAGTGAAGTATCCATGCGGATCACACATTCTGTGCCCAGCAGGGAAGTGATCTGCGCTTCCACTAGCTTGCCGTTGTCCCACTGAATGCTGACTTCAAAGCCACCGCGGGCACGTAAGCCTGCAACGCTTCCCTCCTGCCATTCATTCGGCAATGCAGGCAGTAGTTCGAGATAGCCGCGGTGAGATTGCAGCAGCATTTCGGCAATCCCGGCGGAGGCTGCAAAGTTGCCATCAATCTGGAACGGCGGATGTGCGCCGAGCAGATTGGCATAAACTCCGCCGTGATTATACTGCTCCGACTCCCCGTCCTTCACCAGCCGCAGCATGTTGGAGAGCAGACGCAGGGAACGGTTTCCATCCCGGAAGCGGCTCCATAAAGCTACTCTCCAGCCCAGACTCCAGCCTGTGCTTTCATCCCCGCGCCGCTCCAGCGAGGTTCTTGCCGCAGCAAATAGCTCAGGGGTCTCTTCTTCTGACAACTGGCGGCCCGGATAAATACCAACCAGATGCGAGGTATGTCTGTGATACATGTCCTCATCCTCAAAATCAGAGGACCATTCCTGCAGTTGCCCGTACTTGCCAACCTGCATTGGCAATAGACGCTCACGGGTACTTTTCAGCTCTTCACGCAAAGCTTCATCCGTTCCAAGAATCACAGATGCCTCGATACAGTTCGTGAACAACTCCCAGATCAGCGATATATCCATTGTGGCACCCGGGCTGACCGCAGCCACACCTTCCGCTGTCCGGAATTTATGCTCTGGTGAAGTGGACGGGGAGGTCACAAGATTGCCTTTGCCATCGTCAATTAGCCAATCCAATGCGAACAGAGCCGCCTCTTTCATGACAGGATAAGCCGAAGCCCGCAAGTATTCAGTGTCTCCGCCAAAAGCATAATGTTCCCAAAGATGCTGAGTCAGCCAGATACCCCCCATTGGCCAATAAGCCCAGCTTGGATCTCCATCGCCATAATCACCTACCGGTGCAGTGTGTGCCCAAAGATCCGAGTTATGATGAGCTACCCAGCCCCGGGTGCCATAGTTGGTCCGAGCGGTATCCGCCCCTCTCTTCGCCAGATTGCCGACGAAATCCAAAAGTGGCTCATGACATTCTGCCAGATTGCAAATCTCAGCGGGCCAATAGTTCATTTCTGTATTGATATTCAGTGTATAGTTACTGCTCCAAGGCGGACGAGTAGAGGCATTCCATATTCCCTGAAGATTGGCAGCCTGCGTTCCGGGGCGCGAGCTTGCGATCAGCAAATAACGTCCGAAATGGAACAGCAGCTCAACTAGACCCGGATCTTGCGCGGAGTAAGTCGTAATCCGCTGCTCGGTTGACATTCCTTCCGGCGCCAGCGGCTTGCCCAGCCGAAGCTTCACCCGATCGAAAAGTACCCGGTAATCGGTGATATGCGCTTGAAGCAGGCTGGTATAAGACTTGCCTTGAGCATCTGCCAAGAAAGAGGCTGCAATGGTGGAGGCATCTTTTCCTTGAACTCCCGGGATTAGGTCATACCCGTTAAAGCCTGTAGCCGCACTGAAATAAAAGGTTGCCGCTGTCGCACCCAGCAAATGAATCCCACTGCCATCAACCGTTACTTGGCCGTCATCCGCCGTCACGGAGAGTTGTCCTTCGAAAGCCATTCCCTTGCTGCTGCCTGATTCACCGTATCGGATGGGATTGTCGCTCCCGAAATAGCTTGGATCTACATGCTCCGGTGCCGTTCCCGATAGTACAAAGCTGTCGCCTTGCGAATAAAGGTTGTGCCGGAGCGGACTTTCCAGCGTAGCATGCACATTCAATGCGCCTGGCACACTTGCGGTCAAACGAAGTACAAGCAACTGATCAGGATGAGAAGCGAACATCTCACGGGTATAAGTAACATTGCCAATCTGATATTCAATGCGATGCAGCGCATTTTCCACATCCAGTGTACGCTGATAAGAATGATAGACGTTGCCATGCTCAAAACGAAGCAATAGATCACCAAAAGGTAAATAAGATTGAGTATACGGCCCCATCATTTCTCTGGTCAGCGTGTCCGCCTCAACATAGCGGCCTTCTTGAATCAGCTGTCGCACCTTTGGCAGAACGTTTTTAGCACCGGGATTGTTACCCTCTTTTGGGTATCCTGACCAAAGCGTATCCTCGTTCAGACTAATTTTCTCCTGTTCCACACCACCGAAGATCATACCGCCCAGACGTCCATTCCCAATTGGAAGTCCTTCCGTCCATACATATGCTGGCTTGTCATATTGAAGTTTCATACGCGCTCTCCTCACCATCTGTCATTTAGTAAATTATCAGCAATTTCAACCTCACTGCAGGCATTTAATTCAATCGCATCATCAAGCCTCACCACTGCCTGCCGGAATTCCATTGCACTTAAAGACCAGTCCGCAGGTGCTCTTGGTACTAAGGGCCAACGCATCAATACTCTCAAACTTGGATTAGTGACATCCCGGTTCTCTTCCTCGCTGGCAGTATTCGAGATAAAATAAGGTTTCCGGATGGCCTCGTCCGGATAGAAATGATAGCAGCCCTTCGGCAATCCAGTAGTCCCGGGCCGGGAATTTCAGCGACAGCCTGAATTGCCCGAACCATGGCTGGCTGCGCGTCTAAACCAGAATCCGGCAGTACTCCATAATCCGTCAGGCGGATTACAGTAGGAGTAGTTAAGGCATTGTTCTCGGCAGAAGTGATCATCGGCACCGCCTTTCTTTTTTTGTAAACGCTTAATATTTGGCAGTATAATATCTCCACTTAAAATAATCAATTGTGCAGCAGTTTCAGAATACGCAGGCTGGTACCTTTACTCTGTTCGTCCTTCAGCCCCGTAATGCGTACTGTAACCCGCAGTTCTTGACGTTGTTCCCGGATCGGAAACATGGCGATAATAGGCCGAAAGGCAAGCGGACACCATTCATCGAATAAGTTCACAGCTTTATAAGAACTGTCATTAAGCGAATATTCAAAAATCCCGCTGTCCGGTCCGTAGAACAGCATCAAGCCTGCGCTTTGCCCGGTTACGGTAAAAGAAAACATAGCCTCCTTGCTATGGGTATACAGATGCTCTGTTCCAAAACGCCAGTTCATCAGCGGATCTCCTGCAGACAGTTCGCGAAGTTCGTAACCGTTCACATGATCAGCCGCGCGGAAATCAAGCAGACTGCCATATTCATAATTTTGCTCCGCTAAGGGTGGAATATCTAAAGAGCTTTCGCTGCTCAAATTCGTCTTGCCAGGAACAAGCGCTGTCTCCAGATACTCTCGCAAAAAGGAAGCATACAGCGCATGACCGTCATCATTGGGATGATATCCATCCGGTGCCAGCTTAGTCCACTCCATTTGTCCCGCCTTTAGCTGCGCATAGACTCTAGCTGCAAAATTAACAGAGGGAAGCTTATAATGCTCAGCTACTTCTTCATGGACAGCGATATTAAAGGGATTGCTCCCGGAGAGATTCTTCTCTGCTGCCGTATACAAAAAGCAAATATCAGTGCCCGGTGACAACCGTCTGCATTGGCGGACAATGCCCTCCATCCCTCTAATGGATTCTTCCCGGTCACTGCCGTCATTGACGCTAAATTCAACGAATAACAAATCAATTGTGCCCTGCTGCAGGACATGCTCCTGTAATCGATGAGCACCTAAAGTTGAGTTCGTTCCTCCCACTCCTGCGTTGATGAAGCGGAACTCCTGATCCGCAAACCGTTCCTGAAGATACTTACCGGTGAGCGCTCTCCAGCTATATGTGTCTGCTTCGGAAGCACCTGCCCCCTCCGTAATTGAGCCGCCTAAAAAGGCAACGGTCACAGTCCCTTTTTCCGTAAGCCTGCCGTTAATTTGAGGTAGTCCACGGCGCGGAACTACAAATGAATGATTGCAATGTTTCTCGTCTGTCATAACTCAACCTCCATCCATAAAAAACCATATTTTCTCCTTGAAATCAAGAAATCAGGTGCGGGGTCTATCATACAGCACCTGATTCTGATTTCAATATTTATTTTTTTGAAGTATCATAAGCCTTTTGTAAAATTTCGAGATAACGGTCAAGCTTCAAGTTCTGCAATCCCTTTACATAAGCGTCCCAGTCCTTGTTCAGATCCTTGTTGCCTGTGATGAATTGCAGCTCATTTTGTTCGATGTAATTTTTCAAATTTGTCTTCAGCAAGCTGGCTTCATCAATCTCACTTGGATCAATCCAGATCGACCAGATAGGGAACAACTCTTTAGGTTCATGACCTTCGTATAGCAGAGTCGCATCATACAATCTACGTTCGTAACCATCAGAAGCAAAGATGTCGGTACCTTGAACGTAAGTATCACGGTATTCTTTAGGCTCATAGAAGTGAGCCATACCACTCCAGCCCGCATTACGTGGTGCTGCGCCTTCTTCACCTGGAATTAATTTGATCATCGGTTTAACATCTTTACCCAACGCCACATCGCCTTCAACCGGATCGGTCCAATCGGTTCCCTTCAGGCCAGCTGCGCCATTCGTTTGGCCTTCTGGTGTGAACATATAATCCACCATCTTGATCAGTGTAATTTGCGCTTCTTCACTTGCTTTGTTTGTGATCACGAATTTTGCACCCGGGACTACGCCGCCTCCATCATGAGTCGCATAAGAAATTCCTGAAGGTCCCGAAATCGGAGGAAGCGGGTTGTAATGTGCTGAGCGGGTATTCCCCGGGTCGATGTTTACGAAGATCGCTGGGTGCATACCCGCACCGACACCTAGAATTTCTGCATCAGCATTTTCACCGATTTTCTTAAAAGCTTCCGCGTTTTGTGTAAAGGCACCCGGATCAATCAAACCTTCGTCAAACAGAGATTTAATATAGGTCAATCCTTCTTTCCACTCCGGGGTAATGGCAACAGATTGGACCTTTCCATCCTTCATGTTCAGGTAATTGCGATCATCATCATAAACAAATGCGTTCATCAAGAAAGGAACGATCCGTACGCCGAACTCCTCGATGGAACCGCTTAGCGGCACTTCATCCGCTTTGCCGTTGCCGTTCGGGTCTTGCGTTTTAAAGGCTTTCAATACATTTTTGAATTCCTCAGTGGTCTTCGGCATCTCCAAGTTAAGCTTTTTCATCCACTCAGTATTCAGCCACATTTTGCTAGGATAGGAACAGTGGAAGCATTCTGTATAAGCTACAAGTCCGTAAATGTTGCCATCAGGTGCAGTATTAAACGTTCTTAGGTCAGAGTTCTTTTCCATGGCTGCTTTAATATTAGGAGCATATTTATCAATCAGATCATTTAGCGGAATGAGTACACCTTGCTTGCCGTATTTCAGTAGATCGGCCTGTGAGAATTGATCAATATAGTGAGTAAGCAGGTAGGCATCTGGATAGTCGCCACTCGCCAGTGAGATCTGGCGTTTTTCCTGAGCACCATCCGATGGATTGATCTGCCAGTTGAATTTGAAATTAAATTTCTCTTCTACATGTTTTGTGAATTTATTGGTCGAAAGGTCGATGCCGGATTCCTGAACTGAGAACACGCTGATCTCAACCGGCTTGCCAGACGAACCCGAACCAGAGCCCTGCTGCGTGCTGGATGCGTTACCTGTATTTTTATTTGCACATCCGCTAATTACAACCGTAAATGCCATGACCAGAATTAGTAAAGTTATCAAGCTTTGCTTCTTCAAATATTATCACTCCCTTTTGTAATTTAGCAGGTGATACGATGATACCTTAAGTGTGTACTCCGGGCATACCTCCTTTCCAAAAAAAGAGATTCCTAAGATCAACCCTTGACGGAACCAACAAGCATCCCCTGTACAAAATAACGCTGTACGAAAGGATAGATAACAAGTACCGGCAAGGTGGCAATCACAATTAAGGAATACTTCAGCAGCTCGGAAAGCTGTTGTTTCTCGACCAGTTTCCCCACGTCCATAGCCCCACCAGCGCTGTTGTTCTGAATGATGATGCTTCGCAGGACAAGCTGTAAGGGGAACAAATCTGCTGATTTCAGATAAATCAACGCATCGAAATAGGCATTCCATTGACCTACCGCGTACATAAGCACCAACACTGCGAGAATCGGTTTGGATAACGGGAGTACCACGCTCCAGATGAATCTCATATCACTACAGCCGTCGATTTCACTAGCTTCCAAAAGCTCCTCCGGAATCGAGGATTGAAAGAAGGAGCGGGCAATAATGACCTGCCAGACCCAAATGGCGTTCGGAATCAACAGCGCCCAGCGAGTGTCGATCAGATGCATCTCCTTCACAACCAAATAGGTGGGAATTAGCCCCCCACTGAAGATCATGGTGAAGGTAATGATCATCATCAGTGTATTTCGTCCGAAAAAACCTTTTCGAGACAGTGGATAAGCAATCATAACCGTTAAAGTTATACTAATCAGCGTTCCCGCTGCGGTGTAGAAAATTGAGTTTCCATAACCAGTGATAATCTCAGGCGTATTCAGCAATACTTTAAAACCTTTGAAAGATATATCCACAGGCCAGAGCCAGACACGACCAGAGGTCACGGCTGCCGGACTACTGATTGAGCTGCTGATGATAAAAATAAGCGGATAAAGTACAGCGATTACCACAAGAGTGAGCACAATATAGATTGTGATCAGGAACGCTTTGTCGCCGACGGATTCTTTAATCTTTTTTTGAACTGCTGCTGCCATAGATGAGCTCCTTTCCTACCAGATGCTGTTCTTCGTGATTCTTTTCGCCAGACCGTTTACTGTAAATAAGAGAACCAGGTTGATGATGGAGTTGAACAGGCCCACCGCAGTTGCAAAGCTGTAATTGGCATTCAACAGACCGACCCGGTAGACATAAGTGGCAATGATCTCAGAATTAACGAGGTTAAGCGGGTTCTGTAGCAGGTAGACTTTTTCAAAGCCGATCGCCATTACATTCCCCACATTCAGAATCAAAATGATAACAATGGTTGGCACAATCCCTGGCAAATCGACGTGACGGATTTTTTGAAACCGCGAGGCTCCATCAACTTTGGCAGCTTCATAAAGTGTTGGATCTATCCCTGCAAGCGCTGCCAAATATACGACTGCACTGTAGCCCGCTGTCTGCCAAATATCAGTCCACACATAAATCGAACGGAACATGCCGGGTTCACCTAGGAAGTTAATAGAATCCAGTCCGAAGAAGTTGAGTGCAATGTTGGCAAAACCGAGCCGTGGGGCCAGAAATAGCATAACGATTGACACCATGACAACCGTCGAGATGAAATAAGGAGCAAACGATACAAGCTGAACGAATTTCTTAAACCTTCCTCCCCGTACCTCATTAATCATGAGCGCAAGAATAATCGGGATTGGAAAACCCGCCAGCAACTGATAGCCACTAAGCATAATAGTATTCTTGAGCAGCGTCCAAAACTGCGGATTCTCAAAGAAGAGCTGGAAGTTTTTAAATCCGACCCATGGACTTCCCCATATCCCTTTTATGACGTTATAGTCCTTAAAGGCTAGGACAGTGTTCAGCATCGGATAATACTTGAAGATGATAAAAAACAGCAAAGGCGGAATCACAAGCAGATGTAACTGCCAGTGCTTTTTTATGCTTTTGCGAGCATTTTGTAAGAATGCGGGGCCTTTGCTTTTCGGCAACGACTTGCGATGTAATACTATTTCTTTCTCCAGAACAATTCCCCCTAAGCAGATGTCTGTGATTTTTGATAGCGCTTTCTACGGATTGATCATAGATGACTTTTATCTCCAAAAGAAAGGTACACTTGGGGACTTCAGCGTACAAATCGCCTTATCTGAGGAGCACAAAATAGCAGTAGAACGGCCATTTTTCCAAATTGCAGGGTTGAAATCAGAAAAAAGACTGCATCGTCCAAAGTGGACAGTGCAGCCGTATGTTATGGCATATTTTTTTATTCATCCACAGATTGTCTATAGGTACTCGGGGAGACACCCATCAACCTTTTAAATGCGCGTCTGAAGGAATGTGAACTGTTGTAGCCCACCCGCACGGCAATCTCATCCACCGTTAATCCATTCTCTTTGAGCAGGATAATGGCTTGATCCATTCTGACTTTTATCAAATGGTCGGAGAAGTTGACACCCGTTACCTCTTTAAACAGCTGGGAAATGTATTTTTCCGGCCGCTCCACCTGTTCCGCCACCCGGTAGAGGGTCAGTTCCGTATCCGAATAGTTTTTTGCTGTGTAGTCCTTAATCTGCTTGATGATCTGAATATGAATATCTTTCTTTTTATTCGCAATGAGTCCGCACAGCTCTTCCATAATGTCAAAAAATTCGTTCTGGATCGTCTCAAGCGACTCTGATGAGCCAATGTCTATGACCCGACGTTTGACACTCTCGATCTCTGAATATTCGGTAAATGCCTTTTGATCCAATAGCTTGAGAAAAGTCCCCTTCATTTCCCCGACAAGCTGGTGCTTCATTTCGATGGATAATTCTCGCTGCTCCATATTCTGGGCGATAATCGCACGCACAATCCGTTCGGCTTCTTCTAGCTCTCCGGCTCGAATCGTGCTGATTAACCGTTGCTCCGAATCCAGCGGATAATAATAAGTTGTATTCTCGATCTGAGCTTCACTACTCCAGATAATTCCTTTCTTATTCATGTAAACTGCATATTCCAGCGCCTGCTTCGCTTGATCATACGAAAGGCTAACCTCCGTTACCTCTGTGAATAGATCCCCGAAGCCCGCCAGAATGGTAATGCGGTACTCATTAAAAACATTTTGAGCGAGCTCCTCCATCGTCTGGGTGATATTCGCTGCTTCCTGTTCCTTGTCAGCTCCTTCTTCCCTAGAAAAGAACAGCGTTACAACTTTATCAGAGCCCATATCCGTCATCAAGACATCCACGCCAAGATCAGCCAAGGTCTGTTTCAGCAGCAGCCGGGAAGCGCTCAGCTCGTTCAGAATTTCAACACTGTCCATACCCGCATAACCGTTAATTTGAACAATTCCTACGTAGCCAGTATCCTGATTCATGCTGATATCCGCCTGCTTGGCTGCAGAGATAATTTCATCCCGCGTCTTGAATTCACCGGCAATCAGCCGTTTCAGGAAGGCATCTCGGACCAGAGGAAGCTGGCGGTTAAGCTCGGACTCGAGCAGCTTATTTTTGGTAATCATATCGGCAATATTTCCGCTCAAAAAGTCAAATTCATTCCTCTCCGAGGCTTCTTCTTTACCGAATTGCTCCTTCATGACGCTGAGCATACGATTGATTGGCGCGCTGTTACGGTAAGCTAATACCAGTCCGGCAATCAAACCGATAATTAGAGTGCCTCCCGTAATTTGTATGGAGATTCTTTTGATCTTGTTAGCATTCTCCATCAAAATATCTTGAGGAATCCCGGTCTGATAAACCCAGCCATTGGAATCGGAACGGGTAGTAACCACCAGATCATCCTTGTAGAACTGACTGACCTTATTCTTATCAAAAGCTGGATCGTCGAGCATTTTGACCATTTTCTGCTCATCGCTTCCTTGCAGAACAATCGTATTCCCTTTAGCGTCACTAATATGCACCCAGCCCCCGTATCGCTCGGTCAGGCCTGAGAGCAAGCTGGAAATATTTTTTTCATCAATAATCACGACTGCGACGGCCGGCGAGGAATCATTAAAGCTATCCAAGGGGAGTGACTGCATATAGGTAATGACCGAGGTTTGCATCCCCCTGCTGACAAAATCACTAAGTGGCTTGATCTCGCTGCGGTGGGTTGTCTCAAGCACTTCTTTTCTCCAATCCTGTAACGAAAGATCCTTATAGTTGAAATTAGAATAGTAATGCTCCGGACGATAGGTCGAACCTGGGGTTAGGATAAGATTATAGTTGGCGAGGTAAATATAATAGTTTTGCAAAAAATCATTAGTCTGGCCGAAGGTCAAAACATTCCGCATCGTTTTCCAAATCCCATACACATTCGTCTCATTTTCACTTTCATTCATAAGAACATTTAGCTCCTGGTTGACCGCCAATTGCCTGGTAAAGCCTTCAACCTCCGCCATACGGCGCTCCAATATCTCCTGACTTTTCTGAAGCTGAGTGACTCCATTCTCAATCGAGATGGACTGTGTCACGGAGATCGAGGTTAGATAGGACATGTACCCGCCAATGCTGGGTATGACCAAAATGACCACATAAGAGATTAGAAATTTACGAAAGATATTGGAATATTTCAGCGTAGTTAGCCTCCCTCAATATGACATTTCGATAGCGCTATCATTACCATAGATTAAAACATTTTGCTTCATAGTCAAGGGTTTGAACTCACTTCACCCTCCTGCACCTCTTCAGAAATGGAAAAAAAACAGCGATCTACGCCGTTATCACTGCCTTTTATCGGCAATTCCGATATTTTATCTATAGTGCGTGGCCCTCCTGTCATTTAGAAAAAAGGGGCCAGTAACGGCCCCCCTTCTTCAATGCTTTGGCTAGACAATCAGTTCTTCTTCTGATCTCTGGCCTCTGATCCAGATGTAAAGACATGATCCGTCGAAGCTTCTTCAATGTCGCCGAAGGCCCAATGCGTTGCCGGAACATCTGCCCACTGTGGATTTGTTACATTGGTTAGAGGACCTCTGCCCAAAGCCCTATTCATAGCCACAACAGCTTCGGCACGAGTAAGCTTGGCATTAGGACGGAAAGTCCCGTCATTATAACCAGTGAAAATGCCAGTACCTTGGGCTTGCAAAATCGCCACCTGTGCCCAATGTCCAATGATGTCAGAGAAACCGGAGCCCTTCTGCGTCGAATCCGTTCTAAGCAGGGTCACCAGACTGGCCATTTCTGCACGCGTCAATGGTTGATTAGGTTTAAAGGTGCCATCGCTGTAACCCTTCATTAGTCCCATCTTCGCTGCTTTAGTTATGGCATCAGCACCCCAGTAACCAGAAGGCACATCACTGAACACAACCCCTGCTCCAGTAGCTCCCTTCTCAGCAACATTGGCAAGAATCGTTGCCATCTCAGCACGCGTAATTTCGTGCTCCGGCTGGAAGAACCCACCCGGATAACCTTTGATATATGCGGTATGACGGATCGGATTAGACTCGCCATTCCCTGCAGATCCATCCTCGTTTCCAGTTGCCGGAGTTGGCGTCGGTGTCAGGGCAGGTGGTGTAGAAGATGGCTGAGCTGGAATGTACGAGCCACCTGAGTCCGTTGATGTTGGTGTTGGTGTCGGTGTCGGACTTGGCGTTGGTGTTGGACTTGGCGTTGGTGTCGGAGATACAGCAGGACTCGTTGAAACTGTGAATTTCATTTGATCCGTCAGCATGAAATCACCAGATTTCTTCACAGCTTTAAGCGTGTGTATCCCGCCTTCCAATCCCGAAATACTATAAATTCCCTGACGGGTCAGGCGGCTCTGACTATACGCATTTACGGTTTGGACCCGTTGTCCATCCACATAAATATCCATATCACCTTGCTCTGGACCCATAGGTGTGATCAGGCTGATTCCGGTACCCTTGAAGGTATATTCAAAGAAATCACCGTCCACTGATGTGGAGTGAACATCGTTAAGATAATCTCCCTCCACAGTAAACTTAAGGTTCAGCGTCCCCACTGGCTGTGCAGCAAGATAAGATTTATTCAGTGTAACACGGTTACCTGCTACTGAATAATCAGTCCCGAGAACCAGATCATATAATCCGTTAGTAATACCGGCAAAGCTTTCCGCTTGCTGCAGCAATGTCACCTCAATATCTTCCTGAGCGGAAGCAGCTTTATCAAAGCTGGCAGCGATCGGATTAATCATATTCGGAATTTCTACCTTAAGCATATCAAGGAGCATAAATCTGCCTGATTTCTTCACAACCTTGAGCGTGTGCATTCCATCCGGTAAGCCAGAAATGCTGTAAAGGTTCTGAAGTGACATTTGTCCATGATGATAGGCACTGACGGTTTCCTTAAATTGATCGTCAACATATATATCCATATCACCCTGTGACTCATCTACCTCTGTGAACAGCTGAATCCCCGTTCCTCTGAAGGTATATTCAAAAGAATCACCATTCTGCTCCGTATATTGCACATCGTCTTTATAGTCACCCAATCCTCTGCCACTGCTGCGGTTCCAAGTGCCATTGTACTTAACTGTTGAATCATCGTTATTAATCATCACATAACGAATGCCTGTAGAATCACTAATTTGTATCGACAGGGTCTGTGGATCACCAGTGTTAAAAATGAAAATCAAGTCGGTTGTGCCTGCCGGCTGCTGCGCAAGGTATTGCTTATGAATGGTCAATTTATCATTCGTCACCGTAAAATCGTCTTCCGATAGTGCCTCGCCATTATTTTCAATACCGCTCAGTGTATTACCATTCAAATTCAGAGTGACAGTAACATCCTCTTGTTGTTCTATTGCTTGGTCGAATCGAGCAGATGTCGGAGTAATGGTACTATTCTGTTCTCCTGCTGGAGTTTCTGTAGTCACCTTAAATGCGTCAAGCAGCATAAAATCACCTGAGCTTTTGACCACTTTAAGCCTGTGAGAGCCGTTAGCCAGTCCTGAGACACTGTACAGATTTTGCTGTACCTCTCTTGATCCTGTTTTATAAGCACTAACGGTCTGTGCAGCCTCATTGTCCAGTGTAATAATCACATCTCCCTGAGATTCATGCTTTTCGGTCAGCAGGTCAATGCCAGTGCCCGTAAAGGTGTACTCAAAGGAATCCCCGTTCTTCTCGGAATAATGCACATCGTCTTTATAATCACCCAATCCTCGAGATGAGCTTACCTGCCATGCGCCATTATATTTAATGCCGCTGTCATTATCATTAATGTAAACTACATTAGTGACCGTTGCCTTGTTCGCAGCAGACGAATTCTCAGACGGGTCAGTCCCATAGTTCGTAATATCCGATTGTGAAGCCATCAACGGAGCAAACGAGGAATCCTTGATCGTAATGCTCAAATCCTGCTTTCCTTCTAGCAGCTCTTTGCCGCCATTACGCTTCCAATCCCCGCTGTAGCGCATACCTGTATCATCATCATTGACTGTAGAGGTGCCACCTAATGCTGTAACTTTAAGCATCCGTGACGCATGAGGTTCAAGTATGCCTCCGCTAAATTCCTTCTCAAAGTCTCCCAGCTCAGTGTGACTCCATAAATCGCGAACAGATGCCGGGCCTTCAAGGCCGAGATCACTCCATTTGACTTTCACCTCCGCACTCCGACTGCCCAGATTGAACAGAGCTACGCTGTAAGTGCCATCTCCATTATTGGCATACCAAACCTGCTGCTGGGTATCCATAGATACCGGATGGCCTGGACGTCCTGCCTGATTTACGGCAATTACCTCATCATTGGTAAGCAGTTCTAAACCATAGCTGTCTAGCCTAGTCATGTCATTCCCTGTATACAGTGGCACGGAAGAGATTGACCAGAATGTCATCGCGGATTTCCGCTCGTCTTTGGTTAGACCATCCATAGATCCGTTACCAACGTTCAGCGAATCAAAATCATTCCAACCCCCAGGACCTGCATCCCTCCACCAAAGTGCTGCTTTGGGGAACAAGCGGGAAATACTCGGCCAGGCTGTCAGCCCACTGCCATCGTAAGCTTCCACATCCCAGTCAATTCGCCAACCGTTGGCATACTTTTTCCAGAAATCCACGTAATTGTGATCGAGCGCCCAGGACAGCTCAAACCAGATGTTATTTCTGTCAAAAGCCTTAGACCATGCCTCAACATCGCCGCGCGCATCACGGCTCAAGTTATCAATCCCCGAGCCAGGAGTCACGCTGTCAAATTTGACGAAATCAATGCCCCACTCGCCAATCATATCCGCAATAGAATCCACATACTTCTGGGCACATGGATTCGTGAAATCAATTTTATAAGTGTAGGAATTCCAATAATCCATAATGGTAAGCGGTTTGGCTGTAATGTCCTGTATACGGCATTGGCCACCCGTTCCGTAAATCTCTAGATTCTGATTATAGGCATCGATGGATACCCCCGGAATCATATAGATTCCAATTTTCTGTCCATTATTATGAACATAGTCGATGACCTCTTGAAATCCGTTAGGATATAAGGTCTCACTTGGAATCGGTCTGCCGTATTCATCCATGCTGCCATTCCAGCCCGCATCAATATTGATGTATTCATAGCCATGGGCTTGCAACTTCTCATGCATAACATCCGATTGTTTTTTGATGCTTTCGGCCGAGGTCCAGTTACCTGCACCGTCGTACACCTGCATGCTGTAACTGCTCCAGCCCATATAGGGCTTTTGCGCCATACTCTTCTCAGCTGCTAGTGCCACATTGCCCTGTGTTCCTGTGAAACCGAACTGCGCTGCTGCAATTATAAATACCAACAGACTCATTCCCAGTTTTTTTCCCATTCGCTTCAAATCATCCTTACCCCCTCATAAAATGTGGTTAAAATTTCTTTGATAGCGCTTTCTTTACGGGATGATCATAAAGGAAGAACGAGTTCCACGATAGGTACATTTCCGCATTTTACGTACAAATAACCCAAAAACAAGGGGACAAATGAACAACAGAACAAACATTATTCCTCCAACAATAGAAACTTAAGGAAGATAATATGGACTGGATCTATTTTGAAAATTATTAATAAAGACCCTTTTGACCTTATGTAACGTGATGGAAATCACATGATTTAATGTAAAATAAATGAATAATTTAGAAATGAAATACAATTATCTTAATCGATGCATGATATGCTCTAGAAAGGGAGATAGGATTGAAGTTGGATTTGGAAGGGTTGAATGTGGATTCCTTGATTCAGATGCTTAAGGCATCATTTTCATTTGAGAATTGGGATGCCATGATTGAAATTGCAGACAAGCTACACGAACAAATTTCCGTCATATATGAAAACAATAGTAACCTCATAAGAGGTCCTAAACTGAAACGGAGTATCCCCTATTATTTTGGATATAGCTCATGCGCAAAAGGTATAGCACTACAAAAATCCGGTAAGTTTGACGAGGCAAAAATATGTATTCAGAAGTATGCTGACCTGGGCTGGATAGTAGGTTTAGATGAAGAGGGTATTAATGAAGTCGAATATTACCGCAATATAGCAAAAGCCAATTCATACGTTATCGATCTGTTGGAAGGCAAAATGGGAGTCCTACATAAATACGTTGAGTTTATTAGAAAAAGTGATGATGAAGAGTTATTGCCGGGACTCATTACAATCTTAGAATCTTCGATAATACATGATTATTCCGTTGATTGGATTCTGAAGGAATTCAAAATCAATGTTGATGACATAGGAGAACATGAGACTATTGTGAATATCAGATACCATGAGGATTACATTTATCTGCTGGCGATGTATTACTATAAACAAGAGAATATGTACGATACAATCAACACTATTCTCGAAATCTTATTATTAAGCATCAAGCTAGACGATGATACCGGCTTCAAAAAATCAGCAGCGCTCTTTGAACTCCTTAGAGACCACGCCGATCAATCACAACTCAAAGTGCATCACAACATCATGAAAACAATAATCGAAAAAGAGTTTACTAGGTTCTTCAGCTCGCGAATCGAGTTCAGCAATTTACACAGTTAACGATCACGGAGGTCGTCGTTGATTGGATTATAAAGTTGGCTATAAAAAAGGAGTGGTTCTCCGGTTAATGGGCGGAATCACTCCTTTAAGGTGTATTGATCCGGACCGGTCCGCTCGATCCTTTGCTTTCTGCGGGATTTATGCCGTTTATTTCGCCACATTCGCTCGATCCGGTACATTCTGCGGGATTTATACCGCTCATTTCACCGTATTCGCCCGATCAGCTGCTTTCTGCGGGATTTATCCCGTTCATTTCACCATATTCGCTCGATCCGTTGCATTCTACGGGATTTATACCACTCATTTCTCCGCATCCGCTCCATACGCTGCTTTCTGCGGGATTTATACCGTTCATTTCGCTACATTCGCTCGATCCGGTACATTCTGCGGGATTTATACCGTAGATTTCTCCGTATTCGCTCGATCCGGTACATTCTGCGTTATTTATCCCGTTCATTTCGCCACATTCGCTCGATCCGGTACATTCTGCGGGATTTATACCGCTCATTTCCCCGTATTCGCCCGATCCGTTGCATTCTACGGGATTTATACCGCTCATTTCGCCACATTCGCTCGATCAGCCGCATTCTGCGGGATTTATCCCGTTCATTTCCCCGTATTCGCTCGATCCGGTACATTCTGCGGGATTTATACCGTAGATTTCACCGTATTCGCTCGATCCGATATATTCTGCGGGATTTATCCCGTTCATTTCCCCGTATTCGCCCGATCCGGTACATTCTGCGGGATTTATCCCGTAGAATTCTCCGTATATGCTCGATCCGGTACATTCTGCGGGATTTATACCGCTCATTTCACCGTATTCGCCCGATCCGGTACATTCTGCGGGATTTATCCCGTAGAATTCTCCGTATATGCTCGATCCGCTGCATTCTAAAGCAATTATCCCGTAGATTTCTCCGTATTCGCCCGATCAGCTGCATTCTACGGGATTTATCCCGTTCCTTTCGCCACATCCGCTCGATCCGCAACATTTTAGGGCATTAATGCCTCTATTGTCTCCGCAACCACTCCATCCGCCTCATTCTACGGTATAAATCCCGCTTCCTTTTCGCCGCTTCTACTCCAGCCGGCCTTTCTGCCCGCTCCACAACATGGTGTTGAACCCCCTCAAAATTCGTCGCTCAGTTGACGAACACCGGTTATTCGCCATGTTTTTAGTTTAACTTTCGTTCTTCTCATTTTACATAAGATTCTTTTCACCCTTTGTTTGGATTTTTTAAAATCATACAAAAAAAGCCCCGATTGATTGCCTCGGGACTTTTTTTGCTTTATTTTCTCCTATATTAAATCAAATCTACTTAACTGCCTAGCTTTCACTTCAAATAGTTCTCTAATGTTCTCCGTACCGCTCCTGGGCCTGCCATCATTTCCTGGAACATAACCTCAATCTTATCGCCTAGACCAATTGCGTACAACGGAACCCCAAAAAGTCGCTCATCATCAAGAATGGGGCGCACACTTGCGGTTTGGTCTCCAAGCGAAACTCCTTGCAGGTAACCTTGCAGTGTTTCTAGTAACGGATCTGAACTCAATGTGAAGACCTCTCCAGCATCATTCACTCCAAGTAAGTAACGACACCACACCGCGATAGCCAGTGGAATCGCTGTTAGCTGCGCTGGATCGAGCTCCTCCCGTCGAATATAGGATTTAATAGTTTCACCGAACCGTATACCCACCTTCTGCGAAGTGTCTGTAGCAATCCGCTGTGGAGTATCGGGGATAAATGGATTGGCAAAACGCTCCGTAAGGACTTCGTCCAGGAACTGCTTTGGACTGAGAATCCCCGGGTCCACTACGACGGGCAGACCTTCTTTGTAACCGATTATCTCCACAAACCTCCGCAAAGTATCATCCTTCATCTCATCCGCGATCAAGGTGTAGCCAAGCAGACAACCGGAAACAGCAAGCGCCGTATGCAGCGGATTAAGGCAGGTCGTTACTTTCATCGTCTCCACCTGGTTGACTGTCTCCCGGTCCGTAAAAATAATTCCGGCTTCCTCTAGTGGTGGACGTCCGTTCGTAAAGTTGTCCTCCACTACAAGGTATTCGCTAATCTCGGCATTTACGAAAGGAGCGGTATATGTGTTTTTGGAGGTAATGATTACATCCATATCACCAATTCCCTGTTCCAGAAGCGCGGCCTGTACACTCTCCGAAGGACGTGGTGTGATTTTATCGATCATGGACAATGGAAAGGTTATTAATCGTTCATCTTCCAGATAGCGCACAAAGTCTTCCACAACAAGTCCTCTTTGGGCCCATTCCTTAGCGATGGACACGACACCGTTTTTCAGCTTGTCGCCATTGTGTGAGCAGTTATCCATGCTGACAAAGGTCATCGGATATTGGCCTTTCAGATATCTTCGATAAGCAAGCGAAGCTACAATGCTCATGACATGAACAGGATGCTCCGGTCCGCTCTCGATATCCTTTTTCACAATGCCAAGATATTTATCGTGCGGATCCGTCAACGAGTATCCCTTCTCCGTGATGGTGAAGCTGGCCATTTGCAGGCTCGGATTCTCGAACACCTCGATCAATCGGCGGTACTCCGCTTCACGGTTTTTGTCCGCTGCGATTCCCTCCACAATACTGCTGACTACTCTTTTCTGAAAATCACCGTGAGCATTCATCAGCACTAAAAGGGTCAGATTGTCGTAGGGCTTGTAGACTTTATCAATCATTTCGAAATCAAAGGTCTCCACCGCAATAATACCTGTATCCGACTTCCTGCTATCCAGCAGCTTCTGATGAGCATTTGCCACGAATCCCCTGAAAATATTACCTGCACCGAAATGAATCCATTCCGGTTTAAGCTGTGTATTGTTTGCTACCTGCTCATAGTCGAACTGTGGAAGCTCCACTCCAGCAGCTTTCCAAGCTGCTTTTTCCCCTTGGATACTGCTTCTGGTCAGATGCAGCATTTATTTTGCCTCCTTGACGTTGTCCAAGCTATCCCAGACACCAAGCAAATACATGATGCCCATAGCTCTATCATACAAGCCATAACCCGGTCGGCAGTTCTTCTCTTCCCCCCACAGATGACGCCCGTGATCCGGACGTACATAACCAATGTATCCGTTCTCATGATAGGCGTTGACCACCTCGGCCACATCAACGCTTCCGTCACGCCCACGGTGCGACACCTCAATGAAATCACCGTTCTCAAATACCTTCACATTGCGGATATGTGCAAAATGAATACGGTCATGGAACTCGCGGATCATCGCTGGCAGATCGTTATCCGGATTCGTGCCGAGTGACCCTGTGCAGAACGTCAAACCGTTGTACGGGCTGTCCACCAAATCCAGAAAGCGGCGGATCATATCCCGATTGCGGATAATACGCGGCAGTCCAAAGATCGGCCAAGCCGGATCATCCGGATGAATAGCCATCTTGATGTCCACTTCCTCGCATACTGGAATAATGCGTTCCAGGAAATACTGGAGGTTGTCGAACAGTTTATCTTCTGTCACATCCGCATAAGCCGCAAACAGCTCATCTAGCTTCGCCAGCCGCTCCGGCTCCCAGCCCGGCATCGTGAACTGTCCAGCTCCCTTCAGAATCCGGTCCACCATCTCACGCGGATTATCGGTAATGGCAGCCTTTTCATAAAAGAGGGCATTCGAGCCATCAGGCAACTCTTTATACAGCTCTGTGCGGGTCCAATCGAAAACAGGCATAAAATTATAGCAGATCACCTTAACGCCAACCTTGGCGAGTTTACGAATGGTGTCGATATAAATATCGATATATTTATCACGGGTCGGCAAGCCGATTTTGATATCATCATGAACGTTGACGCTTTCTACTACAGCCGTGCTGAAACCCTTACTGGTGATTTGATCCGCCACTTCTTGGATCCGTTCCATTTCCCACACTTCTCCAGCTACTTTCTCGTGCAAAGACCAGACAATCCCCATTACACCCGGAATCTGCCGAATATGATCCAGCGTGATATTGTCATTGCCCTCGCCGTACCATCTCCACGTCATGTTCATTGATAAACCCTCCTGTGAATTCGTTTTCATCTATCTTGTATACAAGATTTACTTGATCATAGAATAAGAACAATTCTTTGTCAATCACAAATTCATCAGGAATTTTATCATAAAAACAAGGAATTTCCACCCTATTTTCATCTCGATAATTTTAATGAACGAACTTATCATGTATACTAGTACTGTATCTGTCATCAACAATTGAAAGCAGGAACAGAAATGTCAATCAAAGCTGAAATTCTAAACACATTGAAGCAAGAAATCCTCACGCTGGCGTTAAAGCCAGGTACCATTCTAAGTGAAACAGCCTTGTCTGAGCGGTTTCAGATTTCACGTACGCCGTTGCGTGATGTTCTCAAGCAGCTTGCACTGGAATCTTATACCGATATCTACCCGAAAAAAGGTAATATTGTGTCCTTTATTGATCTAGAATCTGTTGAACAAATCACATACTTGCGTTGCACACTGGAAAAGGAGATCCTCAAGGATCTTTCTGCACAGCTTTTACTACCCGGGGTGCACGAACTGAAGGAGATTCTTAAGAAACAAAAAGAGGTCATCGGGCAGGAGAATGCTGTAGATTCTTTCCTTAATTTAGACGACGAGTTTCACCGGGCCTTGTACAGGCTTGCTGGACGTGAGTATCTGTGGACTCTGATCCAGCAGTCGAATGTACATTATCTCAGGTACCGCAGACTGCACATGCTCAAGACCGACAAGCTGGAAGAAATCTGGAGCGAACACCAATCCATTCTTGAGCTTATGGTGCAAAAGGAAACCACCAATATCGGTCCGCTAATCCACCACCATCTTCGGGAAGATATTCATTCACTGGACTTTCAGGAGAACTTCTCGGAATACCTAAAAAAATAGTCGGCCAAAAAGCGGCTTGCCCATAAGTTAAGTGCCTTCCCGGATAAAACTTCGTTATAAGAAGAAACTCACAAGATTCCTATTCCTTATTAAAAAAACAAAAAAACCTTGATTTCTCAAGGTTTTCATAAAAAATGAACAAGGACTATAACACCACACTAATATCTTAAATCTGCACCGTTAGAGGTTATGACCTTTTTGTACCAGTAAAAGCTGTCCTTACGCAGACGCAGCAGCGTTCCATTGCCTGCATCATCCTGATCAACATAAATGAAGCCGTACCGCTTGCGCATCTCCGAGGTGGAAGCCGAGATCAGATCAATACAGCCCCAGCTGGTGTAGCCCATTAGCTCCACGCCATCGGCAATGGCTTCCGCCATCTGCTCAATATGCTGTGCCAGATACTCTATCCGGTATGGATCACGGATAGTGCCATCCAGTTCGAGTACATCTGCAGCACCCAGACCATTCTCTACTACGAACAAAGGAAGCTGGTAGCGGTCATGCATCTCCTTGAGCACAAACCGCAGCCCCTTTGGATCGATCTGCCAGCCCCAATCGGAAGTTTTCAGGAAGGGATTCTTCAGCCCTGAGGACAGGTTACCTTCCGTGGTGGCCGTGATGCTCTCATCCACACTGACTACTGAGGACATGTAGTAACTAAAGGAAAGAAAATCTACAAGATTGTCCCGCAGCAAAGCTTCGTCCCCCGGCAACATGGTTATTGTCACTCCATGCTGCTCCAAATGCCGGCGGATATAAGAAGGATAATAACCTCTAACCTGAACATCGGAGCAGAACATTGCCATTTGGTTCTCCGCTTGCGCTTTCAGTACATCACCGGGATGACAGGAATATGGGTAGAGCAGCTTGCGGGCCAGCATGCAGCCGATCTGGAACTGCGGATTGATCTCCCGGCCCCGCTTAATCGCAAGCGCACTGGCTACGAACTGGTGATGCAAAGCCTGAAAAGCAACCTGCTTCTCATTTGACTTGCCATCCAGAATAATCCCTGCGCCCAGAAACGGCGCTTTGAGCGTACAGTTGATTTCGTTGAAAGTCAGCCAATACTTCACCTTATCCCGGTAACGGGTGAACACAGTTTCCGCATAACGGACGAACAGTTCAACCAGTTCTCTGGATTCCCAGCCGTTGTATTTGGTGACCAAATGCACAGGCATTTCATAATGGGAAATGGTAACCAGCGGCTCGATATTATATTTGCGCAACTCATCAAAAACATCGTCGTAGAAACGCAATCCTGCCTCGTTAGGTACCTGCTCATCGCCATTCGGATAAATACGTGGCCAGGAGATGGACATACGGAATACCTTAAAACCCATCTCAGCGAACAAGGCGATATCTTCTTTGTAGCGGTGGTAGAAATCAATCCCTCTGCGTTTGGGGTAATTCCCCTGATTATCATCCTGTATGGCCTCTTCTAGCTGTGGGCCGGACATGGACAATAACAGTTCCAGGCTCTGCCGTTCCTTAGGAGGACAATATTTGACTACATCAGCAGTAGACAAACCCTTCCCGCCCTCATTATACGCGCCTTCGACCTGATTGGCGGCTACCGCACCGCCCCACAGGAAGTTTTCCGGAAATGGATAAGTCATCGGTTGAGTCTCCTTTTATTAATTGGTGGCAGCGGTTGCTGCCGCTTTAGCTTCAGCCTGCTGTTCTTGCTCCAGCGCTTCGGCATCGGCTTTTTTGAAGAATGGATAGTAGATCATGAAGCTTGCGCCAATCATAACCAGCTGGAACGCACTTACGCGCCAGCCCCCGTTCATCCAGCCATTAACCAGCACCGGAATGCCCAGCGGTACCTGAATCCCGTGCAGCACAGGAAGGATACCCAGCGTCGTCAGAAGAATCGCCAGACCACTACTCACCAGCGGAGTCAGGATAAACGGAATCATAAACCGAACATTCAGCACCAATGGCATCCCGAAAATCACCGGCTCATTGACACCGATCAGACTTGGGATAATTGCCAGTTTACCAAGTGTCTTATAACGTGTAGATTTGGCGAACAACATCGCAATAATGAGACCTAACGTTGCCCCCGCACCACCGATCAGTACATAAACCGGGAAGAACGGTGAACCAATGATATGCGTACCTTCCACACCTCTTTGGTAAGCGTCCAGATTCTCAAGTCCCAAAGCCACCCAAATCGGGCCGACAACGGAATAGACTACCAAGGTGCCGTGAACTCCAAAGAACCACAGCAGGTGAATTACGAAGATGCAGATCAGCATCGCCCACCAGGTACCCCCCAGACTAGTCAGTGGCAGCTGGATAATCGAGAAGACAAACTCGTGCATATTGCCATATTTCGTTGCGGCGAAAATCGCCGTCAGCACTAGCATCAGAACCGCTACGATAAAACCAGGCGTAAGTGCGGCAAAAGATTTCTCGACCGTGGGCGGAACACCCTTCGGCATTTTGATATAGAATTTCTTTTCCAATACAAAGGTATAGATCTTACCTACCAGCAGTGCCAGGATGATTGCCACAAACAATCCCTTGGCGCCTAACCAGGAGTAACCAAATGCTTTGGTCACACCGTCATCCAGCAGTCCTTTTGGTGTAACTAGCAAGAAACTCATCAGCGCCAAAATCCCTGCCGAAAAGCCTTGCTGCTTATGTTGGGTAGCAAAATTATAAGCGATGGAGAACACCGCGTAGAGTGCGATCAAATCAGTGGTTACGGTTGCCGGAATCGAAGTATAAGTTTTGAGTCCAGTGCTTTCCAGGAAATTCTGATAAGGATCAAGCTTGAGTGCATTAATCAGGGAAAAAATAGCGCCCAGAATCAATATTGGCATCAAGGCCATCAGACCGTTGGAAATAGCGCTGATATAGGTGTTTTTTTGGATTTTCGTGCTGACTTTCTGGATCTTGGCTCTCCATTCTGCGCCGCCTGCCATGACTTAAGCCCCCTTCTCCATCAGTTCAAGTGCTGTAGCCAGCACCTTGTCCCCATCCATCATGCCATAGTCCATCATATCGATCGTAGTTACTGGAATGTTCGGATATTCTGCGGCCAGATCGCCTTCGGCGTGTCCCATTTGTGGTCCAAGCATAATGATGTCAAAAGGCTTTTGATCGGCGATATCACTCTCCGCCACTGCATCAATAACCACTTCAACCCCTTGTGTCCGTGCCGATTCTTTCATCCGTTCCACCAGCATACTTGTCGAGAATCCGCCTGCACAGGCGAGCAATATTTTTTTCATCTTAGTTCACCGATCCTTTCAATTCTAGTTCGAGTGCTTTGCGTTCTTTGATCTCTTCGATCAATTCCACAGCCAGTTCTCTAACCGTAAGGGCATTCATCAAATGATCCTGCGCGTGAATCATCAGCAGCGTAATTTCTGTCTTTTCGCCCCGGCCTTCAGCCTGGATCAGCCCCGTTTGCACTTTGTGTGCTTTGGTCAGGCTGGTCTTGGCGTTCTTAATCATCTCGCCCGCTTCTTCCAGGTTTCCGGCGCGCGCGGTTCTTACCGCTTTTAGGCTAAGGCTTCTAGCCTCTCCGCTGCTGGCAATAATCTGCATAATCGTTTGTTCATAATCCATGGGTTCTCCACTCCGTATCGTCATTTTATTTATAGTAGGTTCTCTATCTCATTCATAAATTGCTCATAACTATTCGTGTTTAGCAGCCGGTTACGGCTGTCTTCCTTCTCCATTAGAACCAGTAGCAGCTTGCTGATCTCTTTGTGCAGGAACAACTGCCCCGGACCCAGATTGATCAGAAAAATCAACTGGACCGGCTTACCCTCATAGATCAGCGGTTTCTTCAACACGGTAACACTTATACAGTCGCGGATCGCGCTCATCCGCATCGGATGCGGGCCGGCCACCCCATTTTTGTAAATGGTGGTGAATTTCTGCTCTCTGAGCAGCACTTGTTCAGGGAAATCGTCAGCTGCATAATGATTGCCCACGATCTCCCGGCAGCGCTGCTTTAACAGCTCCATGTAATCTTCGTCCGAACCAGACAGATGGAACAGCTCCCTGCGGAACAAATCCTTGAAATCCATCAGCTTGTAGGACGGTTCTGTACGATTAATCTGCAAAGACAATATTTCTTTGATCCGCTGAATCTCTTGATCATCCAGCAGCTGTTTGATATGGATCACCGGTTTTTCCTTAATCTCTGTTGCCAGCGGTACAGTAGAGAGAATCAGATCCACAGGCTTGCTGCTGATCTCCTCCACCTCCGTAATGGAGGCTGTGATCACCGACGCTTTGGGGAATACCGCTTCCAGCTTCAGCCGGATTAACTGGGCACTGCCCCCTCCCGTCGAGCAGATCACGGCAATCCGCTTGAACTTCTCCAGATTGCGCTGCTGCATCCGTTCCAGATGGGTGGCAAAATGCAACGCGACATACCCTGCCTCATCGCGCGACATCCGAAACCCGTACTGCTCCTCTACAATCTCAGCGAAACGGAAGGAAATGACGAACACATTGGCATACTGGCTGTAAACATCCTCCACCAATGGGTTGCCGAGCTGAAGATTGTAATACAACCGGTTCAGCAGCGGGAACATATGCAATAGAAGCGCTTCGCGCAGCTCGTGATCTTGAGTGAATCCAGTGAGGAACTCGCGGTCCAAGCGCTCCAGAATAGCCGTAATTCCCTCCCGCAGATGCGATTTGGTCTCTTCCGACATCCGCTCCATAATGGTCTTACCAGAAATGTGCAGCGCCAAATAATCAATCTCATCCGCCGGAAGCTTAATCCGGTAGTGAGAGGAGATAAAATCTGCGATGCTCCTAGCAATATCCTGATACAGCGGCTCAGGTGTTCCCTGCAAGGCTTGACCAGCCACAATGAAATTGTGCTTGGAAACCCGGTATAGAAGAATGAACAGATGGGTCAAGATATTATCCAGAAACACATCTGAGATCTTCAGTTCTTTTTCCTTGAGGATTTGCAGTAGAAATCCCTTAAGCTGCTCAGCATCAAAGTCCTGACTGAAGGCATGAAAATCCTCCGTATGCTGCAGTGTATGACCCGATTGCAAGATAAAGTAAGAAAAGGCTTTGCGGAAGTCTTGCTCTTCCCCCTCGATTTTCATGCCATAATGAGCCCGACGTTTCAAGCTAAGCCGGAAAGCGGCCAGTCGCTGCTCTACTTCCTTCAGATCGGAAATAATGGTAGAACGGCTGACGCCGATTTCTTCCGCCATGTTATCCATAGACTGATAGCCATCGTTCTGCAAGAGATAAAATAGCAAATACTGCTGGCGTGACTGCTTATTATCGAGATCCACCTGATCCAGCTGCAGCATGCCTTTTTCTTGGTAGCTACTGAATTTGGCTTCATCACCAATCTCCAGCAGATAACCCTGGCCGCGGATCATACGGATACCGAAACCATTCGCCTCTCCTGTTTTGTCGAGTCCACGGATCACGTCACGGAGAGTCCGTTCGGACAACCCCACTTCGGCAATCAGCTCACTCATGCGCACAGGACTCTTGCGGGTATATAAAATATTAACAATCGTATATTCTCTCACCTTAAATTCCCTCATTTGTGATACTAGTATCGGATGAAGCACTCAGCTGGTTATGAATACATCATACGTGGAAGCGTTATCTTCTGAACAGTTTATATTCTGCTGTTTGGAACGGCAGAAACTGACGGATAGGTAAATAACGGATTAAATTCTTAGCATACATTATTTGTGGCCACAAATCAGGAGGAAATATACAACAAAGGGGAGAGTGCCGATTAATTGTTAAAATAAACAAAAATAAATTAGTTAGGAGGACGATTCATTTTCTACAGATGGGATGTGAGGGGAATAGGATTAATATATAGAGTCAAAAATCCCAAGATCAGTATGACCTTGGGATTTTGATTATCTTCTGCGGGAATCCCGCATGGCTTTGCAATATTTTTTATCCACTACATGCCTACAGCTGAGGAAACTGCGGCAAAGATTGCCGCCACCAGCCAAAGAATCGGAAACAGCTTGAGAATTACCTTTAACCATTGTCCAAAATTGATCCGGGCGATGGCCAAACCTGCCAGCAGCACACCGCCTGTTGGCGAAATGAGATTCGTTAATCCATTTCCAAATTGGTATGCGGTTACTACTGCTTCGCGGTTAACACCCACAAGATCGCCTAATGGTGCAAGCACAGGCATCGTCAAGGCCGCCTCTCCTGATGAAGAAGGAACCAAGAACGTAATAATATTATGCACGACCAGCATGATGGTGGTGAACAAGTAATTCGGCAAACCCTTAAGCATAGTAGCCAGGCCATTCAAAATGGTATCGATAATCATCCCGTTCTCTGCAACGACGAGGATCCCCCGGGCCAAACCGATGATCACAGCAGCGTAGTGTGAGTTATATTTCATCTTGGCATTAAAAAGGCCTCAATTCGGCGATTCTGCCACAACAATAGCTAGATCCATCTTATTGCAATTAAATCAAACCGTTTCCATTCTATTTGAACTGGAACCAGGTTAAATTTGCAACTGTGGTTGAATCTGACTTAACAAAAGTTACATATACGGTATGGGTCCCTACGGCGGTTCCGGCATTAAGCGGGATATTCTTGACTGACCATGTCTGCCATCCGCCTGTGCTTTCTGCTGTCCAATAACCCAGCATAGTGCCCGTAGGACTGTCCAAGTGGAATTCTATTCTTCCGCCGGAATTAGCGGATGCAACCTTCAAATCAATACTTGTTTTAGCTGTACTACCAAAATCTACATTTTTAAATGCTATATAGTCGCCATTACTCCCTCCACCAACATCCAGCCCACCATCAGTGCTTGCCTCATAGGAAATAACACCTGAACTAAGGTTATAGCCTTCCGCTTCAAATTTCAATGTGTTGAATTTTGGAGCTGCAGCATAGCTGTTAGTATCTGTTATTTTCAATTCTGCCAATGTAGTTGCCGCAACTCCACCGACGCGAACATTGTTTAATGTAACTCCGGAGACAGTAGATGTGTCACTCCAACCCTTCATTATTGAAACTTCACCTAAGGCGCGTAAATTTATATTATTATAGACCACATTTTTTATCGGACCGGTTTTCGCAGAAAGATCAAACCATCTGGAGTGAACACCGGATCTTGGCCAGAAGCCTTCTACATCTATATTGTCAAATATGATGTTTTGTGCTGCTGGAGTTCCATAAAGATGACCTACTGCTAAAGCACGCCAGCACCGGTATACATAAGAGTTTTTAACAACTATGCCATCCTGAAGCTGTTTCACTCCATCTCCAACCTTAAATGCTCCACATCTGCTCCAAGCCAAAGCATCATCCACAACTACATTTGACTGGCTTTCAGGACTTCCAGGCCAGTTTGCAGCTATATCCGTAGTTTCTACATCCCATGTCTTAAATGAGTATGTGTCATCCTCCGATACTGCTACAGTGTGCTTTATGAGTACATTCTGGCTCTCTTGAATGTCGATTGCATCATTTTCATAATCAAGTTCATTGTTGTTGAAGTGCTTTGTATTCTGGAATGTTACGTTATTAGATCTTGTAACTATTGTAGCCCAGCCACCGCTGTCTCTTATTGTTATGCCGTCAACCGTGAAGTTGCTGCACTGCAAGGGTACAAGAATATTGTTCAAATAATTGTTTGTATTTCTCATATAATGGCCATTGCCGTCAATAGTCCCCCTGCCGTATATCTTAATATTGTTTGCATTTGTTTCAGTATAAATAAACCATGTTCCATCCTTACCCAGAGAATTCTTATGAAAATGGGTAGTGTAATCGCTTGGATTTCCTGAACCCCTTATAACAGAACCACCCTCCAGATAAACCGAAACATTGCTTTTTAAAACAAGGTTTCCGCACTTATAAACACCGGCTGGAACGTATACTATACCGCCACCTGCTGCGTTAGCCGCATTTATGGCGTTTTGTATTGCAGTTGTAGCCATAGCGGCACCGGTACTGTCGGCACCGTACCCGGTTTTAACATTGTATATACCTGTACCGGATGAAGCCGGAACATTGGTTTCAAGAGCATCTGCCGCAATAACCAGATCTTTCAGGTTGTTGATTTTAACTATAAGATATGTTGGTGATGAAAGTGTAAATGTAAGTGTATTTCCGCTCTTTGTTGCAGTGATTCCCAAAGCTTTGGGAGAAATATTATAGGTATTGATTGTCTCGCTTGCTGTTATTGTGATTGTAGTAGTTCCTGAAAAAGAGAAATTACAATAATTATAGTTTACAAATACCGCCGAAGTGTCGATTACCGGTATATTTGTAGAGTCTGCTGTTACCGTGTATTGACTGGTCGTGGTATAGATCGACGGTAATGGATAGCTTACAATTGTGCCCGCCGCTCTTGCTGTCAAAGGAACGACAGCTAAAAGACTGGCGAGCATACAAACAATTAAACTTAATAGTTTTAACCTTTTTAGCATAAATAAACACCTCTTTCATATCTTCAGAAAATACTCTGTCATCAGTGAATAATGATTTCACCAGTGATGCTCTATTACTCTTTTCATAAAATCGTCATATTCCTGTTCAGCTTCGGAAGTGGCAGAGTAATACTAACCTTTTCTGCATCAGCAAAGTTTCCTTTTAAAATACGGCCCCGGTTTTGTTCACCTTGTACAGGATTTCTGCGTTGGTCGCTACTACTGAGCTGTATTGTTGCATTTTATGCACAATCTCCGCGTAAGCCGCTCCAATCATGGCACATGGCCCTACTGTTACTCCGCATTTCCGCCCTCAGCCTGCTTCCAATCTTATCTATGCTCCGGCTCCAGACAGAGCCGGAGCAGATCGTCCACATGGGCCGTTGCCAGACATTCCACCGTATCCGCAGAGCCGTAATAGATCTTGACCTCGCCGTCATCCTCCAGAATCATCCCTCCCGGAAAAATCACATGATTGCGGAAGCCCCCGCCAATCTCATAGTCTGTCTCCGGTGCCAGCAGCGGCTGCCTGCTCATGCCGATCACCTTGCGGGGGTCCTCCAGATGCAGCAGCATAATTCCGGCGGTATAGCGCTTCTTCCAGGTGTCCTCCCAACCTTGCTTGCCTCTGGCCGGGTCCACATCCACCGCATGGAAGGTGGTCAGCCAGCCCTTATCCGTCCGGACCGGAGGTGCGGCCGGGCCAACCTTGTCATTGGCAAACGGCACCTGCTCGACGGCGAGCAGTAGGCTGGAGTTGCCCCAATGCTTCAGGTCCGGCGACTCGGAGATCCAGGCATCGAAGCGGTCCCGGCCGCCGCGGCTGTATACCGTGAAGGGACGCTCCAGCCGGACATACTTGCCGCCGATCAACTCGGGAAACAGTACCATATTGCGCAGGTCCGGTGTAGACAGGCTGAGCACCTCGAAGTGTTCCAGATCATCGGTAACGGCAATTCCGCCGCGGATGCCATGGTGCGTATCCACGGCAAAACACATATAACAACGGCCGCCGATCACGGTCAGGCGCGGGTCGTAGGCGCGGATAATTTCCTCGTCATGAATTTTGAACACTGGCTTCGGGCCGGCGGTCCAGCTCAGCCCGTCGTCACTGTAAGCAATGCCGAGATCCGTGGTGTGGTGCGGCTCAAGCGTCTGATCTACCAGTGAGCCGTAATCATTACGGAAGATCATCACATACTTGCCGTTAAATTTCGTTACACCGGCATTGAATACCAGTGCGGTGGGGTAAGGAACCTTCGTTGCATCCAGCACAGGATTGCCCGGATACCGCCGGATGAACGGGGCAGATTGCAGAATTGCCGGAGCGTGTTGAGTCATGGGATGTACCTCCTTGAATGTTAAATATGGAATATGGGTTGCGCAGGGCCGGACCGCTACCCTTTGAGGGAACCGGCTGTCATCTGCATGAAGGATTTGTTGGCGAACAGATAGGCTACGAGAATCGGCAGAATGGACAAGCAGGCGCCTGCCATCATATAGTGGGTCTGGGAAGCGGCCGAAATCCCGTATTTCAGGTTCGCCAGCCCGACAGTCAGCGTCTGCAGCTCCGGCTTCGTCATCGTGAACACGAGTGGCAGCAGATATTCATTCCACGCGCCGCGGAAGGTGAACAGCGCACCTACGCCGAGTCCAGGTCCGAGCAGCGGCAGAATAATCCGCCAGAAGGTGCGGCCGGGGGAGCTGCCGTCCATCAGCGCCGCCTCATCCAGCTCACGGGGAATCCCCTTCATGAAGCTGGACAGAATGAAGAAGATCGAAGCATGGGCGGAGATCAGAATCAATATGACCCCCCACAGGCTGCTGTGCAGATGAAGCTTGACCATCAGATCAAACTGCGGACGCAGCACGACCGCCCCTACTGCCACGAACATAGTGAAGGATTGCAGGCCGATATACAGTTTCTTGCCTGCAAAATCCATCCGGTCCACCACATAAGCCGCCATGGATGATACCAGCAGCGTGCCAACCACCGCCGCCAGAGAGACAATCAGGCTGTTCAGCGTATATCTGGAGAAATTCGCCTGCGCCCAGGCTTCGGCATAGTTCGAGAAGTGCCAGCTATCCGGCAGGAAGGTGGCTCCCGCAGTCAGTTCGGCATTTGTCTTGAAGGAGCCGATAATGGTGATAACAACCGGAATCAGGGTGATAAAAGCAAATGCCAGCAAAAAAATCCACAGGATGATATTGCCCAGTATGGTTCTTATTCTCATAATAGCCTCTCTCCTCAATCGGTCTGATTCATACGTCTGGATGCGTAGAAATAAATGAGCGATATGATCCCGACGATGACCGCAGACACGAAGGCGACCGCACTGCCGTATCCGAACTCTTGGACCTGGACCGCCGCGCTGCCTCCGCCGACAGGGAAAAATAATTTGTACAAATACAGGAACATCACCTCTGTCTTGCCTACAGGACCGCCTTCGGTCAGCACCATAATGCTCTCGTATCCCTTCAAAGCTGTAATGATCGCCAGCATAATGACCATCTGCATGACAGGCCCGAGCATCGGCAGGGTGACATAGCGGAACTGCTGGAGTCTGCCTGCTCCGTCCAGGGAAGAGGCTTCATAAACATCCTCCGGGATATTCTGCAGACCGGCGAGGAAGAGCAGCATGTAATTGCCGACCGCCCCCCAAGCCGCAACCAAAATGACGGTGAGCATGGCATATTTCGGCCCCAGCCAGTCCACACCGGAATCGGAAAGGCCCGAACGGATCAGGAACTGGTTGAGAATCCCGTTATACGAGTTAAAGATCGTGAAGAAGACTACGGCCATTACGGCGGTACTGATGACGGTCGGCATGAAGAAAATCCCCCGCAGCAGCTGTCTGCCCCGCAGCCCCCGATTCAATATGGAGGCCAGCAGCAGAGCCAGCGGAATAGTGATCAGCAGCTTGCCGCCTGCATAGACAAACGTGTTCACCACCGAATCCCAGAACTGGGTATCCTTCAGGATGCGGCTGAAATTGGCCAGCCCGGTAAACCGGGCCGTTCCGAACCCTTTGTAATCATAGAACATATAGCGGAACGCCCAGGCAATCGGATAAATCCCGAGGACCAACGTGAGCAAGGCACTTGGAAAGATAAAGCTGTATGAAAATAAGGCTTGTTTTGTTTTGTTCATCTGGTTTCTTCCGGCTCCTCTCCCTTGCGGCCAGAGCAGAGGGATGGGAAAGCTGCTTCCTCATCCCTCTGCTTTGGCCTATATCTCTATCCCTGACCTTCCATCTACTTGGCGAACTTGCCGCCCAATGCGGCGGGGTCAAAGCCGGCATCCGGCTCGGCCTTCACGCCATCATTCGCAATCACGCTGTCCAGTGCAGTGTTATAGCGTTTGTTCAGATCGGCGATAATTGCCTTCAGATCGCCGCCGTTCAGCATATACTTGAAGAAGGCGTCATCCGATTTCATCCCTTCCGGTGCTACAGACGGATAGACCGGCCACACTCCATCGTGCTTGTTCGGCAGGAAGCCTTCAATGCCGTTCACATCCGGTGTCTTGGCTACTGCGCTGACGGATGGAACCATGGAGATACCAAAGCCTTTTTCCTGATAATCCGTCAGCACCTGATCGCCGTACATGAACTCCATGAACTTCCAGGCTGCTCCTTTGTGCTCCGACTTCGAGCTCAGCGCCAGCCACTGGCCCCCGAGGAAGCCCGAAGCCCCCTTCACGGTGCCGTCGATGGTCGGAACCGGAGCGGCTGCCCAGTCAATCTTGGCCGGGAACTGATTCTTGTAGACGCCCGGCTCCGAGGAGTAGGACATATACATTCCGATTTTGCCCTCTGCAAACTGCGCCCGCAGCGGATCAATATCCAGCGATTCCACACCCGGCAGCATGCTGCCGTTGTCCCGGATCTGCTTAAAGGCATTGATGATCGATTCGAAGCCGCTGAAATCGTAGCGGGCCGTCTTGAAATCATACCCGAAACCGCCGTAGCCGCTCATCTCCGCAATCACCCGCGCCGAACGCGCAAACGCGCTTCCGGGGCTTTTGAAGTTCTGGGCGAAGCCGTAAGCGCCGTCCGCTTTACCGGCTTCCGTCAATTTTTTGGCGGTATCCACCAGCTCCTGCAGGGTAGCTGGCGGATGCTCAACGCCTGCTTTGGCGAACAGATCCTTGTTGTATACTAGACGCATGGTTGTTCCATAATTCGGCAGACTGTAACGCTTGCCGTCAAATTCATTCAGATCCGGCATGACCGGGAATTTCGTCTTCAGCTCATCGGTGAGGAACTCGTCAATGGGAGCGAGAAAGCCTTTTTTGTAGAAGGTCTGGATGGTATTCTCCTTCACCCGGATTACATCCGGCGCATCGGAGGTCTGGAAGGACAGATCGAGTGCGGTATCGAAGTCGTCGCCCTTGACGACCAGCTCCACCTCAATCCCGTCAGTATTGGTTGCGTTGAACTCGGCTACCTTGTCCTTCACGAAATCCGCATCATGACGGTCGCCGGTCCAGTAGCTGATTTTGGTCTTGTCCCCCGAGCCGCCTGTCTTCCCGTCTCCCTTACCTTCTGCAGCATTGCCACCGTTACCGTTGCCGCAGGCTGTCAGGCCAAGTGCCAGGACCAGGCTCAGAGATGTTATTAGCATACGCTTCATCATTGGTAGTTCCCCCTTATATATCCCTGTTGTATTCGCTTACAACCTGATTATAGACGGATTGGCGCATCCGGATAAGGCGGGTAAGCCCACTTTAAGGGCAGATTTCTGCAGGAGCTTTATACAGTGAAGGGAGGCCACCTCCGCCCTGCGGACATGCCTCCCCTGCGCATTTTTATTCTTTTCCAAGATAATGCAGTTTGAACTCGGACGGGGTCATTCCGGTATATTTCTTGAACACCTCGCTGAAATAGCGCCTGTGCTCATACCCGAGATCCTGGGCGATCTCCTGAACCTGCCGGCCGCTGATCAGCATCGCCTTAGCCTTCTCCATCTTCTCGTGCATCACATACTGCTGAAACGAAATCCCCTGCACCTTCTTGAACAGGTTGGAGAAATACCCCTGGCTGAGGTTAATCTGCTTCGCCACCTGCTCCAGCGACAGCCCCGTATCCAGATGGCTATCGATATAAGCGGCGGCCTGGCGGATAATCCGTGTGGACTCCAGGGAACGGACCTCCGTAACCAGCGCACAGGCCTCCCGGCACAGCCCGGACAGCAGGTCCCGGATATCCTGCAGGGAAGGATGCACCCGGTTCTTCATGACGGCAATCCTGCGCTCCAGCGGCTCCACCTGCCCGTAGGGGAACTGCTCCAGCAGGACCCGGCAGATCCTGTAGCCCAGCTCATAGCCGACGCTTTCCACATAACGCGGCTCAGGCAAAAGCCCGCTGTCCAGCAGCTCCGCGAATAGCTGATCGAGCATCTGCAGGCTTTTGGCAGAATTGCCGGAACGCAGGGCGAACAGCAGCTCCTGCTCGACGGCGGCGGAGTAGCTGTGAAGTGCGAGCGGTTTATTCTCGACATTGCTGTAAATGTAGACCCCGTTTCCTCCGGTGTAGAAATGATAACCCAGCGCGCTAATCGCCTGCCTGTACGCTGTGCCAAGCTCCTGAATCGCCGCTGCGCCCAGCCCCACGCCAATGGAAAGCGTATGCCGGGAGAATCGGCTTACATTCGTGCAGCAGGCCTCCGTAACCAGCGCGGCCGTATCCGGGTCCGAGCCGTTCATGATGCAGACGTACCGGTCTGTCGCCTCCCGGATGATAACGCCGCGGGTCCAGGCGGAAATCGTCTCTTCGAGAATATTATGCAGGCTGAACCGCAGCAGCTCGACCTCCTGCACAGGCTGGCCGCTCAGCTTCTCCGTGAAATGATCGATTTCGGCGACAAACACGAAGAAATCATGCTGGTCCAGAGGGATATCGAGATAGGCCCAGCGGGAACGTGCATCCGATTCTGTCGTCTGGTGATGCAGCAGGAAGATGAGATATTCTTGGCGGAGAATAGGCAGACTTTCTCTAATTTTAGCCTCCATCACAGCAAGTCTGGTGGTCTCCTGACGCTCCTCCCGGCACAACTCCCTGGCCTTCAACACAGCCTGCACAATCTCGTTCAGGGAAAAGGGCTTCTTGACGAAATCAAGCGCCCCTAGTCGGATGGCTTCCTGGGCATAAGAGAACTCCGAGTAGGCGCTGAGGATAATAATCTTGCAGTCCGGCAGTTCCTCCAGAATAGCCCGGGTCATCTGCAGGCCGTCCATTCTTGGCATCCGGATATCAGTCAGCACAATGTCCGGCCGGGTCTCGCGGATAATCTGCAGCCCCGCTTCACCGTCCAGCGCTGTACCGACTACCTCAATACCGTGCTCCTGCCATGGCGGCTTGCTCGAGACCATCTCCACCACACTTTTAATATCGTCGATTACACATAATTTGAACCTTTCCAGCTCCAGCTTCCGGTCCATCCTTCATCTCTCCTCTTCTGAGGGAATCCACAGATCCGTCCGTGATCCCTTACTTGGTTCGCCGCCCACATCCATACGGGCTTCGTCCCCGTAATACAGCGCCAGCCGGTGCCTGATGTTGAACAGGGCATAACCTTTCCTCGACTGCGGAGCACTGAGCATCCCCTGCTTGACCCGTACAGCATCAAGTCCCCGTCCATTGTCGGTAATGCAAATATGCAGCAGCCCCTGCTCCCGGCTGACCGTGATGTCTATCCTGCCTCCTAAAGTCCGGTCGCTGAATCCATGCTGGATGCTGTTCTCCACCACCGGCTGCAGGATAATCTTGGGCATTAGACAGGTAAGCAGTGCCTCATCCTCTACCGTCACCGTGTATTCGAACAGACCTTCATAGCATTTCTGCTGAATAGCGAAATACTGCCGCACGTGGGACAGCTCATCCGCAAGGGTAATCAGATCCTTGCCGCCACTGAGCCCGATCTGGAACATCTGCGACAACGACAGGATCATCTCATTTACATCGTCATTCTCCCCCATGACCGATTTGCAATAGATGGTATTGAGTGTATTGTACAGAAAGTGCGGCTCCATCTGGGCCGTAAGCGCGCGGATCTCTGCATGCCGCTTATCCTCCTCCTTGGTCTTCACATCCGCGATCAGCGTCTTAATCTCTGACATCATCCGGTTGAACTGAAAGCCGACCTGGGCAACCTCGTCCTCATAACGGCTCTCATACACCACGCTGAGCTGGTTCTCTTCGACTCTGCGCATCAGCCGCCGCAGCTTGAACAGGGGCTTCAGCAGCACAGATGTCAGCTGGTTGGAGATCAGCCAGGTGGCCAGCAGGAAAACAACGATGACATAGAGGGTAATGCGCTGCACCCGCTGCAGCTTGCCCAGCAGCTGGTCCCGCGACTGCATGCCGGAGATGATCCAGTCGGGTGATACCGCTGAGCTTGTATAATTAACCAGATACTCCTTGCCGCCATAGCTGTAGTAGTGGTCCTGCGGATCGGCCGCTTTCCCGGCTTCGGCAAGCACCGGCTTCCAGGGGAACCTGCCCCGGAACGGCCAGCGGGACTCCACCACCGCCTCTCCTTCCCCGCTCACCAGATAATAATTTCTCCCTGCTTGTTCTCCGCCTGTATTCAGCAGCTCATCTATCCGGCTCTCCCTGATATTGACCACAATAAATACATTGCTGATCGGCGTGTAAGGGTATTCATAAATCCCCCGGACTACGAAGGAGACCACCCGCTGGCTGCCCGTGAACAACCGGTCATAATGTCCTTTGGCCCAGTAGCCGCCCGGCCGCTCCTTGCTCAGATCATATAATTCCGAGCCGTAGAACGAGTTGTCCTGCGCCCGGATCTGCGTAGTGGAATAGAAATCGCCAATCGGGGTAACGATCAGCACGTTTTCGATGATCGGCTGATTGAACGTTACCTGGGAGAGCACATATTGCAGATCCGACAGATGGACATAGTAATTCGACACATCATGGCTGAACACATCGAGCATCATCTTGCGGTACGCATCGCTCAGCATCAGGGACTGCACAGACAGCGCCACATCATTCAGGCGGGAATCCAGCAGCTGTGCCGTCTTGCTTACGGTCTCCCGGCTGCCGGCGTAGGCATTATCCTCGATCTCCTGCGCGGCAATCCAATACGAGAAGCTGCCCATTGCACCGATGGACAGCGTAATCAGCACGATGAACGAGAACAGAATCCTCTGTTTGATGGATATCCGGTAATACCTGCCGGCGATCTGCTTCCGGATCTTACGGCCATAGGCTGTGAATGTATTCATAGTTCCCCCTTCTTGAGCATGTATCTCCCTATGTTTGTATGTTCTTGTCACTTGTACCATATGGCTGCTCCAGTCCGGTGTCAAGACAGGGCATGATTATTTAGCGGATTCCGTCCCTTATTATCAATAGGCAGGGGGCCCTCCGCATAACATGGTGCGGATTCACTAATCATGGCTCAAGTTGACGGGAAGCTGCGCGATTGAGTAATTATGCTTGTGACGGTCAGTCCATTCCGTTTGATGCCTTTCTGCGGCAAATGTTGAACAATCCAACAGTAGCAGAGCTCACTGATTTTGTTGCCTCATACGTAAAAAATAATACAATTAGCCAAACTGACGGTTTCAAGGGCGATTCTATGAAGCATGAAACAGAGATGGGGGGAACGTTGAGCGAAGTCCTGCCCCAACTGAATACTGGCGGCAACGCAGTGTTCACTTATTATGGCGGCGGGCAATCTGGTCTGCTTCATGTGGTATTCCATGTATAGGTCTGGTAACAATATACTGCTTCCATTTGCTGCTTCGACATCTGGATGTGAAGATGTAAAACTACGTCAAAATTTCAATTTTACGTTTTTATTTCCGCTTGATCATCTTTACAGTAAATCACGCTTAATTTTTGCGATCTGTCACAGTTCTAGCTGTTCTCTAGGGTTAAGCCCCTTAACAGTCTGCAATAACTCCACTACTGTACCACTTAATTCACCAATAGTTGAATGCTCCTTCCCGGTTAAAAGCCATTCATAAGAACAACCGAACTCAGAGCAAATTGAGAAAACCGTCTCTATTGCCGGCTTACCTTTTCCAGATTCCAAATCACTAAGGCTGCCTTGAGAAACACCGATTTTATTAGCTAAATCCGTTTGATTAAGATTATGTATTTTTCGTAGTTGTTTAATATTTGCCCCAATAGTGTTCATTTAACCGCCTCCACACTACGATTTGTGCCAACAATTGATCCACGAGCTTTTGAACCTAAAATCAGTTTTAGCCATTTAGAGTATCTTTAATAATACTCAAGGAAAACCATTAAAAAAGCCCTGATAAATCAAGGATTTCTTGACCATCAGGACTAAGATACTTGTGCCAAAAATCGTTACAAACGCAACAAGATAAATTACAACTCACACGTAGATAAATTCTCCGCAACCTTTAACAAAATTCTCGGCAATTTCCTTTTGACTCATCCGGGTGACAATCCCTGAAAAAATACCAAGTGCAAAGAAAAGCGCTCCGATCTCAGTCATATACCAGCCTTTGCTCAGTATTCCCCAGACAATAAGTCCCAAGGTAAAGATGAAGCCGCCAATAATTAATTTATCCCGATTCGAGAAACTTACTTCTATCCCATCGTTCTCCTTGATGAAGCGTTGGCGGTTTAGAATATCATTTTGGAATACCGCTGAAAATCACCATGGCTATCGGAATCAGTAATATCCCTTTACTTTTGAGTCTTCCGGCTAAAGCCATCAGTGCCCGGTCAATCGCCCCCGTCTGCAGAATAATTCTAAAAGCTCCCCCTACAATCAGGACGAAGGCGACGACATCAGCAGCATTGATGATTCCCTCCAACGGCGCACTGGCAATTTGGGCAAATCCTTGTCTCAAATCCCCTTGCTCACTGATTTTAGGAACGGTATGATAGGTTCCCGGGATGATGGCTGTTCTGGAGGAACCATCCACCAGCACTTCCTGGCGGTCAAATTGGCCGCTCGGGACAATCCAGGTTAATCCGGCAATAGCCACGATAATCAGAAAAATCAATGTATAACTATGAGGAAGGGACCATTTTATTTTAAGTTTAACCGTTTCCATTTCTACCCATCGTAATCGGAACATTGGCCTCAAGCATGGACTTGTAATTATAAAACCGGCTTTCATTTTCTTTTCCGGCCACAGCAGCCATATAAGCATCCAAGCGCGAAATGGACCTGCAACGGCAGCTCTCCCGCTGCTTCCAGCTCTTCAAGGACCGGCAGCAAACCGCTATGCCTGTCAAAGCCTATATCTTTTATCGAAGTTACACCCCGCTTAGCAAGCATTCGGGCAAAGTCCAAAAACTCTTGTCTGACTAATTCCTGATCCTGCATCATGTCATGAAGGAGACGGGCGCGTGATTCCGCGCTGCATTGGTTAGGGAGAAACTGATACTTATCCTGGGCAAGCTTGTTCATCCAACAATAGCTTTTCGTCAAATTAATGGCGATTACAGCCCTGGCAGTAAAAGCTTCGTCTAATAAGCTTTGCCCCGGAAGCTCGCCCCAACACTCTTCACTCCACCCGTAAGCGTATACATTTTGCTATAAGGTTTTTTTTGCCTCTTGTTTTAGCAACTCTAAAGCCTCTTGGATTGTAGCGACATTCGTCAGATCCACTCCACGGTGCATGGACATGTAACCGGTAAAAAATACATGGTTATCATGTACACCAGGCATAATGAACGCATCCTTCAGATGATGAACAAATGTTGCCGGTCCTATCCATTTCTCTGCTTATTAAGCAGCTCCACGATAGCCGTAACCTCTCCTGCATAACAAGGTTGAATACAATACTTGCTGCGCCACTGTTTTTTGCGCCAGAACACTTATATTATTTTCATGATTGCTGGCTGGTTAAACTATGTTTTTCAAAACTTTTTTTAACTTCTTCTTTACTCGCTGAACCCGTTTTTTACAGGCCTCTACAGAAATCCCAATTTCATTAGCCGCCTCCATCATTGAATACTTCTCCAGAGTAATTTTTTTAAGTAATTTATAGTCTTCAATATTGGTTAAGTCAGAAAATATAAAGTCAACATCAAGTACGTCACTATCCTCAAAGATAACGTTTTCATCTATTTCGAATGAAGTTACTACTATATTTTTAAGGTATGCCCGACTGCGAACTTTGTTTTTAATAACATTCTTTAATGTATTAAATAGCCAGCCTTTCGGATTGGAACAAAATAGAAATTTGTCGGCTTTAGCACATGCGATTCTAAATGTGTCCTGAACGGCTTCTTCGGCCAGTGTGCGGTCATTCAACTTGCTTTGTGCATATGCCAACAATGAACTATACATTTCCGTATATAATACTTTTATGGTGCGACGTTGATTATCATTTAGCACCGCCTTCTCACCACCATTTCCTTTTTATGAAATACAATCTACTTTAGTTATAATTTTATATAAACATATAAATATTGGTATTTCAATACTACCCTATAAACAGATAATAGGAACACTTTTTCAAAAAAAATTAAAAATAAAAAAGCAACCCTCTAAAAGGTTGCCTTCTTCCTATTCATCATTTATATCCTAGGTTATTTGCATAGCGGCGCAATAGCTCTTTGAGGCGTGTTACCTCATTAACAATTTCACTATCGCTATCAATATTGTCATTTCTGTCATACGACGAAGTAACAACTTCGGTAGTAGTAGATGCTTGAGGTTCATCTGCGTTAGCTGAAACGGTTAACGCGGACCCTATCCATATAATTCCTATCAGCGCCACACAAAGGAATAGAACACCATTTTTCTTCTCTTTTAGGTCCATGATTGAAGAAATGCGATTTTTCAAACCTTTTTTCCCTCCATAAAAATTACTTGATAATGCTGTTTGGAGCTTCGCCCCATTCCTCGCAACAGTAATAATGATTTCCCCATATTGTATTCGCCGTTGATGATCTGCGTTTTGTAAAACCAATGCGTCACAAGAGATTTCACATTCTTCCGCTGCCGCTTTTGCCATAAGATAGACAACTGGATTGAACCAATGAAACGAGGTTGCAATCAAGATCATGGCCTTGCACCAGAGGTCATGCCGTTTAAGATGAATCAACTCATGCTTTAGAATTAGATACACTTCATCATCTGATAGTTTCACTCGCGGCAGTAAAATGACAGGCTGTATAAAGCCAATGAACATAGGACTTGTAACGCTTTCACATACGCATAAACCTATATGCTTTTTAATCCCGAGTTCCGACCTTACACTGTCTAAAATCCCTTGAACCTTCGCATCGGTTACAGGATCACTCCAACGACGTACCGTCTTCATAAAACGACTATGCCGTAGAGCATGATACAGTATTATGATTACAATACCGCACCCCCAAATCGCTGTAAGCACCCACCATAAAGAGATTGTTGCCCAAGCATCCCCCCTATCCCCAAAGTCCATTAAGGGGACAGTACGGATTATGGATGGAACAAGCGTTGCAGGAAGATCCGGCATGGTCACAGGGAGAACTAATAGGTCAATCTGTGGACGAAAGGGGAATATCCAGCCTACCGCAAGCAGCAGCCAAACCCTATAATTCCACTTTGCGACATATCGTTTGGATATAAAGGGCTGTATTGCCGCGTACACAAGCGTCAGCAATGACATAGATACAGAGCATTGGAGCACGGTAACTAAAAATCCCTGCATATCACTCCCTCTTATCTTTCAGCCAATTTTCCAATTGATCGAGGTCACTGTCCTTTACTTTGTTACTAGCATATAGCGTAGCAACCAAGCTAACGAATGAATTCGCATGAAAACGCTCCATAAAGTCGCCTGTTTCAAATTTCAGGTACTCCTCTTTGTTAATTAAAGGGAAATAAGTGCGCTCTTTTCCCTTTTTTTCAGTTCGAATAAAGCCACGCTCAACCAACCGTAACATAAGAGAAATGACCGTTTGCGCTTTCCATTTCCTATCATTTCCAAGCTGTTGCATAATAACATTAGTCGTTATAGGTGAATCATTGGCCCACACAACTTTCATGATATCAAACTCTGCATCTGGCAATTTTCTCATTATTTCTATTAATCAACTCCTTTAAGACAACTGTCTACAATGATATTCTACATTTGTCTTGAATTCATGTCAAATCTATAAAATAGAAATATTTTATCCCATTTATCACACACAAAAACAATATTGGGATATTTTTGAAAATCTTTGTCCCCAATTCGATACATTAAGACATATATATTATGAAGAAGCATTTTCATAGTTTAACACTAATGAAACGGAGGCAATTCCGATGAACAATTAACGAATACTTTCACGTTGAACGAAAAACCAAATTCCCAATTTTAGAATGGAGGCTACTAATTAATGAAAAAGAAATCTCTCTTTGTTTTCTCGGCCCTGGCTCTCCTCCTCCTCCTCACTCCAAGCTTTGCGCTTGCAAGTAATCAGCAGAACTACTTCGCTTCCCTGTCGGAAGAGAAGCTCGCTTATCAGGATGTTGACGCAGCTCCTACGGAATGGAAAGACGACATCTTGAATGCAAGGAATTCTATAATATACAGTACTTCTTGGACTGTTGATGGTCAGGTTGGCTATGAGTTGCCCGATGGAATGTTAGTAGAACTTCCAGAATTTTCGGACCTTTTTCCAGGTTGGGATGTTCCTAAATTGAAAGAAGATGTACGAAAAGAACAGTTAACTAAGCCTCAAACTTATGATTTTCATACCCTAGCCGCGAATTATGTTGGGTTTGTCTACTTATTTGAACCCTCAAATTCTGGAGCGTCACTACCGTTTTACACCTTTTATTCCAGCGCTAATAGAGTCACAATGATAGGTGATTCTTTACCAGGGACAAGCTATAATGCCGGTTTCACAAATCTTAACACTGGTTCGGATGTAGGTTATGCAAATAACTTACCGCAAGGTGGAAAACTATATCTCACTAAACTGAATTCAAACACTGCATATGGGGCTCGGGCTAGCACGTACAGCACAACAGGATATGCGCAAATGAGCGTAGTTGACGGCTAAACTCATCATCTGATTCTGTAGTGTCGGGTAGATGTTTGAAACGTAGATTGATATGTATGGGTAATCAAGGACTGCTTGTTCATTGAGGTTATTCGCTTTCTTCTAATTGATAGACTGTTTAATGCTTCTTCCATTATTGCTATTGCTGCCTTTTTAACTTTTGTTAAACGTATAGCCATTGACAAAACCTCCTTCTACTTCATCTGATTTAGTCAGATATAGCAAAGGAGGTTTATATGCTTCTATATTTCGAGCCATTGTTTCAAACATCAGCGACCATAGTCTGGTTTCTTCCCCTGCTCTTGGCCAAGTATAACGCCTGATCCGCCTTCTCCAGCAGCCCCTCCCGCTCCAATGTATGAAAAGGATAATGGGCGATTCCTAGAGAGATTGTAACCTGTGTCTCGATTGGCCCCCTGCTTTGTTCCATTGCCCGCCGGACTCTTTCAGCTATGATGAAAGCTTCCTCAGGTCTTGTGTGGGCTAGCAAGATGATGAACTCTTCACCGCCGTAGCGGTAGCAAACATCGTCTGGACGAACCGAGGTAACTATAACTTTGGCTACATGTTTCAGCACTTCGTCGCCGATGAGATGACCGTAAGTGTCGTTCACGAGTTTGAATTTGTCTACATCCAGTACAATGAGCGAAAACGGTTGTCCTGAGTCAATCCACTGACTCATCGTATACTCTAACGATCTCCGGTTCATTAAACCGGTCAGAGCATCCGTCGTAGCCTCTTGGGTCAGTTGATCCGTCTGCTTCTGAATATCCGTCACGGCAAGCAACACAGCCTTGGTCAGCAGATCTGCCTCTCGGCTCCATTGCGGCTTCGCTTCTGGCAATTCAATCTTCTCCTTGCCCATCCTGCTCACCAGATTTGCCAGGTACACAAAAGGCCGGGCCAGCTTGCGTGCTACGAGAATGACGCCCATCAGGAGGATAATGAACGGAAACAACGAATACCAGAGAATGGTCCGAAGGTGCCCCATCAGTTGATGATGGATGACACTAATCGGCGAAACGACCACAATTCCCCATCCGTTGGCTGGAACGCTGGAGTATCCGGCAAGCATTTCAACGTCACGGGTGTTACGCACTTGCTGTTCCCCACTCTCCCCATTCATGAGTTTCTGCACAACCTTGTTATTGCTGACATCCTCCCCAATGAGCTGCTTATCCGGGTGGTACAACAGATGCCCACTTGAATCCACAATATAATAATAGGAGCCAGAATCGTCTACGTTATTGTCGCCAAAAATCATAGACAAAATATTGTTCTCCTGCAGATAAAATGTGCCGCTCAAAATACCGCGATATGTACCATTCTTGCTAAAAATCGGCTGACTCATAAAAACGATTAGTCTCTTTGTGGTTTGGGTCATGTAGGGGGAGGATATGTAAGGTTTTTTTAACGCCAGAGCTTCCAAACCGACCTTAGAAGTAATATGGTTTCCTGCTGACCCCAAACTAGCCGGTACTACATTGCGGATCAGCCCGTCGGCATCGAGCACGGCGATAGAATTGAAGTAATTGCTACTATTGCGCATCAGTTCCAAATTATCATCCACTTGCTTCGGCGTTGAGGTTTCGTCATCGGAGAGTGTGTCAGCACTGTATTCCAAACTGCTGCGCATGGACTGAAATAAGGAATCCATTGTTTTGGTCATTCGGTCAGCGTTGTAGTAATTCAGATGGAGTGTAGTCTCCATCAAGGACTGTTTTTTGGACTCGTAAGAGCCAATCAGAAGAATGCTTGAGGTTAGTAGAACCACCAGCGTAACCAAGCCCGTAAGCAGCGATGTAAGACTGAGCTTTTTACTTTGACGCGGGTCGGCTCTTCTCAGTGTAAGCAAACTTTAACCCTCCTTGGTTCTTGAAAACTAGATTAATTAATAATACAACAAATTAAGATGTTATTCGACAGTAATCAAAAGGCTCGGATCTCTCATACCACTCTGCTTACCGTTTGATATACGGCGGTTCATGAAATCTTACATATTAAAAAACTCCCTCCAGAGCTTGTGATTAGACAAGCACTGAAAAGGAGTGTTATCAACCTGATTCTGTGAGCTCGGATGTGATTCCAAGACACACAGAACCTTTAGTTTTTGACGGAAGTTTTACTCAAGAAAAACAAAAAAAACCTTGATTTCTCAAGGTTTTCACTGTGATGCCGAGGACGGGGGTCGAACCCGTACGGTACTCACGTACCGCAGGATTTTAAGTCCTGTGCGTCTGCCTGTTCCGCCAAAGCGTTGATATTACTGCATTTTTCAGTGATTGTCTCTTCTAGCTACACAGGACCATTCTACGTATTACTGGTATAAATTAATGAGGTACTGCATGTCTTAATGCAATTTAAGTGCTTGCTGCACTTAATTCTCATGTGTAGGCAGAAATCCAGTTTAATGAATAAAAAGAAAATAATTGAATAAATACGCATATATGATTAACCATGAAAGCTCCTTACATATCGGTTGTCGCATAACTTCAATTATGCGACACTTAAATTCAATCATTTTTGAATTATGCTCTTAATTAATGAAAGATATGATTGTATTTTTATTCGTTTAATTTATAACAACTTCAGTGAATTTAGTAGCATTCATCTTTTGAATAAACTCATAAATTAAAATTGTTAACTCTTTTGCTTCTGTAGATAGATCTTCAAAATTATAGATTTTTCCAATTGTTCTCTCACAGAAATCAATCTTATTGCTTACTGCTCCAGATTTGGACTGATAACTACCTCTTCTGTTTGGAGCATTATAAAATATGTTTTGTAAAAAAGAACCTATGTGCTCATCTTGATAATCAGCTTCTTCAAAATCTTTTAAACATAGTTCACTTACACTTACCCCCTCATAATCTGCAAGTACATTTTTTAAAACCTCTTTGCTTATCAAGTTTTCAATCTCTCTTGATTTAAGACAGTAGTATCTATTACCAAGCTTGGTTTGCAATTTTTTTTGTCTTGGTAGTTTGCTTTCACCATCTTTGTCTGTAATTAAAAACAGTCGACCACAAAGTCTTTCAACATTAATTGTCTTTTTGGTGACCTCTTCTTCGTCTAAAAATGACCAGTGCACTATATTGTTTCCGCTGTATTCAACGAATGAATAATGAATATCCTCAAATAATTTTTGAGCTTCTGGTATCTTTAAATGTGACTGATACAAAAATAAATAATGCCGAATGTAATACCTGTCTGTTATTCCTTCAACCCAAATCGTACAGTTTGACAAGAACACTGAAGAATTTCTAACTCCGAGCATTTCGAGAACTGTATTATCTTCATTACTTATATTTTCTATTAAGAACTTTGGTTTTTCCTCAAGGTTAAAGAAATCATTAGAGTCCTTTTCAAATTGTTTTTTTACTGTATAAATTGAAACTTTCGAAAAATCAAGTGTCAGATCAAGAAAGTGATTTGAGTGAGTAGATATAAAAAACTGACAGTGTCCAAAATACTTATTACTATAAAGAACTTCTAACAGTTTCCTTTGTAAACCTGGATGCAAATTCAGCTCTGGCTCCTCAATAAAAACTTTTAATTTATTGAATTTATAAAAAAACAATGGAAATGTAATCAATATTATCGACTGAATACCGTCACCTAAATTATAAATTGGTTGTTCCTTTTCATTACCAATCTTTATTAATAAAACATCTGAGTCTCTATCTGCTGTTAAAGTCACTTTCTTGTCCATAAAAAATTCTTCTGACAGGAATAATTCAAACTGGTCTAATCTTTTTCTTTCTTCAAATTTACTCAACCTTAACGCTTTTATTCGTGAGTACATTTCGTATCCAGTAAACACTCTCATCTCTTTCGAATACTGAATCTCATCATTAAAATAATCCTTTAAAGTCCTATCATAATAACAATCTTTTTCCGTTACAGGTCTAAGACCTCTTAATATTGGTATATACAGATTAACGTATTTTTCATTTAACTCGCCTATTATACTTTCTGTGTCTCGTTTCAGTTCATTTCCTAAAGCTTTTATTTTATCTACAATTTCAAATTTTTCCGAGTGTTGTAAAGTTTCTTGCTTATTTAAGAACCCACTAAGATTTACTTTTAGCATTTTATCAATACACTTTTTTAACTCGGTATAATTTTCCGAATAACTAGATAATGTTTCTGGAATGTTTATATTTGTAAGTTCATTTATAATGATGTCATAGTCACTAATGCAGTATGTTGAAGTAATAACTGTTAACAAGTCCAAATAACTATCTATAATTGTATATAATTTATTATTCATGTTCTCTTTTAAACTATATTCAAAATGCGTTAATTTAAATAAAGTTCTTAATAAAAGACTCTTACCAGAATTATTTTCTCCAACCAAAATATTAATCTTTGATAGATTATCAATTAAGTCTTTATCATCGCCTATTATCAAATAATCAGTTTTAAAATACTGGGGAAGCACTATACTTTTTATCATAAAAATCAATCCCTTGAGTCAGTTTTAAGTCGTTTTATCATGGAACTTACAAATAGTTACTATAGCTTCTATTTGACCTCAATTAGCAGCAGTCTTTCTTGAAATCCGCCACGCTTATCAAACTTGTCTTTACGAATCCTTTCCAGTTCTTCAGAACTTACACCTTTAGTCTGAATGAAGCCACACACCACTTCAAGCAAATCAGCAAGTTCCTCCAATTGCTGATCTTCAGGAGCTTCAAAAAATTCACTCAATTCTTCTTGCATTTTGGTCTTCAAGGCTTCAATATAGTCAGCATCATCAAGCACCTTTACAGTATTGTTTTCCACTCGCTTGAATAATATCGGGTATCTTATCACGTATCAATTTATTATAAGTCTTCACCGTCTTTATTCTCCCCCTTAGTTCATCCCTGACAAACAATTCAGAACTTAAGTACAAGATTGTTACACACTGCCAGTTGAAGCTCTGAGACATGTTTATTAAGATTACCTTATCCCTTCATGCGCTGAAGGAGTGTCTTATTCCTCACATCAAGCCGCTCAATCATGTTTTCACTTGGTATCGCATTTAAATTACTGCTGTTACATGATTGGTGTGCAAACACAAGATTCCACATATCATCGAATCGAGATATGACCACGGAATCACATGATCAAATGCAGGAGTTTCATTCCCAAGCTTTTCTCCAGAAATAAACATGGTCTGAGTTTTCGGCATCTAAGTACATTAAGAACTTTGCAAGGGGTTTTTGGGGTACTTGATCATTATCTATTATTCGTCCTATCTTCGACATTACGTCATAAAGACGTACTTTATAGTAACCATTCCCCTGTATTTAAATTAACGAATTTCGATAGTGTTATATCAGATTTAAATTCATTTCCATATTCACCTGCTCTGGTTTGGTTATCCAATTTAAATGATATATTGTATAAGCTTCCGTTCTTCTTTCTCCTGATAAGATCATTTTCTATAAAGTACATTATAATTTTTTTATGCGTGTCGATATTATCATAGTTTAAATAAAAACAAGCAACGCCTTTTTCATCATCGCTATGTTTAGATACACTAACAATATTCGCTTTAACAGCATCCTCACACATTTTCGCAACAAATTTTTTATCTATAAAAAAATACATCCATTTTCCACACTTGTCCGTATCAAGTTGAGCTTCAACTTCACCACGATAGTAAACCCACCCAGGTACTCTTTCTGTTTTCATAAATCATACCCCCGCTGTTGTTACTTACTTACTTACTTACAAGTTTAATTCCCCACGATCAATTTGTTGTTCCAGAGTGAGAGTACGACATCCATTTGAGAGTTATGGGACATTTCCACACCATTCATGACCTCTTTCCACAACTTCACCTTATCATCTGCCAACTCTGGCTTTTCCTTCAGCAGTTGTACTGCTCTAATTGCATAGCCCTTGTTCTTCTGTGACGTACTCCTGTTAACATAGTAACCTTCTTGGATACCTTCCACCATACCAGCTTCACACAAGCCCAAGAATGCATTCTTAGGGCAACCCTTACGCTGCGATGAACTCCCCACTCGGAATACCTCTGACGCAGCTACAGTCCATGCAGCAAGCGGTTCAGACTGTTCATCCATCCTTAGCAAATCCACAGCCTTAAGTGCGACAACTCCATACTTGTTCATTTGCAATTCCCCTCGAATTATGCAAATATATTTGATTTCATCTATTCCATAAATCTACAAAGATAGTTATAATGTCCTATACATATACTACCATAACCCAAGTGAACAGGAGCATCAAAATTGGCTAGAAGACGAAAAAAAGAACCATCCATTGTAGAACTTGCAACGCAATTAATTCTGATCTGTGCCTTCTTACTTGCGTTCAACCTTACCTTCAGCAAATATGGAGCATCATTAGGAGGTTCTTGGCTAAATCCTTTGTTAATCTTTGTGATCGTTGTACTGACAATATCAATTGCTTTGCGTATTGCCTATGTCCAAGAAAAGCTAAAGAAGGCTAACATCAACGAGATAGACAAAATGAGTGGCACAATGTTTGAACGTTATTTGGAGCAGTTTTTCAAGCGTCAGGGATGGCAGGTTAAACGTACTGGTGGCAAAGGTGATTATGGTGCCGATCTTATTTTGTCGTCAGCAACGAAGAAAGTTGTTATTCAAGCCAAGCGCTGAAAAAGAACGTAGGCTATGAAGCCATTCAGCAGGCTTATACTAGCAAAGACGTATACGGCTGTGCCGAAGCTTAGGTAATAACCAACAGTGGATTTACAGCTCAGGCTAGAGATGGTGCGAAACGTCTTGGGGTGAAATTGTGGGACAGAGAAGTTCTAATAGATAAAATGTCGAAGGTAAATGCAGCTCAAACGATAGCGGTATCTGATCAGGAGCCTGTAATTGAAGTTATGATGTCAGTTGTTGTTTCTCCCAGTAATGTAGAAGATGACCTCTACATTTGTGCCAGATGTGGTAAGCCTGTCACGCATAAGGTTAAAGAATATTGCTTGTCCAATACAAAACGCTTTAAAGGACGGATATATTGTTATGATCATCAAAGAATGTTAGTTCATGGGGAGGTTAAATAATTGAATAGGGATGTAATGGAGTCATGGAAAAATGAATTTCTTGAAGTTGATGATACCTACATAAATCATGTATCAAAATTTGTTGATTATTTAAATGTGATTGGAAAAGCAAATCAACCAAATAACATTACTATAGAAGATGTTATTAATTGTGTAGGGCATTACAATAGCATGAGTAAAATCAATACCAGAACCAGTATGGTGAACCACCTTGAAGGAATAAAATCATTTTTCAAATTCTTAGTCAGTAAACATTATACAAATGACATATTTAATAATATGGTTTCTTACCAAGACTTCAAAGATAACCTTTCACTTAAATTCAATTTAGTACCAGTCAGAGAAAGAGGAGTTTGGTCTGAAGTAGAATTAGTTCAAATAATTGAAAGTCTGGATAATTATTTTGAAAGAAATGATTTAAGCATATTAACAAAAACTAATGATATAAAGAAATTCTACAAATTCTTAGTATTACGTATTTTTATCAAACTTACATTAATAGCCCCAGCAAAAAAATCCGTCATTTATTCTATAAAAATTAATGATTTCAGTTCTGATTACAGGTCAGTAATTATTAATTCTGTAAATATAAAAATTCCAAATGGATTAAAAAGAGACCTTCAATTCTCAATTAAGTGCGTTAAAAAAAATCTAAACAAGACATTTGATACAAGTACTGGACTGCTAGCGTTTTTGTATCCAAATCTCTTTCCGGTAGAACGCCTTAACGAGTATTTTTGTTTATTTCTTAAAGCTCACCCCGAGATCGTAGATGTAGCACCAGATACAGATACTTTTGAACTTGAAGGAATTATGAACTCTGCATTATTAGGTCTTGTACGAAACAATGTTAACCCTGCTTTAATATCCAAAATAAGCGGAGTTAAAATCTCGAGCCTTGAAAAAAAATTCTATACTAATGGCTTCCACATTAATAACGCTGATGAACTAATTAATGATGAAATAAGTAGAAACTCGTATTATCATTATATTTAGATAGCTCTAAGTTGATTCCTTCAACTATATAAAATTCATATTTCATATATGGTACAGCCTACGTTAAGTGAGTTTTCAACTAACGTAACTGTGCCTATTTTTATTCCGAACTTCAAACTATGTGCTATATTACCTCAAACCTAACGATATCAGTAACATCAGTCGAGTTGCTGTAGTGCCTTACTATATTCATCAACATTCAAAGAGTTGCATTAACGGAAATACTTTTAAGTCTTACGTTGAAATATTTGCAGCCAAAAATATACCAAAGTCTGTCCAGTAGATTATTTAACACCTAGCCATTTAATATACTTGTGATTGTTCATAAACTCATCTCGTATCTCCATGTTGCTTTTCTTTAATTTGTTCATGCTTCTGCTATATGATTTTGCGAACTGTACAAGAGGATAACTTTTTGAAACATCTTCAAGCATGTCCATAATGAATATTGTAGTATTAGCAATATTCCATAAGAAAACATATATTTCATCATCGTCTTTAATAACATCAAACAAACTATAAGAGAAGTCATTTATGTCAATATTTTCGAAAGTATTAAAGAGATTTGAATGTGTTGAGAACATATTCAACATTTTTTTCTTATTCTCAATTGATGCTGAGTGTGTTGGATAGTTGGTTTCTAACCAAGCATAACATTTCTTTTGAGTTTTCGATTTCAAAGTTGCTCTACCGTATTCATCCGTATATAAATAATTATTAGTATTAGTTTTATATAAACTATAAGCTGCCATTGTTGACGACTCTACAGCATAACGCATCATCATAGATGCTTGAATCTCGTGTAACCTCAGCATGGAAAGGAGAGCGAGTTGAAGAGACTTTTAAATTTGAAAATAGAATGAGTGAAATACAAATTCTGAAATATCTATTGATTCAATACTCTCATCTAAAAGCTCTAACGCATCTACAGCATTTTTGTAGTATTTACCGTATCTTTGAGATGACTTCAAAATAAGTTCATTTTCAAATTTTGATATTTCATTGATATTCAAATTAATCCCTCACTCACATATTTTTTGATACCTGCTCATATAAGGTATTAGGTATTAGTTATTTGAAATCTCTTAATTCTACTCAAATAGTCCATTCCCCCACAACGCAAGTACAACATTCATTTGAGAGTTATGCTTCTTATCACCTTTAACTACTTCGTTCCACAACCTTTTTTTATCTTTGGCTAATTCCGGATTTGCTTTTAGCAGCTCCACCGCTTTAACGGCATATACTTTATTTTTATTCTTTGATTTAAGAATGTACGTTCCACTTCGTACACCTTTAATTAGCCCTTCTTCACATAACCCAAGAAAAGCATATCTTGGACAACCCTTCTTTTGCGAATCACTGTCCCTTTTATAATGTTCTAATGTAGCTGTGTTCCAAGCATCTATTGGAGAGACCTTAAGCTCGTTGCATAACTCTACTGCCCTTATTGCAGACTGAGCATATTTATTCATTTTTCATTCCTCTCCACATCTTCATTAAAACCTGCAAACATAATTTGATCTGATATATTTACATCTAAATGAAAAACATGATTCACAATAGCTACCACATAAGTCATTACTCTAGTTAGCAACGGAAGAACAATATCAATATTCTTGATGCTCACTCCAAAGTGAACTGAAATTTCTCTCTCAGTTGCAGCCATATACATTTCAGATGAGCTACTTAATCCGTGTACATATTCACTACTCCAACGATAAACTGTGTTGTACATTTCTTCTAAATCCAATCCTGGAAGAATACTGATCTGCAAATCATCGACAGCCCTTGCCCTCTGTTCTACATTCTTCAATTTGGACCATTCATTTCTTTGATACTTATCTTTAAAAAGCTTGGCTTTTTCTTTAAAATCAATTGAATTCTCGTTAGTAAAGAGCTCCTCTGGAGTTGCCAAAGGTATGGAATTCCTTTTCCTATGACTCTGCATATTTTTCCAAGCCTGATCCATTTTGTGGCGAGATATGTTTATATACTCCATCCAAGCTGCTCTTTCTTCATCATTTCCATGTATCTTTTTGACTTGCCATAAATAACTCATATTCACCAAAGACTCTACAACTGTTCGTACTAAAATAAGACCACTAGCACCAAACCCTAATTTAGATAAATGATATACAGCTAACGATTGATGATAGGTATGAACAAAATAATAAGAAACAATAAATTGAAGCTGGTCAAGATTATATGGGTTGATCTTCTTTATATTAAAGCTATCAATTAATACTTCAGACGTGTGCAATACGGAAACCAGTTTTCTAAAGTTAGTATAATTTTCTTTATGAGTGTTGGATAACTCTTTCATTTCATTTTCCCAAACAATGTCTAGTTGAATTAGTTTTCTCATATTGAACCTCCAAGTCTCTTATAGAAAGTTTTTTCCAAAAACCTTATCCCTGTGTTATTATATAGTTTATCGGATACTATAGTAGGTTGCCCCCTTAAAGGATTCCAGGAGGACAACAAATATGAAAGTTCAATTCTTTTTTGTTTTAACATTGCTATTGTACTTATTTAAAAGTATTCTTGCTATGAAAATTAAATTTAAAATGAACATCCGATTTAAACTTAAGAAATAACATTACATCCAACCACTATTCTTTAACTCTATCCGAAATCATCTCTTTAAGGGGGATGAGGATAGTTAAAGAACCTAGATATAGTGGTAGAATAAAAAGCCGTAACCTCATTATTAAAGGTTACGGCTTTTTTGATATTGTTTTGTACTCCGTCAAGTTCTGGACTTGCATTTAGGCGCTCTACAACTTGAACAAGCTACCCCAGTTATATGTTTAATCTCCTTTTGGAATGATCAGTCTCTTAAGGTGGATCAATAACAGAAGTCGATTTACTGTGTTGTCTAACCCATTCATCAACGTTCAAACAGTTGAATTGCTGATCATCATCGACAACATCCTTAAATTCTACGGTGAAGAGTATTTAACACCATGCGCAATTACGAGAAAGTCATCCACTGGCAACATAAATTGTAAGTACTCAATAAGCATATGTATAAGAACCCTTGTTAAGGGTCACTAAAAATGAAATTCATTTGACAGAAACATCTGTAAACCAAATATGCCAAATAGTGGATTATGTGCTAATATAAATAGGACTAATAGTTACATATATCAGCTTCAACTCATAGTGCGAACATTCAGATTTGATTGCTACGAAGAGTTAGAGGTGCCAGAAATTAATATAGAAAATTTACCATAATATTTTTTTGTGACAAAGGAGAACAATGAAAAAAATACAAAGCAACTCTAAAACCCAACTTAGAAACAACTTAAAAAGATTAAAGCAACTAGACGAAGAACAGCAGTGTTTATTCAAAGAAATCAAAATCAATTGTAGAGTCTCGACTGAAAACAAAAAAACTATTAATAGTCATGTTATTTCTGAGAAAGACTATTTAAGCAGAATTTCAGAAGAAAAGTTTGTAATAGTATGTGATCATAAAAGTGAACAATACTATGCTAAAACTGAAGATAACCAGTTAAGTGAAATGAAAAAGTCATTTAAAAAAGTCAAAGTTGCTAATGTAGCTAATACTAGGAACCTACTGTGTGGTGACCATGATAAAATCCTTTTTAACAGAATTGAGAATGGAAGACATTTTGATATAACGAATAGTGATTATCAAGAGCAATGTTTTCAATTTGCACTTAGAGCGTTTCTTTTCGGATATATACATAGTAAACGATTAGACGACCCTGAAATACAGACTGGACATAGCAAAACAGCGAATAGTATATATGAGCAAAGAAAAGATGAAAAAGAACAAGTCTTAGAAAAGTTTAAAAGAGCATATCTACAAGAAAAATGGGATGTATTACATACCGAAGTTTATACATTACCTAAAGAAATTCAGTTCATATCATCAGTATCTTTCTTTCCATATTCATACATGAAATATAAATATGGAGGTCATATTAAAGAAAATATTTTTTTGAATGTTTTTCCAGATGGTAACAATACTAAAATTGTAATTGCTTATTTTAAAGACAATTCAAAACATAGCAAAGTAATAGTAGAGAAAATTTCTGCATGGTATAAAAAAGGATATTACAAAAAAATAGAGCAATTTTTAACCCGTTGTATACTGCTTTATGATTTGAATGTTACTTATCGTCCCTCTTTCTATGAAAAACTTTTAAGCAATGATGATAGCGCTAAGCAATTCTTTGAATTGTCCTTTTTAATTAGAACAGCAAGAGGAATGAGGTTTATGTTTGATTATCCTTATTCTGTGCTAATCAAACGACTTCGAATAAATATTTTTGAAGGTTACAAGTAGATGAGTAATGAATATTGTATCATTGAGATCCAGCAAAAAATACTGAAGTACGAAAGTAATTTAAGTCATGATTTTAGAATCATTTAAAATCTTTATGCTTCTTATGTCTATTTTATGGTGATGTCATTTAAGAACATATGTTCATTTCGTTCAATGTCATTAGGAGAATAAAGTGAATTTTCTTGTTTAACGTTTGTAGAACATAGATAGAATTTGTACAACAACTGTTAAACAATCATTCGTATCATAATGTGATAGCCCTCAAATCACTGTTTTAAAGCTATGGGTCATAAAAGGTACGTTATGTGGGGTTAATATAATTAAGTAATATAATATACAGACAAGCTCTTAGGAGAGAACTGCTCTTAATTATATTAACCCCGTATAACCAACCTTTTAAATTTTTTGACACTAAACTTGCTAAAATGGTAAGTCTTCAGCTACTAAGTATTCTTCAATGTATGTGCCCCTCAACATATTGGTATACCTTACGTGTCTTAACATTCCCCTTACCCTCACCGAAAACATTATACCCTTTCACGGCATACCTATTTGCTTTACGCAAATGTATTGGTAAATCAAATACAAAATCCTGAACTATTACGCTTATCATGTTATGGATTTTCATTCGTTTCAAGCATTCGTCTATCTTAGTAGGCAAGATGCCTGTTTCTTGAGAAAGTTTCACATGTGATATATCAATACCTAGTTTGAATATGTCATTACGGTGCTTTAAATATGCGTATAGGTAAAACCCAATAATTCCTACATCCTTATGAGCCATACAATAGACGAACACTTCAAACGGAACTTGATGAGTGTTCTCTACTTCATAGAAAGTACCCTCCAGCAACCTTTCTTCAAAGGATTCATTTGTTCTGTGGAAAGCTCTTACTGGAAATTTAATTTTATAGTTCTTATCATTAGTGTAATACTTTCTACTTTCTCCAGTAGCATCGTGCTTATATTCGCTAATAGTTTTAAATTCGATTGTATTGATTTCATCAAATGAATAGGATAAAGGATAGTCAGTTGTCGTAAGCAAATACCCTAGATCCTCCAGCACGCCATTCTTTTTAATAATATAATCAATTGTTTTATTTGCTCTTGAGTATCCCAATACTTGTTTTAGATCAGCTTGAGTTATTTTCTTTTCCCCAACCCACTTACAATATCTATAGAGCCAGTAGCAGATATATGTATAGGTATATGCCACTGCTCGTGGGTTTGTCTGTTTTAACCTACCTTCTACAAGCTCAGTACAGAACCTGTGTCTAAGGTTAGAAGAATCAAAGCATAGTCCCTTAATCCCACAAAGGTATCCCTGTTAGGAAGAGATAGCAATTTTATTAGTACCTCATGATCAATGTTTACAACTCGCCCTTCATCCTTACGCTTCTTGAGCGACTTCACAGGATTGGTGTCTAACAATTCTTGTTCTACACAAGTCCGTAGGTAAACAAGACGGTTGTTATAGGTACATGGCTTAATTCCTTCTTGTCCAAGATATTCAAACAGATTGTTTTTAAAATAGTCTGCTGTCTCAAATGAGTTACTGTATCTCTTGAAAAAGAGCTTTACATGCTGCTCGTAGTCCTTCTGTGTCTGTTCACTTACCCCCTCTGCCTTCTTCCAAAATAGGAACTGCTTTAATGCATCCGTCCAAATCACCGCTTTGATGTTTTTGATTTTTGTAACTCTAGCCATAATAAAAACTCCTCTCTAGGACTTGTGATTAGACAAGCACTGAAAAGGAGTGTTATCAACCTGATTCTGTGAGCTCGGATGTGATTCCAAGACACACAGAACCTTTAGTTTTTGACGGAAGTTTTACTCAAGAAAAACAAAAAAACCTTGATTTCTCAAGGTTTTCACTGTGATGCCGAGGACGGGGGTCGAACCCGTACGGTACTCACGTACCGCAGGATTTTAAGTCCTGTGCGTCTGCCTGTTCCGCCACCCCGGCATATTATGTGTTGAAGCTTCATACGTTGTTCACATATAACGCGACAAGAAATATAATATCATGAATATCGATAACGCGCAATCCTTTTTCGAAAAAAATTTATTTACAATAAAAATAACCCGTTCAGCCTAAACCGACACGGGTTATTATAGACGTGGATTATCTACGCTCGTCACTTCTGCTTCTCATTCCGGCAAGACCCAAAAGTCCAAGCAGACCGAGCCAGCCCCAGTTAGATCCTTTGTTAGTCGCAGCATTCGTTGTTGTACTAGTTGCACGGTATTTACCGGTCTGTGTAGTGTTGGTTGCCGGGTTAACAGTGCTGTTGGTTCTGTAGTTATTGCGGGTGTCATTGTAGTTATTGGTGTTGTAGTTGTTAGGTCTGTAATTATCATCGATGCGGATCTTATCTTTCATAATGCTCTCATGCTGATTCATTGTTCCCGTGGTGCCATTCATTAGATTGCCTTCCGTATTCATCATCCGAGTGTGTTCCGCAGTGCCATCCATTCCGGTATTCGCGGCTGGGATACCGCCCAATGCTGCTGATCCAACGGCATTTGATGCATAGCTAGCTCCCATTAGACTCATTGACAGTACAGTACCGCATGCAAGGCTTGTTATCAGCTTGTTCACAGTGTTATGCCTCCCTTTAAGGTTAGTTATCACTGATAATTTCCCCTTGGACGGCACTGTCTATGCATGATGATTTTACTCTTTTACTACATTAACTGTCTTGGTCACAGCATCATAAGTAACCTTTGCTCCAAGTGCCTCAGCCAGCGCACGTATGGGCACATAGGTTATTCCGGTATCGAGAACGCCATCGGTAAGCTTACGGCCGTTTAGGTTAATGGTCACTGTAACGTCTTTGTTCACCTGATCATCCCCTCCGGTAATCTTTTTTAAAGCCTCTTTGGCTTGGTCCGTCGTTGGACGTTTACCTGCCCGAAGTTGATCTATAGTTAAACCGAAAGTCATTTGCAGATGTGAATAATCTTTAAAAGAGGTCCAGTCCCCGCCCCATTCTAATCCAAGCCGCTTAGCCTCCTGTACAACCTCTTGCCAATCCGCAGTCTTATCTTTATCACCATCACGATTGATATCCCAAGAAAGGCTAGTGCCATTCGGCAGCAAAAGCGCAAAATCAAACGCAAGACCATAATTATGATAGCTGGTACCGCCTTTAGCATTGGTAACTATCGGTCCCGGCTTACTTCTACCCTGCGCATACAAAGCATTTTGTTCAGCAATGGTCCGTAGACCCTGAGTAATAACGATAGGGACTCCTCTCGCATGGCTTTGCTGAATCAAAGCATTTGCACCTGCCGCCAAGACAGGGTGAAGCCCGACCAGACGCGCCGCGGATTTTTCCCTCAATTGCTCCAAAGTCAGCATAGAATCACCCCTTTGGTATATTCAATGATGCCCCTGCCCTATTTGCCTGTACCCCTGTCCCCCTTAGGATGATTTCCACAAAAAAGGACAAAATATTTAACGAAAGGTGGGAGACATATGGATATTCATAGCGATAGCTATAAAGTTGCAGCCCTTAGTGAACAGGAAGAAGCACTGGAAATTATTCGGAATGCTGAAGCTTCCATTGCACATCTGACCGGTAACCCTACCGTTACCTTAATCGCTTATGAGAAAAGCGAAGGCAACGGTTCTCAGCATTAAACGATATAGACCTCGACAATATCATCCACATCGATCCACTTCCATTCCTCCGCCCACTGCAGCTTAAACTCACGCGAGTGGGTGTGAATGGAAGTCACAAAGCCACTTAACATCGTATTTTCAAAAGGTTCAAACAGAACAACTGTCACTCGTACATGACTCCGCAACGACAAAGCCAGTGTACATTCGATCTCCTCCAGCTTTTGCTCATCCAGAATAGGCTTGATGCGGCGCAGCGTCTCCCGTTCATCTCTTATAATTCTTGTCTTATGCTCCGGCAGCATCATGCGGCTGCTTTCCCACAGCCCGTTTTTTTCCAGCTTTTTGCCCATGGTAACCCCTCCCTTATAATATATCTATTCTTCTGAACACGAACGTATGTTTGTATTATATCCGCATCTTCGCATATTAATCAATAATCAGGAAAAAGATACCTTTTTGAAGGAGCGCTTTTTATCCAAAAGATGTATATCAATGTATATCCATGTAAGCGCAGCAAAAAGACGCTGACAGATAAACTGTGCAGCGCCTGATTTGATTTATTCTTGAACAACATCTCCAGATACTGAGGTAGCTTCACCTTCGGAATCTATAAGTCCAGTTGCTTCTCTTGCCTCATTAAGCTTGGAGATACCGAACAACATCGCTATATCAGCTTTTTGATTCAATTCATTAAATTGCTCAGCCGTAACATTTGCGGAATCTGCGCCCTGAGAAGCCTCTTTTTTTAAAGAATAAGCACTTTCAAAGGAAATTTTAGACTCTTCAAGCAACTTACGAATGTCTTCAGGCAAGCTGGAGGAAATTTTTACTTTCTCGGCTTGATTCGATAAATCAATTGCGGTACTCTGAAATTGCTTAATTTTCTTCTCCAACTGCTTGTCCGTGAGTTCTCCTGCTGAATAACCAGCAATGGCTTCGTTGAACTCCGCTAAAGAAGATTTTCCCGACTCTTCAAGTTTAGACATTTCATTGTAGAAGTTTTGCACAGTCTCCTGCACTTCTTCTTCCGTGGCAGGTGCCGATGAAGTTGAATTATTGCTGCAGGCGCTAAGGATGACAGTCATCATCAGCATTCCTATTAGTAAAGCTTTTTTCATTATTTATCCCTCCACTTAACAGGATAATGTCGGTTTGTGTAAAGCGCAAATGAAATATATGTAAAATGACTGTTATGTTATAATTATTTTAATTGTGATCAGAAAAGGAGGGTATTTATGCCTTATTGCACCACCTGCGGAGCGGAATACAAGCAGGGCGCTAAATTTTGTGGAGAATGTGGAACCAGCCTTAACGGTACCGCTCCAGTGACCGCCCATCGACCAGCAGAAGATAATCATGTCAATCAAGAAGTTGTGCTCTGGAAAGGCAAACCTGCCGGCATCTCAGATCGACTTAAAGGAATTATAGCTCTTAACACAACTTCATATACCATTACAAGTCAGCGCATTATGTTAAAGACCGGACTTATCGGTAAAAATGTTGAAGAAATCGAATTGCTGCGCGTACGCGATTTATCCGTGAAACAGTCAATAATGGACCGGATGCTTGGCATCGGGTCATTAACTGTATTTTCTGATGATGCCTCAGCGCCTCAGCTTCTTTTTCGAAAAATCCATGATGCCCAAACCGTCAAAGATGTTCTGCGCAAAGCCGTTCGTGACGAGAAGATCGCCAACAACATTAGCTACCGCGAACAAATTTAAGACGCTCATACGTAAAAAGGCCCCGGAAAACCGGGGCTTTTTGCTTGCGCTTGTACACTTGAAGTACTCTTTTTTAAGGAAGATAAAATGCCCCCGCTGGGATAACCCCCTTGATCTGGCTAGGACTCTCCCACTGCAAAACAACCCGGGCGTCGCCCGCATTCTCATAATACTCCACCTTTATTTCATACGGCTTACCTGCTATCAGACTTATGCTTCCTTTTCGTTCCTGGCCGCTCTGATTTACCCAACTATCAATGACTAGCCCGCCATCAATCCATACCCGTATCCCATCATCAGAGTAGGAATAAATGGTATAAATCTCGCTAAAAGCAGCCGTCAGCTTCCCACTCCACCGCACAGAAAACGCATCTACACGAATGGCAGGATCAGGCGAACCTTGTCTCCATGAAAAGTTAATATTGGCATCCGTACGCAAAAGTGCAGGTGTGCCGCTAAGCGTCATGTTATTGTAGTATTGCCCACAGAGTCCACTCTCCAGCACACTATCCCCGATAGCAGCGAAAGCGGCGGCCTCAGCAGCATACTCCTCTCGTGTGAATACCATTTTGTCGTTCATAAAAGCTTTTATCACAGCATCGGTATTCTTCTCATAGAGGAGTTTCCCCCAGGTCAGCTGATAAGACCATTTGGGCTGCGTTTTGGACAACAGTTCAGCAGACGGAAGCTCTCCATTCTCACCAATCGCAATCAGCTTGCCACGACCCAGATCCCATAAATTATCATAATGGCTAATCTTGAAATCCGCGTCATAAATGTCGAGCGCCAGCACATCTACCTTATCACTGCCCGGATAGTATTCTGCCGGCTCATCACACCACTGATTTTTTGCATTTGGACTCCAAACCCACAATAAATTATGCAGCTTATGATAATTGGTAAAACGATCGAACATAAGGTTCCACAATGCAACGTAATTGCTCTTTTGCCCCCACCAAAACCATCCACCATTCATTTCATGATACGGCCGCCAAAGTACAGGAATCCCTGCGTCATTAAGCTTTTTCAGCGACAAGGCTATCTTATCCAGATCAGCTAACAGCGCATTATACTGGGTGGTACCTGGGGTTATATATTTATCAAAATCAGCATTGCTTAGGCTCGTATTTACATTCCCCCAAGTTGGCGCTGTCCCCGGTAATGCAGCGTGATAACACATCGTTACGATCCCGCCGGACCTAGACCAGCGTATCGCACTGTTGACGACCCAATTCCGCTGATTGTCAATTAGAGCCTGGGACTGATTATTGATTGCGCCCAGCTCGTAGCCATGAAGCGCAGCATATTGCCCACTGGTATTTTTAAGCTTCTCCATAAGCTCGTCTGCACTTTCCAAATAATCATGTTGGCCGCTTATCACACCCTTTCCCTGCAAGTAATAGAGGGTATTCAGCAATAGCTGAGCCGAGGACGACAGTCCCGAATCCGCCGGAGCCATTTGTAATCTGCGAAAAGCCATCTGCCACTGCACATCGCCCACGAACCTTGATGCTGAATCAACCATCTGACGAATAATCCGCTGCTCCATCTATTCTCACCATCCTTTTAAATCTTTTTAAGTTATAGTATGGGGACAATAGTGACATGAACTCAGCGAATGGACATGAAGTTGTAAAATAAGTTGGGACGATATAAGGAACTGCTGAATAATTTCACGGCTCAACAAAAAAAGGAGCTCAGCGGCTCCTCATTACTTTTTTTCTTATCTCGTGTACCTTAAAGGCAATAGCTCAGTGATTTCATATTTAGCTAATCGGTCATCCTCCGATACAATTATCTTGCAGTCTATTCCGTAATCCGCAATTAACTCTCGGCACATGCCGCAGGGAGAGACTACTTTAATCTCTTTTTCCTCGCTGTCTGGATCAGAATGCCTTACCGCAACAATCGTATCAAATTCCTTATAACCTTCGGATATCGCTTTGCCAATCACCATCGCTTCTGCACAGACTGTAATCCTCCCCATGCTGGCTTCCACATGTACCGCTGTAAAAATCTCTCCTGTTTTAGTACGAAGCGCTGCACCCACATGATGACGCCCCCATTCATAACGTCTGGTAATTATATCTTCGGCAGCCGTAATAAGCGTCTGATCCTCAATGGTAATTATGTACTCCATATCCAGTTCCGTCCTCCTTTATTTTCCCTAATTATATTAAATCGCACTGAATTATGATATAAGATATACTATTTTAAGTGCCAAAAAAGGAGGAGCAGAATTGAAAGTGAAAAAATGGATCTCCAGTCTCATCATTGTTGCATTACTTGCTTTGGCTAGTTACTGGTTTGAACAAAACGGAGAGCCTACAGACCCCTCGTCTCCATCCAATTCGAGTGTTGTTCAGCTAACCTTCCCATCAGACCGCTATCCTGAGACCGCCAAGCATATTCAGGATGCCATTGCGAAAGGTGAATCCGCCACATGTACGATTAACCGAGAGCAGGCTGAAGAGAACCGCAAAGAGTCCTTAAAAGGGATCCCTACTAAAAAGGGATATGACCGGGATGAATGGCCAATGGCTATGTGTGAGGAAGGCGGCGTTGGTGCCGACATTGAATACATAACGCCAAGCGATAACCGCGGGGCAGGAAGCTGGGTTGGCAATCAGCTGGAGGATTATGCAGACGGAACCCGGGTAGAATTTATGTTTAAATAACGATCTGTCTGACCATCCCCAGGCAACAGAATAGCCCCACCTGGCATTCGCCAGACGGGGCTATACTTCACATCAGCTAACTTAGAATAAGCAAGCTTTAGTGATGATAACCAGCAAGATGAAAAGTACCAGGATTGCTCCTGTAGAAGTCCAAGGACTACACACCGGACCTACTGATGCTGGACTTACTACCGGACCTACGTTACAACCACAACCATGTTCCATACCCATTTTCAATTCCTCCTAATGATTAATGACTACAGCACAAGATATGTAAAAAGGAGATAAGCCGTTTGGGCGAATTGGCAAACAAATGCCAATCACCTAATGAATTGAAGGCGGACAGTCGATAAACAGGATATACACAAAGGAGGTGCAATATGGATATAGCTGCATTATCAATGGCAATGAGCCAAGCATCCTTAGCTCAAAATGTTGGGATACAGGTCATGAATATTGCCAAGAATCAGGCTGAAACCCAGAGCCAAACTATGGTGGAAATGCTGGGCAAAAGCGTTGCTCCGAATTTGGGAAAAACACTTGATATTAGTGTGTAATTGCTTTATGCTAAGGATACATGAGAACGAACGTTCCTATGTATCCTTAGACTTTTTTTTACTCTACATAGCCCTTCGGGCTTTTCTTTTGCACATTTATGCGAACATACGATCCCATTAGTGATTTATTAGTGATTTTAAACGAGGTGAATAAGTTGGAGAACATGAAATCATATTATCAAATGACTGTGCTTGAGAAATGGACGGAGGATTTATACAAGCGATTAAATCTTCATCAGCCTTCGCAAATTTCAATATCGTATATTGCAGAGCGGCTTAATATCTGGGTTCATTATTTGGATGTGAGAAGCAAGAGCATTGAAGCGTCTGCAGGGATGTACAGCCTGTTTATCGACAACCGCCTTCCAGCCAATCTTCAACGGCTAGAGTTTCTTCATGAACTGTGTCATCTACTTCGCCATGGCAGCGATAATCAGACCTTGATGCCAGAGCATTTCACGCGGGCACAGGAGGACGAATCCGAGCGTTTTATCTTGTATGCGGCGATGCCTTACTCCATGATCTCCCGCATGACATTGCCTGAGCAACGGGAAGATGCCATCTCCTATCTTGCAGCAGAATTCCAAGTACCTGCCGAGCTGGCCTTACAGCGGATTGATCAGATCCAAAGACGTGTGTTCCAAGGGCAATTATTGGCCGTGATGGGAAGAAACGAAGAACGACAGACACATATTCGCAACGGATCACGGAGATAATAAGCTTAGTTGCAGTAGTTCTCTGCATATTCATTTATGGTGGAATTTCTCGTGAGGGGGAACGACATGGAAGCCATTAAAGTAATTGAATTATTACTGACTCATCCGGATTATAATGTAGATGCAGTACACCCCGAAATCCCGGATTTTGTGGGCATTGAGACGATTGAGGTGGATCACGAAACGGGGACCTTCTCCATTTTATTGCAAGAACCCAAAGAAGACTAAAAGAGAATCATTATTCTTCATAAGTTAAAAGGCAGCAAATATAGTATGTCCCGGCAATTCTTCGTTCGCCTACGCCTGGATTACTATCGGTATTTGCTGCCTTTTTGTATTACACAACCCCAAATTAAAAACCATAAGATTTTCATCCCCGGCAGCCTCGGACTTGCCTGGTTTTCCAGCACCTTAATTCGCTGCTCCAGCTCCAGTATTTTCTCTTCTTCCTGCGTCATATTCTTACCTCCTTTCTTATTTGTACATTTACAAGATATCTATGAATGACATAATAGTCTCTGTATATTATCTTATACTATATACAAATTATCTATATGGAGGGAATTAATGAAGAAAAATACAAAATTAATCTTCATCGTTCTAATCCTGTTAATCTGTGGAATAACATCCTTAGCCCTCCACTCCTTCCGAAATCATATGAACAGAGAAGTCATTCATTATCTAATAGAGACAAGAAATTATAAGAAGGAAGATTTTTATAAAGTATACACCCAGATTGCCAAAGCTCCCCTCGTAAGTACCACGGTGATTTTTGCAGACGAACCCTACGCAAGATACTTTTATCGAAAAGAAAATGGAAGGATCTATCAATACAGCAGGGCTCCTGTTAAAGGTAATGATCCTAGCTATACATATAAACATATCGAAGAGGATCTCCAGTGAAGGAGTCACTCTATTAAAAAGACGCGTTTGTCCAGCAGTCAGCACTTGGTGCTTGGGCAAATGCGTTTTTTTTGATCTCCTCTGTTCTAAATAAGTAACCATCGTTTGCGTAGACAATATTGGCGTGCTGCTTAGCAGCTATCGGACACAGTTGATCTTATGCGTAGCATAACCCTCCATTTCGAAGTGTAACGGACCCCATCGCCTTTATTGGCATGAGCAACACCTTACAAGGCCCACTTTTTAAGGAATAGCGTCACTGGGGTCCGCGAACTTGCTCAAAAGTCTATTTATATGCAAATAACGACTTCTGAGTCCATAACCCTCTGGCGATAATTTATGAATAGGCATCCTCTACTCTCAAACACAAAGAAATTTTCTCAGGAACAAAATGTGACCTAATGCCGTCCTAAATGGTGTTATAGGTAAAGGGGGGCACAGTATCATGCAGCGATCCATGACCCGGCCGGGAAATCATGTGATGAAGAGTTACGAAATCTACGCAGATATGCTGTTCCGGATCGCTTTGGTCCATCTAGGCAGCCGGCAAGATGCCGAAGAAGCCACTCAGGATACCTTCATCAAGCTAATAGAAAAAGCGCCAAAGTTCAAAGATGCCGAACATCAGAAGGCATGGCTGATCCGGGTAATCACCAATCATTGTAAAACACTACTGGGCAGAGGCTGGCGCAAGCGCGAGGTTAAGCTGGAGAGCGCTGAGCCAATTGCGGCAGACAGCCCCGAGGATTGGGCTCTGCTGCAGTTAGTTATGGCGATGCCCATGAAGTATAAAACCGTAATCCATCTTTATTATTACGAGGACTATCCCATCCAGGAGATCAGCAAGATTCTGCAGATTAGCCAGTCTGCCGTGAAGATGAGACTTCAGCGGGGACGGCAACTGTTAAAACTGGAGCTGGAAGGAGCGGAACCACAGTGAAGGAAGATCAGTTTCGAACAACATATAAGAAAGCGGTGGATTCGATGAAACCAGGTGAAGAAATGAAAAAAGAATTGTTCGACAAAATGGAGCAGCGGCAGGAGCGGAAACGTCCGCGCAAGACGGTTTATATCGCGGCAAGTGTCGTGCTCGCCGCAGGAATCGGTCTGGCTGGGCCTAGTATATGGCAGCAGTTGAACAGTCAGAGCTCCCCGGGGCAGGTTGCCCAGGTAACTCCGGGTGTAAGCAATGCTGGCAATTCGGGCACAGCTACATCGGGCAGCATTGTCATTCCCAAGCTGAAACTGCCAGATAAGGAATCTGGCGTGAAGGCAGATATGATCGCCTTGGTCGTGTATAAAAATAATATTTACACACAGTCAGCGACTCGCATCGACGCTGCCGATGCTGCCGCTCTGCGCGGTGACAAGTTAGGACGCACTACAGGCGGCATCAACGAATGGAGCGGTAACGACGAATATATTGAGTTAGCCTCGAACATCGGCGAAACGGATCTCTATTCCGTGAAGGGCTATGATTCCAGCTTCCTGATTATGTCCTATTCGGAAATCAACGGCGAGGTATTCGCTGAACTGTATGAGCACACGAACGGCATCACCATAAACAGCGGCGCCGACCTATTCGGCAAGCTGAATCTTGAAGGCCGAGTTACTTCAGCTCAGTGGGAAAGCTTCAACAGCTGGAACAACGGCCTCCAGCAGCAGGCGCCAATCGCCAATGGCGAGGCGCTTGAAGGTTTTCTTACAACACTTCAAGCGGCTAAACCACTGGCAGCAGAGCCGCTGATCGAACAAGGCATCTACGACAGCGAGGACCGCAAGATCATCTATTTGCAGCTGGAAGACAATGCCCGAGTAGAGTTGACGCTGTTCGGTCAAGGCCTTGTACGCTACGGTCTAGCACCGGTATTCTTCGATGTCGAATCCGGGGCATTCCAGCAGCTGTGGGACAGCATGAAACTTTAGGGATGTTGGTGGATACCCAGGGCCTGTGGTTGGGACTGCGGTTGGGATCGGGATTGCGACTGAGATTAGGACTGTGATCGGGACTGCGATCGGGATTGCGACTAGGGCTGCGGTTGGGATCGCGATTGCGATCGGGGCTGCAACTGCGGTTGGGATCGCGATTGCGATCGGGACTGCGATCGGGACTGCGATCGAGATTGAGATTGGGACTGCGGTCGGAAGCAATTGGGTACATCGTTTCGATCGCCTTGCTCTCCATTGGAGGAATTTAGCTGACTGCTAACAAAAACGGCGCTGCTTCCAAACCATTTCATGGTTTGGAGCAGTGCCGTTTTGTGCTTTACTGTATGGTTTATGAGCCCGCATACTAGATATGCTGGTTGTAGAGGTGAAACTACTGACTGTTCCTTTATAGGCTACTTCTCATTGTAATTTCTGCAACTACATCTGCGAGGAGCATGGCACTAACGAGCTAACGAACTAACGAACTAACATCCTCCACCTCGAGCTATCGGACCCAGATGCCGCTATTTGCTGATTTTCAGCCTTTGGAGCATGGTTTCGGACCCCATGGTCGCTAATGCCTAGAAAGAGACTCAAATGCGGTACTTTTTATGCCAATAGCGACTATGGAGTCCGTTAGAATTGCAAATGTGGAGAAAAACCTCTTTAAGGGTCAGCTGGGTCCGATAGGAGCCTCATACCAAAAATGCTCCCTAATCAAACGAAGTTTGGTGTTTAGTATAAGTAAGTTTGCAGCAAGAAAAAGTGCCCCAACAGCTATTTTATCGGATACTGGATAACTCTTTCTTTTTTTCTGTCCATAACAAATCTTTCATACTCCAGAGTCCTTATGTTACTAATCCTCAGTCAAATACAATTCAAATTTCCTCACTATTAAACTATTTCACATGGTAAAATAAACCTGATTTAAATAAAAGGAGAGTACATAATATGGGATTTTTCAAAGGAGTATTACAGGGTCTTCTTACAATAATAGAAGATAGAGAATATCAGAAACTTTCGGAATCAAATACTATAAAAATCGATAATAAATTAACTTATACTCCAACAGTAAACAGACAATTCGCCATCATTGAAATTAAAGGTAATAATTATCTGCATAAAGATAGCATATTGAGCATGAAATTGAGTTCAGGATTTTTATCCATTGGAAACGTTATGATAAGTCGTTCATTAGTGTCAGGAAATCTTGATATGCTTAATTTATCGCAAGATGACTTTAACAATGGCGTTAACCTATATGGAATGATTTCCGATGAACGACAGAATGTAACAGAGATAGTATGTTGCTTGAAAAATGATATTTCCTTAATTCAAGGGTACGTTCAAGAAGCGCTCGCTATTAAAAAGAATGAAGCTGAAAGAAAATTCATAATTCAACAAAATGAACAACTTAGGAAAGAAGAGGAAGAAAAACGAAAAAAATCACAAAAAGAATACTTCCAAACGCATATCAAAGAAAAACAAATTATGAAATATGGAATACGTCACACTAAATGCTGGAGATGTCATGCTCCTTTAGGCACTGAGACACACCCTATTCATTATTCTTGTGGTTGGCTCCAGTGTGACTGCGGTGCATGTAAATGCAATTATCACAGATAGTAAAAGAGTATTTTCGTTTTCATCGGTTACTTCTCCTTAGTGGGTACTTGTAAACTCAACCGCGGTGACCGGGGGCTAGAGTTATTGCTGGATTAATTCTTTAGGAAGCAATTCGCCCCAAAGGCAAATCAAAAGTACGCAGTATTTAGAGCATGCTTCTACATTGTGCGTTCAGTCATTCGCGAGCATCTCCTGTTGAGCATTATAATCCGACTACTACGACATAAAAAAGGAACGCCCACCATGGACGCTCCTTTTTTTCTTATTCGTCTACAAAATTCTAGCTAGTTACGCATTTACACTTTCCGTTTTTCGATCCTGTCTTGCGTGTAATGTTTTCATCGCAAATCTTGCTATCGGCTGCGCAACCAACAGTTCAATCCAAAATGCTATACCAAAGTTTCTTGGCCAGATGTGAAGGAAGTTTTTAAGTGGATCCAGGCTTATTTGTTTCGTCCCAACCCATGTGCCAATAATTGATAGTAAAATAGATAACACCGTGACATTCAATAAAGTATTCAACAGAATCCTTGCATTAAATCCATCTGTTTGTCCCATGAATTTCGGCATCACTTTCCCGACAATCGGTCCTGCAACTAATCTTACAGATAAAACTACGATCATCCACATAAACGGAATAACCTTTAGTGTATCTATATACACTTCCTTACTGAAGCCACGTTCCAACCCCACAATAATAGGGGCAATAGTGTTTACTGAAATGATTGAAATAATGAGTAAAAATAGTATACCTTCTTTTCCGTTTCTGGGCAGTCTTTTGTCTCCATGCATGTTTGTCATCTCCGTGAATAATATTTCAGATGGCAGACGTATCATGAGACATATATTTTTGGCCCAACAAAAAAGACCAATATCTCTACACACTGATTTAATAATTATAACATTTATTTAAAATGAATGTCAGAACTTCTACTAAAATTTATTAAATCCCCCTACTAACAAAGAACAGCTACCTGCATGCGCCTTAACAAGAGCGGCAGTGGCAGAGAAGTAAACTGCCGTACTCTACAAATGACACTAGAAATATTCTAGATTGGCTACAATGATAACCAGTGGTACTTTGCAAGGTTTTTCAGAATATTATTGATGGTCTTAAGGAACGCTATACGCAAATCGGGGCTAAAAAAAAGAATACGAGGACTCATACAAGGAAATTGACTTAGTATGTTGCTACTCTGGTCGGAACTATATAAAGCTAAAGGTAGCTGCTGAACGACTGGGTATGACTCCAGCGATGTTCAACGAATAATACTCACACCTACTCCCAATCATGCAAGAAGAGGCCGTTGATAAAATTGAAGCAGAACTGAATAAATACGCTGAAAAACAGCTCGAAACTGCAGAAAAATAATTCCCGTTAGCAAATCCGTTAGCAAACTCAAAATTCTGTTCTTTATCCATTCTACTTTCTTATATTGCTAAGCTTATAGACAGCAAAAAACCCTTACAAAGTAAGGGTTTTTGATAAGTGGGCCCTGAGGGACTCGAACCCCCGACCAATCGGTTATGAGCCGACCGCTCTAACCAACTGAGCTAAGGGCCCGGATCTAAAAATATCCGAATGTACAATTGCTGTTGTAATAAAATTGGTTGCGGGGGCAGGATTTGAACCTGCGACCTTCGGGTTATGAGCCCGACGAGCTACCGGGCTGCTCCACCCCGCGTCAGAAATAATATTCAAACAGCGACAATAAATAATATACAGTACAAAATGGGTCTACGTCAAGGATGAATTTGTAAAAGTTCTCAAGGCAAAAATCTAACCCCATATCTTCCTTTGCGGGATCGATAAATTTCCACAAAACTTGGGTCATGGTAGCCATAAATCCAGCCATCTTGCTCCAACCTTTTTGCTAAACAACCTGCTTGAAATCTCGTTCTGAACAGTTTCGCGAAGTATATCCAATTCATGATGCCCTCTTCTCCTTTTTGCAAATTAATCTCACGCTGCTCTGAACTTATCATGCCCAAGTTCCACAAAATAAGCCACCGGAAATCCGGTGGCCGCTACATATTCCAAAACTTAATCCCCTATAGAGTCGAAATAATATGTGGGATCTTTTTCGAGCGTACCCAGCATGGTATTCCCTTGCTTCTCCCAAGCTTTGAGGGCACTCTCCACCGTTCTTTTGCCCTGATAAACTTCTGTGAATAGTTGGCGCCCAACATCGTTAATACGGCTAATTCCAGGCTTCTGTGTTTGTAGGACGTTCATCAAAGGATCATTGGCTGGTAATGGTTTGAGCGTATAGAAGGATTCCAGATTTACTGAAGGTACCTTCGTGGTAATGTAATCCTTACGGGAAGTTAGTTCCCCGCGGGTATGAGCTTTAATTTTGGCTACCTCATTACTGTTGACGAACTTGATCAAATCCCAAGCATCTTCCTTATTAGCAGCCATAGTGTTGATAGCCATCATATTACCTACCCAAGTACCTACAGCCACTCCTGGTTTCTCCTTAAAAGTAGGTACGGTAACGAAACCCCAATCGACGGGACTGTAATTTTTAATTTTTGCTGCATTGCGGCTCACACCTGCAAGCTCATTAAGATAATCGTATTCTCCAATTACCATTGCAGCTTTTCCGGTAAGGAATAGATCCCCTTGGACAGGACTATAGGTGCTCCGTTCTGTTTCTATAAAATCCATACCGTTTAACCCAGGTGTAATTTGCTTTTTCACCAATTGGCTGTAGGTCGTCCAAGCTTGACTCCACTGTGTTTGGTTTACCTCCATCTTATGTCCCTTGTTGTCATACATAGCAAGCTCAAGCGGTGAGACATAGGTCTGCATATCCCAGAAAGGATCGCTCATATAACGGTTCATCGAAAATCCATATATACGCTTATCTTTATTTGTCGATTTCTTGGTCACCTTTTCGGCCAGCGCGAACACTTCATCCCAAGTCATTCCGTCCGTCGGATAACCTACACCAGCAGCATCAAAAATACCTTTGTTAAAATATAACGCACTCGACATAAAGGTCGGCGCTAACGCGTAAAGACTTCCTCCACCCAGCTCACGTACTCCATTTAACATTGTAGGTGCCATATTGCTTAAATCATATTGATCTCGTGCGATAAGCGGCTCCAGCGATTGCACCAGATTATGCTTCACCAAACTCTTCACCAATGTACTATCACCGACGATTACATCAACTGGCTGTGCACCGCCCATAATTGCTCGGATATTCTCCAGATTATCTGGGTTAACCTCTGGATAGGTGCTGTCAAAACGAAGCTCATTCATATTGATGGCTGGAATAATCTCAAGTTTGATTTCAGGATGCTGCAATTCATACATATCTGTAAACTGCTGACGAAAAGAAGAATCGTCCTCTCCAGACCAGAGGCTGCCAATACGTAGTACACGCTGTTCTGTAGATGGCTTAGAAGCCTCCGCCCAAGCTGTGTGCCTGCTTTCAGAAATTAAAGGCAATAGCAGTGCAGCACATACTCCAAAGCTTAACCAGCGCCGCCATAGCCTTCTATTATTATTTATATGATTCATTCTTGAACCCTCCCATAAAATACTCAATCCATCCACCTTATGAATAATTACCCATAATTCTAGTAACAGTATATAGCTTTATTCAGGAGGGGAAGTTACAGGCTGTTTAAAGTTATGCTACGATTTCTTCATATTATTTCTATAAAAAACATTCCGGGAGTTTTCTGAGGATCCTGATATGCCTTTCTACGGTAAGATAATTGCACTTTGTGCAACTATTACAGCTGTGTGTGTTGCGCTTCTCCTTTTAATTGCACTATGTGCAGTTAAAAAATGTTACTAGGTGCTTTCGGCGGATTTCTGGCGGATATAATTGCACAAAGTGCAACTATATCGCCAGATCTTCTAAGGAAGGTTAGTTTAAGTGCACGAACTGCAACTATTCTGCGTTTGAGACGACAGTGCGATGAAATCACCGGGTGTCAGTGCTAGTGTGACAGAGCGCAATATACCAGAGCGACAGAGCGTAATATACCAGAGTGACAGAGCGCAATAAACCAGAGTGACAGAGCACAATATACCAGAGCGACAGTGCGCAGGTCAGCCAAATGTCAGAATGTGAATGTGAATGCAAACACCAAAACCCTACTCTCCACTCCACTCCACTCTACTTTTCCTTTTACCAATACAGCATTTGCCTTCCCTACTAACTAACCTACTAACTAACCTGCTGCCTTTCCTATGACCGGCACAAATCGCCCCTTCTACGCAGGATAATTGCACTTTGTGCAACTATTAAAGCCGAATGTATTATGCTTCTTCCTTTTATTGCACTATGTACAGTTAAAAAACGTTATTAGGTGCTTTCGGCGGATTTCTGGCGGATATAATTGCACAAAGTGCAACTATATCGCCAGATCTTCTAAGGAAGGTTAGTTTAAGTGCACGAACTGCAACTATTCTGCGTTTGAGACGACAGCGCAATGGAATCACCGGGGCAAAGTATAGTATTCCAGAGTGTCAGAGCACCTTTTCCTTTTAATTGCACTCGGTGCAGTTAAAAAGAAAAGCCTCCCACCAAAATGTGAGAGGCCCGTCCAATCTATACTCAAATATTTAGTTTAAACGCCAAATGCGGAAGGATCTTTTCTCCAAGATTTCAGCAGTTCCACATCCGTAGCTGCGATCTCGCCTTGTGTAAGAGCCACATCAATCAATGTGCTGTAGTTGGACAAGCTTTGTAATGGCATTTCAGCGGCAGCAAAAGCATCGACCGCACGATCCAGCTCGTAGCTGAAGATTGCCAATACAGCCAACGCTTCTGCGCCTGCTTCTTGCACAGCTTGTGCTGCTTTGATGGAGCTTCCACCAGTGGAGATCAAGTCCTCGATAACGACTACCTTTTGCCCTGGCTTAATTAGGCCTTCGATCTGATTCTGCTTGCCGTGACCTTTAGCTTTATCGCGGATATAAGCCATTGGCAGATTGAGTTTATCAGCTACCCAAGCTGCGTGAGGAATGCCTGCGGTTGCTGTACCTGCGATCACCTCTGCATCTGGATACTGGCTTTTAATAAGCTCAGCGAAGGCATCAGCAATATAGTTACGTACCTCTGGGTAAGCCATAGTCAGACGGTTATCGCAATAGATCGGGGACTTAATACCAGAGGTCCAGGTAAAAGGCTCCTGCGGTCGCAGTGCCACCGCTCCTATCGTAAGCAGATAACTTGCTACTTGTTCACTTCTATTTAATGTACTCATGCTAGGGTCATCTCCTCAATAATATTTAGTGCTGCTTGACGTGGATCAGCTGCAGTTGTAACAGGACGGCCCACCACCAGGAAGTGGCTGCCTTGCTGAATGGCTTTGCCCGGCGTCATCACCCGGGACTGGTCACCTAGGGATGCACCTGCTGGGCGGATACCAGGTGTAACTGTGCAGAATGCGGGCCCACAAGCCTCTGCGATCGCTGAAGACTCTTGCGGTGAAGCCACTACCCCATCCAGACCTGCAGCGGCTGCCAGCTTAGCGTATCTGACTACAGTATCTGCTACGTCTCCTGCGATTCCAATTTCGTTATTCATCACTTCTTGGCTCGTGCTGGTTAGCTGTGTAACTGCGATAATCAAAGGCATTTTAAGCGTAGCATTCCCATTAACTACTGAAGCAGCGCCTTCACGGGCTGCAGCCATCATTGCCGAGCCTCCTGCGGCATGTACGTTAAACATATCTACACCGAGGTTCGTAAGGCTTTCTGCCCCGCCTTTTACCGTGTTAGGAATATCATGCATTTTGACATCTGCAAATACAGAATACCCCCGAGATTTCAGTTCATTAATGAATTCCGGTCCTGCTGCATAGAAGAGCTGCATTCCCACTTTCATATAACAAGGAATCCCTTCCAGCTTGTCAATCAAGGTTCTTGCCCCAGCAACATCAGGGTAATCCAAGGCGATCATCAAGCGATTCGCCATTTCATTCCACTTTGCATCTCCCTGTCCCATAACCGTTCTCCCATCCAGTGCAGACTTAAATCCACACTCTTCATTTATTAGCCCCTAGGCATAGCGGAACGGTCTGCGTAAACGCAAACCGCCCTATGCATCTTTATGAGATTAGTTTAATTGTCCGACAAAAGCAGGCATGGACTGTGACGAGAAGTTGATCGTCTGCAGCATTCTGAGCAGTGCCGTTACTGTATCGAGTGATGTCATACATACGACGCCATTCTCAACCGCTTCACGACGGATACGGAATCCATCACGCTCTGGTGTTTTCCCTTTAGTCAGTGTATTAAAGACGAAGTTGGCTTGCCCACCACGAATCAAGTCGAGAATGTTCGGTGCACCTTCATCCAGCTTGTTCACGTTCATTACGTTGAGACCTGCTTCTTCAAGCGCTTGAGCGGTGCCTCCGGTAGCAATGATCTTGTAACCCAGCGAGTGGAAGCCTTTCATAAGCTCCACAGCTTCTGCTTTATCTTTATCTGCCACTGTAACGATGATAGCGCCAGTTGCTGGAATTTTCATTCCTGCTCCGATTAGACCTTTATACAAAGCTTTTGCATATAATTTATCGCGGCCCATAACCTCACCCGTCGATTTCATTTCAGGTCCGAGTGTTGGTTCCACTCTACGCAGCTTGGCAAAAGAGAACACCGGCACTTTAACCGATACATAATCACTTTCCGGCCATAGACCTTCTGTATAACCATCATCTTTCAGCTTGCCGCCGAGAATGATTTTGGTTGCCAGATGCGCCATTGGAATTCCAGTTACTTTACTCAAGAATGGAACCGTACGCGATGAACGCGGATTTACTTCAATTACGTACACTTCATTCTGATAGATGACGAACTGGATGTTGACCAGACCAATCGTTTTCAGTTCCTTAGCAATCTTGATTGTGATCTCAGCAATTTTTGCTTTCAGACCTTCATCCAGATACTGCGGAGGATATACAGCGATGGAGTCACCGGAGTGAACGCCTGCACGCTCAACATGCTCCATGATCCCTGGAATAACTACCGTCTCACCGTCACAAATTGCGTCTACCTCAACCTCTTTACCTAACATGTAACGGTCAATCAATACCGGATGCTCCGGATTCACCTTAACCGCTTCTACCATGTAGCTAAGCAATTCCGCATCATTATATACAATTTCCATTGCGCGTCCACCAAGTACATAGGAAGGACGTACCAGCACCGGATATCCAAGCGATTGTGCAGTTTCTACTGCTTGATCTACGTTGATAACCGTCTTACCTTTTGGTTGGGCAATATCCAGACGAGCCAGCAAAGCTTCGAATTTCTTCCGGTCTTCAGCTTCGTCAATACTGTCTAGGCTAGTTCCGAGAATCTTAACGCCAGCCGCACTTAATGGTGCAGCAAGGTTAATGGCTGTTTGGCCTCCGAATTGTACGATAACTCCAATCGGATTCTCTTGCGCAATTACGTTCATTACATCTTCAAAGAATAAGGGTTCAAAATACAACCGGTCCGAAGTATTAAAGTCCGTAGATACAGTCTCAGGGTTATTATTGATAATAACCGCTTCATAACCTGCCTTCTGAATCGCCCACACTGCATGCACAGTGGAGTAATCGAACTCAATCCCTTGACCGATCCGGATTGGACCCGATCCAAGTACGATAACCTTTTGTTTATCGGAATGAATGACTTCATTTTCAGTCTCATAAGTAGAGTAGTAGTAAGGTGTAGAAGCTTCGAACTCAGCCGCACAGGTATCTACCATTTTGAATACAGGCGTTAATCCTCGCTCTAAACGAAGCGCGCGTACATCAGCTTCTTTGATGAATTTAACGTTCGCTTGTCCTTCTGCACGAATCTCAGCAATCGCACGGTCTGTAAAACCTCTGCGTTTAGCTTGATACAGGGTTTCTGCTGATAAGCTTTCATCCCCACGGATAACCTCTTCAAAGTTGATCAATCCCTCGATCTTGGACAGGAACCACCAGTCCACGTTAGTGATATCTTGAATCTCTTGCAAGCCAAATCCGCGGCGGAAGGCTTCCGCGATCAAGAACAACCGCTCATCATCAGGTTTTGCCAGACGTTCACGCAGGACGCTTTCTTCCAAATCTTCAGCGCCCGGCAGGCGGAAACGGTGTACACCGATTTCCAGGGAACGAATTGCTTTATGAATGGACTCTTCGAAGGTACGACCGATGGCCATAACTTCTCCAGTTGCTTTCATTTGTGTGCCCAGCTTACGGTTCGCATGAATGAACTTGTCGAACGGCCAGCGTGGGATTTTGCTTACGATATAGTCAAGTGTAGGCTCGAAGCAAGCATAGGTCTGTCCAGTAACTGGATTGACGATTTCATCAAGTGTGTAACCAAGCGCGATTTTGGCAGCCATTTTGGCAATCGGATAACCGGTTGCTTTCGAAGCCAAAGCCGAAGAGCGGCTGACACGTGGATTTACTTCGATTACATAATATTGATAGCTTTGCGGATCCAGTGCGAACTGCACGTTGCAGCCACCCTCGATATTCAGCGCACGAATGATTTTGAGTGAAGCGCTGCGCAGCATTTGATATTCACGATCGGATAACGTTTGGCTAGGTGCCACAACGATACTGTCACCTGTATGCACACCTACCGGGTCGAAGTTCTCCATGTTGCAGACAACGATACAGTTGTCGTTCGCATCACGCATAACCTCGTATTCAACTTCCTTCATGCCGGCAATACTTTTCTCCACCAAACATTGTCCGATCGGGCTATAACGAATACCTGCTTTGACAGTCTCAAGCAGCTCTTCTTCGTTGTCGCAGATCCCGCCGCCGGTGCCGCCAAGCGTATAGGCCGGGCGTACAATTAGAGGGAAACCAATTTCCTCAGCGAATTTCATCGCTTCATCTACTGTGGTAATAATAGTGCTCTCTGGTACAGGCTGTTCCAGTTCGCGCATCAGATCACGGAACAAATCGCGATCCTCTGCTTTTTCGATGGACTCAAGCTGGGTACCTAGAAGCTTAACATTCTCTTGCTCTAGTACTCCTGCACGAGCCAATTCTACAGCCATATTAAGACCTGTCTGTCCTCCCAAAGTTGGCAACAAGCCATCTGGGCGCTCCTGACGGATGATGCCAGTTACGAATTCAAGGGTAATCGGCTCGATATAAACTTTATCAGCCATATTGGTGTCAGTCATGATAGTCGCTGGGTTACTGTTGATCAGCACAACTTCGACGCCTTCTTCTTTCAGGGCCTGACAGGCCTGCGTTCCGGCATAGTCAAATTCTGCGGCTTGCCCGATAACAATCGGTCCAGAACCGATTACTAATATTTTTTTAAGCTTTTCATTCTTAGGCATGTTATAGAGCTCCTTTCACGGCTTCAAGCTGTTTTACTGTAGGTTTTGGCGCCGTGATTCTGGCGTTTGCCGCAAGCTGCGCCTGGCGCGAGCTTACAGGTGTGTTAGCTTTATGATCAGCGATCATCTGTAAGAAACGATCGAATAAGTAGCTGCTGTCATGAGGTCCCGGTGCTGCTTCTGGATGGTACTGTACTGAAAACGCAGGATAACGGGTATGTTTAAGTCCTTCAACGGTCTTATCATTATTATTAATGTGAGTAACCTCTAGATCCGTGCTCTTCACAGAGTCTTCATTCACTGTGTAGCCATGGTTCTGAGAAGTAATGAAGCAACGTCCGCTCTCCAATTCTTTAACCGGATGGTTACCGCCACGGTGTCCGAATTTCAGCTTCTCTGTATCCGCGCCACAAGCCAGTGCAAACAGCTGGTGACCTAAGCAGATACCGAAGATTGGGTATTCACCAAGCAATTCTGAGATCGTCTTCACTGCGTGTGGAACGTCTTTCGGGTCCCCAGGGCCGTTGGACAGCTGGATACCATCTGGATTGAGGCGACGAATCTCATCAGCAGTTACGTCATGAGGTACAACTACAACATCACAACCGCGATTGTTCAACTCGCGTAAGATACCAGCCTTCGCTCCGTAATCTACCAGCACGATGCGTTCTTTAGTTCCTGGGCTATTGTACATGCTTGGAGTAGATGTGCGTGCTACCTGATTGCGCAGTTCTTCAATTGAAGTGTCGCCCATCATTTCCATCAATTCCTCTACACGTTTATTAGAGGTAGTCAGAATCGCCTTCATTGTTCCGTAGTGGCGAATAATCCGCGTCAACATCCGGGTATCAATCTCGCTGATTCCAGGAATATCATATTCTTTCAGCAGGTCGTCCACACTGTATTCTGCGCGCCAGTTACTTGGAACTTCTTCATGACGACGCACTACAAAACCGTGTACGAAAGGTCGAACAGATTCGAAATCATCCCGCGTAATCCCGTAGTTCCCGATCAATGGGTACGTCATGGTAACGATTTGCCCGCAATATGAAGGGTCAGACAGCACCTCTTGATATCCTGTAATTCCTGTGTTAAAAACAACCTCGCCTGTCTTTTCACCTTCAGCGCCAAATGCGGTACCTGTAAATAAAGTTCCGTCTTGAAGCAGCAATCTCGCCTGCATTCCCTTCCACTCCTTCATGTTCTGTAGTCTAATACGTATGCCTTGCATGCCTTCCGGAGTGTACGCGCTCAAATTGCTGATCCGCAAAGATCAGCAATTTCGCCTCACCAGTCCGCTAGTTTTTCTCAGTCCATACGGCTTTGCCGTCCACCCAAGTTTTTACCGGCCAACCCTTAAGCTTCCAGCCGCCAAAAGGAGTGTTACGTCCTTTGCTTGCGAAGGAACTTGGGTCTACTTCTTTTTCCTGCTCCAGATCGATCAGTGTCAAATCTGCAGGAGCTCCGATCTCCATAACCCCGGTGTTCAATCTGAATACCCGTGCAGGATCGGCAGTCATTCTTTGTACTAGTAAGGATAAATCCCATTTTCCGGTTTCTACAAACGCTGTGTATAAGAGTGGGAAAGCTGTCTCGAATCCAACGATACCAAAAGGTGCCAGCTGCATTCCTTTTGCTTTCTCTTCCTCACTATGTGGCGCATGATCTGTAACAATCATATCTAGTGTGCCATCAAGCAACCCTTCGATACACGCCTCAACATCGCGGCGGGAGCGCAGCGGCGGGTTCATTTTCCAATTGGCATCCAGGCCTGGAATATCGTCTTCAGCAAGAAGCAAGTGATGCGGACATACCTCAGCAGTTACTTTAATACCGATCTCTTTTGCTTGGCGAATCAGCCGCACCGACTGTTCAGTACTGACATGGCATACATGGTAATGAACGCCTGTCGCTTCTGCCAGCAAAATATCGCGTCCAACATGGATCGCTTCTGACTCATTCGGAATTCCTTTGAGGCCATGCTTCTTAGCGAACTCACCTTCAGCTACACAGCAGCCCTCAACCAGCGAGTTATCTTCGCAGTGAGCAATGACTGGCATATCGAGCGATGCTGCGATGTTCATTGCATCTTTCATCATTTGAGCACTTTGTACGCCCACACCGTCGTCTGTATAACCAATAGCTCCAGCTTCTTTGAGCGCCGCAAAATCCGTCAACTCACGTCCGAGCTCATTTTTCGTAATGGCTGCATAAGGAAGCACTTTAACTAGTCCTGCTTCACGCGCCTTGTCTTTCACAAATTGCACGATCTCCGGGCTATCTGTCACCGGACGAGTATTTGGCATACATGCAATGGTTGTAAATCCGCCTTTAGCAGCTGAGCGACTTCCGGTTTCCACTGTTTCCTTGTGTTCAAATCCCGGTTCACGCAAGTGCACATGCATATCAATGAGTCCCGGAATAAGCAGCTTACCTTCAGCATCAATGATCTCCGTGGCTTCTCCGATAGCTTCATTTCCGTCGATTATAGCCGAGATCACACCATCCTGTAGTTCGATGTGTTTGCGCTCAAGCAAGCCTTCCTTATTCAATACGCTGGCGTTTCTAATAATCACTGTCATGATTCTACCTTTACCCTCAGATCACAGCTGCGGGCCCTCTCGTTATTATATAATAAAAATTCATCTTTGTGTATATTTATTAGTCTCTATACGTTAGCATTCTGTAAGCTTATAGTAAAGCTCTTTCGAGAACCGCCATCCGGACCGGTACGCCATTAGACATTTGCGGGAAAATCCGCGATTGACTGCACTCTACTACTGCATCATCAATCTCTAGATTCCGGTTAACCGGAGCTGGATGCATAATGATTGTGTCTTTGGCGAGCTTAGCTGCCCGCTCTTCTGTTAGACCATAGTGGCTACGGTAATCTTCAGCAGACAGCTTAATGCCGGAAGTATGGCGCTCAAGCTGTACTCGAAGCATCATTACTACATCCGCTTTAAGAGCTTCTTCCATAGTTACGTAAGGCGCATACTCCATAAGCTCAGGAGCCTTCATATTATCCGGTGCGCAGAACTGCACCTTGGCTCCCATTTTCGTAAGCCCCCAGAGATTAGAACGCGCTACGCGGCTATGCATAATGTCCCCAATGATGGAGACTGTCAGGCCTTTTAGTTCCCCAAAGGTTTTGGTCATGGTGTATAAATCAAGCAGCGCCTGCGTAGGATGTTCATTGTTACCGTCGCCCGCATTGATAAGCGGTATGGACACCTTCTCAGCTAACTGCTGCAGCACACCTGCAGGCTTCAAACGCACAACTCCGGCATCGATCCCCATCGATTCCAGTGTGCGCACTGTATCGTAGATCGACTCCCCTTTTTCTACACTAGAAGCTGCAGCCGTAAAATTAAGTACTTGCGCACCTAGTCGTTTCTCTGCCATCTCGAAAGAGAAGCGTGTGCGTGTGCTGTTCTCAAAAAACATGTTAGAAATAAAATGGGAGTTCAAGATGGGCGTCAGCTTTTCACTTTGATTGTCCCAAAATGCTGTTCTGTCAAGCAGTTGGATAATTTCCGACCGGTCAAGCTCTTTGATTCCCAGCAGACTACGTTCCTTTACCTTGGTAAGTGTCATGATGTTATCGTTCCTCCCGGTTTGAAATAATGTAGACCTCATCTTTGCCGTCGTATTCCTTCAGCGCCACTTCAATCTGCTCGTGCTTTGAGGTAGGTACATTCTTACCGATGTAGTCCGGCCGGATCGGCAGCTCGCGGTGTCCGCGGTCAGCCAGTACTGCCAGTTGAATCATTCGTGGGCGTCCGCAATCCATCAAAGCGTCCATCGCCGCGCGGATGGTGCGTCCGGTGTAAAGTACATCATCGAACAAAATGACTTTCTGATCATGGATGCCAGCACTTCCTGAAGTAATAACGACGTTACTCTTCACTACTGCTTCACTGCCTTCCACTTCACGATCATCCCGGTAATGTGTGATATCCAGCTCACCGTATGGAATCTCGACGCCTTCAATCTCCTTGATGCGCTCAGCGATACGCTGTGCCAGATACACACCTCGTGTCCGAATGCCGACCAGCAGACAATTTTCGATACCTTTGTTCTTCTCCAAAATCTCATGAGCAATACGCGATAAGGCCCGGCGGATCGCCGTTTCATCCATAATGACATTTTTCTCAGTAACCATAATCTTGTCACCCTCCAGCTTGTTCGCCTATTCAAGTTCCCGGAAATCAAAAAACTCCTTGCCTATAACAGGCAAGGAGTGAAATCCGCAGATGAGGAAGATGACGGCCGCGCGCATAAAAAGACAGTTCCGTATTTACACACGGATACCTTTCTAAGAGTCGCGAACCTCGATTCACGTTACCTTGCCAGCCTCACAGGACTGAATTAAAGGCGCTATTCATTTAACAAGAATTATGACAGAACAACCCCCTCATGTCAACTTTCTCTGCCTAAACTTTTGCACTTCTCTTCCTTACTTCTATTAACAACAAGGGGAAAGCGGTACTCAGTATATCTGCATAAAAAACGAGGCTGAACCCAAATAGCCGTTTCATCGCTTTTTGGACAGCCTCGTTTATGTTCTTAACACTACTTGATGTCCAAATGGTTCAAGAGGCGCACCTAGTAATGCTGAAAATGATGCAATTGGTGAGGTTCTTATATAGTAATTAGGGAATTTCTCCCTGAAAGTCAGTGATTTCTGTTCATCAGACTTGTAATTAGGGAAAACTTCCCTAATTGTTGGCCGATTCAGTGATTAATATAGAAAACCCCCTGATTATTAGGGAGTTTTTCCCTGGTTTCGTAAATTCAGAGCGAATATCGGCTAATTTCAGGGAGTTTTTCCCTAATTAGTTTATAACCCACTCTTTACTTCGCACAAACACAGAACGCATATAGCTCACCACACAAGTCCGCCACACAAGTCCACCGCACAAATTCCACCGTCACAGCTACCACAAATCATCTACTGCAAGCTGTACGAAAATCACACACAGCATTGATCCACCACCCACCCCAATAGTACAGAACACGACACGTGGCATATAGTCATAAGGCACAGCAACATCCACATTTCCTATTCCATAAAAAAGAAGCTGCCCCCAAGTAGAATTCACTACTTTTGAGACAGCCTCATTAATTTCAATAACAATGCTTAAAACTCAAATTCCACATCGCTAAGACGTCTTTGAATTTCAGAGATGACACGTCTCTCTTCCTCTTCACCTTTAGCAATAAAGGTAACGGAGAAACGAACAAACGGACCTGCATCATCCCAAGGCACAGTGGAGATCAGCTTCTCACGAATCAGGAATTGGGAGAAATCCTCACCGGATTCAAAGCGACGGCCGCCTTTGATTCCCTTAGGTGCAGCGACATACAGGAAGAAGGAACCTTTTGGCTTCTCAGCCTTAAAGCCAAGGCTGTTCAGTGCATCAACCAGCAGGTTGTGACGACGGGAGTATTTATCCGCAATCGCTTCAGTAATCTCCGGATGAGCAAGACCATAAGCCGCTGCTTTTTGAATCGCGATAAATTGGCCGGAATCGTTATTATCCTTCACATCGCTGAAAGCTTTAACCACTAGCGGATTACCAGCCACAAAACCAATTCTCCAGCCCGTCATATTGTAAGACTTAGAAAGAGAATGCAGCTCTACACCCACATCCTTTGCACCTGGAACGGAGAGGAAGCTAAGTGGCTTCAAACCGTCATAAGTCAAGGCAGCATAAGGTGCGTCATGGATAACCACTACATCGTATTTTTTCGCCCATGCAACGACCTCAGCAAAAAACTCAGGAGTGGCACTAGCGCCCGTTGGATTGTTTGGATAGTTTAGATAAAGAAGCTTAGCTTTACGAGCAATGTCTTCCGGAATTTCGTTCAAATCTGGAAGGAATTTATTCTCCTTCTTCAGCTCCACTGTAAATACTTGTCCACCCAAATATTTAGTATGTGTACCCAAGACTGGATAACCCGGCACGGTCATAATCGTGATATCACCTGGATTGATAAAACAAGATGGCAACATAGCCAGCGCAGGCTTCGATCCGATGGAGTGAACTACTTCCGTTTCTGGATCAATTCCTTCCACCCGGAAAACTTCCCGCAAATATTCAGCAGCAGCAGTCTTGAATTCGGCAATTCCGTTGTCCGCATATCCGCGGTTTTCTTCCTTCGCTGCTTCTTCAGCAAGCTTAGCTACGATACCCGCATCCGCCATCTCATCCGGCTCGCCTACGCCCATATCAATTAGTTCAATGTTAGGAAAATCCTGTTTTGCGGATGCTTTAGCACGTTTGATTTTCTCGAATTTATAAATCGAAGTGTCTTTGCCATAATTGGCACCGCCGATGCGGTCTGCAAAATTAGTCTGAATGAAGCTATCTTGGTATTGTTCAATACTCATACTGTCATCTCATCTCCTGAATATCTATTCTACTTTTAAAAGAAACGGCTTCGCCGTCCCTTGGATGGCGTATGTTTCCGGATATCCGTTTCATTATAAAAATAAGGATAAAGAATAAGGCATTACCCTTTCTTTATCCTTATGTTTTTAAATATGCCGTAAAGTAGTGTTCAATACCATAGACTAATTATCACTTCATTTGTACTTATCTGCTGCGTAGTGTGAACAGGACTTCTTCCATGTCCTCCGGAATAGGTCTGCTGAATTCTTTATATTCACCTGTAGTAGGATGAATAAATCCGAGCACCGCCGCATGCAACGCTTGTCCATTCATCGTAGTGCCCTTGCTGCGTCCATATATCGGATCGCCTACAAGTGGATGGCCAATGAACTTCATATGTACCCTGATCTGATGCGTGCGGCCAGTCTCCAGCTGCAGCTCCAGCAGTGTACAATCTCCGAAGCGTTCCATTACTGTAAAATGGGTCACGGATTTTTTGCTGTTCTTTTCGGTTACTGTGTATAGCTTGCGATCATGTGGATCTCTGCCAATCGGTGCGTCAACAGTGCCCTTATCATGCGACAAGTTGCCGTGTACGACTGCAATATATCGGCGCGTAACACTATGCTCTTTAAGCTGTGCGGCAAGTGAGGCATGACTGGCATCATTCTTAGCCACCATGATAAGACCAGAGGTATCCTTATCGATCCGATGTACAATACCTGGACGAATCTCACCGTTAATGCCGGACAGATCCTTACAGTGATACATCAGCGCATTTACTAAGGTGCCTGACGGATGTCCCGCAGCTGGATGCACAACCATGCCCCGGGGTTTATTAATCACAATGACATCGCTGTCTTCATATACAACTTCAAGAGGAATGTTCTCCGCGATCAAATCCGTTACTTCTGCTTCAGGGACAACAACGCTAACCACGTCGCCTTCCGATAGCTTATAGTTGGCTTTCACTGGCTTGCCATTAACCGTAACGTTACCGCCGCTGATCCACAGCTGCACCTGAGAACGGGAAATTTCTTCTTCCCATGATTCCGTAATATATTTATCGATTCGCTCCCGCGCGTTCTCTGCCGAAACGGTCCATTCCGTGACGTCCCTCTCTTCTTCGCTCGTAGATGCCGCTTGGTGATTGACGTCTTTATTCAAATCATTCATTCCCTTCTCTTACTTCCTTTGCTTCTTTTACTTCTTTTATTTCTGTAATTTCTTCGCCGTTTTTAAGGTCACGAAAAGAATCCAGAAGAATCAATCCAACCCCAATGACGATACAAGAATCCGCCACATTAAAAATCGGGAAGCTATAGCTCCCAAAATTGAACAGAAGGAAATCAACAACCTCACCATTGATTATCCGGTCCAGGAAGTTACCGATAGCTCCACCCAGTACAAGCCCTAGGGCAACAGATAACAGCTTCCGCGAGTGTCTAGTCTTGTTCAAATACCAAACGATACCACTAACCACTACAACCGTAACTAGAAAGAAGAACCATTGCTGACCTTCGAGAATCCCAAAAGCAGCCCCGCGATTGCGATGAGAGGTAATCAGGAAAAAATCTCCGATAACAGAAATCTGTTCTCCGATCTCCAGACGTGTAGCAATGAGATACTTTGTCCCTTGATCCACCAAAAATACAATAAGAGCAATCAAATAGTACACCACAGAAGTTGTCACTCCGTTCTTATTTTTCCCGCTAAATGCGGTACGAATACTGTTTAAAGACTTGTATATTGTAGCACAGCCCTTAAAGAATCGTCTATTGCGGGACATCCGCTAAGTTCAATCTTGGGGACTATTTTCCAGCGGTAAAATCCCTGCTCTCCGGTCAACCTAACAGAAGAACCATCCGGTGTTATCCGGCAAGTCGGAATGATTCTTATAAAAGGTACAGAAAGGAGCTTTCTCATTATGACGCACCTGACAGTACAGCAGCTCTCAGAGCTACGTGCACGATTGGAAAAAGATCGGGATACGATTCAGCGCAGGCTTCAGAATAATGAGCATTACGGCTTAGATGAATCCATGCGGGATGGTTCCGGAGAACTTTCCGAGAATGACAACCATCCAGGAGATGCAGCCACCGATTTGTATAATCGCTCCATGGACATTTCACTGTTAGAACGGGACGAGCATGAGCTGGACGATATTGAAGCTGCTTTATCCGCTATGGATAATGGCACTTATGGGATATGCAAGGCTAGTGGTGAGCCGATCCCTTTTGAACGTTTATCTGCCATCCCTTCCACACTTTATTGTAAAGAGCACAACCCGCGGCAAAACGCACCTTTCACTCGTCCAGTGGAAGAGGAGCTGTTATCTCCACCTTTTGGACGCACCAGTCTGGATGAGCGCGACGATCAAAACGGTTTTGACGGCGAGGATGCCTGGCAGATTGTTGAAAGCTGGGGTACCTCGAATTCTCCCGCCATGGCGGAGGGCAACAATATTGATTCTTATAATGATATGGAGATTGAAGCCGATGAGCTGGAAGGCTGCGTAGAGCCTTGGGAGAACTTTATCGCCACTGATATCACGGGCAACAATCTGATTGTAGTGCCGGGACGGAGCTACCAGCGTTATTTGGACAGTGACGAGGCAACCCATAGTCTTGATCCTCTCGAGGAAGACTAAACACAGATGTCCCATACACAAAATCATTTAAACGGCGTACTGTTCCAGTTTTAAGGAATGGTTCGCTGTTTTTAATCTTAACGTTTCGATGGCTATTTGAATTCTAGCTGACGCTGTACGATCCGCACAATATCCGCAATATAATCCCCAATGATCGGTAGATTGAGCGCGCCTAGTCCCTGAAGGATATAAATAATCGTTGCCGCAAAAAAAGTAAAACCCAGTGCAATCCCAACTCCCCGAGCTGCTCCAAATAAAATATTTCTCCAAATCAACCGCCAAGGTGAATATAGTAGATCCGTATATTGATAAATTCGGGATTTTTCCAAAATATGAGCCCACTCAAAGGTCAATCGGTACATCGTATTCATTTTTTCTTCCAGCGGAATATCCTCGGGATTACGCGGATCTGCTGTTAGATACTCAGGATTAACTTCAGGAAAAGCCTTATTCTCCTTTTCCTTGTCTGGGTTATTCTTATTGCCGGATGTCTTAATGGAGATTCTCCTCTTGTTTCCCTCCACAGCTACGGCTCCTCTCATATGTCTTTCCTTCGCTACAAAGTAAACGAGCCCGGCCAAAGAGAATTCATCTCCTTAAGCTCGGGACTCGTTAGTTTTGCGCCGAAATATAAAGACTATATTTCCCGCATAAACGGAAGATCTCCGTTTACACTTATGCCGCTAGTATATGCTGTTTTGGGACAGGTAATGCAGAATTATGCTTCGATATGGATACCGATTGATTTATCACCGACTTCTACCGTCTCAAAAGCATGTTCTCCATCAAAATCAACCGTAGTCACAAGTACATTGTCTCGCAGTACATTGTCAAATGCTGTAACAGCTGCTTTTAGCTCATCGTCTAACTTCAAAGTGAGTGCGATCCGTTTCTCGATCGGCAGATCCAGACGTTTACGGTAATCTTGAACCGCACGAATAATCTCACGAACCCAGCCTTCTTGTTCAAGCTCAGGCGTGATTTCGGTATTGAGCGCAACCGTAACTCCATATCCGGAAGCTGCGGCGAAACCTGCTTTGGCTTGTTTTTCAACAAGCAGCTCTTCAGAAGTGATTACAAGCTCTTCACCTTCAGGTGTCGCAATCGCGATTGAGCCGTCTTGCACCGCTTTACGGGTAGAGTCACTATCCATAGCTTTCAGAAAGCCTTGCAGGAAGCCTACGTTTTTACCGTATTTTTTACCGGCAACCTTAAGATTCAGCTTGAGCGTGAAATCAACAAATCCGCTGTCACTGTTCTCCAGCACGATGTTCTTGATGTTGATCTCGTCTTTGATGATCTCTTCATACTCAGACAAATGGAAGTCACGGTTCATCGAAACGATCAGCTCGGACAGCGGTTGACGATTCTTAATGCCTGTTTCGTTACGTACGTTACGCGCCAGCTCAACGATCTGTCTTGCACTTTCCATATCCTCTTCCAGCTCTTTATCGATCAAGTTCTCGTCAGCAACCGGGTAGTCTGCCAAATGCACACTTTCTCCGCCGCCAAGGTTCGTGAAGATATCTTCGGACAACATCGGTGTAAATGGAGCCATCAAAGTCGCTGTCGCCAAAAGCACATGAGTCAACGTACGGTAAGCATCCAATTTATCTTCACCTAGACCACTACCCCAGAAGCGGTCACGGGAACGACGGATATACCAGTTGCTCAGCTCATCCACAAAGTTCTCAATCGCTCTAGACGTATTTACGAAGTCATTTACCGCAAGTCCTTTATCCACCAAAAGAATCAAGCTGTTCAGACGGGACAGGATCCAGCGGTCCAGCTTATGTTTTGATACCTTAAAAGGATGATCGGCTGGGTCGTATCCATCGATGCCCGCATAAAGCGTTAAGAAGGCATGTGTATTCACCAGCGTATCCACTACTTTAGATTTTGTCTCACCTACAAGACCACGCGAGAAACGTTTATTATTCCACGGTGCACTGTCGGACAAAATAGCCCAACGGAATGCATCCGTGCCGTAATCGTTCATGATTTCCCAAGGATCAATAACATTGCCTTTGGATTTGGACATTTTTTGACCATTCTCATCGAGGATATGACCGTGAGCAATAACTGCTTTATATGGAGCTTTACCCTTAAACAAGGTGGATACTGCAAGCAAGCTGTAGAACCATCCGCGGGTCTGGTCGATCCCTTCACAGATCATATCTGCCGGGTACTGATCATTCAGCTTATCCTCGTTCTCAAATGGATAATGGCTTTGTGCAAAAGGCATTGAGCCACTGTCGAACCATACGTCGATCACTTCCGATGTACGAACCATCTCTGCACCTTCGCTAAACGGACTGCGCAGCTTGATCTTATCCACGAAAGGTTTATGCAGCTCGATATCTTCAGGAACATCACCAATCGCCATCGCTCTTAGCTCTTCAATGCTGTGTGGTGCAAACTCTTTGCCCGTTTCTTGACATACCCAGACGTTGAGGGGTGTACCCCAATAACGGTTACGGCTGATATTCCAGTCAACCAGTTCATCCAAGAACTTCCCGAAACGACCTTCACGTACATGCTCAGGGTACCAAGCCACACTGTTGTTGTTAGCAATCAGCTGATCTTTGATCGCTGTAGTGTTGATGAACCAGCTGTCTGTTGCGTAATACAAAAGTGGTGTATCACAACGCCAGCAGAACGGATAGCTGTGCTCGTATTTCTCTTTACCGTAAAGCAATCCTTTTTCAGACAAAACCTTAATGATATCCAGATCGCAATCCTTAACAAAACGTCCCGCAAAATCAGAAACTACATCCGTATACTTACCGGAATTATCAACCACATTTACGAAGCTGATGCCATTCTCACGGCAAGTCTTGTAGTCATCTTCACCATGTGCTGGTGCCATGTGTACGATCCCTGTACCACTGGAATCTGTAACGAAAGAAGCACCTACGATAACATTGCTTTTCTCTGCCTTAATATATCCGAATGGAGGTGCGTAAGTTTTACCGATAAACTCGGAACCTTTATGTGTAGAAAGGACTGTGTGCTCGCCTTTCATTACTTCTTCGACCAAGTTTTTAGCAACGATGTACACACCATCTTCTTGTTGCACACGTACATAATCCATGTCCGGATTCATAGCTAGCGCCATATGGGCTGGCAAGGTCCAAGGTGTTGTCGTCCAAGCCAATACGTAGTCTCCGCTGTCATCCAGCTTGAACTTCGCAGTTGCACTGAGATCCTTAACGGTTTTGTAGCCTTGGGCAACTTCATGCGAGCTTAATGTAGTCTGGCAGCTCGGGCAATACGGGCTAACACGGTGTCCGCGGTAAAGCAACCCGTTCTCATGCACTGTAGCCAAGATGTTCCATACACTTTCGATATAGGTGTTATCCAAGGTTACGTAAGGATTATCTAGATCTGTCCAGTATCCAATCGCTTCTGTAAATTCACGCCATTGCTTCTCATAACCGAAGACGCTGTCTTTACATTCCTGGATGAATTTTTCTACGCCATATTCCTCAATCTCTTGTTTACCGGAGATGCCAAGCTTCTTTTGTACACCTAGTTCTACTGGCAGACCATGTGTATCCCAGCCTGCTTTACGTACCACGCGGTAACCTTTCATTGTCTGGTAACGACCGATGAAATCCTTGATTACCCGTCCCAGCACGTGTCCGATATGCGGCGCACCGTTTGCTGTTGGCGGACCTTCATAGAATACATAGTTTGGACGTCCCTCACGGTTCTCCATGGACTTGCGGAACGTATTCTCTTCGTTCCATTTCTTCAATATGCGGACATCTCTTGCCCGCGCCTTTTCTCTGACATCTACTTTTTGCATGTGATGGTCAATCCTTTCATGGATTAGTCTATAAAGCTCTTTTCGATCCTTGGGCGATCCTGCGCAGCAGCTGCCCCTTCTTTCCGGGCACCCGAGCCGCGATCCCGTTAGGGCAGCAATCGCTCGGGGGCTTCGGCGGCATTGCGCAGCAACCGCCCCTTCTTTCCGGGCACCCGAGCCGCGATCCCGTTAGGGCAGCAATCGCTCGGGGCCATACGCGACCTTGCGCAGCTGGTCGCTCACCGCTCTTGCCCTGGCTCCCGAGCCGCGATCCCGCAGGGCAGCAATCGCTCGGGGCGCCAATGAGTGACCTTGCGCAGCTGGTCGCTCACCGCTCTTGCCCTGGCTCTCGAGCCGCGATCCCGTAGGGCAGCAATCGCTCGGGGCGCCAATGAGTGACCTTGCGCAGCTGGCCGCTCACCGCTCTTGCCCTGGCACCCGAGCCGCGATCCCGTTAGGGCAGCAATTGCTCGGGGCGCCAATGAGCGACCTTGCGCAGCTGGTCGCACACCGCTCTTGCCCTGGCTCCCGAGCCGCGATCCCGCAGGGCAGCAATCGCTCGGGGGCTTCGGCGGCATTGCGCAGCAACCGCCCCTTCTTTCCGGGCACCCGAGCCGCGATCCCGTTAGGGCAGCAATCGCTCGGGGCGCCATTTCGCGACCTTGCGCAGCTGGTCGCGCACCGCTCTTGCCGTTAAGGCCCCGCAGGCGAACCCGCCAGGGGAGCCTAAGAAGGGCCGCTCGTTCAGCCACATGAGTCCGTTTGTTTCCACCACCGTACCTATTTGCACGAGGCTTTACTTTGCGGGTGTCCAGAGGGCGGCAGCCCTTGGGGTCCCCCTTAGAAAGGGGGATTTAGGGGGATGGCCGCCCCGGAACAACAAAATAAGCGTCATCCCACCCCCAAAGGGGCGAGACGACGCTCGCGATACCACCCTAATTCTGCGCATGAGCACATCCTTAAGGGGAGTGTATTCAGCACAATCTCAGTCCTGCGCGTAAATCTTGTGCACAGGTCCGGTGTAACGTCCGGCAGACGGTTAAGCTTACGCACGATCAACGCTTCAGCTTAACTTCTAGGGGAAGATCTTCCGGCAGGGCTCGAACAATCGGCTCTCAGCAATCGCCGACTCTCTGGAGAACGTTACCTTGTCGTACTTGTCCCGTCATCGAATACATATAAACATTATACAGATATGTTCTATTTATAGACTTTTTGAATCTAAATGTCAACAGCCATTCGCCCAATCTAGCTATTAAGGACGTACTTGCGCATGGAGTTCACTTTATTATGGTCTATTTTATCGGAAAATAAAAATAGAGGGAATAGCTCCCTCTATTTAGCCAATTATCGTCTGAAACCTTTAGATGCGATGAAGAACATCATCCTTGAAGGCTACGTTCTCGCTCGCCTCACGACTCTCTAAGGCATTCCAGTCATCCTGTGATAACAGCTCCAGCTGAGCTTCCACTAATGTCCGGAAACGAGTGCGATAGATCGAAGCTTGCTTACGCAATTCTTCAGTCTCAATAGCAACCTTACGGGATTTGGATAACGCTTCGTTAATAATCCGATCGGCGTTTTTCTCCGCTTCCTTGATAATGAGCTGGGATTCCTTCTTGGAGTTGTTCTTCACATCATCCGCCGCTTCCTGAGCGACTAAGATCGTCTTTGATAAACTTTCTTCAATATTCACAAAATGATCCAGACGCTCTTGAATAGACAAGAGCTGATTCTGCAGTTCCTTGTTCTCACGGATGACGCTTTCGTAATCCTTGATCACTTGATCTAGAAATTCGTTGACCTCGTCCTCATCATAACCGCGAAGTCTCCGAGAAAACTCCTTGTTATGTATATCGAGCGGTGTTAATGGCATGCTGTGCACCTCCTAGAAATTTCGGACCTTCTTTATCTCTAAATCGCAACTAAGCGGCAGACAAAGAAGAAAGACTGTACTTCAAGTAAAGGCAGAAGGTGTTTCTGTGTTCCGCCTGCCATTTATGGTCCGCCTCTTCTTTAAAGTATCGGCGTCCAGCTTTAAAAATGTTTGATTCCCTCGAAATAATCAATTTCGACAAGTAAGACCGTATTCCTGCAAGGGATTCACACAAATTTACCAATCTGAACACGGTATCGGCCCTTTTTCGTCAAACTGCCGACCTCTAGCACCTTGAAGCGACCGAAACCTTGAATAGATACCATGTCACCATCCTTAAGACTGCAGGATGGGTCTTCCTCCACTTTCCAGTTTACCCGAACGCGTCCAGCCTTGATGGGAGCAAGAATTTTGCTTCGGCTAAGCCGTGTTACATCTGCGGCAATGCCATCCAATCGCAGGGACGCTACAGTCAAATCCATCACTTCCAGCTTAACCTCACTATTACGCAAGGCGGAAAGGGGTAATACTTCCGTACTTACCTGTATCCGGTGCACTCCAGTTAAATTCATAGCTAAATAATCTGCAATATCAGCAGCGACTACAACATGACAACCATCGTCCAGAACATGAATATCACCGATTTTGCCTCGTTTAACGCCCAGCCCCAGAATAGAACCCATGTAGTCCCCGTGCTCCAAGGCCAGAAACTTCTGCTCCCCTGAGGTTATCGCAAGCACCTTCAGCTCCATGTCTTCCTGATCCAGATCACGATAATCAGGGGCGACAAGCGCTCGCTTCCGCTCTGCCTCAGCATGTCCACCCTCCCATTTAACAATCACGTCAGGATGGCGGTTAACTAAAGTTTGCAGAATAAAACCTTGGCGGGGATCGAGAAATTCAGTTAATTTAGTCTCATGATATTCTCCAGCGTTGGTAACCCATTCAAAGGCCTTGTCCACAAATTGACGTTCATCGGGATGAAAATGCCCGTAAACTTCGTTCTTCATCACAGATGCCTAAAAAATCAAATGCAGGATAGATTTAAGTCCGCCTGCTGCGAATTCCAAGACAAGTAATGCAATGATTGGAGAGATATCAAGTGTACCGAAGAGCGGTGGAATAAACCGTCTGAAAGGTGTTAAATACGGCTCTACGAGTTTGCTTAGCAGTTCTCCAATGAAGTTATCACGAACGTTGGGTAACCAGGACATTAGCACATAGAAAATAATCATGTAAAAATAAATATTAAACAAAATATCGATAATGTAATCAATTTGAAGCAAAGCCCATTCACCTCATTCTGTTATAGTCTTGATCGTCACCTAGGATTTCTGTAATGGAGCCTTGAATTTCAACAGTATCTGGAGTGCACATAAATATATTGCCCCCAATTTTAGAGATTCCTCCCCCAAGGGCATAAACAGTTCCACTGAGAAAATCAATAATTCTCATTGCTTGATCATTGCGAACACGCTGCAGGTTAATTACTACCGTCCGATGCGAACGAAGATGATCAGCAATCTCCTGTGCCTCATCATATGAACGTGGTTCATATAATACAACCTTGACATTTTTTTGCGAATGGATACTGACAACGTTGCCCCTTTGATTTTTGCGGGTTTCTACAGGGGCCGGCTCATACTCATCCTCTTCGTGGATTTGCTCCCGCTCCACAACTTCCTCTTCCTCCTGCAAGCCCAAAAAACTCATAAATCGGTTCATAACGCTCATCACGATCCCTCCTAATGGCCTACTAACACCGTACCCAGGCGTACCCAGGTAGCTCCTTCCTGTATCGCCACTTCAAAATCATTCGACATTCCCATGGACAGCTCCGTAATCGGCTCAGGTGTCAAAGCAAGTTGATTAAGCTCATCGCGCAGCTCACGAAGTCCGCGAAATACAGGACGGGTAAGCTCTGGATCACCTTCTAAAGGTGCCATCGTCATAAGTCCAATTACCTTAACGCGGTCCAAACTAGCGATTTCACGTAAAAATCCAGGTACTGCCTCAGGTGACAGACCGAACTTCGTATCTTCGCCAGAGATATTCACTTGAAGAAACACATTCACTTCCTGATCGGCGGCAAGCGCCTTTTTGTGTAATTCTTGCGCCAGAGACATCCGGTCCAAAGAGTGTATATATTGAAATTTTCCAATAACGTCTTTAACCTTATTGGTTTGCAAATGCCCGATAAAATGCCATGTCCCTTTGTCCCCTAAAACCTTCCATTTGTGCTCAGCATCCTGCCAGCGACTCTCGGCAATATGCTCTAGTCCTGCCTCCAATACGGAGGATACCATTTCCAGAGAAACATATTTCGTCACTGCAATTACCTTGACGTCATTACGATCCCGGCCGCTTGCCGCGCAGGCACGTGCTACACGTTGCTCTACCTCAGCAATTCTCTCCTGCAGTGTTAAAGACAACTTTCAACTCTCCTTTATTCCGATCCAGCTCGTCATTCTGCCTGTAATACCGTTTTCTTTGCGATATGAAAAAAACAAATCACGATTACAGCTTGTACACCATGTTGTACATTCGATATGAGTCGGCAATATTCCTGCTTTTATCATAATGCGTCGATTCATTTCTTTCAAGTTTAGCAAGTATTTACTCTGATCAGTCTCTGAGGCTCTGTAAAGCTCCACAGCATCGAAAGTTTCTATACCCTCATTCAAGCTGCCCTCCAACTGGCGAACATGCTCCATCACATAATCATCCACCTCATAACAGCAGTCGCCAATGGATGGACCGATCGCTGCCACAATATCATGTGGATTGCTGCCGTATACCGTTTGCAGCTTATTCACCATGGCTGCGGCAATCTGAGCCACCGTCCCTTTCCAGCCTGCATGCGCAAGACCGACGACTCTACGCACGGGATCATAAAAATAAAGGGGCACACAATCCGCATAAAAAGAAGTCAACAAAACCCCGGGCACATCCGTCAGCAGACCGTCCGTGGCTTGAAATGCCGATGCTCTGTCCTGTTGTCCCCGCCCACGGTCTACTTCCCTTACCACAGCTATCTCTGCCCCATGGGTTTGTTCTCCACAGGTCCATGCTTCCGGTTTGAAATCAAGAGCTTCGGCAAGCGCTCTCCGATTGCTCAGGACAGCTTCAGGAGCATCCCCAACGTGAAACGCACAATTCAGGCTGTCATAGGGCGCCTTGCTAGCCCCTCCCTGTCTACCAGTAAACCCCGCTGTAATCTCGTTATGCTCCACTCGCCACGGCTCCAGATGGAGCAGCATAAGCATTTCTTTCCCCTGCACAAACGGTTCCATTTCCTCACCTCCGCCTTAGTGTACCACATGTAAATACCCGTACAAAGTGACGCTTAAGCCAGATCGCCTAAATTCTTAAATAAAAAAACAAAAAACGCACCTAATTAATAAGTGCGCCGTTCGCTGCGATCTCCCCGCTCCAGATACATCGTTTCCCGCTCTTCCTGTCCCGGAGACATCCGTGACTCTTCAATCTTCACGAGCACTACATCGGACCCGATCTTGACTATATTCCGCCATGGAATAATCAGATCTGTCCCGCCTCCGAACAATCCCATAAACCGAGTGTATCCGGGTATAACGATGGCATCTATGACACCACGGCGCAAATCAAGCTCCAGATCACTAATCTGCCCCAGCCGCTTGCCATCTACAATGTTGATAACATCCTTCGTCTGAAAATCAGAGATTTTCATTTTTTTGGCAGACCCTTGATAATCCTCGTTCATCTCACCACCCCTGTACAATCCGACCTATAGTCCAATATATGATACGGAAGCTTGTCTACATTCATTAAAAAGAGGAGATCGCCCAAAATCCTTAACCCGGATTCTGGAATATCTCCTCATGGCTACTGCTCTAAGATTTCACGTGTTTTTGCATTTGCTGAATCGCAGATTTCTCCAGACGTGAGACCTGTGCCTGTGAAATGCCAATCTCGTCTGCGACCTCCATCTGTGTTTTCCCTTCGAAAAACCGCATGGATAAAATTCGTTTCTCCCTTTGTCCTAACTTACGCATCGCTTCACGTAATGCAATTTCTTCGATCCACGACACATCCTTATTCTTATCGTCGCTAATCTGGTCCATTACATAAATAGGATCGCCGCCGTCATGATAGATCGGCTCGAATAAGGACACTGGATCCTGAATGGCATCAAGAGCAAATACAACATCTTCCTTCGGCACACCCAGCGCTTCTGATATTTCGAATATCGTCGGTTCCCGCGAGTTCTGATTGGTCAGACTATCACGTACCTGGAGCGCCTTGTAGGCGATATCTCTGAGAGAACGTGATACCCGAATCGGGTTGTTATCACGCAGGTAACGCCGAATCTCACCGATAATCATCGGAACTGCATATGTGGAGAATTTAACGTTTTGTGATAAATCGAAATTATCAATGGCTTTCATCAGACCGATGCAACCCACCTGGAACAAATCGTCAACAAATTCTCCCCTATTATTGAACCTCTGGATAACGCTTAGAACAAGTCTAAGATTACCGTTTACCAATTTCTCTCTGGCGGATCGCTCGCCCTGCTGCTGCAGCGAAGTGAACAGTTGCCGCATTTCCACATTCGTTAGAACAGGCAGCTTAGCAGTATCCACACCGCAAATCTCGACTTTATTACGGGTCATGATGATTTACCTCCCAAGGAGAAACATTACTGTACATTATCTCCCGGGCTCGCCATTTTATTCCTTGCTAATTTCACCTTACACCATCTTGTTAAACTCCTTGCGCAGCCGCTTGATAATTCTTTTCTCCAGCCGCGAAATATAAGATTGGGAGATGCCAAGCAGATCGGCCACATCTTTTTGTGTCTTTTCTTCGCCTCCGCGCAGGCCAAATCTCAGCTCCATAATGAGTCTTTCCCGGTCACTCAGCTTTTCCAGTGCCTTTTGCAGCAGCTTGCGATCAACCTGTTCTTCTATGTTCCGATAAATGGTATCATTTTCCGTTCCTAATACGTCAGAAAGCAATAATTCATTGCCATCCCAATCAATATTAAGCGGCTCATCAAAAGAAACCTCACTCCGTGTCTTGCTGTTCCGCCGCAGATACATCAAGATTTCATTCTCTATGCAGCGGGATGCATAAGTAGCCAGTTTTATTTTTTTCTCAGGATCAAAAGTGTTCACAGCCTTAATTAAGCCAATAGCGCCAATCGAAACCAGATCCTCGATATTGATGCCGGTATTCTCAAATTTACGAGCGATATATACTACCAAGCGAAGATTGCGCTCAATCAACATCGCACGAACAGCTGCATCGCCGCTAGACAGCCGCTGAAGCAGATATTCTTCTTCTTCCCGTGTCAGCGGTGGAGGAAGTGCCTCACTCCCGCCAATATAATAGATTTCCTGACTCTTCAGCCCTAGTAGAAACAGCATGCGGTAATATTGCAGCTGCAGAGCAATTTTCCATTTGACCATTATTTGTTCCTCCTCCAAGAAGTGCACGGTTCGCGTGTGAAGCTTTCAAATCCCGCTTTCAGCCATCAGAAGTTTGGTTCAGCTAGCTTTAAAGATTAGGAAGGCAGTGCTGCATCAATAGCGCTCTCTTTTTGAGTCAAATCAGGATGTATTACAGCCCGATAGGCTCCATCCCCCGACAATGTCCCACCATCCAGCCCGATCAAGACTCTTTTACAATAAAAGATATCTTCACCAAGCTTTATCGTCACCTGATCAGGCTTCAGTGCAAGCATAAATGATGCCCCCCGGTTAACTCCCCTGTAAGGCACCAGTCGCATCCTATCCTGCCAAGCAAACGACTGCCCGTCCGTTTCTAGTAAAAGTTTGTCCGCTCCGTCCTGAGTGAGTCTACCTTTCCATGTTTCAGGCAGATGTCCCTCCCAGAGCGAAGATTCCATAACCATCACCGGTATGCGGGTCAAAGGATCACAAAGCCGGTTACCTGTGTCTAGCAGGCCGGGACAGGAAACAGTCACTCCATCAATTTCTACTACCACCTCACCGATATAGGTTTCAAGCTGCTCCCTTCTGATTCGTGAGGAGTGCACTGCCTTGAAGCAGATTAACACCAGGGGAAATACTGCAATTACAAACCAAAAACCAATCTTTAGGCGGTAAGCATGCCCTCCTGAAGCAGTGAACATAATACCATTCCAAATATCACCGGAGCTCTGCAGCAAATAGTGAATACCTACAATCCCACCAGCAGCTGCGAAGTTGATAATATAAAAAGCTCCCATAGTGCGAAGGTAGCTTTGCAGACTCCCAAAACCAAAGGCAATCCATAGCATAACCACCGACAATCCAAACTTAATGAGGAAGGTATACATGAAAGACAACTCCGGCACAAACATCATCACCACATAGAGCGCACCAACCAGAGCTGAGAGGACTAGCCGCCACCATGATATCCTCAGCTTGACCATCCAGCCTGTCAGCCACAAAAGAATTCCGTCGATCACTAGATTGGCGGCGAATATCAAGTCAATATAAACAACCAGTGCATTCACCTGCCTACTATGGCGGAATCTATCCTGTAGCCAAAATGGATCAGGCTCTGTTTTTTGGACGATATGATTAGTATAAAAAGTCTCGCTTTCAAAGTCTGTCTAAACTTGGGGGGCATTCTTGAGGTTTTTTTGTCGAGTTATAGCGTGGGAGGGTTTTATTCCTTCTGAACAGCATTTCACATAAAAAAAGCACCGCAGTACCCTAGCTCTATTAGCTGGATAATACGGTGCTTTCATATCTTCTTGATAAAAATATTTAACTAGTCGTTGTTGCTACGATTACGGTTACGCAGGAACGTCGGAATATCCAACTGATCTGACGTGTTCTGATTCCCGAACGGACGCAGATTAGCAGCGTTCTTATCCGGTGCTGCCGCTGGCTCGTTATTCGTCGAGACCGGACGACGTCCTGGAGCTTCAGGCGATGGTTTATGTTCAAAGCCAGTAGCAATTACTGTTACTTTGATATCATCCTTCAGGCCTTCATCAATTATCGCACCAAAGATCATATTCACTTCAGGATCAGAGGCGGATGTAACGATCTCAGCCGCTTCATTGACTTCGTATAGGGAGAGGTTAGATCCTCCCGTAATATTCATGATTACGCCGCGGGCGCCTTCAATAGACGTTTCCAAGAGTGGGCTCATGATGGCTTTACGTGCTGCTTCAGACGCACGGTTCTCACCATTTGCTATACCAATTCCCATAAGCGCTGAACCGCGCTCTGTCATGATCGTCTTTACATCCGCAAAGTCAAGGTTAATCAGACCAGGAACCTTAATTAGGTCAGAGATACCTTGAACAGCCTGCCGGAGAACATTATCTGCTTCACGGAAAGCTTCCAACATCGGTGTTTTCTTATCAACGATCTCAAGCAAACGGTCATTTGGAATGACGATTAGCGTGTCGACTTTTTCTTTCAAAGCTTCGATTCCAAGCATTGCCTGGTTATAACGTTTTCTTCCTTCAAAAGTGAACGGGCGAGTAACTACACCCACAGTCAGGGCTCCACATTCTCTAGCAATTTCAGCTATAACTGGCGCCGCCCCTGTACCTGTACCGCCACCCATTCCTGCAGTAACAAATACCATATCTGCACCTTTAAGGGTATTCGAAATCAGATCACGGGATTCCTCCGCTGCTTTCTTACCGACTTCAGGGTTGGCGCCTGCACCCAAACCACGGGTCAGCTTGTCCCCAATCTGCAGCTTGTGCTCCGATTTGGCCATATGCAACGCTTGGGCGTCTGTATTAACCGTAATAAATTCTACACCCTGAACGCCGTTTTCAATCATCCGGTTGACAGCATTACTACCTCCGCCGCCCACGCCGATGACTTTTATTTGCGCCAAGCTCTCCATTTCAAAATCAAATTCTAACATATTGTTCCATCTCCCCCTCAATGTGCTTGGATGGCCGGTCCAAGTATATCTGGACTTACACTTATATAAACTCGCTAAACATATTTTTTAGACGCTCCACAAATCCGGGCTTCTGAACAGTTTCCTGACTCGGAGTGGCGTTCTGCTTGCTCCGGTTGACCGTCTTTTTGTTGCTGCTTCCACCACTGTTTCTTGCTCGGAAACTACGGACAACATTATGCAGAATACCGACACCGCCGGTAAACCCAGGGTCCCGTACACCGATATAATCCGGCACGGCGATGCGTACAGATGCAGCCAGCTCGGTCTGAGCAGCCTTCAATACACCCGGCATCGAGACAGTCCCACCTGTAAGTATATAACCTCCAGGCAGTTCACTGTAACCAAGCCGTTTAACTTCTTGACGAATCAGGTGGAATATTTCTTGCACCCTTGGCTCGATAATTGCCGCCAGATCCTCTTGGTTAAATTCCTTCTCCACATTACTGCCAATGCGCAATACCTTGAAGACAACGTCTGAGGCTGCATCGTCAATCCATGCGCAACCATATTTAAGTTTTACCTTCTCCGCTTGATCAGTAAGCGTCCGAAGTCCGTAGGCAATATCATTGGTTACGAATTCTCCTCCGATCGGAATCGTGGAGGTTGCACTAAGAGAACCCTCTTCGTATATGGCTATTGTTGTTGAGCCCGCACCAATATCAACCAGAACAGATCCCATCGATTTCTCGTCCTTGGACAGCGCCAATCCACCAGCTCCAAGAGACATCAGCACAAGATCCTTTACCTTCAGCCCTGATTTCTCAACACAGCGTAGTAGATTATGTATTGGCGTCTTAGCACCCGTAATGATTGTTGCCTCAACTTCCAGACGAACACCGATCATTCCGCGCGGGTCTTGAATTCCTTCAAGACCATCGACGATAAATTGTTTGGGAACAACATCAATCACTTCACGCTCCGGAGGCATAGCAATGACTTCCGCAGCTTTAATTACGCGATCGATATCATCATCGCCGATTTCACGATCCTCATTCTGAACGGCCACAACACCGTGGCTGGATTGCAGGCCAATATGATTACCGGAAATGCCTACATAAACCTCTGATATTTGAATACCCACCATCTGCTCTGCATGATCTATAGCACTTTTGATCGATTGCACAGTTTGGTCGATATCTACAATCGCGCCTTTACGTATTCCTTCCGAATCAGCAGATCCAACGCCAATAATATTAAAGGTTCCATTGGTAACTTCCCCAATTATTGCCCGAACTTTGGATGTACCGATGTCCAAACTAACAATGATGTCATTGTTGCTCAAGTCCTATGGCACCTCCTGTTATAATCATAATTAATTGCATTACCTTATCCCGGTCCCGGGAAACTTCTCTGTACATATTCAACATACCTAATCCTTTCCCTCTTTTTTCTACAAATTTTTTGAACGGAATAATATTCCAACATCCCCAAATGTGAATAGTTACTCATATGTTATTGTAAAAATAGCAATTATCACAAGAAATATCGGCCTAATTGGTCATTTCAACCAAATATAGTACTATATCTCAAAAAAATCGAAGAAAAAAGAGGGATATAGCTTCTTGCCCGTAACTCCGATTGTAGCATTTTTTTAACTCTATTAGTAGGGACTATTTACCTCCACACTACTCTTGCGCAACATCTTCTTCATCGCTTTCCACCTGAAAAGGAACATATGAATCGGCTTCTAGCATTTTAATGAGTCCAGGCTGTTCAGTCTCTATAATCTGATTCAAATAGGACACCTTGCTCTTTAGCAAAGAGATGGCTGTAATCACCTCAAAACGGGATCTAGTATAGAGCTTGATCCGGTCTGGAAAAGACAAGGTTGGCGAGGGAACAATCTCAGAGATATCACTTGTCAATTCATTAGGAATGCTTGCTAATGCTTGACAAAGCTTAGCCTTATTCGGATCATCCGGGTCCCAGTTCGTTAATATAGGTTTCTCAACAGCAATTCCAGTCTCATTAACAGGCACTGCAGCTCCACTGGACAGAATCGCCTTTAAGAGGCCTCCCTGTTCCAGTTCATAAGCTACCGCAGGGAATTCCTCAATCTTTACTGTGATCACCCCGGGGAAATCCTTCTGCACGCTGACGTCTTTAATCGTCTTAAGCTTCAGCAGAGATTCTTCCACAGCTTTAGTTGATACAGCAAAGAATTGCCCACCTATTTTAATTCCACTTTGTGAGAGTAACTCTTCACTAGTAGAATACTTGCTACCTTGAAAATCTATCACTGTAATATGGCTAATAGACGATCTAAAAAAAATCACAGCAAGAAGCGCAGTGAACAGCAGCAGCAGGATCGCCGTAATCTTACGGCTCATTTTTTTCTTAGGCTTGTCCTCTTTAAGAAGAGGTAATCGGGTTGTAGTCATTCTCATATCTCCGTAATAAGGCCCTGTCTCCTTCTCTGAGAGATCTGGAAGGAGACAGGGAGCTTTAATTGGCCAAATCAAGTGGATCCGTTACAGGCACCTTACGGCTTATACGCGCGCCAAGCTTCTGAAACAGCTTCTCTATTCCATCATAACCACGGTCAATGTGATGCGCTTGCTCAACGACCGTAGTCCCTTGTGCAGCAAGCCCGGCAATGACCAGAGCTGCACCCGCCCGCAAATCAGTAGCTTCCACAGTAGCACCATACAATCTCTGAACGCCGCGAATAAACGCACGATTCAAATCGATAGAGATGTCAGCACCCATCCGGGCCATTTCTTCCACATGTTTGAACCGTCCCTCAAACACCGTTTCCTTGATCACACTAAAACCATCGGCGAGCGACAGCAGCACCATGACCTGAGATTGCAGATCCGTCGGGAAAGAAGGATAAGGAGAGGTTACGATTCTCTCAACCGCACGCGGACGTCCCATGCAGCTGACATTAATTATATCATTGCATACTGTGATTTGAACACCAGCCCGCTTAAGCACATGAATAAGCGAAGTCAGATGCCCGGCGTTCGTATGTGTCAAGGTCACATTCCCACGTGTAGCTGCCGCAGCAATCATTACAGTTCCAGCCACTATCCGGTCTGGGATTACCTCGTACGTACAGGGATATAAGTTTTTGACACCCTGGATCGTAATGGTATCCGTGCCTGCACCGATAATCTGAGCACCCATACTATTCAAAAATTGCTGTAGATCCTGTATTTCCGGCTCTCTTGCTGCTCCCGATATCGTCGTTGTCCCCTCTGCCTTGGCGGCAGCCATCATAATATTCTCCGTGGCTCCAACACTTGGATAGTCGAGATGAATATCACTCCCTACAAGCTTTGAGCCCCGACAGGATATTCGTCCGTTGCTTTCCTCGATCTCCGCCCCCAGTGCTTTAAGACCCTGCAAATGAAGATCGATTTTACGCTCCCCGATCGCACAGCCACCAGGCTGATAGATCGTTACCTCACCAAATCTGGATAACAGCGGTCCCATTAAAAAAATGGAAGATCTCATCTGCCGCATCAATTCCTCAGGTACATGAGATGTCCCCACGGCTGACGTATCTATCGTCACCGTATCCTCTTGATGCACGCACCTGCAGCCCAGCCGATCCAAGATGTCTAGCATAGTCTCGATGTCCAGCAGCTTCGGCACATTATGCAGTGAGTGAACTCCTTCGGCCAGCAGGCTTGCCGCTAGAATCGGCAGCGCCGCATTTTTTGCTCCATGGATACGAATGGTGCCTGACAGGGGACTTCCACCCTCAATCACCAATTTGTCCAATGTATCACCTCCGAGATTACCGCTCACCCACCACAAACACTTCCGATACAAGGTCATATGAAATGTACAAGATTATCCTGCACTACCTTTCAGGTTAGGAAGTGTTCTGGGTGATTGTCACGATTATAGGATTATCCTATGTTCGTTCCTCCAAGTGTGTGACAGAGAGCTGCCAATAAGGAAAATACCTCTCAAAGGTAAATGGCTTAAGACTGTTTACCGGCTAGTCTTCGGAGTTCGTTAGTGACAATGGCAGCAGAATCCCTTTTGCCCAGTCGTTTGGAAGCCTCAGACATTTTTTGGCGTACAGCTTCAGTTCCAATGATTGCTTGCACAGCTTCATAAAGCGCCTTACCATTCAAATCCTTCTCAAGCACCACCACAGCGGCCCCTTCGCGTTCCAGCTGTCTTGCATTCGCCTCTTGGTGATTGTTCGTCACATTAGGAGAAGGGATAAGTACAGAAGGAATACCCAGCGCTGTAATCTCAGCGAGAAAGGATGCCCCCGCCCGATTTACGATTAAGGAGGTACAAGCCAAGACCTCCGGCATATTGTGAACATAAGGTAGGACATGCAGCCAGTTCGGTGTGCTACCCAGCTTCTGACGCAATTCAGCACGGGTATCCTCAAAATAAGGCTCACCTGTAACGTAAACATAATGAACACCATTACCCTTACCCACAAATGGGGCCATTTCAATCATGGCTTTATTAATAGCCTTAGCCCCTTGACTACCGCCAACAACCAAAACAACCGTGCTGTTATCCGGAATGCCCAGCGAGGCAAACCCCCGTTGTGGACTAGCCGTAGTAACCGTCGTTGCCCGAGGATTACCTGTGTAGATTACGTGCTTACTCCCCGGAAAAGCAGATTCTGTCCCTTCAAAGCTTACGGCCACTGTACTCGCGTAACGACTTAGAAAACGATTTGTTAAACCAGGGATAGCATTTTGTTCATGGATCAAAGTTGGGATACCCAGCCGGGATGCAGCGTAAACGACTGGACCACATACATAACCGCCTGTACCAATTACAACATCAGGCTTAAACTCTCTTAACATTTCTTTGGAAGCCTTAACGCCCTTTAAAAAACGCATCACCGTCTTGACGTTGTCCATGGACAGCTTGCGCCGAAAGCCAGTGATGTCGATAGATTTGAAAGGGATATTCTCTTGGGGAACAAGCTTGCTCTCTAAGCCACGCGTTCCACCAATATACAGGAAGGTAGATTCACTATCTTCTGCTTCCAGTTGTCTAGCAACAGCGACTGCGGGATAGATATGACCACCCGTGCCTCCGCCGCTTAATACGATACGCATGTCTTTCACCTCGCATAACGGGATAAGTTCAATAGAATGCCCAGGGAGGTTAACATCAGTGTAAGCGAAGAACCTCCATAGCTAATCAGAGGAAGTGTGATGCCTGTTACAGGCATTAGACCGATGACCACACCAATATTAATAATGACTTGCACAGCCACCATACAGACGATGCCAACGGCCAAATAGCTTCCAAAACGGTCAGGCAGACTCATCGCCACCTTCATTCCGCGCCAGATTAGAATAAGAAACAGGATCAACACAGCCAAACCACCGATAAACCCCAGTTCCTCGGCCAATATAGAAAAAATAAAATCGGTCTGCGGCTCAGGTACATAACTGTACTTCTGCCGGCTCATTCCAAGTCCGAGACCCCCAAGCCCTCCAGGGCCAATCGCGTAGAGCGACTGAATAATCTGGTAGCCTGCACCGAGGGGATCGGACCAAGGATCAAGAAAAGCGGTTATCCGCTGCAACCGGTAAGGTGCTGCGGCAACCAAAGCAACAAACCCAGCCACGCCAGCTACTCCTAGTGAGAGTAGATGTTTCATTCTTGCCCCAGCTGTAAAGACCATCATCAAGGCTGCGCCAAACATAACGGTACCTGTACCCAGATCCGGCTGGAGCATAATCAGTGCAAAGGCTGATCCGATAAGCGCTAACGGTGGAAGTAAGCCACGAGTGAAGGAGGTGATATCATACTCTTCTTTTCCCAGCCAATTCGCCAGAAATAGAATCATCCCCATCTTCATGAACTCGGAGGGCTGAATCCCGAAGGAGCTGATTCCGAGCCAGCTGCGCGCTCCCCCGCGAACTACACCAATGCCGGGAATAAGCACCATAACGAGCAGGATAAAGCAGACAATCAGTGCCGGCTTAGCCAGCTTTTTTAACACTTTGTAGTCTGTATTCGCTGTAACAAACATTGCAACAAGTCCCAGTCCTGCAAACAAAAGCTGCCTCTTTACAAAGTAAAACGAATCTCCATAATTGCGGAAGCCCAAGACAGATCCGGCGCTGTATACCATCACCATGCCGATTACCAGCAAAGAAAGAATGGGAATCAGCAACCAAATATCGGGAGCATGACGAGTTTTGTTCATCAGGAGCACACCTCTTGCATCCGTAGTAGGGGCTTATCCACCCCCCTACTTAAAGGTTATGCACCGCCTCTTTAAAAATACACCCGCGCTCTTCATAGGATGTAAACATATCCCAACTAGCACATGCAGGAGACAGGAGAACGATATCTCCTTCTTCCGCCAGAGCGGAAGCTTCCCGCACAGCTGCTTGCAGCACGGCGGCGGCGCTCTCCCCATTATCGACGGAGATAATCTGCTTTAATCCTGCCAGCTGTGCTACATTTATTAGCTTGTCCTTGGTTTGTCCTAACGCCACCAAAGCTTTGACGCGTCCGCTCAGGACAGGCAGCAGCTCCATATAATCGGAGCCACGGTCTAATCCGCCAGCGATCAATACCACCGGACGCTGAAACGATGTCAAAGCCGTAATTGTCGCTTTGGAGTTCGTTGCTTTGGAATTGTTGTAATAAGCGGCTCCAGCCTTATCAGCTACATACTCCAGGCGGTGCTCCACACCACGAAAAGAAGAAAGCACTTCGCTTAATAGAGAGGGGTCAGCTCCAGCGGCAATAGCAATTCCACAGGCAGCCAGCGCATTCCCCACATTAAAGCGACCCGGAAGAGCGATGGAATCCACATCCGCGATTATCGTTTCCTTGTCCGCAGATTCGCGATAGATAATGTGGCGCTTCAGCTCATCATCTTGCCCCGTAATATAGGACGGGCTAACAAATACTCCATGAGGCAGCTCCTCAAACAAGGAGAATGGAAGAATCGAAGCCTTCACATAGGGCACAAGTTCCCGGCAGACAGGATCATCCCAGTTCAGCACTGCTGTATCCGTAGCTAATTGATTAGCGAACAGCTTGGTTTTGGAATCCACATAATCTTTCATGCTTCCATGATAATCCAGATGAGTCTCTGCAATATTCAGCAGACAGCCTATCTTTGGCCGGAAGGTCTCCGTACCTTTGAGTTGAAAGCTGCTAAGCTCGACCACCATCCAGTTATCCTCTGTAGCCTCTTGTGCAGCCTGACAAAGAGGCGTACCAATGTTGCCCGCAACTATAGGGTTCATTCCCGCAGCTTCCAGCATATGGCCTACCCAGGTCGTCGTTGTCGTCTTGCCATTGGAGCCTGTGATGCCGATCATCGGCGCTGCACAAAGTCGATAAGCCACCTCTACCTCTGTGACCACTTCAATTCCAAGCTCAATTGCCTTTTGTACAGGGGGCGCAGAATAAGGAATGCCTGGATTTTTGATTACCAGACTTACACCTTCATGAATAAGTCCTTCCGGATGCCCGCCGCATATAACACAAATTCCCAAAGATTCCAATTCGGAAGCTTCGGGACTTTGATCTCTTTCCTTTTTGTCGTTAACCGTAACTATAGCGCCGCGTTCATGCAGCACTTTAGCCACCTGGACACCGCTTTTAGCAAGCCCAAGAACCACAACTTCTTCACCATGATACATATCTGGATGTTTCATTCTCTACAACCCCTTGCTAATAAATAGTCCCACAGCAGCCAACACCAAGCTAACCGCCCAGAACGAAATTACCACACGCCACTCCGACCAGCCACCAAGCTCAAAATGATGGTGAATCGGGCTCATTCTGAATACACGTTTGCCACGGGTTTTAAATGAAACCACTTGAATCACAACGGATAACATTTCAATTACAAAGACACCGCCTATGATGAGAAACAGCAGCTCACTCTTCGTGACAATAGCAATAGCACCTATAGCACCACCAATACCAAACGAACCCGTATCCCCCATAAACACTTTAGCAGGGTGGGCATTGAACACAAGAAAGCCTAATACAGCACCAATCATTGCCGCAGCACATACACCTGCCGCAATAGACGTAGCCTGCATTGCCACCACCGCGTATGCGGCCAAGGCAATGGCACTGACACCAGACAACAGTCCATCGACTCCATCTGTAAAGTTAACGGCATTCGTCACTGCCATCATCATAATAATGATGAATGGATAATAGAACCAGCCACCCCAATCAAAGCTGAAATCAGTACCTGGTACGCTGATACTTGTACTGTGTCCGGCATAAATCAGAAGACCGCACATCAGAGCACCAACCAGCAGCTGTCCAAATAACTTTTGACGTGCTGTGAGCCCTAAGGAACGCTTAAATACAATTTTGATATAGTCATCCAAAAACCCGATCAATCCAAAACCAAGCGTAGCTACGAGCAGTACGTAAAAATCTGTATTCACCACAGAAAATTTCAGATAAGACAAGGTAAAAGCTACGATAATCACGATACCGCCCATAGTCGGCGTTCCCGCTTTCTTCAAATGGGTTTGCGGTCCGTCATCTCGCACCTGCTGTCCGAATTTCATCCTGCGCAGAAGCGGAATGAAGAGCGGAGCGGCAATGACCGCAAGGATAAAGGAAACAGCAATAGTCAATAACAATAGTTGATAATCCATGGGTACACCCCCTCCAATGATTTAGGTCTGTTGAATATCTTTATTTAGGCTCTGAAGCACTTCCTCGAGCTTCATTCCTCTTGATCCTTTAAATAGAACAATATCCTTAGCACTGCATTTCTCTAGAAGGACAGCGGTTAGTTCCGCTTTATCTGTAAAAGCTTTTACGCGCTCTTTGCCGAATTTCTCTTCTGCTGCTTTGGCAATATGAACGGATAATGGTCCGTAAGTACATACAAAATCAGTTAATGAAGGGTCAAGGTAGTAGCCTATTTCTTGATGAAATTCTACTTCCTCCGGCCCAAGTTCCAGCATGTCCCCGAGCACAGCGATTTTATTGCCACTGCATTTCATAGATTGCAGGACATCTATAGCCGCCTTCATAGAAGTAGGGCTGGCATTATAAGCATCGTTTAAAAGCGTAAGTCCGGAAGAAGTTCGAATCACTTCAATCCGCATGCCCGTCAACTTGAGCTTGCTTAGACCGTCCTTCATATTCTGCTCCGTAACCCCATAATGACGAGCAACCGCTAGTGCAGCCAGAGCGTTAACAACGTTATGCTGACCTGGCAGCGGTAATGTAAAAGCATGTTCCTTATGACGGCTTGACGTGAACGTCATGCCACCAGTATGGGACATCATCCCTGTTGGATAATCATCATTATCCTCATTTAGACCAAAACGGAAGGTTCTCATCCCTTCTGGAGCCTTAAAAGTGGACTCTTGCATTACCTCAGTCAGCAGCGGTTCGTCACCGTTATAAATCAGCAGTCCCCCCGGCTTCAGCCCCTCAGCAATCTCCAGCTTGGCGCGGGCTATTTCTTTACGTGACCCCAGCTGCAGTAAATGCGACTCGCCTACATTAGTAATTACCGCTACGTCAGGTTCAGCCAAAGAAGCCAGCAGAGCAATTTCTCCCCGCGAGCTCATCCCCATTTCAAGTACAGCGATCTCTGTATCCTCAGCCATGGATAAAATAGTAAGCGGAAGACCGATATGATTATTGAAATTCCCCGCTGTCTTGTGCACTTTGAACTGCACTTCAAGCAGAGACATAATGATATCTTTTGTTGTTGTTTTCCCGTTGCTGCCCGTAACAGCGACAACCTGCGGAGCCACTTCCTTCAGATAAGCAGCGGACAACTTCTGGAGAGCCTCCAGCGTATCTTCAACAATAATAACTCCGCCACCTTCAGGTACCGGTCCTTTATCGCGTTGCCACAAGGTTGCGCCAGCACCAGCAGCCAGTGCTGCGGCAGCATAGTGGTGACCATCGAATTTGTCTCCAGATAGAGGCACAAACAGGCAGCCGGGTGTGATCTTACGGGAGTCGGTAACGACTCCCGTAAGGGTTGTATTCATAGCTTCGACAGCAGCAGGTTCCCCTGCGCACATGGCAGCAATATTTTCAAGCGTTCTTGTAATCAATAGTTTCGGCCCCTTATAACTTCTTTAGCGACGATGCGGTCATCGAAATCATGAACCACTCCGCCAATCAGTTGATAGGTCTCATGACCTTTCCCCGCAATCAATACTACATCGCCAGGGCTTGCCATTTCAATAGCCTTCCCGATAGCTTCTCGGCGATCAACAATCATATGATACCGGTCAGAGGTGACTCCATCCTCTACTAGTCCTGCTTCTATATCCTTCAAGATTAGTTGAGGGTCCTCAGTCCGAGGGTTGTCAGAAGTTACGAATACCATGTCGCTATATCGTGCAGCGATCTTCCCCATTAATGGACGTTTCGTCCGGTCTCTGTCTCCGCCACAGCCAAACACTGTAAGCACTTTGCCGGTAGCAAATTCGCAGACCGTCTTTAATACATTCTCTAGCCCGTCTGGTGTATGTGCGTAGTCAACGATAACAGCAAATTCCTGACCTTCATCCACTGACTCCACCCGTCCAGCTACACCATCGATTGCCTCAAGACTAGTCTTGATATCAGCCAGAGAGACATCTTCCAATAAAGCAGCTGTAATCGCCGCGAGTGCATTGTAGACATTGAACTTTCCAACCATACGGAGCGAAATGTCCGTCTTCCCCTTAAACGTATCAACATGGAAAAAAGTTCCTTTTGCAGTGATCGATATTTGCGAAGCTCGGACATTAGCGTTGTTATCAATGCCATATGTAATCACTTCCGCCGCAGTTTGGGCTGCAAAATAGTGACTTGCTTCATCATCCGCGTTCAACACCGCATATTTGCGTTCTTCCTTCCACGGAGAGATCACATTTCCTAATCTGGAGAAAAAGAGCCCTTTAACCGCCCGATACTCCTCCATTGTATGATGATAATCCAGATGATCTTGGGTTAAGTTCGTAAAAATTGCCGTACGGAAGTCCGCACCCTTCACACGTCCTTGCTGAAGTGCGTGAGAGGATACTTCCATTACGCAACACTCCACACCTTTGGAAGCCATATCATGAAGGGACCGCTGCAGATCTAGCGACTCCGGAGTTGTGCCTGACATAGGGTAGCTTTTGCCGTCATAGCGCATTTGAATCGTTCCAATCAGACCTGTCTTCATATTCTGATCCTGCATAATCCGCTCAATGAGATAAGTCGTTGTTGTTTTGCCGTTTGTGCCCGTCACCCCGATCATTCTCATCCGGCTGCTAGGTGAGCCAAAGAAAGCATTCGACATGACAGACATCGCAAACCGGCAGTCATCCACAACAATCTGCGGGATATCAAGCTCCAGCTTGTGCTCACATACAATAGCCGCCGCTCCGGAGGCTACTGCTTGCGGCGCATATTTGTGCCCGTCCACGGTGTGGCCAGGCAAACAGATGAATAGATCTCCCGGGCCTACACGGCGGGAATCCGTCTGAAGATCAGTAATCTCCACATCTCCATCCCCGTATAGTTGCGAAGTAGCAAGACAAGCAGATAATTCGTTAACTTTCATAGTAATCCCTCACTCTACATTTTCGGATACGAGCTGAAACCTTATACCTTAATCATTATTCACTAGATGCTCCCATATAAATCCTGATGGTTGAGCCCTGTTCTACTCTGGCCCCAGCCTTAGGAGCTTGATTGATGACCGTATTTCCTGTGCCTGAACGTGCAAGATTAAAATTCATATTTAAATCCTCATAGATATCCTGCACCGTTGCTCCGGTAAGATCAGGTACGGTCACTATCGGAGTTTCGCCATACTTATAAGTTTTGGGAAGCTGATCACTGCGCTCCGGAACCTTCATATAGTGCAGTGAGTCTTCCAAAATATTTTGCACGATTGGAGCTGCAACCACACCCCCAAATTGAATCCCTTTCGGATTATCCACGGCAGTGTACACAACGATCTGAGGATCATCCGCTGGCGCAAAGCCAATAAAAGAAACAATGTGCTCTGTTGGAGAATAACGTCCATTTACAACCTTCTGTGCAGTACCCGTCTTGCCACCTACACGATAGCCGTCAATAAAAGCCGGCCGTCCTGTGCCTTTGGCAACCACGCTCTCAAGTGCTGCCCGCACCTTCTTGGATGTTTCCTCCGAAATGACCTGCCGCACAAGCTCTGGCTTCACCTCTGATACAGTCTCTCCAGTAACCGGGTTAACCCATGCTTTTGTTACATGCGGTTTATAGAGATTACCGCCGTTGATAGCCGCGGATACCGCAGCAATCTGCTGAATAGGCGTAACCGAAACCCCTTGGCCGAAGGCTGTAGTCGAAAGCTCTACCGGACCTACTTGACTGAGCTTGAACAGAATGCCATTAGCTTCCCCATTCAGATCAATTCCCGTTTTGCTGCCAAAACCAAAATCACGAATATATTTGAAAAGTGATTCTTTTCCCAGCCGTTGCCCTAAGGCGACAAACCCAGGGTTACAGGAGTTCTCAACTACCTGTAAAAAGGTTTGACTACCGTGGCCGCCCTTTTTCCAGCAGCGCAGCTTTGCGCCCGCTACCTCGATAAAACCCGGATCATAGAAATGATCGTTCTGAAGATCTACTTTACCTTCCTGCAGCGCAGCAGCCAGAGTAATGATTTTGAACGTTGAACCAGGTTCATAGGTCATCCAGATAGGCAGATTCCGGTTGTAAATCTGCGCATCATATTCCTTGTATGATGCTGGTTCATACCCCGGTCTGCTAGCCATGGCTAGTATCTCACCATTCTTCGGATTCATAGCTATAGCCCAAGCACCCTGCGCCTGATATTTTACCATAGCCTGATCCAGCTCACGTTCCATAATGGACTGGATCTGTTTATCAATCGTCAGCTCCAGATTAAGTCCGTCTTGAGGGGCAGAATATTTCTCAGATGAGCCAGGCATAAGTCTTCCGCCTGCATCAGACAAATAAGAAATATTGCCGGCTATGCCTTTGAGCAGATTGTCATATATACTCTCTACTCCTGTAATACCCTGGTTATCTATACCTGTGAAGCCTAAAATATGCGCGGCTAAATCGCCGTAAGGGTAATATCTTTTGCTATCCTCAGCGACAACGATGCCCGGCAGCTGCAAATCACGGATGCTCGCGGCAAGATCCATCGTAATTTTGCGGCCGCCGGGCTGAAGTTTCACCGACATTTCTTTTTTGGACAGCAATGTCATCAGCTTCTCCTCAGTCATCCCAAGCAGTGGAGCTAATTGCTGTGCTGTCTTTTGCTTCTCTTTTACCTGCACCGGTACTGCATACACTGTAGGTGTGGTGATATTAGAAACGAGCGGCACACCTTCACGATCCATAATTTCACCACGTTTAGCGGTAAAAGGAATATTGCGGCGCAAGGAATCTTCTACCTTCGCAGTCAATTCCTCGCCTTGAGATAATTGCACATACGCAAGACGCACGACCAGCGAACCGAATAACACTGCCAGTCCCAGCAATGTCCACAGCATTCTCCGCCGTGTTACGACTTTGGAAACCTTCATTCCGTTCTCCCCCACTTTCAACAATAGACATGAGCTCTTATCTTCATGACTATTCGGGACAAACAGGGGTTAGAACAAGCTATGTTCCGCTCTCGGAATCTGTCCCCTCATCAGCAGGCGGGGCCACGGGAATATCTTCGCCATAATCATTTAATGGCTTCATTTTCAAAGTGACCAAGGTCTTGCCATTTTGCGTTCCTACAATCTGTTCTGAGACGTAACCTTCTCCGTCTACCGCAATCTCTACTTTTAGTAGAGTTAGAATTTCAAGTGCATCACGCAGGGATTCCCCTTTTAAATCTGGAATGGTAGGCTGAGCCCCCTGCGGACTTAATAAATAGATCCGTTGCCCTGTAGCAAGCTTCGTACCTGCCTCAGGATATTGACTCTCTACAGCAGATCCTTCTCCGACCACTACATAATCGAAGCCTTGATCCAAAAGTGCTTCTCTTGCTTCCTTCATCGTCTTGTCTGTTAGATCTGGTGTAGTCCGAAGTGCGACTGTTTCAGTCTTAGCCGGCTTTTTGCTGCTGCTATCACTAGCCTCAGACGCCAGCTTAGGTACTCCCATGTATTGCAGAGACTGGGATACAATCTCTTTAAATACTGGAGCAGCTGCCTTACCGCCGCCAACCTCAACGTTCGGTTCATCAATAATGACAATAACAGCGATCTTTGGATCATCAACAGGAGCATAACCAATAAAGGAGACAAGTACTTTGGATTTCACATAATCCTTACCTTCAACCTTGATAGCCGTTCCTGTCTTTCCTGCCACGCGATAGCCGTCAATATAAGCGTTGCGGCCTGTTCCTTTTACTTGGTCAGCAACAACCTGCTCCAAATATTCACCCGTTTTCTTGGCGCTTTCCTCATCAATCACCTGACGCACTACACTAGGCTGAGTAACCTTTGTCTCACCAGTGTTAGGGTTTGTGACCTCCTTAACTACATACGGAGTCATCAACTTCCCCCCATTAGCGATAGCAGATACGGCAACTAGCTGTTGAAGTGGGGTTACTAGCACTTTACCGTGTCCATATGCGAGTGTCGCAATTTCTATAGGACGTCCAAGGTTAGGGTTAACGACCCCGCTTACTTCTCCTGGCAGATCGATTCCCGTTTTCTCATTGAAGCCAAAATCATTGATATACTGTAATAGCTTGTCCTGTCCGAGCATTTCATATAGCTTAACGAATAGAACGTTACTAGAACGTTTCACACCTTCAAGAAAACTGATTTGCCCCCATCCAGCATGATTAATATCATGCAGTGCCTTACTATATCCCTTTATCCGGATGGACCCGGACAAAAATGTCGCAACAGGATCAAAAAGCTTCTCTTCTACTGCGGCGGCAAGCGTTACAATTTTGAAAGTGGAACCAGGCTCGTATTTAGATTTAATAGCATGATTATAGAATCCCGCCCCATCGGCCCCGGTCTTCCAAAATTCATTTGGATTATAGGTAGGCATATTGGCTAATCCCAAAATCTCCATCGTGTTCGGATCAGCAGCAATGACACTCATACTTTTTGGCTTATATTGCGCATACGCCTTTTGCATGGCCTCTTCTATATAATGCTGGATCGTACTATCGATTGTAAGCTTGAAATTACTTCCATTTACTACTGGCTTATAGGTATCTTGTGAATCCGGCAATTTTACCCCTTGACCGTCACTTTGATAAAGCAGCTTGCCATCGGCACCCTTAAGCTCCGTATCAAAGTATTTTTCCAGTCCCATGATAGCATTGCCGTCCCTATCTGTATAACCTAAGATATGTGCAGCTAATTCATCTTTTGGATAATATCGTTTCTGCTCTCTAACAAGCCCAATACCGGTCTCTTGAATTTTATGTTCTTTACCTAGGGCTACATAAAATTCTTTCACCTTATCGGCAAGCTCCTGATCAATCTTCCAGCCTTCATTACGTATTTCACGGTTCTTGAGGTAAGCACCCGTCTCTTCGTCCTTGGCTTCAACCAGCTTACGCAGCTCATCCTCTGGTTTGCCGAGCAATTCGTGTAATCCTGTAATGACCTCTTCCCCGATGCCTTGTTGTTGAATCACTTCAGGATTCACCACCACGGTATAAGCAGGGACATCGCTAGCAAGCACACTCCCGTTACGGTCAGAAATCGTACCTCGCTCCGCTTTGATAGTTGAGGTATGAGCCCAAAGTGTGGCGGCCTTTTCCTGCCATTCCTCACCTTGCATAACTTGAATCCAGAACACTCTAACGATCAAAACAAGAAAAAAGAGGGTAATACACCCTCCTATAAACAGCGTGCGAAGTTTTATTCTTTTCAGCATAAGCGAACCTCACAACTTTTTTTATTGCGATCTTGCCAATCGCTCACTAATTATCACCTGGAGTCGTTGCCGAGCTTGCCGGAATATAGATTGTTGCATTCTCATCCGGAGACACATAACCAAGATCCCGTGCTTTTTGGGCGACTTTCTGCTCTAGATTCTGCTTTTCCATCTGATACGTAGAAATCTGCTTCTTGGCTGTTGCAATATCCTGATCTAATTTCTGAGCCTGCAAGTTCAAATCATAAATTTGGACGTAACGTGAAATCAGGGTGATCGCCACCAGAACGCATACTCCTAGCGTCAGCATATACAAAAGTTTCTCTTGCAGCGGAAGTACTCTTCGTCTGGTAACTACTTTTGTCTTCTCGCGGTAAAGGGGGTTTACCTCTTCTTTTCTTTTGGGCTGAACTGCTAAATTGCCGCGGGTATAGGCCATCTCTGACTCTCCTTTATCGTCAATTACAATTTTTCTGCAATGCGCAGCTTAGCTGAGCGGGCTCGGGTATTAAGCTCAAGCTCTTCTTCAGAAGGCACAAGCGGTTTACGATTGATTAACTTAAGCGTGCCTTTCGCGCCGCATACGCAAAACGGAAAGTCAGGCGGGCATGTACATCTGCTTAAATAGCTGCTAAAAATTTGCTTGCAAATTCGGTCTTCGAGCGAATGAAAGGTGATGACGGATACTCTGCCTCCTGGTGCAAGGCAACGTACTGCACTATGTAGCCCTTCTTCAAAAGCACCCAATTCGTCATTCACAGCAATCCTTAATCCTTGAAAGCTACGTTTAGCGGGATGCCCTCCTGTTCTTCGAGCAGCTGCCGGGATACCTTCCTTGATCAGTTCTGCTAATTCTCCTGTTGTCTCAATAGGAGCTTCTTCTCTTCTGTCAACAATTTTTCTAGCGATTCTCCGCGAGAATTTCTCTTCTCCATATTGGAAAAGAACACGGGCAATCTCCTGCTCGGACCATGTATTCACAATTTCAGCAGCCGTCAAAAGTGCTGACTGATCCATGCGCATGTCCAGCGGAGCATCATGATTGTAACTAAAGCCTCGTTCCCCTTCGTCAAACTGGGGAGAGGATACGCCAAGATCAAAGAGCACTCCATCTACTTGGGGAATACCATCTGTTTGTGGCACAAAGGGCACATCCTTAAGTACACTCTCCAGATCACGGAAGTTAGTCTTAATAGTCACAACCTTGTCTCCGTATTCCGCTAATCTTTCTTTTGCGTTCTCCAAAGCCCAATCATCTTGATCCAAACAGATTAAACGGCCTTCGCCGCTAAGCTTGGAAGCGATAAGTGAGCTGTGTCCCGCTCCACCGAGAGTGCAATCTACATAGATTCCGTCTTTTTTGATGTGCAGCCCTTCTGTCGCTTCTTCCTTAAGCACCGTGATGTGGTGAAACAAGCTGCATCCCTCCAGGACAGTATTCGTTATTGTGTTTTATAGATCAAAATTGAAATCCACCAATTTCTCAGCGATTTCGTTGAACGATTCCTCGGACTGTTCGAAGTACTGTTCCCAAAGCTCTTTGTTCCAGATTTCCACCCGGTTCGAAACGCCCAGAATGACACAGTCTTTGTCCAGTTTGGCATACTGCCGTAAATTAGCCGGCAGATTTACCCTTCCCTGCTTATCCCAAACACATTCAGTTGCACCTGAGAAAAAAAAGCGGCTAAATGCGCGGGCATCTGATTTCATCAGCGAAAGGCTTTTAAGCTTTTGTTCCATGATTGCCCATTCTTCCATGGGATAAACAAACAGGCAGGAGTCTAGGCCGCGGGTCGTCACGAAGGAGGTTCCGAGCAATTCACGGAGTTTAGCCGGAATAATGATTCGGCCTTTGTCGTCAATGCTGTGTTGATACTCTCCCATGAACATCCTTTTTCCCACCCCTAATCCCCGAATCCCCACTTTACCCCACTTTTCACCACTTAAGCATAATAGATTCGCCATTAAAAATCAAAAACCTTTTTCTGGCCAAGGAAATTTTTCCTAAATCAGATAGCTCGTTTCCCGAAAAACATTTCTCCACAGAAAAAAGCCATACAATCGGAATCTTGTCCGTTGCATGGCTTTGTTAAAAAAGTTGCTTCAGTTCAAGGTACACTGGTTAATACACTTTATTGTTATGCGTTCAGTTATTAATCGTTCAAATTCCAGCTGTCCAAATAATCCACTTGCGCCGGAGTCAGGCTATCGATGTTAATGCCCAGACTTTCCAGCTTATAGCGTGCTACTTGCTCATCCAGCTCATAAGGAACATTTTCAACTTTTACGCCAATGCTCTTATAATTATCATTTACATATTTCAGCGACAGCGCCTGGAGCGCAAAGGTTGTATCCATAATTTCAGCAGGGTGACCATCAGCAGCACCCAGATTTACAAGTCTGCCTTCGGCAAGCAGATATAATTTACGTCCGTCACGAAGCTGGTACTCTTCGATATTTTTGCGAACGGTACGTTGGGATACGGATCTTTCCGACAGCTCAGGCTTATTCACTTCAACGTCGAAATGGCCCGCGTTGCACATGATTGCGCCATCCTTCATCACATCATAATGTTCACCGCGAATTACATAACGGTTACCAGTTACTGTAACGAAGAAATCACCAACCTTAGCTGCTTCCAGCATTGGCATTACTTCAAAACCGTCCATATGTGCTTCAACGGCTTTAATCGCATCAACTTCTGTGACAACCACTTTTGCTCCAAGTCCTTTGGCGCGCATGGCAACACCTTTACCACACCAGCCGTAACCGACAACAACTACTGTTTTACCCGCTACGATAAGGTTGGTTGTGCGAATAATTCCATCCCATGCCGATTGTCCAGTGCCATAACGGTTATCAAATAAATATTTGCAGTAGGCATCATTAACCGCGACCATTGGGAACTTCAATACGCCTTGCTTTTGCAGAGCTTTTAGACGAATAATTCCGGTAGTTGTTTCTTCAGCACCCCCGCGAATATTCTCCATCAGATCAGGACGCTCCGAATGCAGTAATGTAGCAAAATCCCCACCGTCATCAATAATCAAGTCCGGTTTGCTCTCCAGTGCTTTGATATTAAGAGCTTTAAATTCTTCAGGAGACGGGTTGTATTTAGCAAATACTGTGATTCCATCCTCCACAAGCGCTGCACATACATCATCCTGTGTAGAAAGTGGATTCGAACCTGTAATGGTTACATCTGCACCACCAGCTTTGACAACCTTCGCCAAATACGCGGTTTTAGCTTCCAAATGCAATGTGATCGATACTTTCAGACCTTTAAATGGCTGTTCTGCTTCAAACTGCTCACGAATACGGTTTAGTACCGGCATATGCTGGCGAACCCAGTCGATTTTCAAATGCCCTTCCGGTGCGAGTGACATATCAGCCACGATACTATTTTGTTTAGATGAACTCATTATGAAACCTCCTAAAAGTTTGTGAGCGTTACTACATACTTCGTACAAAACTTGCTTCGTAAGCATACGCTTTGTTTTGTGAGCGTTACTACATTGATCTACTTCGTACAAAACTCACTTCGTAAGCATAAGATTAGTTTTGTGGAAAGCAATACTTCCATTACATATAAATGATGCGATGTGTTCCACTGTAATCCGGTTCAACCGTCATTAGCTCATCCAGCCAAGCAAGCCCGTACCGGTTCAAGTAATACATGATATTGTACACTCTTTCCTGCAGTTTACCCAGTGGCATTAATGACAGCTCGATTCGCTCCCATTGCCGGATTGCAGCTTCGTTCTGTTTTGCCATTGCATCTTGGGCTTTCGCCTGTAAAAAAGTAATCTGATCTAGAATCTTCTCTTTATTGTTATTCCCCAGCTTAAGCAGACCGGCCTGAACCGTTCCAAGCTGCTCAATCAGCGGTTCGTACATGGCGGCAAATGAGGTTTTGGTTTCTTCAAAACGGCGTTCAATCCCGAGCTCATCCTGTGCGCCCAGCCATTCATGTCTTTTATGATCCAGTCCTTGTCTTACATCCTCAAAGCTAAGTTGATATTTGTCCATATGCTTGTGCAGCGTACCTTCTACGACAGTAAAAGACATTCTAGGGATAATTAACGGCATTTCTCCCCCAATGGTCTCAAACGCACGGTGCGGAATGGCCCAGTAAGCAATCTCACCTTGACCCAGCACCGTTGCCAGAACAGGCAGCACATAATCCTGCATAAGTGGACGTGTCAGCACATTGTTGCTAAAGCGTTCCGGATGTGCCTGCACCTCCTCAAGTAATTCATCACGGGTAAAGGATACCTGACCCTTGCGATCCGTAAAGATTCCGTCCTTCTTGTGAAGCAGAAGCCGTGTACCTTCATGAATATAAAAGAGGTTGGCATTGCCAGCTGTAACATCAGCCTGAAGCTCATATCCAGCGCCCACAATATCAGAAGCAGAATTCATATACGCTGTTTCCAGTGCATCATTCTGCATAATTAGCGAAGTGAAAAATGGCTGTTCTAACTTACGTAAGTTGGGATCAGCAGAATCAAGCAGAATCAGACCAAATTTACCAAATAATGAACCCATCAGCTTGGCAAATGCATCCGTCATACTATCAGCTCTAAAAGAAGAAGTGCGAATGAATTCCATGATCTGCGGCTTAAAGTCGCTTTCCTGAAGCAGACCGTCTAACTGTTCTACTACCTGCTGCCAGCTTTCCTCTTCTACACGAATATCACTTACTGAGGAGCGTTTCTCTTCTGACTTTTCTATCTTAATCTTAGTAATCTCCTGCGTACGATTCAGTACATACGTATGATTCACTTCATCCCAGTCATGATCTTCACCTGCAATCCAGAATAAAGGAACTACAGGTCGGCCGAGTTGTTCAGCTGCTTCTTTTGCCGCCATAATGGTAGTTGCAGCTTTATATACCACTAACAGGGGTCCAGTAAATAGTCCGCTTTGCTGCCCACCTGTCACCACTAATGTCCCCGGCTGCTCTAAGAGCGCCAGCGAAGCCATCACCGCATCATGCGAATTATGCTTTTCATTATATTGTCGTAGACACCCAGCAATCTGAGTCCGGTCGGCACGAAGGCTTTCTCTGCTATCTAGCCAATCGGCCCGTCTACTTCTACTTTCTTTATTGCGGAAATCCCCACCGTACAAATGACTAACCTTTTCAAAATGATCTATATAGTCGCGCGAGAGTGCAGATCCACCCTTGAGCGGTTCCGTTACAATATTCATTTGCTAGTGCCTCCAGTTCTACTAAGCAGTTATATGTAAATCCAAGTTGATAAAAACTCTCTATGATTGTATCCAAAGTCAGGAGCCGCGTCAAAGCAAAACATGTCTTGATATCAGCAACACAGGTACAGCCAACTGTTCAATTATACTATAAAATCATTAAATAATATCCTAAATACATACAAGAGGCGAGAGCATAATGCTCCCGCCTTTGAAAACCTAAGTATAAATTATGCGAATTTTTTGCTGACAAAGTGGCCTTTAGATACTTCTACTAATTCAAAGTCACTGTCATTGGTCTCATCGTTAGCAGAATAAATAGGGCTGCCAAGCTCATCATGCAAGTGAATACGTTTTTTGTTGACTTCAATTTCCGGGTCCGGAACTGGAATAGCCGACAATAGGGATTTAGTATAAGGGTGGATAGGATTTGCATATAGCTCTTCACTTTCCGCCAACTCAACCATTTTACCCAAGTACATAACTGCTACGCGATCACTGATATGTTTAACCATGGACAGATCATGCGCGATGAAAAGATAAGTCAATCCCAGACGATCTTGCAATTCTTTAAGCAAGTTAACGACCTGAGCTTGAATGGATACGTCAAGTGCGGAAATCGGCTCATCACAAACGATGAACTTAGGATTAACTGCTAACGAACGGGCAATCCCGATACGTTGACGTTGTCCACCGGAGAATTCATGCGGATAACGGGTTGCATGGTCATGATTAAGACCAACCATATCCAGCAGTTCTTCAATCCGTTTCTTACGTTCTGCACGGCTGCCAGCCATTCCGTGAATGTCCAGTGCCTCGCCGATGATATCAGAAACCGTAAACCGCGGGTTAAGCGATGCGTACGGATCTTGGAAAATCATTTGCATGTCACGGCGCATAGCCTTCATTTGATTTCCAGGTAATTTATAAATGTCTGTACCATTATATTTCACACTTCCAGCAGTTGGCTCATACAAGCGAAGAATCGTACGTCCAGCAGTAGTCTTACCACAACCGGACTCACCTACCATCCCAAGTGTCTCGCCCTCACGGATCGTGAAGTTAATATTATCAACAGCCTTAAGAACCTTACCTTTACCTACATTAAAATATTTCTTAAGACCTTCTACCTCTATTAGGTTCTTACTCAAGAGTACTGCACCTCCTTGGCCATCGAATGCAGATTCCAGCAACGCGCCATATGCGTTTCGCTGAATTCTGTGGCGCCGGGATCGATTTGTTCGCACACATGCATCGCTTCATTGCAACGAGCAGTGAACGGACAGCCGATCGGCGGCTTGATCAGATCTGGCGGTGTGCCGATGATCGGAATAAGCGGCTCGCCTTTCTTTTGGTCCAGACGCGGCATTGAGCGCAGCAGACCTTTGGTGTATGGATGTTGTGGATTTTTAAAGATTTCCCATCTTGTTCCGGTCTCCACAACCTCACCTGCATACATTACAATCACCCGATCACACATGCCAGCAACTACGCCGAGATCATGTGTAATCAGAACAATGGAGGTACCTAGTTTTTGCTGCATCTCTCTCATAACTTCCATGATCTGCGCCTGAATGGTTACATCTAGAGCCGTTGTAGGCTCATCCGCTATCAGCAAAGCCGGACGGCAAGCTAACGCGATTGCGATCATTACACGCTGGCGCATACCGCCTGAGAATTCGTGGGGATATTGGTTAAAGCGAGCCTCCGCATTTTTGATGCCTACTAATTTCAACATCTCCATACCTTGCTTTTTCGCTTCGGCCGCTGACATTTTCTGATGTTTAATCAAAACTTCAGTGATCTGTTTGCCCACTTTGATGGTTGGGTTCAGAGAAGTCATCGGGTCTTGAAAAATCATGCCAATATCTTTACCGCGAATAGATTCCATTTCTTTCATGCTTTTGTCTAGCAGATTCTGTCCTTGAAAAATAATTTCTCCCTTTTTCACTTTAGAAGGTGGAGAAGGGATCAAACGCATAATCGATTGAGCAGTTACACTCTTACCGCTGCCGGACTCGCCGACGATGGCAACCGTTTCGCCTTTGCCAATTTCAAAATTCATACCACGGACAGCTTGTACTTCTCCGCCCTTAACAAAAAAGGAAATATGCAAATCTTTGACTTGTAAAATAGGTTCCATCCATATTCCTCCTATTTCTTCAGCTTAGGATCAAGCGCGTCACGAAGACCATCACCGAAAATGTTGAAAGAAAGCATTGTTAAGCTGATTAGGATCGCAGGGAACAAGAAGCGCCATGGATAATACAGCCAGCCGGTGAGTGAGTCATTGATCATCGATCCAAGTGAAGCAACAGGAGCTTGTACACCAAGACCCAAGAAGCTTAGGAAGGCCTCAGCAAAGATAGCATTTGGTACAGACAGTGTAATGGTTACGATAATCGGACCAACCGCGTTCGGCAGAAGGTGCTTGAACAACAGTCTCGCAGAACCAGCACCCATGGAACGGGACGCCAATACGAATTCGCGATTCTTGAGCTGCATAATTTCTCCACGCACAATCCACGACATCGTAATCCAGCCTGTAATGGTTAGAGCTAGGATGATTGTTCCAAGACTTGGCTCAAGAACGACCAAGAGCAAGATTACAACCAGCAAATATGGAATAGAATACAAAATTTCAGAGAATTTATTCATAATATTATCTACACGGCCGCCGAAGAAGCCCATAATGCCTCCGTAGATAACACCGATGAACAAGTCGATGGCTGCCGCAGCAAGACCAACGATCAAGGAGATCCGTGCACCGTACCAAGTACGGACAAAGATATCACGACCAAGATCATCCGTTCCAAACCAGTGATCGGAGGAAGGGGGCTTGTTGGTGCTCATCAAATCATTAGAATAATAGTTATATTTCGAGATAAAAGGTGCAAAAATCGCTGCAAGTACAATCAAACCCAGGATACCGAGCGCAGTCATCGCCATTTTATTTTGACGCAACCGTTGCCAAGAGTCTTTCCAAGCAGAGAGACTCTCACGCTGGATAACTTCGGCTTCTTTTTCATCCACACCGACTTTTTGAAAATCTTCCGGTTTTAGATTTAGCAAGTTATTTTCAGTAGCCACTCTTTAGCCCTCCTTTCCTCCACTTAATTTCATACGTGGGTCAATCAATACATAAGCAATATCAGTAATAAAGCGGGCAACCATGAGTAATACACCATAGAAAATGGTTATCCCCATAATAACGGTATAGTCACGGACACCAATCGCTTCCACGAACTGTTTACCAATACCCCCAACACCAAAGATCTGCTCGATAACAACCGAACCAGTTACGATGTTAGCTGTCATTGGCCCCATATAAGTAACAACAGGTAGAATTCCGTTACGAAGTACATGACGGCTCAGAATAGCCATCCAGCTCAATCCCTTTGCTTTAGCCGTTTTGATATAATCCGCATTCAAAACTTCAAGCATGCTTGAACGGGTCAAGCGGGCGATAAAGGCGATCGGCTGTGCCGAGAGCGCGGCCACGGGTAAGAAATAATAGATTGGCCCTTTAAAACCTGAAACCGGTACCCAACCCAGTTTGAAAGCAAATACGTACTGCAGTAATGACGCGACTACAAAGCTCGGAACCGCAATCCCCAGAACTGCCAGCACCATAGCTGCGCTGTCAATAAACTTTCTGTGATAGAGTGCCGCCAACATGCCGAGAAATACTCCGACAATAACCGCCACAACGATTGCGACGAGTCCCAGCTTCAGCGACGCTGAAAAGGTTTGACTGATCAAATGTGATACATCTTGATTTAGGCGTTTCATTGAGACACCTAGGTCACCTTGGATAATATCACCTAAATACTTAAAATACTGATGAGAGAGCGGCTTGTCCAGACCATATTGTTCCATCAGACGTGCTTTAATTTCTGGCGGTACCTTCTTTTCAGAAGTAAACGGATCCCCCGGAATAGCTTTCATCAAGAAAAAGGTAGCTGAAATCAATACAAATAGAGAAACCAACATATAGAAAAACTTATTTGCGACATAACGAACCATCCCCATCACACCTCCTCCGACAATTTTTGATACACATAATAATGATTTTATGAAAAAAACGGATTTTTGTCTATTTTCTATATATGTTATTAATAACATTAATTAACAAATAGACAGGAGTACAAAAAAAAGGGATATATATGGAATTCCACATATATATCCCGAAGTATTCTGCAACTTCAGTCAACTAACTATTCTGTTGTAATTACTAAAGCAATATCTTAGTGCTCAAGCAAGTATCCGCGAGTCAAGTCAATTGCACCACTAAAGTCAAGAGTAACACCTTTAAGGTACTCTTTAGTCAGGGAGTTGTTAGTGTAGTAGTACAAAGGAATCAGAACCATATCTTGCTCGATGAGCAATTTTTCAGCTGCAGCAAACTTTTCTTGACGTACTGCCAAGTCAGTGCTTGTTTTAGCTTCGCTGATCAATTTGTCATACTCAGGGTTAGCGTAACCAGTATCATTGTTACCGCCACCTGTTACCCACATATCAAGGAAAGTCATTGGATCATTGTAATCCGCAGTCCAACCAGCACGAGCAACTTGGTAGTTCAGGTTTTGACGGTTTTCAATAAATACAGCCCACTCTTGGTTAACGGTTTGTACGTCGATACCAAGATTGTTTTTCCACATATCAGCAATCGCCAAAGCGATTTTCTTGTGACCTTCACTTGTGTTGTAAGTCAGGGAGAATGTAGGCAGTTTATCCATACCTTCTTCTTTCAGACCTTCAGCAAGCAATGTTTTAGCTTGTTCTAGATCTTCAGTGAAGTAGCTATCTTTAACTGCTGTACGGTATTCACCATCAGCACCAGCGATACCTGGAGGTACAAAACCGAATGCTGGGAATTGTCCACCTTGAACTACATTGTCAATCAAAGCTTGGCGGTTAAGCGCCATTGCAAGAGCTTTACGGATTTTAGCGTTTGTAAATGGTTTTTCAGTGATATTGAATTCGTAGTAGTATACGGAAGCAATACCTTTACGGCTGAATTCGTTAGGAAGTTCTTTTTGTACGATTGGAATTTGTTCTGATGGAATTTCACCAGTTGGTCCGCCCGCACGATCATATTCACCGTTCTTGTAGCTGAGCAGTTCAGTTGCACCGCTGTTTACAAGGGAGAAATCGATAGCGCTAAGTTTAATGGAATCTTTATCCCAGTATTTATCGTTTTTAGTTACAACAAGAGTTTGACCAGTAGTCCACTCAGTAAGAGTGAAAGCACCGTTAACGATCATAGAATCTTTGCTTGTTGCCCATTTAGGATTACTCTCAATGGATTTGTGTACAGGGTAATAAGTGTAGAAGGAAAGCAATCCAAGGAAGTAAGGAGTGGAGGATTCAAGAGTAACTTCAAGAGTTTTCTCATCAATCGCTTTGACACCTACTTGACTGAAATCAGTAATTTCCTTGTTGTAGTACTTTTCAGCATTTTTGATGTAGTACAATTGATAAGCGTAAGGCGCAGCAGATGCAGCAGCAGGATCGAGCACGCGTTTCCAAGCGCGAACGAAATCTTCTGTTGTTACAGGATCGCCGTTACTCCATTGTGAATCACGGAGTTTGAAAGTATATACCAGACCGTCAGCGGAAACTTCCCAGCTTTCAGCAACACCTGGTTCAGCTTGACCTGTTTCATCATTCATGCGAGTCAAACCTTCGTACATTGTTTTCAGGACAGTGTTAGCTTGGCTATCTTGCGCCAATCCTGGGTCAAATGTTGGAGGCTCAGAACTAAGGTTAATTCTCAATGTTTGGTCAGCAGCCAATTTTTCTTCTGTAGCTGCATTACCAGTTGCCGTGTTACCAGTGTTAGCATTGTTACCTTTATTGCCGCTGTTTGCATTGTTTCCGCCGCAGCCAGCAAGCACTGTGCCGATAACAAGTACTAATGCAATCATTAGCAATAGACTTTTACTCTTCTTCATCTAGCAGTTCCCCCTAAATAGAATGTGGTATATGGTTTATGATTATACAACCAGTGGTCAAAAAAATCTAGTGCAATGTTTTCAGAAAATATTTTTTTTTTAAAACTTTAAACTTTTGTGACGTTGACGCTTCACCGAAGCAGTGGAACGTTACATCGCTTGTGATATGTAGGTAATTAGCCCAACAAACATAAATAATAAATATCCGACGCTCATAAAAAAGAACGAAAGTCTCCAAACTGCCCGAAATAACCGCTTCCCATCTACCTTTCCTTTCATCCGATTTTGAGCTCCGCCAATCAGTCCAGCGGATATTAATACAATAATTAGTATAAGGTAAAACCCAAAACCGGAATTAAAGATGTTATTAAACAATGCGGAGACCGACAATAATAAAAAAAATGTGGTCACGTCCATAGCGAGCATAAAAGTTTTCTTTTTATCTTTTTTTAAGCCTTTTCCAATGAAAAAAACAATCAAAAACGGCACAATCGGAATAACGCTTAAAGTAATAACCGAATCCATCAGCAGTCCCATAGCTTCACCTCTCCCCAGAGATCATACCCCAATACCTTCTACTAATTGGCAGAGCCAGCGATTTAATGGTGCCGACACTCCAGATCGTTCTGCCATTTCTACAAGACTTCCATTGATCCAACGAATTTCTGTGGTTCTTGAAGCAAGTACATCTGCCAGCATAGATGAAATATTGCCAGACGTTAACCGGCACACCTGAAGGATGTTATCCCAAGCATCCTTATCATAAGTAATTTCACAGAAATCATACACCATTGTTGCTTCTTCAAAAACTTCCTTCATTAATTGGAGGCGTTGCTCTGAAGACAGCAGCTCCCCATTTGGAATACGCCAAATCGCCGTGAGTGGATTAATAACGGCATTGATCAAGAGCTTCCGGTAAATCATGGTATCCACTTCATTCGACAAAAAGGCTGCGAATCCTGCCATTATGAGAACTTCTATTAAATTATTCGCTTTTAAATCATTATGTATGCTATGAGCTTGTCCATCCCCTGAGCTCCATTTTCCTATCCACACCTCCCCTCCTCCTGCATGAATGACCTCAGTTAATGATTTGCGCTTCGCAGCCTCCGTAGTCACAGCTACATATAAATTGGCGTCCGGCAACAAGCCCCCCAACATCTCCATATGTCCTGTACCATTCTGAAAACATATCATATGTACTTGCTCTTCCTTAAGTAGGGATAGAAATTCAGGCAAATCATTATGTAGAGTATTCTGTTTAACCGTCACCACGATCCAATCACTCGGCTCTTCTAGATAAGCACCAGCGAACTCCCCTATTGGCGCGGATACAAACTGATCTTCCGAAATTGTTATCGGCTCGCGTTCATCCTCGTAGGTAACCGTTAAGCCATCACGCCCTAATCGTTGGCATTGTTCTATCCCTCGGCACCACAGTCTCACATCATTCCCGGCTTGGATCAATCTCCCTGCCAGCAGCAGCCCGAGTGAACCTGCACCAATTATATCAATTTTCATATAACCCTCCTGCTGATCTTAAGCACAATTTTTCTAAGTATACCAAAAACCCCGCAAGTGGTGCTTAAAAAGCAGACCACTTGCGGGATTGTTAGTTAACCTATCGTTTATTCAATGCGTTCTAAATTTCCGTTACCATCCATTTTGAAACGAGTCTTCATTTCTTCTTCTTCTTCATTTAAGAAAGCAAGCCTGCGAGCACGATCCATAATCTGAATTAAAGCTTTGTAATCATCGTTGACTACCCGGTAGTCGCTTTGAGCAAGATTAACCTCTTTAGACAACCGCTCATTCTCAGATCGTAATTCTGTTAATTCATCTTCCTTCTCGCGCAGATCTCTTTCCAGCATTTTCAGCTGACGTCCTGCTTCCTGGATCGTACCCTTCCATTGTCTTAAGAAACGAATGACCGCATCAATGGATAATGTGTTTTCACTTAATCCCTCACCGCGCCCAAATTCCTCATCGACATCACCCAGAATCAGACCAGCTACTTGCGCTCCTCTTACTGACGGCTGCTTTTTCAGGTAGCTACGCTTTTGACGCTGCCCTTTAGCAATACCGATTGCACCTTCATAACTTTTCCGAACACAACTGTTCCAGCGGAATCCGCAAGCGGCCGATGTTCTGCCGATTTTTTCGCCCACCTCTTCAAAAGCGGCAAGCTGTGTGCTGCCCTCCCGAATGTGTCGCAAAGTTACTTCTGCCAATATTAGATCATCTTCTGCACTCCAAGCGTCCTGTCTAACGGCTGTCATAAAGCCAAACCTCCTAACAACGTCATGAAATAACCATCTCCATAACCGGCAGTTCTGCCGGGTAGTGAATAGGGATAAAAGCTGCTTACTCCATTTCTATGCTTCTCATAGAGTTCATAGAATCTATTTGATACTAATTTGTATTTCCATTATCTGCGTACATCATACGCATAAAACTATAAATTCTCTTTTTTAAAGCGCTAATCACTCAGGTCAATTATAAAAATCACATTTTTTGAAGATTAGTGCATTTTTTTCAATGAATTCGTTTACACATAATTATGTTGAGGGTATAATAAATCGAAGGAATATTCGTTAGATACATACTGGAAGGGGGACTCTCTCTTGGACCGCATGTTTCGGGTATTAGGTTTTTTCACATTAGCTATTGGATTGATGGCTTTCGCCGGAGGTCTAACAGAAATGGCCTTGCTTTTCTTTTTGCAAACAGCATTTTTCGTAATACTTGGCTATATGAAATTTACTGAAAAAACTTATGTTCTTCTCTTCTGGGCATACATGATTCTGACTTTCACCGGATTTAGTTATTGGACGATCTTTCAAATGGGTCTTCCACTATAAATTGCAGTACTCTTTTGGAGCGGATGAGGTCCTTATCTTATAAGGATCACTTCCGTTTTTTTGTTTGTATGCTATTTTAGAAGGGTTAAACATATTATTAGTACATACATATATCATTTCAAAAAAAAGGTGGTGGTGTGGTGCGCTCCCGCAATTTACAAAGCCGCATGATTGCAACCATACTAATTCTCTTCTGCTGTACTTTGTTTCCGTTACAACCTGTGAAGTACTTGTCTGCCGATCCTAGCGGTGATTTTTTCAACTCTGCTATACCAGATAATGAAGAAACCCGTAAACTACTTGAACAGACCTTGTCTTCTGCAGAAATTGAACGTGAAATCATCAAGATTACAGCCGAACAAAAAGCGCTTGAACAAAAGGTAGAAAGCTTGAACAGACAAGCTACCCAGAAAAAAACAGCCATCGCGGACCAACAGGAACGGGCAGGTGCAGTTGTGCGTTCTTATTATATGGGGGATAGAGATAATCTTCTGGTCGCGTTTTTTTCAGCAAAAAGTATCAGCAGATTCCTGGCTCTGTTCGATTATTATGAGATTATTATTGGGAATGACCGCGATATTCTCTCACAATATGAAGAACAATATAAGGATTTGAAGGATACCATTCAGACTGCGAAGCGAAACTCGGAAGAGCTCGCCCGGCTGCGCACGGCTCTGGAGGAACAGCAAGTTCGGGTAAACGCGCTCAACAAGGAAATTGAGGGTGGGATTAAAAATAGCAGCGATCCTGAAAATATGAGTACTCTACTTAAAGAATTCACATTATATTGGGAGAATATCGGCCTGCACGAGGTAAAAACATATTTCAAGGCGTTATCCTCCGCAATGAATAAACTACCACAGTTTGTTCAGAATCGAGAGGGTGTACTGACTCGAAAGGGAATGACTTATGAGCTAAACCTGAAGGAAGAGGATTTGAATGAATTTTTGCAATCACAGAATTCGCTGTTTAAAGACTTCGCCTTTCATTTCAATGACGGTTCAATTACTGCCACTGGAAAAAGCGGAGCGCTAGCTCTTTCACTGACCGGTCACTACACCATTCAGGAAGAACCGATCAACGGCCTTATATTCCAAGTCGATCATATTGTATTTAATGGTCTTGAATTGCCTGACACGACAAGAAAAACGTTGGAAGAAGAATTTGACTTAGGCTTTTATCCTGGAAAAATAGTATCTTTCCTTCGTGCCACGGCAGTAGATAGCCAAGAGGGCGTCTTGCATGTTAAGCTTTCCATTTCATTTTAGACCTTCTTTTAGATATTCTTTGTAGCCTTCCGCATCTATCTGCCCTGTTAATAGTAATGATACAGCTTCAACAACCTTACTCCAGCCGCCCTGTGACTCATCCTCCGGGGCGGTTTCTTCTGTCAGCAATAGCTCAACATCGAAAGGAAGTTTGTATTTAAAAGCATGCTCCGAACGATAAAGAACATCAAGCGCCGGCAAGCTCCCCGTATTCTCCAACCAATCCAACTGAGCATCCTCTGAGGTGATAAAAGTCAGCCAATTCACAGCTTCCTTTGGACTTTGAGATTGAGCTGGAAGGGCAAAAGATCGACTGTAACAGGATTCAAACCCACCTCCGTTATTGGCAGTCAGCGCCGGAACAGCAGCAAGGGATGAATTACCATGCTTCTGCCACTCGGATAACGGTAAAGAAGCAACCGCGACACTACCTCCTTGTAGCATATCCCAGACATCTTTATTGTAGCGGCTGGTGAGATAAAAATAACTGCGGGCGTTCTGAGTCCAATTCAACACTTCTTGGTTATCTGCTAACAAGCTGCTATTCATGCTCTCCATTACCGCTGACAATCCATAAGGATTACGGGTATCCATCGCGAGTAAATATTTTCCTTGCTCTTTAAGCACATTCTGAAGCAGGATATTCCACTCTTCGAGGCTTTTGGGTAATGCATTAAAACCCAGCTCCGCCAGCCGTTGTGGGGAATAAACGAGCACGTAAGGATCTATATCTAACGGGACTCCCCAATTATATCCATTCCACTGCATCAAGGGGATCAACTGTGTTAACGGTGCACTCCCCGGAACGCTCTGATACACATCCATCGGCAATAAATATCCACGTGTGGCCCAGTCCAGTATGCTTCGTCCATCTGCCATGACTATATCCGGGCTGTCCCCGATCGTTAAATCATGCTTCAATACCTCATCGGCATCCTCAATATCCACATTGCTTAAAATAACCTTTACTCCACTTTCTAAGGTATAACGGTTGCTAAGGAGCTCCAGTTCACTAAATTCTTCGCTATTTAACGATACTCTTATATGTAAGCTATCTATAGTTCCCTCATCTCCGGAAGAGGGATGGGTCGACTGACTTTGCGGTCTTTTCATAGGACGTGGATCGTTACTGGTACTCAATTCCATACTGGGCGACAGGCTTGTCAGCGATAGTAGTAAAATTGCAAAAAGCAGCCAATAATTTTTGCGTTTCAGCACGATTTCCCACCTTCCCTTTTGATTGGTCTCCCCTATTTTACCAAACCCTCCGGTGCTTGTCTTTAGTTTGTGAAACCGTTCTCTTTCTATTATATGGGTGAAACGCCAGAGGCATTAAAAATAGGAAGGTGATCTGACCGCCATTACAAGAAAGCTTTGGACTTCCGATCGCTGTTATCCTCAGATTTCCTGATTTAATTACCGCATCATGCGGTTAAAATCCGAGGATAAAGGCGAACGCTTCGCTTCTACAGTTCCAAACTTTCTTTCCATGGCTCTAATCACCACAACCAACTTTAAATTCCTCTGCCGTTTCCGGGCGGGCAGGAAAAAGCCGGGAGTGTTTGCTTCTCCCGGCTGAAAATTGGATTCATGAACGGCTAGAGTAGATCCGCGGCCAATTGCGCCAAGCGGGAACGTTCACCTTTTTCCAAAGTAATATGTCCGCTAATCCCTTGCTGCTTAAACTTCTCGACGATATAGCTCAGTCCGTTGCTCGCAGCATCCAGATATGGATGATCGATTTGCTCCGGATCGCCCATTAGAATGACTTTACTTCCTTCTCCCGCTCTGGAGACAATGGTCTTCACCTCATGACGGGAAAGGTTCTGCGCCTCATCAATAATAATGAACTGTGATGGGATTGAACGGCCGCGAATATAGGTTAAGGCTTCTACCTGTATACTGCCTAACCCCATTAAGATTTTATCGATATCGCCAGCTTTTTTGGTATCGAACAGGAATTCCAGATTATCATAAATAGGCTGCATCCAGGGTCTAAGCTTCTCATCCTTCTCACCGGGCAAGTAACCAATGTCCTTACCCATAGGAACAACCGGACGGGCGATAAGCAATTTTTTGTATTTATGTTCATCCTCCACTTTGAATAGTCCGGCTGCAAGCGCCAATAACGTCTTCCCTGTCCCAGCCTTACCCGTGATCGTTACGAGCGGGATTTCATCATTTAGCAGCAGCTCCAGTGCCATTCGTTGTTGAGCATTACGGGCGCTGATCCCCCAAACCGAATCATTGCCCAGATAGAGTGGCTCCAGACGTGTGGCATCACTATTCACTTTTAGAAGAGCTGATTTGCCAGTGCCAATCTCATCCTTGAGAATCACAAATTCATGAGGGTACAACGGATACGACAACGCGAGCTGTTTTACCGTCAGAGAGCGGTGACTATAATATTCATCAATCAATGCGGGATGCACCTGCAGAGATTGGTAACCAGTGTATAGTTCATTTAAGTCTCCAGTACGATCTGACAAATAATCCTCTGGCGTAATTCCAAGTACATCCGCTTTAATACGAACCAGTACATCCTTGCTCACAAGCACAACGGGACGCGGATCAGGCTTCTCATTCTCTTCATTCAAATAATTGAGCGCAACAGCCAAAATCCGATTGTCGTTAGACACCTCACCAAACATTTCCTGTACCTTCACAAAACTGCGATGGTTAAGTTCTACCTTCAGCTTGCCTCCATGCTCCAGTTCCACACCGCTATGCAGATGACCTAGTTCCCGGAGTCCATCGAGCAATCGGGATACCGTACGGGCATTCCGACCGATTTCGTCAGCATTGCGCTTCTTGGAGTCGATTTCTTCCAGCACAACAGCCGGAATAACCACCTCATGCTCCTTGAAAGAGAAAATTGAATTGGGGTCGTGCAAAAGCACGTTGGTATCTAGCACAAATATCTTGTTCATATTATCCCCTCCACAGCGCCTGGTTTGATTGATCATACATAACTCTTTCCGCCAAGGGAAAAGATAAGGTACAGAAACGATTCATTGGCTGAAAGGAGTAATCACATATGAGAAAATCAATATGTCTGTTGCTGGTACTGCTGCTACTGACAAGCTGCGGTATCGCTAATAAAAAGACATCACCCTCTCCTCAGAATAAACAATCTGCGAATGCTGTAAAGGGTACGGGGAACCATGAGGTTCGGCAATTGTCCAATGATGGTGCGACTAATCCTAAAGCCACCTCAAAAGCTGGTCAAGCCGTCAATGTTAATGGAGAAAATGAAATTGCACTTAAGGATCATTTTGAACAGTTGGCCAAAAGAGTTCCCGGTGTAAATGGCGCACACTGTGTAGTCATGAACAAAGTTGCCATTGTTGGTCTTGATGTAGAAGGTTCTCTAGGCCGCTCACGTGTAGGAAGCATCAAATATTCTGTAGCAGAAGCTATCCGCAAAGACCCAAGAAGTGTACGGGCGCTTGTCACAGCGGATATGGATCTCTCCAGCAGATTAGCGGAAATGAGCCGCCATATCTCCAAGGGACATCCGATTTCCGGATTCTCATCCGAGCTGGCTGATATTATCGGACGAATCATGCCACAGCTGCCAGAGGATACCAAGCCGCAAAGAAATGCACAGTAGTGGGTAAAGGACAAAAGAAGTCCTTAGAATTCAAAAAAAGCCCAGTGATATTTTCACTAGGCTTTTTTCATGGCAGCAAATACTTGTCCGTCCAACTTCTCAGCGGCACGTCCATCATAAACTTTCGCATATCTTGGGGCGGAGTCAAGCTGCGCGCCGTAAAAAAGCGCGTTGCGGACCGCTTTAATTTCAACATCAAAACAGCACATCTTAAAGGGAACATCCTCTAGCGGGTCCTGCCTTACAGCAGCACTACCGTTAATGGCATAGACAGTTCCTTCACCAAACACAGTTATAGTTATTAATGGATTAACCTTCATATTATTCACAAGTCTTGAACGATGATCAATAGCCAAACGCACAGTACTAGGACTAACAGCATAAAGCCACGAAATAGCTGTGGATGTAGGACCGCCTGTCTCCGCATCAACTGTGTTTAGAAGAACAAAGGTTTCCGATTGCAGCATCGATAGCAAAGTTTCATTCAGCTGAGCAACGGCTTCGGACATAAGTACTGGCCCCCTATGCGACGTTAATTCATTCGATTTATTATATTATAGCACAGGCTGAAACTTGCATTCAATTTTAGCTATGGAAGATATTAAGGTCCTCAAGGCGCCTCAGCAGTTGTCGAATCAGCTCCAGTGGAAATTCCTGCAATTCGATCCTGCAAGCTTTTCTTAGCGGCCTCCAACTCCTCATCATTAATATATACATATGGACTTCGCCACGTACCAGTAACCGGCTTGAATTCGATATTCTCTTTGGAAATCTTCCAATACGTCGCAATCATATCTTTGATTTGCGAATTTTCGATATCTGTCTTCATGTTACTGTCCACTGCATCAAGCACCTTGCCGATTTTCAATACGCCACCAAGCGATTGCATCTGATCCACCAGACTGTTCAGGACTTCGTTCTGGCGTTTGTTGCGATCAAAATCATCTGAAGCGTTAGTCTTAGGCTTGCAATTGGATTTACGATACCGCACATAGTCCAATGCATTTTTTCCATCCAGCTCTGCCGGACCCTTTTTCAGATTGATATTCGTGCCGTCCACAGTGTCTGTATAACACATATTTTCACTAATATTTACTTCGACTCCCCCAAGCTCGTCCACCACATCCCGGAAGCCCTGAAAATCAAGAATCGTTGTATAATCTACATCAATGTCCAAATACTTACCCATCATCGTCTTCATCTCGTCTTCAGCCAGTAGTCCGGAGGATTTCTCCTTACCCTTGAAGCGAGCATAAAATTCATTAATCTTCGTTTTCTTATAGCCGCTTAGCTCCACATAGGTATCACGAGGAAGCGAAACTATGGTCGCTGATTTGGTCTTAGGATTAAGTGCTGCAACCATGATTACGTCAGTCAAATAAGACTCGTGTTTAGGTCTGTTATCCGTTCCCAGTATAAGCATCGTCAGTGGCTTTTCTGAAGCGGATTGCCCTGGGGCAACCGTACCCTCAACCCCTGCATTAAATACGCCATGCTCAAGCTTCCAATACAGATAACCGCCATAACCCAGCACGCCGAGGATCGCAATAATTAGCAAAGTTAACAATACTCTAACTAATCTGCCAAAAAAACCTCTCTTTTTCACTTTCTTTTTCGTTTTTTTCTTAGAAACACCCTTCACAGGCTGTTTTCTATTAGTAGGTTGTTGCCCGTTTGCTCTTGGAGGTAAACCGTTGTTTCTTGTACTCATAATAGAATAAAGTCCTTTTCATTTCATTTAGAATTAGAATTGCTACATTAATTAGACGATCCTTAAGGTACAAAAGTTGCGATTACGATCTCTTCGTTGCTGCTGCGGCCTTTCTCTTCTGTCGAGCTTCTACTATATAACGTATCCGTACCATCAGCATTAATCCGACAGCAACCAACAGACACTGGATAATCGGAAGCTTATCATGTTGGAAAATTAGGAGCATGCCAGAGCCAATCGCCATCATTATGTAGAGCATGATTTCCTTGCCAATCGATAACTTTTGATTCACACGAAAGACTTGATTATAAACAAAAGTAAGCAATATAAAGATAACAATATAAGCGACGATTGGATGCTCAGCGAACCACACCTGCATAGATAACCGCACTCCTCCCAAATTTAAGATACGTTTACATTATATCATCAGTAGGGGAATTTTTTGTTTCTTATATTAAAAAAAGCCGCCGGATGCAATAATCCGGCGGTCTTATTCATAAGCATGTGTTTACGCGTTGGCTTGTGCTGTTTTACGTTGTTTCTCTACACGTTCGCGTTCGCCTTTGTTCAGAATCTTTTTACGCAAACGAATGGATTTAGGTGTAATTTCACAATATTCATCATCGTTCAAATATTCAAGTGCGCCTTCCAAAGAGAAGGTGCGTGGTGTCTTCATTTTTACAGTATCATCTTTGCCTGAGGTACGCATGTTGGTAAGTGCTTTTTCCTTACAGATGTTAACGATAATATCGTTATCACGGGTATGCTCACCTACGATCATACCTTCATAAATTTCTGTACCTGCATCCAAGAAGAGAATACCACGATCCTCAACACCCACGATTCCGTATTGAGTTGTTGATCCAGTCTCACTTGCTACAAGCACACCTTGATGACGTCCGCCAACTTGACCAGCAACCAGTGGAGCGTAGCTGTCAAAAGCATGGTTCATAACGCCGTAACCGCGTGTCAAAGTCAAGAAGTAAGTGTTGTAACCAATCAAACCACGTGCAGGAATCAGGAACTCCAGACGTACTTGACCCGTACCGTTGTTAATCATATTGACCATTTCGGCTTTACGAGTACCCAGACTCTCCATAACAGAGCCCATGCTTTCTTCTGGAATATCAATCATTAGACGCTCAAGCGGCTCCATTTTGACACCGTCGATTTCTTTAATGATTACTTGTGGTTTAGAAACTTGCATTTCGTAACCTTCACGACGCATATTCTCGATCAGAATACCAAGGTGAAGCTCACCGCGTCCAGAAACGATAAATGCGTCAGGACTATCAGTTTCTTCCACTCGCAAGCTCACATCTGTTTCAAGTTCTTTAAAGAGACGCTCACGTAGTTTACGGGAAGTTACCCATTTACCTTCTTTACCAGCAAAAGGACTGTTATTCACTAGGAATGTCATTTGCATGGTTGGCTCGTCAATCTTCAGAACCGGAAGTGCTTCAGGGTTTGCAGGATCAGCAATGGTCTCACCAATGTTGATGTCCTTGATCCCTGCAATAGCAACAATATCCCCTGCGCCCGCTTGCTCTGTTTCAATACGTTTCAAACCTTGGAAGCCGAACAATTTCTCGATACGTGCAGTTTTGCTCTTACCATCACGCATAATAACTGTTACAGATTGACCTTGTTTGATCACACCGCGGTTAACACGTCCAATCGCAATACGACCCAAGTATTCGTTATAATCCATCAACGTTACGAGGAATTGAAGCGGTTCTTCAACACTTTCGGTTGGAGCTGGAATATGTTCAACGATGGTTTCGTAGAGCGAAAGCATCGTTTCATCTTGTTTCTCAGGATCCATGCTTGATGTACCATTAAGAGCAGATGCATAAACAACCGGGAATTCCAATTGTTCGTCATTTGCTTCAAGTTCGATGAACAAATCGAGCACTTCATCAATAACTTCCTTAGGACGAGCAGCTGGACGGTCAATCTTGTTCACGACAACGATCGGTGTAAGTTTTTGTTCCAATGCTTTACGCAGAACGAATTTCGTTTGCGGCATGCAGCCTTCATAAGCATCAACAACCAGCAATACACCGTCAACCATTTTCATGATCCGTTCTACTTCGCCACCGAAGTCAGCATGTCCAGGTGTATCCACAATGTTGATCAAAAACTCTTTATAAGTAATTGCTGTATTTTTAGCTAGGATTGTAATTCCACGTTCCCGCTCGATATCATTAGAGTCCATAGCACGTTCTTGCAAGTGCTCATGGGCGCTGAAGATCCCCGATTGTTGAAGGAGCTGATCGACGAGTGTTGTTTTGCCATGGTCAACGTGGGCAATGATCGCAATGTTGCGAATATCTTTTCTTGAATGCATGATTTGTATCCAAATCCTCTCATTTATCAAATTAAAACTGTTAAAATTCATAGCATGTCACGGCAGTCTCACAAAAGAAGCGCCAGGCAGAAAGCCGACGCTTCAACATAACATTAATATTATAGTGAAAGTACCATGAAAAGCAAGTCTTTTTATGAAAAAACAGTTACCAATTTCCGTTTTTTTTCACAAGATCCTACAGCAATTAACTTCGGTACCATCTATTCCGGCCACGTGCTCTGCCTCGACCGGTAATCAGCCAAATTCCTGCAGCTATTAATACAATCCCGATCAGGTAGATCGCGCCGGTGCCCATAAGGCTGAAAATACAAAGTGCAAGGCTTAGTAAGCCTAATGTTACAGCAATTGCTGACAGTCCACCCGTCCGTCTTGGTTCATAGATAGAATATTCATACAAGCCCACGGCAAGACCAAGCAACAGCACAGGCCATAAGTTACTCATAAGCCCCCATCCCCAAATATTGCAAAGGCCAAACAACAAACCGTACACCGTTAATATCCCAGCAGGAACCAATACCGAGGCCGAAGCACGACGGCTGAAAAATAACATGTGCAGCACTATTCCTGGAATTAAAATCACTAGAGGCCAAAGCGCGCGGCCCAAAAATCCGAAGACGCCCAGCTTACCTAATAAAATCACGATGCCAGCAGCAACAATAAAAATTCCTAGCTGTATATCTTTCTTTGAAGACATCCTTCACCCATCCCTTCAATTTCACGTCTACCTCATTTCCTCGTCACCTTATAGCCTGAAAGCGACAGGATTCTTACTCATATATTATCCGAAACATACACAAAATGCCATCACTCCCTGTGATTAATCAGTGTCTATAAGCACTTCTGATCGCGCAAAAAAAACGGACAATTCCAATTTATGGAGATGTCCGTTTAGTATTGCCTTTTATTGCAGTTTATTAACCTGCAGATGTTTTTCTGCGTTTAATTGCTCCCGTAACCACAACTAATATGCCTAAGGCAATGGGCAAAAAGGAATGTAAGGAGGGGAATAAAAAGGAGAGCATCGTCCCTAATTTTGCATCCTGAAGCAACATATCCCCTGCTGTAAACGCCAATATATAAGCACCGATAAATACGAGCACTGGAAACCGATGCAGCCAGCCTACAATGATGCCGCTTCCCCACACTACTATCGGAATGCTAAGGGCAATCCCGATGACAATTAAAGCCAAATCTCCTTTAGCTACTCCTGCAATGGCTAGTACATTATCCAGACTCATAATGAAGTCTGCTACAAGAATCGTTCGGATTGCTTTCCAGACTGAGGATGATTCCCTTACTCTGAGATCCTCCTCTTCCTCCAAAAGCAGCTTGAACGCTATCCATAGCAGCAGCATCCCCCCTCCAGCCTGAATATAAGGGATTTTTAATAGCAATACCGCAACAAAAGTAAGCAAACACCGCAGAACAACTGCGCCTGCTGAGCCCCACCATACCGCAGTCTTTCGGTGCTTCGCCGAAAGATCCTTGCTGGCCATTGCGATAACCATTGCATTATCTCCGCTCAGCACCAGATTGATCATCAATATTTCACCAAGGAGCAATAATGAATCCATTCGCACTTACCTCCCCGAGTCACATGTAACTACTTGTATGTTCGGAAATGACAAGCTATGCTTCCTGTCCAACTTTTTTTGAGCGTGAACGCATGTTGGCTCCTTTTTTTGCGTATACAAAACTAAGCATATTTTGAAGCTCAATCTAACAAAACTTGGGAGTGACTTCGCTTTGAATACATCCATCTGGGAGTTTATATTATCGCTGCTCAACATTATTTTTCTAGATCTTATTCTGGCGGGAGATAATGCCATTGTGATCGGACTTGCAGCGCGTAATTTACCGTCCGACACGCAAAAAAAGGCTATCGTATTTGGAACAGCAGGCGCTGTAGTGTTGCGGATCTTCGCAACGATTCTGGTCGTATGGTTGTTGAAAATCCCCTGGTTACTGCTTGCCGGTGGGATTTTACTCATTCTGATTGCCTATAAGCTGTTAACCAGTGAGAACACTTCAACAGATATCAAGGCAGGTCAAAGCTTGTGGTCCGCTGTAGGTACAATCATTTTAGCTGATGCTGCCATGGGCCTTGATAATGTGATCGCCATTGCCGGAGCTGCCAAGCATAATATCTCACTGGTTATCATAGGACTGCTGATCAGTGTCCCCATCGTTGTGTGGGGAAGTACCCTTTTTATTAAATTAATCAACAAATATCCATGGATCATTTATATTGGTTCTGCTGTCTTAGGTTTTACTGCTTCAAGTATGATGACGGATGAACATCAGCTTGCGCCATTTTTTGATCATCATCCGCTGCTCAAATATCTGTTTATAATCGTGATCATTATAGGTATCTTGGCAGCGGGACATTGGAAACGCCAATCAAAACCAGAAGAGCCTCAGGAGGGCACAATCGTCTAAACCACAAAAAACTGCCTCAGAACGTAGATTTCACTACACTTCAAGGCAGTTTTTTGGTTTATTATTTTAGAACCATTCTTCCTGTAATCCCGCCTCGACACTTACAACATCACTAGGCTTCTCATCTCCATAAGGAGTGATTAACACGGTCTCTGTGGCTTCAATCGCCGCTTCCAGAAGTTCAGAATATCCCGGAAGCGTAGCCTCTATCTTATCCACAATCCGTAAATTCGGATTTGTTGTAGGTGATTTTGGAACAAATAAAGTACAACAATCCTCATAAGGAAGGATAGACAAATCATAGGTGCCGATGTTCTTCGACAGGTCCACGATATCACTTTTGTCCATCATTACCAGCGGACGCAGAAGGGGGAGGGTTGTCGCCCGGCCAATCACGTTCATGCTTGGCAAGGTCTGGCTAGCGACTTGTCCCAGACTATCCCCGGTTACAATCGCCAATGCACCTTCGCGCTCCGCAAGCTGGGTAGTAATTCTCAGCATTGCCCGCCGCATCAGTGTAATAATCAGATTATCCTGGCCGATGCCGGTAAAGGAAGTCTGCACTTCTGTAAAGGGTACCAGATGCAGCTTGATTACACCCGCATAACGTGACAATACTCGCGCAAGATCCACAACCTTTTGTCTAGCAAGCTCGCTTGTATAAGGATAACTGTAGAAATGCACGCACTCCACTTCAAGTCCGCGCCGCATGGATGACCAGCCTGCTACGGGACTATCAATGCCACCGGACAGCAATAACATCGCTTTTCCGTTAGTGCCTAATGGAAATCCACCTACACCGGCAATATTTTCACAGAAAATATAAGTATGTCCCTGACGAATTTCGACCCTCAGCTCTAATTCAGGCGATTTAACGTCTACGGTGAGGCCAGGATATCCTTGCAATAGTGGTGTCGCGATCAGTTTATTCATCTCAATGGAGCCGTAAGGGAACTCTTTCCATACCCGCCGAGCATTAACCTTAAATCTGGTGCCCGGAGCAGGCGCGATTATCTCCAAAAATTGACGGCTTACCGCTACAATATCCTCAAGCTCTGACTTAGAAACCTTCACTGGACTGACAGAAGCAATGCCAAAGACATTCTTCAGTGCTTGTACCAATTCAATCGCAGATTCCCCGTTCAGTTCCACGTAAATTCTTCCGAATTCCTTGCTCAGAACTACGTTTGGATAAGGCTTAATCAATTCCTTCACATGACGCAGTACGGTTTTTTCAAATCGGGTACGATTTTTGCCCTTTAAAGTAAACTCCCCAAAACGCAGGAGCAGCATATCAGCGTATTCTATACTATGGGCTCTGCCTTCTGCAGATTCCTTGTTCATCATGCTCATTTGTTACTTCATTCCTCCTTCAGCAATCTTTAAAGCTTGTACCGCAGTGGTTAATGCTTGCTCAAGCGCAGAGACATCCTCATCTGTATGACTGTCGCCAAGGCTAATACGAATCCCACCTAAAGCACTGGAGACATCTTTACCCATAGACAATAACACACGACTAGGCTCAGCCAGTCGTGAGGAGCAAGCCGAGCGGGTGGAGACTACCATCCCCAGTTCCTCCAGCTTGCGGGCGAATACCTCTCCCTTCATGCCAGGGTAAGAGAAATGCACAATATGGGGAGCTCCATCCTCTCTGCTGTTTATAACAAATTCAGGAACGGTGCGCAAGAAGCGTAATAATCGATCTCGGAGTGGAACCAACTGGGCAACGAAGGTTTCGCGCTGCTCACCACTCATGCGGATAGCTTTGGAGGATGCGACAATCGCAGGTACATTTTCAGTTCCAGCGCGTTGTCCTTCTTCATGAGAGCCCCCTGTAAGCAATGGGAATAGCTTAATTCCATCTTTGATATACAGTAATCCCACTCCACGTGGGCCTCGAAGCTTATGAGGAGACAGGCTATAAAGATCCACCTGCCAATCCTTTAGATCAACTGCAAGCTTACCATATCCCTGAACACCATCTACATGAAATAAGGTTCGCGGATTCACAGCTTTAATCAGCTTACCCATCTCTTTAAGCGGTTGTATCGTTCCAATCTCGTTATTGACATGCATCACACTAACAAGCACTGTGTCGCGCCGGACAGCAGCAGCTACGCGCTCAGGATCAACAACGCAAGTGCTATCGGGTGCTACAAAAGTAACCTCCCAGCCCATTCGCTGCAATTGCAGGAAACTCTCATATACAGAGGGATGCTCTATTTCTGTAGTTACCAAATGGCGGCCTCTAGACTGATATTGCAGAGCAGCGCCTTTTATCGCCAAATTATTGCTTTCCGTTGCACCAGAAGTAAATAGAATCTCCTGCGGTTGTACAGATAAAGCAGCAGCGCATACTTCACGCGACCGTCTGATCAGCTTACCCGCTTCACTGCCCGCACGGTGCAAAGAGGAAGGGTTCGCATAATGCAGCTTCATAATTTGTTCCATCGTCTGCACCACTTCTTCATAGGGCGGTGTAGCGGCGGCATAATCCCAGTAAAGCATATGTCAAATGTCTCCTTTACTTCGTTGAGTGAACTTATTATCGAAAAAGGATCAAACGGTGTTTCCCGTTTGATCCTTTTTATTATACCGCGTATTGAGCGCGAGCGCGTTCTATTTTGAAGATATAAGACTGTGTCTCTTTTGGAAGCAGGCTAAGTTTCTCCAATAATTCCTGATCATTGGTTACTCCAAGATCTGTTACCCGTCCCGGCCCTGCGTTGTACGCTGCAAGTGCCATCTTTTCCTCTCCGCCAAAGCGTTTCAGTTGATAAGATAAATAACGTACGCCGCCATCAATGTTTTGCGCCGGATCGAACGAATCAGTAACCCCTAAGCCGCTCGCGGTGCCATCCATAAGCTGCATTAAACCTTTAGCCCCTGCCGAAGAGACCACATTAGGATTAAACGAAGATTCAGTATCAATCACTGCTTTGATCAGATCAATCGGCACGCCATATTTAGCACTCGCCTTCTGGATGAGATCATCATAGCTTGTAGGTGTGGAACCCGTTATTTCCCCGGAAATTATGTTATTGAAGGTTTCTGTTGTCCCACCTATCTGCTGCCATAACAAGCTGCTGACAGAAGTTGCATCCGGGAGAGAGGTCAAATAGCTTGAACTTTCACTACTCGTTGACATTGCCTGAAGCATTGTCGCAAATCCAGAAGCGGAAACTCCCGTTGACCGTTCATTTCCATTCGCGGAGCTAGTTTTTTCGGTTGTAGCCTTAAGGTTGATCCATTTAAGCTGCCCTAACCCGTCGGTTACAGCGGGATTGATCTGCATGCTGGCGCACTCCTTTTTTTGTCCTACTCGAATCATATATAAGGTTTCGCGTTGAAATTTCGATGAATTACGGCTTAATCTTACATTTTATCTGAGATTATTGCTATATGTTGGAATGAAAAAACAGACTTCAGACCCTGATATTTAGGTCTAAAAGCCTGTTTAGATCAAAGCAATTCAGTTCTTTTTAGCGCGCAAAGGGAATCATCACGAAGTAGCTTAGTGTCGCAACAATCCCTAAGCCCATTGCCCATGCCCCAAGCGTTTTTTGCTCTTTGACATAGGAATAATAACCAACTACGGCAGCGATGGGTCCGAGAATAAAGGACCAGATGAACAATGAGGCGATTCCCATCCCCAGTCCAACATACCCCATTACCCGGCTTCCACTATATTCCGCTTCACTGTCCTTGCGCTCTTCCACTATACGCGGGGCATCCCGTACCTGCATTGGAACCGGATTTACCTCAGCAGCGTATTCTTCGCGATGCTCTCTGTCCCGACGAGGATAGTCCACTCTCCGCGGACGAAGAATGACTTTTCTCGGAACGGATTGTTCCCGTGATGAGCTTGATTCATTATCCTTTTCTGTGTCCATTCTGGCGGCCTCCTAAGCGTTCGGCTTAAACGTCAGACAACATGTTGCAGATGATGTACTGGCATGATCGCGGTGACCTTCATTCGTCATTTCTTCAGCATATTCTTCCTTATAACCATTGCCTACGTGCTTATCGATCTCAATGACAATTTCTTCAGCCCGGCATAAATTATGCTCACCCCAATAATGACAATTGCTCACGCTACATTTTACTAATGGTTTTTCACTCGACATAATTATCACCTCGGCTTCATTATGTCCGCTCCATTTACCCGCTATTCGACAGAGTGGTTTCCAGTTGATGTATCGAGACAGGCTTTCAATCCACGCAAAAAAGGACCAGCTCATCGTCATTACAAAATGACAAAGTGCTGATCCCTTTAGATCACTATTTAGAAGTTAAACCTGATTTTGCATACGTTTCTCGGTCAAATAGTCGTTCTCATAATAAATGAGATCATCGCGAAGATCTTCATACGTTTTGGTGATTTCTAGGATGATATCACGTGCGGGACGTACTGGCTTTTTGCGGAAACGGATTGCATCCTGACCAGTATAAGCGTAACGGCCATCTTCAGAATAGCTTTCATTTTTCGGATAAAAGAAGTTGTTCACGCCATAGTGATATACATTATAAAGCGCTTTCTGTGCAAAAGATTCATCGAATGTCGCACGACGCAGCGCAACGCCTAATTTCTCATATGACATTTCCGAGAACACTAATAGATGACGAAGATCGGACAGAAAACCTTGGTAAAATTGTACAGTTTCCTCATCTCCCTCAACTACAAGCTGAGGCAATGCATGCTCATTTAGAAATACTTCCATTTTGTCGATTACCACTTTAAGTTTATCTCTCGTCGATTCACATAATTTCTGCACATTGGCTGCTGACATAGCGGTTGCTCCTCCTTATTATTCCCTGCTCTTGTAGTCAATAAAGTTAATCCTCTGAAAGAAACCGCCCTAAGGACGTATCTCTTTATTCTTGCAATATCAGGATGTGAACACAGAGAAGTCTAACCTTCTGAACAATTATTAAGAACAACATCTAATGAGGTATCTCTTACAAAATCAAGAAGACAATTCGAGATACTTATTCTCTCTGATATTATCATAAAAAACGTTAGGAAGGTATCCTTTTCTAAGATGCATAAAAGATACGCTCTCTTCTAAACCTATAGACATTACATTGCATAGAGGAGCGGAAATCATGTCACGAAAAAATCTAACAGTTGCAGGTTTGGTTACAGCAGCTTTTACAGTTGGGTTACTTACCTTTGCCCTGCGGCCTGCCACTAATGGGACGACCAGAGATGCCGCTAAAGTCGCTGTTCAGAATCCGGCTCCAACTTCAGCTTTGCATTCACCTCCAAATCCCTCTCAGGAAAAAACATTAAAGAAAACCTCCTTAGGCCAGGATGTGGAGGCGACAGATCATCTGAATAGAGTCGATGTCAGTAGACATTTAACTAAACTCCTGTCTGAAACAGACGGGATGTCTTCGATTCATGATAAATCAGTGTATGCGAAACGATTGCAGCAAGACCACGGGTTTATCTCCATGCTGATGTGGATCGATTTTCGCACACAAAAGACTGAGACCTTTAAGTCATCTTTTCCAAAAGGAACCGAACAGGAGAACAAGCAGCTTCAAAAATATCTCAATACGGCAAAATCAGCAATCCACGGTCATCAATCCTATGAATCTCCAACGTTTACAATCGGTAAAGAAAAATATTACTTTATCGCTCAGCGGAACAAACAGAAAAATGTAGGGATTATTGCTCTTATTAACCAAAAGGTGCTTGGGCGTGTGGCAGACCATCAGCTGAAGAACCTGCGTCTCATTCCGTATCCTAAGGAAGGCAAATACCATGTGGAATCAGTCCATACCGATAACTTAAAGGACATTACAGTCAAGACCGGCCATGATAACGAAAATGCCAGCCATTTTTATGAGAATGAAATTGTAGTCCGTTTTCAGGGAAATGCTCCGACTCAAGGACAGCTCCAGACGATAACCGCCGATATCCACTGCAAGCAGCCACGCAAGCTGGGATATGCCTATATCTTTCGCTCTGAGAAGATGACCTACTATCAGCTCAAATCCTATTTCACCAACAAATGGCATCCCGAATATACGGAACCTCACTATATGTATTTAACCAATGATACCATCACTAAAAACGCTGAAGGAACTGTCACTCCTAACGACATGTTATTCTCCACTTACCAATGGAACCTCCCGGCGATTGAAACCGAGCTAGGGTGGAATCTTTCCAAAGGCAGCAAAGAAGTGGTTGTGGCCGTGGTGGATACGGGAGTACAGATTAATCATCCTGATTTACAAGGTAAGCTTTTAACTGGTTATAATGCCATTACCAATGGTTCCACACCCGAGGATGATGTAGGTCACGGTACACATGTATCTGGAATCATTGGCGCACTTGTTAACAACGGGGAAGGTGTAGCTGGCATCAGCTGGTACAATAAGATCCTCCCTGTAAAAGCGCTAGATAACTCAGGTGCCGGAACGACTTATTCCGTAGCAGAAGGTATCATATGGGCAGCTGACAATGGTGCAAAGGTTATTAACTTAAGTTTAGGGAATTATGCCGACTCTCAGTTCCTTCATGATGCGATTAAATACGCCTATGACCGGGACATCGTGCTTGTGTCTGCAGCAGGCAATGATAATACAGAGCGGCCTGGATACCCTGCAGCTTATCCCGAAGTGATTGCAGTGGCTGCTACAAATGCTTCAGGGGAAAAAGCCTCCTTCTCCAACTACGGCGATTATATTGATGTCGCTGCACCCGGAGAAAGCATCGCAAGCACCTATCCGGACAGTCAATATGCCGCTTTATCCGGCACGTCAATGGCCAGTCCCCATGTCGCTGCGCTGGCGGGTCTGGTACGTTCATTAAATCCTAATCTGACGAATAAGGAAGTTATGGACCTTATGACCAAAAACGCTGTGGATCTGGGAACTTCCGGCCATGATAAATATTTTGGCTGGGGTCAGGTCGATATTTATAAAACGCTACAAGCGGCAAGCGGCAATCAAGTCCCATTGCAGCTTTTCCCTCAACATGTACGCCAGCAAATGAATCAATTAAAACAAAGAACAAATAACACCCCTTAACTGTGTCATTGCAAAAACCGGCCAAGTAAGTGAAGAAACCGCTGCAACCCTTCCTCCATCTCCGGTTCCTTCATTTGAGAATAGCAAAGACGGATGTGGCGGGAAGGCGTTTCCGCAGAGTAACAGACATCACCGGGTAAAAAAGAAATGCTCTCCTGTTCCGCCAAGTCATGCAGGCTTGCGATATCAGGAGAAGGGGGCAGCTCCAGCCAGAGATTAAGTCCTCCCTCTGGTAGCATATAGTTCACTCCAGGCGGCGCGTACAGCTTCAGAAGCTTCGCCGCCTTTTCCATACGACCACGCAGTGTAATTCGTAGCTGTGCTGCGTAGGCGTCGTATTTTTCAGCGATGAAGGGTAATACGGCCTTCTGTGTCAGCAAGGGACTTCCTAGGTCACTCGCAGATTTAGCGGCGATCAGCCGGGACAGAATATTTCCTTCTGCTGCTACACAGGCGATTCGGCAACCAGGAGCAAGTACTTTGCTAAAGCTTTTCATATAGACTACATGTCCATCGGGATCCATTGATTTAATCGCCCTAGGTGGAGGTGCATGGAAATATAAATCACTAAATGGGTCATCCTCAACAATGAGGCAACGGTAGCTGCGCGCTAATTCCAGCAGTCGTTGCCTTCCTGTGATGCTCATAGTTACGCCGCTTGGATTTTGAAAAGTAGGGATGGTATAAATTAGCTTTGGGGGTCTTTGATCACACATTTTTGTAAGAACATCCACCCGCATCCCTTCACTATCCGTAGGTACAAAAATCATCTCTGCACCTCGTCCCGCAAATACATCAATAGCACCAGTATAGCTAGGCGCCTCAAGATAGACTGTATCTCCAGGACCAACAAATGTACGAGCCACCAGATCAATGCCTTGCTGGGTCCCGCTGGTTATCATCAAATCGGAAGAAGTTAGCGAAATCCCACGCGATTTCAAATGTTCTCTCATGACATTCCGCAGCTCAAGATCTCCCTGAAAATTCCCGTAGGTTGCCATAAGCTCCGGTTGCTCTTTGACCAAGGACGCGTAGGTGTCACCAATATCTTGAAGTGGCAGCAGCTCACTGTGGATGGCGGCTAAATGAAAGGGATATTTCACTTCCGAAACATCAAAATTCCGCCAAAGCTGAGCCCGCGGCAAATAATCATCATACAAATCCTGCCAGCAACCCTCTTCTTGACGTCTATTATGGGTTGGATCGGCTACAAAGCAGCCTTTACCCTGTCTGCAGTAAATAAGTCCTCGTCTCTCAAGCATATCGTAAGCCTTGCTTACTGTAACCTGACTCACGTTTAATGTTATAGCTAGACTTCTAACGGAGGGCAGCCGGACACCTTGCTGAAGCAGTCCTGATGAGATCCGCTGACTGAGGGTTTCACTGATTTGATGGGGCAGAGTTTTGCTGCCGCTGCGATTCAAATCGATATGCATGAACCCTTCACCTCCACTGTTATATTCAACGCTTTACTGTTATACAGCGCTCCTATTATGATAGCATCAAATCGAAAGGTGGAGAACTAATTTATGGATATCAAATACTCAACGGCAGCCAATCATCTAGGGTCATCAGCAGTTCGGGAGATTCTAAAAGTTACACAGGGCAATGACATCATTTCACTTGCAGGCGGGCTGCCTGGGGAGGATTTGTTTCCCTTGGAGGCCGTACGCGATGCCTATAATCGTGTGCTCTCCAGCGATACCTCAGCGCTTCAATATGGGCTAACCGAGGGTTTTACTCCACTACGTGACAAAATCGCTGAAAGACTTACCCGGCAAGGCATCCCGGTTACATCCTCTGAGATGGTGCTGACTACAGGCTCACAGCAAGCTATAGATCTGTTATGCAAAATATTGCTGGATCCCGGCGATGCAGTTTTTGTGGAAGCGCCCACCTATCTGGCAGCACTACAGGTACTCGGTTCTTACCGGGCTGCTATTCATACGATACCAAACGACGAACATGGCATTCTGCCAGATCAATTGGAGGAGCAGATTCGGGTACATCAGCCAAAACTGCTCTACGCAGTTCCGACCTTCAACAATCCGTCTGGAGCAACCTGGAGCAAAGAGCGCCGCGAGCAGGTGGTTGAAATCTGCCGCCGTTACGGTGTTCTTATTCTAGAGGACAATCCCTATGGAGAAATAACCTTTGATGAAGATAAAACTCTATATCCCCCCTCACTAGCCTCCATCGATAGAAGCTTCGGCGGGGATTATTGTGTAGTCTACACAGGGACCTTCTCCAAAATCGTCGCCCCTGCCCTGCGCACGGGTTGGATTATCGGCGATTCCGAACTAATCAAGACCATCGCCAAGGCGAAGCAAGCAGCCGATCTGCATTCCAGCACCATCGACCAGCGTGCTTTAGATGAGCTGCTGTTGCATTTTGATATTGAGCAGCATATCCGCCTCATCTCAAGAGAGTATCATTCGCGTATGAAGCTCCTGTCCGCGGAGCTCAGATCACATAACTGGGAAGGAGCATATTTCCTTGAACCAAGTGGCGGCATGTTCCTATGGCTTACACTTTCCGAAGAGATTAACACTAAGGAATTACTCCCGCTGGCAGTGGAAAACGGAGTAGCGTTTGTTCCAGGAGAGGTATTCTATTCAGCGGAGCCTCACAAAAGCAAAATGCGCCTTAACTTCACGCATACGCCACCCGAACTAATTCCTGCTGCTGTTCAACGTCTAGAGAAAGCATTGGTTCAATGGCAGCAAAATCAAAACATCGTTCGGTCGTGAATAACTGCTCATAATCAATAGCCACGATAGCTAATTAAAACGGCTTCTCCATCCTTTATTGGACGGAGAAGCCATTTTTTGTGAGCAGATTTCTGCGTCTTCACTTTTGCGCATTTGCAGAATGTTACCTTTACGCATTTCTGCAAATCAAATTTTCGCATTTCTACTTTTAGCGTTTTTGCAAATCTCATTTCGCAATTCCACATTTGTGTGTCTACACAGCTCATTTCTGATTTCCACATTTCAGCGTCTCTGTACAGCTCATTTCGTATTTTCACATTCGGCGTTTCTGCACAGCTCGTTTTGCATTTTCACATTCGCGTTTCTGCACATCTCATTTCGCATTTTCACATTCGCGTTTCTACCCTTTGCACATCATAACTCCAATTCCCCACATTTCGCTTTCCGCATCACCAATTATCCTCTAGTTACTCAACACATCTACCACTTAACTAACTCCGATTTCACCAGCGAAGTTACAGCCAGAGGTTACAATTGATATTTTGCTACTAACTCCAATCTTCCCGCAGAAGATTAGCCAAGCTCCGCATTGTTACAGTTTGCTAGCTACTAATCTAATTCTGGCGTCAAAGTAACTATGGAGTTCTGGAGTTCTGGAGTTCTGGAGTTCTGGAGGTTCGTATCGGACCCCAGCGCTCTTATTTGCATCAATTCCGCTCATTTGGTTTGCTATCGGACTCCATAGTCACTATTGGATTCAAAACGCCCGATATCCACCCTGTTTATGCCGAATAACGGCTCTCCAGTCCGAAACTCCTCCAAACAGGCATAAAATACACAAATAGCTGCATCTCGGTCCGTTAGCATATCAGCTCATCAGCTCATCAACCACCAGTCATCAGCCCATCTGCCGCTAGCAATTCTTTTAAAAAATCCAATTTCTGGCATATCACGTTACTAAACACCTGCATTTTCACGCATTCACTGCTTTATATATTTGCCTTATCCGCATTTGTTTGCAACAAAAAAGGCGGCGTAGCCAGGTTACCGGGATACGTCGCCGTTTGTATGGTGTTGTTATTATAATGTTGCAGTTAGGAAAGTTTGCCGTAAGCCGGGTTCTGTGCTCGTCGTGGTTCGATCGGGAACTACCCTCCCACCATAAGCGACAATCATCTATCTAGGCCATACATTACTGCACAGCTCCAGCGACCAACCTAGACGCGCCTCAGGCTAAGGCTGCTTATTCAGCTGCGTCTCATTAGGTCTTGCTCCAGATGGGGTTTACCAGGAACGAAGTCACCAGCGTTCCTCGGGGTCTCTTACACCTCGGTTCCATCCTTGCCTGTGCCGCCCTAAGGCGGCCATCGGCGGTCCATTTCTGTGGCACTATCCTTCAGCTCGCGCCGACTGGACGTTATCCAGCATCCTGCCTTATGGAGCCCGGACTTTCCTCCCGTGACGTCTTCACGTCACCGGCGATTGTCTGTCAAACTTTCCGAACAACATTATATATTATACAGACATCACATGTCTGGCACAAGCATTATTAAATGGCAATTTTATAGGAACTTAAATGGCTCCGTATTCACCTGGGAAGCATGTACAGCTGTATCATACTTATGCTCGGCCAGTTTTCCAGCCATCCACTCCGCTACTTTCTCTTTCATGATCTTCTCCGCATTATGTCCCGGATCAATCAGAGTGATTCCGGCGAGCGCAGCATCCTGAACTGTATGATAATCCAGATCCCCAGTAACCAGGACGTCCGCACCACGGAAAATAGCACTGTTATAATACTTTCCACCCGAGCCACCGAGAACAGCGGCTTTACGAATCGGACGGTCCAAATCACCAACAACCCGTACATGGTCTACCTTCAGACCTTTTTTTACCGTCTCCACGAATTGTCCAAGGGTTGTAGGCTCTTTGAGCTTTCCTACCCGCCCAAGTCCTAAGCTGCGGCCTTTAAGATCCATTGAATACAAATCATAGGCAACCTCTTCATAAGGATGGGCCTTAAGCATAGCCTGCACCACTTTATTGCGGATGGAGTGCGGGACGATCGTCTCAATACGAATTTCCTCGGCACGTTCCATCTTACCTTTTTCCCCGATATAAGGATCCGTGCCTTCTCCTGGAATAAAAGTACCGTATCCCTCGATATTGAAGCTGCAATGACTATAGTTGCCAATTGCACCGGCTCCAGCATTCAGAATAGCATCCAGAACCTTCTGATGATGATCCTTCGGCACAAATACTACCAGCTTTGATAATTGCTCTGAATGAATGTCTTTGATGGGTACTCCGTTTTCTATGCCAAGAGCTTCAGCCATCCAATCATTCATTCCACCCTCGGTAACATCCAGATTCGTGTGGCTGATGTACACCGCAATGTCATTCTTGATTAATTTTTCATACATTTTGCCCGTCGGTGTGTCTGTCTGGATTCCTTGCAATGGACGGAAAATAATCGCATGATGCGCAATAATCAAATTGCAGCCTAGACGAATCGCTTCTTCAACTACCTCATCATTCACATCTAAAGCAACTAATACATTAGTTATTTCTTTTTGCAGCGTGCCCAGTTGAAGGCCAATTTTGTCCCAATCCTCAGCTAAATGCTTAGGAGCCAGTTGCTCCATATACTGAATTACTGTTTGTCCCTTGGCAAACATTGTAGCACCTCCGTAATTTCCCTGATCTGACCTTGAATCTGTTTCCGTTTATTCTCAGCAGATTCTAGTTCTGAACGTGACAACGATGTTAAAATGCCTTCCAATTTCTGAATCTCACCCTGCCACTTAGCAAAAAACACAGCATTTGGCGCTTGAAGCAGCCATGGTCCCATTTGCAGCAAGGCCTCTTGCCCAAGGACCTTAGTGGAATCCCCCAGGGTTAAGTCACGATATACACTTTCATTTGTAATTCCAGCGTCCGTATTTTCTGGTACAGCCGTCAATACTTCATATAACTTCCCGTCTTCTTCCAAAATTCTCTCAGCTACGAGTACCCATTTATTATTTAATAACCAGCGGCGCAAAATATCCTCGCCTACATTCGGCTGAAGCAAAAGGGTTGTAACATCCTTTAGCTTACCTTGGCTTTGACCCCGGTCCAGAATCGCGGCAATTAATGCGCCTCCCATGCCAGCAATCGTGATACAATTGACTTCACCAGGTTCCAGAACCTCAAGGCCGTCTCCTCGGCGCACCGAGATCACCTTCCCTAGTCCAGCCTCTGCAACGCCCTTACAAGCAGCATCAAAGGGACCCGGGTTTACTTCACCTGCAATTGCAAACACAGCCTTACCGCTTTCGACAGCGGCCACAGGAAGCAAGGCATGATCGGAACCGATATCTGCTAATCTGCTTCCTTGCGGAATTTGCTCCAGCAATTGCTGAAGCCGATCTGATAATTTCACATTGTTCATGTTGCCACCCACGTTATCCATTTTTTTCGAAACCCAAACAACAAAGCTAACCCTGCTGCAATCTTTAGGATCAGCATCAATGAAATCCACTGCGGATAATCCTGTCTTAATAAAAGAGCGTCAAGTTCTGGCATGATCCAAAGCGATACTCCCACTGCAAAATAAACACTGGCAACACCGCTTACCTTATGATGCAAAAGCCAGCTTAACCATACCATCAGCACACACAATGGCAGCCATAGGAACTCCAGTTCAAATATAGAGGCCTCCGGGCTTCTTCCACCGAAGAACCCTGCATACAGTAATGCCCAAAAAGCAAAACCACAGTACTGCAACAAACCTATCCGGAGTAAAAATCCCAAAATACACCATAAAAAGCCGCAGCACCCAATTAGAATAGGCCTCCAGAGCTGAGGATCCAGATCATGCAAATCAATCAGCCATAGCCCAAAACCAAGCGTTAAAACACTGCCCAGCCCCGCTAGGATAAGACTGATAACATTGTTCCGGTCCTTATAAACGGCGGAGTATCCATAACAAATAATTAATACAGATAGTGCGGTTGCAAGTTGCAAAGGCCAAGGAAAAACGCTAAAATAAAGACTAATCAAGAAAATCAAGGAAATAATTCCAAAAGAAAACAGCCAAATTTTGATGCTTCCCTGCTGTAAATTTCTCAGCGAAATTGGATTGTTATCCTTATTCGCATCCTCATCGTCATACAGATTGGTTAAGAAATCGCAATACTGCTCTGGCAGCAACCGGCTTTTTCTCCAATACTGAATCTCTTTTATAATGATGTCGCGTTTTTCCAAATTCACTGGTTCATCCTTCTTTCCAGATACACAAGGTCAACACATTTTTTACCAGCGTAAATTCAAATAAAAGAACCTCCTGCCACTGAGCAGCAGAAGGTCCAGTTCATGAAATACTATTCAAGGAAATCCTTAAGCCGTTTACTGCGGCTAGGGTGACGAAGTTTGCGCAATGCTTTGGCTTCGATCTGGCGAATCCGTTCCCGGGTAACACCAAACACCTTGCCGACTTCTTCAAGCGTTCTTGTCCGTCCATCATCAAGGCCAAAACGCAGGCGAAGTACATTCTCTTCACGCTCCGTGAGCGTGTCCAGCACATCCTCCAGTTGTTCCTTCAGGAGTTCATAAGCCGCTGCATCCGCAGGAGCCAATGCTTCCTGATCCTCAATGAAATCTCCCAGATGAGAGTCATCTTCTTCACCAATTGGTGTTTCCAAGGATACAGGTTCTTGGGCAATCTTCATGATCTCTCTAACTTTCTCAACCGTCAGTTCCATCTCAGCCGCAATTTCCTCTGGGGAAGGTTCGCGTCCCAGTTCTTGCAGCAATTGGCGAGAAACCCGAATCAGCTTGTTGATCGTTTCCACCATGTGTACAGGAATACGAATGGTACGCGCCTGATCCGCAATCGCACGAGTGATGGCCTGGCGAATCCACCAAGTAGCATACGTACTAAATTTGAATCCCTTATTATGGTCAAATTTCTCTACTGCTTTGATCAGACCCATATTACCTTCCTGAATCAGATCCAGGAACAGCATACCGCGTCCGACATAACGTTTCGCGATACTTACTACGAGACGCAGGTTCGCTTCTGCAAGACGGCGTTTAGCTTCTTCATCGCCATTCTTAATCCGCATAGCAAGCTCAACTTCATCGTCAGCCGACAACAAAGGAACGCGTCCGATTTCTTTTAGATACATACGGACAGGGTCATTAATCTTGATCCCTGGTGGCAGTGACAGATCGTCATCAAAGCTGAAATCATCGCTGTCTTTATCCTCATTATCCTCACTTGGTCGGAGGCTGTTAACCTCTTCATCGTTCTCGTTTACAACCTCAATTCCCAAATCACTGAGTTGCTCGTAGAACTCCTCCATTTGCTCGGGGTCTTGATCAAACGGCGATAATTTCTCCATAATATCTTTGTAATTTAATGATGATCTTTTCTTACCTTGCTCAATGAGCTGATCCTTCACCTGATCCAAAGTAAATTCTGCTTCCAATTCAGTATGCTGATCGTTCGCCATAATTCGACTCCCTCCTCCCTAGGTACATCCTGTCAACATGTCATTGTCTCTCTAGGGCTATAATCTCACTTGCTATTTGTGCCGCACGCAAAAAGTCACCTGACTTTTCAGCCTGAATCATCTCTTCACGCTTCTGTTCCATTTTGCGTTGCAGTGGGTATTTCCGCACTTCACGAATACAATCATCTAGAACCTGCATATTCCAGTCCGGAGGGGTATCCATCATGGATATTGATGTCGCAGTTTTCTCCAGACGATCATCCTGAAGTGATGATAGAAACCGACTAATGCCGGGTGGTTTGCCTTGCGCGTAATAGGCATATAGATAAGCAGCAATTGCCGCATGATCAACGATGTTGAAATCTTCTCCGAGGCGTTCGCCCACATACGTGGCGGCTTCCGGGTCCTGAATCATAAAGGACAATAGACGCCGTTCCGCGACATGATAAGCGGGTAGTAAGGTCGGTGTCTGCACCTGCCCTTTTTTATGCCTACCATTATTCCACCTTTTGTCGTTATTATCCCCTTCAGGGATGTTTTTTTGCATCGATGCCCTAAGTAAATTACAATCCTGCTTCAAACTATCATATGAAAGTTCGAGTTCAGCAGCGATTTCCTTCAGATAAACCTCTCGCTCTGTTGAGGAATGCAGTGAAGCAATAACTTCTAAGGCTTCCTTGACATAGGCGATTTTGCCATCTTCCTCTAGGAGTATATGGTTTTTTTTCAGATATATAAGCTTAAATTTTATGGATGAAACTGCTGAATCAATAACCTGATCTTTAAATCTTTCTCCTCCATGCTTGGAGATAAATTCATCCGGATCTACCCCGCTTGGCAGTAAGGCGATCTTTACACGCAGGCCGCTGCCTTCAAGCATCGGAATGGCCTTCATGGCTGCTGCTTGTCCCGCCCGGTCACCGTCGTAAGACAGTATAATTTCATCAGCCAGGCTCTTCATAAGTGCCACATGACCCTCCGTCAAGGACGTTCCCATCGTTGCTACGCCGTTATGCACACCCGCTTCCCAGGATGAGATGACATCTCCGTATCCTTCAAACAGGACGATTTGTCGAGTTTTGCGAATGGATGCTTTGGACTGGTGCAAATTGTACAATATCCGGCTTTTGTTAAACAATCTACTCTCCGGAGAATTTAAATACTTAGGTTGACCCTCTCCAAGTATTCTTCCGGCGAATGCGATTACCTTGCCTGTACGGTTGGCAATCGGAAAAATAATCCGGCCACGGAAACGATCCAAATAGCCTTTGCCCTCACCGCGGGCTGACAGAAGTCCGCCTTTCTCCATTTCCGCAAGGTCAAAATTTCGTTTCTCCAAAAACTGCAGCAAAGTATCCCAGCGGTCCGGAGCATATCCGATCTGAAACTGGTCAATCATTTTATCACTGAAGTTCCGGCCTCTTAAATAGTCCATAGCGGCTTTGCCGTGTTCCGTATTCTTCAGCAAGTAATGATAGAACTTTGCCGACCATTCATAAGCTTGAATCAACCGGTCGCGTTCCGGATCAGGGGGAGACATCATACCTCCCTTACCTTCTGGAACGGGAATATCACTTTCTTCAGCCATTATTCTGACAGCTTCGGGGAAGGTTAATCCTTCGATTTCCATCCTAAATTTGATGGCATTTCCACCCATACCGCAGCCAAAGCAATGAAATACTCCCCGGTCGGGGGTAACAGTAAAGGAAGGGGTTTTCTCCGAATGGAACGGGCAGAGGCCCCATAAATATTTCCCCTGCTTGGACAAATGAACAACCTTACCGACTGTATCGACTATATCATGACGCGCAAGCACGCTTTCGATAACCTCTTCCGGAATATTGCCGTGTCCGCTAGCCACTTCAACCACCTTCATCTCTTAACAAATAAATATAATTCGCTATTGCTACACATTCTCCTGCAAAAGTATTAAAAGTTTTGTCAGTTTATGTTGAAAATAAGTTTTTTCTTCTGCCGTTATGGGTTTTGGACCCTTGGAATAATGTCCCCGTCTTCGTTCCACGGCCCTGGCATGTCTTCCCTCCAACATAAAATCCATCTTGGAATTGTCGTATTCCTGACCACGAAATGAAAGCACACTGCATCGTTTACCTAGTGCAAGTGCCGCAAGACCATAATCTTGAGTCAGTACCACATCTCCTGCAGTAATATGATTGGCAATATATAGATCGGCACTCTGATCTCCTCGATCCACCTGCACAACCGTTACACCCTCTTCAGCTTTCAGTGCATGGTCATAAGAAGATACCATAAGTACCGGAACACCAAAGGTGCGACCTACCTCAGCGATCTCTTTTTTGACCGGACAAGCATCCCCATCCACCACTATCGTTCTAGACTGGGACTTCTCCATGATCATCACCAATTTCCCGTGTAATATATATACGCCCTCTCCGCAAGAAATCCTTCTTTCTAAGCATAAATACGGAACGGATGTCAAATGACGCATTGGCACCGTTCCGTATATTTATACCCCAAACCAACATTCTATACCATAAGATTCAAATTTTCTTGATTAAAATTACCAGACAAGCTTCGCGAAATCAGCGAACGACTTGGAGTCAGCATCAATACCAGCAAGCAGAGCCAAACGGTTAGCACGCACTTGCTCGTCCTCAGCCATAACCATAACGGAATCAAAAAATGTTGTAACGGCGTCTTTTAGACCCGAAAGAATCCGAAGTGCTTCTTCGGCATTTTTTGCCGCCATAGCTTCAAGGTAAGGTGTGTGAAGCTCCTGCCATGTATTGAAAAGCTGCATTTCGGCATCTTCTTTAAGTAAAGCAGGATCAATCACTTCACTAGTTGCTTTACTTGCCAAATTACTGACACGAGTAAGCGAATCCACGGTAATCTTGAAATCTGCTTGGTCGGACACAGCAGCCATAAGAGCACGACTTCTGCCCACAACATCTACTACGTCGTCAAAACCAGCCGCTGTAACAGCGTCCACAACATCATAGCGTACATTGTCAGATAAAAGACGTTTTACACGCAGACCGAAGAACTCGTACAGGTTTATACGTAGTTCATCTCCAGAATGTTTCGTATTTCCTGAATTTTCATGAATTTCAATCGCCGCTTCAAAAATTTCACGCAGCGTAATTGGCAATTTATGCTCAAGCACAATTTGAACAATTCCTGCAGCCTGACGGCGCAGCGCATATGGATCCTGAGATCCTGTCGGGATGATGCCGATGGAGAAGCAGCCAACAATCGTATCAATTTTGTCTGCTATGCTGACTACTGAACCCGCTTCTGTTGAAGGTACAGCATCTCCTGCAAATCGTGGCTGATAATGCTCGAAGATCGCTTTTGCCACAGTCTCAGGCTCGCCTGCTTTACGTGCATAATCTTCACCCATTGTTCCTTGCAGCTCAGGAAATTCATAAACCATTTGTGTGACAAGGTCAAATTTACAAATATCCGCAGTGCGACTTACTTCGGACACAGCAGTAGCTGACAGTCCAAGCTTCACAGCCAGACGATCAGAGATTTGGCGAATACGGCGCACCTTATCCCCTACGCTTCCCAAATCTTCATGGTAAACAATGTTCTCAAGCTTGGCTAACGCATCGTCAATCTTCATCTTTTGATCTTCTTGATAGAAGAATTTGGCATCTGATAGACGAGCACGAAGCACTTTTTCATTTCCCTTAGCGATAACATCCAAGGATTCTGCATTCCCGTTTCGTACAGTTACAAAGAATGGCAGTAGCTTGCCAGCTGCATCAAAAACAGGGAAATAACGCTGATGCTCACGCATCGAGGTAATCAGCACATCCTGAGGAATCTCTAAGAAAGATGGATCAAAGGTTCCAAAGAGCACGGTTGGTGTTTCTACCAAGAACAGTACTTCTTCCAAAAGATCTTCTTTAATCGCAATCGTCCAGCTTTTCTCTTCAGCCAATTTGTTGATTTGATCCAGGATAAGCGTTTCCCGTTCCTTCACATCCACAAGTACATGCTGCGCACGCATGCTCTCCACATATTGTGCAGGCTCCGAGATTACAGTCTCTGTACCCAGAAAACGATGTCCACGGCTCACATTACCCGCTTTTACATCCGTAATCTCCAAATCAATGATCTCTTTACCAAAAAGAGCAACCATCCAGCGAATCGGACGAACGAATTTAAAATCGTAAGCTCCCCAGCGCATGTTTTTCGGGAAAGTCATCGCATTTACAATACCCAGAAGTCCTTCTGTGAGCAAAGAAGCAGTCTCTACACCCGCACTATTTTTTGTGGCATAAATATATTCCACGCCAGCTAGCTCTTTAAACGTAAATTGCTCTGGAGATACACCCTGACTGCGGGCAAATCCTAGTGCAGCTTTACTCCAGTCGCCGTTAGCATCCAGCGCGATTTTGCGTGAAGGTCCTTTGACCTCTTCACTAATATCCTCTTGCTTCTCAGCCGCATCCTTAACAAATACAGCGAGACGACGCGGCGTAGCATATGCAGTAACTCCAGCATGGTTTATACGTGCAGAATCCAACCACTTGGACATTCTATCCTGCAGCTGTTCCATCGCAGCACGGATAAAACGTGCAGGAATTTCCTCCAGACCGATCTCAAACAGGATATCTTTAGACACGGTCAGCACCTTCTTTCTTCAGCAGCGGGAAGCCAAGCTTCTCGCGTTCCTCAAGATATGTTGCCGCTACGGAGCGGGCAAGATTACGCACTCGGGTAATAAATCCAGTCCGTTCAGTTACACTAATTGCTCCACGTGCATCGAGTAGATTAAAGCTATGTGAGCATTTCAACACATAATCGTAGGCTGGGAACACAAGATGCTTCTCCATCGCTCTACGCGCTTCCTCTTCATACATGTTGAACAGCGAGAATAACATTTTTACATCCGATACTTCAAAAGTGTAGGTAGAATGCTCAAACTCCGGCTGATGAAAAACATCACCATAAGTCATACCGCTTACCCATTCAAGATCGAACACATTTTCTTTATCCTGAATGTAAGAGGCTAAGCGCTCCATACCGTAAGTGATTTCTACAGCAACAGGGTTCGCTTCGATGCCACCTACCTGCTGGAAGTAAGTAAATTGAGTGATCTCCATACCGTCCAGCCATACTTCCCATCCCAGACCTGCACAGCCCAGTGACGGATTCTCCCAGTTATCCTCTACAAAACGGATGTCATGCAAGAGCGGATCAATACCGAGTGCTTTCAAGCTATCCAAATAGATCTCTTGAATGTTATCTGGTGAGGGTTTGATGATTACTTGGAATTGGTGATGCTGATACAGACGGTTCGGGTTCTCTCCATAACGACCATCGGAGGGACGACGTGAAGGCTCTACGTAAGCCACTCTCCAAGGCTCAGGACCTAGCGAGCGTAAAAAAGTCATAGGGTTCATCGTGCCGGCGCCTTTTTCTGTGTCATAAGGCTGTACGATGATACAGTTCTGTTCAGCCCAGAACTGTTGCAGTGTCAAAATCATCTGCTGGAAGTTCATAATACCGTCTCCTTCGCTTTACAAGTTTTTTACAACAGCTTGCCTAAAACTTTCTACCATGGAGGCGGCACTTTTAGCTCCTGACAGCAACAAAAAGCCCCCGCCCCCATGCCTGATTAACAGACATAGGGACGAGAGCTTAACTTATTCTCCCGCGGTTCCACCCTACTTGATTTCATACCTTGTATGAGCAAGTTTGCTGCCAAGACAAGAACGAAATCCACTTTCATTCGCCGCATCCGTACTCCCGGGTGCCATGTTCATGAACGTTGTCCCGCCAGGCTTCCACTGCCCCCAGCTCGCTGAATAACGACAATACAGTCCACTACTTTCCCGATCAATGCACGCCTCTCCCCAATTGGAGCATAACGACGATCATATAATAAACTGATCCTATAGTAACGGAAAAATCAGCTTTCGTCAAATCTTGTACTTGTCGAGCTGGTCTAGGAAACTTTGTGACTTCAGCTTTAATCCGAGTTGTACATCCATAAAGGCCCGCATAATTTTTTTCAGCTCATCCCGGCTGCTTTCCTTTACATCCACATTGCCTAGTCTAGTTAGGTCAAGTCTGGCGAATAATCGCAGCAGCTTCAACGCACGAGCAGAGACCTCCATGGCTGGAGGGTCATTATGTTTACAACTGCGGCACAGTGCTCCTCCAAGGCGAGGGCTGACCAGCAGTTGATCATCCGGCTTCTCGGCACCACAAATTACACAAGAATCGAATTCAGGACCATAACCGGCTGCCTGTAAGATTTTCATTTCAAAGACATTTATGATAACGCCGGGTTCCTTGTCCTCTTCAAGTGCATTAAGACAGGCCGTAAGCTGGCGAAACCAGAAGCTTCCCGTTTCCTCATCATGCAGAACACGATCAAGCAGTTCACACGCATAAGACGCATAAGCAGCTTTGATCAAATCCTCACGCAGCGGATGGTGAGACTTCGTAATTTCGCCAGAATTCAGTGTCCCAAGTCCTCCATTATTTCTAAAAAAAACAAATTCCCCAACGGTGAACAGTTGGATCAATGCAGCATGGCGGCTTTTGACCTTCTTTGCGCCACGCACCAGAACCCCTACTTTTCCCGCGTTCTCGGTGCAAAGCGTAATAATTGCGTTCCCCTCGCCGTAGTCCATGCTGCGGATGACGATCCCTTCCACCCTGTGTAGCATGCCTCTTCCCCCAACCATTCGGCAAGCAACCAGTCCTTATTGCGCTTCTTCATCACAGGCCTTCTCTTCCTCCACTAGCTGTAATCCACTATCTTCAAGCGGATGGCCAGCTTCCTTATACAGCAGGTAAGCATCGACGTCTCCTGTCATTGCAAAATACTTCCACGAAAAGTTTCGCATTCGTATTCATCCTTTCTTGGGAAAGACGATGTCTCTTATCAAGAATTAGGATGGTGCGATGGAGCAGGTTCTATCCTTGCAATTCCTACCAAACGAGGAATAACGGAATTAACTTAAAGGTCTTTATGGAAGCCCAAATCCCGCAGAACGCGGTCCTGATTGCGCCAATCTTTTTTCACTTTTACCCATAGCTCCAGAAAAATCTTCGAACCCAGCAGGTTCTCAATATCTGTCCGAGCCCGTCTGCCGACCTCTTTCAGCATTGCCCCTTGCTTGCCGATAATAATTCCCTTTTGCGAATCACGCTCAACAAAAATAACAGCTGAAACATGCACCACTCCATTAGGCTCAACCTTCATATCTTCGATGGCTACAGCAATAGAGTGCGGCACTTCTTCACGAGTCAAATGCAGAATTTTCTCCCGGATTAATTCCGCGCAGACAAATTGCTCGGGGTGATCCGTGATTTGATCTTCCGGATAATACTGAGGGCCTTCCGGCAAGTACTTGGCAACCTGCTCTAACAGCGTATTAACATTGCTGCCCATCTTCGCAGAAATCGGAATAATTTCGGCAAAATCATGCAGCTTGTTATATTGAGCCATAAGCGGGAGCAGAGCTTCCGGCTCTATTTTATCGATCTTGTTGAGCACCAGAATCACCGGTGTCTTCAGACCATTTAATTGCTCGGCAATGTAACGGTCTCCACCGCCCAAGCCCTCTGACGCATCCACAAGGAATAACACAGCTTCTACTTCACCCAGTGTACTCATTGCAGTCTGGTTCATGTAGTCGCCTAGCTTGGACTGTCTTTTATGAATCCCCGGTGTGTCCAGGAATACGATTTGTGAAGTGTTTGTTGTGTAAACACCATGAATTTTGTTTCTGGTTGTCTGTGGCTTATCCGACATGATGGCAATCTTCTGGCCAATGACCTGATTCATGAGTGTTGATTTACCTACGTTTGGTCTGCCGATAATTGCGACAAAGCCTGATTTGAATTTCATATTATCTTCCTTCCATACTTACCTTCTAGTTCAATCTTTTTCAATCATTCAATCTTTTTTTAAAAGCTTTTTCGCTCCCCCTGAATCTCCCTCAGCCAAGGGGGACCCCAAGGGCCCCGACCCTCTGGACACCCGAAAATAGGCGTACCTGCAACGTTCGACGGGATTAGAGGGACGGTTGTGCATGAGCGCTTTTGTCCCCTGTTGGGGACACGCTTCACTGTCGCTTATTAACACGGTTCGCATTAAGCTCTCCATGGAGAAAAATTACTGAGATGCAGCTTACAGGCAGGGTTTCAAGTTACGATGGGCAAAGAATCGCTGGCGGCTTTTGCCGCGGCGCTTACCTCGTAATATTACTCTAATAACACATAGTTTGCACCAGTTTAGCCTAACTTGGTAGAACTAGAACACTTTTAATTGTATTTTGTACAACTAATTTTAGTTTGAGTTTATGTTTTGGTGCTTTAGTTGTATTCTGTGCAATTAAATCCTGTCTTAAGAGCCTAATATGGACTTTATCATAAATTTAATTGTACTATCTGCAACTAAATTCATTTTTGTGGGAAAGAGTAGCAATTTAACTGTACATTGTGCAATTAAAGTAGCAACCTTCGTCTAACTATGCCTAATTTGCCTTTATACGGGCACAGGCATTAAATCAAAACCTCATTTTATTCTGAAGCTTGTCCTTGCTTTAGATCTACGGGACCAAAAGCGCCTGGAAGCAATTCTCCCACCGTAGTCTCAACGACATCACCCTTCATGTTTCCAAGAATAACCTTCATATCCGGTGAACACAACTCAATCATTACTTGCCGGCACACACCGCAAGGTGAAACGGGGCCGTCAGAGTCAGCTACTACGGCAATTGCTTTAAAAGAACCAACAGCATGTCCATCCGCAATCGCACGGAATAATGCTGTCCGTTCCGCACAGTTGGTTGGGCCAAAAGCAGCATTTTCCACATTACAGCCGTGGTGAATATGACCATCCTGATCAAGAAGGGCAGCTCCCACTCCGAATCGGGAATATGGAATGTAAGCTTTAGCTCGTGCTTTAATCGCCTCTTGCATAAGAAGAGTAGAATCCATATTTTGTCCTCCTAAAGTTTTGTGAGTATTGACTTCGTTGATTTTTCTTCGCACAAAACTCACTTCGTAAGCATACGCTCTGTTTTGTTTATCGTTACTTCCTGTTATTACTTCGACAAAACTCACTTCGTAAGCATCTAATTAGTTTCGTTTATCGTTATTTTCTCAGCATGCACTAAATTTTATCAGCGTACTTCATGAGATATATTCGGGTACATAACTCACTTCAAAATTATTCAGTAACGAAAGAGGCGGAATCGCAAAACGCGGGTCCGCCTCTCCCCTGAATTGATTTTGTATCCTGATTATGACATAAGTCCGCTAATCCAGTCCATCACAGGCTGGTAAAAAACATAGATCCCGACTAAGACAGCAAACACCGCCGTGAGAAGCACAGCTCCTGCGGCGGTATCTTTTGCTCTCTTAGCCAGTGGATGAATCTCTGGCGAGATCAGATCAACCGTCGCTTCAATTGCCGTATTGAGCAGTTCGGCAGTTAGGACAAGCGTGATCGAGAACAGCAGCAACATCCAACTGGCCAGCGGAAGTCTGAACACGGCAGCGGCAACTAGCACAACCACCGCTAAACAGCAATGCACCTTCATGTTAAGCTCGGATTTGAATGCCGACACTAAGCCTTGCGATGCAAACCGAAAAGAGTGCCAGAACTTCTTGTGCCCTACCGCCGTGTTCTTCACCATTAGCGCGTCAACCCAACCTGAGATAGTACTTTTTCTTGCTTGGACATCATTTCTGCTTCTGAGGCTTCATCCTGATGATCATATCCTAACAAATGCAGAAATCCGTGAACAAAAAGAAAACCAAGCTCTCGTTCCAGTGAATGACCGTATTCCAGCGCCTGCTCCTGCGCACGAGTTACGGAAATGATTATATCCCCAAGTACGTCTGGGACATCTTCCAGCGCCTCGCCTTCCTCTACCTCGTATATAATGTCCAGCTCGTCCTCTCCGCTTTCATTCATAGCAAAAGAAAGCACGTCCGTCGGACGGTCAATTCCCCGATATTCTAAATTCAACTCATGTATACGAGCGTTATCGACAAAAGTAAGAGCTACCTCGCCCCGATCGATCCCTTCCGCTTCACCTGCTTTTTGCAAAATGCTCTCCAGCAGCGTAATGAGATCGTCCTTTATCTCGTATTCTTCTTGCTCGTTATCCCAAACGATCTCCAAACTCATGGGTTAGGTGCCCCTTCCTCTTTTTTCGGCTTACGCACATCTTCTGGATATTCGATCCGTGAATGGAAAATTCCCATAACCGTCTCCTTCAGAGTCCGTGCAATAATATCCAATTCTTTAATCGTCAAATCACATTCGTCAAACTGATGATCATCCAGTCGACTTTTAATAATCTTCTCAATCATCGTTTCCACCTGCAGAACAGTTGGCTTACGCAATGATCTCACTGCAGCCTCGACACTGTCGGCAATCCCCACAACGGCTGCTTCCTTCGACTGGGCTTTCGGTCCAGGATAACGGAAATCTTCCTCGGTAAAATCAGCCTCGACACCTTTTTCTTCAGCCAGCTTCAGTGCCTTATGGTAAAAATAATGCAGGAACGTTGTTCCATGATGCTGCTCCGCAATGTCACGGATTGGTTTTGGCAGCTTATATTCTCGTTGCATTTCCACCCCGTCACGGGCGTGGGCAACGATGATAGATTTACTAAGCTTCGGTTCAATAGAGTCATGTGGGTTTTCCATATTATTCTGATTCTCGATAAAATAAAACGGACGTTTTGTTTTGCCAATATCATGATAATACGATCCTACCCGGCATAATAAGCCATCTGCTCCAATTGCTTCCGCGGCAGCCTCCGACAGGTTACCTACCATTACACTATGGTGATAGGTTCCCGGGGTTTCGGTAAGCAGCTTGCGCAGCAGCGGGTGGTTTGGATTAGACAATTCTACCAGCTTCAATGCTGATAGAATACCAAAGGTTGCTTCGAAGAAAGGCATTAGCCCAATCACAAGCACAGCCGTCAATAGCCCCCCTGCAAAAGCAAAACCAACCGAATACAAGGTACCTACCTCTTTCCATGCCCCTCCACCTAGCAGTATCTGCATAAAGACTGTCAGACAGCCAAAAAGCGATACCATAATCCCGCCTTTAAGGAGCGTGGAGCGTTGACCCGCACGGTGAGTCGCAAAGATAGCCACGTAAGAAACCACAATGGCAAAGAAACCAAAGTTAAAATCAAAGATTGAGTTCTGCTGCACATTCAAAATAACACTTGCCAGTACACTGAATAGAATGGAGCAGAAATAGGCCAAAGGCATGTCCAGAAGCATTGCAATTAACATTGCGCCAATCGCCACCGGTGCCAGGAATCCGATATAAGATCGGACATCGGTCTGCAAAACAGCGGCCAACCGCATAGAGATAATAGTTATAACAAATACAAGCACCAGCATCAATAGCTGAGAATTGTTGTACTTAAAGCCTGAGGTACCGCCAGAATAACGAATGAACGCAAGCAAACCGACGGAAAGCATCGCAGAGAGTATCAATAGGCCTAATTGGGGCCAGTAATTCACCTCATTGCTTAGTAGACCATTCTCATCCAAAAGAGTGTAGAGCTCTGGAGTAATTAGCTGCCCCTTAGCAACAAGCGTGTCCCCTTGCTCGATGAACACATCAGGTGTGTTCTCCCGGGCTTGTACCTTCGCTTCCTTGGTAGCATCCTCATCGTAGAACTTGTTACTTGTGATCACAAGACGTACAAGCTCCTGAACAACCTCACGCGCTGTACGCTGGCTTAGAGAACTAATACTGACCTGTTCCGCTACCTTGGCGCGAGCAGTCTGCGCATCCGTAATCTGATCATTCATCAGCCTAGTTACAATATCTCGGGCGACAGGCTTCATCTCGATAATGTCCTGAGAGGTCAGGCGCGGAATCTTAATGTAAGTCTCTTCCGGAATGACATAGGTCTGCTCTTTGATGACAGATTGCATTTCATCCAGAAGGTGATCTGAATAAGTAGCGCTGCCTCGATTGGAAGCTACGAAATTCAAGATGAAGTCGCTGGCTCTCTGCGGAATCTCATCACGATAAATCCCCGTCTTATCGCTTTGCGAAATCAGATCATCCTGATTGAGGCGATCTATCCGGTCCAGCAGTGAGGTCACAAGGTTGTCCGCCCTCATCGGGATAATTTTGTACTTGGGAGATACGCTTTCAGCCGCTTCCTCAGCCGCCTTTAACGTAGCTTTGGTGTCCTTAATTTGTTTCGGTGCCGTTATTTCCTTTGCACTGTAAGTATTCTCTTTAATATCATATTTCTTAGGTAGCAATTCTGGCGACAAGCTGAAGTAGAACACTAGTCCGAGTAACAGGAAAAGAGCATAGCGTGTCACTGCGCTATACTTCCATCCGTTGTTCGTATATACAAATCCGCTTAATTTAGATGGTTGCTTTGAAGCCATGAAGACAATCCCCTTTATTGGAGGTTTTCGGCAGAGCGGTCATAGGCAACGATAATTTTCTGCACCAGGGAATGCCGTACAACATCCTGTTCCGCGAAGTAGACAAAGCCAAGTTCTTCTATGCCGGATAAAATCGCTTTAGCTTCAATCAAACCGGATTTCTTGCCGCGGGGCAGGTCAATCTGGGTAACGTCACCTGTAATCACCATTTTGGACCCGAAGCCGAGTCGAGTCAGGAACATTTTCATTTGCTCAGGTGTGGTATTCTGTGCTTCATCCAGGATGATAAATGAATCATCCAGTGTACGTCCGCGCATATAAGCCAGCGGAGCAATCTCAATCAATCCCCGTTCAAGCGCCTTAGCCACCTGATCGGGTCCCATAACGTCGTATAACGCATCATAAAGCGGACGCAGATATGGATCTACCTTTTCTTGCAAATCCCCTGGAAGGAATCCTAGACTCTCTCCTGCTTCTACTGCGGGACGCGTAAGAACAATACGCTTAACCGAACCCTCTTTCAGTGCCGTAACTGCAAGCACCACTGCCAAGTAGGTCTTCCCCGTTCCTGCAGGACCGATTCCGAATACAATATCACGCTTCTTGATCGTTGTCACATAATGCTTCTGGCCGACCGTTTTGACACGGATAGGCTTTCCGCGAAAAGTTGTAGTAATTTCTCCTTTGAACAAATCGAGCAATTGATCAGCACGAAAATCTTTCGCCAGTTCCACAGCGTACTGCACATCACGTTCAGTAAGTATGTAACCGCTCCGAATGAGGGACAGTAGCACATTAAACAATTGCCCCAGCATGTCTACTTCCCGCTCAGCTCCACGAATCGTTAGCTCAGCTTCACGCGAATCAATAATGGCGGGAATTTCACTCTCGATGATTTTTAAGAATCCATCCTGCGGGCCAAACAGCGATTGCGCTTCTCCCGCATTTTGCAAAGATATACGAATGCTTGCAGTCTGTTCTGACAAGTAGCCTCATTCTCCTCAATTGTTTACTATTGGCAGTTCTTCGGAAATTTTTTCTTCTACTTCAAAGATCACTTTCATATAAACTTTACCATTCTCTTTCTTCTCATGCAAAACTTTTTGACTTTTGATGACGCTATCAACACCATATCGAGCTAAAATATCATTCTTCGCCCGCTCAATTCCCCTCGCAACTCCGGCTTCTGTAGTTATCGTATCCTTTGTTTCATTGATCTCCATTTCTTTCTCAGTCATCAGGCCCAGCGGCAGCTCAATAGAGCGCCAAGACAGCGGATCATGCTCTGTGAGCGTCTTTGAATTCTCAAAGGCGGATTTGCCATAACCCCACAGCTGAATAGCCCATTTCCCCAACACAAGATAAGTGCGATCCTTACGCTCCCCAGTATAGGTGCTATTTGTTGTTTTAAGAGGGACCTCGATATTGTACTCATGCCAAACCAAGCCCTTAACCTCACCCTTGGCTACCACATACTCTACATTTTCTTCGTCTCCAAGAGCACCGGAAATCAGGATATCTCCTTTTTTCACACGCGAATTACGCGCAACTACCGGTCTGCCCTGCTCCGCATATATTTCTGTTACCACCGCATCTGTTCGGCTAATTAAATGGCGCTGGCTAAGCAAAGGTTTGATGTCGGGCTGTTTAGCCTCTACAACCTGAATTTTGATGCTCGTCCCCGTCCGTTGCAGCCCTATCCAAGAAACACCCGGTAAATGGGCCAGCAGCCCCTTAGAGAGCTTGTCCGGCTCCTCCAGACGCCATATCCACTGAAAAGGGTACACCCCCTCCTGGCGAGCAGCAGCCAATATATCCTCAGAGGCAATCTTTTCATTTCCTTCGACTCTAATACTCCATACCATCGTAGATAACATAAAAAGTGTAATTCCAAACATTAAAATACCTATGCCAAAAAATTTCCTTTTCCACAGCCGTGCCATAAGAAATGGAAGTCCGCTTCTACCGGTAACGTGCATACGACAGCCTGTCTTTTTTAAAATCGGCCGGAGGACATAAAAATCATCCAGAAGCAGCTTAAGGGAAGCGCCGCCCTCAGCGGGCCTCACATCCCAAATCATGATTCCTGCTTCAGAAATGAAATTAATAAATCGCTCCACCTGAGGTCCCGTCACATGCAGTGTAACGAACCCCCGCAGTGATGACAGAGGTGGCTCCTTCATGATCTCTCCTCGCTTTCGTTATATCTGATCTCCCCGATAACGCCTTCTACAGCCAATTCCTGGCCTAGAATATTTCGGATGACAAGTCCCTCGCCTGTGATTTCAAGCGATCCTTTAGCTAACGCGAGCTTAAGCTGACCAGAGGAAAAATGCAGCACGCCGCGATGGTTCTCAATATGCAGTTCCTTATTGCCGATCAGGGTGATCCGGGGCATTTCCTGTAATAAGTCCTGTGGTAGATCCAGTACCCCGTTTGTCCATCCCCGCAGCCTGCGGCCAATACGGGTCATAAGTAGACGTTCCCCCTTCCTGCCTTCTGTACACCTTATGCGGCAACGCTTTTTTTTATGAGAAGAAGTAACAAAGGAGGACCCTTCTAGTGTGAAAAAAGCAAAAAAAGCCCCGGCAACCTATCGTAAAGATAGGAAACTGAGGCTTTATTGTTACTATGATCCGTAAATATTATCTTCGGGTAGAATGCGGCTGACGAGAACGCGGTGGTCCCAGAATCTCTGCCCAGACTACACCATTGCGCAGGTCGTCACGACTCCCTGTTCCATGTGTCTGGTCTGCCGCAGAGGGTGAGTTGGTGTTCTTAGTCTTATTTGACCTTTTGGAATCTGCACCCGCTATCCCGTCAAAAGCAGATTGAAGACGCCGCACCTCTTCTTGCATTCTTTGTGTGCGTAATTCAACTCCGTCATCGGCATGCTCCAAAGACATTCCTTCTCCAGTAGAATAATCTGGAGTTGGTATATACGCGGGTTCTGGAAAGGCAGGAGAGGCATCATACTCCCGGTTATCCTCTGACATCGACTGCCGGGAAGAGGTGTTAACAGGAGCAGGAAATCCACTGCCAGACTCCGCTTGGCGCCCTCCATCGATATCCGGGCGCTTTACCCGGCGGAGCGGAGAATCCTCTCCGCCCCCAAAAGTGGGCATCCCCCCGCGAGGAGCTCCTTTGGGCTTGTTTTTAGTTGCTTTATTCACATTGGATACGATCGCGAATATAATAACCGCAATAATATAGATCCAGCTCATGGAGATTCACATCCCCTTTTATTTATTATTGTTAGGACGGTTATTGTCGTCCTGATCATTCATTTTGCCGAGAGATCCCCGCATTTGGGTATCTGCCTCGATGTTTTTGATATTCATATAATCCATCACGCCGATTTGGCCATTTCTGAGCGCCTCAGCCATCGCCATAGGCACCTGAGATTCAGCTTCTACAACAAGAGCCTTCATCTCTACTACGCGTGCCTTCATCTCTTGCTCGTGAGCGACAGCCATCGCTCTGCGTTCTTCCGCCTTGGCTTGGGCAATACGTTTGTCCGCTTCTGCTTGCTCAGTTTGTAGATAAGCACCGATGTTCTTGCCTACATCGATATCCGCAATATCAATGGAGAGGATCTCAAAAGCAGTACCTGAATCCAGACCTTTGGACAATACCGTCCGCGAAATCAAATCCGGGTTCTCAAGGACATCTTTGTGGGAATCACTCGAACCTACTGTCGTTACAATCCCTTCACCAACACGGGCAATAATCGTTTCTTCACCCGCACCACCCACGAGACGGTCGATATTGGCACGAACAGTTACGCGCGCTTTTACCTTAACTTCAATCCCGTTCTTAGCAACAGCCGCAACAACCGGTGTCTCAATTACACGAGGGTTAACGCTCATTTGCACAGCCTGCAGCACATCACGTCCTGCAAGATCAATGGCTGCTGCGCGAGTAAATTCCAGAGGAATATCTGCACGTTGTGCTGCAATAAGCGCATTAACCACCCGGTCTACGTTACCACCTGCGAGATAGTGACTCTCCAGTTGATTAATGTTCAGTCCAAGACCTGCCTTGGTCGCTTTAATCATTGGGTTAACGATACGACTTGGGGTTACACGACGCAGTCTCATCGCCACCAGTGTAATAATACTGATTCTAACGCCCGACGCTAATGCAGAAATCCAGAGCATAACCGGGAAGAAACTTAAAAACACGCTTAATACAATAATCACCACTACCGCGATAAACAGAATAGGAATCAAAGATGCTTCACCCATACTATATAACCTCCGTAAATTTATTCTAGAACTGTTATTGGTTCCAGTGTTTACCTTATTCCTTGATTTCTTTCACAACAATCCGTCCGCCCTCTACTTTAATAATAGAGACCGGTGCATTAGCACTAATAAAACTACCTTCTGTAACAACATCCACACGTTCGCCGCCTATCATAGCCGTTCCTGATGGACGAAGCGGAGTAATACTGGTTCCTGTAGCGCCTAATAAGCTAAGCTTCTCTTCTACGGGCACAAATCCCTGATCTTTAGTAAGGCTTTCCTTCAAAATAAATCTGTTCCAGATCCCTCGTTCTTTAAAAATGACCGCAACAATTACTACAACAATAGTCGCAGCTACGAAAGAGATACCTAGACTGAGAAGTGCATGCTTATAGCTGTAAGCAGCTCGTACGACACCCGCTACAAGGCTAACAGAGCCGAGCAGCCCCAATATTCCGAAGCTAGGCACAAAGAGCTCCAGCACAAGCATGACAAGCCCAATGATAAACAAGAGCCAAGTTTCCGCTCCGGCGAATCCTGCAACATAGTTGCCGAAGAAATATAGCACAAAAGCCAATGTCCCGATAATTCCTGGCGCACCAAAGCCTGGAACAATCAGTTCAATTACAACGCCTGTAATCCCAATGAACAGCAGAATCGTCATAATAATCGGATTGGTCAGAAATTGCGACATTTTTTCCGCACCGGTATGCTCTACGCGAAAGATGTCGTCTGTAGTATATCCAAGCCAATGAATTGCTTCTTCAGGGGTATCTGTAATTTGATCAGCGTAACCAGCTTTTAAAGCTTCTTCACTAGACAAGGCAATGATTTCTCCCTGTGTCTTAGTCACACCAAGCTCTGGCTTATCCACGACCAAATTACTATCCACCATACCAGCGGCAATGTCTGGATCACGATCATTCAGAGCAGCAGCGCCAATCATTTTAGATCTCCAGTAGGATATCATTTTGGCATCATCGACTTTTTGACCATTCATGTCTACCAAAGAAGCAGAACCGATCATACTGCCCGGCTTCATGATTATTGCACCTGCATTAAGTGCTATGTAACTGCCTGCAGAAGCGGCATCACCTTTAATATAGGCAGCTGTTGGTATTTCACTCTCTCTTACCATCGTCCCAATCTCTTCTGCCGATTTCACCAGCCCTCCAGGTGTATCGACCTCTAGTAGAATAAGGACTGCTCCATAATTAGCGGCTTCTTCAAATCCTCTTTCCAAAAAGCTTTGCAAACCCCGTTCAATCTTTTGATCTACCGGAATAATAAACACGGGACCTTGTTTCAGCTCACTGTTCGTAACCCCCGGTGTTTTCGGGGCTGTCCCGTCAGCGCTTACATTCGTTGCAAAGGGTGTCAGGAGGAGTAACAGCAGGACCACAGGAATGCTAGCTAACAGTATTTTCCGTAATCTTCTCAATGATTTTACCTCCCTTCTTTAGCTTGACCCAGAACTCATAACCCTTAATACGCTGAAATTGGATTTACGTTTCATAACATAGAAAAGCACCCCTTTTACAAGGGGTGCTAGTGCTATATTATTGCAGAAATTGCAGAACCGCCTGGTTCACGAGTTTACCATCAGCGCGACCTTTGACCTTAGGCATCAGTGCGCTCATGACCTTCCCCATTTCGCTCTTCGAAGAAGCACCGGTTTCCTGGATGGTCTGCTGTACAATTACTTTAATTTCTTCTTCGGAAAGTTGCTCGGGAAGATATTTAATAATAATCTCGATTTCTGCTTTTGTACTCGCGGCAAGCTCGTCGCGACCCGCTGATTCAAATTCTTGGAGGGCATCTTTGCGCTGTTTGATTTCACGACTAAGGATATCAAGCACTTCGTTGTCGTCCAATGTTCTCTTCAGATCTATTTCAAGATACTTTATTGTAGAACGAACCATTCGAATCGTGGAGAGCGTGAACTTGTCCTTACTCTTCATCGCTTGCTTCATATCTTCGTTCAATCTCTCGCTAAGATTCATGCGTGGGTAATCCTCCTAAAACTTTCTCTTACGAGCAGCCTCAGACTTCAGCTTTTTCTTAACGCTCGGCTTTTCGTAATGTTTGCGTTTCTTCACCTCAGCCAAGACACCATCTTTTGCGATGGAACGTTTAAAGCGACGAAGTGCAGCATCAATTGTCTCGTTTTTGCGAACTTTCGTTTCAGACACAGGTTTCCCCTCCCTCCGACCATACCGTCCAAGAGCATAACACGGTTTATCAAACTCCATTATAGGTCAAACGGAAATAACGTGTCAACCTTCGTGCTATTCTTTTTTCTGGCAAGTTCTTCAACATTAAATGATTATGCTATGCGTGCGAAGCTGAGTTTCCAGTGAGAGCACCCAGCTTGGCTCCACCCAGCAGGTGATAATGAAGATGAGGCACAGCTTGTCCACTATCAGGCCCGCAATTATTGATTAAACGATAACCAGACTCAGCAATTCCAAGGTCTTTGGCGATCTGTTGGGCTACACTGTGGATTTCAGCAATTAGCGGAAGATCCTCAGGTGTAACATCATTCATTGAAGCAATGAACTTCTTGGGAATGATCAACACATGTACCGGTGCAGCCGGCTCGATGTCGTAAAATGCAAGAATACGTTCATTCTCAAATACTTTTTTGGAAGGAATAGTACCCTCAATAATTTTGCTAAACACGGTCTCCATAGAGTGCTTGCCTCCTAAAAATTGGTGAAATTCCACTTCATCATAAGATAATCATACAGGATAATCATCAATTACGAAAGCAGCAAGCAAACTCAGTATAATCAGCCCCAAACTGTATCTGTTACAGAATGAACCATTAAATAAATATATCAACACCGTTAGGCCTAAAAAAGACAAAAAAAAGAGAAACACCCTTCACAGCTTATAAAGCTGATTCGGCGGCGGACGTATGAAAAGGAGTTCATTCCCTACCATACGTCCGCCGAGGTGTTTCTAAAGTAATGTCGGCTTAGCTGTATTATAACAGCGCGTTGATACTGTATCTGTGATAAGAATCACACACATTGTAGATCTTCACATTTTTTCCAAAAGGATCCGAGATCCCCCTCCACCCTGTTCAGCAGGTACTACTACCAGCTTGCGTGGCAGTCGTGCCCGAAGCTCTGGAACATGGCTGATAATGCCGACAGACAGTTGGTCGTTATGCAGTCTTTCCAGTGAGGTAATTACCGTATCGAGCAATTCCGGATCCAGCGTACCAAAACCTTCGTCCAAAAAGAAAAATTGCAATGGATACTGCCCCCGCAGCTGAATCTGTGCCGAAAGAGCAAGTGCAAGTGACAAGGAAGTTAAGAACGTCTCTCCGCCGGAAAGCGTGGAGACCGGTCTTCTTACACCACCGTTTCCATCATCACGGATTACAAAGCCACCGCCCGAATCAACCTCCAGCGCATAACGCTGTTTGCTCAGGAAACGAAGCCGCTGAGAAGCAGACTGGCACACCTGCATCAATTGTTCCTCCGCAATATACTCAACAAAAGCATTTCCACGTAAAACCGTCTGCAATTTGGACAAATGATCCTGTAGGGAAGCATGTTCTAGCCGCTGGGCTTCAAGCTCCATCCAGCGAATATGCCGATGCCGCAGATCCTCTAGATCTCGCTCTGCACGCGCTCTTGCTTGCAGAGACATTTCATCCTCTGACTTACACGCGCTTAAGCTCTCCTGGCTAACTTGCCATTCCTCTTCACTTAAGCTGGCTCCATCAAGCTTCTCTTCAATATTGCGCAGCTGCAATGAGACTTCAGCTTCTTCAGCACGATGGGCACGTACCCGAGAAGATGAAATTTCCCGCTCTTCAGGTGCGAGAGCTGCTCCTTCAACCTCAGCGGCCGAACTAAACGGTGAAGAGGTTAAGCTTTGCTCCCACAGATGGCTTGAAGTCACATAATGCTCTCGAGCAGATTCTGCAGCCTGGCGGGTAATCGCTGCCTCCTTGATCTCATGCTGCGCTTTTTCCGCTGCCGTGAGATGTAATCGTTGGCTGGTCTCCACAGCTGCTAACAATTCCTGCAGACGACGCTCACACTCTGCTAGAAGTGGGGCAGCAGCGCGGCCATTAGTCCACTCTAGAAGACGCCGTTCTTTTTCACGCTGCAATTCTTCTTTGCCTTCCATCTGTGTATTCCACTGAGTAAGCTCTTTATCGAGTCCGGTGATAGTTTCCTGAAGATTCTGTACCGAAGCGCTTTTCTCATCCAGAAACTTGACACTGATTTCCAGTCGGGATCTAATTTCCTCAGCTTGAGCATCCTTGGCTAACAGCTCACGATAAGCTTTTTCTACCTCTTCCGGTGCCAAATCAGGGAACTGCTGTACCCAGTTCTGCCGCAAAGCGGTTAGTTGGCCACTCAGTTCCTTGGCTTTGGCGGTAAGACCTTCTACCCAGCTTCGCTCACCTTCGGCACCTGCTGCTTCTTTGAGGCATAGCTGCTGAACTTCCTGCATCGATTGCTGCCACTGTATCGCTGTACGGCGCAGTTCTCCAGACTGGCTTTTTAATGCTAAAAATGCAGCATCAAGTTCTGCCAAAGCTTTTTCATCTGGGATGGACATATCGGTAGAGGAAACCTCTGTAGTACTGACTTCTGAACCTGCCGCTGCAGGATGATTTACCGTATCAAAAGCTCCATCACCAAACACCTGCTCCAGCCAAACCAGGTCCTGCTCCCTTAAACCACGGAACATATGGCGTGCTTCCAAAGCACGTCTGGACAACACCCGAGCCTGTTGAAGCTTTGACTCCAGTTCCTGTTGCTCTAGGTTATCCTGCAATACAGCAGGGGTCGGGTGGTGTTCGCTGCCACATACAGGGCAAGGTTGTCCTGCTTCCAATTCTTTAGCCAATCCAAGCGACAGTCTGTGCAACTCATGCCCCTTGAGGGCTGCTTCCAAAGAACTGATATGTTGCTCCAGGCTTTCTGCTGCGGTGCGCGCAGCTTCTTCTGTCGCCAGCAGCTTCTCTTGATGCAGCGCCGCCTCGCGGATCAGCTGCCCGCGAGAAGCTTCCTGCTGCTCGCGACGGCCATCAGCCTCAGCGAGTCGCGCCTGCGCAGCCGCGAGTGCAGCGGCACGCTCGCGGCGCTCCTTCTCCGCCGAATCCCACTGGGATTCGGCGGAGTGCAGCCCTTGCAGTCTCTGCATCGCTTCTTGCAGAGACTGCCGCTCCTGGGAGCGGACACCGAGCGGCTGCAAGCTCTGCTGCAGCTCTTGCTGGCGCTTTTGGCCCTTGGCCAAAAGCTCACGCTCCCGGGCCATGCCCTCCCGCAGCTCCGCCAGCTTGCGGGAGGCCTCTTCGCGGCGCTCGCGCAGAGCCGCGAGTTCGCGCCGCAGGGCGCCGAGCTCGGACTCGAGCTCGAGCGCGCGGCGGTAGGTGTCGGCCCCCTGCCGGAGGGCCGGCTCTTCCGCCGCAAGCGCGGCCTGCGCAGCAGCCGCGGCCGCAGCGGCACGCGCCGCCTCCTGCTCGGCAGCGGCGGCCAGCACCTCTTGACCCTCCGCGCGGGTCAATCGGCTCTTGAAGGCTTCTTCCGCGCTTCGCCATGCTTTCAGCGCGGGAAGCCTAGCCTCGGCCTCGTCAGCTTGGCCGAGCTTCCGTTCAAGGAGGAGAATCTCCTCCTCCTTGGAAAGCAGTCCCTGCCGCTGCAATTCGCGGCGGGTCCGTTCCTCTTGCAGCTCGCGAATGCGCGTGAAACGCTCCGCGACCTGCAGCGCCGCCTCCAGCTTGCGGCGGCATTCCGCAGCATGTTGGGCTGCTTGTTCGAGGCGCTCTGCCGCTGCCTCTACATCCTCTTTGCCTGCGCTGCCAAGCCCCTGCTGCTCCGCTTCGAGCGCGCGGAGCGCAGCCTCATTCTCCTTCACCCGCCGGCTAAGCTTCAACGCAAGCTGATCGCCATACTGTTCCAAATGGAACAGGCGCTGCAGCATTTGTCGGCGGTCTACGCCCCGAAGCGATAAGAATTCGGCGAATTTCCCCTGCGGCAATACAACTGCTCGCGTGAAGTCATCCATTTTGAGTCCAATATGCTCTTCCACACAACGTGTAACATCTGCGAGTTTATCCGCCATAACGTTATCCCCGTCAGGTGTGACTTCAATGAAACGGCTAATGGTGTTGCTGACTGTTTGCTCACCAGTCCGCTTGAACTTACGTTCAACACGATAACGATGTACCCCAGCGGAAGAAGTGAGCTCAAAGGTAAACGCCACGCTGAGTGAATCCTCAGAGTGATTCATAATCCCCTGTGTCCCGTTAACGGCGCGCTCTACTTTCCCGTACATCGCCAAAGTAATAGCATCCAGCAAACTGGACTTGCCGCTGCCCGTAGGTCCAAAAATCCCAAACAGCCCGGTCTCACACAGACTTTCAAAATCTATTTCCTGCATTTCTCTATAACTCTGCAATCCTGCTACTTTTAATAAAATAGGCTTCACCTTAGTTCTCCTCTCCTTCCTCCGGCTGCTGCCGTTCTTCTTCGGTTAGCTGTAAGAACAGCTCAATCAAACGATCCTCCGGCTCCGCCCCGCCCGTCTGGCGCTGATAGAATTTACGGAACAATTCCTGTACAGGCATACGTGAACGGGAAATCTGTTCAAGCTCCAGCTCCATTTGCGGATAAATCGGACGAATATGAATGATCCCCTCACGTGATTTACGCAGGCGCTGAATATCATTCATCGACATAGCTTCACTGAGCCGAATCTCCAAATCTATAAAAGCAGAAGCATCTCTACCTTCATCCAACCAGTTATATACCTCTTGCAATCCACCCGTAGAGCTCCATCTTACAAGTGGGCGCCCACAGCGAAGATAGATTTCTTCGAAGGTCGGCTCACCGCCCGGCGCAATATCAATCAGCGTCACCGACTTGGCTTGTCCTGCTTCAGAAAAGCTATATGCCAACGGGGATCCGCTATAACGGATCATCCCTTCCCCTTTAACACGCTGAGCGCGATGAAGATGGCCTAGGGCAGTATATTGCGCTCCACAGGATAAAGCAGAAGGGTCTACAGTGTAAGCCCCGCCCACCTGAATCGGGCGTTCCGAATCACTCTCTACACCACCCAGCACATAAATATGGCTCATCGCCAAATTTACGGTTTGTCGGGTAAATTCCCTTCCCAACAATTGCATAAGTTTGCCTACCCGTGCGCTGTAAGCTAATCGAAGCTCCTCTTCCCCGCTGTCCCCAGCAAGCAACTCACCGAGACGTGCCTCAGAGGGATAGGGAAGGGCTGCGATTTTGGCAATCTCACCCGTGCGCGCAGCATGAACTGTCACTGGCTCTGAGGTTGGAAGTCCTACCAAGGTAATCCCCTGCCTTAATACAAGCGGGGAGACTGAAGATACGCGCTCCGGTTGGTCATGATTGCCGGCAATCACCACAAGGGGCCTGCCCCCTGAAGATAGCCTGGCAGCAGCCTCATAGAATAATTGCTCCGAAGCCGCTGGTGGATTAACGGAATCGTACACATCTCCCGCCATCATAATCAAATCCACCTTATGAAAATCGGCGATCTCCACCAATTCATCTATGAACTGCTCTTGCTCCTTCTGGCGGCTTCTTCCCTCCAGCGTACGGCCCAAGTGCCAATCCCCCGTATGCAATATCCGCATCTTCGTCCTCTTTCCCCGCTCCTATGCGGCAATGAATAATTTATAATTTCACAGCATGATCGCCGTCAAAAAAGTACAGCCAAATCTCGCTGATCGGTTCTCCCAAAATATCATGTAATGCCTTGCTGTATAACTCTAGCTGAAAACGATATTTTTCCTTAAGTGCTTCTAGGCCGCCCTGATGTTCTAATACAGAGTCCGTCTTATAGTCTAGCAGAATAATCCGGTCCTCTTCTCGGAACAGGCAGTCAATGACCCCTTGAATTAGCACAGCCTCACTAAAGCCTTCCTTATTGTTCTCAGGGGTAAGCTCCGAGACGGCTTCATTCATATAATCGAGCCCTCGATAAGCCTCACCTGCGGGAACCATATAACTGAATGGCATTTCTCTAAGCTTCCAAGAAGAAGCTATTAATCTACGTCCAAGTTCATTAGTATAAAAAGCTTCTATCTGATCGGGAGCTACAGCCTCCACCTGCTCAGCAGTTAGAATAGCCACTCTCTGAAGTCGGGCTAAGGTTTCTTCCACAACCATAGGATCAACTGAACCCTCCAGCGGAATATGCTGCATGACTGTATGGTATGCTGTCCCGCGTTCCGCTGGGGTCAGACTGCGTTTTTCCATAAATTTCGGACGCCGCAAATGAAGACTGTCCGCACCTGCAACACTTGGACGTTTATCGTTTTCTATTGAGGTTGTAGAATTGCCTTCTTCCAGCAGATCAAAAGAGGGCTGCTCCTGTAATGACAACAACGCTTTTAACTCCGTAACAGAAGTTTTAGCCGGAATACCTGAGGCTGCCGCATACGGATAATTCCATTCCAGTCTTCTAGCAATTTCATCGCTAGTCTCTGTTTCATATATATTTACAGATTCACCCTTATGCAGTGCTTCGAGTACAGCTTGCCGTTCCTCTACCTTATCTTCAGTCTGATCCGTTGGCAGGAACGCCCCAGAATTAAGTTCGGAAGCATTTTGCACACTGATGCTCCAGTTGGACACATCATTGTGCAGCACCGTGGAGACGGTACCTTCTGAACCGCCCAGCTTACGAAGAATCGCCGCAGCAGGGTGCCGGATCAATGCCGGTCCAACCCAATCCAAATAGCTGCGCCCTCGGGCCAGCAGATGGTCTGCAAGCAGCAGCTCATCCCGGTTCTGTACGCTGCTCCAGCTAGCGATTTTGCGTGGCAAATCTCTTACGGTGCCCACTAGAATCATTTTATCTCTCGGACGAGTTAACGCCACATATAATACACGCATTTCCTCAGCTAATAACTCAAGCCGTGTACGCCGGTTAATAGCCAGATAAGGAAGTGTTGGGTAACTAACTCGCGTTTCCCGTTCCACAAAACGTGGCCCAAAGCCAAGCTCTTTGTGCATAAGAAATGGCGAATGCAAATCTTGTCGATTGAACTGTTTTGCCATCCCGGCTACAAAAACAACAGGGAACTCCAGACCTTTGGATTTATGGATGGTCATGATTCTGACGCCATTGCCTTCTTCACCGCCACCGCCAGCTACACCCAGATCTCCGCCATTCTCACGAAGCCGTGAAATGAACACCAGAAAACGGAACAATCCGCGTGCTGCGGTGTCATTCTCAAATTGCACAGCCCGATCATACAAAGCTTTAAGATTGTTCTGGCGCTGCGAGCCTCCAGGCAGTCCTCCAACCCATTCCAGATAGCCGCTCTCCCCATAGATACGCCAGATCAGCTCACTGAGACTACCTTGTCTAGCCGCATTTCTCCAGCTTTCCAGCTGTTCTAGGAAATGTTTAAGCTTGCGCTTCAGTTCTGGACTGATCTGCGGCAGATCTTTATCAGGTAAAACATTATTTTCGACGGTGCTTGCGGATTCAATCACATGAGCCGAGAAGAGGTCATACTCTTCTTCAGCCTCTTTTGCATCTTGCATATCCACCGCCATCTGTACTGCTTGAAAAAAAGGACCCTGACTACACATACGCACCGTAGCCAATTCTTCTTCCGTTAATCCGACCACAGGTGAACGAAGTACGCCAGCCAGCGGAATGTCCTGCTGAGGATTATCAACTATTTTTAAGAGGGAAAGTGCAATTTCCACTTCTGTAGCTTCAAAATAACCTTTATTCAGATCACCATAAGCAGGGATTCCTTCCATCCGAAGCTCTTCGATGATTAGAGGGGTCCAGATTCTTGCCGAGCGAAGCAGGATCACGATATCACCGTAAATAACCGGGCGCATAATCTTGAGTCCTTTATCGTAGATAAGCAGTGGCGATCCACCGGTCATCCCCGTCATTTGTGAAATACGCCGGGCAATTGCCCGCGCTTCCAGCTGCGCCGTCTCGCTCTCAATGGCTTCACTCTCCTGAAGTGGCGCCTCACCGTCTTCAGAGGTCTCTTCTGACTTCCCTGCTGCCGAACCACGATCAATCAATAATAACTCCGGTGCAAAAAAGATATCAGGCCCCTTCTCTGCTGCACCTGGGAAATTCGCTCCGTAAACAAGCTCAGCGCGTTCATCATAATTAATCTCCGCTACCGTCTCATTCATAATCTGCCGGAAGATCATATTGACGGCATTTACAACCTCCATGCGACTGCGAAAATTACGGGCCAGATCGATGACCGAACCGCTAGATGATTCATTAGTAATTTCAGATAGATCATCGATTTGGTGTGAGCCAAAGCTGCGGTATTTATCCAGGAATAGCCCCGGCTCCGCCAGACGGAATCGATAGATACTTTGCTTCATATCTCCGACCATAAACCGGTTACCGGGTGTTTCACGGGATATTAGCCGCACAATCTCCTCTTGCACACTATTCGTATCCTGATACTCATCCAGCAGAACCTCATCGAATTGAGCACGGTATTCCATAGCTGCATCAGAAGGCAGGGAATGACCGGGCGTAGAGTCCGGATGGCGTAGAATTTGCAGACAATAATGCTCCAAATCACTGAAGTCGACTAGACCTCTTCCTGCTTTTTCAATTCTATAACGTTCACCGAATGCTATCACTGTCTCTGCAAGCTCTGCCATCAGTGGAGCCGCTTCGTTCAGCTCTTTCAAAAAAACCTCAGGCGGACGGCCAAACAATGCTTTCTGAAGATCTAAAATACTCTTCTTCACACTGTCGCGCAGTTCCTTCACCATCTCCTGCAGTCCAGGATCTGTCGAATCCTTCTTACAAGCCTTTAATTTCCCAAAATATACTTCCATGAAAATATCATATAATTCTGCCCAAGGTCGTTCGTTTACGGCATCCTGCAGTGCATTTACCATCTCAAGATCAGCGGTTAAATTCTCAGCATAGGGTGCCGGACCGCCCGGCTGCAGTGCAATCTCCCGGCCTTGAATCAGCTGACTGGCTGCGCCCGCAAGTGTCAGCTTCGCTTCTTCAAGAATGCTCAGCACCCATGGCGTTCCACCCAGACTTTCGGTGTCTGGCAATGAGAAATCAGCTGCAGTATCACGGAGCCATTGCGCAGGCCAAGGATGGCTGCGGGCATAATCATGCAATCGCTGTATGAGCGCATGCACTGCATCATCACTGCGTTCACCACTGAACCAATCAGCGAGCTGCACAAATATACTATCCTCGCCATCCGCACCTGCTTCACCGTACTTTTCCTCCAGCAACTCTTCGAGCAGCTCCTGCCGCATCATCTCCGCTTCATGCTCATTTAATATGCGAAAACCCGGATCAATCGGAATCATTTGATAATAACGCCGGATCACTTCCAGACAGAAGGAGTGCAACGTTGTAATCGAAGCTTTGCCCAGCAGGGATAGCTGACGGCGCAAATGGTCGTTCTCCCCATTCTCCTCCAGCTCCCGATCAAGGGCTTCCCTGATCCGCTGCCGCATTTCGGCAGCCGCAGCTTTGGTAAACGTAGCTACTAATAGCCTGTCTACACTGAAGCCGTTCTCTTCCTTACTGATTTTTCGAATAATCCGTTCTACCAGCACCGCCGTCTTACCGGAACCTGCTGCCGCAGCAACGAGGATGTCATCACCGCTCTCCGCAATGGCGCGCCACTGGTCATCACTCCATATACTTCCTTCCGGTTTCGCTTCTATTTCAACCTTCATACTCAAGGTGTAGTTCCTCCTTTGCGGGACAGCAGATCCCATATAACGTCCTTCCCTGGCTTACCCAGATTGTTATAGCTGTTGCCTTCCACAGCTTCATCGAACTGGCAGACAGGTCTAAAGGAACAGAATGTGCAGGCGGTCTCCTGCCCAATTCGGTACGGCTCAATCGCCACATCACCTTCTGTAATCCGTGTCCCGATATCCGAGATTGTCCCTCTAACGGAGGATAATAGATGACCCCACTGCTCTGGTGTAGCTACTGAAGCACTGCTATAAAAGCTGCCGTCAGCTTTTACTGCTACAGGCACGATAGAAGAATACCCTTTGTCTAAAGTGGTATCCATCAGGGAGACAACCTCACGATCTGCTGTAAGCAGTCCTTTCATCTTGAAGCGTTTCAACAGCTCTTGCTCAGCCTGTTCCTTGTTCATCCCATTGGATGAGGTCAACAACGGATCATGCACATGGAAATAAAGTGTGCCGGCTGGAAGTGCCGGCTGCCCCAGCCATTGCTCCGAATATGTTAGCAGCACATCCAAATAAGTCAGCATTTGCAGCGATAATCCATAATACACCTCATGCAGCTTGAGATCCTTTTGGCTCGATTTATAATCAATTACCCGCAGAAGAATTCCGTTCTCTCCACGGGCCATATCTACACGGTCAATCCGGCCAACAACCTCCATCACGCAGCCATTTGGCAGCGTAATCCTTAAAGGCGGCAACTCCTTATCCGGTCCAAAGTCCAGCTCCAGCCCTACTGGCTCAAAGCTGCCCCGGCGGGCATGCTCGCCCAGAATCACAGAAGCACGTCCAACAATATTCTTAAGTTTACGGGAGATGTACCCGTAACGTTTGGAGCTCATTAGGATTTCACCCTGCAACATCGGAGATAGCCGCTCTACTGTCTCACTGGCCTCACGCCGACATTCATCCGGAGACAAGCTGCCCCAGCCCCGTCCCTCTTGTTTCAGTCTTATCGCCATATCACTTAACGCAGCATGGAACAGCTGTCCAATATCAGGTGCTTGCAGCTTATATAGCTGACGCTCCTTCAGTCTTAGTCCGTAGGACGCAAAATGGGAAAATGAGCACGCAACAAATTTCTCCATCCGGGACACACTGCCCCGCAGTGTTGAGCCACCATACAATCTGAGGCTTGTGCCACGCTTTAGCTTCGTTCCCTCATTACGATAGAACAGTGAGCTTAGCAAACGTTCCAGTTGAAATTTACGATCTTCGTTCTTAGTAAACCAGTTATACACATCCCACCATAGCTCCGGAATTTCTGTCCCCTGGCGCCACTGCCGCAGCTGCATAATCAATGCGCGAAGACTCTGTTCTGGTTGACCAATGAAACCGAGATGAATAGAATTTCCGACTTCTGCCGGTAGTCCCGCAGGGGGAAGTGCTGACAAGCTATGCTCTTGAACCCTTGGGAACATTCTATGCAAATGCCGGATAACCTCAGAGGGAAGGAGAGCTTTGCCCTCATCATCTGCTGTAGCGTAGCTAATCCAGAGCTTTCGGCTTCCTGTCGTTAGCGCATTATAGATCAGAAACCGCTCGTCCAGCAGTTTACGAGAAGCGCCGGGAGCAAGCTCCATTCCAGCATTCTCTAGTACGGAGCGTTCACCTTCCGAGAGAATTCCATCTTCCTTAAACTGCGCAGGCACAACACCTTCATTAAATCCAAGCAAAAAAGCGTATTTAACCCCCGTTGGGCGAGTCCGATCCATATTGCCGACCAATACTTGATCCAGTGCGGGCGGAACTAGTCCCATTTTAAGCTCAGCAAGTCCTGTCTCTAGAACTCCGGTGAACACTTCAAACTCAAGTCTTTCATTGCCCATCATTTCTACTATCTGATCTAGCAGATCAAGTACCGCACCCCACAACTGGCTATGTTCCCTAGCCTTCTCGGGTTGGCCCTTCTCCATAGACTTAACACTGAGTTTCTCCAGCTTTCGTGCAACATCCGTCTCTTCAAGCAGCTTGTACATTGCCGTACATAGTTCAAGGCCGCTACGGCTTTTCTGGATTCGTTTCTCAAAAGCAAATAATGGTCCTGTTATACTAGCACGGCATCGTTCCATAGTAGCAAGCAGTTCATCATCCATCTGTCTGCCGCCTTCCAGCGACAAGCTAGGAATACCTTTCCATGAGCGGCCATCCGTCCAGCGATACCCTTGAATCCCACAAGCCAGCACATAGTTTTCTAAAGCATCCATATCCTCACGTGTAATACTACCGTCTAGCGGAAGCAAAAGCTCCGTCTTTACGCAACGGAATACATCCTCGTAACGCCAGCGACGACGCACTACATCCAGCGCGGAACGTATAAATTCCACTAGCGGATGATGCAGCTCATTTACCTTCTGGTCCAGAAAAAATGGCACTCCGTAATCTTGGAACAACGGTTGGATCAGCTGCTCGTAATCGCCAATATTGCGCATCAATACAGCCATTTCGCCATATTTTGCACCTTCATCACGCGCCAGTCTAGTCATTTCGCGCAGTGCTCCCTCAACCTCTGCTCTGTGCGAAACTGCGGCGCCTATGGATATAGCCTCTCTTGCCAGTTCATCCGCACCTATCCAGGCCTTCCGGCGATCATATCCCCGTTCAAGGTGAGCAAGTACTGGACTTTCTTCAAAACGCGGAAGAACCGTTGGCTCCAGCAGCTCGTCCCACACATCAATGCCCAGCTCTTCAGCTATTCCACGCAGTTTAATGTAAGTAACCGCAGTGGGGTGAAACAATTCAAGCTCATTCAACTGATCTCCATATGGGTAAGGACGATCAATTGTAAGCGAAACGGTCAGCTTCGAAGCTTGCTGCATCAATTCTCGAAGCACTACGAATTCCTGCGGAGTAAATCCATGGAATCCATCTACCCAAATCTCCGCCCCGCGAATGTAGGAGGAATCAGGAATATGCTCAGCCAGTTCTGCTAAACGATCCTCTTCATCGATATAGAGACGTGACATTTCCTTCTCTAAATCGCTGAATACCAGCTGCAAATCATCCAGCTTACCCTCAAGAATAGGACTTCTTGCAATAGCTCCTCGCATAGCGGACAACTGCTCTTCTAAATCAGTGGAACCCAAACAGCAACGCTTCATCTCCGTGTGCAGTTGGTTCAGACGTTCCACAAAACCCGGTCTGTCTGCTGAGGCACCGAACAATTTCAGTTCCTCTTTGCGACGACTGATGATTTTGTAAATTAACATTTTCTTACCTTCATCACTGATTGGCAGACTTGCACTGCCACCAGTTTCCTGCTTCACACGATAGGCAAGCCGCGAAAAACTCAGTGTCTGCGCCCGAAGGCTTCCCTTCACATTCCCTACGGTCAAAAGCCCCCGTTCTGCTCCAAAAGAACCTTGCTCTGGCACAAGAATAATAATCGGCGCACCAAGCGGTTCCTTCTCTAAGGAAGAAGAGATAGATTCCCATATTTTTGTTGTCTTGCCACTGCCCGAGCGGCCTAGTAAAAAGGTTACCGACATAAATGATAGACTCCTTCCGTAACGGAGAAAATATATAAATTACAAGGTGAAATATCCACCTATTGATTACACTCCAATTAAAAAAGTTCAGTGATTCCTCGTCCCTTCAGTATATCATAACCACACTAATCGGAACATGTGTTTGCTAGTATTTTCTAATGTTTTACAAAGGATAACAGCTACGAGTACAAATAAAAAAAAGCAAACCTCCGGATTTTGGCGGCTTGCTTTTTAGAGTGTTTAGTTTGTTTTTAATGCCAGATGTGCAACGTTAGATTAGAGCTGCCAATGTCGGAGCATAGGGTCAATGTTAGACTGTTCGGTGTTCAGCGTTCAGCATCCAGCGTTCGGCATTCAGCGTCCAGCGTCCAGCGTCCAGCGTTCGGCATTCGGCATTCGGCATTCGGTATTCTGCGTTCAAATTGCACATTTTCGGCTAGGCTTGTTTCATTAATTACTTACAGACCCAGGAGCCGTTATTCGTGGATTCAGTGCTGTTTTGGCAACTTTTCGGACCCCATTGACGCTATTCTTCGAAAATGTGTTGCATTACGGGTGTTTTAAGAGCAATAGCGCCTTTGGGGTCCGTAAGAATTCAATAATAGGCTGTTTACGCTAAATAGAGTCATCTGAGTCCGTTGGCAACTACTTGCCTTACAGTCGACTCACGGCCACCCTACGTCCAGCCCTTTTATCCTATTTGTTACTTGGCAATGTAAACCTTTTTGACCTTCAGGCTTATTTTTTACTCCGCACTTCAAAAATCGCAAACTTCAGATAGTGTCCTTCATTAACGCCAAGTATTTGTGGGTGGTCTTTGCCTGCGGCCCGCCATTCCACAAGTCTCAACACCTTGCCAGCATCTTTAGCTGCATCGGCAATCGTTTCGAGGAACAGATCTGGCTGCATATGGTAAGAACAGCTTGCGGTAACCAAATAGCCGCCTTCGTTCACCAGCTTCATCCCGTGCAGATTGATATCCTTGTAACCACGGCAAGCGCCAGCTACTGCACTTTTGGTTTTGGCAAACGCCGGAGGGTCCAGGATGACTACATCCCAAGTTCTTCCTCCACCTGCCGTCATCGGCTTGGATGTGTCGGTTTTGGCTGTTTTGCCTCCGGATTTAGGATTTGTAGCAGTTGCTGCCGTCTCTGTTCCACTTGCAACTGTCGCCCGTTCAGAACGTTCCTCTAGTCCTTTAACCTGATTCCGTAAATATGCAAAAGCATCATCCACTACGAATTCAACACGATCGCTAAAGCCGTTCAGCTCCACATTCACTTTGGCACTCTCAATGGCATGCGCTGAAACATCGAGGCAGGTTACTTTTTTCGCGCCATACTTGCAGGCATGCAGCGTGAAGCTGCCCGTATGTGAGAAGCATTCCAGCACTGTCGCACCGTCCCAATAAGGGAACGTTACATGTTTACCGCTCTTATTAACTGGCAAGGTCTGTAGCGAACCCTCCTCAGTTTCGATTTCCTGCAGCGTAATGCCGCTTCGTCCCCCCCAGCCTTTCATGAGCGGAGCAATAGAAGCTCTATTCTCACGTTGGTCAAAGAAGTAGCCAGTCTTCTGGCCTTCTTCAATATCAACGACCAGCTTCAGGCCATTCTCACTCACAGTTACATGCCGTGGACACCCCCCATACAGCAAACCCGTTGTCTGCTCCATACCTTCAAGCTCGCGCACACTAACATCACTGCGCTCATAGATTCCGCGCGGTGCCATAACCTGCACCAATGCTTCGACGATTTCTGCACGCCGCTTGTCCATTCCGAGCGTAAGCAGCTGCACAACCAAAATATCTCCGAATCGATCTACAATAAGCCCCGGCAAAAAGTCCGCTTCACCATAAACCAAGCGATAAGCATCCGCACCCGGAAGGAACCGATTTCTGTGTTGCAGACAATTCGCAAAACGTTCTGCAAAAAAGGCTGTATCCATGATCGCAAGGGGTCCCTGTGATACAATTCTTACCCGAATCTGTGACGCTGGATTGTAATATCCCACGGCCAAAAATCGGCCCTGATGATTAAGGACATCTACTAATCCCCCCGCTTCCGGATTTCCTTCTACCGATGCGACTTCACCTGCATAGACCCATGGATGGCCCTGTTCCAGTCTTTTTTTGCGATTGCGTTCTAAAATAACCGATGGCAATGACTTCAACTCCCTGTTTTTCTAAAAATGTTTTTATACATGTCCCATGCAATACATTCATATATTGGTGTACAACCCTCGTCCAAAGGAGTATGCCCTATGTTCAGTGATTTGCTGTTCCCTATCATATATGGTCTTGTTATCTTTCTAGCCGGCATGAAGCTGATGGAAACGGCGTTGTCCAAGCTAGCAGGCCCTCTATTAACTACAAGTCTAAATAGAGCTACCTCAACACCTATTAAAGGAATGATTGCCAGCAGCCTGTTGTCCGCCTTACTCCAGAGCAGTACTGCTGTAACGGTGTTGACTATCGGCATGGTCAATGCCGGCCTGCTCACCTATGCCCGCACACTTGGCATTATCTTGGGCAGCAACATCGGCACCACATTAACTACAGAATTGATCGGACTTCAGATCAATACCATGGCCACGCCCTTGCTGGCAGCCTCGCTCAGTCTGTGGGCAGCGGCAGTTATTGCAGGCGAACTGCCGCCTACATCGCGAGTGGCAGAGCTCTGCCACAAAATATCCCCGCCACTGCAATTTATCAGTCTGGCTGTATCAGGCTTCGCCCTCGTCCTATGGGGGATCGCTGTCATGCAGTCTATCGGCGGAACACTTCAGGAAAGTGGCTTATTCCTCTGGTTCCTAAACCATGCCGCTACAAGTGCCCTATGGGGGCTCGCCGCTGGAGCGTGCCTAACAGCCCTGCTCCATAGCAGCGCTGCTGTCATAGCTATGGCTATGAGCATTGCCGCCTCGGGTGCCATGCCGCCTGAGCTAGGTATAGCCATTGTGCTGGGCGCCAACGTAGGCACCTGTGTCACAGCGGTCATCGCTTCCATCGGCGGCACGCCATCCGGCGTCTTCGTCGCTTGGTCCCATGTTGCGCTTAATGTAGGCGGTGCACTACTATTCTTGCCCATGATCGGGCTGCTACAAGCAAGTGCAGCATGGATTGGTGGAGGCCCTGCTTCACAAATCGCCCACGCCCAGACCATTTTCAACGTAGTCTGCTCACTTCTAGCACTGCCATTATGTTACCTGCCTATATGGACAAAACTGGAAAAACGTCTTCAGTCTTAGCTTAAAGGTACCGTTTTTTTATACCCCAGCTTTCCACAACTGTACTATTATACTTCAATCGAAAATATTATAAAACCGCGAACCGTCGTAAAAAGTGATCACCGTCGAGAAAATTCCAATCAGCGCAAACAAAGCCAATGCAAAATAATCGTCTCTCGTGAACGGGCGACTGCTATACCAAGTTCGTTTTGTCTCAGTGCCAAAGCCGCGCAGCTCCATAGCGGTACTGATATTTTCAATTCGCTCGATACTAGTCAAAATTAGGGGCATCAGAATCGAAATGATATTTTTTAGCCGCTTAGGCAGCTTTTCTTTTCTAGAAATATCTATTCCCCTTGCTTGAGCAGAAAACGATATATTCTCATAATCTCGTTGAATATCCGGAATGTACCGCAAAGCCAGCGATACAGAATATGCAATTTTATAGTTCACTCCAACTCTGTTTAAGGATGCTGCAAATTCACTGGGATGGGTCGTTAGAAGAAACAATAGTGCCATTGGAATGACCACTGCATATTTGAGGGCAATATTGAATTGATAGAATAGCTGCTCCCAAGTTACCGTATACCGGCCTGCAATGTGCATAATATCATGACGTGTACCGTAAACACGTACGCCCTCCAAAGGAGAAAAGATAAAGATAGCTATATGATTAAGCAAAAAGAAAATCAAGATGAAATATAATACGAAAGCATAATCCTGAAATTGGACTTTGGAAATTCTAAAGGCAAGCAAACTAAATAACAGCATCACAATTAGACATCTTGTATCATATGTAATCATCCCCGTCACAGACCACACTACAAATAAAATCAACTTAGTAGCGCCGGTAAGACGGTGAATAGGTGAATCCTGCTTCGTAAAAGTTAACATTTTGGCCTTCATCCGCCTCGGCTCCTCCTATCATACGCAATGAACCTTCTAACGAACTCCTCAGGTTGTTTCAGTTCAGCTTTTACAGCTAGGGCAAAAAGCGAGGTTTCTTTCAAGTTCGCTTTTTTTACCACATCAGTATTCGTTAATATTCGCTCAGGGCTATCATCCGCAAGCTTCACGCCATCAGCTAACACTATAGCTCTATCGGCATATTCCAGCATCAAGTGCATATCATGCGTGATCATAATGACCGTCATCCCCTGCCCCCGCAGCGTCAAGAGAAATTCCATCATTTCGTTATAATGCCTGTAATCCTGAGCAGCAGTCGGCTCATCCAAAATGATCACTTCCGGCTCCAGTACCAGAATAGCGGCAATCGTAACCCGTTTCTTCTGGCCATAACTAAGCGCCGAGATAGGCCAGCTGCGAAAAACATAAAGTCCGCACACCTTCAAGACTTGATGGACACGTTCACGAACGAGCTCCTCAGAGCAACCTCGGAGTCTAAGTCCTAGAGCGACCTCGTCATATAAAAGTGTCTTAGAAATCATATGATTGGGATTTTGCATAACAAAACCAATCCGCTCTGCCCGCTCCTTAATCGTGTCCTGAGCAATATCGCGCCCATGCATCCGTATCGATCCGGAAGTAGGTTTATAGAAGCCACAAATAAGCTTGGAAACTGTAGATTTTCCAGCTCCATTTCGCCCCGCTATACAGACCATCTCTCCTTTATGAACACAGAGATTGAGCTTATCTAGCACCTGCTGATTTTTTTCGTATCCAAAAGAAATATCGCTAAGCTCGAGGATGGGTGGGCTATCCAGCTTATCCTGCCGTGCCTGATTGCACTCATACCAGATCTTAAGTTTATTAGAACACGCCTCCAACTGTATATCGTTCATATGCTGCGGATTCATATTTGCTGTAATCGAACATCCGGCATACTTTAAAGCCGTTAAATAGAGAGGTTCCCGAATGCCAACTTCTGAAAGTAGGGTTGTGCTCAACAGTTCTGCAGCCGGCATATCCGCCACAATACATCCTTCATGGATCACAATAATACGATCCACTGCCCGATGCAGCACCTCTTCAAGACGATGCTCGATCATAATAACGGTTTTACCTGTCTCTTTATGCACTCGATCAATAAGCTCAATCGCTTTTATACCGGTATAAGGATCTAAGCTTGCCAGCGGTTCATCAAAGAGCAGGATGTCCACATCACCTACCAGAACACCTGCCAAGGTCGTTTTTTGCTTTTGTCCACCCGATAACTCTTGAGGAGAAGAAGCCAGAAATTCGTGGATATCCACCGCTCTTGCGGCAGCCGCCACTTTACTCTTCATTTCTGTCTGCTGAACCACATGGTTCTCTAGACTGAAGGCGATATCCTCACCAACCGTTAATCCTACAAATTGTCCATCCGGGTCCTGCAATACAGTACCCACCTGATTGGACAGCTCTGCAATACTCAGATCCTTCTGCTCCTGGCCCATAATCCGTAATGAACCTGATATTTCCCCACTGTAAGCAAAAGGAATGAGACCATTAATACAATGAGCAAGTGTACTTTTCCCAGAACCTGAAGGCCCCACGATAAGCACCTTTTCCCCTTCAACAATCGTTAAGTTGATCCCCTGCAGTGTGGGTTCCTGCTGTGCCCGATATTGAAAGCTGAAATCCTTAAATTCAATCATTACTTTTTTCATCCGAGACCTTCCTCTGGGTTAATGTGAAGAGAAAAAAGCCGGTGATTTCCACCGGCTTTTTTAGCTTGGATTTGTATTCCACTCAAGCTTCTCTAGTTAAGCTGCCCTGTTTCGTTCTTGTCTTAGCATACGCAATGGCTAGTAAAGATCCGATCACTGCCACCGAAGCTATATTTAATGCACCTGCGGTCAGTCCTTGCGTAAATACTTTATTTACGGGTTCTGCATAGATCAGAATATCCAACACCGGGGCTACAAGGAACCATGCTACAGCATTCGCTGCAATCTGAGCCAGATTAAAGCGTATTATTTCCTTTCGTCCGAATTCCCCGTCATGAATAGCGATTCTAGCTACTAACAAGCCAATAACCAGCCCTACAATGCCAGATGATATGACCCAACTGAACCATGGCGATCCATAAGATATCGTATCCTTCAGGGTATGCCCGATCAGGCCTATAAATAATCCGGCAAACGGACCGTACAATAGGGAGAACAATGCCAGTAATGCGTATGTAGTCTCGATGTTAGTGTTTGGAATACCCGAAGGAATCGAGCCGAATCTCCCCAATATAACGAATAAAGCAGAACCAATACCAATCGCTACAATCGTCTTGATCGACAACACCTTTTGTTTTGCCATGTTCTCATCTCCCCCAACGCATCTATTATGTTTTATGTGATTATACATCGGAATAGTCGGAATTACTATAGAATCCAAATAAAAAAATCTGCAAAGCAACATAATGTTGGCTTTGCAGATTCATAGTTGATTATTCAGATCCTATTTTCTATTACTTCACTGTCACTGATACCGTAACTGTCTTGCCGCCTAGCTTTCCTTTAATGGATGTCGTTCCTTTACTCACAGCTACAATCTGACCGCTAGCAGATACTCTCGCTACAGAAGGCTTGGAGCTGGTCCATACCGCACTTCCAGTAACAACAGCAGTCTTACCAGTATCATACTGTGCAGTCACGACTACATTCTGAACGGCTCCCGGAGCCATTTTCAGTCTGCTTTCATTAACGGTTAGCTTTGTCAGTTTAGGAACTACAGTAATTTTGACACTAGCAGCAATCCCTTGGTAAGATCCTGTCAGCGTAGCAGTACCTTCTGTTACTGCTTTAACGGATGTAGCTTTAACCGTAGCAACCGCCTCATTCGAGGACTGCCAATTCATACTGCTGGAGACATTTCCTGTCTTACCATTAGAATAATAAGCCGTTACCTTTATCGCTTTAGAGCCTTTAATGTTCATTTCGATAGCAGTAGGTTCTACAACAAGCTTAGTAACCTTTTGTTCAATGGTAACTGGGATACTGATGGTTTTATTGGCGTAAGTTCCCTTTAAAGTAGCAGAACCCTTCACCAGTCCTTTGATTACCTTACCGGAAGTTGTTGTCTTGATAATTGCATTCGTACCGGTAAGCTCCCATTCCATAGTTCCAGTAGCATCAAGTTCACTGCCGTTTTCCATCACAGCTTTCACTTCAGGAACAGCCTTCTCTTCACCAGTAACAATCACCAGATTTTCTTCTGGTCCAAGCAAGACAAGGACTTTATCTTTCACTGTAACCTTTACTTCAACACTTTTTTCTCTTACAGCTGTTTTTGAAGTCGTTGGGTTTTCTGATTTTATTTTACCGATAACCTTCACAATACCTGCCGATTCAGCTACAATTTTACCGTCTTTAATGGTGGCAATCTCATCATCCGCAGAGGTCCACTCGATATCACTGCTAAGATCTAGCTTTGTTCCGTCAAGCTTTGTACCGTTTACTTTTGGAAGGCTTACGGTGTCATCTGTGTAAAGCTCCAGTTCCGTCTTGTCGGCTTCCAGTTCTGTAATCGTAGGATAAACTGTCAGCTTAAAGCTTTTATTAATTCCTCTGTACTCTGCTTTAATAACCGAAGTTCCCACTGCTTTAGCAGTCACTGCCGCGGTATCGCTACCAGGCGTAACGGTTGCCGCCAATTGGTTATCTGAAGTCCATACTGCGCTGCCTGAAATATTCGGAGTAGAATTCGCAGCATCGCGAACCTCAGCCTTAACGTTCAGGGTTTCACCCATAAACAGGAATTGATCTCCTGTAGGAGTAAGTAGTAGCGCTTCATAAGGAGCACGTACATATACGTCTACAGTTTGTGTAATCCCCAGATAGGATACTGTAATTACAGCTTTACCAGCAGACAACACTTTGATCTCGCCTTTGTCTACTGTAGCTACACTAGCACTAGAAGAGGACCATTCCGCTTTCGCTGAAATATCATTTGCGCTGGATTTTGTAGTTTCTTTAGTCTCTGCAACCAATTTCAAAGGTGCATCTCCAACTAGCATCTCTAGTTCTTTAACGATTTTGTCGTCATGTTTAAGCTCAATTTCAGAATAAGGCAATTTCACTACAGCCTTAAAGGTTGCTGTTAAGGTCTTGTATTTGGCAGTGATCGTTGCTGTACCTTCACCAGCCAAAGTGATCTTACCTTCTGCAATGGTCAATACGCTTGTGTTGGAGCTGCTCCAAGTAGTATCAGCCGTTACATCCTTAGCAGAAGTCGCTGTTTCTCCACCAATCGCATTGGCTTTGACCAGCAGTTTATCCTCATCATCACCCAATTTGTAGTTCCCTTCAGAACTATATTCGAGCTTCAGTTCTTTAACAGGATGTGCTACCTCAACTTCAATGGTAGCAAGTGCATGATTATAAGTCGCTGTAATAATAGCTTTTCCACTGTCTATCGGAGTCAGCAGGCCATTTACTACCTTTACAGCGTTTGTGTTAGAAGAATTCCATACAACTGCACCTGTCACATCTCTTTTAGATGAGGACCCTTCCACATTCGCATATACCTTAAGTTGCTTTGGCGTTTGTCCAACCGTAAGCTCTACTTTAGCTGAGCTTTCGAATTCAATCGAGTTGATATCGCCGGTCGCTGCAAAGACACTTACCGGAAAAACCGCAGTAGCTAACAATATCATGATGAGGAGCATTTTCGTCATTTTCCTGTACACAGTCATTTGTTCTCTCCCTTAGGCTATAATGTCGTTCGGTGGTTTATCCCCACACTCTTTTACTTATATCGACAATTGTACCCTAAGTGTTTACCCCCTGGCTCTATAAAGCGAAATTCGGGACTTTCAGACTAGATAATACGGTAAAGGTTGATCAAAATATTAGGAAGTAATATGCTAACTACTAAATTCTTTCTTGAAACAAGGGGGCTACGATGAGTGCAGAGAACGTCCAACTAGAAGCAATCCCGTCTCCTAAACAGGAAGATAGCTTCCTTAAAGGGGTAAAAGATTGTATTCCCACACTACTAGGCTACTTAAGCATCGGACTTGCAGCAGGCGTTGTTCAAAAGACAGCCGGACTCAGCATTGCTGAGATTGCCTTAATCAGCTTGATTCTTTACGCGGGCTCAGCTCAGTTTATAGCTGCTGGAATGATAGCCGTTAGCAGCTCGCCTGCGGCCATTATCATTACGATATTTATCGTGAATCTTCGCCATATTTTGCTTAGTGCAGCTCTTTCTCCTTATTTCCGCCATCTTTCCCCACTGAGAAATATGCTGGTTGGTTCTTTATTGACTGATGAGACCTTTGGAGTTGCCATCAATCAAGCTTTGAATAAGCAGCAAATCAGTGAAAAATGGATGCACGGTCTAAATCTCACAGCATATTTAAATTGGTTTCTTGCGAATGTAGCGGGAGCTTTTTTAGCCCAGTGGATCTCAGACCCTGATCAATTCGGTTTGCAGTTTGCCTTACCTGCGATGTTTATTGGCATTCTTGTAATTTCCATGATTGACCGTAATAAAATCAAACTAGATTTGGTTGTCGCAATCCTTGCCGTAATCATAGCAGTAGGAAGCTCTTTCCTATTCTCCAGTAGTGTTGGAGTGATTATCGCTACAGTTATTGCGTCAACGATAGGGATGGTGTTTGAAAAATGGAAGTGAGATGGGATGTATTTCTGATCATTCTAGGAGCAGCTTTTGTGACCTTTATTCCCAGGGTGGTTCCGCTTATGATCCTTAGCCGTTTTGAATTGCCAGAATGGGGAATGCGCTGGTTAAATTATGTACCTATCTCTGTTATGGCGGCATTAATAGGTCAGGAGATATTTTTGAATGATGGAAAATTTTCGTCTTTAGCTAATAACATTGAGCTTTTTGCAGCATTGCCTACTTTTTTGGTTGCGATAAAAACCCGGAGCTTGCTAGGCACTGTACTGGCGGGAATTGTTTCAATCATGATCCTACGGATGTTTTTTTGATCCACTTCTACGCGTATGAAGTCGCTATCGGACACAGTTGACCTTATTCGCAGCATTATCCCACTTTTGGAACACTAACGGACCCCATAGTTGCTATTGTCATGAAAAACACCTATTATGAACCACTTTCTGAGGAATAGCTGCGCTGGAGTCCGAAACAAAGCATAAAAAGCAAAAAAATTGCAAATAACGCCATCTGGGTCCGAAAGCATCAGGAGATTGTTATGAATTGGTGGTCTAGGCAGCAGCAACTAAAAAACAGAGCAGCCCTTCCCCATTAACGGGAAAATGACTGCTCTGTTTTCTTTTTACTAATATTTATTGCTTAACGAACAGCCTGCTGAAGCCCAGTCTGACTAACCCCGATCAACTCGCCGCGGCATTCGTTCACGCCAGCTTCCGTTATCTTCACCTGACAAAGTTCTCCTTGGAGTGAATCTTCACCATCGAAGAACACCTGCAAATAGTTGTCGCTAAACCCATGCTGGATATTGCGGCCCGGAGCCCCTTTTGCGGCTCTTTCCGGAATAACACTTAATGTCTGGCCTACAAATTTACGAGCATAAGCTATTTGCATTTCTTCTGAAAGATCAATCAGTTCCTGCACGCGTACATTTTTGATTTCTTCGTCGATCTGATTCTCCATCCGCGCTGCTGGAGTGCCCGTCCGCTTGGAGTAAGGGAATACATGCATCTCAGAGTAATTAATAGCCTTCATGAAATCGTAGCCGGCACGGAACATTTCATCGGTCTCCCCCGGGAATCCAACGATAACATCCGTAGTAATCCCGACATCTGGCATCGCCTGACGGATCAGCTGCATTTTGGCGTAATATTCTTCTGTCGTATATTTACGGCGCATTGCTTTCAGCACATCATTATGTCCGGCTTGCAGCGGGATATGCAGATGACGGCACATTTTAGAGGAACGGTTCAGCACCTCCAGCAGCTTCTCATCGATCTGGCTGGCTTCGATAGAACTGATACGTACCCGCTCCAGTCCATCCACCTTATCTAGATCCCACAGCAAATCGGCTAGACGGTAATTATCAAGATCATCACCGTAACCACCGGTATGAATACCCGTGAGAACAAATTCTTTATACCCTGCTTCTACTAATTGATGCGCCTGGGTTACGATGCTTTTGGGATCACGGCTGCGGGAAAGTCCACGTGACCATGGAATGATGCAGAATGTGCAGAAGTTGTTGCAGCCATCCTGAATCTTCATAAAAGCACGCGTCCGATCCGCAAAGCCAGGTACATCCATCTCTTCGAATTCACGTGTCTTCATAATATTACGAACAGCGTTGACTGGCTGACGTGAGGCTTCAATGTTCTTCACATGCGTCATGATCTGATCGCGGTCCTGGTTACCAATAACAAGATCGACACCAGGAATATCCAGAATCTCACCAGGAGAGGTCTGTGCATAGCAGCCAGTAACCGCCACGATAGCCTCCGGATTGCGGCGAACGGCACGACGAATCATTTGACGGCTTTTTTTGTCACCTGTATTAGTTACAGTACAAGTATTAATCAGATATACATCGGCGGGTCCCTCGAAATCGACCTGCTCGTAACCTTCATTTTTGAATAGCTGCCAGATGGCTTCGGTGTCATAAAAATTCACTTTACAACCTAAAGTATAAAATGCTACGGATGGCATCTCTTAAGCTCCTCCCATTTCTCCAGATTCATATAAAATACAAGCAGCGGCAACCATGCCCGCTGTCTCACAGCGCAGAATACGCCGTCCTAGTCCTACGGAAACCGCACCAGCTTCTTCTGCCTTTTGGCATTCCTCTGGTGTAAAGCCCCCTTCAGGACCTACCACAATCAATACCTTCCCACCAGCCTGCGGTGAAAGCGAGGATAACCAAGGGGCAACACTGCTGCGAAGCTGCAAGCCTTCTTCTTTTTCATAACAGAAATAAATTGCATCATACTCACTAAAAGTCTGGAGCAGCTGCTTCCAGGATAACGGTGAGCCTACAGCCGGAACGATGTTCCGGTGTGCCTGCTCGGCAGCTTCTTTACAAATTTTACGCCAGCGGTCCAGCCGCTTACTTTCCTTGCGTTCATCGTATTGTACAATCGTGCGCTCCGACAGAAAAGGAATAAAACCAACGGCTCCAATTTCTGTGCACTTTTGAATGACAGTTTCCATCTTATCAGCCTTGGGTAAGCTCTGAGCCACTGTGATTTTTATCCGCGGTTCATGCGTCATCTCCAGGGTTTCCAGGATATTCACTGTCACTTCCCCAATTTCGATCTGAGCAATCTCCACTAACGCTTCACGGGAGACGCCATCGCTGACAATAAGCTTGTCCCCAGCCTTACCGCGCATCACTTTGGCAATATGCCTTGCATCTTCCCCGTCAATTCTAACGTTATCTGCACCAAACTGCTCCGGTGTAACAAAATATCGCTGCATCTCTTCATCATCCTGTTCATGAATTCAGTAAGAAGAAACGGTAAAGACGCCTTAATAAAGACGTCACCCGTTTCTTAGAGAAATATAACTATGGATCAGGCGAAATTTAACTATCCTATTTTTCAACAAATTACATAATACAATGTTTAAGCAGGGTTGACCAGACTTCAGTCCCTACCTTAGCTGCCAAACATTCTTAGGAATAGCTGCACAAATGTTCTCGACATTTCACTAGCCCAGTGGCCAAGAGGATCAATGGTATAGGTTCGTAACCCTGGAATAAACAGAATTAATAAAAAGATAAATACAGCCCATTGCTCAAATTGCTGTAATTTGCCCCGAATGGAGCGAGGAGCAATATCCTCCACAATCCGGTAGCCATCCAGCGGAGGCAATGGAATCAGATTGAACAAGAATAAAAAGAAGTTCCATTGAATAAAGGTGCCAAAGAACAGATACACTGCCTCTAAAACGCGATCATTGGAGATCGACTCTAATACACCGGTTGCCGCAAGCACCCCATATATTAAAGCACCAATAATCCCTAGTAACAGGTTACTGATTGGGCCCGCAGCAGACACAATGACTCCCATCAGACGGGGGCGGCTAAAGTTATCGCGGTTTACAGGAACCGGACGCGCCCACCCGAAACCAGCAACCAGCAGCAGTAAAATACCAAAAAAATCGAAGTGTACAGCAGGGTTAAGCGTCATGCGTCCTAATAATCTAGCCGTAGGGTCACCGAACTTATTTGCGAAATAAGCATGACTGAATTCATGTACTGTAAAAGCAATTAAAATCGTAATAAGCAGAAAAGGAAGCTGATCCAAATCTACACGTATTATACTTTGCAATATATCCATTTTTACCTCTTTCCGGCTGTAAATGCCACCCAATCTTCTTCACGGGATACTTCCATAATCTCAAAGCCGGACTCTTGTAGTGCGTTAGCCACAAGCCCTTCTTTATCCTTGTAAATACCAGAGGTAATATACAAGCCTCCTGGCTGAAGTGCACGATACACATCATCCGTAAACAATACGATGATTTCTGCCAAAATATTCGCAACTACAATCTTCACTGGGAGTGTAACGCCAAGACTATCCACTGTTACTTGCTCAGCAGGTGTTCCCTCAAGAGTGTGACCCGGTCTAGCGGATGGCCACATTTCTCCAGCAGCCGTGTCAGCTACACCTTCACCGCCTAGCAAGGAGAGCAGGTCGCTTTCTTTTACCGTAATGAACTTCTCAAGTTTGTTCAGTGCTACATTCTCGCGCGCACTTTCAACAGCTACAGGGTCCAAATCTAACGCCAGCACGGATTTCGCACCGAGCAGCATCGCACCTACAGCCAATATTCCTGAACCCGTACCAACATCGATTACTTCTTCGCCGCCGCTAATATTCTTCTCGAGCGCACGCAGGCACAAAGCTGTTGTAGGGTGAGTCCCTGTACCAAATGCCATACCAGGGTCCAGCTCAATGATTGCTTCATCTGGGCGCTCAGGCGTATATTCCTCCCAAGTTGGTTTAATCGTGAGACGCTCCGATACCCTGAGCGGTTTAAAATATTGCTTCCAAGCATGCGCCCATTCGTCTTCATCTACGGTTTTCCAAGAAATCAGCGATTTGCCCGGATCAATACCGTACTCACGCAATTCTGCTACCCGTGGAGTCAGTTCTTCTATAACAGCATCCATATCCGTGGAATCGGCATAATAACCTTTGATTACCGCTTCCCCTTCTGGGATATCATTCAAGGGTTGGTCGTATAATTCACCGTAACGCGTATTCCGCTCTTTACTGAGTGTTCCGGATTCTTCAATAGAAACCCCACCCGCTCCTGCTTCATATAAAAAATTCGAAATCATTTCTTGTGCTTCTTCTGTTGTATGTATCGTCACTTCATGCCATAACATCTTTATGTGATCCTCCTAAAGTTTTGTGAGCGTTAGCTTCATTGATTGACTTCGTGCAAAACTGGCTTCGTAAGCATAGACTTAGTTTTGTGAGCATTCGCTTCATAGTATAACATTTCTTCTTGGGGTAACGCCAAACTACAGATCAACGCTCTGCTATGCCCGTGCTGCTCCTGCAAAAGCAATCGAGCGAATGATCATCTACCATCCCCGATGCCTGCATAAAAGCATAACATATGGTAGAGCCGACAAACTTCATGCCTCGCTTTTTTAATGCTTTACTCATTGCGTCAGACTGAGCCGTCGAAGCAGGGACATCCGCACGTGTCTTCCAATGGTTAATCGAAGGTGCACCCCCCACAAAACTCCAGAGATAATCTGCAAAGCTGCCTGTTTCCGCACTAATTTGCAAATATACGCTTGCATTACGAATGATAGAATCAATCTTTAAGCGATTTCTAATAATCCCGGGATCGTTCATCAGCTCAGCAATTTTCGGCTCATCATAATGCACAATCTTTTCCGGATCAAATCCATCAAATACCTCTCTGTAATGTGCCCGCTTTTTTAAGACGGTGTACCAGCTTAATCCTGCCTGCATGCCTTCGAGCATAAGTAATTCAAACAGCTTCCGGTCATCATACAGAGGTTTACCCCACTCTTCATCATGGTATGCGATATATAAAGGATCCTCATTAACCCAAGCACAGCGAGTGATTTCCATCCTTTTCTCTCCTTTACGCTAATCCTCCCTGAGTCCACTCAGCATCTACTCACTGTAAACGAAAAAAAGGGAAGAACACAAGGTTCCTCCCTAAAAAAAATTTTCTATGGCCGCAGCTGCACTCTTGTTTCTTTATCCGGATCGTCAGTCGTATAGAAGAATATATAAATAGAAGCTTCTGTACCTTTGAAACCCTTGTAAACATCAATGGCCTTATTGTTTCCATCCCCCGTGAAATTAACGGTCAGAGGTTTACCTAAAATACGCTCTTTCCCCAGTCCGATATGGGTCTGGTTAATTCCACCGAAGCGAGCATCTTCACTTTCAGTCTCTACATAAAGATCGGCACCCTGCATATAGTACGTCCATTTTACCGGATAACCACTAAGCTGCTGGATAAGCGTCTGTTTCTTATCAGATATATTCGTCAACAGAAGTGGTGTTTTTTCGTCCTTGTTAATTTTATAGCTGCCGTGCTGAGTCACCTTGTATTTAGCAACAAAGGTAATTGGCGTCTCTTCTGTGATTTCAAGGTCAACTGGCCGCTCAAAACGAAGCACTGTTAATTCCGGCTCACCTTCTGGAGATCTCCAGAAATTGCCCTCCAGCGTCTTGCCTGCTACTTCAAGAGTAGACTTTTGATACGGGAAATTGTTGCCTTTCTCTTTACTTCTAATGGCGATTCGAATTTGAGTAGGCGTCACTACCATTTTCTCCAGCGTGTAATTAGGTTCGCCCTCTTCTAGCGGCAGATTCAATGAAGTATTTATGGTTCCGCTCTCCATCTGCTTTTTGCTTAATTGAAGATCAAAAGCTAGTGGCCCCTCAACCTTTTTCTCTTGTTTCATGTACTGCAGCTTGTAATTCACTTCTCCGCTGGAAATATCAGCCGCCTTAAAATATTGCTGGGACGTATATTCCCCGTTTTCTCCCGGTGTACCGAAAGCACCTCCTGCCAGCGAATTTATGAGCGTTCCGTTTTTGTAAGCGACTATATTTGGAAAGGCCCATTCTTTTGTTTCTGGCTGATCAAAAATGATCGCTGAAGAGAATAATATTTTTTCTTGTCCTTGGGTAAAAGGTTTCACCTCTATGCTGCGCATCCCTTCCTGTCCAATAGGAAACTTTTGTGTCTCCTGCGATTGGATATCCAGCGGTAAATCTAACTCCTGTGTGCTAAAGGCTTGCAGATTATCTGCAACTAGTTGCACATTCACAGTGTCCTTTTTCGGTGTCCAATCACTCTCGAAATATCCGTTGTAATGTTGATTTTTCTCATCCCATAACACATAACTGAACTCACTGGGACCATTCGCCCCATCTGCGCCCTTCAAAGTCATTCCTTTAACATTCCAATTTTCATTTTCCAAGCGTTTTCCTACATCCAAAGTGAATAAGATAACCGTCCGATTCTCATCCACAATCGCTGTATGTAGCTTCAGAGTTACTCCATCCTGTGTCACCGACTGGTTCAGTTGTTGTCCGAGATTTTGGGCCAGCGCTGATTGAACGCCTCCTCTCCCATGGAGCAAATTATCCCAATCATAATGCACTGCCGCATATACGGGTGCCGCTGCAATAAGTACTGAAAATGAAGCAACCACAGCTATTTTACTCCAGTTTCTCCCTCTGTTCCCGCTACCATTGGCCATACGAAGTTGTAGGGGAGTCATTGTACTGTTTTCTTGCTCTAAACGTCCCCACATGCGTTCAAAATCTGGATAAGGCACGCCTTTATCTTCATTTAAACGATGCTCCAGCATATTTTCTAACTTTTTCAAAAGCTTCGCCCTCCTTTAGTTCAATTTGAACCCCAGCCTCCTGCAGGATTCTCCTCATTACCGTTAGTCCTTTATGCAGCCTAGATTTGGTCGTTCCAAGTGGAATGGACAGCAGATCCGAAATTTCAGCCAGACTGAAATCATGCATATACCTAAGTGTGAGCACCATCCTAAGTTTGATAGGGACCTGGCTCATATATTGCGCCCACTCGACCTCCGTCTCACGCTGCTCAATCTGCTGCTCCACAGCTGTTTCTGCCGTTTTATTAAAGAAATGAAGGTTGTCCGTAATCTTCTGTTGTAATGTCCGTTTTCGTTTCAAATGATTGAGGCAATGGTTGACCGTTATTTTCATAATCCAAGCCTTGATATGCTCCACGTGCTCACGATTGCTGCGAAATACTGTAATAAAGACATCCTGAGTCAAATCCTCTGCATCCGCCGCGTCATGCACCATATAGTAGCAAGTCCGGTATACATCTTTATTGTAGGTTTCAAATAACTCCCGGTTACTCTCCAAATCTTGCGCCCTCCTTTCTTGACTGAGATATCTATATGACAACCAATCCTTGGAAAAGGTTCGTTTTTCTGAGCATAAACTATCGCTACTCTTAAAGACATAGGGAAAATCAAACGGGCTTAATAATCTGAATGAAGCAAATGGAGGAAGGACAATGACTCTTTTAACTACTGGTCCGATAGAAAACAATGTTAACTCAGAAAACAACACAAGACTTACACAACAGGTCACGGTCAAATTCGCTAATGGTAGCGGTCAGATTGCTTCTACAGTTCTGATTGAAGGCTACTACATGAATGAAGAAAGAATTCAATATGTAGGCGATCTGCTAGATGTGATGCCAAATCAAGTAATAACTAAAAATTATTTTGCGGATTTTGATACTTTCGAATTTTTTTTCACAACTGCTAGTTTGCCAGATCATCCAATTCAACTCTCATTTTGGGGTAAAGACAGTGCAGAAAGATTAGTAGCCCCGCATCGATTAGTTACAGCAGAATTACTTGGGTATGATGGGGCAACTGGCGCGACAGGCGCTACTGGGGTGATGGGGCTAAAGGTGGGACTGGCTCTGATGGGGCGATTGGGGACACGGGAGTTACTGGAGTCACTGGCACGACTGGTGCTTCTGGTAACACCGGAGTTAACGGAGTCATCATAAATCATAGATATATGATTCCTACCTTGATTGTTAACAAAATCGGATAATACCAACAATTAAAAGGGTCTATCTCTCGCAAGTAGGAGACCGACCCTTTTTTGCTGATATTCAATCTATCAACATACATACTGCTGCTAGAGAATATCCATAACTTCACGCGCTTGTGTGTCGAGATTTTGTGCAGATGAAGCAATCTTCGAAAAATCCTCCAACGCCACCAGAACCTGCTGCTGACTATCTTCTATATTTTCTTGCACTTGATTTGTACCTATAGAGATCTTTCCAATTTCCAGCGTGATCGCATCCACACTATCCCGTACCTTTATGATCGAATCTTGTACCATGGAAGATAACTTTCTTACTTCTTTTGCCACCACCTCAAAACCTCGGCCATACTCCCCGGCATGCGCTGCCTCAATAGCAGCATTTAGGGCTAATAATTGCGTTTGCGAAGCAATATCACGAATCGTTTGCACGATGCTATGAATCGATACAGCTTGCTTTTCAAGATTAGCTAGAGTATGTGTATTTTCTATCGATACTTCGGCGATTTTGTTGATGCTTCGTAATAATTCTTGACTGCGCTCAATACCTAAATCTGCTCTTTGATTCAAGCTGTCTGCCATCTCTTGCATCCGTTGCACAACATTACTCATGTTGCTTTGTCTTTGGGTGATATTAGTTGCTATTTTAGATACTCCGATGACTTGTTCATTGCTTTCATCAAACACTGGCATGTAGGTGGCTTCAAGCCAAACCGCATTTCCTTTCGAATCCATTCGTTCGATCTTATCCTGAAAACTCTTCCCTGTAAAAAGATCCTGCCAAAACCGTTCGTAACCTGGGCTATCTGCGAAATGTGGAAAACAGAACTCTTTATGATGCATTCCGTACATTTCATCTTTTTTATATCCCATGGAATTTGCAAAAACCTCATTCACATAAGCAACTCGGCGATCAAGGTCAAACCGGATAATAGCTAAATTTCTTTCTAAAGATCTAACAACAAGCCCATCAGTAACTCCTTGAGAGTGTACCAGCCCCATTCTAATTCCCCCTGAAAAAATTCAATACTTGATTGGTCGTAGTTAGTATATTCGAACAATTATACATCCTTAATTTGTAGTGTGATATTAGCTATTTTACTTAAAATATTTATAACATCTGCAGACGTTAATATAATTGAAAATAATGATAATTAGGGAAAACTTCCCTAATGATGTGCAAGATTCGAAGGTTGAACTATCTTTTAGGGAAATACTCCACCAAAAACTCATGAAATCAGGCTTTTCTATCTTTTCGAGCGTTTTTCAGGGAGGTTTTCCCTAATTAATCATTTTCCAACCTCAATCATGCCGAAAATTATATCCAATTCCAACAGAAATGCATCTACAGCTACGTCGACTATGAGACGCCCAAATTCTTCTTAGCGGTAGCCTTACTTATAAGCTAAAAGCTTGCCCTAATTTAGTTCATTTTTCTGATCTCATAACAAAAAAACCCAGCTGCAAATATCAGCTAGGGTTCAACTCTCAATTTCATTTTCAAATTCTATCATTCTCAATCCCATTACTAATTTCAATTTTCAGATTCCAACCACAAAGCACTACTTCAGTCGTTCCCTCATTACGAGCACGCAGCAAAATATGGCAGTTCATCCGAATCAAATGCACTCCAGCCAGGCTGCGGTGCAGCAAGCTACGTCTACCTTCGCTTCATGCAGCAGTTGTCTGCGACCTGTGCGAATATATTCCTTCTCCCATTGTACGTACAGTCAAAAGTATCTTATTAATTGGATTTATAATCTTTTATTTTAATCCCCAAAACCATATCCTTCTGATATGCGTCAGCTTGCTTCAAACCAATAATCCTTGGGTCTGAAGGGTAGTGACGTTCAAGATATAACAAAAATGCGTGATGAAACCTAATTTCGGCATCCAATTTATTCAGTTCGTTCGGATGATTCTCTAGTTCGGTTAATTCTGCTTCCCATCGATACAAATCGCTCGCCTCAGAGCGCTCCATACGAACCTTCTCTGTCAGCTCCCGCAACTCACGATAGGCCCGTTTTACTTTTGGAGAGTACAACTGCTTCTGGTTCAAATAGGTTAATAGTGCGATCAATAAGGCTAATCCTGTCCACAAAATAACGTTATCCATCTTCTCCCCCCACACTTAAGCTCTTCGCCCTAATTATACATGCCCAAACACAAAAATACCCCACAAAGTGAGGTATCCGCCTTAGCTTTTTTAGCTGCTATTCTTTCTTCATAATCTCATTCAGCTGACGTTTGTCCGCTTCTTGTGCGCGATCCTGAGCTTCAATATCATCAAGATCGGCTTCCGCCGCCGAGAATTCTACATCCTCCGCTTTAGCTTCATATAACATTTTCAATTTCTCCGTCTTGGAGAAGATTTGTGAGTTTTCTCTATCCATTGTTCGTCTCCTTTCTTCTTATTAATGAAGTGCCGATCAGACCATCCCGCCTGCTTCTTCAATTAAGCGCAGAGCCTGATCGTAGGACTCCGTATGCACAATAACCGTAAGCAAAATATCTCTCCCCGTTGGACCTCCGTTACCACCATGACTCATTCCGCTAGAGCTGGTGTCCGCAGCTGCAAGTATGCCTGTGTGTGCGTGCTCAGCAGTCATGGAGTCCATTCTGGCCACATTGCCTGTCACCGGATTTACCCCTGAGCTAAAGCTGGTACCTCCATATCTACTGAAGCGATCAATGGAAACTTCAATGGCCCGAAGTGCACGAAGCTTGCGCGCGACGCCTTCGGCTTCCTCTGGACTTTTAAAATATGCCAAAATATATCTTTCCGACATCTTATCCCCGCTCTCGCTTGAAATTCAGACATCTGTTGCATTCATTTATATTGTCTTAATTTCACTTGTTTTATGCTCTGATTTTCTTATATTCCACTTATCTACTGGGTATTCGACATTTTCCTCAACGCTTCGCTGCAATATGGTACTAAAGTTGTATATTCGATTTGAAGTTATAGCTGTAGAATAAATTTAATTTTCATAATTTTTTACATTTTATATGGAGGAGGAGAACCACAGACACATTGTAATACAAAAAATTCATTTGGGAGGATGAACTTATTTGAAACGTACCTTTAAACACTCTATTCAAAGATTTGCTATTGGAGCGGCAAGCTTCGGTCTGGCTGTGTCTGTTCTTTTTCCATCAGCTGCATTTGCGAACTCATCCCTTGAATCTTCAACCCTGGTTACGGATGTACAGTCTCAAAGTGTGACCCCTCATAACTATGCTGGAGTACTCAAAGGTTCAGCACCAGTTTCAGTGATTGTGGAATTGACTAATAAACCAGTCAGTGTGTATGTAAATGAGGCAAAAACTTATTCTTTACGATCCTCAGTCTCCTCACAACGCAGTAAAATTATCTCAGAGCATAAAAGCTTTATTTCCTCAACACAGAAAATCGATGCAAATATCGGTTTTGAATACAGTGAGATTTTTAATGGGTATTCCATTACGCTGCCAGCCAATCAAGTAAACAAGCTGTTAGAGCTTCCAGGCGTTGCCGCTATTTATCCGAATGAAGAAGTACATGCGTTAGCAGACAGTGTTGAAGTAGCGACATTACCTGTTACACGTTCCTATTCAGACAGCGGCAAGCTAATAGGCGCGGACAAACTACATGATTTAGGTTACACAGGCAAAGATGTACAGGTAGCGGTTGTCGATACTGGTATTGATAAGAATCACCCTTTGTTAAAAGATAATTATAAGGGCGGCTATGATGTATATGATCAGGATGATGATCCGGCTGAAACAGCCCCTGATGCTAACTTCCCTCCAAGAGCAGGCACTCCTTACGAAACCTCGCATGGTACACACGTTGCCGGGACAATTTTAGATGTGGCACCTGAGGTAGAATTGTATGCGTATCGCGTACTTGGTCCCTATGGATCTGGTTCCACAGCGGATGTAATTGCGGGTATTGAGAAAGCGGTCGATGACGGAGCAGATGTTATTAACCTTTCTCTAGGCTCTAGTGTCAACCAAAGCTATTCCGCGAGTTCAATCGCGATAGACAATACCGTAAAATCGGGCGTGAATGTTATTGTTGCCGCCGGTAACGCTGGACCGGATGCAGGAACACTGGGCGAACCCGCTGGTGCCCAACTCGCGCTTAGTGTTGGAGCTTCTACTACTCCGATAAATACCCCTTTCTTTGATATTGGCGATGTTAAAAAGATTCCCGGGACATTAGCCAGTTACTCCCCAGATTTAATCGATAATATTGCTGGCAGTAAGATCGTTTTCGCTGGTCTTGGAAGTCCTTCCGATTACAAAAATCTGGATGTCAAAGATAAGGTAGTGCTTGTCGATCGGGGCTCGCTGAGCTTCTCAGACAAATCTCTTAATGCCAAAGCTGCTGGTGCGAAGCTTTTGCTGATTGCCAATAATGAGCCTGGTGAAATCAGCCCCACCCTTGGTGCGCCTGGGGATTACATTCCTACCTACGGAATCAGTCAAGCCGATGGCAAAAAAATAAAAACTCAGATGGCTGCGGCTAAAGATATAATCAGTTACTATATAGCGCTTGAAGTAAATCAGTTAGCAAACTTCAGTTCTATGGGTCCGGGGATGCCCGATTATCTAATAAAACCTGATGTTGTAGCGCCCGGAGTCAATATCAACTCGACGATCCCTAGCTGGGATGGGAACTATGACCAAGCTTTCGGCTTAAAAAATGGCACTAGCATGGCAACTCCACACGTTGTAGGAGCTGTGGCTTTGTTACTGAGTAAAAACTCTGATCTGAAGCCAAATGAAATTAAAGCCCTGCTGATGAACAATGCTGATCCTATTTTTAAACGTGATGGGAATTCTTACTCCTTGTACCAACAAGGTGCAGGTTTAATTAATCTGGAGAAGTCGATAAACGCTAAATCCATTGCTAAAGTCGGTGAGATCCTTAACAGCGGTCTTCCGGGTACTGTTGAAATCCCTTATTACACAGGTTCCTTATCCTTCGGCTTACAGCCAAAGGGTGTTACCGTAACGAAAGCTGTCTATGTAGAGGACTTTAAAGGGAATGGAGAAACATACACCCTTTCCACCAAATGGCTGACAGAAGCTCCTAATGATATTAGTATTGATTTTGCACCAAACAGTGTTATCTCAGGGGTAAATCAATATGCACAATTTACACTCAATGTATCTAAAATAGCAAAAGAGGGCGCATATGAAGGCATCCTGTTACTTACCTCTGATACAGAAACCCTTCGTCTGCCATTTAACGTTGTTGTAGGTGACCAATTTAATGTAGCACCTATTAATCAGCTTTCTTTTGAAAGTCCACAAATTTCACCTAATGGTGATGGTCGCTCAGACGACACCACCTTTACCTTTTCTGTTAATGAAGAGCTGGAAAGCATAAGTTTCGTTGCCTCTTCAAAAGATGCTCCTGCAACAGTTTTAGGTGAAGTTTATGCAATCGACGAGAAGATCTATCGTGGCGTATACGAAGTTCCAAATTGGGATGGAACATTAACAGACCTGGAGACCTCCGCCAAGTCTACTTTAGCAGATGGTCACTACTACATCATTCCCGTGCTTCCCAATGGGCAACTGCTCGAGAAACAAAAGGCCGAGTTCACAATTGATACCGAGAAGCCGCTAGTTTCCGGCATCACCATTGAGGAGTATGAACGTGAAGCGCCAACCGATCCTGGCGTGGCACAAATTAGTGGTTTTATTGATGATGACCTAATGGCCTATTATATTTCTAATACAAACCCTATTGGAAACTGGTTTACCGTATATGCCGAAGGCAAACATTATGATGGGAATGCTTATAAATTTGGCGGTGTGATTGCAAATAACGGTGCCTTTACCATTGATGTTCCTGTTAACGAGGGGCTAAATGAGTACAAAGTCCATGTGGTCGATAAAGTGGGGAATGGTGCAGACGACGATGATTACGTTCAGCGGCTGCTTTATAGCACAGGGGATGGTACTTTCACAGTAACTCCGGCTCTTTCTGCATCCACCATTGAAGTAGGACAATCTGTGACCGTTGATTTAGATTATTCCGTGACAGACGAGGTTTATGGCGTCTATGGGGCTTCATTCGGTGTCATATACGATAATTCCCTTGAAACACCGGTAATCCAGCCAAGCGTACAGCTGGTTACGTATCAAGAGGAGCATTTCTCTAGTGTTCCACTTACAGAATATTCACAAACGTATGACCTTGGAGACGGCCACAAACTGACACAATATAGTGTCAATCTGTCAGGAGGTGCTTATCACGGCTCTGGCTCACTAGCCCAAATAACCTTCGAACCAGCAACAGCAGGAGATTATTCCTTTGAGCTATATGATGTTCAGATTTGGAATGATGCCACAACATCAACTATCCCATCTGGTTTGAGAACAGTAAGTGTAACTGTTAGCACACCTGAAAAACCGACACCGACACCAACGCCAACACCGACACCGACACCATCAGCAACGCCATCAGCAACGCCAGACCCAACAGAAACGCCAACACCGACACCATCACCTACGTCTTCTCCATCTTCTGAGACCTATGTATCTACAGCAACCAGCACTCCCACTCCTGGACCTTCTTTGAAATCCGGGAAGCTAGTAGAGACAGCCGATCCAGCTGGTGGTAAACCTTCAACGGTGTTTAACATCTTAGATGCTGCATTAACAAATTCGATCCAGAATGCAAAAGATAAGACTTCTGTACTTGATCTTAGCGATGTGAATTTCAATAAGTATAGCCAAGTCGTTATTACTCTTACCCCGGCGCAAGCCGAACAGTTGAAGAAATCGGAGAATGCACTCAGCCTTAACGGTAGTGGGTTCAATGTTCTTATTCCAGCGGCAACCCTTCCGGATTTCATTAGCAGCAGTGGTTTGTTGCTTACGATAAGTCTGGCTGATGCTAGCGATACAGCAGTCTTATCAGGAAGCTCAGCTGCGATCAATATTGGTTCTTCCATTCTGACCATTAAAAATGGTTGGACAACCGGAAAGCCGATTACCCTTCAGCTTAATCTAAAAGACAGCAGTCTACGTGATGCTCGAAAAACTGCCGCCTATGCAGAAACAAAGGATCATAAGTGGTCCTATCTGCAACCTGGATCTTTCTCTAAAGAAGGTATTCTACAGTTTACAGTTACTGGCGACGGCTCTTATAGCGTTGCATTCCGTAATGTAAGCTTCAAGGATATCGGCACTCACTGGGCTAAAGGCGATATCGAAGTTCTTGCTGCTCATGGTATCATTGCCGGCAAAGGAACCGATGGCAGCTTCAAGCCTACTGACACCTTAAATCAAGCGGAGCTACTAACGCTCTTCGACCGTCTACTTGGAAAAGGTGACACTTGGAATACTCGTATCAAACAAAGTGGTTCACGTGATGTGCTGACTCGCGAAGAAGCAGCCCTTATCATAGCTGAGGCCCTAGGCGCTGATCTTACAGTAGCTAAGACTCCTTTGAGCTTTAAGGATGCCGACAACATCGCTGCAGAAGCACGTAACGCCGTAGCCTATGCTGTAAGCAAAGGTTATCTCAAGGGCGTTGGTGCGGACAACTTCAATCCACAAGGCACTCTGACTCGTGCACAAGCAGCAACGATTCTGAGCCGTGTGTTTGAGGACCTACGTTCTTAAACAGTATCTAGTTGAACTCTCAAAGAAAGCCCCAGCAGCCATTTGGCTGCTGGGGCTTTCTCGTCTTAAGGTCACATCTGGGCGCATACGAGACAACTATCGGACACAGTTGCACTTAAACACTGAATTATGCGACATTTGCCATGCCAACGGACCCCATAGTCGCTATTAGCACGTAAAACACCAATCATGGGCGCTTTTCTGAGCAATAGCTGCACTGGAGTCCGAAACTTCGCTCAAAAGGAGAAAAATGTGCAAATTGCATCAGCTGAGTCCGACTTCGCACAAAAGGCGATAAATTTGCAAATAGCGTCAACTGGGTCCGTATGCCTCCAGATTCTTCCGGGTCCTATCCACGCAGAAGATTATGCTCGGCACTATCGGACACCGTTGCACTTAAACACTAAATTATGCGACATTTGCCATGCCAACGGACCCCATAGTCACTATTAGCACGAAAAACACCAACCATGAGCACTTTTCTAGGCAATAGCTGCACTGGTGTCCGAAACTTCGCTCAAAAGGCGATAAATTTGCAAATAGCGTCAACTGGGTCCGTATGCCTCCAGCGTCTTTTGGGTCCTATCCACGCAGAAGATTATGCTCGGCACTATCGGGCACCGTTGCACTTAAACGCTGGATTATGCGACTTTTGCCATGCCAACGGACCCCATAGTCGCTATTAGCACGAAAAACACCAAATATAAGCACTTTTCTAGGCAATAGCTGCACTGGTGTCCGAAACTTGGCTCAAAAGGAGAAAAATGTGCAAATAGCGTCAGCTGGGTCCGTAAGCCTCTAGCGTCTTCTGGGTTCTATCCACGCAGATGATTATTCTCAGCGCTTTCGGACACAGTTGCACTTAAACGCTGAATTATGCGACATTTGCCATGCCCACCGGACCCCATACTCGCTATTAGCACGAAAAACACCAAATATGAGCGCTTTTCTGAGCAATAGGTGCACTGGAGTCCGAAACTTCGCTCAAAAGGAGAAAAATGTGCAAATAGCGCCATCTGGGTCCGTATGCCTCCAGCATCTTTTGGGTCCTATCCACTCAGATGATTATTCTCGGCGCTATCGGACGCAGTTGCACTTAAATGCTGGATTATGCGACATTTACCATGCCCACCCAAAACAGATAGTGTGTTAAAAAAAGATGGAGACCAGTCGGGGGTTTCAAGGTTACAGGGTTCGGGGTTCGGGGTTCGGGGTTCGGGGTTCGGGGTTCGGGGTTCGGGGTTCGGGGTTCGGGGTTCGGGGTTCGGGGTTCGGGGTTCGGGGTTCGGGGTTCGGGGTTCGCGGTTCGGGGTTCGGGGTTCGCGGTTCGCGGTTCGCGGTTCGCGGTTCGCGGTTCGCGGTTCGCGGTTCGGGGTTCGGGGTTCGGGGTTCGGGGTTCGGGGTTCGGGGTTCGGGGTTCGGGGTTCGGGGTTCGGGGTTCGGGGTTCGGGGTTCGGGGTTCGGGGTTCGGGGTTCGGGGTTCGCGGTTCGCGGTTCGCGGTTCGCGGTTTGCGGTTCGGGGTTCGGGATTCGGGGTTCGCGGTTCGCAGTTCAGGGTTCGCGGTTCAGGGTTCGGGGACGGGATTCGGGTTCAGAGGTTCGGCGGGGTTTACCGGAGTTACCGGAGTTACCGGAGTTACCGGAGTTACCGGGCTTGCCGAGTTCACCACGAGCTGCCAGGCTTTTCCGGGTTTTCCGAGTTAGCCAAGCTCGCAAAATTCCCCAGGTTCCAGCATCACAGCTCCTCCAAAGAATTGCATGAGGTTAGTTAAATGGCCCTGCCCTAATCTCATGCTAAACAAAAACGCAGAGCAGCGATCCCCCAATAATGGGAGGATCGCTGCTCTGCTGTCTTTTTTCTATTCATTTACTGAATGAATGAGTTAGGATATCAGTCCCCGCGAAACGCACGTTTCACACGATCAAAGAAGGACTGTTCGTGTTCATGTGTGTTTTCTCCGTTCAGAGAAGCGAACTGGCGTAGCAATTCTTTTTGCTCTTCATTGAGCTTGCTAGGTGTCACAACAATTACTCGTACATGCTGATCACCTTGGCCAGATCCGCGCAGACGCGGAACACCTTTACCTTTGAGGCGGAAGAAAGTGCCTGTTTGCGTTCCGGCAGGAATCTTCAGCTTCACTTTTTCGGTTAAGGTTGGAATTTCAATCTCATCACCAAGTGCTGCCTGTGCAAACGTAAGTGGAACCTCGCACATAATATCATCGTTCTCACGCACGAAGAAATCATGCGATTTAACACGGATAACAATATACAAGTCTCCAGCAGGACCGCCGCGTAAGCCGCCTTCACCTTCGCCAGTCATGCGCAGCTGTGCACCGTCATCAACACCGGCAGGGATACGCACATGGATCTTGCGTTGCTTTTTAACTTTACCCTGTCCGCTGCAAGTTGTACATTTTTCCTTAATAATCTTACCTGTACCACTGCAATGTGAACAAGGACGACGATTACGCATCTGTCCAAGCGGTGTATTCTGTACGAATTCCTGTTGTCCACTACCATGACATACGGAACAAGTCTCTGGTTTAGTGCCCGGTTTAGCCCCGGAGCCGTAGCAGGTATCGCAAGTTTCTGTACGTGGAATAGTAATATCGGTTTCTTTGCCGAATACCGCTTCCTTGAATTCAATGGTCATGGTATACTGCAAATCCCCACCGCGCTGCGGTGCGTTAGGATCACGGCGTCCGCCGCCTCCGAAGAACATATCAAAGATATCACCAAGTCCTCCGAAGTCGCCACCACCGCCGCCTCCGAAGCCGCCCATACCTTGGTTAGGGTCAATATGGCCATATTGGTCATATCTAGCTCGCTGTTGTCCATCACTAAGAACATCATAAGCTTCTTTTACTTCCTTAAACTTAGCTTCAGCGTCATCTGCTTTATTCACGTCTGGGTGATATTGGCGCGCCAATTTCCGGTACGCTTTTTTCACCTCATCGTCTGAAGCATCTCTACTTAGGCCAAGCACTTCATAATAATCGCGTTTATCTGCCACTGCTTTCACCTCCGTGCATACATACTCAAATTCCTTATTACCTGTCAAACAAACCATTATACGATAAAACCTCAGGATCTGACCATCCAGATTCAGCGATGTTTATTCTTACAATATCAGAAGGCGCATTCGCAAAGAGTGTGCAATCTGATATTACAAAAGGAAAGTCAAAACACGGGATGACCCGGTTTTGACCTTCCCTTCTTAACTATATAAGAATTTATCAGTTTCCTATTACACTTATCGTATAAGGTTACCCTTGATTCTTATCTTCGTCAACAACCTCATAGTCAGCGTCAACTACATTATCTTTTTTAGGAGCGCCTTCAGCGGCTCCAGCGCCACCTTCAGCACCTTGCTCAGCTTGAGCAGCTTGTTCGTACAGCTTCATGGACAACTGTTGTACAATCTCAGTCAATGCTTCTGTAGCTGCATTGATTTCTTCAAGATTGTCAGTTTCAAGTGCTGCTTTAACTTTATCTTTAGCTTCATTTGCTTTTTCAACATCAGAAGCATCAGCTTTATCACCAAGATCTTTAATTACTTTTTCAGTAGAATACACGAGTTGGTCAGCACCGTTCTTCGCTTCTACCAGTTCTTTACGCTTACGGTCTTCCTCAGCGTGAAGCTCGGCATCCTTCATCATTTGTTCTACTTCTGCGTCGCTCAGGCCGCTGGAAGAAGTGATAGTGATTTTTTGGCTCTTGTTCGTGCCTTTATCTGTTGCAGATACATTTACGATACCGTTGGCATCAATATCGAAAGAAACTTCGATTTGTGGCACGCCACGTGGTGCTGGTGGAATCTCGTTCAGCATGAAGCGTCCCAGTGTCTTGTTGCCATTTGCCATTTGACGCTCACCTTGCAGCACGTGAATCTCTACGCTAGGTTGATTGTCAGCAAAGGTTGAGAATACTTGGGATTTGCTTGTAGGAATCGTAGTATTACGCTCGATCATCTTCGTGAACACGCCACCTGCAGTTTCAATACCCAGGGAAAGCGGAGTTACGTCAAGCAATACAACGTCTTTAACATCACCAGTCAATACACCCGCTTGAACAGCAGCACCAAGAGCTACTACTTCATCCGGATTCACACCTTTGTGTGGTTCTTTGCCAGTAAGCTTTTTGATAGCATCTTGTACAGCTGGGATACGTGTAGAACCACCAACCAGAACGATTCTAGTAAGGTCTGCAGGTGTCATACCAGCATCAGACAATGCTTGACGAGTTGGTCCCAAAGTACGTTCTACCAGACCAGCAGTCAGTTCATCAAATTTCGCCCGAGTCAAGTTGATCTCTAAGTGCTGAGGTACGCCGTCAACCACAGTGATGAACGGAAGCGATACAGTTGTTGTCAGTACGCCTGACAATTCTTTTTTCGCTTTTTCAGCTGCATCTTTCAAACGTTGTACAGCAGATTTATCTTTGCTCAGATCAATGCCTTGCTCTTTTTTGAATTCGGATACCAGGTAATCCATAACCACTTGGTCAAAGTCGTCGCCACCCAGCTTGTTGTCGCCGCTTGTAGCTTTTACTTCGAAGAAGCCATCACCAAGTTCAAGGATGGATACGTCAAAAGTACCGCCACCAAGGTCATAGACTAGAATGGTTTGATCTTCGGATTTCTCCAGACCATATGCCAAAGCTGCTGCTGTTGGCTCGTTCACAATACGCAGAACTTCCAAACCTGCAATTTTACCTGCATCTTTGGTAGCTTGACGTTGGCTGTCATTAAAATAAGCAGGAACAGTGATAACCGCTTGAGTAACAGTTTGGCCAAGATAAGCCTCTGCATCGGATTTCAGTTTTTGCAGAATCATTGCCGAAATTTCTTGTGGGGAGTAGTCTTTACCATCAATGCTTTCTTTGTGGTTAGTACCCATGTGACGTTTAACAGAGCTGATCGTACGATCAGGGTTAGTAATCGCTTGGCGTTTAGCCGTTTCACCGACGATACGCTCGCCGTCTTTCTTAAAGCCTACAACCGAAGGGGTTGTACGCGCGCCTTCTGGGTTTGGAATTACTACGGCTTCGCCGCCTTCCATAACGGCAACGCAAGAGTTCGTGGTTCCTAAGTCAATACCGATAACTTTACTCACAATAATTTGCCTCCTCTAAAGTTATATGGAGCCTAAGCTCAATAAATTTATAAAAATATCAAAAAAATTCGATTGATAATAAACTATCCGGGCAACAGCCTGCAATCGGATAAATAGTAGGCAAAAGCACTGCTGCTTTATGGCGAGCAGAAACTGCCCGTCCTATATAGACAGACTACATGCTGACTTTGACCATGGCCGGACGAAGAACTCTATCTTTCAGAAGATATCCTTTTTGAACCTCTTCTGTAACGATACCCTCTTCGTACTCCTCGCTCTCAACCTGCATAATAGCCTGATGGTATTCAGGATTAAAAGGCTGTCCTACTGTTTCCATAGCTGTAAGCCCCTCAGCCTTCAATACCCCATCCAGCTGACGGAAAATCATATTAACGCCCTTCGCGAAAGCTTCGGATTCAGGATTAGCTGGAGTAGTGACTAACGCACGCTCGAAATTGTCCAGCACGGAAAGCAATTCCGTCAGGAGCTTGGAGGTAGCATATTGAGCCAACTCTTCTTTTTCCTTCTGGGTACGACGACGGAAGTTATCAAAATCAGCTTGTGCACGAAGTGCACGACCTTGATATTCATCAGCAAGATCCTGTAGGCGTTTCACCTCAGCACCTGTATCTGAAGCACCTTCACTAACGTTTTCAGCTGTAAATGAGTCGGCATCTGAGACTACTTCAGCCACAGGCTCCTCATTGATCAATTCCTCTTTGAATTCATTAGAATCTTGAACTTGTTCCTTTTTCAAGTTGTCTTCACCTCCTTAAAATCATTCACGAAATCATGTTGACTCTGTTCACTTATACCAGTGCGCCAGCATCGCTGTCAAATCTCGGGATAAAATGCCCAAGATCCCCATCACTCTTGCATATTCCATACGGGTCGGCCCAAGGATTCCAATGCTTCCTAGTGCCTGCCCATCAAGTGAATAAGTGGCGGTGATCAGACTACAGTTAGCGAACGCTTCGTGATTGTTTTCTGTTCCTATTCGTACTTGAATACCTGTGCCACCCACTGTAGGGGCCAGCATTTTGAGCAGTGTCGGTGTCTCTTCCAGCAGATCAAGAATACTCTTCACCTTGTCTACGTCTTTGAACTCAGGCTGTGTCAGCATATTCGTTGCTCCGCTGAGATAGATGCGCTGCTCTTGATCGCTTTCCAGCGCGGTGTCCAGCACCTGCATTAATTCTTCATAATGTGAGATGTGACGCTGCATTTCTTCGCCAAGCTCGGAATAGAGCCGAGTCTTCAGCTTATAGAGTGGTACATTGACCAGTTTACTATTCAGTAGGTTAACCACTTTCTCCATCTCGGAAACAGAAATCTCCGGCGGAATGTTCACCGTACGATTCTCAACTTGCCCCGTACTTGTGACGATAATGGCCACAGCGGTTGTATCATCTAGTGGTAACAACTGAAAATGACGCAATGAAGTATGAAAAACCTCCGGTCCCAGCAGGATGGAAGTATAATTCGTCATATTGGAAAGAATCATCGCCGCATGTTGGATTACCTGCTCCATTGCATTTAGCTTCTCGGCAAAAAAAGCGCGGATCGTGCCCATTTCTGCCGTTTCGGCGGAATTCCACGGTACCAAATGATCCACATAATATCGGTATCCTTTATGGGAAGGAATTCTTCCCGCCGATGTATGAGGCTGCTCGAGATAACCTAAATCCTCCAGGTCAGCCATTTCATTTCGAATCGTAGCCGGACTGTATCCTACATCTCCCCGTTTAGAAATGCTGCGAGATCCTACTGGCTCTGCCGATGAAATATAATCATCCACAATTGCATTTAGTATCATTCTCTGGCGATCAGTTAACATGTTATTCCCTCCTATCGGCTGTGGCTCCGATTCGTTAGCACTCGACTCAGATGAGTGCTAACCACTAATACAAAAATACCAAACTGACATTGACGTTGTCAAGTCAGTTCAGTATCTTAAGCACTGCTATTTCATCGCAGGCATGCTGCTTTTTACAATTCACGCAATCTGTCCATACTTTTTCGGGGAAAATCTCTTTCTGGACGACTTCAAATCCATTTCTAAGAAAAAAATCAACAGCATAGGTTAGTGCCATTACCTTTGGGATTTTCTGGTTCCTAGCTTCCTCGACCAGCTTCGCCAATATCATGGAGCCTACGCCTTTACCCTTACCTTCATCATTCAAGCCAATCGAGCGAATCTCTACGAGATCATTCCCGAGCTTGAAAAGTGAACCACAGCCTACGAATCTGCCTTCGACTTCAGCAACTACGAATTGATCGATCTGGCGTGTCAGCGCCTGCCGGGAACGGGGCAACATGATGCCGCGCTGTGCATACTCTTCTATCATTAGATACAATGGCTCAACGTCTTCTACCACAGCATTTCTACAAATCACCTGTGCGTCTCCCGCTGGAGACGAATGGCGAATCATTTCCGTCTTGGCAAGCACTTTGGTTCACCCCTCTGTTGATAATATGAATAAATATACAACAGAGTGAATTACAATTCAAGGGGTATTTTAAAATTAAACTTCTGTCAGGGCGCCTACAAATTCAGCAAAAACATCGTTCCCAAACAAGATTCCTTGCTTGCTGAGTCGGTAAACTCCTGCTTCTTGTTCCAACAGCCCTGCATGCAGCATTTTATGCAAGGATTTCTCGAATACTTCCTCTATTGAACGCCCGAATTGCGCCTGAAAAGCTTCATTAGAGACGCCCTCATGCATACGCAATCCGACCATCATAAAGTCTTCCATCGCTTCTGCTTCTGAGATTGGGTATGCATCCAGTCGTGGCAGCCCTTTACGTGTTGCTTCTACATATGGATTTACGCCCTTAACATTAATATGCCGCTGACGCCCCACATATCCATGTGCTCCTGCTCCTAGACCATAATAATCTTCATTACGCCAGTAGGTGATATTATGGCGGCTCTCCATTCCCGGTTTCGCGAAGTTACTGATCTCGTATTGATTGTAACCAGCTTCCTTCATAGAGGACATCAACAGGAGGTACATTTGCAATTCATCTTCTTCATTAGGAAGAGGAAGTTTGTTCTTATTAAACAGCGTGTGAAAAAGAGTATTCTCCTCCACCTTCAAGCTGTAAATAGAATAGTGGGGTAGATCCAGCTCCAACGCCTTGCGGATACTTTCGCCCAACATCTCAACAGTTTGATTAGGCAGCCCAAACATCAGGTCAACTGAAAGATTATTTAGTCCAACTGCACGTGCATTCTCTAGGCTCCGGTATACATCATCTACATTATGAATCCGGCCGATGCCTGTGAGCAGCTCGTTCTGAAATGCTTGAACGCCAAAGCTCACCCGGTTCACGCCGCCTTCTTTCATAACCGTCAGCTTGTCCAGATCCGTTGTTCCAGGGTTAGCTTCCATAGAGAACTCAATATCTTTATCCCAGTTTGGGAAATGCGTACGAACAGACTTTAAGAAATAAGCCATTTCATCAGGTTTTAAAACAGTGGGCGTGCCTCCGCCGACGAAGATCGTTTTGATAACACCCGGAGGGGTGTTCTTGACGGTCTGCTCCATCTCTCGATCCAAAGCTTCGAGATAATCCATAACTGGCTGATCCTTGAGTACATAGGAATTAAAATCACAATAAAAGCACTTATTGGTACAAAAAGGGATATGAATGTATACAGCCTCAGGGGGACGGCCATTAGTCTTCGTTGTCATTAGCTGTCTCCTTTATATAAAAATATCGTTTGAATAGTGTAATCTAAAAAACAAGAAAAGGGAAGCCTGACGGCTTCCCTTCGAGGGCGTTCATTTATAAATGCACTCTATTTTAAAATACATGAAAGTATAAGTTTTACGTTATCCTATATATTTTGTATTTCCAGCAGAAACGGATACCGTACCTATAAGGACGGCAAAACCGTTGCTTCTTGATAAATCCGCATTTCCACAAGTTCGGCATGTACTCCACCGTTAGTTTCATGAATAACGATTCGGACAGCATCTGTAAGGACAGGCGTCTCTAATCGATGAACATTCTTCCGGCGATGGTTGTCTTTGACACGGAGCATGACTTGCCACGCGCCATCAATGAGCAGCTCTACATCATAGTTCTTTACCAGTTCAGGAATCACTAGAAATGGCGTTTCATGGTGATGTAAGTTGATGAGATCTTCATTGACATCATCATTAAAGGTGAAATGAATTTCGGAGACTGGGGCAGCATCCGGGAGACGCGCCTCTACCCACTCCGATCTACCCGCGGTCATCGGCTCAGAAACCCAGCTATGCGGTCCCGCGAAAGGTCGAACATATCCATCAATGACTTTAGATGCAGCATATGCCGATGTTTCTACTGCAAAGCAGAAATGCCTGCGTACAAGTTGTTTCATGCTCCACTCTATCACCGGCTGATCTGGCTGATGATCCTCCAGCGCTGAATCAACAACGGATTTAGCACCTCGCTCAAATGTAATGACACCAGTGATTGGGGTTTCTGAAATATGCAATTGAAGGTGTTCATTAGCTCGAATAATAGCGAAGATATTACATTCGCCGATTGGACTACATTTCTCCTCTTGTATCGGAACTTCAATCCATTGCTGCTCTCCAGCCTGTACTGTTATAACATCAACCTGTTTGCACTCCGCCGGCACGTAATTTTCCGCGCGTCCAGTCGTCCAGATCTCCACGGTCAGCTGCGTCTGAATACTTGCTGACACAAGCAGCCTTAACCCACGGATACTTCCTTCAACCGGAAACAAAATCCCTACATCATGAGAAAGCTCATAAGCTTCGGCTGGGCGATCCAGCAGGATACCATTCATCGTGCTGGATGCATGAATCTCGCTTTTTCTGGCGAGGTCCAGTGGATCTTCGTTACGTAATCCAATAATCGAAGCATCTTGCTTTAACATCACCTGCTGCAATTCATGCATATACTGCTCGCGAATTTCACGAGGGGGCACACCTTTGATGACGGATAAAGCGGCACCTGTTCCAGCTGCTTCACCCATGATTGCACAGGTTGCCATAACGCGTGTTGTTCCAAAAGCCACATGAGATGCACTGATATTACGGCCCGCGAAGAATAGATTCCGTACATTCTTCGAATATAGCGAACCAAATGGAATATGGTAGATCCCGTCCGCATGCAGATGCTTGGAGCCACTCTCATGTGCGTACATCCCCTGTGGTGGATGTAGATCAATCGACCAGCCACCAAATCCAATACGGTCTGCAAATTCACGCTGCGCGAGAATATCATTTTGCGTTAGAATCGTATCGCCAACAAACCGTCTGTATTCACGTTTACCCGGAATCGAGCCAACCCATTCAAGCGTCATATTCTCGGCATCAAAATGGCCTGAGTTTTTGATATAATCCCAAATTCCATAAATAACAGAGGATAGTTCATCACGTATACGTTCATTCTCATCCACCGTATCAAGCTCGCCGCCCCACTCAATCCACCAGTAGTGACAGCCTGAATCCCCACTCCGAATGACCCGGCGGATCGGGATAGACGTTGTTGTAATATCCTTCGCGAATGAGGGTGCTACATAACGTACCGGTTTTCCAGTATCCTGTGTATAGAATAATAATGTACTGCCTAATGTAATATTATCAGGCACTTCTGGTGCCCATTCCTCATTAAATTCATGACGGGCTTCACGTCCTAATCGGAAATCCGCTCCTGCTAGGAAGCCAACTAAACCATCACCCGTACAATCGATGAAAGCATCGCTCTCGAACGTGATTAAACGCTCAGATCCCATCATCCAGCCGGTCACACTCTGAATCGTACGCTCCTCTGCCTCACCTTCCGCTTCCACTTCACGTACATCGGTATTTAGGAACAAGCTGATATTCGATTCTGCCTTCACCGCTTCGAGCAAGGTTAGATCCCATAGATACGGATTCCCTTCCGGGTTCCGGTATTGATTCTCGATGAACAGCTCACCCATAATGCCTGTCTCACGTGCATAGCGATTTACACCATGTCCTGTTGCACCACATACCCATACCCGAACCTCTGAACTCGAGTTACCACCAAGTACAGGACGATTCTGTACCAGTGCTACCTTTAACCCAAGACGTGCTGCAGCAATCGCCGCGTTCATCCCTGCAAGTCCACCCCCGACCACTGTCACATCGGATTTAACCGTTTCTGTTCTCATGTCAGTACCCTCCTATAGTTAGCCTTTCACAGCCGAGCTAGAAATCCCTTGAATAATATATTTCTGACCTATGAAGAAGATAACAATCATTGGAATGATCGCAGCCGACGAAGCGGCCATCATTCCGTTGTAATCCACATTGTTCTCAAGAATAAAATTCTGTAATCCAAGCGGAATGGTATATAGCTTAGGGCTCTGCAAAAATACAAGCGCATTCTCATAATCATTCCATTGCCAGGAGAAATCAAGAATAGCAAATGTAGCGATTGCCGGCTTCGCTAATGGCAGAATTAAGCGGAAAAATATTTTGTAATGCCCGGCTCCATCCAGAAAAGCAGATTCCGTAATTTCCTTAGGAATGCCCATGAAGAACTGCCGAAGCATAAATACACCGAAGATCGAGAACATGGCTGGAAGGATTAGGGCCAAGTGCGTATTGTAAATCCCAACCCAGTTAAACATGATAAACTTAGGAACAAAAAGCACCTGCGGTGGAATCATCATCATGGATAGATATATGACGAATAGGCCATCACGCCCTTTAAACGAAGTACGTGAAAATCCGTAAGCGGCAAGGGCAGATAGAAACACAGCTCCCGCAGTTCCAATAATCGATATCTTAAGTGAATTTAAATAATACGGAACAAAATCATAACTTCCTGTCCATACCCGAATATGATTGCTCCAGTTGAGAGATGAAGGCAGCCATTCGTTAAACACCTCGGCAGGTGTCTGAAAAGATGTGCTGAGCATCCATAGAAAAGGCACAATCATAAATAGTCCTAGAACAAACATGATGATCGTCACTGGCAGCTTCACCTTCATGTTTCCTGCTTTTTCATTCATACCGCCTGCTCCTTTAATTTATGGTTTCGGGGCCTCCCGCAAAGCTCCACTTTGTAGGGTTATTTAGTAATGAACCCAGCGCTTTTGGCCGATCCACTGAATGACTGTAATGACGAGAATGACGGCGAACAAGAACCATGAAATGACTGAAGCGTATCCCATATCGTAATAACTGAATGCTGTTTTATAAACGAATAGTGATAAGACCGTCGTACTTCCGCTAGGTCCTCCAGCCGTAATGGCTTGAATAATCGAGAACGATTTCATCGTCATAATTAATCCGGTAATCATTAATAAAAAAGTTGTTGGACTAACAAGAGGCCATACAATTTTCCATGTTGTTTTGAATGTGCTTGCACCATCGATCCGGGCAGCTTCTAGCTGTTCTGTCGAAATTTCCTGTAGTGCTGCTAAATATATGATCATATTGTAGCCAAGCATCAGCCAAATCTGTACGATATCAATGGCATACATTGCGGTTTCCGTATCTGCAAACCATCCTGGCGGCGATGTTATGCCAATCCAGCGAAGCAGTTCATTGATGGGTCCCTGTGAAGGCTGAAATAGCAGCATCCAGACAAATGCAACGGCTACTCCACTAGAGATATACGGTAAGAAAAACATTCCACGTAATACGCCTTTAAGATACACACTGCGGTTTAGAAATAGCGCCACAATAAAAGCGAGCACCATCGATACTGGAACCGATATCAGGAATATCACCGTATATTTGATCGAGGCATAGAAATTATCGTCATGGAACAACCGTTTGAGATTATCCAGCCCGGTAAATTGCCAATTCGGATTTGAAAATTGATAATTCGTAAACATCAGGACAAAGGAAAAGATTGCAGGAATCACAAAGAATAAGAGAATACCAATCATATTCGGGAGAATAAAAGTCATGCCGATCCAGCCTTGTCTGTCCATCCAGCTTCTCCGCTTCACGGTATCGCCGCCTTTCGTATGCTGAAAAATGGGTACACGAAAGAGAAGAACGAAGAAATCTTCCTCCTTCTCTTTTGTGCCAGCTATTTCTTTATTTCATTAACTCTTGCGAACGGGTTTGCATATTTTTCATCGTGGTATCAATATCTTGCTTATTTAAGAAGTATTTTTCATACTCTTCTTTACGTGCATCAATGGCTTGTTGAGGTACATTTAGCTGGAAGGATGGGAATTTGCCGAATACAATATTATTCATTGAATCTGTATCATATTTGTCTTCTACACCATTCAAGAGAAGGCTCATCGCTTCCTTACTGTCCACACTCTTAGAGGCTGGAATACGACCCCCGCTTGCCATTGGCAGCATACCGCCATCCGCATACCATTTTGCGAACTCCCAAGCTGCATCCAGATTCTTGGACTTTGCATTAAGAGCAAGCATGTCACCCACACCGCCCGAATATTTATAATCCTTTTGATCTTTATTCACTTTTGGAATAGCGGCGAACGCGGTTTTGAAATCATGCGGATAGTCCTTCAAGTTGTTCGCATTTCTAAAAATAAATTCACCGGCTGCCAGCATTGCCGCTTTGCCTTGCAGGAACATGGTATCCACCGGCATTTTACTGGTCAGCTGCTCCCCATATTCCGGTGTGGATTTGTCTACGAACATCATGTTATGCAATATTTCCAGGTGCTGTTTCCAGAGATCATTCCCAAAGTTTGAGGTACCATCCGCCTGTTTCACACCCATTCCAGCCAGCGTACCGTCCATCGTTGTTGAGAAGGAGGAATCTGCCTGCAATAATCCGTACACACCAGGCTTCGTTAGCTTCTTCGCATACTCCTCAAGATCTGACCAAGTCCAGTCCACCGCAGGAATCGGTAATCCTGCTGCATCCAGCATATCTTTGTTCAACCATACAAACGCCATGTTTTTCTTTGTAGGAATCCCATAGTACTTATCATTGATTTTCCACATCGCTGCGTCCTCGCCGATCTGGCTGTCGATATCATAATCTGTTTTCGTGCTCAGATCCAAGGCAACGCCTGCATCCATACGTTTCTGTAAATGAGCAAGATCGTAGTTCATGAAAAGGTCTATGTTTTGATTGGTCATCAATGCAGTGTCTAGCTTTAAGTTGCCTGCATCGTCATTTACATTACGGATATACTCGACCTGAATGTCTGGATGATCTTTATTCCAGTTATCAATTACAGCTTGAGGCCCGGCTTCGGCAGGAACTGCCCCCCACATCGTAAGCTTTATTTTCTCCTTTGCTGTTTCTCCATTTGCACTGCCCTGCGCCTCATTACTTCCACCACTCCCACAACCAGCCAGCATCGTACCTGCTAATAAGACAGAAAGCACTGCAGGATACCACTTTTTCTTCATAGATAGCTTCCCCCTTGGAAGGATTATGTGTTGTGCTCTACATCTATAACTTTATCATCAGAGCGGATTCTGGGGGATGAACTACATTTGGGAACTTATAGAACGTTTTTTGGTTCTTTACGGAATTCATTTGGCGTGACACCACACCACTTTTTGAAGATTTTTATAAAATAATTATCGTTCTCAAAGCCTACCTGCTGCCCAATCTCGCTAATCGTTAGCTTCGTTTCTGCAAGCAGCATTTTCCCAGCCTGAATCCGACGCTCTTGAATATAATTGGTCAACGTTTTCCCTGTCTTTTTCTTGAATAAGTCACTTATATAGCTGGCATCCATCCGGATCAACTCTGACATGGATTTGAGCGAGATGTCCTCAGCATAATGTTCTTCAATATAAGCTATAATTTTGTTCATCTCCACATGATCTGTCGGTCCCGTTTGTTGCTTCTCCGGAAACCATTTATCGGCTTTCTTCATCTTCACCATTCGCTCCAGCTCGGCCTGAACCTTACCCATGGTCTGCTTCAAACCTTGGAGATCTAAAGATAACTTCAAAATGTAATCCGAAGCCCCAAATACGAGCGCCTGGCGGGCGTATTCAAATTCACTCAATGCGGTCAACATTACAAACCGGCATTCGAAGCCTTCCTCTCGCGCAATTTGAAGAAGCTTCACCCCATCCATCACCGGCATATTGATATCCGTCACTACCACATCAGGCTGAAGCTCACGAATCATTTGCAAGCCTACTTCTCCATTCTCCGCCTCACCTATAATTTCAAACGGGATTCCAGCCTTTAAGAATAGCTTCCGTATACTTTTAACCGCAGGTTGTTCATCATCCACAATTAACGTTCTCCACATGTGAGCTTACCTCCATCGTAAGGTTTTGAAATAAGGAATGGAAAATGGATGATCACTTCAGTTCCTGTATCCGAAGATACAATGTCCATACCTGTCCGTTGATTCTTGAACAACAGCTCTAAGCTCTCCCTAATATTCTGAACACCGATTCCTTTACGTTTCCGTGTAGCCTTATTCAGCTGTGCTCTTTCTATCCCCATGCCGTTATCTCTAACCTGCAGGTACAGCTGTTGTCCAGTCACCTTAGCGGAGATATCAATTCTCCCTTGTTTTACTGACTGACCGAAGCCGTGAATCAAGCTATTTTCAATTAAGGGCTGCAGACAAAATTTAGGGATTAACGCGTATTGCAGCTCCTCGTTGATATCATATTGAATTTCAATCCCATGTCCAAAACGTTGCCGCTGTATCTCCATGTAAGATTCTATTAGTACGATTTCATCCTTTAACAGGATCAAATCCACTTCAGTATTTAAGGTTGTCTCCAATATTTTTCCTAGTGCAACACAAATTCCATAAATTTCATCATCATCTTTATCTAAGGCAATGCTCTTTATCGTATTCAATGTATTTAGTAGAAAATGCGGGTTCATCTGCGAAAGTAATACCTGAAACCGAACGAATTGCTTCTGTTTTTCTTCAAGCTGAAGACGCTGCAACAGCTCATTTAAATCATGAATCATTATATTGAAACTCTGAGTCAGGGCAAGAATCTCTCCCCGCCCTTGCTCGGGTAATTTCATTTTGAGATTCGTCTTAGCGGTCATTTCCATCTTCTTCTGTAGCTTCTTAAGCGGCACTGTAATCGTCGATGATATGAAATAAGTTAATAGAACAAATAGCAGCAGAATGATTCCAAATCCACCAAAAAACCGTCGTTTCTGCTTGTCTACTTCAAGAAAAAGCTGTGCTAGCTGCACCTTTTTAACAACATAGCCATTTAACTCCTCGATGTAGCTGTAGGTGTATAAGCTTTCCTCCTTCGGGTTGACAATGGATGCAGCACGCCCCGTCTGCCGCTGGTTGGCACTCTTCACAATACTCTGCGCAATATCAGAGGAAAAAGCCTCATCCTTAAGGGGATTAAGCATCACTCCCCCCAAGGCATCGAGTAGAAATAAAGCCCCTTCCTGTTTACTCCCTAACGTTGATCTAGTAAACCACTCCTCATAATCGATACTTAATCTTGCATAGGCATAAATATTCAAATCATTATCACGCATAACCTCATAGAGACTAAGCATTTTCTTACTTGTTGTACTTTCCCGGACCACATTATTCTTGTCATTCGGATTCCATATATATCGATTCGTTCCTTCTCGCTTCAATGCTTGAACCCAATCCTCCGATTGGATTTCGTCGTAGCTCAAAGTTTCCTTTGGCATAAAGGAAGTGTATGCGTTTCCATGAAGGTCGATTAAAGTATAATACACCGTCGCTCCACTCATGAAGAATGTATTTTCAATCGCTCCAAACTTGTTTTCAACGAGTTTTTTTCTCGTGATTTCATCAGATTGCTCGGGATTCTTCATTATCGATAAAATCGTCGTATCTTGTTCGAGTAATGACCCTGTTTTCATCACGAGACTCATGAGATCAACAAAACCATTCTTAATACCAATAAGCTGCTCTATGTTCTTCGTTTCCGCATTATCCTGCAGCATTCGTTCTGTCTCTTTAAAGTTATATAGAACGAGTATGGCAATGGGTGTTAGGACCAACAGCAAGAAAGCTAACAAAATCCGATTCTTAAAGGTACTTGGCGTAAGTTTCAAATATAATCGCTTCACGAGGACTCCCCTCACTTTGTATGTGCTTACAATCCTTCCCCCTATTGTAATCTGCTCCTGCTCAAAAAAATAGAGCCGGGATATTCTCCCGGCTCTACCTATTTTTTACTCGTCGATCTTCAGTACTGCCATAAAAGCTTCTTGTGGTACTTCTACACTACCCACTTGCTTCATGCGTTTCTTACCTTCTTTTTGCTTCTCAAGCAGCTTCCGTTTACGGGAAATATCACCGCCGTAACATTTAGCAAGTACGTTTTTGCGCATCGCCTTAACGGTTTCACGCGCAACTACCTTCGTACCCACAGAGGCTTGAATCGGCACTTCGAACATTTGACGAGGGATAATCCCACGTAATTTCTCACAAATGATACGTCCGCGGTTGTAGGCACGATCGCGGTGAACGATAAAGGACAAGGCATCGACCTGCTCATTGTTAAGCAAGATATCCATCTTGACCAGATTCGAACGACGGTATCCGCAAATTTCATAGTCGTAAGAAGCATATCCTTTCGTACCGGATTTCAACTGATCAAAGAAATCATAAACGATCTCAGACAGCGGAATCTCGTACGTAATCGTTACACGATTAGTATCTAGATATTCCATATTTACGAACTCGCCGCGTTTGTTCTGGCACAGCTCCATTACAGTACCCACGAAGTCGTTAGGCACAATGATCGCTGCTTTAACATACGGCTCTTCAATGTAGTCAATCGTACCGATCTCCGGATAATGTGACGGGTTGTCGATTTGGATCATTTCGCCATTGGTCAGCATAATTCGGTAAATAACACTCGGCGCTGTTGTGATTAGTGGCAGATTGAACTCGCGCTCAATCCGCTCTTGAATGATCTCCATATGCAAGAGTCCAAGGAAACCGCAACGGAAACCAAATCCAAGCGCGCTTGAGCTTTCCGGCTCAAAGCTTAGCGAAGCATCATTTAGCTGGAGCTTCTCCAAGGCCTCACGAAGATCGTTATAATCGGAGGTCTCAATCGGATACAACCCGCAATATACCATCGGGTTGATCTTACGGTAACCCGGAAGCGGCTCAGCAGTAGGATTCTTTGCGTCAGTGACAGTATCACCGACACGGGTATCTCCAACATGCTTGATCCCAGCTACGATAAAGCCAACATCACCGATGTTCAATTCATCGACAATGGTCATACGCGGCATAAATGCGCCAACTTCAATGACCTCGAAGGTCTTCTCAGTTGCCATCATCTTAATCTTCGAACCCGCACGGATCTTCCCGTCCATTACGCGCACATAGACGATAACGCCTTTGTAAGGATCGTAGTGAGAGTCAAAGATCAATGCTTTAAGCGGCTCTTCTGAATTACCGGATGGCGCAGGAACCTGCTTCACCACCTGCTCCAGAATTTCCTTGATTCCGATACCGGCTTTGGCAGATGCCATAACCGCTTCACTGGTATCCAGCCCGATAACATCCTCAATCTCCTGCTTTACCCGGTCAGGGTCAGCGTTTGGCAAATCGATTTTGTTGAGCACAGGTAGGATTTCCAAGTTGTTATCCAGTGCTAAATACACATTGGCCAGCGTCTGTGCTTCAATTCCTTGAGCCGCATCCACGACCAGCAGTGCGCCTTCACATGCTGCAAGACTGCGGGAAACTTCATAGGTGAAATCGACGTGCCCCGGTGTATCAATCAAGTTGAGATAATACTCTACACCATCGTCTGCACGATAGGTTAAACGCACGGCTTGCAGCTTTATTGTGATACCACGTTCGCGCTCCAGATCCATCTGATCGAGTACCTGTTCCTGCATTTCACGCGTGGTTAGTGCCCCCGTGTATTCCAAAATGCGGTCAGCTAGTGTCGATTTACCATGGTCTATATGTGCAATAATCGAGAAATTGCGAATTTGTTGTTGTCTTTTCTGAACGTCAGTCATTCCTTACCCCCACAGACAGCCTGATATTAATCCACTTATTATAACAGTACAAGCTTACTCCATCAATCCCGCGCTGGCCCAAAACAAAAGAAACAGCTATACACGATCCCGTGAAATAACCGTTTCTTCTAAATTTGCTGTTAATTTTCTGCCGAAGCGAACAATGAAACTACCCAGCGGATTCCCTTCTGGGAAGCCTGCTGCAAGAGACCTGCCGTCTTATCTGCCAGAACATCGACTGTAGGCTTTTGCTCCTCAGGAATTAGAATTTGCTCCGGAGATTTCGTACTATAATCATCCACAACTTGCTGAGGAGGATCTGCGGCTGGCGTTGTATTGCTATTTTGAGGCAAAGGAGAAACAGCCGTATATGCACCTGTGACAGGATCGATTACCATTGGCACATATACATAAGTCTGCCCACCCTGTGTCACACCATTCTTTTGCAGTTGTGGCTGTGGCTGCATGCCTGTTACTTGACTGGTCTGCGTAGTCGGGCTGGCATTCCAGCCGGGTAGAATCTTAGAGACTGTTGACCCACCGCTTCCGCCGAACTGCATCCCTAAGAGGATGCCAATCCCTGCCCAAATCCCAACCATAACCAGTTTTTTTCCGAAACGCGACATGTACACCACTCCTTTATGATCCTTGGTAATTTATTTTACGAAGCTCCGTTTGATTTCTTTGGTGTTGTAGTGGGATTCACCACTTTTTCAGGTGCGTTCACCTTCTGAGCGTCATGACTGCTCCAGTACACATCAGCGATAGCATCTGCCAAAATATCAGCCGTCCGCTTTAATTCCTCAGCCGAGTTATCAATTCCGCCCACTTCAATCAAAACACTATTGGGAGACAGGGTCTGATTGTACTCTCCGTTGTTGCCTTTACCCGCAGCTTTTCCCCATATCCCACGAGATATTCCCGGGTAATTCTTTTCAAGCTGTTGATGAATCTTATTGGCAAATTCTTCGTTCTTCTTCCAGTCTTTATTTGCATGTCCAATGATAAAATAGACCTGTGCATAGCTTTTCCCGTCAATAACAGCTGTTGTTTTGCTATGACGCTGCGAATCACGGTGAATGTCGATAAAACTATCCATTTCCTCATTTGCGCTGAGTGCTGATTTAACCAAGATCCGGGAATATTTATAGGAAAAGTTCCAGTTATAGTCGGTGACTTTGGTCGGAAAATCTTCTTTGGCATGAACCGTACCAATCCCGAGCTGTTCCAGTCTTTTCGTAATATATGATCCTACCAGCATTACATTTTTAGTTGAAACTCCGGAGCTGGGATTTTCATTTGCTGCCCCTAACAGTGGGTTGTAGGCCTCTCTAGGATGTGAATGATAGATTAGAATCCGTTTAATCGAGGTATCCTTAGTGCTGTCTGTGCCGCTTTGCGGATCACTCTTATCCGTCCCTTCCTCCGCTGATGGTTCAGGGGATGGTGCAACCGTCGCTTCAGGCTGCTGTGTTGTAGTATCTCCATGCTTGTCCCCTTCGTCCGGAACAGAAGTTTCCACATCTCCACTACCCTCAGCCAGCTCATCAGTCCCAGGATGATAATCCACTGGTGCTCCTGTAGATCCACCTGAACCTTTCCGCAAAAGAAATGGATCATCCGCCGCCATCCCCGGCACTTCACGAGAGACTAGACTCTTAGGGTCGCCTGGATTCACGCTGGTCAGCAACTGAAATACGAAAGAAGTTACCTTTTCACCTGAAAAAGCGGATGGCTCTTTACCCTGCGGTAAATGCGGCACCTCCATCCCCAGCAGCTCCATGAAAAAACCACTAGACAAGGAGGCGGCAAGCCCCTTCATTGAAGGAATGGGTGAAGAGCTAAGCTTCTGTCCGGCCAATCCACCGGCTCCAAGCAGCATAAAAAATACTAGTGAACCTCCGGCCAACAGCAGCATCGTTCTCCCCAGCGATAAAACATCCAGCATTTTTCCCCTTAAACGGCCGATGTTCCAAAGCTGAAACCATTTTTTATTCATTGTAGTTATGTCCTCCTCCAGCCCTCTGTAATCTCTTATACTCCAAATCTATGAGTGCAAGAGCAATACTAGAACCGAAAATGAGAGAATAGACATAAAGCCCGTACAGGATACCTTAATTCAGCATCCCGCCGGGCTTAACAAACCATAATTCAGTTAGTGGGTATACGCGCCAACATTCTCAGGATCAACCGCATCATGTAAAGCCGCATTCAGACCACTGGCCACGATATTCGCGATCCCTTCAATAAATTCATCGATTTCCTTGGGAGTGACGATCAAATCGTGCCCCAGGGGTTCAAGCACTTCCTTCACTAATGACAAGCGTTCCTGCTCAGAGATATCGTCCAGCATCCCCATGATTTCCTTAGTATGGTTTGCTCCTTGCCCGAAGTGATTTTTCATCATCTCCAGCACATTATTTACAATAGTTGATGCATAGCAGACAGTGGGCACTCCGATTGCGATACAAGGAACACCCAGAATTTCTTGGGTTAATCCACGTCGCTTGTTGCCAATCCCCGAACCGGGATGGATCCCAATGTCGGCAATTTGAATCGTCGTATTGATACGCTCCAGTGACCGGGATGCCAACGCATCTATGGCGATAATAAGCTCAGGTTTCGTGCGATCCACGATTCCCTGCACGACCTCACTCGACTCAATTCCAGTCAGCCCAAGCACTCCAGGAGCAATAGCGCTCACCTTACGATAACCAGGGGAGATCTGATCCGGAACCAGCTCATAGAACTGCCGTGTAATGAGTGAGTTCTCCACCACTAAAGGACCCAGTGAATCCGGTGTAACATTCCAGTTACCAAGACCAACAATCAACACAGATGCATCCTTGCCAATCCCAATTCTGATCAAAAAGTCCTCAAATTCGCGGGCAAAAACTTCTGCCACCTTTTGCTGCAAGCCTGTATCTCCGCCACGCAGAGCGGGTACCTCAAGGGTTACATAGTTACCAATTGCGCGTCCTATTGCCTGTGATCCGGCAGCATTAGCTACACCAAGACGGGTCACTTTAATCCCATCAGACTCTTCCACTTCTTCGTTCACACCAGGGATTGGCGTTCGTTGTGGGCCTTGAGCCATTTCCTTTGCCTCTAACGCCAAATCGGTGCGCACAGAATATAGCTGCAGATCCGGTTCCATTGTGTACCAGCCTCCTAAAAGTTTTGTAAGCATACACTTCCATGAATTACTTCGAACAAAACTCACTTCGAAAGCAGCTGCTTAGTTTTGTAAGCATACACTTCCATGAGTTCATCCTCATTTGGCAAGCTTCTGCCTATGCTCTTTTGTCGATAGTGTGCGAGAGAAAGCCAATGTTTATGCAGGATACGGAGGTTTAATTTGAAAGCTTTAAGTATTGCTTTTTGCTACCGGTCATGCTAAACTATTTTAAGTTGTGAATCATTTGATAATGATTTCGAATGTCTTACAGGAGGTGAATGCAATGCCAAATATTAAATCCGCGGTTAAACGCGTAAACACGAACGAAAAACGCCGTGCACTGAATGCTTCCCAAAAATCCGCGCTTCGTACAGCTGTGAAAACTGCTGATGTAGCTCTGACTGGTACGGAAGTAGAAACTGCTCAAGCTGCTTTCCTAGCTGCTTCCAAAAAGCTGGACAAGGCCGTAAGTAAAGGTCTGGTTCATAAAAATGCGGCTGCCCGCAAAAAATCCCGCTTGGCGAAGAAATTGAACGCTCTTACGGCTCAAGCCTAAGACGACATTCATAATGAGCAATTGAAGAACCTGACCGCTATGCTTCATACGGTTAGGTTTTTTTGTGTCTATTAATTAATAATAAGTAGTGTTAGTTACTTTTAAGAGATGTGTGTTAAATGAAAGAAGACCACCTTAGAGAGGCGGTCTTCTTTCATTTATTTTTTCTCTTTTTTCATTTCATAATAGTTACCATCCCATAAGAAAATCATCGTTTGATCGTCTTTAACAATAAAACTGCTGCCGGGATTCGTCCAATTATTTATAGATACCGTCTTAACCGATTCCGTTTCGATCCCAAGGTCACTTAATTCATTTCTGTATTCGTTAAAAAAGTCATCCTTAGTGATGTTCTCTTCCTTATATTCAGGGCTCATAATTTCATCTTTATCAAAAGATGCTTTTTCTATCGAATAAGTTACTCGCATTCCAATAAGCTTTTCATCCTCCGCTGCCGAGACAGGTGTAGAACCTACTATACTTTGTACACTCCATTCACCAAAATAAGAAGGTGCATCTGCAGAGGTATTCGTATTCGTATTCGTATTCGCAGGCGACTCAGAGGCAGATCCTGACGATGAATTAGTATCCGTTTTGCCACAGGAACTAATTAGTAGAACGAGTAAAAGCAGTGCCGAATATTGAAATATTCTTTTCATAGTCAGATCATCTCCAATACTTTTTCCCTTCTTAGCTCAGACACCTAAACGCAGCATGAACAGTTCCAGCCCTAGCACTTTGTCTATAGCCCCTGTTTTCATTTTATAATCCAGATCCGCCAATGCACTTAAGATTTGCCGCAATCGTTCACTGGAGAACTTATGGGCCTGCTCCCCAGCAAGCTTAACCGCATAAGGATGCAATCCGATCTGTGACGCAATCTGTCCCTGCGAATAACTATGTGCTGATAAATCCTTAACCTGCAAAATAATGCGGAACTGCCGCGCAACCAGCGCTGCGATCTTGATCGGTTCCTCACGCTGCTTCAGCAGCTCATATAATGTATCAAGCGCCTTATCAAGACGCAGATTAGCGATATCCTCAACAAGCGTAAACACATTTTGTTCTGTTCCACGATGTACCAGACTCTCTACGGCCCCCGCATCCACAGTGCCGCCCTTACCAGCGAATAAACAAAGCTTGTCCATCTCTGCAGATAAACCTTGCAAGCCGGTGCCTGCATTCGTTATAAGAATTTCTGCAGTGCCAGGTGCCATTACACAACCACGCTCACGAATTCCTTTTTCCACCCAGCGCAGCAGCTCTTCTGCTCCCAGCGGATTAAAGGCTAATACTGTGCCCACTGATTTGACAGTCTTCACAATTTTTTTTCGCTCATCCAGCTTATCATTATTCACCATAAAGACGATCACACTGAAGTCTACAGGATGCTGCAAATAGTCACTTAAAAGATCTATACGATGCTCCAGTTTGGCATTTTCTTTGCCCGCTGTAAATAACGAGGCATCCCGCACCAGCAATAGTTTACGTTCTACCATAAATGGCACAGTCTCCGCTTCTTCTACCACAGCCTGCACCGGCGTCTCAGAGAGATCAAAGGGAATAACTGCGAAATCACGATCCTCTTTAGCAATCAGCTGTTCTTCCAGCAGTGCCGTGAATTCATTCATTCGAAATTTCTCACTGCCATATAAAACATACAACGGTGAGATCTTCCCTTGTTTGATTTCTTTTATCGCCGTTTTGGCATCCATCCCGCCACTTCCTTTTCCATTCATCTAGCCCATTTTGTCCAGAGTTCTATTGTAGCAAAAAAAACTACAAAAATGCATGCAAAAACGGAGAAACTCTGGCAGCCATGGCCAAAGCCTCTCCGTTTAAGCGGCGCATCTATATAAACGACGGAGTGCGAAGCTCTAGAAACTCCACATCCGGCGGTCATACCGATGTTCTGCAAAACCTATACTTTCTAGTTCCTGTCCTGTTGATATAGTATATTCAGAAACTTCGAAAAAAGTTCCAACCCCACTTTAATTTGTTGAAGATGAGGTTGGAGTGTTCGTTGGGGTCGCTCCAGGGGATGCAGCCGGACTTGAAGAAGCAGTAGCTGCTTCCTGTACAGTGAACACCTTGGTTACATTCACACCATCTTTTTCTGTCACGTACGTAAACTTCGAGCTGTCCGCGGACCATTCACCAGAAATCCAATTTCCTTCTAGCGGATAAGAGTTTACGGCTAACCGTTCTTCCGCTGAGCCCTCTGGCGACTTCTTATAAATTACAAGCTGCAACCCAACAAATTCTATAGCATACTGACCATCAGGAGAAGTCCAGGTCTGCACATTAGGATCTTCAGAACTGCTTAAGCTCATAACTTCCCGTCCGTAGTCATATGGAAACTTTAAAGAATCCTCCATCGGTGGAGCAGAATCGGCTGCGCTGTCTGAATTCATATCAGCAGTTTGCTCCTTATTATCCACCTTTAGCTGATTGCTACTGGCGTTGCTAGAATCTGAATTTTGAGATTTCGTGGCGACATCCTGCCTTGGCGGAGCAATCTTCTCTGTCGGCTTAGGATCTGCGCTTTGAGGCGGTTCAGTGATCGACCGCCCTCCAGCTCCCGCTCCCGCATCAGCTGCATCCGCCGGTGCACTTGGCATCGAGGCAGGGTCCACTGGTCCCGTCGCTCTATCTAAAGCGGCGTTATCTTCGTTCATCTCCGGTGCATCCGCCTTAAACTGCGCAGCGCCCTCGTTCTCTCCACCAGCGGCAGGTGAAGCTCCATCAGAGTTAGCAGTAATAGAAGCTTGCGATTCCATTGCTGTATCCTTAGTATCATCGCTGGCTGTTTTAGCGCTATCCTGCATCCTTTGTTCCACTTCTGCCCCAGGCATTTTATCGGGCATATTAAATATTGCGATCCCTAATAGAACGGCAGCTGCAATAGCTCCAATGCCTGTCCGTGTTGCTATAGAGGTTCCCTTGGCAGGTTTACCGCGGGAGCTTTCACGTGAAAATGGGACAACAACCGGCTCCTCAGATCTCACAGCACTCTGTTCACGACTGCTTCGATCCAATTCTGCAAGCTGAGGTAAAATAGAGTCAACCAGACTAAACGGGGGTTTCACGTCTGGCAACTGCTCCAATTCATTGGAGAGAAGTGTCAGGCGCTCAAAGACTTCCGCGCAGGAAGGACAATTATCGATATGACGGAACATCTCAACAATCTCATCTTGACTCAAATCTTTGTCTAAATAGCGGTGCATCCATTCCATCACCTCCGCGCATTTCATCCCGATACACCACCTTTCTGGTACTCCTGAAGTCTATTCTGCAGTTGCTGTCTAGCCCGAAATAAGTATGATTTCACTGTATTCAAGGGCAAATCCAGACAATCTGCAATCTCGTTGTAAGAAAAATCCTGTAAATAGCGCAGGACAATGACTGTCCGATGATGCTCGGGCAATTGATCAATTGCTTCACGTATATCCTCAGCTAAATAAGAGGATAGAACCTCACGTTCCACATTGTGTTTATCCTGAAACACCATTTCATGTTCATCAATAGAAACTGTAGGTTTAGTTCTTCTGAATTTATCAATGCAAATGTTAGTGACGATTCGCTGAACCCACGTTTTGAACTGGGCCTTCTCCTCATATGAGCCGATTTTTGTATAAACCCGGATCAAGGCTTCCTGAGATGCATCTAACGCATCTTGTTCATTATGCAAAATGTAGAAGGCCGTTTTATATACATGTCCTTCAATTTCTCGCAATAGGGTGATTAGAGCGTCGCGATCGCCCGCTTGAGCGGCTCTGATGAGTCCCTGCTCCACCACGAAGGTTCCCCCTCTCTATGCAATCTTACTGACGCGCAAGACTGCGAATTTGTTGCAACCGTGTAATTAATATTTTTAGAATACCAAACTTTTCTTAGAACGTCATGTTAAGCCAGCCGTTACAACGCGCTATCCCGCATTGCACAGCCAATAATTCCTACTAAGCATACAGGGGAAACAACAATCATTCAAATACTCTTTTTCACTATCTTAGTAACAAAAATGACATCAAAAGAAACGGCCTATCCCCTTGTCGGAAATGAAGCCGTCTGTCTTAAATATTACCCTCCGGAATCGGGCAAGAAACTCTATTTATAGAGCGCAATTTTGCAGAGCATGAAGACCGCGTAGTTTTCCCTAGTCTCATCATCCACCACATAGGCTTCTCCATTCTCAAATAATTGAGGGTTATTGTAATTGCGCTCTAATCTGTAGATCTGCCCTTCCGTCACCTTACAACCATGGAATGCCGACTCAATTTCTACGTACTCAGCATCATCTTCATCCGCTGCTTGATACAGCTTTTTGTCATTATAAGCAGGCATATACTCACTCCCGGCTGGATAATAGATCCTGACGTTCAGTCCATGTATCACTACTCTTCTATTATATAGTTTATTATCTTTATCCCGATTCTATACTTTCTAAAAAGCATAGAATAAAAGGAATATGGACAGCTCAAAGAAAATCAACATAAAAAGGCTGCATGGCCAACATCTGTCAGCCACACAGCCTATAAATAAAAACGCGAATCTGGATTTCAATCTTCGTTCGAACTATACATTAAATCCCTTTTATCTCTTTAAACTTCGCCACATATTGGGCAGCAAGATCGGTAATCTGATCGTATCGGCCATTCTTCGCCGGTGCAGTCAAATTCCCCCCAATGCCCACAGCCATGCAGCCGTTTGCAATCCACTTCTCCATATTGTTCAAATCCACGCCACCGGTCGGCATAATATTCACATGTGGCATAGGACCTTTAACCGCTTTTACATAATCCGGACCGAAAGCACTGCCAGGGAACAGTTTAAGCACATCCACGCCGTACTTCAACGCTTCCTTCATTTCATTTAATGTCATGCAACCAGGCATATAGGGAATGCCGTAAAGATTACACATCTTAGCTGTCTCCACTTCAAAAGAGGGACTAACGACAAACTCTGAACCTGCAAGAATGGCTATTCTAGCTGTTAATGGGTCCAAGACAGTTCCGGCGCCAATCACCGCACGACTCCCGTACTCTGCAACCAATCTCTTAATCGCCACGTCCGCGTCTGGTGTAGTAAAAGTTACCTCAATATTATTTAGACCGCCTTCTATACAAGCAACGGACATCTTAAAAGCTTCCTCAGCACTATCTGCTCGAATAACCGCTACAACCCCGACGGATGCCACATTCTGTAATACTTTCATTTTCTTCATCAGTAGACTCCCTTTCTCTTGGTACGATCATAGATAAACAGGAAATACTTTTTTAGATAAACTTTTTTTATTAAATTTACTAATTATTGCGTTTTGTTCTATAAGGAAATAGTAATAACAATACGATTAACAGTCAATACATTTTTATTACATCAGAGGGAAATAAGTAATAAAATCTAAGAAAAACCTTTATAAAACAAGGGTTTATGGAAACATTATTTTCTTTTTACGAAAAAAGTTTTTTGGTTAACAATCATTCTTTTATTGTACAAAACCGATTTATGTGATAATTTCAAATTACAAATCATTATACTGGGATAAAATCATTACCCTAGGAGGAACTAAAAATGAGTAAACAGCTGGATGCCGTCACTTTCGGGGAGCCGATGGCGATGTTTTATGCGAATGAGGCCGGTCCTCTGCATGAAGTATTTTCGTTCTCCAAAGCATTAGCAGGTGCAGAAAGCAACGTGGCTACAGGCTTGTCGCGTTTGAATCATCCTACAGGTTATGTTACGAAGCTTGGCGAAGATAACTTTGGCACATTCATTGCTCAGGCGATGAAGAATGAGAACATTAATACGGACAATATTACTTTTACTAAAGAGTATTCAACAGGTATGCTTATCAAATCGAAAGTGGTTACCGGCGATCCAAAGGTCGAATACTTCCGCAAAAACTCCGCGGCCTCCACGCTTAGTTTGGAGGATTTTGACGAGGCCTACTTCAATTCCGCAGGACATCTGCATGTTACAAGTATCTCCGCCGCTTTGTCCAAGAACTGTCTTGAATTTTCTATTCACGCTATGGAATTTATGAAGAGTAAAGGAAAGACGATCTCTCTGGATCCTAATCTGCGTCCTAGCTTATGGCCGGATACAGAAACAATGGTGAGTACCATCAATGATCTGGCTACACGCTGCGACTGGTTCCTGCCGGGACTCGGTGAAGGTAAAATCCTTACCGGACTGAGCACACCCGAAGAGATTGCTGACTATTACCTGGAGCGTGGCGTAAGCTTAGTCGTCATCAAGCTTGGCCCTGAAGGCGCTTACTATAAATCCTCTGCTGGGGAAGGTTACGTGGACGGATTCAAGGTGGAGCAGGTTGTTGATACGGTGGGTGCAGGTGATGGATTTGCGGTTGGCGTAATCAGTGCGATGCTGGAAAAGCTTCCGATTGCTGAGGCCGTCAAACGCGGCAATGCGATCGGTGCGTTAGCCGTCATGTCGCCAGGCGATATGGACGGACTTCCCACCCGTGAGGAACTTGCGAAGTTTATGCAACAAGAAGTCTAATAATCGCAAAAGAGCAGCGATTCTCCGTTATTGGAGGAGCGCTGCTCTGCTTTTTGGGTCGCTGATTGGCTGCTATGGCTATGCTATTGCTATTGCTATTGCTATTGCTATTGCTATTGCTATTGCTATTGCTATTGCTATTGCTATTGCTATGCTTCAGCAGTGTAATCACGTACCCCTGGGGCTTTCGGACCCAGAAGACGCTATTTGCGATTTTTTTACCTTTGCGGCGTAGTTTCGAACTCCAGTGACGCTATTCCTTATGAAAAAGGGCATTTAGCATGTTTTCCATGCCGATAACTGCGATGGGGTCCGATAGTACTCCAAATATGGGATTATACTGCTTATAAGATCAGCTGAGTCCGATAGCGACTTCCTGCGCGAAAATATTACTCAATCAAACCCAAGTTTAGTGTTTAGATAAAGTTAGGTCCAATAAAAGGGGGAGTGCTCAACAAGCTAAGAAATAGCTGCTGGGCACTCCCCTTTTTATAGTTCAAACTTATTTGTAAGACTTCACCGACTGCCCTTGCTGCAAGGTCGGCGGGAAACGATATGTAATTGGAACAGAAGCTCCCTTATCCTCGATACAAGAGAGTATAATCTTGGCAGCCTGCATCCCCATCTCGTAAGCAGGCTGTCGGATTGTCGTAATGACCGGATTATATATTTGCGCGAATTCCGCATCATCTATCCCGATGACCGACAACTGTTCTGGAATAGAGATGGCATTTCGATTCGCATATTTCAGAATCTCCGCTAGCGTGATGTCGTTCGTAGCAAGCAACGCGGTCGGCGGCTCCGGCAGTGCTAATAAGTGTTCCAGCCCCGAAGCTAATTCCTCTTTGGATACACTGCAAATATACTCCTCACGCAGCGTTATGCCCGCTTCTTCCATCGCTTTTTTGTAGCCACTAATCCGCTCTTTCCGAGGGGTAATCGCATGCTCCCCAATTGGGAGGGACACCAGAGCAATCCGCTCATGACCTTGCTGTATTAGCTGCCCTACGCCTATCTTTGCCGCCATTTCATTGTCCAGCAATAGACTCTGCGTGGTGATTCCATCTACCAGACGATCCATAAAGACTAGCGGAAAATCAGCCTCTATCAGCTTGCTATAGGCAGACGGGTTATTCCCTGTAGGAAAAATAATCAGCCCGTCCACCTGACGTGCGATTAAGGTTTCTACATACTTGCTTTCTTTCTCCGCATTCTCATCCGCGTTGCATATGATCACTTGGATTCCGTGATGCTGCAGCTCATTCTCAATCGCCCGGATACATTGGATTGACAGCGTATAGTCAATATTGGCTACGATGATCCCGACCATATGCGTCCGATTCTGCTTCAGACTGCGCGCCAGACCATTCGGCTGATAATTAAGCTCCTCAATTACTGCCTCAATCCGGTTTTTCGTCGCTTCACTCATATATTTAAAACGTTTGTTCAAAAATTGGGAGACCGTACTTTTCGAAACTCCCGCTTTTTGAGCCACATCATCAATCGTTAACTTCTTCATCGCTTCGGCTCCACTCTTCTCAAAAGAAAATACTTTATCAAAAAGTATAGCTTTTATTTAGTGATTTATCTACTAGGGAGTATTGTTCATATAATCCATATAAAGCTTATTTTGTTGCTCTTCGGATAAAAAAGCCCAATTCTCATCCAGCCACCCCAATCCAGCTTTCGTAAGAATATCCGCTTTACGTTGTTCCCCACCCACTTTATAATCCATAATTAATGTTTCTCCCTTAATCTCTTTAAAACCAATTGCTGTAGCAGGTGTTGGAATGCTCATGGTCTCCATATCATAAAGTACGGTTTTCTCTTTGTACTTTTTATCCCCTGCATATTCTAAGTAACTAAGTACGAGTTGTCCATGCTCCTTATCAACAGCGATTAATGACTTGTATTCTAAAAGTGTATTATCGAAGGATGCAAGCGCTATTGGAACTACAGATTCTCCCGCCGCTGCTTTTTTAACATTAAGCATTGAAAATTTAACATCCTCATACATTCCTACACCAAGAGTCATTTTGAAGGAAATTAACAGGACGTAATCGCCTGCCCCAAAAAATCCACTCAAATATTGATACGTACTTGCCCCTCCCCCATAAAGAGGAAAAGTATAAATCCTAGTAGCCGAAGAAGCCGTTAGCTCCGTCTGGTCCTTAGAGCTCAGGTAAAGAGTGAACGGTTCTGTAGGATGTGTGTACTTTGGCTTCTTGTAGTCAACCATCGGGGGTGGCGGCGACCAAAGAATTCCCGCTGTTGTCTCAACGGCATACGCTTTGCTCTTATCTCTGTTCATTGGCAAAGGCATGTAGTATTTCTTACCGCTAATCTCAAATTCTACTGGACTTGTCGGAGGCTCTAACGCTTTATCATTAGTTGCAGAACTAGAAGAAGGCAGTATGCCTGCGCCTTGTGACTGAACGGATGGCGAATGGATTGGCCCTGTGTTTTTCCATACACCCATAGGCAAGGTAAGCGCACCTATCAACAAAACCGTAGCCAGACTGGTTAGAAGCACATTTTTATTCATCCAATAACGTTTGTAACCTGAACTTTTATTCACAGCAGCCTGTTCGATCCGCATCATTAACTCAGGCGTGAAACCATCTTCAATGAAAGGTCTTTTGCCTGCTTCCGCATACCAATCCGTCTGCCCGATCATCACTGGATTACTATCATCCGCGTTGCGTTTCATTCCCTCTCCTCCTTCTGGATAGCCTCTTTAACCTTCTCTCTCGCCCGCGCGAGCCGAGATTTCACGGTTCCTTGTGCTACATTCAGCAAATCTGACATTTCGGCAATGGATAATCCATGTTGAATATCTAGCACAAGCACCTCTCTGTTCTTCTCTGGAAGGGTCATAATAATTTCCCAGATACGGTTCGCATACTGATTGCCGAGAGCTTCTTTTTCCGCAGAAGGAGCATTAACAGTAGTAGGTTGATCGCCCAAAGCTATGAATCTGCGCCAAAAGCTATTTTTACTCCAACTGAAGGCCGTATTTCTGGTAATTGTAAGCAGCCAGGTTTTCATCGAAGATTGACCCCGGTATTTCCCAACATTCTTATACGCCTTCAAAAATACTTCTTGGCTGATATCATTTGCCTGCTCTCGACTTCTAGTTAAGAAAAAAGCATAATTCCACACATCCGAGCCATGCGCCTCCATCATTTCCCGCAAACTCATTGCGGGCGCGTACGCTGCTGTATATGGTATATCTTCGCTTAGCATGTTTCGCCTCACCCCTTGCCTAATAAGACTTTCCAAACTTGAAAAAGTTCCCTCTAAAATAAAAAAATAGGTCATTCATTAAAAAACACCACCGATGAACGTTTTAAGCGTTCACTAGTGGTGTGCGGATATTTTAAAGAGAGCTGAATTTCTCCTCCAGCCGCCGTGCAAGCTCATCGTCCGGTAACGGATTACGATGCGTATTTTCCAGATAGATATGCTTTTCAGTCTCGGGCATCAAATATTCCTTATACCATAAAAACATATCCGGACTATCCCCCTGAATCCGCAAAAATTTGCGGGCTGTTTCTACATGATCTATAGTGTTGGCAATATTGGTCAACCAATCAGCCCGATAAAAATGCTTCCACTGACCGATCTCTACCCGTAAAAGAGCCTGCTGGCCCTCCTTATAATCCCAAACCGCATGTGAAGCTTCGATAAACGCCTCTGGAAATCGCTCTTCTTGGTAACACATATACGCCTGGCAAAGAGAGGATAACCCTCTGCACCCGCTCCAATGCAGCTCAATTTGAACTAGCAGTTGAACATGCAGCCTGTTTCGCTCTTTTTCGGGTAAAAGTTCCATCACCTCTAGGCACTGCTTTCGCAGCAGATACCAGACTAGTACAACTCGCTCAGCTCGATCCCTGAACCATCGAACCTGCTCTACAAAAGGAACATCCCCTGCGGCCCAGCACAGACGTTCATCGCTCTCCGTCTTATTTTGCAGCCAATGCCCTATAATCTGCCTTGCCGGATGATGATAGAATTCATCGCCTGCGCGGTCGTCAGCATTAGGACCATATACTATGGTGTTTTTGAAGTAGCTTTTGTACAATTGGGCAATTCGCCCCTGCTGCGCTGTGTAGAAACGGTTAACGAAGGTCTGAAGTTGTTCATCAGCATCTGCTGTTCCATCCATCCACAACTTTGCTGTCAGATCTAATGTATAGAGATGAGGCAAAATATTCCCTGAATTCACCAGCAGATATTCACTAGCCCCTGCCGCAAATGCACCCTGTAATTCCTCCACTATAAAGGACGGATCCGTAGGGAATTGTGTTAGATGATTGGAGGCCTGCAAATCGTGGAAGGTGACGTGGTAATATACCCCGTTTTTGCCTTGATCTCCTGCCTCGGGTAGAGCAGGCACGCGCAGATTCAGATGGCCATGTCGTCGCGACACCATTTTGCCGTATCCGTTATCCGCCCATATTTTAATAACACCTTCTGGAACTTCGATCTTTCCCTGTTTATACAGCTCCGCAATTTCTCCGTACATCGCCATACAGCACACAGGCTGGTCCACATATTCACAGATCATATCGTATTGCTTGCGAACCACAAATGAGATCAAATCGCCCCGTTTCTCCGGAGTATCAAAAGAGGGGTCATTCTCCCAAAATGGTTTATCGCCCTGTCCGCGGAAGGAGAGCACCCAGAGTGTTTTTTCATCTTTTTGCCGCTCGATGGCTTCTCTCCACAGCTGTTCAAACAATTCTGGATATTCTTTATAGCTAGCCTGCTTGCCCGGAAAAGCACGCAGGAACATTTGCGCGCCAAGCGGCTCCGCATGATGATGTGTGATCCACAGTCCCATATCTACCGCAAGCTGATGATGAACTCCGTCTCTCGGCAAATCCGTCCCCGGGATTACCATATTTCCACCACAGCGCAGCAGCGCTTCAAAAACAGGCTCCCATACCTCCGCCGTCGGAGGATAATCCTCCTTCCAGCCGATAAGACACACTTCATCATTCACGAACCAACCTCGGTAACGTACCTTTGGCTGAATGCTGTTGTAGTCAGAAACAGGCAGATTGATCGCATCTTTCTTAGCAGGAGGAAGCTCCGCCCAGAACCAGAAGGGATCGACACCAAGCACGTGGCGGCTGTAATGAAGCATCCCATAAATAATGCCCAATTCATCACGGCCGATAATATGCAGGACCCGATCCTCTTCACTACCTGCAAAATGCAAACAAAAACCCTCTGCCCATTCCGGGCAGCCATCATCCTGTGTTGCATAACGAATAATTACAGTAGCTGCTGCTCCTTGTAACGGAGCTTTTCCGAACACCTGCTCATGATCTCTGGCGATCATTCGCCAAGCATGTCCAATTGGATTACTACATTCCACTTGAACATCGTATACACTTTCCGCTGTGACTCTAAATTCTGCATATGTATTCACTATCGCTTCATCTCCTAATTCGCTACAAAACACGGAGGACATAAGCTTCTCACCACCGGGCTTTGAAACATAGTTTAAATAGGCATAGAGTTTACCAGAATCTTCTATCTCTATTATAAAGCGTTTACATAGATTGTGCATGCACGCGTAATAATTACTGGAGGAGGACGGCGGTTACTGGAGCTGGAGCTACTGCATTAGAGCAGTTGGTGCTAGACAGGACAACAGTTACGACAGTTACTGCAATAGAGCAGCTGGTGCTAGAAAGGGACTACAGTTACTGCATTAGAGCAGGTGCTAGAACAAATGGACTGGGATCATCAGCAAGTAATCGGAATTTGGGTGGAAGTTAACATCGTTACAACGATAATATGTAACAGAAGCGCTTTGGTATGTTCATATGGAGCGTTCTATTGCACTTTGTGCAACTAAAAAAGATCTTTCCAGCTCATAAAGTGATTTAGTTGCACTTCATGCAACTATTTCTGCTCAAAATTAGAGAAATAGGCATTTTTCCAGATTCCAAGTGTACAAAGTGCAACTAAATGAAGATCCAGCTACTTTAAAGTGCGATCTATTGCACAAAGTGCAACTAAACGAGTTTTTAGGTTCTATGGTGTCTATGGGGAAGAATGCAACGGAAAGAGCTACATAGATTCTGCGATATTGATACATGATGACCTACTCTGCACTAACGCGACAGAAGGAGCTACTTGAGCTGTCTACTACCTAAATTAATTCGGATAGGAGCAACTTTGCCCGCTTACACAAACCGCAACAGTAGAAGTCCGTGTGCACTCACAAATCCCTCTTTCATACCCCAGCACTCAATCACATTACTCTACTACCTTCCTTAATCCGCTCCCTCCGCCAACTTATGACGCACCATAATCCCGTCGGCCCGCACACGCATCTGAATCTCCCCCTGCCGATCCGTTCTAAAAATAGCAGCATGATTAACTTCCAAACGTTCCAATACCTCAGCTTTCGGATGACCATATAGATTATTTACTCCCGCAGAAATCACCGCAGCCGATGGATGCCAGAACTGCAGCCAAGACTCGCCTGTTGAAGTTTTGCTCCCATGGTGAGCTACTTTTAAAACGTCAATGGCAGGTCCTGCGTTAATACCCTTTTGCAGTTCTTGCTGCACAATCTCCTCCTCGGCTTCCAGATCCATATCTCCGGTAAATAGAAAATTCCTTCCGTTCATCTCTAAACGAAAAACTACAGAATCGTGGTTCTGATCCTCTAGCATTGGGATGCCATTCAGCATAGAAGAACCTGACGCTGCTCCCTCTCTATCTTGTTCCTCCGGCCATAAAAAGGACAGCTTTGTCTTATCATCCGGGGAAAGCCTCATTCCCTGATGCACGGCATACAGTTGAACATTGTTCTCCAGCGCAGTCCGCATCATCTCCATATAAGATTCACGGTCAGCGAGTGTGCCATTAAAAAGCAGTGCCGAAACCGGAATCGCCTCCATAACGGCTTGGAGTCCCCCGGCATGATCCTGATCCCCATGAGTCAAAATAATCGCGTCCAGACGGTGGATCCCACGTTTTTTAAGCAAAGGCACCAACACTTTAGCCCCTACCTCGAACGGGCTGCGGCGAATGCGCCATTCTTCTTTTTGCCCAAAATTTAACGTTCCTCCACCATCTACAAGAATATGAGCTCCTTTTGGTGTAGTGATGAGGATACTGTCGCCTTGCCCGATATCCAGATAACTAATCGTCCCTTTACCTTCCATTCTTTCTGACTGATAACCCTTGTACAGCATTAGGCCCAGTCCAACCGCAGATAGTAGAACAATCGCTCCGCTCCAACGTACAAACATAGGCGCATCCAAAAAATACTGTGCGCTCCCCGCTCCCCCAAACCCGCCGTGCTTGTTCACAGGTAAACCAATCTCAGCTAACGGCTTCGTCTCATCCTCCATATACTGCGGTGTTGCGCGGGCTTCCATTCTTAGCTTGGCAGCATACAACAGCCCGTACAACAAGACATAATACACTCCGATCCACAGCAGTGAAGGCGAGCGCCAAATCAAAACTCCACCAGCAAAACCATTGATCCATTCAACCGCATAAAAAGTAACGTTATTCAGCAGCTCCGTAATATGTGCCAAAAAAATTGCAGCATCTCCCCACAATCGTCCAAGCAGTAGCGCCAGCGTTCCTAAAGGCAATACAATAAAAGTAATAAAGGGCACAAAAACCAGATTAGCCACTAAAGACAGCAGCGAAAATTGATTAAAATAATAGATCGTCAATGGAAATGAGACCAACTGGGCAACTAGAGTCACAGAGACGGCGCTTTTAAGCCAGCGTGGCAGTGCCCTCAGCAGAGGGTCCATAAGCGGAACGTAGACCATTAATCCTAAGGTCACCAGAAATGACAACTGGAAACTGACACTGAGCAGCATGTAAGGATTCCAAATCAGCATAACCAGTGCCGCTGCAGCCAAAATATTCAGTCCATCCTTCAGCATGCCAACTCGTGCAGCGAGCAATGCAATCATACTCATTAATCCCGCACGTACGATAGACGGACCCGCACCTGTCAAAAGGACGTATATGGGAACGAGCACTAAGGTGACTGTTAGCGTGGTCTCTTTTGTCATCCGTAAGCGCCTGAATATAAATAAAAGAACACCAACATACACTGCAACATGCATGCCTGAAATGGCGAGGATATGTGTCAACCCAAGTTGTGAGAACTGCTTAAAGGTATCCGGATCGAGATCATCCTGCATCCCAATCACCAAACCCTTCATATATCCAGAGTGGCGCTCTTGAAACAGCCGATCCGTCTCTGCTCCAAGAACTGCCCGCGCTTTATCATTCCAGCGTAAGATCATTAACGGACGCCATGAATCTGGAGCCGTTGCTTGCACGTTCTCTGCCCCCTGACCCTTTAGAAGCCAGTGGATCTTCTGCGTATGTAAATAGGCTCGATAATCAAACCCTCCGTAATTCCGCGCTGTCGCTGGCTCTTCAAGTACACCGTTTAGCGACACCTGATCCCCTCTGCGCCACTCCGCGGCAATAGCGATTTCTTGCTCGGCAAGAAGTTTGATCTGCACCATAATTAACTCCCCATGCCCCCTTTTATCTTGTTCATCCCGCGGATCAGGCGAAGCGGCCTCTTTCTCAGTAATCAACGATAACTCTGAGAGCTTCATCGTAAAATCAACCCGGTCCCCGTCCCGTTCCACAACGGAAATAATCGTCCCCTTAGCCTCCACGGCAGTCTCATTCAACTCCGAAAATAATTTCCCCAGCACTTCAGGCAGGTGACTTACATTGCGGCCTTCATTCCATTCCCAATATCCAGCGGATATAATAATCGCCAAACAAAATACCGCCAGCTGTTTCCAGCTCATGTTCACCCAAACTCTCATACTAACCAGTAACAATAGTAATCCAGCCCACGCCAACCACAAGCCAATCCCTGAGTATAAACACGCTGCTACACTTCCAGTCACCCAACACACTGTAAAACTTAATAAGGGTCTCTCCTTCACGTCTCCATTCTCCTCCTTTCGCAAGATAAAAAAAGAACCTCTGCATACGCCATAAAGGCGTACGAGAGGTTCTTCCTCAAGTCATCTTATTCAATTAGGGTTGTACAATACAGCTAATCCGCTACTTTAATCATCGTTTCACTTGGTGGCTCATAATTTTCCAATTGGCGAAATACGATGCCTTTGGCAGCCATCATTGCTTCTACCTTTTCCATATCCTTACGGTAAGGACGATAATACACAATCTCCACAATACCGCTATTAGCCAGCATATTTGCACAGGTCCAGCAAGGCTCATCCGTCACATAGACGGTGCTGCCTTCCCGGTCAATCCGGTCTGTGAATAGCAAAAGATTCTGTTCCGCATGAATCGTGCGAATGCAGCGCTGTTTCTTCACCATAGTCTCTACGCCATCCACGATCTCCATCTCATATTGCTCCGAGAGCATACAACCTGCCTCTGAGCAATCAGGTACGCCCATTGGCGCCCCATTGTACGCGGTACCAAGCAGCTTTTTGCCTTGCACCAGCACAGCACCTACATGTCGTCGTGAGCAGCGTGAACGAGTTGAGACCATACAGGCAATGTCCATGAAATAAGTATCCCAGTCTTTACGATAGGCAGTAGTCATAATCAATCTCCATATCCTTCTAAATAGTTGTTAACTATTGTAGCACATCCCCGCAAGTTTTCACTAGGACAACGGTTGTGGCACTTCCAACGATCTTCATTTCCTATTTATCTTCAAAATATTACTAAAGCTTTTAACTTCTCCAGCATTTTAGGTCCTATCCCCTTTACCTTCCCCAGATCAGATAGGCTGCGAAAGGTCCCTACACGGTTGCGGTAATCCATAATTGCCTGAGCCTTCTTTTCTCCGATGCCCGGAAGATCCATCAGCTCCTTAACACCCGCAGTATTCACATTTACTTTACCTTCCTGTGAAGCTGCTGATGCGGAAAGCTCAGTCGCCTCCTTAGCCGCAACAGCTTTATCCCCTGCCGACGTTTGCTTCCCTGCAATGTTTGGCGTTTGAACTTCTGCCCCTGTTGGTGTTTGACCTTCTGCCGTTGGTGTTTGGCCCGCTCCTTTTGCTCGCTCCCCCGCAGCGGCTGCCGTAGCTTTTTCATCTGCCGAAGTTTGGACAGCTTGTTCTGCTTGCGCAGCCACCTTAACCTTTTCACCATCTTCAACATTCCCAGCAGCTTCAGCCTGTCCTGCATCTTTCTCTAAATGTAGCTTATTTCCCTTCGTCTGATGACCTCCCTCACTGCCCCCAGTAGCTGGAGCGTCACCGGACTCAGCGCTTCCAACTGCTTGCTCCATACGAACATTCAAGGTCTCCCACCCGGCAATCCCGGAATCGCCCTTGCTTCCCGCCGCCCAGAATAGCCCACTTCCTATTACAGCAGCAGCCACTCCGAGCACGATACTCCCTTTATTCATATCACTTTCCTCCTCACAAAAATTCTTCTTATGCCTTTTTGTGAATCTTCATACATTCTTACAGCTGGAAACTCCTTTAATAATTCATACAAAACCTGTCATCTGTCCAAGTCTATCCTGCATACATATAACGAAGAGCATTCATGTCAGTTAGTAAAAAAGCAACGCTAGAAAGGAGGAACCACAGGTGAAAGTAGGATTTATCGGAACAGGCAGCATGGGCAGCCTGCTGATTGACGCCTTTCTTTCTTCCGGAGCCCTGAATCCGTGCGATGTACTCGCCAGCAACCGCAGTCTGAATAAACTGCTGGAGCTAGAAGATCGTCATCCCGGCATAAACTTATGCGGAAGCAATAGTGAAACAGCGACTGGAAGTGACATTGTTTTTTTATGTGTAAAACCGCTGGAATTCAAAACCTTAACAGATGAGATCGGCCCTTATCTCCGCAGCGATCAAATCGTCGTATCCATTACAAGTCCCGTTCAATTGCAACATCTGGAATCCGCTTTGCCGTCCAAAATAGCCAAGATCATCCCCAGCATTACACACTGTGTCAAAAGTGGGACATCACTGTGCATATTTGGCAGCAGGCTTAATAAAGAAGACAGGCTTGTGCTGCTGCAGCTGTTGTCTTTCATAGGTGTTCCTTTGGAAATTCAAGAGGCCCATACCCGAATCGCTTCTGATTTCTCCAGCTGCGGACCTGCGTTCTTGAGCTATTTCATTGAACGCTGGATTGAAGCTGCGGTGGAAGTTACCGGAATTGAAGAGACGTTAATCAGCCGGCTTGCAGGTGAAATGCTGCTTGGAACAGGCAAGCTGCTAACAGAAAGAGAATTCACCCCGCAAGAGCTCCAAGAACGTGTAGCTGTCCGTGGCGGGATTACCGCAGAGGCACTGAACCATCTTCGCATTAGCCTTGAGGGCGTATTCGAACGTCTCATCATGACTACGCATGATAAATACGATGAGGATGTCACCAAGCTGGATGCGCTATTTGGGCATGACGGTATTATTCAAAGTCCTGTAGACCGTTAGAAAACAATAAAACCCGCAGCACGGAGTTCTCCGTTGCTGCGGGCATTATTGCGTTCTTCGCTTAACCCACTACGATATTTACAAGCTTGCCAGGAACCGCAATGATCTTGCGTACGGTTTTACCTTCTACTGCTGCACTCACATTCGGGAGTGACAACGCATGAGCTTGCATCTCTTCTTGACCCATATCCTGCGGGATCAACGCGCGTTGTACGATTTTACCATTTACCTGAATAACGATTTCAACCTCAGCATCCACCGTCCATGCTTCATCATACGTTGGCCAAGCCACGTAGCTGATACTTCCTTCGTGACCGAGCAGCTGCCACAGCTCTTCAGCGATGTGAGGCGCCAGTGGTGACAACATTTGTACGAAGTGTTCAGCAGCTTCTTGGGACAAAGTTTCTTGCTTATAAGCATCGTTAATAAAAATCATCAACTGGCTAATTGAGGTATTGAAACGCAGATGCTCGAAATCATCAGTGACCTTCTTAATGGTCTTGTGCCAAGTGCGTTTGAACTCGTCAGTACCACCGTCTGCTGTGATTTTGGTGCTCAGCTTACCATCTTCACTCACGAACAGGCGCCATACACGGGACAAGAAACGGTGAACTCCTTCTACACCCTTTTCATTCCAAGGTTTGGTTGCTTCCAGAGGGCCCATAAACATTTCATACACACGTAGTGTATCTGCACCAAAAGCTTCCACAATCTCATCCGGGTTGATGACATTTCCGCGTGATTTACTCATTTTTTCATTATTATTTCCAAGAATCATACCTTGGTTAACCAGCTTATGGAAAGGTTCTTTTGTTTCAACAACGCCGAGATCATAAAGCACCTTGTGCCAAAAACGTGCATAGAGCAAGTGAAGCACGGCATGCTCCGCTCCACCAATATACAGATCTACTGGAAGCCATGCTTTTTGCTTCTCAGGGGAGCACAGCTCTTGATCGTTTTTCGGATCAATATAACGCAGGTAATACCAGCAGCTGCCCGCCCATTGCGGCATGGTGTTCGTCTCGCGGCGAGCCTTCATGCCAGTCTCAGGATCAATAGTTTCCACCCACTCTGTTACATTCGCAAGTGGAGATTCCCCTGTACCCGAAGGTTTGATCGCATCTACATCCGGCAGTACCAGCGGCAGCTGATCAACCGGAACAGTCTTCATTGTGCCATCTTCCAAATGCAGAATTGGAATGGGCTCTCCCCAGTAGCGTTGACGGCTAAACAGCCAGTCACGCAGACGATAGGTTACTTTGCCTTTACCTACGCCCTTTTCTTCCAACCAAGCAATCATCTTCGCAATCGCTTCTTCATTCTTGAGTCCATTCAGGAAATCAGAATTGACATGCGGACCATCTCCGGAATAAGCCTCTTCTTCAACGTTGCCGCCTTGAACGACTTCCACGATATTCAGGCCGAATTGTTTAGCAAATTCCCAGTCGCGTGTATCGTGACCCGGAACTGCCATGATTGCTCCCGTTCCGTAACCAGCAAGCACATAATCTGCAATCCAGATTGGCGCCTTCGCACCATTCACAGGATTAATTGCATATGCGCCTGTGAAGACACCGCTCTTCTCTTTTGCCAAATCCGTACGCTCCAGATCGCTTTTACGAGAAGCTTTTTCACGATATTCTGCCACAGCAGCACGCTGAGCTTCAGTGGTAATCACATCAACAAGCTCATGCTCTGGTGCCAGTACGCAGTAACTTGCTCCGAACAGTGTATCTGGACGTGTAGTAAACACGGTCAGGTTAGCCTCGTGACCTTCAATGTTAAAGTTCACTTCTGCACCTGTTGATTTCCCGATCCAGTTGCGCTGCATATCCTTGATGCTTTCGGACCAATCCAGCTCTTCCAGATCCTCCAGCAAACGCTCAGCGTACTCTGTAATTCTCAGAATCCATTGACGCATCGGTTTGCGCACGACCGGGTGACCGCCGCGCTCACTTTTACCATCGATAACCTCTTCGTTGGCAAGTACCGTACCCAATGCCTCACACCAGTTAACAGGTACTTCTGCTACATAAGCCAGGCCTTTGTTATACAACTGGATAAAAATCCATTGTGTCCATTTATAATAATCCGGATCTGTCGTGCTGATCTCGCGGTCCCAATCGTAGGAGAAACCCAGCGATTTGATCTGACGACGGAAATTATCGATGTTCTTATCGGTAAAATCACGTGGATGCTGGCCGGTATCCATCGCATACTGCTCTGCCGGAAGTCCAAAAGCATCCCAGCCCATCGGATGCAATACATTGAAACCGCGCATCCGCTTGTAGCGAGAAACGATATCAGTCGCTGTGTAACCCTCTGGATGACCTACGTGCAGTCCTGCACCTGAAGGATACGGAAACATATCCAGTGCATAAAAATTGGGTTTTTCAGGATCTTCTCCTGTCTTAAAGCTTTTGTTCTCATCCCAGAACTTTTGCCATTTCGGCTCAATAGTCTGCGCCCGGTAACCACCAGCGGGTGTGCTATTTGTTTGATTGTCGCTCATTGTCTGCTCCTCCTTGGAGTGTTACTTCTTAGATTTCTTATTTCTTAACCAAGCATATACACCTTCGGTGTCCTTATAAGGACGGTAAGCGTTTATGCGGGAAATATAAGACATGAAGTATTGCGTAAAACGTATACTCTCTTATATTTACAAAAAAACCTCCCATCCCTAGCGTATTATCGCTAGGGACGAGAGGTTATAATTCCCGTGGTACCACCCTAGTTAGCGGCGAATATACTTTATTCTGCCACTCACTTTGCACCCTTTAGCGGGGGTGAGGCGACGGCGGTTCATTCATGACATCCATTATCTCTTATGGATATCCTGTAAACTTGCACCGTTACTCCGAGGTGAGTTCACTCTGTTCCGTTAACCGACTCGCACCTTAGTGTCGGCTCTCTGCAATAACGGTATAGAATTAATACTCCTCATCATCGAACAACTATATACTGAGTCATCAGTAATATTCCCCAACATTATATACAAAACTGTTATCAATAGTCAATGATTATCCCTTTATACGGGCTTTCGTTTGATTAAAAACGCCATAAAGTGTTGAATTACGACTTTTGCAGCTGCAAAGAACGGTACAGCAAGGATAAGTCCAATCATCCCTGCCAGTTCACCACCTACCAGCAATGCGAAGATAATAAGCAGCGGATGCAAATGTAGCGTCCTGCCTACGACCTGTGGAGAAATAATATTGCTCTCCACAATTTGGCATAAAGTGTTTACCACAGCAACCAGTAGAACTAATCGAAAAGAGACGGTCGAAGCCATCACAATGGCAGGTGCAGCCCCTAGAAAAGGACCCATATACGGAACAATATTAAATACTGCCACCACACTGGCGAACAGTAAGGCATAAGGCATTCCGACGATGGCATAGCCGATATAGGCAAGCACACCTATAATGATGCAGACCAGAAATTGTCCGCGAATGTAATTGCCGAGCGCAGCATCGATATCTTTTAACAAAGTAACAATAGACTTGCGGCGTGCGCGGGGCAGACAAGAGACCACCGTCCGTTCAAATACGTCAAAATCCTTCAAAATATAGAACACCAGAAACGGCACGATAAAAGCATTGAACAGCAAGTTAATCGTTGTCCCTATATTATCGAGAAAATGCGAAATCCCTTCGGCCAGACGATTCTCCAGTTGAAAAAACCAGTTGTTCATCCCCATTTCAACCCCAGGCGGTATTAGCCTTGTATTCATATGGCTCATCAGCCCCTGGGCTTGCAGTGTGATCTCAGGCAGATGTTCATTTAATTCTTCAAGCTGCTCAATAAACATCGGGATAAGGTTGATGGCGATCACGGTAATCGCCGTTAGAAACACTGCATATATAAGTAGAACAGCTACGCTACGCGGCATCTTCCGTCCGGCCAGCATACTAACCACGGGATTCAGCACATAGGAAATAATCATAGCTGCCAGAAATGGAGCGAGGATTGCCTTTAAAAATACAAAAATCCCCTGCAGCATCGGACGAAGCAACCAAACAAAATACAAAATGATCAGGGATAGCAGCACTCCGATCATCCAGCGGAACCATTTACTTTGGGACCATTGTTCCATGAGAGTACCCTCCTGCGGTAGAGCCTGGACTAGCTTCGTAAATAAGTATATGTATGGCCGCAGCAAAATAACCATCAAACACACAAAAAAGCGTCAATAACCTTGCAACTGATTTCAGCTGAAAGGAAATTGACGCTTAAGTACATAGAGCAGTCTTGCTTACAAAGCAAGATTCATAGTTAAGACGACGCATGAATTTGCGGGAAATCCTGAGTCATATCATCCCCGGAGAACAGGTCGTCCAGCGAGCTTAGTGTGCCGTCTTCTTCAACTTGATAAACCGACATTTTTTCGCCATTTACCGTCAATTCGATGAAACAGCCCCAGCAATAAAACTGGTGGGAACCGATCTTTCCGATATCTTTGGAGTTGCAGTTTGGACACTTCATATAATACATTCCACCTATCCGTTAACAATATTAATGGCTTTTTGTAGCCGTTCTTCGCTCATCGCAGGAACCATTAATGCATTCTCACCAATGGACATCTCGTCAGAACAAGGCAGCCATTTGCGGCCTTCGATCAAATCAGTGACAAGCCCGTCACTAATTTCCAGCGCTCCTATTGTGTTTCCCAACTTTTGGTCAAAATAAACATCAGATATTCGTCCGAGTATAGTTCCAGTTGTAGTTAGCACTTTCAAATCCTTAAGTTTGTTCTTTCCAAGTAGAAAAGTACAAGGTATATGATCGGCATCTATCTTATCAATCGACTCTTTATTACGAATCATGACAGCATCCTCGCCGTAGGCCACAATATCTTCCCATGCCACAAATTTCACATGGCCACCAAAAAAAGATTTGCTTTCCAGTTCAATACCCGTAATATTCCAGTTTGAATCGAGCAAAATATCGACAATTTTGCCGATTGCGTTACCCTCTTCAACTTCATATACAGCCAAGCCGATCAGATCTTGAAGTTTCATGGCTGCTCGGTCTCCTCACTTTGAGTGTAATTACGAGTTCTCAAAAAGTGAAAGCCCGAATGATCAGGATACCTACCATAGCCTAGAAGTAACTAGTCTCTGATACGCAGCCGATTCAGAATGGTTTCAACTTTTCGAGCAACGTACTCAATTTCTTCAGTAGTATTACCCAAACCCATGCTAAATCGAATCGCTGACCCTAAAATATTTTCTGGAAGCTCCATTGCTCTCAGAACATGGGATATTTCCAGTGATCCTGACGTGCAGGCTGAACCGCTTGCTGCCGCAATCCCGTCCATATCCAGGTTCATCAGCATAACATCTGTTCTAGCTCCCGGGAAGCTCAAATTCAGTATACTTGGCAAAAAATGCTCGGTATTGCCGTTAATTGAATAACTTTCCCGTCCAATCAGCGCATCCAGCTCTTCAAGTAGTCTATTGCGCAGGAGCTGCACTTTTTGTCGACGTTCTGATAGACCTGTAACTGCTATTTCAACAGCCTTGGCAAATCCAGCAGTACCTGCTAAATTTTCTGTTCCGGCTCGTCTGCCGCGCTCCTGAAGGCCACCGTGGAGTCTTGGATGCAGCGGTGCTCCACTCCGCACATAAAGGCCACCGATCCCCCCAGGTCCATTGATTTTGTGAGCTGTAAAGCTCATGTAATCTACCGGAAGCTCCCGCAGTGTGATTTGTAAGGCACCAAGAGCTTGTACAGCATCAACATGGAACAGAATACCCCGCTCTCTGGCAAACTGGCCAATTTCCTGAATCGGCTGAACGGTTCCTACCTCATTGTTGGCATACATTACACTGATTAGCACTGTGTCTTCCTGCACCGCTGCTTCTACATCTGCAACGGATACTCGGCCTGTAGAATCCACAGGAAGATAAGTAACCTTAAAGCCTTCCTTCTCCAGCTCTTCGCAGGTATGTAGCACTGCATGATGCTCTATCGCAGAGGTGATAATATGATTGCCTTTCTGGGCAACAGCAGCAACAGCAGCGACAGCTCCATAGAGTGCTAGATTGTCACTTTCGGTTCCGCCGCCAGTGAACACCCACTCTTCCGGCGAGCAGCCTAAAAAGGCGGCGATAGTATCGCGCGCCCCATTTAATATTTTCTTGGCTGAACGTCCGAACTGATGTACACTGGACGCATTTCCATATTGTTCTGTCATTATATTCAGCATGACCTTGGCCACCTCCGGATGAACCGGGGTTGATGCGGCGTGGTCCAAATAGATGGTTTTCATCATTCATTTCTCCACTTCTAGGGTATAGGAAAACAGTTCGTTTTTAAGAACTATTAAATTATACCGCGCGAGAAGTTAGTTTTCCACAAACTAAAGAACACAATATTGTAATCAATTCCCTGCACAGGCTAAGGTAATGACAGCCAATTCTCTTCAGAGGTAACTTCTATGCCGTTTTTTCTAAGTAAAGCTGCAGTCACGCCGTTCCCAGCGATCTTCTTCCCTTTGAACTCTCCGTTATAAATCATGGTGCTGCCGCAAGAAGGACTGTTTTCCTTGAGGACTACCATCGTAGCTGAAACTTCTTGAGCTTTCTCAAGCGTAATATAAGCCCCTTTTAAATATAGTTCTGTTACATCTATGCCCGATCGGTCCACTACTTTAGCCGTTCCTGCAAGCACAGCCTCACCATCCCCGCCGACAATTTCAGCTGGCTCTCTAGGCGTAGAGAATCCCCCTAATAATTCCGGACACACAGCAATAGCTTGATTGTCATTCAAAAGCTTCTGAATTTTCTCATCCAAACAATCTGTGCCATTATATCTTACCTTCATACCAGCTAAACAAGAGCTTACCAAAATCACCTATATGCACCGCTTTCTTCATTCATTGTGCTTCGTTTATAATAAGATACAACCCTCAACAGCCGTTCAAGCTAAGAAATATTTCGAGCATAACATGCTGCTTACAAGCTGTAAACAAATCCAGCCTCAAAAACGACCGAATGGGAAGTGTATAAAATGTGCGGACGATATACGATAACCGTCACCATGGAAGAGCTGATGGTCAGATATTTTGCGAATGATTCAACCATTATCCACTATGCTCCAACATATAACGCAGCACCCATGCAGCAAATTCCGGCAGTCATTAACACAGGATCCAGCAATAAACTTGGGGAACTGCGCTGGGGTCTGGTTCCTTCATGGGCCAAAGATGACAAAATCGGCAGTAAAATGATTAATGCCCGGGCAGAGTCACTCCTTGAGAAGCCTTCTTTCAAGCGATTAGTAAGCTCCCGCCGCTGCATCATTCCATCTGATGGCTTCTATGAATGGAAGGTTCAGGGCAATAGCAAACAACCCATGCGAATCGTGATGCGCGATGGGGGTATTTTTTCAATGGCCGGATTGTATGATATTTGGATGGACCCTGAAGGTAATAAATTAAGTACCTGCACGATTATAACGACTACCCCAAATGAACTTATGGCTGAAATCCATAACCGTATGCCAGTTATTTTGAAGCCTGAGGATGAGCCAGAATGGCTGAGCCGGGACAATCAGGACGCAACTTCGTTAATAAAGCTTCTTAAACCCTATGATCAGCATCAAATGAGAGCCTATCCGGTTTCCACTGAAGTAGGAAATGTCCGGAATAATACGAAGGAATTAATCAATGAGATATAGAAAACAATATTATTCAAATGGTAGGAATGATTATCACCCTTTTATTGACACTAATTCTGACCTCGTTGTTTATCCATGAAAAAACATCTTAACCCTGCGGATTAACCGCAGAGTTAAGACCAGCGTCGCTCAATATGAATTCTGCGTCCCATCAATTGATGATACATCTGCAGAAATCTGTCCGCATACAGCTCGGAGGACAAGTTAGTCCGGATATGCCATTCCCCATTCATCCTGATTCTGGCCCGCAGTGCCTGATCATCCATCAAGGATAGAGCAGCAACCACAGCTTCATCCAGCTGCCCTCTAGTGTATATTTTTCCAGTGTGATTGTTAATGACGAGTCTACGAACGCCGTCTGAATCTGTAGTAAGTACAGGACAACGGCACAACATCGCCTCAGCAACCGCGTATCCAAACCCTTCCAAAATAGAGGTAGAAAGGAGCAAACCTCCCGAATCACCAATAATACTCATATAATCTGCCATTTGCTCATGAGGAATATTGGAATACGAAATCAACCGTGAAGAAATCCCCGTCTCAGCTACAAATTGATCAAAGCTTTCTTTTTGCTCTGGATCAAACAAAGTATCATCCTGAAAAATCCATAAATAAAGTTCGGGATGGATCGCCAGCAGCCTTTGCCCGATTTGCAGAAATTCCCGCCAATTCTTATTCGTTTGAATGCGTCCTACCCAGCCGAGGATAGGGAAACTTTTCGCGGGATAATTGGTATATCCAAACTGATCGCAATCGATCGGATCATCAAAACAATATTGTGGAATGGTTGGAAATCCGCCTTTGAAAAGCGCCTGCAAATGGGTTGTTTCTGGATACAGCAGTGCATCGGTGAGCCTGTAAATGCGCTCTGTAAAATTATTAACGACCTGCTCAGCTTCATCTAAGGTGCCTAAACCCTGCACTTCAAAAACAAGCGGCCCTTTATACCCGAACCCTCGAATCCGCTCTGCTAAGTTAATATCCGTACACACTACAATTAAGTCAAAAGCTTCACGAGCAAGCATTGCCCTGATCTCGTCATCGCTATTGGTAATATGCGTTTGAATGTTACGGATATTCTGCTGTCCTTTTCCATGGTGTGTATACAGTAAATGGCACTCTACACCGCGAGCATGTAACGCTTGGCAGCGAACTCGGTTCAGGGTTTGCATACCTCCACTCGGGTTATAAAAAGTGAACAAAATCTTCATTATGATCACTCATTCGCAAATTATTTTTAGGTAAAAGAGGTCTTCAACAAATCATACAGATCTGCGCTGCGAAACAGCTCATTATAATAGTGGCCTTTGGTCGATGGGACATGTCTGTGTCGAAATCCAATCAGGCTATGATCATCCGTATAGTAATTGGAAGTCGTATCCCCGCCCGTAGTTACCAAAGCTTCCAGCATGTACTCAATATCGAGCGCTCCTATAAAAACTTTTGGACCTAAAACTATCGTGAATGGAGTGGATAGTTGTTCTATAGCACTGCAAATCGCGTGTGACTCCACAGCTCCAGGCAGCCAGGCGAACGCTGTCGCAGGATGAGGTATGGTTTCCAATAGAGCCGATGGCTGACGCGTAGTTGATAAATCCAACACCCGGCATTCATAATTGCTATACGTTTGTTCGTACAGATTCTCTATCCGCGTTATTTCATCCGCACAAGCATTCACTACAGGATATAGAACGGTAATCATCGCCGGAATTCCTCTGCGAAACCGTGCCTGATGGCGGGTCAAATGATAGGCATATCTCCATCTACGATGATTTTCAACCGAATGTAATTGGGCAGATACACTAAAGGTAGAATCCACACGATAATTCACCAGTTCCACCGGTATAAAGCGAATTTCACAATGTTCAGCCAGTCTCAGCCAGTAATCATAATCCTCCACCGGTTCCATTCCATAAGCTCCAACAAGCTTCGCAATCTGTGCTTTGTACATAAAAGAAACGCCAATAAGCGAGTAATCCAGCAATCTCTCTTTAGGCTGTGACTGATAATTACGCTGAGTAGCTAATTGATGTTCGTTATGAAGAAACCTTCCCTCGTTATCGATGCTTTGAAAAGAACTGTACACGATGCCTAACTCCTGTGGACCTCTAACTAGCGCCCCCCGAAGGATTTCGAGGAAACGGGGTTCATAAACATTGTCGCTGGAAACCCAACTTAGATATTGAATACTAGGCTCACTATACAAAAGATCAAAGCCGGTATTCAGTGCATGTGCTATACCCCTGTTCTGTACGTAAGAGATAACCGTTACCCTTGGATCTTCGACAATAATGGATCTCACGAGCGGTTCCATTTCAGGTGCACCATCGATCACAACAACCAGCCGAAAATTGGTAAAAGATTGGTGTAGAACAGACTGCAGAGCTTGCCGTAAGAACTCCGGCTTTTGGGTATACACAGGCATAACTACTCCTACATCCGCCATGATTTTTTACCTCTCTCTACATTGGAGTATAAAAACAGTATATTTTGATTCCTCCCATCTGACTGTGTGAATGCCCTTAAAATACTTTATTACGCCTAAAAAAGCAGCAATCGCCCTATTTCTTTCAGCGACTGCTGCTTAATGGTCTAAATATTACTATTATACAGGTATAGAAAGAGCGGTAATCTCCGTCATTTCAGATTGAAGCACCCGCTGATCGGTAACTAGATTTCCGAACTCATCCAGCCCATAAACAGAGGTGACTACTTCTGCCAAAGGATAAGGACTACTAATTTGCACCTCGTAAGCCAGATTCCCCCCAATGAAAAACTCTCTAATATCAGAACTCTTTGCAGGAACGAAATAACCTGTGACATAAAGCGGGGTAAGAGCTGGCAAGGAATATGGAACACCGAAGACTTCGACAATCATCATTGCACTCGCATTACTTGTGTTACGAACACTGACCACTACATTACTCGCTGCAGTACCAGTTGCTCTCGTATTCGTAATAAGACCTGTTGTATAAGGCATTTTCTCACTCCTCCTCTTGGTTTCTATCAACTTATTCAACAGCTAGCTTATAGTTGTGAGGCAAGAGGAGGGGTTAACACGTGGAATAATAGCCAAATAGACAGGTATACAGTTCCTTTCCCGCTTTTTTCATAACATAGATTAAAGATGAAAAAGGAGAGGTGACAATGACCAATTTCAATTTTCAGGTCACTACAGGTTTGCCACCAAAGTTTGAACCCTATGTTGCTGTGAATCTGCTTATTCCCGGGATCATGATTGCTGTAGCTGTAGACACTACAACCGGAGTTCCATTAATAGGGATGTATCGCTCGTTAGATGGCGGTGCCAACTGGTCACAAGCTTTACTGCCTCTGCCTCCAGGATTTACAGGGGCCGAAGCACCTGCTGTTGCGTACTCCTTTCCGAATACATTTGCCATTTCTGCACATGCTTTTCCAGGCGCTTCAGACGGAACAACTATATTCTATATTTCCACCAACAATGGTACTAATTTCAGCAGCCCTGTAATTGTAAGTAGCGGGTATGGAACCTACATTAATAATGACGAAACAAATATCACAATCGATGTAGGACAATCTAGCCCATATTTAGGAAATATCTATGTTTCTTACAATCATCAGTTCAATGTAGCTAACGGAGGTAACTCGACAGCTTTTCTTAGTCGATCTCGTGATAATGGAGCCACATGGGACACTCCCATCCTGCTTTCCAGTGAAGCTAATCAGGTAGAACGTCCCGATGTAGCTGTGGATTTGATAGGCAGCGTGTATGGAGCATGGATTACGACAAATCCGGAATTCCGATTTGTGATCAGAACTTCTTTGGATGGTGGAACAACGTTTGGCGCCCCTGTTCTTGTGTCCACGATCGTACCTGTGCCCATAGTCCTGCCCGTTCCCGGCTATGCTTTTCGGGTCTTAACATTTGCGAATATTTCAACCGATCGATCAGTCGGACCCTTTACCAACCGTGTGTATACCATCTGGCAGGATTTCCGCCAAGGGTACTCTGATGTATTCATGTCCATTTCAAACGACAGGGGCATGACTTGGAGCACTCCCGTTAGTATTACCGGTGCACCCGCGGGATCTCAGAACTTTTTTCCTGCGATCGATGTCGACCCTTTGACGGGCGTAGTAAATGTGATCTATTACAGCAATCAGGTTAACGGATTTTTGCTAGATGTATATGTTGCGCGATCCATTAACGGTGGACAGACATTTACCAACACTAGAATAACTAACGTTTCCTTCGATCCGAATGCTGGAGGTACAGGACCTGTAACCTTAATAGGGGATTATATTGATATCACTTCCGTTCCGCCTGGAGGATATATCGGCGTATGGACAGATACTAGTCCGGGAACACAGACTATTTTTGCGGGATATTCCGATGTAGTTATTACTTGATTGGGGCTGGCTGCCCACATCATAAAAAGTCTATTGCCGGGGATTAGGCGATAGGCTTTTTAGTGCAGGTAATGAAAAAGAAAATATTTTCATGAACTTGAACGCTGTTACGCTGAGCTTTCGCATCCGCATCATCGCCGATTCCCACTCTGGCAAGATCCATAGCATACTGGGCTTTGATATTACATATGTTCGATTTTTCAGTTAAAAAACCTTCTCTAATAAAGATCCAAAAGCATAACCAAATTCATATGTATTTCTTACCAGACTCTCCATTCCCTGAACTAATAACGTGACGCCCTTAAGCATTAGAGTAAAAATAAATATCACACCAAACATTCGAAATACTCCCATTCCTTTCTCGTGCCTCCAACGATAATTCTTGCCCATTTTAAAACACCTCATTTTGAGTATTATTATGTTAACTACGTCTCATTACGGGCTCCTATGTATTTCACATCATCCGTATAAAATCTTCTTACTAGAATACTAGATTTGGAACATTATGTATACCAATGCAGAGGTCATCGGGTGATTTCTGCCTTCTCATAAGTAAATAAGCACAAATGTTCGCATATAAAGAATAATAGTGTTAAAATGAAGTTATACTATTCCTAAACTAAAGCCTAAGGAGTCTTGCCAAATGAGTCAAAGAGTTGCCTACAATGAAGTTGCACCTGAGGGTATGAAAATCATGATGGATATGGAGATGTACACCAAAAAATCTACGATTAATCGGACTACAAGAGAACTTATCAAAATCAGAGTTTCTCAAATTAACGGATGTGCTTTCTGCATAGATATGCATACATCCGAAGCTCGTAAAATGGGTGAAACCGAACAACGAATTTATTGTTTAAATGTTTGGGAGGAATGTACTTTTTATACACCTGAAGAGAAGGTTGCTCTCGAACTATCTGAGCATATTACGCTAATCCCTTCCAAAAGAGTTCCTGATGAGCTATATAAACGAGTACGTGAACAATACGATGAGAAGCAATATATTGATCTTGTACTGGTCATTAATCAAATCAACAGTTGGAACAGAATTTCTATTGCAATGGGAAATACACCCGCAGAACAATAATTACCCTCAAAGAACACCTTAGGGTGTTTTTTTTATTCTCCGCTCCGTACGTTCCACGGCTCCGTTGATATATAAATTATCTCATTAAAATGCCCTGCCAGTATAATTACTAGCAAGGCATTTTTTCATGCGATCGCGTTGGGTTAGTTCAATAACAATTGCTGATTTTAGTACTCTCTTTTATTTCCCTTCTTTACGTATTCCCACTCAACCTCAACATTTTTCCTAACTCTTTGCAAGAGTTGAAACAATACTTCCGTTTCTTTTTCAGATAATCCTGCTAACGCAACCAAGTCGGTATGTTCCCCTTCTCTCTTCAGAAAAGAATAGGCTTGTTTACCTTTTTCAGTTGTGAATAACCTTTTTATTTTTTTGTTCGTTTCATCGTCTTTCTTTTCAATAAAACCTTGGATTTCAAGTTTCTGAATCGCACGCGCTGCTGTTGTTCGGTCCACCTTTATCATTTCTGACAGCTTTTCTTGAATAATACCTGGATTCTCATATATCCGGACCAGATATAAATACTGCCCCTTTGTAAGCTCTAATTCCTTGAACTCTATATTACTTATGGAATCTAATGCCCTCGCTATCATTCCAACTTCACGAAGTATCTCCTTCATTCAATCACCTACCAGTTCCAATAATGTTGTATTTACAACAATATTGATTATATATATACTTATAATTGTCGTTAATTCATTATGACGTTTTTCCTAAAAAAAACAAATACAGAATGGAGTAAGCAAGAATGAATCTTAAAAGAATTACACTAATCGAGGAACTTGAAGCTGCATTTTCAATAAGAAAAAAAGTATTTGTTGAGGAACAAGGCGTACCCCTTAATGATGAATTTGATGAATTCGATACGCTGAATGGAGAATGTGAGCATGTTCTCGCCTATTATGATGGGCAACCAGTTGCCACAGGAAGGATCCGCTTTCTTGATGGATTAGGTAAGTTAGAGCGTATTTGCATCCTAGAACCTTATCGTAAATTTGGAATTGGGAAAAGAATTATTTCTGCATTAGAAGAGATCGTGGTTGAAAAGGGGCATCAAAAGGTTAAATTGCACGGGCAAACTCAGGCAGAGGGGTTCTATAAGAAACTTGGTTATCGGGCTTCATCTACTGAATTTATGGAGGATGGCATCCCTCATCTTTTAATGATTAAAGATCTTTCTGCTTCAATAGAATGAAGAAGTTTAGTGTAACTACGTTTTCCATTTTCACTTGCGGAATTTTCATCTTAACCCTAGGCGTTTCACTAACAATAATCTCCGATCTTGGAGCGTCACCTTTTGATGCACTTTTAGTCGGTCTATCCCAAAATGTCGGTCTTACAGTAGGCAGTTGGGAAGTACTGATCGCATGCCTATTGATTGGATGTAATTCATGTTTATCCAAGCAAAGACCAGAATTATTAGGGTTGGTAACTGCATTTATAGCAGGCATTGGTATCGATATGTGGCTTTTTTTGTTAAACAATCTGATCGAGCCTAATCTGTGGATCAGTAAAATCGCCTTTTATGGTTTAGGCTTAATCGCAATTGGATTAGGTACATCCATTTATTTGTACGCAAATTTCGCACCGATTCCAGTGGACCGACTAACATTAGTACTGCAAACGATAACTAGGCTTAGTATACTATTTACTAGAACAATCATTTATCTGGTTTTCTTATTTGCCGCCATTATTTTCAATGGGCCTATTGGGATTGGCACTCTACTTACCATTTGTTTAGGCGGCTTAATTCTTAATTACTTTATGCCACTTATACAGAAAGCCTTGGACCGATTGCTACAACATACAACAGCGGACTCCGCTAAAGAAATATGATATATAGAGCAAACCATAATCTTATCATTGGGAGTGAATAATATGGAGATTAGAATCGATAACTTAACCGGAACCGAAATCATAGCATTGATCAGTGAACATCTGCAGAGCATGTTTGAGCAATCCCCGCCAGAGAGTGTACATGCGTTGAATTTAGATAAATTAAAAACACCTGAAATTACCTTCTGGAGCGCCTGGGAGCAGGGCGAACTCTTAGGTTGCGGTGCTCTTAAAGACCTGGGTAGCCATCATGGTGAAATCAAATCCATGCGTACTTCTACCAAGCATCTTAGGAAGGGCATTGCATCTAAAATGCTTGCCCATATCATTAAGGAAGCTAAGCAACAAGGCTATCGGCGGCTGAGCTTAGAAACCGGATCCACTGAAGGGTTCGAAGCAGCTAGAAAATTATATGAACAATATGGATTTGAATACTGCAGTCCGTTTGCAGATTACATTGAAGACCCCTATAGTGTTTTTATGACGAAAGAATTATAAGCACTATGGAGATGCTAATTTGACTACTAATCAATGGATACCGATTCTCGCAGCGTTCATCGGAGCCTCTTGCTGCTGGATCGCGCTCTTTAATAAGCGTAAGAACAAATAGAATCGCAGATAAAAAAAGACTCCCAAATGGGAGCCTAAACGTTGACACATTTTTTTTTGGAATATCTTTCATTCGAGGACTAAATATAAAACATGTAATTGTCAGCCAAACTCTCTTCTTTGTAGTTAATCAAATCATAAAGTGTTGTGGAATCCAGCACATCGGCAATGCTGTCACGAATACGCAACCATAAATCCCGTTTCGCTGCATCGTCCTCTTCCGTGAAGTCTACAGGAGAGATAGGGCCCTCCAGCACACGGATGATATCACCGGCAGTGATAGCGTTCGCCTCACGCGACAAAATGTATCCGCCATATGCTCCACGAATACTTTTTACAAGCCCTGCATTGCGCAGAGGAGCAATTAGTTGCTCCAGATAATGCTCGGAAAGACCATTTTTCTCAGCGATACTCTTAAGTGAAGTTGGTCCTTCACCAAATTTCAGTGCAAGCTCCATCATAATTGTTAGTCCGTAACGACCTTTGGTTGATATTTTCAAAGGGGCACCTCTTTCAGTTTAATGTCTGATTATTGTATACTATTGATTCGGCAAGTCATTTTGATTGTCATATCAAGGTATTCCGATAATTACTCTCAGTTTATGTTATCATATCCGAAGTCACAAATGAAATGGTAAACGAAACATTTTACGAGAATGTTCACCCCAGGTGGACATTTTGTTGTTTCCAGTCTCTTATTTCAGAGGTTTAGAGTAGACAGGTATGTTATAATACATTTTGAGCCGGGTGTTCCATGAATGACCGGTATTTTGGGTACAGAAATGGTGATTACGATGACAAAAGCAAAACAAGACACCCGTGTCGTCGTCGGCATGTCCGGAGGGGTCGATTCCTCCGTCACGGCGCTTCTGCTCAAGCAGCAGGGCTATGACGTCATCGGCATCTTCATGAAGAACTGGGACGATACCGACGAATTCGGAGTATGTACGGCCGAAAGCGATGCAGAGGATGTTCGCCGCGTATGCGAGCAGATTGATATTCCTTACTATACCGTTAATTTCGAGAAGGAATACTTTGATAAGGTATTTTCTTATTTTCTCGATGAATATAAGGCCGGCCGGACGCCAAATCCTGACGTCATGTGCAACCGCGAGATTAAGTTTGGAGAATTTTTGAACAAAGCTCTTCAGCTTGGTGCCGATTATGTCGCAACTGGACATTACGCACGTGTTATAGAAGAAGATGGTGTGTACAAGCTGCTCCGCGGCGTAGACAACAATAAGGATCAAACCTATTTCCTGAATGCACTGGGGCAACATCAACTCTCTAAAACAATGTTCCCTATTGGACATCTGCCGAAACCTGAAGTGCGGAGAATTGCTGAAGAAGCAGGACTTTACACTGCCAAGAAAAAAGATAGCACAGGCGTCTGCTTTATCGGCGAGCGCAACTTCCGCGAATTCCTCAGTCAATATCTCCCGGCACAAGCTGGCGATATGGTTGACATAGTAACTGGAGAGATCAAAGGCCGCCACGACGGACTTATGTATTACACGTTAGGCCAACGCCAAGGCCTTGGTATTGGTGGCTCTGGCAACGGCGAACCGTGGTTTGTAGCTGAGAAAGACCTTAGCCGCAACATTCTTTATGTAGTACAAGGAGACAAGCACCATAGCCTGTACTCCACTAGCCTGATTGCTTCCGGTGTTAACTGGATTGACGGTCAAGAGCTTGGGCAAGAGCCGCTGAAATGCACCGCCAAATTCCGGTATCGCCAGCCAGATCAAGGCGTGACCCTTACAGCGCGTGAAGATGGAACAATAACTGTAGCCTTTGATGTTCCACAAAAAGCTATCACACCTGGTCAAGCCGTTGTCTTCTATCTCGGCGAACAATGTCTCGGCGGCGGAACGATAGAATATGCGGAGAAGGTTGTTCCTTCAGCACAAGTGTGAATTTAAACCAAGCTTCTATAAAAGCTTGATCTACAAGTAATCGTAGTAACTCACAATATCTAACAAACGTACCAAAGCACGAAATAGTTGTATTTAATACAGCTATTTCGTGCTTTTTTATTTCTTTTTGGGTTTTAGTTGTATATTGTACAGTTAAACTGAGCTTATACCTCAATAAATACCCATATACTGATAAATAGTTGTATGAAGTGCAACTAAATTACGTTGGCGCGGCTAGGGTGTATTTTAGTTGTAAAAAATACAATTAAAATGGATATGAAGCCACATTTAGTCGCAGTCGCTAACTAGCCAATTACTAAAAAAAGCCCCAGCCAAATGGCTAGGGCTTCCCTTATTTAGACTTTAAGGCTCAAGTCCCCATGCTAGATCACCATTCAAATACAATGGCACATGATTCCATTCCGTGTACGATGTTTTGGCAGGATCATAAGAGTAGTCTCCAACCTCGTTGTAATTGCTCCAATCCGTTTTGTTGACCCGGATCTGGATATCACCCGTGTTGGCTCCCGGTGCAAGACTGCCTGCACCTGCGCCGAAGGAGATTTCTAAATAATAATCCGCTCCAGTTTTGGCAGGGTCCACCTTCACGAATGTTCCCTGTATATTACTTCCACCGATGTTAGCATAGTCAACATTAAATTGTTGAGGTTTATCGCCATCAATCGTGTAATAATACCGCAGCTTTACATCGCTAAGCGCTACAGCCGTATCCCCATTGTTAACAATTTGCAGCTGCGGGCGGAACTGATTATCTCCCGGATTGGTATCACTTGTCCGGTATTTCACCAGCAAATCTCCTTGTACCGGAATCGGCACATCAATAGGCTTGGCGTGAACCTCAAGCGAATTTGGGCTCTCTCCAACCACGTTGGAAGCACTAACTACGTAGTAGTAATCCGTACCGTTAACCACTGAAGCGTCATTGTAAGTCGCCTGAGTGACAACAGCCACATCGCTGTAAGGGCCACCAGTTGTCGCAGCTCTTTTCACAGTGTAGCTAGTAGCTCCAGTTACGTTGTTCCAACTAAGATCTACAACTTTGTTACCAGCGACCACACTTGGTTTGGAAGGTGCTTTTGGAGCTACTGGCTCAGTAGGCACACTGCTGTTGATCAGTCGATCGTATTCAGCATAAGCAGTTGCCATATCTACTTGCGACCAGAAGCGATGGTAGGTAAATTCAGGGGCTCCATTGTCCCAAGTTTTAGTCACTTTATTAAAAGAAGTATTGTATTTGTCCAGCAAATATTGCCACTTGGAGTCATTCACGATATTTGGACGGATATCGGTATAGCTTGCGTATACCCCGTTTCCGCCTTTAGCTGGATCGGAAGGCACTGTAGATGAACCAGGGATCGTATTTCCTTGGCCGAATGTACCTGTCCAACCGCTTGGGAAATAGACTTCTTTAGTGAAATAGCGAGAATAATCTCCACGGCTTTCGGTAGTTGCAATACCAACTCCATCGTTATAACCCCATGCCGTGTCTAACAAAGATTTAGCCAGTACCTGAGCCTCTCCTCCCAGAGTACTGTAGCTGCCATGTTCAGCTTTGGTGCCAGCCGCATAGAAGGTAAGTGCCTTAATATAGCTGCCCAGTACACCTGTATCTTGGCTTGGACTCTTAGTTACGGCTTTCAGGTTACTGTTTGCTGCAGAACCACTGAAGCCATTCCACGTATTAGGTTGTCCTGTCCATTCCACATTACCTGGAATCCAGAACTCTCCTGGTGCAGAGACTGTTGCCACTTGTGGGTTGTCTCCTCCAAGAATTCGATTACCTTGACTGTTCAGGTAGTAACCTTCAGCATCCGTAACTGGACGTTTGTTGGCAAAGGCATAATCTTTAGACCAATCTACCCAATTTTCTATAACTTGTTTTGCCATTTGAAAGTTTTCAGATGTAGTGTCTCCGTTAGAAGCAAGGATATAGTACAGCTCTGCTACCCGCTCCACACTCCATGCCTGCATCCCGAACCAGTTATTGGATGGAGGATCGTGGTAGACTGGAGCTTCGTCATATGCCATGCCATAAAAAGTACTGGTTCCGGCTGGATAAGCCTTGTAGGCGCCTTGATAACTATTGGTCGCTCCTCCGGCAATTGCCCCTTCAGAGGACTGCAGCCAAGTATAGAATTCCAATTGACGTTTCAGAGAATTTTCCCAATCCTGTCCAGCTGTAGCTGATGACGGGATCAGACCACCATCCGAATCAGAAAGTGCGTAGGCAGCCACGACATTCTGATACCCTTGGTGGGCATGGCTCGCCCCGATTCTCCAAGCCCAGTTTCCTGTAGCTCCAAGTCCACCGCCCCATGCGGTATACCAAGCCAGAAGATATTGATTGGAATCTTTGCCAGTCCCGGCATCAGGTGTGCCGTCAGTAGCTGCACTTCCTACTTTTTGGAAGTATTTATCATACATACCGTACCGCAGGAAATCGCCCATTTTCTTAGCTTTATTCAAATACACTGTATTGTTGTAGCCGAGCTCTTTAGCCCAGTACATTGCTTGTACTGCCCGTGCATCGGCATCTGTAGCATTCGTGTAACGCCATTGAGCGGAAGGCACGTTAGCTTCTTTTGTGAACAGGCTCATGAAGCCTTCGTTTGCTTTTCCGAACGTTTTGTCATCTTGAGACGGGTGAGGGACCGCCTCCCAAACGGACTCTTGTTCACCCCGTTGGAATGTATTCACATAAGCGGCTGTATGCGTAGGATTCAGCAAGTTGCCGAAGCCGTACCAGTTGTCCACGTCTACCAGCCAGTGCATCAAGTAGGTCTGGTTGTTGCCATACGTCGCCTTCAATTCAGCATCTAGCGGATCTTTACCTGCTGCATACTGGCCACCTAGCTGACTTGGATACTGATCCGGCTGAGCATGCTCCGCTGCATACGTTTCGGGCTGTTCGGATTGTAATAACTCATGGTTGGCTGCTCTTCCTTGCCATCACCTTCGTTAATAGGGATGATATACTTCTCCATGTTGTCCCAAGCTGATTCCAGCTTAGTCCAGTCCCCTGTGTGATAACCATAGAGTACCTCAAGCCACATCCAATAACTGTAAGCTTCTGAGGTCGTCATATGTCCGTAATCAGGGGCTTCACTCATCAAGGTCTCTACCGCATGATAAGGTACTCCTTCAGCAGAGAAATAACCATTTGCGGGGTCTTTTAGCTGCGCATATAATTGCAGAAATCGCGTCTGCTCCGTAGTAGAAGCGTGAGCAGTCTGAGGTCTAAAATTAAATAGACCGGTCATGAGTGAGAGAAACAGGACTGCGGCCATCATTACAGAAACAGGCTTCTTTATTAAGCTCAATTTCATCATCTTAGGCAAGCTCCCTCTCTTGGATATATTTATGGTTCTAAGCCCCATACAAGTGTTTCACCTTGATAAAGTGTAACTTTATTCCAATCGGCAAATGTCTGCTGAACCGCGCTGTAGGAATAATCATCCGTTTCATTGTAAGCCGTCCAGTCCGTCTTATTGGTGCGAGCCTGAATCTCGCCGCTATCTCCACCAGGCGCTACGCTTCCAGCCCCTGCACCAAAAGAAATCTCCAGATAATAATCCGCGCCCGTACTGGCGGGATTCAGCTTAACAAAACTGCCGCTTAAATTACCACTGCCCACTACAGCATAATCACAATGAAACTGTTGTGGTTTATCCCCATCCACAGTGAAATAATAACGCAGCTTCAAGCCGCTAAGTGCCACAGACTCGGTTCCTGTATTCATAATTCGGAACTGAGGGCGCAGCTGTCCATCACTGGCATTCGTATCATTCGTACGATATTGCACCTTCAAATTCCCCGTTGTGGGCTGTGTTGTTTCTTGGGGTTTGGCACTAACCTGTATAGATGGCAAGCTCTCCCCTACACTATTCGTGGCAGTGATCACATAATAATAAGTGGTTCCGTTCACCCGTCCACTATCCATGTAATCCGTTCCCATGACATTCTCAAGCACCGTATACGGGCCTCCACTCACTTCACTGCGTTTAACGGTATATTCACTAACCCCGCTAATGGCATTCCAAGTCAAATGGACAGTCCCATTACCTGCTACTGCCTGAACATTAGTCGGACGTGCAGGGACTTGAGGTTCTCCAGGTTGTCCACCACCCGCTGGAAGTTCTCCATACATGTGCACACCTGCATCAAACACCGGAATGTTCGCTGTTTTAACAGGAGTTGCTCCTTGAGCTGCCACACCTTGGAATGAAAAATCATTAGCATTATTCCAGAAGTTAGTGTTCAGCGGGGCTGCAATTCGGAATTGAATCTCCTTACGATGAGCAGATTGTCCACCCGGATAAATTAAAGTACCTGTAAAATCAACCTTAGTATAGTAGATATGGTTAGCTGCATCGTAAGGCTGAAGTGCAGACACCGTTCCACCCTGATTGTAGCCTCCCGCCGTAACCGTAATATCCTCAGGAGCATAACCAGCCGCTATCGCTTCACTAAGATCCACATAGTAGTTAAAAGACATCTCTTTACTGGCCCGTGCCGGCCAGCCCGTACGGTTATTCAGCAATGCTCGAATCTCTACGAAGTTGCTGCCACTAGCATTCACAGAGGCTTCGACAAACATCTCATCTTCACGTGTCTCTGCAGGTGGAAATTGTGCAAGCGGCTGTTGCCCTTGTCCATGCAGCAGCACCATTTTTGCAATAGCTCCTGTAAAAGCTGCATTGTAATCGGTTGCAACTTCATTCGAGACATAATCGTTAATGGAGTCGGTGTAGCTGTCTGTTTTGGACGGGCCTCCAACTAGCGCTCCGTACAAGACATGGCGATGATTTACCGGAACGGTCTGACTATCATTCCATGATCCATGTGAGGTTCGATGATGGGGATGCTGAGGAGAATTATTACCATAACCGATAACATAACTGCTGTTTCGTGGATTGTCGCCAAGCATATACGTAATTTGTCTCTCCGCGAAAGAACGCGCCGTATCTTTCTTCACCGGATCGCTCACCCAGTCCGAGTAAACGAAGGCCATAAAAGCCTGATTGGCTGCATAACGCAATGCGCCCCATTGATCCAGATGGGCTAGTCCGCCAGGTGTATAGGCAACACGGTCACTTGTTCCACCCACTCCAGTCGTCCAATACTGCATATTCCGTTCAGTGGATTGAATGAACTTGGTCTGCCCGGTGATTCGTGCCAACAGTAATTGAGCGCCATAATGCTTGTCGTCCCAAGACTGCGTCCACTGATAACCCCAGTTTCCAGCCTGATTCGTTCCCCATTGATCACTTGCTGCAATAGCCTTATTGAGATACTGCTGATCGTTAGTCGCCAAATACAACCAGACAGCCCCCCAGCTCAATTCATCCGCATAACCGCTCCAAGAATTATAATATTGTTTGGCATCGGTAATGCTATCGGAATAGGAGCCGCGGTAAGTGTCAGCAAAATTGTAAAGCTGTTTAGCATGCAGCAGCAGCTTGTCCGCATATACGGCATCCGTATCCCTGAAAATAATGGATGCTGAAGCTAACGCTGCAGCTGTTTCTGCGGCAAGATCTGATCCGGGATGAGTGGCATCAATTTTGTAGGAAGGTCTCTGCATCTGCATGACTTCTGCGGGTCCCCACCAATTATGATCGGTTGTTCCGTTACCAACTTGTCCCCACAGCTCGTTAGGAGCGGTATGAGCTTTTACAAAATAATCGGTTGCCCAGCGAATATTGTCTAATATTTCCTCCAGCTGCCCAGACCCCTCATATCCTTGCTTGTACTCATAAACCGACCACGCCAGCATCGTCGTAGAATAAGCCATAGGCAGACCGAATTTAACGTGATCACCGGCATCATACCAACCACCAGTCAGATCATGTCCCACATCCGCCCCGTCCAAAAGACCGGAATCGCCCCGCCATTCCACCCGATTGTTATCTGGCAATTCACCAGACCGCTGGGTTTCGTAGAAATAAATAGATTTTTGAAGAACCTCCGCATAGTTATAGTCTCCGGCCGCCGCCTCTGCTATCGCCGGTTGAAATGCAGCATTTGAACAAAATGTAAGCGCAAACAACAAACTGAACACCAGTCCTTGTTTCCTATACCTCTTGATCATTTCTACTGCCCCTCTCTTCAGTGAATGCCACAAGAAAGATTACACCTCAGTCCCGTAACACCTCCCTCACTTGAATCAGGTACCCGTCATTGCGATCATCCACTCACCTCTCTCTAAGAGCTATATTTAAGCGAAAGTTTCGCTCTCACCCAAAATATACCATATCTTTCATTAAAACACTATATTTTTACAGTAAATAATGTACAAAATATAGGAATTATTGTTAATTTAATGAAAAATAAAAACAGCAGCTCAGGATCTCTCCTTGAACTGCTGTTCATTAATACCCTCTTACTGAGCTACCGCAGCTTTATCTGCAGAAACCGCAATGTCGTTATAATAGATTTCAACTCCATCACCAACAGCCCAATAATTCAGGACGCGGTTATTAACCGGCACTATTACAGCACGATAAAGTGTTGGGAATACTGGAATCTCATCAACCATAAATTGTTGCCACTCTTTATAGATTTCTTTACGTTTGTCTACATCAAATGCAGCCTCGGAGATCCCTTCGGCGAGCAAACGATCGTTCTCTGCACTCGAGTAACGCGGGAAGTTATAGATTGCATCTTTGCCATACAGACCTGATGGGTCAACGTCAATCCCTACACCCCAAGCGCCTTGGTACACATCAACAGTAGGATCATCCTCACCATTTTGACCTATGCGATCATAGAAGGTATTAAACTCTACCATTTCCAAAGTTACATTCAGACCAATCGCTTTCCAGGATTGTACATAATATTGAGCCAGCGGCTCAGCAATGTCTCCACCAGTCATCGAAATGAAATTAATCTTCAGCTCGCTGCCATCTGGATTCGTTCTAAATTCACCGTTTAGTTTGTAACCAGCGTCATCCAGGATCTTCTTAGCTGCTTCTGGATCATAAGCTACACCTGGATTGGAAGCATCATGGAATTCAGGATGGGAAGGTGGGATCAACGTAGTCGCATTCCAGCGAAGTCCATTATAAAACTTCTTACCGACAGTATCATTATCTACGGCAGCCCACATGGCTTTACGCAGATTTACATCCGCCATTTTAGCTTTAGGATCTGTTGCAACAACCTTTTTCTCTGCATCCCATTTACCAAGCTTAAAGCCTATATACGTATAAGCACGATCAACCGCACCCAGGAATTCAACGTTTGACATCTTTGCATTATCCGGGAATTGATCAATAGGGAAGGAATCCACCAAGTCAACTCCGCCAGATTTCAGTTCTTGTACAATCGTTGTTGGGTTGATAACCTTCAAAATTACTTTATCCAGTTTTGGGGCTCCGCGCCAGTAATCTTCATTCTTAACAAATACTACAGACTCACCAGGAACGATGCTCTCTACTTTAAAAGCTCCGAAGCCAATTGGCTTTTGGCGGACTTCAGGGGAAGAGGAGATTTTGGCAACATCCATGCCGCCAAAGATATGTTTGGCTAATGGATAAATCCATACGCTACCCGTTAACAAGGAAGGTGTAGATTGCTTATAAGTAATCTGCAGTTTCTTATCACCCAGCACTTTAATCCCGGATATGGTCTTGGCTTTACCGGAATGGTACTCATCCATGCCTTCAATATTAGTGAAGTCAGAACCATAACGAGGACCATCATAAGCAGGATTACCAATAACTTCATGGGCGAACAACCAGTCTTCAGCCGTTACTGGCTTACCATCCTGCCAGTTTACATTGTCGCGAATCGTAAAGGTAAACGTCCGTCCATCTTCTGCAACTTCATAAGTAGCCGCACCATCATTAGTATATACATAGTCTTTATCCCAAGTTAACAAACCTTCATCAAACCAGTTCAGAACTTGAGCATCTGGATCTCCAGAATAGAAGTTCCAGTTCAAAGTACCTTCAAATGGACTATCGGAAACAAGTCCAAATGTAATTGTCCCTCCGTCAATAGCTTCACCTTGGTTAGTCTTAACGTTACTAAAATCTTTAATGTTATAAAGTCCGTCTTCTGCCTCAGGCGCGGCCGTTGCTTCTGCAGTTGCCGCAGGTGCGCTGGCGCTAGGAGCTGCTGTTGATTCAGCCGCTTCGTTGTTGTTCTTGGAGCCGCAAGCCGCAAGAGCGAACAACATTACAAACATTAATGAAACTAGTAAAGCTTTTGAACGAATGGCTTTTCTCATTTAATCATTTCCTCCCTTATTATCCTTTTCTTTGTCTTGCGTCGGTCGCACGTTTAAGCGCTTGACCCACATTATTTATACTCAACATCAATACCAGGATCAGCAATGATGCGGGTAACCAGATCCACCATCTGAACTCAAGGGTCTGCGGATTTCTCGCATAGCTTACTAGAGTACCCAGACTGGGTGTACTTTCTGGAAAACCAAAACCTAGAAAGGATAGGCCTGATTCCAATCCAATATTAGCTGCCAGATTCAAGGTCATCGTTACGATAATGATAGAGCTTAAGTTCGGCAGAACTTGCGTGAACATAATTTTTAGATTGGAGGAGCCTAGGGTCTTAGATGCCTGAACATAATCCAATTCCTTCTCTTGCAATGTCTTGGAACGAATTAGCCTGGCAATCCCCATCCAAAGAAATGCTGTCATGATAAAGGAGAAGGTCAATGTATTGTACTTAGGCACTGCGCTGACAAAAGCTATAACAATCATTAGAAAAGGTAGAATCATGAAGAAATCCACAATACGCATCGCGACATTATCTACCGTTCCCCCAAAGTAACCTGAGACTAAACCTACCAGAATACCGATAATTCCCGTAAAAAAAGTAACCATAAAGGCAATAGACATGGAATTTCGTGTTCCTATAATTAATTGACCGAATACATCCCGTCCTCCATAATCAGTCCCCAGCCAATGCACAGCCGAAGGCTTCTCATATAGGGCGAACAAGTCAACCGTGACAATTTCTTTCTGATCTAAAAATAAGGAGATCCCATATACAGCAGCAATAATCGTAAATAGGAAAATCAATGAGATCAGTGCCAGCTTATCCCGCACCATCTCCCGCCAAACAATTTTGAAGCCCGATGGACTTTTATCAGTTTCCTGCAGCAGAGCTATCTCTGCGCTCGTCTTTGCCATTTCATTCACCCCAAAGTGTTCATCTTCTTATTTAATCCGGATACGAGGATCTACGATACTTAAAATAATGTCTGATAACAACGCACCGACGATGGAAGCAACCCCATACAGAAGAACAAGAGCTGTTACCACGCTGAAATCCCGAATCGTTATCGAACTTAGAAACAGCAAACCCATTCCTGGATAGCTGAAGATCGTTTCAACGAACACCGTACCACCGATTAGCCCAGTGATCTCATATCCAAAAAATGCAGCGATCGGCAGCAAGGAGTTTCTCAAAATATGACGATTGTATACGCGTGACTCCGAAGCCCCTTTAGCTCTAGCAGTGAGAATGAAATCTTTTTGCTTCGTATCAATGATCTCATTTCTCAGATATTGTACGGTCCCAACCGTTGCAATTAGCGCCATAGATAGCGCAGGCAGAAGCAGATGGTAGAATTTACTCCAGAAGTGACTTAGTGTACCTGGAACTTCCCCGGGACTGACACTGCCGCTGGTAGGAAACCAATGAAAATGAAATCCGAAAACCCATACCATTAAGAGTGCAAAAATAAACAACGGTGCAGCAAATCCAATATAGGTATAGCCAGTTATCAAGCGATCCAGCCACGAATCGTTATAACGTCCGCTGGTAATACCAAGCGGGATAGCAATAAGGTATGTAAGAATCAGCGTAACAATGGCCAGCCAAAGGGTATTCATCAGGCGTTGACCGATTAGCTCTGAGACCGGCATTTTGAAACGGAAGGACTGGCCGAAATCCCCTTGTATCGCTTTAGTGATCCAATCCCAGTACTGGATGTACCATGGATCATTTAAACCGAGCTTTTCTCTCATCGCATCAATGGCCGCCGGGTCAATATTCGGATCAAGCATTCCTGAAAGTGCGTCACCAGGCATCGCCTTCGCCATAAGAAAAACAAGAATACTTAATAGAACTACTTGAGGGATCATTATAAGAATTCTACGAACGATAATCTTCCACATATTCTCAACCTTTCTCAGGCAAGGCTACCAGATGAGTCTCGGAAATTGATTTTAATGGATAAGCCATGCCTTCTTCATCAAAATAATTCCGGTGCGCTTGTTCATATTCTTTGCTTACTGATTTTCTAAACTCCGTCTGCTTTTCTCTCTGTTTCGGATCAATATCAGGAATGGCGGCAATGAGTCGTTTGGTATAAATATGCTGAGGATTGTCAAAAATATCTTTAGCAGTCCCTTGCTCCACATGTCGTCCTTTATACATAATCCCTATGTGATCGCACATATGCCTGATGATCCCGAGATCATGACTGATAAATAGAAAAGTAAGATTCAGCTCTTTTTGAATGTCCTGCATGAAGTTAAGCACTTGTGCCTGTACTGAGACATCTAGCGCAGATACCGGCTCGTCAGCAATAATAAGCTTTGGCTTGAGTGCAATTGCTCTGGCAATTCCGATCCGCTGCCGCTGGCCGCCAGAAAATTCATGCGGATATTTCAGGATGTTCTCAGGACTTAAGCCTACCTGTAAAAGCAATTCCTGCACCCGGCGTTTTTCTTCCCCTGGAGACATTTTTTCGAAATTACGCAACGGTTCTGCAATAATATCGAGTACACGCTTCTTAGGATTTAAGGAAGAGTACGGATCCTGAAAGATCATCTGAATGTCTTTGCGGACATTTCTTTGCTTACGTACACCCCTCAAGGCCAAATCTTGCCCTTCAAAAATCACGCTGCCGCTAGTAATAGAATTAAGACCTATAATCGCGCGACCCGTTGTCGTCTTTCCGGAACCAGATTCACCAACCAGACCATAGGTTTGCCCAGCTTCAATGGTAAAATTAACATTATCGACAGCCTTAACTACGCCAACTTCCCTTCGAAAAACACCGCCGTGGATCGGAAAATGTACTGCTAAATTTTTAACCTCAAGAAGTCCCATTGTGGATTGCCTCCTCGTTAGTATCAGGGAAATGGAAATTGTTATAACAGGTGCAGCGAACGAAATGTCCGGGTGCGACTTCATGCAGCTGTGGGTTCTCCTCATGCTCCGATTCAGGAATCCAAGGCGTCCGTGCCGAGAAACGGCAGCCCTTACGCGGAAGGTTTTGCAGTGGTGGAACAATCCCCTGAATCACATGCAATCTGGATTTCTCTTCTTTTGCCGTTGGAATGGAGTTTAATAAGGATCTCGTATACGGATGTTTCGGATTAGACGTCAACGTAAAAATATCTGCGATTTCGACGATTTGTCCGGCATACATCACCGCAACACGGTCAGCCATTTCGCTTACAACCCCTAAGTCATGAGTGATTAAGATAATGCCTGCTTCCATATCGTTTTTTAATTTTTTAATAAGTTCAAGGATTTGTAATTGGATAGTCACATCTAGTGCTGTAGTAGGTTCGTCAGCGATCAAAAGCTTGGGTCCATTGGCTATCGCAATGGCGATAACCACCCGCTGCCTCATGCCACCGGATAATTCGTGGGGGTACTGCTGATATGTATGCTCGGGACGGGAAATTCCAACCTTGGTCAAAAGATCAATGACCTTCTCTTTTCTCTGTTTCTTAGAAAGCTTGGAATCGTGTAGGATAAGTACTTCTTCAATCTGTGAGCCGATGATCATTAGCGGGTTTAAAGCGGATAAAGGATCTTGAAAAATCATAGACATTTCTTGGCCGCGCAGCTTGTTTAGTGCAGCAGGAGACATGGTAACGATGTCCTGGCCCTTGTATTTGATTTGTCCGTCAATTTTGGCTCTGGTGTGCAGCCCCATAATTGAAAAGGCGAGCGCACTTTTTCCTGAACCAGACTCTCCAACGATAGCCAGAATTTCATTTTTGCGAACAGACAGGGTAACATCATCAACCGCAGCATAATAGTCGTCTGCAATTCTGAACGATGTCGACAAATTTTTGATTTCTAGTAGTTCTTCGCCCATATTCATCACCCTAACGACAAGGATTTCAAAATTAACACAATGAAAATATTATGTAAATTTTGATATAAATAGTGTTGATTTTCATGAAACATTTTGAAATAACCAATGTGATGATAATTAACACCATTAAGAATACTACCAGTAGTTCAATCGGAAATAAAAATGAACATCTCGTAACTTTGTAGTTCATTTTAATTAACTTATGGTAAATTATCAATCTTTTCCTATAAAAAATTTTCAATCGATGTGATTAAAAGTAACGTAGGCAACAAAAAAACGGCTCTAGGCCGCCTTTTTTTGGGAATTATTTAGTTCGTCTGAAAGTTAAAATCTTTTGCTTTCCAGCATGAAATTGGAAGGTATTACAGTCGCTAGCTGGGTTACTGCTCCCGCCGAAGCTTTTGATTATGACGAATCTTAATCTCGTTGCCTTGCTCAGTTGCTTGATAAAAAACACGCTGAGAAATCTCCTTAGGCAAATACTCCTGCTTTACATAATGCCCCGGAAAATTGTGCGGATATTGATATCCTTCATGCCCTAACGCAGTTGCGCCTTTATAGTGCGTATCACGCAGATGCAGCGGTACCTCCGCTGATTTGATCTCATCCATACTTGCCATTGCATTGGAAATAGCCATAACCACAGCATTAGACTTCGGACTTTCCACGGCAAAAAGAATAGCTTGGGCAATGTTCAGCTTCGCCTCTGGCCAACCATTGTTTCGATAGGCATCCAGCGCACTCACCGCTTGAACCATAGCTTGGGGATTAGCCAGGCCGATATCCTCACTGCTGGCTGCAATCAGGCGCCGAATAAAAGTCATAGGGTCCATTCCAAGCTTTTCTACCGCATACAGAAACCAGAACAACGCGGCGTCACTGGAACCGCGAATACTTTTATGAAAAGCGGATAGCACATCATACTGCGTAGATTCATCAGCCTTCACAATGGGGCGCCGAATGGATTCCTCCGCCACCTCCAGCGTAATATGAACACTTCCATCAACTTGCGGCGCGGTAGTCAGGGCTGCCAGCTCCAGCGCATTTAGTGCCCGGCGAATGTCTCCATTAGCCATAGTTGCAATATGCAACAAAGCCTCTTCATCGACCTGAAGCTCCATAAATCCAAGACCTTTATCTTTGTCCGCCAAGGCTCTGCGCATCGCGATCAGACTGTGTTCACTCGTTAATGCCTCCAGCTGAAATAAGGTGGAGCGGCTCATAAGCGCCCCATTAACATAATGGAACGGGTTCTCTGTAGTCGCTCCAATGAAGGTGATGGTCCCTTTTTCTACCGCTGGCAAAAGCGCATCCTGGCGTGAGCTATTAAATCGATGCACCTCGTCCAGGAACAGGATCGTCTTTGTGCCGTACAATGTTTGATTGTTCTGAGCTCGCTCAATAACCTCCCGTACATCCTTCACGGTAGCTTCCACCGCATTCAGACGTACGAATTCCCCTTGTGTGTGATGAGAAATAATATGCGCGAGTGTCGTCTTACCGCATCCCGGGGGACCATAGAGCAAAATCGAAGAGACTTGATCCGCCTCAATCGCTCTTCGCAGCAGCTTCCCCCGACCTATGATATGCTCTTGACCAATATATTCATCAAGATTCTCCGGTCTCATCCGGTCCGCAAGCAGCCGTCCGCCCCCGGTGTCCTCTCCGAAAGAAAATAAATCCATAACTCCACTTCCTTGCTATATTCTTGTAAAAGCTCAATATAAATCCCTCTCTATCATACCATATCACAGGGAAGGATTAGGATGTCCTGCCGGTTCAAGGTAACAGTATCAGCATAGACTTATTTTACGCCAAAATAAAAAGAGCATGATCTCGTCTTAGAAAGGCGGGAGCCATGCTCTTTTTTCAAAATATAAGAAAGTATAGGTTTCACGCTACACTTTATCCTTATGATTTCTCGCATAACGCTTACCGTCCTTATAAGGACACCAGAGGCGTTTATGCTTGAATTGCAAGCTAGCAATTTACTGCCAGCCGCATTTTTGATATGATTTTACGAATGCTTTCTTCCGATAGATGGTACTTCTTCTGAAGTTCCGCTACGGAATCACCGCTTCGATGACAACTGAAAATTTCCTTGTTCCGGTTCGCTATTTCTTTCCTCGAACCGCTGTTCTCGCCCCATCGAACCCGCTCTTCCGTCCTCTTTGGGATGTAGAGCAGTTCACCTTGGATGTATCCCTGAAGCTCTTCGAGCAAGCCAGGGGGGAGCACATCCTTCCCATTTACATAACTCAACTTGCATTTCCTCCTTCAACAGGTGTGTCCCTATGCGTCGGTCAACTAAGTTTTTAGTTATAATCACGTCACCTGCCTCCTTTCTTCTCCTCATATTTGGAAAAATCCGTAATTTCATTATATAAAAACCTTTTGGTAGCGTCTACATTCGATTTCATAAATTTCGTTCTTATGGATAAGTGTGGTACTTCTTATGTTAGTAATAAGGAGGCCATAAGGCCTCCTCGCTTTAAGCAGGTTTCCGTATTAAACGGAAACCACCTCGTATACTGAAATCATTTCAATCAGCCTCCTTCCAGAAGTGTTCTTGCCCGGCCGGACACTTATTATTAAGCCATACCTATGGGGGAGTTACAAGACCAAGAACAGTTATAACCATTCTCCACCAGTCTTACTCCCCCTCAGAATCGCTTCCAGCCGCCGTTTGCACATAGGAAGGAACTTCCCCATTATGGAGCAGCCACAGCTCATGGAGAGCACGTGTACAGCCGACATACATCAGCTTCGCGTCCCAAGCCGTCGCCCCGTAATGGTCTTGATCGGCATCTGCTAAGATCACCGCATCGAACTCCAAACCTTTTGATAAATAGACAGGCAGCACCGATAGTCCACCCTGATATTGCGTCATACTGCCATCAATCAGATGAATATCTTCAAAATGCTGTGCCAGCTCCGCATATAGTTCTGCAGCCTCATGAAGATTTCTTGTTAGGACAGCCACCGTACGGTATTCCCTTCCTGACAGAGACTTCAGTGCAGAGGTTATTGTCCGCAAGCGAGCTTGCTCATCAGCCACCAGTTCCCCGTTATCCTCACCGTAGGCGATCATACGCACGGGATCTCCACTACGAAACACAGGAACAGCCAGCAATGAGCTCTCCACACCTGAAGATAGAATTCCATTAGCGAAGTCTATAATTTCCATAGTAGAACGATAGCTGCGTGTCAGCGCGTGATAAGCCGTGTTCTCAGGGGTAAACAACGTCTGCATCTCTTCCCACGCGTGTACGCCTTTATAGGCATGTATGCCCTGCGAGAGATCACCCAGGATCGTAAAGGAATGGCCTCGCACATATAAATCCAGAACGGCAATTTGGAAAGGTGAAAAATCCTGAGCCTCATCAATTACTACATGGTCAAAGCGAGTAACACCCTCATCACCATTCAAAAGATAATGGATATACAGCAGCGGAGGTAAATCCTCTTCACGTATGATGCCTTTTTTCAGCTCTTTTGCCGTTTCCTTCAGTACAGCTGCCGGAATTTCCTCTGGCGGTTCAACCGGCCAATCCTCAGGAAGTTTAGCTGCTCGGAAAATTTGCTTATAGATCGTTAATGGATCATATTTAGGCCATTTGGCACTATAAGCCTTCTCTCGCTGCGCGCCTTTTTTCTTGCGATCCTTCATAGCAGCAGCTGAAGGGCTCTTCTTCAGTTCCATCTCAATCCAGCGATGAATCCGCGCCATTACCCGTTCCTTGCGCTTAGCTGGAGGATAGGGAGCATACTCCTCATTATGCCAGCGCAAAATCATAGAACGGCGTAGCACCGCACCCTCCCACGGGCTAAAATCACCCTCAGGTACAGAGCTGCTTTCCAATAGCTTGATGCTGGACTCTATGATTCCCATCAGCACCGTGGAACCCTTGAAGCGCCCTGGTGTCTTTTCTGTAATTACCGGCATGCCGCCAGAGGTTTCGAACCAGCGGTTCATCGTCTCCGTCGCATCCTGTTCCGGCAATTCCAGTCCTAGTACATTAGCTGCCCAATCCGGAAATGTATTTTGAGCAATATTACCTACCCCGAGCTCAGGCAATACATCCGAGATGTAATCTAAAAACATCCGGTTTGGTGCAAAAATGATCATTTTTTCCGCAGAAACCTGATCCTTGTATTGATACAGCAGAAAAGCAAGCCTGTGCAGTGCAACGGTTGTTTTACCGCTTCCTGCCACGCCCTGAATGATCAGCGCTGTATTCTTGGCAGCACGGATAATCTTGTCCTGCTCCTCTTGTATGGTCGATACGATATCCCGTAGGCGATTATCCTTATTCTCCCCTAGTCGATAGACGAGAAACTCATCTGATACTATCGGTGCATCGCTTTCCCGATTGTACGTATCCGCGACCCGCTCCAGAATTTGCTTCCGAATCACGACGTTGCGTTTGAGGTATACCAGCCCCTCTATCAATCCCTCAGGAGCTTCATAGGAGGCTGGCTCGGTACCGCCGGTAAACGAATAGAACAGGCTTGCTACCGGTGCGCGCCAGTCGATGACTAGCGGACGGTCGCTTACCTGCTCACGGTCTACGCCGATTTTGCCTATATAGAGTGCCTTCCGTTCATTCTCATCATTGCCTTGAAAATCAAGCCGTCCGAAATAAGGCTCCTGCCTAAGCTTGGCAAGATCTTTGCGCTTCTGATCACGGTTCGCTTCCAGCACCTGTTCCGTATAGTCATGTCCCGTGTACACTGGTGTCTGCTGGAGCTTCTCCAGCAAAGTGTCAATTTCAGTAAGCGCTTGATTCAGCCTGTCTTCTTCCTCTTGATAGGCACTTTGAAAGTTGTCTTCCAATTTCAGTTACCTCCTAAAAGTTTATCGAGCTTAAATTTTCATGCTCCTACGCCCATTTCTCACGCAAAAGGATACCCATTGTAGCACAATCAGCGCTTAAATACCAAATCTTTCAAATGATTTGACTAAACTTATAAGTTCTCCAACCTAAAACCCTTTGGTGCTCCTTAGCTCGCACAAGCGTCGAATATTTAGGACACACCAAAGGTGTTTTTGCCTTTGATTTCGGCGCTTACATACATTTAGCACGGATCAAAGGCATTTTTGCCTTTGGTTTCGGCGTACACGCACATTTAGCTCCAATCAACGGTGTTTATACCTTTGATTTCTTCGTCTATGCGCTTTTAGCTCGAATCTACGGTATTTATACCTTTGATCTCGACGTCTACGCGTATTCGGCTCCAATCAACGGTATTTATACCTTTGATTTCGACGTCTACGCGCATTTAGCTCCAATCAACGGTATTTATACCTTTGATCTCGACGTCTACGCGTATTCGGCTCGAATCTACGGTATTTATACCTTTGATTTCGACTTCTACGCGCATTTAGCTCCATTCAACGGTATTTATACCTTTGATTTCGACGTCTACGCGTATTCGGCTCGAATCTACGGTATTTATACCTTTGATTTCGTCGTCTACGCGCTTTTAGCTCCAATCAACGGTATTTATACCTTTGATTTCGGCGTCTATGCGCTTTTAGCTCGAATCTACGGTATTTATACCTTTGATTTCGACTTCTACGCGTATTCGGCTCGAATCTACGGTATTTATACCTTTGATCTCGACGTCTACGCGCATTTAGCTCCAATCAACGGTATTTATACCTTTGATTTCGACGTCTACGCGCATTTAGCTCCAATCGACGGTATTTATACCTTTGATTTCAACGCTGGCTAATAGAGCTGATTAGTGAACAACAGTTCCCTCGCAATCAAAGAAACTGGATGCCGCACTATAGCACAGCCTGCAAAATAAAGTTAGCTACAAACAAACCAGCAATCCCATACAGCGCAGGTGGCACTTCCTTCCCTTTGCCCAGCGCCAGCTTCACAATTGGGTAGGTAATAAAACCAAAAGCCATACCATCCACAATGCTATAGGTGAATGGAATCATAACCATGATTAGAAAAGACGGGAACAGCTCGGTCAAATCACTCAAGTCCATCTCACGCACATTCTGTACCATAAGTCCGCCGATCACAATCAGGATCGGTGCGATCGCACTATCGGGAATATAGGATAACAACGGAAGGAATAAGAAGGTCGCCCCGAATAGAAGCCCTGTCACCAGCGAGGTGAGACCCGAACGCCCGCCCGCAGCTATTCCTGCATTGGATTCTGCAGCGGCCACGACTGGACTGCTTCCGAAAAGACCCGCGGCGATATTGGCAAGCGAGAGCGCACGCAGGCTGCTTTTGAAGCGTTCTGGACGGCCTGCCATCATCGTCTGTGAGGCTACAAGACCGATATTTTCAAATACAACGATTAACAATAACAGGAATACAGCAATCCAGAACACAAGGCTCACAATACCGCTCCAGTCCATTCCGAAAAATAGGCCGCCATAACCTGAGAATACATGCCCTGAAGCTTGTTTTTCCGGTGCATGTGCAGCTCCCAGAAGATAGGCTAGTCCTGTACCAACCAGCATACTTATCAGCAGGCCGCCGTTAGTTCCCCGGATAAATAACACTAAAGCCAGCAATAAAGTCACACAGGATGTAATAACTGCAGGATCACTAAAATGTCCTATGGCAACAAAAGTAGTCTGATGGGCAATCACTATCCCGCTCTTTTGCAGCCCTATAAAAGTCAGAAACAGCCCTATACCGACTGTAATGGCATGCTGCAGGTTTTGGGGAATTGCCTCACTAAGAATACGATAAAGTGATGTAAAGGCCACGATAGCGAATAACACGCCTGTTATAACGACTACAGTAAGCGCCTCTCTCCAGTCCAGCTTCATGGAATGAACAAGCGTATAAGTGAAAAATGCGTTAATCCCCATCCCCGGAACCACGATGATAGGCGTCTTCCCGCCAAAAGCCATCAGCAGACAGCCGGTAATAGCAGTCAACAGTGTAGCCACCATTGCAGGTCTAAGCGGCATCCCCGCGTCATGGAGAATCGTCGCATTCACCATAACAATATAAACTGAAGCAAAATAGGAGAGAATCCCTGCAGCCCATTCCCGTTTCCAGTCATTCTCAGGCGCAAGCCCCACACTATTTCGCCAAAAATTCGATTTCATGTACAAAAACCTCCACTGATATTAAGTTCCGCAGGCGGATATTACCCGGATTATAAATCTAATAATCAGCCGTTCATCCCGGTTCAGCTATTATGCCTATTTGTGGCCTGCTTCTTGCAGAACCCGCCTGTTTAACGACAACAAAAGGGCGTACGCAGCCGGATTCCAGCTACTCGCCCTTTTGTCCATTACTCTAATCCTATATCTATAATTGAAACAGCCTCAGCTCAGCGATTCACTTACAAGCTGACGCCTCCAGCCTCAAGCAAATCACGCACGGCAACGCTGACCATGATTAGGCCGGCTACCGGTGGAACAAATGAATTGCTGGCTGGCGGTTGTTTCGCTTTACGTCGATCCGGCGCATTCTCCGGAACAATCTTGTCCGTAACATCCTGACGTGGCTTCATTGGCGGCTCCGTAGAGAAGACCACCTTCACGCCTTTCTTAATCCCATCCTTACGCAGCTTCTGGCGAATGACACGGGCAATCGGATCATACGTTGTCTTGGAAATGTCCGCTACCTGGAATCTTGTAGGATCCATTTTGTTGGCAGCGCCCATGCTTGAGATCATAGGAATTCCACGTGACAGACATTCTTTAATCAAATGGACCTTGTAGATAATCGTATCCGAGGCATCAATCACATAATCCGGTTTCAGCTTGAACAGTTCCTCATAGGTTTCTTCCGTATAGAACATGTTCAGCGCAATCGCTTCACATTCCGGATTAATCAGCTTCACGCGATCCACCATCAGTTCGGCCTTCTTTTGCCCAACCGTAGTAGTAAGTGCGTGAATCTGCCGATTCACATTGGTAATGTCGACAGAATCCTTATCAATCAGAATCAGTCTGCCGATCCCGCTACGAGCCAATGCCTCAACAGCCATACCGCCAACACCGCCGATACCAAGTACCGCTACTGTGCTGTTCTTCATAATCTCCAGACCTTCCGGTCCGATCGCCAGTTCCGTACGTGAGAACTGATGCAGCATGAGGTCAGCCTCCTTCAAAAGCTATGGCGAAGCAGAAATCTGCCTCGCCCGCTTTATTTAATTATTCTTTTTCTTTTTCTTTCTTTGGTTTAAGAGCCAGCTTAATATGCAGTTGCTCCAATTGTGAACCGTCTACTGGTGCAGGTGCATCCATAAGCAGATCCGTTGCACTTGCCGTTTTCGGGAATGCGATGGTTTCGCGCAGATTTGTACGGCCCGCCAACAGCATGATTAGACGATCTAAACCGAAGGCAATACCACCATGTGGAGGTGTACCATATTCGAACGCATCCATCAGGTAACCGAACTTCTCGTAAGCAACCTCTTCTGTGAAGCCGAGAGCTTGGAACATTTTTTCCTGTACTTCACGTTTGTAAATCCGCATGGAGCCACCGCCTACTTCATAACCGTTCAGAACGATATCGTAGGCTTGTGCACGAATTGCACCTGGATCTGTGTCAAACAGATGCAGATCCTCTTCACGCGGACGAGTGAACGGATGGTGTTCTGCTACATAACGTTTCTGATCTTCATCATAACCAAGCAATGGGAAGTCAGTCACCCAAGCGAACTTGAACACATTATCGTCGATCAGACCCAGCTGACGTCCGATTTTGACACGAAGGGCGCCTAGAACGTCCGCTACAACCTTTTTGGTATCAGCGGAGAACAACAGTAGGTCGCCTTCTTCAGCGCCTGTACGCTCCTTCACAGCGGCAATTTCTTCTTCAGTGAAGAATTTGACAATCGGTCCTTTGAACTCGCCGTCTTTCACTTGAATCCAAGCCAGACCTTTCGCTCCATAACGCGCAGCATAAGGTCCGAGATCATCGATTTCTTTACGAGTCCAAGTCCCACAGCCTTTAGCATTTAGACATTTCACTTCTCCGCCTTTTTCGATCACAGAAGCAAATACCTTTACGCCACTTGTTGCAACAATATCGTTCATTTCTACAAGCTCTAATCCAAAACGCAGGTCAGGTTTGTCTGAACCGTATTTGCCCATTGCCTCAGCATAAGTCAAACGTTGGAATGGAAGCTGAATATCCGCTCCTACAGTTTCTTTGAACAAACGCTGCATTAGGTTCTCCATCATGCCAAGCAACTCATCTTGAGACAGGAATGAAGTCTCGATGTCCACTTGTGTAAATTCCGGCTGGCGGTCAGCACGCAAATCTTCATCACGGAAACAACGAGCAATTTGATAATAGCGTTCAACGCCACCCACCATCAAAAGCTGCTTGTAGATTTGTGGAGATTGAGGCAATGCGAAAAATTCGCCTTCATGCACACGGCTTGGCACCAAATAATCACGCGCACCTTCCGGTGAGCTCTTAGTTAGGATTGGTGTCTCTACGTCAATAAATCCTTCACTGTCAAGGAAATCGCGGAAAATCTTAGAAGCTTTCGAGCGTAGCAACAGTGTTTTTTGCATCTCCGGACGACGCAGATCCAGGTAACGATATTTCAGACGAAGAGATTCGTCTACTTCCACTCCATCTTCGATGAAGAATGGAGGAGTCTTAGCAGTGTTCAGCACTTCGATATCTGTAATTTGAACTTCAATCTCACCTGTTGGCAGATTGCGGTTAATGGTTTCTTCATCACGTTTAACCACTTTTCCTTTGACAGCCAAAACATACTCACTGCGAACCTTATCTGCAATTTGCAGTGCTTCGCCGGAGTAGTCCGGGTTGAATACAACTTGCACAATACCGCTTCTGTCACGCAGGTCAATAAAAAGTACGCCCCCAAGGTCGCGGCGGGTCTGGACCCATCCGTTTAAGGTTACCGTTTGTCCAATATGTTCTGGTGTTAATTGCCCACAGTTATGACTTCTTTGCATAATTCACCATTCCCCTTTTTATTTAAAAATACATTTCTACTTAAAAAGTCTTCTTCTATACCAACGCCTGAGCCAGCTCTTCGAGCTTCACAGTCTGCTGTTCCCCTGTGCTCATCGACTTCAGCGCAATTACACCATTCTTCAGCTCGTCTTCGCCAAGAATCGCAGTATAACGTGCCGACATACGGTCAGCTGACTTCATCTGCGCCTTCATCTTCCGGCCGAGGTAGTCGCGTTCTGCCGAGAACCCTTGGCTACGCAGAAAGTATAGCTGCTTGGAGATTTCAATGTCAGCCTCTTCGCCAAGAGCTACAAAATACACATCCAGTGGCTTCGCAGTCTCCAGCTCTACCTTCTGATCCTCCAGAATAAGAAGAATACGCTCCAGCCCGATCCCAAAACCAATACCCGGTTGATCCGGTCCACCGATTTCTTCAACCAAACCGTTGTACCGGCCTCCGCCGCCTACGGTATCAATAGAGCCAATGCCAGCTGCTTTATATTCAAACGCAGTATGCGTGTAATAATCCAAACCACGTACAAGACGAGGATTAATCGTGAACTCTACACCCATAATGTCGAGATGCATCTTAACCTTCTCAAAATGAGTTATGCATTCATCATCCAAACTGTCCAAAATAGAAGGGGCATCTGTAAATTTATCCTGATCCACCTTGCAATCCAGCACACGAAGCGGATTACGCTCGATTCGACGCTGACAGTCACTACAGAGGTTATCCTTCATCGGTCTAAGGAATCCCAGCAGCTTCTCCCGGTAAGCCGCACGGCTTGGTGCATTACCCACGGAATTAAGCTCCACTCTTACATCCTTAAGACCTAGATCCTTATAGAACTGATAGCCCATAGAGATTACTTCTGCATCAATAGCCGGATCCACGGCCCCAAACGCCTCAATCCCAAACTGATGGAACTGGCGATATCTTCCGGCCTGCGGACGCTCATAACGGAACATAGGTCCGATATAATACAGCTTGCTTACATCAGGTTCACCGTATAGCTTGTTCTGAACGTAAGCTCGCACGACACCAGCCGTTCCTTCTGGACGAAGAGCCAAATCACGGTCGCCTTTGTCCTTGAACGTATACATTTCGCCTTCCACAATATCCGTTGTTTCGCCTACTCCACGTTCGAATAACCCTGTGTGCTCAAACATAGGTGTGCGAATTTCCCGATAGTTAAAACGGCGGCATAAATCTCTGGCCTTCCCCTCAATATACTGCCATTTCTCCACAGCACCCGGAAGCACGTCCTGTGTTCCTGTTGGTTTCTCGAATCTTTCTTTAGCCACAGTCTATCCCTCCTAAAAAATAACCCCTCTAAAGCTGTTCTCTTCATCTGTTTCTATTGCAGAAAAAGCAAAAAATCCCTCGCCCTGTTTTATAAAAAAACAGGGACGAGGGATTATCATAACCAATAATACACCACGTGGTACCACCCACATTCCGGATCAGTAAAAATATACTGAAGCCGCTCAAAGCGGTTAACGCCCGCCTACGCGTAAACGGCTACTGATCGCGGCAATCAACACTGCCCACTTTCGCCGTACGTTCTCGGGGAGGTCATTCATTCGCTCATCAACAGAATCCTTGCAGCCAAGCGATACCGGTTCATCATCCACTTAAGTAGATGTCATCCGAATCGACAAGGGATTCTTCTCTGGAGTTGTGGGTTCTCGAATTACTTGGTCCCGTCATCAAAACCATATGATAAAATCGTATATTGTTAATATTCTACTGAACTACTGCATTAAAGTCAAGGTAGTAAAAAGGATGCCTAGTATAAATTTTGACAGCTTCCGAGTTTTTTATTCAGCAATTATATTGTAACAAAAAAAATGACCTGCAGCCGAATGCTGCAGGTCCATCATCATATATTATTAAAAAGGGGGTCATGCCTTTATTATAAACACGCTATATTAAGGAATCATGTACGTAATATTACGATTATATTACATTCCATGAAAGCGGTTTATTTTTAATAGAATACTATTCGAATTGTTCAACATAAGCTCCTTTGCCCCGGAGGATTTCCACAACTTCATTATAATTCTCTTCTGCTATACTTAGCTCCATCACATAACGAAGTTCACTTAAATCCCCATCTTCGAGATCTCCTTCTGCCACGTTCGCACTAACCTGATCTTCATTCACACTATAATGCGTTTCAGGGTCAGCCCGTGTGTCGGAGGCGGCAATGCCAGGAACCAGCATAGCTCCAGCTGCAGGTGTGCTAGCCGTTCCAAGCGTTCCAGTTGTGCCTGCGACTACAGATGCACTATCCAGTGGAATGATTGGAAACAGAATATTACGATCATTGCCGATAGGGTCCGTGAGTGGCCAAACCTCCAAGCCATCCACCTTATAGCTAATCAATGCTGTTTTTGCGCCTTCTGCTTCATTTTCAGTTCTGAAATACGCTTGGATTTTTCTGCTCATTGCCATTACCTCCTTGGATTATAAGACTCTTATTTAAATATTGCTTATTTATTTCAGGACCTTCAATATTTCACGAACAAATGCAGGCTCATCTTTTGGTGTACGCGAAGTAATGTAATTGCGATCAACCACTACTTCCTCATCCTTAAACTCCGCGCCGGAATTCACAACATCATCCTTCAGCGGAGGATAAGAGGTAATGGTGCGTCCCTTAAGCAAGTCTGCACTGATCAGAATTTGCGGTCCGTGGCAAATAGAGGCGATAGGCTTGCCTGCTTCATTTGCTTCTTTTACAAACTTCAAAATATCGGCATTTTGCCGTAAATTCTCGGGGGAAGAACCACCCGGGATGACAATCGCGTCATAATCACTTGCTCGAACATCGGCGATCGCCTTGTCTGCTGCGTAGGAGACTTCTTTCTTTTTACCTAGCAAGGTCTCCCCTTTTTTCAAACCAATAATGTCAGCTTGATGTCCTGCCTTTATAATTTCATCATAAGGAACCTTCATTTCAGAATCTTCAAAATCATTAGCCAGTAAGAAAGCAACGTTACTCATGTAATAGTTTCTCCTCTCTGTCTTTAGCAATTAATGATGTTCTAATTATTCTTTCTTGTGGTCTATTACCCTTATGAGGATGCTTTCTAACCTTTAATCGGAAAAAAGGCTTCATTCACAACACCGAAAAAGCCGCCTTTTCCACCCGCTTCAGGTACGCGGCAAGAGATTGCGGCTTCTTCCTTTGATTACTAATGGTTCGGTCTCGCCTTCTAGCTTTTTGGCTAATGCACAGGCTTCCATAGGACTCCCAGCCGGTAGTGCCGGGATACTTCTCCATACCCATGCCTTCTGTGATTGTCTCATTCTTAAACTCCCTGCCTTATGCGTGATATCTGCCTGCATTTAGTTTATCCAGCCCAAAGAAGCTCTATCCGCATAAAAAAAAGATGTCGAAAGTTAGCTCCGGCCAGAAGCAATCTTCGACATCCTCTATTTCGTTAGCTGCGGCTATCCAGAATGAGAGTAACTGGGCCCCAATTGGTCAGCGACACATCCATCATCGCTCCAAATATGCCCGTCTCCACCTGAAGACCTCCAGCTCTAAGCTCTTGATTAAAATAATCATAAAGACGCTCGGCCTCCGCAGGAGCTGCAGCTCCCATGAAATTCGGCCGTCTTCCCTTACGGCAATCTCCGTATAAAGTAAACTGGGACACTGAAAGAATAGCTCCGTTAGTATCCGTGACACTATAGTTCATTTTGCCAGCATCATCTTCAAAAATACGCAGTCCAGCTATTTTATCCGCCAAATATTTGGCATCCTTCTCCGTATCTTCATGGGTAACGCCGACAAGCAGCATCAGACCATTGCCAATCGCTCCGGTCACTGTCTCATCCACGGTTACTTTGGCGTCCTTGCAACGCTGTACTACAACTCTCATCGCACTACTTCGCTCCTTGCCTTATTGCATGATCCGATTCACTGTATATACATCTTTGACTCGTTTCACTTTATCTACAACGGATTGCAGATGCTCCGTATTACGAATAAGGATGGTCATATGAATCATTGCCATCTTATTCTTGTCAGAGCGCCCAGTGACCGCTGAAATGTTCGTTTTGCTCTCGGACACTGCCTGCAGTACTTCATTGAGCAGTCCATTGCGATCATGGCCTGTAATCTCAATATCCACACTGTAGTTTGCTTCCATCGTGCCTTCCCATTCCACTTCAATCACTCTAGCTGCTTCTTCTCCGTCACCTTCACCCGGAATGTTAGGACAATCCTGGCGGTGTACAGATACGCCCCGGCCCCGTGTAACATAACCTACAATGTCGTCACCCGGAACCGGGTTGCAACATCGTGCAAAACGAACAAGTAAGTTTTCAATTCCTTTTACACTAACACCATTGGTAGGTTGATTACGTCTCTCGCCGGAAGACTTGATCTCCTTCATCTCTGAAGTAAGCTCCAAGTGATTAGCAGCTTCTTCCTGCTCCTTGCGCAGCTTCTCCGTCAAGCGGGAGGCAATTTGCGAAGCGGTAATCCCACCAAAACCAACGGCAGACAACATATCCTCTACATCATTAAAGGCAAATTTTTTCGCAGCTTCCAATAGTTTTTCATCAGAAATCCACTCGGAAACTTCGACATTCAGGCGCTTCAGCTCACGTTCAATCGCTTCGCGACCTTTTTCGACATTTTCCTCACGTTTTTCTTTTTTGAACCATTGCTTAATTTTGCTTCTTGCGTGAGAGGATTGTGCAATTTTAAGCCAGTCACGGCTAGGTCCGTAAGAATGCTTAGACGTCAAAATCTCAACAATATCGCCCGTCTTCAGCTTGTGATCAAGCGGCACGATCCGCCCGTTCACCTTGGAACCAATTGTACGATTGCCCACTTCTGTATGAATGCGGAACGCGAAGTCAAGAGGCACAGAACCGGCAGGAAGCTCGATAACCTCACCTTTAGGAGTAAATACAAACACGAGGTCTGAGAAAAAATCCATTTTCAGTGATTTTACGAACTCTTCGGCATCCTTAGCTTCATGCTGCAGCTCCAATATTTCGCGAAAGAAAGGCATCCGATTCTCCGGATTAGCATTATTACTGCTGCCTTCTTTGTATGCCCAGTGTGCGGCTATCCCGTATTCTGCCGTGCGGTGCATTTCCCAGGTGCGAATTTGCACCTCAGTAGGCTCTCCGCCTGGTCCTACCACAGTAGTATGCAGAGATTGATACATATTGGCTTTCGGCATAGCTATATAATCTTTAAAACGCCCCGGCATTGGCTTCCATAAGGTATGAATAATTCCAAGGGTTGCATAACAGTCCTTGATATTATCCACAATGATACGAATGGCCAGCAGGTCATAAATTTCATTAAACTGCTTGTTTTTTGTGCTCATTTTGTTATAAACACTGTAAATATGCTTCGGGCGGCCGGAAAGATCACCTTCAATGCCCATTTCATCCAGCTTGGCACGAATACGGCCAATTACGCTGTCGATAAATTGCTCACGCTCGGCCCGCTTCTTATGCACCAGATTAGCAATCCGGTAATACTGCTGCGGGTTCAAGTAACGAAGCGCAATATCCTCCATCTCCCACTTAATCGCGGAAATCCCCAGCCGGTCAGCTACAGGACAGAAAATCTCCAACGTCTCATAAGAAATACGGCGCTGGCTCTCTTCAGATTGGTATTTTAACGTTCGCATATTATGCAGACGGTCCGCCAGTTTAATGACAATAACCCGGATATCCTGAGCCATAGCAATAAACATTTTGCGGTAATTCTCGTTCTGCTGCTCTTCCTTTGAGCGAAAGCGAATGCGTTCCAGCTTCGTTAAGCCGTCAACAAGCATTGCGCAGGTATCGCCAAATTTAGCGCGGATTTGTTCCAGTGAGACCGTCGTATCTTCCACCACATCATGCAAAAGCGCTGCAACAATAGATATAACATCCATTTGCATATTGACGACAATATCTGCCACCGCCAGCGGATGCAGAATGTATGGCTCCCCCGACTTGCGGATCTGCCCGTGATGAGCCTGATCGGCAAATTCATAAGCTTCCCGGATGCGGAGAAGATCTTTATCTTTTATATAGGCGCCAGCCTTATCAATTAATCGCTCAATGCCCATTCTCGTCGTATCCGATTCCTTTCTATAATAAAATGAACCCGCAACTGTTCAAAAATCTGCAGGTTCCAATCATTTCATTTGTCCAAGCTTACTTACGCCCTTATTCAAAGTTGTCTATAATTATGAGGCTTAAGGAGGATTACGTCAACACTTGCCATCTCATGGGATTCCAGAAGTAAAAGTAATTAAATTCGGACAAATTAATAACACTTGTGAAAATGTTGTTGTAAAAAAGCCAAGTTCTATTTAATCTAGTAAAGGCGGATTTTCGCCGGACAACATAATATCAGATAAGAAAGAGGAGTGAACTCCATTGCAACGCGAAATTCAAGTTAACGAAAAACTTCCATGGGGCCCAGGCTTTCTATTAAGTCTCCAGCATTTGTTTGCCATGTTTGGCAGTACAGTGCTAGTGCCTAACTTGTTCGGGGTCGACCCTGGAATGATTTTGCTTATGAATGGTATCGGTACATTGCTGTACATTTGGATCTGTCGCGGTAAAATCCCTGCGTACCTTGGTTCCAGCTTTGCCTTTATTGCACCGGTATTATCAGTACTCAGTCGTTACCCAAATGATCACATGAAAGGATACTCGCTTGCTTTGGGTGCTTTTATCGTCACTGGTATTATATTCGTGCTCGTGGCATTGATCATTCGTTATGCAGGAACCAAATGGATTGATGTTGTTTTCCCTCCAGCAGTAATGGGAGCTATCGTAGCTACGATCGGACTTGAACTTGTACCTGTTGCCGCACGAATGGCAGGACTTATTGCTCCTGAAGGCGTTGCAGTTGCAGACTGGACGCCAGATGGCAAAACAATCGCACTTTCTATGGTGACGCTTGGTGTAACTGTAATTGGAGCTGTACTCTTCCGCGGTTTTCCAAAAATCATTCACATCCTTATTGGTATCGTCACTGGTTATGGTTTAGCATATATTTTAAAAATGGTGGATACCGCTGCTATCTCTAATGCAAAATTTTTAGCGCATCCTTCCATTGTTACTCCTTCATTTGATTGGAATGTAATATTCACTATTATCCCGGTATCATTAGTTGTTATCGTTGAGCATATTGGACATTTACTTGTAACAAGCAATATTGTTGGCAGAGACTTGGCTAAAGATCCTGGACTTGATCGCTCCCTGATGGGGAACGGGATATCTACAATTATCTCCGGTTTTATCGGTTCTACTCCAAATACAACCTACGGTGAAAATATCGGGGTTATGGCGTTGACTAAAGTATATTCGGTATATGTAATCGGCGGCGCAGCGGTGATCGCTATTCTGCTTTCATTCTCTGGTACTTTCTCCTCTGTTATCGCTAATATTCCAACCCCTGTAATGGGCGGTGTATCCCTGCTGCTGTTCGGTGTAATTGCGGCTTCCGGATTACGTATTTTCGTTGAGCAAAAAGTTGATTTTTCCAAAGCTACGAACATGATCATGGCTACGTTGGTACTCGTTGTCGGAATCAGTGGTACAACCCTTACCATGGGCAACGTTAAACTAAGTGGTATGGCGCTGGCTACAATTGTTGGTATCGTTCTGGCTCTGTTCTTCAAACTCATTGAAGTGCTCGGATTGTCTAATGAAGGCGGAGAAAGTGATAAAACTGCCCATTAATCGGTTATAAAAAATAGAATTTTAAAAAAGCTGCTCCAACGTCCATTTATGGAATTGGGCAGCTTTTTTTATTGACTCAGATACAAAACAGCAACTCTCCGCCAAAAGGCAGACAGCTGCTGTTATTATCTTACATTTTCCAATTAATGTTTAACTTCCACACTTTGCGTCTTTGCACTTTTCAGCATAATTCGAGAGCCGAATCCCCGTTTATTTCCCGGGAAAAGACAAACTTTACAAGATTAATCCTCGTAATTCACCAAGGAAAGAACTTCAACTCCAGAAAGCTTATTACGTCCAGCAAGCTCAACCAGCTCAATCAGAAAAGCAGCGCCTACCACTTTACCGCCAAGCTGTTCTACAAGGTTAACCGAAGTAGCAATGGTTCCACCAGTAGCCAATAAATCATCAGCGATCAATACTTTTTGACCAGGCTTGATAGCATCCGTGTGAACAGCAAGTGTGTCCTTGCCATACTCAAGATCATAACCTACCTCTATAGTCTCATATGGAAGCTTGCCGCTTTTACGAATCGGCACAAAACCTACTCCCATCGCATAAGCAAGAGGTGCTCCAACTACGAAGCCACGTGCTTCTGGTCCAGCGATAACGTCGATTTCCAAGTGCGCTACGAGAGCTTTCAACGCGTCAATCGCTTGGCGGTAAGCCTCACCGTCTTTAAGCAATGTGGTGATATCTTTAAAACTAATACCTTCTTTAGGGAAATCAGGAATCACACGAATACTATCTTTAAAATCCAAATTTATCATCTCCTATAAGTTTTGTAAGCATAAGCTGCTTTGATTTCAGATCGGCAAAACTTGCTTCGTAAGCATTCGCTTTGTTATATGAGCGTTGGATTTTTATACACCATTGGGTACGCTCAGCATCTCATATTCGCATGGATTATGATACGCCTAAACGACGCGATAACATCCAGTCCTGTAACTCTGACAGGCTGCCCTCCATGAAGTATTGCTCCATCTCCGCCATCTGTCCCAGTCGGACAAAATGACTCGATGCTGTCAGACTTTTAGCTACTGGCTGAGTAATAAACGCCACACTTCCCTGACTTCTTTTAATAAAATCAAGCTCCTCAAACACATCAAGCATGTTGTTAAGCATGCGGATACTTAACGAGGACTGGCGGCTTAACCGCAGCAAAACTTCGTTCTCAGGCGTTGCAACTGAGGTGATCGAAGCCAACAGTTTATATAGTATTTTGAAATGATCCCTTGTCGGAGTAATAAGTCGTTCTCGGCCATCCTTGATAGAATGCAATAACGCAATATTATCAGCATTAGGGAAGGTTTGGAGTAGCGCATCCAGTTGTTCAGGAGTCTCCGGCATATCCAGTAAGCATAACAGAGAGACATGCCCTGCTTCCTGAAGGGGCTCATCCTTAACAGCGGCGCTAATGCCAGCTTCTTTATCATATACCCATAAAGACATTCCTATCAATTCACTTGCAGGCTTACTACGTCCGTTCTGAAACACTGCAGCAGCTCGATACGGACCCGCACCGCTATAAGGAAGAAGTAGTTCTCTAATATGTGCGGCTTGCCGTACGGCATCAGCAGCACCACGAAGATCGAATAACTGAGCATCCTGCACAGATAAATCCTGCAGCATCAGCTGTGATTTGCGTGAGCCATTCCATTCATTGATCGACAGCTCAGCTAACACGTTGATCGTAGTACCCGCCGGTAGCAGCCTGGCCAAAGCGCCTTTGCCAAAAGCCAAGGCTTCAATGCTGTTTTTCCCCTGCTGCAATACAATCTTCAGGTGTTTTCCATCTTGACCCATTGTACGTGTCTCTTTCACGGTAGCCCCACGAATAATAAACTTCGGCAACGGATTAGACATTCCGAAGGGTGCAAGCCTTTCCAATTCTAGCGCGGTCTGCAGTGATAAATCTGAGATTGACACCTCTGCATCAGCGGAAGCAACAGGAACGAAATGCTCTGGCGTTAACACCCCGGACGCATATTCATTTAATGCTGCAGCAAAGGCTTCTAATCCATCCCGATGCAGGCTCATTCCCGCAGCGGCTGGATGACCTCCAAAATGATCCATTAAATCAGAACAAGAAGAAAGTGCAGCGTAGATGTCAAGTCCAGGAATGGAGCGAGCAGAACCTTTGCACATTCCGGTCTCTGGATGTATATCCAGAATGATCACAGGCCGATAATAACGCTCCAGCAGTTTGGAAGCCACTATACCTACCACACCTACATTCCAGCCATGATCAGCAAGAACAATGATGTCTGGGATTTCGCCACCCTGTGTCATCTGCTCCAGCTTGGCAGTAGCCTCAACAACAATTCTTTCTACCACCAATTGGCGTTCTTTATTAAGCAGGTCCAGCTCTCCAGCTAGCTGCTCTGCCTCAGCCGCATGCTCGGTAGTGAGGAGGGACACAGCCCGTCCAGCATGGTCCAGGCGACCACTGGCATTGATGCGAGGCGCCATGCCAAAAGCGATATTGACCGCACTCACAGTGCTCATGTTCACACCGCTGACAGCGAGTAAGGCACGAATCCCCGGGAAACTTGAATGCCGCATACTTTCCAAGCCATTTCTAACAATCTCACGGTTTTCGCCAAGCAGCGGCATTAAATCCGCAACCGTTCCTATCGCTGCAATCTCTGCCCATTCTGTGGGAGTTTCTTCCCCTAGAATAGCCTGAGCAAGCTTATAAGCCACACCTACACCCGCTAATCCTTTGAACGGATAAGGGCAGTCTGGCAGCTTGGGATTAATAAGCGTATAGGCCTCTGGCAAAAGCTCAGGGGGTTCATGGTGATCCGTAACGATCACATCGATCCCCAGTTCATTAGCGTAAGCAACCTGATGATAAGCGCTAATGCCAGTATCTACTGTAATGATTAAGGAGACACCTTGCTGTAAAGCCCAATCCAGGGCATGATTATGCAGCCCATAACCCTCATTAGAGCGGTGTGGGATATAAATATCAAAGGAAGCGCCTAAATAGCGCAGCAGATGAATCATAAGCGCTGTGCTGGACACCCCGTCAGCATCATAATCGCCATAAATAAGAATATGTTCTTCATCTTTTAAAGCCTTTCTAATTCTAGGAACCGCTTCAGCCATTCCTTTGAGTAGGAACGGATCATGCAGTTCTTCCTCACTGCCATCCATGAAGCTTAGAGCTTCATGAGGCGTGTTCATTCCTCTATTTACTAATAGTGAGGATAAGAGTGGAGAAATAGAAAGGCTCCGGGCCATATCCCTAACTGTGTCGGGATTGGCTGCCGGAGATTGCCATCTTGTTTTTGAATAAAGCAATAGAACTCACCTTTCTCTCACCTTGCAAACTACTGAAGCAACGTAGGAATATCATTATCCGGCAATTCATAATTGCTTTTGTACGGATAGCCGGGATCATAAGGAACAACGTCCATATGCACCTCACCGACATGAACAAACCGGTGCTGCAGCAGCTTCCTAGCGCATTCCGAAATATCCTGTGCTTCCATCACCGTAATCCGCGGATTCACACTGATCTTCACTTGAAGATTCACATAATTCCCTTGCTCAAGTGCCTTCAGATGTTCTACGCGAATGACGCCATGAACACGTTGCACCGTTTCAATAAAATTAGCGGCTTCCTCCGAAGGAAGCTCCTGCGCATTTTTAGTGTTAATAGAGCTAGCAATGAGTGAATAACCTTTACGAAGAATTAAAACTCCGGTTAAGAGTGCGGCAATAGGATCCATATAAGATAGAGGATGCCAATAGGTGCCACCCATGGATAACGAAATTCCGACTAATACTGTGATAGATGTATATAAGCTGAAACGATGACTATTAACATATGCAGCGTGACTGCCATCACCTATTTTTTTAAAGTAGCGATATTGATATTGAAATACAGCTTCTTTAAAAACTATAGATACTAAGACGGTTACAAACGCCAGCTGTCCGTGTGTAGATGATTTTCCATCCGTTAAGTCGCGGATTGCAGAGAATGCGATCTGCAGTCCCCCCATAAGAATAAATACCGAAAAAAGTATAGCCAACAGCGGCTCCTTAGTGCCCCGCCGTTCTTCGATCCGTTGCTTACTCTTTCTCCCTTGCTCAGAGCGCCACGGAAGAATATCCGCCAGTTTGGCTGCTGCGTCTGCTCCGGAATACAAAGCATCCCCCATTAATGCCTTGCTCCCTGAAATATAGCCAAAACTCCCCTTAGCTACTGCCAAAGTAACATCGCTAATGATCCCTGTCCAAGCAACCGTCTCGCTTTGCGGTGATCGTTCTTTATTCATACGAGGCCCTCCTTACCAATAGCAAGTAATCTCATGATGATTCAATACACATGACATGACCCTAAAGATTTCGAAAGCCGCGTCGCATTTGACGCGGCTTTCTTAAACGTATAAGAAAAGTAGAACTTCGATGCTAATTTCTTCTAACCTTTATTCGGGCTGCTTTTCACTTTAACCTTCTCACGCTTTTTAAGCACTAACCAGAGTGGACTGGCAATAAAGATGGAAGAGTAAGCTCCGAAGAGCAAGCCGATTACCATCGCAAGCGAGAACATCTTAATCGACTCGCCTCCGAACAATAACAGGAAGAACGCCGCAATAAATACGGTAAATGCGGTATAGAGAGAACGCATGAGCGTTTGAGCCACACTTTTATTCACAAGGTGTTTCAAGTCTTCATAAGTTTTCTGTTTACCAAAACGTAAATTCTCACGGATCCGGTCAAAGATAACGATCGTATCATTGATGGAATAACCGATGATCGTAAGCACCGCTACAATGAACGTCAAATCCACTTCCAAGCGGAAGATAGAGAAGAGCGCGACTACGATAAAGGCATCATGGAGCAAGGCCACAATCGATGCCACGGCGAAACGCCATTCAAAACGAATACTTACATAAATAATAATCCCCAGACAAGAAATCAGAACTGCATAAATAGCATTACGTGCCAATTCTTTTGCCATTTCAGTGTCCACGGTATTAATTTCAAATGATGCTTTGTCATCCAGCTTAAGGATTTCAGCTTTTAGGGCTTCATCTTGAGCCTCATCAAGAACTTCGTCATAGCGGATATTCACACGCTGATCACCAAACGAGATCGTTGGTTCATGATCGACATCGATTGCACTAGTTGCAGTCTTAACCTGATCCAAGTTCAAATTCTTGGAAAGGGAGATGTCCACATTAGATCCAGCTTTAAAGTCAACGCTGTAATTCAGGCCAAATGTCGCCAGGAAAATCAATCCTGCTACTGTCAATGCGATAGAGAAAATATAGAAATATTTACTCAAATGTACGAAATCAAGCTCTTTCTTAAAGCGCACGGATTTCACTCTCCTTAACACCGAAGCTCTTCGGTTTGTTCAGCTTACCCGCTTTGACAAGCTGGCTAAGCAACCAGTGGGAGAAATAAAGATTCGTGGCGATACTCAGCACGATTTCTACAATCAGCACCAATGCAAAGCCTTTGACCGCACCTGTACCGAAGGCAAACATAACTGCTGCCACAATAATAGTAGTCACATTGGAGTCCATTACTGTCCGGAAAGAGGATTTATTCCCCGCTTTAACGGAGGACAGTATACTTTTTCCACTGCGCATTTCTTCCCTTATCCGTTCGTTGGTAATGATATTGGCATCGACCGCCATACCTATACCCAGAATAAATGCGGCTATACCAGGCAGCGTCAAGGTGAAGTCTGCGAAGACGAAGACCGCAATTAGCGCCCATGTATGCAAGAGCAAGGCAAAACTAGCCAAAAGACCTGGCAAACGATACATTCCGATCATGAAAATAAGGATAATCACAGAAGCCAGCAGACCTGCTCGAATCGTTTGATCAAGCGATTGCTTACCCAGGGTAGCACCCACACTTTGGGAATATTTCTCCGTCAGCTTCAGTGGCAATGCACCTAGGTTAATAGTGTCTGCAAGTTCACGTGCTTCCTTAATTGTATAGTTACCCGAAATAGAAGCACTGCCATCGGTAAGTACTGCTTGTACCGTAGGGTCAGATAATTTGTTCTCATCCAAGTAAATTGCGAGATTCTTTCCTAAGAGACGTTTAGTAATCTCTGCAAATTTGTCCTTGTCCTTAATCTTGATGCTGATGATTGGCTGATTCAGGTTATCCCGTCCAACTTCTGCAGCACCTTCAACAAAATCACTACCTACCAGTTCGATTTTGCTGTAAGTTCCCTCAGCGTCACCTTCAGCAGCACTACGGAAAGTCAGAACTGCAGGTTCCTTCATTTTTTTACGAACCTCGGCTTCATCCGTTACGCCCGCAATTTTCAAACGGATACGGTCCGTACCTTCAGTAGTTACCTCTGGTTCACTTGTTCCGAGCGCATTCGCCCGTTTTTCTAAGCTTTCCGCTGTCTTCAGCAGAGAAGCTCGGGACAATGCTGCTCCCGCTTCCATAGGCTCAGCATGATACAAAATCTCAAATCCGCCTTTCAGGTCAAGACCAAGTCTAACCTTGTCCAGCAGTCCAGGAGTAGTAAATGCCATAACGCCTGTCAAAACGAGCACGGTAATAAAAAAGCCCATTAGTCTCTTCATGCTCTAGCTAGTTCCCCTTTCATTAACTCAATATTCCTATTATAGCTACACGCGAAATGACCGTCAATTCACAGCATTGATAGAGCTATACTCACACAAAGAAACGGCCGCCCCTGCTTAAATCAGCAAGACATCCGTTTTTAATAGGAGATGTGGAGTTATTATTCTCTTACTTTACTGCTTTATCAGGCAGTTCGCAAAAAGAAATATGTGGTTTATTGTTCAGTTCAACCCCCGATAGGCCGCAATAGTCAAATAATTCATGTAACTATTGGCTTTCAAGGAATAAATGTCGTTTACCAGCTTATGTAGGGGAGGCAAGCCTTCCTTATCATAATTACGGCTGATGCAATCCCAGATATCCTTGCTGGTTACATACTCATAGCCGAGGAGCCGGAATTCTTCAGCTTTGCTGCGGCACATGGCTTCGATTTCTTCACTATGTTGATCATGATTCCACTGTTCCGATTCCACGTGTTGACACCTCCAAAGATCGCTCATGTTCGTATGCTCACCATAGATATTCGACTCTTGTTCTTCGCTTTCCTTCTTCCTTCACAAAAAGTTAAAGCTACTAAAACAAGGCATGCCGAGATAGGGGTATAGCATATCCATAAGAATAGACAAGTTCGCCAGCGTTTTATTTCATTTTGGGAAGAAGGCGTGACCTTTGAAGAAACAGAGCTTTATACAAGGAACTTTAATCTTGCTAGCCGCCGGCATCATTAATCGGATGCTTGGATTTATTCCCCGGATTGCTTTACCACGTATTATCGGAGCAGAAGGTGTGGGACTGTATCAGCTCGCATATCCTTTTTTTCTCGTGCTGGTTACTGTGATTACAGGCGGGATTCCACTGGCGATAGCCAAGATGGTAGCGGAAGCAGAAGGAGAGAATCGGCCAGAAAAATCACGGCTGATTTTACGTACTGGACTTGCCCTTAGTGTTGGACTTGCAATCTTCTTTACATTGGTTGCTATGATAAGCGCCTCATGGGTCTCTAATGTTATCTTAACAGACCATAGAGTTTATTATACGTTTATTGCCATGATCCCAATGATTGGGATCGTCGCCGTATCTGCAATCTACCGTGGTTATTTCCAAGGAAAGCAAAACATGATTCCATCGGCGCTCTCCTCTATCTTCGAATCTTTAGTTCGAATATTCTTTATGCTCTGGTTCTCCTGGTTGTTGCTTCCCAAGGGTATTGCTATGGCGGCGGCTGGAGCGATGTTAGGTGTGACGGTAGGAGAAATTGGCGGAATGTTAGCGATTCTGTGGCAATATTATGTCATTACTAAAAAAGATAAAAAGCAGACAAATCCGACTCCAGAGCAACCCGTTCTTGAGTCAGAGGTTATCCCATCTGATCCAGAAGGTGTGAAAGCCAACATCCCCATATTACGGCGCTTATTAGGCATATCCATTCCCGTTACAGCAAGTCGGCTTGTGGGCTCTTTTTCATATCTGCTGGAATCTATTATTACAGTGCGCAGTCTCGCCTTGGCAGGTATAGCCACTGCTGCCGCTACAGCCCAGTATGGGTCTTTACAAGGGATGGTTATTCCCTTATTGCTGCTGCCCGGGGCATTAACCTCTTCACTTGCTGTGTCTCTGGTTCCTTCCATATCAGAAGCTGCCGCAAGAAAGGACTTGCCTACCATTCACAAGCGTATGCATCAAGCGTTGCGGCTTGCGCTGGTAACAGGTGCCCCATTTGCTGTTCTTATGTATATCCTGGCGGTCCCGCTTTGCAATTTGTTATATGGCAACGCGGATACAGCCCCTATGCTGAAGCTTATGGCTCCGTTCGCCTTGTTCATCTATGTTCAAGCTCCCTTACAAGCTGCGCTGCAAGCTATGGATCGACCGGGCAGGGCACTCATCAACACCTTGATTGGAGCAGTAGTCAAAATCATTCTGATTGTAATACTGGCATCCCAACCTGAATATGGAATTTACGGCGCTATCATAGCCATTATTGTGAACAGCATTTTGGTTACGTTACTACACGGATACAGTGTAGTCAGTCTCATTTCATTATCTTTAAGAGTAACCGAAACCATAAAAACCTTATGTGCAATGCTCATTATGGGAGCGGGCGTGCATTATGTATACACTTCCATTCCCATTGCAGATGTACAATGGATTCAATTTTTATTTGCCTCTGCGATAGGAATGGTCCTGTATTTTGGAATCAGTCTGTTAGCTGGCCTTATCTCACTGCGTGATTTGGACCGTCTGCCGTTTATCAAACGCAGGCTCTAAAAGGTTATCTGTTGTCCAAACGGTCGACATAAATTCTGCCCTTATGATCTATGGAGCATAGAAATACATCTTTGAAATCAGATACTCCCTTTTGGCGAATTTGAGTTCTTAGCCAAAATCTGGTTTTTCCAATCATCTCTAAATTCTGATCCTGCACCTTTCCATCCATAATCAGAGGGATTGGAAGTCCTTCATACCTGATCTTATTCTTCGGCAGTTCTATCTTACGGTTCTTGTTCCCTTTATTATCGTCACTCTTTTTATGCTCAGCAGCTGCACTGCTATTGCCTGATTGGTTAGAGGATGAACTCCCCTTCTCTTTCTCGAATACGGTTAGCTGTCCACTAGGCTCCAGGATCGCAAATTCCACGTCAGCAGGACTGGCGATGTTCTGTCCACGCAATTGCTGCAGCAGATCATCAATATTATATCTCTGCCTACGCATTTCGCCCCGGTGCAGCTTGCCTCCAGAAATGAGTATGCTCGGTTTGCCGTCCATTAAAAGTCTGAGCTTTCTGCTCTTAAGACTGAGTTGAGCCACAATTACCTGTATCAACACCAATGTTGCCATCGGAACGACTCCTTCATAGATCGGCCGATTGATATCCTCAAGCACAAAAACAGCAATCTCGGCAATCATGATGGAGATCGTTAAATCAAATACAGACAGCTTACCTATTTCCCTCTTCCCCATGATGCGCATACACAGGAATATGAAGAAATACATCAGCACGGTCAAGAAAATATGGGTAGAGATATGCTGGAACATATAGCTTCGCTCCCCTCCATTCTCACCCGCAGACTTGTTTCCTCGGGTGGATTAATGTAACCCTATTCTGACCGCTCTGTGCAGGGAACATTCGGAAGCCGGCATATTAATTAATGGTAAAAAGGCTGCAATGCCCTTTCTTGTACTATTGGGGCAAGCCATCCCATACAATGAATAATAACTATGTTGATTCTTTTTTCTCAAAAAAACTTTAGGAGGTTGTACCATGTATTTAATCCGGCGCATGTTCTCGTGGAGAATAGCCAATCCTGTGTTATCTGGCCTATGTCGATCATTCCTTTGGATGCTGATGGGTGCGTTTGTCCTCTCTCTTTTGTTATGGGGCAGCAGTCTGAAGGAGCAGGATCTCTCAATGTACACATACATTGTACACGGCATAGCTGCAGCATTCGGAGGACTAACCGCCGGTCGCAGAGCCACGAGCAAAGGCTGGTATCAAGGAAGTCTTACAGGAGCATTTTATGGGATTATCGTTCTGTTAATCGGTTTTTTGGCACTGGATAGCGCACCATCTGGCGTAGATCTGCTATGGGTTCTCGCAGCTGCAGCAATTGGCGCTCTCGGCGGAATGTTTGGCGTTAATTTACAAAAAAGCTAAAATTATAATTCCATTAAATTCGAAACATTCCTTGAAAATATGTTAAACTGTGATCATCTGACTTCATTAAGAGATCAAGGAGGCTTCGATTGCTTTGTTTTACCAATCAATGAACCATATTGTTTTGTACACAGTTGCATTAGTAGTGATATTAGTATGGATTGGCTCTAAACGTAATCCAATCATGGCATTGGTTGAAATTGGGAAAGAGATGCTGCGATCTTATAAGTTTTTGTTGCTGATTGCAGGAATGTTTGGCGTATTAGCCATAAATAAATATGAACTGCAAATTGAACAAAAAATGCATCTTACCTCTGATTATACGCCATTTATATTTGGCCTAGAGGGTCATTTTGTCCAAGCCGTTCAGGATATATTCTACAGTCCATGGTTAACACCGATCATCGTCTTTTTCTACATTTTCATGCTTCAATCCGTTCTAGCAGCTTCATTAGGGGTCTATTTGTTAGATAAAAACCGGGTGATGTTATACGCAACCTGTTATGCTATTATTATCAACTATGCCTTGGCGATTCCATTCTATCTTTACTTCCCGGTAAACGAGGTATGGTCCTATCTGCCGGCAGGCGTCAAATTTACTATGCTGGATGTATTTCCGAAATTCGAACAGGAATATAGACCGCTATCCGGTCTCAATAACTGCTTCCCGAGTCTACATACGTCCATATCTGTTACAATGGCACTTCTGGCCTTCCGTTCAGGGAACCGCCGCTGGATGGTCATCACTAGTATTTCCGCAGTTGTAATCGTCTTTGGAATCTTCTATCTGGGCATTCATTGGCTTACAGATATGATTGGTGGAACCTTGCTAGCTGTACTAGCCTCTACAGTTGGCGTTCAACTCGCCAAATTAACTTTGCGGGGACGTGAAGAATCGCTTACCGTTCCGAGCCGCGTAACAAATGTACGTTAAAGTTAAAGCTGCTAAATCTCAATAACCTTGAAGATCAAAAAAGCGGTGTCCTCTCCAATGAGAAGACACCGCTTTTTATGTACTTAAATAACAAGTCTATACTTTCTCTTCGACATCCGTAGCCACAGCGTGGCTGATGGAACCGCGATCAAAAGTCAGCTTAGTTACATCGTTGACCCGCAGAACCACGATATCATCGGAAATCTCCATGATCGTACCGTGAAGTCCTCCAATAGTAACGATTTTATCGCCCTTTTTCAGAGCTTTCAACATTGCGTTACGAGTTTTGGTCTTCTTTTGTTGCGGACGAATCAGCAAGAAGTAGAATACTACAAACATAAGGACAAAGGGACCTACCAGACCTAGTATGCTACCTCCACCACCTGCGCCAGCTGCATATTGAAACGATTGAATCATATTTCTCCCCCCTTTCAAAGTACATTAAAGCATGACTCAAAAGCATGACTCATAAATCAAACCCTAAAAGCCTTTAAGATTATCATATAATCCGTATTTGGCAAAAAACTCATCGCGAAAATCAAGCAGCCGATCTTCCTTGATGGCTTCACGCACTTTACGCATTAAATCCAACAAGAAGTGCAAATTGTGGTATGTCGTCAATCTAAGTCCGAAGGTTTCATCGGCTTTGATTAGATGGCGCAAATAAGCGCGGGAATAATTCCGGCATGTATAGCAATTGCACTCCGGATCAAGCGGCCCAAAATCACGGGCATACTTAGCGTTGCGTACAACGAGTCTTCCCTGACTGGTCATCGTTGTTCCATTACGGGCAATACGAGTAGGCAAGACACAGTCGAACATGTCCACTCCTCGGATTGATCCTTCCAGCAGCGCATCCGGTGAACCCACGCCCATCAAATAGCGAGGTTTGCCTTGTGGCAGCAGGGGAACTGTATAATCCAGCACTTCATACATTAGCTGCTTGGACTCTCCGACGCTGAGCCCCCCAATAGCATACCCCGGGAAATCCATGGAAGTCAAATCAGCCGCGCTCTGACGGCGCAGATCTTCATACATGCCCCCTTGCACAATAGCAAAAAGACCCTGATCGTTAGGACGAGCATGACTTTTCAGGCAACGTTCTGCCCAGCGCGTGGTGCGCTCCAGTGATTTTTTCACATAATCATACTCAGCCGGGAATGGAGGACATTCATCAAATGCCATCATTATATCTGAACCCAGGGAGTTCTGAACCTCCATCGCTACTTCCGGAGACAGGAATTTCTTATCCCCATTTAGATGGGAACGGAAATGAACTCCTTCTTCCGTAATCTTGCGCATGTCGCTTAACGAGAATACTTGAAACCCGCCGCTGTCTGTCAGAATCGGACGATCCCAGTTCATGAACTTGTGCAGTCCACCAGCTTCACGAACAATATCATGGCCTGGTCTTAGAAACAGATGGTAAGTATTGCTCAAAATAATATGGGCATCCATCTCTTTCAGCTCTTCAGGACTCATAGTCTTGACTGTAGCTTGTGTGCCGACTGGCATAAATGCTGGTGTCTCAATCACACCATGTGGAGTGTGGACTCTTCCAAGTCTGGCTCCGGATTGTTTGCACGTTTTGATGTGCTCATAAGTAATTGCTGCCATAAGTTAACCCATCCTCTTACCTTAATAAATAAACATTGCATCTCCAAAGCTAAAGAATCGGTACTTCTGCTCTATCGCTTCTTCATAAGCAGCTAGAATATGTTCCCGACCTGCCAATGCGCTAACCAACATAACCAAAGTAGACTTTGGCAGGTGGAAATTGGTAATTAGCGCATTTACTACACTGAACTTATACCCTGGATAGATAAAAATATCCGTCCAGCCGCTGCATTCCACAAGCGGACCATCTTCACATTGTCTTCCGACCGTTTCAAGTGTCCGACAAGACGTTGTGCCAACTGCAATAATACGGCCGCCTCGTGCCTTAGTAGCATTTATGGTATCTGCCGTTTCTTGAGACATTACGAAATACTCAGAATGCATAACATGCTCTTCAACCTTCTCTACAGACATCGGACGAAAAGTACCGAGACCTACATGAAGGGTGATATAAGCGATATTTACACCCTTAGCCTCAATCTGTTTCAGCAATTCTTGGGTAAAATGAAGCCCTGCGGTAGGCGCAGCGGCCGATCCCTCATGCCGAGCATACACAGTCTGATATCGTTCACGATCATCCAGTGTTTCCTTAATATAAGGTGGCAACGGCATCGTTCCCAGCCTGTCCAGAATCTCCTGAAAAATACCCTGATATATGAAACGAAGCGTACGGCCGCCCATATCAGCTTCGTCCTCGATAACGGCACGAAGCTCATCACTAAAGATAATCACCGCGCCTGTCTTGAGCTTTTTCCCTGGCTTTACAAGTGCTTCCCAGCGATCATCCCCAAGATTCTTTAGGAGAAGCACTTCCGCCTTAGCACCAGTATCTTCTTTCACTCCAAACAATCTCGCTGGAATGACTCTCGTATCATTTAGAACAAGCGTGTCTCCGGGATTAAAATAATCAATAATATCGGTAAAATGCCGGTGAGCCAGCTCTCCATCCTCCTTATTCACTAGAAGCAGTCTAGAAGCACTGCGATCAGCGAGAGGTATCTGGGCAATCAATTCTTCCGGCAAATGAAAATCATAAGCATCTACATTCATGGTCTGTCTTCATTCCTTAACTATAGTAACGTTCTTATAATAGTGTTGCAATATTTGCTTGTAATCATACCCGCTGTCCGCCATGCCTTTCACGCCCCACTGCGACATGCCTAGACCATGGCCGTTGCCTTGTCCAATGAACAGAAAGCCCGAGCTGTTAGTGATCACTCTGGCCGCAGAATCTCCGCCCATCACTACAGTTCCACTGCCATTCACATTAACCTTCCCCGATGCGGAAAGCACGCCAGCACTCTGCGAGCTGCTAATTGTGGCGGTAGCACCGTCAGCGCCTAATACAGTATAACTTCCGGGTGCCACAATATCAAACAATGTACTAGGTAATCCATTAAACGCGGAGCGGAACATATCAGGATATTTCACATTCAGAGCCTGACCATTAGCTTTCACCTGAATCGCTCTTCCAGAAGGACCGCGCTGGGTGACCTGCAGGTTAGAGATGCTGGAAGGGAGCGTGCTTGTTGTTTTACCCTGCAGGCTTTTTAGAAGTTCAGCAGAGGTATACGGCCCTTTGATCCAGCTATAGCTGCCAGACTCATATACTTTATCCAGAGCCACAGCGTTCTCACCCGGATTCAGCTTTCCGACTGCACTAACACTGCTCTCAATAACTGGCAGAGGACGTATATTCACATCTTTGGTTGTAGCGGTAACTATATCGAGTCCGGCAGCGGTTTTGCTGCCCGTCAATTTAATATTATCTTCACGTGCATAACCAGAGGTACCATTCGCAAGCAGAACATAATACCACTTCTTAGCAGCAGCAGCCGAAACATCTTCAACGCTTGGAACACTAGCAAATACATCGCCACCGTTCGCCCAAACCTCTGAAGGGTCAGCTGTCATACCTCCACTATTGGAAGAAAATACAGCCTCAACAACTTTACCACCACTCATCAGCACTTCACCAGCAGTAGTATCTACAGCTTTGATAATGGAGGGAGCTTCAGACCCGATTCCGTTATATACCTGACTAAGAGTGGTATCTACTACATTCGCTACATCAAAACGGTTGCCTTGCGACAGCGCATAGCTGCGGGCGGCGACAGCCTGAGCTTTTAGCGCTTCTTCTGGCCAGCTGGAGGAAACCTCTCCTCCAACTACGGCATACAAATATTGCTCCAGCGGCACTACATTAATTACAGCCAGCGATCCGCTCAAATTGCTCAGTTCCAAATTTCCGCGATATGTACGCTTGGATCTTTCCACTAACTGAATCCCAGCCTCGCTGCCTGCAGCAAGAAATTTAGCATTGCTTCCAGAAACCAGGTAATGATCGGCTTGAGTTTCACTGCTAAAATCCAGTCCGGCATCCTTACGCAGTATTAATCCGGGCGAGGTTGCCACCGAAACCGTAAATTGTGGTGCCGCCGTAGACACAGCGGCTTGAACAGCTGTTAAATCACTATCGTTGGCAGCTTCGCCTACCCATACCTCTACTTGTGCACTGCCATCGTTTCCTGCCAGAAACACCTTCCAAGCATCCAAACCAGCTGCAGTGAGGCTATTAAGCGCCACATCTGCTTCCTGCTCCGAAGAATAGCGGCCAGCTGATAAATGTTTATTACCTTTCACCGCTGGGGTTTGGTCAGCAGGAATACTCAACCCTGCTTTGACTACACGGGTAAGCCCATCCTTGGCAGCTGCTTCACTAGCATAGACGCCCGTGTACAACTGATACACAGTCGCTCCATTTCTGGAGATTGCAAAAATCTGCGGTTTATCGGAGGTGGATTGGAGCTTTTTAGCTGCATCCGCTGCTGTCTGCCAGCTTGAAACCTCCATCACCTTAACTCTATATCCGTCCAGACTTATACGAATTTGCTTCTGTGCTGGGACAGATACCAAAGGAGCACTTCCTGCTTGATCCGACAGCAAAGTAAAGCTTTGCGTTGATTGCAGTGTTACTACTGGCACAGTTGATTTATATTTACTTCCAATATCAGCATAAAGAGCAACTCGTATCGTGCTATTAGAATCGGCATGACTGGCACCCGCAGGGATCAGGAAACTTCCTACAGCAAGCGCAGCCGCAAGCAATCCTTTGCTTAGCGGGGCGACCCCTCTCCATTTCCTCTTCGTATGCTTCATCCAGCATCCTCCTTTATAATTGTAGTGACGAACTAGTGCTGCTCCGGAGGGAGCGGAAGCCCTAAATGATGATAAGCGGCCGGGGTTACAATTCTTCCACGCGGACTCCGCTGCAAGAACCCTATCTGTAGCAGGTACGGCTCATATACGTCCTCAATCGTCTGACTTTCCTCACCAATCGTAGCTGCAATCGTATCCAGTCCTACAGGACCGCCGCGAAAGCTTGAAATCATAGCACTTAACATCTTGTGGTCAATACTGTCCAGACCACGTGGGTCCACCTGAAGCATCTTCAATGCTTCCCCAGAAATTTCAGGAGTTATAATTCCATCTCCGCGCACTTGAGCAAAATCACGGACCCGCTTCAATAAGCGGTTAGCAATCCGCGGTGTGCCCCGCGAACGAAGCGCGATCTCTTCTGCTGCATCGCCAACAATCTCAATGCCTAAAAGATCCGCATTTCGAGAAACAATGTAACTCAGCTCATCTATGTTATAGAATTCCAGGCGACTGACCACTCCGAAACGATCACGCAGTGGCGCAGACAGTAGTCCTGCCCGGGTTGTGGCACCTATCAGTGTGAACGGCGGCAAATCCAATCGTACCGAACGGGCACTTGGCCCTTTGCCGATCATGATATCCAGCGCGAAATCCTCCATCGCAGGATACATAACCTCCTCGACCGTGCGGTGCAAACGGTGAATCTCATCAATGAAAAGCACGTCGCCTTCCTGCAGATTCGTCAGCAGAGCGGCAAGATCGCCTGGACGCTCTATCGCAGGGCCGGAAGTTGTTCGCAGGTTCACACCCAGCTCATTGGCGATAATATTAGCGAGCGTTGTTTTGCCCAGACCCGGAGGTCCGTACAGCAGCACATGATCCAGCGCTTCGCTTCTCATTTTGGCCGCTTCTATATATACTTTCAGGTTTTCTTTCACCTGAGTCTGGCCGATATATTCTCCCAGATAACGAGGGCGCAAGCTTAGTTCTACCGCCTGCTCATCCATCATCAAATTCGCGGATATAATCCGGTCATCCATTTCCTATCGCTCCCTTTCTTTAGGATGTGTACGGCTTTACTTAGCTATATATAGCAGCCCTAGTGCTTTCTTCATCAGCACATCTACAGTTCCTGTCTCTGCTCCCTCTTTCTTCAACGCGAGCCACACGCGGTCCAATTCGCTTTCGGTATAACCCAGCCCCTTAAGCGCATCCCGCGCCTCTTGCCAGGCCAATCCATCCGTTGCTTCTTCCGTTGGCACTGCAAACAATCCCGTTTGCATTGAAGCCATACTGAGTCCGTCCAGCTTGTCCTTCAAATCAAGGATCATACGCTGTGCCGTCTTTTTGCCAATGCCCGGTAATTTCGTTAAGAACGTTATATTCTCTTGATAAATCGCTGAAATCAACTGATCCGGTGTTCCACCTGTCAGGATTCCAAGCGCAACCCTAGGACCGATGCCAGATACCTCTATCAGCTTGCGGAACAATTTTTGTTCCTCACGAGTCGGGAACCCAAATAATAGCGTAGCGTCCTCACGTGTTTGGTAATGAATATAGATCGTTACAGGTCCTTCTACTTTAGCAAAAGCATAAGGATTCGGGCAGAATACCCGGTATCCTACTCCCTGCACATCCAGCACCACATATTCCGACTCCAAATGAACGACGGGTCCTCTTAAGAAATCTATCATTTTCGCAATACCTCATTTAATTTAGAATTAAGACTGCTCGAATGGGCATGGCATACCGCTACCGCCAGCGCATCCGCCACATCATCGGGTTTCGGAATCGCCGATAGCTTCAGCAGCAGCTTCACCATTTCCTGGACCTGCCGTTTCTCAGCCTTACCATAACCCACAACAGCCTGCTTTACCATCATAGGTGTATATTCCGAGACGGGGAGACCCCGCTGTACTGCAGCTAATATAGTCACACCGCGGGCCTGCGCCACTGGCAATGCTGTAGTAACGTTGCGAGCGAAAAAAAGCTTTTCTATCGCCACAGCATCGGGTTTATATTTATCAATGAGCTGACCCATGCCTTCATAGACATGCAGCAGTCGTTCTTCTTCAGGCGTATGAGCCTCAGTCTGAATACAACCATATTGGACGGGGGTCAGTTTATGTCCTTCCTTATCCACAAAGCCAAAGCCGACGATCGCCAGCCCCGGATCAATTCCCAAAATACGCAAACACGATCTCTCCTCTATAACAGGCAGATTATTCCACCGTTTTCATCCATTCCTCCGCCATGAAGCGAACATATGTATTCCTTCTAACCATTATAGCAAAAATCGCCCTTGCGGGAGAAAAAAAGTTTACTGTTTGCAGCGAAATGGCAACTTTAGGCCTACAGCTAAGACTCTTCCCCGTTTCATTTCACACAAAAAAGCTGCCCTCAGCCATTAATAATGACTTTTGGACAGCTTATCAAATCTATTGCTTGTTCTGCATGACATGCTCAGCAGCTTCGCGGGCATAATCACTGAAGGTAGACAGCACACTGTTGTACTCTTCAATATCCTGAACACGAATCCCCTCGTGAAGCTCCTTCCAAATATTTTCCGGCAATGAGGATTTCAGGGAACCCATATCCATTTGAAAAAAAGTCTTCAGTACCTTTTCCTGAACTGGCGGACCTTTAAACAAGGTCAAATTCCCAAACGCATCTACACCAATATAAGCTTCATTTTTTATCATTGTCGATAAATCATTCACTTTTTGTTCCAGCCACAAATCCCCTTCTGAACTAATCCAACTGCTCCATTCAGGGTGTTCATTGATAATAGTCTTCAGCTGAAGCGGGTTCTTTACGCCCGGCAACGTCTGAATCTCTTCTCCGGACACATAGGTTGTTTTTAAATGAACGGTTCTGCTGAGCCCACTTTGGGAGATGGTTTGCAGCAGTTGTTCATTATTTAAAGTGCCCTTCTCTTTTGCCTCATCACTGTCCTCGCCTACTTTAAAGACAGCTGCGGCCAGCTCACTATCGGCACTATCCGCCCAGCTAGAATTCGTCAGCAGACCACTGATTTCCTCAGGTACCTGCATACTGCGCCAAGCCAGTACAGCAAAAGCTATACAAGCAGCTCCTACCCAAAGCGCCTTTTTCCAACGTCTCCATCGCCGCCAAAGTTGTTTTTTTAAGCGAAACGCGTTCACGTTAATCCCTTCATTCTGGTTTTTCCCTATTGTGACCTAAGAAGGGAGCATTTATGCGCTTTTCTGTGAATAATCGACATTTCTCCAAAAATACAAGGTTGACCTTGCAGTATGGTTCAAGGTTTATGGTGTAAGTCTGGAAGGGCGATTCTGGGGAGAGGTTTCACATACCGGCCTTAGGTGATACCTATTTCATGACGATCGACCATTTTTTCCACCAAAGCTTTTGCTTTGCCAATAGACTATTTAGTTCTTAGTGTGCTATGCCATTGAATTGGGCGTTTGGGATGGTAGCGATGTAGGCGTTCTGCGTTTGCGTGATGGGGGGATGCGTTCTGCGTTTGCGCGTTGTGCGGAGTGGATCTAAAACTAATTAGGGAAAAACTCCCTGAAAATAGCATATATTCGCTCTAAATGAACGAAATCAGGGAATTACTCCCTAATAAATAAGCTGTTTTCCTTAATTCCCGGGAATCAGACATATATTAGGGAGTTTTTCCCCCATTATATGTCTGACGACCAGAATCCTAAGAATTTCAGGGAGAAATTCCCTAATCGCTCTATAAGTGTTTTACTTTTGCTTCATTTAAAGCTTAAGTTCGTTCTTCACTTATTATTTTACCTAGGCCTCACTCGGTGCTCACTCGGTAAGCCACTTGAAGCATCATTGGTCATCAAATGCTGCCTCAGCTTCAAGTGGTAATTTCTTTTACCTTTGTTCAGCATCTTCTTCGTATTAAAGTCATATTTAAGCGTTAGGAACCACCGGCAGCTTCACATGGCTCGTATACTCACGATTATGGTAGACGGTCTGCAGCACAGTAATCGCTTCTGAATCTTCATATGGATTATTACCTGTATTTGTATTAGGGAAAGCAACGAATTTGCTGGACGAAGTAACCGAGAACCGAATTCGGTGTCCAACAGCAAATCTATGGGCTATATTCGGCATGAAAATATCATATTTCTCCACCTGCCCAGGAATCAGCAGCTCAGGTGCTTCCAATCCATGACGGTATTTAGCTCTGACAATATAATTGGATAACCGGATGGAGTCCCCTTGTTCATTCACATCACTAAGCGTAACTACCCAATCCGTATCCTTGCCAGTGCTGGCAGCGTAGATAACAGCAGACAGTTCTCCGGCCACAGTCAGCTCTTCCGTCAGAATATCACTAGTGTAGACAAGGATATCATTGCGCAGCTCGTATTTCCGCAAATTTTCAGGCTCTCGTTCACCGCTATCATTCATAGGATCATGAGGATTATAGACATAAGTATCTTCAGGAGAATGTTCCTCAGGCGCTGCGAGCAGTTGCCCATCTCCATGTCCTGAATTCGCTCGGCCACCGCTGGAAAGGTAGAAGGAAGAAACTGTGGCTTCGGCAGGTGTCCAATCCGCGGACGTTCTCCACTGATTTTCACCAACAACATAATAAGAGGCTCTAGGCTCCTGATCTATTCCATTTGGAATGCCTTTGAGGAAGCGGTCGAACCAGCGCAGCACAGAAACATCGTAATCATAGACTACGGCATCATTGCCGAAGCTCACACCTTCATAGTCTCTGGCTCTGTTCGGCCCGTGCTCCCAAGCGCCCAGACGGATTTTGCGATTAGGCACATCATGTTCTGTCAGCATTCTCCAAGTCTCCGATACGCCGGCGCTGTCGCCGTCATACCAGCCTGAGATGACATACATAGGTACCTGCACCTGATCTCCGCGCTCAGTAAAAGTACAGTTTTTCCAGAAATCATCATACTCGGGATGCTGGCTCCACAGATCCCATGGACCTGATGTTTTGCCAATCATTTGCTGAGGGATCTCTTTAATCGGTCTTGCATCAACGGCTGCTTCCGGATTCACCGTAATGCCTCCAAAGATATCAAAATCCGTCCGAGTACCCACAGATTGAGCAAGAGTCCAAGAGAGCAACGGCCAAGAACAAAGAGTTCCCCCTTTGCGAACGGTATCAACAAATGGAGAGCCTACATTCACTTCATCCACAACCGCCTTCAGATTCGGGTGCCCACTGGTGGCCGCCGCCACAACAACAAAACCTAGATAGGATGCGCCCCACATGCCGACGTTGCCATCCGACCATTCCTGAGCAATAATCCAATCAATCGTATCATAGCCATCATCCCGTTCATTATAAAAAGGAATCAGTTCTCCTTCCGAATCCGCCCGACCCCTAACATCCTGCGACACTACTGCATAACCTTTATTGGCCCATCTCATAAAAATCTCTTTTTTTCCGTTGCGGTCATAACATGTTCTTACGAGAATTGTCGGCAGCTTGGTTCCCGGCTTAATGCCCTCTGGTAAAAAAACATCTGTCGCCAGCCTCACTCCATCACGCATCGGAATCAGATCAGTACCCAGATCATTTACACCATATTCTGCCTTAGATAGAAGAGGATCATCGTAGACCACTAACGGAGTCAGCTTCTCATAACCCGCTTTAACCATAAGCTCAATACCATACCGATTCGGTGTAAGAAAAGCGATAATCTCCCCATCCAAAGTCACAATGTCCAGAGCCGTCTCTTTGCGCAGCGCCCATACTTGTGAGGTCAGTTCGCGGCCTTCAATCTGCGCCTGATACTGGATATGCTTTTGATAGATATCGCCATTACTCAGCACAACCTCATAATCTACCCACTCCGCTTTAGCATAAGCGTCTAAATGTTTGTGGATTTTTTGAAGTGGAAGCACAGTTTTGAACTGTCCATCCAGCACATTGTCTTGCATTTGCGTTCTTCTGCGCGGATCGACCTTAGCGAGCATGATCTGTTGCTCTGTAAAATGAATTTTGCCTGTATAAACACCAGAAAAGTAGACGTTAAATGTAGTTGTGTCTAAGTAGGTTGTCATCTGTTTATCCCCTATCCGCAAATTTCTTCAAATACGCGCAGCCAGTTGCCGCCCATGATCTTAGCAATATCTGCATCCGCATAACCGCGGGCAACCAAACCTCTAGTAAAGTTAATAAAATAACTATATTTCTCAAGTCCAGCAACGGCTTCTGTAGAAGGTCCGTCTCCTTTGGCGAATCCAAGCTTGGGGGCGATATGTTCTTTAAAATAAACCAATGACCAGAGCACATCGCTCATCGGCCAATCCGTTCCAATTCCGACATGATCCACGCCTACAAGCCGGATTACATATTCGATATGATCCAGCACATGGTCAATAGTTGTATGTTTAGGGTCTTCATGAACAAACCAAGGCATAGCAAAAATACCAATGACTCCACCCGTCTTGGCTATCGCGATAATCTCCTCATCACTTTTACAGCGCATATGCGGATAGATCGCCTCTACACCCGTATGTGAAGCAATCACCGGAGTTGTGGAATAAGCGCAGGCATCTAATGTAGTCTGTTTCCCGCAATGCCCCGTATCTACAATGATCCCCAGCTTGTTCAAGCGTGCAATGAATCTTTTTCCAAAATTAGTGACACCGGCGTTCGATTGTTCTGCGCAGCCCGCCCCAATCTGGTTCTGATTGTTGTAGGTCAATTGTAGAATTCTTAATCCGAAGTTATAAAGTACATCTAATTGATCAAGATTCGTGCCCAGACCATCCGTTTCTTGTGCTGTGATAATGCCCGCTTTATGACCATTACGCTTGGCAGCACGTATGTCTTCGGCAGTTAAGGCTTTGATTAACCAATCTGCGGAATCGAATTGCAGTTGCACCTCTGCCATGCTTGTAATGATGCTGTCTAAGGATTCCAAATGAAGTTCGCGGTTCCCTGCTGTAATTCCGGACTTGTACCACTCTTCCTTATACTCAGGGATCTCTCCGCTCGCAGATAGCTTTGTGATAATTTTTGCAGGCATACTGCTGTATACCATTGGCTCATCTTTATAAGGCTCACATAATTCTTTGATTCTGTCAGAGATAGAGTCTGGAATCGCGCTTGGAGATAAGGGACCTTGAAACAGCAGATCGATAATAATGTTCTGTTCATGCAAGCGTTTAGCCCGCTCCTCCTCTTGCTCCGTCAACTTGAAATCATACAGACCTTCATAAGTGCTCATCGTGTAGTCGCTCCTTAGAATGCAATTTCAGTGCCTTTATGTAATCTAACAGCTTCATGATATATAAAATTAGCTGCTGCTAAATCCTCAATGGCCAGCCCTAATCCTTTAAAAAGAGTAATGTCAGCTGCGGACCTTCTGCCCTCGATAGTGCCACTGATCAGCTCACCAATCTCCCCGACAATATGATCTGCTGTAATTTTGCCTTCGTTCAGCGGGATTAAATAATCACCAGATTCATTCTGAGCGGATTCCAGCCGATCTACATATAACTTAGCTAATTGGACGGTCTCCGAATCCAGCTCACGATCATTGGGTCTGCATGCGCCGACAGCATTGATATGTACACCCGGTTTCAGCCATTCTCCCTTGAGCACAGGTTCGGTGGATGCTGTCACGGTACAAATGATATCCGCTGCGCTGACTGCCGCTTGAACTGTCTCGGCAACAATGATCTGCACATCATATTTTTGGCTCATCTCCATTTGAAAATCCTGTGCCTTTGCGAGTGTCCTGCTCCATACTTTTACCTCACGGATGGGTCGAACCCGCAACATCGCTTCCAGATGACTTTTTGCTTGTTCCCCAGTTCCAAGAAGAGCAAGGATTTCGGCATCCTCTCTGGCCAGATATCGGGTTGCTGCTGCACTGACTGCCGCCGTACGAATGGCTGTAATCTTTTGTCCATCCACTATAGCTTTCAGAACACCCGTAGATGAATCGAATAGGGTAACAAGACCTTGATGAGAAGGCAGGCCTGAACCATGATTGCTGGGAAATACACTGATGATTTTGGCACCAGCTACCTCTTCATGCTGCAAATAACCCGGCATTAAGCCGAGCAGATTGCTCTTTTGTAAAGGAAGCACTTGTCTTAAGCTTTGTACCGCTTGTCCAGCGGACAGAGCCTTCAAAACAGATTCCATAACGGAGATGCAAGATTCCATAGCTAACAGTTCGGCCACTTCATTTTGATTAATGACTAGCATAAGACGGACCTCCTTCTCCTCATCATGATTGCACGAACGCGAATATAAAATTTTCTTACTATCATAACTTATCCGGTTTAAATATTCATGTATAAAGCTGGAAGGCAAAATTTGTCCTGACCCGAGTTATTCTCTATACTTAATATAGTACGTATTATATTTTAAGGAGCTGACTATTGATTATGGCTGATAAAATAACTTTAGGAAAAACCAATCTGCAGGTTCTCCCACTGGGTCTGGGTGCCAATGCTGTTGGCGGGCATAATTTATTTCCGGGTTTAAATGATGAAACCGGCAGAAATATTGTGCGCAGCGCTCTGGATCATGGGATTAATTTTATTGATTCCGCCTTTATTTATGGACCAGGAAGATCCGAGGAACTGATTGGCGAAGTGCTGAAGGAAAGAGGCGGCCGCGACAATGTGGTCATTGCTACTAAAGGCGCTCACGTGATTACCGGTGACAAGATTACACTCGACAACTCTCCAGCTTTTCTAAGACAGTCTGTAGAAGACAGTTTGAAACGCCTCCAGACCGATTATATTGATCTTTACTATATTCATTTCCCTGATGAAAGCACACCTAAGGACGAAGCTGTAGGTGAACTTAAGAAGCTGAAGGATGAAGGGAAGATTAGAGCCATCGGGGTGTCTAACTTCTCCATTGATCAGCTGAAAGAAGCCAACAAAGATGGTCATGTGGATGTTCTTCAATCCCACTACAATCTGCTGCATCGTGATGCGGAACAAAATTTGCTGCCTTATACGCAGGAGCATGGCATTTCTTTCGTGCCCTATTTCCCACTTGCGTCGGGCCTGCTGGGCGGCAAATATAAGCAAGGCGATACATTCAGCGACATTAGAAAAAATGACCCGCTATTTCAAGGGGAGACCTTTGCCAAGAATCTGGAGAAGGTGGACAAGGTTCGTCAGATTGCCAATGCTAAAGGTGTCGAAGTCGCACATGTCGTACTTGCCTGGTATTTGACCGTACCTTCCATCGATGCGCTTATTCCGGGCGCCAAACGTCCTGAGCAGATCGTTTCCAACTTAGAGACGCTGAAGGTGCGGCTGACACCAGAAGAGATCAAAACTATAGATTCCATATTTAAGGCGTAATCTAGCCTCATTAGATTAAGGGGTTGTCCCATGGCCACGAAATGGCTGCTGGGGCAGCCCCTTTTGTGCTTGGGTTCATCGGATGATTCGGGTTAGATAGTTCGATTGCCACGATTCGTAAGATTCGTCATTCGTTCGTTTTATTTCCTTCGTACGTTCGGTCGACCTATCACAGCTCCCCGCACAATGCCCCTATCGGACACAGTTGACCCTTAACGCAGCATTATTGCACATTTGGAATTCCAACGGACCTCATAGCCGCTATTGGCACAAAATACACCTAATATGAACCTTTTTCTAAGCAATAACGTCTCTGGGGTCCGAAACCCTGCTGAAAAGGCGATAAATTTGCATATAACGTCATCTGGGTCCGTAAGCGGCAGCGGATGGCAGTCGATCGTAGTGGAGAGCAATCATTCTTCTCCAATATCCTAAATTCTTTGTATTAGTAAATATTGTTTGCTATACTTTCTCTGAAGTAACATTGGACTTTAATTTTTATAAAAAGGGGAATTCCTTGATGATTATTCAACCTAAAACTCGCGGATTTATATGTACAACAGCCCATCCTGAGGGATGCGCCAAACAAATACAACAACAAATTGAATATGTAAAAGCACAAAAGAAAATTGAGGGACCTGCTAATGTACTAGTCATTGGCGCTTCTACCGGATACGGACTAGCTTCCAGAATTTCAGCCGCTTTTGGTGCGGGCGCCAACACCATTGGTGTTTTCTTTGATAAAGCTGCTGAAGGTCAACGTACAGCTTCTGCTGGCTGGTACAACTCTGCTGCTTTTGAACAACAAGCAGCGCAGCTTGGACTTAAATCTCACAGCATAGTTGGCGATGCCTTCTCCGATGCTATCAAAGAGAAGACCATTGAATTGATTGAAGCTGAATATGGCACAGTTGATTTAGTTGTCTATAGTGTCGCTTCACCACGCCGCACTCATCCGGTAACAGGAGAAACCTTCTCCTCCGTCATTAAACCGGTGGGAACCGCTTATTCGAACAAAACCTTGAACTTCCATACAGGTGAAGTTTCCATGACCACTATTGAGCCTGCTTCAGAAGAGGAAGTACGTCAGACCATCGCAGTTATGGGCGGCGAAGACTGGAGAATGTGGATCGATCAGCTTCAAGCAGCTGGCGTGCTTGCCGAGGGAGCTACAACCGTTGCTTACTCCTACATCGGGCCTGAAATCACTCACCCTATCTATCGCGACGGAACGATTGGTCAAGCCAAACATGATCTGGAACAAACAGCGGTCCAACTGAATGATCGCCTGTCCACTCAAGGTGGACGTGCTTTTGTTTCCGTGAACAAAGCTCTGGTAACCCAATCCAGCTCCGCGATTCCTGTAGTCCCTCTTTATATCTCTGCATTGTATGAAGTAATGAAGGAAAAAGGGCTGCACGAGAACTGTATTGAACAAATGTACCGTTTATTCTCTGAGCATCTTTACAGTGGGGGCGAAGCTACTGCTGACGGAGGCTGCTTGATCCGAATTGATGACTGGGAAATGCGTGAGGATGTTCAGACTGAGGTTATGAAACGTTGGGACGAGCTGACAACCGACAATGCAGGTGAGCTTGCTGATCTTGAAGGCTACCGCCAAGATTTCTTTAACCTGTTTGGTTTTAGAACAGAGGGTGTAGACTACGAAGCTGACATTGATCCTAATGTCGACATTCCAAATATGTATTAATAACTGATTTATAGACAAATGAGGTTATCTCTGAAGTAGTGAATTCTACTGATGAGATAACCTCTTTCTCTTTTAGATAGACATTGGCTTACCTCCCCTCTTTATGATATGGTTTGATTGAATACTGCATGTTCTACTAACATTCGAAGGAGTGAGTCACTTTTGGTTAAAAAAATTAGTGTAGCAAACGGCGCACTTGAGGTGTCACAAATTTCGCTTGGCTGTATGCGGATTGCTGATTTATCTGCAAAAGAAGCAGATACACATGTACATAGTGCCCTCGAGCTCGGAATAGACTTTTTTGACCACGCCGACATCTACGCAGCTGGCAAAGCCGAAGAAGTATTCGCAGGTGTACTGGAGAACAATCCGGGTATGCGTGATAAAATGATGATCCAAACCAAATGCGGAATCCGCAACGGTTTTTTTGATTTCTCCAAGGAACATATCCTGCAATCCGTGGAAGGCAGCCTTAAGCGCTTGAAAACAGACTATATCGACGTCCTACTGCTTCACCGTCCTGACACGCTATTTGAGCCAGAAGAAGTCGCTGAGGCTTTTGATATTCTGGAAAGCAAAGGTATGGTCAAACACTTTGGTGTCAGCAATCAGAACCCGTTGCAAATCGAGCTGCTTAAGAAAAATGTAAAGCAACCGCTGCTGTTCAACCAGCTGCAATTGAGCATTATGGTCACTGGCATGATTGATACAGGTTTCAATGTGAATATGACTAACTCCGGTTCAGTTGTTCATGATGGCGGGATTTTGGAGTACAGTCGCCTGCATGACATGACCATTCAGCCTTGGTCGCCTTTCCAATATGGCTTCTTTGAAGGCGTATTCTTAGATAACGATAAGTTCCCTGAATTGAACGAGGTCATTAACCGCTTAGCAGCTGAAAAAGACGTAACCAATACAGCGATTGCCATCGCATGGATTCTCAGACATCCGGCAAATATGCAGCCTGTCGTTGGCACAACTAATACGCAGCGCTTGCGTGATATTGCCAAAGCTTCCGATATTACTCTCACTCGGCAAGAATGGTATGAAATCTACCGTGCTGCCGGCAATGTCCTTCCATAAACACCTAAAGCCACGAGGTACGTTATTAACGTACGCCGTGGCTTTTTTACCAGAGAGCGATTCAATCCTCACGTTCTAGTAAAACTAGATAGACAGCGTCAAGATATTCGTATACTCACAAAAAGAACACAAAAAATAATAACTACTACCGAAATACTTAAGATCATAGTGGTTCTTTTGTTATCCTTTTTCATAATCCATCCTTCCTTTCTATAGATGCACATCTCTCTTTTCAAAAGAAATTAAAGCAACGCTCAAGCAAACTCCTATGATTACAACAGGGATTAGGATCATACGAACACCCTCGTTTAGGGTATATATTTCATGTGAATTTACAGCAGAGAATTTAAAAATTTGCGTCGTTAGCGTATTTTCAGAAATCACTCTCAGATATACATACGAAGAGTCTTTCAGATAACCACTGAGCAGAAAATCGCCAAATACAAAAACAAACGTGGCAATAACAGCGGTAGCCGATTTTTTCATCAATACTCCTAACAACAGCACGACAGCGGAATAAGCTGCGAGATACAAAATATTGAATCCAATAGCCCCCATAGCAACGATAAACTTCCCCTCTAAGCTTTCATTTCCGATATGGGAACCCGTAACAAGCGCTGCCAGTATATACAATACATAAAAAAGACCAAAAAATTGAATTACCCACCATAATACCACTTTTAATTCGGTCAGATATTTTCCCAGTAAATATAATGACCTGCTCTGACCCGAAGCGATAATGGTTTGAACCGACCCATACTCAAATCCCTCGGTAGCAAAAAAACAAACGTAAATCGGGATGATAAAATACAGAAAAAAAGATAACTGAATGCTAGTGATTAAAGGCTCTAAAGGACTGTCTATATCAAATCCTACTTGTACCCCCATCCAAACCAGTAATAAGGCACTTCCAAACAGCAAAAGAAGACTTATCCCCTTGAACATGGGATCCTTGGTTACATAATAAGCTTCAGCCTTAAGAAAATTCCTCATTCGTTACCTCCAGCAATTAGATCCATATAATAGTTCTCAAGATTTGGAGCCGACAGGTTAATCCCTTCAATATGGATGCCCCGCTGTAGAAAAAAAGACATCAGCTCTTCCAGATTTGTACTCTCTTTAGGAATTTGAATTTCTCCAGCTTCGCTGATCGTAATGGTTTCTAGTTGGAGTTCACTTTTCAAAATCTGAAGTGTCGCTGCGGGATCAGCCGTTCGAATACAGATCTTTGTTTCCGCCGTATGTAAGAGTTCCTCCGCAGAAGCTTCTTTGATTAACCTTCCTTTATGAATAAAACCGTATTGGGTCGCAAGTAGCTGCAACTCACTTAAAATATGACTGGATATTAGTATAGTCACTCCTTGCTCTTTGGATAGCTTCTCCAGGATCTTTCGCACTTCTACAATGCCTGACGGATCAAGACCATTAATAGGCTCGTCCAATACCAGAAATTTGGGATCGTTAAGTAGAGCAATAGCCAGACCTAAACGTTGTTTCATCCCAAGGGAGTATTCTGAGGTTAGCTTAGAACCGGCATCTGCCAGAGAAACTGCCTGCAATACTTCCGCAATTCTGCTCTTATCCTTAATCCCAAACGCACGGCAATAAAACGTAAGATTTTGCTTCGCATTTAGATTAGGATAAAGCGCTGGCCTTTCAATTAGAAATCCAACCTTTCGCCTCGCCTCGTGAACAGCTTTTGTGTCCTTTTTTTCAAAAAGAGAGATTTCGCCATGTGTCGGATGTACCAATCCGCCTATTATCTTCATTAATGTAGTTTTACCTGCCCCATTTTCGCCAACAAACCCATAAATATCTCCTACCCCAATCTTCATATAGACATCCTGAAGCGCAAAAGACTCTCCGTATTGTTTGCTTAAACCTCTGGCCTCAAAGATCGTTTGAGTCAAATCAAACACTCCTCTTTTCACTTTTCCACATCCTAACATGTTGTCATGGACACTACATTCAAACTGTAATAATCAAGTTAGTTAATGTAATTATTAAGAAGGATTTGTATAATGTGACTTATATGGTCGACAAATTCCCGGATATTTTGGACAATTCTTGTCGAAAGGAATGATAAAGTGATACGTATTGCTGTCTGTGATGATGACTTTCCCACTACTGAATTAATAGAGAGACTTATTCTGGAGACTCAAAGGAATTTCACAAGGAAAATAGAGGTGTCGATCTTTTATTCCGGAGAAAGCTTCACTAAGGCCATTCAAGAAGCCTGCTCGTTTGATATTATTTTTATGGACATTGAAATGGCGGATATGGATGGAATAAAAGCTGGGTATGTGCTGCGGGGAAATGATGAAAATGATCTAGTGCAGCTTATCTATGTCTCTAGTCATGATGAATATCATCTGCAACTCTTCGATGTTCAGCCCTCGGGATTTATCAAGAAACCTATCGATTCAGAGATATTTAAGCACAAACTGATTTCTACGATTGAAAAAGTAATTCGCAAGCTGCAGCAAGGCAAAAAAAACTTCTTATCACTACAGCAAAAAGGAAAAGAAATTCTAATCCCCTATCGAAATATCATCTATCTGGAAAGCAACCGGCGGAGAATTATTCTTTATTCCTGCAAGGATCAACATGACTACTACAGTACACTAAACGAGGAAGAGCAGAAGCTTCCTGTGAGCGATTTTGTCCGAATCCATCAATCCTACATCGTTAACTTTTACTTTATTAAAGAAATCAGGAACCAGGGAGTAATTCTCCTAAATGGCGAAGCCTTACCCATTAGTGCAAAATACAGTGCCGATTTCAAGAAAAAATATCTGAAATTCAGGGGGAGTCTTGTTGGATAATATCTTTCTGGAGGAGTTATTTTATCTAGTAACGCTTCCACTTTTACCTATCATTATTCATTACTTCTACAGGCATTGTTTCGTTAGCCGACTTACCACCAAAGCCAATCTTGTTATCGTGTACTCCCTATATTTCCTCTGTATTGTCTTTCTGCACTATAGCTCACTGCCAGGCTCAATCCTACTCACGCTCAATATTGGCCTGATTGCTCTCTTATCTTTTTTTTACAATGGAAATATCAAATGGCGGATCGTTGCCGCTCTTTTTCTGGTTGCGCTTATTACGCTTAGTGAGTTATCATTACCCCTATTTTACTCGACAAAGGGATATATTCTGAACCAGTTTCTTTCCAAGCTGCTGATGTTTATATTAGCTTTTGTATCCGTGCGCGTAGCTAAAGCCTTTGGAAATGGCGGGTTATCTAAATGGTATTGGGTTCTATTATTTATTTGCCCTTCTATAAGCACACTAGGGATCTACAGCTTCGCATCCAGCCTTTATATGCAGTCCTTCCCTACCCTTGTTCCAATCCTGTCCACAGGGCTACTCATTATAAATTTATTGATATTTATCTTATGCGACCGTATGTTAGTTATCCAATCTGCGCAGAACCAAAGTTATTTACTTGAGCAACAAAATGCTTACTATGTAAATCAATATCTTTTGACAAAAGAAATACAGGAAGAATCTTTTAAGTTCCAGCATGATATTAAAAATATTCTCATAGGTTTACGCGCAAAGGTACAATCCGGTGAAGCTGCCAATCTGAATGAGTTGGACAACTTACTGGGGCAAATAGACAATCCAATAGGCGTTAGTAATAGCGGGAATACGATTATTGATTCCATTATCAACTACAAGCAGCAGGTCGCTGAGAAGCATCAAATCCCCTTCAAGTTAGACTTGAACATCCCTGCACAGCTGACGCTCGACACCACAGTTATCAGTGTGATTTTAGGAAATGCACTGGACAATGCCATTGAAGCTTGTTGCGATAAAAGAAATGAAGAGTGCTATATAACCATACATATGCATTATCTTAATGAAAGCTTGTTCATCCGGATTCAGAATCCTTATGTGAATGAAATTCATACGAATCGTTTTGGCGACATCTGCTCCACAAAAACTAATAAATCCGGTCATGGTATAGGCTTAAAAAGTATCCAGAAGGTCGTAGAGGATAGTAATGGCTTAGTAGATATTTCATATAACAATAATCTATTTCAAGTCGAAATTGTTCTTTTTATGGTCGCCTGTAAAAAAAGGAACAGCCTATCGTAAGTACAATAGGTTGTTCTTTTTTAGTTAACAGTGAGATGAATCGAACCTCCACAGTTCTCCTCTCGATTTTGAGTAAACATATTATTGTGAGGATACCGAAATATAAGTCTAAGAATAGAAATCTAAAAAGCCAAAAAAAATTCTTGTACAATGAAGATTTTTCGCGGCTTTTTCCGCATTCACAAAAAGTCATAAGGATACAAAACTCCCACAGTTGGACATTAGAAAGAGAACGGAATGCACTACGAGAAAACCAACTCTCCCCTAACAAACTTAAGCGAAATTTAATAAAAATCTCAATAAAAATGCAGATCTGTTCTTCTTTTTCTAAATTAGATTTATAAATATGCTAGTTACTCCTCAAACAATGAATCTAGCACGGTTGTACCTCATATCCAACTAAAGTCAATTGCCTCTTTTATATCTACTAATTTATTCCCCCAAGAACTTGTGAACTATTTCTCATCTTCAAAATAATAACTTTACATTTGTTGGACGATACCTGAACCGTGTAGAAGGTTCTCATGACGGACTTACAGATGCTGAGATTACACGAATTTCTAATGCTGGGCTGTTCATAGTATCCCTAAATCCTAACGGTTATAAAGTGGGAATCTACGGTTCAAGAGCTATTTGTGCCTACATCCGCGGCTCCTTCTCAGCTACGACACGTTATACTTTTATCGTCGATAATAGCTGGGCAGGTACTTTCAATGATTGGAACTTACGTCAATATAATTTTAACACCACGCTTGGCTCAGGCAACGGTCAGATTAAGATTGATTACGTAGAGTCATCTTCTCATGGAGGAGGGGGGTGGAAATAGTAACCTATTTTATTCAAATTGAGAAACAAATAGAAGGGATCCTTTAGCCTCCGAATTTTCTCACTGCTGCATGTACCGCTTGATACCTTATAATATCCTATAAGAAGTTGCATCTGTAATACAACATATTAATTCATTGGATTCATGTTATTTTTTAATCAATGAACGTTGCAAAATTGGATCCCTTACAATTCGCTAATACTCTTTTCGAATATTTCTCTCATAGGCTTCTATCCTTAGGCATACTTTAGGATAGAAGCCTTTTTGACTTTAGTTCGGGAATTAGTATTCATCGTATCTATTTTTCCATTATCTGAGATCCCATTGGACAATCAAAAAGCGGCCATTCCAATGGCCGCTTTTTTTAAGGATTTAGAAGCTTATCATAAGCTTCATCATAAACCCAAGTGATTCCTTCATCTTTACTGGTAAGATATATAGTTCCTGCCACACCGGTATCCTGATCAATTAACGAGATAGGGAACAGTCCTTCCTTTCTATTAAAGATAGGAGAAAGGGGATTTTTTTTATATTTATCAAACTTTTCTGGAAGCGATACAGCAAGCCTTTCCCAAGTTTGCCCCTGATCTTTGGTCCAATAAATTACAGGACCCTCATCCATATAATATCTGTACCCTAAAAACCCGATATCCGAACTAGAAAATCCCACGCCGGTCAAATGTTCCGAATAAATATCATTTGGATTGCCTATCTCTTTCCACGTCTTACCTCCGTCAGAGGTTTGATATACATAATTCAGCGCACTCCCAACTCCTTGTGAAGCACCACTGACCAGCCAACCATCATTTTTATTCGTGAAACCGATAAATTTTGTTTCATATCCCATTGCTCCAGGAATAGGATAGTCATTCCATGTCTGTCCCTTATCATTACTGATTAAAACATGCAGCGGCAATGATTTTCCATCTGCAAAACCATAAACAATAGCTGTTTTATCCTCGGATATAAAATAACCGGTGTTCTCTTGCCCCATTCCCAGAACCCCTCCGGTCGTATCCAATTTTAATGGCACATTTGCTTTAACATCTCCATTCCGATATGAAACAGAAACATTCCCCTCTGCATCTATGGAGTACGAATTGCCAGCATCATTAACAACAACTTGCTCCCCATCAAAGCCAATGGAATAGATCGTGCCGGGTTTGATGAATTCGGTGCCTTTTATATTAGTGCACGACGCCAACACGCTGATTACCCCGATCAAAAGCAGGACGGTATAAAATAGAGTGATGCCGTTTCGTTTTTTCTTCGTATTAAGAATAGATATAAATCGCTCTTTCATAGAAATTTCCCCTCCTGAAAAGTTAGTTGATAAAGCCAAAAAGCGGGGATCCGAATTCTGTATGACAGATAAGATAGCCTCACAATATTTTTTACGGTAAGATAAGCTTCGTGTACCCACTACCGTCTCATCACAGTAAATTTCAATTTCACGTCCTGCTTGGCGTACCATGAACCACACGAAAGGATTAAACCAATGAATTGCATGTACAATTAAGAGGAGTATCTTATATACAATGTCATGTCTCTTATAATGAACTAACTCATGCTTGAAGATAAATTCAAGCTCTTCATCGTTATATTGATCATGCGGCAAGAAGAGAATCGGCTTGTAAAAACCAACTAACATTGGATTTGGAACCTTTTCACTAATTAAAACGGTGATGGATAATTTTATTTTCATTTCTTTATAAACTTGGTTTATTTTCAATACCATCTGGTCACTTAAAAGAGAATTACTCCAACGAAGAGACTGTTTTCTGAAAAAGTAGTAACTGGTAAAATGATAAAGCAAAAAAAGTACGAACCCGGAAAACCAGAGCCAAGTTAAGATGTCCATAAGAGATGGTATATGATTTAACGATGCGGCCTGCTGAACAGGATGAGAAATCCCTGACACATCAATTTGTATGCTGTTGGAGGGAATGTCTTGAAACACTGTACTTATCTTTGAGCTATCAGGAAGCGGAATCCGTACGACATTATTGGCAAACGAAATGTTAAACGGAAGTAGCAAGCGTATAGTCAAAATCATCCATATCCAATATTTCCATTTTGCCGAATAGTTTTTGCTTAACCATGGAGACAAGAACATTAAAATGAAAATCATTAGACTTGTCGTTACTGAAATTATTAAAAAATCCAAAAAAAGGCTGGTCATTATCAGGAATCCTCTCTTTCTACCCGGTCAAGCATTTCACGCAGTTCTGCAAGATCATTTTTATCGATAGCCTTGCCATTGTACAGCGACATCACCATATCTTGAATAGAATTACCGAATAGTTTTTCAAGAGTAGATTTCCCTTCACATTCCTTATAATCCGTTTCTGAGATGGCTGCACGATAACTATTGCTCCGTCCCTCCTTTTCACAATACAGAAATCCTTTATCAACGAGTCGCGAAAGTACCGTCATTAAAGTAGCCAAAGCCCAATTTCGTTTATTACGTAATTGATTCGATATGTAGGAAGAACTCACTGGATTCCCAGTTTTCCAAATGACAAGCATAATTTCTAACTCTGCATCAGGTAGCTTCTTAATTTCATTAATCATGAATCAACCTCCATATTATACAGTTGTATAACTGCTTCTATTATACAACTGTATAAATAAAATGCAAGTCATCTTTTCTTTTGTTTCTATAAATTAGAGACGTTGAAAAGTAGGAAAAGGTTTGCACTTTATAGTATCAATGCTAAATCATCGAATGCGAAGCTAACGGTATACACTAGAACTTTGGAAATAGGGTAATTCAGAAGTAGTAGTAGAGGAAAACCTAATGCTCCTATTAGAAATTCAATAAGCTCTGAAAATGAAAAAGGTCTATAAAATCGCTTATTAAGCAATTTTATAGACCTTTTTAGTATACCGGTGAGAGGAATGGAACCTATCGATATTTATTTTGAACGCATTAATAGATATAGAAAATAAGGCACACTCAGCATTGTTACAATAATTCCTGCGGGAATATCTGACTTAAAGCTGACCGTTCGAGCAATCGTATCCGCTACAAGCAGCAATAGCGCACCAATAAGCGCTGAAGTAGGTAGAAGCACTTTGTAGTCGTGACCTACCAGCTTGCGAGCCACATGCGGACTAATCAATCCAATAAAGAAGATCGAGCCCCCGAGCGCTACACAGCCAGAAGCTATGCCTACAGCCGCAATCGCCAAGCGCAAAAATTTCTTCTTTACAGCGACTCCTAATCCTATCGAAATTTCGTTGCCTAGCACCAAGACGTTCAATGTCCTGAAATTAGAAAGAATATATGCGAATAGCAGCAATACCCAAGGTGCCAACAAGCTGATATAAGACCACTTGTCACCCCATAAACATCCTGCTTGCCAACGCTGCGCAAACTCATACTTCTGGTCATCAAGCTTTAAAGTCAGGAATAGCGATAGCGCACTAAACCCCATATTGATCGCAACACCAGTCAAGACAAGTCGTGTAGAAGAAATCATACGACGTTTTCTATAGGCTAGAACATAGATCAGAGCTGCTGCCAGCAGACCACCTAAGAATGCCATAGACGGCAGTAATAATGTTATAGCGGCGCCTTGAATGCTTACCGTTGAGATAATCAGCAACACCATAAGACCTGAACCTGAGCTAATACCAAGCATGCCGGGATCAGCCAGATCATTGCGCAGCAAAGCCTGCATAACTGCACCTGCCAGTGCCATCCCAAATCCAACAAGTATCGCTAATACGATCCGAGGAAGACGAAACTTATAAACAACGAGATTATGCTCCTCTGGACCTTGTCCAAGCAATACTTGAAATACTTCAAGTGGATTGAGGGACACCTTTCCCATATTAAGACTAAGAATAGCTCCTGCAATAAGCAGTATTAAAAGAGATAGAATCCATATTGTAGCCTTATGCGATTTAACAACTTTCATTTGAAGGCTCTCCTCTCTTTGCTCGCAATTAGCAAGAAGAAAGGAACACCAATCATTGCAAAAATAATGCCCAGTGCTGTCTCTGCCGGACGATTAATCAGCCTTCCTGCGATATCCGCTACAACCATAAGTGCGCCGCCGTAAATGGCTGATGCCGGAATAATATAACGATAATCTACACCTACAAAAAAACGCATAATATGCGGAATAATCAACCCTACAAAGCCGATTGGCCCTACAAGTGCAACAGCTACACCCGCTAGTAAAAGGACCGCAAGCGTAGCTATCATCTTAACGAGAACGATCCGTTGCCCGAAGCCTTTCGCAATCTCTTCCCCCAAGTTTAAAACAGTGATAGAGCGTGCAATGAATAGTGACAAAGCCAGTCCACCTAAGAACCAAGGTATAACTAGCCTAATTTCCACCCATGTTGCTCCAGCCACACTACCCGAAGTCCAATAAGCAAGGGCACGACCAATTCCATAGTTTAATGAGATAAATGACCCCACAGCTCCAAATAGCATTGTAATTGATATTCCAGCTAGCACCAGTCGTTGAGGTGTCATTCCTGAACGATTCAATGAAGCGGCAAGATACGTTAATCCTGCTCCAAGTCCTGCGCCAATAAAGCTAACCAGCAAGGTTGTTGTCTGCAGTTGTCCTGGAAGAAAAACCAGTGTAACGGCCATTGCAAGTGCTGCTCCTGCATTTACTCCCATTAATCCGGAATCTGCTAAGGGATTTCGCGTATAGCCCTGCATAACCGCTCCTGCTACCGCGAGACACATACCTGCAATAATATCAGCTGCTGTACGCGGAATACGAAGGGCATGAATAATCTGATGCTCGGTCAGTTCAGGATCAAAATTAAAAATCGCTGTCCATGCCATCTTCAGGCTCATAGAAGCAGAGCCAAATGAGATAGAAGCTGCTACTGAAAGCAGCAGCAGCAGTATCCCTAGGAGTAGAAACAGACCGAAATACGATTTCCCTCTTAAATCAGGGATAACGGTTGTTCTATCATCTAGCTTTCTATTTTTTTTCATACGCTGACACTAGCTTCTCAACTACAAAATCTAGCTGCTTATCAAGAGAGTAGATATCGGAATAATATGAAAAATCAAACCCAATTTCGATCAATCTACCTTCTTTGATTGCTGGAATGCTGTTCCAAATTGGATTGTCTGACAAATCATCAGCCCCATCCCATACAGAGCGGAACACGAAGTCTCCTATATACTCAGGTAACACCTCTAAGGAAACAAACCCTCCAGTAGCCTTCTCTCTGCCATCAATCTTTTTCTGAAGAATCTCTGGTGCTTTTAGCCCTAAATATTCATAAATGATCTGAGAGCCCCTTCCATAAAGCTTGCTATCGATCACCGCCATCTCTTTTTTGCCGCCTTCGATAATGGTTACTGTCTTATCCAAAATTCCAAGTTCATCAAGCTGCTGCTTGCTCTTCTCCAACTTCTCGTGGAAATTATCTAATAGAGCTTGTGCCTCCTGCTCCTTGCCAAATACCTCGCCAATCTTCATTACACGTTCATCCGTCGCCATTTTTTCATAAGGAATTGGAACGGTCGGTGCAATATCCTTAAGGATTTCGTAAGTTTCTTCAGAAGCAGCTATGATCAAGTCCGGCTTTACTGCCATAATAGCCTCTGGATTAGGCTCATACCATGAACCTAGATCTTCAATCCCCCCCAGCTCTTCTGCAAAGGCCGCTCCTTCAAAGACACTCGAAGTCCCTACTGGCTTAATGCCGAGGGCCACAAGATCCCCTTGAAGGTATAACACGACAACCCTCTTTGGATTAGCTGGAACAACAATGTCTCCCTTTATTGTAGAGATAGTTCTTGTCTGAGCCTCCTTATTGGCATTGTCAATTGCAGTTGAATTATTTGCTGGTGATGATGTAACTTCAGAAGCTTTGGATCCATTAGAATTTGTGGCATTAGAACCAACACTTGCAGATCCACATGCACTTAATAGCAAGGTAAAGCTAAGCAGCATCGCTACAATAAAACTTGACGTCTTTGTTAATCTCATAGGTGAAGACCCTCCGGTTATTTCATTTTGATAATAGTAATGATAATGATTATCATACTCAATAACATTATATCGGGAGGATATGTGCGCGCCAATGGAGAATTTGGCGGTGGTAAATGGACGATTGTCCGATGAGCTCACCTGCCTGCTTTCCTTGCGGAACCGGATGGGAGATTGACCATTGTATTTACTGAACATGCGACTGAAGTAATATACATCGTTATATCCAACTTCTTCTGCAATATCGCGAAGTGGAGCATCGGTACATCGTAATAGCTCTTCTGCATGTTTAAGCCGGAATCGTATCAAATATTCAATCAAGCTAAACCCTGTCTCCCCTTTAAAGCGGGTTGATAAATGACGAGGGCTATAATTAAATTGCTCCGCTATAGATTCTAGTGATAAATTATGACGATAATGCTCCTCAATATAACGGACAACCTGCCCAATGACATCCGGTTGCCTGAGGTTAATTCCATCCTTTGTAAACTGCTTTAATAATTCATGTATAAACTGATAGAACAAGCCTTTAACTTGAATTCTTTCCAATTGGCTTCCTTGTGCCCAAAGTTGTTCCATTGCCATTAGTTGATAGTGCAGTGGTAATGGCTCCAAAGACTCGAAGCTATACTGCATCCGAAATGGATTGCTGCGTTCTAAAAGTCTTGCTAAATCCTTTCTTCCTGGCAAGGAGGCTCTATAGAATAATAAATAGTATTCAAACAGCTTCCCTGTCTCTATACTTAGTCTCATGCCCTTGCCACCATGCACAATAAAGTGACGGTCTGCGTCGTAATCTATGCCGTTGAGATTCAAGCTGGCCGTCCCCCGCACACAGTAGATAAATCCGCATGCTGGTAATATATAGCCTTGCAGATTGTCCCCAGGCTCCATCACAGCATGTCGAATATCAAGTACTTTAACAGCAGCATAATTCCATGCGAAAATATGATCTTCCAGCTTCATCTTTGCCATACACTCCGATCTGCTCCACAATCTATTTGAATTAATTATATTCCACAACAATGATAATGATTATCAATTAGTATTAGGTAGTTCCTCTATTTTGTCAATCGCTGTTTAGTATCATGCTTGCTTATAGCTTCGAAGTGGAGCTTCCTCAGGAATGCCTCTATCTCATTCACATATCCTCTTACATTAATCATTCTCGGTACAACTAAGTACAATTTCTTATTCACAACTGAAGGATGTATCAAAAGTTTTCCGGCACAGGCATGAACGGAATTGTAAAAAAACAAACAAAAAAGTTCATCAGATATAGTATCTAATGAACTTTGAGTTGATTTAGTTGGTACCGGTGAGAGGACTCGAACCTCCACGGTTTCCCTCTCGATTTTGAGTCGCTCATGCTATCGGGAAGATAGCAGAAACTAAGTCAAAGAAAAGGAATCTAAAGCCCGCGAAAATCCTTGTAAGATCAAGTTTTTTTGCGGGTTCTTTTGTTAGATTTAAACGCCGCAAGGCTTCCGGGAATCTTCTCAAATAGTAGTCGCTTTTGCACAAATGAGAGAACTCGGAGAGAACTATAACAGATCAGCCCGCTCCCTATCATTGACAGATAATATCGAAGCTTTGGCTTCAGGGAGGGGAATTGATATGAGAAAAACAACAGTAAACACTATCGCTAATCAAAAAGGCAGTACAGGTAAAACCACCACCGCTTATAACCTGGCTTACGCCTTATATAATGAAGGAAAAAAGATATTACTGATTGATTTGGATCCTCAAGGGAATCTAACGATGTACTTTGGTATCGAACAACCTGATAAACTCCCTTACTCTATGTTCAACATCAAGAACGCGATGATGACGGACGAACCGCTTCCATCGCCCGAAGAGTGCATTCATTCTCAAGGTAACATTGACCTGATTCCTAGCAACATTGAACTGTCTGTTGCCGAAATTAACCTACGGGATGAAAATGGCGGTGAAAAGACATTGACCCCTTTACTGGAACCGATGAAAGCCAACTATGACTACATCATTATAGACACGACTCCATCACTTGGCTTACTCAATATCAATGCTTTGGTAGCACTCAACTGCTCAGACCATTGTGAAGGTAAAGAAGCGAATCAATCCACATATTCGCATTGAGGGCGACTTGATGACCAAGTGCGACACCCGTACCAATTTATATAATGAAACCATTCGTCTAGTGAAAGTGTGGTGTATCATAGAAGTCAGTCGTCCGGCAAGTTTATTTTGATCAATGAAAATGGACTCTAGACTCCAAAGCGAGGAAAACTGTCGGCCTGTCTTTTACGTTATTCAAAAATAATTAAGTCATCTATCTCCCCTAACGCAAAATACAAGAATCCTTTGAATTTATCAATCGTAACATTCCGTAAAATATCAGCAAAATCTTCATAATCTTTTATTACTTGAAAATTATTAAAGTAAACTTTATTCAATATCTCTGCTTCGCATTCACTTCGACTTATTGGACTAAATCTATTACTGTATACATTTATCCTTAACTCCTCTTTTAACTCGTGGAAATTTACACTTTCAAGCATGAAATTTATTATCTGTTCCACATCTATGGTTATCTTATTTGGAGTCTCGTAAATATCATTGCTGCTCGTTAATTCAAATATATAGTAAATTCTAGTAGAGTCCTCATTACTAAAAAATATAATTTCAAATTTACAGTTATTTTTGACACCATAAGCTTTATCTAATAATTTGCAAATACTTATCAAGTACAATTCATTAAGAATCGTTTGTTCTTTGTTAAAAATCTTAGAAAAATAAGTACTAGAAAGTGCAACTTTTTTATCACTATTACAAAATAATTTAAATATTTGTACATCTATATTTAAATTAGATGCTATGCGTTCCAGTTCTTTGTCATGGAATTCTTGCTTTTCCACACAACCTTTTCGCTTTGTTTTTTGAGGCAAGTCAGAAATAACAAACTCATTCTTTTCATGATTAAAAATGAAATATCTTAAATTTCCTGCTACATAAATACTACTTAAAGTCTCAAATAATTGGTCAACGTTCAAACTTTTTACGTCCTCAAGTAGGCCTATTGGTCGAGAAACAATATCTTTATTTAAATAATGAATCATTACATTGATCTTTGCCACCTCATTGTGTTTCGATAGTATTTCTTCCTCGACCTCTCTAATGGCCATTAACATTAAGTCATAATATTCATTTTTATTATTTAATATCCTCCTCATATAGTTTTCAAATTCAAAGATAAGGTTTAAACCTACTTGGTACTTCGCATTGCTCCAACTATATAAGCAATAGCAGTAACTTGTTTGTCCTCTCAAATTACTTTCTTTCTCTGTGAAAAAATCTTTGAGCATCGCCAGTATAACAAAGTGCTCTAGAACGTGAGCTAAACCGTTGTTGCTAATACCATCTTTTTCTGATCCAGCTTCGCATAAAATAAAAAATGAATACATCATCTACCTTCTTTCCGAACTTCACTTCATTTTTTTATCCTTGATGTGTTTTAACTTTATGCGTAATGCTCAATCTAAGAAGTAAACCTCATTTTATTAATCCATCTTGGCAAAAATAGTAGGAGTATAAATAAAACTGCAACAGTAATGGAAGGAACGGCAATAATTCTAGAAATACCTCCATAGGGTTCAAAACTTGTGTAATAGCTGTTGAACTTGGCTATCTGCATGGGCAGAAAATTGCCCACATAATGTTTCAGAAAGAATACCTCACTCATCTGAATGGCGTAAGATATGGCTATGGTGAATAGTAACAGGGCGTAGCCAGTATAAATCTGTGTGACTAATACGCTGATCAATAAAGTAATCCCTGTCATCAGTGAGATTGCCACATATCCAATAACCAGGTTGATTAAAAACTGCTCGAAATAATTCACCGCAACCATTGATAAAAAAAATTGTGGACTACTTTGTATAGGCAAATCCGCTCCTTGTAAACCGTACATAAAGAATATAGGCGTAATGTAAATCGCCACCGCCGCCAGATAAAGCAATAAAGAGAGCTGGAAGGCGTTGATAATCCGTATCCTACTCAGCTTACGTTTTCCAAACCTCGTGGATTTGACCAGTCCGTCCACGCCCAAGGTCTCGTCTTCATTAAAAATTGGGACCAGTAGAATGGAAATGAGAACCAGGACAATAAAAACACACTGGCTCATCCCTGAGTTAACGTTCTTCCATCCCTCGGCATAACCCATCCGGATAGGTTCGGAGAGAGAAGCCGCTGCATAATTCCCGTTGCTGATTCCTTCCCTAGAACTCCCCGCTTCCTTCTGTGCACTTTTGATGATGTCTGCCCTGTCCTGATAAAATTGTTCTGCTGAGACATCTCGTATTCCAGTCCAGTTCCAGCCATACACTTGGATAATCATATCCAAGGCTGGCAAATCTGCAACATCCGCTTTATTCCTGTCTTCTGGTAGGCTAAGTTCTCTGTATTTTTCCAAAATTTTATTAATCTCAACTTCATCCAATACCTCCGGTTGATAGAAATACCGGTATTCCGTCCCATCTGTTACCTCATATCTTGCCTGATTTAAATAACCTGTTTTGATGGTGTCTAAGTTGTAAAAGGTAAGTATCAGAAACAATGCCAACAAAAAACCGAATATGTTTATGTTTAGGATTTTACTTCTGTTTACTTTTGATAAATAGCTCATGATTTCACCTACCTTCCTCTACTGTAAATAATATCTTCTCATCCATATAGAGATACCGATTCGAGATAAGAGAATGTACACAGTACCCAGAAACAGGGCGACAAAAACATAAGGAAATACAGTATTACCCACAAAATATAATTTCTCTATGCCTATAAGATTATTGATAAAGTTCTGGGGCATGAAGACCATCACTTTTTCAATCAGCGCCCCCCTCCCCATCTGATAAGTATTTACGAGATAAAAATAAATCAGTGAAAGTGCTAATACCAGTTTCCCTCTTTTAAAAACCACTGACAAAAACAGGATAAGATGCGTCACGACAAGTGTGGAAAAGTATCCCATGGAAATATAGAGTAACCCCTCTTGAAGCTGATTCATAGAATAAAATGTAATTGTTCCGATTTGAACCGAAGAGTCCCAGCCGTGCAGCGTATACACTGCGGTAATAAACAGCAGTATGATCGCAATATACACAAAATAGGCTATCGTAGAAAACACACAAGCGGCACCAAGCTTGTAGCTGAGCAGCCTCCTCCTGCTCTCCTTGGTGGATAAGGTCACCTTGTCAATTCCTTTGCTGCTGTTTTTGGAGAATCCCTCGCATAGGATAAAGGCCAAGAACATGAAGAAAAGGTAGATCGTATTTAATAAACCTATTTTCAGGTACTCCCAGCCACTATCGTATTTGAATAAAAATGGGGTGGGTACTTTTTGCATTTTCTGGGATATGATTTCGATTTGTTTCTCTGTATAAGGAAATAGATTTTGTTCAGTGGATAAATATTCGGTAAAACTGCCCTTCCAATCTACATAAAAATTGGCGAGCTGCTCATCCGTTAAATTTAAGCTGTTATCGAGAACACGGTACTTTATATATGGAAAGTTCAGTTCCCAGTTCAGCGCATCGTGAGGAAAAGTTAATCTTTTTCCCAACTTGCGATCTGTATCCACTTCGCCTTCAATATAAGGTTTGTCCACGCTGTTTTCGTAGTTTTGTTTCATTTGTAATAAATAATCCGTCGTCATCGTGCCCTCAACCGTGCGCTCCCTTAAAATTTTCCAGCCTCCAAGACCGCTATGTATGGTTCCCTCATCATCCAAGACATCTATACTCTTGGCGGTTTGAATCCAGGGGATCAGAATAATAGTGAGAAAGAGTAGGCTGATAATTACTGTATTTTTATTTAATATTTTTTTCAGTTCTAATGGAATGAAATTACGCATGGCTCCCACTCCCTAAGTAGATGTAGTAATCTTCCAGCGTGGGCTCGCATACGATTGCGCCTGATTCCTTTTCTCCCAAGTAACGGACATTAACAACGTTTTCTTCCTGCCGGATCCGTACGATCAGGTGCTTCTTTTTAAAGGAGGCCAGTCGCTCTCTGTCCATCTCCTCAGTAAATACTTTTCCTTTAATCCCGGATAACATCTTTTGCACATTACCTTGCTCTTTAATTTTCCCCTGATCTAGGATGATCACATTGGTGGTAATTGCTTCGATATCCGAAATAATGTGGGTAGAAAACAAGATGATCTTGTCCTGTCCCATTTCGCTTATGATGTTTGAAAAACGGATTCGCTCATGGGGGTCAAGCCCAGCGGTGGGCTCGTCAAAAATTAATATCTTCGGATCGTTAATAATGGCTTGGGCAATGCCCACCCGCCTTTTCATCCCTCCGGAAAAGGTTTTGACCTTTTTATTAGCAACATTCTCCAGGTTGACAAACTGTAATACCTCTGGAACTTTGTGCTTCAGTTCTTTTTTTGACAACCCCTTCAGTGCTCCCATATATTCCAGATATTCTGTTGCTGTAAACGCGGAATAAACCTCGAAATCCTGGGGAATATATCCCACAAGATTCCGGTAGTCGTCGTTCATATGGAAGATATCCTTGCCGTTAAAGGTAACCTTACCACTAGTTTGATGGTCAATTGCCACAAGAATTCTCATCAAGGTGCTTTTCCCTGCCCCATTATCTCCCAAAAGCCCATACACACCTTCAGGCAATGTAAAATTTAGTTCACTGATTGCCCGTTTCATTCCAAATGTTCTTGTTAAATTCTCCGCTTTAATTTCCATCGCTAATTTCCTCTCTCAATTGATATACGTCTCCTTCCGAGAGAACTTGCCATTCTTCTCCCGTAGACTTTCTACCTAACAGGAGGTTGGTATATTCTCCGTCCAGCTTTTTCACTTCCCATGCGAACAGATTTTCATTTTCGAATCCTGCTATGATACCTGTTTTTTCTTCCTTGTATAGAATATTTTGGATTCTCGGATCATCAGTGTTTCCCCTAGTGCCATTGTCCGCTGGTTCGGGAAACCGATCTGAATTTTCTCTCATGTATGCATCAACTGTTTTGTAGATGCCTGTTATATCCTCGATAGAAAGAGATGGAACTTCTATTGTTGGCCTAATTGATGACTCTTTTCTTCCTTGCTCCCGATAAGTTCTTTCATTTTTTTTCCTCCCTTCATCAAGACGTTTGTCCAAGGCAATATCCTCAAAAGTCCTTTTATCATCTAACGTTGCATCCTTTGGAGTTTCCTCATTGCCCGGACTCTTATTCTCTGACTTTACATCCTTCGGATTATTATCTAAGATAATTAAATCCTCTGAGATGGTTTTATCATCCTGTATGCTTGCATATTCTGAGTAGCTGCTTCGATTTTGGAAGTAGAGGCTTCCTCCAATCAAAATGGTTATAGTTAATACAAACATTAAGATTTTTTTCACTAAGACACCTCCATTTTTAATATGTAATTCTACATTTTATCGTTTATTTCAACTGACTTAATTTTCCGTATAAATTTAATTTATCACCAATTTTCTCAACTTCCATTTTATACCTATTCTTCTTGGTACAAATTATAGATTGAACACCTTAAAAATCTAGGTGTGTAGATCTTAAATTTTTATTAACAAATGGTTGTCAATGGTATTATGAGTAAAATCTCCTGAATGATAGATCTTGGGATCAGTCTGTAGCCGAATTTTTTGTATGACCATTTCGCATCACTATAAAAAATTGAACAGCTTCATCCGAAAAAATCGGTAATTGAAAAGATAAAGAGAACAATAACAAATAAAACTTCCGTTTTATTGAACAGTGGTATTATCCCCTTCAAGTAGACACTCGAAAAAAAATACATGTTATCATGGAGATTCGAGTAACACTTGGAGGGGATATTTTTATGGCGAAAAAAGGACAAACATTTCAGATGTATACAGAAGCATTTAAATTAAAGGCGGTTAGAACCTACTTAGATGGATCATCTAGCTATACGATCATAGCTGAACAACAAGGTATCCGTAGTTGCACGCAATTGAAGGTTTGGGTGAGAAAATGGAAAAACGGAGATTCTTTCGATGAACGTAAAAATGAGGAAAAAGAGATGAATCCTGGGAAAGGTCGCTCTCGCACGTCCTTTGGTAGTGTCGAAGAAGAAAGTGACTACCTGAAAGCGCAGGTGGATATTTAAAAAAGCGGTATCCAAATCTAATAAAGGAGAAGCTCCCAGGCAGCGAGAGAACTACGCTACCCGCATCATATTACAGACCTCTTAGCGATTGCAGGGATATCACGGACCAGTTACTACAAATGGCTAGCTACATAGCCTAAGCGTCAGAGCCAGGAATGATAAAAATCAAGAGATCAAGGAACACATGATGGCCATTCATTTTTCGCATCCAGATTTAGGCTATCCTCGCATTTCGACTGCCTTGTAGGAGGCAGGCTTCAACGTGAATCACAAGAAAGTATGGCGAATCATGAAAGAACTATCGATCAAATCTATCATTCGAAAGAATCGAAGACAGTCTAGTTATACCCTTTCTATCGTTTTCCCGAATCGCTTAAAACGTAAATTTCATGCCACAGCACCACAGCACCACAGCAAAAAATGGTAACGGATATTACCTATATTTCGGACGGAACTAACTTTCATTACTTATCCGTCATACAAGATCTATTCAACAACGAGCTTGTCACTTTGCAATTGTCAGAACGTAACGATGTTCAACTCGTGTTGGATACGGTCACGAAGTGGACAAGAAAAAGAGACGTACATTGGAAGCCGTGCTCCATTCGGTTCAGGGCTTCCAATACACGTCTCAGGCATACAATACAGGATTAGAGGTATTCGGCATTAAAGGCAGCACTCTCGCAAAGCTACCTCCCTAGATAATGCATGTTTCGAATCCTTCTTTTCGCATCTCAAAACAGAGAAGTTGTACCTCAAACAGTATAATTCAAGAGCGGAAATATCACCGCTTTCAAGCAAAACTATCGGTGCGCGCTGGCAGCATAGCTTTTTTCATTTGTCTACTTGACAGGGGTATGACCAATACTCAGAAAATAAAAAAACTTGTAAAATTGCTGGAAGCAATCTTACAAGTTTTTTTCGATATACCGGTGAGAGGACTCGAACCTCCACGGTTTCCCTCTCGATTTTGAGTCGAGCGCGTCTGCCATTCCGCCACACCGGCAAAGTATTAAGTTAAAATATGGCGCGCCCTGAGAGATTCGAACTCCCGGCCTTTTGATTCGTAGTCAAACGCTCTATCCAGCTGAGCTAAGGGCGCAAAATTTATATGGAGCGGACGACGGGAATCGAACCCGCGACCCTCGCCTTGGCAAGGCGATGCTCTACCGCTGAGCCACGTCCGCACACGGTATGTATTGATGTCCGACTCACTAAAGAAGTGAGCCATGAAGGACTCGAACCTTCGACACCCTGATTAAAAGTCAGGTGCTCTACCAACTGAGCTAATGGCTCATAAAGCAAGAAAATGGCGGAACCGACGGGATTCGAACCCGCGGTCTCCTGCGTGACAGGCAGGCATGTTAGGCCAACTACACCACGGTTCCAGAAGAATAATTGCTTAATGAAAATTGGTTGCGGGGGCAGGATTTGAACCTGCGACCTTCGGGTTATGAGCCCGACGAGCTACCGGGCTGCTCCACCCCGCGTCAGTAAAAAAGTATTAATTTCCTTTGATTCCCCGGAAAGTATCCGGAATCCTCAGTGAAGCATTAACTTCACTTTTGGGGATGTGTTATGGTGGAGGCTGAGGGGATCGAACCCCCGACCCTCTGCTTGTAAGGCAGATGCTCTCCCAGCTGAGCTAAGCCTCCATGTAAAGAAGCAACTTAATTATCATAACATAATCAAATCTGTAATGCAACCATTTTTTCTAGAAGTCTAATGCCGTTTCAAGAAGAAATGGTGACCCGTATGGGATTCGAACCCATGTTACCTCCGTGAAAGGGAGGTGTCTTAACCCCTTGACCAACGGGCCGTTTTAAAAACAAATTGTTTTGACAACAAAAAAGATTATATCATGTATTATTAAGTATAGCAATACCTAAACTAATTATTTTTCTTTCTACTCTTCACTAGGTAATAGATTGATATGAAGCTTTTGAGCTATTATCTCAACAATTTCACCCGTAGTTCTATCATTCGTGTCTAGATGCTGCTTAAACACCTCGTGATCAAGCCCTGTGATGCACCTGTCGATCTGCTGAGCAGCCCAAGAGTCTTTTCATTCACCTCTCGCTTAATCTCTTAAGCAAGGTCTCTCGGGAGGCACACAAACTAAAATGATAAAGCTTTATACCTCCATCCATTAACTTGCCGATGATTTCCCTGCAATAATCCGGATTCATTAGGGTCATAGGCACGATAATTATTCCATCATATTCGCTAGCTATGTTTTTCTTCGATACATTTCATATGCGGTTTGTGTCTTCCCTGAACCAAAAGCACCATTGATCCATATAATCATGATCATTTGCCTCCGTGAACTAATTTTCATTCGAAGAAATCACTCACAATGATTGCCTATCCTTATAATAAGCGGATAAATATCATACAACAAAAAGACCACTGTCGATAACTCAACAGTGGTCTTGCGTGCTTGGCAACGTCCTACTCTCCCAGGACCCTTCGGTCCAAGTACCATCGGCGCTGGAGGGCTTAACGGTCGTGTTCGGGATGGGTACGTGTGGAACCCCTCCGCTATCGCCACCAAACGGGCATTTGCGGTACAAATGCATTATTCAGGTCTCAGCATCGCCAAATGCTGAAAACAAATTCATCATCAAACAGTCACTTGGACTATATAAATCTGAGCTTGATTCCTGAAAACTGAATCCGAAACGAATTTGCATTCTACGTATAGGATAAGCCCTCGACCGATTAGTATTGGTCAGCTCCATGCATTGCTGCACTTCCACCTCCAACCTATCTACCTCGTCGTCTTCAAGGGGTCTTACTAATTGGGAAATCTCATCTTGAGGGGGCTTCACGCTTAGATGCTTTCAGCGCTTATCCCGTCCGTACGTAGCTACCCAGCCATGCTCCTGGCGGAACAACTGGTGCACCAGCGGTACGTCCATCCCGGTCCTCTCGTACTAAGGACAGCTCCTCTCAAATTTCCTGCGCCCACGACAGATAGGGACCGAACTGTCTCACGACGTTCTGAACCCAGCTCGCGTACCGCTTTAATGGGCGAACAGCCCAACCCTTGGGACCTACTTCAGCCCCAGGATGCGATGAGCCGACATCGAGGTGCCAAACCTCCCCGTCGATGTGGACTCTTGGGGGAGATAAGCCTGTTATCCCCAGGGTAGCTTTTATCCGTTGAGCGATGGCCCTTCCATGCGGTACCACCGGATCACTAAGTCCGACTTTCGTCCCTGCTCGACTTGTAGGTCTCGCAGTCAAGCTCCCTTATGCCTTTGCACTCTGCGAATGATTTCCAACCATTCTGAGGGAACCTTGGAACGCCTCCGTTACTCTTTAGGAGGCGACCGCCCCAGTCAAACTGCCCGCCTGACACGGTCCCCGTACCCGATAAGGGTACTAGGTTAGAACCTAGATACGATCAGGGTGGTATCCCAACGGCGCCTCCACCGAAGCTTGCGCTCCGATTTCTACGGCTCCCACCTATCCTGTACAGATCGTACCCAAATTCAATATCAAGCTGCAGTAAAGCTCCATGGGGTCTTTCCGTCTTGTCGCGGGTAACCTGCATCTTCACAGGTATTAAAATTTCACCGGATCTCTCGTTGAGACAGCGCCCAAGTCGTTACGCCATTCGTGCGGGTCAGAATTTACCTGACAAGGAATTTCGCTACCTTAGGACCGTTATAGTTACGGCCGCCGTTTACTGGGGCTTCGGTTCATAGCTTCGGGTTACCCCTAACCACTCCCCTTAACCTTCCAGCACCGGGCAGGCGTCAGCCCGTATACTTCGCCTTGCGGCTTCGCACAGACCTGTGTTTTTGCTAAACAGTCGCTTGGGCCTTTTCACTGCGGCCCCCTCGTGCTATTCACACTACCGAGGCACCCCTTCTCCCGAAGTTACGGGGTCATTTTGCCGAGTTCCTTAACGAGAGTTCTTCCGCGCGCCTTAGAATTCTCTTCTCGCCTACCTGTGTCGGTTTGCGGTACGGGCACCTTCTCCTGGCTAGAGGCTTTTCTTGGCAGTGTGAGATCATGACCTTCGCTACTATAATTTTCGCTCCCCATCACAGCCCAGCCTTAATGATGTGCGGATTTGCCTACACATCAGCCTCACTGCTTAGACGGACATCCATCAGTCCGCGTCACTACCCTCCTGCGTCACCCCATCGCTCATAGCGGATTACGGTGGTACAGTAATTTCAAACTGTTGTCCTTCGACTACGCCTTTCGGCCTCGCCTTAGGTCCCGACTTACCCTGAGCGGACGAGCCTTCCTCAGGAAACCTTGGGCTTTCGGCGGATCAGATTCTCACTGATCTTTTCGTTACTCATACCGGCATTCTCACTTGTGTAGTGTCCAGCGCTCTTTTCAGTACACCTTCAACCCCTACACAACGCTCCCCTACCCCAGATACATAGTATCTAGCCATAGCTTCGGTGGTGTGTTTAGCCCCGTTACATTTTCGGCGCAGAGTCACTCGACCAGTGAGCTATTACGCACTCTTTCAATGGTGGCTGCTTCTAAGCCAACATCCTGGTTGTCTGTGCAACTCCACATCCTTTCCCACTTAACACACACTTGGGGACCTTAGCTGATGGTCTGGGCTGTTTCCCTTTTGACAATGGATCTTAGCACTCACTGTCTGACTCCCGGCAATAAGTATATGGCATTCGGAGTTTGACTGAGCTTGGTAATCCTTGCGGACCCCGCACCCAATCAGTGCTCTACCTCCACTACTCTTATACCGAGGCTAGCCCTAAAGCTATTTCGGGGAGAACCAGCTATCTCCGAGTTCGATTGGAATTTCTCCGCTACCCCCACCTCATCCCCGCACTTTTCAACGTACGTGGGTTCGGGCCTCCAGTGCGTGTTACCGCACCTTCACCCTGGACAGGGGTAGATCACACGGTTTCGGGTCTACGTCCACATACTCATTCGCCCTATTCAGACTCGCTTTCGCTGCGGCTCCACCTTCTCGGCTTAACCTTGCATGTTAAACGTAACTCGCCGGTTCATTCTACAAAAGGCACGCCATCACCCATAGATCGGGCTCTGACTTTTTGTAAGCACACGGTTTCAGGTTCTATTTCACTCCCCTTCCGGGGTGCTTTTCACCTTTCCCTCACGGTACTGTTTCACTATCGGTCGCCAGGTAGTATTTAGCCTTAGCAGATGGTCCTGCTGGATTCATACGGGGTTTCACGTGCCCCGCACTACTCGGGATCCGTCTCGGAGAGAATACAGTTTAGGTTACAGGGCTTTTACCTCTATCGCGGGCCTTTCCAGACCTCTTCACCTACCATATTCCTTTGTAACTCCATGTGAGACGTCCCACAACCCCTAAGAGCAAGCTCTTAGGTTTAGGCTGTTCCGCGTTCGCTCGCCGCTACTGACGGAATCACTATTGTTTTCTCTTCCTCAGGGTACTTAGATGTTTCAGTTCCCCTGGTCTGCCTCTACACACCCTATGTATTCAGGTATGAGTAACTGCGAATTACCACAGCTGGGTTTCCCCATTCGGACACCCCCGGATCAAAGCTTGCTTACAGCTCCCCGAGGCAGTTTCGTTGTTCGCCACGTCCTTCGTCGGCTCCTGGCGCCTAGGCATCCTCCGTGTGCTCTTATTAGCTTAACCTTGATTTTTCCGAAGAAAAATCTCACTAATAACATTTACTTGTTTGCACAAGTTGCTAAAAGATGTTCTAAAACGCAAATTCGTTTCGGTATCCAGTTTTCAAGGATCAAGTCTTACTTGAGAGCTTAAACTCTCAAAACTGAGCAACGAGTGAGTAACAGGCCTAAACCTGAGATTGTGGAAGCTAAGCTTCCGATTTGAATGTCTTCATTGCAGAAGACGATTCTCCATAGAAAGGAGGTGATCCAGCCGCACCTTCCGATACGGCTACCTTGTTACGACTTCACCCCAATCATCTACCCCACCTTCGGCGGCTGGCTCCCTTGCGGGTTACCCCACCGACTTCGGGTGTTGTAAACTCTCGTGGTGTGACGGGCGGTGTGTACAAGACCCGGGAACGTATTCACCGCGGCATGCTGATCCGCGATTACTAGCAATTCCGACTTCATGCAGGCGAGTTGCAGCCTGCAATCCGAACTGAGACCGGCTTTGATGGGATTGGCTCCACCTCGCGGCTTCGCTTCCCGTTGTACCGGCCATTGTAGTACGTGTGTAGCCCAGGTCATAAGGGGCATGATGATTTGACGTCATCCCCACCTTCCTCCGGTTTGTCACCGGCAGTCACTCTAGAGTGCCCAGCATTACCTGCTGGCAACTAAAGTTAAGGGTTGCGCTCGTTGCGGGACTTAACCCAACATCTCACGACACGAGCTGACGACAACCATGCACCACCTGTCTCCTCTGTCCCGAAGGCCGCTGCTATCTCTAGCAGATTCAGAGGGATGTCAAGACCTGGTAAGGTTCTTCGCGTTGCTTCGAATTAAACCACATACTCCACTGCTTGTGCGGGTCCCCGTCAATTCCTTTGAGTTTCAGTCTTGCGACCGTACTCCCCAGGCGGAGTGCTTACTGTGTTAACTTCGGCACCAAGGGTATCGAAACCCCTAACACCTAGCACTCATCGTTTACGGCGTGGACTACCAGGGTATCTAATCCTGTTTGCTCCCCACGCTTTCGCGCCTCAGCGTCAGTTACAGCCCAGAAAGTCGCCTTCGCCACTGGTGTTCCTCCACATATCTACGCATTTCACCGCTACACGTGGAATTCCACTTTCCTCTTCTGTACTCAAGCCACCCAGTTTCCAGTGCGACCTCAGGTTGAGCCCAAGGTTTAAACACCAGACTTAAATAGCCGCCTGCGCGCGCTTTACGCCCAATAATTCCGGACAACGCTTGCCCCCTACGTATTACCGCGGCTGCTGGCACGTAGTTAGCCGGGGCTTTCTTCTCAGGTACCGTCACTCCGATAGCAGTTACTCTACCGGACGTTCTTCCCTGGCAACAGAGCTTTACGATCCGAAAACCTTCATCACTCACGCGGCGTTGCTCCGTCAGGCTTTCGCCCATTGCGGAAGATTCCCTACTGCTGCCTCCCGTAGGAGTCTGGGCCGTGTCTCAGTCCCAGTGTGGCCGTTCACCCTCTCAGGTCGGCTACGCATCGTCGCCTTGGTGGGCCGTTACCCCACCAACTAGCTAATGCGCCGCAGGCCCATCCCTCAGTGACAGATTGCTCCGTCTTTCATTCTTCTCTCAGGAGAAAAAAGAAATTATCCGGTATTAGCTACCGTTTCCGGTAGTTATCCCAGTCTGAAGGGCAGGTTGCCTACGTGTTACTCACCCGTCCGCCGCTAAGTTACTTTGAAAGCAAACTTTCAAAGTAACTCCGCTCGACTTGCATGTATTAGGCACGCCGCCAGCGTTCGTCCTGAGCCAGGATCAAACTCTCCAATTAGTATTGAAAAGAGCGATATGCTCATTTTGAAACATCTGACGAGAAAATTAATTCTCTAATTTTGGATATCACTTGCGTGATTTCCTACTCACTCGTTGTTCAGTTTTCAAAGATCAAGTTCTCGTTGACGCCGCTTAATGTCTCAGCAGCAACTCTTATAATATATCATGCTTTCTGATTTATTGCAACTCTTTTTTTCAAAGTTCTTTGCAATCTAATTCAGATTAACATTCACCAACCGAAAGCTTTATAGATCCTCTTTGCGACTGGATTTATAATGTACCATATATCCCTATATAAAAACAATACTTAAAAATTTATATTTTATAAATAAGTGCTTTTGCCCCACTTTATTTAACATCTTTTATCCCTATTTACCTATAAAAAACGTGTAGATTCTAAGGATACAGAATCTACACGTGTGTCCGGACAGCGGCTTGTTATATAAATTTATTAGTTTGAAATCCAAGGATTTCTACGTTTTTTAGTACTCGCTGCTGAACCTTGAGATTTCGTAGCAGTTTTGCTTTTCTTGCTACTAGGTTGACCTGAGGTCTTTGCTTTTTTGCCTGTTGCTGTTTCCTTTGCTACACTCCCCTTATTCTTGAGAGAAGCGTTAGAAGTTAACTCATCAGTCTCTGTTCTAGCCGCTTCAGGAGATTCCTGCACGAACGCTTCAGGTTCTTGAATTTCCGGCACCCGATTATGCTGCGAATAATTACCTATCCCTGGATACTGCGGATTGGATGGAATATTAGAGTTATCCTGTCCGCCAAATGCTCCAAGCGTAGAAGTAGGAACCATTCCCTGATTAGGCATTCCTGCTCCATATGCAGAAAAAGCGTTTGGATTCCCATATTCAGGATAGGTGTTGTATACAGGCATGTCATATGAATAAGTTTGCACTGGTTGAATATGCACGCCTCCGCACCCACAAGTTGGCCAAGGAAGGTTCGGCGTCTGTCCTCCATATTGAGGAACAGCATACGGGGAGAAATCCCCGCCTACGTTCATGCCAGCAACATTAGCCTCCATCGGATTCCACTGTCCTGGAGGGGCAGCATTGGGACTCCATTGTTCTGGGCTTATGTTAGGCGCTGCATTGGGATTCCACTGTTCCGGGCTTATGTTTGGCGCGGCATTGGGATTCCACTGTTCCGGGCTTATGTTTGGCGCGGCATTGGGATTCCACTGTTCTGGGCTCATATTAGAATACATATTGCCCGAAAAATAACATGGGGAAATACATTCTGGTGCATAAGCCATTGGCTGAACATAACTTGGTGCCCAGTTCATGTTCATATTAGGGCTATTTTGATATGAATCATAGAGATAAGGATTTCCTCCCAAGCCCGGGTATCCGTTGGAATTATCCCATGAGCAATCATTGTCTGCTTTCTTCTCAGCTTTAGGTGCTTCTTGTTGAGCAACCGGTTCTTGATTTGGAACCGTAATCTGAACAAATAAACTCTGCATTTCAATTTCTTGCACTGGAGCAACTTCCATTTGCATATTAGGCGCAGGATTTGGTGCAATATTTTGTGTATTAATAGGGGCGATGTTTAGCGATGGGTGTGGTGCAGAATTAGATTCAGGTGAGATATTTGTCACTGGTTTAGGTGCTGGTTTAGCTTCTGGCTTTATTTCTGGTTTAGTTTCCGGTTTAGGTGCAGGCACTACTTCAGCAGCAGGCTGTTCTTTGGGACCTGTATATTCCTTGCCACCCACTTGTGTTTTCTCTGAGGCGTTAGAAGGTGTATACCCAGGCTGTGTGGGTGAGGTATTGGATACTTTTTTAGGGATATTAACTACTTCCCCTAGCATAAGTACATTTGGATTCTTTAATTGGGGATTGGCCTCAACCATATCCTTTAAAGGAATTCCCCAGGCTTTAGATAATTTCCACAAGGTATCTCCTTGTTTAACGGTGTGCTTGTAGTAAACTTCACTGTTCTCCGGTACGGATACTGGGGCCGTAGGTATTTTTACTTTGTCTCCAACCGCTAATACGTTCGGATTACTGATCTGCGGGTTAGCTTCAATAAGTTTTTGTAACGGCACTCCGTACTTTTGCGATAATGCATACAAACTATCGCCTTGTTTGACAATGTGTATTTTCACGTAGCATTAACCTCCTAAAAGTTTTGTGGAGTATTGCTTTCTTTACAGCTACACAGCAAAACTGACTTCGAAAGCAAACACCCTTTTCATGGAACATTGCTCTCTTACAAAGTTATATGCGGTACAGCCGCCTCCTTCGTTACTACATCTTATGCAGCCCATGGGCGAATGACATCCCCGAAATAAAAAAAATCCTTTCATGATCCATGAAAAGATTAACCGGAGACTCCCGTTTTCTTCTGCATGTATGCATAAAAGGACTTCTGATGCGTATTCAATGCTATTTACGTTGTATGATTAGTCTTTATTCCCAAACCTTATAGCCATCTTTATCAACCACATTACGGAACTCTTCGAGCAGCTTCAAAGTGATTGGACCCGCTTGTCCCTCACCAATGATCCGGCCGTCAATTTCACGTGCAGCAATAACCTCAGCAGCTGTGCCAGTGAAGAACACCTCGTCCGCTATATAAACATCATGCATTGTGAACGGTTCTTCTTTCAGTTTAATACCTAATTTCTCGCAGAGCTCAATGATCGCCAGACGGGTAATTCCTTCAAGGGCTCCCAAGTAACATGGAGGAGTGAAAACTACACCATTTTTGATGATGAAAATGTTATCGCCCGATCCCTCAGTAACATAACCTTGAGCGTTCATCATGATTGCTTCGTCGGCTTCTGCCAAGTTGGATTGGATTTTTACTAGGATATTGTTTAGGTAATTAAGCGATTTGATCTTTGGATTGAGTGCATCCGGAATATTACGGCGCTGGGATACAGAAACTGCACGAAGTCCGTTCAAATACGCTTGTTCTGGGTAAATAGCCAGTTGTTCAACGATAATAATTACACTAGCTTTTGGACAACGGCGCGGATCAAGACCTAAGTTCCCTGGTCCCCGGGAGACGATCAGTCGAATATAGCCGTTACGCATGTCGTTAAGACGAATCGTTTCAGCCATAGCTTCCAGCATCTCATCATACGTTAGCGGAATGTCCAGCATGATCGATTTTGCCGAATCATACAGTCTGTCCAAATGCTCTTTACATTTAAAAATATTGCCGTTATAGATACGGATACCTTCAAAAATACCGTCTCCATACAAAAAACCGTGATCAAAAACGGATACCTTTGCATTTTCCTTCGTTACGTGTTGTCCATCCAAATAGATCCATTGCTCAGCCATGAATTTACTGCACCTCCGCTTTCTCTTCCTCATAGGTGTATGTGGGATACGAGCCCAGAATCCTTACCTGACAGCCTAAAGCACTAATTTCTTCAATAGCCCCTGGCAGCAGAACAGATTCTATCGGTTCCAGCACATCAATATAAAAATAATAAGTACCCAGCTTCTTCTTCGTTGGTCGTGATTCAATCCGCGATAAATTCAGTTTCCGCCAGGAAAAAGCAGCAAGCACCTGATGCAAGGCACCTGGAAAATCCTCTGGCAGCGTTACTAGAACACTCGTCTTTACTCCGGTGCTGCTCCGCGGAAGATTTATCTTCTGTGGGCCGACCAGGACAAACCGTGTGTAGTTGTTGTTGTGATCTGTAATTTGCCGATCTACAATCTCCAGCCCATGCGTAGCGGCGCCAAGAGCGGTACCGATAGCAGCCCAGCCCTTGCCGGGATTGTTTTTGACGATTTCCACAGCTTCAGAGGTGCTTCCGACCGACTCCAGTTCAGCCCAAGGGGCATGCTTACGAACAAATTGCATGCATTGTGCCATTGCTACGGGATGCGAAAGGATTTTTACCATCTTGGTGAAATCCTTGTTGCCGTCTGTATCTGTGAATTCCCTTGGGTTACCGATAAGATTCTGTATCGATGGAAAAATCCATTCCGTCTGCATTGGCAGATCCACTTCATTGATGAGCCAATCGATGTGAAGACTAACTGAGCCTTCAATGGTATTTTCAATCGGAATCACGCTGTAATCGGTGGTTCCACCCGCCGTAGAGAGAAATACATCGGAAATTAACTTGTGATGCACAAGCTTTACAGGTTCACCGTTAAACAAATGCAGCAGCGCTTCGTGGGATACCGAGCCCTGCGGCAATACCGCTATTGATTTCATGACCGTACTCCTTTTATCATATCCAAAAATGATACGTTTTGCATCTCGTTTATTTCGAGCAGCTCTGTAGTCACTCCAGAAGCACAAGGTGTTAACCAGCAGGTCCGAGCGGAAATGCCATGTTCCTGCATCGTATTCTTCAAGAAGGCCTCAAGCTCACTCTTGCGGGTCTCTTGGCGATCCACTAAACATAGCAGAGTCGGTCCAGCACCGCTAAGTGCGATCCCTAAAGCACCGTGTTCAGGAGCTTCTGCAAGCAGCTTCTCCATGCCCGGTATAAGCGGTGCACGATACGGCTGATGCAGGCGATCCTGCATCGCTCTGCTAAGCAGATCAAGCCGACCTGATGCCAGCGAAGCCGTCAATAGAGAGGTTCTGCTGATGTTGTACACAGCATCACTAACTGAGATTTCTGTTGGAAGCAATCCCCGCGCTTTTGTGGTTTCCAGTTCGAATTCAGGAATAACCACCAGCACCTCAAGATTTTGTGGTGGTTCTAGCCGAACATAATCCGCATGTTCACCATCCCACACAGCAGTAATAATGCCGCCAAACAAGGAGGCACCCACATTATCGGGATGTTTCTCAAGCTGGGTAGCCATATCAAATAGCTTGCCATTATCCAGCGGAGAGCCAATCATTGTGTTCGCCGCAGCCATGCCGCCAATAATAGCTGAGGCACTGCTGCCGAGTCCGCGCGTAAGGGGAATCTCCGAGTACATCGATATCGATAATTCAGGCACCGTAACGCCTGCCTCTGCAAATACCATTTGAGCGACCTTATAGAGTAAATTGCTCTTATCCTGAGCCACTCCATTCATCTCATCACCATATAGATGAAAAACAGTCTCCTCTGCTTCCTCCATCTCAATCCAGGCATATAGCGGCAAAGCCATACCTAGAGTATCGAAGCCCGGACCAAGATTGGCAGTACTAGCAGGCACTTTAACCCTAGCTCTTCCGTAAATACTCATAACAGGTACAATCTCCTTACTATGTTTTGAAATATGAAAGTATTAGTTCAGTGACGTGGTTAACCTTCCACTCGATAATGGCTCTTGATCCGGCGGATGACTTTCAGCTCCTCGAAATGGCGCAGCACTTTGTTCATGCTTGCTTTACTAGCGTTATGAGTGACAATAATGATCTCCGCATCAGGATTATTGGGATTGGCTTGCTGAACTACTGAATCCAAACTTACATCATATTCGGCAAACACTTGAGTAATCTTAGCCAATACCCCTGCTTTATCATCAACATGCAGAAGTAAAAAGTTTTTATAAAAGATAGCTTCATCACTCTTAAGCTTTTTCTGCTTGTAAGGTACTTTTTGCTTCAATCCATTAACACCTAGTTTAAGGTTCTTAATGACAGCTACCAAATCAGCTACCACTGAGGTTGCAGTTGGCATAGCGCCCGCACCCGCACCGTAGAACATAGTCTCTCCCACTGCTTCCCCGTATACGTAAACTGCGTTGAACACGCCATTGACGGAAGCCAAGGGATGACTAGCCCGAATCAAGGTTGGCTGAACACTGATGCTGAATTCTTCATCCTGACGTTCAGCGATGCCTAACAGCTTAATTTCATATCCGAGACGTTTCGCAAAGGCGATATCCGCCTTACTCACCTGAGAAATCCCACTCACACTTACATCATGCAGCTCCACGTTAGTACGGAAACCTAAGGTTCCGAGAATCGCCATTTTGCGGGCTGCATCCAGTCCTTCCACATCCGAGGTTGGATCAGACTCTGCGTATCCCAGATCCTGCGCTTCTTTTAACACATCATTATAGGATGCGCCTTCTTGGCTCATTTTGGTTAGTATGTAATTAGTCGTTCCATTCACGATACCTATAATTTTCATAATCTTATCCGAGGAAAAGCCCTCGATAAGTGTGCGGATAATCGGAATGCCTCCTGCAACGCTAGCCTCATAAAAGACATCACATTGCTTCTCCTGCGCCTTAGCAAGAATCTCTGATCCGTGCAGCGCCATCAAATCCTTGTTCGCAGTTACGACATGTTTACCGCGTTCCAAAGCTTCAAGAATATATTCTTTGGTTCCCGCGATTCCACCCATAACTTCAACGATGACATCAATTTCAGGATCACGAATCACATCCCATGGATCTGTCGTTATTTTAGCAGGATCAACCTCGATTTCGCGTGGTTTATTAGAATTATTCACAGCTATACGTTCAATGACAATTGAAGAGCCTACCTGGCTGCTTAAATCCTCTTGATTCCCTTCCACGATACGAACTACACCTGTGCCTACTGTTCCCAGGCCCAGCAACCCCACTTTAACCGGCTTCATCTGTCTCCTCCTAAAAGTTTACGAATATAGTTCCTATCCCTGTCCAACGATTAAAGCTCGCTTCACTCCTGGAATCTCTTTCAGACTATCCAGCATCTCCCCGAGTTCCTCATTTAAGTGTGAAATTTCTACGGAGATCACCACATTTGCCCGCCCTTGCAGCGGAATACTCTGGTGAATCGTCAACACATTAGCCCCATGTCCCGCTACAGAGCCTAGTACCTTGGAAAGCATTCCAGATTCGTGCTCCAAATCCATGGAAATCGTAACGATCCGCTCCCGTTCGAGCTGATGGATCAAATGAATTCCATCCTTGTATTTATAAAAAGCGCTTCGGCTTAATCCCACCTGCTCTACACCTTCATTTACGGTCTTCGCATCCCCGGCCTCAAGCAATTGTTTAACCTGCATAGTCTTAAGTACAGCATCAGGTAATATGTCCTCCCGGACCAAATAATAGCGTTCTTTCACGAACGTCCTCACCTCAAAGACTTTTGTGTTTTCTTAGTGGACATTATATCGGAAAAAGCCTGTAAATTGCAATAACTTTATCTGGATACTCTGAGGTCGGGGAGTTAGACGCAATAAAACCCCCGGATTCCCGGGGGCAGTTGGCAATCGTATGTACACTAACTGTATGGAATCGTCGTCCCGCAATAGTCACAGATTTTATCCTGCCCTGGAAGTACTCTACTCTTAGCACCGCAACTCGGACAAACGATGGATTTGGGCAGTTGGACAGGTGGTTTAGGCCTATTCTCCGGCAATGACTGCCGCCCAGATGATGGCTGGTTCTCTGATGCCGCGGAGGGCTGTGCCCGGTCAGGATGCACAAGATTGGGCGGTTGTTTATCTAAGAGCTTAACACGTCCTTCATAATAGACAAGATCAGAAGCAAGTAACCCCCATCTCACTAAATACCGTAGGTCTCTACGTACATCATCTTCACTTTGTTTCGTGATATCAGCTAAATTACCGATATGTCTAACATCATCCACTATGATCAGCATGAGATACTTCTTGCACAGAAAATCAAAGTTTTCTGTTGCGAAGGTAGCCCTCCCTGCAAAGCTGTCCGCCGGAATTATAAAGATCAAGTAGAGGACCACCAGAATGATCAATAAAGTGAACCACTTAAAATCCCCTTTGTAGGTCCCCACGGCGAAGAGGACGGCAAGTTCCATAAAAGCTCCCATACATACATGATAGAGCAATTTATAGTTAAATGATTTCCGCTCATTCTTATAATGAGTGCTTACAAAACGAAGCATCGCAAGTACAAACCCAAGCGGAGCAAACAAATAGGCAATCGCCATGATGATTCGATCAAACACTGTCCGGTCTCGCTTGTTACGATAGCGAAGGTTATTCTCAGGCGCACGCACCAGTGCTTGTGCCCGTTTAGAATAAATAAGCTTCGGCGGCAATTTTACAAATGGGTTATCTACACGTCCTTCATAATAAACAATATCTGGAGAAAGTACTCCCTGATCTTTTAAATATTCCAAAACCTCGCGGACGTTCTCTTCACTGAATCCGCGAATATCGGATAGGCTGCCGATATGCCTTATGCCGTCCACAAGAACCAATGCGATATAGTCATTGCAAAGATAGGTGAATCCCTCTCTCCATCCTACGGCTCTAACGGATAATTTGATGGCGGGAATCCTAAACAATGCGTAGATAATCACCAGCCTGATCAAGAGTGCGACATAATCGATTTGACCGAGTAGCTTGCTAATAATGAAATAGATCGCCAATTCTACAAAGGCACCCATACACGCATGATAAAACAGGTTAATATTGCTTGCTTTGCGCTGTCTCTTGGAATGTGTAGATAATAACCGAATGGCAGCCAATATAAAGCCAACCGGAGCAAATACATACGCAAACACAATAGTCGTATAATCAAACGCCGTCCGCTCATATTCATGCTTGTACACGGGTTTTCCCGATGTCGGCGGCTGTCTGCGTATATCCAATCCACTCATTTTGTCTTTAATCCCCTTATTTATGTAATCCTATATGCGATGCAGCTAATCTATTGGTTGACGGCATTAATTGTACGGGATCTTCGTTCCACAGTAATCACAGCTTTTAGATTGGCTTGGGAGCACAGTATTCTGGGCTCCGCACCCCGGACAACGGATAGACTTAGGCAGTTGCGGTGGAGACTGAGGCTGCGCAGGTATCTGCTGCCCCGATGCTTGGGTTCTCCCCGTTCCTTCGAAGCCCGAAGTACTTCCAGGGTAACCTTGATTAGCTGCTGATGACTCTGGCGTCTGGCGCCCTTCGGATAATGCAATATCAATATTAAGCAGCCCTTTATCCTTCAGATACTGGACATCTCTTCGTACATCACTTTCACTTTGGCCTATTCGTTCAGATATACTGCCAATATGCCGGATATTCTTATTTTGAATCAGCTCTATATAAGAAGTGTTAAGCTTAGAAAGGGTATATTTAGCTTTCGCTGTCACACTGGCCAGTATAAAAGCTGGAGTCAAAAACATGATTGCAATTAAAATAAGCGTTGATACTAATTCAGAAGTTCCAAATTCCCCATTGAGCGCACTAGAAAACATGGCAATAGAAAGTTCAACAAACCCACCAATAAATACATGCATCAGCAGGTTGAGGTTAGTCGGTCTGCGGTAATTTTTGTAATGCGTTGTCATCAAACGCAACAAGGCAAGCACGAGTCCAACTGGCATCAGCAGATAAGCAGCCGCGAGAATAACATAATCAAACCCGGTACGTTCGTATTTAAGCCGGGGAACGGCTGCATTTCCTCCCGGGAGCGGTGACGGCTCTTGTAGGTTCAAACTGTTCATGTAGTAAACTCCTCCTATTTAAGTGCCGCTAATTCACGGTTACGCCGCTGAAGTGTAGACTTTATACTCTCTGACATCTCATTTACTTCTACCTGCCAGCCCTCATGTGGCTCTTGGGTCGCCAGCAGTAGCTTCACGTGATCATGTAACAGGGAAATCTGCTGCTGCAGAATATCCTCTGTAGCATATAAAGACGGTTCTGATATCGGATCACTGTACTTAAATTTTTCCTCCAACATATCTAACACGTTCACTAGCTGCTCGGATTCGGAATTCTTCCAGCTACTAGCCAGCTCACTCATTTCAGTTAATTCGTTCTGATACCGCCGAAACTTTTGTAAAGACCTTTTGGCTTGCTGTTCCCCTGCCCCAGCATTCCACCCGTAAAGCCCTATCGCGGCCAAAGTGATCGCTCCTAACACAAGAATCAGCAATTGTTCGGCTGCGTACCACAAGGCGGGTAACTCCAGCAGCCAATCGAAGAGTAAGGCCGATACAAATACGATGGCTGCATAGATTCCCGTAATGATTGCGCCGCTGATAAGAAAAGGCGGAGTCTGGTGAATGCTACTTGCCGTTCGGAGCCAAAAAATACAATAGCCATAGATTACACTTTCTGCTAGCAGAACCGCGGATAAAGAAATTATGAACCGAAACAGTGAGTCAGAGAAACCTAATCCAATAAACGAGAACACTGTCAGTACTATAGCTACCGCATAAATGATGGTAATAATGTATATATATCTCCTGCTTTTGTTCATTAGGTCCTCCTTAGCCTGCTTTTGTTCCGCACTCTGCACAGAATTTTTGTCCAGCTTTCAGCTCATGTCCACAGCCGCTGCATTTAATCACCATGCTGTCTCCACAATGAGGACAGAATTTCACCCCTGGCGCTACCATAGTCCCACATTTACCGCAAGCTTTAGGCATTTCTTTTCCACAGGAGACACAAGAAGCCGCTCCCTCAGGATTATCTGCTTTACAGGATGGGCAAGGACGATAAGGATTCCCGCAACCTGGACAGAACTTAGCTCCCGCATTTAGTTCATGCCCGCATTCAAAACATTTGATCTTGTTCGCAGAGGGAGAACCTTGCGGGTTGCCTCCAAGCGCCTGCCCACAACCGCTGCAGAACCGTCCCTCTACTGGATTCATAACTCCACACTTAGAGCAGGAACGCTGCTCTTGACGTATAACTGTAGTCCCTGAATCCAAGTTCATCCCTCTAGTCATACGGTTCACCATATCCATAGCGGGTCCAGCAAATCCCATTCCAAGTCCAAGCCCCATCCCGGTGTTCATCATGCCCACTCCAAGATTGCCGGGATTACCTGCCGCTTCTTCCATCGTGTCAAAACCACGCTCCTGCTGATAGGTGAAGCCCATGATATCCATTTCCGCTTTTTTAGCCAAAGCTTCCTTCAAACGAATCGTTGCCGGATCATCCTCTGGAATATTGATCGAATCAATATAGAAATTATTCAGTTCAATGCCATTATCCAAGAAAGCCGAGGCTAGTCGGCCCTGAATATGTTTGGAGATCTCTGCAACATAAGCATTAATCTCCAGTATGCTGATTTGCTTGTGCACAAGGTAAGAAGAAATAAGTTCATTTATATTCGACATCAGCAGTCCGCGGAAATAACTGATAAGCGTTTCATGATCAAACTGCGGGAGCGTCCCTACGAGCTTCAGCAAGAATTTTCGCGGATCATCGATTTTTACACCAAACTGCCCAAAAGAACGAACAGAAATCATAATTTTGTATTTGGGATCCTGAAGCTGTAAAGGTGAGCTCGTTCCCCATTTGACATTCATCGAATTCGTCTTATTCACATACCATACTTCAGCCGTAAATGGTGATTTTCCACCAAAAGGAAGATTAACGATATTGGATAAAATAGGTATATTAGCGGTGCTAAGGGTGTGCCGCCCAGCTGTAAAGGAATCAAGCGCTTGTCCGCCCTTGAATAGAATCGCTTCCTGGGATTCATTAACGATTAGTTGTGTCCATGTTCCCAGCTCCTGGTTAGGATATTTCCATGCAAATATACCTGGAGGACCGTCATACTTGACCACTTCTATAATTGCCATCTGCTATTCCTTCTTTCATTATCTTATATATAAATAACGTGTATGCTCCCAAATGGGAATTAGTGTATTTCGATATTTATTGTATACGATATATATCGTGTTTTGGGTTCTTTTATTGAAAAAAATTACTGATCTCCTCACAGAAAAAGCGCCAACTATGCCATCCCTTTACAGGAAAACCATAGTTGGCGCTTCATAGTCAGCTAAATATTAATAGTAGCTGCTGTTCTCAACGAATTCGAATTCGAAATCAGCGATACGGACAATTGTTCCTTCTACAGCACCGCGTTTACGAAGCTCTGCATCTACACCCATATGACGCAAAGTCCGTGCCAGCTTGAGAATCGCATCATGTGTGCTAAGCTGCATGCGCTTCAGCATACGTTCGATACGTGGGCTTGTGACCACAAATGCCTCGTTATCACGTGTAATAGTAAACGAATTATCTTCTTCTGCTTCCAGCTTATACACCTTACGTTCAGTAGTTTCAGCAACTTCCTCAACCACCGGAGCAACCGGAATACTGTCGAGAATATCCGTTGCACGATATAAGAGCTCCTGAACACCCTGACGGGTAAGGGATGAAATTGGCATGATTTCTAAATCCGGCCGCACCTCAGCTACGCGTTCGCGGAAAGAAATAAGATTCTCTTCTGATTCAGGCATATCCATCTTATTCGCCGCCACAATCTGCGGACGATCGATTAGACTAGCATTGTACTGCTTCAGCTCATCATTAATTAGAACCCAATCCTCGAAGGGATCACGGCCCTCAGAGCCAGACATATCAACTACATGAATGATGATACGCGTGCGTTCAACGTGACGCAGGAATTCGTGACCCAGACCTATGCCTTCACTAGCTCCCTCGATTAATCCAGGCAGATCCGCCATCACAAAGCTTCGGCCATCCCCAACATCCACTACCCCTAAATTCGGTGTAATTGTTGTGAAATGGTAAGCTCCGATTTTGGGCTGGGCTGCGGACACAACCGACAGCAACGTAGATTTACCCACACTCGGGAAGCCTACAAGCCCTACATCAGCCATTACCTTAAGTTCCATAACAACATAACGCTCTTGGCCTTCTTCACCGTTCTCCGCAAGCTCTGGTGCAGTATTATTAGCTGTGGCAAAACGGGTGTTACCCCGGCCTCCACGGCCTCCACGTGCAACTACAACCTGTTGTCCATGACGCGTCATATCGGCAATGATCTCTTGCGTATCATCGTCAATCAGAATGGTTCCTGGCGGAATACGAACGATCATATGATCCGCATTCGCTCCATGTTGGCTTTTGTTCCGTCCTTTAATCCCTTTGTCAGCTTTGAAGTGGCGCTGATAACGGAAGTCCATCAACGTGCGCAGTCCCTCATCTACACGGAAAATAACGTCGCCTCCACGGCCTCCGTCACCACCGGCAGGACCACCCTCCGGTACATATTTCTCCCGGCGAAACGCAACGAGACCATCCCCGCCGTCACCGCCTTTAACATAAATCTTAGCTTTATCTACGAACATAAATGTTCACCTTCCTCACATTTCAAGCGGTAATCGCAGCTCTACATAAGCCCTGCTAGGCTTAAACTGCTCTGCTTTCATGATTTTTCCTTGTACTATATTATAAATTTGCCCTTTGAGCAGCTCGGGATTGCCATGCTCCCCCTCGCCTTCGAAGGAGATAAGAATGTCTCCTCCATCCTGAAAAAAGCCAAGGCGCAGCTTGCGCGTCTCCCCCTGAGGAGCCAGCCCGTTGTACTGATAAGCCCGTATGGTCTGCATAATCACTGAAGTCAGCTCATCTCCTGCTTCTGGATTTAGCTTGTCCTCTAGCTGCAACCCTTCCTCCACCTGAACTTCCAATTCCAGACTAGACCTGTTAGTTCGGAAGGATTGGATATAGAAAACCAATGAAGGAATGCCCAACTTAGCGATACGACTATCAAGTGCTATGCGTTCCTTTATTCTTTCCACACACTCCACGGATTTATTAGGCTTTCCAAGCTGAATATATCCGTATAGAATCTGCAAATCGTTCATCCAATCATGTCGATGATGATTCAGTGTCCGAATCGCCGCCTGTTGCAGAGTGTTCTCTTGTATACGCAGCTCCCGTTCATAATGACGCTGGCTCCAGATAAAACTGAAAGCAACGATTGCCACTACCCAGACTCCGAGTAATAGACACGTCAGAAGAGAAGTATGCCAATACAAAAGACCTAAAGGAAGCATTACGGATAACATGACTGCCCAGATTGCACTTTTCCAGGATTTCATTCTTTCTCCCCGTCCCTCAGTTCGCAAAATTCATGACTTCGTTTAGATAATTTGTTTTGTTAGTATCATTTACCATTTCCTAGTATAACACACGCGTTCACTGTAGTTCACCAGAGATAATAACGAGATTTTCACATCTATCTAACCCTTCCAACTTTGCAACACAAATAATTATGAATATTCTACAAAAAAGCCTCCGGCACTCATGCCGGAGGCTTCTACTTGCTCATATGGTCCGTAAGCTTACGCTTCCAGTGCCGCTGCTACCGGAGCGACATCAACTGGGTACACGCTCACTTTTTTGCGATCGCGGCCCCAACGTTCGAACTTCACTACGCCATCCACCATTGCGAACAAAGTATCATCTTTACCGATGCCTACGTTAGTTCCTGGGTGAATTTTTGTTCCGCGTTGACGAACCAAGATGTTACCGCCGGTTACTGCTTGACCGTCAGCACGTTTCACGCCAAGACGTTTGGAATGGGAATCCCGTCCGTTTTTTGTGGAACCTACACCTTTTTTCGATGCGAACAATTGAAGATTCAATTTCAACATGTTGTCAACCTCCTTCTTTAAATATTTACTTGCTGTATTTGAATATACTTCCCGTATGATTCTGCGATATCATTCAGCATCACGACCATGGATTCAAGCAGCAATTGTACCTTCGCGGAAGTATCGAAATCTTCAACAGAACTTAATGTTCCACTTAAGAATCCGTTCTTCATGGACGTGTCCATGGAGATTCCGGTCAAGGTCTCAATCGAATTGACGGTTCCAACTGTTACAGCGGATACCCCGGCACATACGATATCTTCGCCACGCTTCGCATAACCCGCATGCCCCTTAACCTCAAAGCCAACGATAGTTCCTAGATCCGATAATCGTGTAATCCGCACGCTAATCATTAACGCACCTTCTTACGCTTGAATCTTCTCGATAGTTACTTTCGTGTACGGTTGACGATGACCTTGTTTCTTGTGGTAGTTCTTCTTAGGTTTGTATTTGTAAACTACAACCTTAGCGCCTTTACCATGTTTCTCGACTTTAGCTGTTACAGACGCGCCGCTTACTAGCGGAGTTCCTGCAGTCAGACCACCATCGTTAGAAACAGCCAATACACGGTCAAAAGTTACACTTGCGCCGTCTTCAGCTTCCAACTTTTCAATGAACAAAACGTCGCCCTCTTGGACTTTGTATTGTTTACCACCAGTTTCGATAATTGCATACATTTTACTTGCACCTCCTCATGTCTCAGACTCGCCTAGTCTAGGTGGCAGAATTCCCGTAGGAACTGCGCTTATGTACCCGATCGGAGCGGTTACAGCATGTGCAGGATCAACTGCATCAAACACATACTTGAAGATAGTATCATACTTATGACTTATCGTCAACTCATTCCAGCCATTCTCCAACTTTTCCGGTTCCCCCGCAGCACTGGCAAATCACAGGCGCAAAGCTGGCTGAATCATGCCTTGCCTTCTTTCTGGTCATCTCGAGCAGCCCGAGTCTTGTCCACCCCAAAATATGTGTTTTGGTGCGATCCTTGCAGATCACTTTCTCTAATCGCTCTGTGACCATCTTGCGGTGAAGCTCTTGTTCCATATCAATAAAATCGACAATAATGATTCCACCAGTATCGCGTAACCGGATCAAACGACCGATCTCCTCAGCTGCGAGCAAATTCGTATTAGTAACCGTTTCTTCAAGCGATGCTCCGCCAATGTATTGAGCGGTGTTGACATCAATTACGGTTAACGCCTCTGTCTCATCCCAGATCATTGTTGCTCCGCCCTCCAGCGTGATTTTGCGGCTGAAGCTCTTGAGCAATTGATCCTGAATACCATAAGCAGCGAAAATAGACTCCGCTCCATTATAAAGACAGACTGGCTTGTACCCTTCAGGAGCCATGTCGTCCAGAAAGGCTGTTGCTTCTCTAGCTGCGGCAGATGAATCAATAATCAACTGATCCCGTTGCGGATTAAAGGCATCTCTTATAAAGCGTTGGACAATACTAAGATCACGATGTAGTAAAGCGGGAGCCTCTACCGTTTGTGCCTTACGTGTAATATTCTCCCATTGGGCACGCAAAAAAGAAAGATCACCCTCCACAGCTTCATGTGGCTCGTCCTGAGAAACCGTCCGCATAATAAGCCCTTCTTCTTTCATTCGCAGACGTTCTCCGATTCCTTTGAGACGACTGCGCTCTGCATCCCGGCTTATTTTTTTGGAGACACCGACGTATTCTGCAAAGGGCATGTACACCATCCAGCGCCCGGGCAACGTATAATGAGTCGTTACACGCGCGCCTTTTCCGCCGCTCGGCTCTTTCCGCACTTGAACAACAATATCCTGTCCCGGCTGCAAAAGCGTCTCGATAGAGGGCTTCACATCAGGCTGTTTATCCAAATTAGGATGCAATACATCATCAACATATAAAAAAGCATTCTTCTTCTGTGCGATATCAACAAAAGCAGCCTGCATACCTGGAAGTACGTTAATCACACGGCCCTTGTAATAACTGCCGACCAACCCTTGCTGCTGATCGCGTTCAGCCGCGTACTCCACCAGCCTTCCGTTTTCCAGAAGAGCCATTCGGGTAATGTGCTGCGTGCAGTGAACGATCATCTGTTTCATGGCTTCACCTCTGGTTTCGTTCGTTCATTCCTTCACATTCTCTGCATAAATACACTATATTCCGAAGTAGGTTGATATTAAGCGCTGTTCCGGCACAACAGCAACAACATTTCCTTTACCGTTTAACACATAGATAAAATGATATTGATTACGTTTAAATAGACGCAATATATCATCTAAAGGTTTCGCAGATAATGCAACTATTGGACGAGCTACGCTTCCTGTTCGCAAATGATACTCATAAACAGCCTCCCGATTCATCAAAAAAGCAACAAACCGGTACGGTAAATTACGATGGTCGGTGAAATTCGAATACAGCAGAAAAGCTCCGATCATGACCATATTCAGCCTAAGGCCTCCACCCGCTCCAAGAGGCAGCAGCGCATATATAATCACAAGGACACTTGCGGCTACACTCACCCGTCCAGTCCATAACAAAGTGTAGTAATAAGGAAGTACTAAACTAATAGTGGCCTGAAGCACTTTACCTCCGTCAAGCGGCAGCACTGGCACTAGATTAAAAAGCCCAATAATGGCATTGGCATGAATAAAATAGGTCAGAAATTCCTGATTGCCATAACCGGCTTGTTGAAGTCCAAAAGCAATAACGATCATAATTCCATTTTGCAGTGGACCGGCAAGGGCTATTCCGATCTCACGACTGGCTGTAAGCCGCCCATGATCTTCAATAACAGCCACTCCGCCAAACGGAAGAAGCTGAACCGACTTAACTGTAACACCAGCCAAAAGAGCCGCAACGACATGTCCCATTTCATGAATGAAGACAATCGTAAATAAGGTGAGCAGCTCTAGAAATTGTCCCGTGACCACGGAGAATAACATAATGATCACGAACAGTGGATGTAGTGACAGTTCGATACCAAAGATCCTAATCAAACGATACCACTTCTGTAGGATCAATATAAGTCTTGTCTTTCATCACTGCGAAAAATAGTGTTGAAGCTGAGGATACGTCCTTCTCCATCATCCAACCGAGTGAATCCCCGCTCTGCACCCAGTCATCAACCTCCAGCTTGGTGCCGCTCAAATGTCCGTATTCTGCAGTGACACCGCCTGAATGCTGAACAGCAATTCGAATGCCCCCTTCCAGCTCTTTAGAGATGGAGAGAATACGTCCCATGTCTATACTTTTCACCGTCACATTTAAGGTTGAATCGATTTGAGGCATAATTTCCACCCCTTTTAGCGTAGATGCAAAAGGCTGGACAATGCTCCCAGCTATCGGAGCAGTGAGTTGATGATGAGCGGCCACTTTTTGAGCAGGCTCATCTTTATCCCCAAATATCGGAATGAACGCTGGAGCTCCGTTAAAGTTCTCCTCATACCAGACTCTCACAGCCGTGAAATCCATGTCATTGCTTAACGCATCACTAATAAAAGCTTGCATCTTATAGGACCATGGCTGATGTACCGCAAAAATCCCCCACACTGCTCCAAACACAAGAACACTAGCAACAAAGCGCCGAATAAAACCGGCAGTAAAATTTGAGCCTCCACCGCCGTTATCCTCCCAGCCTCCACGACTCTTTTTCCACATCACCTCTGGATCGGGCTCTACAGAGGATTGATCGGCATTCTTAAATCCTGTTCCCCATTCCTTAAAGCTCGTACTCTTATCCGGCATAATAAATAAAGGGGGAGCCTCCGCTATTTCTAGTTCCGGGACTTCCGAAACTCCTGAGACTGCTGAGACTTCCGGGAGTTCCTCCAATAAACTACGAATACGCTCCTTGCGGCGATTCTTGATATCTGATTTCTGATCCATATTTATCCCTCCGGACGGGCTTGTTTTACTTCCATTTTATGAAGCACGGAAGTCTCTTTAGAACAAGCCCCTCCAAGGTAGGCCATATAAATACCGGAAATGCCATACATTCATATTTATTCAAAAAAAATAAGCCCCACCATAGATTTCTCTACTCGTGGGACCCGTGTATGCTTCTTATAATAGGATTGCTTAGTAAAAATTAAGCCATACCGAAAAATTTCTTAAGCTTCTTAAATGCTCCCGGTTTGCGGTCAAGCTGCATCAGGGGTACAGCATCACCTAAAATTCGGCGTGCAATATTGCGATAGGCAATAGCTGCTGACGAATCGGGATTCATAACTGTAGGTTCTCCGTTATTTGCGGCTTTAATAACTAGCTCATCATCCGGAACAATTCCGATAAGATCAATGTTCAGCACCTGTAATATATCCTCAATATCAAGCATATCCCCAGACTTCACAAGACCTGGGCGAATACGGTTTACCACCAATTTCGGCGATTCCACACTCGACTGTTCTAATAGTCCGATAATACGATCGGCATCCCGCACAGCGGCATGCTCTGGTGTGGTAACCACAATCGCTTTATCCGCACCGGCAATCGCATTGCGGAAGCCGTGCTCGATTCCTGCCGGACAATCGATCAGAACATACTCATATTCCTTCTTTAGTTCAAGAATGATATCTCTTACTTGTTCAGGAGAGACAGCCGTTTTATCCTTTGTTTGAGCTGCAGGCAGCATATACAATTCATCAAAGCGCTTGTCTTTAACGAGCGCTTGATTAAGGCGGCAACGTCCTTCCGCTACATCCACAAGATCATAAATAATACGATTCTCAAGCCCCATAACTACATCCAGATTACGCAGTCCAATGTCGGTATCGACGAGACATACTTTTTTGCCCTGCAGTGCAAGTGCGGTTCCAATGTTGGCTGTTGTGGTTGTTTTGCCAACTCCGCCTTTGCCCGAGGTTACGACTATCGCTTCTCCCATGGAGGCTACACCCCTTTAAACACATTTAAATCCTGACGTAATTTGACCAAATTATGAATCTTATCGATCTGCATAGCTCCGTTTGTTAAATATGCAAATTCCATACTGCTTTCACGGGTTTCCCATTCATCGGGCGGACGACTAATAATATCGGCAATTCGCAGCTGTGTTGGAGACATTAAAGAAGCAGCTATAATCGCTTCCTCATTCCCGTCTACTCCAGCATGCGCCATCCCTCTTAGCGAACCTAGTATATAAATATCGCCTGAACAGGTTATGGTCCCCCCAGGGTTCACATCCCCCAGATATAGAAGATTTCCGTTATGGTGCAGCACCTGACCGGAACGTAGAATTCCACTCATCAAAAACAATGCGTCATTATCCTCACTGCCGGGCGCTGGAAGCGCCTCTATAGATCGAATCAACAGATTTCCCTGTCCCTTAAGAATCTCCAGCACAGCTTCCTTGTCTTCCTCAGTTACGGTACGATTGCCCAGCTTTATGTCCACATGTACAATCGGTCCAGTTAAAATATTTTGATGGCTGTGCTCCAGCTTATAGCGAAGCTCGCTCAGAAGATCTTCAAAGGGACATTTGTCGTCTAGCAGGAATATCAGGCCATCCTTGATGCCCTTAATCCTTACATGCTTGGATTTTACTGTCATATGCCTGGCCCCCTATCCTCATTCATTCGTGCCGGGCCCCTTAAATTCCTGCTTTGTATAGAAAGAAAATAGAAGCTCTTTAAGCCGCTTCTTCCTTATTCGTTTCTTTCTTGATTAGCTCAAGCTGGCGCCGAACCGGTATGTAGAAGAGTAGCCCGATGGCAAAATGAAAAAGCATCGTCGGCAGCATGTGATTCAAAATCGCCCAGCTATAAGGTTCTTGATTAAGATTAAATACACTATAGATACCAAATAGTATACTATCCTCAAGTAGACTTCCAAGCAGAACCACAGTCATCATAAGGGGCAGCGGAGCACGTGGAATCTGAAATAAAAGGCCGATTAAATAAGCCGACAATCCCATCGCAAAAGAGTGTGCTCCAAGAATTCTGCCGTAAAAAACGACATCATGCAGCATTCCAAAACATAATCCCAATATAAGTGCTGTATGCCGATGATGATATATAGTCACGAACAATAACACTACAAAAACCAGATTCGGAATGATTCGCATCTGCCAAACATCTGGAATCAGCCAAGGTAAAATGGTTCCCTCCACAATAAATAAGAGGAACAGTAACAGAACAAGAACTGATCTGCGCATATTCACTATTCAGCACGCTCCTCCGTAAACACAACAATCAACTGCTTCCAGTCCTGAAATTCTGCTGAAGGCTTAATCACTGCTGTGGAGGTTAATCCAAATTCACCAACATCGACGCTTTCAACTGTGCCTATTGTCAATCCCCTTGGATACAATCCTCCAATACCGGAAGACAGAATAGTATCCTTCGCTGCAATAGGATCACCCGGTGGAATCTTAGTCATCAGCAGTCTGTTCGTCTCTGGATTATAACTCTCAATCATCCCAAAGGATTTACCCTCTTTATTTAAGGCAGTTGCCGCAATAGGCGGCTGGGAATTAGGATCATTGGTGTCCATCATTGTCATCAGCTTCACTGTGGAGGTGAAATTGCTCACCTTACTGATAACACCGACTAGACCATCCACTGAAATCACGGACATATTAGGTCTAACCCCATCTTTGGAGCCCAAATCGATAACAATCGTACTATTGCTTGGCTCTGTTGTCTGGCTAATTACCTGTGCAATACGATATTCATATTTATACAAATTTTTCTGTTCTTCAGTGAAATTCCAATTTCTCTCCAACTCGTCATTCCGCGCCTTGACGAAATTATACTGGGCTTTATCACGTGCATACTGGGCAGCCATAATTTTAAGCTGTTCATTTTCTTTAGCAAGATCACTCAGATTTCCAATATCTTCAAACAAGCCCGCTACATATCCAGCGGGCTTGTAGAACATTTTTTGCACGAAACCAGTCGAATCTCTGAGAAAGTTCTCCGGCCAGGACAAGCCTTTCCTTGTTGCCAAGCTGAAGCCCATTACCACAATGAACAGCACCAGTGTAATCAACAGAATAAACAGACGTTTATTGCTTAAGAGTTTAAACAGTTTCAACACCCTCTAACAACAGTATTTCTCCCATAACAGGGGTTGACTTACACAAGTGGTAGAACATCATCTTATCTCTTCGAACGAAGACTGGATCCGCTGCGGCTCTTGAACAAATGAATGTTCTCAAGTGCCTTACCGGTTCCAATAGCTACACAGTCCAGTGGATTCTCAGCAACAATAACCGGCATTCCCGTCTCACGTGCAAGCAGCTTATCCAAGTTGCGAAGCAAGGCTCCCCCACCTGTCAAAACAATTCCACGATCCATAATATCTGCTGCAAGCTCTGGCGGACATTTTTCCAATGTTACTTTAACAGCTTCAATAATAGCATTCACTGTGTCAGACAAAGCTTCACAGATTTCATCAGAAGTAATTGTAAGTGTTTTTGGCAGACCTGTTACGAGATCACGGCCGCGAATTTCCATGGTTTCAGCCTTTTCAAGAGGAAGGGCCGAGCCAACATCCATTTTGAGCTGCTCCGAAGTACGTTCACCGATCATCAGATTGTATTGACGTTTGATGTATTGAATGATGGACTCATCCGCTTCATCACCTGCAACACGCACTGAACGGCTAGTAACAATACCGCCGAGCGAGATTACGGCAACTTCAGTTGTACCTCCACCGATATCTACAACCATACTACCTGTAGGCTCCCATACTGGCAGATCCGCACCGATAGCAGCAGCAAAAGGCTCTTCGATAATGTAAGCTTCTCGAGCGCCAGCTTGTTTGGTAGCATCTTCTACCGCACGTTGCTCTACAGCAGTAATACCAGATGGCACGCAGACCATTACATTAGGGTGACGCTGGAACATAGAACGCTGTTTCTGTGCTTGACGAATAAAATATTTAATCATCGTAGCCGTTGTATCAAAATCAGCGATAACGCCATCTTTCATCGGGCGGATCGCACGGATATTTCCAGGAGTACGACCGATCATTTTTTTGGCGGATTCACCCACGGCTTCAATCGTCTTAGTATCAGTGTTAATGGCTACAACGGAAGGCTCTCTTACAACAACGCCCTTACCGCGTACGTAGACAAGCGTATTCGCTGTCCCCAAGTCAATTCCTAAATCTTTTGTGAAACCACCCAACATGCTAATTTCTCCTTTTCCTAAGTAAATCTACATTTATATTACATATGTCCTTTTTCTTTCAAGCTTACGAAACTGCTATCTCCGATAATTAGATGGTCCAGCACATCTATTCCGATAATCTCACCTGCCTGAAGCAATCTAGCGGTTAGGGAAATATCTTCTGGACTAGGTGTTGGATCACCACTAGGATGATTGTGCGCGCATATAATAGAGGCGCTACTGCATTTTATAGCTGCTCTGAATACCTCACGAGGATGAACGATCGAAGCATTCAGGCTGCCCATGGACAATGTTTCTTGTCCAATCACATGATTCTTCGTGTTCAGAAACAGACAGACAAAATGCTCCTTTTGCAAATAACGCAATTGCTCAGTCAGAATCTCTGCAGCGTCCCCAGGACAGCGGATAATGACCGGCATATTGAACCTGGAATTCGCAAGGCGCCTTCCCAGTTCGATGCCTGCTTTTAGTTGTACGGCCTTGGCAGGACCGATACCGTTGATTTTGGTCAGTTCTTCGATGCTAAGGTCAACTAGCCCACGCAGGCCACCGATCTTCCCCAGCATCTGCTGTGCAATATGAATAGCCGACTCGCGGCGTGTTCCCGTACGCAGCAGAATGGCTAACAACTCCGCTTGACTTAATGATTCCGCCCCATAATGCATCATGCGCTCTCTAGGTCGTTCTTCATGGGGGAGGTCCCGCAGCATAATTGGTTGCGACTCCATCCCTATCCCTCTTTCCCCAGGCTTCCTACCGGCTCAATACAGTTATACCGAACTCGGATAGCATTTCGCCAAGAAGCGACAAAGGCAATCCGACTACATTGAAATAACAGCCTTCAATTCGTTCCACCAAAATGGACCCAAGCCCTTGTATCGCATATGAGCCAGCCTTATCAGCAGGCTCTCCCGTAGCTATATAAGCAGCAATTTCCTCTTCAGTCATTGCCCTCATCGTTACGGAAGTAACACGGTGCTCCACTATAGTCTTCCCATTCGGGAGTCCGAGGCAGGCTACACCCGTGTATACCTTATGAGTTCGGCCCTGAAGTCTGGTAAGCATCGCTTTGCTGTCCAGCTTGTCCACCGGTTTGCCTAGCACAGTATTATCTAATACAACAATTGTGTCGCTTCCTATAATGACTGCGTTACGCTCTCCGGCTGCAGCTACTACGGCTTCTGCTTTTCGCAAAGCTAGACTGCGCACGATTCTCTCCGGCGTCCAATCCGGCGGTGTGCTCTCATCAGCTTCGCTGGTAATGACCTCAAAGGGCAAACCCAGTAAGGATAACAGCTCACGTCGACGCGGTGAACCTGAGGCTAGAATAATGAGTGGTGAGTTGTCCACGTTGTAAACGTCCCTTCTTGCTCAGTAACGAGAGTTACAGTCTGCGGTACAGCCATACAGCTGTAATAATACCGGCGAGACTAAGCATGCACAATTTCAAATGAATAGTGATGTCATAGGTTATGATGTCTAAATCGGCTCGCGGAGACCATTTGAGCACAGTCGATGTTGTTAGAAAAGACAGAGCCTTTACGGGCTGCAGCAGCTTGGCGATCCAGGCTCCAGCCAGCCAGCCTAGAATTAGAAATAACAGCAGTGTTCCTACATTTTTCTTCTTCATCTCAGTCTTCCCTCGCCATTTTTTGACACCCTAATTATTATACGGTGAAACGGTGATCAATACAAACGTAAAATCCCCTACGGTAATGTTTACCACCTTTTGCCCTAAAAGTTGCGGAACGATACCCCTCTCCAAAAAAAACAACAAGCCCCCAATTCCCCGGAGACTTGTTGTTTTTTGAATCCGCAATCCAAGCATTCAATTCATAGCAGACAGCAGCTGTTTTTGGCTGGTCAAGAAGCTCAGCATGGACTCCTGCACTTCCCAAAGCAGGGCTTGCGCCTTGTTCTTGTTATATTCACTCAGTGCTGAAATTCCTTGGCTCATAGATTTCTCTAGCGCTGCGCAAATGCTTTTGGCTTCAGGCGTTATGCCTTGCTCCAGAGCTTTAACAGCTTCACTCCATTGGAGATGAAGATCACTCACAGCTGAGGTATTAGCTGCCGCATCCGTTTGTCCTCCGCTGAGTAAAGAAGCGGATTGACTGCTTAGTTCACTGAGCAGCTGTCCACTCACCGCAAAATAACTATTCACAGCCTCCGCATTTCCGGCAAATCCTAATCGTTCCACTCCGGGAAGCTCCACCTCTCTTACATAAAGCTCAATCCCTTGATTCTTCAGACCACTGCTGAGCAACTTAGCTTGTTCACGGTCAGAGGACATTCCGGCATATACACGATTTCCGTCAGCAGGGTCCAAGCCCGCAGCCAAGCCAGCGTCCAACAGCTCTTGTCTAGCTTGTTCCGCGCCTGCCGGCGTACTGAATACGCCATACTGCAGCAGGTAGTAGCTTTGCGCAGCCACTTGAACAGGAATAGTGTTTTTGCCGGTATCATCTGTGCCCGTAACCGGCAATCCCGAGGTTCCTACACCTGCTGGATCATTAGCTCCGGAAGTCTGCCCTGAAGTAGCCAACGTATCTGTTATCCCGGTTCCTGAACTACTGTCCATGTTTCCTCCATAAAAAAAGGAAAGTGCCGCATATCCTAATAGTAGACCCGTGCCGATCGCCCCCACCACAGACAGGGATAATTTCCACCAATACGATGGACGACGAGTATGGTATGAGCCCCCATAACCTCCCGTGTAAACCTCTGCTGATTTATCTCTGTCATCCAGTACCAAATCTGAAAGCAGATACGATTGCTGCGTATTTCTGAAATCTCTATCCTGTTCGTCCCATTCTTGCTGGCGTGGATCTACAGTTCCTGAGTAGTAGTCGTAAGCATCCTCCGGTGGTGCCTCACGCGTAGAGCGTAAATTAGGTTCATGCACCCAAGTATGCTGCTGTGCTGGACCGACCTCCTTGCGCAACTCCTCTGCATATTCTTCAGCTGTGCCCAGTCCGCCACTGGACCAGCGCTCCACTACCTGCGGTTTTGGCTTAGGCTCGTCCTTATTCACGTCAAATCGGAATGTCATTCTTCCGTTATTCAACAGTAACACCTCACCTCATCTAATCTATATGGAAATATATGATAGACAATAGAGAGATATGCTATTTTTATAGCCAAATGAATAATGAAAGTTATACGGATTCAGTTTACATTACATGTAACTTTTATATACTATATAAAAAGAGCTAAAAGTGTGCACTATACTAGTTAAGCTAGAAATAGGATTTTAGTTCATTACAGTTTAGGAGGGCTTTTTCTGAAACAAAAAATTCAAGCAGCAATTGTGGGCTACGGTAATTTAGGAAAAGGTGTACGTAAGGCTATTAACCAAAGTGAAGATATCGAGCTGGTTGCGATCTTTACGCGCAGAGAGCCTGGACAACTGGAAGCCGGTGAAACCGGTGTGAAATTCGAGCATATCTCTGCCGTCGAACAATATAAGGGAAAAGTGGATGTTATGATTCTGTGCGGAGGATCGGCTACCGACCTGCCAGAACAGACACCAGCTATTGCCCGGATGTTTAATACCGTGGACAGCTTTGACACTCATGCCAAAATCCCTGAGTTCTTTGCGACCGTTGATGCCGCAGCTAAACAAGGCGGAACACTCAGCGTAATTTCTACGGGCTGGGATCCAGGCCTGTTCTCCATGAACCGTCTGCTAGCTGAAGCTATTCTTCCACAAGGTAAAGAATATACTTTCTGGGGTAAAGGCGTCAGCCAAGGTCACTCCGATGCCATTCGCAGAGTAGAAGGCGTTAAAGGTGGCGTACAATATACGGTTCCAGTACAAGAGGTTATCGAGGCTATCCGTGCGGGTGAAACACCAGAACTTACTACTCGTGAAAAACATCTTAGAGAGTGTTTTGTAGTAGCTGAGGCAGGTGCAGATCAAGAGCGCATTCGCGAAGAAATCGTGAATATGCCGAACTATTTTGCAGATTATGATACTACGGTTACTTTCATCACTGAAGAAGAACTAGCAGCTCAGCATAGCGGTATTCCGCACGGCGGGTTTGTTATTCGCAGTGGTGTAACAGGAGAAGGCACGAAACAAATCGTTGAATTCGGCCTGAAGCTGGAGAGCAATCCTGAATTTACGGCTAGTGTGCTTGTGGCTTATGCCAGAGCTGCTCAGCGTATGAGTCAAGAAGGTCAAAGCGGAGCGCGTACTGTATTCGATATTCCACTTGGAACGTTGTCTCCGAAATCACCAGAAGAACTGCGCCGCAACTTGCTCTAAAATCCTGTCAACAAATAACCCGCGTAGGACTTTTAATGGTCCTCGCGGGTTATTTGTTGTCCAGAGCAGCAAGCATCTTGTCAGACAACCTTCTATACAAGACTAAGAATCTTACTCTTAACATGATTCATTTCATAATTCTTTAATAAAGTCTCATGCGCACGATCCGCAATAATAGCGCCAAGCTCAGGATTTTTCAGTAAATTCAATACACTTCCAACAACCTCAACCGAGGTATTAGCCAGCAAAATATTTCGGTTATGCTCACAATTCAGCTTCTCACACATGATAGAGCTAGTAACCACCGGCGTTTTAAGCGCCCAGGATTCCAGTATATTTCTAGAAACTTCGCAGCCTTCAAGGATAGGCACCAGAACAGCTTTAGACCGTCGTATGTATTCAGTAGAGGAATTTACTGGTCCAGTGACTATGACCGATTCATCTTCCTTAATCAAAGTCATGACCTCCGGGTGAACCTCTGAGCTGATAATATAACTTTTGATATCTGGCACTTGCTCCTTAATCATGGGATAGGTTTTTTTAAAGAATACTCGGGCTGCATCTATTCCCAGTCTCATATTCATATTCCAGTGCAGCACAATTGAATTTTCTTTAGTCACAGGCTCTGCAAAAGTCTCATACTCATTCATCTTGATGAAATGGGGGACAACATGAACCTTACGGGCATCGGCAAATGATAGAGATTTGAACGCTAGTGCATCCCATTCCGAGGTTGCTAAAAGCAGACCCGTTTTATTCATTAATCGCCGTTTATTCCTACGATCCCATGCAGCATTGAGTTTATTATAAGGATTCTTCCTGCTTAACTTCCCTGTCTCTCCGGAAGATCCTCCGCTTCCGTTTGCAAAACTATAGGTATCTGTGATCACACTGGCTTCTGGAAGCAAGTTCCTCACCATATCAATACATTTTCCCAATAGGACATGCGATATAAATACATGCTTATAATTATTGGAACGGCAAAGCTCCAGAATAGTGTTCTTCATATCTTTATCTATATGACTTAAATTTGTGAAATTCCGCAGTTTATGTAAGGGGCGCAACATTGGCCTCCAGGTCGTATAATCTTCGTTAATGTTATGAACCGTAAGTGCCGTCCGCTCATTAATAGACACGGTTTGGTTGGCACTTCCGTACGTCAGCAAATCTATATCAAATTTCCCAAGCAAAATCTCGAGAATACTCCCTGTTCTCATTTCTCCTTCTAGATCCTCTGCGCTTTGATTCTGGGCTGATAGGAACAGCATTCTTTCTCGCATGACTCTGGCTCCTTGTATTTTGTAATAAAAACCCCCATCTACCAACTGAAACTTTAGATGCAGTTCAATAGTAACTCATTTCACTTAAAAGTTTTGTCGATTTATAGGGGAAGTCTAAATTTTTTTAAGTTTTTTTCTGGTTCCTCAGAATTCTATTACAATTTCCCCTTATAAACCGCCACTTTTTCTAAAAAACAGACTAACCCCCCTTTTTTCACGACATACATAATCATGAATTGCTCTATTAATAGAAGTTGTAATCGTTAGGTATTATGTACTAATCCTCTTTGCATACAAAAAAAGCGTCTCCCTCGTATAATGTCGAAAGGAAGACACTTTAGTTGTCGTAGCTTCTAACTACACAGTTCCGGCCCTTTTTCTTAGCCTGATACAATGCAATGTCACTAAGTTTGTAAAGAGTGCTCAATGAGTATCGTTCACCTGAATCCACCGTGATGACTCCAATACTTATTGTGTAAGGCAGAGGTACACCATGAATGATCGCCCCTGTAACCGCTGTGCGCATCCGCTCTGCAATCATATCACTGTTTTGTTCATCGGCTCTATGCAGCAGCACAGTGAACTCCTCACCGCCGAATCTTCCGAACAGATCGCCATTGCCAAGCTGCTGTTTTATTTTATGAGCCAGATCCTTCAGAACGTGGTCGCCGGTATTGTGGCCGTAGGTATCGTTTATACGTTTAAAGTGATCAACATCCAGCAGTAAAAAAGAATATGGCAGCTTCTTCATCGCTGAGGCAGCTATTAAAGGTCGGACACGCTGAACAAAGGATCTGCGATTCAAAATACCTGTCAGCACATCATAAGTGGCCACCCGCTCCAATTCTGTAAAGGAATCCTCTCTATATAGCAGCATGATTCCCGCAGTTCCTAAAAACATAAACAAATAAATCCCCAGATAAAAAAATATCTGCAGCCAGTGAGAGGTCAGTGCATTCAGTCCTAACATCGAATAAAACGGTTCAAGTCCCTTGCCAACCAGCGTTAAAATTACAACACCGTACAACAATCCCATGGTTTGCTGGAGAGAGGTCTCTCTAATCTTCACAGCTAATATGTAAGCAGGTAAAGCTATGATCATAATCCCAAATAGACAAGTTGCAGCCATAACGAACCGCTCATCTGGCATAATTAAATGCAGTAGGACTACAACGACAATGGACACTCCGAACAGGATCGTATAATATCGTTCAACCCAGCTCCCAAAAACCCTGAGAAGCATCAGAAGCGCTAAGCTTTCCAGCGTACCTCCTGCTAAAGCAAGCAGCATACTGATTGGAATGGGAAGTCGCGAGTCTGTGAAATCGTTCAGCAAAAGGAGAATTAAAGCTGCCAGCTGCAAATATTTTGCCGTGACAAACAAGGTAGAAGTCCGTTCCTGCGCGTAACGCAAACGATAGACAACAATAAGCAATACCGTGAATGATTGCCACATAAAGAGGCAGACCAGCAGTGTCTTGAGATCCAGATGCATGTTAGTGAATTTCACCCCCTGTTTCTCTAAGCTCAATAAATATAATTGTATCTGACCACTCGGTTTCTTCCTTCTTGTTTGGCTTGGTATAACGCTTTATCGCTCAGCTTGTACAGCTTATTTATCCAGATCTCCTGATCCGGCATGATCGTAATTACACCTATACTAACTGTATAACCTTGTGAGAGTTTTTGTGTGGACGTCTTCATTACTGCCTCTCGTAACGCTTCAGCTTTCCGGTCACAGCTAGCTTCATCAAGCCCGCAAAGTATAACTGCAAATTCCTCGCCGCCAAGCCTGCCGAATAAATCGCTGTTTTCGAGGTTGTCCTTAATCGTCAATGCGAATTCTTCCAGAACAACATCACCGGTATCATGGCCGTATGTATCATTGATTTCTTTGAAGTGATCCAAATCCAGCAGCATAAACGAAAAGTACTCCTGCTCAGCAACTGCCTTCTCAAGCCGTACCTCAGCTTCCTGAAGAAATGCTCCACGGTTAAGGATTCCAGTCAGATCATCGTAGCTAGCGATTCGTTTCAGTTTTACAAAGGAATGCTCGTTAGAAAGTAGAATAAAGCCTGCGGCTCCCACAATCAATAATAAATACATCCCCAGGTAATATAAATACTGCGAAAGATTAGTTGTGAACACGTTCATCTCTGGCTCCCAGATCAGTGCAACAATCGCGCGGAGCAGCATAATCCCTGCAAAAGCGTAAAATAATATTCCGAGTATCTTCTGAAGAGGGGTGCCTTTGGGGTTCACCGTGAGGTGGTAAGCTGGATAGACAATAAAAAGTATCGACCATAGTGAGGTGCAGGCTATGCGCCAGCTGGAATGATGAAAGAAGACGGCAACAATACTAAAAGTAATCGAACTAAGTATGGAAAGCGTTATGTAATACAACTTTATCCGCTGCCCAAGGATGCCCATCATCAGCAGTAAAGCAATAATCTCCAGACAGCAGCCTAGAAGAATCAAAGCGTTGCTAAGTGGAATGGATAAAGCGCGGGGAATATGGCCCCATAATAATAATGAACACCAGAAGAGCAGTTGCACCGCCTTAGAGCGTATGAATAAGGTGGATGCCCTGTCTTTAGGAGCGCTCCTCCGGTAATTGGTTATCAGCACCAATATAAATAGGTTTCCAAAAATAAATAAATACACTAACGTTTTGATATCAAGCTGGGAGTCCATGAGTCACCACCTACACGGAAAAATTGATCCTCTACTGACAGCACTATAGCACTCAATGGCCGGTTCAGCAAATACCCTATTTATTTCATTTTTTAGAATGTACATACACCGCTTAAGTATACAAAAAAGCACTTCCCCCTGCACGGAGCTCGGGGGAAGTGCTATGGTCAAGAGAATATGAATATTCTCGTGTAGGCCTGTGTTTGTATTAACGCTTCTTCAAGCCGTCCGCCAATGCGTATCCAACCTTCCAGATATCGCCTGCGCCCATCGTAATCACCAGGTCACCTGGGGCAATACGAGGTTTCAGATCAGCAAGCACATCTTCTTTGGTTGGCAGATGTCTTGCACCGGCGTTACTGTTCTGCACAATAAGCTCAACCAGCTTCGCAGATGTAACCCCCTCAATCTGCTTCTCACCTGCCGGAGAGTAGATGTCGGTAATAATCACTTCATCTGCTTCGCTAAAGGCGCGGCTGAAGGCATCTAGCAGGAAGAACGTACGTGTATACCGCTGAGGCTGGAATACGGCAATAATCCGTTTCCCCGTTGCCTTAGCAGCACTGATTGTCGCCTGAATTTCAGTTGGGTGATGCGCATAATCATCGATGACCAGAATGTCATCGACTTCTCCGAGCACTTGAAAACGGCGCTTCGCACCATGGAATTTCACAATCGCTTCAGCGATTTTCTCAAAAGAGATTCCTGATTTCAGACAAGCGATAACCGCAGCCATTGAGTTATACAGATTGTACTGACCTGGCACGGACAGTTCAATTTGTCCCAATACTACGCCATTATGGTTCATCATATACGAAACCTGACGGTCGCCAAGAACGATGTCTGTTGCAATATAATCTGCTGTCTTCGACTTGATGCCGTAAGTAATCACCTTACCTGACACTTCAGGCAATAAAGAAATCACGTTCTCGTCATCTGCACACACAATCGCAGTGCCGTCTTCACGTGTCTGGTTCATAAACTGTACGTAAGCAGCCTTGAGACGGTTAAAATCTCCGCCGTAATTCTCCAAGTGATCTGCTTCCACATTCGTGACAATTCCAAGCCAAGGATGATAGTGCAAGAAAGAGCCATCGCTCTCATCCGCTTCCGCCACTACATAATCGCCTTGTCCTGCCTTTGCATTCGTACCGACATTCATAATCTCTCCGCCGATAATATACGTAGGATCAACTTCACACTCTTCCATTACAAGCGCGATCATGGAGGAGGTAGTTGTTTTACCATGCGCTCCGGCAACGGCTACCCCTTTACGTTCGTTCAATAAACGGGCTAACATTTGTGAGCGGTGCAGAATTGGAATCTTAAGACGCTCTGCTTCCACCCATTCCACATTATCGCTGGACAAAGCCGTTGAGTACACGACCAGATCCGCACCTTTTACTTGTTCTGCTGTATGCCCAATATAAATCTTGGCACCTTTAGCAATCAATTTATCCGTCAATTCTTGGGCAGCCACATCGGAGCCCGTAACCGTATATCCCATTTCTAGCATTACTCGGGCAATCGCGCTCATACCGTAGCCGCCGATCCCTATAAAATGCACACGTTCAGTAGTATCCAACAGTCGTCACCAGCCTTTTTCAGTATCGGGTTGCTGCAAAAGTGTACCGCGCACGTCAGAAATCAAATACAGCGTACCAGATACGACGGCAAGGTCATCCTCCGCTGTAATCGACTTCAGTTGTTGCAGCGCTTTTCCCCAATTATGTTCTACTATGATTACCAAGTTTTCCTTGGCATATTTATCCCGCAGACTTTCTGCGATAACCTGCAGATGCTCCGCGTCCATTTTGTTCTGGAAATCCGGTTCGGTCAGGATGAGCGTATCCACTATAGGCAGTATATGCTTAAAGTAGGATTCATGATGCTTATTTGCCATCATTCCCATAAGTAAATTTAATTTACCGTATTTATAGAGCTGTGGCAGGCTTTTGGCAAGGCTCTCCGCGCCTTCCGGATTATGTGCTCCATCCAGTACGATCCTCGGAGATTTACTTACCTCTTCCAGCCTTCCAGCCCAAAATGCATGACGCAATCCTTCCAGAACATCTTCATCCTCTAACATGAACGCCATATACTGGCGCAAAACTTCAAGAACCATCATGGCTCCCGCCGCATTGCTAATCTGGTGTTCGCCTTTCATCACAATCCCAAGTTCAAGCGAACGGAAGGGACCCTTAAAGTTAAAACTCTGCACATCCGCATGGATTCCAGTAGCTTCATAGCTAAAATCTTCTCCGGCAAGATAAAGAGTAGAGCGGCAAGCCGCCGCTTTCTCCTTGAGTACAGCCACGACTTCCGGTTGATTTACGCAGCTAACAACAGGTACACCGGGTTTGATAATTCCGGCTTTCTCCATTGCAACCTTCTCAAGCGTATCTCCCAAAATATCCATATGGTCATGGCCAACATTTGTAATCACCGACACGATCGGAGTAACGATGTTCGTTACATCCAGCCTTCCCCCAAGCCCAGTCTCCCATACGACAACATCCGGACAAGAAACACCCGCAAAAAATAGAATAGCCACAGCTGTAGTTACCTCAAACATCGTTGGTGAGCCAAATTCCGTTTCTGCAATCTCATCTACCAAAGGACGAAGGGTATTCACTAGCTCAAGAAGAGTTTCTTCAGGAATGTCCGTATTATTATATTGGAACCTGTTCGTGAACTTCGTAATATACGGAGACGTGAAGGTGCCTACGGAATAGCCGCTTTGCAAAAGTGCGCTTGTCAAAAAAGCACAGGTAGAGCCTTTGCCGTTCGTACCCGCCACATGAATAAATTTCAGCCGACGGTGCGGGTTTCCCAGCTTGTCCATCAACATCTCAATTCTGTCTAAACCTGGCCGGATTCCAAAAGGAATCAGGCCCTTGATCCAGTTAACCGCTTCGGTATATGTCGCAAGAGGGGCGGTGCTCCCGCCCCGATTTAGGTCATCCATGTCTCTTATCCTCTCAGCTCTGCTATGCGGGCAAGTACTCTCTCACGTTTGGCAGAATAATCTGCCTGCTTCGCCTGCTCCTCTTCGATAACTTTTGCGGGAGCTTTGGCCACGAAGCCCTGATTGCTCAACTTTTTCTCTACGCGTTCTACTTCGCTGTTCAGCGTCTGCACTTCTTTTTCCAGACGAGCGATTTCTTGTTCAATATCAATTAGCCCCGACAAAGGCAGAAGCAGTTCCGCTCCCGTTACTACAGCGGACATTACCTTGTCTGGCGTTTCCGGATTCAGACCAGCTTCGAAAGAAGAGGTATTGCAGAAACGTCCAATGTAGTTGTCGTTACGAGTAATGATGCTCAGCGTTTCTTCATTGCTCGCTTTAATAATCAATTCAACCTTCTTGCTCATCGGTACGTTCACTTCAGCACGGATATTACGAACTGCCCGGATTACATCCATCAGCAGGTTCATTTCCGCTACCGCTTGCGGGTTCTCCAGAGCAGCATCATACTCAGGCCATGCAGCCAGAGTAATTGTCTCTCCTTCATGCGGCAGATGCTGCCAGATTTCCTCCGAAATAAACGGCATAAACGGATGAATCAAGCGCATCGTGCGGTCGAGTACATAAGCAAGTACGGACTGTGTCTTCGCTTTGGCTGCGGCATCCGTTCCGTAAAGCGACAGCTTCGCGAACTCAATATACCAGTCACACAAATCGTCCCAAATGAAGTTGTACAGCTGGCGGCCGGTCTCGCCGAACTCGTACGAGTCAATTAGACGCGTAATTTCACGAGAAGTTTCGTTCAGGCGGTGCAAAATCCAACGGTCAGCCGTACTTAGCTCACCAGTAATGTCAATATTCTCGAAGCTAACTCCTTCAAGATTCATAAGGGCGAAGCGTGACGCATTCCAGATCTTATTAGCGAAATTACGCGCCTGCTCTACCTTTTCCCAGCGGAAGCGTAAATCCTGACCCGCTGTGCTGCCGGTAGAAATCATATAACGCATAGCATCTGCCCCGTACTTCTCGATAACCTCAAGCGGATCTACGCCGTTGCCGAGTGACTTGGACATTTTTTGTCCTTCAGCATCCCGTACCAAACCATGCATCAATACGTCGGAGAATGGTTTCTCTCCCGTGAATTCCAGTGCCGAGAAGATCATCCGCGCTACCCAGAAATAAATAATATCATAGCCCGTTACGAGCACATCGTTCGGATAGTAACGTTTGAAATCTGCGCTGTCTTCATTCGGCCAGCCTAGGGTTGCAAACGGCCAGAGGTTGGAGCTAAACCAAGTATCCAGAACATCCTCGTCCTGTTTCAAGTCGGTTAGGCCGCTGATCCGGCGCGCTTCTTCCTCATCATTCGCCACAACCAGCTCACCGGTAGATTCAGAATACCAAGCCGGAATACGATGTCCCCACCAAAGCTGACGGGAAATACACCAGTCGCGTACGTTTTCAATCCAGTTCAGGTAGGTTCTTTCGAACCGTTCAGGTACAAAGTTAACCCCATTACCATCCTTCTGTGCATTGATGGCAGCTTCGGCGAGCGGCTGCATCTTCACGAACCATTGTGTGGACAGGTACGGCTCAACAACAGCTCCTGAACGTTCACTGTGTCCAACTTGATGCACATGATCTTCAATAGAGATCAGAACGCCTTGCTCCTTCAGATCCGCTGTGATGGCCTTACGGCATTCACTCCGGTCTTGACCTTGGTAAGGTCCTGCTTCTTCGTTCATTGTGCCGCTCTCATCCATTACGTTGATCTGCGGCAGATTATGACGTTGACCTACCTCGAAGTCATTTGGATCATGAGCTGGCGTGATCTTAACCGCACCGCTGCCAAACTCTTTATCTACATACTCGTCAGCGATAATTGGAATCTCCCGGCCGATAATCGGCAGGATCAGCGTTTTGCCAATCAGATCTTTATAACGATCATCCTCAGGATGAACAGCAACTGCCGTATCACCCAACATCGTCTCCGGACGTGTGGTCGCTACAGTGATATGTCCGCTGCCATCTTTAAGTGGGTAACGCAGATGGTACAGATGACCGTTAACTTCCTTATATTCAACCTCGATATCCGACAACGCCGTACGAGCCGCCGGGTCCCAGTTGATGATACGTTTACCGCGGTAGATCAAGCCTTTATTATAAAGCTTAACAAATACCTCGCGAACTCCCTTCGACAAACCCTCATCGAGGGTAAAACGCTCGCGGGAGTAGTCAAGGGAAAGTCCCATTTTAGCCCACTGCTCATGAATGGTGTTTGCGTATTTGTCTTTCCAATCCCACACCTGCTCCAGAAACTTCTCACGTCCGAGGTCATGTCTGGAAATCCCCTGCTCGCGCAGCTTCTGCTCTACCTTCGTTTGTGTTGCAATACCTGCGTGGTCCGTACCTGGCAACCAAAGCGTATCGAAGCCCTGCATCCGTTTGGTACGAATCAGGATATCCTGTAATGTGAAATCGAGCGCATGCCCGATGTGCAGCATTCCTGTTACGTTTGGCGGCGGGATCACAATGCTATAGGCTTGAGCATCCGGACGCTGGCCTGCACGGAAATATCCGCCCTCTGTCCAGTAGGAATACCATTTCTGTTCTGCTGCCTTCGGATCATACGTTGTTGGCATCTCGTTTTTAGATTCATTCGTAGCGGCAGCATCTGCCGCTGTTAGATGGTTTTGGTCAGCCATTCTCTGATACCTCCACTAGTTTACTTGTAGTTGCTTATAGTTGTTAATAAAGTTGCTGTATAGAGCGCACAGGTCTCTGAAAAAAACAAAAAGACCCCTCGTCTCAAAGGACGAAAGGTCATTCTTTCGCGGTACCACCTTTGTTTCGCGCCAATGAAAAATAAAACTACACTTCTTACCCAACGGATTCAGAAGCTTAGCGCGACACTCGTACAGATAACGGCTGCTACCGGCCACAACCTAACTTATCCTTCATAGATATGAAGATAAGCTCAGAAGGGCGACTCCGGGGCGACTTCGGGGGCTGTTTCCTACGGAATGTCACAGCACTTGCAATTCCGCTCTCTGAAGGGCTGACCGCCTACTCTTCCCGTTCCCAGTCTTTACTTAGATATTGCTTACTCCATAATACATTTTGAGCCCCCCCTAGTCAACCTGGATACGCCTTTGCAGCGGGACTTTAGGCTGAATTTCGACTTATTTCTTCTGAAGCATTCATTCCAACAATGAAACAGCAAAAATCCCGACCCTAATACCTGATCGGGATTCACCTATTCATTTGTGTACGCATCACGATTCGATTACGGGATGTACAACACTTGGCCTTCCTCTACACTCTGCCCGGACAAGCGATTATACATCACCAGCTCCCGCGCACTTAGCTGATACTTCTCTGCAATGGTATCCAGTGTTTCTTCACGCTGTACAATACACAGCCGAACTTTGCGGAACATGTTAGCTCCGTCCGCGCTGGCAATGAATCTGCTCTTCCATTCCGTATTATTACCAACCTCTGGAACGTCCACTGCTGCAGATGTGTTTCCTTCCGACTGCAGAGCTTCCTGCTCTTTACGGACACGACTGGAGCTTAGTAAAGAGGAGAAGGTGAGATGTTCTTTTTCCGGAACCTCTGCTTCTTTTTTACTGCCCAAGGCGATCTTAAGATCTTGTTTCTCCTCATGAGAAGCCACACTCTCTTGTGAAACAAAAACTTCGTTCGCATTCTCATGGATGGGTTCAGCGTTCTCATCCTGTTCATGAAGCTCATGATTAGCCTCACTCTCAGAAGCAAATACAGGTATATCTTGATTCGCTTCTGCACTAGCCGTTGGAACAACGGTCTCTCTAGAAGCAAAAGAATATTCCTCTTCCGGCTGCTGCTTCTCTTCGCTCACATAACTTGCTTGATTCAGCTGGGACACTTCAGCTTCCTTGATCTGTGGCTCGGCTTTAAACCAGTAATCGGATAAACCCGCTTTGGCATCCTCTGCTTGTGACTCTAGACTATGTGTCCGGGCTTTTGCGCCCTTGTCCTTCTCCTGAGCGGATGAGAAATTGACTACAGGGGACGTATGAGCCGCTCCGCTTGAGACTAGTAACTCCTGTGCGTCCTCAGCCGCATCGGCCTGTTCATGTTCTTCTACAGCAACCTGTGATGCATCTTCACCAAAGGTCCACTGTGAATTTTCATAAAGGGTATCATTTTCGTGTTCTTGGTGCTCAGCAGTTGCTTCTATCACCCTGTCATCATTAACAGGAGAATAGGCGACTGTATACTCCTCTTGCTGCCAGGCCGGTTGAGGTTGAGGATCCGTACTACCGATCCCCCGCAGCGATAGTACACCTGTTATATTCACAGTGCGCATCGTGAGCAGATCAATATCAAAATTCTCGATCTCCACCCCAATATCTTCAATCGAGCTGACGCGTGTAAGCGGAACAGTGATTTCGACGGGAATGGCATGCTCCAGACGTTGTGTTCGGTCATCTTCACTCCGGTAAAGCCCGGTAAGCAACAGCTGACCATATAACTCGGCCCGATCCTCCCGCTGAATCACCTGAATTTCCGGAAGTAGTTCAACCTCCTCCAGCTCAGCTATTCCCGGAAGCTCTTCCGAAAGGTGAATGCGTTCGTAAATATCAAACCGCAAGCCGTGGGACTGATCAAACACGGGATATGTCCTCCTTCTTGGCATAATCTAACCCTGAGACAGGCCCAGAGCATAAGCCCAAAATGTTACTCCCCACATGTATATGCTTCAAACAGAGAGGCATGACAACTTTGGTAGTACTAACCGGACAGGATGCTAATAAATTTCATGAATTTAAGAGCTCATCAAACCTTCAGCCTGCTGATAGATGCACTACTTCGTAAGAACAAAGTATTATATGCTGCTTTTATTAATAAGACATGGATAGATGTTTTTTTTCTGAAAAAAATAGAAAAAGAACAGCAGAACCAGCCTTTGCTGATTCTACTGTTCTTTAGTTGCTTACGTATCCGTCAGGGTGCTTCAGACAGCAGCTCTCGCAGCTGCAGCATATCCTCCGGCCACGGATCGCTGACTTCCAGCTGTTCTCCGCTCCAAGGATGGCGGAAGGACAACGACTCGCCATGCAGGGCATGGCGGCCGGCAGCGCTGGAAGCCCAAACCGGGCCGCCATATAGTTCATCCCCATACAAGGGATGACCCATATGGCTGAGATGGACGCGAATCTGATGCGTCCGCCCGGTCTCCAGCTGCACATGCACCAGGCTTCCGCCATGCAGTGCCTCGCGCTCGATGATTCGCGTCGCGGCAGATTGTCCGCCGGGCGAGACCCGTCTGCGCGCAGCGTGATGCCGATCGCGCCCAATCGGGGCATCGATCACCTTAAGCACAGGCGGCACTGTGCCTTCGACGATCGCGGCGTAGTGCCGTGAGATGCTTTTTTCACGCATATTCTCGTCCAGAACTAACTGTGCGAACTCATTTTTCGCATACATCACCGGACCCGTTGTATCTTTGTCCAAGCGGTGAATATGGCGCACAGCCACACTCTCGCCGGAAGTGATATAATGCGCAGCTACGAGGTGATCCAGAGTTACACCTGTTCCACTGCCATCTGGATGAACCGCCATCCCAGCTGGTTTATGAGCTACCAGGCAAAAATCATCCTCGTACAGCACCTCAAGCTCTTCCCATATCGGTTCAATCCCCGCTTCACGATCGGGAAAAAGTGCCAGCCGAAGCCGGTCACCTTTCCACTGAATACCTCCCTCGCGGCGTAACCGCAGATGAAGTTTCTCGGGCATGCCCACAGTTTCTAGCAGCCACTTATCAATCGTCGCCTGCGTATCCTCAGCTCCAGTAATGATTTTGCCGGGTGTTACCTCCAGCCATTCTCCACGCCGAGTCCAAGCGCCACCACCGGTTGTTTCTCCGGCTCCGATGCTCAAAGGGCCTTCAGGGCATTATAATGGCCCTCAATGGTATCATCAATATCCTGCTCACTATGTGCAGCCGATACGAACATACCCTCAAACTGTGAAGGTGGCACACTGATGCCTTGGCTCACCATATGACCAAAATAACGACGGAAAAGATCCGTGTCACTCGTCTTAGCCGTTTCAAAATTGATTACAGGTCCTTCAGTGAAGAATGGACAAACCATTGATCCTACCCGGTTGATCGTGAGCGGAATGCCAGTCTCGATTGAATTCTTTCTCAAACCCGCTTCCAGACGTGCACCCAACTGTTCCAGTCGGTCATATACTTCCGGTGTCAACAGCTTGAGCGTAGTATATCCGGCTGCCATCGCTAATGGATTACCACTTAGTGTGCCCGCCTGATAAATCGGTCCAGTAGGAGCGATTTGCTCCATGATCTCTCTTTTCCCGCCATAAGCACCCACTGGAAGTCCGCCGCCGATAACTTTGCCAAAACAAGTAATATCCGGAGTAATCCCGAACAAGCCTTGAGCACAGCCGCGATTAACACGGAAGCCTGTCATAACCTCATCAAAAATAAGCAGCGAACCATTGTCAGAAGTTAATTTACGCAGCCCTTCCAGGAAGCCTGGAAGCGGTGGAACAACGCCCATGTTGCCGGCAATCGGCTCTACGATCACTGCCGCAATCTCATTGCCAAAACGTTCGAAAGCAATCTGAGTGGACTCCAAATCATTGTAAGGAACCGTAATGGTATTCATTGCAACGCCTTCTGGGACACCCGGGCTATCCGGCAATCCCAATGTAGCTACACCAGAGCCAGCCTTAATAAGCAAACTATCCGCGTGACCGTGGTAGGAGCCTTCGAACTTCAAGATCTTGCTGCGTCCAGTGTAACCACGTGCCAAACGAATCGCGCTCATCGTAGCTTCCGTTCCGGAGTTAACCATGCGCACGATATCTACAGATGCCACACGTTCAACAACGGTTTTTGCCATTTCCGTTTCGAGTAGCGTTGGGGCGCCAAAGCTTGTCCCTTTTACCGCCGTCTCCTGCAATGCCTTCACAACCTCAGGATGCGCATGACCCATAATCAGCGGACCCCATGAGAGCACATAGTCGATAAAGCTGTTGCCGTCGATATCAAAAATACGCGAACCGATCCCATGATCCACATAAATCGGAGTCAGACCTACGGATTTAAACGCCCGTACAGGGCTGTTCACCCCGCCGGGAATATATTGTTTTGCTTCATCAAAAGCCTTCCGGGACGCTTCCTCTTTACGCGCCATTGGCACATTACTCATGTATCTTCACTCCTATTCTCTTCTTGGTTACACAAGCTTGTACAAACATATATTAGCTGCCGCGATGTTGGTGTGATGAAGATTAGCCTCGCAGCCAGCGGGCTGCATCTTTTGCAAAATAAGTAATAATAATGTCCGCACCAGCGCGTTTCATGCCCGTCAGCATTTCCAGCACAACGGCTTGCTCGTCGATCCAGCCTTGTAATGCCGCTGCTTTTACCATGGAATATTCTCCACTCACATTATAAGCCACCAAAGGAAGATCAAACTGATCACGAATCGTACGAATCACATCTAGGTAAGCCAGGGCTGGCTTCACCATTAACATATCCGCGCCTTCCAACACATCGGATTCTGCTTCACGGAGCGCTTCGCGCAGATTGGCAGGGTCCATTTGATACGTTTTGCGATTCCCGAATTGTGGCGCTGAATCCGCTGCTTCGCGGAAAGGGCCATAAAATGCCGAAGCATATTTGACCGAATACGACATAATCGGCACATGCTCAAAACCGTTCTCATCAAGTCCCGCACGAATCGCGTGAACGAATCCATCCATCATGTTGGAAGGGGCGATAATATCTGCTCCAGCTTTTGCTTGGGATACCGCCGTACGAGTCAAAAGCTCCAGCGAAGCATCGTTGATAACATCGCCATGTACCACACCATTCACCGTATGCGTATGCACCATTCCACAATGTCCGTGATCCGTAAATTCACAAAGGCAGGTATCTGCAACGACCAACAGCTCTGGGTACCAGTGCTTGATCAAGCGAGTAGCCTCTTGCACAATTCCATCCTCTGCAAAACCGGAAGAACCGATAGCATCCTTCGTCTCAGGAATCCCGAACAACAATACAGCCGGGATGCCTAGTGCGGCGATCTCGTCCACTTCTGCTTTTAACGTATCCAGCGAAAAATGATACACGCCCGGCATCGAGCTAATCTCATTCTTCACACCTGTTCCATAAGTCACAAAAATAGGCTGTACCATATCCAGCACATTCAGTATCGTCTCCCGCACCATGCCACGAATTCCAGCAGAACCGCGCAAACGGCGGTGACGTGTAATTGGAAAGCTCATTTGTTCATCCTCCTGAAAAATAAAATATAAAACCAAATTATGTGTCTGGCAGCAAACCACAACTAGCCGCAGCCAAGTCCAAATTAGCCGCAACCAAACCGCCGACCACTGGCTAACTGCGTATAGTTGTAGTTTGTGCAACTATCTCGATGTTTTGTCCTAATTGTAAGCTTAGTTGCATTCTCTACAGTTATTTATTACAAAAGAGCGAAGATTCCTCATTTAGCGGATATTTAATTGTACATACTACAACTAAACTCGACTTTAGCTGATATATAGGAAATTTAATTGTATGAAGTACAACTAAAACTAAAATTCAAGCAGATCTGATCACATTAACCTACTGCATATTCTCTACATACCAGTTAGTTTACAACCAAATATTATACTCCGAACTCCATAAGTAACTACTTTCGGAGTTCAATTTATATGTTACTTGAAGGTTGCGATGTGGCACTTTTGAGCGTAGATATAACGGCGAGCAAACCAACACATGCAATTAGTAAATGTAAGCGCAGACTCAACTACCAATTCACACGTAAACCCAACTATTTAGCAACTACCAGCTCACATGTAACCACGAACTATTTAGTAACTACGAACTCACATATAACCACCAACTATTTAGTAACTACCAACTCACATGTAACTACGAACTATTTAGTAACTACGAACAAAACTCTAGCCTGTAATGTAACTAATTATAAGCTGAGCGCTATATTTCTAAGCAGGCACTGCCTTTCTCCGTTGAACAGCTACTACTCTCCCCGCAGAGTAATCAGCTTCTACCTTCCCACCAGAAAGTAAGCTAAACAAGCCAAGCTCACCAGTAAACTATTGCTTCGTTCTATCCTCGATCCGAGCGCTACTGCAGCTGAGTCTCCGCATTCCAGCGGCAGAGCTCCTGCACCAAACCATCTATGGTTGCCTCTTCAGGCAAGAGTCCCGGTGTCAGTCCCGCGTCTACCGCAGTCTGCTCCGTTAACGGGCCGATGCAGGCGATTTTCACGTTTGCAAGTAGCGGGAGCGGATCTTCAAGTCCCATCCGTTTCAGGATGTGTATGAAATTACGCACGGTTGACGAGCTGGTGAAGGTTACCGCGTGTACGCGACCTTCCTCTAGCAGCTTCAACAACTCGTCGTCATCCTCACCAGTGACAACCGTCTCATAAGTATCCACGTCTGTCACCTGAAGGCCAAGCTCTCTCAGCTTGTCCGGCAGCCAGTCCCGCGCCAGATCGCCGCGCGGCAAAAGCACGTTCTGCCCCGGCAGCAGCTGGGGACCGAACGTCTCAATCAGACCTTCCGCCTGAAACTTCGCCGGAAGTTCCTCAGCGATCACCCCGCGCTGCGCCAGCGCGGCGGCTGTGCCTGGCCCCACCGCTGCAATACGCGCGCGGTGTAGCCCGCGAATGTCCGCCCCCAGCTCCGCCAAGTGGCGCCAAAAAAACTCCACGCCGTTCGGGCTAGTGAAGAATACCCAGTCATACGATTCCAGCGCGCCAAACGCCGCTGCAATCTTCGCCTTCTTCTCTGCCCCTTCCGGCATGATCGTCTCGATCACCGGGAACTCGTAGGGTTCCCCGCCGAGTTCTTCAATTCTATCCACCAGCTCGCTTGCTTGGCTGCGAGCCCGTGTCACCACGATGCGTTTGCCGAATAACGGCATCGCCTCGACCCACTTCAGCTGCTCACGCTGCAGCACCACGTCGCCGACGACGATGACTGCCGGCGGCTGAAAATCCGCCGCCTTCACCTTCGCCTCAATATCGGCGAGGGTTCCCGTCAGCGTCTCCTGATCCGCGCGGGTGCCCCAGCGCACAAGTGCCACTGGTGTTTCTGGCGGCCGCCCGTGCTTGATCAGCTGAGCGCTGATATAACCTATTTTAGCTACGCCCATCAGAAACACTAACGTGCCTGTGGCGTTCGTTACTTTATCCCAATGTATGGAATGATCCAGTTTATCCGGACTCTCATGCCCGGTGATAATCGACAGGGAAGAGGCATGATCGCGGTGCGTAACAGGTATACCCGCATAGGCAGGTACACTGATCGCTGACGTGATGCCTGGTACGATTTCGTAATAGATCCCATTTTTGCGCAGCAGCTCCGCTTCTTCACCCACTCGGCCAAAAATCGTAGGGTCCCCACCCTTAAGCCGCACCACTGTTTTCCCCTGTAAAGCCAAATCAACTAACAATTGATTAATCTCTTCCTGCTTCATCGTGTGGCGATCCGGGAGCTTGCCCACATAAATCTTCTCCCCGCCGGGTTTCATGCATTTCAGCAATCTAGGACTTGCCAAGCGATCATACACCAGTACGTCGCTTTTTTGGATACACTCGAGGCCTTTCACAGTAATCAGCTTTGCGTCCCCGGGACCTGCACCTACCAAATAAACCTTCCCCGTCAATCCACTCATCCCCTAACGTCTGACAGTATCTTCTCCGCTCCTCTTGCAATCAGCTTTTTAGCGACTTCTTCGCCGAGCTGTACCGGGTCAATCCCCGTGCAAGTTTCTTTCAAAATCGTTGAACCGTCCGGTGTTCCCACCATCCCCGTTAACGAGATTACTTTGTGCTCAGCGGTAGCAGCTTTGTCGGCTGCGTCAAGCACCGCATGAGCACCAATCGGCACTTGGCAGCCGCCATTCAGCACGCCAAGGAACGTGCGCTCCGCCGCTACCGTCAACGCCGTATCGGCATCGTTGTATAACGCCAGCAGCTTCCGCAGGTCAGCGTCATCTGCGCGGCACTGGATGCCGAGTGCACCCTGCCCTACTGCGGGCAGGCAAACCTCCGGCGGCAGGTAGGCGCTCACGCGATCCTGCCAGCCCATGCGCGACAGCCCCGCCGCTGCCAGCAGGATTGCGTCGTATTCCCCGCTCTCCAGCTTGCGCAGCCGCGAGTCAATGTTGCCGCGCACGGGCTCAATGACCAGATCAGGCCGCAGCGCAGCAAGCTGGCTGGATCGGCGTAGGCTGCTTGTGCCTACGCGTGCACCCTGAGGCAGCTCGTCTAGCGAGACGCCTCCGTTAGAGATCAAAACATCACGCGGATCGACACGCTTCGGCACAGCACCATTGATCAGCCCATCCGGTAACTCGGATGGCATATCCTTCATGCTGTGCACCGCCATGTCGATTTCTTTTTCCAGCATCGCTTGCTCGATTTCCTTCACGAACAACCCTTTGCCGCCTACCTTGGATAAAGTAACGTCAAGAATGCGGTCACCTTTGGTGACGATCTTTTTCACTTCAAAAGTAAATCCAAAACCATGCTCTTCGCTAAGTCGCTCCAAATCAGCAATCACATGTCCCGTTTGCGTCAACGCAAGCGCGCTCTGTCTACTCCCCACTATAACCTTACGCATTGTCCATTCCTCCTGGTAACGTTCGCCTCTTACTCTTCACCACAGAACCTTGCACTAGAAATCCAAACCCAAACTAACCAATTAACTACTCTCACTCTAAAAAAGGCATTATTGCCTTTGAATTCGCTACTTCGGATGACTCCCACCAACCTGAGGCATTCTTGCCTTTCATTTGGCTCCTTCGGCGACTGTGGCTCGTTTAGAGGGCATTGTTACCGTTCATTCCGCCATCACAGCTACTTAAGTCCAATTCAACGGGATTTATACCGTTCATTCCACCCTCTAAGCCACTTCAGCCGAATTCAACAGTATTTATACCGTTCATTTCACCAAACTAGCTACTTCAACCCAATTCAACGGGATTTATACCGTTCATTTCACCATTCCAGTTACTTCAGCCCAATTCAACGGGATTTATACCGTTCATTTCACCATTCCAGTTACTTCAACCCAGTTCAACGGGATTTATACCGTTCATTTCACCAATCCAGCCACTTCATACCAATTCAACGGGATTTATACCGTTCATTTCACCAAACTAGCTACTTCAACCCAATTCAACAGTATTTATACCGCTCATTTCGCCATCCTAGCCACTACGAGCCAATTCAACAGTATTTATACCGTTCATTCCGCCATCCTAGCCACTACGTGCCAATTCAGCGGGATTTATACCGTTCATTTCGCCCTTCCAGCTACTTCAACCCAGTTCAACGGGATTTATACCGTTCATTTCACCAAACTAGCTACTTCAACCCAATTCAACAGTATTTATACCGCTCATTTCGCCATTCCAGTTACTTCAACCCAGTTCAACGGGATTTATACCGTTCATTTCACCAAACTAGCTACTTCAACCCAATTCAACAGTATTTATACCGCTCATTTCGCCATCCTAGCCACTACGAGCCAATTCAACAGTATTTATACCGCACATTCCGCCATTCCAGCTACTTCATCCCAATTTAACAGTATTTATACCGTACATTTCGCCATGCTAGCCACTACGAGCCAATTCAGCTATTCATTATGGTTACCCAAACAACCGCTCATCACTTCATATCTTAATCTAACCCAATTTTCTAATCTTTACAGTGTCCACGCGCACTTTTACTCCACCCGTTGCTGAGCAATCCAAGCGTCCATATCCTCCGGGCTCCACGCTATGAAGGTACCCTTACTCATCTCGTTCAACACATCCAGCGTGCCAAGCTTCCGCAAAAGCCTTCCACGAACTTCAGTAGAAGGTTCTTTTTCCTTAATCCGGGTACGCATGGCATGCACAAAATCCAAATATGGCTCATACGCCGCATCCAGCGCTTTTTCAAGCACATTTTTGATCTTCGTTGCCGCAAGCGGGCCAGCACCCGAAGTAGATACAGCTACCGTCAAACGTCCCCTCCGAACCACTCCGGGCGTGATAAAGTTTCCCGCTTCCGCATGACTGGCCACATTCACATGAATTCCAAGCCGTCTAGACTCCCGCGCAACCTCTTCATTAACCGCCCTATCGTTAGTGGCTGCATATACGAGAAAGGCCCCACGGAGATCTCCGGGAGCATAAGTACGGTCCATCCAGATCAGAAGACCTTTTTCAGCTAGAGAATCAAGCGGATCTGTCAAAGAAGGACTAATCACCTTAACCGCCGCTCCAGCTTCCAACAGCCCGCTCACCTTACGTTCAGCCACGACACCACCGCCAATAACCACACAGTGCTGCCCTTCACAATCCAGCATTATGGGTAAATAACGCGTCATGCCCCTCACTCCCCGCTCCAACCGTGAAAATCAGACCAAGAATTCAACAGAAAATTTAAGATAATAAAAGCATATCCTAAAATCGCCCAGCGAGCCATACTTACTCCACTTTTCCGCCCGGACTTCTTAAAGATAATATAAAATATGTAAATCCCAAGACCGATAAGAGTCGTTAATACTTTTAAATCCTTCAATAAAAGCGTCCGTCCCTCAGATACTATAGATAAACCAGCCACCACCAGTGATATTCCCAGCAAAGGAGTGCCCACCAAAATAGCGGTGTAAGAGTATTTATCTGTAGTCTCCAGGTTCGGCAAACGACGGATCCGGTCGCTCCATTTCTTGCTTTTGAGTCTGGTGTGCAGGAACAAGTACAATATTGCAAAAACCGTCCCTAACGTCAGTGCTGCAAAACTCATATTTGCCAAAATCACATGCATCGTCAGCCAGCCATACACCGCACTCCAAGTCTCAAGCGTATGCCCACCCGCCGTCAGCCACACCCGATTAAGCAGAAAAACACTAAACCCGGCCATACTGAGCAGCAAAATCGTAAACTCGCCTCCACGTGTAAAAGCCACCGCAAGCGAAGTCAGCACAATACTAAACGCAAACCAAAACAAGAAATCATAAGGTGTGAAAATAGGCAGGCCTTTCTCCTGAGAGAAACGAATTCCAAGTCCTGCAACTTGCAAAAGACCTACAACAACAAGAAGCCCCGTGCCTAGCCGCTTCCCACCCGGACTCCTTTTAAGGCAATCCGAGAAAACAAACAGCAGGCTCAGGGCATAGACCAGCAGAGCGGCATCATATATTCCGTTCAGCAGTTGCATATTATTCACCCACCCAGCAAGCCTGCCGGAGCAAGCGCCGTTTTAGGCACAGAAAAATCAGCGCTGCCAGCCGTACGTTCTCCAGAACTAGACTCCTTAACCGAGGCAATATCTCCATCATCTGAATCGGATTTGAGCTGTTCCTGCAACGCAAAGATTTTGGAAAAATAATCAAGAGCTTCATTCCCCTGCTTACCGCCGGACAGCTCTTTAATTACATTGATCGGATCATGCATCATCTGGTTCACGATACTTTTAGTCAGACGGCGGATTACTTTCCGCTGATGCTCGTCCAGCTCGGGCAGCTTATTGAACAGACTCTCCATCGTTTCTTCATGAATCGTATTCGATTTATCCTGGAGCGCCCGGATCACCGGTCTTACCCCAAGCGTCTTGAGCCACAGCTGGAACTCATCCATTTCCTCGCTGATCATCACTTCGATCTTCGCAGCTTCACTTCGGCGCATTTCCAGATTGTTCTCCACAATGCCCTCCAGATCATCAATATCATACAAAAAAACATCCGGCACATTTGCCGCCGCAGGATCAATATCACGTGGTACAGCAATATCAATCATAAAAAGCGGCCGCGAAGGGCGGCGTTTCATAGCATGCGCTACCTTATCAGCCGTAAGCACATACCCATCTGCTCCTGTTGAGCTGATCACGATATCTACTTCATTTAGAGTTGTTAACGCATCTTCAATCGTGCTCGGCTTACCCGAGAACTTCTCCGCCAATTCAATCGCACGCGACAGCGTACGGTTAGCGACAATCACTTCTGCCGCACCACTACTGTATAGATGCTTCACGGTAAGCTCGCTCATTTTTCCGGCGCCGAGAATCAGCACTTTTTTCCCAGTGAACATGCCAAAAATCCGCTTGCCCAGCTCCACAGCCGCATAACTGACAGATACTGCACTCTCGCCGATTGACGTTTCACTATGTGCTCTTTTGCCCAGCGTCACCGCTTGCTTGAACAACCGATTGAACCAAGTTCCAGTTACACCCTCAGCCTGAGCTGTGAGAAAAGAACTCCGCACCTGTCCCAGGATCTGCGTCTCCCCAATCACCATGGAATCCAGACCGCAGGTCACGCGGAACAAATGCGCAATCGCCTGTTCGTCTTCATAAATATACATATGCTGAGTAAATTGCTCGCTTTTCACACCAAACCATTGCTCCATAAAGCCGCGGATGAAATAACCAGCCATATGAAGGCGGTCCATCACCACATAAATTTCCGTACGGTTGCAAGTAGCTACTAAGACCCCTTCTAGCACACCCTTCGTCTTCATCAGTTGATGGAGCGCTGCCGGAAGGTCACTTTCCGCAAAAGCAAACTGTTCCCGAACCTCCACGGGAGCCGTACGATAATTCAGGCCAACGACGACGATGTGCATCGATAGTTCACCATCCTAGTCTCTATAAGTTGCTGAAATCCAGTTATATAAATTAATATCTTACTTACCGTTCACTTTCACAACATCCCAAAACACTGTGTTAAGTATATCACACGAAAATAAGACTTTTTACAGATTTTTTGAACGCTTTATGAAATCCAGATAATAATTATTATAAATAAAAAACCGTAGGTTCGCTACGGTTAGGATGAGTTATTTTTAGCTAATTTATAAGGTTGTGGAAGTGAGAATGAAATATTATGGCCTACTAGTTCTTAAAATCGTCAAAAAGTCCGTTCTCCAAAAAAAATAAGTCACTGCTAAGTGACTTAAAACTTCTCAGGTTTCTTAACTTTTATCGACGCTACTTCTCCACACCTTTTGCAAAATGTGAAGATAACTGGTGAGCCAAAAGAGAAGGCTTTCCCAATAGGCATGACGTTAGCATATCCGTTGCTCATTTCGCCTTTAGCGAATGTAGTATTCCCACATGATTTACAAACTAAATTGTCTTGACTCATGAGATCACCTCGGAAGTTGGACAAAAATATTAATTATATAGTAGACTCTACTCTTTTTAGAAGTCGCCGATGCTTAGACCAAACTTTAACCCAAACACGATTTTCATCATCTAGATAAAAACGAATATTCACTAATTTTAAAGGCGTCCATATTTCTTTAAAATAGTAATTTGGCATTTGGCGTCTCTCCCACGAGAATAATATTGATATAGTTATAAGTATAAAACTATTAAACAATATTGTTTGTCGTAATGCGCCTTAAGCCAAGATAAGAAAAAAACTGTTTTTGTCGGATTATAGTGTGAACGTTCTACAGCAGATTAGCGAAACCAGTTCTTAATCTGATCAAGGGTACTTTTTGCCTCCGGACCATTGTAACCAAAGGTGTTGCCGATCATTTTTACATACTCATTGAACGTTGTTTCTCTACTCTTTCGGTCACTCCACCAGCGTTTAGCGTTATATCCTGATGCAGAACCCACATACGTCAGCTCAATCTCCGATTTTTTGTACACACGACCAAAAAGAAATTTCACCCTCCGCATGTGAAAGTCAGAGGAAACAACAATCGCAGATTTAAAACCGTATTCTTTCATTATAGGAAGAGTGTACTCGGCATTCTGATAAGTGCTATCCGCCGCGTTCTCGGTATAAATAACGTCCTGTGGTATGCCTAAAGCTAGGGCGGTTTGGATCATATCACCCGATTTACTCGTTGACTCTTTAGCATTGGAAAGAATTATATAAGGAGCATAGCCTGCTTTATATAACTCAGCTGCCTGCTCCACACGACCTTGGCCTCCGCTTAGGACGATGATGACATCTGATTGTTTGGGAGGTTCAGATAGTGCTAAGAAGCGGCCTGCACTGAATAAACCAGTAATTAACAATAGCAAGCAAACGAAAAGGACCAATCTTTTATTAATTAAATTACCTTTTCTTTTCTTAACCGTTAAGTCGTGCATAAATCACTTATGCGATTCGTTACTAAGGATTTGTTGCCACCATTCAGCATTATCAATATACCATTGGATCGTCTGCGCAATTCCGGTCTCAAAAGTATAAGTTGGCTTCCAACCTAAATTCTCAAGTTTCGTTGGATCAATGGCGTAGCGTTTATCATGTCCTAATCTATCTGTTACAAATTCAATCAAATCTTCAGATTTCCCCAAGGTACTGATAATCGTCTTAACTACTTCAAGATTAGTTCTCTCATTATGACCACCTACATTATAAACTTCACCGCTTACTCCTTGGTGCACGACAAGGTCAATGGCCGCACAGTGATCCCAGACATGGAGCCAGTCGCGAATATTTTTTCCATCTCCGTATACAGGAACCTTCTCTTCGTTTAATACTCTTGAAATGGTTAGTGGAATCAGTTTCTCAGGAAAATGATAGGGGCCGTAATTGTTCGAGCAGCGTGTTATGTTCATTGGTAAATCAAAGGTCTCATAATACGCACGAACTAACAAATCAGACGCTGTTTTGCTAGCACTATAAGGACTGTTAGGCTGCAAAGGTGTTTCTTCGGTAAAAAATACAGTAGGATCAAAATCGAGTTCGCCATACACTTCATCCGTAGAGACATGGAGGAATTTAGTAATGCCGAATTTTTTAGCTGCATCCAGTAGTACCTGTGTCCCCATAACATTCGTACGAACGAATATCGCAGGATCAGTAATTGAGCGATCGACATGGCTCTCCGCAGCGAAATGAACAACATAATCGAATTTTTCCAACTCAAAAAGAGACAATATTGCCTCTCGGTCAGCAATATCAGCTTGAACAAACCGATAGTTGGATTTGGACTCAATATCCTTATGCTTCGTTAGATCACCCGCATAAGTTAGCAAATCCAAATTCACAATATCATAATGCGGATATTTATCTACCATATACTGTACGAAGTTGCCTCCAATAAATCCGGCACCACCCGTAACCAGCATCTTTTGCTTACTCAATGAACGCACTCCCGATCTATTAGCTTTATTAGTTATTGTAAAAAAAATTCAAATTAGCATCTTTTAATAAAGGCGCCTTCTCATCCTTGGCAGATAATACCGGTGTAATATGAAGAGGCCATTCGATGCCAATAGAAGGATCATTCCACAGAATACCCCCATCACATTCCGGGGCATAAAGCTCATCGCACTTATACTGAACCTCTACGTCTTCTGTTAGCGTCATGAATCCATGGGCGAATCCTTTTGGGATCAGCAGTTGCTTTTTGTTCTCAGCATTCAGTTCAATGCCGAACCATTTACTATAGGTAGGACTACCTTTTCTGATATCTACGGCTACATCAAAAATAGCACCACGTGTACAACGAACCAATTTCGTCTGTGCCTTGGGATGTAATTGATAGTGCAAACCACGTAATGTTCCTTTAGTCGCAGAGTAGGATTGGTTATCTTGTACAAACTCCATATCTATTCCATGCTCTTTAAACTTAGCTCCGCTATACGTCTCCATAAACCAACCGCGGTGGTCCCCAAAAACAGCCGGTTCAACGACTAATACGCCTTGCAATAAGGTTTCTGTAATTTTCATCACTGCCACACTTTCAGTTATTAGTATTGTATTTTACCTGTAGCTACTTTCATCAAATACTGACCATACCCCGTCTTACTTAACTTCTCCCCGCAATTCCACAAGTGTTCTTTAGTAATCCATCCATTAATATATGCAATTTCCTCCGGAGCGGCGATCTTGATTCCTTGATGATCTTCAATAGTCCGTACAAAGTTAGTTGCGTCGACAAGACTTTGATGAGTTCCTGTATCTAACCAGGTGAATCCCCGACCTAGGAGTTCCACATCAAGCTCACCAAGATTTAAATAAGCTTCATTAATGGAGGTAATCTCCAATTCTCCACGTGAAGAGACCTCAACGTTCTTAGCAATCTCAATAACTCTGTTATCATAAAAATATAGACCAGTAATTGCGTAGTTAGATTTTGGCTGTGTTGGTTTTTCTTCTACGCTCAATACTTTACCTTCTTCATTAAATTCTACCACACCGAAGCGCTCTGGATCTTGCACATGATATCCGAACACCGTTGCTCCTTGTTGTTTAGAAGAAGCACGTTGCAACATCTTCCGCATTCCATTTCCATAGTAGATATTATCTCCAAGGATCATAGCAACTGAATCATCACCTATAAAAGATTCACCCAAAATAAAAGCCTGCGCTAAACCATCAGGACTTGGTTGAACTTTGTATTGTAATGAGATGCCAAATTGAGAACCGTCACCTAATAAACTTTCAAATCTAGGCGTGTCCTCTGGAGTTGAAATAATAAGAATTTCTTTAATGCCCGCTAGCATTAATGTAGATAGTGGATAGTAGATCATTGGTTTGTCGTAAATAGGTAAAAGCTGCTTGCTTGTGACCATTGTTAATGGATATAGGCGCGTACCGCTGCCGCCTGCTAGGATAATGCCTTTCATTCATGCCACCTCTTCTTCTTTTTAGAATATATATAGAAAAACCTAATTTTAACATATTAATTCTAGTCCCTGCTGAATAAATCTCTCGTATACACTTTTTCCTTAACATCTTTAATCTCATCAGACATTCTATTGGCAACAATAACATCAGAGATACTTTTAAATTCATTGAAGTTCTTAATAACTCTTGATTGATTGAATTTTATTTCATCTAGAGAAGGTTCATATAAAACAACTTCAACACCTTTCTCCTTAATACATTTCATAACCCCTTGAATAGAAGACTGCCTAAAGTTATCCGAATCCATTTTCATAGTAAGTCTGTAAATACCAACAATCTGAGGCTTTCTAGCTAATATCATTTCAGCTATATGGTTTTTTCTTGTTCTATTAGCATCTACTATTGCAGTCATAATATTATTAGGGACATCCGAGTAGTTAGCCAATAACTGTTTTGTGTCTTTAGGTAAACAATACCCACCATAACCAAATGAAGGATTATTGTAATGATTTCCTATCCTAGGATCCATTCCAACTCCCTCAATTATCTGTTTTGTGTCTAAACCTCTTACTTCTGCGTACGTATCCAGTTCGTTAAAAAATGCAACTCTCATTGCAAGATATGTATTAGCAAATAATTTAATAGCCTCAGCTTCTGTAGAATCAGTTAAAAGTACTGGTATATTGTCCTTAGTAGCTCCATTTACAAAAAAACTGGCTACTTTTTCAGCTCTTTCAGATCTTTCGCCAACTATAATACGTGCTGGAAATAAATTGTCATATAATGCTTTGCCTTCCCTCAAAAACTCCGGTGAAAATATAATATTTTCCGTTTTAAACATTTCTCTAACTTTCTGTGTGTATCCAACAGGCACTGTAGATTTAATTATTATTAAAGCCTTATTGTTTACAGAGATTATATCGTTAATAACCTTTTCAACAGTTTGTGTATTAAAATAATTTTTTTCAGTATCATAATTGGTAGGTGTTGCTATAATAATAAATTCTGCATTTTCATAGGCTTTACGGTAGTTAGTAGTTGCAAATAAATTTAATTCTTTAGTACTTAAATATTCTTCTATTTCACGATCACATATCGGTGATATCTTATTATTAATCATATCAACTTTATCCTGTATAGTATCGAGCGCTATAACTTCATTATTTTGAGCTAGAAGTATTGCATTTGATAGTCCAACGTACCCGATACCAACTATAGTTATTTTGGCCATTTAATATAAATACCTCCTAAACTAATTTTTCTGTATTTATGTACTCATAAATTGTTTTAATTTGTTAAACGATTTAGCAATATCCCTCCTTTTCATGATTAGAAATGTAAAATAAACAACTATATATACAATTCCACCAATTAAAGAGGAAAAAAACCAACCACTAATAACAAAAAGAGCCACGACAATTAATTCAAGAATAATATCTTTCATTATTGATAATTCTAAACTTTTACATAATAGAATTTCTGCAAATATAGATCTAAATGCCAACAATAACAATATCGAAAGAACAGCAAAATGTAAATTCTGTAGAATTAAAGTTGTTATCACTGTTATTAAAATGCTAATGAATAAAGAAATTAAATTAATTTTCAACAACAAGGATTCTTTTCTCATGGCCTTATAATATGTATTAATTAACACAGCCGTTCTACCTTCAAAAATACACATTGGAAATAATAAGCACATATACATTAACGTATCTGCGTAATCTGGTAACCATAAGGTGAGTATAGATTTCATAGGAAAGTATAAAAATAATACTCCCAAAGTAGCGACTAACAAAAAATCTCTTATAGTAAGGTATAAATTCGAGATTTTCCTCTCATCAGTTCTCTTTAATAGTGGAAACATTATTATCCCAATTGCATTAATGAAAATCATCATTAAATTCGAAACGCTAAACGTTAGTGAAATTTTTCCAAATGTAGATACTCCCCAAAAACGTTCAATCCCAAACCGTACTACACCAATTATCATAATATTTGCGATATTTGAAAACATCAATTTTATTCCAACCTTAATATTTTCGAACATCTCTATAAAATTAAAATAAAATGTAGATAGTTTTTGAAATGCAATTTCTTTGCAACAATACATTGCATACAATAAAAAAACAAACTTTGCGCTAATGTCCGCTACTATTATCAGTTTATAATCTCTGATACCAAGAAGCAAAAACAAAACTATCAAAATAACATAAACAATTCTATCCAACATTGTAATTTTTGCGTACTCTTTTATCCTGTTAGTAGCTTGAAGAATGTATAAGAACATGTACCGAACGTTAACAACTAATAGACAAAGGGCCGTCATTCTAATAATATAATTTCTATCAGAATCATGTATATTTAGTAAAGTAAAAACTACAATTAAACATGCAATCAAAATTTGAGAGATAGTAAGCATTAAGAATTGTGAAAAAAATAACTTTTTATCTAAATCTCGGTAATTATCCCCACCGTATCTTAAATATATTCCATCATTCCATCCAAAATGTAAAAAACCGACATATGAAGTAAAGAACATATACAATTGCCAATATCCATATTCTTCTACACCTATTAATTTAGGGACAACTAGAACAACTAGACTGGAAATAGCTAAAGAGACGAGGTTTGAAGTGAGAGTATATGATAAGTTTTTCATTACACTTTTTGCTCTAGTATTCAAAGCTCTAACCTCAACATTCTTATTCATTTTTAAATCAAAACCAATATGTAAAGTGATATTTTAAAACATAAAAAAATAGATTATCCCTTCGCTTTTTGTATGATATCTCTTTTATTATAAACTATTGAGTTTTCTTCCACGGTACCTCGAACCACAGTACCTGCGGCAATCACTGAATTTTTCTTGATAGTAGTATTTTTCAGAATTATTACATTCGCACCTATCCACACGTTATCTTCTATAACAATCTTTCCTATTTTAAAATTATTCGCATAATCTTTTGCCAAATAATCATGATCATGATCAAAAACCATAACATTAGGTCCAAACAGGACATTATTGCCAATATTAATATCTCCTCTACACGTAACTATACAAGCATTATTAAAGTTCACCCCAGTTCCAATAATTAGTTTTGCAGATTCTCGAACTCTTATAGATACATTTTTATTGAAAATCACTTTCCCTAATTTAACTTCCGACTTTTTGTGAACTTCAAAGTTCAGACTTATTGGGAGTAATATACGAGTATTGAAAGATATATTCCCATTATTTAATAATAAACTTTTTAATTTGTAATATAAATACCTGCTAAAACCAAAAATCTTCCTAAACAATTAGTTCACCTCGAACAATTCAGAATAATGTCAGTTTAGAAATTAAAAATTCTACAAACTTTATTTATGAGAAAAGTATAAAGTTAATAATTTTTTATAATCAAATAGAATAAAACCATGAGTACAAAACTAGATTAAATAATATTTTGTGTGTAAATAAATGACTAGTTTCTTATTAATAGTCATGTTTATGCAGTAATGATCGTACCCTATTAAATACTAACCTCACAGATGATCCCGAACCCATGATCTCCTAATTTTTGGTTTAACAAGCCAGTTGTACAATAAAATCAAATAAAAGATACGAATTAAATATCCAAGCGATAATACATTCATGAAAAATCTTTCTTCGATAGAACATTCAATTATAGTTTGAAATAAAATTGCATATATTATCAAATTCACACCTGGTTTATTCACTATTCTTAAGTTCAAGTACAATGCAGAATAAAAAATTCCCAAGAAAATTTCAATAAGTACAAAACCAAAAAATGAAAAATCTTTAATGTATCTCATGTACGAAGTGTATACATTTGTTTCATAATTACCTATTCCAACAAACTCTGCTTGTTTTAATAATTTAGGAAAATGACCATCAAAAATACGTAAAATATCGTAAATGCCAAACAGCGTACTTCCACCAAAAAATTCCGAAGAACTCCCTGGGTTTTGCAAAAAATGATCTAACGCCACCACAGACGATCCAGTATAAATTGATAATGTATCAACTAAGTTCAATTTTGCAGTCTTGCCTGTATAACTTCCAAGGAGATAAAAAATAAGTAACATCGAAATAAATGTAAATAAACCAATTCTTAAATATTTTAAATTTTTATCATTTTTCCATCCATTTTTAATATTGTAAAGTATTACACTAATTAAAAAAGCTGAGCTAACTAAATAGATAAATTGCGTTCTTCCACCAGTGAGTATTATCTGAATTACATATATCAGTATAGGGACAATATACAAAAAGTACTTTTTTCTGAATTTTGTGAATATAAGATTATAAAGTAACACAAAGAGTATTAAATAAGTGTATGAGTATGATATGATTACAAATTGACCTAGAATTTTATTAGTATTCAACTCATCCAAACTAGTTGTTGCGATTCTAGCGAATTTTAACATAGGCAGATTTGATGATGATGAATAACCTGCGCTATATGCAATATTTAGAACTTGTTTATAGTAAAAAAAGGTAACTACAGACATGAAAATTATTGACAGAACAATAATGACTGTATGAATATTTATAGGTTCTCTCGGCATATTTTCATTATTTTTTTTTGAAATTTCATAATGATAAGAAAGTTTTGTCTTATAAAGTCGTCTAACAGTCATTTCACCTAAACCAAAAGATAATAATCCTAGACCAATCGTCATCAATGTTTTTAAACTCAAATCTACATTCCAATTACCGACATTAGGAACAATAAATAAACAACTCAAAATAAACATACAACAACTTATCACCCAAGGTGACATTAAATCCCTTTTGGTAATGAAATAGCTCAGAAAGAACATTAATAATAAAAAGGAGATAAGAATAAATATCATAAAGAGCCCACTTTCAATTTGTCTTATTACCAAAAATATACATACTAAAATATAAAACAAGAAATAATTTAAGTTTGTAGAGAGTAAGTATTACTGCTTTTTTTTTATTTTTCTTTCCTAGTTCAATCAACTTACTATAATTATAATTTGCTTTGAAACAATCTAACTTCGATATATTTCTCAAAAAAATCATTTTATCGCGTATACTTTTCGTTTCTATTTTAGTAAGTGCAAACAAAATTTGAACAATATAACTACTCAGACATTCATTCCAAATTTCATTTTTAAAACTTTGAGAATTAATCATTTTATATTCCAATTCTGCATTAATTATATAAGCGTCAAGTTTGTTATCATTAAATTTAACTGCAGTACTATGTGAAAAACGTTTATAATGTATATAATGTTCGGTAGGATTTATAGCTAATTTATTTATAAACGGAAATATAGAAAGATTAAAATCAATATCTTCTCCTCCGTATTTTAATTTTTCATTAAAATAAATTTTATTTTTTATAAGTTCGGCTTTGTATAAGCCGTCCCATACATACACTAAAAACTTATCTTTTTTCAAAAGTAAATAAGCTTCCTTTATTTGTTCCCTTGATAAAACTTGAAATTTTCCAGACCTAATTTGAACTTTTATCTTTTTTGTTTCTGATACAACATAATAAGAAATACCATATTTCACAATATCAGCTTCGTATTTTTTCGCTATACTATAGTTTTCTTCTAAAAGCTCATTTGAAAACTCATCGTCATTATCAGCAAAGGTTATATATTCTCCATTTGAGAGTTCTATCCCCCTATTTCTTGCAGCAGATATACCTTTATTATTTTGATGAACAACCCTAATTCTATTATCTTGATTAGCATAATAATCACATATTTCTCCAGACCTATCCGTTGACCCATCATTTACTATAATCAATTCAAATTCTTTAAATGTTTGTGACAATATACTTTCAATGGCTAAAGAAATATATTCTTCGGAGTTATAGACTGGCATAATAATGCTAATTGGAATCATTCTTTTCTCCTTATCATTTCATATTGTTCAATTACTTCTCTAGCTGTCCGTTCTATACTGAAGGATTTTTCAGCACGTTCAAAGGCTCTCTCCACTATTTCATCCATTTCATTTTTATTAAGAATAGCGTACTTGATTCTATTTGCTAAACTAATATAATCACCTTGATGATAAATTAATCCTGTTTCCATATCATTGATTATTTCGATAGTTCCACCAGTATTCGAACCTATTACCAGCTCCCTAGCAAGCATTGCTTCAACAGTAACTCTACCAAACGCCTCCATTTTAGAACATATTAATGCTATAGAACACAACTCTCTAAATGTTGAAACATCTGTATGATAGCCATGGAAAATAACATATTCATCTAGCTGATTATCTTCTATGTATTTCTTTATTTCCGAAAAATATTGCACATCAATGATATTACCAACTATATGTAGGACAATATTCGCTACTTCTCCACTATTAACTAAAAATGATATAGCTCTTACTGCTTCATACTGCCCTTTATCCTCTGCAATTGCTCCAACCAATAAACAGGATATTTTATCATTGCTGGACTTTCTTTTTAGAACGGTTTTATTATTATTCACCTTTAAACCATTATAAATCAATTTAATTTTCTTTTTATCAAACTGTAATGAAAAATGATTATAAATCGCACCAGAGATTGCCATTATTTTTTCTGCCTTCGATACAAGCTCATAAGTTTTTTTTCTATTATAAAATGTTAACCCAAAAGTTTCTTCAGGAAATTCCCTAATATGCCAAACATATGGAATATTAAGTTTCAGCAAGGATTTTGCACCAACTCCATATATAAAAGAGTTGTAATGAATTAAATCGAAATTAAATTTGTTATTTTTGAAAAACGAATAGAAACGATATTCTGCAAATAAATTAATAACTATCTTCGCCAACTTCTTAAATTTTTTTTCTTTTTTCAGATCACCTAACCAAGACCCAGAGTAAATACACAAATTCTCAATCTTAAGTTCGTCTAGTTTTCTACTCAGTTCACCTTTTTTGGGAGTAATCACAAAAACGTCCACTCCTAGATTGCGAACAGCACAAACTAAATCCACTAGAGACCTATTGGCACCTGATAAATCTCCTAGATGTGCTATGTAACATATTCTCATCTCTATTCTCCTAAACGTTTGTATATATAATCAAGTATTCAATCATTTTTTAAATTCATTTTCAATCCATGTAATATTCCTTTGAAATAATTCTTAATCTTTTCTTTTTTATTAGATTCAAAAAAAATTGCTAGAGTTAATACTTTGATTAGTCTTAAGTACTCAAGTTTAACATTCATTACCTTTCTATACTTTCTAATATAATACGTTATATTACGAGCAATAAAGTATTTTCTAAAGGCGGAATGATTCGTTACCCTTATCTCCTTAAAGAACAATTTCTTTATTTTACTATCACCCAATTGGTGGCTTAATGCCACGTCATTCATTCTAAGAATTTTATAATTATTTATAAAAAGCCTTGCGCAATAATCAAAGTCAACATAATCAATAAATAGTTCATCATTAAAAAAACCAATTTCATTCCAAATTTCTACATTCGTTAAAGATGCAGAAGTTATACATCTATTAACAAATTCATAATCAATGTCTTTATTAGGTTCAGTTAATAAAACATTAATTTTTGTATCAATTATTTTTGGGCAAATAATCCCAATATTTCTTTTTTCAATATATCTCGATGACTTAACAATTAAATCATTAGGACATATTGAATCTTGATCCAATGTTAATACCCAATCAGCTCCTTGTGTCTTTGCAATTTCCATAATTTGATTAAGACCTTTAGCAACCCCAAAATTCCGTATATTATTAACAATAGTTATATTCCTTAAACCCTTAAATTCTCTTTCAATTTCTTCGATATTAGAGGAACAATTATCAATCATATAAAGCTTATCAACTTGCGGTAAAATACTATTCACATTCTCTTTTAATCTATAAATGTCTGGATTAAAGAGAATGATTCCACCTATAATTTTCATCAACATTTCTACCTCTCTTTAATAAATAGTGAAATATTGATCCAACACTTCATTAAAACCTTCAACCGAAAAATGCTTTTCAAAGACTTTTCTTGCGTTTTTTCTCATATTAAGTAGTTTCTCAATATCTAAATTACAAATACTTGAAGCAAGAATATCAATATTATCATTCATAATATTGATACCTACGCTATATTTATTAACTAATCTTTCAGTATCAAACTGAATATTGTTAATTATTGGTAAACCACCTTGAAAATAATCTATTGACTTCATCGTAAGACCTACACAAACTTCATCTTTCATAATATTGATTCCGAAATGACATTTATCAAATACTCTTTGTTTTTCTGTATAATCATATACTTTTCCATAGTATTCCACTGAAGCTCCAGTTTCTTTTACTTCTCTCATTAGCTTCTCTCTGTTTTCTCCGTCACCAATAATATGAATTGTTGTAGGTTTTAAGCGGTGAATCACTTCTATTGTTTTCTTTATTTTTTGTATATCAATAATATTATTGATAGATCCTAAATAGCACAAATGAATCTCGTTTTCAGACAAGTTAGGAATACTCTCATATGAGATTTCTTTTTTTGCCAAGTAAAGTGTGAACGACTTCAAATTCACTAACACATCTTTCAGAATGGATCTAAATAAATCGCATTCCGAAATTATAAAATCAGCATATTTCAAATTTTTATCTCTCATTGATTGCCAAAATGAGAATGGAGGGAAGTTCTTAATCTTCCCTATTGGCATCGTTTCTGGCCAAAGATCAATTAAATCAAAAATCAACTTCACTTTCGGATTCTTTTTTTTATAGTTAGCAGCAAATTTCGCTATAGAATTCGGAGGGATAATTGCATATATTAAATCCGGTTTATTGTTTTCAACAAGTTTGAAAGCATTCTTCGCAAATATATAATGCGATTTCATCCTAGAAAAAGAAAGGTTTTTGTAGTAAGGCTTTGAAGGTACAAATAAAAAATCTGCTTTTTGTTCTGTTCGATACACTTTTTTAAAATGTCTAAAATCAGACTGAATAACTGTAACTTTATGACCGTTGCTAACAAAATATGCGTGGAGAAGGTCAACCCTCTCTTCATAAGTATCAAAACAATTTACTATTATTACATTCATTGCTTTATCTCTCCACTTCAGTCACTGTAATAGATTCTCTTAAGCTGAGTACTCTATAGTTAACTTTATACTCACTGATATTTTGTTCATAATACAGATTCCCAAACACCTTATTTACTATACCTACTTTGGTAATCATCATTTTTATAATTGGATTAAATACTTTAGTTAATCTAATGCGTTTGTTGTGAGCCTCAGCAATACAACTAACCATTTCGCTTGTTTTAACATACTCACTATTTTGAGGAAAAAAAAGACCACTCTCATAATTATCTATTACAAGCTTTACAAACTCGCAAAGATTCTTTATATAAATCATACTTCGCTTGTTATCATAATCAGGAAAGACAGGTAGCTCCCTAGCTAATCGCGATAGTCTTACAAAGTTGCCCTTTGAGTGTCGACCATATACCATTGGAGGACGTAAAATAACAACCCTAAAAGAATTACTCTCTAATAACTTTATTCCCTCTTCTGCCTGTAATTTGCTATTTCCATAGAAATTACTTGGTTTAGGTACAGTATTTCTATCTATGACCTTCTCACTACTACTATCACCATAGACGATAATACTGCTTGTGAAAACAAACTGCTTAACGTGTTCTTTTTTTGCCTTTTCCGCAACTTCAATCGCCAAATCACGATTAACTTTATAATATTGTTGCTCCATACTTGGATCCGTAGATACATGAGCAATTCCAGCAACATGGAGTACTACATCATAAATTGAAAAATCATGTTCCTTCCATTCCGTACCTCTAACCGATAGCTCCACGACTTCGTATTGTTCTGGCGATTGTTCCAGCCACTTTATAAAATTTGTACCCACATAACTACCTTTACCAGTTATTAATATCTTTCGTTTGCTCATCTTATAAGGTTACCCCTTTAGTAGAAGACACTTCCTGTTTTGTTGTTCCTTCCTTTACACCATCCGATTTCAGAACACTCAAGATAGTCATAAAAAATACCTTTATATCAAACTTAAAAGAAAGACTTGTAGTATATTCTCCATCCAGACTCGCCTTCTTCTCAATAGGCAATTCATCTCGACCATTAATTTGAGCCCATCCAGTCAACCCAGGTTTAATATCATTAGCTCCATATTTATCACGTTCAGCAATCAAATCATATTGATTCCACAACGCAGGGCGAGGTCCCACGATACTCATTTCACCTTTTAGGATATTGATTATCTGAGGTAGCTCGTCCAAGCTAGTTTTTCTTAGAAACTTGCCTACTTTAGTAATGAAGAAGTCAGGATCTTCTAGTAAATGCGTTGGCATATCTTGTGGTGTATTTGTTCGCATCGTTCTGAATTTAAGTATGTGGAATTCCAATTTGTTTTTGCCTAATCTTTTTTGTTTAAATAAAACAGGGCCTTTGGAGGTTACCTTAATTGCAATCGCAATAATTAAAAAGACCGGCCATAACACTAGCATCCCAATTAAAGCTAATAAAAAATCAATGGTTTGTTTCACGTAAACATAAGGTCTCATAAATTCACCTGATCCTTTAAGTTACTATTTCTTCATATATGTAGATCATCTCTATGCCAAATGAGCATAGAGATGATATTCTAACTACTCTCTTAATTCGCCATCTTCTCGGCTATATCTTTACCCGCCTGAAGCTGTGATTCAAATTCACTTTTATATTGACTAATAATCTCCGTGCTATAGCCATTGCTGTTCAGTTTTTGTTCAGTGTCAGCAACTATACTATTAAAGCTAGCAGTAAATGAGGCCAGCTGTTTCAACCCTTTTTCTTTAATACTTTTCTTACTCGCTTCATCTGTCGCTCCAAGATACTCAAAACCAATACTCATTAATGTCGATTGACTTTGATTTTTAAGCGCCGTAAGCTTAGCTTCAGTGTCACTAGTGATAGTTTCATATGAAACCTTTCCAGTTCCTGCAGAACCACCACCTGGTGCACCTATTGTATCCGTTGGCGCTGATGTCGCCACTGGAGATGGGTCCTTAACATTGTCATTGTTTGTCGATCCATTAGTGGTTTGTTCCTGATAAGCCTTGGAAGCTGCAGTAATGGTCTTCGTCTTCTGATCCCAGCTAATGTTATGACCTACAGATTCCGATAAAAAACGTAGGGGTACATATAAAGAACCATTCAGGATGAAGCTAGATTGACCTGTAGGCAAAGCCTTGGTTGCATCGTTAAATACATAACTTGCCTTAACTTGATTGAGGACAATATTCTTCGCTGCTGCTGAAGTACTATTCCCGTTCGTTGCATTCATTAGATATTCTTTAATCATAACTAGCTCTGAGCTGCTAGGCTCTGCTACGGTAACTTTAACATTTTTAGCATCCCAAGCTACACTCTTCTGTAAAGCATATGACATAAACCGTAATGGAACATAAGTTGTATTGTTGTACATGAATACATACTGACCTGTGGGTGGCTGAATACTCACGTTGTCAAAAATCAAATTCACGTTCATGCTTTGCACTTTAATCGTAGGATTTGCAGCCTTAGTCGTTGCACTTGGTACTGCCGCTGCTGATACTGAGATAGGTGCGGATGCTGTTAAGGGTGCTAGACCAATTGAAGCTATTAACGATAAAGCTACGACTGATAATATTGCTTTAGACATATTTATTCACTTCCCTTTTCTTTCGCTTTTAATTGTTCTTCTTCAGCAATGATTTGGTCATGTGTTTTCCCTTGACTGACTCCGTACTTCTTAGCAATCTGAGAAAGCTCATTGTACTGCTCTGTGGATACTTTACCTAGGATGATACTGCGCGCTTCACGCTTCTCCTCAGTCGTTAAGCCACCCTTTGCCAAATCTTTAAGACGATTAATATCCGATACACTAAGTTGGCCAAGTACGATAGAAGCTACATCTGCTTTATCTTTAATCGTTACATTCTCTTGAATTTGTTTAGCTTTATCCGTGGAGACCTGTGCTGTATAACCATCTGAAGAGCCATCTTTTTGTTCTGATGATGGAGCTTTGGTCGGTTCACTAGTAGTAGAAGCTGTTGTTTCTCTACTAGGTTTAGCGTTATTTTCACTGCTTTGATTACTATTTCCCTCATCATTTACTGGTGGAGTAGAAGGTACCGCAGACTCTACAGGTTCGACATTACCATCATCAACTGTATCAGTTGGTGCCGTTCCTTGATCTTGACCACCAACATTATCCTCAGACTCCAGATCAAAACCATCTACCATTGAATTCATCAGCTTATCGACAGCATAATTCGCGGCGAACAAGCCACCAACACCCAGCACTACAATTACTGACAACGTCCATAAAAGGATCTTTTTCCATCGTTTGTTGAACACTTTATATCCCCCTTTATGAATAGTTAGCTAATAGCAACTTGGGCAACGGGCTGCATTGGTACAATCTGATTGATTATTTCGCGGATGACTTCTGGTTCCTCAGCGAGAACACGTTCCAAACGTTTAAACTCCAGTTCTAACTGGTTCAGACTTATGACATTAGGTTTACCGATAAAGATTCTTCCATGATCGGTAGAGCCTAAATTCTCTTCATCTGTAAGCAACTCTTCATACAACTTCTCACCCTCACGAATACCGGAGAAATGAATATCAATGTCCTTATAGGGTTCATATCCAGAGAGCGTAATTAAGTCTTCCGCCAACGTTAGAATCTTAACCGGCTCTCCCATATCCAGAATGAACACTTCTCCGCCTTTGGCGAAAGAACCAGATTGGATGACAAGCTGAACAGCTTCCGGAATCGTCATGAAATAACGCACCATTTCTGGATGAGTGACAGTGACTGGACCTCCGGCAGCGATCTGTTGCTTAAAGGCTGGAATTACACTGCCGCGACTGCCAAGAACATTTCCGAAACGCACAGCAGAGAACTTCGTTTGACTTGTGGTGTGCAGGCTCTGCACATACATTTCCGCAATCCGTTTAGTAGCACCCATTACACTGGTTGGGTTAACCGCCTTATCAGAAGAGATCATTACAAATCTCTCCGCACCATATTTATCTGCACAATCTGCAACATTTTTGGTGCCAAAAACATTATTTTTAATGGCTTCCGAAGGATTACGCTCCATTAAAGGAACGTGTTTATGTGCTGCTGCGTGAAAGACTACATGCGGTCTATGACCACTGAATATGTCCATCATCCGACTGCGATCCTGCACATCTGCTATCGCGGTCACAATGTTCAACTCCGGAAAACTCTTACGAAGCTCCATTTCAATCGTGTAGATACTGTTCTCACCGTGTCCAAGTAACATTAGCTTGTCCGGACCAAAAGGAGCAATCTGCCGGCATAACTCTGAACCAATAGAGCCCCCAGCCCCCGTTACTAACACCGTCTTATGATGTACATAACCTAAAATACTGTTCAAATCAGCTACGATCGGCTCACGACCTAATAAATCTTCTACGCTAACATCCCGAAGTTTCTTAACTGATATTTTACCAGCGATCAGATCATTAAGAGCCGGGATTATTTTCAGCTTAGCTCCAGTTTTTTTGGCAAGATTAATAATTTCAGAAATCTCAGTACGTGAAACAGAGGGCATGGCGATGATAATCTCATGAATTTCTCTTTCTTTCACAATAGCTGGGATTGCATAACGATTTCCAATTACAGGAACACCCATAATATACATATGGTATTTATTCGCATTATCATCAATGAAACCGACTAATTTGGTATGCGCAAAAGAGGGTCCCATCATTTCCCGAGCAATTAATATCCCACAGTCACCAGCACCTACAATTAGTGTATGGGTCTTAGTGTCTTTGTAATTGATTCGGTCATTATGAAGTACTCTCCACAAAAATCGGACTCCACCTACTAATAAAAGAATAGTCTCCATCGACCGAACTTCTATGGCAAGAGGTACTCTATCCGGCAAAATAAGATACGCCAGTGCAAATGAAAATAAAGACCCTACTACAATAGCTTTAGAAACCGATATAATTTCACCGATACTGGCATATTGCCACATTCTTCGGTAAAGACCGAAGTATATCAGGCTTCCACCGAATGCAAATGTTGCAATCAAACCAAATTGCAGCATCTGTACAATGTATTCCTGAAGAGCATGGTTAGGGTACCGAAACAAATAAGATGTCACAATACTGAACCAAATGATCGCAAGATCAATGAAGAATAAAAGAATCACTCTAGATTTCGCTGTCATTTTTAGTGCCTCCAAAAATAACATTTTTAATTATGAATAAATCAATTTCCATAGTAGTAGTAATAGTACCCTTCACTAGCTTTACGTTTTACATTATTGAGAACAACGCCGAGCATTTTTGCACCTACACGATCTAGATTAGCTTTAGCTTTTACTGCGATATCGCGTTTTACCTTACCATAGCTTACAACCATAATAACGCCATCACTCTTCGAGGCCACAATTTGTGCATCCGTAACCGCTAATAATGGTGGAGTATCAATAAGAATGACATCATACCGCTGACGCAAGTCCTGTAAAAGAGTGCTCATCCGATTAGATGCCATCATTTCCGCCGGGTTGGGCGGGATTGGTCCAGAGGTCATAATTGAAAGATTATTAACACCGGAGTCTTGGACAGTGTCCTCAAGAACTGCCTGTTGAGACAGTAGGGAGGATAAACCAAAACGGTTGCTTAGTGTAAAAGTCTTATGTGCCGTCGGCTTCCGCAAATCGGCGTCAATCAACAATACTCTTTTATCTGCTTGTGCGTAAGCTGCCGCCAGGTTAGCAGATACCGTAGATTTACCTTCTTCCGGTCCGGATGAAGTGACCATAATCACTTGAATAGTCTGATCTACAGAAGAAAAATCAATATTCGTGCGCAATGCGCGAAACGCTTCAGAGACAGGAGAGCGTGGGTTCGTAACGGTGATCAGATGGCGTTGTTTATTTGGAAGCTGTGACATGTTCGAGGTCCCCCGCCTTTCTGGATGATTGTTTTTGTGTTTGTGCGGCACCTTGCTTGCTTTCATCTTGACCCAATCTTGTAATCATAGCTATGGTAGGCAAACCAAGATACTTCTCAATATCAGCTTCTGTCTTCAGGGTGTCATCCATATATTCCAACAGGAAGGCAATCCCTAATCCAATCATCAAAGAGACGATAAAAGCAATAGCCATGTTCAGTAAAACATTTGGTTCTACCGGCCGTGGCTCAACAGTTGGATTCACTTTAGCTTCATTCAGAATCGATACATTTTCCACATTAAATAGACTTGGAATTTCTTCCTTGAACACAAGTGAAATGGCATTCACGATTTCAGCAGCCCGCTGATAAGAATTATCTCGAACGACAAGTGTCATCACCTGCGTATTATTTACGGAACTCACATTAACCTTTTTTAATAGCTCTTCCGCAGTAATATCGAATTGCGGATAATCCTTTGTAACAATATCAAGGATGGCCGGAGTCTTAATAATTTCCTTATACGTATTAATTAATTGAATATTGGTATTAATCTGGTTTAAATCAAGCTGCCCCACCGCTGACTGCGTCGGTGTTTGGTTAACGATAATTTTCGTGGATGCCTCATATACCGGGTTTTTAATATACAGACTATATACACCAGCAATACCGCACACCAATACAACTATGCTGAAAATGAGCCATAGTCTCTTCCTGACGATCTGAAAATAATCGCGAAGATCCAATTCTTGTGATGACAAGTGAAATTACCCCCAAGCTATTTCTGAAATATTTCGATGCCTGTTCAAATCTTCCCTATTTGCAAAAAAATCGCCTCCTCTCACCTACATGAGAGGAGGCTGTATACTATAAGTTTTATTTACTTGAAGTTAATAGTACGGTAGATAATTACTGCTGCTTCAGCACGGGTAGCTGTATCGTTCGGGTTGAACTTGCCAGCATTTCCGATAACCAGGTTGTGGCTTGCTGCAAACGCTACGCCATCTCTTAGGGATGCGCTGATCTTAGCAGCATCAGAGAATTTGCTGATTGCAGTAGAATCCGTTTTTGCATCAGGATTGATAGATTTCAACGCACGGGAGATCATTGTTGCCATTTCTGCACGTGTAATAGTTGCATTAGGATCAAATTTGGCCGCACTGCGTCCAGTGATAATCCCTTTCTCTGCTGCAACTGCTACATATGGTGCATACCAAGCTGTTGAACTTACATCGCTAAAGCTTTGTACAGCAGAGTTGTTTTCCAGGTTAAGCGCACGAATCAACATTTTGGAGAACTCAGCACGAGTTACGTTGTTCTTCGGTGCAAATTTACCTGCTCCGACTCCTTCAATCGCACCTTTAGCAGCTACGACTTGAATTTGTCTACCAGCCCATGCTTGTACAGCAGCAATATCATTAAAGGAGACTTTATTCTCAAGTACTGCGTAAGAAGAGAATGTATCACGTGGTTCTACGATGAAATCTCCATCAAGAACTCCACCTTGGAATTGCAGGTCGCCGTATACAAGTTTACCAACAGAAAGCAATTCTTTATCAAGACCATCAGTATTCTTAAGTGGCAGTTTGATAGTAATTGGTTGTTTAAATGTACTTTGTACTACACCGTTCACACTAAGTGTGAATTCATACACATCCGAAGCCAATTTCAGCTTGGTAACGGAAGTTACAACTTCTGGTTTAGCTGTAGTTACTGTCAATGAAATTGCTGTGCTGAATTGGCTTACAGGAATCGTTACAGTTACACCGTTGAAAGTAACGGCGATATTCGCAATACCTTTAGCTTTTGCAGCTTCAATAATGGCTTGGGAAAGTGGAACTTCAACTGTAGTAGCGTTTACTGTTCCCAGATTTAGGGTCAAAGTAAGACCAGTTTTACCAGGGTTCGCTGCAACCAGCTTATCAAATTCTTTAATTACATCAGCATCAACCAATTTCAAGGTTGCTTTACCGTCAACAATGCTTACGAGCTTGGATACATCGTAGATTCCTGGAGTTTGAACAGGAGCTACAGGCGTTGTAACACTTCCATTCCCGCTTCCACTACTACCATTACCATTGCCGTTGCCATTACCGTTGCCATTATCGCCTAATCCGTAGGCTTTAATATAAGCAAATGCAAGTGATTTCGCCGCAGGTTTCGCGGATTTAATATTATTGTTCAGGTTCTTCAGTGTTTGCTTCACATCACTAGCAGTAACTCCAAGCTTGTCCAACGCTTGACTTACTGTGAGTGCTCCTGCTCCTGTTGTATGGCTCAATACTTTTGCAATAGCTTCATCCAACAAAGTATCGTATCCAGATTCAGAAGTTAGGATTGCCAACAAATCTGCAGTTGACTTGCTGCTTACCAGATCACGAAGTTCTGTTTCAATGCTGCTCAAGAATTCAGAAACACTATCAACAGTAAGTCCAGACACACCCGCTTTCTTTGCAATTTTGCTCAGCAAAGCAATGTTTTTGTCGTCGTTACGGATAACTTGAATTTCGGAGAAGTCATTGCCATAGACGTCGTATACTACACTAGTAACGCTTTGGAACAATTTAAGTGATGTTTTTGTTTCTTCTGCATCCAGTGAAAGATTCTTCAGAATTGGAGCAAAAATTTCTACGAATTCTGCCTCACTCAGTGCTGCAACCTCAGTCTTCAAATTGTAGAGATAAACTGCATCTGTTGCGGTCAATTGTTTGTAAACAGCAAGAACCTTATCCTTAACTGCTGCACTGCTACTTACTGTAGCCGCAGATGCTGTACCTACTGCTCCAAGGCTTCCCAACGGAAGACCCGCTACGGATGCTGCTACCATACTTGCTGCTAATGTTGATACTACTAGTTTCTTTTTCAACGTCACTAAATATCCACCTCTTCTTATGTATTAAAATACTGTACTACCATAGACCTAGAACAATTCGCCCAAATGCTACGCTATTACGTATAGCATTAAATCACCCAATAAAACCCATTCTACCACTATTAGGTAGATTAGTCAGCCCTTTCGGAAAAAAAATCCAAACAATTTTTGTCGGTTTCCCCTTGTTTGTACGTGTTTTCCATGAATAACCTCGCCATTGGTCATAATTTGCTGAGCATTGCCGCGAACATAGTCACGCAGCTCAGGGCCTAATTCTTTCTCCATAACCACATAAGCAGCGTTTAATCCAAAAGGACGATGAACACTGTCATGTGCATCAGAGGCCAACACATGTACTGCATTTCTACGGCATAGCTCCAGCGACAATTTCTGTAGCTTATTCCCGAAAACGCCTGCAAGACTCTGTGCGGTTACCTGCCCAAGTGATCCTAGCTCTATCAGTCTCTCTAGTTTAGAAGGATCAGCAGCTATTTCAGCATTGCGCTCCGGATGGGCGATGACCGGAACGAACCCTTGAATGATCAGCTCGTGGCAGATTTCTTCCATGTTACGTGGTACTCGTGAAGAAGGCATTTCCAGTAAAATATACCGCGAATCTGCAAGACTCAGCAGTTCCCCCCGCTCCAGATCATTCAGAAGCTCCCCGTAGATACGGATCTCTTGACCTGGAAGAACAAGCAGTGGATTACCAGCCTGACGAAGTCTCTCATTCATCAACTCCACAGCTTCTTTAATCTTGGGGGCGTTATTCATATATTGACCGTTGGCATGATGTGGCGTGGCGATGACTGAAGTAATCCCTTCTCTGTGGGCGTCTTGCGCCATGGCAAGAGCAGCTTCCCAATCAGAGGCTCCGTCATCCAAAAAGGGTAAGATGTGGCAGTGAATATCTATCATATGTTATCTATCGGTCCTTTTCCATAGAAATTTTAGTTTTATCAACAAAAAAATACAACCATTCCCACCAGGAATGGTTGCTTGATTGTAAATGAGTTCATATCTTACGCTTCGGTTGACTCCTCTTGCTGAGATTCATTTGCTATCATTTCAGCATCCTCTGAATCCGGAGATTCATTCTCAGAAGGGCGAATATACCCATCAATTAAGCCCCAAAGCTCGTCTTTGCCGAGACCAATTTCCGAGGAGAATGGAATAAAATTATCCCCTGGCAGCACGCCCAGCTCCTGCTTCATGGTCTTGATATGCTTTTGCCAGCGTGTCTTCGGAATTTTATCCGCTTTGGTCGCTACAACACACATAGGAAGATCATAATGCTTCAACCAGTCGAACATCATCTTATCATTGCTGGTAGGCGAATGCCGCAGGTCCACAATAAGCAGAACAAGCTTTAACGTATCGCGCTCAGAGAGGTATTTCTCAACCATTTTACCCCATACGGCGCGTTGCGTCTTGGAAACCTTGGCATACCCGTAACCTGGAAAGTCAACAAAATACATGCTGTCTTCATTGATACGGTAATAGTTCATGTGTTGTGTCTTACCAGGCGTGGAGCTTGTCCGAGCCAGATTCTTACGGTTAATCATTCGGTTAATGAGGGAGGACTTCCCCACATTGGAACGTCCTGCCAGAGCAACCTCTGGCAAGGAATCATCAGGGTACTGATCAGGGCCAACGGCACTGATAATAAATTCGGCAATATTAACTTTCATAGGACTTCCTTTCTAATGCACACTACTCGGTGGCTCACTGCTAATTTCATTATGATGCTCAACTAACGCATGATGCAAGACCTGATCCATATTAGATACCGGTACGAACTCAACATCATTACGTACGCTCTCAGGAATATCTTTCAAATCCCGTTCATTGTCTTTAGGAAGAAGGATCTTTTTATATCCAGCTCGGTGAGCGGCAAGAGATTTCTCTTTCAATCCACCAATGGGCAGTACACGTCCCCGCAAGGTGATTTCACCTGTCATCGCCACATCCTTCGAAACATAACGTTTCGTGAGCGCGGAGATCAATGCAGTTGCAATCGTAATCCCTGCAGACGGACCATCCTTCGGAATTGCACCTTCCGGAATATGGATGTGAATATCAATCTTCTCATAAAAATCGGGCTGGAGCCCCAGCTCCTCCGCCTTCGAACGAGTATAGCTGAATGCGGCCTGTGCCGACTCCTTCATTACATCGCCCAGCTGTCCGGTAAGGGTTAGTTTACCTGTTCCCTGCACAACCGTAACTTCGATCAGCAGTGTATCTCCACCGACCTCAGTCCAAGCCAGCCCAGTGACCGTACCGATCTGATCTTCAAGCTCGGCCATACCGTAACGATATTTGGAAGCCCCAAGATAATCCTTGATGTCGTCAGGAAGAATAATCACTTTCTCTTTTTCCTCAGACACGATTTGTTTCGCAGCTTTGCGGCATAATGCTGCAATCTGCTGCTCCAAATTACGCACACCGGATTCACGGGTATATTCGCGGACAATGCGTAATAAGCTATCGTCTTCGATAATCAGTTGATCTTCTGCAAGACCGTGGTTTTTCTTCTGCTTAGGCAATAGATAACGACTGCCGATTTGCAGTTTCTCCAGTTCCGTATAACCTGGAATGAACAGCATTTCCATCCGATCCAGCAAAGGACGCGGAATATTATGCACTACGTTCGCTGTTGTTACAAACATTACGTTCGACAAGTCGAACGGCAGCTCTACAAAATGATCACTAAACGTGTTGTTTTGTTCTGGATCCAGTACCTCAAGCAGCGCTGAAGATGGATCTCCACGGAAATCCGCAGCCATCTTATCGATTTCATCCAATAGGATAACCGGATTAATCGTACCCGCCGTCTTCATGCCTTGGATAATCCGCCCCGGCATCGCACCTACATAAGTCCGGCGATGACCTCGAATCTCCGCCTCATCACGTACACCGCCTAACGAGATACGGACGAACTTGCGGTTCAGCGAGCGGGCGATGGAACGAGCCAGTGAGGTTTTCCCCACCCCTGGAGGACCTACAAGACATAATATCGGACCCTTAAGCTTCTTAACCAGCTGCTGAACTGCCAAATATTCCAATACCCGTTCCTTCGGTTTTTCCAAACCGTAGTGATCCTCATCAAGTACCTGCTCGGCCTTTTTGATGTCAAGATCATCCTCTGTCTGTTCACTCCAAGGGAGACTGAGCAGCCAATCTACATAGTTGCGAATGACGCCGCCTTCCGCAGAGCTAACGGGCATTTTTTCCAGCCGGTCGATTTCTTTCTCCATCTTTTCTTTCACGCGTTCCGGAACATTTTTCTCTTCCATTAGTGCCCGCAGTTCTTCCGCTTCTCCTACCCGGCCTTCCTTCTCGCCGAGTTCTTTCTGGATCGCTTTCATTTGCTCACGCAAATAATATTCCTTCTGCGTCTTTTCCATCTGCTTTTTGACACGTTGATTGATCTTACGTTCAAGCTCCAGCACTTCACGCTCATTATTAAGAATATCAAGAAGCTTCTCCAGCCGTTTACTAACATCAATCGTCTCGAGAATTTCTTGCTTATCCTTAATTTTTAGCGATAAATGACTCGTAATGACATCCGCAAGTCGACCAGGCTCTTCTATATCGGATACAGCAGCGAGGGTCTCTGGGGTCACTTTTTTGGATAACGTAATATAGTGTTCGAACTGATTGAGTACTGTACGCATCAGCGCGTCACATTCTTGATTGCTATCTTCATCTTCCGGCAGCTCACGCGCCATAACCTCATAGTACTCATCATTATCGATATAATTAATAATTTCGGCCCGTTCTACACCTTCAACCAGTACACGTATCGTACCGTTTGGAAGCTTCAGCATTTGCCGCACATTGGCGACAGTACCGACCCGAAAAATATCGTCCTGACCTGGCTCTTCAATATTCACTTCCGACTGGGAACAAAGAAGAATCAAATTATCTTCAACCATAGCTTTCTCTAGCGCCCGAACTGACTTCTCACGGCCCACATCCAAGTGAAGAACCATGCTTGGGTACACAAGAAGCCCTCTTAGCGGCAATAAAGGAAAACGACGACCTTTTGTTTTATTTGTCATCATCGCTTTCGCACCTCCCATGGCTCTCAATTAATCTCATATGCATTCATTCTAACAAAAGCAGCCCCAAAACACCAACAGAGTCCTTAGATTTCAAGAAGAACCGACTTGCTTTTCCTTAAATAGAGACAACATCTCTTATAGCATTTAAAAAGGAAGCAGCAGAATTGCCTGCAGCCTCCTTTATTTTACAGCGACAAATCTCACCTTATTCTTCGAATTAGGGATCAATTTAGTTTAACCCTTTGCAGATTCACCAGCGGCATCGGCCTTTAGGAGTGAAGGTGCAGCGGAGAACAACTCTCCAGCAACCGCAGGCAACCTTACATCAGCTGTATCGGCACCGAACAGGTGACGGAACACCTCTTCTACTGTTTCCATTGGAATAACGCGTAATGGCGCAAGGTCAGCGAAGAGAGACTGCCAGTTTTCTTTTGGAATAAGCACTGTAGTGGCTCCAGCTTGAAAAGCAGCTTCCACTTTGGCAATTACACCACCCACTGGCTTGACTCGTCCATGGATGCCTATCTCACCTGTGATCGCTACAGTGTTATCCACGGGAAGTCCACGAATAGCAGATACGATTGCTACTGCCATCGCCACCCCTGCCGAAGGTCCGTCAATCGGTGTACCACCTGGGAAATTCACATGTAAATCATAACGATCGGGCTCCAGATTCATCGTACGTAGTACAGTCAATACATTCTCAACCGAACCCTTTGCCATACTTTTTCTCCGAATCGTGCGGGAGCCTCCACCGATCTCTTCTTCATCCACCACACCTGTCACGTTCAGTCTGCCTTGACCGTTCAAAGCAGGCGCTGCGGAGACTTCGATTTCGAGCAGAGTACCCATCCCCGGTCCATACACGGCAAGACCATTGACTAATCCAATCTGCGGTGCCGAAGGAATCTTGCGTTCCGTACGCAGCGGAAGCTGGCTGCTGCCCGCCACCCATTCCACATCAGCAGCATTTAGTGTATCTCTCTGTTCAGTTAAAGCTAATCCGGCAGCCAGTTGAATCATATTAACTGCTTCCCGGCCGTTGGTTGCATATTGCTGCACCACAGTGACAGCTTCCGGACTTGGTTTAAGCCCGATTTTCTGTATCGCGTCACGCGCGATGACGGCAATCTCATCCGGCAGCAGCGGGCGGAAATAAATCTCCATGCAGCGCGAACGCAATGCAGGTGAAATCTCATCCGGAGAACGCGTAGTAGCGCCAACTAGCCGGAAATCAGCAGGCAATCCATTTTGAAAAATATCATGAATATAAGCCGGAGTATTATTATCCTCCGAATTATAATAAGCGCTCTCTAGCAGTACCTTCCGGTCCTCAAGCACTTTAAGCAGCTTATTCATCTGAATGGGGTGAAGTTCTCCTATCTCATCCAGAAAAAGAATCCCGCCATGCGCCTTAGTCACCGCTCCCGGTTTCGGCTGCGGCACGCCCGCCACCCCCATGGCTCCTGCACCCTGATAAATAGGATCATGCACGGATCCGATCAACGGGTCAGCAATACCACGCTCATCAAAACGAGCGGTTGTGGCATCAATCTCTGTGAATTTAGCGTCACTTTTAAAAGGAGAAAGCACATTCTTTTTCGCCTCTTCCATGACAACACGCGCTGCCGCAGTCTTGCCGACTCCCGGCGGACCATAAATAATCACATGCTGCGGATTAGCGCTACAAAGTGCAGCTTTCAGGGCGCGCAGCCCATCCTTTTGCCCGACAATATCTCCAATAGAAGCCGGACGTGTTTTCTCCGACAATGGTTTAGTTAATGTAATCATCCGCATTTTCCGTAACTTGTCCAGTTCCTTGCGCGACTCTCGTTCCACCGCTGTCTTATTTGTCTTCTGACCCCGCAGCAGATTCCAAAAGTATACGCCGATAACCAGCGCGAAAAAGAGCTGCACGATCATCACAACTATACTTAATTCCATAGGTCATCCTCCTGTTTCGTTCAGTCTACCTTTCCACCCTTGGCTACTATTAGGTAGTATAGCCGTTTCGGTAATTAGTAAACGCGAATTTGAGGATTTGTTGAATTGTTGCAGTAGGATAGACTCTGATAATTAACTATAAGGGCAATAATGAGTGTGGGGAGTGCAAATGTAGCTTATGTAAATTTAAAAAAGGAGATTGTTGAGGTGGTTAGAAAGGAGATTGGAGAAGAAGGAATGCGGAGGAGTGCGGAAGTAAAGGAGGAATGAAGAGGAATGAAGGTTGAATGATGGAGAGCTTAATGGGAATGGAATTGAGGAACTGTGGTGATATATCGAGCCGTTGAACTTAGTAACTGAGGATCGTGATCGATGCTATGTAGGGTGAGGAACCTAATTCTGCGACTTTACGGCTAAAGGTGAGGGAGTTGGGAGTTTCCTGAAGATGTTAGTTAGTTGAGTTCGTCGAGGTACTTTTAGAAGCTGAGTTACTCTAGAAACTGAGTCAACTGGGACGGTGAGCTACTTCTAGAGGTTGAGTCAGCTGGGAATGGTGAGCTACTTCTAGAGGCTAAGTCAGCTGGGCACGGTGAGTTACTTCTAGAGGCTAAGTCAGCTGGGCACGGTGAGTTACTTCTAGAGGCTAAGTCAGTTGGGCACGGTGAGTTACTTTTAGAGGCTAAGTCAGTTGGGGACGGTGAGCTACTTCTAGAGGCTGAGTTAGTTAAGTTCGGGGGACTACCTCTAAGACGCAGAGTTAACTTAGTTTGCTGAACGTATGAGTTTGTATCTTCTATGTTCGTAGAAACAACCTATTTAGTACAAAATCTAAGTATCATTGGTACCCAGCCAAATAATTAGGGAAATACTCCCTATTTATCAGTAATTCACGACCTTTCAACTGCTAATTAGGGAAATCCTCCCTGATTATCGGTAAAATCACACATAATGAGGGAAATGCTCCTTTTATTAGGGAGTTTTTCCCTAAAAAGCTCGATTTTGAGCCATAATCGGCTTATTTCAGGGAGAATTTCCCTAATTGTTGCGTTTCAATTCATAACCGACTTCACATCAAGCTCCCTCACATACCTTCTTTTCAAATCCCCACCTTCAGCAAAAGTCATGGCCAAAATTGTTACGCCTATATGATCAGTCCCATCAAACTACTTCAGCTACACCTGCTCCATCAGCCACTTTTACTACTTTATCCATTTCAACATTAGCTACGTCATCTACACCAGTTACATCAGCTACAATAGCACCAACAACTCCATAAGTTCCACCAGATACATCAATTACATAGGCTAAACTGTTACATTAATTACTCCTACATAAACTACTTCAATAATATAGCCTCCATCAGCCATTAGCCACCAGCCACCAGCCACCAGCCACCAGCCACCAGCCACCAGCCACCAGCCTTTACAATTATCAATCCCAGTAATAAAGAACATCACGAGCCAGCTTATACTCAACATTTTTGACGCCGATTCCCCTTTTTATGGGGGTTAGCCAGCCTTTTTCACAGAGACTCTTTAGCATCATGCGTACTGTTTTGGGATCTAGCGTGAAATAATCAGCTACCTCTTTAGGACGTATTATCCCAGCGTTTCGTACCACTAAACGCATGATTTCCTTCTCAGCGATTAGCAGCCTGTCACGTGGCGCATCTAAAATTTGGTAGCGGCTTAACGCCAAACGCAGCAGTGTAACACATAACTCAGGGCGCTGTTCAACATCATCATAGGCAAATGAAATTACTTGATAACCCATTCCGTACAGAAAAGTTTCACGATTTAGCTCATTACAATACTTCAGCCTATCCATGTCTCTTACATGAGCTGCATACCCTTTAATCTCAAACAAGAGCTTGATCGGCCCCGGCAAAAAAGCAAAATCAGCAAAATAAGCCCGTCTCTGTAAATCCAGCACCTCATACTCCGGATGAAGATCATTGAAGTCACCACGAAGCGGCCACCAGACGTTCTGCAAAAATAATTTTTCTGCGTGGCCATGACCTCTCTCCAGCCTCCCCCGCCGTTCGCCCGTTCTGTTTGCAAGATGATGCGCAATAAATTTTTCATGGGCTTGTTCATAGTTCATGTTTACTCATCCCTTCCTCCAAAATAAGAATAAACGCAAAAAAAACGCCCCATGGGCCCCGGATTTACCGGAGCTGCACAGGGCGTTCTTCGCCACGTATTATTAACGAATTATATATTCGTAAAAGACCAAGTTACTTCGACTGCACCGGAGGTGCAAGGTTAGCGTGGGCGCGGCCTGGGATTTCGCCCGTTGCCTCGTAAGCCACCACGATCGCATCAATTTCCTTCTTCAGCTCGTTTACGAGTTCTGCTTCAGGCACTTTACGGATCATTTGTCCGTAACGGAAAAGCAAACCTTCCCCACGAGCGCCAGCAATACCGATATCTGCTTCACGTGCCTCACCAGGACCATTAACAGCACAGCCAAGGACAGAAACTTTAATAGGCACCTTAAGCTTCGAAATGTATTCTTCCACCTCATTAGCGATGGAGAAAAGATCGATATCCAGTCGTCCGCAAGTCGGACAAGAGATCAGCGTCGCTGCGTTAGAGATCAGACCAAACGTCTTCAGCAGCTCACGCGCCACCTTAACCTCTTCAACCGGATCGGCACTAAGCGAGATACGCAGGGTGCTGCCGATGCCCATTGAGAGCAGTGCACCGATACCTGCGGAGCTTTTCACTGTACCAGCAAACAACGTGCCGGATTCTGTAATCCCCAGGTGCAGTGGATAAGGAATAACTTCCGCAGCCTGACGGTAAGCTTCGATAGCCATTGGCACATCTGATGCTTTCAGAGAGACGATAATGTCGTGGAAGTCCAGTTCCTCCAGAATACCAATATGGTATAACGCACTTTCTACCATAGCTTCTGGGGTTGGGTATCCGTATTTTTCTAAAAGGTGATTCTCCAAAGAACCAGCATTTACACCAATACGAATCGGAATCCCTTTTTCTTTACATGCTTTAACTACCGCTTCTACCTTTTCGCGGCGACCAATGTTCCCCGGATTAATCCGTACCTTATCGATGCCGTTCTCAATAGCCATCAACGCTAGCTTATAGTTGAAATGAATATCCGCTACGAGTGGGATATGAATCTGTTTCTTGATCTCCTTGATTGCGGCAGCCGCCTCTTCATTGTTGACAGTTACGCGTACCAGCTGGCAGCCTGCTTCCTCAAGCCGCAATATTTCAGCTACAGTAGCCTCCACATCAGCGGTTTTGGTTGTACACATGCTTTGAATCGCAACCTCGTTGTTTCCCCCAATAATGAGCCCGCCAACATTGACAGGACGGGTTTGGTGTCTCAAGAACATGATTTTTCTCCCCCATAACGCCAAAGCTCCACCCCTTCGCTCCCGCTAATGTGAAGCGGGATAAGCGGAAGAAAGGTGGAGACTGTGACATGTATTGTTTAAGGAAAAGCGGCTTACGCGCTTTCCTCTTTCTTCTTGTCTTTCTTAAGGTTGAGCTCAGGCAAAGCTTTCTCCTGAACGACCTGTTCCGTGATCACACAATCTTTAATATCATCGCGTGAAGGAACTTCATACATCACATCGAGCATGATGCTCTCAATAATCGCGCGCAGTCCACGGGCTCCCGTATTACGTTTGATCGCTTCCTTGGCAATTGCTTCGAGTGCCAATGGTTCGAATTTCAACGCTACGTTGTCCATTTCCAGCAGCTTGATATATTGTTTAGTGAGTGCATTCTTAGGCTCGGAAAGGATACGTACAAGCGTATTCTCATCAAGCGGCTCTAAAGTCGAGATGACTGGCAGACGGCCTACAAATTCAGGAATAAGACCGAATTTGAGCAAATCTTCAGGCAATACCATCGACAAATATTCGCCAGGCTTAAGATCCTTTTGTCCTTCAACTGCTGCGTTGAAGCCAATGATTTTTTTACCGATACGGCGTTTAATCATTTGCTCCAGACCGTCAAAGGCACCGCCAACGATGAACAGGATGTTCGTCGTGTCGATCTGAATAAACTCCTGGTGAGGGTGCTTACGTCCGCCCTGCGGAGGCACAGAGGCAACAGTTCCTTCCAGAATCTTCAGAAGCGCCTGCTGTACACCTTCGCCGGAAACGTCACGAGTTATGGACGGATTCTCGGATTTACGTGCTACTTTATCAATTTCATCAATATAGATAATGCCGCGTTCGGCTTTCTCCACATCGTAATCTGCAGCTTGAATGAGTTTGAGCAGAATGTTCTCAACATCCTCGCCGACATAACCAGCTTCCGTCAGGGAAGTAGCGTCTGCAATAGCAAAAGGAACGTTGATAATCTTCGCCATCGTTTGTGCTAACAAGGTTTTACCAGAACCTGTTGGACCAAGCAAAAGGATATTACTCTTCGTCAGTTCAACATCTTCGATCTTGCTTTGGCTGTTCACACGCTTGTAGTGGTTATAAACCGCTACCGAAAGAGATTTCTTCGCTTGCTCTTGACCGATTACATATTGATCCAAAATATCGCGAATTTCCTTTGGTTTTGGAATATCCTTCAGATCAAGCTCTTCCTCATGACCGAGCTCTTCTTCCACAATTTCCGTGCAAAGCTCGATACATTCGTCACATATATAAACGCCCGGTCCTGCTACAAGCTTACGAACCTGCTCTTGTGATTTACCGCAAAAAGAACATTTCAATTGCCCTTTTTCATCATTAAATTTAAACATCTAACCACCCCTTTAAGATTTCATCGGTGAAGAAAGAACTTGGTCAATAAGCCCGTATTCCTTGGCTTCTTCCGCGCTCATGAAGTTATCGCGGTCTGTGTCCCGTTCGATTTTTTCAAGGGGCTGACCTGTGCGATCTACATAGATTTGATTCAGCTTCTGTTTCGTCTTAAGGATCCAGTCAGTGTGAATCCAAATATCAGACGCTTGACCCTGAACACCGCCGAGCGGTTGATGAATCATAACTTCGCTGTTGGTCAGCGCATATCTTTTGCCCGGAGCCCCAGCTGTTAGAAGGAGCGATCCCATGCTTGCTGCCATCCCTACACAAATGGTTGAAACATCCGGTTTGATATATTGCATCGTATCGTATATACCCATGCCGGCTGTTACTGAACCACCGGGTGAGTTGAGGTACAAGTGAATGTCCTTCTCGGGATCATCTGCTGCCAAAAACAGCAATTGAGCAATAACCAGATTGGCGACATCATCGTCAATCGCACTGCTTAAGAAAATGATGCGATCCTTGAGCAATCTGGAATAGATATCGTACGAACGTTCTCCACGACTTGTTGATTCCACAACCATTGGTACCAGACTCATGCCACCAACCTCTTTTCTCTGTACAGATTAGTCTTATCGTTTCAGAAATATTTTAACACGTTCAAGGCGCGATGTCATTTTTTCACTACAGTCGACTGTCTGCTGCTTGTGAATTGTGACGTTACTACCCCTATTACCTTATTGCCATACGTTCATACGGATACCTATGTAGTCACATATATTTGCGGCCGAGGATAAAAATAAGGCACGTAACGAAACTTACGTGCCTTATCATATCTGTATGGAGGCCGTGTAACTTGGCCGTTCTAGGTAGTGTCAAGCTAAAACGCCTTCGGCGTCCTTTTAAGGACGGTAAGCGTTTATGCGAGAATTATAAGAATAAAGTATAAAGTGAAACTTATACCTTCTTATAATTTTAAAATATCCTACTCAGCTTTAGTGTCTTCAGCAGCTGGTGCTTCTTCTACTGCTTCAACTTCTACACTATTGCTAACAAGGAAATCAATGGTTTTACGCAACGAAAGCTCTTCGCTCAAACTGCCCAGTGAACCGTTAGCTGCCAAGATGCTGCGGATTTCTTCTGGAGTACGTTTGTAAGCTTCAGCCATAGTAGCCAACTCTTCGTTAACTTCTTCTTCGGAAACTTCAATGTTCTCTTGTTTTGCGATAACTTCCAATACCAGGTTGTTGCGAACGCGTTTTTCAGCATCGCCTTTCATTTGGTTCTGCAAGTCTTCACGAGTTTGGCCGGAGAAGCTAAGGAACATATCCATGTTCATGCCTTGTTGACGAAGACGAGTGTCGAAGTCACGAACCATGTTCTCAACTTCACTGTTGATCATAGCTTCAGGGATTTCAACTTCAGCGTTAGCTGCTGCTTTATCAACAACTGCATTCTCACGAAGGCCTTTCAGTTCTTCCTCTTTACGGGATTCGAGCTGAGCTTTCAGATCTGCTTTGTACTCATCCAAAGTTTCGAATTCACTTACATCTTTAGCGAACTCATCATCGAGTGCAGGAAGTTGTTTGCGTTTGATTTCGTGCAGCTTCACTTTGAATACTGCTTTTTTACCCGCAAGGTTCTCTGCATGGTATTCATCAGGGAAAGTAACTTCAACATCTTTGAAATCTCCAGTAGCCATTCCTACCACTTGCTCTTCGAATCCAGGAATGAAGGAGTTGCTGCCAAGCTCAAGAGAGTGACGTTCAGCTTTTCCGCCTTCAAACGGTACATCATCTACATATCCGTCAAAATCGATTACAGCGATGTCGCCGTTAGCTGCTGCTTCTTCTTCAACTACTACAAGCTCAGCATGACGTTCTTGCAGACGAGCAAGTTCAGCACTCAACTCTTCTTCAGTCACTTCAGCTTTTTGTACTGGAACTTCCAGACCTTTGTAATCGCCGAGCTTCACTTCAGGTTTAACCGTGATCTTCGCTTTGAAGATAAAGGATTGACCTTTAGCAAATTGCTCAATATCAACTTCAGGACGGTCTACAGGGAAGATGTCAGTTTGTTCAACTGCTTCACCGTAAGCTTCAGGAAGAAGAATGTCGATTGCATCTTGGTACAAGCTTTCTACACCAAAACGGGATTCAAAGATCGGCCGAGGTACTTTACCTTTACGGAAGCCTGGTACGTTAGCTTTTTTAACGACTTTGTTAAAAGCTTTATCAAGTGCTGCTGTTACGCGTTCTGCGTCTACTTCTACTTCAAGAACTCCAAGGTTCTTCTCTATTTTTTCCCATGTTGCTTTCATATTATACTTTTCCCTCCAAAATATAGGTTCACAAGTTTACTTCAAATAATGATACAATCCACGCACAGAATAACCATTATATTATATACAACATTACTTTATTTATCAAGTAGAGAAGTCTTTACAAAACCCTTGAGAGCACGATAAGCTCCCTCAAATTGAAAGCGCATGCCGTCTGTGATGCCATACATTCCACGTGTCTCTTCCTCTTGTCGGGAGCCGTTTAAACTTTCAGAAACAAATTGGTGCAAAGCTCCTGCCCAAATATCCAGCAAAACGTCTTCGCCTTCCAGCAATTTCCGATATTCGTCCGACCCATAAATCGACATGATGAACTGACCCCAGAGCTCTTGTGCAAAATAATACAGCGTAGGCTCATGCACCTCAGCCTGCTCGGCTACCCGCTCCAGCACATGACTCACCTCCGGAGGAAAATCCTCCGTCTGCAGTGGCACGCTCTCGATCTCTACGAGTACCGTTTCATGTCCGCGTATCAGCTTCACTGTTCCCTGCATCCCACGCCGCTTAAGCGTCTGCAAGGTCCGAAATTGCAGCAGTGGATGAACATTATCCCCCTGCAACCAAGTGGTCAGCTCCTCGTCAACGCCGCCACCTTCCAGATAGGATAGCTGCTCTAGTGCAAGTATTGTCGCCTCAGACAGAGGTTCATTCATCACCCGCTGCAGCAGCTTTTTGGGATACCCCGCATCCTCGTTCATTTTGGATTTGGCCAAAAAGCGGGCCATATCCTCTTCCCTTAAATCTTCGTCTTCGGGGTGAACAGCTCCCTCCGCATCTCCATTCTGGGACGCGTAAGGAAATGCCGTTTCGAGCCATTCCAGCAGGGACCGCCATTCCTCGTAATTTCGCTCTTCCTGTCCTTGACACTGCAGCAAAAAACGAAGCAGCTCCATCGCTTCCCCGTAGCGTTCACTTTCCAGCATCACCGTCAGCTGGATTTGATAATAGTCCAGTGTCTTGGGGAACAGGACGATATTCTCTTTGGTGGCGGGGGAATCCGAATGTTTAATGAGGGCACCTCCTTATGTCTACTTATGTGAATGGAATCCTAACCATTATAAAAGTTATTAATACCTTAAGCTTCTTCCGAAACTTAATAATTGTAGATTATAGCATACCCCGTACTCTTTTTAAAAAACAGCTTGAAAAAGATCATCCCATATGATATGATAATTCCTGCTTGCTTTTCTGCCAGCAACCATGTCCCGGTAGCTCAGCTGGATAGAGCATGCGCCTTCTAAGCGCACGGTCGGGGGTTCGAATCCCTTCCGGGACGTCATATAGAAACAGCCTTCCTTCGGGAAGGCTGTTTCTATTTTCAGGGGAAGGGTTGGGCGGAGCTCAGGGAGTCACTACTGGGACGAATAGACGACTGAACGACTGAGCTTAAGATTCGCGGCTCCGGATTACCCGAGTTTCAGGGATTCATGGAGCTTGGATTCGAAGCTCAGAACCTGATGAAAACTTAGCCTCGTCGGAGCTCTGGGTCCGATAAAGCTTAGCATTCGAAACTTAGAATTTGGTCAAAACCTGGGCCTCGTCGGGCTATGAGTCGATGGAGCTTAACTTTTGATGCTCGCTCGGACTTGGTCACACTTAGATCTTGTTGGGGCTCAGGGTTCTGTGAAGCTTAGCAATCGATGATCAGTTTCTATGAGTCAGTACCACATCATACCCGCAGCATTAGAACATTAGGGTTGCTTTTCCGGAGAAACGCCGCTACATGCTATCTAATTGCATTTTCTGCAACTAAAAGTACCCTTTTACCTCCAAAACTCGCTTCAATTGCATTTCATACACTTATATTCTCAGATTTACGCCTAGAATGGCCTTTTCACCATTTTTAACTGCACAAAGTACAATTAAACCCAAACAAACCTATCCCCATCAAAAATAAGTGCATAAAGTGCAATTAAAAACCACTCTTATCACCACTACTCATCACTTATTACTCACCATCCACCAATCATTACTCATTACTCATTACTCATTACTCACTACTCACTACTCACTACTCACTACTCATCGACTATTAATCTTCACATTCCCATTTCTGATTTTTAAATATGGGAACATTTTTAGCTCTCTATAACCGTGCCCAATCTAATTACTCAAAAGACACGCGCATTAGCAATATTATCGAAGGATGAGACTATCCTGCTTTTTTAATCGAGAATAAAAAAACTGTTCACGGCGTTTTCTTCCGCCGAGAGACAGTTTTTTATGCATGTTCTTCCTTTATAAGCGAATCAGCGCCCTTTGCGGCGATTTCCAAGCCAGAGCGGAAAACGGAAAGCAAAGTTAATAAACAAAACTACAAATACTAGTACTGCCGCTGATTTGTCAGCGATTTGCCGCGCATCTTCTACAATTGCCTCAGATTGTACATACCAAAGGTGTACGGCCAGGGTTTCTCCCGGCGAGAACAGATTAAAGTCCCACATTTCGCCCGAGGTACTGAGACCAGCGGTAAGGATAATAACCGCAGACTCCCCGAAGGCGCGTCCAGCAACGAGACAAATCCCAGTAACAATGGCAGACATTGCAACGGGTAGGACAACTGTGCGGATCACGTGGAATTTAGTCATGCCCAGTGCATATCCAGCTTCGCGCATCTCCCCAGGAACAGCACGGACCGCTTCCTCCGTCACACGTGCAAGCATAGGCAGATTCAAAAGCGCCAAGCTTACCCCACCGCCAAGAATCGTCAGACCGATCCCAAAATATTCAGCAAATATCGCAAGACCAAGCATACCGAATACAATCGAGGGAACCGAAGAGAGCGCCTCTACACATATACGCAGGCCACCTGTAAAAGCATTATCCGGAGCGTATTCCGCCATATAAATCCCCGCTCCTAAACCGATAGGGACGGAAATAAGCAGCGAGATGAACAAAATATAAAAAGAGTTGAAAAGTACAGGACCGATCCCGCCACCAACGTCAATCTCTTCAGGCTGTTTGATCAGGAAATCAGGCCGCAGCGCTGGCAGACCTTTACTAAGAATCGTGAAGAGCAGCCAGAAGATTAGCAGCATGACTAAAGCCCCAAGCGTATAAAACCCAATAGTCGCGAGCTTATTGCGTCTCTGAGCACGCGCTGTATGCTTTGTACTTGCGAATCCGTTCACGCTGCATCCCTCCTTTTTCTACCCAGCACGCGGATGATCAGAATCAGTACAAATGAAATCACCAGCAAAAGAAAGGCCATCATATGTAGGGCATAATTCCAGGTTGACTCAAACTCTACATTCGAGATTTGCATAACGATGTTACTAGTCAAGACCGAAGCAGGTGTAAATAAGGTTTTCGCCAACTGTGGTGTGTTTCCGATAACCATAACTACAGCCATTGTCTCCCCCACAGCACGAGTCATCCCGAGGATGACCGCGGAGATAATTCCTCTGCTAGCCGCAGGTAAAACAACACGCATAATGACTTGCAGACGGGTAGATCCAAGAGCGTACGCAGCATCCCGATATTTGCGTGGGACAGCGACGATAGCATCATCACTGATTCGACAAATCGTTGGCAGGACCATTAATGCGAGTACGAGGGCCGCAGCCAGCAAACCATCACCCAAGCTCTCCCCACTAACTCTACGCAGGAAAGGAAGTAATACCGTTAAGCCTAAATAACCATATACTATAGAAGGAATACCAACGAGCAAATCGAGCACCGGGCGAATGAAGGTCTTCATCCACTTTGGAGCAATCTCCGCACAGAGCACGGCCATACCCACAGAAATAGGTACTGCGATCAGCAGGGTCAAAGCCGTCAGTGAAAGTGTATTTACAATGAAGGCAGCAGCCCCAAAGGAGTCCTCTTCAGGCGTCCAGTTAAAAGAAAAGAAAAAGTCCGCAGGCGAGAGATGACCAAACAGAAGCAGCGCCGTTTTGCCGATAAATAGAATTACAAGTCCAAGCACGAAGCAAAGTGCAAGAATGCTGAATAAGAAATAAAAGCGGAATAATCGGTTGCTAAACATATGTCTACTGTGACGTTTGGAGTTGGCGCTAACTTCTGTAACGCCCTCCTTAACCTTAGTTGCCAGGTTGTGGACTGGTGCCCCCATACTTTCCCTCCTGTAAGCGGCCAACCCCGTATCAAAATCGGGGCTGGCCGCTGTTACCGTTCAATATGATCTTCAGATGTTATTAACCCTTCATTGCTGCGATCGGAATGAATTTAAGCTTTTTCAGAGAACCTTGTTGGAACTTTTTGCTTTGTACGTATTCGATAAATTCTTTAGTTGCGCCAGTAGGCTGGCCTTTAGTCATGTAGTAACCATAAGCCCAAATCTTATAAGAACCGTTAATTACGTTGTCTGTAGTAGCTGCGATACCGTTGTGTTTCACTGCTTTTACGTCGCCACTTACATAAACAAGGTCGATATAACCGATGGAGTTAGGAGTAGTTCCTACTGCTGTTTTCATGTCGCCGGATGAACCTGTTTCTTTGTAGTTCTTAGCTTTTTTTACGATATCTCCGCCATCCAAAGCTTTAGCCTGATAGTTAACGCGGGTACCAGAACCGAATGAGCGAGTGATGACAACGATATCTGCATCTGCGCCGCCTACTTCTTTCCAGTTGGTGATTTTACCAGCGAAAATACCTTTAAGCTGTTCTGTTGTAAGGTTATCTACACCCACATTTTTGTTCACGATCGTGGCAAAAGGAATGACAGCCACTTTGTTCGCTACCTGTCCGTCAAAAGCCTTGAAACCTGGTACGTCGATGCTAGCATCCCAGTCGCAAGCGCCGATATCAGCGATGCCTTTTTTTACAGCTTGTGGTCCAGTTACAGAACCTTTACCAGATGCTGCGATTTTCACTTTAGGGTGCAGCTTTTGGAATTCTTTTGCCGCTTGCAACGTCATTGGAAGAAGTGCGGTCGAACCGTTAACGGTGATTTTGCCACTAAGTGAATCTGCTGCTGCTGCAATCCCTGCAAAAGATGCGGTTACCGCGATTACGGCTGTTAAAGCCGTTACTGTTAATTTCTTGAAGATTTTCATTGTACTATTTTCTCCTCTCGGCTCTAGGCCTTTAAAATATGTTTGAAATAATAATTATTTAGTCAGTTGCAGCCCTTTACCGCCTTGGATAACCCATACGCTGTCGCCGCTCACAATCGCAAGCTTGCTTCCGTCTTTAGATACAGATACTTCAGATACATCTTCAGCCGTACGGAACAGTTCGGTCTTTGCACCACTACCATCGATAGAATAGATCACTGTGCTTCCGTCTGCCGTAGTACCTGCCACTACCAAACCATTGCTAACGCCAGTGGACCAATTCACTTCGATATCAAGTGCAATATTAGTGCTGGTTGCGTCCGCTTTTACAAGCTTCAGGGTATTCTTCGCATTGCCGTCTGCATCTGCGCTCAGGTATGCCACATTTCCATCAGCCAAAATCTCTGGGTAAAGCTTGTTATCCGCTGTGGTTGTTAATGCAGCTGGTTTAGCATCTTTTGTAGCCAGATCAAGCTTGTAAAGCTGCTCTCCTGCCGAGCTAAAGTCTACCGTAAGAGAATCTTCTGTGCTGTCTGCATCATTTTTTGCAACACCCGTCAAATTAACGATATAAACGGCGCTTTTTTCGTCAGCAGAAATGCGCAGTTCGGATTTATTCTCAACCTTGTCAGCCAAAACGGATTTAACATCACCAGTCTCTACTGAGATTTTAGCGATTTTTTCTTGCTTGTCTCCTTGGATGAAATAAATGCTTTTCCCATCTTTGGACCAAACCAGATCTGTCTTCACGCTATTGTCGGTGCCTAGTGTTTTAACAGCTCCGCTAGACAAGTTAATCAGATTCAGCAAACCTTTCTCATCATTAAAAGCTCCCCACTGTTGATCCGGCGATACTGCAAAGTCCACCGCACTGTCATTTGACGAAAACACTTCATAGTTACCTGGTTCTGTACTGAATTTGATAAGCTGAGTAGTTTCAGCATCACTTTTGTTCGCAATCAGGTTACCAGCTGCCGTCCAGTGCAAAGTATCAAACAATCCTTCCGGACGTGCAAAGCTCAAAATCGTGCTAGCATCAGCGTCCAGCTCTCCACCTAATGCAATAACTAACTTAGTCAGCTCTACATAGGTTTTACCGTTATAAAACACTGGAGCCACTGTGAACGATTCGGAATTACCATCTACTTGATAGCTCTTTGAGCCTGTTTTGAGTTGCACATTATGTAGTCCTTTGCTGTCGTTAAGTTCAAACCCGCTTGTTCCCAGTACTACCTTAGCCCCAATTTCACCAGCTACCTGAGTCAGCGAGTAAAGCTTGTAACCACTGCTGTTAATGGTGTTAAACACAATCGGCGTTCCGTTTACATTCCAAGTAGTTGTACCTTCTTTAACTGCTGTAACAGCAGCGACTTGATTGGTAGCTACAGATTTTACATTACTGCCGGTGCTAGCTGCAGATACACTTCCAACGCCTACTGTTGCAAGAAGTGCTGAAGCCAACGTTGCGCTAATCCATTTACTGTTTTTCAATTAGATTCACCCTTTTCGTATAGGTAACTGCTAATGTCATTTTCGTCTACAATTGTCAATTCTGTTGCAGAGGAATGTAATGGAAATATTAACTAGTATTCTTTTTTTAAAAAAACCAGGTATATTAGCTCATTTAACAATTTTCTTGATCTAAACCAAATGAACTAAGCAACAAAAACAGCCTCTTTTCGTAAAAAGGTGCTCGGTGCAGCTGCCTTATTTAGTTGGAGAATTGTTTGGGACTTTGGGGTGACGTAGGGACTAATTTGATATTGCAGGCGCGTGGAGGGAACTTGTTGCTGAGGTGGATGGAGTATATTGCGGAGGCAGCTTGGGTGTGCGGGGAAGCTTGTTGCTAAGGACGATGGACACTTGGAGTATATTGCGGAGTTCGCTTGGAGTGTGGGGGGAAGCTTATTGAGGAGGTCGATGGGCCACGTGGAGTATATTGCGGAGGTCGCTTGGGTGCGTGGGAGAGCCTTGTTGCTGAGATCGATGGGCACATGGAGTATATTGCGGAGGTCGCTTGGAGTGTGGGGAACGTATTACGGTGGTCGCTTGGCGCGTGGGGAAAGCTTGTTATGTGGCTGCTGCTTACAATTTAAAAACTAACTGGTCTGTTGTGGCGCATTCTGCGTAAGGGTCATCGAGGAGATTCGGCTGATTGTACGGGATTTATACCGTTCTTTTGAACTTTAGCGGGATAGACCTCATTGTACGGGATTTATACCGTTCTTTTACTAACTTTAGCGGGATTGAGCTCTTTGTACGGGATTTATACCGTTCTTTTGCTAACTTTAGCGGGATTGAGCTCATTGTGCGGGATTTATACTGTTCTTTTGCTAACTTTAGCGGGATTGAGCTCATTGTGCGGGATTTATACCGTTCTTTTGCTAACTTTAGCGGGATTGAGCTCATTGTACGGGATTTATACCGTTCTTTTGCTAACTTTAGCGGGGTTGAGCTCATTGTACGGGATTTATACCGTTCTTTTACTGACTTCAGCGGGATTGGGCTCATTGTACGGGATTTATATCGTTCTTTAACTGACTTCAGTCGGATTGAGCTCATTGTGCGGGATTTATACCGTTCTTTAACTGACTTCAGTCGGATTGAGCTCATTGTGCGGGATTTATACCGTTCTTTTGCTTGATTTATCTAGATCATGCTTATTTAGTGGCATTTATGCCCTTCTTTTGTCTGGTTTAGGTAAACCCGCGCTTTTTAGTGGCATTTATGCCTCTCTTTTGGCCAGTTTAGGTATATCGACGCCTTTCAAGGGAATTTATACCCTTCTATTACCTAGTTTAGGTGGACTGACGCTTTTTAGTGGCACTTTTGCCTTTCATTCAAATCATCTCTATATATATAGTAAAAGGACAAGTTGAATTAACAAACCTCAATTGGGATTAAGCTAATACTGTGGGATACATTTGTATAAAATATATGGTTTACAATTCCTAACTTTTGATGCAAGATAATGAGTGAGTACTCACTCATTATCTAATCAGAGTGTACAGAGCAGTATAATTCAGGAATATCTCAACACCTTCTACACCTTCATCACCATCACCATCACCATCACCATCACCATCACCATCACCATCACCATCACCACCACCTTATCAGCAACATCTTCAACTCAAGCAAGTATCCCAGAACATTCAGAATCGAGGAGATAAAAATGGGTTCAGAGGTTCCAGTTATTTCAGTGAGCCATGTCGGGAAAGCGTTTGGAGAGAAACAGGTGCTCGAGGATATTTCGCTTCAAGTGGAACGTGCGGAAACCTTTGGTATACTAGGGCCATCCGGCTCAGGAAAAACAACATTTGTGAAGCTGCTTACTGGTATCGATGAGGTAACCTCCGGCGAGGTGAAAATACTTGGCGTGACGATGCCTAAGCTGACTATGCTGCAACAGATTGGATATATGGCCCAGTCTGATGCCTTATACACGGAGCTTAGCGCGAAGGAGAATCTGGAGTTTTTTGCAGCGCTATATGGACTAAAGGGGGAGCAACGCTCCAAACGCATCACAGCCGTAATGGAGATCGTTAATTTACAAGATCATTTGCGAAAAAGAGTAGGCCAGTACTCCGGCGGGATGAAACGCCGCTTATCATTGGCGATCGCGCTGCTGCATGAACCGCCGTTGCTTATTCTTGATGAACCTACAGTTGGTATAGACCCGGTGCTGCGGCTATCCATCTGGAAGGAACTAAAAGCGCTGAACCAGAAAGGCACCACCATTGTGCTGACCACGCATGTCATGGATGAGGCTGAAAAATGTGACCGGCTCGGAATGATCCGTGATGGCAAGCTACTTGCCGCCGACACGCCTGCCGGACTGCTGCAAGCCACCGGTTCAGCTTCTATTGAAGAAGCCTTTTTATATTATGGAGGTGTGCGTTCATGAGAATCCGAGCGATCACCTTAAGGATTTTGCGGCAATTTATTCATGACAAAAGAACGATGGCATTAATGTTCATTGCACCACTCCTCGTTCTAAGCTTAATGAGCTTGGTCTTCAATGGTGACGCCTATGAACCAAAAATCGGTGTGTCCGGTGTACCTCTAAATATGTCAGCTGCGTTAAAAGAACAAAATGCCACCATCAAAGAATATGCCAGCGCAGAGCTGGGAAAAGGCGCTTTAGTAGAAGGAAAAATTGACGCTTTGATCACTTTGAACGGAACCGCCGGAGATTCGCAAGTTACGCCTCAAGTGCTGTTAGAAGGTAGCAACCCTACAGCCAACAAGGCAGTAATCATGACGCTTCAACAAATCTCCCAGAAGCTTCATCCAAGCACAAAGGAACAATTACAGCCGCAGATCAGCTATCTTTACGGTTCTGAGAATATGAAGACGATCGACCGTTTCGGTCCCATTATGATTGGCGTATTTGTTTTCTTTTTCGTATTCTTGATTGCAGGTGTATCCTTCTTAAGGGAACGAACCACAGGCACTCTTGAACGCCTACTTTCGACTCCATTAAAAAGATGGGAGATTGTGCTCGGGTATGTATGTGGTTTCGGCATATTTACCGTTTTTCAGGCGCTATTGATCTCATGGTATTCCATACAGATTCTTGGCATTATGATGACAGGCAGCTTTGGTTACGTATTGCTGATCACATTACTCCTATCGATGACAGCGCTGACGTTGGGCACACTGCTGTCGGCTTTTGCAGCCAATGAGTTGCAGATGATTCAGTTCATTCCGCTCATTATAGTGCCACAAATCTTCCTCAGTGGATTATTCCCGCTCGATACCCTTCCACTGTGGCTCCAGCGCGTTGGCCTCGCTACACCGATCTATTACGGATCAGAAGCTCTGATGGACATTATGGTCCGTGGCAAAGGATGGAGCGCAATTGCACTGGATGTCTATGTACTAATAGGATTTTCGCTGCTATTTATGCTGCTGAATGTATTGGCACTGCGCAAACATCGCAAAATGTAATTTCACAAAAGCTATTATCATTGAAACAAAATGAATCAAGCATGGAGGGTTATTGTAATGAAAGAGCAAGTTTCTACGGAACAAAATATAGAAGAGCAGTGGATAGAAGAGCTGCTGACCCTTGGCAAAGACGAGAAACTGACACCGAAGCAGATTTCTATTCTACAAGCGGCGATTGAGGTATTTTCCGAAAAAGGATACTCTGCGACTTCAACGAGTGAAATTTCTCAGAAAGCGGGCGTGGCGGAGGGAACGATTTTTCGCTATTACAAGACTAAAAATGATCTGCTGCTTGCCATAGTAGGTCCTACCATGAGTCGCATGCTTGCGCCTTTTGTGCTGCGGAATTTCAACGGCGTGCTCGATATGCCCTACGACAGCTTCGAAGAGTTCCTGAGGGCATTTATGATCAATCGGCTGGATTTCGCCCGCAAGAATTTTAAAATTCTTAAGATTCTTATTCAGGAGATTCCTTTTCAGCCAACAGTTAGAGCTCAGTTTGTAGAGAATATTCTTAGCAAAATACTGGAGCGCGTGATTGATATTGTTGAACATTTTAAAGAAAAGGGTGAAATCATCGAGGTGCCTACACCCACACTTATACGCTTCACACTCTCGTCTGTCGTAGGTTATTTGATGAATCGCTTGCTGCTGCAGCCAGATAAGGACTGGAATGATGAGGAAGAAATCAACCTGACGATCGCTTTTATCATGCATGGAATAAGTAAAACAACACCCCCTATTTGATGCGCACGCCCGTTCTGTTATCATAAGTACTATATTAAATTCGGACTTTTCAAGATCAAGTTATGAGGAAGGAATTATGTTATGGGCTTTAGTGTATCAGAACGGGTAATCAAACTGCTGTGTGGCAAGTCTATTTTTGAAAAAGGATTAGCTTATTACCAAACTGAAAGTGTCGATATAATTGAAGTTGAAGAATACAATGTCTCCATTCCAGATTTGCCCCGCTCTCGATATGAAGCCATTGTTCAGGGGGCGATCGACTATGAAGTTATGGTGGTCATTGATATTGATGGGGATGTCCAGGCAGAGTGTAATTGTCCAGCCTACTCCCATGGGGGGCCATTCTGTAAACATATCGCGGCTGTGCTAATCAACGTTGACGCCCTTAAAAATGGCCGAGATCGTTCAGAGCTTACCGGAGCTTCGCACCTGTCTTCTATAGAAGATACTGAGATTCTAACCCCACGTATTTTTACAGATACTGCGCGAGACAACGGGGGAAAGTCCAGAGATCAACAGCTCGTGAGCAGCCTACTGGGGATGTTCGGCAACCATACACCGCGTCCTAGCGGTACGGGGGCTTTTGTAGATAACAGACTTCCTCTAAATATAGAGTTTACATGCAAGCCATTCACCTATAGTTATAGCCACACCATGCTGGGTATAGAAATGAAAGTCGGTCCAAAACGTCTATATATTGTTCAGAAAATAAGAGGATTTCTAGAAAGTGTACACCGCGGAGAATCCTTTGAATTCACGAAACATTTTATCTATGATCCTGCCATTTACAGCTTTCGGAAGGAAGATAATGTTGTTCTACAGAAGCTGATTGATATTGTATTAAATGAAAAAATGTACCGTGATAACGTCACTCCTTACTCACCTTATGGGGGGAGTATTGGGGGAGATCGGTTGCTGGCCGTCCCTCCTTTTTTCTGGGAGTCGCTTCAGCCTGCGCTTTCAGAGGTCTCTTCGGTATTTTTGCAACAAGAAGAGATGCTGTACGAAGGCATCCATGTGTCTAATGAGGCGCCTCCACTCAGCTTTGAATTTGAACAGGCAGAAGAGGATGGATATCATCTGGATATTCAAGGACTTGAGCAGATTTCGGTCTTAGAAGATTACGGGATGGTACTATCGGAAGGTAAGTTTCTGAAGCTATCCCCTCAAGAATGCATACGACTTGCTGAAATGAAAAAAATGCTGGATTCCTCCCGCCGAAATGGCATCGATATTGCCCATGAGCAAATGGAGTCTTTTATGGACAAGGTTATTCCTGGTCTGAAAAAGCTGGGCAACGTCCATATCGCTGACTCCATTGCGGATCGGATTGTTCAACATAGGCTTATCGCGAGACTTTATCTGGATCGTGTAAGAGATCGGCTGCTCGCCGGACTAGAGTTCCAATATGGTGACATTGTGATCAACCCTTTAGATGAAAAAGCCCATGTTCGCGGGACGAATTTGATTCTTTTACGAGACGGGGAGGGAGAAGCTCGCATTCTGGAGCTGATGGAACACGAATCCTTCGCTAAAACCGAAGGCGGATTTATTATGACAGACGAAGAGGGCGAATACGATTTTTTGTACCATACCATTCCGCTGCTGGAACCGCTACTTTCGGTTTATGCGACCTCCGCAGTCAAAGCAAGACTGTTCACGAGCACTACACCCCCAAAGGTGAGCATTAGTTGGAATGAAAAGACGGACTGGCTTGATTTTAAATTCGATATGGGCGGGATTCCAGAAGCTGAGATTGTTATGGTTCTGAAATCCCTGCAGGAAAAACGCAGATACTACCGCTTGCCTGATGGAGCCCTGCTACCGCTGGAGAGCGAGGAGCTTCAAGAAATCATTACCTTTATGAATGATATAGGCATCCGGGAAGGTGAGATCAAAGGGGTGGAGTTTTCTCTGCCCGTTGTTCGTGGGTTACATTTGACCTCCACGGATGCTAAGAGTGACTCCATTAAGCTGGGCAGATCCTTTAAAAGGTTACTTGCGAACATGCGGAATCCTGAGAATCTTGATTTCCCTATACCTGACAGTCTGGTTCCTGTGCTAAGGGATTATCAACAGTATGGGTTTCAGTGGCTGAAGACGTTGGCCCATTACCGTTTTGGTGGTATTTTGGCGGATGATATGGGGTTAGGCAAAACGCTGCAAAGTATCGCTTTTCTACTGTCAGAACTTCCAGAGATCCGCCAGAATGGGCTGCCTGCCCTAATTGTCGCTCCTGCGTCTCTCACTTATAACTGGCTTAATGAGCTTAAAAAATTCACGCCAGAGATCAAAGCTGTCATTGCAGACGGTAGTCTAATTGAGCGCGGGCGGATTTTAAAAAATACAGCAAAAGCTGATGTAATCATCACCTCTTATCCGTTGCTCCGCAGAGATGTTCAGTTGTATGCCAAAAAGTCTTTTCATACCCTGATTCTCGATGAAGCACAAACTATAAAAAACCATACTACACAGACAGCCCAAGCTGTAATGGCGCTTCAAGCCCGGCACCGTTTTGCACTTACGGGTACTCCTGTGGAGAATGCGTTGGAAGATTTATGGTCCATTTTCGGCACCGTGTTCCCTGGGTTATTTCCAGGCAAAAAAGCTTTTCACGATTTACCAAGAGAAACGGTTGCGAAGCGGGCGCGTCCCTTTTTGCTGCGGCGCTTAAAGAGTGATGTGTTAAAGGAACTTCCGGACAAAATTGAGTCCGTACAAGCATGTGAACTGCTGCCGGAGCAAAAAAAGTTATATGTAGCTTATCTTGCCCGTTTGAAAAAAGAGGCGCTTAAGCATTTGACCCAAGATAGTTTCGGCAATAATAATCGGATCAAAGTTCTGGCGGGACTAACTCGTCTGCGCCAGTTGTGCTGCCACCCTGCTCTTTTTGTCGATGGATATGAAGGAAGCTCTGCTAAATTCGAGCAGCTGCTCGAAATCATAGAAGAATGTCGCAGTTCGGGTAAACGTATGTTAGTATTCTCACAATTCACAGAGATGCTGGGCCTGATTGGGCGTGAACTAGGATATCAGGGCATTCCATACTTTTATTTAGATGGTCAAACGCCTGTTTCTCAACGAGTAGATTTATGTAATAAATTTAATGAAGGAGAGCGGGATATTTTCTTAATCTCCTTAAAGGCCGGCGGGACCGGGCTCAACTTAACTGGGGCAGATACTGTAATCCTTTACGATTTATGGTGGAACCCTGCCGTCGAGCAGCAAGCAGCAGATCGGGCTCACCGGATCGGACAGAAAAATGTAGTACAAGTAATTCGTCTCGTCACCCAAGGCACCGTAGAGGACAAGATGTATGAGCTGCAGCAGAAGAAAAAGAACTTGATCGATGAGGTCATCCAGCCAGGTCAAGAAAGCTTGTCTACCCTCACAGAGCAAGACATCCGGGAGATTCTGATGATCTAAATAACAATGTTTGAGAAAAAATCAGGGATATCCCACAGCCTCTATGACTATCGGGATATCCCTTTTCTTCAGATTATGCAATTGTAACTCCTGCACTAGCGTAGCCAGCAACAGTAGTTGCAACGTCAATGCCAGCCGTGACCGTCGAAGTGAAGACCAACAACAAGCGTTCTCCCACAGTTACAGGAATGCTTAAGCCTGTGGTATTACCACTGCTAATAGTTCCAAGAGCAATTAATCCTGTAAGCGGAGGACTTAACGTAACTAAAGCCCCAGGTACTGCTGTGAAGGTATTGTTAGGTGTAGTAGATCTGTATAATTGAGCCGTGATTGTTACCGTAGAACCCACCAAACTAACGGAAGATGTCGCACTGAAATAGGCTGCCATAGACGTAAGCGTTCCTGTTCTAGGAACCGAGAACGCAAAGTTCAGCAAGGTTCCAGCCGCTCCAGTAAGATCTATAGTACCGCCTGTAATACTGATATTGGTCGCACTGCTACCAAAACCAACTGCACTTGAAGTATTCAAAAGACCCCCTAATACAGTGGTCATAGCAACTGGAAGTCCAGAAGAATATGGAATGATTGCGCCTGCGCCAGCAGTTCCTGTTGCTCCTGTGGCTCCAGCAGTTCCTGTTGCTCCTGTGGCTCCAGCAGTTCCTGTTGCTCCAGTTACGCCAGCAGTTCCTGTTGCTCCTGTGGCTCCAGCAGTTCCTGTTGCTCCTGTGGCTCCCGCAGTTCCTGTTGCTCCAGTTACGCCAGCAGTTCCTGTTGCTCCTGTGGCTCCAGCAGTTCCTGTCGCTCCTGTGGCTCCCGTTGCTCCAGCAGCTCCTGTCGCTCCCGTGGCTCCAGCACCTGTGGCTCCGGTTACGCCAGTACCTCCTGTCGCTCCCGTTGCACCAACGCTTCCTGTAGCTCCAGTAGCTCCAGTAGCACCTGTAATTCCTATATATTCTCCATATAATTCAGAGTAGACAAGGCGATGAGCAGTCACTAATTGACCTGTGCTGCTCTTCCCCCAAACTGAAATTTGAATGGGATCATCAATCGTAATAGGTGTTGTGAATAGAAATTCAAATGAATCAAAGTTTGCATAATAATCCCTATTAACCACTTGATTAGGAGCTAAATTAACCTGTTCACTTACATATAAAGTTCTTGTCCCATTCATATAATAGCCTTCGACTTGAACCGTTGACGGAGTATCATCACTCTGATTGACAATTTTAAGAGTAACAAGCTGAGTAGGTCTTACACCGCCTACCAGATTATTTTCTATAGGACCAGTAGATAGTTGACTCAATTTTCAACACCTCATTTTTTATGAATTTTAAAATACGCTTATTATTTGAATTGCGAAAATCAAACCAACCGAACAAAATCCTCCTCAATAGTTCTGTATAAAATATGATTCTATCTATAATCATTCCTCCCACCTACTCTAGGTTGATAATCTATGATCCTATAAAATTAGTTCATAATTTTTGGCTCTTTATAGTATTATTCTTATTTCGAATTAAGGTGTGGACATCCATTTAAAAACTACTGTTACACATATTTGATACATTATAGCAATCTGAAAATCCGTAATGGATTAATAGAAGAAGAACCTAATAAGCATCGCTCTAGTCAACTTATAACATATCGCCAACAAAACAGGGGATAACCCGAAAGCCATACTTACGGCTACCGAATTACCCCTGTTGTAAATACTGAACTCGAAGATAAACTTAAGTTAATTCATGAACAGACCAGACGATACCTGCTGAGTTCGCGCCACCCAAATTCAAAGGAACCGTCAAACCATTTGCCACATAGAACAAGCCAATCACATCACCTGCGGTTAATGCAAATTCTCCAGCCAGCGTCACAGTACCACTTCCCAAAATTGCTCTCAAATCTAATATAAGTGCAACATTCACATCAAGTACTGGGAACAAGCCACTTACCAGATTTGTTGCAGTAGGAGAAGTTCTCTGAACTACGAAAGCCGGATTAATTCCAGTACCAAGACTGACAGTGAGTGAGGCAGTTGTGGAGTAATTGATAGTCGCTTCAATCGAATATCTACCAGTTGTCGGAATAGTATAATTTCCCCCAACTTCGTCGAAGGACGGGCTATCATAAAAAGGTGTTGTCACAGTCCAGCCAGTTAATTGGGTAGATGTGGAAATTGCCAATGAGGGCTTAAAAGCAGAAAAACCTTCTTGTTGAATGTTCGGACCTGTAGCTCCAGTTACTCCGGTTACACCTGTTGCACCAGTAAGCCCAGTTGCTCCGGTTACACCAGATACTCCTGTCGCTCCTGTTGCCCCAGCTACTCCCGTTGCTCCGGTTATACCAGCTACTCCTGTCGCTCCTGTCGCCCCAGCTACTCCCGTTGCTCCAGTTGCTCCAGCTACTCCCGTTGCTCCGGTCACTCCAGCTTCACCCGTTGCTCCGGTGGCTCCTGTTGCTCCTGTTGCTCCTGTTTCACCCGTTGCTCCGGTTGCTCCAGCTACTCCCGTTGCTCCAGTCGCTCCAGCTTCACCCGTTGCTCCGGTTGCCCCAGCTACTCCCGTTGCTCCAGTCGCTCCAGCTTCACCCGTTGCTCCGGTTACACCAGCTACTCCTGTTGCTCCGGTTGCACCCGTTGCTCCTGTTGCTCCCGTTACTCCATCCGCTCCGGTTGCACCCGTTGTACCAGTTACTCCGTCTGCACCAGTCGCCCCAGTTGCTCCAGTTACTCCTTCTGCACCATCCGCTCCTGTTGCACCAGTCGCTCCAGTTGCTCCAGTTACTCCGTCTGCACCAGTCGCTCCAGTCTCCCCTGCTCCAGTTGCTCCCGTTGCACCAGTCGCACCAGTCACTCCATCTGCTCCTGTTGCCCCAGTCTCTCCTGCTCCGGTCGCCCCGGTTGCTCCGTCGGCTCCCGTTGCACCAGTCACTCCATCTGCACCTGTTGCACCTGTCTCTCCTGCTCCGGTCGCTCCCGTTGCTCCATCGGCTCCCGTTGCTCCTGTTGCACCTGTAGCTCCATCTGCTCCTGTTGCCCCAGTCTCTCCTGCTCCAGTCGCTCCCGTTGCTCCGTCTGCTCCCGTTGCTCCTGTTGCACCTGTAGCTCCATCTGCTCCTGTTGCCCCAGTCTCTCCTGCTCCGGTCGCCCCGGTTGCTCCGTCTGCTCCCGTTGCACCCGTTGCACCTGTAGCTCCATCTGCTCCTGTTGCCCCAGTCTCTCCTGCTCCGGTCGCCCCGGTTGCTCCGTCTGCTCCCGTTGCACCAGTCGCCCCAGTTACTCCGTCTGCTCCTGTAGCTCCAGTCTCTCCTGCTCCGGTCGCTCCTGTTGCACCCGTTGCTCCGTCTGCTCCCGTTGCTCCGTCTGCTCCCGTTGCTCCTGTTGCACCTGTAGCTCCATCTGCTCCTGTTGCCCCAGTCTCTCCTGCTCCGGTCGCCCCGGTTGCTCCGTCTGCTCCCGTTGCACCAGTCGCCCCAGTTACTCCGTCTGCTCCTGTAGCTCCATCGGCTCCTGTTGCCCCTGTCTCTCCTGCTCCTGTAGCACCCGTTGCTCCGTCTGCTCCCGTTGCACCAGTCGCCCCAGTCACTCCATCTGCACCTGTTGCACCTGTCTCTCCTGCTCCGGTCGCTCCAGTTACTCCATCCGCTCCGGTTGCACCAGTTGCACCTGTAGCTCCATCGGCACCTGTTGCCCCAGTCTCTCCTGCCCCAGTCACTCCAGTGGCTCCATCCGCTCCAGTCACCCCGGTTGCACCAGTCACTCCATCTGCCCCTGTTGCACCTGTCGCCCCAGTCTCTCCTGCTCCGGTAGCACCCGTTGCTCCATCGGCTCCGGTCGCTCCTGTTGCACCAGTCGCACCGGTCGCACCAGTTATCCCTTGCGTTACACCAAGCAATTCTGCATGTACAAGTCGATGGGCAGTCACAATCTGGCCAACGCTATTTTTTCCCCATACTGAGATTTGAATCGGATCATCTACCAGACTTGTAGTTGTAAAAATAAATTCGAACGCATCAAAATCGCCATAATAATCACGTGTTATAACTTCATTAGGTGCTACATTTATCAGCTCGCTTACATATAAAGTTCTTGTCCCATCCATATAGTATCCTTGAACAAGAGCCATTGATGAATCAATGTCACTTCGGTTATCAATTTTGACAGTAACATGCTGAGTAGGTCTTACACCCCCTACCATACTATTGTCTATCGGTCCGGTAGATAAATAACTCAATTTCTCATCACTCCTTTAACGTTAACTGTGTCACAAAAATAATTATTAAATTAATACTGCCTGCTTCTCCCACGCAACTATGCGATGAGGATCTACCAATGCCCCCGAGTTCTGTTTTCCCCAGACTGAAATCCCAACCTCTGCTTCAACTGCTTCTACTGTTGTAAATACAAATTCAAATGCGTCCAAGTCGGCAAAATAGTTCTTAGTTAAAACTTGATTAGGTGCTAGATTTACTGTTTCATTCACATACATCGTTCTTGATCCGTTAAGAAGGAAACCTTGAATAACTAGATTATAAGGATTAAGAGAATCCCGATTAACTACTTTTACGGTTACCAGTTGCGACGGTCTGACCCCTAGGATCGGGCTGTTATCTATAGGTCCAGTAGAAAAAATAGCCATGTTTTATTCACTCCTCCCTTCCACTACAATTTGAAAGATTAGTGGCTCCGTATAGTAATATTCCTTGGCTTGAGTTAGCGTGTGGACTGTTGTGCAAAGGAACAGCTGGTCCTATAACAAGACAGCCTTCTTTTTCCAAATTTATAATCTACTAAACTGATAATCTAATAACAAAGAGCAACCAAGATTGTTAAGAAGCTAACACTATTGCTTTTTATGAAATATTGGGTATACTGGTAAAAATTAATTAAGCATCGATGAGCGGGAGAGTAGTTAACGAGATCTAGTCCTCAGCGAGCCGGGAGAGTGTAAGCCGGTACAGATTTCTTTAATGAAGCGCACCCGTGAGATGGACTTCTGAATCTTAGTAGGAAGTCCCGGCTGAAGGCCGTTATCCCGTAAGGTGGCTGAACAACTTGTTCAGCAACGAGAGTGGTACCGCGAGCGCTAAAGCCCTCGTCTCTTTTGAGACGAGGGCTTTTTTGTATTTTCAAAGGAGGGTATACCATGTTAAATCAAATCATCAAAGACGGAATCGAGCACAGTGTACACCGTGTATTCAATACTTTAGGAGCTGACTATCCAGAGGACATTGCCATTCTGATCGAACAGCCAGCAAATCTAGAACATGGTGATTATTCATGTAATATCGCTATGCAGCTAGCCAAAACTCTACGTAAATCCCCAATGGTCATAGCAGAATTAGTGAAAGCAGAACTTCAATTCAAAGGGCGTTTCGCCGGTCTATTGCAAAAAGTTGAAGTCGCTGCTCCCGGATTTATCAATTTGTATATGAATTGGCAAAGCTGGGCTGAACATTCCTTTGAACTGCCTGCCAGCACTGGGGAAAAAGTCATCATCGAGCACACTTCTATCAACCCCAACAAAGCCGCTCATGTAGGTCATCTAAGAAACGCCTGTATTGGCGATACTCTAGTCAGAATTATGAAAAGAACTGGGTATAACGTAGAGGTCCATAACTACATTGATGATCTCGGCAATCAGCTGGCGGATACAGTTGTTGGATTATTAAATATACCTTTAGAAGGGGAACATCAACGTTTCGGTGATTTTTGCTGGGATCTTTATGCCAAAGTGAACAAAGAATATGCGCTGAACCCTGAGATGACACACAAGCGCACAGATATACTGCACTCCCTTGAACAAGGTGGCGGCAATGAAGCCTGGCTGGGCAACCTTGTAGCTGAACGTATCGTTAGAGAGCATGTAGAGGAAATGAAACATTTTGGGATTTATTATGATTTGCTGGTATGGGAGAGCAGTATTTTAAAAGAGGGATTTTGGGCAGCCGCAGCTGAGCTACTGAAGCAGACAGCCGTTTTTGTACAAGAGACTGAAGGTAAACTCGCAGGCTGCTGGGTGCTGAAGCAAGGAACAGAGGCTAACATTGGAGCGGATTCAGAGGAGCATCATCTCGATAAGGTGCTGGTGCGTTCGAATGGGATTTCAACGTATACAGCCAAAGATATTGCCTATCATCTCTGGAAATTTGGTCTTTTAACCAAAGATTTCTCCTATAGCGAATTCTCGTCCGGTTTATGGACAACAGGATTAACTGGAACCCAAGAGTCTTATGGGCAGGCGGACAGAGTCATCAATGTGATCGATTACAGACAGGAATATCCACAACAGATGGTTAAGCAAGCCTTAGGGGCACTAGGTTATAACGAGCAAGCAGACAAACTCCATCATGTGAGTTATGGTGTTGTATCTCTTAGTCCCGCCTCGGCTGCCGAGCTGGGTATAGATATTTCAGAAGGCAAATCTTCTTATGCTATGTCCGGACGACAGGGAATCGGGATTAAGGTAAGCGATCTGGTGGAACTCATGGAACAGAACATCGAACACTCACGTTCCGATAAAGACGGCCTCTCCAGCCGAATGATTGCCACTGCTGCGATTCGCTACTATCTGCTGCGGTTTAATTTAGGAACGGAAATCGTGTTTGATTTCAAACAGGCTACCGAAATATCCGGCAATACCGGAGTTTATCTGATGTATACTTTTGCGCGTGCGACAAGCGTTTTGAGTAAAGCTACGATCCCAATCCTTACAGCTGCCGCACAGCTTCTGTTCCCTTCCGAATTGGAAAAAGCAGAGCTTGCGCTGCTAAGACAGCTAAGCCTCTGGCCGGAGATATTACATTCAGCAAGTATAGAGTTAACGCCAAATACGCTCTGCACTTACGCCCATACCCTAGCTACCCTGTTCAACAACTTCTATTCTGTATGTCCAATTCTAAAAGGCGATTCAGCCACGATCGAATTCCGCCTCTGGCTCACTTCAAGATTCAAGGACATCTTGGGAGATGTGCTCGAAGTGCTTGGGTTACCGACACCGAGCCGAATGTAAAAAACACAAAAAAAGGGCAATCTCCGCGCTTAACGCGGAGATTGCCCTTCTATATATAATGTTACTTATAAATCTCTATCACATTTCCAGCTTCCGTGCTGAGACGATCAAAGTCCGCACGTTTGATGCGAACACCACCGTTACGATAGCGGTTAGGTGTACCTTCTGTTTGCACTTCCGTACCGTTGATAGTAATTCGACTGATCTCACGACCTGTAAGATGATAGATAAAATCTACCTTAGTGCCTGCATATTCAAAGCTAAAGTGCATTCCATCCAGCGATTCCGGCAGAATCGGGTCAACAATTAAGTCTCCACCTTCCGTACGGATCCCCAGTGCATTCGAGATTAACTGGTTCATATAGATCCCAGGACCGCTGGAATAGATTCTCCAGCCACCTTTAACAGCTACGTCACCATTGCGCAGTTTATCGAAATTCTCCTGTGCCTCATAACGGGTGTTAAATTTACCATCCGAGCTACTGAAATAGGAGTTAGCTTGACGTAGTTCAGCGTTTGGCACCACATCGCGGATTCCGATCGGATTAATCGCTGCCAGACCCTTCCAGACCTGATCGGTTTTACCGAGCTTGGCCATAGCCTCTACATAACGGATATGTGCATGCACATATTGAAGTCCAATTTCCCGGCCAAAGTTAGCCGCTTGCTCCGCACGTTTGAAATGAGTGCTGACCCCGCCAACATATTGAGCTGGACGATTCATCAGACGTACACCGTCAGGGCAGAATAGTTTATCCTGAATGACATCATAGTGTGCTTCGGCCTGTTCCGGAGTAAGCAGCTCACTGATCATACTGCGCGTCATTGGCAGCAGACGGTACTGGATACCTGTTTCTGTGTCACTTGGGTGCACCATAAGCTTAATCTGCTCAGGGTCCTCCATATACAGGAAGCCAGGAATCACTTCGGATTGAAGCATATGAGTATGGAAATCCTTACGGATTCCTTCCACCATCGCCTTCAGTTCCTCTGCCTCAGCTTGATCAACTGAACGAAGTACCTCTGAGAACTGATTAAGTGTCTGATAGGTAAGCGCCACTGTCCAGCTGCTAACCATATACTGCTTCAGCTGTGGATTTGCAGGCTGGAGTGTATCATCCCAGTCTCCATCACCGTAAGAAGACAGATGTGTGTCATGCAGGAAATGATCCTTAATATAAGCAATTTCCTTCCGCGCATGATCCAGCAACGTCGCTTTTTCTTCTGTAAAGTCAAAGCTGTGCTTACGGGTATACGGCACTGTTGCTCCCAAGATGCTGTAATCCTGAGTTACTGCCAAGTAGTCTCCAAGCACCTTAAGCGGCCACACAATAATATCTCCATGGCTCTCTTCTTGTTGTATCTTCGTGTATTTATCAAACATGAACCATTGTGGCCAGTTGCCATCATCTTCATATTGATGACTATACAGCGTCAGCAAAATTTCACGAACCTGTTCGTATTTTTGCGTAGCCATGAAATATTCCACAGGTCCCTGACATACATCCCGTGTTCCCCAAGCAGCGCCACCATATTGCTCTAAACCATGTGGAACCGAATAGTGAACCAGCATGTTATGTGTGTACCACCAAGTCAGAGCATTAACCTTAAACAGTTCACCTTCTGTTCCGTCCCCAAGCGTCAGGCGGAAGCCATTCATCACACCAGCATAAAATGCGCGATAAGCAGAAATCTCTTCCTCAGCTGAACGATTTCTTGGAGCAAGTGACTTACCATCCAGAAGGCCTTGAATATTCAAGGTCCATTCACTGCTGGCAGACAGCTCCAGTACTGCTAACGGTGCTTCAGTTGGTTGAACAGGAGAGACAAGTCTACCTTCATCCTGCAGAGTTAACTCCGCACCCTGTACCTGTAATTTATACTGTAAGTCAGGATATTCACCAGCACTTAGTGCGCTTCTGTCAGCCGAGAAGATTACTGCTCCACCTTCTTGCTTAGATTGATATGGAAGCTCGTATTCGTTAACGTTCATGGTGATTTGATTAGTGACTAAATAACGATAAGCTCGTCCGCTTTCCGAACGCACATTCAGGAATATCTCTGGCGAATCTTCGGTGGTGTAGTTCGTAATAATGAAGCATTCACCATCTGTTCTGTAATACCAACGAGCATAGTTGAAACCAACCTCAAATAGAGAAGGCATGGTCAGCAAACGATATTCACCGTTCCACTCTACATAAATGCGTTGTCCTGAAGCTTTTGGAATGTTAAGCGCATTTCTTGGATTGGACATTAGCTTGTTAAAATTGGTATTTCCAATTACCACCTGGGAGTTAAAGATCCCGTACATATATGAAGTTGTTGTGATGACCTTATCATTAAGCCGAGCGTTATCCCCACTCATCAGGATATGGCCGTGTGGCCGTTCTACGCGCATTTCTTTCTCTTTTAATACTACGTGCTCATAATTCTCCGTGAAAAAGGAAAGTAGTGTGTCTCCTTCTCTCTCCTCCTGATAACGAACCGGAAACAAGACCTCGATCTCTTTCTCTGTCAGCGAATCTGCAGCCAGCGGTGCTCCCAGCTCCTTCGAGAAGAAAGAACGTTCAAGTGCTGCTTCAGCTTCTAAAGGTAAATCTTTAACAGCATCCCAAGCCGCAGCAATATCATTAGCAAATTCTAGCGCAGTGATCGCTTCTGGATGATCTTGCTTAAACAATCCGTAGAACACAAACCGTGTTTCACCACTCAGCTTCACCCGTTCCGATTGCAGCGCAGTATATGCGAATTCATATTGATAGATTTCATTACTTAATTGCTCACGACCCAAGCTCTCTGGTTGGTTGGTTTCTTTATAGGACAGTCCAAAGAATTGAAAACCATCTGTTGAGAAGCTCGTTGCCTTGGTAAGTGAACCCTGTTGCAGATATGGGAATTTCCCGCCCTGTGGCTGATTCTGTCTAGAGCAAACAACGTACCCTTTGGATTGATCCTCAAATACCGCATGATCGATATACTGTGACAGGTAAGCTTCATTACTGCGGACAGCGGCGATATCAGCAATCCCTACATCCTGTCCGTACACGAGATCTACCTCTGCATTTTGTCCAGTAAGCTTCACATCCCAGAACCAAGTTCCTCCTGCAGTAGGGGTGAAAATAACTTGATATTCTATATTTTCCGCAGTACCTTCCCAAACCAAACGGTTTCCAGCCTTACGTACTGTGCTTGAAGAATGAATGCCAAGCAAAGGAATGGCTTGAATGTTTCCATCATTGTGCACTCGCAAAAATAGATTGGATAATGAGCCGTCCACAATGCTTGGCAGCAATTGATTGATCATTGTCCGTTCGTAAAGGACTTGGAACAAGTCCCCGCTGTTTGTAAAAGTGAAGGATAGATCCCCGGCGTTTAAACGGATGTTAGTATTCAAATTAGTAGTCATATTTTACACTTCCTCCATTACGGCGTTACTGCCGTATATATTCTACTTATGCTAATGTTAAGCAAAAATCCCGTTCTTTAACCTCATTGCTGTTCGAACCGACGAATAATTTAAATCGTCCCGGATCACTGCTAAAGCTTAGATCGCTATGATAATAACGAAGCTGCTGTTCGGTAAGGGTAAAGGTCACTTCACGACTTTCCCCTGGTGAGAGGTTGATTTTGGCAAAATCTTTCAGTTCCTTCATTGGTCTGACGACCTCTCCGGAAATGTCTCGGATATACAGCTGCACTACCTCTTCCCCATCTACTTCTCCAGTATTGGTCACCGTAACGGTTATTTCAATAGGCTGATTTTCAGTCATGATTTCACCGGACAGAATCGGTTCACTATAGCTAAATGTCGTATAGCTTAGTCCAAAACCAAATGGCAAAAGCGGCTCATTAGGAATATCCAGATATTGCGAGACATAACGTTTGTCGGCACCCGGAGCATGAAGTGGGCGTCCAGTGTTGAAATGATTGTAATAGACTGGAATCTGCCCAACGGATACCGGGAAAGACATCGTTAATCTTCCTGAAGGATTCTCATCTCCATAAAGTAGACTGGCAATTGCCGCTCCGCCTTCACTGCCTGGGAACCAAGCCTCCAGAATAGCATCTGCATGCTCGTACACGCCGGCCAAGTCTAGTGGACGTCCATTAAACAACACCACCACGATAGGCTTATTCAGCTGTTTCAGACGTTGTAAAAGCTCAAGCTGCGCTTCCGGCAAACGGATATCTGAACGGCTGCCCGCTTCTCCACTCATCTCTGAATGTTCACCAAGCGCCAGTACAATCACATCAGCTTGCTTAGCAGCCGCTTCCGCCTCCAGCCACTGTTCCTCTGTAAAGCTATCGACTCCAGAACCTTCTGCAACAGTAATCTTACCCGCACCTGCGCGAGCTTGAAGTGCCGGTGCAAGACGGCTTGCCTCTTCCGTTGAACCCAACCACGACCACGGTCCAAGAATATCTCCGCTAGTAGCAAACGGTCCAATTAGCGCAATCCGTTGCTCTGCAGCGAGCGGCAGAACCTGATCATTCTTGAGCAGTACGCAGGATTTAGCCGCCAACTCACGCGCCGCATTTCGATGATCTTCACAGAAGATTACCTCACGCTCTTTCTCGACGTCAGCTCCGCGGAACGGATGCTCGAACAAGCCCAATCTTTGCTTCAATTTCAAAATACGAAGCACAGCTTCATCAATAATCTTCTCATCTACTTGCCCATCTGCAACAAGCGCCGGAAGCTGATGAACGTAACAAGCCGTCATCATCTCGATGTCTACACCAGCTTTGATGGCTTTAAGTGCTGCCTCAGCCTCATCCTCGGCGACACCATGTGGGATCAGTTCCTTCACTGCACCCCAATCCGAAATCAATACGCCATCAAATCCCCATTCTTCACGAAGCAGCTGGCGAAGCAGTTTGACATTGCCGCTTATCGGAATCCCATCAATCGTATTAAATGAAGTCATGACCATTTCTGCACCTTCATCCAGTGCTGCACGATAGGCCGGCAGATAATATTCACGCAGCTGCCGTTCCGATAAATCCACCGTATTATAATCGCGGCCGCCTTCGGATAGACCATAGGCAGCAAAGTGCTTAATACAAGCCGCCAGACGATCTACATCACCAGTCAAGTCACTTCCTTGAAATCCGCGCACAAACGCACGGGCAAACCTACCATTCAAATATGGATCTTCTCCTGTAGACTCCATTACTCTTCCCCAACGCGGGTCCCGTACAAGATCCGCCATTGGCGCATAAGTAACGTGCACACCGGAGACTGCCGCTTCTTTAGCCGCAATCTCGGCGCTCAGCTCTGCGCGATCCATATCCCAAGAGCAGCCAATTGCCAGCGGGACCGGAAAAATCGTCTTGAAGCCATGCACAATATCCGCCATCATCAGCAAGGGAATGCCCAATCTATTTTTGCGTAAATGGGCTTCCTGAACCGCAATGACTTGCGCTGCACCTGATAGACCAAGTACAGAGCCGCTGCTCTCGATCATGTGGTCCGTAATTCCCATGGATGCCATAGGGCCAGTGATTTGTCCTCCATCCTCTGCCCCTTCATAGAAATTAGCGGCTAGCTGCTGCAATTGTGCAATCTTTTCTTCAAGCGTCATCTGGTTCAACAAGGTAGTCAGTTGCTGCTCATTCATTTCAAATCCTCCATTGTTCAATTCTGCCGATGCCTATGAATGGAAAAACCCGTGTGCAAGAATTGCACGCGGGTCCTGTAGGTTCATTCCTACATGCATAGGGCGAAAGCTATTTTTTTAGATTGTTTAGTTCATCTAGAACCGGCTGAACGAGGGATTGTTTGCTCTTAACCCATTCTTTCCAGTTCGTCTCTAGATCGCCTGGTTTCAAAATCAGGTTAGTGTATTCTGTAGCATAGTCAAAGGAAGCCTGATTTTTAGCCTTGGAATCATACAACTGGTAATCCCAGTCATATTCAGCCGTTGCTTTGTCTTTTAAAGCAAGCTCAGCTTTTTCTTTGAACAGTTCTACAGAACGATCGCGATATTCTTTTTTGATCGCAGGGTTCACGATACTAAAGTCATCCGCCAAGACATACAGTCCTTCAAAACGGTTCGGATATTTCTTATCCAATGTTGTTCCTTCAGGGAGTAGGCTGATTAATTCGCCATTTTTGCCTTTTTTCCAATCTGTTCCTTCAAAGCCCAAGTTAACGGTCAATTGACCTTCTTTACTTGTTGTATATTCCATGAAGTCCATAATCCGTTCAAATTTCTCTTTGCTGATATCTGGCGAGAAGATTACAGCAGACCAGAAGTTAACTTGATCGAGGTTACGATATTTACCGTCATCGCCAAGTACAATAGCTGTGTGCACTAGGTCATCACTATTTACACCTAGGTTATCTTTCATTTTAACGTCCATGTCTTTTCTGTAAGAAGCCAAACCACCTAGACTCGTAATACCGGAAACACCGTTAACTGTGAACTTTTGGCCAGATTCGCCATTTTTCCAAGTATAAAACTCAGGGTGCAGTAATCCTTCTTTATAAGTAGTTTGAAGTTCTTTCAGTGCCGCTAACGTTTCATCGTTGGCTGGACCCCATTGGTATTTGCCATCTGCATCTTTATAGAATGCCGACTCTACTCTGGAATGCACGCTATTAGCCATTACAATATTAGTCAAAGCATCGTTGATGTCATAAGAAATAGGAATGAGTTTATCTCCTACCTTGCCAGGGTCTTTCTCTTTAAGCAATCTAGCAAATTCCATCAGTTCTGTAGTAGTGTAGGCATCTTTCAATTCAAAACCAACGGCTTTAGCCCAGTCAGAACGCAGAGCAATTACTCCGATTTGGTTAATGAGCGGATCTGCCGGCTTGTTCTCAAAGTATACCGGTCTTGGCAGAACATAAGTGCCACCTACCGCTTTCTCCAATTCATCGCCAAGTCCTGTCAGCTTATAAGCGGCTGCCACATTCGGCCAACGTTCTTTCCAGTCATCTGGCAGCTTGTACAGCAGCCCTTGATCAATGTAATTAAGCGCATCACCGTGAACATAGTTCCAGCTTGCTACGTCAGGAAGATCACCGGAGTTAATCCACAGGCGCAGCTTCTCAGCCCATGAATCCCATTCAATATAGTTGTAATCCCATTTAATATTGAACTTATCCGTAAAATATTTATGATACACGTTATCAAAATCAGATTCTGTTGTCTTAATGGTGCTGGCTAACGAAATCTTCAACTCATCTTTATATCCATCTGTTGGATTGCCTGAATTTCCGCTATTAGCATTATTGTCTGAGCTTGAGCATGCTGCCAACATGATTGGAGTAAGACATAAAACACCGGCAAGGATTGACTTTACAGATTTTCTTTTTAAAATATTCATTTTGTCCTCCTTAAATTGTGTGACTGACCCTCTTTTATATGGATAAATCATAAATCCCTAGGTCTTGATAGCCCCTGTCAGTACTCCTTTGGCAAAGTGCTTTTGGAGCATTGGGAAGAAACACATAATAGGAACCATGGTAACGAACACTGCCGCCATTTTCATACCCATGGAGAATGATTGTTTACCCACTGCGTCAACACTTGTGGCATTCGATGCATTCACTTGGGCTTCCATAATGATAGATCGCAACACGTTCTGCAGTGGCATCTGATCCGCTTTCCGCAGGAAGATCATGGCGTCATACCACCCATTCCAGAAGGCTACTCCGTAAAACAATGTGATGGTAGCTACGATTGGAGCAGATAATGGCAGGACTACAGAGAACAGGATTCTCCATTCCCCAGCACCATCAAGTCGCGCAGATTCCATCAGGGACTCAGGCAGACTGCTAAAATAGTTCGACATCAGAATCAGGTTAAACGCACTGAAGCTTCCAGCCAGAATAACTGACCAAAGGTTGCCTGTCAGATGCAGATCCTTCATCACCAGATACAAAGGTACAATCCCGCCATTAAAAATCATTGTGAACAGGACAAGCATAAAAATCAGCTTTTTACCCGGGAATTTATTGCGGCTAAGGCCGTAAGCCATACTTGTCGTTAAGAACAAGCTAAGCGGGAGTCCTAAGATTAAGATCTTAAAGGTATTCCAATACCCTGTCCCGATCCGCCCATCAGCAAAGAGTGCCCGATAGGATTCCAGTGTTGGGTTCTTCGGAAATAACATCATAGGGTTATCAGCGTATTCTTTTTGCGTAGAAAAAGAAATCATAATGACATTCCAGAATGGAATAAGAATGGCCAAAGCGCCCACACTCAGAATTACGAAAATCACATAATCCATAGCGGTCATTTTTTTATGGTCTTGCATAATAGTCAGCTTTTTTTTACTCATACATTTGCACTCCTTTCTTACCGGAATAAACCGTCTCCGCCCATAAGTTTGGCAGCTCTATCTGCCAGAATCAGCAGAATCATATTAACAAGTGAACGGAACAAACTGACTGCAGTGGAGAATGAAAAGTCTGTTGAAGACTGGAACGTGATTCGGTAGATATACACATCTAGTACTTCTGAGACGTTTTTCGTTGCAGCGTTGCTCAAGTTAAAGATTTGGTCAAATCCAGATGACATCAGGCCACCGACGGAAAGGATAAACATGATCGTAATCGTCGGAAGAATGTTAGGCAGAGTAATGCGGAACATTTGCTGCAAGCGTGTGGCACCATCAATCTGTGCGGATTCATATTGGTCTGTATCAATACCAGAGATAGCGGCCATAAAGATAATGGCTCCCCAACCTGCTGATTTCCAGATATCCGTAAGATACAACATCGGAACGAACATTTTTTCAGAACCTAGGAAGTTAATGCCTGTCCCGCCAAACATTTGAATGAGGCTGTTAACCAGACCATCATAGGAAAGCACATTGATAACAACCCCGGATACTACGATCCATGACAGGAAGTTCGGAAATGTAAACACCGTCTGTAAAGCTTTTTTGTAACGATTCATGCGCAGTTCATTCAGCAGCAAGGCCAATATGATTGGAAAAGGGAACTGAATAATCAGCTTACCGATGTTAATGGTTAACGTTCTCCATACGGCGTCAATAAAAGCCGGGTCACGGAACACATAGGTGAAATTCTCGAATCCGCTCCATGGGCTGCCCCAAATTCCTAAATTCGCTTTAAAATCTTTAAAAGCCAGAGATAGACCACCCATCGGCAGATAAGCAAATAGGAAAAGCCACACTAGTCCAGGAAGCACCAGAGTATAGACCATTCTGTTCTTCCAGACTTCTCTTAGGAACAGTTGGAATCTACTGTCGTTCATTTTTTTAGCCGGTATTGCAACTTCGGATTTCAATTTGCATCTCCTCACTCTGCTTATGTCTTTTAGTTGTACAAGAAATCAAAGGTTGTCTTCAGATGCTCCTCCCAGAATCGCCATTCATGAGTTCCAGGGGTCTCAACATACTGAAATTCATAAGGGGTCGTCTCCAGGTGAGCTGCGAATTCCCGATTCATCTCCACAAACGGATCTTCCGAACCACAGCAAGTCAGAATCGAAGGCAGGTTACGTTTATCGTCGACCAATTTAGCGGCTAAAGCGTACAGATCCTGATCCGGCTTAATTTGTAAGCGTTTTCCAAAAGTACCCGCCATCTCCCTCGCCATGTCCTTGGACATTTGCGGATCGTTTAATCGTTTCTGGAGATCGGTAACTCCTGATAACGAAACCACTTTGCTGTAACGCTCGGGATAGGTAAGTGCACATTTCAGAGCGCCATACCCGCCCATCGATAAACCAGCGATATACGTCTTCTGCGGATTATCATCCAACCTCATCATTCGACCACAAAGCTCGGGAAGCTCATGGGTCACATAGTGGAAGTAATCCAGTCCGTACTCCATGTCTGTATAATAGCTCCTGTTTACTTGCGGCATTATGACTGTACAACCATATTGACTTGCATACTGCTCAATAGTAGTCATCCTGTGCCAAGTACTGGCGTTATCACCAGCACCATGCAGCAGGTAGAGCGTTCCTCCAGACATGTTGCCTGAATCGACGGGGGAGATAATACTGATGGTCGTTGTCATTCTCAAGGTAGGAGAGCCTGTCTCAACTGTTAATAATGCCATGAGTTATCTCCTTTTCGTTCTTATTCATTTGTTTATTTTCTTGCAAGATCCCCGCTTAACCAGTACGGATTCGAATACCATATGTTTGTTTTGCGAATCACCTGTGATCAGGTCAAACAAAATTTCAACACTGGCCTTCGCCATATCCACTCCGGGTTGGCTGATCGTATCCAGAGATGGATGATAATATTCTGCCATTTCAATCCCGTCGAATCCGATAATCGAAACATCATTTGGAATTGATAAGCCCAAAGACAATAACGCCTTAGCAGCCCCAATGGCAATCGTATCTGATGCAGCAAAAACAGCAGTGATATCTTTTTTCTTATTGAGCAGACGTTTGGTAGCTGTAAAGCCAGAGCTGGGACTATATTCACAATCCTCTACCATTGAAGGGTCGTACTCAATTCCATGCTCCTCAAGCGCTTTGATATATCCCATAAGCCGCCGGTTGCCTGTCGTATTTTGTACCAGAGGAAATCTGGCCAAAAAGCAGATATTGCGATGTCCTAATGAGATTAAATAGCTGACAGCCTTATAAGATTCCTGAAGATCATCAATGATCACGCTTGAAAAAACAGCAGGATCGACTTCTTTTGTAGTCGTGATGGTAGTCAGAACAAATGGAACTTTTAATTGTTTGAATTTATCTTCGGAATGATCATACGTTCCGCCCATAAAAATTACGCCATATAGATTTTTTTCTTTTACAAGCTGTAGAGCGATATCGATCTCATCTACTCCATCTTCTACATGCTGGATCATAAGCGGACATCCCCGCAGGTTCACCTGGCGTTCAACTTCCTTGATCATGTCTGCAAAAAACGGGTTTGAGATCCCTTTTACCATTAGCGCTATGGTATTAGATCGCGTCTTTTTCAAGTTGCTCGCATTACCATTTGGAATATAGTTATGTTCTCTAACAACCGCCATTACTTTAGCTCTAGTTGTATCGCTTACAACACCGCTATTATTGATTACTCTGGAGACTGTGGCAATACCCACGCCTGATAGCCTTGCAATATCTTTGATATTCATATTTACCTTGCTCCACTCCTATGATGAGTCCCCCCTTCACCCGATGAAAATCAGGTTGTGGAAACGCATGAAATGATGGGAAACGTTTCCCACGACATCATTTTGAGTCCTTAGCGTGTTTTTTCCGCTTACTTCGTCCATTATGAACAGGTAATTTTTATAAGTCAACTAAAAACACAAAAAAATTGTGATTCATCACTTTTTATTTGGTTAAAATTACAATAAGTCTATAGTTACTCAATCCAGAAATTAGAAATAATCGGTATTTATATATCACACAATAGTTCTCCTTGCTTTATTGACTTTAAAATAAGAATGGAATACCATCAATTTAGCGATTTTCATCGCAATAACAGAAAACGTTTCCACTCATTTTTCTGGTTTTTCTTTTTGTCACTTCGCTATCCTAGCTAGGAATATCAAGAGAAAGAAGGACTCTTTTTATGTTGAACATGGCTCAATTCGCAGCTAAGGCTCGTGAACGAAACCTGAATATCTTCAATGTTCGTGTGCTTCAAAACGGAAACCTTGTGGGAAAACTGGATCTCACGGAGGATATTCGGCGCTTGCAGCATTCCGTCAGCAAGTCTTTTACTTCTATGGCAGTAGGTCTTGCCATTGATGAAGGGAAGCTGACACTGGAAACAACGCTTAAAGATGTTTTTCCGGAGTATGCCTCTCCTCTTAAACAAACACCTCCTTCCATGCAGCCCGGAGATATAACTTTGTTCGATTTGCTGCGAATGAGTACAGGGCACGACTCCCCTCCATTTTGGGCTGAAGAGAGATTAGCCTTGAAGGATAAAAATTGGGTGCAGCATTATTTATCTCTGACTTTAGACAGAGCTCCCGGAGAGAAATTTACATACAGCAGCGGAGATACCATTATGATCTCTGCAATGGTGCAAGCCCGCGTCGGGCAAACCGTAAAGGATTATCTGGTACCTCGTTTGTTTGCACCTCTGGGCATAAACAATGTCGATTGGGAAACAACGCCTCAAGGGATCACCCTTGGCTGTGCCGGACTTCAGATTAACACGGAAGAGTTAAGCCGGTTTGGACAGCTGCTTTTACAGCAAGGAAAGTGGCAGGGCCAGCAACTGATCCCCGCAGCATGGATCGATTTTGTTACACAAAAACAGATCGACAATGATGGAATCGGCGACTGGGGAGAAGGATACGGCTGCCAATTCTGGCTCTGCTCCCACGACGCTTACCGTGCCGATGGCGCTCATGGACAATTCTGTCTTGTGGTGCCGGACGCTCAAGCAGTCATTGCAATTAACAGCATGGAAGATAACATGCAGGGAATCCTGGACACCGTCTGGGAGGAAATCTGGCCGCTTCTTTAGGAGCGGTCTTTTTTATGGCTTGAGGTTAGCGTGCGCATAATGGGTAATTTACATTCTTCGGCGATTAGCGATTGAGGAGGCTCGCGGAGTTTGGTGCTCGACGACGATAAGTGCTGAACACCGTAAGCGCCCAACACCGTAAGTGCCCAACACCGTAAGTGCCCAACACCGTAAGTGCCCAAAACCTATAAGTAACTCAACACACCAAGTAACCAGCACTTTCCGAGACTGAGGACGCTTGCGGACTCAGGTGACGTTATTTACTCTTTTATCGTCTTATGAGCAACCTTTCGGACACCAGTGCAGCTATTCCTGAGAAAGCAGCTCTTTTGGGGAACGTTTGGCACCAACAGCGACTATGGAGTCCGATAACATCGCAAATGTGGCACTTTTCAGCATTTAAGGTCATCTGGGTCCGATAGCTGCTGCGTATGTGCAAATGCGGTCTAGAGGCTCGAAGTTTGATCTCAACGATGATAAGAAGATAAACACGCACAAGCGTTCACACCAATCGATGCTCAAACCGTTTAAACCCTAAGTCCCCACCGCCAAACACGCCATGCAGTCAACACCAATAGATGCACAACACCAAGTAACCAGCATTACTCAAACTGAGGAGGAGGCTCGCGGACTCAGATGACGTTATTTTTTCATTTTTCGCCTTTTGAGCAACATTTCGGACTCCACTGCAGCTATTCCTGAGAAAACAGCTCTTTTGGGGCACCTTTGGCATCAATAGCGACGATGGAATCCGATAACATCGAAAATCCCTTAATTTTCAGCATTTAAGGTCCTCTGGGTCCGATAGCTGGTGCGTATGTACACAAATAAGTAGCTCAACACACCAAGTAACCAGCATTACTCAGACCGAGGAGGCTCGCGGACTCAGATGACCTTATTTGCTCATTTATCGCCTTTTGAGCAACGTTTCGGACTCCAGTGCAGCTATTCCTGAGAAAGCGGCTCTTTTGGGACACGTTTGGCACCAATAGCGACGATGGAGTCCGATAACATCGCAAATGTGGCACTTTTCAGCATTTAAGGTCATCTGGGTCCGATAGCTACTGCGTATGTGCAAATATGGTCTAGATGTTCGAAGTTTGATGTTCAACGATGATTAGTAGCTAAACACGCCCAAGCGTTCACACCAATCGATGCTCAAACCGTAAGTCCCCACCATCAAACTCGCCATGCAGTCAACAACAATAGATGCACAACACCAAGTAACCAGCATTACTCAGACCGAGGAGGCTCGCGGACTCAGATGACCTTATTTGCTCATTTATCGCCTTTTGAGCAACGTTTCGGACTCCAGTGCAGCTATTCCTGAGAAAGCGGCTCTTTTGGGGCACGTTTGATACCAATAGCGACGATGGAGTCCGATAACATCGAAAATTCCGCACTTTTCTGCATTTAAGGTCCTCTGGGTCCGATAGCTGCTGCATATGTGCAAAATAAGTAACTCATCACACCAAGTAACCATTTACTTTCTGAGGCTGAGGAAGCTTGCGGACTCAGATGACCTTATTTGCTCATTTATCGTCTTTTGAACAACGTTTCGGACTCCAGTGCAGCTATTCCTGAGAAAGCGGCTCTTTTGGGGCACGTTTGATACCAATAGCGATAATGGAGTCCGATAACATCGAAAATCCCACACTTTTCAGCATTTAAGGTCATCTGGGTCCGATAGCTGCTACGTAATGTACAAATGTGGTCTAGATGTTCGAAGTTTGATGTTCAACGATGATTAGTAGCTAAACACGCCCAAGCGTTCACACCAATCGATGCTCAAACCGTAATTCTCCACCGCCTACAAATAACTCAACACACCAGTAACCAGCACTTTCTGTTGCTGAGGAGGCTCGCGGACTCAGATGACCTTATTTGCTCATTTATCGCCTTTTGAACAACGTTTCGGACTCCAGTGCAGCTATTCCTGAGAAAGCGGCTCTTTTGGGGCACGTTTGATACCAATAGCGATAATGGAGTCCGATAACATCGAAAATCCCATACTTTTCAGTATTTAAGGTCCTCTGAGTCCGATAGCTGCTGCGTATGTGCAAATGTGATCTAGTCGTTCGAAGTTTAATGTTCAACGATGACTCGAATTTCAACATTTAGATCAAGAAGGAAGACAAAAGTACCCCGTGTGTGACCTCGAACTAAAACTCGCGCACGCAAAAACAGCCTTCCCGAAGGAAGGCTGTTAATTGACGTCCCGGAAGGGATTCGAACCCCTGACCGTGCGCTTAGAAGGCGCATGCTCTATCCAGCTGAGCTACCGGGACATATAAGAAATAAATACTATGTATTGACGCAACGATATTTATTATACCTTATTCAGCGGATTTTTCAAGTCAAAACAACTTAGAAAAATAATAAAAGAGTTTTCGGTGTGGTTTTTTCACACGTCAGCGTAACCACAGGAAATGAAAAGAACGGCATTTCTGCCGTCCTTTTCAGCGATTCCAGTGTACACTTTACAAGCCTTCGTTATTTACTCCAGCTTTCGAAAACGCTTCTCCAGCTGCTTTTTCAAATCCCCAAAAGTGAGTAATTCTCTTTGAAACTTGGAATGCTCATCTTCTGGCGACATGAAGTTGCTGCCTGTAAATGCACTCGAGGTCACATCTTGAAAAGCGTCATGCATATTGTTATCAAACCAATCGGTAGAGGTATCAGCATCATTAGTCAGAATACGGACAATCTCATATCCTTCTTCACGCCGATCCTCAACGATATACACCAAAAGCGCAGGATCACTAACAGCACCCGGCAAAACACCCACTTCTGCACAAGGCGCACCATCGTACTCCATCATTCTGCGAATTTTGGCGTCTTTAATATAATACACCTGTCATCCTTCCCTCCTGGCAAATTCCCCTCTCCCCTAGTGTTCGGATAAGGACATACATTTTATGCCTTCCTTCGGCATATATCTGTATTACTTGGCAAAAAAGTAAGGACAACAATCGCACAAAAGAGAGGATGAACCATCATGTGCGGAATAACCGGATTTATCCAGTGGCGCGGAGATCTCACTCAGCACTCGCAGCTGCTGGTCAAAATGACTGAAACTTTAGCAAACCGCGGCCCCGATGCAGCCGGAACCTGGATCTCAGGCCCCTGTGCTTTCGGTCACCGCAGACTTAGCGTTATCGATCCGGAGAACGGTGCCCAGCCCATGATCACCCGCCATGAGGAACAGGTATACGCGATTGTTTACAACGGCGAATTATATAACGCCCTCGAACTCAAACAAGAACTTAAGCAGCGAGGGCATCAATTCCGCACCCAGTGCGATACAGAGGTGCTGCTGCATTCCTATATCGAATGGGGCCCGGATTGCGCAGAGAAGCTCAATGGAATCTTTGCTTTTGCAGTATGGGACGGTCTTCGCGACCAAGTCTTTTTTGCACGTGACCGTTTAGGTGTGAAACCCCTGTTCTATAGCAAGGTTGATGATGTGCTAGTTTTTGGCTCAGAGCCTAAAGCGTTGCTGCAGCATCCTAAGGTACAACCAATTGTGGGTCCTGAAGGTCTCGCAGAAATCTTCATCATCGGTCCAGCGCGTACACCGGGTCATGGTGTTTATAAGGATATGCAAGAGCTTCGTCCAGGTCATGCTATGATCTATAGCCGTGAAGGTCTGCGCAGTTATGCCTATTGGAAGCTGGAGAGCGCAAAGCATACTGACAATGAAGCAGAGACAGCCGCTAAGGTGCGTGAACTGCTCCAAGATACACTCGAACGCCAACTGGTCTCAGACGTCCCTGTTTGCTCTCTTTTGTCGGGAGGGCTGGATTCCAGTGCGCTGACGGCACTTGCAGTGGATTACTACAACCGGAATGGTCAGGGACAAGTGGATACTTATTCCGTAGACTATGTAGATAACGACAAACATTTCAAAAGTCATATTTTCCAGCCGGGAGCAGATGGGCCGTGGATTAAACGAATGGTCGATGAATTGAATACAAACCACCACTACATCTCGTTCGATACCCCGGAGCTTGTAGAAGCGCTGGATAATGCTTTGTACACTAGGGATTTACCAGGGATGACCGATGTAGACTCTTCTTTGTACTTATTTTGCCGGGAGATTAAAAAGAACGCGACAGTAGCTATTTCCGGTGAAGCTGCGGATGAGATTTTTGGCGGATACCCTTGGTTCCACCGTGAGGAAATGCTCTCCTCAGGCACTTTTCCTTGGTCAGTTGCTCCGAAAATGCGTGCAAGTCTACTTTCCCCAGAAATTAACCAGTGGATTCGTCCACTGGAATATTTGGGTGACAGATATAGTGATGCGGTGGCTGAAGTTCCGAAGTTGGATGGAGAAACGGGAAAACAAGCACAAATGCGCGTAATGTCCTATCTGAATATCACCCGCTTTATGCCTACTCTGCTAGACCGTAAAGACCGAATGAGCATGGGCGCAGGGCTAGAGGTACGTGTTCCTTATTGTGATCACCGACTCGTTCAATATGTATTTAATATTCCGTGGGAAATCAAAAATCTGGGGGGCCGTGAAAAAGGGATTTTACGTAAATCTCTTGAAGGCATTCTTCCAGACGATGTGCTCTACCGCAAAAAAAGCCCTTACCCCAAAACTCATAATCCTGCCTATTTAAATGCGGTACGAACTCAGGTATTAAACATTCTGGATGACTCCACTTCACCCCTGCTTCCGTTAATTGATGCTGCCAAAATCCGTGAGATCGCCGCTTCCCCGGAATCCTCAACCAATCTGCCTTGGTTCGGCCAGCTCATGTCCGGTCCTCAGCTGTTTGCTTACCTCGCCCAAGTGGATCTCTGGCTGCTTAAATATAACATCTCCATCCAATAAGCGCGTAGAGAACTGAGATAATCGACAAGCCAAACAGCAAGTCACCGGATACGGGGACTTGCTGTTTGGCTTGTATTTGCAATAATTACTCTACGATCTTATCTGAACGATCCTTAAAGGTTAAAGTTGTCCGGGTCCGGGCCAAATCGATGGTCTTTGTTCAAGCCCTCGATAGCTTTGACATCCTCATCACTAAGCGTAAAGTCAAAGAATCCCGCATTCTCCTTGATTCGATCCGCATGTACGGATTTAGGTATCGTAATGACACCTTGCTGCAAATCCCAGCGAAGTACAATTTGAGCAGGGGTCTTGCCATACTTCTCAGCCAGCTCGTTTAAGAGCGGTAGATCAAGATTCCCTTGCATTAATGGACTCCATGCTTCAAGCTGAATGCTCTGTTCATTGGCATATTTCAGCAGCTCACGCTGAGTCAACAGCGGATGGAATTCCACCTGATTCACCACTGGTACCACTCCGGTATCCTCGATGATATCTTTCAGATGATGAACCTGAAAATTGCTCACGCCGATAGATTTGATGAGGCCCTCTTTTTGCAGATGAATTAAGGCCTTCCATGTCTCACGATATTTTCCTGCCACCGGCCAGTGTATGAGATACAGATCTAGATAGTCCAGACCTAGCTTGCGCCGGCTATCCTCGAACGCTTTTAGCGTAGACTCATAACCTTGATCAGGATTTCGTACTTTAGTCGTAATAAACAGCTCATCCCGGGCCACTCCACAATCACGAATAGCTTGTCCTACGCCTTCTTCGTTATTGTATCCGGCTGCCGTATCAATACTTCGATATCCTAATTCCACTGCGGTTTTGACCGCATGAATAACCTCTTCGCCATCTTTAGTCTTATACACGCCAAGACCCAGCCACGGCATGGTCACCCCATCATTTAAAGTAGGACCACCCGAGAACGGTGCATTCAATTCACTCATCACTTAACCCTCCAAGCTTATTGTTATTTCGTTAAACATACTTAACCTTTTTACCCACTTAAGAAGCAAACGCTACCATAAAAAGTATAGCAGATGGCTTCATCATTCCCCAAATCCTTACAAAAAAACGGAGGCGTAAGCGCCCCCGCTCTTCTTTATTTCTCAATTAGTTTGAAATCATCAAAATGGAATTCAGGAGAAACAATACAGGATACCAGCGTCGGCTCTTTGCCTAACGAACGCGCGGCCTGCCATACTCCCGCTGGAACAACCACTTGTGGCTGCTGGCCTGCAGCAATATCGAGACCCAGAATAACTTCCTGCACATCCTCAGGCTTATCTCCATTACCTCCGAGACTAAGCACGATTGGACTACCGGAATGCCACAACCAAACTTCATCGGACAATACAGTATGCCAATCAGATTGTTCGCCTTCGTGAAGTAAAAAATAAATTGAAGATGCCGAATGACGTGATCCAGAATAGCTATCGCCTAACACTTCCTGCGAAATTTCAAATTCCGAATTCCAAAGTCTTTTGTACCAACCACCCTCAACGTGAGGCTGTAATCCAAGCAGTTCAACTAGCGGTGAAATTTCTTTTTGCGTCACAGTAGCTTCTCTCCTTCAAAGTTAGCATGAACAACAATAGCTTCTTATGCATAAGGTTGTTTTTGCTTTTTACTTTAACGGAATAAGCTCGAATTGTAAAATCTATTTACTGTCCTTGCTCGCTTTGAAGACTTCCGCAATCGCTCCAAGACTTCCCAGCGTTTCAACAGCGCTAGTTGGCAAGAACACTTTATTAGCAGGGCCTTTGGCAATCTCAGCCAGAGCCTCGAAGGAACGATAAGCCAGTACATGCTCATCCAGACCTGCCGAACGAATCAGCTCAATGCGTGATTTTTCTGCTTCTGCCACGGCTTGAATCGCTTTAGCCTCACCGTGTGCTTCCAGTTCCTGCGCCTGGCGTGAACCCTCTGCTTGACGGATACGCGCTTCTTTATCGCCTTCTGCTTTTAGAATCTTACTCTGTTTATCCCCTTCAGCGCGTAGGATCATATCCTGCTTGGCAGCTTCCGCTTCCAAAACAATGGCACGTTTGCTCCGCTCTGCTTTCATCTGCTTATCCATCGCTTCCTGAATATCCAACGGCGGTTTGATATCGATAACTTCCACACGCTCGATCCGTACGCCCCACTTCTCAGTAGCTTCATCGAGAGCAAGACGGATATCCGTCGAAATCTTTTCCCGTCCAGACAAGGTCTCATCCAATTCCAGCTTACCGATGATTTGCCGCATCGTTGCCGTCGAAATGTTTCTTACCCCATAAACATAATCAGAAATACCATAAGTAGCTTCCTCTGGTCCAACCACCTGGTAGAAAATAATCGTATCAATCTGCACCTGCACGTTATCCTTTGTAATTACCGTTTGCGGAGGTACATTTGCTTGTTGAATCCGTAAATCATGGTAGGTGCGCACCTGATCAATTACAGGAATCAGAATGTTCAGCCCCGGTGTCAGCAGACGATTAAATTTACCGAGCCTTTCCACTACGCCTACCCGCTGCTGTGGTACGATTTTGACTGTTAATGCCACAAAAACTACGACCACTACAATAATAATTGCGATAATTGCCCATTGCATTAGTTCATTTCCCCCCATCGTTCTACTTCGATAATCGTCGTGCCTCTTTTCACTACTCTTACAACCTCATCCTTGCCCAGAGACTGTTCAGAGGTCGCGCTCCACGTATCTCCGCCTACCTTCACTTGCCCGTAACGTCCCTGCTCTATCGGCTCAACAACTACTCCTTGCCTACCGATGATTTCTGTACCTGTATCCTTGAACCCACGTGAATGGCGAAATCTAGAAACCAGTGGTTTCGAGAATATAGTCAGACCAAGTGCGACCAGTGATCCAAGGACCACCTGAAACAAAATGGCTTCGGGAACAATCAGCGACACCAAACCTGCGGCCAAAGCACCAATACTAAGCCACAATAAATAAAAAGTAAGCGTCATCATCTCTACAACAAACAGGACACCGGCTGCGATCAGCCAAAACACCCACACAACCATCGGTGAGCCCACCACCTTCCGTATGATACTACTATAACGAAAAGAAACATCGATGCGTTGCATAGTTCCATAAAAAAATATTTCAGGCATGTATATAATTTATATTCATTACATCGGTGGTTATGTGTTTCTTCATGAGTTTCTTGATAAAAGGCGAGTATACAAATCCAAAAGGGTTCACTTTTTGACGAGTCACTATAAATTAGAAAATTCTCCCCCTATATCACCTGATTTTATCCCTAGCGCAATTGCAAGCTATGCTTGAGAATAAGAGTTACCATCACCCATTTATATCTAATTCATCCTAATTATCCAACTTCCAAACATCCTCCTCTATTCATTCAAACCATACACAGCATGTTACATCTTTTAAAATCAATGAAACAGCAGCACACAAAAAGCATAAAAGAAAGCGCTTACTGATTGGGTAAGGCTTGATTTGGACCGCTGCTTTTTTGCTGCTGAATCTACGAATTGAACTTCAATAGAATGATAGGGACGCCAAGGGTGATGGTGCACTACAACCGACGGGAGGTGAAGGTCAGGACATCTTGCCGAAAAGAATTTCGAACTACACTTTGAATCTAGGAGGTAGAAATTCAATGATCTTCACGAAAAAAGCTTCACGCAAAACCTTTGCAATTGCGATGATCGCCGCGCTTGTTCTGACACTCTTTTCCACCCTGGGTGGCAGTCCCAAAACAGCCAACGCCGCACAGGATTACAAACTGGTTGGTTATTACGCTTCATGGGCCGCTTACGGGCGTGCTTACAATGTAACAGATATCGATCCTACCAAAATGAATGTCATTAACTACGCTTTTGCGGATATTTGTTGGAATGGCATTCATGGCAATCCCGACCCCACTGGCCCTAATCCGGTGACCTGGTCTTGCCAGAATGAACAAGGCCAAGCCATCAGCGTTCCGAACGGTACGATTGTTCTTGGTGACCCTTGGATTGACACTGGAAAAAGCTTCGGGGATGACAAATGGGATGATCCCATCAAAGGTAACCTGAAGCAGCTATGGAAGCTGAAGGAAAAGAACCCGAACCTGAAGACCCTAATCTCCGTTGGGGGCTGGACCTGGTCGAACCGTTTCTCGGATGTAGCTGCGACAGCTGCGACCCGTGAGGTTTTTGCCAATTCCGCGGTTGATTTTATTCGAAAATACAAGATGGACGGCGTGGATCTCGACTGGGAATATCCAGTAAGTGGTGGACTCGCAGGCAATAGCTACCGTCCTGAAGATAAAGAAAACTATGTACTGCTGCTGCAAAAAGTTCGCGAAAAGCTAAATGCAGCCGGCGCGGCGGATGGAAAAACCTATCTGCTGACCATTGCTTCCGGGGCAGGCCCAACGTATATCAACAACAATAACCTGGCCGGCATTGCTTCCGTTGTCGACTGGATCAATATTATGACCTATGACTTTAATGGGAGCTGGAACACCACCACCGGACATAATGCTCCGTTGTACTATGATCCCGCAGCTTCCGCTTCGGGCTTAACCGAACCGCAAAATTTTAACATCGATAAAGCGGTAACCTCCTATCTTGCGAATGGTGTACCTGCGAACAAGCTTGTACTTGGCATGGCTTTTTACGGTCGTGGTTGGGGCGGAGCTCCGGCTTCAGGAAACGGCCAATATCAGGTATCCGCTGGCATCTCACCAACAGGAACATGGGAAAAAGGCAGCTATGATTTCTATGATCTCGAAGCTAATTATATCAACAAAAACGGCTATACCCGCTATTGGAATGATACATCCAAAGTGCCTTATCTCTATAATCCAACAAATCAAAGCTTTATCAGCTATGACGACGTAGAATCCTTTGGCCACAAGATCAGCTACCTGAAGTCCAAGGGTCTTGCAGGTGTCATGTTCTGGGAAACAAGTGGTGACCGGAACAAAACATTAACCAACAAACTAAACGCCGATCTTGGTGGCGGAGTGGTGCAGCCGACACCGACACCATCCACATCACCAACACCTACGGCAACTCCAACTCCTACGGCAACAGCAACGCCAACGCCAACTGCAACCGTGACGCCAACCCCAACGCCTACACCGGGACAATGTTCGGCAGCGGCCTGGGGTGCAACAACCGTATACACTGGCGGACAGCGTGTCTCCTACAATGGCTCAGTCTATGAAGCCAAGTGGTGGACGCAAGGGGATCGTCCTGATCTTAGCGGACCTGATGGGGTCTGGAAATTCATCAGCGTATGCGGAACAGCGACACCAACGCCAACTGCAACTGTGGTCCCAACTTTAACACCTACGGTAGTACCAACGCCTACCGCAACCGTTGCACCTACGCCTACTGTCGCGCCAACGCCAACTGCAACCGTTGCACCTACGCCAACTCCTTTGCCTACCGCTACACCTACTTCGGAAGGGTCTAGCTGGGGAACAGGCGTTGCGTACAAAACAGGTGATGTCGTCGCCTACAACGGAAAAACATATACCTGCTTGCAGCCCCACACTTCACTTCAGGGCTGGGAGCCAGCCACCACACCTGCTCTTTGGAAGCTCAATTAAAGTCATGCAGGAAGCAGCGTTCCCTAAATAACATTATCCCCCCCCTTGGAGGTATATTAAATATGATTGCAAAAGCACGTGCTAAGCGCAAAATATCCATAAGTTACCTTGCTGCGCTAATGAGCCTAATCGTTCTGGTTCCACTTTACACCGGGACAGGTGCATCCTTACCAGTGGCCCATGCAACGGAAACAACACCTTCCGCTCCCGCTCCAGCAGCTGACCATCCTCGCAAAATCGTTGCTTACTTCCCAGAGTGGGGCGATCAGGAGAACAAAGGATTTTACACCGTAGACAAAATTCCGTGGGATAAAATTACCCATATTAACTACGCCTTCGCCAAGGTAAATCCTCAAACGAACAAGATTGATCTCATGGACCGTACAGCTGCAATCGAAAAAGACTATCCCGGTCAGCTGACTACCCTGCCTTTTAAGGGGCATTTTAACCAACTGATCAAGTACAAACAGCTCTATCCTGATGTACGCACCCTGATTTCTGTTGGCGGCTGGTCGGGTTCCGGAGGATTCTTCAACATGGCGAATTCGGAAGCCGGGCGAGAAGCTTTTGCCAATAGTGTTGTGGATTTTCTGCGTACCTATCAGTTCAACGGAGTGGACATCGATTGGGAGTACCCTTCTGGCACTGGGCAGTCCGGTAATCCTAACGATTTTGCCGTGGCAGAACCGCTGCGTACAGTTAATTACAACAACTACGTTCTTCTTATGAAAAAACTTCGCGAAAAGCTCGATCTGGCAGGTTCACAAGACAATCAGAAATATGACCTGACTATTGCGGCCACCGCCTCTTCCTGGATTCTTGGGGGCATGAAGCTTGGGGAAGCCAATCAGTATTTAGACTGGGCGAACCTTATGACCTATGATTTCCATGGTGCGTGGAATGGTTATGTAGGGCCGCATTCTGCACTGTACCCGGATTCCCGCGATACTGAAACTGCTGCGCTGGGTACTCCGGTTCTGAATACCGACTGGGCGGTCCGATACTATCTCGGTACGCTTCCTCCGGAAAAAATCGTGATCGGAGTTCCTTATTATTCACGAGGCTGGAAAAATGTGAATGGAGGCATCAACAATACCGGCTTTTACGGCACAGCTCCGACAACCGGTGGGGGAGCAGATGGCCAATACGGCATCTGGAATGATCCCGCACCAGAGCAGCCTGCTGGTGCAAATCCGATCTGGCATGTGCTAAATCTGCTCAAAGATCCAGCGAATAAACGTTACTTCGATCCTGTTACCAAAACACCGTACTTGTTCAACGCAGACAAGAAGGTTTTTCTTACGTATGAAGATAAGGAATCTCTAGGCTACAAGCTGGATTACATTAAACAAAAAGGCTTGGGAGGCATGATGTTCTGGGAATTAACGGGCGATTACTCTGAGCAGAGCGATGGCACTTATACGTACGGCAATTCTCTGACCGATTTTGCCTATGATCAGCTGAAGACAGCCTCGCCGCCGGGCGGAGCTCCTAAGCCGCAGTTGCCTGAACCTAAAAACTTCAACCTCAGCTTCAGCGGCGCCTATGATCATCCGAACTATACCTATTCATTAAAAATAACGAACAATACCGGCACAGATATTTCCGGTGGCTGGAAGCTGGAATTCGACCTGCCAACAACTACAACCCTAACCTCGGCATGGGGAGCCGGTAGCGTTGAGCAAATCTCCACGGCCTGGGATTTCAACCGCTACCGTATTACAGGCACAGCTACTCAAACTATTGCGAATGGAGCTTCACTTGAAATTCCGGGTATGATGAAGCTGAATTTTTCAGGCGGTCCACAGCGAATCACCCTGAACGGAAACTCGTCCCAACAGGAATACGATAAACTGTACGGAGGCATTACGCCAACACCAACACCGTCTGCATCACCGACACCAACACCGACTCCTACGACTACACCAACACCAACGGCTACACCAACGGCAACACCGACTCCGACCGCAACCGTGACGCCAACGCCAACTGTAGCGCCAACACCTACTCCTACGCCGGGACAATGCTCGGCAGCGACCTGGAATGCGGCAACCGCATATACTGGCGGACAACGCGTTTCCTACAACGGTTCACTCTATGAAGCCAAGTGGTGGACACAGGGAGATCGTCCCGATCTTAGCGGACCGGAGGGTGTCTGGAAATACATCAGCGTGTGTGGAACAGCAACGTCTACACCAACGGCAACTGTAACTCCAACGGTAACACCGACTTTGACACCAACGGTGGCACCGACGCCTACAGCAACCGTAACACCCACGCAAACTCCATTACCGACTGCTACACCTACTTCGGGAGGGTCTAGCTGGGTAACAGGAGTTGCTTATAAAGTAGGTGATGTCGTTGCCTACAGTGGAAAAACGTATACCTGCTTGCAGCCTCACACTTCACTTCAGGGGTGGGAGCCAGCTTCCACACCTGCTCTTTGGAAGCTGATATAATCCGGTAATCTCTTTGATTCCAACAAGGAGAACATCCCATTATTAGTGCAGAGTCATACTCATTCTCTGGGGCTTACGTTAAGGACCCAGTTGACGTTATTTACAAATTTCAAGCCTTTGGAGCTATGTTTCGGACTCCAGTGCTGCTATTCCTTATGAAATGCTTCTTTTGGGGTGTTTTTCGTGCCCATAGCGACTTTGGGGTCCAGTAGAATCTCAATTATCGGAAATAGCTACGTTTAAAGGTCAGCTGTGTCCGGGTGGCAGCTTCATACGGGTAAATGTGTTAGAATCGAACGAAGTTTGAGGCTTAGTTCAAAGGGAAGGTATAAAAAACGGGGGCGCCCAGCAGCCATTTCGCGGCTTTTGGACACCCCCACTTTTATAAAAAACTCTATTCCGGCGATAGGCCGCCTTCAGCCGCCAGTTTCTTCTCCAGCTTCGCCGTCAGCAGTCGCAGTGCAGTTCCTCGATGGCTGATCTGCTGCTTCTCTTCCAGCGTAAGCTCGGCCATAGTTTTTTCATGTTCCGACAGGTAGAATAGCGGGTCGTAACCGAAACCACCGGCACCTGATGGTTCTGAAGTAATCCAACCTTCGACCGCACCTTCTGCGGTTAGCTCCTGCTTGGAAACTGGATCGTACAGCGATAAAGTACAGACGAACCTAGCCGTGCTCAGCAAAGGCTGATCTGTGTCTTCCCCCTGTTTCAATCTCTCTAGCTCGCTAAGCAGCTTTAGGTTATTTTCCCCATCCGTAGCATCTTCACCTGCAAAACGTGCAGAGTACACACCAGGTCTGCCATCCAAAGCATCTACACAAAGACCCGAATCATCAGCGAGTACCGGAATTCCAAGTGCGTCACCTACGGCTTTGGATTTTTTAAATGCGTTTTCTGCAAAAGTAGCTCCGTCTTCTACCACATCGGGCAGATGCGGATAGTCATACATACTCTTAACTGTCAGGCCCAGCGGGGCAAAAGCGTGCTCGAATTCGCGCACCTTCCCCTTATTCTTCGTAGCGACAATGAGAATATTGCCCGTGGAATTCATGTTACACCTCTTGGCCCGGCTGGCCGGAAGGGATTTTCAGAGCAATCGCTCCGAGCGCTTCTTTTTGTGCGGCAATCAGTTCATAAATCCCTTTCTCACCTAGACCCAATAAAAGATCCAGCTCTTGACGCGAGAATGGTCTTTCTTCGCCAGTTCCTTGTACCTCAACAAAAGCACCGCCGCCGGTCATGACTACATTCATATCCACTTTGGCTTTGGAATCCTCTTCATAATTCAGATCGAGCAGTGTTTTATCCCCTACAACACCTACACTAATTGCTCCCAAAAAGTCTGTTATAGGAAAAACAGCCAGCTTGTGCTGTAGTGCAATTTTATTAATAGCAAATGCCATGGCAACAAAAGCGCCTGTTATCGAAGCCGTCCGAGTTCCCCCATCCGCCTGAATCACATCACAATCCAGCGTAATGCTGCGTTCACCTAACGCTTGTAAATTCACCACGGAGCGAAGCGCACGGCCGATCAGCCGTTGGATTTCCATTGTACGTCCGGTAAGTTTACCGCGTGCAGCTTCACGTTGATTACGGGACTGGGTGGCCCGTGGAAGCATCGAATATTCGGCAGTTACCCAGCCTTTTCCTTGTCCTTTAAGAAACGGAGGCACTTTTTCCTCTACAGTAGCCGTACAAATGACTTTGGTGTCTCCCATCTCAATGATCACGGAGCCCTCAGCATATTTATTCGTTTGGGTCGTTATTGTCAGCGGCCGTAATTGGTCGTCAGTTCGCCCGTTTGATCTCATCTTTTCTGCCTCCTACATCGTATAGCTAATAGTTTAGTGTGAGTCCCGTTTCCCTGTTGTTCATTGCGGCAGTACACCGTTCGGGACGTTACGTCTTTTTGAGCAACTTTTATTCTACCAAAGAGGAGGCACAAAAGCATCTTTTAAACCTTAGAAGGTCATTCTATAACGGGAGCTCGTTCAAAAATTCAGGTGCAGAAACAGGTTTGCTATAATCCACATTGTCAGTGTCAGTAATCGATTGTTTGCCGTTCAAACGAATTTGAACCAGAGCATCTTCCGTATTTTGCGCAACAGTCAGAACAACCGATTCCAGCAATTCGGCAGGAACTTCCTTCCCATCTGCGAACATATCGTCAGTCAAGGATACAGTAACAACACCGTTTTGTCCGGCTTCAACCGAATCAAGTGATGTGCCCTGTGTCATAACCATTTCCAGACCGTCTCCGGATTCAGGTCCCGCAATCAGTTCATTGATAGCAGCAGTCAGCTGTTCTTGCCCTGCGGGTACAAAGCGCGTAACCGGAACATAATATTGGATACCGTCAGGAGATGTTGTGGAAAAATAAACAGTAACCGCACTAGAGTTCATCAAAGATGGACCTTGTTTAGGCAGGTTAATGCCCATTGTGCGGGACAGCGGGCGATCCAGCGGAGTACCTTGAAGCGGCATTTCCGTAAGCTTTTTACCATCTACCCAGAACTGTACACCTTTAATGTCATCTTGACCGGTCAGCGTCCAAGTGATCGCTTCAAGGATTTTGCGTTCATCCGCAGCATCGTAGTTGTTAAATTCCGAATTGAACTCAACAACTGCCAGATTCGACTTGTCTACCGTAATGCTTTGCACCTCAGTTCCAGCTGGTAGAATGCCTTGGAAGCCTTCTGGCAATGAGGACGCATATTCTCCCTTATTCACTAATGCCATTAAAGAGTTCTTGAGCGTGCTGGAATCTTTGCTTTTTGGCAGATTTAGCGACACTGGAGCGAGTAAGCCGTTTCCATCTTCCAAATATACGGTCGTCCGGTCACCGGAAGCCGTTGTTTTATCCGTTGCTTTAGCGGTTTTGGTGCTGTCCTTAACAGCTGTTTGTGCATCATCCTGAGCCACTGGACCAAATACACCTGAATCCAAAGTGTTATTTCCCTCTGTCTGTAGCATCTGCGCTTCAACCTCAGGTGGCGGAGCATCAATCGATGCTGATTCCGAACCGAACAAGCCACAACCGGACAGTGCCAGTGGAACTGCGAGTAGGCAGACCGCGGAAATCCCGCGGATTTGTTGCATTGTTTTCATCATTTATTACCCCTTTCAAGGTTAGATAGCATTTGTACTGCTATGTATACGAGACCTTTGTCCAAAAAATAACAACTGCTTATCCTAAATTGTTGGAAAAGCCTGTGTACTTTATTTTCAGGTTGGGTTGGATCTAGATTTTAATTCACATAGACTACGCTTTCTGGACAAATACTTCTTCTAAACGTACAATCTGAGATAACACCAGCGCTTAACATCATGCTAACGAACGTTGTAATGCAAAGACTTAACTTACGAGGTGACTAATCATGGCTGATGAACCAATCGCAAAAATACCTTACAGTCTGAACAGCAAGGCAGTCGCAGATGCGACCAAAGTGTGGTTGAATAAGCGTGGAGTGAACCTGCAGGAAATCGCAGAGCTCGTTATGTTTCTGCAAAAAAAATATTATCCAAACTTAACAATGGAAGAATGTGTCCATAACGTTGAGATGGTACTCAGCAAACGGGAAGTGCAAAATGCAGTACTTACGGGCATTCAATTGGACATGCTCGCGGAGGAGGGGAAGTTGTTTCCGCCGCTTCAGGATATGATCGAAAATGATGAGGGATTATACGGAGTGGATGAGATTCTGGCTTTCTCCATCGTAAATGTATACGGCAGCATTGGCTTCACCAACTATGGTTATGTGGACAAGCTTAAGCCAGGCGTTCTTGAACGGTTGAACGACAAAAACACCGGGCAGATCCACACCTTTCTCGACGATATCGTCGGAGCTGTAGCCGCTGCAGCTAGTAGCCGAATCGCACACCGTAAGCAAGCGGAGCGTGAGATAGACCTCGAACTTCCGCATTCACCTGAGGATCGCGAAGAAGCTGCAAGGAAACTTGCAGAACATGAAAAACAACCGGAGTAACCGGTGTTTTGGGTACACTCTGAGAATTAAAAAGCGATTGTTTCGTAACCCTTGCGGGTTATGAGACAATCGCTTTTTTGAGGTTGGGTTGGGTTGGGTTGGGTTGGGTTGGGTTGGGTTGGGTTGGGTTGGGTTGGCTTGGCTTGGCTTGGGTTGGGTTGGCTTGGGTTGGCTTGGGTTGGGTTGGCTTGGCTTGGGACCGTTTTAGGGAAAAACTCCCTAAAAAATACCGAAAATCGTTCAAAACCTAAGGTATTAGGGAATTCTTCCCTAATAACTCTACGAAAACCTTAATTTATAGCTACATTCGTAGAATATTAGGGAGAAATTCCCTAATATCCGCTCTACACCTCAACAATCCTCAAAAAACAGGGAGGAATTCCCCAATTAGTCAATACCAATACTTAGTTACTCGACAAGATGTGTTTCTACCCACGAATAGCGGCATCTGAGTCCGAATGATCTGTGGGACCGTTTTAGGGAAAAACTCCCTAAAAAATACCGAAAATCGTTCAAAACCTAAGGTATTAGGGAATTCTTCCCTAATAACTCTACGAAAACCTTAATTTATAGCTACATTCGTAGAATATTAGGGAGAAATTCCCTAATATCCGCTCTACACCTCAACAATCCTCAAAAAACAGGGAGGAATTCCCCAATTAGTCAATACCAATACTTAGTTACTCGACAAGATGTGTTTCTACCCACGAATAGCGGCATCTGAGTCCGAATGATCTGTGTGACGTATAAGTAAAGTAATCAAACATTAGTTGGTAATGCGATCGGACTCAGGTGACACTATTTCCATAAAACACCCTTAATTTAGTCACTTTCGGACTCCAGAGTCGCTATTCACTCAAAAATGACCAATAACTCCCCTCTGCACTAGCAATAACGCCTCCCCGGTCCGATACTAACCTCAAAAGTCCCAAAATCCACGAATAGCTGCATCTATGTCCGAATGATCTGTGTGACGCATAAGTAAAGTAATCAAATGTTAGTCCGAATGTTCAGCCTGACGCATGAGTTAAGTAATCAAATGTTAGTTTGGTAATGCGTTCGGACTCAGGTGACACTATTTCCATAAAACACCCTTGATTTAGTCACTTTCGGACTCCAGAGTCGCTATTCACTCAAAAATGACCAATAACTCCCCTCTGCACTAGCAATAACGCCTCCCCGGTCCGATACTAACCTCAAAAGCCCCAAAACCCACGAATAGTGGCATCTGAGTCCGAATGACCTGTGTAACGCGTAAGCAAAGTAATCAAATGTTAGTCCAAATGATCAGCCTAACGCATGAGTATGTAATCAAAGATTAGTTTGGTATGCGATCGGACTGAGGAGCTCAATATTCATATAAATAGCACCGAATTATACTCTCTCCTTAGTCACTAAAACCAAAACCCAAAAAAAGAGCAGTCCCAATAACACAGGACTGCTCTGTACCTCTACTCGATCATAACCTTCACATCTCAATTCATTTCATCAATCATCATTCATCACTCATCACTCATCATTCATCACTCTTCGAGCCCGCTAGAAACTCTAACTAACATGGTCTCCAGCACTTTCAGATGCTGCAAACAATATAGCACCGTCCGCCTCTATCATCACAGCCCGCTCCCGGCGCATCAGCTCCTCTAAATGCGCCAGTGTCTCACTCATCGCAAAGCGCATCTGGTGAACGGTGGTTACCCGGCTGCGAAACAGAATTTCGCAGACTGCGAAGCCGCTCAGCGGGCCGTTTGCGAGCAAGGCTGCCGTGGTATCCAGCCGCTCCTCATGATGAGCGAGCAGGCTGCTGACCCGGTGCGTGAAGCCCGTGAACGGTTCCCGATGGCCCGGGAACGCCATGCTGACCGGATAGCTGCCCAGCTCCCGCAGCCCCTGAAGAAACGTCTGCAGCGGCTGTGGATCGCTGCCTGGAAGCAGGCTGACATTGGGCGAAATCTGCGGCAGCACAGCATCGCCGCAGATCATTTGCCCGCTGTCCGCATGATAAAAGCTCACATGTCCCGGTGCATGTCCGCCAGTTACAATCAATTGCCATTCACGGCCCCCCATCCCGAAAGGCTCTACCTCATTCAGATAAGTTACAACCGGCTGCGGCTCCACTTGAGCGTCAAAGCTCTCCAAATGCGTTTTTATTCCACTCGACCATTCTTCCGACATTCCGTGTCCAATGAAATATAACGGCAAAACTTCATTGATATCCGTGTCACTGCCCCACATCAACATCGCTTCGGCATGAGCACGTTCAGTCATCCATACCTTACATCCGGTCTGTAACTGCAACCATCCCGCCAATCCATAATGATCGGGATGATGATGTGTTACGACGATATCCCGCACGTCCTTCCACGACAATCCCAGCTCCTGCAGGATCGCCTGCCAGCATTTTTCTGTCTCCGGGCTACGCGGACCGGGATCAATAATAGTAATTCTGCCATCCTCATCGGGCAGAATATAGCTGTTCACTTGACGAAGCGGCGAGTCCATGGGCACCGAGACCTGAAGAATGTTCTCGTCCCATGAAGTGATATCCGCCTTAGACATGGTGCGATCACCGCCTTTGAATCTTTTTCCTGATACCATTACGATCGAATTCCACTAAAAATCATCCGCGTGGAGCTTTCTGCATTATAAACCTCATCTTCATAGCTGCCATGCACAGCTTCGAGCTGTAAACCCGCTTCCTCGATCATCCCGCTGAATTTCTCCAAGGAATACAGCTTCACACGTTCATGATATTGGCGAGGTGTAGAATCATTTTTAGAGGTTAAAATGATGTCCTTCTTCACGTACCCATCCTCGATCCGCCGCGACTCATCAATCAGATTTTTTCCATCCTCGCGGGTAGAATGCGGCACCAGATGACGAATCACATACGCAGGATTCAGATAATCAATAACAAACTTGCCACCCGGCTTCAACATCCGATAGATTTCACGCAAAACCTTTACCTGCTCCTCATCCTCTTCAAAATAACCAAAGGAAGTGAATAGATTAACCACAGCATCGAAACCTCCAGTTAACGGTAGGTCACGCATGTCAGAACGCAGCCAAGTTAGCTGCTCCGCTCCTGTTTGAGATCTTGCCTCACGCAGCAATACCTCTGATAAGTCCACTCCAGTTACCTCGTACCCTGCTTCCGCAAGCGCCAGTGAATGACGTCCCATCCCACAACATAAATCCAGCACTTTGGAGCCTGGCGGTAGTCCCAGCCACGAGATCATTCGTTCAACTTCTTTACGAGCTCCACCAAAGTCTCGATGTTTGTATACGACCAGATAATCCTCTCCGAAGCTCTTTTCATACCATTCAGTCATGTTGTCTCTCCTCCCACAGGCGTCTTCCTGTAACTCCACTCTATGTATGTTAATGTATCGCCATTGTACAGTCTTTTACTCACAAACTCAAAGAAGAGTTGTCACAGTGAGCGTTCAGCCCCTTCATGACAACTCATTCCTACAGCTTCCTTTACACAAGCTGCTGCAAATATACTCGTGCTTCATAAGGTCGAAGTTTAAGCGGTTGGATCTGCTCATCTTTCTCCACGGAATAATTAGAAATTAACAGCTCTATATTTTCTGGTTGGAACTCTGCTGGCCATTCGAATACAGGCTCTCCAGCATAAAAATTCAGAATAACCAGCAGCCGCTGATCTTCCAATGTCCGGGTATACGCATATATCTCTGTATGCTCTGCAAGCAACAGCTCGTAGGCTCCATAAACGATGACTTTATGTTTTTTTCTCAGGGCAATCAGCTGTTTATGGTAGTTGTAGATGGAATCGGGATCTTTAATCGCGTTGCCAGCGTTGATTTCCATATAGTTGGAATTCACTTCAATCCAAGGTGTCCCCGTCGTAAAACCACCTGCGTGACCATCGTCCCACTGCATCGGGGTGCGGGCATTATCCCGGCTTTTATGATGAATGGCAGACATAATCTGCTCTTCTGGAACGCCGTTTTTTCGCTTTTCTTCATAATAATTAAGCGTCTCTACATCCCGGTAATCATCAATGGATTCGAAACAGACATTCGTCATTCCAATTTCTTCGCCTTGATAAATATAAGGTGTGCCTTCCAGCATGTGAATGAAGGTCGCCAGCATTTTAGCCGAAGGAATCCGGTAAAAAAGGTCGTTCCCAAACCGGGACACTGCGCGCGGCTGGTCATGGTTGCAGAGATAATTCGCATTCCAGCCTTTGTCATGCAGAACCGTCTGCCAATTACTCATAATCTTTTTCAGCTCCAGTAGACTCCATGGGACGACATCCCATTTTCCACTACCTGCCGAAGCGGCATCCAGAAACATATGCTCAAACTGAAAAGTCATATTCAGCTCCCGGCGACCATCACCTACGTAATCTAGCGCCTGCTCCGGTCCAAGTCCTGAGGTCTCTCCTACCGTCATAATATCGTAGAAATAAAGCACTTTATCATATAAATTCTGTAGCAGGGTATGCACATCTGCCAGATTGGAGAACATTCCATAAGCCCGTACGGTAGGTGTTCCACCTGGATTATCCGCATCCGGGTAACCTTTCGTCTTCACGATATGTGCAATGGCATCAAAGCGAAATCCGTCCACACCCTTCTTCAGCCACCATTCCACCATCTCATGCAGCTTATCAATGACCACCGGATTCTCCCAGTTCAGATCAGGCTGATATTTGGAATAGAGGTGAAGGTAATATTCATCGGTCCGCGGATCAAGCTCCCACACCGAGCCACTGAAATAAGACTCCCAGTTATTCGGGGGACCTCCATTTTTTCCTTTTCGCCAAATATAGTAGTCCCGTTTCGGATTATCCTTCGACGATCTGGATTCAACAAACCATGGGTGCTCATGTGACGTATGGTTCAGAACCAAATCCATCATCAGCTTCATCCCACGTGAGTGCATCTCCCTCAGCAAATGGTCAAAATCATCCATCGTGCCAAATTCCTTCATAATGTCACAGTAATCACTGATATCATAACCGTTATCATGGTTTGGCGATTTATAAATAGGGCAGACCCAAATCACGTCTACACCTAAATCCTGCAAATAATCCAGTCTGGATATGATTCCTTGCAAGTCTCCAATCCCATCTCCGTTACTATCCATGAAGCTAATCGGATAAATTTGGTACACGACACTTTCTTTCCACCATTTCGGGTTCATTTCTCGGTTACCTCCTATTTAGCTATATGTAGAGTTTAACCACACAAAGCCTAGTAGATAACAATTTGCTCCTACTTCCCTAGTCCCTTTTGATATTGTGAGGGCGTAAGTCCGGTCCATTTCTTAAAAGTAGCACTGAAGTGGCGTTCTTCCCCGTAGCCTACTAACTTTGCAACAGCGTACATTTTTAAGTTTTGGCGGAGCAGCTTTTTTGCCTCTTCTACCCGGTATTGATGCAAATAATCGAGAAAATTCACACCCAGCTCCTGGCGGAACAGTGAACTTAAATAAGTATTAGATACATAAGCTTCCTTCGCAACATATTCCAGAGACAGATTGGTATTATATTTGTTACGGATGATCTCGAGCGCTGTAACTACTGTTCGATGCAGAGGGCGATGTTTAGAAAAAGCCTCCACCACATTCTGCATGATCTTATTCAGGATCGTAGACAATTCTTCCAGCGTCTCGATCTGTGGTGCCTGCTCCATCCAATTGACCAAATGCTGCTTCCATTCGAATCCAGCTACTTGTTTTTCCTGCGCAAGCCTCTTAAGGCGAACGACAAAAGCTGTTGCCCGAATATTCACCTCCTGCTTGAGGCATCCGGGGTTTCCGCGAAAACGTTCCAGCCATTGCTCCAGTAGATCGAGGGCAAGCTCATTACTTCCTGCACCGACTGCCACAAGCATCTCATCCTCCAGCACATTTAATTCAGGATCATCTAAAATCCCGATCTCCTGTGCGCCACCCCCAATAACTCCCGAGCCTTCTGTATAAAAATAAACGCCGCCTTTCCCGTTCAGAAAGCGGGATTCCATGGCCTGAAGCGCTTCTTTATAAGACAGGTGAGCTTCCGAAATATCCGCACGACAGGAGCCTACAGCAATACTGATTGACAGCTTGAGGTATTTCTCCAGATTGCTTTGCAGCATCCCGATTTGCTCTTTTAAATAGATGGGGGTTCGGTAAGACTTGCGGGAATCCGTTCCAGCTAAACCACTGCCGATCCAGAGCAGGAGATTGCCATCATGAAAGGTCTCGATTTTTCCTTTATAGATAGGAGACAAGGTCTCACTAATAATATTTAGGGCCGCGTAACGTAAAAGTACAAAATCCTGTCCAGACCCACCGGCAGAGGGAGGATCAAAATCAAAGCTGACCAGCCCAATCTGCGGACCTTCATGGCTAATAGCCATAGCTAATTCACCGATCAGCTCCTGCCGCCGCTCCAGCGGAACCGGAGGATGATGAATCCATTGGGACAGCACTTGGCTTTTGACAAGCGGTGCATTTTTATGCCAGGAACGATCTCTTTTTAGCTGTTCATTCTCCTGACAACGCTGCCTTTCAATTAGCTCCTTAGCCTTGAGTACCGTCTTCAGAATTTCTTCCGGCCGGCACGGCTTCAGCACATAATCGACAACCCCCAGCGCAATCGCTTGTTTTGCATAAGAGAACTCATTGTATCCAGATAAAATAATCGAGCGAAAGTCGTAACCTCGACGCCGTCCCGCTTCGATTAGCTCCAGACCATTCATCTGCGGCATGCGGATATCCGTTAACAATAAATCCGGCTGTTCAGACTCCATCAGAGCCAGCGCTTCACTTCCGTTCCCCGCCTCGCCCATTACCTCAATCTGATGCGAATCCCAGTCAATCATATTGACGATACCCTCACGGATGGTGTCTTCGTCTTCAGCAATCAGCAGCTTCAGCTTCATCATTTAGGGACCCTCCACAGTGATATGAATGATAATACGTGTGCCTGCTCCTTCTACACTCTCTACTTGCAATGAGGCTCCGGCAAAAAACAAAGCTAAACGTTCCTGTACATTCGAGAGTGCAAACCCCGAACGTCCAGCATTCTCCTCTTCCTCCGAAATAGAGCTTCCTCTCGCTAAACGCTGATGTAGCTCCTGAAGTCTTTCCGGCGTGATTCCCACCCCGTTATCTTGAACCTCGAGCACAATAGTTCTATCTTTGCGGAAGGCGCGAATCGAGATGAGTCCACTTCCAGCCAGTGGCTCGATCCCATGAATCACTGCATTTTCCGCCAGTGGCTGGAGCAGCAGCTTCGGAACTGTGAAATCCTTGATACTCTCATCCAAGGCAATTTCGAACTCAAAACGTTCTCGAAACCGATTTTTTTGCAGGAACAAATAATTCGTCACAAGCTCTACTTCCTGTTCTAATGTAAACGTATCCCGCCCATCATTTAAGCTCAGCCGGAATACTTGAGAAAGCGAATAGACCATATCCGCTATTTCTTTGTCGCCCTTCTTCTCAGCTTCCCAACAAATCGTATTCAGCGTGTTATATAAAAAGTGCGGCCTGATCTGCGCCTGAAGCGTTTTCAATTCTGCTTCCTGCTGCTTCAGTTTGGAGGCATATACATCATTGATGAGCGATTTGATCCGCTGCACCATTAGATTATAACCATGGCCCAAGAGACCAATCTCATCATTTCCTTCAAAAAATACGCGCTGCGTGAAATCCCCTGTCTGCAATCTGCGCATGGAGCGGGAAAGCTTTTTCAGCGGTTTCGTTATTGAGGCGGCGGCGAGCCAGGTAACCATTAAGCTAACTGCTAAGCACAGAAAAGCGATCGTCACCGTGACCTGTGAAATCTGTCCCAGCTCTTTGACAAGCTGCCGTTTGGAATGCACCACCACTACATACCAACCCGTCGTTTCTGACTGCAGATGCGAGACAATCCACTGTTTGTGATCCGCTGTAGACTCCAGCCTCTCCTTTAGGCTCAACTTAGGATCGCTGTCCGCAAAATACGGAAGATCAAGATCTCTTTTGCCGATCCAGCTCTTGTTAGAAGCCGTAATGATGAGCCCGTCTCGATCTACCACAAACATATCTACATCATCTTCAGAGTTGTCTAGATATTGGCTTCCAATCTTACCAGCATCGACCCCGATCACCGCAAGCCCTGCCGGTTTTAAAGTATATACATTCTTGATAATTCTGGAAAGTACAATCTTATGATAATGATCACCAACAAATATGCCATCCGTGGGTCTGGACAATCCAAAGGTTGGACTACCTGCGGCTTCAACGGCTTCCTTGTAGTACGAGGTTTGGATAAAGTTAGAGAACTTCATGCCAGTTGTCAATCCGGCTTGGTTCGCAGCAAAAGGCTCCGCCCCGTTATTCTGGTCTTCCAAAGAGTATAGAATCAGGGATTGAATCGAGTTGCCAGCGACCATCAGGTTGGTGACCGTTTTAAATACGGAATTTCGTTCTTTTTGTGCTTCTGACGACACTAAGAGCCGCTGCACACTTTCATCCAGAAAGAGTGTATTGGAAAAAGAAATCATTCCCCTCACCATCTCATCAATCTGCTCTGCTGTTTTTCGGGTCAGGTGATCCTGTGACTGTTTCATTTTCTCCACCACCTGCTGCGAAGAGATCTGATAGGAGTTCCACCCCATAGCGAATATAGTCACGAGAAGCAGCGGCACAAACCATAATAACAGCTTAAACTGGAGCGGAAGATGGCGATAACGGCTTAATAAGCGGATGTTTCGATTCATGAGAACCACCTTCATGTATAATCAATAAATGTGTAAACCAAGTATAACTGAAATCATTAAACCCTGAACCAGCTTTTTACAATCACTGAAAAATGCCTACATAGTTCTTAAATATGGACCATGTTTCTATCGGTCATAAACTCTTAAGATGGGGATGCAAGAAGAAACGACATTGTCGTCCTCGTTTGATGACAGCCGTTCTCGTGGAAATATATCTCATAAAAAAGGTGGGTTTTTGATGAAAGGTAAAGGAATAAAGCTAGCACTTATGAGTCTAATGCTACCAGCTCTGCTCGCAGGCTGCGGTGGCGGAAATAACAATGCGAAAGCTACCAATGCACCTACAAATGACAAGGCCGAAGCTACTGCCGAAGCAACAGCAAGTGCAGGGGAAAACACACCCGCCGAAAAAATCACACTGAAGTTCTTCACCGCGCTCGCGGATCGGGCAAATGGTTCAGGTAAGGTAGAGCAAGACATTATCGATGCTTACATGAAAGAGAACCCTAACGTCAAGATTGAAGTGGAAGCGCTTCAAGATGAGCCTTACAAATCAAAAATCAAAGTGTATGCCTCCAGCAATCAGCTGCCTGATATCATTCAAGCCTGGGGTCAGCCCTCCTTCCTGAGTCCCCTGCTGGATAACGATCTGCTGCTTGAACTGAACAGCGCTGACTTCGAAGGTAATCAGTTTGTGTCCGGATCCATGGACGGCTTCAGTAAAGATGGTAAACTTTACGGCTTGCCGCGTGGTGCCGACTACATGGTCATGTACTATAACAAAAAAATATTCGCTGACAACGGCATCGAGGTTCCAAAAACCACAGATGATTTGCTTGCCGCCGTCAAAACACTTCGTGCCAAGAAAATTAACCCGATCGCTATGAATGGTATGGACGCTTGGACACTGCCTATCTGGTATGAATTTGTAGCCCAACGTCAGACTGGCGATTTCAATACAATGGATGAAGCTGTTGCGCGTAAAATATCCTTTACAGATCCTAGTCTCGTTGCAGCCGCAACTGAAATGCAGCAATTTGCCGATGCTAAAGGTTTTGCCGATGGCTGGCTGACTGCCGATTACGGTGCTGCACGCAACTTGTTCGGACAAGGGCAAGCTGCCATGTTCTTTATGGGCGCTTGGGAGTCGGGTCTGGCAACAGACGAGAACTTCTCTGAAGAATTCCGCAATAACGTAGGTGCTTTCGCTTTCCCAGCTTCAGATAAAGGTAAAGCAACCGATGATGCCGCTTGGTATGGTGGTGGATATGCAGTCAGCAAAAATTCCAAACATGCTGAAGCCGCTGTTGATTTCTTGAAATATTTCTTCGCTCCAGAGCATTGGTCTAAAATGCTATGGCAAGCCGGCGCGGGTACACCTGCGCAGCAATTCGATCAATTCCTAACGGGTAACGAAACCCAGCTGCAAAAAGAATTGATTGAAGTATTCAGCTCCATGACCTCTTCCAGCGGTACTCCACTGCAGGATGTGGGTGACGATGAGTTCAAGCAAAAGGTAATGGAGGCGCATCAAAGCCTGCTTTCTGATGCAATTACCCCTGAGGAATTCGCCAAAGCACTGGATGCTGCATCCGATAAATTCGCTGGTAAATAAACCAGAGAACTACAAAAAACATGAACCTTAGCGCTCCTGAAGTAACCTAATAGATGGCAGTGCGCAAACCCCGGCTTCCCCCAGAGGCCGGGGTTTTGTTTTCGAAAAAATGTATACACCGATCTGAAATTTACGGCATGTTCCGGTGCCTGGCTTCCCGTTACGATGGTAATAGATAGATTACTCTTTAAAAGGACGGAGATTTCCATGCACAGAGTGTTAAGCGACAAAAAAGCGATATTCTTACTCATCGCACCTGGACTGTTCCTATTTGCTTTTATGATCTGCATCCCTATCTTCATGAGCGCTTATTACGGTTCTACGGATTGGGGCGGAATCGGCAAATACAATTTCATCGGCTTTGATAACTACCGTGAAATTCTATTTCATGACAAAGTGTTCTGGAGATCGCTAGTCAATGCCCTGCTCCTGACCGCCGCCACTGTATTTTTACAACATCCCTTTGCCATTCTCATGGGGATATTCCTAACCAATTCCGGCAAATACGAAAAAATATTCCGGACGATCTTTTTTATCCCCGCTGTAATTTCCGTCGTCGTTACAGCCAAGCTGTGGACCGGAATTTTCCATCCAAACTACGGACTGCTCAACAAGCTGCTAAGCGGAGTTGGATTGGATGCACTTACGCATGATTGGCTCGGTGATCCAAAGACGGCCATCTGGTGCATCATCATTGTTGTTATGTGGCAAGGCTTTGGGTATGCACTGCTGCTGTATTATTCAGGTCTGCAAGGCATTCCGGAAGATTTAAGCGAAGCCGCAAGAATCGACGGCGCCAACAACTTCACCCTCTACACGCGTATCATCATTCCGCTGCTTTCGCCGATGATGCGGGTTGCCATCATCATTGCCGTCACCACCTGCCTTAAGCAAATGGAAACCGTATTCTTAATGACCAACGGTGGCCCTGCAAATAGCACACAGTTCCTAGGGAACTATCTGTACAAAACTGCCTTCTCATCATCGCTATACGGTTATGGTAATGCCATTTCGATTCTGTTTATTGTGTTCTGCCTGATCCTAACCGTTATCCTCAACAAGATTTTAAAGAAAGATATCGGAGAATTTTAAAGAAACCCTGTAACCGGAGGAAATCCTATGAATAATTCCTTATCGCCTGCCGCTTCACCCCCTAAGCTAAACCTTCACAAACAAGAACGCAGAAAGCCTACAACGGGCAAAATCCTAATGATGGTGTTCCTGTGTATCATGGCGTTGATTCAGTTATTTCCGCTTATTTGGTTGATCGATTATTCCCTGCTCAAGAGCGGTGAGTTCTTTGGAAGCTCATTTCTGAAATGGCCCTCTCCACCCCAGTGGGAGAACTATCGAAACGCTTTTACCTACGGGCGTGTGCCACGTTATTTTGCCAACAGTCTTATCATTACAGTGATTACTGTTATGCTCTCTGCGCTGGTGTCCCTGATGATGGGATATGCGTTTACCCGGATGAAATGGAAGCTAAGTGGCATCGTCCTCTCTCTAATCATGTTAGGCATGATCATTCCCATTCACGCCACATTGCTGCCAAACTTCATTCTGTTTAACAAGCTTGGGATGCTGAACAATATGTACACATTGATTTTGCCTTACTCAGCCATTGTCATCCCCATGAGTGTCCTGATTATGACCGGGTTCCTGGAGACCATCCCACGGGCTATTGAAGAGTCCGCCGTTATTGATGGCAGTGGCATTTACGGGTTAATCTTCCGTATCATCCTGCCCATCACCAAACCGGCGCTGGCAACCATCTGTGTACTCAATTTCATCAGCACTTGGAATGAATTCATTATGGCGAACACCTTCCTCACCTCGGAAGATCTTAAGACGATTCCCTTCTCCATTATGAAATTCACTGGTGAGTATTCATCCAACTATGGTGCACAGTTCGCGGTTATGACGATCATCGCTATCCCAACCATCCTGATCTACCTGCTCTTCACAGAACAGATGACCAAGGGAATTACCGCCGGGGCGGTTAAGGGCTAACACAATAAACTTAATCATAACAACATAAAAAAGCTGACAAGACAGGTTTCGTACCCGTCTTGTCAGCCTTTATTCATTCTTACTGATATCTCTTACGGTCGTTGCCAATCCTCCCTCAGCCATTCAACCAAGAGGAGTTCTGGCACATTCACTTTATTAACTTCGGCATAATCTCTCACCCGTTCCAGCAAACGTCCCGCGGTTCCCGCACTAACCTCTAAACCATGTGCGTTCAGAACATGCATGATTCCACCACTTCCGGAATGTTTACCTAACACAAAATGATGTGCTCTCCCCACCTCAGTGGGATCAAAGGTCTGGTAGGTGGCTGTTTCTTTCAACAAACCGTCAACATGTATCCCAGATTCATGTGTGAAGGCGAGTGATCCGACGATTGGTTTGGCATCGCCGACACTTCGGCCCGAGGCTGCGATCACCCTATCCGCCACCCCCTTCAGACACTCTGGACGCACGCTGTTCTCCCCGCCATAAAGATAACGCCAAGCCATCACTACTTCTTCCATTGCTGCATTCCCGGTGCGTTCACCAATCCCTGCCACCGTAGTGCTTGCCCAGACCGCACCCGCGGCAATACCGCTAAGTGTGTTTGCTGCCGCAAGACCAAAATCATTGTGGCAGTGTACCTCAAGCTCTACATCTGCAGGAACAGCACTAAGTAATGTGCTTACCCGCTCTGCCATTTGACCCGGATGATGAGCAGATACCGTATCTGCATAACGGAACCAACGAATGCCTTCTTTATATAATGTATTTACCAGTTCAACCAAGTACTCCATACTTGCCCTTGAAGAGTCCTCCATCCCCACCGACACAGTCATTCCTAGCCGTTGACCATATTCCGTCGCATGCAGTAATCTTGTCAGACCTTTGGCAGGTGTTAAACCTAGCTTACCTTGTAATTGAATTTCCGAGACAGGGATCGATACATGACTCCAGTTCACACCCGTCGCCCATGCTTTGTCGATATCACTTTCCAAGGCCCGATTCCAGGTCATCATCTTCATAGGAAGACCTAAATCAGCGATAGCCGCAATATCTTCTTGCTCTTGCTTGCCCATGGCAGGAATTCCTACCTCTGCTTGCTCCACTCCGCATTCCGACAGCAACCTTGCGATTTCCAGCTTTTCTTCCCTCGTGAATGAAACTCCAGCCGCTTGTTCACCATCCCTAAGTGTCGTGTCACATAGCCTGAGACTTTTCACGGTTTACCTTCCTCTCCGCAGCAAGTGCAATTCGGATTACGGGTAATATGGACGCTGTAACAGGCGAAGTCGAGTGAATTGAAGCGATGCATTACGCCCGCATAAGTCGTCCCTACCCTTGTAACCCATTTTACGGCTTCCAACGCAGCCAGACAACCCGCAATTCCGGAGGTTGCTCCCAATACTGGAAAGCCAAACGGTTCCCATTCTGGATTAACATCCGGATAAAGACACTCTAAGCAAGGGGTTTCACCAGGTATAACCGTTGTTAGTGAAATCTCAAATCCATACATCGCCGCCTCTATCATTGGCGTGCCGGTTTCTACACATAGGCGGTTCAACGTATATCTTTCCGGAAAATCATACCGTGCATCAATCACTATATTAGCTTGCTCTACCCAAGGTTTTGCCATATTGTATTCAATCTTCGAATTATATCCTTCAATTTCAACATTTGGATTCAGACGTTTTAGCTGCTGAATTGCTGTGCTCATCCTTTCCATACCCAAATGATCACTGTCCATCAAAATCTGTCGATTTAAATCTGGAGGCACAATGTTTCCTTCATGCGCCAAGATCAGCTTGCCGATTCCGGCAGCAGCTAAATAAAGTGCGGCAGTGCCTCCAAGCCCACCAATTCCAGCAATCATCACTGTAGCTTCTTTTAGCGCTTTCTGCCCGCCTTCTCCAAGCAGCTTCAATTGGCGTGCGTATCGTTCCAGTTCGGTGCCGCCTACAAGCTGCTCCATTTTGCTCCCTCCCTGTGGCTGAGCTGCATCATTGGAATCTAACCCTCCAGACCATCCGTTCCATAGAGAGCTGTCATTTCATTAAATTTATCCATAAAGGCCAGCCCTTCTTCTACACAAGCAACGCCGTAGCGAATTACTTTATCCTCCGAGGTAAAAGGAAACGGAAAACCTGCTCTCAAGCTTTTTAACACAAGAATAATCCGATCACTATATAAAAGAGCACGCCCAAATCCTTCCCCATTTATTTCAGAAGAGCTTTGAACCAGAACCCCACTTTTCTCCTCGATCACGCCCGCCACCGCCTGAAACAAGAGAGGAACCTGCAAACGGACCTTTGGAGAAACCGCGCAGTTAAAATCAGATTTGTTCTTGTCTTCAGGGGAAGCGAGAAACAATCGTTCGATCTTCTTCTGTGGTGAAAGAGAAGCATGCCTTCCAAAAAAGTCTTCTGTATCAAGCAATTGACACAACCGGCGTATGAGCATCTCTGCTATATCTTTATCCAGCTTTTTCTCCGTGGTTCGACAACGGCGTTTTAATACTGCCGCTTCCGGAGCAACCCGGCCCATTAATGCAGCACTCTCATTAGCTATGGGATCCATCTACACTCGCCCCTTCCGCTTCATTTTCAGCATGTAATACCTTGGCTAGCCACATCGGTGGTTTGCCCTGTAGCATTTCAACAATCCGCTTCACTTGCTCATCAATAGGACTGCCTGGTGGAACCTTTACCGGCATAATTTTACGACGTGTGACTCTTGCCGCTGCTGAGGCTCCAATCTGCATGATGAATATTAGCGTGCAATCCTCTACCACCTCCAGACGACTCTCTATTTTGCCTGCTTCATCCTGATTGAGAATCGTTGGCAGTTTACGAAGACCTATAAGCTCCCCGCCACCTTTGGTAACTTTATAAATTGCGAACATCGGACTCTGCCCAAAATGGGCATTCACTCTAATTCCATCCTCTGTAGCGAATGCTACTTTCACGATGTTCCTCCTCCCTTCGCATTAACAGATTCGCCGCTTTATTCGACCACTCCATCGCTCCCCGATACCCTACAGAGGTGGCCATATAAGCACCAAGCTCATTCCAAACGGGAAATCCAGCCGCCATAAAAGCAGCATCTAACCGCGCCGCTCCATTTATCCCATGTGAGTTACCGATCCATAAATCTGCACCTTTGCCCAAAAGCTCAACATCATCCAGATCACCGACCCATACCTCTCGTTCCATCTCAACCACCAAAGGAGTTTCATAGGAGGTGACCAGGGCCTTTTGCTCCACCCCCAGCTCTTCGAGCCAAGAAGATACGGTATACAAATGATCTGGCTCCAGCGCGACAAGTGCAGACATCCCCGCAAATTGAAAATGAGCATCCAGCATGCTATCCAATAAATTCTCCCGTTGCCAGCAATAACGAAGCTGTACCGGCTCCCCGCTAATTTGATGCAGGAATTGCAAAATATCATCCGTTGCTTTAAGCCCCATCGCACTCTCGAATACTTTGTAGGGAGTTCCCAGCGCATTATGCAGTCTTCTAGCTGGACGCTCCATACTTCCGCCGATGGCAATGGTTAGACCCGAATGCAAGCTTTGCAGCATCGAATCCAGAGGCACCCCACCTCTTGTCAGCGGTGAAAATCCTGTCAGCAGATGCCCAGACAAAGAGGTCGAAATATCAGGTACAGCGATTACCTCAAAACCGAAGGAGGATATCATTTCTTTCAGCTCCATCACATCACCCGGCGTCAGAAACGATCCCGGCAAGAGGGTAATCTGACGTGTATTTACACTCCTTGAACCCCGATGGCCTACCTGCTGGATCATCTCATCAAGCATCGCCTCCACGGTAGAGCTGAACCCCGATTCCAATGAACCACGAAAGTCTGGTAAGGTGACGGAAAAAGCAAGCCCACCCCGCATGTTCCGCTCCCTTTTATAGGTCTTGAGCATGGATTGATAATCCACTCCTGCCACATCCGTCAGCTCAGTCCCAATAATGCCTATAATGTCTGGTCGGTGTTTACTGAGTATGGTATTTAGAGCTTCCTCTAAATTACGATTCGCATCAAAGATTACATCCATCTCCTGCAAAGCAGAGGTCTGTACGGCTATAGGCTCACGAAAATGCCGGGTAAGCAGCGCCTTCGGAAATGCGGAACAACCTTGCGCACCATGCACAATAGGTAATGCCTTGTAGCAACCCTGAAATGCCAGTACGGAACCAAGGGATTGGCCTATTTTCATTGGATTAACCGAAGTCGGTTTACTCCTTTTGTTAACGGTCATAGGAAGGTTCCCCCTTATCCCAGGGAGCGGCACTGGCAGCCAGCTTCCAGATTGGATTAGCAAGAGAATACGTCAGCTCCTTAGCCAGCCTTAGTAAACCTTCGTAACCAGCATAGGCCTTGTGTCTTTCTTGATTAATATCGATAAACGGAATCTGCTCTTTCATTGCCACATACATATTCCGTCCGCCAGCAATCATAATATCTGCCTTACGATCCCGGACGGTTTTGATAATTCGGCTTGCCCCGCCCTCCGGAATATATTCGGTGTCATCACCAACACGATCCGCTATACGCCGTACATCATCTTCCGTGCTTTTGTTCGTGCCTACACCTACCACCTGAACGCCTAACTCCTTCAGTGCGGAAATAATCGACCAGCTTTTTACTCCACCCGTATAGAGAACTGCTTTCTTTCCTTTAAGCAGCTTGCGGTAGGGCCGCAGCTCCTGAATCAGTCTGTTTTCCTCTCGTTCCGTCAACCGATCCACACGCCGCTCCATCTCACGGTCATTCAGCAAATAAGCCATTTGACGTAAGGAATAAGTTGTCTCTTTGGCCCCATAGAAGGAGCCTTCGAAATAGGGAATGTGGTATCTTGCCTCCATTTCTTTTGCCAGACCTAACAATGCACGGCTGCACACAACCATATTCACTTTTGCATGATGTGCCCATGTAATTTCCTTATATCTTGCATCCCCTGTAATTCTGGACATTAGCGTAATTCCAACACTCTTCATTAATTTCTCGATATCCCACATTTCACCCGCGATATTGTACTCTCCAATCAAATTCACACCTAAAGGAATCTCAATCTCTGGTTCACCTGTGCCAATGACATATTGTAGCAGCGCTTCACCAGCCAGCCGATTTCCAAGATTCTTACTGCCTACGAATCCGGGACTGTTCACGGGGATCACAGGAAGCCCCAATCTGCCTGCCGCTTCCTTGCATACCGCATCCAAATCCTCGCCAATCAATGCTGTCACACAGGTCGCATATACAAATATTGCCGGAGGCATAAAGCGCCCGGCAATATAGTCAATGCTATCTTTAAGTTTCTTTTCTCCGCCAAAAATAATGTCGTTATCGTTGAGATCTGTAGTAAATCCGTATTGTGAAAGTGATGGCCCGCTTGACAAAGCCCCTCTACTTTCCCAGCTATTCCCGGCACAAGCAGCCGGCCCATGGACGAGATGCGCAGCATCCATAATCGGCAGCAGCGTGATTTGGGCTCCGTCGAAGGAGCAGCCCCCAGCCGCTTCGCCCGGCTTGGGGCGTGGACATGGCTTCGATTTCGGAGTTAAGCTCCCGCAAGCTTGCGCGTCGAATACATCGTTTCTGATGGACTCCATCGTACCACCTCCCGTAACTGAATACTCCTTACTCTTAAAATGCTCAATTATTCAGTGTCACTACGATAAATATTGGACTAACGAACAAGATCGTGGTTGAAGCCAGATGAATCCTCATCCAACCCCTGCAGGATTGTATTTACTATAGTAGTTAACAAGTTCAAGGCACCTTGATAACCGATAATCGGATAACGATGCAGATGATGGCGATCAAAGACAGGGAAGCCTACACGGATCAAAGGAACGTCGGCATCTTTGGCAGCAAATTTAAGATGAGAGCTTCCAATGGCCAGATCCACAGGATCATCAATCAGCAGCGAGCGCATATGCCACAAATCATTTCCGATATGAACCGTTGTTTCTGCTCCGTAGGGACTGGCAGCAAGCAGAGCTTTCGCTTCTTCTTTAAATCCGTTTTCCCCATTGGAGCACACAATATGAATAGGCTCTATACCGACTTCCAGACAGAATTCAATCAGGCCGATCAGCAAATCCGGATCGCCAACTAAAGCCACTCGTTTGCCATGCAGATAAGGGTGGCTATCGAGCAAAGCATCCACTACCCGGCCACGTTCTTCCACAAGCTCAGGCGGAATGGGCAATCCCGTTAATTCACTGATAGACTCTATGAGCCGATCTGTCGCATGAATGCCCAGTGGAGTCGACATCGCAACGGTCTGTTGTTTCCATGTGCTGCTGATGTATTCCAATGTTTTTTTGACAGAATATTTCTGAAGTGATAGAGTTCCCAACGCATTAGCTGCCTTCGGCACATCTGCCAGCTTCGTTCCCCCATAATAATAGGAATATTCTCCTGTAGCCGGGGAATCAAAATTGCTGCTGTGGTCACCAAGGAAGGTGTAGCCTGTATCAAACGCGGCAAGGATTTTTCGAATTTCCGCAAAATTCCCCGTATAAGGCTCAAACCCTAAAATTACATTCAGCTTCTCTCCAGTTCCCTCTCCACTGCCAGGGGTAGCTTCAATCCCAGAGCGGATGAACAAGGTACTGAGGATGGACTTTAACATGGAATCGTAACCTGTAATATGTGATCCGGAAAAACTTGGCGTGTTGGCGTAGGGCACTGGAATTTCGTTCGAAATTGCACCCTTCTGGCGGGCATTGGATATAAAAGCCTGCAGATCATCCCCTATAACCTCAGCCATACATGTAGTGGATACAGCTATCATCTCTGGCTTATAGAGCGCCACACTATTTTCAAGACCATCAATAAGATTGTTCATCCCTCCGAACACCGCACCATCTTCTGTCATAGAGGAAGAAACCGCGGGGGTTGGCTCCTTGAAATGACGGCTCAAATGACTACGAAAATACGCAGTGCAGCCTTGGGAGCCATGTATAAACGGCAGAGTTTTTTCGAATCCCAGCGCAGCCATCAAGGCTCCTAGGGGCTGGCATGCTTTATGAGGATTAACTACCAGTGAGGTTCGGGCAAAATTCTTATCCTTATATTCAGACGACTTCGAGTAGGCTAATGCTTCTGCTGTCTCTTGCTCACTGCAGGGTGCCTCGAATGCTTTTTTCCCTTCACGTTGCTTCACATAGGGTTCAGTTTGAAATAATGTATTGTAATCCGGGATCTCCAGTTTGTCCTTCATACGCCCGCCTCCTTTTTAGGGAGTGATCCTGTTTTCCCTGAATTGATCAAGCTCCACACTGGGCTGTTAATGGTCATGTCCATGTCCTTAGCAAAAATCTTAAACCCGTCATAGCCATGGTAAGGACCACTATAATCCCAAGAGTGCATTTGCCGGAAAGGAATACCCATCTTGTGATACACATATTTCTCCTTCACACCCGAGCCCATCAGATCAATATCAAGTCTTTGCGCAAGCTCTTCCAGCTCGTAAGCGGTTGGATCATCGTAGATAATAGTGCCTTCCGGCAGTTCAGGGAATGTTTTCTCGTAATCATCCTTGTGAGCGAACTCATAACCTGTGCCCACTACCTCCATACCCAGATCCTCATAAGCCCCCAGTGTATGGCGGGCACGTAATCCGCCTACCAGCAGCATGACCTTTTTACCTTCCAGCCGGGGTTTAAATTTAGAGATAATCGCCTCCATTTGTGGCGTGTATTTAGCGATGACTTTCTCGCAATTTTCCTGAATATACTCATCAAACCTTGCGGCGATGGCTCGAAGGCTTTCAGCTGTTTTGGTCGGCCCGAAAAAGTTGTATTCCAGCCAAGGAATCCCATATGCTTTCTCCATCGTCGTTACCATATAGTTCATGGAGCGATGACAGTGAATCAGATTGAGCTTCGCCTTATGCGCGATCGCCAATTCATTGATGGTTCCATCCCCAGACCACTGCGCAATAACACGCAGCCCCATTTCCTCCAGTAAAATGCGTGAAGCCCAAGCGTCCCCGCCGATGTTATAATCTCCGATAATATTAATATCGTAAGGACCACATTCCGCAAGCTCCTTCTTCCCCATCAGAAAATCACGGATCGCATCGTTAGCAATATGATGACCCAAGGATTGGCTAACCCCACGGAACCCTTCACAACGAACGGGAATGATCGGGATACCTAGCTCGATAGACATTTTTTTGGACACCGCTTCAATATCGTCTCCGATTAGCCCCACAGGACACTCTGATTGGATCGAAATTCCTTTAGCCAGTGGGAACATTTCTTTAATTTCACGGCAAATGACTTCAAGCTTCTTGTCACCGCCAAATACAATATCTGTCTCCTGAAAATCACTCGTCACCTGCATAGCCGTAAAATTATCAATGCCCAGTGTTCCATTGGCATAATTCCGTCTTGTTCCCCAGCTATATTGTCCACAACCTACAGGACCATGGCTGATATGCACCATATCCTTGATCGGGCCCCAGACCACGCCCTTCGAACCGGCATAAGCACATCCTCTTTGGGTCATAACCCCCGGACGGGACTTCATATTCGATTTGATGGCGCATTTGCCACAGTTTATTAACTCTTCATTATTGATTTCAAAATGCTTCTGACGATCCTTCCGTGCCTTTTCCGGGTAAACCTCAAGAATCTCTTCGAGCATCTTTTGGTTATCTTCGATATTTAGCCCCATTCTGAATCCTCCTCATCCCTTAGAGTGATCCGGTGAACAGCCGTCTCTCCACTCCTGTTCACCGGACGAACCTAATTATTGGCCAGATGCCTTCAGCTTTTTCAGCGCGGTCTCTTCATCCTCAATCACACCAAATTCCATGAGTAAATCCTCCAGCTCTTCCATAGAAATCGGGGTCGGGATTGTCATCATATTGTTATTCAGAATCTTTTCTGCCAAAATCTCATATTCTCTAGCTTGCTGATGATGAGGATTATATTGGGCTACGGTCATTCTTCTCAGCTCTGCATGCTGAACCACATTATTCCGCGGGACAAAATGGATCATTTGTGTATTCAAACGGCGTGCCAGCTCCATAATGAGCTCATCCTCACGGTCCGTATTACGACTGTTGCAGATCAGACCGCCCAATCTTACGCCACCGCTGTTGGCATACTTTAGAATTCCGCGCGCAATGTTATTGGCCGCATACATAGCCATCATTTCCCCGGAGCATACGATATAAATTTCCTGTGCTTTATTCTCACGGATCGGCATTGCAAATCCACCACATACCACGTCACCAAGTACGTCATAGGATACAAAATCCAATCCTTCATAAGCCCCTTGCTGCTCCAAAAAATTAATCGCTGTAATAATCCCGCGGCCGGCACACCCCACACCCGGTTCAGGTCCACCGCACTCCACATTAAGAATGTCGCCATATCCCAACTGAACTACATCCTCAAGCTCCAAATCCTCAACCGTTCCTCTTTCAGCTGCCAATTGGAGCACTGAATTCTGAGCTTTGGTGTTCAGAATCAACCGTGTGGAGTCCGCTTTAGGATCACAGCCTACGATCATTGTTTTTTGACCAAATTTAGTGGCGAGCTGCGCCAAAGTGTTCTGCGAAGTTGTGGATTTACCGATACCGCCCTTACCGTAAAAAGCAATTTGTCTCATCATTCATCATCCCTTCGAAATCGATATATTTTCAAAATAAGAGCTGATCTTCACACTTTCGAGAATCACATCCTGTATTTCACCTTTACGCACCAGAGGCAATACCCCGGCTTTATTTAAGCTGGCGCGAGGGACATCGCCAATGCCAGAGCAGAGCAATATTTGACAGTCCTGTAATATAGAAATAATTTCTTGTAGCGTGGTATTCTTATCCCCATTACAATCCGCTTTACCGTGGCAATAGGCCTGAATCTTTCGGACACCTAGCAGCTTCACGCTTACTCCATCTGTTTCATAAACCATGAACTCTGTCGCGTGGCCAAAATGTTGATTGACCTTATCCCCACCGCGTGTAGCAACAGCGACTTTGGTGGTGTGCTGCCCTTGCTGGAAAGAGTTCTGCCTTAGCTCTTTGGCTTTGACACGCTGACGGATTTTGGCATCGAGTTCACGTTGAAAGAGCGCTCTAGCTTGCTCATTTATAACTGGATTTTCATCCATCTTTTCTAATATAAAATCCTGATTACGATCCTGACCTAGCAGCCCAATGGCATCAGCACGGCATTGTCGACAATGGCGCATGACCTTCATTCCTTCGCGCCCAAGCACTTCCTGCAGGTTGTGCAGTTCTTTAGGACGCGGCGCCTTGCGCCCATCCCGTTCATACTGACTTCCCGGTGCGATAATTAAAGGCGTCACATTATGCAGAGTTGCCCCGAGCGCTTTAACTGTTCGCGATACTTCAGGGAGATGATGATCATTGATCCCTGGAATCATAACGGAATTAACTTTAACAAGAACGCCTTGCTGTGCCAGCAGCTCCAAACCTTGAAGCTGGCGGCTGATCAGCAGCTCCGCTGCTTCTTCTCCTTCGTACCGGATCCCTTCGTCAACAACCCATGGATAAATTTCACGGCCCACATTGGGATCAATGGCATTGATGGTGATCGTGACATGACGGATACCTAGCGCTAGTATGGCGTCTACATGCCTGTAAAGGGTCAATCCATTAGTACTTAGGCAAAGGGTAACATCAGGCACCTGCCGCTTGACTCGTTCGAACGTGTCAAAGGTTCGTTCTGGATTCGCCAGCGGATCACCCGGACCTGCAATCCCAACTACCGACAGTTGCATCAGCTGTGCGGCTACACCTTTCACTTTTCTTTCAGCTTGCTCTGGAGTTAGCACTTCACTAACTACACCAGGCCTGCTTTCATTCACACAATCGAATTTTCGGTTGCAGTAATTACATTGGATGTTACAGGCGGGAGCAACCGGGATGTGCATCCTAGCAAAAAAACGATGAGCTTCCTCGCTGTAGCAGGGATGGCGGCTGAGCTCCTCCTCTGCTTCAATGGATAACCTCGATGACGTCTGCGGCATTTCCCCACCTCCTAAAAGTTTTATGCAGCATGAACTTCTAGTACTTCTTCGCAGTAAAACTCACTTCAACAGAACAACTGATGTAATTTTAGTTAACACAAATCATGTTCGATTGCTTTGATTAGTTTCATCATATTTTCATCAACCTACATCGTCAATCGAGTTTTTCCTTTTTAAGCCCTGTTTTTCCTTACGTTTGCAGTTTCGTCATATTAAATGTTAGTTTATATAACCTAAATGTATCATGTTTCCGTTTCCATTTTTATTCAATCTCTGTTGATTTCCGTCATCATGTCATGTTTCTGGCCATTTTAATGATTCTTAAAAGATAGAATCCATTTATTTCTGCAACTTTTATTGACAATGACTTTCATCTCGTATATGATCTCTTTAGGCAAGAACACATTGAATAATCTTAAAAATTTAATATATCCCGTAAAGGGGAGTAGCTGTTAAATAAAGTCGTCAATACGAGAATATGAGGATATTCTCCGGCTTTATTGGCAATTCACATTGTTAGCGAGACCTTTACCAATCAGGTTAGACCTTTATTCCAAAGGCTAATCTGTTTGGTAAAGGTCTTTTTTATATAAATTTGGTTAAAATGGTAGGGTAGATATCTTTTGGTAGATATTTGCATTCAAAAAGGGAGGACAACAGTAATGGATTGGGGATTATTATTAGAGTACGGTTGGGTATTGCTTGTTCTGGTAGCACTAGAGGGACTACTCGCCGCAGATAACGCATTGGTATTGGCAATTATGGTTAAGCACCTTCCTGATGAGGAAAGAAAAAAAGCGCTGTTTTACGGATTAGCGGGGGCCTTCGTGTTCCGATTCGGTTCGCTATTTGTCATCTCCTATCTGGTCGATATCTGGCAAGTACAAGCCATCGGCGCGATTTATTTATTATTTATCGCGGGTAATCATATTTTCCGAAAACTGTTGTTTAAGAAGCCCGTCACAGATGAAGCTGCTGAAAGCGGCACTGACGGTGCGGTCAATAAAAAGAAATCCAGCTTTTGGTTTACTGTTCTGAAGGTAGAAGTCGCTGACATCGCCTTCGCGGTCGATTCCATCCTAGCCGCAGTTGCACTCGCGGTTGCTCTTCCTGCAAGTGGTCTTCCAAAAATCGGAGGCCTCGATGGCGGACAATTCCTCGTCATCTTTGCCGGTGGATTTATCGGTCTGGTCATTATGCGTTTCGCAGCTTCCTTCTTCGTTAAGCTGCTGCATTCCCGTCCAGGACTTGAAATTGCAGCCTTCTTTATCGTAGGTTGGGTGGGTGTTAAGCTCTCAGTCATTACATTGGCGCACCCTTCACTTGGTGTTCTGTCCGAAGATTTCGCTCATAGTACCTGGTGGAAAGCCACCTTCTACGTTGTGCTTGTACTCATCGCTGTAATCGGCTGGTTTATGAGTAGCCACAAGGTTGAAGAGAATGTTGGCGAGAATCCGGTTAGAGAAGTAGACAAACAACTCGGTAAATAATCGTTAAAATACAGCCACAAACAATACCCCGTAAGATGCACCTTCTGAACAGGTGTACGTCTTTCGGGGTATTGTTATTTATCCTCGTTTTTGCTCTCGATATTCCTGCGGCGTACAGCCAACGGTTTTTTTGAAGAATCGAAAAAAATAGTGCTGATCACTAAACCCGAGCTGGCCGGAGATCTCGTGCATTTTTAGAGCAGTTCCAAGCAGCAGCTCCTTACTCAGCTCCACTTTTTTCTCCAGAATATAATCAGAAATCCCCTTCCCTGTCGTTCTTTTATACCAGCGTGACAGATAGGACGGATTAAGTGAGACTTCCTGCGCAATCCGGGTTAAGGACAAATCATCGGCCAGATGGGATTTAATATATTGGTGGATCATGGACAGGATATTCGATTCATCATGTTTATAGGTAGCGCTTCTGTTCGAGATAATCCATTCAAAAAACGTGTGATAAAAAGAGATGACGTCCGACCAGTGTGTATTGATATTAAAATATAACATACGTGATAAATTCATACCGCTATGGGCTTTTTCCGTTAAACCTAACTCTTGTAAAGTCTGCAGCAGGGTGTTACTGATCCCAGACATTAATCTTAATCTCAAAAAAGGATCCTCCGGCCCACCTTCCCCCGAGAGCTCCACCCATTTGCGAAAAGATGTGCCCCAATCGAGATCACCTTCAAGCAGCCGTTGTTTTAAATAGTCGAGCAGTAGTTCTGCTGTTGCATTTCGATTATGCATAGAACCTGGACTTGGGCTCACTTCCTTGGTATTTATCCTCAGCAGCTTTTCCATCCCAAGTCCGGGGCTATCAAAAATGGCTAATCGTAAACGGTTCAAGGCATAGTTCAGCTCATGCCAATGCACTTCCTGATCACTGGCGATAATAGACACAGATAGTTGCAGACATTTGCCACAGGCTTGCTGAACGGATTCCATGGTTCCATGGACGAAACGGAGCGTTTTTAACCAGAGCTCTTCTTCCTTGATTGAGGATACACTTTCACTTTTAGGCTGAACAAAACAAGCTATCGTCCCCGGGTCCAGATCCACAGCCTTAACTTCAACTTTGTCGCTGAGCAGCTCCTCCGCAATATTGGCTACCGCATAACGAATTAAGCTCCGGTCTGAAGCCGTTTCATAATTTCGCCAAGCCTCCATTCGTAGAATAATAGGCAGGACGGGTCCATCCGCTTTGAACGGGAGCTGAATGGCGTCAAATTCAACCTGTAAGCTCTGCCGGTCTATCCGTTCAGTGCGTCTTAGAATATCGTGTAATAATTGCTGCTGTAACTGGGGCAGAGCACGCGGGAGCTTATCGCGAAGCCATTGGCTTTTATAGAAATAATCCTCTTCTGAAGATATTTTCTCCAAAGTCAGCTCCACAGCGGCACGAATTTTATCCATCCCCTCTGTCTTCAATAAATAGTCAACTACACATGGATTTCGGATCGCCTGATGGGCAAAATCGAATTCATTATGTCCTGTCAGCAGAATTACTTTACAACGCGGCCAGCGGTCGACAATTTCCTGAATTAACGCCATCCCATCCATACCTGGCATACAGATGTCACTAAGCACAATATCTATTTTTACGGTATTAAGCCAATCTATGGCATGATCCGCTGAATGAACCTTTATGATCTCCAAATCTTTAAAATCTGCCTTTACAAAAAATTCGTACAGCCCATCCAAAATATTAGGCTCATCATCAACTATCATCATTCGTTGCATCCTGCACGTCCCCTTTAAGCGGTAAATTGACTCTTACACAAAGCCCGCCCAAACAACTTCTCTCTGCCTGCAAGCCATAAGGAGAACCAAATTTGATCCTCAATCTCTGATTTACATTTAATAAACCTGTGATCTCCCCCTGAATGGCATTCTGCTCGGAGAACTGGCGCTGCAAGAGATTTAACTTGTCCTCACTAAGCGAGTCACCGTTATCTTCTATTATAATAGTCAGCGTATGCTCAACTTTTTCATAACTCATTTTTAATAGGCCATTGCTGCTTTTTTGCTTAAGCCCATGTTCGAATACATTTTCAATAATGGGCTGCAGGAGGACCCGTGGGACTTTGATGTCCCGGCAATCCGCTGCAATCTCATCTACTTCAGCTCTAATTCTCGCGCCAAAACGAATCCGTTGTATAGCCAGATAGACCAAAGCATGCTCCTGCTCTTGCTGCAAAGTAACCTCCTGGGCGGAATCCCGGGTCATGTACCGAAAATATTGCCCTAAATAATCAGAGAACTCCTTGATCAGCTCTACATTTTCCACCTCAGCCATCTGTTTTATGCTAAATAGACTGTTGTAGAGAAAATGAGGCGTGATCTGCGATTGTAAATGTTTAAGCTCCGCTTCCCCTGTCCGGATACGCTGCACGTAGTTCTCATCAATTAGTGTATTTAAATGCTTAAGCATCTCATTGAAACGAGAATATAGATACCCAAACTCATCCCTGCGGGAGTGAGTAATAAAGATCCCCGTCTGCCCCTGCTCCGCTTTCTTAAACCCTCTGATAAGAATAGACATCGGTCGATGAATCATCCTGTACGTCCATAAAGAGAACAAGATAATGATCACTATCGAGACAACGAACAACAGCCACAGCAGCAATGAGTACACATGAATCGGCTTCATGAGCACCGTGTTGGGAATATTTGCGGTCAGCCTAAAGTTATTGCTGTGATCGTAGAGCGAATAATAAAAAGAGTCATCATAACGATACCGCTGCACACTTACAGTATCTTCACTATTTAGCGGTTTCTCTACTGGGAATAACCTGGGCTTCTGGTCAGAAGTTGATATCACATAATCGTTATTGCCGAAGGCCAACGTAATATCGCTCCCCCCTGATACAGCAAATTCTTTCAAACGCAACTCAAGCTCAGGCGAGGAAAGCTTCACTCCCAGCAAAAAATTAGGTGAAAGATTGCGATCCAGGTTATAGGGATTACTGCGCAGTAAATACAACTCGTCTTCGTATTTAGATAAAGCGCCCTTCAGATTGCCCATAGTGGCCAGCAGACTTTGCCATTCCTCATTGGTGACATCCCTAACCCCCACCGCAGCGCTAACCCGCTTATTAATTTCCGGTACATAATACACAACATCACTAATATAAGGACTGGTTTCTTTGATTTGTTTTAGCTTGGTGTATATATTGTTCAGATTAGAATCCACTTCGTACCGGCTCATAATTGGAATACGGGTACTGAAGGTAGCCAGCGTTTCATCCTGAGAGTACTCCGTGACTAAGCCCGTTATCCGTTGCAGCTCAAATTCAAGATGGCTATAGTAAAAATGAACCTTCGATTCGTTCGCCCTCTCCACTTCAGCTTGCATTTGGTTGGAGCTATAGTAGGTAATAGATATACTCAGCGCACAGAGTGGAAGCATGACCAATAGGAAAGCTCCGATCAGCTTGATCACAATGGAATCGGGGTTCCACCCGATGGAGAATGATTTCATTGGAATTTTCTCCCTCTTCTATCGAATAATAATAAAGAAGGAGCCATGTTCAGGCTCCTTCTTATATTTAGGTCCAGTCCAGTTTACCCCTTTACACTACCCACGACTAGTCCATGCACAAAATATCTTTGCAGGAACGGATAAATCGCCAGGATCGGAATGATAGACAAGAAGATCTGGGAGGCTTGCGTTGTACGGTCTGAGATTTGATTTAATAACGCAGCTTGTTCAAAAGTAATATTTTCAGTCTGGATCGATACCTGCTGAAGTATGGATTGTAAATAGGTGGCCAGCGGATAATGTTCCGGGCTTCTCATATAAATCATACCATCGAACCATGCATTCCAGTGCCCCACCAAAGCGAACAACGTAATGGTCGCAATACTTGGCATAGATACCGGCAGATACACACTCCATAACGTACGTAAGTGTCCTGCGCCATCCATCCATGCGGCTTCCTCCAATTCTTTTGGCAAACCTCTGAAGAAATTGAGCATAAGCAGAACATTAAAGATCGGCACCGCGCCCGGTATAACAAGCGCCCAGATGCTATCCAGCAGCCCCATTTCTTTTACAATTAAATAGCCAGGAATCAGACCCCCACTGAAGAGCATCGTGAACACAAAAACCCAGGCATACACGGTCCGTGAGCGGAAGGACTTTGCCTCTTTAGACAATGGATAAGCTACTAGAATCGTAAACAACAGGTTAACGGATACGCCAAGCACTACCCGGAGCAGACTAGTTCCGAAGGAGTGAATGAACTGGTTGTTCTGAAGGATATATTTATAGGAAGAAAGTGTGAAATCCACAGGCCAGAAGGTTACGCTACCCGCGTTAACAGCTGCGCTGGAGCTGAAGGAGATCGCCAGAATGTTCACGATCGGAAAAAGACAAAGCACTGCGAGCAAAGTCAGAAATACATAATTGCAGCGGAGAAACCAACGATAAGCAGTTGAAGTATGGTGCATTTAGTCCACTCCTTTCTCTCTAAAAAATCCGATATTTAGCAAAACGATACGCCAGATAATAACCCAGCCCGATAAATACGAAGGAAACTACCGATTTTATCAATCCTAGTGCGGTCGATACAGAGTATTGAGCATCCTGAAGACCAATTCGGTAAATCATCGTGTCCAAAATATCACCTGATTCATACACTAGCGGATTGTACAGGTTGAACACTTGGTCAAATCCCCCGTTCAGGACGTTGCCAAGACTGAGTGTAAGCATCAGGATCATAATCGGGCGAATGCCCGGAAGCGTAATATGCCAGGTCTGCTTCCATCTTCCGGCACCATCGATTACAGCAGCTTCATAAAGGGAGGAGTCAATGCTGGTTAAAGCCGCCAAATAAATGATCGTCCCGAATCCAAACTCCTTCCATTGATCTGTGATCACTAGTACGTATGGGAACCAGCTATTGTCCGCTAGAAATTGAATAGGCTGCATGCCTAGTGCTTTTAAAAGCATGTTGACAATCCCGCTGCTCGGAGACAGTACATCTACGATAATCCCGCCCAAGATAACCCATGAGAAAAAGTGCGGCATATAAATAATCGTCTGAATCGAACGTTTGAAGCCGTTTACACGAACCTCATTAAGCAATAGAGCCGCTATAACTGGCACGGTCAGGCCAGCAATAATTTTCATGACGGAGATAAATACAGTATTCCATACGACCTGACCAAAACCGGGAAGCTCAAACAAATAACGAAAGTTTTCGAGCCCTGTCCAGTTCATATTCTTAAACCCTGAGATCGGGGAAAAATTCTGGAAGGCAATTACAAGGCCAGCCATCGGAATATAACTGAAAATAATGATTACTATTAAGGCAGGTAAAATCATTAAATGGAGCGGAATATTACGTAGAAATTGCTTAGTATTAAAGTGCATATGCTTTCTCCTCCTTGTATCTCAATTATAGAGCAGCCCCAAATTGCCTTAATAGTGTAGCGTATTGACTTTAAGTATCTTTTGTTGACCTGGTTATCGAACCGAATAGCTGCTCAGCCAAAAAAAGAACTGCCCGTTTGTCATTATCATGACTAGGGGCAGTCCTCTTCTGCGTAGTTTTTACTAGTTTGCTTTTACGATATCATTTACTTCTTTCGTTATTTGATCTCCACCGAGCTTTTTCCAGTTGGCTACGAATTTGTCGAATTCATCGATAGGAAGACTTCCGTAAATGATTTTGACAAAGGTCTCTGCACGCAGTTTATCCAAGGTAGCCGCTTTGCTGTTCATCGTTTTGGTTGGGGCATAAATGAACTCATTCATCAACACCAAGTCATTGTCGCGGTAGTGTTTGATAACCGATTGTGAGCTAAGCGGCCCAAAGATCCGTTCCATATGCCATTTATCAAGATCTCCACCGCGGTAGCTTTGAATATCATCATAGAATAATTTAGCTTCAAGGCCCATGTTTGAGGTATCTCCCGATTCAAGGGCTTTTTCCACTTCATCCTGTGCCTTTACATTTTTGTTCGGTGGCAGGTTGGATACAACCGCGTTTTGGAAGCCCAGACCTGTGTCCCCGTTCAAATATTTTGCCCGTTCTGTTTTAGCGGACTCCCCAAACATTTTCTCTGCTTGGAAGTTAAGCAGCTTGATCAATGCCTCCGGATGCTCGTAGCCCTTACGGACCGCGAATACGCCACCAATTGTAAGATGGTTTTGAGTTTTGGCAGGTTGGTCATCAATAGATTGTACTGGATAAGGCACCCAGTTAACATTTTGATCTTTTTTAATCATGTCCTTTACTTGGAAAGGTGCCCATTGCGGCAAAAATAACATACCGGATTTACCAGCATTCACATCCTCCATCGCTTTGGCAAAGTCTTTTACCCCAAACTCTGGATCAATGACTCCTTCTTTATACAATCTTTGCAGCTCCGCAAGTCCAGCCTTTACCTCCGGTTGAATCGTACCATTCACAACCTCGCCATCGGCATTTTTGATCCAAGTTTCCAGGTAAGCATGGTACCCGAGAAGAAACGCATTGATTGGCAAGTCCTTGTTCAACGAAATGCCGTAAGTGTCCTGTTTGCCATTTCCGTCTGGATCTTTAAATGTAAAGTCTTCTGCAATCTTAATAATATCCTGCATGGATGTTGGTTCTGCCAGACCCAGCTTGTCCATCCAGTCTTTTCGAATCCATATCATATCAGAGGAATCCAGCGAACCCGGGAAGCTTACCATCGCCATCAGTTTTCCATCTTTCGTAACCGGCTTTAGTCCTGCTCCGTCTTCTTCAGCGTAATATTCTTTGACAAGATCCGAAGCATATTTATCAAACACCCCGGTCAAATCCTCCAACATGCCAGCTTCATAAAGCTGCTCGAATTGCACCGTGGACACCTTTAACAAATCAGGCAAATCGCCGCTCGCCAAGGTAACGTTCATTTTATCGTTATAGTTGGCATCAGCCACAATCCAGTCATAGGACACTTTAATCCCAAGTTCTTCCTCGTATCCTCTGGTCCAGATGTTATTGGAATGTGTATCGCCCTGCGCCAACGTCTCTTTGCCTGTTTCGTTCATCGTGGAGCGAAGTTTGATCGGCGGATCATATTTGGTTAAAGGACCGCCTTCCATTTCCGTTTGCGCACTAGTGTTTCCCTCTGCGGAACTACTACTGTTTCCACTATTATTGCTGGAGCAACCACTGAAAACTAATGATAAAACAATGGCCGATGCCATTAAAGGCAAGCCTTTAATCTTACTTTTCATCTATTGAACCTCCCTTATTTTCTATATCCTAATTGTAAGAAGAAAGCGTTAACACAGCGAGTGTGAACCGTTTACATTCGGTATCTTTTCTTTACCTATTCATGTTCGCCTAACAAAGCTCCGCTTTAGGGTCACTCTGATTATCATAATACTGTGAGATTGTTAGTGTCTATGTATTGGTAATTAATTACACGAAAAAGAGGCTGATCCTTATGCTACCCCTTAAGAATCTTAGCCATCAAGATTACCTATATAGTGAGCCGTCGGTACATAGTGTAGGAGGTATGGACTGAGGATTGCGTTGAGGATTGCCCTGAGGATAAATTCAACGTTGAATTCAGCATTGAATTACGCGGCATTACGCGGCATTACGCGTTTAATTGTATTTAGTACACTTATAATGCATCAAATCACTCAGCCAAAGGATATAAGTGTATTTCGTACACTTATATGCTTGCTTTTCTCGCCGATAGGTGAATTCTCTAGTTTTTAGTTGCAGAGAATGCAATTAAAGATACACATTCACCTTTTGCATAAGAAATAACTGTATAGAATGCAGTTATTTCGCGGATTCCAGCAAGAATCGGCGCACAAAAAAAATGCTGGGTGGAGACCGAAAACTGCATCTGCCAGATAGAGATGCTTTAGTCAATCCGCCGCGCTGCAAACTAAAAAACCAGGCAGCGCTTCTCCAATCGTCGGAGAATCGCTGCCTGGCTGTCTTTTTAACACTTATTGACCTATGATCTGATCAGTCTTTCCTTGCAGCTCCACTAGCTTCATGATCACCGAAGCCGCCAGCGCTTTTGTTACATTCTGCTGCGGATTAAACTTGCCGTTGTCATCCTTTAAGAGTCCCAATTTCACAACAAGAGCCACCGCCCCCTTATTGTTTATAGCTGAGCTATCACTAAACTGACTTACAGTCACATCTTTATCAAGATAAGCTGTAAGTTTATTGTATTTCAAGAAATTAGCCAGATGAACAGCAAGCTGTTCCCGGGTTAACTTACTCTCTACTTGCAGGCTTTCATCCTTATTGATCCATTTACGATCTGCTGCAAAAATAACAGCGTCATAATATGAATTCTCTGGCTTCACGCCTGCTACAGTTTTCCGTTCATTATTATTATAATAATTGGTGAAATTTGGGCTAGAAGCTTTGGCAAGATAGGTTAACCAATCACCGACAGTTATTTCTTGATCCGGGTTCACTTTGCCATCGGCATCCGGTGTAATCACATGGTGGTTTACCAATTCTGATAATTCTCGCTCTGCTGTATGGCCTTTGATATCCGTTGCAGATAGTTGAGCATCCTGCTGACCGAGATAATCATAGACCGCAATCCATTTTCCAGTGACTGCATCCAAAACCTGATTCAATCCGTTAGATTCATCAAAGGTTGTATCATATACCAGCTTCACCTTCGGTGCGACATAGTTTCTATAAGTATTATATCCGCCAACCTGAGTATACTTCAGCTTAGTCTGATATTTAGGTTTATAACTTTCGAGCGCTTCTTTCTTGGAAATTGTTGCATCAGGCGATAATGTGATTTCATCGATACTGCTTATCCGATTCCCCATATAAGAAGTCAGTCTGCCGTAAAGATCCAAGCTTACCGTAATGGTGCTGCCACTCACAGGAATTCCTTGATGATATCTAATAAACTGATATCCATATCCTGATCCGTCTGAAGTCAAACTCGAATTATCCCCGTATTCTACCAGCTTTAGCTTCTGGCTCGCCTGAGGATATAGACTATTAATTATACTAAGCGCTTTCACCTTCGCTTCAGCCTCACTAAGCTTCTTACCTCCAGCAGGTGCCGGCTCTTCCTTCTTCTTATCCTGAATAGCACCATAAGCTTGAACCTGGTACTGCAATACTTCACCGGTCTTTGCATCGATCTCGGCAGAGGATTGCTCTGGAAAGCCAGCACCAATGTAACGATCATTTCCATTACTGCCCCAGTATAGCTGCCAGATTTTTCGATCTGAATCCTGATAGTCATTTCTCAAGGTTTGCGAGATCAATTTACGGTCTGCTGGAATATAAGCAACCTTCTCTACAAGTTGTGCTGCTTCTTTTGCAGAAAGCTCTGTACTAGAACTTCTTGCCTGAAAAACATCCTTACTCTTCGCTACTTCTGAATACACGACTGAGGTGGATACGGATTCTTTTCCTTCATAATCTATCCGCTTGCCCGTTAATGCATCGATAGGATATAGAGACTGATCTATTGGACGCCAGCCTAGAATCCAGTTGTTAGGTTTTCCGTTCTTATAAATAGGAATGTAAAATAGGCCCACATCAAACTGTTCCGCAAATTGCTTCTGTGCTTGCTCCAAGGTAATCTTGGGCTGTGCAGACGGGTACTCAAGCCCTTGAGAAGACTTAGAGAATTGCGTTACATTTCCGTTACCATCCACAACTATGTTAATGCTGTCCGATCCAGAAGGAATACCATTCTTCAGAATACTGAAGTTATACCCATATTGAACAGGACCGAATAATGATTCCGAAAAATAACTATAACCGACATTCTCATTTAATTGCAGCTCACTGCTCTTAACTGATGAGGCTGCCTTAGCCACAAAAGTCTTGGCGATCTCCAATGCCTGAGTCTGCGATACTTTCGGTGGATAATAGGACTCGTTCTTTTCCTGCGAGAATGAGAGATAGGTATTGATGATATCACCATTAATGGCGTCTACCTCACTGCTAAAACCATATCCCATATTCCCTTCTTGAACCTGCCACTGAATATGCCAGATCATTTGATTTGCTGGTGCTGGGTAGCTTTGGTTAGATCCCAGTTGAACATTGTTTACAGTTGCATCTTTTAGGGATGGGAATAGTTCTTTTAACTTTGCAATGGCTTGCTCCTGCGTGAATTTCACTTTTGTAGGATCAGCCTCAGAGTTCGTAGTCGTAGCTGGAGCCGCTGATTGCGTACTAACCTGCGTTACGGAAGTGTTGCTGCTAACAGATATAGAATCGGCTGCGGCTAAGCCAGGGGGTAAGAGTAACGCGAGTGCAACTGAAGTGATCAATACCGTTTTAGCCGTTTGATGAACAAAAAGAGTACTATTGCTTTTCAAAAGAATTCATCCTCCTCTAACACGTGATTCATATTATTATACAGATATTTTCTTGTATTTTCCATAATTATTTAACGACAGGAAATTACGACATTTTGGTGATGTGAGCTATAATGGTAAACAGTTGCAGCTTTAATTCATCTAGAAAGGGGGTCACCAACATTACTGACTGGAACCTTCAGCCGCTTATTGACGGTATTACTAGCCTAGACATTCGCAGTTGTCTAATCGTTCAACATGGAGAAACCATACTGGAGCATTACCGTGATCCACAAATCGCTGCAGAGCTTGGCAAAATCAACTCGTGCACCAAAAGCGTACTTTCTGCCTTAGTTTGCATAGCCATAGATAAACTAATCATTCCACCTCCAGACACACCTATTTCTTTATTTTTTCCTTCATTAAAAGAAGATCGTGACCCACGTAAAAGAGAGATCACTATCGAACACTTATTAACGATGACCGGAGGCTTTAACTGGACAGAGTTCGGTGGGCAGAATTCTTTTCCGGCCATGACTAAAACCGCGGACTGGATAAAATACGTGCTTGCACAGCCATTAGCTCATACACCAGGAACCGTGATGACCTATAACTCAGGCTCCTCCCAGCTTTTGTCCGCAATCCTGCGTGATTGTTCTGGACAAGCGGTTGCAGAATTTGCCGAAGACCAGCTGTTTCAACCGCTTGGTATTCAAAGCTATCACTGGGAGAGCGATCCGCAAGGCATACATACCGGTGGGTTCGGACTTCATCTGAAGCCAGAGGATATGCTGAAATTCGGCTTACTTTATTTGCAGGAGGGACGCTGGAAGAATCAGCAGATCCTTTTTTCGGATACAATTCAGCAATCCACTCGCCCTTACGTTGAAGCCAATCATCCGCAAAAAGGATTCTACGGCTGGCATTGGTGGGTATCCCAGTTCAATGCAGGTTCAGAGCAGCAGCCGAACGAGATCCCTTATTATTTTGCACTCGGCTTCAAAGGGCAGCATATTATTGTAGTTCCTGCTTACGAGCTGGTTGCCGTTATCACCGCGGATAAGTACAAAAAAGGCTCTCCTGCAAATGTTTTCGGCCGGTTTATTGTACCTGCTCTTCTAGGGCAGTAAGAACCAGGAATCACATGCAGTTCTATGTGTGGATACCACACAATCCATAAAGCAGCCACAGCCATAGACTGATAAAGTCTTGGGCTGTCGCTGTTTGATTTGAACGAAAGATCGTTCTCAATTTTTCATCAATTAGTTTGCTGCAAGCTTAAATGACACCAAATTTCTTTAATGCGTAGGCTATCCCGCCTTCACTTGTTTTTTTTGTAACAAAATCCGCTTTTTGTTTTAACTGTTCCGCACCATTTCCCATCGCAATTCCCAATCCCACATACTCCAACATGTCGATATCATTTCCACCATCACCAAACGCGATAGCTTCTGACCTGCAAATATTCAGATAATTCAGCACTTGTTTAATCGCAATTGATTTAGAAACTTTTGTTTCTTCAAGCACATTCATAACGTATCCGTGAAAACGTTCGAACCGTAATTCAGGAAATCTATCTTGGAATTTTTGCGCTTCATTTTCGTCCGCATACAAGCATATACAGTAAACCTCCTCTGGCAGAGCGCTCATTTTTTCGGGATATTGTGTAAGACTCAAAGTCTCCATTAATGCCTTCATAACGCGCTCATCCTCGGAACCCATTCCGTTCATAGTTATAAGTTCGGTTAAATAGGACATGCCATGTCCGTTTAACTCAGCAAAAGCCGAGACATCCCGCACGGTTTCTGTTGAAAGCATTGATTTATAGATAACGTTATCCTTACATTTGATAAGCGCACCGTTAGCAGAAATAAAGGTATCAATGCCCATAGACTTGAACTCTTCACATAAGTTATGCGGTCTCCCTGTTGCAACTACGACTTTAATTCCTCTCTCTATCAACTTCTCAATTGCTTCTATCGTGCTAAGCGGGATGCTTCTATCAATTTCACTTACTAGAGTACCGTCCACATCAAAAAATACAATCTTATACATATTATGAAATAAGCCTCCCCGTTCGAACGTAACTAGATAGATTATATTTCATGGGATCTAAAACAAGAAGGAAGCCGATCACATGGATCGGCTTCCTTCTTGTTTTCTTATTCAGCTTCGGCACAACAAACTTACGTCGTTAATTTTGCATATACCACAAAAAATAACATCATTTCACCAATGATCAGGTAATTAGGTATAAGGAACAACAAATCTACTGCGAAAAAAACACCAAGTAAACCTAATAATAACGCCAAATGGAATATCCCTAACCGTTGCTGTATACGTCTATATTTATGGAAGACCAGTGAGGTAGAGAAGAAGTAAAGCAGGACCGATCCAAAAATAAAACACACCATAAATATATAATTTAATTGATCTAAAAATAACAGTTGGATCGAAGCTGCAATCATACTCAAGGATACATAAATAAATAAATGTCCATAAATTATGGTTTGCCCGGCAGTCTCTATAGTTTTGTCCACTTTCTTTTCAACATTATCAAAATATTGCCACCACATAGCTATAATTAATAGAAAAGTTAATAATGCAAATACAATAGATTGCCACGTCCAGTGGCTAGACTGTAAAACCGCAAGGATACTGACCACTGATTCCCCAAGCAGAATAAGCGTAAACAACGAGAAGCGTTCTAATAAATGATGAGTATTGATCGGACTTTTCACCAAGTATTTCCGACCGACTAATGGAAGCAAAATGTCTACAGTAATTCCCGCATACAAAACTACATAACGCATCCAAGAGTCAAAGAAAAGTGATAAAGAAGAGATCACTAATCCAATCCAAAATCTGCTTCCCAGATACCGGGCAGTGCCCTTTCTATCATCCTCTTCATTCTTATTTACCGTAAGATATTGAATGGCTGTCATAGCTCTTAAACCAACATAACCTATTAAGAATGGCATATAATATTGATCAAAGTTAACCGATAAGCTCGCCGTCATTATTAATACAAAAAATAATTGTAGAATCAGAAATATCCGATGTGAAAAGATGTCTTGCCCAAACCGATTTACAAAAAGCGATTGCCCTACCCAGGCCCACCAGATCGGAACAAATATCAAGATAAATTTAGATAAGTATTCAAGTGGGATTTTACCCGCCTCTACATGCAATAGGACATGGCTCGCTTTTGAAACTGCTGCTACAAAAAGCAGATCATAAAATAGCTCCAGCCAAGTAACTTTCTTCTCAGCAATGGATGCTGTACTGTGCTCAAATCCCGATGTGCGTTTATTCATCGTCTGACTCCCTTGGTTTGGATGTGTATTTCTAATACAGTTTATCGAATACTTATCCATCTTAACCGAATTGATATACTAATTTGAAGCCCCTTTGCCTAAAATAAAACCAGCAAGCCCCCACATACGGGAGGCTTGCTGGTTTTTTCTGACTAGAGCTTTGTTCTTATTCCCCGGCAATACCGGAGCGTTCCACACTTTCTACGAAATGACGCTGTACGAACAAATACAGAATCAGAATTGGCAGAATGGTTAGAATACACGCCGCCATAACCTGATTCAGTCCAGTTGGGGCCATCCCAATAGAACCCGAAGTCATTTGCGACATCGTCTCCGCTGCCTGATTATTGGAACCATAAAACATCGCTAATCGCTGCGACAGATTATAGAAATCCGGTGTTGTTAAATACGTATTCGGTTCAAAGCTGTCATTCCAGTGCCATACCACAGAGAATAAGAATACGATCAGCATTGCGGGCTTGGCGATAGGAAACATGATTTTCCAGTACGTTCTGAATGCGCCTGCACCGTCGATACGTGCTGCTTCCTCCAACACTTTAGGCATTCCGCGGTAGAACTGAATAAAGATCAGTACGAATAATGCCCCCTTCAACCCGTGCCCAAACATAGAGGGAACCACAAACGGCAAATGTGTATTAATCCACCCCAAGTCACTAAAGAACAAATACAGTGGCACAACAATCGTCTGCGGTGGAACTAGAAAAGTAAACAACAGCAGAACGAAACACACTGCGTAGCCTGGAAAACGGTATCTGGCAAAGCCATAACCGATTAAGGAACAGCTTAAGATTTGCAGAACCGCACTCCCGAAGGAAATAATCGTACTATTTGCGAACCCGGCCCAGAATTTTAGCGAATCCCATGCCAGAAAATAGTTGCCAAAACTTATCTTTTTCGGAAGCCATTGCACTGTGGCATCGGCCACGTCTGTTACTTGCATCATGGATTTGGATACCATGTATAACAAGGGATATAGGAATACGAACGTTAAGCTGAGAATAACCAAGTAATAAAAAGCGATATTCAGCACCTGAAGCGAACGTTTCACGACCCTGTCCAGCTTGCCGCTTGCTTTTAGACGAGTTGTCAGATGTTCCATGTTCGTTGTCCGAACCTGCTTTACGGATTCCTTCAACATCTTCTACTTCCTCCCTTCGGTGGCACCGAGCGACTTGCTGAATAACAGGAAGACCAAACCCAGAACCAAGAAAATAAACACAAAATAAATCCAACCCATCGCTGAGCCATATCCAAAATCATTATTCTTAAAGACGACATTCAAAATATGACTCATGATTTGATTATCTGCCTTCGTGAATGAGCTGACGATACTAAACAATGTGTTTACGAGCATCATCGGCATAATCATCGGGAAGGTGATTTTCCAAAAGCTTTCCCACGCGGTTGCTCCATCACATTTGGCCGCTTCATACAGTGAAACAGAAATCGTCTGTAACCCCGCTAGAAAAATCAAAATTTGCACGCCAGAATCCCACATCACCAGCGTTAAAGATTCTGCATATTTCAGCAACGACTTCAAAATGTCGCCGGGGATAAAGTTATGGAGCTTATCATATAAATCCTGATTATAAAAAATCGGTAAATTTGCGGCACCCTGATCCATCAATTTGCCCAGGATCGCCCCTGAAGCAATGATGACCGGCAAAAAGAACACGCCACGAAAAAAGGTTTTTCCTACGAGTCCTCGATTTAGCAGAATCGCACAAAAGAGCGAAAAGATAAGAATTAACGGAACCTGAGTCACCGTCGACACCATCGTCGATTTGAGCAGAGGCAAGAAATTAACATCTGTAGTAAAAGCGGCGCGATAATGCTCCATCCCAACAAAAGTGGCCAGTAAGCCGCTTTTGCTCACTTGGAGATCCTGAAAGGAATAATACAAGGAACGGCCCAGCGGAACAGCCATAAACACCAGAAATCCGACCAGCCACAGGCCGATGAAGGAATATCCTTCAACGAAATAACGCGCTCGCATCGATAGCTTTGATTTTTTCACTTCATCATCCTCCTGTTACCGCATAGCTGAATGCCTCGACGGTCTGACCAGACACGTCAACAGACTGCTCATTATAGTTGACTATAATGCTCACACCGTTTGCATAAGTCGTCCGAAAGACCTTACTTTGCAGCTGCTCATGATTCGTCATTTGCTGGTTACTAATGCTGTCATAGACCTCTTTCAATGCGAGATAATTCTGTACAGAAGGTGCCAGCCAGTTCTCAAGACTAGAACTGAACAGCCGGTCTGCCATGGTTCTCTGAAGATCGCTAGTCGGAGCATAAGTTAATTCATAACTTGGAAGGGCTCCATATTCCAGCGCCCGTAAGGTTTGGTTACGGGAATCATCGTACAGATTAACCGGGCTTGCTGTATAAGGCACTAAGCCGTGTAACACTAGTTGATAGAAAGGAATCGCCCGATCTGTATAGACAAATTGACTGGAGTCGAGCGGCACTTGATCAATCCGGTTCACATGTCCTAATGTATAGGCAAAACCATAATCTACTGCCGTGTTAAGCTCACCCTTACGGAAGTTATCCAATGCATTAACATAAGTATCTTCTGTAAGCTGGCGGTCCGTATTGGATTTATTATCCTCATCGGAGTATAGCAAGCTTCCAAAGTGTTCAAACTGTACACCCTTCACACCCAAATCCTGGAACTTGCTCAGCTCAGCATTACTGCGTTTTGCGATAACACTAGGTTTCATTAAATAGAAATAATCATCCGTATTCCACCGGGTAGAGAGATAATAAACGTACTGCTTCAAGACTTCACGATTAATGCCGCGCACAGCATCTCTGCTTGCCTTCACGCTGTTGCTATCTTGGTAAGGTTTCACGTAGTTAGCTTTCAAATAAAGATTTACGCCCTTGCCTGCGGCATATTCCTGAAGCTCTTTAAGTCCCTTTTTACCTCCCAGCTTCTTTTCAACCGGAAATTGTTCTGGCTGGTTTCCGTATAAACCATTTTTGGACCATCCCTCGATCGTAATCTCTAGCTGAGTAACACCCTCTGCCTGATATTGATCAATCATGTCCTTGATTTGTTTAAACGTAGCTGCTTCTATAAAAGTTGAACCGATGACTTCATCACGAGAAATCCCACCGAGCACTTGAAGATACAATGGCGTGTTCTCAAGAACTACTTCCTTGACCTTTTTCTCTTCCATTAAATAATTACGGTATTCCTTCGCCATCCCAACGTAGTTAGCTTCCTCGCCTTGGAGCAGAACATAACGTACGCTACGATCGGTTTTGATCATCTCACCCTGATAATAAGGAATTTGGCCGGAATTGCCGACAAAAATAACATCATCCTTGCGCAGGGTAAATTCACTTGATGCTCTATAAAGCGAAATAGCGCGAATGCCTGATGGAACACCGTTTATTTTAGCGTCGGTATCTCCCTTAGTAACAATTGCTAAATATCCGGTGTCTCCCTGATAGATCCCAAACACTGGCAAAGCGATGGCTTTTTTAAGAGGTGCCGCCTTTTGCCAAGAGTTATCCGTAATTTCATGATTTTGTTTCACGAAGGTTTCGTCCCCGCCGTAAATGTACTCAGAATAACCTTTCAAATAAACGGGATGTTCTTTACGAAACTCCAGCAATGCCCCTGAACCATCTGGAAGCATCATTGCCCCCTCTGCATCTTCTCTAGCCGCATGAAAAAATGGCAGAACCTCCAGACTCGTGAATTTCGCATTCCCCTCTTCCTTCAAATACTCCTGTGGAATGGAAGCCTCAAATCCATTAGCCGTCAGTCTGTACTCCAGAGCAAAAGAAAGCTTCAGGCTAATAAAAGCAAACTCCGCGCGGACGACATCTTGCTCAATCGTTACGGTAACCGTGGAGTCCTCATCTTTAAGTGGGTAGACCTGTGTAATGTCAGCCCCCTGTGTGTATCTTGCATAAATCGGCGCGGTCGTGTATTTCTTAATATTTGGCATGGCTGTTCGCTCCAGCTGTGGAGATCCAAGCCACTCCTTGTTTGTGATTTTGTCTGTGATGCGAAGATTTCCCGATTTCTCATCTACATATAAAATATAGCGTTCGTTCTCCAATGCTTTTGTTCCAGGCGTGACCGGCTGCAGCTCAACCTTCTGTACAGGTGCTGTTACAGCGGCTGGGGTCTGCTCTTCTGCAGGAACCACAGTCTCCTTTTCTTGCACGGCTGGGGTCTGTTCTTCAGCTGGTTCAGTTACCACCGATGTTTGCTCTTGCCCAACCTCTTTGCTTTCTTCAGTCTGAACAGACTGCGCAGCGGTGGACGGATCGGCGGAACTGTGTAGGGGTTGAACATTTATCACTGCGAACAGCATCATCACAACAATACAGAGAATGCCCCGCACTTTAACTTTTTTTCTCATCGTGTTACCTTTCCCTCCTTACGCGCGCAATCTCAATTCTTTGAGCAGATCGACAATAAATGAAACAAATTGATTGGAAATACCAAACAGCAAAATACCTACGAACCAGATAATGGTGATTCCTATTACACTGATTATGGTGATAAAAATAACCTTGCGAATCTCAAAATCATGCAGGATCTTCACCTTCATTAAAATCAACCAAGCCACCCAAAGAATCACAAACTTGTGCAGCAGATTGAAGGTTGAAGCCTCATCCAGCGAAAGGACCAACGTTAACAGTGTGACTGGAAGGATAAAGAGCATGTATGGAACAAGGGCAAAGGCACTGCCCACAAAAATCTCTTTGAATTTCCCCTCACCATCCATAATCGTACTGACACCCCAGTTCGAGACACACCAGGTCAACCAAGGAACGATAAGCCAAATAAACTCATGAAACATGGAGATTTCATGCGGCTCTCTTGTTTGAAAAGCATACCCTGTAATCAGAATCGAGATCATTCGTGCCACAAAGGTCAGTAGAACGATGGCAATCCCCTGTATCCAGCGGATACGCTGCTTTCCTTGAATATCGTTATAGAACTGATAAGGATGAACTACAACCTGATGAATCATTCGCAAAGTGTTCATCCAATCTCCCCCTTTGCCGGATCCAATACTGCCTTGTTTCCTCTATACAGCCAGGTATGGAATCTCCGGTATAATCTCGGCACACTCCAGAGCAGTACTAAGAACAGTCCAATTCCGCCGGCGAAGAAATAAGTAAAGTGCTCTCGGATAAACAATTTACGATATTCGCGGAAAGCAGATGAATAGTCAGCTTTGGAATTTGAAAGCTTGAAGTAGCTCATAGATTCCTTATATTGCTCTGCTTTATATAGCGCTTTGCCGATAGCTTGATAAGCCATATCATAATTGGCGTTCAATCGCAGCACCTCTTGCCATAAGGATTGCGCTTCGTCATAGCTGCCATCTACATAGAGCAAAGACGCCTGATGAACCAAATCCGCAAAGGGCGTGGTCCGGAAGCGATCGATTCTGCCCCGTCCTTTATCCACTACATAGATCAGGCCATCAGCGGTTTGATCTACGGCGGAAGGAGTCACGAAGAGTCCATTCTGATCCCCGATCCCGCCGAAGCTGAATAACAAATTCCCCAGCTTGTCATATTGAAAGACTTTACTGGACTGCAAATCCAGCGCGGTTATAAATCCGTTCTTATCAATACTGATCCCCATAAAGGAAGCCATACTGAATGGACCCTCAGAGTAATAATCGCCGTACCAGCGTTTACCAATGTTCAGCGTATCTACGCCTACCGGAGATAACCGTTTGATCTGGTTATACTCTTCGCCCAGGGTTGTGCTGTAGATAAATCCTTCTTCATCCAGATCCACGTTGGAGAACTCAGAAGGTTTAACGGTCGCCAGCTGGTTCTGCTGCTCTTTGGTGGCCACCAGCTTAATTAAGAGTCGTGTCCAGGAGAAGCCTACATGGTTCGCTCCATAGAACCCCTTGAACTTACCGCCTGAGTCAATTTGCAGCAACCCCTGCGTGTTACCATCGCTCACCACATACATATAATCACGCTTATCTACGACTAATTTAGAAGGAGAATAAGAGAAATTAGCACCCAGTAATGGGCTGTCCGGTTTTAGAAACTCTTTTACGAACTTGCCATTTTTATCAAAAATAGCAATACGCGCGTTTTTTGTATCTGCTACATATACCGTTCCATCCTCTTTCACGAATACACCCTTCGGCTCTTGCAGCTTGCCGCTGCCTTCCGTATCGCCGATCAGATTTAGCAGACGACCGTCCTTATCCATATGAACAATACGGCTATTGCCCGTGTCTACTACGTAGAGTGAATCGTCATCACTAATAAAGAGAGATTCCGGATTTTTGAAGGACCCCGTATCTGTTCCTGTTGGATCGATAGAAGAATCGTAGAGATAACCATTAATCGAGCGGACCTCATTGCCGGACTGATTCCACGTATACCCCTCATATGGGGCTTCACCAGCTAGCGCCTGCCCTGGAAGCAGCAGCACTGGCAGTGTCAGCGTCACCAGTAGCCCTGTTAGCAGCATTTTTTTCATATTACGTCCTATCATCATGACTCCCCCTATTCCTTCAGCCCCGAATGGGCCATTGTCTGAAGCACCATCCGCTGCGTTAATATAAAGACAAGAATAGTCGGGAGAATCATCAAGAAGCTTGCTGCTGCCAAAGTGCCTACCCTAGCAACGACTCCGGCTCCACCACTGATGGTTTGGATGGCAAGCGGCAATGTCTTCATTTCCTGAACAGTCGTATAGACCATTGAAGGATACGGATCATTCCAAGCAGAAATGAAGCTGAATAAAGCAAAAGTCGAAATCGCCGGCTTAAGCATTGGCATCACAACCACCCAGAATACCTTCCATTCGGAAGCCCCGTCTATGCGGGCCGCCTCTAATAAAGCGTCTGGAAGCTGCCGCAGGAACTGGGTCATAAGAAACATTCCCATCGGTGCAGCCAGATAAGGTAAGATCATTGCAAAATACGAATTCATTAATCCGCTGCGGCTAATCAGCAGATATTGCGGAATTTGCAATACTAAGGGTGAAAACATCAGCGCCGCCACAATCATACTAAAGATAGCGCTTTTAAATGGCATATTGTGCTTGGCAAGCGGATAAGCTGCCATTGCTGAAATTAAGACACCCCCGACCACAATCCCTGATGTAACAACCACGCTATTGAAAATAAACCGTGAGAACGGCACCGCCGAAGTTCCGGTAATTAACAGCAGATCACGAAAGTTCACCAACGTCGGATTCACTACGAAAAACCGTGGTGGGAACAGGAATAGTTCGCTTGTAGGTTTTAAAGCAGTCACTGCCATATAGACAAGTGGCAGCAGCATAATTAGGCCAAACACCGTTAAGAACAGATATAAAAAGATGCCGCCATAGTCAATACGCCGTAAATTTATTTTGTGCATCCTAATCCCTCCCCAGCACTTTGAAGATGAGACGGTTGAGCCCAAGCATCAAAGCGAACAGTAATACAGCAATCGCTGACGCATATCCCATCTCAAAGCGGATAAATGCGTAGTCGAACAGATGCGCCATAATCGTATGGCCTGCATAAAGGGGACTCGGAAATCCAACAAGCCGCATACTGACGTCAAATACGGTAAGCGAACCGACCACCTGCATCACCGCACCGAATAACAGCTGCGGTTTGACGCATGGAATCGTAATGTACCAAAGCTCCTGCCAGCGGTACTTGACCCCATCAATTGAGCCAGCTTCATATAAATCTGTCGGTACATTTTGAAGTCCGGCCAGAAAAGCAAGGAAACCTACCCCCATACTCATCCATAAGGAAACTATGATGATCACCGGTACGATCGAATCTACATTTTGTAGAAATAAATAAGGTTCATTGATAATCCCCAGCTGAATGAGCCAGTGATTGAGCAACCCCTTGCGGTCGCCGGCGAACAAATACAACCAAACCACGGACATTGCTACTGCACTTGTAATCGATGGCACATAGTAGCATAGGGTATAGAAAAAGCGGAACTTCTGCGGAATCTGGCTAATCAGCCAGGCCAGCAAGAAGGCCATAATATAACCTATCGGACCTGTAATAATGGCAAATTTCAGCGTAATCCCAACAGCTTTAAGAAAGATATCATCGTCTACAAACAACAGCTTATAGTTAGAGAAGCCAATGAATCTCGGTGTCTCAATAATGTTGTAATAGCTGAAGCTTAGAACGACGGACATGATAATAGGAACAATAGTAAAAACGGTGAACAGAATCAGGAAAGGGGCCAAGAAATAATAGGAAACTTTATTTTTCTTGATATCTAACCAAAGCTGAGTCCATTTCCCGGGAGTTTTCGTCGGCTGCATCTGTACGGCTTCGTTCTGTACCGGTGTAATTATTTCACTACTCATTTCTGACCTCCTTCCTCTTTGGCGCTTGAAGTCTGGGAAGTTTCAATTCCGAACTCTTCGCGTTTCTTACTAAGCTCTTTATTGATTTCACGTACACCTTGCTCCATCGCCTCCCGCGGGAATTTACCGTTGAGCACAATTTCATTCCAGATGTTGGCGATATGCCGGGTCGTGTAATATCCTCCAAGCACCACTTCGCGCTCTTTAAACCACTCCCACTGTTCCATAATGGCGTCGATATCATCCTGCTGCCACGGCAGACGTTTGAGTGCTTCAACATTGGCTGTATTCCAACGAGCTTCAACACCCAACAAAGACTCAAGCTCTGAGCCGAAGTTCTCCTGTGCATCCGCACTGGTCCACCATTTCAGGAACTCCCAAGATTCTTCTTTCATATCCGTATCCTTAAAAATAATTCCTGTCTGTGCAAGCCCGCCTGTAGAACGGTTAATCTGTCCATCTGCTTGTTCAATACCCGGCATTGGTTTCATGCCCCACCAGCCTGTCAATTCAGGTGCGGCAGTAGATAACAGAATGTATGTGGAATAATCAGCAACGCCGATTGGCATCTCTCCAGAACGGAAACGGTTATAGAAATCCGCTTGTTTCTGCAGCTTGTAGTTCGTAAAGAGTCCCGTCCACATTTTCATAGCTGTCAGTGCTTCTGGTGAATTCAGATCAGACAACATCCCATTATTCTTATAGAAATCCCCGCCATACTGGAATAAGAACGGCGCAAACTCATTAATTGCTAGACTTGGATTGTTCGGGGCATGTGGATAATAGAAGTCCATCCCGTTTTGTTGCAGCACAGGAATCAGTTCCATAACCTCTTGCCACGTATCCGGAATATCCTTCTCGCTAATGCCCAGCTGTGCCATAATATCTTTCCGGTAAAAGAGCATCGTGAAGTTCTGATTCTCCGGCAATGCGAAGTCTCCGTTATCATACTTATAAGGAATCAGTGCACCCGCTCTGAAACGTTCAGCAACCTCTTGATAATCTGAGAATTCATTCAGATTCACGAGTGAATTCCGCACCGCGAAGTCAATCGGCACTTCACCCTCAACCCCCAGTGCCACATCGGGAGCAAGTCCGGCAGTATTGGCTAATAACAGAATCTGCTTCTGATCCGCTGCAAGCGTAGGAATAATATTGACGTTCACCTTGATGCCCGTGTTTGGTGTAAAGTCCTCATCCACCATTTGCTTAATGATCTCCGCCCAATCACGTCCACGTGAGATCCAGACATCCAGCACCTTTTCATTTTTGTACGTATTTCCTATGCCGCTGTAATCCTTTGTAAAAGAACTAAAGAAGTCATACGTCATCGTCCCTACACGGGTATACCAAGGAGCCGCGTCTTTAGGCCATGGCTGATCTTCCGACTTCACTTCAATATAGTCCATTACAATACTCTGCTTCATTAATCCGTTGACCCATAAGCCAAGTGATGACTGCAGGTCCGTAAATTGCTGAAGACGACCTGGAATACTTGAGGTATCCTTCGCCATTTCAAGGAACCGGTCACGTGCTTCATAAAGCGTACTCAGCTCAGAGCTTCCATCAGCAACGCCAAAAGCATACATATCCTGCACAGCATCATCCAACGTCCGCGCCATCAAATGTAAACGTGGCACAAGATTAGGAATGTTCTGCTCCAGCTGCCAATCCCCGTTTGGATCAGGGTTCGTTCCCGTTACCTGCGTGATTTCACGTCCCAAAAGAGACATTTTATGTGTAGTGTTCAGCACAGCTTCAATCATTCCGCCAACGCCCGATACTTGAACTTCCATCCGCAACGTATGCTTACCTTGTTCTAGATAAAAGAAGTACTCTCCATCCTCATTCCCTAGCTTGTTTACTTGCCATTCCGCTTTGTAAGGGAATTTCAAGGCATTCAGCTCTTGGAACGGTACCTCGCCATCAATCATAATCCGGCGTTCCACCGGTATCCCGTTTAGGAACCACTGGCCGTAACGAATTGCGATATTGTAGAGCCCTGACTCAGGAATCTCGAAATCCCATTCCGCCCATTGTCCACCCGTACGCCACCCGACACCCCCAAAACTATTAAGCACAATAGCATCTTTGTTAAAAGGTTCGGTGAGTGGCTCCCGATCCTCGATCCGCTTCAGCGTTGGATCTGAACGAAGGGAGGATTCTTCTGCCTGAATTTTGATCACTTGATTCTGAACAGGCTTGTAACCCTTATTCTCATACTCCTGCTTCACTTCCGCATAAGTCGGGAGCGGTTCTGGAGAAAATATTCTCAGTTCACTAAGTGCAGCCGGTTCCCGGATGGCTTCCAGCTTCACCGTATGCTCCCCTTTGGTCAGATAAAAGCGAAAGGGATCCGCAGTTCTGGCCTCGGCATCTCGAAACTCCCGATATTGCCAGCCTGTTACCTCTTCCCGCTTGGGATTAAATTCATTCCCTTGATTGTCCAGCCATGGCTCTGCACTTTCCTTCCACATCCGCTGGAATTCCATTTTTTTTACTTGAGAGAATAAATACTCCCCATCAATCTTTACGCTTCGAATGATCGAGGATCGTTTACCAGGAAGGGCATAATACTCCATCCCCATCTGATACAACCCATCTGCCGGAACCGTAAATTTATATTCCACCCAGCTATCCTCTGCTTTAAGCGCTAGTACCTTGCCGGGTTTTCCACCAAGATCCGTCATTACCTCTGTACCTTCAGAACTAATGGCCTTATAATCCCCCGAAGGAATAGCAAGCGTAAAATCCGATGAGTCCTTTGCTCCATCCTGCTGTTTTTCCTCGTAATAGCTTAAGTAAGAGGCTTCGAGTTTTGAATTCACACTATCGCTTTCTAAAATAGAGCTTTCATCAACATCCGCATAAACGGGGATGCCATCCATCGCTGAATTATCAAACCCTCGTGATTGATTCCACCACACTAGGGAGACTCCTAAAAGTACCAGTAACAACAAACTAATCTTATATTTTCGCAGTATGCGTAACACGCATCGGTCTCCTCCCATCTTTACGGGCCTCTCGGACTTAAGTGAATACAAGCAGGGCAGCTCTGGCAATTGCAGGCTGCCCCTCCTGTTATTAGATTTCCTTACGGCTGCATTCCCATTGCCTTTTTAAAGGCAGCAATTTCTTTGGAAGCTTGCTTCAAGACATCATCACCAATTTTTTGAATAGCCGTCTTGGAATCTGTATTCTTAGCCAGTGCATCACCGATCGCCGTTATAAAGATTTCCCAGCCCTTGTTATCTACTGGTGTAAGGTGTTTGACAGGAATATCATTGCTTAATTGTTCATATAGTTTAAATTCCTCTTGCCCACCCAGATATTCATTTTTAGTGTTTGCGTACCAATCAAGACTGGAAATATCCTTGTAACCCGGCTGAATGGAATGTTTTGTCCAAATTTTCCAAGCATTTTCACTTCTCATGCTCCACTGAATGTAAGCCCATGCCGCTTCTTTATTTTTGCTTTGCGAAGGGATAACAAAGCTTGATCCGCCCATTCCCACGTTAATTCCTATTGGCAAACGGGTTACCTTCCATTTTCCGGAAAGCTCAGGGAATGTTTCCTGAAGTCCGCGCGCTCCGAATGAACCCGATACGACACCAACCAAATCACCTTTTAGAACTAGCTGTTTACCTTCGTCTGAGCCATAACCGATATGTGGTGCCCAGCCCAGCTGTTGTCCACGTTTTGTAATATCGAGAACCTTCACCATTTTGTCCGTATTACGTGTCCAGTTCATATCCTTATCAAAGTAACCGACTTCATCTCCTGCCCATACGATCGGGCCATCGCTCCACTCCATAAAATATTTACCGTTAGCTTTCAAAATTTGAGCCAAGTTCAAGAGATTCTCTTCATCTTGCATGTATTCACCGAGCTCAGCAGGATCACTTGGCAATCCAAGCTCTTCAAAAATGTCTGCACGGTAGTAATAAACCCCCGGGGTCATATCCCAAGGCATACCAAGCAGCTGTGAGCTGTCCGGTGTCATCCAACGTTCCCAGTTATACGGAACAACCAGATCTTTATATTTTCCAGCGTTATAAGGCTCTTCCAAAAGATTCTCCAAAACATTTCCCGCCATATAACGGTTCAACTGGTACATCTCTACTTCTGCTACGTCCGGTGCCCCGCTACCTGCGGCGATTGTGGTTTGCAGCTTGTCATGCAGGTCGCCAAAGGGCATAACTACCGTCTTCAGCTTAATACCAGGATATTCAGCCATAAATGCAGCGCCGACTTCATCAAATACTTTTTCATTAAAGGCCCAAACCGTAACTTCACCTTGAATGTCTTTGCTTGGCAGGTCGTTGGCAGGATCTGTTGCTTCCGTGCCCTCTGTAGCTGTTGCATTGGTTGGCTCACTAGCATTATTGGTTTTTTCAGTGTTCGTTTTTACGTTGTTAGATGCATTTTGATTCGTCGTTGAGCTTCCAGCGCTGCTACAGGCTGACAGAATAAGCACAAAAACCATTAACATACATACGACTAAACTGCTCGTTTTTCTTTGCGAAATCATAACCTAACCTCCCTATTAAATTGAACAAATAAATGCCTGTTTATAGTGAAGGAGTGAACTCCCTCCGTGACCAGCTATTTGCCCCCTTCCTTTAGTCTTAACACGGTCACGGAATATTTCGGGAATTCAAACTCCAGACTACCTTTGTCTACACTTATCTTTTGAGTTACAGGTGCCACCTTGTCAGGTTCAGCGAAGCTATTCTCAGCATTTAAATCGTCCGACTGAAGTACGGTAGCTGTTCCTCCCAGGCTTGATGTGGCAAGTCCGGCAAAAGAAACATCCGTGCGCTGAGCAGTGTCACCCGCATTAACGACTTTAACGATCAGCTCACCTGTGGCAAGATCACGACTCGCAGTTTGGAACAGCGGCCCTGCCGGACTTTCATCGTTCACCTCTTGTATAAGCTCATCGTCGAGATAGAGCCGGATATTAGCACCTGATAATTCAATGCGGATATCGTACAATTTCCCAGTCTCAATCCTTACAGGAACCGTTCTTCCGATGACTGCTCTTGTTCCACCTACTGATTTTTCAATCGCGCTCTGCGTATTTCCCCAGCCGCCAAGATTCCACCAATAGAAGTTGCCCTCATCTTTAGAGCCGAACATAATGAGCATGCCTTCTGCTCCGCCAGTCTTTTTCGCCTTAAGAGAAAGTGTATAATCACTCCATGAAGCCTCACCGGCAACTGCACGAATATCAATATCATTAGAAGTCTGCTTAAAAGTACCCTTGGATTGTTCCCAGTCCCCATTGTTTAGAGTCCAGGCTCCGGAATCCTTCTTGAAATGATCTTCAAAAAGAACGTCATCACCTTTCGCTACTCGTACATCGCTGTACTCTACCTGGGTGGCCCAAGTCCCCAAACCAATTCCACCTTGAATGGATTGCTTACCGGAGGTTTCTTCTTGTCCTAGAGCCACAAGTGAGGTTGGAAGAACTACATCCCCCTTATTGCTTCCGAACATCTGCTGCACATGATAAGAAGGTGTTCCGTAGCTAGTCGATGAATCAAACACAATAGCATCCGGGTTCCAAGTACGATCCTTCGTATTCACAAACAATGGAGCATAGGAGGACATTTTCACGATATCAGAATTCCGTTCCATGCCCATCATAAAAGCGGCCTCGCCGATTGCAGCGTTCAGATTGCCTTCTCCGGCACCCTTGGTCACCGCATACTCACCAACATAAATCTCAGGACCACTCCGGTCATAAGTATCGTATCTGTTCGAGTTGCTGAGGAACCATTCAGAGGTTTCATAGTAATGCTCATCAACCATTTCGATAGGTTCTCCTTCAACTGCCGCATTAGCAATGAGATGAATCTCTGGATACTGCTCTTTAATTGCCTTATAAAACAAGCCATAACGCTTAATATATTCACTCATCTGGAAATTGTTTTCGTTACCAATCTCTACATATTTCATATTAAAAGGCTCTGGATGACCATTGGCGGCTCTTTGTGCCCCCCATTTGCTAGTAACCGGTCCGTTTGCATATTCAATGGCGTCCAGCGCATCTTGTATCCACGGCTGAATTTCACTGACTGGAACGGTATTCTGCTTGGCTATAGGATCTCCGTTATGTGAAATCCCGATATAAGCTACATATAATGGTTCCGCTTTCAGATCTTCAGCCCATTGCAGATATTCGTGGAAGCCCAGCCCATCTGAGGAGCGATAATCCCAATATCCCTTATGACCGGGACGCGTCTCAATCGGTCCAATGGTATTCTTCCATTGATAAGCATCTGTTGGCGTTTTTCCTTCCACAAAACATCCCCCCGGAAAACGAACGAATGCGGGTTTCATCGCAGCTACCTTTTCAGCCAAATCGATGCGAAGTCCATTCTCTCTGTTGTTCCAAGTCTCAGGAAACAAAGACACCATATCGAGATAAACAGTACCTACATTTGCAGCAGAGATTACAATTCGTGCGTTTGCTACAGTACCTGTAGAAGTCAGTGTGTATGTATATGGATTCCATCCTTCTTTTAACTTATCAACGGTCTGTTCCGCATATAGCTCTTTGCCATCTGGGCTCTCTAACGTTATACGCAGTGGCATATTGTCCCCTGGCTCTGGCCGCGCATAGAAAGACAACTTGTAACTGGCATCCTTCGTCAAAGCAATCCCCCAGTAACCATTATTCACAGCAGATACCGAACCACCCTCGGCAGCAGATGATACTGTTAAAGCCATTGCCTGGGTCTGAGCCTCGTTCAAAAGCTTAGTGCTGGTCAGAGCAAGCTTCCCTTTACTCCCTCCTTTTTCATCAATCCACCAATTGAACAGTGTGACCGAACTATCCTCAAAGGAACGATTGGAAATCAGCTCTGCATATAGCCCTCCATCTCCCGCATGATTAATCTCTTCGAAAAAGGCTCCATACAACATCGGGCTGATCTTAGCTCCCGGATTGGCCGTATCCACAGTCAACGTATATGCGGTTCCACTACTTGTGTTAGCTGCTGTCGCCGTTGGAAGAATTTCCTTTCCCGATTCCCCCGTTGCTTCTTTGGCAGACTCCTGAGACAGTGTTGCTGGATTTTCGTCCTTAGAAGCCCAATAATACGTCAGCCCGCCAATCACAATCACGAAAATCAGCACCGTAAGCCATAGCTTCCGTCCATATTTATTCAAAAATAATTACCCCCAACCTTTTATTAGCGTTTTCATTTTTATGAAGTGAATAGACACTTCCATTCGCATTAACTTAAAATCATTCCACAAAACCTAAATGAATCCGTTTCCATTGATAAAATACCATACTAAAATCTGGTTGTAAATAAATTAAACTAAACCTTTTTATACTTTTATGAATATAATTTCCAATAGATTTGCAAGAAATTAAGAGATTTATTAGTTTTTTTAAAATAAATTCCCTCTTTTCATCTCACCATCTTTATATTCCTCTAAAATAAACGGGGGTTTACAGCTATAAGTAAGTTTATTTTTCATTTTTTCCTCCATTTATTTTACTGTTTTATTTTTCCATTCAAATAATAATGAAATTAAAATTAATTTTATTCTCACCAAAAAATCATATAAAAAAAGCTCCCCTTTGCCTAAACTCGGGCAAAGGAAAGCTATAGTTATATCTCAACTAAATTTAATTCCGCCACTTCATAAACTTGTAATCAAGAAAATCAACAAGCAAGAAGAGAATAAAACCGACCAAGCTGAACAACATAATTCCCGCATACATCTCCGGATAATCTAATCTTAACCACGCATCCATGATGAAAAAGCCCATGCCGTGCTCTGTTCCATAAATCTCCGTAAAAAACAGTACAGATATCGCTGTCCCTAGCGAAATACGAATCGTACTCAAAATCACTGACAATGCACCCGGCAGTGTCACATGCCAGAACTTCTGCACAGCGCTGGCACCTATACTAGTTAAGACATCATAGGTATTGTCCGGAATAGCCTTAACCCCATCCCTTACAGAGATGATGATCTGAAACAATAGAATCAGCATGATCATTAGGATTTTGGACGTTTCCCCAAGCCCGAAGAACAGCATCACTACTGGAAGCAGGGCAATTTTGGGAACCGGATAGGTCAAGTAAACCACAGGGTCCAGCAGTTTGTTCCAGGTCAACGAACGTCCCATTAGAAGACCTATAAGCAGTCCAATAATTAACGCCATTACCACACCTGCAAAAATTCTGAACAAGCTATACCCTACATTTATAGCAATATCCTGCGCCCCTAACTGAAACATCGCTTTATATACAGCAAAGGGACTTGGCAAAATCGAATGATTCATAAGTAAAAATGCGATATACCAGACTACATTCATACAGACAAATACAAATAGAAGCCTTACTAGATGATGAAGTCGACGTTTGTTTACCATATCTCCTGCATTACCTTTCTAATCCGCTTAGTCTGCTCAAAGAAATCTACACTGTCCCGCTTATCCTCATGCTTCATATGAAACACCAACTGATTATCAATAATCTCAGGTTTAGTTTCTTTGTTGGAAGGCATGACAATAATCTTTTGCCCCAGCAGAATCGCTTCTTCCACATCATGAGTGACAAATAACGTAGTCGTAGGGTTAGCCAGCCAGTTATCTAAAAAGAGGACCTGCAGCGTTTCCCTTGTTATCGCATCGAGTGCAGAGAATGGCTCGTCCAGCAACAGAATAGTAGGCAAAATGGCAAAAGCTCTGGCAATCGCCACTCTTTGCTGCTGGCCTCCACTAAGGGATAAGGGATAACGTTCTGCTAAATCAGAGATCGCCATCGACGAAAGCCACTGCTTAATCTGCGTCTCCCGTTCTTGCTTGGATGAACTTGCCGTATGCGTAATCTTCATCGCTATCTGAATATTATCATGTACAGTCTTCCAAGGAAGAAGCCCGTAGTTCTGCGGCACCAGCCCGATTACCGTTTCTTTCCCATGCACAGATTTCTCATTAAAAAGAATGTGTCCCTGATAGCTAGGCAGCAAGCCCGCAATCGCCCGTAATAAAGTTGATTTTCCGCTGCCGGAGGGTCCGATAATGGTGTAAATCCCGTGCTCCGGCAAAGTTAAATCTACCTGACCCAAGGCCAATTGTCCGCTCTTATATTCTACTTTCAGATCCTTTATAACGAGTCCTTTATTTCTTGAATTGGACATCAGAAATCACATCTTCAGCCGAGATATTTTTGCTGAGCAAACCTTTTTCCCGTGCCCAAGCAAATGCGGCCTCTACTTCCTTCACATCCACTTGATAAGCTGGTACATAATCTGGTACCTTGATTTCATCTTTTAATGTTTCCGGATATCCTACTTCTTTGATTACAAGATCGATATATTCGGATTGCTCATGGGATTTCATATAAGCTACTGCTTCATCATATGCAGCATACATACTGCGGATAGCCTCTGCTTTGGCATCAATTGCAGTTTGCGGGAAAGCTAAAACGAACGGATTTACTCCCGCAGTTAGCGTTGAGCTCAGTACACGCAGCCCTGAGGTTTTGCCCATAGTTACAAAAGGTTCCGGCAAAATAGCCGCATCCGCCTTATTATTCTTAAGCAATTCTAAACGGGTCGGAATCTGTGGAACCTCTGTGACTGTAATATCATCTTCGGTCAGGCCCGCTTGTTTCAGCATCATTGCCACTGTATATTGTGTGGAGGTATTTTTGGACAAAATCACGGTTTTACCCTTCAAATCCTTCACATCCTGGATGGATTCATTTCCAGTCAGCAAATCAAACTCTCCAAAAGTTGTACTGGCGATCTTCACATCCAGTCCAGCCTCATTGTAAATGGAGATCGCAACCAGGTCAGCGCTTAGACCATCCAGCTTGCCTGCTTGAAAAGCTACATCCCGATCTTTGGCGCTTTTAAATGTTTGGATATCCAGCTCCACACCGTGGTTTTTATCGAAACCTTGTTCATGTGCGATGATAAAAGGAATAGCATCAATCGAGGGCAATAAACCTAGCGACAAGGAGGTAACTTCTTTTGCAGCCTCTGGAGCAGCTGCCTCTGACGATTCTGTATTTGTATTATTTTTCGAACCACAGCCGACTGCAAGTGCAGCGATGACAACAACCATCATAGATAACAACAACATTCTCTTTAGACCTTTATTCTTCATTTAACTCTCCTGCCTCCATTATTCTTTCTATAGTGTAATTCTCTGTAATATTCTTTGCTCACTCATAAATGTGCATGCAAAAAAATCCTTAAGCTCTACAAAAAAAGCTTTAGGCATGTTAAGTTTACCACCAATCTTTATATTTTGTATATTTATAAATTTAGATATAAGTAAATAGAAGCGACGCAAAAAAAGCTGACAGCGGAATGGTTCCGCTACCAGCCTCAATCTCAATGTTATGGAGTTAGTAGATTTGTGTGGATTTTAATGACAGCCTTTTTAATCTGCTGCCCCGGTTGACCCATACCCGGTCTGTGAACATCATGAGGGAAAAAGACCGCGAACATGCCAGGCTTCAAAGATAACAATATTTCATCTGCTGATGGGGGATAAAGCGCATATTCTCCTTCGGCATCGTAAGGCTTAATGGGTTCGATCCCTTCTTGCAGGGTTGCCCAGCCAATCGTTTCTTCACCTTCGATCAGATAATGCACATCAATATAGGCCTCATGCTTCTCTGCGACTTGTTCCTCCAGCGATTTTGCCTCAAGAGCCATAATCGAAGCATACATTTCGTTCCCGCGAATTTCGATTCGTCCAAGATCAGGATCATGTTGTAAGATTACTTTCAATTCCTCGATAGCCTCAACAAAGACAGGATTCTCATACTTGATATGCTCTTCCCAAGATGACAAAGAACCTAAGATCATAGCTTTCCATTCCCCTCACATCTTAATGTACTAAACCAGTTTCTCACTGACTGCTGAAGCTGTTGTTTCTTTATTAATTATGGATTGCTCACTAGTCTTCTTGAAATATTCTACATATAAAATATCAAGCAGATAGAGCTGCGATATCTTTGCAGATAATGAACCCCCTTGCAGCGGTCCTTCATTAGCACCACATAGCAGGGTCAGATCGGAGTACGAGGTTAGCGGTGACTTTTCAAACCTAGTAATGGATATTACTTTGGCTCCTCTTTCCTTTGCTTTTCTCGCAACCTCAATGCTATCCTTGGTCGAGCCGGAATAAGAAATCACAACAGCGACATCCCGGTTAGACATCAGTGCTGCCGACATCATCTGCAGATGTGAATCCATTAAACATTCCGTTTTGTTCGTAATGCGCATAAATTTAATTTTGGCTTCCATAGCTGTGACTAGAGAAGAGCCCACACCGAAAAATAATACACGTTCTGCATTAATCAAATACTCAATAGCCTCACTGATCTTCTGTATATCAATTAAATTATAGGTCTCGTTGAGTGCACTTACATTCGTGGTCAGCACTTTAGAAGCAACAGCTTCAATCGTATCATCCATCAGAATTTGATCGGTAAGCTGCGGGATCTCATTCTCCACAGTGATGCTATGTGCCAGTGCAATCTTGAACTCTTGATACCCTTTATAACTTAAAGATTTGCAAAATCGAAATATACTTGACTCCCCAACATCACATGCATCTGCAAGATCAGTAATCGACATGTAGACTACACTTCTCGTGTTCTCCAGTACGTAGTCCGCTACCTTCTTCTCCGTATTCGTCAAATTATTGTATTTAGAATGAATTGAAGAAAAAATACTGATTGTCCGCAAAAAAGCCCCTCCTTTTCAATAAATTAATGTACGAATAAGGAGGAAGCTCCCAGCAGACCTGCCTTATTCCCTAATGAGGCTTTAACAATTCTCACTCCCGCAAAGCTTTCCATAAGCAAAGACTTCGTTCGTTCTTCTACCCTTCGAACCAAATCTTCTTGTTCCATTACGCCGCCACCAATAATAATCGCGGATGGATTGAAGATATGCGTGATAGAAGCTAAACCAACAGCCACTTCAGTAATCCATAGATCTAAAATACGTTCAAGCTGCTCATTTCCGCTCTGTATTTTATCAAATAAGGCTTTTCCATCCGTGCATTCGGGATCTGCCAGTTGAGCCATCTTGACTAAAGCTGTGGTTGAAGCGTGTTTTTCATAATATGGCAGTCCTTCTACTCCGGATGTGGCCGACAATGGGTGAGTAAAGATATGGCCAAATTCAGCCGCTACCCCATTAGCCCCTTTGTAGATTTGGCGATTAATGACGATTGCACCGCCAATGCCTGTGCCAAAGGTTAGACATAAGAAATTGTTAAAGCTCTGAGCAGCTCCATAATAAGCTTCGCCTAATGCAGCTGAATTCACATCGTTCTCTACCATAACAGGTTTATGAAAATGATGGGTGACAATATCCTTAATTTTCATTCCAGTATATCTAGGTATATTTTCGTTAGCATAGACAATAAATCCTTCTTCTGCATTAACTTGGCCCGCGGTGCTTATGGCAATGGCATCAAAATGATCGTATTCTGCAATCTTCTCCAGCGTTCTTGAGATTACATGAGGTCCCCCCAAGTAGCTTTCTGTTGCATACTCCTTGAAGTCATGTACATTCCCCTGTTTATCGCATATACACATCTTGGTATTGGTACCGCCAACATCTACGGCTACAATCCTCATTTCCATCTACCCTCTCTGGCGTTCTACTGAATAGCGTTCACAAACCGTTTCGTAATCTCCATCGGTCTCGTGATCGCAGAGCCAACCACTGCTGAATACACACCTAAATCAAACATGGTCTTTAATTCTTCAGGAGTGGAAACCCCACCTTCAGCTATAACGGGAACAGAGAAGTTGTTGACGATTTGTTGAACCAATTCAAAATCTGGCAAGTTGCGGCCTTTAGTAGCCTCTGTATAACCGCTCAAGGTAGTTCCAATCAGATCAAATCCCAGCTCAACAGCCTTCGCAGCTTCCGCAAATGTAGAACAATCCGCCATAAACAGTTGATCTTTGTAGGTCTCTTTTAAAAGTGGAAAAAGTTCAGAAATAGTAGATCCGTCCGGGCGAATACGGTCTGTAGCATCCATAGCAATGATATCTACCCCTTCGCGGTACAGCTCATCGACTTCCTTTTGAGTGGGTGTAATAAAGACTTCAGAGCCTTCATACACCTTTTTGATTATCCCAATGATCGGCAGATCCACTTGCTTTTTGATTTCTTGAATATCCGCTACGCTGTTTGCCCGAATTCCAGAAGCCCCGCCTAAGTAAGCAGCATAAGCCATTCTCCCCATAATAAACGGGCTATGCAGCGGTTCTTCTGGTAAGGCTTGACTGGAGACGACTAATTTATGTTTTATTTTTTTAAGTACATTATTTTCAGTATTCATCAGTAACCCACTCCACATTTTTATTTATTCTTTAACTGCTCCTGCCGTAATCCCATTGGTGAAGAACCGTTGGAATAACATGAACACTAGCAACATCGGAATTGCAGCGATGGTAGCTCCGGCCATTTTATAAGCGAAATTAGGATTCAAATCCTGCATTAAGGTCGCAGTACCAACCATTAATGTTTTCATTTTGTTCTCTTGGCCTATAACCAGCTGCCACAAATAATCATTCCAGACTTGCACGAAATTTAGAATAAATAAGGCTCCAATACCAGGTTTGACAATAGGCAACATGATGCGCGTGAAGATTCTCCATTCATTTGCACCATCTATTCTCCCGGCTTCTCTTAAGGCATTAGGGGTTAAGTCGAAGAATCCCTTTAATAGGAACACTCCAAATGCACCCGCCACGTTCGGCCAAATCATACCGTTATAACTATTTACCATTCCAAATTGTTGGGTGATCCGGAATAAGGGTACAATCATAATTTCTTTAGGAATCATCAAGCTTGATATAAAGATAATGAAGATTATATTTTTACCTTTAAAATTAATCTTTGAGAATGCATAGGCGGCCATAGAGCCTACAACAATAACCAAAATAGTAGAAACACCTGATACATAAATACTATTAAACGTCCATCTTAAAGCCGGCTGGTTCTGAAATACATCCACATAGTTGGAGAATGTAATCGATTTGGGCCACCAGTCTGGAGGCATCTTCACAACATCCGAGCTGTTCTTGAGTGAACTTGTGAATAACCAATATAGTGGAAAAAGATTAAGGAGTGCGAAGAGGATAATGATCACATTCGATATCACATCAAACTTCTCTCTCTTTTTCTTGTTTTTAATCTTCGACATGTTGTATTCCCCCTCACTTCACCTTAATCATGCTTCGTAGCTGTGGCACAGACAATATCAATGTAATCACGAACATGATAACCCCTACCGCAGAAGCTACGCCGAGTTGGTTATATTTAAAGGCATTATTATAAAGGTAGTACATCAGTGTTACGGAGGAATTGTTCGGTCCGCCACCGGTCAGTAACTGAATGACTACAAAGATTTTTAATACGGCAATAATATTGATAATCGTAATATAAGTTGTTGTAGGTCCTACCGAAGGAATCAGGATCTTTGATATCACTTGCCATCTGCTAGCACCGTCGATTTCGGCTGCTTCAAAAAGCTCTTTCGAGACACCAATCATCGCAGCTATATACAGAATAATTGCCTGGCCCACGTTAGTTGCGAAGGTTACAAATATCACGACTGGCAGAACCGTCTTTGGATTTCCCAGCAGATTAATCGTCCCTAGCCCCATATCTTTATATAGATAAGAGATAAGTCCGTTAGCCGGATTCAGCAAAAAGCTCCAGACCATACTCATAACCACCATGGACACCATTACCGGGATATAATAACTTCCTCTAATAAAGGAAACGTACTTAGCATTCTTATCAAATACCGCAGAGGCTACGAACAATGCAAACCCCACTGTAAGTAGAACGATAAATATTACGAACACAACGGTGTTGATGGTAGCCTTAAAAAATACCGGATCATTAAACAATGTGGTGTAATTGGCAAAACCCACAAATTTCTCACTGTCATAATTAATCTGGTATAGACTCAGCCGCATCCCTTCTAAGATCGGATAGACAAGAAAGGCTAAGAATACTATCATCTGAGGTAAAATAAACAGATAACCTGTAATATTCTCTTTTAGGTAATTACTACGTAGTTTCATATCGTTTACCTTTCTAATTAACAGCCCCAGAGTCTCTTCAGACCCTAAAGGCTGTCAATCGTGTATTGTTTATCTGGTCTTAGATTATTGGAAAATTACAGAGCCAGCTTTATTGGTCTCAATCACCTTGTTGCCACTTGCCTGATAATCTTGCACAAACTGTTCCGGTGTCTTAGCTCCCATGTAAAGTGCTTGTAGCTCTGGATATAAAACCTCTCTTAATTGGCTGTATCCTGGAACGTTGCCTGTGAAGTTGAACAAATATTTAGAGTTGGCATCGTAAGCTGCAAACAGTGGATTCTCCGCTTTAAGTGCTTCGGCTACAGAACTTCTTACAGGAATACCATTCTTAGAGGATTTAACTAACTCAGGATCGCTTGAGAAGAACTTCACGAAATCCTTAGCTACTTCAGTCTTCTTAGCATCTTTGGACTTGAATACACTAGCGCCTACTACATAAGTAAAGGATAGAGGATCTCCGCTTTCCGACGGAATATTAGCAAGTCTCATATCAAATTTCGCCGCCGTACCATCCGCCATATTAGCTTTCGTACCATTAAACAGAATCGGGTTAGTGAAACTGATCGCTAATTGCTGATTTTGGAACATAGCATTGGCATCATTAGAAGAAACAGATTCTGCTCCTGGATTTGTATATCCGCCGTCATATAGGTTTTTCAGCCAAGTTGCAGCTTTAACTCCGTTCTCATCGTTCAGGACAATGTTGCCTTGATCATCAAAGAACTTATTGCCGAACATTCTCATATAGGCAAGGTTCCATGTATCGCCCTGATTATTTACAGCGAATAATGCCATTGGATATGCATTCGAATACTTATCCTTCGGCAGATTGTTTTTCAGACCCTCAAGAATTTGTTGATATTCATCCAAGTTCCAAGTTTTGATTTCGGATTCTTCACCCACAAACTTTTCTAAGCCTGCTGCTTTAAACATGTCCGCGTTGTAAACCAAGGTGCCTGGGTTGTGCTGGAATGGATAGAAATAAATATCTTCTCCGAACGTTACAGCGTCCCAGTAGTTTTGAGCAATATCGCTTTTCGCGTCTTCATCAATGATGTCGGTCAAAGGAACCAATGCTCCACGGTGAACGTAATCCCCCATCGGGAATACACTCTCAAAGAACACATCTGGAGGTGTTCCTCCGCTTAAGTTAACGTTAAGCAATTGATCGCGCTGATCTCCAGCAATGACCTCTATTTGAATATCCGCATCATATTTATCATATTGTGCTTTGAATTTCTCAGCGGCGTGCTTTAGGAAGCTATCATAGTCCGCGCCTGCCTCCGTGGCATCCACAACACCCTTCCACTGTGGAGTCAGCCATACTCTGATCCCCACTTTTTCCTTCCCAGATGCAGAAGAATTATCGGATGTATTAGAGCTCGCAGCATTGTTACCTGAGCAACCTGAAATTAAAGAAATAATCACCATTAGCGCAAGCATTGTCGAGAGTAAACGTTTTTTCTTCATTTATAAACCTCCCTAAAAGTTTTGTAAGCATTAACTTCTCTGAATCGCGTCGTACAAAACTCGCTTCGAAAGCATACGCTTAAAGTTTTGTAAGCATTAACTTCTCTGAATCGCGTCGTACAAAACTCACTTCGAAAGCATAGAACCCTTAATTTAAAATCCGTTTGGTATGGTATTGCACTAAATCGGCCATGCTGCGATGTCCTTGCGGATCAAGATGCATATAATCAATTTCATTCATCGATACATGATCTCTGGAGTCTATAAAGTGGATGCCAGTTTCCGTTAGTAAAGCTGCAAGATGCTCAGCGAGCTCCATAGACTTCTCACTACATCCGCTACCCATTGGTTTGCCAATAGGGGTATGAATATACTCTGCTCCAATCGGAGGGGGCGCGATTACTAGAACCTCTGGAGCCTTCCCCTCGGGTCCTGCACCGCTATCTTTAGCTTTAAGAGCCAACCTAACAATACCTTGTGCGATGTTATAAGAAGTTAGTCCAAATCTTTCTTTTGTATCATTGGTCCCAAGCATGATCACAACCAAGTCTAATGGCGAATGTGACATCAGGCAGGGATAAATATAGGAGATTCCAGAAAGTCCTTCAAATAGAGGGTCCTCACTGACACTTGTTCTGCCGGGAAGCCCTTCTTCGATCATTCGGTAGGCGTCACCCAATTCTGTATGAAGAATTCCCGTCCAACGAATATCATCCTTAAATCTGCGGTCTGTCTCTGCGTCGTAGCCCCAAGTATTAGAATCGCCAAAGCATACGATGGATTTCTTCATTATCTTAACCGCAATATCTTTCAATAGCTTGATCAATCAATTTCATAATGTCTGCGATCGGACCAGCATCCTCAGCGGCTACTGCCTCAAGCGGTGCTCTTACGCTGCCAATGTTTACGCCTCTTAATTTTAGAATCTCTTTTATTCCGGCATACATGGCACCTTTCAGCGAACAAAGGGCGATGATAATATCGTTGATATCGCTTTGAATTTGTCCAGCTTCTTCGAACTTACCAGCCTTAACAAATTCATTAGCTTGCAGGAACAGCTCAGGCATAACCGCATAGGTTCCACCGATTCCCGCATCCGCTCCCATGATTCTTCCCGCAACATATTGTTCATCCGGTCCATTAAATACCACTACATCTTTTCCACCCACTCTTTTGAATCTTTCAATATCCATAGTCGGCATGGAGGAGTTCTTCACACCAATCACCTTTTTGTTCGCAAGCAGCTTCTCAAATAAGGAAGGAGTCAGTGTATATCCAGTAGTCTGAGGGATGTTGTAGATAATGAAGCTAAGAGGGGTTGCCTCCATAATCTCGCTCCAATATTTATAGACCGCACTATCAGGTAACTTGAAATATATAGGCGGGATTGCGGATAATGCATCGTATCCTAAGGTTGCAGCATGTTTCGCTAACTCAATGCTATCTCTAGTCGAAGGGGCACCCACGTGGGCAATCAGTGTCATTTTACCTTTCAGGTTACTAGCTACGTAGCTTAGTACCGCTTTGCGTTCGTCGAGACTCTGGTAAATACATTCTCCTGAGCTGCCTCCCACATATACACCTTGAACTCCTTTTTCAAATAAGTAATCACATAAAGCATGCGTCCGGGATTCCGAAATATTTCCTTGATCGTCATAGCAGGCATAAAAGGCAGGTATAATTCCGTGGAACTTTGTGAGTGTCATTGTTAATCCCCCTTAAGTTGTGAGCGGTTTCTTTTCTACATAACCAAAATATCATTATATTTTGGTTTTGTAAATTATTTTCTCTATTTTTAGAAAAATAAAATTTATTTCCACCAATCCTATTTATGATTAGCAAAATAATGGTTTTCAGTGCAACTCGCAGCTAATAATCATTTATTTTTCCATATTCATTAGAAAATAATCCTGTAAATATTCCACCCTAAATTTATTTCTTCAGGGTAGTATTTGTTGGATATACGGATGTAAAAAAATTTAAAAAAGTGGTACTAATGAGTATCCTTTCAGCTTCACTAAAAATGTCTCCTACAGGGAGACACTTCTCTCCAGATGAAGCACAAAACCTAAATAACACACAATGTTCACTGAATAATCTGTGTTTTTCAGACGGACACACCTTTTAAAAAATGGAGTTTAGGATTATAATGAAAGCGTAAACAAAGAACTACAAAATCTATTTTGTTTCTTCGCCAAAGGAGGCTGGAGGAAATGCTAGCAGGACTTAAGGAACTTAAAAATTGGGTGACAGAAAACTGGAATCCAACATTGAATACAGGTAATGAGGACTACCGGAAAATGGAGTACTCCGTGGAGCGTCATCTCCACACTCCGCAATCTCCGAAACCACTTAGCTATGAAGAAGAGGCTCGCATCAAGACCGTTAAATTTCATTAACTAACCCTTCAGATAAAGATTGATTCATAACGAAGACATCAGACCGCCAGTTCTGGAAGCAACTCCAGTGGATGCGGTCTTTTATTATGCCTTGTAGTTGTATACCGAAAAAACCTCCTCCACCCTAAAGGGTGAAGAAGGCTAATAGGTTACATTCAAGGACATGGCAGTAGGTTATCAACCCAAACGCCTTGTTTAGTTCATCCTTCGATAAACCTCAGCGCGCGTTCCGATTGATAATCAGCTAGGCCTTGGGCGAATTGTTGGTCAGGAAATCCTCTATGTAGCAGCTTTAATCCACCTGAAGTTAAGGAGATATGATGGTGGAATTGATAAAATAACAGCCTATCATGATCCAGAGCATCGTTCTTTAAGTACCGATAGAAATCCCCAAAACGCATCTGCAAAAAACTATGCTCATGCTCAATATCATAAAACATTGCCCCTTCGATATCGATCAAAAAGGGTTCCAGTTTATCATTAACCATAACATGGTCAGGACCCAGTTCCCCGTGAATAAACCCATATTGCTGTCTGGGTTGAATTTTTGATTCAAGCTCGTACAACTTATCGAGCAGTTTGCTTTGATTAGACCTGATCTTCTCAATATGTTGGGAGGCATAGGCTAGCTGCACTTTCGCATTTTCCATTTGTAATAAATGACATTCGCTCATGCTGCTCTCGTTAGCATTTGCTTTCCCAAAAACATGCCTCTCGTTGGTATGCATAGCAGTAAGCATTTCCCCCACACGCTGAAAAACTTTATCTTGAACACGTGAATCGGGATGATGAAAATAGGTTTCTGCCATTCTTCCATCTATATATTCAACCAGAGCATAATCGAAAGAGTAACGATCTCTTGCCTTATTCAGATCATAAAGAGCAGGGGTCTGAATTCCATGTTGTGTTAAGTACCTGTTATTTAATTCGAATAAATGACTTCCATAGGATTGTTCATTTATATCTTCATTTGCTTTTTCTTCTTTAAAATAATTCATCGAAAGATCCCACACATACAAAACGCAGGAAAATCCATTACTGCACTCAATCTTGTAGACCACCTTTTGTGCACCGCCATGCATGCGCGAAACACGAGCAACGAAATAACTGCTGCCAAAAACCCTACTAATATAATCCTGTAAGTCAGCCTTATCGAGATGACAAGTAACGTCCATTAACAACACTCCATTTATTAGGTTTTGCCGGCTTCACAATAGTAAATAAAATCCAGCCGAAAGTATAGACTTATTCTTTCCGATCAATTATGATGTTGAATAAGGTCTTGAAAAAAACAAGCATACAAAAAGCCGTTGGAATCAATTTCAACGGCTTTTTTTTATGAAATATCTAAACAAATATAGAGGAGTACTTTCACAACATGTTCAAACGACTAACTGCACTATTTTCGATTCCCTCTTATGGCTTACTCTTTTTATGTATGTTACTGCAGGGGATGGGGATTTCACTCAGCGCACCCTTTTTATCCATTTATTTTACGGAACAGCTTGGAGTATCTGTCGGGCTGTTTGGTGTTTTTCTGGCCACCACGTTAATTGCCGGAATATGGATCAGTACACTAATCGGGAGACGCTCTGACCTTGGCTTAAATCGAAGAAACATTTACCTTGTCTCCACGCTCTGTAATGCCCTTGCTTATAGCGGATACTTGCTCATTGGGGATTTTACGATCTTATTCATTTACATGATTGTGTTCACCGCACTCGGTGCACCAGGGATGCCTCAATTGTTCGCCATAGCTAGAGAAGCAGTGAATAAGAGCGATTTTACAGATACTGCGTTTGCAAATTCTACCTTGCGTTCTGCTTTCTCTCTCGGCTTTATTACAGGTCCTTTAATCGGTACTCTGCTAATTGCTGCTGTTGGGTTTAAGGGGATTTTCTCGGGCACCATCGGAGTATTCCTGCTGGTTGCCTTACTTATTTCACTATTCCTGAAATCAAATACAGAAGTGAAAAGCAGTACTGCAGAAGTAAAAGTAAAAAGTTTCCGGTTGTGTCAGAACCGTAATGTTCTGCTTCCTTTTCTGATTATGATACTCATGTATGTAGCCCACTGGACGAGTAGCATCAATACTGCCCTCTTTATCACCAACAATCTAGGGGGAACAACAAGCGATGTCGGTTTAGTCAGCAGTATTTGTGCTGCGCTGGAAATTCCTTTTATGATCATGCTGGGACTACTTAGTGCGAAATACAGTAACCGCATCCTGATGATGTGCGGAGCCATTTTCGGAGGAGCTTATTATCTCGTTGTCATTACTTCAGGCGCGATGTGGCAAATGCTTGCAGCCCAAATTTTGCTTGCCTTTTTTGTTGCCGTTATTTCAGCGATTGGCATTAGCTACATTCAGGATCTGCTTCCAAACATGCCTGGGTATGCATCCACGCTCTACTCTAACTCATCCACGATTGGCAGACTGATTGGCAGTCTTGTTGGCGGGTTATTAGCTAGTGTTGTTGGGTACCGGTATTCATTTGTGCTCTGTTTCATACTCGTCATTATTTCTACAATCATGCTTGCGGTAAGCGGACGTTACTCTGTAGATGATCCACAAAAACTAGCGATTTAATCTAGCGGTTTAATCCGCTTTTTCGGGTTTAATCCGCTTTTTCGGGCTTCATTCAGCCCTTGAAACTTCTCCATATCTTCTCGCGACTAACTAACATATCCTCAAAAAAAAGGTGGGGGTTAGATGTTAAAAACTATTGCAAGAATGGTCATGTTGATGTATTTAATCTTTCTGGCAGCATGTGCAGGGGACGTTAAACCAATCGAGGAGCCGAGCACAGGAGCAAATACGCCAACCCAAAGTCCAGTGATTAATACGCAGAAGCCGCAAAACACAGAACCCAAGCAGCCAAATGAAACCAGCTTTAAGGCAGAATTGTTGATAAATCTGAAATCATATGCAGATCAATTGACAGAGAATGATCTCCCCGCACTTGAAGTGCTGGAAAAAAACCTAACTGCTTTAGTTGAGCATGACCACACAATTTATCAATCCGGGTTCGTAAACAAAAAACTAGCAGAGGCTATGGAGCCTTATTATGACGAACAATATCAGTACAAATTCACAGACATCGAAAGCATCGATTCCATGTTACCCAACGAACATCAGGTGAATATAACGGTAATCGGACAACGCTTGGATATGGCAGCAAAGACCGTTGAAAATGTAAAAATGCTATACGCTATTCGGCCAAACGATCAAGGGGAATGGGTCATTTATATCATTGATTGATGGATTGATTGATTGATTGATTAATTAGCTTATGAAAATCGCCGTCCGATTCCCGACAGGGAATTCGAACGGCGATTTTTTTGTGAAAAAAACCAATTTCTCACCTTGCTAGCTCAGTTACACATTAATCGTTCGGAAGAGCACCGTGAAATGCCTTCCCATTATGCGAAGGATACCCTGCTACTAGCTACAGACAGCAAAAGTAATCTTCATCCTTTGCGAGATGCGGAGAATGGAATCATGTTTGTGGTAACCTTCTAGCTACCTACCCGATCTAATATTTAAGTAACGTTACGAACATCCTAAGACTTCTAGTCAAGAAAGCAGGTAAATCTTTGCATATAGATCCTATTGTCGTCAAAGCCAAAGCTGGGGACCCTGAAGCATTCGTGAAGTTGATGCAGGAGATAGAGTTACCTTTATACAGAACTGCAAGGTCCATCGTCAACAAAGAAGAAGATTGTGCAGATGCCCTGCAGGAGACGATGCTAAAAGCCTTTAAGAACATCCATACACTCAGAGAGCCCGCATTTTTCAAAACGTGGATCTTCCGGATTCTGATTAATGAATGCAATAAAATGCTCAAAAACAACGCAAGAACCCTCCCGTATGGAGAACTTCCCGAAGTCCCTTCCACTTCCAAGGATTATGAGAAAATCGAATTATGGGATGCCGTTCAACATCTTGAGGAGAACCTCCGGATTGTCATTCACCTTCATTACCTACAGGACATGCCGATCAATCAAATTTCCGACATTCTCGAAATTTCTACGGTAGCCGTGAAGACCCGGCTGCATCGCGCCCGCAAAAAGCTAAAGCATTCATCTCAATTCAATCAAGAAATGAGGTTGCGACATGGTAAACACTAAGTTAGAAAAACAATTAAAGAACTGCCAAAGCTTACTTCCCGATCAGTTATCGGATATTGCCCGCTCCAAGCTGAATGAGACTTACCAAATCATCAGGGAGACCGATAATTCTATTTCCCCCATTCAGAGAAAGATAGATGTATCAAGAACTTTTAATAAATGGTGGGTTTCCACTGCAGCCGCTGCAATCCTGGGAGTTACACTCCTTGCTTCCGGCTTTGTATCGCCCGCAATAGCTGATGCACTCAAGCAAATTCCGGTTCTGGGACAAATCTATTCATTATGGGGCGAAAAAAACTTAGATCCCGGTGTTCAACAAGCCGAGGATTTCATCACAAACGTAAACCAAAGCGTGACCCATGGCGATGTGACGATGAATATCCCAACATTGTTATTTGACGGAACCCGAATTCTTATGAACCTAACCACTCCTGGAAACCGTCTGGCTTCGGAGCCCAATTCGCCGCCTTCCGATGCCAATAAAGGGGCGGTGGATAAGTTTGAGGTTCTCTATAAAGGCCAACCTCTGCTCTGGAGTTACGAACACATGGATGGTGAGACTGCTTCCAGCATAATGGTTCAGGTTTTGAACACTTATTATGAGCCGAGCACAACAACACAGACTGTCCAGTTCCCTGATCAGTTTGACTTGACTGTAAATATAACGTTAAAGGGTTACGATGTCCCGTTCGAATTCGTTCTGCCTGTTACCACATCAACGCCTGTTACCGCCCTAACTTCAGAGGAGACCAAGCATCACGATAACATTAACTTGCAGATCAGTAAGGTAGAAATCACCCCAATCACAACGCAGGTATCCATTGAGTACAAAACCAAACCGGGCCAGAGCGTAGAAGAAATGCTCGCTTCTATCCCTTCGAAATATAAGGGTGCTAACGGGGGCGTCATCGCTCTTCAATTTGACATTGTGGATGAACGTGGCGTTCAACTGAAGCCTGTCGGTGCTCACCCCGTAAGCGAATCTTATAATGTTCATTTTGAACCCTTCAAGACTATACCGAGTACCGTAACCATCAAACCGTACTTAGTCGTTTCCGAAGGTCAAGCCCCAGCTGGGACTAAAGGACTGTGGGAAGACAACAATATGGTCAAGGAATATATCCCTGAGCTGGAGACTGTACTTTCGGTCCAATAGTTCATTTGTAACAGGGACCTTATTTTCTAGGATGAAAAGGGCATGCAAAACTACAAAAGACGAAGCCATAATAGGCTTCGCCTTTTTATTTAAATGACTTCAGGTAGGTTCAATCCAATAAGGTTATTTTGATGAAGCCAGCTTCGATAATTTGTCGGCAATATCTTCAGCTTGTAACAAGGAGGAGTATGAATCTGCTGCAAAATATTTTTCCATATCAATCTCAATAATTCGATTGTTTTTGACCGCATCCAACATCTTCCACGTTTTGTCAAATGATAGGTGGCTTGTCGAACACATTTGAATGGATCAAATCTGATGCCCCCGGAGAGTCTCCAACCAAGTCGATATAGCCAAGCCACCTCAGCTCTTATCTGCGGGATTTATCCCGTACATTTCACCGTCCCAGCCACTTCAGCTCTTTTCTACGGGATTTATACCGTACATTCCAGCATCTCAACCACCTCAACTCATTTGTACGGGATTTATACCGTACATTCCAGCATACTAGCTACTCCAGCTCTTTTCTACGGGATTTATACCGTACATTTCACTATTCCAGCCACCTCAGCTCTTTTCTACGGGATTTATACCGTACATTCCACTATTCCAGCCACCTCAGCTCTTTTCTACGGGATTTATACCGTACATTCCAGCATCTCAGCCACCTCAACTCATTTCTACGGGATTTATCCCGTACATTCCAGCATCTCAGCCACCTCAACTCATTTCTACGGGATTTATCCCGTACATTTCACTATTCCAGCTACCTCAGCTCTTATCTGCGGGATTTATACCGTACATTCCAGCATCTCAGCTACTCATGCAAAATAATTGTGAAGTAGGCACGCTACTCCAGTTTTCGTTGCTCTATATAATAAATTCGGCCTCTTGAATGGGAGTCCATTCCCATAGATAACCTACGCAAATTATCTATACCGAAAAGATTTAGGGCCATCCTTTTATAGGATGGCCCTCTCATTGATTAAGTTGCAATTTTGCTTACCTTAATACTCTCCTTTAATTACAAAAAACGAACCCCGAATTGTTCCAGCTAGCTTGGACTTCTGCCTAGCAAACTTAAACTTCTCTTCTAGCTCCTTTGGGATTTCCATCCCCTCAGAAAGCTTAAAACCAACGGCCCGCTTCTTAGGGTCATCAACCGTATACATAACGTTGACCGCAAGGCCATCCTCATAAAAGACATAGGCATATTTAATATTTTCCACTTGAAAACGCGACGTTTCTAAAAGATTGGCCGCAAACTCAATATCACGTTCTTCTTTTAAAATTCGGTTCACATAATCAAGGGTCTCCTGGCTTTCGCTGGCTTGTACAACCGTAAATTCATGCTTGTATTTGTTCATAAAGTAACGGGCCTCATTAGCACGCAGACCAGCAAGCGCATCTACTACAGGTGAAGATTCTAACCCAACCGTAGACACATTTTTAAAATCAACGATATAGGACATTTCCATCTCTCCTTTTCTCTCATTATTCCCAAAAAAAACTTATCGTTACTTAGGATACAGTTCGCGTGCTGTCTGTAACGGCAAGTTTCTGTGTTAACTGGTGTGCTCTTTTTCTATTAAAGTGACCATCTCACGCTTCCACTTTTCTCGCTCCTCTGGCGGGATCGGCTCTCCTTTGGCATACAGAAATCTAATCATATAGAACCCATCCTTCGTAAGCAGGCTGGTAACAAGTTCATGCTCTAATACATTATTGTTCATCAGCTGCGTCTCCACTATAGAGCTATTATCAGTCTGATGCAGTACTTGAGCGGTCAACAAGGTCTCTTGGGAGATATAATCCGCTGTATGCTTCTCTACAGAAGTTGCCTCTATCTTATCAAAATAATTAATCGTGAACGTATGCGAAGGTTCGTACCGATGATATTCTCCCAGCGGATAATATCCGATAAATTGACTGTTAGTGTAGACATGGAAGGTTGCAGGTACATAGCTATCAAGCTGAAAATACGGGATGAATCGCGCAATGCCTGAATTGATCTCTTCTCCAGGAGGAATGACCGCATCCACACCACTAAGGAAATCACCCTTCTTATCTACAAAAATCGTGCTATAAGGGCTGTACCTCGTAATCCAAATTGAACCATTCTCCTTCACAGCCTCAACGTAATAACTGATAATTTGATTTCTTTTTTCCTCACGTTCATCGGCGGGGTTGATACAGGTATGAATATGCTTCCGAGTGTATGTAAAGACTGCTTTAGTAGCATCCATTGACAGCAATTCAAATTCGAGAATTTCAGATTTTATATTATAGATTTGAAATGTCATCATTAATTGAAAGTGATTTAAAAAGGACATTCCCCTCTTATCTGGATGAAATCTTTTGCTCAAACCTTCTTCATCCTTATCCATATAAGCCTGCTCCAAGCCTTCAACCAGGGCCTGCAGTTCCTCTTTTGTGATGCCTTTATTTTTCTTAAAGAAAAACATGTCTTCTCTCCCCTCATCATCAGTCTACTTCCAATTACTTACTCCTATTTATTATACGGGCACACCTGTGTACTTTTCTAGGTATTAAAAAAACCATACCTGACAAAGGAATGGTTTCTTTGAGTAGGTATACCTTACAGTCATCCCTACATTTTAAAATGTTCACGAACTAACCTAAATTGTTCTTCTACGCTCATATTTAGTGTTCTTTCTATGGTTTTGATGCCCAGCTTAGTGCAAGCGCTCTTTATTTCATTGGAGAACTTAATCATAGATTTATTACTGTGTTTAATTGTTTCTTCTGGATTTAACGTATAAGCGTTAATGCAGTCCAGAATCATCTTATGGTCTTCTCTAAAGTAATATAATCTCTCTATCTCCGCATCGGACGTATAAAAACATATCATTCTCTTTTCCGGGATAAACGGTATCTCTTCGACCACTTGAAATAACCATTGGCAATGTTCATCTACAGGTTTATTAAACCACTTATTCCAATCTAAACTAGGATTAGGGAATTGAAGGGCAGGATATTCCATAGGGCTAGAGAATGGTCTATATTTTAAGAGATCATCCCCTAATGTTTGAAAACCTAATTCCTCTACAAACTTCTTGGTCATAGTAGTCTTTCCAGCACAAGGTCCACCATTTAGCCAATATACATGTTTTAATTGTTCTTTCAAATAATTATTATTTATCTTTATCCAACACACCCCATTTATATTTCAAAAAGCTTACTCTGACACGTTGGTTGTGAGGGGTTGGCGGATTCTTATCTTTCTAGACAAAAAAAGCCTTCCCCACCTAAAAGGGTGAAGAAAGCTTAAATGTGTATCCCCAAAATATGGGTAGCTATATTAGGTTTTCGTACCCGAGGGTGTCTTAGCCAACTGCTCCTCCAGCCACCTTATCGCCTCAGCCTCTCCGGAGAAAGCACCTCCGGGGCAGCCGTAGGTTCTTTTAGTGGACAACGCTGTAACTGGCTTGTAGACAGCAAGCAACTTAGCATTCTGCATTACGACCGCGATGCCTGAACAATATTGGGCGATTTCCCGCTTGTTCATCTTGCACCAGTTCATATACAGCTGTGTAACCGCACGCTCTGGACGTGTGTTTTTCTCAGCAGAATGCACCATCAGCAGGCCGAAGGCAGATCGGCGCGCGAGCAGCTCTTCCCAATAAGCGATATATTCTTCTACTGTCTCCTGATCAAACGCCTCCCCCAAACTAAGGCTTATGATCGGCCAAGTGGATTCATCCTTTGTTATAGGCATACGTTTCCCTCCTAAAATGTGCTGAGCATTGCCTAAGATGTGATGCGGAATCCAACGGACTGCTGTTGCAGCTTCCAGAGCCGGTCGTACAATCCGCCGCGCAGCAGTAAGGCATCATGTCGTCCCTGCTCTACCAGCTGACCGTCTTCCAGTACGATAATGTTGTCCGCACCGCGTATGGTTTTCAGCCGGTGAGCGATAACAATGACGGTCCTGCCCGTAATCAACGCATCAATTCCTTTCTGGATTTCGGCCTCATTCTGCGGGTCAAGCGATGCAGTAGCTTCATCCAACAGCACAATTGGAGCGTTCTTGAGAATCGCACGGGCAATGGAGATCCGCTGCTTCTCCCCTCCGGAGAGCGTGCTTCCGCCTTCGCCTACCGGCGTATCATAACCAAGCGGTAATTTCATGATGAAACCATGGCAGTGAGCCATTTCCGCTGCCTGCTGAATATCCCGCTGCGACGCCCCCGGCCGCCCAAAAGCAATATTGTTCCCAATGGTATCTTGAAACAGGTACACATCCTGAAACACCACCGATACGGATCCTAGCAGATGTTCTGGATCAATCTCCTTGATGTTGCGCCCACCTAGCAGAACACTCCCTTCTTCAGGATCATAGAAACGTGAGATCAGGCGCAGCACTGTACTCTTGCCGCTGCCTGACGGACCCACAATTGCAGTCAGTGAACCTTGCGGCATTTCCAGACTTAAATTTTTGAGAACAGGCTCTCCTCCATAGCTGAAGGTTACATTGTCAAACCTAATGGTGCTGCTTTTAGGAAGAGGACTCGTAGCACCTGTCATTACCGGCTGGCGCAGCAGGTCTACTATACGTTCACCCGCTTGTTCGTTGTAGCGGAATTCGGCATAATTGGCTAGCGCCGTGGTCAATGGATCATAGATTCGTGTGCCGACAATAAGGAATACTGCCAACTGCAAAATACCGAGCTCCCCGCCTAATAATAGATGAACACCTACGTATATCATTAAGGTCAGCCCCGCACGGAGAAGAGCCATAGCGGTTAGAATAACCGGACCGAACATCCCTTCCAGCTTCACACTTTCCTTCATCAAAGTTTTAAAAGAGTTATCCAGACGGACAAATCGTTCTCCCGTCAGATTATAGGCCTTCATCACCCGTATGCCGTTCAAGTATTCTTGCAATCGGTTCGCAGCGTTCAGCTTGGCCTTCATATGATCCGCTCCGAGTCTCCGCCGAAGCTTGCCCGATATATACATGATCAGAAGAGCAACCGGCAGCGCTACGAACATGGAAATCGCCATCCGCCAGTCCAGAAACAGTAAACCAGCAAGTGCAAATATCGGCAGTACAAAAGCCCCCGCAAGCTGTGGCAGCAGATGTGAAATGCCCGTCTCAACGAGCGTGAAATCGCCCATCATCATATTGGCTAAATCACCTGGGTCCCGGCGAGTCAGGTAACCCAGCGGAAGCTTCCGCAGATGTTCTGCTAATTCCGCACGTCCCTGTGCAGCAACATTGTATGCCCCGCGGTAAGCGGTGCGATAGGCGGGGATCTCACTCAGGAACATCAGCACCATGACGGCGACAAGCCCTGCGCAGATCCACCAAAGGCGTTCTGTCTGAAGTTCTGCGCCCACAGTAATATAAGGAGCAAAAATCAACCGCACCGCCTCAATTACAAGCGCGAACGGCAGCACACTAACTAGATTAGCCAGCAAGGAAAAAAGTACAGGCTTCAGCAACTGCTGCGGTTTGCCGGCAGTAATATTATGCAATACCTTCATAGCTGATCCCCTCCTTTTTCCATATGCCAATCTCCGGCGTCACTGTAGGCATGCCACATTTTGGCGTAAAGCCCGTCCGCCTCAATCAAACCTGCGTGCTCTCCACGTTCCACGATTTCTCCATCCCTCAGCACCAGAATTTGTGCAGCTTCACGTATAGAGGAGAGTCGGTGAGCAATGACAATAACCGTCTTGCCGCGCATAAGCTCCGTAAGTGCTAACTGCATATGAAACTCATTTTCCGGGTCGGCAAAAGCAGTCGCTTCGTCGAGCACGAGCACTGGTGCATTTTTGAGAATAGCCCGAGCTACCGCAATGCGCTGCTCCTCACCACCCGAGAGATAGACACCGCCTTCACCAATTAACGTATCGTATCCCTGCGGCAGCCGAGTAATGAACTCGTCGCATTGTGCCGCTCTGGCTGCAGCCTGGACTTCCTCCAGAGTCGCTCCCGGTTTGCCGACAGCAATATTCTCATACAAAGTGTCATAGAACAGGAAGGTTTCCTGAAATACAAAAGCAACTGTATTCATTAATTCATGGATTGCCATATGGCGAATATCGACTCCACCGATACGGATCGTACCCACTTGCGGGTCCCAGAACCGCGGCACCAAGCTGGCCACCGTCGATTTTCCCGAACCTGACGGCCCTACCAGCGCTGTAACCTTCCCTTGTTCCGCACGGAATGAGACTTCGCTGAGCGCCGCTGCAGTCCCTGCATCTTCACTGTAGGAGAAGGTTACATCCACAAATTCAACGTCAAAAGTATGCGGGGATAGCGGTTCTGCTATTTCTGGTACAGGCTGCTGTGCCAAGAGACGGTCCATCCGCTCCACGCCTTCGCCAATATCCCGAGTGCTTGAAGCCAGCAGAAGTAGCTTGTAGAGCGGAGATGAAACGCCGGGCGCCATAATTAGAAAGAACAGCAGCACAAGCGCAAAAGACATGGAATCCGGTCGACCGCTTAGCATGAAGATGCCCACCGGCAAAATAAAGGTAAACGGTGACGCCAGCAATGTTTTGAATAAGATATAACCTGTTTGATAACGGTCCGTATACTCCAGACAATAATCGCGGTAGCTGGTCATATCACTGTAGAACTTTCTGAAAGAATGCACCGTCTGCCCGAACACCTTAACCGCCGGCATCCCCCGTACATACTGCACCGCCGAAGTATTGATCTGCTCCAACGAATCATGATACTGCTTCACACTGGCCTTGCCTCTGCTGCTCATCATAAGCGCTGACTGCACACCTAATCCTATAATTATCGGCAGCAGGCAAGCTACCGCCAACGGCGGACTAAGCCAAAACATCGCCACGATCATCAGCACCGTAGAAGCCAGCACGCTGACTAAATCGGGAAGCTGATGCGCTACGAAATTTTCCACCTTGTCGACATTCTGCTCTAGCGTTTTCTTGACCACGCCAGTTGATGTCCCATTCAGGAAACCGAGCGGCAATCTGCCCAAATGCTCGGTCATTCGCACACGCAAATTATATTGAATTCGAAAAGCCGCAATATGCGAGCACATAATACCACAATACGAAGTCACCAGCCCTCCGATTAACCCTCCAAGTGCAATCCACCCCCAGCGGATCATATACGTACCGTCGACCTGTCCAGGCGATGAAGCATGGCGCAGCAGCTCTGCCAAAATGAAATAAACAGACAAAAACGGAATCAGCATTAATACAGCGCTGACAGATGACAATATTCCGGACAAGAGCAGCAAACCTCGCTTCTCTCCGGCGATCTCCAGCAGCCTTGGCATGCCGGTTTTGGTTTTACTCACAGCTGTTCCCCCACTCTTGGTAATTACGCGCAAAAAAAAGTGCACTGAGAATGATTCTCAGTGCACTAGTGTATAGGAACGTTGTTCACGATTGCTACCGTTTAAGGGATTATAATTAACCAAAACAGGAGCATCTGTGCAGGAGGATACGGACTTACAACTTAATACCGAAGAGACGCTGCCTGCCGCTGATCAGATATTCTCCTGGACGCACACCGAACTTTTTGCGGAAGGCTGCCGAGAAATGACTCACATTACCGTATCCAACCCTGGAAGCTGCTTCACTTACAGTCATACTCCCTTGTTCCAGCAGCTGCTGCGCTCTCTGCATCCGTTGTTCGATAACGTAAGCATGCACGGTATAACCAAACATTTCCTTAAAGCCCTTTTTCAGCTTAAACTCATTGAGGCATATAATGCGAGAAAGGCCTGCAAGCGTTGGCGGGTGCAAATAATCACGCTGCAAAATCTCCTTAGCGAGCCGCAGGCTCTCCATATCCTCTCTGGACAGCTTGACCGAGCACGGAATCCGCTCTGCTTCATATAAAGATTCATTGAGATAGACAGCCATTAGCTCCAGCATTTTGCCCTCCAGATAAAGTTCACGCATGCCATGGCTATAAGAACAATCCGCAATCTGCGACAGAATGAAGCGGATGGATGGTGTGATGTTATTTTTTCCAAAAAACAAACCCGCACCAGCTCCAATGCGAAGCCGTGTATCTTCGGTCAGACCACTGGTCATCCGCTCAAATTGTGCCGGGCTCATATCTATGCTGATGAATCGGTACCCCGCCCCACTCAGGTATGTGCAGTTTTCACTTCTTACCCCGCCATGAAACAACGCAATTTCTCCCGTATCTATAACAAAATAGTCCGATTTCAGCGAAGTCCCCCACTCAATGCCATGCCCTATGCAGAAAGCCAGCTCCGTACGCGGAGTGCTAAAATTGCCCTTTGCTTCGATATCCCGATTAAACCGGAGATTAAAATCTGTCATCTGGATATACCCATGGCTAAGCAGGCTGCGGCAACTGCCTTCCCCTATTTCGACTGGGGGTTTAATCTCAAAATGAGCCCCATTAAAACGGTAATTATAATCTACCCCTTCACATGTAAGCGTCTTATGGGCATCAATCGTTTCTGCTTCTTTCAGTCCATTGCTTCGCTCCATGCTCATCCCTGCTTCCTCTTACTTTGGGTTAATTATATATGCAATGAGAATGATTATCAATTAAACATTACAATTTCCTCTTCGTTCAAACTGAGCAGTTGGGCAAATAAGCTGGAATATAAACAAAAAACCTTCCCCACCCCGAAGGGTGAAAAAGGCTTACACGCATCACTTCCGAAGACATATCTAGCATTCCTAGCTATTCTCGTTTCTTGCCAACTGCACCAAGATAGATAACAAATTCTTCATCGCCGTCTAATTCTAAAATCTCATCTATCAACTTTTGATCATAGATTCCAATCGCGCAAGCACCTGCACCGATGGATTCGCTGGCTAAATATAGGTTCTGGCAGACATGTCCAACATCGATGAGGATTTTTTTGTGAGCAGAAATATCGTACTTCCATTCGGAGCGGTAGGGTGTGGTACTCCAGGCAAACAATACAGAAGCCTTTTTGGCAAAGTTAGGGACAAAGGGCTGATCCAAAGTAATAGCATCAATCTTTTGTTCAAGTTGATCTAATTCAAACATAAATAAGAGCTTATGTTCCACAGGCAGATATCTGTAGATCCCTTGCCCAATACCCTCTACACGCATAATCATTAAATAGGTTTCAAAGGTGTGCGTCGCCCCACTGCAGGGTACAGTCCGCAGCGTAAGTCCGTTCTTATTCATACCGCTAATCCCTTGGGTAGCCCATAATAAATAGGATAACTCCTCCAGACTCATAGTTTCCTCAGAATAGAACCGTGTACTTCTTCTTTGATCTATACAATCAAAAATATTTTCTTTACTCACAACGTCTTTGCTGACCTTGGGCAAATCAATAATTCGTGAATCTGAATCAAATAGCTTAACAATTGGCGGTTGTGCAATTCCCTTGATCTTATCTGTTTTGATATGTTTGAATTCATGAAAATTGGATTTCAGAAAATTTCTTTGTTGTTCATATCTGGTCATAACAGATCCTCCTGGACTACCTTAATATCTCTAATTTATCATGTCATAAAAATCATACGGTGATCTATCTCACTCTTCAGTTGTTTTGGTGAGTAAACAAAAAACCTCCCTTTGCCCCGAAGGGCAAAAGAAGGCTTAAACGCGTCACTTCCGAAGACATGGCCAGCTATATTTTCAGCTCCCCAAGCTTGATCAGCTCGACAACCGCTTGTGAACGGCCTTTAACGTTTAGTTTTTGCATTACATTCGTGGTGTGTTTTGAAATACACCGAAGAAAGTGATAATAATTGAAGCGCTTCAATAGTACCATGAATTAATCTAAACATAACCCTTCCTTAGAACAAAGCATAACGCTATCTTTCAATATACGTTTTTAAAGCATTATGATCAATGAAAAAGTGTTCCCCAAAACAATTACGGATAATTCCTTGATTTTCTCTATACCATTTCTCTATATCTTCTAATCCATTTTCAGCATTTTGAATATATTCATCTAAAATCATGTTATAGACCCACTTTTCCTTACAATAGAATATAACCTTTTGATTTTCTTTCCCCCATTGTACCCATTTCATTAATAAATCGTTATGAGTTTCTATACTCCAGATAAATCCTCTATGAATGCCAGTATCATCATCAACAATAACCTTACCTTCTACATTCAACTTTAATTCACCGAAGAAATCTTTTATGTTTTTTTTTGTAGCGCTAAAATTATTGCCTTTATTTGAACATAAGCCTAACTTTTTATCTTTTGCAGAAGTATATGTCGAACTATAAGTATAGTAATCATTCGGATAATATATTTGATAGATATCCGTAGTCCATCCTCTTATAGGCATATAATTAATTGCCTTCATTAGTAATCTATCATCATTAACATCTAATTTCATTTTATCACCGCCTATGATCCAGTCGCAAATCACCTGTTCGAACTTACTATCTATAAATAAATCATTTAGAGTATTTGGTAATATATTCCCTTGTTCATAACAAAAGTTATCTGTATACGCCCTCCACCGTATCGTTAATTCTTCAAAATATAAAGGTTTCAAGTCATATCCTAAATAACTTAATTTATTAAATAAATCTGCTAAAATTTCTTTCTTACTTGTCTTATCTCGAAGAATATCTGATAGGAACTTTTTATAACTTATCAGTAGTCTATTTTGACTATCCAATAAATTATTCATTAATCCATTAATATAAGGGAGGTTTTCAAAAGATTCAAGTTCTTCTTTATCATTTGAATAATTTCTTTCCTGTTCATTTTCTAGTACTTTATTTAATTCAGCATTACTTGATCTATGTACCCCAATATTATATTGTCCGTCCAACTCTTTATTCAGTCTTATGATTGAATAAAGATAGGCTAGCTTGCTATTGTTAGCGTTGTCGATAAAACTATCGATATCCGAATAATATTTCGGAATACAAAAGGCACTATACTTTGTATACCATATACTTTTATCTTTATCAAAATGCGCCATATTATTTTCTGTCAAATTGTTATTTAATAATTTCTTAATTAATCTCAGATAAGGGAACAACACCTTAGGAGACTTCTCACAATTCGAAATGTATGCCCAAATAACTACATCGTTTTTTGCAGACTCCTTAAACTGGGGTTTACAAAAGTTAATTAAAAACATCTTCAGCATAGCTCCATAATGACTATCTGCTAAATTCCAAAATACACCTTCAACATTATTTACGTCCTGATTCCAGAATCGGTCTGTCCGATCTCCGAATGAATAATTAACACAATTCATTTTTGAATCACTTAAATCCAGTTCAAGCATATTATTAATAATTAATTCCAATCTCTTAATATGTTTTCTTCCTATCCAGTCCACATTACCTTTTTTATAGCCCTCGTCTGTGCCTCTTTCTTCAATCCACATCATTCTAAGACAAAATTGAACAAATCTTATTTCTACCTCTTCTTCGCTGAGCATCCTTGGTTTGCTTGACTTTTCTCCAGGCTCTATAATCTCCGTTATGTATGTAGAAAAAAATCTAAGCAATTTATTATCTATCATTAATGCAAATTTTTTAAATCCTTCTTCATTACATTTTCTTACTTGATAAAAAAGTTCTGATTTAAATATTTCATATTCTTTCAAATCCAAACCATCATTTAAATCAATAAAAAATTGCTCCGCATCTTCAACTTTTTTAACAGGCACAACATCAAATACAATATGTTCATACAAGTATTTAAAACCTATTATTTTTTCAAAACTCGAATATCCATACTTCTCTATCCATCTATCCTCACTAAATTGACGAAGTAATTTTTCGAGAGAAAAGGTAGTGAAATCAACAACATTTAGGCGATTTTCTTTTTTTTGAATTAAACCTTTTAAATATAAATTAGCTTCCTCACGATCCATAAACTCAAACTTGCTTAAAAATTCCTCCTCACTTTGAGCCTCTTCATAGGAAGCACATAAATATACGAGGCTTGCCAGTCTCTGTTGACCATCATAGACATAAAAAGTATTCGTTGCACTATCGACATATCCCATAATTACACTAAATTTAAATCCCTTTTTGGGATGCATTGCTTCTTGATATTTTGCATTGCATATTGACTGTAATAACTTCGTTAACTTTTCCCCACCGCTCCCCATCACATAATCTCTTTGAATGTCTGGAATAACTATTTTATCGTATTTTGAAAGAAGTGTTGCTAGACTATGCTCAGTTCTATTGTTAAGCATCTTTATTTCTCCTGTTCACTATATTTCTCATTAATGTACTCTTTATAATATTTGTTGAAATCATCAAAATCACTTTTTGCTGAATATAGCCAGTTTACTTGATCATTTTTCCATTCATTAGACAATATCAACTCTTTAAAATCATTTATTTCCATTTTTTCAAACTTCATCTGTGATTGAATAAAACAGTTTTTCAAGTACGATGATTTTTTTGCAATGAAGTCCAATAGAACTTGTTCTAGATTTTTTCTCAGTGTTTCTTCTTTATAATCTTTATCAAATAAATCAAAAAATCTTTGACCGTTAATAGAATGTATATAGTTAAACCCATTGTATGAATTCCAATTATCAAATTTTAAGTCTTTACAAATACTATTTATTATCTCTTTATAATATTCTAACCTGTTATACTCAGGAATGGATTCATATCCCAGTTTACTTGTTTCCTCATAACGATCACAAAATAAAACCTTTAGTCTATTTTCAAATCCATCTCCATCAACATCTTCTTTAACGTCATAACCTTGTTTGACTAGATTCCAGATATTTTCTTGTGCAAACAAATTATTCGATAAATTCTTGAATAGGTCCAATGTATCTCCTCTTGAATAATTAACTACCTGTTCAGTAGCATCAATCATAAGATTCGCTTTTATATGATCATTAATACCAAATCTGGTTTTATTTTTGTTGATGTTCAGAAATTCATCTATTGGTTCTGATTCACTGAAGTGAATAAGTATATGGGTTTGGTTCAATATGTAATTGATAAATCCCTCTCTGTGTTCAGGGGTAAAACGATACTTTTCTAAAACCTCTCCGTTTTCATCATTCTTAGTCAATTTACATTTAATTGCTTCAAAATTTTCTTCAAACCTTCGTATGTCCGTGTAAATCCTATTCTCATCTCTATCGGTAGTACCAATGTTCATTAAGTACCTTGATCTTGTAACGACACTTTCATCAACCCCCTCATCTCTTTCAAAAGAAAAGTTGAAATAATGTTTTTCAGGAGCCAGGTATTTCAATATCAACGTTAGAGTAATTATCCTTTGCTGACCATCAATTAATTGGAATGTGTTACTGTTTTCCTTGTATAAAGTAATCATTCCTATTGTATATTTACTTTTTTTATCTATATAGCTCTTAAATAAACCACATGCTAGTTCTTCAGCAGTTTTTGTACTCCACTTATAATTTCTTTGAATGAGGGGGATATAGATGTTATTCTCTTTATTGAAACAATTGCAAATCAGATTATTTAAACAAATCATTTTGTTGTTTTCTATTTCCACTGCAGTTCCTCCGATACTTTCATTAAATAATTATGTAAAAAACCTTTAAAATTTGTAATCATACTATTCGTTGATTTAAACTTATAAATTGATTCAGCGTCTTTTTCTATGTTCAAATTCTCTTTGCTCCAATCAATATAAGTAAATACTTTATCGACTTTTTTATCATGGGCTTCATCTCCATCTAAACATAATGTGAATTGATCAATATATGTTTTTATAATTTTTAATTGCTGAGTGTTTTCTTCTTCATGTTGGTTAGACAACTGTTTCTCAAACTCTTCATTTAAATATGCGACTGCCTTTTTGAATTCATGTTTGAATATCTCACCATTACTATGGTTACGCACTTCATAGTATTTTTTATAGTATCTGTACAACAAATAAATCAATTCTTCTTCATTAAAACATTCCGATATTTCCTGATTAGGGATACACGATGCGATTACTTCTTGATCCGAGACAGGGGAAAGAATTCTTTGTATTTCAGTAGAACTTTCACCTAAAAAATCTTTCATCCAAATTGTAAGATTGTCTCTTTTCCCATTTCTAACACTACTCATATCTATACAAAAATCAATTCTAGCGTCTTTACATTGATGTCTTACAAATTGTTGTACGGACATATTTTCACCATTAACATTTATTACATTAATATTATTTTTAGGGATAATTTGCAAATTAACAGAAATTTTTCCTTTTTCAATAGATAAGTATTTAAAGAGTACTGTACCGAAGCATTTTGAGTAGGAGTAAAGCCTAACCTTATTAGTTCCTTTATTGATATGTTCACGACACTGTTCAAATATTCTTTTTACTATCTCTACACTATCAGGCGCTCCAAAATAATCTGACTCAATTCTGTCTCTACCTTTGCTTCTATACAATGTAGCTTGGCTCTTCTTGAATTTTGCATTATAGTAATGTCCTAGTCCTAAATACTTTAATTCCTTTAATCGATTATCAAACAAATAATAATCTACGATTTTTTTTCTATCTTCTTCAGCTAGTTCAGAATATTCATTTAATAGCTCTTTAATCAATATGCAATATCGTTGATAAAATATTATAATTTTGAGTTTTTTGTCAGAATTCTGTACTTCAAAATATTTTTCAATCCTAAATACTTTTTTTATTGTTGCTTCGTCAACAAAGTAGTTTGTGTCTTCACATTGTCTATACATTTCCCCCAATATATCAAACGTATCTGTACTTACTTGTCCTTCAAACTCCAAGTGTATTTTCTTCATATTGTCACCTCCGAAATGTATACCTGCCGAACTCTCTTTCATTCATGACTTTTTTGGTGCCGTTCCAGCGTACCATATAATTACAATCACTACACTCTCTTCCTTCAACCTTAAGCAACTATGCTATAGTTAAAGTATGATAAACCAAGCGAGGTGAAGCCGATGAAATGAGGAAAAATTACGGAATTGCACCCAGATAGCTTTGTACTGGTTGAAGTAATCAAGGCATGTATCCAGCGACCGTATGCGACAATTAAAGGATATGGCGGTCATTCAGGAGTACGACAACCGTTTTTGATACAGATACATTAACTGCAATAGGTATTTACATTATTTTATAAATAGACGAGCCAAGCGAATGTATAAAATAGGGGGAACGAGTGAAATTTGTTATGAACAGTAGATTCCCGATTATGCATTGAACATCTTGCTTTGACTGATTTTCCAATTCAGCTTGATTCGATTCAACAGCCTTATAGATTTGACGGAATTATTGGCATTGATTTTATGATAAGAGCCAAATGCAAGGTGAATTTCAAAACCATGACAATTGAATTTGAAAATTAAACCAAGCGATGCCATCATCAGTGGACAGCAATCGCTTGGTTTAATTTTTTCCCCACATCAAAAACTCTCCCCCACCCCAAAGGGCGAAAGAAAGCTTAAATGCGTTACTTCCGAAGACATGTCCAGCTATGTTTTCAGCTCCTCAAGCTTGATCAGCTCGACAACCGCTTGTGAACGGCCCTTAACGTTTAGTTTTTGCATAACATTTCAAGCCAATTCAGTCACTTAAATTTCAAGTTCTCTTAATATGTTCACAACTTCATTTAAATTACATGTTTACGAGAAAGACAATTTATGACATGATTTACCTTGGATTGCCCCCATCTTGTTTATCAAGAGATTCTTAACGGAATATAACTAATTAACAGGGACTAAACTCTCTATTTTTGACCTAGAGCGATCTGGGTAATAATGTAACGACAATTGGGGGCATTCTATTATGATGTGTTGGAGGAAATAATTCATGTCAGACGTAATAAAAAACAGACTTGATCGTTTGTCAGATAAAATCTGGGTTACTAGAAAAGCAAGAATTAATGCAGAAGAACGGCTAAAAGAGTTTGATCTCCTTACTCAGATCCTAATTAATTACTATACCCTTGTAATTGTTGGATTAAGTATATGGACACTTTACGACGCGTCTAATGCTAAATTAATTTCCGTAATCACAATAATTGCTTCAGTATTACTTTTTGGTCTATCTATATTTGTAAATTCCAGAGATTTTAAATTAAGAGCACTCTCTTTTAAAAGTTGCTACATAAAACTCGATGAATTGTACAATGAATGTGAATTGCTCAAGGATTCTCTAGAGAACTTGGACGCCAATGAGATTACAAATATACAAAATCGTCATAACAAAATCATGAACAGTATCGAAAATCATAACCCTATGGACTATTTAAAAGTCCTTAATAACATAAATAAAATTAGTAAAAGTGATTGGTGCTATTATTACTATAAAAAGACATTATCCATTGCATTAATCACCATTATTATACTTATCCCTCTAATATTATCTTATCTTGTAACAAAGGCGTGATATCATGACAGCTTCTAAATTATTCATACGTAAATTCCAAGTTAAAAATATTAAAAAAAGTTATTTTGAAAAAATAGTTTTTAAGTGCTCTCCTGGGATAGATAAGATAAACAGAACCTCATTTGAAAACCGTATTGATGAATATGCAGATATTATTTCAGTAAAAGCTCTAAATGGTAACTACAAATTTATCCCTTATAAAGAAAAACTTATTTCAAAAGGCTATGATAAGCCCCCAAGACAGATATCTATTCCATCAATTAGAGATAAAGTAACTCTCAGTTTGCTTAATGAATGTTTATCAAAAGTGTTTGAAAATAACGTAAATAATAAAATTATTCAAACAATAGTTGATGAACTAAAACAATCTATTCTTTCAGATCATTTTAATTATTTCATAAAAATAGATATTAAGAACTTTTTCCCTTCAATTCCTCATGATAAATTAATGAAGCTAATACGTAAAAAGATTCGTAAAAGAGAAATCTTGACTTTGATTGAAAATTCATTAAAGACACCAACTATACCTTTTCCCACAAAGAATCATTCTCCAAATAAAGTTGGAATCCCACAGGGAATCTCTACTTCAAACATTCTTGCTAATATATATTTATCTGACATTGACATGAGTTTTTCAGTTTCTAGCAATGATTTCAAATATTTTCGATATGTAGATGACATTTTAATTCTTTGCAATAGTACCAATGTAGTAACTATCAAAAATGATATCTTGTCTAAATTAAAAAAATTAGATCTTGAAACAAGTCCCAATAAATATAAAGAAGCAGAAATTTGCGAGGGATTTTCTTATCTGGGGTATTTTTATAAGGAGATAGGAAATGAATTTGGCTTCTCCGTTCGTGATGAATCCATTAAAAAATTTGAAGAATCTATAATAAAAATATTCTCTGAATATAAATTCACCAATAAAAGGGGGACTGAAAAATTCATCTGGAAGCTAAACAAAAAAATTACTGGTTGTGTATTTGAAAATAAAAAATATGGTTGGCTATTTTTCTATTCTCAAATCGATGATCAGAAGTTACTATACCACCTGGACTGGTTTATTCAAAAATTATGTAAACAAATAAATTTAGATTCAAATGTTAGAACAAGAATCAAACGTTTTGTAAGAACATATCATGAGATAGTATTCAATCTAAAAAATACAAACTATATCCCTAACTTCGATGATTTTGATTTAGATGAACAAAGGTCAGTTCTTCAGGATGTTTTTGATATTCGTGATGCTCTAAAACTTACCGAAAATGAAGTAAAAAAGACATTCAAGAAAAATATTTTTAAATTCATTAAAGAACTTGAAAAAGATGTACAGAATATATCATGAGAATTGATACTTTTATATATTTCAAATCTTTGTCTTAAATTCTTAGATCTCTTCAAGGATTTCAAATCAGTTAATTAGAACAGGCCCCAATCATTCGAGCTTTTAAGGAGAAAAGTATAAGAACCATTCCGTTACAACAGAATGGTTTTCACGTAGCTACGGACTCGGTAAATATTCATCAAAGCTGTACATAGCTGTTTGCATCTCATAAGCCCGCTTCCGTAGTTCTGCTTCTGCTTCGGAGGATTGGAGCACATCTGCGGGAGCCAAATCATCGATCACCAGGCTGTAATGTAAAATAGCATCAACCCATAAGTCACCAAAATCGTTCATCGTTTGGTATGTAAAGTCATGGAGGTCTCGATACTTAGGCATTATATCAGCGTAGCTTTCCTCCATTTTCATTTCAAAATCAAATGTCCCCTCATCACCAAGCTGCTGAAGCTTCACCCTTTTCTGTTCAGCGTTTAACACTTCATCAAACACGACAGATAACAGCGTTTCAAATCTTTTCTGAGTCAAATTTTGCATGTGCTGATAATCTTCTAATAAAATAGGGTTTTGCGGTTCGTCAGGGGTTTCTTCCTGAACTACATCTTGAACCTCATTCATAGCAACAAATTCCGAAAACTGTCCACTATCCCCTAGTGGCCAATACTTAACGCTACCGAGGCCTTTAGCATAATATTCGCGATAAAAAATGGAAACTCTGCTGGATATAGATTGGATGACCAAACAATCGTTGAATATCCGCCCTCCCACTGTAACATCCTCTATACCTACCACTTTATATATTGTTTCTGCATCTTTAAAGATAAGGCCACTATAAAGTTCTCCTGGCAGAAATAGTGATGGACTATCTGCCCATTCTGTTTCTCCGTCTGATGCGGAGCCCACCCAAATCAAATCCCCATTTCCTTCCATTAATTGGAAATAAATAGATCTATCTCCGTACATTACTTCGTACACATCTTTGCCTTCTACGTTTTTCTTTCCGCGAAAAGAAATAACCATAGGCCCTTCACCCGTATTAACGGTATAACTGATATCATTGGATTGAATCGGGAAGTAATCAGCAGCCTCATAAACTTCTTGAGTGGCCTCCATTGATTCAACAATTGGAACCGTTTCGGACTTAGTTATTGGAGGTGTAGAAGAGGTTGTTGAGGACTCCATAGAAGTTGTCTCAGTTTTACTGCAAGAAACTAACAATACCGCAAACATACAAAAGACAATGAACAAGCGCAGAGTCATCCCCACCTTCTATCGTAATGACTGCAATATCCATTATCTAGAAAAAACTTTGTGCAGTCAAATCAATTTTTTCACATCTTAGTTATTTAGGCCAAATGGCCTTAACGTAAACATTAGTTCAATATCAAAATCAACAGTGGAATTTGACAAAGCCATAAAAAAAGAATTGGATATTATGGACAACTCACGTCCCCAACTGCCCCAAAGGTGTATAAATCTCCACTTCCCCATCAACGCTCACAACCAACTTGTCAATCAATTTGGATAAGACAAGTCTCATTTCATCCAAACGATCAAAATCAAGTTCAACAAGACTTTCCAATGCTTCTCTAATCTCGTTGTATACTTTTTCCATATTGATTTGTTCTTCTTTGTTCTGAGATGCCTTTGCTAGTTCTGATTGTAGTGAAGCAATTTCTTGTTCGTATTGTTGTTTCTCAAAAAGATATTGTTCTTCATCAATCTCTCCAAGCATATTCTGTTTTCTTAATTCGAATAGCAACTTACGATTCCCTTGAATTGCCTTCTCCAACTTTTTCAGATCCTTGTCCATTTCATTAGATGACTTTCTCTTCAATAGTCTATCTTTGCTTTCACTCGTTGTAGTGTCAACGTTGATAACTTGCTTCAACTTCTTGCTCACTTCATTGATGATGGTATCTCTAAAGTTGTTATACGGTATCCACGCGTTGTTGACACACCCCATCTCTCCTTGCCGTCTCCTAGTTGAGCAAATCAAATATCGATATACTGGACCTTTCTTTCTCGACTTCCCCTTACAACTCACCAGAGACGATCCACAATGTTTACAAAAGATCATGCCAGCAAATACATTCACTCGATTTCTAACGCCCCCACGCCTTCCTCCACCACGTTTCAAACGAATCTCTTGGGCAAGTTCGAATGTTTCTTTATCAATGATCGCTTCGTGAGTTGGTTCGGTAGATCGCTCCCACTTAGTCTTGTCGCGCTGCACTTGTTTTCTACTTCGGTCAGACATATTGTTAATATCGTTGTAAACCTTTTTCACTTCGTATTTCCCAAACACATTCTGCCCTGTGTATACCTCATTAGTGAGAATCCTCTGAATAGTGGTAATTCCCCAGACTCCTCCTTTTGGTGAAGGAATCTCCATCTCTTCGTTGAGATATTTTACGATTGCCTTTTCGCCCATCTTACGGGATACATATAAATGATAGATGAGTTCGACGATATACCTATCATTTTCATCAGGTACAAGTGTCTTTTTATCACCATTCACAATTTTTTTATAACCAAACGGAGCCACACTACCTGTAAAATTTCCTTTTAGAGCCGACTGTCTAATCCCACGTTTAGATGAAAGACTGATCTGTTCGCTAAGCTTCTGGTTCACTGCCGATATAATTTGAAACTTAAGTTCATCATTATCCTTCAGCGAGTCAAAGCCCTCTTCGATAGAAATCAATCGGATACCTAATGCATCAACTAAGATTCTCTTTAAATTAAGTGAGTCAAGCGTATCCCTTGAGAAACGCGATAACGACGCGAATATTATCGTCCCAAAATACTTAGCTTTGGCATCACGGATTAATTTTTGGATTTCTTCCCGTGCGACGATGGACGTTCCTGTATCACGGTCTTCGTAAGAATACTGTACATCCAAATCAAGTATTCTAGCCTTCTCTTCGCAAAGCCCTCTTTGGTGCTCGGGGCTGTCTTTTTGAGAATCCTTCGTGGTTGACACACGTACATATATAGCCGTTACATTAGGATTTATCATTTAAATATCACCTGATTCATCATGGTAGTCTGTCCTTCGAGGTCTCCCTGCTATAGCTTATACCTGGATGTTTAATGAGCACCTTCCGAATGGTATCATCAATCAATTCTTCAATAATCTTCTCAAGTGACTTTTCCTTTTCAATGGACTTAAACACGATCTTGAGCTGCACAGACATCACCTCTAGGTAATGCCTATTACTCAATAAGATTGTCCTATTCCATATAGAATTTTTGACCTTTTGATTTCCAATGCGAAAAGCCCAACTCCTTATGGGAATTAGGCTCTCCTAAGCTTTATTAAGTCATTCGATGTCGTGAACGTTAATTTATGTAAGTAAACGATTAGAATGTACTGTACGAAATTAGATATGCACTCTGCCCATATTGATGTTCGTCCTTCATAAGACCAAGCATATGATTGTAGTAATAATGATATGAGGGAGTGATACACTTGTCCAAATTTTCTGAACAAATTGAACACTTGTTACAGTATAACGGTATTGATGCAGATACATTCTTGGAGGCAGCATTATCACTGCATAGTAATCAAAAAAACACAGGAATCCAAAAATACGCTCTTGAATTAAGACTAATGGATGATCTCACTACTCAGATCAATCAGGCGTTTAGAAACCTCATTATTAAAACAATTACCCAGAATGAAAAAGCAGTTCCCAGTCTCCACACTTATGATACCAGATCATCAAATGACTTCATCAAAGACCTAGAACATAAATATAATGACCTAAATCATAGCTACCAGAATCTCTTGGATAATATATCTACGAACAACAAAATAGTTGCTCAATTAACTGTAATGGTTAAAGAAAATAAAGCATTATTGGAGCAACATGCAATAGCATTAGCAAAATTAGAGGATTATGCTCAAACGAAACCAACAGGTAGAGGCCCGTATAAAAAGAATAAAGCTACTCCGACTGAAATAGCTTCAGATCCCATTCAACATGAAATTTCAAGCAGTGATTCAAGTTCTGAACCAGGGGTAGTAGATGACGATGACTCTGTTCCTTAATTTGATCCAAACCCCTTTTCATTAAAATCATCCCAGTCAGTCTCTTCAAGCATTGGAGCTGAACATATGACTTTTCTACAATATTTAGATGATATTAAGAAACAATTTGGTGTAGATGATATTAAACCACAAAGACAGAAAAAATACGGACCTACCATTGATAAAAGTAAATTAACCATTATTCAGTCAGTTTCTCGAATTGATCACTAAACAACATACACTTAAATAAACAATCATTTACGATTATGCATAGTTCCCTCACAAAGGGACAACATAACATTAGTGATTTAGATGAACTTTTCACAGCAAACGTCAATTCCCTTTTCGGTTATCTCTAATAAATAAGTTGCGAAGGCAGGCTGATGTTTTTCAAGTTGTATTAAATTATAAGTAACTCGATTTAATCGATACTGAAATTCTGTTTCAGCTTCAGTGCGCTCTAACCCTAACACTTGAAGCCGACTCTGAAGCTTCCATAGTACTTCAAGCTTAATGGAGTCGGTTTTCCCATTCTCTAAGTTACTTAAATATGCTGGTGAAACTTCAAGTTCCTTCGCAAATTTATTTAAGCTTATGTTTCTCTGCTCTCTCACTACTCGAATTTGTTGTCCAAAATTTTTCAAATCAAACACCACCTATGAGAGGAATATACAACATGGCTAAAAAGAAACCAACGCAACCACTATCTATGAAATCTGTTCAATTCGTACATGATCCAAAAGCGGCAATGCTTTGGATAGATATGTACTCGGAATTGCTATTAAAGCATTTAAAGTCAAAAATCCATGATCATTAAGGGGAGGAATTAATGTTTTCGGTAAAAAGAACTGTAGCTTATATGCGAAATTCCGCTGATATTTATCAGGATAACTCCATCCAACTTCAAAAAGACCAGGCATACATCTGTGCAACAAAGAACTCGCTCACCATTGATGAAATTTACAATGATTCTGATACTTCTGCCAGAAAAAAATCAATTGAAAATAGAGAAGCTTTATCTAGATTACTTTCTGATATTAAAGTTGGGCTTATCGGAAGCTTGATTGTCTATAAAAGAGATCGACTTGCAAGAAGAACTGAAGAATACATGGAAATTTATGAAGTTTTCAAACAACATCAAGTCACTGTATACTTTAGCGCATCCAATGAGTTTCCAATGCTCTTTACACCCCAAGCTTTCACAATTGAATATTTATTAGCATCTTTTGCTGAACATGAAGATATTCAATTAAAGCAGCGGCTTGCTGATACCAATGCATCTAAATTTAGTGAAGGCACATTAATTCCCTCGGTACTCCCCTTTGGTTATAAAAGACATGAATCAGATATTTCAAAGCCTGATAAGTTCGGTAAAGTAAAAAAAACAGTAACGATTAAGCTAAATCCACCTGCTGTCAAAGTTGTGGAGCAAATCTACAACGAACTATTAACAAACTCGTTTAAAACGATGAAGCAATTCAAAAATCACTTGGCAAAACTTAACCTTACTAGAAGTAAGAAGGGTAAACCTATGGGACCTGAAGATATTAAACAGCTTATTCGGCAACCTCTATACAAAGGACTCCTCCAGAGACAGTATCAATTTCATGAGCGCCCCAGCACTAGATACTCACCTGACTTGATAATCATCTCCGAGGAAAACTGGAACGTAGCGCAAAGTGCATTAGAACAACTGATTCCAGATAAGCCAGTTCCTAATGAAATTAAGTTATTAAAAAAGGATTTTTTTCTTAGCAACATATTAAAATGTGATCAATGCCTAAATGATTCAGATGAAAGCCCCCTCTTGGAACCTAACATCCAGAAATGCTGCTATGTTTGTAAGAAGCATAAAATTAGTGTAGATAAACAACAAATTGAACAACTCATCGTTGACCATTGTATAAAATTTTTCACTGAACTGATTAAGGGAAAGCCATATTTAAAGAATATTCAGAAGTTACATGTCAAACTTCGAAAGGTTTATAGCGCAGGGCTTAATGAAAGATTTAACAATCTTACAAATAATTTTTCGAATTTAACAAAACAATTCATTAATGCGCAAGATCCCTCTGTTAAAAGCGATCTCCTCCTGCAGTGTAATGAAGCCCGTGGTGCATTGATACGCATTAAAGAGAAATTGAATGCATCAAACGCTAAGCTTGAAATTGAAGGTAATCTATTACATTCAATGGAAGAAAATAAAGATCTACTCCACACATTCACAGAATTAGTTCCTGAAGCCAAGTCACGTTTTATTGAGGATATCATTGACACCATTGTTGTAGATTGCGATGAGAAACCAGTTGTGATATTAAAAATCCCGAATTTACTTAGCGAAAAATATATAGGAGGAATTTTTGATGACCTTAGGTCTTCAGGAGAAATTACAGAATAAAAAGGGAGTATTTTATGGAAGGGTGTCTTCTCAGGAGCAAGACCTGCAAATGCAGATTGATTCCTGCAAAGGTTTTAGTGAAAGACATAATTGTGATGTAACTATCGATCTCCAAAAATATGTAGAAAAAATATCTGCAACTCGTGTTCCATTGACTAAGCGGGAAGCTTTGATGAAAGTTATAAAAGCTGTTAAGAACAAGGAATATGATTTTATTGTTGTCTATAATCATGATCGACTTGCGCGCGATCCATTAGAACATCTTCGATTGCGTAAATGGTTTGCAGATCTCCAAGTATCTGTATACTTAAGTAGTTCAAATCAAGTTTATAGTAATAAGGATATTCTAAGTAATGCAATAAGAGATAATTACAGTAAAATCGAGGCCGATAATATACGTGTTCGGATGAAAGATAGTATTTATTCTAGAGTTGTATTTCATGGTAAATGGACAGGAGGGAAAACACCTTTTGGCGTTCGTTATCAATATGACGATGTATTAAAAATGAAAGTACTAAATTTCGAAACGGACAAAAAGCAAATCATAAAAGATATATTCAAGCAGTATAAGGGAGGCTTGGGTTTCAGCTCCATTGCTGCTTATTTGAATATTCACCATCCACTTTCGGGACAACAATGGAGCAAAGAACGGACGAAATCTATAATTACAAATCCAATCTATTGTGGCTACCTTAGTATTCATAAACGCAAAAAAGGATCAAGAAATTCCACAACAAATCGTGACGAATGGATTATGGAGAAATCTAAAGAATTAGAACCAATAATTGAGCTTGTAGAGTGGGAATACTGTTACGATTTATACATGAAAAGAAAAACACGTGAAATCACCAATCCAAAATATTTCTCAACACCGTATCTTTTTAAAGATATTATTCAATGTAGACAATGCGGAAAGTTTCTTTTAACTAAAAATCAAGTCAGCGGTCAATCTGGAGATCAAATATACTGTTGCGGTAGAACCTCGGATTGTCATATCCGAATAGTATCAAAAGAATTAGATGATTACCTTTTAAACTACATTAAGAAATCTGAAATGCTAACCACCAACATTGAACAGCGATATTTAATCATAGATAGGATCAAAGAATTCTACATCAACCAGAAACAGGATCTAGAGATTGAAAAGAATTGTTTGTATCAAAAGTTACAAGAACTACGACATGATTATGATGCCGCACAAAATCAATTGCACCCTCTACTCGTAACTCAAAGTGATCGTGTAGCAATAGAGGTATTACAAACCTTATCCTCTATATTAACGAATGATATCACTGATACTCAGCAAAATTTAAAAAGAAATTATGACGCAATAAAAAGATTGGAAAACCTAGAACTTGAATCTAATCACTGGGATCACTTTTTAGGCGATACATTGCCAGTTAATAAAAAACAGTCCCACCAAGTTCGCAAGTTGCTACTTCTCCTTTTTGAGAAAATTGAAATTGACAATGACGGTGGAATTTATATAACAAATAAAATTGACTTGAACAAACGCTAACTCTTCAAGAAATTGTGGAGTTATTATTTTGTTTAAATATCGGTGAATAGGTGGACAACATATTTCAAACTCGGTTTATAGGTAGGATCGGCATGCCGTTCTCACCTACAAACCGAGGTTCGAACGGCGAAATAGCGCTTGTCCCATAAGGAATACGGATTTTTCTATTCATTAGTTTAGACAATCATTTCCGTTCATAAACATTTCTCGGCGAATTGGTGAGCTATTTTTAACTATCTCGGTGAATGGGTGGAGCACATTATGGTTTAATTATTGATATCAAATAATTCAAATACAAAATAGCAGTCCATAATTAGTTAAGAACTGCATTTAGGCTGATTTTTTTAAAATTCAATTTCACCAATTGCTTTTCCGTATATTTCTGTTTTTCATACATACCCTCCTCGAACTTCCAGAAAAAGGATTTTCATTATCCCAACTATAGTGAGATATCCATAAAAAGCAAGTTGTTAAGTGAAATAAAAAAGCACAGCAAGAGGAATTGCCCATGCCATGCTTGCTTTTTGAGATAAATCATGAATATCTATTAAGATATTTTCAATTGAAGGAGACGATAAAGTTACTGGTTCCTCAGTTATTAGGACAAGTTTTTTAATACCCTAGTTTAAGGTACGGAAAGGGATCGCTTACCGAACCTTAGAACCTAGAAAAAGATCTAAAATAGGTTTATCAACTGGACAAATTGAGGGCTTTCCCACTATGTAAAACCTTATGTTAACTCATCTCGGTAATTATATGGATACTTTTTACAATTAATTCTTAGTTCTTGGTAAAGGGGAACATCAGCTAAGAGAACCCTATTCTGATACCAAATTCAAGGCTTAGTTGAATAAATAACGCGACTTTAATCCTTCAAGGGTCATATTCTCTTGAACATCAGTGTGGGGAATAAGAAGATATTGCCACTCTTTTCCTTCATGTTCCCGCTCATGCCTAGAAGCATGTGAACACCATTCCATAACCGCCCGAGCTTTGGCTTGGACCGTTTGATCTTCTATTTCTTTTTCTTTCTTAATTTCGCATATAAACTTACCTGTCTTGGTTTCAACAACAAAGTCAGGTTCATAGATGCTACTGTGATTGTAGTAAATTTTGAAGTGTTCTGCTAGCGGCTTAAACCACTTATCAACGTTCGGGTCATTCTCGCAAATAACTGCAAACTTGCGTTCACTGTCCGAATCGAATTTTTGCTCTGGATAGAGGCATTTAATAAATCCACCAAAAACCATTCTCCGAATGCGTGTTTTGTCTCCCACAGGTTGGCGGAAAGGTCTAACGCCTTCTGCCAATAAGGTCGTGTAGCTGACGGGCTTGAATGTCGTGAAGCCCTTGCTAACAATGACTTCGTAGGCAGACGCAGTCTCATAATAATGACTCTTCATCTGAATATGAATAAGTTCGGCAAGCTTACCGCGATTGTATTGCAGAACAATACGAACAGCATGATCATCTGATAGATAGCTTTGCAAGTGAGCAACCATTTGCTTGCTTAATTTGTATAACAATTCTGCATGATCGTCATACGAGATATCTGAGTAATCCATCAACGCTGAAATTAAATAGTCTTCCAATCTTTCTTCGACTTCCTGACTACCTTTACGTTGAAGAATTTCACGATCATGAGTTCTCAAATGCTGAATTAAGATATGTTCATCAACAGGCTGCAGTCGAACACTCGAAGCTTCCAAATCGAAATCTTGATAGCCCCAGGTCAACTCACCTACAGGTTGAACGAAAATTCTCGGAATATCGATGCTATGCTGTATCGTTTGTTCGACCAATGCTTCAATGACCTGTTCCACCAAGGCATTCGTCTGTTCGGGAAATAAATCTAGTTGGTTCACGAGATACTCCGACCGAACTTCTTCTATCAACTGACGCTTAATTTCTCCCTTGGCCAAATGCTTAGAACTTGGTAGATGCTCGTAGCTCTGGATCTTTCTTTGCGCCAATTCAAATACGCTTCTGATATCCTCCGTTTGAATAGGCTTTGACTCATTATTGGTCGTCTTTACATTAGTGACCTGAGCTTGAACCTCTTCTACAACCGTCTGTTCGAGCTTTGGAACAGAGGTTATAGGTTTTTTCTGCTCTTTGGCAACATCTTTCCCGATGTAGACACCATTCCGAATGATGGAATTCGGGTTGTTCGCTTCATCAATAATGTCTTGAAACTTATCGTGCGCAATAATTGTTAGTCGATCAACCGCTTTAACACCAGTTCTTCTACCATAAGGCAAACGCAAACCTCTACCAATTGATTGTTCAACTAGCGTTTTTGAATTCGCAGCTCGAAGAGGGATAATCGTGTAGAGGTTGGTGACATCCCAGCCTTCTTTAAGCATGTTGACATGAATAACAATATCCGTTTCAGAAGCAGGATTTTCGAGCCTCATTAACTCTTGAATTGTTTCATCTTTCTCCTGACCACTTTGATTGGAGTGAACAGTCATAACCTTGTTCTTATAACGCCCCTCAAAAAAACTGTCTGATTGAATAAGCCCCATAAGCTTTTCCGCATGAACGGTATCTTGCGCTACAATAAGAATGAATGGTTTCACAATTGGTAGATGATTTTGGCGCGCGTATACTTCCATTTCAACTTTCGTTTCCTCATGCACCAGGATTCCATCATCTAGCTTTAAGCGCTCCAACTGATCTTCAGAATATTGGCTTGCGTTAAAATTCTCACGAGTAGCAACGGCTGGCTCTTTAACAAATCCATCTTCCATTGCTTTATGTAATGGATAACTATATATCACATTGTTAAATGGATTTGTTCGATTACCAGACTCAACATGAGGAGTTGCTGTTAATTCTAACCCGAGAATCGGTTTTAACTCATTCAGCACCTTGATTCCAGCTGAAGCGCGATAACGATGAGATTCATCCATCAGCAGCACCAAGTCAGGTAGGGAAACAAGATAGTTAAAATAACTGTCACCAATATATTCTCTAAGTCGCTTGATACGCGGCGCTTTACCGCCGCGTACTTCTGAGTTAATTTTAGATATATTGAAGATATTAATGTGTACTTCATCATTAAAAAGACTGTACTGATTACGATTTCCCTTTCCATCTTCGTAATTGTCACCTGTAATAATAACAGGTGGCATGGTAATAAATTCAGCAATTCCTTTAAAAACATACTTTAGTGTATTAGGAGTGAAGTCTTGTATCAACTTGTTATAAATCGTGAGATTGGGAGCGAGAACAAAGAAGTTTTTGATTCCTTTGCTTAGATATAAATAAGAGATGAATGCTCCCATTAATCGCGTTTTACCCACACCAGTTGCCAGGGAAAAGCATAATGATGGAAACTCACGTTCGAAATCAGATACTGATGGATATAAAGAACTTACTTTATCTAACTCCGTTATCAAGGAATGGCTATCGTAACTGCCTAACTCAATAATATCAACAATTTCCGAAAGAATTTCTAATGATTCTTTCTGTGGTTTCCGAAGGCTAAGTCTAGCGGATATTGATTTTACATTTTTGTTCATAACTCTTCCCCTTCACTGAACAGCTCCATTTGTTCTATCTTTTCAAGTTGAGGAAGCGCTGCAACATTCAAGCTGTAGTCATCTCTGCCGAATTCACATCTATTAAGTATGGAAGATGGGATTTTTTTGAATGTAATATTGGGATAGTCTGATGAATCAGCATTAAATGCTTTACAGCATATCAATAATGTTTCATTTTCACCTAGCGAATCATGAATTTGGGTAGCAATTTCTCTTGTGATCAGCTGGGTTGTTGTATAGATATAATCAGTCTCTGTCGACCATCCCTGCTTCCAATATACTGTTTCATCTGGAGAGTATTTAAACCCATGATGCTTGCACATCGCTTCAGCCAACATTGGAGCATTATATTCTTTATTAATGATCCAATTTCCGAACTTATCTTTCTCCAATAGACTCGGTGCAAGACGATAATATCTAAATCCTCCACCACCTTGCCAATTCACTTCTTTGCTTATACCACCCTTATCTGTGCCATCAATTACTTTTTTTAGACGTGGAATAATATGTGTGTGACAATGTTCGCCCATTTCAATCATTATCCAGCGTCGCCCCATTTTATGGGCTACTGCACCAGTCGTACCTGAACCAGCAAAAGAATCGAGGACTATATCTTTTAACTCGGTAGATATGTTTAATATTCTGGCTATTAAATCTTCTGGCTTAGGTGTATCAAACACTAGGTTTTCTCCAAACAAAGATTTATGGTGCGCCTTTGTTTGTCTAGTTGTATTAAGATCATTCCAAATTGATGGATAAGGTCTTGTTGGATTTTCTGGTGCAAACTCACGAGTATAAGGAACCCATTGTTTGCTGCCATTCACAATTCTTTCTTTCCAAATCAGTTTGCTTTCAGCTACTAACTCATCCACTGTCTGTTTCCCCATTGCCCATCGAGCTTCTCGTCCGTCGTCATGTATAGGATAAACTTCGTTTCCGTTAGGTGAAATTATTGGGAAAAACATCGATGGTCGGTCTATTCTCAAGCTATTCTTTCCGTTCTTTTTCAAGAGCCTATCTCTGTATGGTCTATCTGATTCATTATCTGGAGCATGATACGCCTCCAAGATTGAGTCATCTTTCATTTGCTTAAACCATTTTGCCCCTGGTGTTTTAGAATAACAAAGTACATATTCATGATCTGGGGTAACTGCTACTTTATTATCGTTTGGACTATCTACCTTTTTCCATATAAATGAAGTTACAAAACGGTTCCTTCCAAATAATTCATCACAAAGGACCTTTAAGTAATGTGCTTCATTGTCATCGATAGTAATCCATAACGATCCTTCAGCGCACAATAAATTCCACAAAAGTACTAATCTATCACGCATCATAGATAACCAAATTGAATGCTCAATTCCATCGTCGTAATGAACAAAAGCACTACCAGTATTATATGGAGGGTCAATAAATATGCACTTTACCTTTCCAATATAATCATTTTGTAATGCTTTTAACGCAAGTAAGTTATCCCCATATATAAGCATATTTTCATACTCATCTTTTTGAGTTACCTTGAGTTTTGAGTGATATGACAAATCAGGATTATTCAATAAGATTCTCGGCTCTAATCTCAATCCTTCTTCCTTACCAATCCAAGTCAATTCTAGCTTCGTTTTCTTGCTCATTTCGCACCTCAATTGTTATACTAATTGCCATTTGATCATGAATAAATGCTTCCTACTGATTTTCTGCTCAAGCTTCTTCTCAACATCTTGAAACAGCAGTTCCTTTTGGCGGTCAATCTCATCCTGTGCATCAAATAAATTGCGGCGCAACTCACTTCGTTGCTGCTCACGTTCTCGTATGATTTTGTTAATCTCAAGCTTCTCTACGATTTGTCGTACCAACCTTGCATCCTTTTGAAGTTGTGCGATCTCAATATCAAGTTCTCTTAATTCGAGTTCAAGCTTGTCCTTTAAGTCTTTAGACCATTTATCTAATCTTTCCAGCTCGCGATCAAGAAATTCATTCGTACGCTCTTGAATATCCCACAGAATTGCCGATTCTTGCTGCTGGTTAATTTTGAAAATTTGCTCCGTAACATTTGAATATATAATTTGTTCATGATCATTCAGTTTAATTTCAGTAGCTGGCAGATCAAATAGCTTCTCACAAAGTTCTTGATCCAACTGATTTCCAATCGAGTCAACTGCGGAGAATATCAAATGCTCTTCATTCTCAGCAGCACTTACTTGCAATAAAGATAAAGACAAGTAACCGTTGATACCAATTCTATTTTGAAGAAGACTCACCTTGCCCTCATAATCGCTATAACGGAAGTTAAGTTTCATCATTGGTAATTGACGGCTCTTGGCTTGCTCAATCCAATTTTCAGCCAGCGGATGACCTAATCGATAATGATGGACGTGTTCATTCGTTTCACTTTTCTTCACATGCGATATGAGCTGATACTTATCCTTACTATTCATAAGTTGGAAGCTCAACTGCTCCGAATTAAACTGTGCAAACGAACTCCCTTCATATTCGGTGAGCGCCCATAGAAAACGCTCCATCTTATTCAATTGGAGAGTAGTCTGCTCGTAGTTCGTTCGCAGCTTCTCACACACTTCATCGTCGAAATTCTCGAGCAGGTTCTTCCTTGTCTCCTGCATCTTACATTGGATTTGATCGTCGAGTTCCAACTGCAACTGATTGAAGGCATCTTGAATTTCTTCAGCAGAACGGCAAGTTTGATAGATCTGCTGTATTCTTTTTTCAAAATCGACACCTGACTCCAGCGACCCCAAGACTTCATCAGACGAACCAAATACACCATCAAACAAACTAAACTTCTGAGATAATAGCTCAAACACCCTTTGATCCGCTGCGTTCTTACGGTTTATAAAATTAATGACGACAACATCATACTTCTGTCCATAGCGATGGCATCTGCCAATTCGTTGCTCGATTCGTTGAGGATTCCAAGGTAGATCATAATTGACGACCAGACTGCAGAATTGAAGGTTAATTCCCTCCGCCGCTGATTCCGTCGCAATCATAATGGCAGCGTCATTGCGGAAATATTCAACCAACGCCGCTCTCGTATCTGCTGACTTGGAACCTGAAATCTGATCATCATGCTGATGTCGTTCAAGCCACTCCTGATAAATCTCCTTAATCTCAGGCGAGCTATTCGTACCGTTGAACATGACTATTTTTCCAGAATAACCGTTGTGTTCAAGCATTTCTTTCAAATACTGTTGTGTTCTTCTGGACTCTGTAAAAATAATGGCTTTATCGTTTGCACCAAGCTCACGAAGTGTGGAAAACCCATTTGCAAGGGCAACAAGCAATGCTTTACCCTTTTCATTCTCTGTGATGGAGTTAGCTAATTCGTAATAAGCAAGCAGCTCTTCTCGCTCGCGAAGAATCAGCGCTCGTTCCTGTTTTGAAGCAATAATTCCCTCTGACTGCTCATCGTCATCTGACCATTCTTCTACCGTTGAATCCATCTCATCAATATCATTATAAATATTTTCAATCCCTTGCCCATTTCCTTTTTTCTCCAAAGAAGATTCAAGCCTTGTGACAAGTGATAGAAGGGTATTAGAAATAGCAAAGGATGATGAAGCCAATATCTTACGTACAACTAAGGTCATGAGATTACGTTGACTTCGGGGCAATGCTTGAATATTTTCTCTTTGAAGATATGAGGAGACCTTCTCATACAAATCCCACTCCGCTTCGCTCGATGTAAACTCCTGAACAAGTGGAATTCTCTTCGTGTAGGGAACGTATTCCGTCACCTGACGGCGCAACGTACGATGGCATACGGGGCGCAGCCGATCTTTTAAGTCATGAAAATCAAGTCTGGTCATTTCTTTGGTTCCGCTTCCGAACTGCTTACGAAAAGTTGATTCATCACCAAATAATCTTGGGTCAATGAAACTTACCAGACCGTATAGCTCCATAAGCGAGTTCTGCAATGGTGTAGCAGTTAAAAGTACCTTAGGTGCGCCATCTGTTGCATCTCGGAGTATTCTTGATATTTTATTTGTTTTCTTGTAGACGTTACGAAGTCGGTGGGCTTCATCGATGATGATTAGATCCCAATCGGTTCGTTTAAGATCAGCCGACTTGTTCCGAGCAAACTGATATGAAGTGATGACAACATTGTCCTTCTGCTCAAATGGGAAGCCTTGTCCTGCCTTCACGGATTCATTGTAGTTTTTGCTCTCAATGATGATTGATGGTAGATAGAACTTCTCAATCAGTTCCCGATTCCATTGCTTGCGTAACGGGGGAGGGACAATGATGAGGATTTTTCGTTTCCGTTCTGCCCAGAGCTGACTAATAATCAGACCAGCTTCAATCGTTTTGCCAAGTCCTACTTCATCGGCAAGAATAGCGCCTCGTTCAAGCGGAGCGCGGAATGCAAACAACGCCGCCTCTACTTGATGCGGGTTTAGGTCTACAGTCGCATTAATCAATGATTGGCTAAGGCGACCAACTGTATTAGAAGCACTCTGCTTTGTTAGTTCGTAAGCATAATATTGGCTATGATACGCAGTACTCATATAAATCCGCCACCCTGTTGGTTTCTACTCTAAGTATACAAGAATAGAAACTTATTCGACAGGGTAGGTCTTAATCCCTTGTTTTCAACCAAAAAGATTGGTCAATTTGAAGGTTCTTCCATACCGAATGTCGAATTTAACCTCATCAAAATGTTGCATGGAGGTAACTGTAATGTCTTACAATGGAATGAGATGGTACAAGTGTGATTTTCAAATGCAAACACCTGGTGACCCGAATAACTGGCTACAAGATGATCCTGCGTATTTAAGTAGGGAGTATTCACTAGAAGAACTAATTGCGTCCGTTGATTTATATTTAACTCGATGCCACGAGGTCGGATTAGAAGTAGTATGCATAACCGACCACAACTTCATTGGTATTGATTATCTTCGAATGTTGAAAGGTAGAAATGAACTCATAGCTGATCAATTAAAAAAGCTACCTTTAATTATATTCCCTGGATTTGAGGTAGAAGTGTCTCAGGGATTAGGTATTCATTTGCTATGCATTTTCGAAGAAAATAAATCTTTGCATGATATCGACGATATCGTCACGCAGTTAGGTCTTACCCGATCTGAACGAGTTAAAAACGGTAATATTGTACCTTTGCCGCAAGCTACGTTTGCTCAAATTGAGAGAATTGTACAGGATGATCATAATGGGGTCATTATTGCTGCTCACCCATTATCAGAAAGCGGTCTTTTAAATAATGATTTTATTACTGAATTTTTTCAAAGGGATATGTTTTTGAATCCGAAACTGTTAGCTCTTGAACTACCAAAGCCTCTTGTTGATTTTTCTGCCAATATGCAAAAGCTGATTACAGCAGATGTGGCTTGTCACGCCGAGTGGAGAAGAGAACGCAGAATAGCTGCTGTCATGTCCTCAGATGCATACAGCCTTTACGAAGGTTCTAAAGGTTACATAGGAAAACGACATACTTGGGTTAAGATGTCCAACCCCTCTTTAGAATCAATCGTTCAAGCCTTCTTGGATTGCGAACGAATTTCATTGAGTCCAAATAGTCCTGACGAAGATGTTAGGCACGATAAGTTTGTCTCTCTTTCAATTGAAAACGTTGCCTTCCTAGATGATCAAACAATCCATTTCTCCCCTAATTTAAATTGTATTATCGGAGGTAGAGGTTCGGGAAAATCATCAATTCTTGAATACATCAGGCTCGCAGCATCTCATAAGCAAGATTTAAAAGAAACAGAACAAATTCAAAGAGTACGGAGAACACTGCCTCCATCATCACTAGTAAGACTCACTTGGGAAGGCACAAATGGACTGACGGATACCTTTGAATACGATACTGCATCTCAAACTGCAAGAATTACAAGCAGAGAAGTACAAGACCCTGCAACTGTCTTACGGAACTTGAAAGTTCAAGTATATAGTCAGCGAGAGATATCTGAAATTGCACAAGAACAGAAAAGTTTATCAACATTAATTGACACAATTGCTGGCTCTGAACTTGATAGGTTAAAATCAACTGAAATCGAATTGAAATTGACGATTCAAAGTTTATTTCAAACAAGAAAGATCATTGAGCGACTCAAGAATGAGCGAAATACACTTCTTCAGGAAATAGGCGAGATTCAAAGACAATGGGATGCATTCATATCAGTGCAAGCGGAAAACGAACGCAGGAATAAAGCTATTGTTGCTGAAAACTACATCCGTGAAGTCGTTGAAGAAACTAAGCAGTTCGTTACCTCCTGGAATGAAAATATTAAATCGTTTACGATAGAGCATGCCAATCTTGTAAAACAAGACTGGTTAGATGATCCTTTCTTTGATGATTTAAACATAGGTCTAAGCGCGGCGAAAAAAGAATTAGAAAAGAATGTAGAGGCTGCGTTAATAAAATATTCCGAAACGGTTGATGGACTCACGGAGAAACATGAAAAGTGGGAAACAATATTAAACGCTATTCAGCAAACAAAATCCGATTTTATTGCCGCATGTAATGAGAAAGGTGTACATCCAGATCAACTTGAAGTGATGAAAGGGCTAGAGCAAAGTATTCGAATAAAAGAACAAGATTTGGATGACAGAGAAAAGAAGTTAACCAACTCTTCACAGGAAATTGAAAAACTATTTACAAGTGTAGGAACTCTCCATGATACTTGGTTTGAACAGACAACGTTAAAAACTGCAAAAATTAATTCAATTTTGGCATCTGGATCTATTCCTTATACAAGGCAGGCTTCTCCATTCATATCCGTTGAAATCTTTAAATGTAGAGATCAGGAACATTTCAAGCAGATTTGGAGTACGAATCATAACATTCGCGGGAACACTCGGTTAGGAAGGAATTGGGATACACTTGGCGAGCAACTGTATCAAATATTCGAAGCAAGTGAGGAACTGACACCATGGACAATACTCTCACAGTGGCTAGAGAACCCAGAACTAATGCCTGCTGAGTTAAGAGGACACCATGGGGATCTTAACACGTATCTCACTGGGGAAGGCATTGGATTCTGGGAGACAATGCAAATTACTCGTGTTAATGACAGAATTAATATCACATTATATCGGGATGACGGAACTCGAGCTGGCTCCCTTGATGACGGTGGGCTTTCAGATGGACAAAAGAACACTGCGATCTTAGCGTTGCTGTTTGCTCATGGTACAAATCCAATCCTGATTGACCAACCAGAGGATGAACTGGATTCAGATTTTATTTATAATCAACTGGTTCCATTACTAAGAAGAGTTAAGTACAAGCGTCAAATCATACTTGCCACGCATAACGCCAATATTCCAGTCAACGGAGATTGTGAATTGCTCTATGCATTAAATACAGAAATGGGCAAAGGAATCCTAAAAGCTGAAGGTGGACTGGAAAAACCACTTGTCAAAGAAGCGGTATTAGATATTATGGAAGGATCCAGAGAAGCATTTAAGCGCCGACAAGAGAAATATAACTTCTAGCGACTCCTCTTCATAAGTATGTAAATATACAATCAACCACACGAGAAATGCAGATGTCAGATTAATTTGACATCTGCATTTCCTATTTCCCTGATTTATTTAAGTGATGAAATAAGAGTGATTAGTCCAAAAAACCAATAAAATCAACGCTCCCCCCACTTACAACAAGTTGTATTTCAAACCACATCTCCTTGGAAATGTGGTTTCGAACTGTTTTTTCGCTGATAAATAATAAGCCAGCGATATCACGAGTCGTTTTGTCCTGCACGAGAAGCTCAAAAACTTCGCGCTCACGATGAGTCAACAGAAATTTGCTGTGGTGTTCGTTCCCCTTCAATGGTGTGAACACCGTGTGTTTGTGCGTATTTTATGCTCCCTCACCATCCCCTATAATTCCCTTAAATTAGCGTCAGCAAAGGGGTTATCCTTATTTTAATCCTTCGTAGTTTTTTGGTATCCCTTTAAATATTCTAAAGTTTAGCACCAGAATTAACACCAATTCCATCTCTTTAATAACTAGTTCATTTGGGCTTAAATAATTGATTAACTTTTAAAATGAAGGGGATAGGGAACCTTTGTAGAATTCATTTTTCATAGAATTTTTTATTGATAATTTTCATCACAAATATTATTTATAAAAGAAGGAGAAATTATGGGAATATCATTTGTTTCACAGGAAGTTGAGTATACAGTCCGAAAAATACTAACATTCTGCAAACTACATGAGATTGAAGTTCAATTTTATGATATTGAGGATCTAGAAGCTGAATATGATGAGGAAGTAATAATTACATATGATACCGAAATAGAAATAAGCCTACCTCGTACAGAAGACTTTCATGACCCTCTGTCAATTAAAGAATTAAACAACCTTATAGAAAACTCAATAAATTCAGAACTGATTGATGAATGTAAATTATTAAGTCCTACTTATAACTTGATATCAATAAGTTGTGATAACACTAACATATTTGATGAGAAGCTGTTTGATTATTGTCTGACTCAAAAGTGGAATGGAAAATATATATCAATTAAGTTCTTAAAGGGGTTAAGCAGTTACAATATAAAACTTACAATGGAAAACCTTTATGATAAGTATAACCCTCCGATGGGAGACAGAGATTTATTTATCGAGCTCGCTTCAACTGAACCATTAAGTATTAAGGAATTTGATGACATTTTAGAATCCTTTATTTATGAATGCGCAGCTTCACTCAATTTAAATATCTATGTTTACCCTAGGCCAACAACCTTAATGTATTGGGAAGACAACGATCCAAAACTCCCTGATATACGATTAAGACCATTAATGCAGGGAAGAGGTATTTCGGAAGTTTTGCGCATATATAATTCCTGTAATCAAATTCATGATGCTGAATATCTCATTTTAAATTACACAAAAGTTATTGAATATATATCTCAAACTGTATTACGAAAGGAAATGTTAGAATCTATTTCAAGAAAACTATATAGCCCTAAAACCCTAACCCCAGATGCAAACTACATTTTAGAACTCGAAAGGCTATTTGCCGAACACCGAAATAATCAAAAAGATAACCAGGCAATTAAACTAACAGTTTCGACATGTTGCGATATCATGGATATTGTAGTTTCAGCACCAAATTACTTGAAACGTATAAAGAAGTTAACATTGTCTAGTAGCCGAGAAGAACGAGCTAATTGTTTAGATGACTTAGCCAGTGCAATTTCTGATACTCGAAATATGATAGCTCATGCTAAGACAAACTATAATATAAAAGGCAAAGAGTGTCCCGACGATCAGCTTCATGATTTTGCTGATTGCTTAAAGGTCGTTGCAAGTCAGACAATTAGATGGTTTTCTATGCAACATGAAGACAGCAGAATCGTATAAAAAAAGCAGGGGCTAATTACCCCTGCTTTTCTACATTATCCCCCAAGAACCAATTAACGAATGGCTCCTTTGGGATCTTTATTGACCTTCCAATTTTGACGACGTGGAATTGCCCTGAATTGCATAAATCATAAGCTTGGTTTCTACCAATGGTTAGAAACTTCTGTATATCTTCTACCTTAAGAACTGGAGGCAGATCATCTATATTCAGCGTGCTCATATCATCACCTCAATTTATCATACTCTCAGAAATGGTTGTCTTATGACTTCTCTTTCCTTGAAGTACTCTTTAATCCCGATACTTCTTTAATAACTTGTATATTAAGGTTTAGCGCTAACTTGTAGAACGCCTTCCACTTTAGATGGTAATATGTCGCTTCACTTATTGGTCTTTCAAATGCGTTGTTATAAACGACATAATCGAAATCACAATCAGTATTTAGGTAACGCTCAGTAATCAATATGCGTTCGCGTCTCGGGAGTAACTTCACAGCCTCCTCGATCCTTTTGCAATACGCTCGGCGGGCTGCAGGTTCGTCGACATTGTAGGCAGCTATATTTCCTGTCTGGTCACTTGTCACGCCCGTATTACTCCTGGGAGTAGCAGACCATTCAGCCGTTGTTTTTACTTCTCTCTCTTCGAACAATGTTGACTTATATATCCGGTATTTCTCAAGCGCCGCATCTACTGCTGCCCGCGTTGACTTCCTGTCAAACTCAGGCAGCTCAAATGTCATCTGTGTCACCATATCACCTCAATCTGTGTAAAGAATCCCCCGACCGAAGCCGGGGCGTATATCATCTTAAAACGGCAGATCGTCTTTATTCTCAGGAATTACTGGACCATCTGTATCGTCCAAAGTGACTTGATTAGGGTCATCCAATTCAATCGTGCCGTCTGGATTAACCTTGCCTCGTACGCCTTCTCTTGGCTCTTCATGATCCTCTTCTTCGTCATCACCTCTGAACTCCTCAATGCTCATTTGAGATTCAGCGATTTCCAAGACTACATCTGATCCAGCCTTCCGGTAGAATTCATAGGAGTTTTCAGAGGATGTGTCACCCTTGACGATGAACTCCAGTACTGTCTTCTTGGCATCCTTCGTACTCTTACTGAACTCTGTAGTCAATGCCTGTTCTACGCCGTCAATGTTCAACACAACCACCGATCTCGTCATAGCATTAAGCTCAGGCTTCTTCTCGTCATCACCCTTTACGTGGAACTGTACAAGTTCCTTTTTGGAATCCTTCGTTTGCTTATTGAAATGCGCTGCTATTTGAATTTTCATTTATAATTACTCCTCTCAAATTTGGGTTTTATGAAAAAATAACGACTGCAGCTAGTGCCAGAATCCCTGCAATGCAGATTGCAGCCATATGCATGCTTCTTTCTCTGTTCCAGTCATTTTTGTCTATCGGAAATCCTAAAGATACTATGATTACAATTGCAAAGATGATCTTAATCCACATTGACGTCAGTTCCTTCCTCAATCACTTGATTACATGGACCGCAAAGCCAGATGTTAGCCTGACTCGGATGGGGTATGAGGTTCTGATTGTCACACTTAGGGCAATGAACAATTGAAGCTTCCTCCTTGGGTGCTGAGGTATCTGGGTAAAGGGTGGATAACATTGCGGATAAGTACGTGATAGGTTCTGTATGATCTACAACTTTTTGTGCAGCCTCTTTCAGTTGTTGTTCCCGTGCCTCTGCTGCGTCTGCGCGGTCTTCTGTTGCTGTCAGTTCATCATTGAGACCTCCCATTAAGCTACGAAGTCTTAGCAATTCTCTACCACGTCCCGACACGATCTCTTGGAGTTCTTTGGCTTCTTGGAGCCAGTATTGAAGTACCACAGCAACTGGTTCCCCTCTTAAAGTCTGTTCATTATGGTGGACTAGGTGCTTATTCTTCAGATAGCCTTGTACATCATCCATATCCTTTTGCCAGTCCCTTTGTGTCATTGGGCTTCCTCCCTTGCTGCTTCAAATCCACCACAAGACGTTAAGTCATCTTCTAAATAATCTGTCTTAGGAGGATCTCCTTCCCATACTGGAAAATAAGGTCTCGTTGTACAGCAACGCTTACCATCTTTCGTGTAAAAGAACCTGCAATCTTCGCACTTATCGACATGAGCGTCAGGACCTTCATTGTAGATTTCAGCGCAAGCTTGGCTGTCAGGAAATACAAACATGCAAGAGCTGCCGCTTACCGAACATGTAGAACCGTTAAATGCTGAACATGCCACGTTATATCCTCCTTGTGGGAGAGGAGGGCTATTAACCCTATCTGTCCCTGTATCTTCGTACTGTACAACAATTACTATGACTCTTGATGAAAAAGCTTTATTAAGCTAGCGGGCAGAATAGATATAGTTATGGTAATAACCAAGACCAGCTGCCGCGGATCCATCTGGCAACCTTGGCTAACTAGGGCAGAAGATAGATAGATAGATTGAAATATATGGTATTATAGTGTTTAGAAAAATCTAAAAATAAAAATTCATAATGGAGCGATCTTAATGTTGATCCAATCATTTGAAGACGAAATACTTGAGCGAACCTTGTCCATGTTTGTCGAAAATATCCGAGCCATTCTTAATAGAAAGTTGCGAAGCATTTACCTTTACGGTTCGGCCATCCACAATGATTTATCCCCGGGATACGGGGATTTGGATTTTCTCGTCGTAATTGGTGAGGACCTAAGCCAAAATGAAATCGAACTTTTAAGAAAACAAAGATCCAATTATAGATCATCCCTTCTTAGAAGATCCGTCGATAGACAGATCCCCAACCTCTATACTGATATGCTTGAGGGCGCCTTTCTCACGATTAATATGCTGAGTGGAGAAAAGGGCAGTGGCTTATGGTGGGGAACAAAGCGCGAAACCATCTGGACAGAAAATCAATTAGACCTGTTCACCCTGTACACGATCAAGGAGCAGAGTATCTTGTTGTATGGTGAGTCCCATCTAGACAATATTCCATCTTACTCGAAGGATGAGTTCATTCTCTTTTTTAAAGAATATACCAAGTGCATGCGGAAGTTTGGCAAGGGAAATAGCCTTCATTCCATTGACTGGCTCCTGTTAGCATCCAAATTTATAGCTTGGTGGCAGGAAGGTGTTATCCTGTCTAAAAGCCAAGCAGCAGATTGGGGGCTTTTACATCTTAGTGGCAGATGGAAAGATAATTTGAAGAGATGCAAGGAGCTAAGGAAGAATCCAACCATGGTATCACGTCTAGAGTATTCCGAATGGCTGAGTAATTTGGAGCCAGCCATTATTGAAGCATCACATGATCTAGACAGAGCTCTCGAAACAACTATTCACTAAAGTAGAATCTTTATATTCTTGTAAAAAACAACTTTTTTTTGCTAACGGGAAACGTTGGTTCAACAACTCAGCAGCAGTCTATGACTTTATTTTCTCGTTCAGAGATGCCTTCGTTTAAAAACCGACTCTCCCTTCTACTGCACCGTATTGTCTACTCTTTAGGAGAGGAGGGATACTCCTACTCCCTTAATGATCTGGTACGGCCCCCGCGTTGCTGGGTTTATGCTGTCGGACGATGGCCTTCGGCTCTTAGAACAACGTGAGCTGCATATTCTTCAACCGTTGCGTTCCGTCTGCAGCATGTCGTTTATCACGCTCAATTGCGATATAGTTCCTTCCAGTCCTTGATGCAGCTACAGCCGTTGTACAACTTCCAGCACAATTGTCTAGGACGGTTTCTCCTGGGTTTGTATAGGTCCGTATAAAGTATTCGCACAACTCCACAGGCTTCTGATTTGGATGGATTCGCTCAGGGTCATCGTTGTTAACTACTGGATAGTACAAGACGCTGCGCGGCAATCTCTCAGTCTTTCCAGCCTCGTTTGACCACGGTATGCCATCGCCATAAACAGATGATTTATGGTTGTTAGTCGCTGCATTCATTGGTTTATGTCCCTGACTCATTTGAGCGTTGTAGGTTGGAGGTCTTTTATAAAAGACCAGTATGTTTTCGTGAGCCTGCAGCGGCATCAGACTTTTGTTTAAGTGTCCTGTTGCCTTGTTCTTTTCCCATATCCATTCATATTTGAATAATTTCATATTGCTGGCTGCAAGTGCCTTATCAAATGGGGCTTTAGCAAATAAGACGATTGCTCCGTTATCCTTAATGATCCGTTCATATGCCATCCATAGCTGATCAAACGGCAGGATCGAATCCCAAGGGCTCTGCGTTGTGCCGTAAGGTAGGTCACAGAGGATCATGTCCACGCTGCCTGTCTTGATATTCGGGAATACGTCGAAGCAATCCGCGTTAATAATCTGATTCAGCATGCGTACCTCCTATTCTCGCGCCCCCTGTAGCGTGATATATGCCGCCTCTGCCCTCTCTCTGGGGGTGGCGGTGAGCAAATCACCGATATCTTCAAGATTTATTGATTCCCATCCGTCAATATCTTCAGGTTCTACAGCGTCCTTCCATTTGACAATAGATAGATTCCAAACATACATTTTTGCATCTACCTCTATAGCCTTTGCCTGTACCTCTAGGCTGGCAGCAGGATCAGTTGAAGGATGCCAGTCTGTAACTTTGCCGCGAAACTCATTTGTTTTCCCATCAAGCCACAAGAGCCTTATTCCATCCCATGCGTTTACCCATCCCAGTTGCTCAGCAAGAGCAAAGTCTAATTTTTCATCGATCATATCCTTTACCTGCGTCATAACTGTGCCTCCCCTTCCTCAAGGGTCTTGTCAAGGCATACAATCGCATTGTGGGAAACGATTTTTATGTCTCGCGTATTCGTCAGCAACGCCAATGTTTCAAAAGAGCCCTTCGAATTCTCCAGCGCCTCCCGTTGCCGGGCTATGGTCTGCCTTGCTTCAAATAGCTCCAAGCCCTTCTCTTTTGAGATACCGTCTGCTGCCTTCTGTGCGCTTTCTCTTCTTAATTCCAGTTTCTCTATATGCAGCTGCTTACGGGCTATGGTCTGTTGTGCCTCTCCCAATTCGTCGTTCTTACTAACAAATTCGTCTCGCCATTGCTTCGCTTCTCCTTGCCACTCATTGATTTGTTGTTGTGACTCTTCTAGAGCAGCCAGCAAGTCATGCACGTACTTTATTAACTGTCCTTTCTCTGCCACTCTGTACCAAAATTCAATCTCTTCTATCCGTTCTGGTGTCATACTCATTTGCCCCATACCACCTTATGGCATGACTTGCAAACTTCGAGTTCATTGCCGTTGAACTTATTTTTCATGACCAGTTCTGAATGTTTTTCCTCACAGAGTTGGCAGAGTGTCCGACCACATTCAGGGCATTTCTTGATTTCGGTCATATGACCTTACCTCCATGGCGTTGTGGTCGCGTTGCATTGTAAGCCATCTTTTCCTGAATTGCTTGTTCCAGATCAATTCCATAACGACCACAAGCGTCAAATACACGAATCACAATGTCTGCCAGTTCGGACGGTATACCGCATGGTTTCCAATCAGAGTTACGTTCTTCAGGATTACAGTAAGCTACGCCTGCTTTGGTTTCGTACCATACTTCTCTTGGTGAATGTCCATTCCGGAAATCTTCCAATGCTTCAGAAGCTTCCGAGTGGATAAGAGCAATGATTTCTCCGAAACTCCGTTCCTCATCCCACCAGCCCTTAGCCACTGCGTTATCGTGTGCTTCCTTCACCAATTCGTTAATAGGTTTACTCATACTGGCTATGCCTCCTAATTTATTTTTTCTGAGTGTTATAAACCGTTCCATATGATCTATTGAATTAGCGAAACACAAAAATAACTTTTTGGAGGGATTCTAAATGAATCTTCAATATGGAAAAATTAAACATGATAAATTGGAATATCAGGACCTACTCGATCAATTAGAAGCTTGCTTAACTGCTGCTGTATTAACAAATGAATATAGATACGAAGCTCGCCTAAGAGATCAAATCAAACGACTTGAGAGAAATCGATTATCAGATTAATTTTCTGTACTCACCATCACAATTTCCCAGTGGTAAATGGGGGCACTGCAGAAGCAGTAGCCCTCAGTTATCAACGATGCTCTCTCTCATCTTGGATACACCGCCTTGATTTTGTGATTGACCTTGCTCATATGTCTTTTCCGTCTCCGCTGAATTTCAGCAAGAGCATTGTTTTTGTATATTGGCGCAGCTCCGTCATCGTTAAAGGCAATTTCGTAAAGCTGTCCAAGCGTTGCTTTTTTCCAGTTCACCCCTGCACCTCCCTAAAATAAGAACTGTTGTTCCTTCAGATGAGTGTGACTGCCCGCCGCCGCAGGCTTCCCTGTGCGTTTGGTTGTTTGTGATTTTTCATTGTTTGTTACAGGAGCCTTGGCTTCCGGGCTTATAATGGCTTTAATTATTCGCTGTTGATAAGATGTATATAATTCCAAACTACCGCCATTCTTGACCGCGTAAAGCGCCTGAGCGATCTTAGCAATGATGTAAGCGTCCGTGACGTTGTCACTACTGTGTTCGTATCCGTAATGCTCTAGCACACCTGCAGCCACATGCTTCTTTTTTTCAGAGCTCGTCACCCGTTGGTTCCGGTTCACAAACCCCTTGGTCCGCTGTGGGTTAACATCTACAAATTCAAGTCCTTTGCGGTAAAGCATCGAGCGCAGTCCGCCGTGAATCATTCCCGTGGTCACACCTCTTTGCGTTTTCTTGGCTGACTCTTCTATAGCAACGATATCCCCGGGCTTCAGGAGGTTGTATAGCTTGTTTTCCAGCGACACCAACATGCCGATGCTTATCCCTCCCGGCACTCGTTTGCCCACGCCCTTGACGTCTGTCGCCACAAGGACATTGCCCTCTTCATCCAGTGCAACAAATCCGGTTGTCGTGGCTGGGTCAATACCTACAAAGCGCATATCCTCACTCCTTCCGACTCCAAGGAATCAAGAAACTGATGCTCATATATGTTAATCGTGCAGAATATGCGATTCGCTTTTTATAGTAAAGGTGTGTTTCTTGTCTCACTGCTTCAAAGTGTTCTTGACACAATGGCACTAGCGCCCATGTATGTGTACCTGCTGAATGGCAATTAGGACATCTGCATTCTTCCATCTTCCCTCCCCCCTATTTGAATTCTTGATACGCAACCCCTGCAGCCTTGTATAGCTTGATGCGTTCTGGGTCTGTAAGCAGTATCTGACCGCGCCTATATTCAAGAATGCGCTGCTCAACGAAGTCATAGGTAATCCGCAGCTTTACCTTCTTTGCTAAATCAAGTAAGGGATCTTCCAGATCAATAGAAATTGTAACCATCCATGAGAGCGATTTTTCATAGGCTGCTTCATCTTCGATTTTTTTGTTGCTCATGATGCAAGCCCTTTGTCTTTGCGCTTTTGTTTAATTTTTTCGTCGATATTAAGGAGAGACTGGCATGGCTTATCAAAAACCATACTTACAGTGCCTGTACCAACATTTCTTCCTTTAGCTACAATCAAATCCATCAATCCTTTACGACTGCTATCAGCATTGTAATAATCGTCACGGTACAAGAAAATCACCACATCAGCATCACTCTCAATATTCCCGCAATCTCGTATGTCGGACATAACTGGACGTTTGTCATTGCGTTCATCCACTTTACGGCTTAATGCTGCCAAGCATACAACCGGAATATCAAAATCACGTGCTATTTGCTTCAACTCATAGCTGATATATTTATACATTTCGCGCTCGCTACCAAATGATTTCTCGCTACGTAGATGTTGTAGATAATCAACGTAAAGTGTAAGTTTCGGGAACTTACGAATCAGCTTTGCTACATTTCGGCGGATAGATTCTACTGTTGGGGCTGATGTATCATCAATAAATATCTCTCTTCCTTCGATGATTTCAGCGGCATATCCATAACGTTCCCAATCTCCATTTGTCATCTTCCCAGATTTCATGCGTGCCAATTCTAACCGGCTGGCTGCAGCTATCATCCGTTCTAAGATGTTCATGTCTCCATCTTCACCTGATATAAGCAACGCTGCTGATCCATCCGCTGTAGAAGCAAGAATTTCGTTACAGATATAGGCTGTCTTCCCTACAGATGGCCGTGCACCGACAACAATGAAGTCTCCGTCCTGATGCCCTTTGGTCAGATCATTTAGATCATTCGAGCAGCTTTTTCGTCCTGTAACTCCTCCAGGGTTCTGCGAGCGTTTGATGATAACTGACGTATGCCTTTTAATTAGGTCGGATATTCGTACCAATTCTCCACCGTCAGAAGTTCTAGCTTGAATCTCTTCGATTCGGACTATTTGGCTTTTCATATCATCCAGAGATCCACCTGAATAAATTTCACGCGCTGCCCTCTCTGTTTCTCGCTGGACATGTGCTTCGTTGACTATTCCCATGTAGTGCTTAAACATTGATGCTGATGACTCGGGTACACTCCTTGATATATCTATCAGCGCTATACCTCCGCCGATCTTATTAAGATCTTCCCCCCAATGCTTAATCATGTCAGGGATATAAAAAGGATCTTTTCTATCAGCAAACCTTTTGTAGGCGTTTTGCAATACCTGGAGAATAAGCCCATTGTTCCATTCTGGATTGAAGCTGTCTTCTCTCAGTACACACTCTTCCATGAGAGACTTATCTTTAATGATTGCTCCAAGAACGTTTATTTCAGCTTCATATAGGTAGTTGTAATTATTCAACGTTGTCGTCACCACCTACCAACCGCTTTTTCCCTAATCGCTCCAGCAGTTCATGAATATGGTCCGGCATTGGTATAACCTCGTTGCTCTCGTGGTACTCCAGCAGCGCAAGCTGTTCCTGCTGTCTCTCCTGCGCCTGTATGTCGTAAATGGATAATTGCGGTTTGTTGTTGATGATGTCCGCTATTTTCGGTTCAAATTGACTGGTATCAATGTGCTTATCCAATGCCTGGACAGCTTGCTCAATTGTTATCCCGTTTGCAGACAACCGTTGTTGCCATAACTGAGCGGTTGGAGCGTTAATGACGTTCCCGTAATCATCCTCCTCAAATATGTTAACGAAGGCGGGGTATGCTATTTGGATTCTCGATAGAAGGGCTGCCGTCTGTTCGAGCGTTATTACCAAGCTCAACACCCCCTGTAAATAGTTTTTTCATACCTTTAAAATTGCTGGTTGCCTGCTGCGATTTGTTTTTATATCCGTCCTTTTTCTTGGTAAGGTAATCTACGTATCTTTCCCGAACCCATCCGCCTTTTTTGAAAGTGGCATAATCGCTCAAATACGGCTTTCCGTTTGAAACCTTGTATGAACTAAGCGTTTGAATCATCCACGTTACCGCTTCTTCTCCCAATTCATTCACAATTTTTTCGTACTCAGTTTGTTTAAGCCAGACTTCGTCATCGAATTCAACCTTATCAACCCGGCTTTTTTTAACTTGAGCCTCGGATATTTTAGGCATCTTCTTCCCCCCTATGGGTTTTAAACATTCTTCTTTAATACCTTTTTCTTTCTTTGGTTGCTGTGCTGGTTGCTCTGCTGGTTGATTGGGAAAATCCTGCTGGTTGCTATCGCCCTCAAAGCCTTGCGGGGCAAGGGGTTCTGCTGGTTGCTCAGGAAAATCCTGCTGGTTTCTCTGCTGGTTATTCTGCTGGTTAGTTGAAGGGGTATATTCGAAGGCATAAACAGTGAATTTATTGAACTTTTGAGTCCTCCGAATGAACCCTTCAGCAACCAGTTTTTTAACCAGTGTTTTCAATCTTTGATCTGTAATGTCCAGCCTTCTGCACCAAGCAGGGCGACCAAATATGAATTCTTTTTGATGGATCGTTACCTCAATGCCTTCGATAGTTCGCTTTTCAGGCTTTTCAGCATACCGAGCAAGGAAGTACATTTCACAGAAGACCATCCAATAGTCTTTATCACGCCTTAGCCAGTGGTTTTGCAACTCGCGTCCGATCTGGATGTAACCACTCATACTACCTCACCTGCTTTACTTTAAAAGGGCAGTTTGTCATCCCCGTGCTGCTGAAAGTGGTCAAAAATCCAATCGGTCAAACGTTCAGCGTCGTTTCCCTCATCTGCTACAGGAGGTGTGCCCATCCAGCACTTAATAATTTCAGTTACCTCTGATCGGATATTCGATGGAACATCCTTCTGCGGCTCTGGTTCTTCTACGTATCCATTGACTAGAGCTGATAGAAAAATCATCACTCGAACTTTGCCTGGCTCTGTTCGACCATGCTCCGTCCATTCTAAAAGTTCGCTCACTCCATAGCGTTCTTCGTCCTCATCTGCAGCCGTGAAAAACCTACTCGCTATAGCCGCATATGATATTCCTTTAATGATTAATTCATCAAGTTCAGCAGCCACTTCCCTTGGTAGTTGTACTTTCTTGCTGTTACGCCAAGATCCCAATTCCCACTCTAGCTGTTGAATACGTTCCTTAAGCGCTCCGATATAACGCGGGGCATAATTCACTTCATACTCACCGTTACGAAGCTTTTCATTTTCTTCTTTAACTCGGTTGATCACCTTGTCCTGTTCCTGGATTGTCCGAGCAGCCTCAGCCAATCCCTCAATCATTTTGACATTCTGCCGAAGAACATCGGCTTGAGCTGGTAGGTCACCTATTACAACATAACTCTCATAAGGAACGATTTGCCCTGAGTGAATCCCTTCTATGATCTGTACACTTCGGCATGGATTAAGCGACTGAATGGTACGGTTTTTGTCGTTCAAATACCGAGCAATGTAATTTCCAGCAGGAGCATCCCCGCTGCTTCTTTTGCTTAGAATCTTTATTTCAATTGGCATCTGCTGCACCTCTATTTCATAGTTTTTTGATTCTATATTTCCGATCCTTGCGATCCCTGCCGCTAGTCAGCTCACCATAACAGCGAGGACATACCCGAGTGCGTCCAATGTATTCCTCGCGTTCTGGATTAATCTCTTGACCACATACCTTGCAATCTGGACTAAGGACGTGTATCTCTACTTGTGCGATGGGTTCATTTCTCATAGAGATGATCCCTGAAATCTACCGCCCACTGTTTGCCATCCTTCGTGTAATCAATCCAGTTGTGGCAGGTCCCAGTATTAACACTAGGACCACAGAGCATCGCCACATCCTTCACAGTCGTTTTACCGTCGATCTGCCAGCGCCTGATTAGATGGGCACACTGTAAGCCTTTGATGCTCCCGCAGCGTTCACAGCGTCCACCTGATCGTTCCATAGCTGCGTTGTATACCTCAGATGTAATCTTGCCTCGCTTTTTGGCGGTGGGCTTATTTCGTTTATGATTTGGCTTCTTCACTGGGTGGAAACCAAAGGTACTCATCAGTACAAGTCCAATTCTCGGAAGTGTTTTATATGATTGATTTTTTTAGTTTTCCGGCAATAATCACATACTTCGCACCGCACAGGCTTCTCTTTACCTGACTTGACTGCTATAACCCTATCTAAATGATTGCGGACATTTTGTAATTGCCCCGAGATTGATTCGTAATCGAACCAGAAAATATCATGATCTGGCGGGTCTTGCTTTGTGACCACCACTAGGTGTGGAATGATCCAGTCTTCACGCTTCTTATTAATTCTTTCTACCTCTGCATAGACAGCCATCTGAAGGTCATATCCGTAATTTTCATAAAAAGGAACATACATCTTCTGGTGCTCGTTATATACCTTCTTCATGTCCTTAAGTGCTTTCAAATCCGCTAAGACTCCTGTATCACCGATCTCTGGATGGTAGCTATCAATCATGATTTTCCATTTAATCCCGAACAGTTCAGCAGTTAGAATTACTTCCTTTTCCCCATCCAAAACTTGCATGACTTTTTCATCTGCTTCTAAAATTTCAATCATCTTATTAAGGTGTTTGTAATTGGCTTTCAGTTGCCCTTTTGTTGCCCCTTGGCTGCTGTATATTTCAGGATGATCTGCCTTGTAATCTGCAATCGTACCTTCATTCCAGGCATGAATGTAATGTCCCTCATCAAATGCTCCTTTTTCAGGACGGACATAATCTCCTGACAACTCTGCCACGCTTCGAGCTTCGCAACCTCCGTATGCCGGAACAAAACTCTTGAATTGAGATACTGACATATAAAGGCGGCTGGCTTCGAGAGAAAAGTAATTATCCTTGGTCAACTCCATTAGCGGCGTCCTCCTTAACCTCAGTGAACTCGCCATCAATAACAGTAGACTTCGGATTGAATGGGCTCTCCTGTGCTGGGCGTGGTTCTTTGTTATAATCAAAGTCACCACCATCTTCGAAGGCTTGTTTTGCTTCGATGGTATCAAAGTCGAGTTGAATGTTTTTGCAGAGCCTCCGGAGTACAGTCTTTTTCTGCATTTCCCCAGGACTCTTTGTCCATGACGGACCATTAGCTTGCTTAGAATAGTTCTTTCTGGTTGCTTCAATCTCGTCCACACTCATGGAGTCGCAATCCATCCCACCATCTTTATACAAGACAACAGCATAAGCCCCAATTACCTTGCTATTATTGAATCCCTCTGGAGGACGATGCTGGATAGTGCGCTCCCCGTCTTTAACTTCTTTTAGGAAAAAATCCCCTTCACGCACTAGTTCAGCGTAAATGTTCAGAACCGGACGAACGCTGTATTTTTGAGCAAGCTTAATTTCGCCTTTATAGTCTGTTTGAAATGTGCATTTCCCGCCGTAAATGATGGGATAGCACTCTTTGTTCATGAAATCCAACCCAAGGAAGGCACCCTTCAGTAAGGTTCTTGCAACACTGCTGGCATCGCATTTGTCAATGTTGTCAGTGTCCTGAAGAACAGCCATGCTGTTTTGAATAAAGCGAGTCTTATTGAAATTTTTGGGCATTGCATCTTGTTTGTCCTCGATCATTTTTATTAGCTTGTCATTGATCGCAAGTAACTGAGTGTTTGACATTCCTTATCCCTCCACAATTTCGATATTCAGATCTTTGCCCTCAACCGTGGAGAGCAAGAAGTATTGGTAATCATCGTGTTGAGCGTTCTCCAAAATCGATTGTTGCTTGCTTCCAAGGTTTTGATAACCGTCAATACAGATTACCTTGAGCGGACCTGACTGAGCCTTAGCAAGCTTAAATGCGAAGTCCAGCGCCTCCCCTTCAGATAATCCATCGATAAGTGTTCCATCAATCCGGATACGTCCTTTATCATCTACAGTCAATCCATCCACTGGCAGCGCAGCTGTCTTAAGCAATTCTTTCGGAAGCTCACGCGCCTTCTCAATCTTGGAGGTTAGGTCAGCGGACCGCGCTTCTTTTGGGGATAACTTCTCGCGAATGATATCGTTCATCCGTTCCCACTCTCGAAGATACTCTTTCATCTCAGCAGCTTTATGAGCAGCAGCTTGTAACGGATCAGGGTCAATCCATACAACATCTGCAATCACTTGCTCAGCATCACCTGACTTCGCTTTCTCTGCCAAAATTAGGCTGGCTTCGTGATCTTTGATCTTTTCCAGATCCTTGCGCTCATGCTCCTCGATATTATTAAGTGAAGAAGACTTTTCTGCGATCATTTGGCGGTGCTCGCTGACATATCCCTTATTTAGTTCAACCTCACGTTGGACATCTTCCCGGACGTTGAGCTTTTTCTGTTGATATTGAAGCTTGAGGCGTTCAATCGCCTGCTCCATTTCGTTGTCCAACTGCAGGGACGCATCTGCGATTCGGCGGTCAGCATCGTCGATGATCTTTTGATCCTGCTCGATACGCTCCTCTAACCGCTTGATGCTATCTTGCAGTGTGTCGCGTTGTCTCCGATAACCTAGGACCCTTTCTTCTGTAGCGTTAGCAGATCGCTGTTTTATGTCCTCTATGCGAAGTGTCAACCCATCAATTAATGATTTCGCCTCTTCTAACTTTTTATTGGATTCCTGCGCATCTGACAGTTTGCGGTAAAGCTTCTGCAGGTCTACCCCGCGCCACTCTTCGCCATCATAATTCGGTGGAAGGTCTCGCTTAATCCCTTCGATGTTTGCTCGTAATAGATTGATCTCACGATTGATGCTGGAACGTTCTTCGAAATATGCTGATTCGATCTGCTGCAGGATTTGCAGGATATGAAGCTGATAGTCCGCCTCAGGTAGTTCTCCAAACCATGATTTGATATCTTCAACTGTCCAATCAATCTGCAGCATGTTGAGAATAATTTTGGTCTGCTCTTTAGCATCTTTCTGTACAAATTCAATCGGTCGGAAAATATCACCGTTTATTAGCTTTCGTAAAAATCCTTCCGTGCTGTTTACAGCCTTACTGTCGTGCTTAACCTTGAGATAGTCCGCCTTTTCCGACCGAACCTTGCGGGTGATCTGTAGACCGTCCGTCAGCTCTACAAACAATTCAGCCTCTTCATGTCCGTGGCTAACGACTTCTGTACGCCGACTATTATTGGTCAGTGCCTTTTCCAGCGCCTCTATCAAACTTGTTTTTCCGGCGCCTGAGTCACCATCAACTTTATTTATTTTGCCGGGAGATACTTCTAGTTCGCTGATCCCTAGCCAATCCGTGATTTTAATCCGTTTGATATGCAGCATCTTTACAGCCTCCTGATTTTTGTGTTATAGTGACCGTGAATTTTTGAATAAGTGTTTGACTAACGTCCCCGGTTGCAGCCAGGGGCGTTATTTGTTATTTTCACCGTTGAGACCACCCAGAACGCCTTGCGTGGCAACGATGTGAAGTGCCTGCGACTCCGAGAAGCCTGCTTTAACAAGTTCCAAGAAGTAAGCTCTGTGAGCCTTTGCTACTGCTCCATAAGCTCCTAGTAATGCTGGTAAAGCCTTCGTCAGCGAATCAGCAGCCAATTCGAACTCCATTCTTTCATGTGGTTTCATTTAACAAGTCCCTCCTTATAGTGCAGCCAGTTCTTCCTCAAGCTGCTGGATTTCTTCGTTGATTGCCTCGACAGCGAATGTTTTGATATTCGCAACCACTCTGGCTGATGCACGGCGACCACTGTACCCCACAGAATCCAAGGTCACTCCGTTATCTCTCCACGAGAATTTGATCTCTTCGGCATTAATTAGTCGCTCAGCTTGCTTGCTTAATTCATCGATCTTGTTGACAATTACAGTGGCTTTCTTAGTGCGATCGGTCATGTACTCCAGTGTTTTTCTGTCCATCGTTTTGCCCCGCTTTCTCCTGTTTTTGGGCACAAAACCCCATTTTTGGCAAAAAAATAATAGGCCTTCGAGATTTCGCCGTTTTTAAGACCTGCCGATTAACCTTGTTCACCTCCCTTTACGTCTACTTGATCTCCTATCTTTCGCAAATGTAGAATCACTAGGGTAACCTATGTTCACCTTCTGAGCTGGAACATGACCTTCCAGATTCTTGTCTACGGCTTTAGGATCGTAACCGATTTTTTGCGGTTTACCGAATCTCCCGATCAGTTCTTTGCGCTCCATGCTATGAGCTTTAGTACAATGATTGTTAGTGATTACGTCGGCTGTATAACAGCAATTGGGATAAGGGCATCTAACTGTGGTATTGAAGATTACTGTCATACGCACACCGCCAGTTGTTCCACAGGCGTTGCCCATAAAGTTAGTACAGCATCACGATGTTTGCGGCGTTCCTTGATAGCAAACTGTTCAGTTTCAGCATCGCCTCGCCATTGAGCGTCTTTCTGAACACTTAGCCAGTAAGCCATTTCTTGGCGGTGAAATCTGAGAGCGTCTTTTTTCTCATTCATGCCATTCCCCCCAGTTCTAATTGCAATGACTCAACCGCCACTAACATTCCTGCATTCCCAGACCAATATCTCCGTGCTCTGTCGATAAAACCCTGCATTTGCTCTCTAGTGCATCCCCGTCGTTTGCAATCCTGTAAAACATTTGATAAATCAGTTGATGCGCTCATTTCAGTTGTGCCTCCCATTCAATCAATTTATCAGTGAAGTGCTGCGCCAGATCCATGTTTCCTGTACAATGCGCCGCTAATGTCGCTTCTTTAATGCCGTCCACTTGCTGGACGATGTTCAAGTTATCCATGAGTAAGGGCATAATCAGTGCTAGTTCTGCTTCTCCGATGATAAGCTCGCCTTTAATGTTGCTATTCATGTAAGTAATGCGAGCTAAAGCGCGATGTGTAGGATGGATGAATACTGCCATTTGCAGGACCTCCATTCGTACTCAGATTAAATTCAACTTTGAGTTGTTCTCGTAATAGGCACGAGCTTTAGACAGTATCCGTGAAATATATGAGGGAGTGTACCCCATCTCTTCAGCAGCTTCCCGCTGTGAAAAACCTCTAAACAGAAGTGATACCAATTGTCTTTGTTTGGCTGGCATTTGCTCCAAAACTACTGAATCGATCTCCAGATAAGATGTATCAGGTTCCCAGTGACCAACCAAATTCCACCAGTCAGGGATTGCATCCAAGCTCAGATACCGACTACTAATGCGCCGAGTTTTACGAAGATAACCCAACATTTCATTGGTGATGCAATGGCTGGCGTAAGTTGCAAATTTATATCCTTTGGTTTCGTCGAAGGAACGAGCTGCCTTGATAAGACCAATAGATCCTTCCTGAAAGAGTTCCAGATACTCCACACCTGTTGTCTTGTTGATTTTATGAGCGATTGATCCAACCAGTCCCATGTTGTTTTGAATCAATTCGTCCGCCGTCAGTTGTCGTTCAGGTATTGCGGTTGCGCTCATTGGGATGCCCCTCCTCCAGTTCTTCGAAATCAAAGGTCAAAGCTTCGTCTGATTGATTCACAATTTTTTCAATACGATCCGCTGCCTTTTTAATCAACTTATCCGATCCGTCCCGATTCTTGGACATGTTACGTATTTGTTTCTCGAGAACTTCGACATCGTTACAGATATCAATCATCTGATAAACCATCCGGCGCTGTTCACCCTCGGGTGAATCGTTATAAGCAGCTAGCCGCCGGACACCTTCACTGTCCTTAAAACTGCGAAGTAATTGACGTCCCTTATCGTTCCAGGCATCATCAATTGCCTTCTTTTCATCCAGTACAATCCGTTCTTTCAGAAAGGCTACCGCATCAGCAAGAGTTATTTTTTTGTGAAGATGCCCCAAAACGAAATCCGTCCGATCCTCCCGAACCAATCTGTACTTAGCCACGACCTTTCACCACCTTTCGAGGACCCTTCAGTGCATCTTTCATTTTGGAATGAAGCCGCTGAAGTTCTTCAATACCGCGCTGAACTTGACTTGCCGAAACATCAATAACGATTCGGTCAGTTTGTAACTCTATCCACGATAGCCAACGCTCCTCCGTTACTGCACCCGACATTCTTCCAGCGGCATCAATGATGTTGTCCACAACCCGTTTTTGTTTGTACTGCTCATCAATCAGTTGCTGGTGGAGTGCCGAACGTTTCTCTTCAGCAGCGATGTTCTCCAGCGTTTTCTGAGCGACTTCAGGCGGTGCGCTCCGTAACTTCTCAGCTCCTTGAATAACCACATCTGCTGGAAGCTTTGCCTCCCCAAGGATTGGAAACTCATTCACTGCCTTCTGGTAAAGCTCTACCTTGTCTGGGTCTTTAGCGGTTTTAATGGCTTCCTTTTTTCCTAGAGATTCAAGTGCCGGGAATTGTTCGACAGCTGCAACATGGCTTCTTGCTTGACTGAGTGTAGGCTGTGGTACGCCTATAAGTTCAGCAACCTTTTCCTCAGAATCCGGCTTTTGTGGTCTGCCCATCGACTTTTCATTACTGAGCAATGAAAAGTCGTCTTTTAAGACTTCCTTTGCGGCATCCGCGAGTTCAACGAGATTTTTCGAAGCCTCGAACTCCGTTAGTGCCTTGCGCTTCGTGTTCTCCTCCAACTCAATCAACCGCTTTTCTTTGTCAGTAAGATCAGATATTGTCTTGGTCTCAACTTCCTCCCGACCCAGCAACTTGTGAGCTTCCAAGCGGCGATGTCCAGCAATCAGGTTGCCTGACTCATCAATAACTATGGGATGCAATAAACCGCGAGCTCGAATACTCTCTGCCAGCCCCGCTATGTCTCCCATATCCTCCCGAATGCGACTACCAATGTTGATTTTGTGTATTGGCGTAATCATGTGTTCGTCATCCTTTCTTACTAAATCGTATGAACATATATTGTGTGTACTGTGTGCTGTACGATGTTACTACGAATTATTGGGTGTTTTTTTGATTTTCTAGCGGGATGCCAGCATTATATCGTGTCTCCTGGAGACACCCCGCCTCATAAAAATTTTCGATTGGAATCTGAAAGAGTTGACTCAATTTAAAAACCTCATCAACATAGAATCGCACATGACCATTTTCTTTTCTCGAATATGTGGTTATCGATAGACCTAACTCTTTCGCAGCTTCTTTAGCTTGAATTCCTGAGTTCACCCTTGCTGCCTTAACGCTGATCTTAAGCATTCGTTCACCTCCTATTTCAGTACATCGTGTCTTCTGAAGACACCCCTAGATTAGCACCTGTTTTAGACATCGTCAACCCCTAAAAGACACATAAATATATTTTACTTGTATAAAGTGTCTTTTAAAGGTTATACTAAAAATCAAACAATAGATGAAGGAGATTTTCAAATGACTGGTGTAGAAGATAAAAAAAATTTTTATATCGTAGTTGGTAAAAACATCAAAAAATACCGAGACATTAGAAATTACAGCCTTCAGATATTAGCTGAAAAAGTTGGGATTACCAAAAAGACTGTCCAACGCTATGAGCACGGTGAACATAAATTTGATATGGACCGCCTTAAAGCTTTAGCGCTAGCTCTTGATGTAACTGTTAATCAACTGACAGAGGGCGCCTATACATATATGGGGGAAGAACAAACTGAACCAGAAAACATAAATTTGCCAATTGTAGGTAAAATCTCTTGCGGAAATGGAGTTTTAGCGTATGAATCCATAGAGGGATATGAAACAACACCTCGTTCTTGGATCAACGGTGGTGAATACTTTTACTTAAGAGCTCGGGGAAACAGCATGAACGGAGCCCGAATTTTTGAAGGTGATCTACTATTAATCAGAAAACAAGAGGAAGTTGAAGATGGAGAAATAGCAGCCGTCCTTATTGATGACGAAGCAGTATTAAAGAAAGTGTATAGACAAGGAAATACACTTGTGTTGCAATCGGCTAACCCAGACTATCCACCTATTATTTGTGGCGATTCAGGTTCTAATATTCGTATAATCGGGAAACTTAAAAAAGTTGTTATTAATTTTTAATTGTAATAATAAAAGAACATTCCTTCTAATAATGGCGGGATGTTCTTTTATTCGTCCAGATGAGTTATTTTAATAATTATAATAAACATGCAAACATTGTAGAGATTCATAGTGACTATTTCCTTATTCTATTAGACTTACCTTTTAAATTATTATTAAACATAGGGTGATCACAAAGCTCAAGTAGTCTATGAACTAATAACATTTTGGGGTGCAGTTCATTTTATATAGTACCAAATAAAAAAAACCGCACCTCTTATTGGATCGCGGACCTTCTTACTTTTCATCTATTTTATGAACTTATGCTTAAAAAAGATCGCACATTGATCTGCTGTTATATTAGTACCTCCTTCCTGAAAATACATTAAGTTATCTGGATTCTTGTTGTGCCCCTTATCATTTGGAGCTGGATCTGGATCACTAAAATTACTTAGAATATGACCAACTTCATGAGCCAAAGTATACGGACCTGCTTTTTCTGTAATTAGAACCAGTGCACATGGATTTTCTCCATTATCTACAAAAGATTTTCCTATTCGTTTACTATTCGAATCTTCATTTAATGAAATGTAATCACCTCTAAGATACCAAACCAAAATATCTGTTTCAGGAAAATAAGCCTTTTCTTTATTCCTCTCATCCAAAATTGTTTTGGCCTTAGTTAAGTCTAATGGAATTTCCTCCGCTTTCAAAAATTTCGTACTGGATGTCCCTACCATATTCCAGCTACTCCAAACCATTCTGAGTTTAAGCCTCTTTCCACATTGTGAAGCGAATAACGATTCAAATGCATTTAAATGATCTATAACTCTTTTTTTTATTTCCTCTGGTAAATTGCTCGGATCAGGAAATGGTTTGGGGTCAGGATGGGAAGCTAATAAAAATACATTTATGTACTTACAATCAGGTATTGGAGACCTAGGGTGCCTGCCATTAACAACCTGCGGTTTTACTTGAGGTAAACTAAATCCTATATCACTCATATTTTTCAACTCCCTTTTTTTTGTTATGATTACCTAACTACATAAATTCTATGCAAAAACAAGCCCACCGACCGTTAAGGTTAGTGAGCTTGTTTTGTTACTTGGACATAGAAATATGTGTCCTAAATTCATGCGCTGTCCGAGTATAGTATGTATCAGCAATCTTAACAAAATCAGGCGTATACTTTTGTATTACTCCTCCGTAATCTATGATGCTATCAGGGGCGTCCTCGCCAACTTGCACAACATAAACCCTCACTTGCGCCAATGCTGCAGCAAGTAAGTCTGCATCGCTGGTAATAACCTTATATTTAGCACTCAAACGATCACTCCTACAAAAAAAGCATCTAAAAATTATCCACCTTATGTTTCTCCATCAATTTATTTATCGTTAGATATTTTTCGTCTAATACTTTTCTTTCCTCTATATTTCTATGGAATAAATCTTTAAAGACAAAATTTTGGACATTAGTATTTACGTCCATTAAACATGCAAAAAAATCTAGAAGTCGATCATGTGTAATTGCAATAGAATTAACAAGTCCCGCCCGCTGTTCCTCTTTAAATTCTATCCCTTCATTTAGGGAATAATGGAATGCATTGTATCCCATATAGCAATTATTAATAATCATGATCATTTCTTTAAATTCTTCCTGTAGAGCATATCTTTGTTTTACAAGTGGAATAAATACAATTTCATATTGTTCCCATGCATAAGAAAACTCTAAGTACGAACTACTCGCAATGTTTTTAAGGTTTTCAAACTCTCTCTCCTTATATGATCTTAGTAAATAGTTCATATCAGCTTGGTATAATATTGATTCCACTTGTAAGCTTTCTAGATGTCTCCTCGTAATATCAAGATACGTACAAAAATCAGAATTTTTTCTAATAGCATTATAAAGTGGATCCTTTATGAAATTGAAGGCACTAATATATGTAGTGATTCGCTTATCTCTAATTACATTTTTCTGACCCAATTTATATACATAAATCCAACCAGTTACTGTTACGGTCATTGGTATAATAACTCCTAATAACCATTTAATATTATCTCCAGTTATATACCCCAGCATCTCTGTATTCCCAACCTTCCCTAATGCAGATTATTCATTTGTATAATCTGAATATAATAGTTATGGAACATTCTGTAAACGGTAAAAAACAAACGCTCTAAGTCATGGGCTTTTTGCTCCCTCACTAAATAGTACGTGTTTTTTATACGTTGACACGTATTATAAATACGTATATAATATAAGTATAAGGAGGGTTGAGATGAAGTCATATAGTTCAAGGGAAATCATTAAAATTCTCGAAGTAGATGGATGGTACATAGTAGGAGTACATGGCAGCCACCATTACTTCAAACATCCAAGCAAGCCGGGGAAAATAACAGTACCACATCCTAGAGCAAGCTTTCCTCCCAAAACACAAAAGAGTATCCTAAAATCAGCAGGGTTGTAGGGGCGCAAGCCCCTCTCCCCCAAGGAGGTTAATATAAATGAGTAAGAAAGATGTTTATCGCTACTGGGCGCTGCTAGACACAGCAGACGAAGGAATCTCTGTTCGTTTTCCCGATCTGCCCGGATGTCTGACTTCCAGTGATACAGCTGAAGAAGCACACGCCGCAGCACGTGAAGCTCTTGAGGGGTTTATGTATGTGATGGAGCAAGACAATGACCCTATTCCTTCACCATCTGTACTCGGTGATATCTTGAAGCAAGCAGATCCGACAGAGGCCGCCTGTGAAGTTCAGGTCTATATGCCAACTGTTAGGGATGCAATGGAAGCTAAAGCTGTAAAAAAAACACTGACGGTGCCGAAGTGGTTAAACGATGAGGCTGAAAAACAGCATCTGAACTTTAGCCAAGTATTGCAAGAGGGATTGAAACGAAGTCTTGGAATCGAAAAGCAACGCATTTAATTAGATACCTCCTTGCACATATTCCTATAATATAGGATATAGGATGATTCGCAGGACTACCTAATACACCGCCTGATGATGACCGGATGGGCATCGGTCGAAACCATTTTGCGCTACGGCGCAGGATGGTCGCGGGAACCCAACTGGCTTCGCAAAGTTCTTCTTCACATATATTGATCTTTGTAAATTACATAGATTACCATCCCTTTATCTGGTAAACTGTTTTTGTCATTTATTATCAAAATTAGGGGGAACATCATGAAGAAGCCGATTTATAAGAAATGGTGGTTTTGGTTAGTACTGATCCTTGTAATTGGATGGATAGGAAGCTTGGGTGGAGATAAAGAACCTACTACTCTTGCAGACCCTGAACCTACCGTCCAAGCCGAAACTGTTATCACCAAAGAAACAGAAAAACCAGCTGCGACACCAACCGAAGAAGATAAAAAAGTTAAAGAAGCTGCTGAAAAAGCAGATGCCGAGAAAAAGGCTAAGGAAGAAGCAGCAGCTAAAGCTGAGGCTGAAGCCAAGGCAAAAGAGGAAAGTGTCCCTAGAGAATATAAAGCGGCATTAAAAAAAGCAGGATCATATGCAGAAACTTTGAATATGTCAAAGGCAGGCATTTACGATCAGTTGACTTCTGAATATGGAGCAAATTTTCCTCCAGAAGCCGCTCAATATGCCATCGACAACATTGTAGTTGACTGGAAAGAAAATGCATTGAAATCTGCACAATCATACGCAGAAACGTTGGATATGTCAGATTCCGCCATTTATGATCAATTGATTTCAGACTATGGTGCGCAATTCACTGCAGAAGAAGCGCAATACGCGATAGATAATTTAAAATAAACAAAGCCCTACCGACCATATATAGGTTAGTAGGGCTTTGTTATAATTCATTTGGGGTTTCACTATATATTTGCGCTGACAACATCCTCTAAATTAATCCAATCCCAATAATCACCTTGACGAAACTTTATCTGATTAAGCTGCTGATCTACTCTCATAACTATTCCATGTATCTGCATATCCTCATACTCTTTAAACACCGTTAACGTGATCGGGCTACAATCTTCTAATGATTGAGCTAACACCTGAGAAATCTCAACCATCGCCTGAGGATCTAAATCGGGCTTTTTACGTGTCTCCTCATTCAACGCATCGTCCAGAATCCTGATTTTATGCTCAGGCATAATCATCCGACTTCCCTCCCAAAGTCCATTACCTTCAAGTTTCTTACGCTGTTGTGGTTTCATTGTCATAGTCGACTCCCTTAATAACTCTCAACGCTCGTGGCATGTTCTTACCTCTCTGTATGTACCCCTTAATCTCTAGGCGTTCCATGTGCGCATGTATTACCGCTGTAGATGACAATCCTACCTCCTTAGCGAGTTCACGTAACGTTGGTGGATAGTGATTGATTTCGATCATCTTAATTAATGATCTGAGTATTTCTTTTTCTTTATCCGTTAATGGCTTCATGCAATTGCTCCTTTATCACTTGCCTGCCAAGCTAATATACTTTCCGCTAGAAATACTCTTGGCGCTCCTGTATTTAAGCATGTTGCGCGAATCTTCCCGTCCTTTATGCCTTTAATATCAATTTTACGCTGAGTAATCTTGCCGACTTTATCTAAGTAAACAATTTCAACGGTTTGACCAATCTGCATTTGCATGTTGATAGCCCCCAAAATAAGAACGTTTGTTTGTATTATAACCAAACATATGCTCTATAATCAAGACATAACACATTCATTATATGGAATTTAAAGTAAAATAATCTATGAATTCAAATCATTTTATTACAGATATAGGGTTTAATGTTTAGACATAACACTCTATTATAGTTACAATTCAGAAGATATTGGAAAAAATACATAATTTATAAGGGAGAGCTTTAAATGAAAAAGATAAAAATTATTATGATGTTTTTGCTTATCTTCACGATTATACCGATTACTGGAGTGTCAGCAGAAGATGGTGGATTGCTTAACGGAAAGGCCTTAACTTATGGTTCAGTCGCTTCGATGGGAACCATTAAATTTACAGAAGCCACTGACGGCGACCTTAACACTGTGGCAAAAATAGGATATAGTAGCACTCCAGATCGACGTGTATATTATAAATTTGATACTCCAACAACGATCGACAGTTACAGTTATTATGGCGATCTGTATGTTGTTCTACAGTACAAAAAATTCGGGTCCAATACTTGGTTCTTTTTTGATGATGGTATACCTGTTAGCCGAGGTTTAATGTTACAAGGTAGCAAAATTAAAACGCCTAAACAAATTACTGATGTTGAATATATTATGATGGTTTCATATGATGGTAATTACAAGTATGTTAAAGAATTTGATCTGTTTTCACCAGAAGTCACGCCAACACCGCAACCAACTGCAACAGTAGAACCAACCGCTACACCATCACCATCACCATCACCATCACCAACACTTACACCAACGGCTACTCCAGTTCCTACAAGTACCCCTAGCCCAACTGTTGAACCAACACCTACGCCAACGGCTACTCCAGTTCCTACAAGTACCCCTAGCCCAACTGTTGAACCAACACCTACGCCAACGGCTACTCCTAAACCTACAGAGCAACCTTCAGGAGATCGTGCTATCCTTACTGTCACATTGATTAACGGAAGTGAAAAAGAATATGATCTACCTATGTCCGAAGTGGAAGCATTCATTAATTGGTACGATGCTCGTGATGCAGGAAGAGGCCCGGGTTTATATGGAATAGATAAGCATACAAACAATAAAGGTCCGTTCAGCAAACGTAAAGACTACGTTGTATTCGATAAAATACTTACCTTTGAAGTTAGTGAATATACCTTAACAAAATAGCTTTTCCCATCACTTACCTCCTCTATCCTTTGTAGCCACGAACTATAATTGGATGAAGGAGGTTTTATATGTTTATATCACCTATGTTGTTACAAACTGCTACTGGACCATTTAGTCACAGCGATTTCATATATGAACCAAAGATAGACGGCCATCGTCTTATTTATTCTCAAGAGTCCGGTAAGATCCGGTTATATACACGGCATGATAATGATTGCACTCGGCAGTATCCTGAATTACATCTCCCCTTTATGGACGATGTTATTTTGGACGGCGAGGTCGCCTGCGTCGATCCAGGGACTGGTGTATCTGATTTTGAATCTGTAATGAGCCGATTTCAGACGAGGCGAGCAGATAAGATATTACAACTCACAGGGACTCTTCCCGCGTATTATGCCATCTTTGATATCTTGATGTACAAAGGCAAGGATCTACGCGGAGTGCCCCTAATGAGACGTAAGGAGATGCTGGCAGGGTTAACTCTACCCTCTAATAACTTTGGATTAGTACCTCATGTGGAAGGTGCTGGAGAGGCTTTATTTGAACAGATCGAAACTCGTGGTATGGAAGGCGTAGTAGGTAAGCGTAAAAACAGCGTATACGAGACTGGCCGCCGCTCTCATGCATGGCAAAAGGTCATCAATTGGACTTATGCAGAAGTATTTATTACAGGTTATCGCAAACAGGAATTTGGGTGGCTGGCTGCTGTTCCATCCGGTACGTCCGGAAAGCTACGTCCTGCAGGAATTATTGAACTTGGCGCGTCACCGATCCATAAGCAGGCATTCAGGGGCGTTGCCCAGCAGCTAGTAAAGGGCGAGGATAAGGAGTTTGTATACTTGGTACCTCGATTAAGAGCGAAGGTGCGAATGAGGAACTGGACCAAATCTGGCATGCTACGAAGTCCAGTTTTTACGGAGTTTGTAATATAATCAAAAATACCCCGCCGACCAGTTAAGGTTGACGGGGTATTTGTTATACACACTTATGCCAAAACCATCCTAAACTCAAATTCACTTCTCATGTAATAAGCATCCGCGACTTTCACACTAACCGGACTCCATTTCTGAACTGGACCTCCGCAATCAATTACACAGTCCTCCAGGTCACCGTGACGTTCAAGTATATCCACTTGAGATTGTCTTAAGGCTGCAGTCAGAAATTCAGAGTCTGTCTTTAGGACTTTGTAAACATTGCTCAAAATGATCACTCCTTTTTATTGGCCTGATGATAACATACTGTTTACCTTACTATATGTTTCATCCGTTTTCTTTCGGCCGATCCAGTACCACCATTTTGCAACGACTGTTGGCTCTGTTCTGCTCATGTATATATGATTCTGAAATTCTCTTAAAATAAAATCATCTGTGTAATTTTTATTATTCTGGTTTTGAATAAATGTCTCATAAACTTCTTTTTCAATTTTTTCAGCGCGTAATGCTCTATGTAAGTGAGATCTGGAATTCTCAATACCATATACAATTGCAGAAAGTGAAGGTATAGCCAAAGATACTAAAAAATCCTCCACAGTCATGCTTTTAAAAAGTGCAAAAACAACCATTGAAAAAAAAGAACCCCAAGTGATAAAAGCGACGAATCGGGAATAGCCTTTACGAAGGTTTTGATCCCATACAAGATTGGTCCGCTGTGCTAAAAGAGCATTAAGATTAGAGTTTTCACATTTCAGCCCTCGATACCAGTCCACCATTTTTTCTCTATTTTTCTTAAACTCACTTGCAGCATTTATGATTACCTCAGGTTTCACCCTATCCCCTACTGTAACTTTATTCCACTTTATACCAAGCAACTCAGTATCAAATTGCTCTTGAATAGTGGCAGCTATTTTTGTAAAACTTTTTTCCTTTTCTTGTAGGATAAATCTTGAAGTAAGCATCCAAACTGCACCAATGACCGCTAGCATTTCTTTTATTTGTGGAAGCAATAAAATGGATAAGACAGATCCTATCGGGAGAATAATGCTTATAGTTGTTCTAAAACGGCGATAAAATCTGGCTTTATCATAATAAATACTTTGTGCATAAAGATAGTTTAAAAATTTTTCTTGATTCTGCTTTTCTTCTATTTTCATTTAGGCACCCCTAGTTACAATATTCTGGGAACCCGTCCCCAAATACCTTCCGCCATTCATTTATTGCTCTTTTATGATCTCCGTCTACCCCATACTTAATAGCATTTGTTGCATTATCAGCTGCATTACGAGCAGTAGCTGATATTTTAAGTTTCTCATCCATACTCAATCCATTAAGATTCCCCTGAATTCCTTTAGGATCCATGCATGGTGAATTGACTTGAGTTTCCAAATTATAAAGAAGGTTTTTAAACGCAAAGACTTGGCTTGTTATCTTAGGGGCATACTCAAAATAATTTATTGCCATATTTTCCAACAGATAAGAACCCATTTTAGGATGAGTAGGTCTTTTATTCCAATACTTTATCAATCGAATTATATCTAATAAATCGCCATCGTGACGTTGGTTTATTTCCGTTAATCTTTTTGCATCAATTCTCGGGTCTGTTTTTTTCCAATTTCCATTCCCATCAGGTATTAAATAATATGAATTCCCAAGTACGTCATTAGAAGTTAGAAAACATGGTACAATATCAAAATTCCATGTATATGATTTTAGTTTTAAAGTAACTGCTTCTTTATTCCAACGCAAACTATTTTCAACGGCATATTCATATTGAGGTACTAAAGAAAGTGAGCTTTTAATTTTGCTCAAGATTTTACGAGAATTTAATTTTCCATTATCACAATACTTTCTAAGTGTTGTAGCAGTTTCTGGAACATCTATTGTTATGTATGAATAATCTTCATTATATGTAGAAGATTTTCCTGCAAAAACTATCAAAAAGTCTATGTCGTCCAATTCTCTGATCTTTGTTCTACGACTGAAGGAGCCCATTTGCACATCATTTTCAAGTTTAAAAATTTCAGGAAAGTCTATTGCTTTCTCAGGAAAACCATCTATTTGTTTTACTAGAAATTCTCTACTGCTACGTGCCCTTTTTACAATGTCAGGATCCAAATTTACTTTATTTTCAAGAAAAGAGTTCCATGCAGCATAGACGTTGTTATACATAAAATACCCCCTTAATAGAAAACTATTATATTTTTCCAGTAATTATACATCATTTGTAAATAGTCTGGAAGTATGAATTTTTGAATCCTATTTTCTATTCTTACATCAATTATATAAAACCTCTTCCATCATTTACCGTAATATATGGTAATATGAAATTAAAGGAGCTGAGTATCTTGAAGAAAGCAATCATCGGATTAGTGGTCGGCATGTTAATCGGTTCGGCAGGAATGGCCGCAGCTGCAACCACTCAAACTGTTCAGGCTGCCCTTGCAAAATTTGCGTTTTCAGTCGATGGTCAGAAGCAAACACTTAAGAATGATCCACTTGTATATAAAGGCACTACATATCTACCAGTACGCGAAGTAGCTGAGATAACAGGTTACGGGCTGGAGTATGACAATACGAAAAAATCCATTGATCTTAAGTCGAAAGGAGGAAATACAGTGAGCACTCAAACGTGGATGCCTGCACGTGATGTTAATCAAGAGTATGGCGTTTCAGTCACAATTGATAAAACAACAATTGTTACTTACGGAGATATGACAGTGGAATTCCCACTTTCAATGTATGACCAATCCACCAATGATGAACGCGTCATCACAAATACAGAGAAAACCGCCTCACTCATGGTAAAAAACGGTTCTCTATATTTTGGGGCTGATACTTTGAAAGTATTAGGTATCGGTCAATAGTTGCCTCCACCACGGCTTTGCACGAATAACTGAGTTACTACATTAGCTACAATCCGCCCCAAACTATTTGGGGCTATTTTTATTTCATGGAACTGTCCCCGCTGCACTCTCCCGCTACCATCTTTACTGAGATAAGGAACGATATCAATATCCTCTCCACTCGTTTCGGTAAACGGAACAAGATTCCCATCCACTTCAATTACTAAAGCAGTTGGCGTCGGTCCTGAATATATCCCGTATTCAATGCCATGTGTATGATTAGGAATATTAATTACATGCTGATGATTTGGCAAGTTAATACTGTGAGAGTGATTCGGTAAATCAATCCCGTGAGTGTGGTTCGGCAAATCCACTGTATGGTCATGTCCTGGTATTGTTACTGAATGATTGTGTCCCGGTATGGTCACGTTGTGGCGGTGGTCAGAAGTTAATATATGAGAATGTCCACCTGAAGGCGAGAACGATACGGTCCCTCCGCCTTGAGTCATAAGGATGGTCCCTGATGGTATTCCGTGGTTATGATCCCCAACGACATTAACAGCATCTGGCACTGTTATTGCAAACTGCTGCCATGAGTTAGATGTGGTTGCTGACTCCACTGATGTTGCTTTCGTCGTAGTTGTGGGAGCTTGTTCAGGAGTCGATGATGTTGTCTGAACACTAGAACCTCCACTAGAAGTTGTGGTTGCCAATCCTCCACCTGATGCTGTAGTGGTTGCCAGCGCACCACCTGCTGCCGTGGAAGTCGTAACGGCTCCCCCGCCCTCTATTGCCTTACTATAAGCCCGAAACGCCTCCACCTGAAACGACAACATGACCTTGTTAATCCGCGCCGTTTCCTCTGGAACATAGAACTTTAGGATGGCTGGGTGCGTAGGATCCGCATTATCTGCAAAGTCCCGTGTATCAAGATTTGTAGCCCCTTGAGCATAAGAATCATTAATGTGCTGCCTGTTCTGTAAGTCTGCAATGCTTCCAGCTATATCCTCTGTTCGGTTGGCGATCTCGATCTGAACATCACCCGGAACTCCGATCATATCCCCTTTACCAACATTAACAACCCGAGCAATAAAGTCCTCTCCAAGCTCGTCATCCTTCACTCTGATTCTCGCACCAGTTTTAAACTTATATATTTGCTGACCAGTCAGACGATGGATTTCAGAAGCTCCAACACTGTAGGATATGCGTGGAACCTTCAGCTCATTGAGCAACGTCTGACAGCGTGCAAGCAGTGTCTCCGCATATTCAAAGCGTCTATCTACAAAGATGGATGAAAGTATACCGTGCTCAGCTTGAGCTGCTGCATCTTCTATATAAGGTAACCCGCCGTTGATATCTGCGAATGTCAGTTGATTAACCCCCTCGCCGAAGCCAAGACCATATAGCCGAGTGCATAGGTTAGTTGGATCCACTACCTTCTCAATCTCAGTCATATTAACCCCGTACCGGATATAAGCCGTAACCTCTTCGTTTGGTTCCACAAGATTCAAAGTCCATGGAAATGATGTGGTGTCCCAAGTCCATTGATATTCAGAGTCGAAAGGCTTCGGCACTGAGAACAAAGCCCCGAGCAGTGTATCGTTTTCCCAGTTGTATTCGAACTGTCTTCTGAATCCGACCGTTCCGAGTTTCCATCGTGGCACCACTTGTTTCGAAAGAATATATTGAATTACTTGGTCCGTATAAACGCCAAGGTTGCCGACTGTATGTGACTGAAATAGAACATCATTCAGCAAGGTAGCAAGCACATGTTCACACTCGTATTTGATGACTGGCCCACTCTGGTTCCGATTCATGGTATTTGGAACGATGCGGAATAACTCGACTCGCTCGTTATTGTCATATAGTTCTACGAAGTAAAACGGCTTACACTCTGCGTTTTTGGGATCGTCTCCCGGCAAGCTGAAAGCCGCTGTCCATAACGAGTTAAGTGGCATGCTGTATTCGATGTTAAACGCATTCTCAAGCAAAGCCACACGCCGCATTTGTGCATCATAAATTGTTACTGGTGCTTTAGGCATCTAGATTCCCCCTATATAAATTTATCCCGGTGTGTAATCCGGATTAATATCTCACGGCCAGTAGCCGGGTCTGTGTAAACAATGTTGTTATTGCCAAGGTTAAGGTCGAAGAAATCTCCGTCCATCATGTGCAGGGCGTTCTGTCCGTTTTTGGTAAACGTGAGATTTTTAGAATCAATAACTATGCGATCACCAGGAGCAAATGATCCGGTGAATATGATTTCATCCATGTGGTACCGGCTTCCGTTTGCGGTTAGCGTACCAATACCGTGCATGATGGCTTGGTGTAGACGTTCCCGGATAAACGTAGCTTTCATGCCGCCCTCTCCGGTCATCTTTGCAGCGAAACTAATCTCCCGTACAAATGTCGCTTTCAATCCTCCCTCACCATGTAGAGCCGCTGATCCAGTTGCAATGATGTTTGCTCCAGCTTTCAGATTGCCATCACCACGCAAGACAGCACTTCCGAACACAAATACTGAAAATTCACGGTTAAAGGCAATGCGGTTAAATGATCCTCTATTAAACATAGACACGCTCCTTTCCCTGAAAATAAAATAAGCCCCACCATTCAGGCAGGGCGTACTAATTGCTAAGTCATTATTTAGTTGTTCCATCCCTCTTACTAAAAGCCAGCTCAAATAATCCAGTTGCGGATAGTCCAGCAATTCCACCCGCCCACAAACGAAGCACTAAATCTAGCTCTGTGAATTTATAGCCAGCTGCACCGATCAACAATCCAATAGCAAGCCCCATGAACGGGATCAGATTTTTAGGCATTGCGATATTGTTCTTGACCAGTTGCACTAAAGCCAGCACAAATACGGCCAACACCGAAGCGTAAGCCAATACATCCGTTAAGTTTTGATTGTCCATTATTTATCCTCCAATCTCGTAATCAAAAGTCCAGCGCGGGCAAGTACCGTTATTACTCGGTAGAAGTCCAGACTGCCACCTGTAGGCGTGTCAATCAAACCCGCATCAAAAGCAGCTTGTACAGCATCATTTGCCCAAGCAGGTATTTCAGTTAGTCTCGCCTTACCCTCCAGCTTATCCACCCTACATAAAACTTTAGCGATACTCAATCCTTGCTCTGTTGCAGCTTGTTTAAGTACATCTTTGCTATTGGTCAATCCAGATACTACTTTCGCTAGTTCCTTCACTTGTTCTTCAAGTTCTGCAATTCTACTCATATCTTCTTCTGCCTCCCCTTTTAGTCGATCTATAATAGCTGATGCTTTTGCCATTGCTGTTTCAGATGGCTTGCTACCTGCTCGCAGCTGAGTGAGTGTTAAGCCAAAAACCATTTGGAAATGAGGGTAATCCTTAAATGATGTCCAGTCACCGCCCCAATCAAAGCCGAGCTTCTTAGCCTCTTCCACCACTTCTATCCAGTCTTTGATGTTGTTTCCGTTGTAGTCTCGGTTCATATCCCATGAAACACTCGACCCATTAGGCAGCAGTAAAGCAAAGTCAACAGCCAAACCAAAATTGTGGTAACTATAACCGCCCTTTGCGTTGGTCACGATAGATCCGGGTTTTGTACGCCCTTGTGCGTAGAGAGCGTCTTGTTCCGCAATAGTTCGTAATCCTTGAGTAATAACAATAGGCACTCCCCGAGCGTAACAGCGTTCAATTAAAACTGTCGCAGCAGCCAATACGACCGGATGCAGACCAACCAGGCGTTTAGATGATTTACTCTTTACTTGATCTAAGGTTAGCATTACGCCCCTCCTTTAAATAAAAAAGCGATAATTGCGAAGATAGTACCGGCCAGAACGTATTTAAGTAGATCGATAAACACTTTCCGTTCGCTCTTACTATCCGTTTGCGATTGTTGTAATAACTGAAACACACGAGAATCCAATGTATCCCACCGCCGCATAATCTCGTTGAATTGGATCTTCATTTCGATTGTGGATTCTTTGATTTGTTTTACATCTTCCTCATGTCTAGACTGCTTCTCTTTTAGCAATCGCAGCTCAGTGCTAAATGTGGCATGTTCTGCGCCGAAGCGCATCAACTCGTCGGACATTCCGGACAAACGATTTTCAACATCATCCATACGATTCTCCAAGGCTACACCTCCGGTCCCTCCTCCTGGATTGACTCCCCCAACTGACATATAACAACTCCCCTCTCTATCTATTGTTCAATATAAATAGCCCCCGGAGATCCGAGGGCATAAGAAAAAACACGCCCGTTATAGGCGTGTCCTATTGCGTAGTAGTCTCCAAAACGGAATTAACCTAGTTTAATAGCTAGGGTAAAAAATTACAGATCTCTTGTTTTGTATTTGTACATAAAATAACCTAAAAAAATCATTGCACAAGTAAACAGGCCAGCATATAGTATCCACTTAATCTCATGTGAGGCTAGATACACTGGTAAAAAAAACGTTAGTAATCCAACTGTTAATAGGGGCAAAAGAGAAAGTGGAATTACTAGTCGTAATCTAGCCTTCAAGCTATTTTTCATCGCTTTCTCTCTAGCTTTCAATAAGTCTTTCGATAATTCTAATTCGTCCATTTCATTTTCCTCCTGCCATAATCTCTGTCTTAACTTACTCATTTTGACATGGAAGAAGATGTTACTGCAACCTCTTATCCTACACTGCCTCATCTAATAATTCTTGCACTGTACTTTTCCAGCGCAACGGTACATCATCAATTGTCTTCAAGTCTTTTTGGATCAAATCAAAATATACTTTAGCCACATTACTCACCTCCAATCAAACCAGCGATTTCAGCGAGTGCTAGTTGCATCTCTGTTTTATCAGCTTCTTGAGCTTCAGCAAGTTCCGTTAGAGCAAGCTTGAGTTCTGTATTCTCGGCACGTAGTTGTTCGAGCTCCGTCTGATCCCCGGGCTTCGTCAACTCCGCAATCTCTTCTGGTGTTAATCCCTCGATCCATAGGTTATCAGGCTGTGCAGGAGGTGTATAAACTGGCTCAGGACCTTGTTCCACGCCCTCCGCCCATTGTTCCCTCCAATCATGTAGCTCGTCGGCATAATCGCTTTGTGCCTCTAGTACAGCGTCCTGATATGCATCCCATGTGACCAAATCAAATCGCGGATGATACAACCCGGTCGGCAACGGAATGCCTACGAGATAACCGATGATCTCTCTTGGCTGTTCTGGTTCTTCGGATACGTCCGCCTCATCTTCGATCTCACTGTCTTCCGGCAGATCTGGCGCTTCTTCTGGCTCTGGCTGGGCATAAATAGGGACGACCCCAATAAAGGAATCGTCCTCTAATACGTCTTCTATATACAAGCCTTTAAGGTCTACTTTAGGTACTGCTTTGCTCATGATTTCCCTCCTTTATTCGACTCTGAACGTTGGAAGCCCATCCAGAAAAATAGCATCGCCACCCATACCGCTTAATACGTATACTTCGCCCGTTGGCATAATCTCCAACCCGCCAAATACACGATTCGCGCCACTTCCTGATAAAACACCAAAGTCCAGTTGATCCTTTGGTCTGCACCCTTCCGGCAACCGAAATATAACAAGGTTGGCATTAACCGTTGACGAGGTGAATTTTAGCGCTCCTGTAAACTCAACAACCCCGTTAACTTTACGATAGGATGGGACTCGCGAACTGAACAGCGCAGTAAATCCGTTCAGTAACGTTGGAGCAATCCATCCTGGCGCGTCCTTCTCCGATTTCTTAGCAGCTAACGTGCTGACCGCTGAACCTATTTCTATCACTGCGTCTGTTAAATCATGCAACTGTGCCTTCTCAGTGGCAGCGTAGAATCCTGTAACTGAAGGTACTGGTGATTTATCCAGTTTGATGTAAGAGGCGCTATATGGTGCGTTCAGATTATAATTGATCCCTTCAATATGGGCATCTTGCAGTCCAAACGCTACAGACTCGTTTTTAAGGACAACGCCGCGTGCTGGCAAATTAGCCTCGTAAATCCCGAGTATTTTCTGCACGGGATCTCGAAATTTGCTCGCAGAAACGGTAGGTTCTGCGTTGTTAAAATGGTAAAAGGAGGAACCTCCTACGATTGTCATTACAGGATTAGCACGTTCTCGGCTGACATATCCGCTACCCACCTCGATAAAGTTATCACCCTCTATGAGAGATAAAGCACCGTCTTCTTGTACTGTCTCAATAACAGTATTTGCAAGGCGGTATAGAAGTTGATACGGCTGCCATCCTGCATAGCCTGGATTAAGTGTTGTAGGCAAGGTGCTCGTTCCTGTTGAGGGGTCTCCCGTTACAAAGCGCCATGCTTTTGTACCACTGATATACGGAGTAGTAAACGTCGCCCCTGACACACTGCCCATTTGGTATCCGTTAAAATAAGCCTTTATCTCGTCAGTACTCGGTGTATAGGAGTCTCCCCAACCGGAGTCAGTAGAGGAAACAGTGACTGTTGTATTTCCGGATGCTGAGGTACGATAAACGTCTGCTGCCGCCGAAGATGGAACATCACTGAATGTTTGAGTTAACACCTTTCCATCAAATTTCACTAACGCCGACATAGAAGAATCCGAAAGTGTTGGCGCTATTCCCAATGATCTTAAGCGTTTATATCCAGTATGTGTGCTGAGCACTGTCCAATCTTGCAATCCTGATAGCGTGATCTCACGCCATAACTTCGTTACCTCATACCGTCCGATAACCTCACGCAGTATATCCGGTTCGCTGCCATCCGTAGGGTTAGCGTGTAACTCTACTCCGCTAAAGGCGATAAGAGAGTCTTCGCGTGGCTGAAATGTTTCCGCCGTGCTCCCAATTTTCAGGAACCAATCCTTGAATGTAAAAGTCCCAGCAACCGTCCCGAACAGATTAAACCTCAAAGCAACACATGAGGCAGGAGTATTAAAAGTTCTGCTGAGGACTGCATTGTTTACTTCGGCTACATAAGTCATCGCTCCATTAGCATCCACTGAAAAGATATTTAACGTTGCTGCCCCGGTGGAGGCAGTAAACGCTCCGGATATGAAATACGCTGTGTTTGGCTGGGCTGGCATTGTGATAAGGGACGATTGAGAATTAGCTGTAGCAACCAACGTCATATCATACGGACCATTCATCTTGGCATTGGCATGTAATGTATCCGGTACACTAGGTAGTAAATTCTTCCCATACCGTCTTACCCATAACCCATCTACTCCATTAATACCTGGAGGTACAAAAGGCCAACGCTGTGAAATCTGATTAGGTGTCATAGAATCAATTGCAGCATATTCCGCAGCACTTACTTCAAAAATTCTTAGACCGTCAAATTGCACCCACCCAACTGTACCCAAAGAATTTCTATTCTCAATACGAATCTCCTCAAAACTACCGCTTTCTGTAGGAGAAAATTTCGTATATAACAACTTATTCGTTGTTGTCCATGCTTGAGCAGTAGCATTTGTAGGTGTGCCATGTACCGCCCTTAAGCCAGCAATTGAGGTGCCATCTGTAATCACATCAACAAGAGCAATATAGTTTTTACCGACCGTCCATTTTGTGGCTTTGCCTAGGAATCTATCTGTTCCAGAATCATTGGCTGTTGTAGTGATCCTCTGTGCTTTAAGACCGTAAATAGCATTAACCGTAGACAAAGTGGGGATTGCACCGCGCAATGATTGCGAAAAGCCATCTGCAATTCCGTCCCCATTACTATCAACCTCAAAGTTGCCCGCTCCACCAAGTAAATCTGTTAACGTCCTACCCTGTACCTTTAATCCTTGTAGTCTAGCGTTCTTTGTGGCATTTAGAATTTGCTGTCCCGCAGCTAGGATGACATCGGTTGTAGATTCCGAAGTTACTCCGGAAAGATCCGTTAAGTTTTTGCGAAATGCTTCGTGATCGTAGGCGGTGTAGTAACGGGCAACCTTCGAGCCGATAGCCCAAGCCTTTGGCGTCGTTCCATCAAATCCCCGCGTACACCCTGTTAGAGAATTCCCTGACTTTCCCGTATAAAGAATAGTCTCTGAACTCTCATCAGTGCCGATTGTAAACACGTTTGGGGCTGCTGGTAGCTTTGTTGCAGCTACCACAGCTATTGTTGTAGCTGCTGTCGTGAGTGCCACTGATAGCTCAGTTCCCGGCGAATTGGCTATCGCTGGATACATAGTTTGTTGTGCCAATAGATTGCCCTCCTTAGCTTAAATCAATTGAGACTTGACCAACCGAAAATTTAAAAATATCGTTTGTTAAAATACTTTTAGGATCAGTTAAGGCTCCGTAATACAATAAGTTTCCATCTGTTACCGCATCACGAATTCCTAAATGCGTGAGTTGCCCCCATGTAGCGGTTGCCACTGGATACGGAATTTCTGCACTATTCTTAATTGTATACACCCCATTAACAGCAGCAGGAGGTGTAAACACCACTGCCTGTCGAGCGTAAGCACCACCGGTTACCTCTTGCCCGGTATCTGCTGCAGTTGGGTTGCTGGTATAGAGAGCAATATATAAGGTTGTCGGGCGTGTGTAATTCGTATTTCTAAACACCTGATTCAACAGTGCAATTGCTAAATAATTTGATACGTTCAAATCTTTCGCCTCCTATTCGAGTTTGTATTCATTTGTGATTCTGAAATTCGATAAAGTATTAGACCCATTATTGGTCAAGATAATAACTGCTTCTGAATGGATATTACCGCCTGATTGAATGACCAGAGTTGTTGGTGAACTGGTGATTACTTGCTCGGTGATATGCTCTTGAACCGAATAAGCGAAAGGATCAAAAGCAACCAATTCCAATTCGAACATACCAATGCTGTTATATATCAACCTCTCCAATGAAGCCGATCCAGCATATCTGACCAGATAGAACTTATCCGGTTCAAAAGCACGTCTTAGTTCCATTGTTCTGGGTCTACCATTAGCATCAGTCAGATGCCTTGCAAGAGCCCTTACCCGTTGCTGCAAACCTGCTGCACTTGGCAAATCGTAATTAGTACCATCCGCAACAAAAGCACAAGAAAAAGAAAAGACGCGTTCCGTTAGGTCCGCGCCAAAGTCATATTGCCCGTGTTTACCAGCTATTTCTACATTCATATCTCGGGTGCTAGGGAGTAAGGGGTCTTTGGTCTCTTCAAGCACTCGAAACCCTAGATCTACGTCCCGAATACCTCCGAGAGTAATACTACTTGTCATGTCAATCCTAGCCCCCTTGTTGCCACAGTGAGTGAGCTCATTTGACGGCGAGATACGTTTTTCTCTATCTGCTTGCCGTCCAGATAGATGTTATTGTGCAAGACCATATCCCTCTCACCCAGCAAACCGCCTTGCGTTCCACTAGAAGCTCTAGCATCATTCGCCAACGGTTGAATACGGTTGTCAATTCCACTGAGGCTTGGCGAGCTGAGATCCATAGCGGCGGCATCTGCCATGTCCTGCGCAGCACCTTCGACCGCTGACATCTGCCGTTCCATTCCTAACGCTAATCCTTTGCCGATAAACTCACCAATAGCTATCATTACGCGACTTGGAGACTTGATCTTTAGCGTGTCCTTTATGCCATCTGTTGCCGCTTGAGCCGTGGCTGCTGCCGCGTTGTTGATTGCCGCGGTGCCTGACTGCATGCCTTTAATAACACCATTGACGATCTGTAGACTGTAATCTTTGGCTTGAGCTTCCGCCCATTTCTTTTGTGCGGCCGTACCGTTAGCCAACAAGCTATTAAGATAGGCTACCTCATTAGACATGTTCGTCGATGATGTTGCCGCCTTTGCTGTTTTCCCCACCGTAGCGAGGATCTCATCCACCGCTGCCTTAATGCTATTCTTGGTGCTGTTAAGACCACTCAATAAGCTCTCTCCGAAGGATTGCCCAGCATCCTGCCATTTCGGATTATATTCCGCTAGTAGGTCGATCAGCTCCTGATTGTTACTGTCGAGCATCAAACGCCGTACCTCAGCTTGTAAAGCCTCTTCGGTGTTGAGCGCAGTGTAATGAGTCTTAGTAGAATCCATCTGAGCAGTAAGGCTGTCAGTGGTCGCTTGGGCCTTCTTCTCTTCTGTGCTCTTCTTAGTCTCATATTCCTGTTTCAGAAGCTCGGCTTTTTGCTCGCCCTGTGTCTTAATCCGAGTCATTTCAGACTTCAGATCATCAATCTGAACCTGGCGCTGTTCCAGAAGGTGTTTCCTCTCCCTCTCGGCGAGCATATCATTAAGCTCTTCCTGTATCTTCGCTCTTGATTCAGCAGTATCGGCATCAGTTAATTCTTTCTGTTTATCAGCCAGTTTCTTTTGATAGGCAGCTTCTTCTGAGGCTTTGTCCTCAGCTTTAGTCAGACCCTCGATGCTGTCGATCTGATCTTGCAAGCCCAGTAACTGTGCCTGAGTCTGAGCGTCAAGTGTCTTAATCATCGCTTGATATTCAGCGTCATATCCAGCAATGATGGCGTCTGATACTGCCTTGTGCTGGTCAATGCGCTTTTGTAAGGCCTCTGTAGCGACCTTTTCCTCTGCTGAATACCGAGCCTTTAGTGCAGTTACGGCAGCTGTGCTAAGCGTTTCAATTGATTTGACCTGCTCGTCATATAGCTTCTTTGCTTCTGCCGCTGCTTCTTTGGCAAGATCAGTCCGGATCTTATTGACCTGCTTATCAATAGCGATGCGCTCAGCGGTGCCAACCTTATAGCGAGTTTGAAGCTTCTCCCATGCCGCAAGCTCCTGCTCAATGGATATCTCATTGGCCTGTTTCTTAGCCTCGATGTACGTCTTGGAGGCTTCAAACTGTTTCTTGGCCTCAGCAGCAGCTTCCTTGGCGATCTGGTCATTCGCCTTTTTAATTGCAAGATTAATCGTCTGAATTTGGGCACTGGTCTTTGTGTATGCAGATTTGACCTTTTCGAGAGAGGCGATATAAGCCGTTTCATCAAACTCACCCATTTTGTACTTATATTGAGCCGTATCTAAGGCCGCATTGAATGCTTTGTTTGCTTCCGTTGCTGCTTTGGTCGCTGCCGCCGCTGCTGCTTTCTGCGCTTTGGTTGCAGCTGCCGCAGCAGCCTTTTGAGCTTTTTCAGATGCTTTATTTGCGTCCTTAGTTACTTTCTCCGCGGCTTTGGCAGCTGCCGCTCCAGTCTCACCAGTTAGCTGTTCGATTGCCGCTTTAGCCTTACCCTTAGAATTGTTTATCCCTACAGCAAGACCCTCAGATATGTTTTCTCCGTAGCCGGTTGTTAGCCGGGAAGGCGAATGAATACCAAAGAAGTTTTTAATCGAGTCACTGATCTTGGTCGCTACTTCTTTGGTTTTATCAACCACAGCACTCGCCATACTGCCGATACCATTGACCAGCCCTTGCATGATTTGTTTACCGATTTTAGCGAGGTCGATACCTTTGAAGAAAGACATGACCTTGCCCCATATACTCTCAATGACTCCTTGAATCGTGCCGAAGATATTTTTAACGCTACTGAGCATTCCTTGAAAGTTAGCAGTTATGCTATTCCATATGCCCTTTGCAACTCCAACAACCGCTTGGGATAACGACTCCCATATAGATGCACCCAATGTTCGGAGTCTGGTAAAAATACCAATTCCCTCAGTGAACATATTTTTAAAGAAATTGATAACTCCACTGACCATTTTAGAAATTAGGCTATTCGCAGATGACTGTAATCCCTTGAAAGCATTAACTATACCTTCGCCCATGCTCTTCATTAAGCCAACACCAGATTTTAATAGGTTGGTGAAGAGCGTCTTCAGTCCACCAAGAAAGTTGAGTGTCATTAAACCCACGATAAAATCAATCGCACCACCGAGCAGCTGCTTAATACCTTCCCACATCTTGCTCCAGTCCCCTGTAAAGAGTCCGGTGAAGATCTTAATGAGACCCATTATGATGTCTAAAGCACCGCTGATAACATTCTTGATGGCTGTCCATGCCATGTCGATGATGAACAGGATGGCTGGCATAATGAATTCGATAACTTTTTTTATTGCATTAAAAGCGTTTGTCACTGCTTGCAGAATCTGTGTGCCGTTTTCGTCCCAGAACTTTTTTATCTTATCAATCTGACCCATGATGAACTCGCTGATTACTCCCCATACAGAAAGGGCTACACTTTTAATCGATTCCCACGCCGAATTTATAGCATTTCGCACGGTTTCGTTTGTGTTATAAAGATAAGTGAGTCCAGCCGCCAACCCTGCAACACCTGCGATTATCAGCCCGACCGGACCCGTTAGTGCTGCAAATACTGGCATTAGAGCAGAAACCGAACTAACAACATGCCCTAAGATAACAAGCAACGGACCAATAGCAGCAGCGATTGCCGCTATCGTGATAATCAACTTTTGCGATTCTGGACTAAGCGAACCGAATTTCTCAGCAATACTAGCAATCTTATCGATCAGTGGTTGCATGGAATTGACTGCTTCTAGCACCACAGGCATGATAGCATCCCCGATAGTTATAGCGATATCGCTCAGTTTGTTCTTAAGAATCTGCATTTGACTGGCAAATGTTTTATAACGTTGCTCTGCTTCATGGGTTAGTGCCGAATTTTCATCCCATGCTTTATTTGATAGATCAACAGCCCCTGCGAACAACTCACTAGCATTACCTGCACGCAGTAAGCTGTCCCGAAGGCGGATTTCAGAGATGCCCATTTCCTCCAGCATGTTAATAGCGGAGGTTCCTGCTGAATCTGCATCACCTAGTCCGTTAATAAATGCACCAAGAGCACCGACAGCATCATCTTTGAATGCTTTATTGAATTGCTCTGATGTCATTCCCGCAATCTTACCGAAGTTCTGTAAATCGACTCCACCGTCAACGATGTTACCCATTTGAGTTTGAGTCATGCCTAAAGCATCCGCCAAGGCTTTAAATTCCTTGCTGTTATTGTCTGCAAGTAATTGCAGATCTCGGAGTGACATGCCAGTCGCTTGTGTGAGAGCATCCATTTTGTTCATTCCTGATGCAGCTACCTGCATACGGACCATAACCCGAGAGATTGCCGAACCGCCCATTTCTGCCTCAATACCTACGGATGATAGAGCAGCCGCTAAACCTAAGATATCAGCCTCAGACATACCAACCTGCGAGCCGGCACCAGCCAGCCGTAAAGCCATATCTGTGATTTCAGATTCTGTAGTAGCGAAGTTATTACCTAACGCAACTATTGAGCTGCCCAGTCGGTCAAATTGATCTTGCGGCATCTTAGTGATGTTCGCCAACCGCGCCAAGGCACTGGCAGCTTCGTCACTGGTCATATTAGTTGCAACGCCTAAGTCAACCATCGTCTTAGTAAATCCAAGGATCGCGCTAGTTTTGATACCCAACTGTCCAGCCGCTTCGGCTACTCTTGCGATGTCAGATGCAGATTGAGGCATCTCTTTCGCCATATTGCGGACCCCATCACGCAACTGAGCAAACTCAGCCTCCGTAGCATCAACCGTCTTTCTCACGCCTGCAAAGGCAGATTCAAAGTCAGATGCAACCTTAAGTGAAGCACCGCCGACCGCAACGAGAGGAACCGTCACGAGTGACGTCAAAGATTTACCCACATCAGCCATGCCCTTGCCGAACTTATCTACTGACTTCTGCGCTTGTTTCATTGCATCATCTAAGCCAGTGTTATTCCCCAAGATGTTAATGACTAGATTGCCAAGTAAACTCATGATTCCCCTCCTTCCGGCCGCTTGATGCGGCTACCATACTTCTCACGGAATGCCGCTCGATCTGGCGTTTGATTGCCATCTCCCCGAACTCGGCGTTCCTTCTTCGGCTGTTCTTTCGCACCAAAAAGGCCGACCCCAATGCGGCCGACCAAGATGTTCGATTTATTCTCTTCATGCTCCATCCCGTAATCGTAGTACATCATGATCTGGGGAAAGGACATGTGATCTAACATGTATTCAGGTGTTGCCCAGGAGTACATTGCGCCCATTCGCGCAAAAATACGCCCCAGCTCTATAGGCTGGGGCTCCCCTCGTTTTTTCCTGATTCGCCGCCTGCCCGATCTTTAAGCGGAGCTAGGACGAACTCGATCAATTGCATCAACTGATCGAAATCAACGTTATCTCCAAGCCACTCCTCTGTAATATCCGGGAATGAAGGCTTGCAGATACTGATGACTTGCTTAAGAATTTCTGAGAAACTGTCATCACCACCGCCTTTTAACTTGTCTTGGTTCTTAGTAATGTTGAGCATTACACGGGAGGGAATGCGGGAAACGTCAATATGCTTTCCGCCAAGAATTACAATACGTTCGGCAGGGACAACTTCATCTAAGTTAAGAATTGTTGGTTGTTTTGACATTTTCATTACACTCCCTGTTCATCGTAGATTTCGAATAGTTGTTCACCCACAGCGCGATTTGCATCTAAGGTACCATTCATGCGAATTGGTGTAATTGCAGGATCTTCTGCATCGGCTTCAGGGAACGTGATATTTAGACCGCTTTCCGGTGTGGCTTTGTAAATAGTAATTTGAAATCTTTTTCCTTGGTCATCATAGTTCGTGATACGTGCAACTCTTGGCTGGAAGGTACCAATACCTCCAGATAGGAACCGTTTTGCTGACAAGGGAGTATAGGTGTAGTTGACCGTTACAGCGTCACCTGACGTAATACCGCCGCCCTCTACCCTAGCAATGACAGAAAAACCCGCGCTATCTACGGCTAAGATGTAATCTGTTCCAGCCACCAATGTAGTTGCACCCTTCTTTACAGTGACGGCCGTAACGACTGTACCAGCTCCGTTCTTATTCAAAAGACGCTTCTGTGTTTGTCCGGTTAAGGTCAACGCCTCATTAGTCACGGTTTTTGGGGTGCCAGCAATGTTCTCAATCTTATCGATGCCGCCACGGATTGTAGCCAGAGTAGCGAGATTGATTTCCATCAGATCCCCCTCAATGCCAGCGACGTGATTGCTCATTCCTGTCTTGATTACCCCGGCGTTGTCGCTAGTCACGGTCATTTCATCCCACGTTTCCTCGAATACGATACTGTTCATCGCTCCGAGGTCAATAAGACTGTTAATATCTGGCCCAACCTCGAATTTTGCAGAGCCAAACCGGATAGTATTCCCTGCTTGCACTGTCGTCATATTACGTCCCATATTTGTTATTCCTCCCTGTAAATGATTTTGAAATCTGTTGCTATGTGATAGAGTTTTGTGTCACTCTCGTACATGTCCCTGCTGCCTTCCCATACGCCTTGCAACACCCTAACCCCGCCCATGTTCCCCTTGTAACGTTGGAGGGCACTTCGTATCTCCTCTGCTAATTCCTTCGCCTCACTATATTTTGTTGAGAATACAGAGAATTGAAATCTGGGATAAGCTACCGGGATATTATGATGGGCTACTCCCGATATTTGGAGATAAGCGATGGCTGGATAAGTTGGTTTCTCAGGCAGCCAGCCGGGATAAATTCTATTGCCGACAACCGATTGAATCTCTTTGATGGACAGCAAGTAATCTCTCAATTTTGTTTCTATAGCCATTAAGCACCTACTCTCTCAACCACAGCCTTGACGCCCTCTATGAGCAGCTTTCGAACCTTTGCCCTGCTCTTATCCAATGAGGGTCTCATAAACGGGCGTGGTGGCTGGTGACTGCTTCCATACTCGTAAAAGGTAACGTAAAAAGGGGCAGACGCAGAGATATCTCCATTGCGTGCCCCTACAGATACATTTGCGTAATAGTTACCTTTTTTCGATATCCCTATGTTCATCTGCAGCGAGAAGCGAGTTTTGCCAGTCTCACCGATTGGAACTCTTGAATCAGCCTCACGAAATACTATCTCAGCCGCCTTTGATATAAGGTCTCGAATCTCTTTTGTGATCTCAGCATTAGCTCGCTTGAGCTGCCGAATCACTTCATCTGCACCATCCACACGAATATTTGACCTTGAACTCCGACGTACCATCACTGATGCTCCTTACACATGAGTTGTAGTTCTTGCATATTGAAAGATGGATGGATGATGTAAAGGATCTCGAACTCAATGCTTTTGTAGCGAACAACCATCGTCCGATCAATTCCTTCACGGTACCTTACACGGATGCGGGTAGTAACATCAGCGGTAACCTGTGCTGCAGCAGCTCGGTCCTGCCCTCTAAGAGGTTCTATGCCAGCCCATAGCTTTGCTACTTCAATCCAATTGTCTGTTGGTTGCCCCCAGTCATCTACATCGTCTGCACCAGGAGGGCGAAAGATGGCCACTCGCTTATCAAGTCGATTGACTAGGACGGTCATGCTTCATCATTTCCCTTGTCATTCTTCTCAGGGGATCGCGAAGTGTTACGGGCAGTACGCTTAGTGGATTTTTCATCATCGTTTTTACCGATAAATCCACGCCTCTGTAAATCAGCAGCTCTGTCAGTTTCTGCTTCGTACTTCGATCCAACCTCATAAATATCACCTGAACCCTTATCCCTGAACTTCTTCAATACGGGATATTCCATGCCATATCACCCCGTTTTCAGTTGTAAAATCAAGCTTTCCAGCGAGAAATTGAATTTCTCAATCTTCTCAGATGGATCTCGATGTTCGTAGTTAATTGAACAGTAGAGCATCACGGCCAGTTTATATCTGGCCGTTTCATGCTTGTCCTCTGGTACACCAGCTTCAGCGAGATATTCCTTTGCTGCTGCAACAAAAAGAGCGAGGGTAACATCCTCCTCGCTCCCATCTATTCGCAAATATTCCTTCAATTCATCAAGCTGTAACTCAAGCATAACGGGCTCCTTTCCGCCCTATACGGTCGGCACCCAATCCAAAACGGCAGTATATACCGTTCCAGCGGTTGTTTTTACTTCGAAATTGTACTGTCCAGCTACATTATCGTCGCTAAACCACATCGTCTCTTGATCATCCGGAGTTAGGGTTACTCCATTCTTCTTGATGTAAGTGACCGCCCCGGCTTTGAGGGAAATCCTCACTCCATCACCATCCAACAGTTCGAACTCGGTATGATTCACACCTTCATGTTCACCCTCTTGGCCTGTTGGCTTGAATGTTGCTGGTGAAGGAGTTAAGACTTTTTTGCGATGCGGAATGCAGACTTAAGTTTGATTTTATGGTCCAACCAAGCGGTCAACACGAACAATTCAACACCTGTTTTAACGTCCTTGTCGCGGTCATACAGCACTGTTGGGTCATAGTTGAAGTGTGAGTAACGGAAATCACCTACAATTGGTTTAACTGCCGCATCGCAGAAAACAACAGGCTTTCCAAGAACTTGTTCAGGCTGTGCACTGTACAGAGTTGCACTTCCATTAGCCAGAACCTCGATGATATCAAGATAGTCAGCGTATCTCATCACGATTTTTGCATTGTCTCGGTAGTCTTCATGCAGAGCAGCCAATGCGGCTTTAATTGCCTTATAAAGATCAGTCCCTGTCACCTCAGTGATACCGTTTTGAGTGGAATAGAAAGACATGTGTTCTTCACCTACTTTAGGCGTTGCAGCGAATGCTACTTTCTTTTCCTTGGCTGCTAGGCCACTTTCTAACGCCTGATCCACAGTTTGAACAAGATTAGTGTCAGTAGCAGCGAGAACGGTCTCGGAAACTGGAACAAACACTTTGAATTTATGGCGGCCGAATGTCACCACATCCCCCTCTGTTTCCAATTCTTTTGCCGTTTCGGTGTCACCTATAAAGTCATCATCGTCCAGGGTGAATGTTACCTTTGGAATTTCGAGATTCGTTACACTGGTTACAGTCGACACTTCACGCAAAGGATTTTTTACGAACGGCTCATGCAGCAATTCATTGGTCATTGTAGACGGTAGAATCTTTTCCCCGCCTGTACTGTTATTATCGCCCAGCGCAGCCTTGATTTCAGCAGGAACACTTTTCCCACCTACTACTGCACGGATTAAGCCTGCCTTTGCAGCATTAAATTTCGCCTTTGGATCAGCAAGATCAGATCCTGGCGCAGGAGTTTTGGCAGCCAGCGCAGCCGCTTGAGCAGACTCCATTTCATCATGCTCCCGTTGAAGGATGTCGAATCGCGTTTTCAGATTAGCTTCCTTAGTTTCCAAAGCCTTGATATTTTCGATACTGGCATCCGGCTTAGAAGCTTCAACCAGTTTTTCTTGCTTTGCTGCAGCATAGGCAGCTCCGATAGTTACCAAGTCGTTTTTTACGTCAAACAGTGTTTTAGCCATTAATAATACCTCCCAGGTATGATTGCAAATTTTGTAATTCTAGACTTGCGTTTCTTGCGATTTCCTTACGTTTTTCCTCAGAGAACCCATTTTCAGGAGTAGGAGGTTCTTCTTTTTGAGTGATATCATTAGGGACATTCCTGTATTTAGCAAGTAATTTCGTATCGGCCAACGCAGCTATTTGTTTCGCACTAGTAACCACATCACAAAGCCCATAATCCAGCGCTTCTTGAGCAGTCAACCAAGACTCTACATCCAGCAGATTAGTAAGGGTTTCTTCATCAAGTTTATCGCCAGCTCTGAGCAGAAAATCCTGCCTCATAGATAGGCCTACTTTATCCAACATGTCAGCAGCTTCACGCAACTCCTTGGCGTTTCCGCTAGTGTTCATCCAAGCGTTGTGGATCATGAGCATGGCATTGTTAGGCATAATCAGCTCGTCAGCTGCCATCGCGATATATGCAGCAATTGATGCAGCTAAACCGTCAATATGCACCCTTATGAAGGCTTTGTGCCTCTTAAGCATGTTATAGATAGCCCTACCCTCGAACACATCACCGCCAGGAGAGTTAATATAAACATTAATCGTTGAGATCTCTCCTAAGGCATCAAGTTCAGCCTTGAAACTCTTTGCGGAGTGAGCTGCATAGCCACCACCCCATGATGCAATCTCAAGATAGAGGTATAGGTCAGCTTCGTTATTCGCTTGATTTTTGAACGTCCAGTATTTTTTTTTACTCATTCTTTGTACTCACCCCCTTCCTTTGCTCAACTGGCGTATCCATTGGATAAAGATCGCCACTTATATAAAGCTTGTCTCCACCATCTTCTGGTGGTAGCTCTTCCCAAGCACGTGCCTCGTTTGGCTTAAACACGCCTGACCGGATCATCTTAAAATAGAACTCTCCTCTAGTTGTCATATCTCCACGCAAAAGAGCGCCGACAGTGAACTTGAAGTACAGTCCCTGTTGACGCTGCTCTGCTGTAAGCAGCTTTCTATTAAATTCTTGCTCATATTGACGGACAATAGGTAGTAGCGTGTAAGTAACAAATTCAAGACTCATTTGCTCCATGCTGCTGTAACTAGCACCATCAGTTTCGCCAAGCATTGTCACTGGCATATTAAGAACAGTGGCGACCCGAGAACGGGTGATCTTCTCGACTTCGAATACCTTGGAGTCGATAAAATTTCTGTTAATCTCCTTGATTTCCACTCCAGGTTCCTGGATAATCACGCCACCATTCTCTTGATAGAACTTTGCAAAATTCGCCCAAATCTCTTTTTTCTTTTCTTCCCCTACATGAGCAGCCAATTTCAGGATGAATGACGCTTTAATTGATGTATCCAGTTGGTCAAGAGTGAACTTCCTGACTGCACCATCAAAATCAATTGTGTTTCTCAGAACGTCTATCGGACTTATGCCTTTGTAACCGTTTTGTGTGGTCTGAATATGACTTACATGCACCATGTCCATGTTATGGACGTAGTACGTTCCTTTGTCACCTCTGACCATGTACCACAGTTCATTAGTGTCTTGTTCAACAACAGGATCAACGCTTGTCGGATCAAGAACAACAAGTGACTCGACGTTGTAGAATCGGTCATACATCTTAAGAGCATAGCCGTTACCATACACATTTCGATGTGTCTCCAGAAGACGAATAAAACCAAACGATGTCATGTTTCTGTTTGGAGCATTCGCCACCAAGTCGTTCAAATCAGAATAAACCGGGTCAAACTCTTGATATAGTTTGATAGGTAGCACTGCTAAAGAATTAGATAACCGTGATACTCCCGAAAAAATTGTTTCGTTGTTGGCAAGCTCTCCCCCAGCTTTCCCACGGAAGATTGATAAGCCATTGCGGAACCAGTTTGAAAAGTTCTCAGTCCCAGTCGGTGCCTTGTTTCTAACCACATTCCAAGCCAGCTTCATTCGTTGCCCTAAGTTCATTTTTTATCATCACCCCCTTAACAGCTCACTGATTGAAACAAAGGATACTTCACCAGTTGGTGGAGCTACGGCAAGTTGTTTCATTACCTCTACGTGGGCATTCAAAAAGGCCGCAAACCCGTCAATTTTACGGTAGCGACCTTGTTTAGTAGGTATTTTATTCCGGTTTCTATCCTCAACCAGTTTGACGTTGTTGATATACCATCTGAATAATCGGTTGTTGTTGTAAATTACTTTTCCGTCAATAAACAGTTCCTTCAAATCATCCATAGCCGGCCCTAATGTAAGGTGTCCTTGTCGAACAACTTCACATTCGAATCCATAGGCTTTCAGCGCCTCTACAAGCCCAAATGCCTTGGCTGGGTCATACATAATCTTTTCAATACCAAAGCGCTTAGATTGTTCCACAAACCAATCAAAAATGTACTCTTTTTTTACATATTCGCCCGGAATAATAGTTAAAAGTCCCATTTCTTCGTATTCTTTGTATGGTAAATCCTCATTGGCTTGCTTCACTTTTTCAGCTGGAATCCACGAATGTGAGATAGTGAACACCTCGCCCGTTTCAGGGATCGGAAACTCCAGACAAGCACTAGTAAAATCTTCGCTGTCCGAAAGATCGAAGCCCCCGACACAGCCCTTGCCTTCGAATTGCTTCGGGTCACGTTCCTGGTTGTTCCGCTTCAGCACTTCGAATGAAAGGAACGATTCCTCGTCCGCTTTGACAAAGATGTTCAAACGCTTGGTGATAAAGTCATTACGTTCAGCAGGAATATGTTTACGATCATCCCATTCCTTTAGCATGTCCTCCATTTTTATGGTAACACCCAAGTTAGGGTTAGCCTTCCCCCAGTTATCAGGATTTTCAATGTCATCCCCTGGGTCAAGCTCCGCCATAAAGTAAAAGGCATGCTCAGCAGGAATTACTCCCTCTAGAACATCCGCAGCTTTATCATAATAATCCATCAGCGGACCATCCAACTGATAACCAGCTGTTGTAATGTACAAGATCATCGGCTGTGTACGGGCACCCGTTGAGTTCTTTATGACATTGATTAGCTTGTACGTTTTGTACTCATGGATCTCATCAAAAGCACCCATACTGCAGTTCTTACCATCAAGCTTTTTACTATCAGTTGCCAACGGTAGAATCTTGGACATTGTCTTCCGGAAACGAATCTCATGTAGCGTCTCATCAAAGTGTTTTCTGAGTAACGGGGACGCCTTGATCATAGCCTTACATTCATCGAACATATCTCTAGCTTGTTCTTTGGAGTTTGCCAGCTGATAGACCCGAGCTCCGTTCTCTCCGTCCTTTGAGGCACCGTAAAGAGATAGACCAGACACCATAGAGGTCTTACCGTTCTTTCTGCCCATAAAAATAAGCCCCTCGCGAAAGCGACGAAGCCCGGTATCTTTATGCACCCACCCATAGAGTGAGCCGATTATGAAATGTTGCCAAGGTTGCAGCTCCAGTCGATCAAAGTCACCCATTGAGGGCTTACAGAACTTTTCAATATAACCAACTGGACGGTATCCCTTTTCCTCATCAAAAACAAACGGAAATTCACGAGTTCCTTGCCTTTTTAGATCATTTAAATGGCGTTTACAGGCTTGATAAACCTTCTTCGACGTAATAATAAGGTGCGCTGTGACCGCAGTTGCATATTGTGTGGTTTGAAGTTTAGACGCTTCAATAGCCAGTAAATTCGTCACCTTTATCGCCACCTTCCGGATCAACTACACCGGAGACCTTTCTGTCTGAGGCAGGGGTCAATTTCAACTCGGCTTGCAGCTTCCGCTGGTGTTCAATAATTTTGATTACCATGTCCACAGACTTGTTCTGTCTGTACATTTGCTGTGACCCATTGACAAAAAGCTCGACCACACCACGAGCCTTTATGTCCGCCAAATGCTGCTGTTTTAACTGCTCAAGCAAAGCCAAGTTATCTGTTATCATGATGGTCCGATCAGAAAGATTATCATCAATCTCTAATTCTCGTATCACGATATCAAATAGTTTCTTAGCTGCTCTATCTTTGATCTCCCGTTTTGGTTTGTGTTCCATGACACCCCCCCCTCATATATGAAATGGTCATACGCCGAAAACGAAACTGGGGGCGCGGTCCCTTGTGCCTCTCGTTTTAACTTTTAAGGCAGGGGGGCTGGTCTTATTTTGTCCCATTTTTCCACCCCGTTTAATTTCACATCTATTTGTTGATGCATTGTCACAGCTTCTCTGAGGCTCACTGAGGCGTTATAACATTCATAGGAACACTTGTTAGAGTTATTCCAGAATCCCCCTGTAATGGCACCTTAATTAGCTATAATGTCTTATCTATCATTCGCTAGCTATCATCATCAGAACACCTCACTATTTCCTTTGGAAACTATGAACCTCGCCCTTCGGTTCGTTACTGATGTCTCTACCTTCTCCCCTGCAAGACCATGTTCTTTGTTATGGCAACTATTACAGAGGCTTAATAGATTCTCTAGTCCTAAAGCAAGATCAGGGTAATCACTCAGTGGTTTAATGTGATGGACCATATCAGCAGGAGTTAATCTCTTACGCTTTATGCAGTGCTGACATAGATAGTTGTCTCTGATGAGTGCTTGTACTCTTGCTGTCTCCCATGCTGTAGACCTGTAGAACGCTTTTGCTGACCTGTCTCTCTTGTAGCGGTCATAGTAGCGGTTCTGATCACGTCTGTCGCTTGCCATATTTATCAGTCCTTCACCTTAACGCGATAATTGGAACCACTACACCAATAACAACTCCTAACCATGCTGCAGGACTCTTGATGTAGTAGATTAGCATATCTCTCACAAGACTCATCCTCTCTCAACCTTTTCTTTCACCCTATCCATGCCTGCCTTAATCTGGGCTTGTATATCTTTAACTTGCTTCAGTGTTGCAGCCTGATCAACTCTGGGGTTCTGAAGCTTAGTCTGTACCCGTCTGATCTTTGCCTGTAGTTCCCTTACTTCCAGATCTGTATAGAAAGCAATGTACTCATGCTTACAATGTGGACATGTGAAGTACGTCCTCTCTATGGCTCCTGGTAGCCTCGCTGTCTGGAAGCCGTTAACCTCGAACTGTTTATTACAACCTTCGTTACAAATGGCTGGCATGGTCCTATTATTTCTTTTAGTACTCATCAACTTCACCCTTTCTTTGAAATACAAAAAGGCCACTCTTTTATGAGCAGCCTTTATACATGTTTTTATGAGGTTGTATATCTATAAGAATATGTGTCTCTTATATATCTTTATATATTACTTTCTTTAATGTTTCTTTTAGTTATCTTAGGGGGAGAACTCTCCACCACTAATGGTGGAGAATCATACCCCAAGGTGGTGGAGAACTCTCCACCACGGATGTATATGTTTAGTGGTGGACAACTCTCCCCCAAGAGCATTCATGATGTATGTATATTGTGTATAAGTTTTTATAGGTGCAGGCATAGAAAAAGCACCGACTAGGGTGCTTATATATTTCTTTTTGAGAAGTCTTCTTGAACATCAACTTTTGAGGTCACCTTAATATACGCGTCTTCCTCGTCATCGCCATAAGCATTTTCACAGAAAGCTCCCTTTGTTGCAGTTGCTTCCCATGTTCCCCGAACGCGTTTATATTGGATATTCCAATCACGATATGTTTTCTCTGCTGCCAAAACACTCACCTCCCAGCATCAAATTTCGACACTAGGTGACTGATTCCTTTATTTGTAACTAAACTAAAAGAAAAGCACCTGTTAGGGTGCCTTATCTTTGTAGCATCCTGCTGATTTCTTCATTAATATTTTCCAGCATTATTAGACGCTGCCATTGCTCTTTTTGAATTCTTGAAAGTTCAGCATCCTTTTCATTGAATGCTCGTTGTATCGGTTGTACAAATGATTCTAGGAAACCAGAATGTTCAGGTGTTCCGGTTAATCTCATTTCTACTTTGCTAACGACCTGAAGACGGGTGAACAGTTTGTTGATTTCTTCTTGCAGGGCATCAATCTCAGTCGAATCCGCTAATTCAGCATCAATTTCTTTTTTCCATTTTAGAAGTTCTTCATTGTTTATCTGTGCCATAAAGCACCTCCTACCGCCATAATTCGACGTTTGGAAGATAAATCCTGCACAAAGGACACTGATTAGAGAATCGAACTGTCAAAGTTGGAACCTACAGATCTTCCATTAACTGACCTCGTTATGAAAAAGAGGTTGTTAGATTTTCGTCCAGACTTATTGTTATTTGAACTACTTTGTGATGATATTAAAACCAGTGTGTCGATTCCTGTAATTAGAGAAGAAGTCATATAGAATTAAGGAGAGGACATTCATCACTTTGGCAGTAATCAGGCTTAAGTGAGTAAGCAATTCCTTTTCATTCAAACCAAACTCCCTACCTAATTGAAATAACCAATTGATTTGAACTTCTTCCGCAAAATAAAAATCATGTTCTGCTGGGGTATCTCCTATTTTGTACCCAGAAAAAAACTTTTCATCAGACAATGATTTCAAAACCTTTTTTGTTGACTCGAAGTCTCTCTCTTTAAGCTGTTTTATCCAATTTCCTTTGTTGTAATGGAATGTATTGTTTCTGACATGACTAAGGACTTGTCTATAAAAAGAACCATGGAGTTCGCCTTCAATCAACTCTACTAATTCCTTATATCTGTTCTCAAATTGCTCGATATTGTTAAATAGTCTCCAAATCTCAGGATAGTCCGATTGCGCTTTTTTCAAAAGGGCGAGGGATTCGTTAACATGTGCAGCAGACATTTTTGCATAGTACAATATACCGTCACTAGAGTTGCAGTCAATTAGATGAACTATTTGTTTGTTTACAAAGAATAAATCCTGTCTTGCAGCACCAATGGAGAGAATCCATAAATGGTACTCTTCGTTTTCATTGAACATATCCTCAATCTTAAATTTTTTTTCAAACACTTTTTCTCCTCCCAGCATCACTTTTCGACACCAAACAAGATTTCCTTTGTTTGTAATCATTTAAAAAAAGCACCTGCTAGGGTGCCTTTCTCTATTAATATGCACTTTCTCGTTGGGCAGTTTTCCTTGGGCCTGATTCTTCAACCTGATAAACAACTATAGCAGTAAAGAGCTTCAAAGCTTCATCATCAAGCGTAACTGCAACGACTGAATGCTTAATATCTTCTACTTTACTACCCTCAATCTCCAATAAAAATTCATTCACTTCATCTTCAAGAGACATCATGCTAGTATTCTCGAAAAGTTTTATTTTCTTGTTCATATTAAAACACCTCCTTCGATGTCATATTTCGACGCAAAGGAAGTATTTACCTTCTATTATTTACCTATTTAACTTAATTCGCCGTCACATCATGAGCTTTTTTGGGTTTAGATTATGGGTTCAAAGTCCTTACATGAGCCTTATCAAATTCCCTAATAAACTCTTTATCAGCATCAGTTCTGTTAGGAAATTCAGTTGGTTCTCCATTTAAAAAAATCATTTCTCCTTTAAATGGCTCCGGCTTTGCTATCGACATATGCGGACCGAATTTCTGCATAAACTCCCATATTTGAAATCTGGTGTACCCTTCAGAATCTACCTTCGATACATATGGTCCGATATCTTTAGCCCCTCGTTCGAGATAATGCAGGTTCCACTCTTCATGTCGGCTCCTCAGTATCTGCTCACCGAAATCAGTAAGCTGTACTTTGACGCTCTGATTGAAGTTCATTCGAAAGTCCATAATAACCACCCTTTCTGGACATAGAAAAAGCCACCCGGGTTATGGATGGCTTTATGTAGTCTATATTAATTTGTTGGTTTACCAAAAGAATGCCGATGCTGCGTTTGAATCTTCAAGAGCTTCTACTACAACATTTAGAAAAGGCTTTGAATCAAATACATCCAGTTGACTACCAACTACTTTCACCAACTTTGATTTTCTCGAGCCATCGCCAGTTTCAACTGATATCTTGATACTATCCGTTGCAAAAAGCGCAGTTACTTCGGATTGATCTAAATCTCTCTCAGACCCAAGACCCGTCACGGTCTCTCCGTTTTCATTCTTTAAAATAAAGATCACTCTCATATATCTCACCTCCCACAACCATAATTCGGCATATGGAAGATAAATCCTGCTATGGTTTGACAAGGAGTGTAGTCAAAGTCTTCCACAAGAACCCTACTAAATCTTCACCTTCAGCGGATTCAATAATCTCATCAGTGATGAGCAGCCAACCTTTACCCCATGCTCTTAACTCAAATGATTCTCCGTAATAGCCTATCATATCAATAATGGCTGTCGTTGAGATGAGTGGTAAACAGTTGTCATAATAATCAATTACCTTACCACCGTCATAAACCACGTTTAAGTTATTATCTCTTTCTTCTGCTTCGATTACGTAAGCCTTGTCTGGTTGGTCTTTTATAAAAAAATATTCTCCAGCAGAAAAGTCGTAGAATTCAAATAACTTATCAAGGATTGCTGAATCTGTAGCTTGGACCTCTGCAATGGAAACTCTCTCACGTGGTAATCTCAAGTAAATCCCTCCTAGGCGTAATAAGTGTCTATTCGACGGAGAGGAATCATTACCTTCTATTACCAGATCATTCGCTTATTCATTTGATAAGCTGATGTAATGCCTCTTCATTTATTAAAGCTTTCACATTGCTTTCGCCTATCACTAGCTCCGGTCCTCTGCGCTGTGCGATGGTTATCAATACATTGAGTACGTCTACCATTCTGTTGTCGGTATCATTTGCGTAATTCTTTGCCCTTTCCTCAACAAGGCTATAACTATCGCTAAAGATTTCCTGTGCCTTATTTATTATTTCGAGGTCCATCTCCCCAACCTCCCATATCATTTTTAAATCAATGATACTACATATATTATAGGAAGCAAAAAGAACAGCTACCCCGCAAATGATACCCTTGCGACTCTCTGTAGGATTTACGCTCTTAGCTACCTACCGCCGTCAAACAGGTACTGCTTTGTGTCGGGTGCTGCTCTTTCTTGATTTCCTATGCTACTAATATAACACGTCTAAAACCTAATGCTCATTCCTAATCCTTTGTTTTTCCTTCTATTATTCTTTACTCTCTGCTACTACTTTATGGTGGTTAAAATATCTCTTTGGAGTTGATCTAAGCTTTCAGCTGCGTCTGATTGCATGTTAGGCATCAAATGCCCATATGTGTCCAGTGTTAACGACACCGAGGTATGTCCTAATCTTTCAGATATAACTTTGATGTGTACCTTCTGCTGGATCAAGAATGCCACATGAGTGTGTCTGAGATCATAAAATGCAATATGAGGTGCTTCGTATTTCTTCAATTGACGTTCCCACATACGTTGAATACTTCTCATTGTTGATGGACCACCGAAAGACGTACAAACCACTAAATCGTTCATTTGGTATTCTGAACCTAGTGATAAACGTTCCTGTAAAATCAGTGATCGGTGTTCCTTCAAAGCTGTAATTGTCTCTGTAGACAACGCTATTGACCTAACACTTGACTTGGTTTTTGCCCCCTCTTTAATCCGCCGTCTTTTGGTTACGGTCTGCTTTATGGATAGGTTGTTATTTTTGAAATCAATATCTGACCAACGTAATCCTAATATCTCTCCAGGTCTCATACCAGTCATTATGGCAAGATATGTTGCAATCCAGTATCGGCTCGTCCCTTTGGTCTTCTCTAAAAAATCAAAAGCAAATTCAGGAGTCCAAATTGGGCGTATTCTTTTATTCACCTTAGGCTTATCAACAACACTACAAGGGTTATACTCAATAAGCTTCTTCTTAACGGCATCATTCAAACATGTATTAACATTAGAGAACGTCCGCTTAACTGACCACTCTCCAAGTCCTTTTTCTTCTATCATGAATGTAATGAAATCCTCTATATGTTGTGCATTTAATTTAGATAAAGGAATATCACCGAGTGAAGGTTTAATGTAGAGTCGTATATTGTTCTCATACATCTCCCTTGTTTCTTCAGATATTTTTCTTTTATTTTTACACCATTCTGAAATGAATTCTCCAAACGGAGTCTTTTGAGGATTAAAGTAAGTTCCATTCTTTAGCCTAGACTTATGCTCAACCTCAGCTGCCTCAGCTTCCTTCTTTGTCTTAAATCCACGTTGCTTCTCCCGATCTCGTTTGCCATTCGTTATAGTTCCCGTATAGAACGAATAATACCAAGGATTCTTTTTAACGTTCTTATCTTTATATACTCCCATGGGTAGCCTCCGATCATTAAAAAACATCATTAACACCAAATTAGCACCAAATCATGAAAAAAGCAAATTATTATCTTAAAAAACCCTTATATATCAACGTTCTTATCATTAGGCAGTACACCCTTCAATGGTGTCACCCCTCCTTGCCCTGGGTTTGTTTGGTATAACAAGGTAAAGGGATACAGTCAAAACATATTATGTATTGTTGATGTTAATGGTGCTGTAACAATTATAAAATGGGCTTAGTTCATTCAAATGCAAAAGCCTGAAATTTTCATGAATAAGAACATCTTTTTTCAGGGCAAACTACGGTTTGTTGTTCCTTATTAAAGGAGGTGTATGTATGAGCCATTCAAAAAACAATCAACCCACCAAAGCAGAAGTACAAACAACGAAATTAAACAAATTACCACTCGTAGGTAAATTCGAACCTGAATTTTCTGCAGAGGAAGCTGCAGAAGTGTTCGAAAACCAACCCTCTGCCGATCATGAATCCCATAATGAACGATAAAAAGCAGATGACCTTTGATCTTATTCTTAAGCAGATCAAACCTTCAAAGAATGGGACTGTCGCATTAACAGCTTAATTAACTATAAATGAGACGGTTCGCTTCATTTAAACATCGTAAACAATATAGAGCAGCGATTCGCCATTAATGGGAATCGCTGCTTTATGTTGTGGACCGTCGGCTGCCCGCTCCAATAGTGTATTCATCAGCCCCTACTGAGGCTTTCGGACCCAGATGGCGTTATTTGCAAATTTATCGCCTTTTGAGCGAAGTTTCGGACTCCAGTGACGCTATTCCTTAGAAACAGGCCCATATTCGGTACTTTTCAAGTCAATAGTGACTATGCGGTCCGATAGCGACTCAAATATCGAATAATGCTGCATTTAGTGTCATCTGAGTCCTTTAGTTACTGCGTATGCCCAAAGATCAACTTGTCGGTTACTGCTGACTACGCATAAAGGTTCGCTGGGGCCTTTACTGCTGCGTACGCGCAAAGGTTCGCTGGGGCTAGAGCTGAGTTCGTTGTTGCTGAATATGCGAAGAGAATAGTTGGGCCGATTACATAGTACTGTGTACGTTCGCTTGTTCGCTGGGGCGGTTACTATTCTGCTTTTTCAATTGTAATCGGATACATTACCACAAACCATACTCCCAACCCTGGGAGTTTTTTGTCGGGCAATTATTACAATGAGATACATCACATTTTTATATTGACAGTAATTGTATACGGACTTATGATAAGTCCAGCATAATTGATAACGATTATCATTTAGATATAAAAAAGGGGTGTTTTTTTAATGAAATTTACTTATGCGGTGCCTGCAGGTCTGCTTGCAGCCTCCATACTATTTACCGGATGTACCAATAACAACAATTCTACAAATACTGCTGCTAACAGCACTACAGCCACCACTGCACCGGAGACTGCTACGGCTACCACTGCACCGGAGACTGCCACCGCTGACTTTACGTCAGCTATAGATTCATATCGTACATACGTCATCCAGCAATGTGATGAATTTGTGAAGCAAACAGAGAGTTTCACCAACGCTGTAAAAGAGGACAAGATTGATGAGGCTAAGGCGCTCTACGCTCCTGCCCGCATGTATTATGAACGGATTGAGCCTATTGCAGAAGCACTTGGCGATTTGGACCCAAATATCGATGCCCGGGAAAATGATGTAGATGCGGCAGAGTGGCGCGGTTTCCACAAGCTTGAGAAAGCACTCTGGCAGGACAATACAACTAAAGATATGACAGAAGTTGCTGACCAATTGTTGAAGGATGCACAGCTGTTACGTGCGAAAGTTGAGACCGTTGAGATCGACGCGAATCTGCTCGTAACTGGTGCTGTTGAGCTTTTAAATGAAGTCTCCTCCTCCAAAGTAACCGGAGAGGAAGAACGTTACTCGCACACAGACCTGTATGATTTCGTCGCAAACGTTGAGGGCGCGCAAAAGATATACGAGCTGTTAAAACCAGAACTAGCTAAAAAGGATGCCGATCTTGAAAAAACCATTGGTGAACGATTCGCTGCCTTGCAAGCTGAGCTTGCCCCTTTCAAATCCGGAGATGGATATGTTTCCTATGAAGAGCTGAAAGAAGATGAAGTACGTAAACTGAGTCAGAATTTGGACGCCTTGGCTGAGCCATTGTCCAACATGGGAACTATTCTAGGAGTGTGACCCTCATGAATAAACATAACAAGTTCACTGGAGTACCAGGTAATCCTGAAAGTCCCCCTCTTAATGATCAATCGAAGAATGAGCCTATATTTGGTAAAAAATTAAGCCGCCGCGATATGCTGCGGCTTACTGGCGCCACTGGCCTTGGTCTTTTGTTAGGGGGCGGAGGTGTCGGTGGAATTATAGCTGCGCGTAATGCTGTAGCTGAGCCAACGAAAGCCGCAGAAGGTGATTCCAGTTCCATTCCTTTTTATGGGAGCCATCAGGCGGGGATTTTGACACCTGCACAAAACTTTATTTATTTTGCTGCCTTTGATTTCACCACAACCAAACTGGCCGATGTGAAAAAACTAATGCAAGCATGGACCACTGCCGCTGCCGCTCTTACTACTGGCGAGCTTATTGGTGACGTAAATGACAATCCCAATCTTCCGCCCTCAGACACCGGGGAAGCGGACGGGCTAAACCCTGCACGGTGTACGCTGACCTTTGGTGTTGGCCCTTCCTTTTTTGATGAAAGATTCGGCTTAGCTTCGAAACACCCAGCCCTATTGGCCGATCTTCCGGCATTTGCGGGTGACAATCTTGATCCGAAATGGTGTGGCGGGGATATTTGTGTGCAAGCCTGTGCCGATGATCTGCAGGTCGCATTCCATGCGATCCGCAATCTGGCTCGTATCGCCCGGGGGACTGCTGTACTACGCTGGACACAGGAAGGTTTCCAACGTACTGGAGCAGCGGATCCCAAGGGGGCTACGCCACGCAATCTTTTGGGTTTCAAAGACGGCACGGGCAATCCCGATACAACTGATAACTCTGAAATGAACAAAGTGGTCTGGAACAGCAGCAGTGACGGTCCTTCTTGGATGAGCGGCGGCACTTATATGGCAGTACGCCGGGTGCGTCTGCGTATTGAAGTCTGGGATCGGTCTTCGCTAAGTGATCAGGAGGCTACCTTCGGGCGTTATCGTCACACCGGAGCTCCACTCGGAGCTAAGGATGAATTCGATGAGTTGGATCTTTCAGCGGCGGACGCTTCCGGGAAACCTGTCATTCCGGCGAATTCACACTCCGCATTGGCGCATGGTGACGGTACAGTCAAAATGCTGCGCCGCTCCTACTCTTTTTCCAGCGGTTTGGACGTCACCACGGGACAGCTTGATGCAGGTTTGTTATTCATAAGCTTTCAACGTGATTTAATGAAACAATTCGTTGCCATTCAGCAGCGCCTCTCTAAGACTGATCTCCTGAACGAATATATGACTCACACCGGCAGCGCGGTATTTGCCTGCTTCCCGGGTATCCGCAGTGGCGGCTTTATCGGGGAAACACTACTAAGCTAAATTTATGGCTGTCCATTATTGAAGGGGGATTATCCCGATGTTATCTCTTACGCATCCTAAACGGCAATTGCCAAAGGTTGCCTTGCTGATTCTTTTTGGCTTTTTGTGTATGCTTTTGCTCTCCAGCCCCGCGGGGGCGGAGGGCGATGGCACGGTCGACGAGCTCCTGCCGCCGATCGGCAGCGCGCTCGTCGAAGCCGGCCAGAGCCGCTGGGACGCGGCCGCGGCCGATGTAGAAGTGTTCGCTGCGCTGTGGCGCACCGCGAACACAGGCACGCCGGACCCGGCACTCGCCGGTCCGGCTGCTGCCGTTGACGCCGCGCTTGCAGACGCGGCGAAAGCCCTTGCAGCGGGCGGCGGCGAGCCCGCCAAAACCGCACTGTCCACGCTCGCGAGAAGCGTGGACGCGTACGTCACCGCCGCCTCCGGCACGGTCGGCGGTGATACTGGAGCCGCCGGACGCGAGACGGCGGCGAAGCTTTTGCCCGCGGCGGAACGCACGCGGGATGCGGCGCACAGCGCCGACTGGAGCGCGGCAGCGGCAGCGTACCGCGACATCGTCAGCGGATGGAAGCCGGCGGAGCGCAACATCCGGGCGGACGATTCCGCCGTCTACAGCCTGCTGGAGACGCGAATAAGCCTGCTGCGGATTGCGCTGCAGGCTGAACCGCTCCGTGAGGCGTCGGCGAAATCGGAAGCAGAAGCACTATATCAGCTGCTGGCTGATTACAGTGAAGGCAAAACCATTGACGCTGGGGACACTTCCAGTGAACCAGCTTCTATAGAGGGATTAATCAACTACCTGAACAAAGCATCCTCCGCTGCCAAAGACAATAACAGCACAGAGGCCGCTAACATCATGGAGCAATTCATCGTAGCCTGGCCTTCTGCCGAGGGGCAAGTCCAGATCGCCTCACCAACAGTCTACAACAATATCGAAAATGAGAGTGCGGCTGTCACAGGTTACCTGCTCTCAAATCCACCTAAACTGGATCAAGCTTTAACCATCATGGACAATATGCTTAGTGAACTAACGCCTTTGGCTGGTGAGACCACTTATAATGCTTGGGATGCCGCTTTGATTCTGTTGCGCGAAGGACTTGAAGCTATTCTCGTCTTGTCAGCTCCTCTTGCTTACCTGAAACGTGATGGCAACGCCAAAGCGCAAAAATGGATCTGGTCCGGTGCAGCTGTCGGCCTCACCGCAAGTATCGGATTGGCTGTTGTGCTCACTTATACCATTTCTCGGGCAGCTTCCGGGGGAGCGCGGGAGATGATTGAAGGGATTACTGGTCTTGTCGCGGTAGTTATGATGCTCACCATCGGACGCTGGTTGCATAGCAAATCAAACACTGCGAACTGGAACAACTACGTGGGTAGGCAAGTTGATGGCGCGCTGGCCAAAGGAAACCTTTGGTCACTGTCCTCCGTTGCAGCGCTTGCGATTTTACGTGAAGGTGCAGAGACTACTATTTTTTATGTGGGCATGGCTCCATCCATCAAGCTGTCTCAATTACTGCTTGGGATTGGATGTGCTCTGATTATTCTTGGTATTGTAGGCTATGCAATGATTGCCTTGAGTGCAAAATTGCCGATTGCCGCCTTCTTCCGTACAGCTACAATTCTTATTTATTACCTAGTATTCCGCTTTCTTGGGGAGAGCATTCACTCGCTTCAGGTCGCTGGCAGACTTCCTGCGCATGTACAAGAGGGCTTGCCTTCAATTAACTGGCTTGGCATGTATCCAACTTGGGAAACCTTGCTTCCACAGCTGCTTGTCCTGCTGTTTATTGTGTGGGAGCTGCTTCGGAACAGATCGCCAAAGGCTTCACGAACAGCTTAGTTTTATTAATACAATAGATCTACCGGTCCGTCACGCCCTTGTGGTTACGCCGGTTTAGTCCGGTAATCTCTTGCATTTACAGTCTAATTTATGAAATGGATTCCATAGCAAGCTTTTTATTTGGGAGGTTATTTGCGGACAATATGATAAAATAAAATGACTATACACAAGCACCAAAGGGAGGCTGTTGTACTCTAATGGCTAATATTAAAGAAATTGCCCGTATGGCTGGTGTTTCCGTGACAACAGTCTCGCGGGTGCTCAATAATCACCCTTATGTAAGTGAAGTCAAACGAACCGCAGTTCTAACTACAATTGAAAAATTAAAATACACGCGTAATATGAACGCTGTGCATCTGATCACTGGGCGGACTCAAGCTATAGCTGTTATTATTCCGTATACCAACTTATTTTATTTCTCAGTCATTATAGCAGGCTTGGCTCAAGAAGCACTGCTGGCTCAATACCGGCTCGTTCTGTGCCAAACCGATTATCGTACTGAAGAAGAAATTAAGGTGCTTGAGATGCTGCGCAATAAAGAAATTGACGGTGTGGTTATGGTCTCTTCAACAATGAGCTCAGAAGCTATTGAAGAATATACAGCTTATGGCCCTATTGTGGTATGTCAGGATAGAGGAGAACGCCAATTTTCTTCTGTATATATTGAGCATTATTCTGCTTTTCGCAGCGGCCTTCAATATTTGAATGATAAAGGTTACAGCCATATTGGCTACTGTGAAGGAAGACCACACGGCAGCAGCAGCTCTATCCGACAAATTGCCTTTAGAGACTTTCTGGCGGCTACAGATCATCCTTACATTGATGAATGGATGATCTATAACTGTGTGACCGAAGAGGACGGTGCCCGCGTACTACACCAACTGCTGCAGATGAAAAATCGTCCTGATGCCCTGATTATTTCAGCAGGTGATCATATAGCGGCCGGTTTAATCATCGAAGCTTGGAAAAAGGGTATCCGCATTCCTGAGGATCTGGCCGTCATCGGATTTGATGATCAGCCTATCGGCCGAACGTTAGGTCTGACCACTGTAGATAATCAGTTAACTGAAATGGGCATATCCGCTTTTCGGATTATCTATGATCAGATCCAGCGAAATGATGGACAACCCGTTCACCGCAAGCTTGAGTACCGTATTATAGAACGCAATACCGTATAGTATCCCTTTTATCTTATATCTCCGTCGTAATTACATCATTTAACGGTCCACTTTGCAGCCTTCTGCGAGTAGGCCGTTTTTTATTTTTGCATATTCCCCTCTAGTATTCATTTTTATCCCTTGCTTCCGAATGGAATTTGTTTTATCCTAAGTATGAAAATAATTTTCTACATTTAGTTAATAATTATAAAAATAATTTCAATACCCCATTGAAACGAGGTGGATGAATGGATGTCCCCAATACTGCATGCACTCGAGCATGAGAAGGCCAAGCTCTCTCAAATGGAACGAAAGCTGGCTGAACGAATTCTCTCCTCACCAGGCGAAATCGTTCATATGGGCATTACAGAATTAGCAGAACAATGCGGAATAAGCCCGGCAACGATCACACGTTTCTGTAAGGTGCTTCATTTTAAAGGCTTCCCCGACTTCAAGGTGAAGCTGGCAGCAGAAATTGCTCATAGTGATGCCGCGCCGCAGGATGGTGGCTCTTCTTATCAAGATATTGTAGCAGGCAACCCACTCTCCGTGATTGTGGAAGCGATGCAGACGAACCATCTGACCTCCATCAGGGACACTACTTCCCTGTTAGATCTGGAGCGACTGCAGGCAGCAGTTAATTTATTGTGCCAAGCACGCCGCGTTGATCTATACGGGATGGCGACCTCTTCCATTGTTGCTCAGGATTTCTATCAGAAGCTGATCCGCATAGGCGTAAATTGCACTGCTTTTGCTGATTCCCATATGCAGATTACCTCTGCTTCATCACTCTCCGAAGGTGATGTCGTGTTCGCAGTATCCTATTCGGGAGAGACTCCCGAGACCATTGATGCCTTGATGTGTGCGAAGGCTAGCGGAGCAAGCACTATCGCACTAACCTCTTATGGCAGCAGCACCTTGGCTACTCTGGCGGATATCCCCCTATTCTCCTCATCTTTGGAGAAAGGTATGCGCCGGGGAGACATGGCCTCACGCATAGCTCAGCTTCACATCATTGATATTTTGTTCACTGGAATGGTCAGCACCCGTTTTGGGGATTTTATTCCTAGACTGGAGCAATCTTATCTCAATGTCCAACAATACCGAAACAAACGAGGAGGACAATCCTAATGAATATTCTAAAGTTCCATAGTGATGAAGATTTCGTACAAACGGGTGCGAATCTTATCGCCAGCCTACTGCAAAGCAATCCTAAAGCCGTGCTCGGTCTTGCGACCGGAAGCTCCCCAGTTGGTGTTTATGCCAAATTGGTTGAAATGCACCAAAAAGGACTTGTGAGTTTCTCTAAAGCAACTTCCTTTAATCTGGATGAGTATATCGGCTTGCCTGTCGACCATCCACAGAGCTATCGCAGTTTCATGAACGAGCAATTATTTAACCATATAGATATTGATCCAGGACAGACACATATCCCTAACGGAAACGCAGCGGATATGGAAGCAGAATGCCTTGCATACGATAAAATGCTGGAAGAAAACGGACCCGTTGACTTGCAGATTCTCGGTATTGGCAGCAACGGCCACATTGGATTCAACGAACCCGATGCTAACCTCAGCAGCAAAACCCATGTCGTTGACCTGCTTGATGATACCCGGGAAGCGAATGCCAGATTCTTCGACAGTTTGGACGAGGTACCTCGGCAAGCGATCACAATGGGCATTGGAGGCATCCTAAAAGCACGCCAAATTCTCTTATTAGTTCGTGGTGCCGGCAAAGCTGAAGCCATCCGCAATGCTGTTGAAGGCCCGATTACAACCCAATGCCCTGCATCCTTGCTGCAGAGCCATCCAAATGTAATCGTTCTCGTAGATGAAGGAGCAGGCAAATGGCTGAAATAAATAAAGAACTAGAACAGTTGCTGTTCGGTAAGGTACTGACTCCCCAAGGTTTAATTGAGCATGGTGTGATTGCCGTATCTGGAGAGCAGATCCACTATGCTGGCGATGCGGCTTGGCTCCCAGAGCGTTACGCTCATTGGCCTGCCAGTGGTCAAGCAACGGATCTTCTGATCCCCGGATTTGTAGATGTACATGTTCATGGTGGAGCTGGCCACGACTTTATGTACAGTGATACTGAATCGCTGAATGCCATCACTAAGTTCCATAGTTCCCAAGGAACAACAACAATGCTGGCTACAACCATGACCGCTTCCAAGTCTGCTATTGACCAAGTATTCTCCGAAGTCAGCGCTTATCGTGCTGCTGAAATGCCTTACACACAAATTGCAGGCATGCATCTGGAAGGACCCTTCATCAGCCCGAAATGGTCCGGCGCACAAAATCCAGAGCATATTGTTCCTGCCAATATTGAGTGGCTAGCACAATGGGAGAACGATTATCCAGGAATGATCCGGCAAGTCACGCTTGCTCCGGAACGTGAAGGTGCCCTCGAAGCTATTCTCTGGCTGCGCAAGCACGGTATAACTGCAGCGCTCGGGCATACGGATGCTTCCTTTGAAGAGGTTATTGCCGCAGCAGATGCTGGACTTAACCAAGCTGTGCATATGTTCAATGCGATGACACCCCTACATCACCGTAAACCTGGAGCGGCTGGAGCTATTTTGTTCGATAAACGCATTCGCGCAGAGATTATAGCCGACGGGATTCATGTTCATCCCGCAGCCATTTCTATATTGACCCGTCTCAAGAAAGAGAACAATTTATTACTGATTACTGATGCCATGTCTGCAACTGGACTTAGTGATGGTGAATATACAATTGGTGATTTACCTGTACTCGTTCAAGATGGCATCGCCACCCTTAAAGATAATCCTGCTGCTCTAGCTGGAAGCACACTAACGATGATTCGCGGCTTCCGTTATCTGATCCAAGAGGTAGGACTCAGCTTGGAAGAAGCCTCCCGTGCTGCAAGCCTTACGCCAGCGGCGTCCATTGGAATGGAGCGTAGCATTGGTTCCTTGGAGGCTGGAAAACGCGGCGATATCCTGCGCCTTGATGCTGAATTTAATATTTGCGGCGTATGGATCGGCGGACGTCCAATCACCACTTCATAAAATTAGCTCCAAACAAAAAAGCAACAATTCTCTCCAGATGGTGAGATTGTTGCTTTTTTATTTAGATCACAATAATCATTAATGATTACGTGTTGGGAAAATTCGTTCAACCATGGTACGGAATTCATCCACAAATCCTTTTATCGGATGACCAGCACGAGCCTCTTCAGCATAAACATTAGCGCGTTCCACGAAGTCAGGATTTGCTGATACGTATACATCCTTAATTCTCGCATCATGTTTTTTAACTTCTGCAGCAATTTTATCTTTAATTGCTTTGGTAACTGTTTCTGTTTCTCTTGTATTTATGGTGTTATTTGTGTTATTTGAGTTATTCGTGCTATTGGTGTTGTACATATGCGTCGAATTACTTCTGTAATTCGTGTCATGGGTACTAGGAGTGGTACTGCGCATGCCCATGCCCATTCCAGTTCCCATACCTTTTCCCATCCCCATATCTACATCATGTTTCGAGCCATCGCTGTTCAGCAGAGGACCATTATTATAAGTATGGTTTCTTGTCGTACCTGTTCCCATAGTACCTGTACCTGTACCCAACATACCCGCTCCCAAATTACCCATACCATTGATTCCATTTCTGGTTGCCGGTCCAGTACTTGTTGTACCAGGAACTGTATTTACAGTACCTCTTAAGGCTCCGTTCATACCATTTGTTACGGCTCCAGTATCATTCATTCCATCACGGCCAATTTTCACTCTTCCTGTACCAGACATTACGCCAGTCGGTCCATAATTGTGAGGAGTGGTTGAAGATTTTGCCCGATACGATGGAGTCCCTTTGGCACGCAAGCCAGCAGTTGCATCATTTAAAGTTACTGCTACATACGCGCTTTTACCTGCAAGCATTACATTCGCTGAACGGACTTCAGGCATAGCAGCAATCCGGTCTGCAAGCTCCTGACTAACTTCCATCTTAGTGATGTTATGCGTGCCACCGCGTACGGAATTTACACCAATACGCCCATCATCTACTCCCCGGACACTATTGGTTTGCACATTAGATTTTTCTGCCGTATTGGTTCCACACCCTGTAATACTCACCAAGCCGAGAAGCAATGCAGCTGAGACTGACATACTGATCTTGGATCGCAACATGAATTCATCCTCCATCTCTAATGTTGTATGTGTGCAGTGTACGATCGTTAGGATGACCTTCTGAAGAACAAGCTATCCTGAAAGGATTTGGAACTATGCCACTTTGACCGTCACCCGCGAGTGCAGATCGGCGTATCTTATAAACAGTAAGCCATATCTCAACAAGTCGGTATTGCTCCGCAAAAGTCAGGAGGCTTGTGCATGAAAGTTCTATTTACGTTTTATGTACCGAGTGGCGGGGTGGAGACATTAAATAAGCTGCGATGTGAAAGTCTCCAGCGAAGTGGGATCGAATGCCATGTTTTATATCTAATGCCGGGTTCAGGCCAGAATACGACCAATTTTCCGGTATTTGTCTCATCTTCAGATGAAGAAATTAAAAATTTGCTGGATACCCATAATTACGATGCTATTATTGTTACATCAGATTATTTATTACTGAAACGTCTGCGTGAACTCGGTTACCGCGGTATTATGATATACGAATCTCAAGGCCTTGGAAAACGCAGTCATGCGGAAACTCTGATCAGAGATGCTGTCCCTTATTTACGTTCTTATTGTAATGCGGTACTAATCCCGCCAACCGATCATTTGTTGGAGCTGTTTATTGAAATCTGTCCCTGGCTGCATCGTTATGTAATTCCGAATATTGTTGATGTCCAGTCCTTTCAGCATATCCCTGCTGAACCTCCGGCTAATCCGGTTATCGCTTGGGTAGGCCGGCTAGAGAGCAATAAAAATTGGCGGGAATACTTGAGAATCGCCCATGAAATTCGCCTTTATAAACCAGATCTTCATTTGTGGATGTTCCATGATCCTAATTTAGCCGCAGAGGATCAAAAACAATCCTTTCAGGAGGAGCTACACGCCTTAGGGCTGAATGATCGTCTAAGTACTTTTACCAATATTCCTAATCATGTAATGCCGATTTATTATTCCTCGATAGCCAATTCTGGTGGATTCCTGTTAGCCACCTCCATTACAGAAGGATTTGGATATGCTGTTGCCGAAGCGATTTGCTGCACTTGTCCAGTACTTAGTACAGATTCCGATGGTGTCAGATCCTTTATTGTTCATAATGTCACGGGTAAATTTTACCCGCTTGGCAATATTCCAACTGCCGTCAACGAAGGACTGGAGCTTATGAACAATATTCCTCTGCGAGAGGGTCTCCGTCAGCAAGGAAGAGGATATATGGTCTCACGCTTCGGAACCGAGAAGTATGCGCAGTCTTTTCGTGAAATGATGAATTCATATGCCATCTTCTAACCGAAATCAAGCAAAAAAACCTTCAAGCCACTTCTCAAGTGGTACTGAAGGTTTTTTATATTTTAAGGACATATTACTAAGAGTTCCTCGCTACGATCTCAAACAGTGCATTCTGAAACAATTGTGTGCTTTTTTCCCAAGTGAAATGCTGTGAATCCTGCTCCCCCTTACGAGCCAGCCGCTGGCGTAAATCCGGGTCTTTAATTAAGGTTATGATATCATCCGCGAGCCGATTCTCAAACCGGTAGGACATTAAGCAGTTGTGGCCATGCCTGCCATATTCCATATTCCCACCGGAGTAAACAGTAACGAGTGCTGCTCCACAACGCATAGCCTCGATGCCTGGTAGCGATCCCGTATCATACGTACTTGAGCTTACAAAAATATCACTCTCACTATAATGGTAACAAAGTTCAGTATCATTTGCAGGAGTCCTTATATGATATCGTTCATCCATTAATAAAGTTTGCAGTGTAGTCGACTCAGCAAATTCACCAGGAGGAATAATCAAATAAAGTTCAACTTCTGGATGAAGTCTTCTGACCCGATTTAACTGTTCAAGTAAATAATCTTGTTCACGATGACCTGAGAATCCTCCCTCCGGCTTTCGCATAACCGCGGAAACTACAAGCTTATTTTCAGGTTCACGAATGTTCAGGTTTCTAAAAACAGGATTCACACCAATGGGCACGATTGTCCCCTTAATGCCATGATTCATCTGGACGATTTCTTGCTGCCAGCGGGAAAGTACGAGCAGATTGCTGGTTAAACTATAAGATGCAAAAGAACGGCTATTGTCAGGTAAAAAAGTGGGCTCGTAGCAAAGTGCTAAGCGAATATGAATCCCTTTCCCCTCATTACTTGCCTGCTGCGATACCTCGACTGTGGTATAAAAGTTGGAGACAATCACGTCCCCCACTGGAAAATCGTTGGCCGACAAATCATCATCTGCCGCATAACGCAATTCACAATTTATCTCGTATTCAACGACACCATCGCTGGGCAAGAGGATCGTAATTTCATGACCGATCTCTGACAGACGATTAGCCAGTTCTGCCAGCATCCGTTGTGCTCCGCCCCTAGATAGAGTTAGAACAGGAAATATTAATTTCATTCCCCTCTCTCCTTTAGCAGCAGATGCGATAGAACCCCGTGATGTTTTGCTTGTACCAGTTCTATCTCTCTTTTCTGCGCCTCACTATGAATCACTGAGCCCATCTCTTGATGCACTCGATAATCAAGCTGCGGATGCTCAATATAAGACCAGCTAAAATGCGGTAAAATACGCAGCCATAAATCATAATCTTGAGTATATAACAACATTTCATCGAACGTTCCTACAGCACGAAATATATCCATATGAAGAAGAACTGTACTCCCATTCACCGGACAACCCAACATCATAGTCTCAATAAAATGGGCCCTGCTGCTAAAAAGCATACTTACCGTATCTGAGATCCGTTCTCCCTGCTCATTTATATAATAATAGGCTGTATAGTTAAATAAAGTGCCCGTACTTTTGAGCTTTTCTATTTGGTTTTTGATTTTATCCGGGTGAAATTGATCATCTGCACTGAGCCAGGCAAAATACGTTCCGGTAGCCACTTCTATCCCTTTATTCAAAGCAGAGGCCGTCCCGCCATTATCCTTTTGTATATAAATGATCCTGTCACGGAAGGGAGTCAACTTCTCCAGCCATAGGGTAGAACCGTCGTCGACTACAATGAGTTCTATATTCGGATAGCTTTGATTCAAGACACTTTGGATGGCGAGATCCACATACGAACAGTTATAAAATGGGATGATCACCGATACTTTAGGTTCTTCACTCATACGCGCTCACCTCCTTCACCCGGAGCTCAACTTTTTATACTGTTTTACAAGCAAGCAAGGCATCTACTGGTGCATGGTCTTCACCGAACGCTTCTCGAAACGATGGGTTTTGGGCATGATGGAAGCCTTTCAGTACCGTTACCTCATACCCCAGTGCAATAAAATCCTCCGGCTCCCATCCGCTCCGGTGCTTTTGATAATGCTCCCCCTGCAAATGATAATGATCCATACCCTCCTGTGGAAAAAAGCCCCGAGGGGTAAATACAACTACTCGGTTATTGGCGATTCTTTCGGCCATCCCGAGCAGTGTCTTCGCTTCATTTTTATTAAAGTGCTCTATTGAATCAATAAAGGTAACCGCTGAAAATGTTTTGGGGAGGAACAATTTATCCATATGACTGGCATCTGCATGTACCGGAATAATATGAGGTGACTTATATTGACGATGCAGCAGGTACGGCCTGTGAATTTCTAATCCAAGCACTACTGCGGCTTCATATCGTTCAAGCAGGGTACCGGTGCCGCTGCCGATATCCAGAATACTCTCGCAGAATTTCAACTGTTCCAGTAAGACTGGCAGAAAGTCATTCACTTCAATTTCCCGGTACATTACCTTCAGCCCCCCATAGAAGAAATCAAGTGCTGCAGCGAATTCTTGTAGCGGGCATTGGTCGCAGCTGCCTCTGCCATAATTACATCAAAATATTTGATCGTTCCCATGCCATCATGAGTCCGGTAAGCTGTAAGTGATTGATTCAACATCACAGGTGGATATCCGTTCAGAATGGCGCGGAACCATAAGTCATAATCATGTGTGTAAGGAAGTGATTCATCAAAAAGCCCTATGGCTCCAAACACCTCTCGTTTAAACATCACCGTACAGCCATTAATAGGATTACCGTGTAAAAAACAACGTAAGTAATCCAGGTGACTAGGAAACAATGGCGCAGCATTCAGCTGAACCAGCTGCGATTGAGCGTTAATATAATTAAAGTTGGTATAGGAGATTAACAAGTGGTTCTGCTCCATGAACAGAACCTGATTGTTGATCTTATCCCGATAAAATAAATCGTCTGAACTAAGCCAGACCACATAGTCCCCTGTTGCATTCAAAATGCCGTGATTCAGTGCGGAGGCGGTTCCCCCGTTGCCTTTGCCCAAATAATGAATTCGGGAGAGATACGGTGTAATTAGATTGCTATGAGCGTGCGAGCCGTCATCGACAATAATGATCTCGTAAGGTTCCCAAGACTGGGAGAGCGCACTTTGCAGGGCGTGTTCAATATAAGGACAATTATAAAAAGGAATCACTACCGAAACCTTCGGTCTCATAACAACCTCCCCTCCCCGTTAACTCGGTAATAATTCAAAATATCCATTAACGATTGGCTAAGCCCAATCTCCGGGCGCCAGCCCAGTGAAGACACATCAGCCTCAGGGGTTGATGCTTCTGAATGAACCTTCTTATCCGCTGTGGCTGCGATCTCTGAAATAGCCCGTTCAGCATCTGCAGGTCCCCAGTCCATTGGCACTGGTCCTACAGAATGACTGAGCATCTGCTCCGCGATCTCCCCGAGTTCCCGCTGCTTCCCCGAATCGATGCGATAGATGGTTCCATTTGTACCTTTACGCAAAATGTAGTCATAAGCTCTAACGGCATCTCTAACATCTAAAAAATCACGCAGCGCATAACGAGAAGAGAGCTTAAATGGAGGTATTTCCTCATCTGGCTGGACTTCACTTCGAACAATGTGCTGTGCTAATAAAGAGCAGAAGCCGGTGGAAGGACCGGGACCAATCAGATTACACGGCTCAGCCAGCAGAACCGGCTGTTTAAATAAGGTGCCCCATGCGAGGGACACCAGCTCTTCTATTGTTTTGCTAAGGCTATACGGGTGTGGTGGCCCAGCCACCACACCCGGTTTGAACTTAAGTCTGGAGCCTGCCACTAGAATCCGACTGCTCGGCAAGCTTCGCATTGCCTCTAGTAAATATAAGGTGGCCATCACATTTGTCTCCATATAAAGCAAGGGATTAAGCCATGACTCGGGTACGGAGTTCTTCCCAGCCAAATGAAGGACAGCGTCCGGCGCAGTTTGCTTGATCATCTCAGCTACTGCTTTCCGGTCACTTAAATCACAAACATATATCTTTACTCCTTCTGGAAAAAGAGTGGAGGCAGCTGTCGATTGCGGCCGCAATACAGCGATAACCTCAGCCCCTCCTGCCGAAAATAATCGAACCGCATGTTGCCCGGTGAATCCACCGGCTCCGGTAATCAGAAGTCTTTGCCCTGTCATAAATACATCTCTGACTGTTTCATCCAGTCAGCCAGTTCCTGCAGCATTAAAGGATATGAAGGCAGCGGCAAGAGGACATCCGCTCTTGTATTCACTAGTGTACGATCCTGAATATGTTCATCCTCAGGGATGATCTCCACATTTTCTTTATGAAAAGCCGCCTGAATATGCTGAAGCAGCTCATATTTACTTACTGGCTCTGGATGCGCTAAATGGATCAGCCCCGATACGGTGGAATCCAGCATTACATCCACTGCTTTGGCTAATTGGAGCGTTGTGACCCCGTTCCACATCACCCGCCGGTATCCTGAAACTTTACCACTCTGCGCCAGGAACCAATCCATCAGACCAATACCGCCTGAGCGGATTTCGGGGCCAATAATGGAAGTGCGAATCGTAAGATGCCCGGGTTTTTGCACCTCACCGAGGCTTTTCGAAATTGCATATACAGAGGTTCCATCAGGAGCATCCTCTTCGGTGTACCCTCCGCGTGTTCCTTCGAACACGCAGTCGGTACTGATATGGATGAGCCTTGCCTGAACATCCTCCGCCTTTCGCCACAAGTGATGAGGGAGAAAGCCATTCACGTGGTAAGCCCCAATTTTGTCACGCTCCGCGAATTGATTGAGAACCCCCATTGCATTGATAATGCAATGAGGGGAAACGATATCGACCAGCTTCTCAACTCCGGCTATATCGTTCGCATCTACATACAGCCCGCCAAGATCGCTCTTATCCCGGGTTGTATGGAAGACGTGATGCTTGCCCTGGCGGCGAAAATAATCCGCCAGCATATGCCCCGCCATACCGTTTCCACCTAGGATAAGCAGCTTCATTGCAGGAACCCTCCCCGGATCAAGATGCTTTTGATCTCTTCCCGATCCATCAGATTCGTCTCTGAACTGAAGCTATTGAAAGAGACATGAGGATAAGCGCTATAATGTGCCTTTAATTCCGGCATGTTCAGCGTAGGGAGAATTACTAGATACTGTTCATCGTAGACAACGGTAGTTAAGCTTTCGAAATCGCTCATCAGAATCTCGTGGATTTTCTCCCCCGGACGAATCCCGGTCTCGACAATACTCACATTGGACTCTCCGGAAGCTTCAATCAGCACCTCAGCAAGATCGATAATTCGGCAGGTAGGCATAGTCATGACGAAGATTTCTCCACCCAAGCTAACCTCAGAAGCTTTAAATAATAATGTAATAGCATCGCGTAGGGTAAAAAAGAAGCGGGTCATTTTCATATCCGTAATGCGTACCTGACCCTTATCCTTAATCTGCTTCATGAACAAATGCACGACGCTGCCGTTCGTTCCGAGCACATTACCTCCGCGTACAGTAACGAACCGGGTGTTTGAGCCAATCAGATTGGCATAAACGAACAATTTTTCCCCGATCGCTTTGGTCATTCCATAGAAGTTGGATGGGTTCGCAGCCTTATCGGTAGAGATGTAAATTGCTTTTTCAACGCCATTTACAATGGCAGCTTCGATCACATTTTGAGTTCCCACTACATTGGTTTTGAGTGCTTCATAAGGCTGATCTTCACAGACTGGAACATGTTTGAGCGCCGCCAGATGAAAGATGTAATCAACGCCACGGCAGGCTGCAATCAGCGCATCCTTGTCACGGATATCGCCAATGATAAAGCTGAGACGTTGATCTTCAAACTCCCGGCTCATCGCCACTTGAGCGGATTCACTGCGGGAGAATACGATGATTTCCTTAGGATTTTGTGGCAGAAGTTGCCTAATCAGTTCATGCCCCCAGGAACCAGTTCCGCCTGTGACCACAATCCTTTTATTATTGAACATGCAGGTTCCCTCCAAGCAAGAATTTAACTACCTTGACCGAAACATCCGGAGTCATGTATCCTTCCGGTGCCTCCCAATCCCGATTGAGCGCCGTCATCAGCTTGACGCTGCGAAGAATACTTTTCTGATCTACACCTGAGACTACATTGCTGCCACAATCCACTGTTTCTGGACGTTCCGTCGTTCTGCGAATCGTAACTGTTGGCACTTTCATCAAGCAGCATTCCTCCTGTACAGTCCCGCTGTCGGTGATGGCACATAAGGCGTGCTGTTCCAAATAGACAAAATCAAAAAATCCGAAAGGTTCATGAAATTCAACTAGTGGGTTCATTGGAAGGGAAAATTGCTCGGTAAGTTTGGAGCGAGTGCGAGGATGAATGCTGCATATTAAACGAATTCCAAAATGCTCAGCCACTGCGTTAAGACCCGACATAATTTGTACAAGGGACTCTGGATCGTCTACATTCTCAGCACGGTGGGCCGTGACTAGAAAATACTGTCCTGAGGTAAGCTTCAGCTGCTCCAGAATGTCGCTAGTCTGGATTTTGTGCTCAAAATGGGTCATGACCTCATGGATCGGATTTCCTGTTAACACGATACGCCTGCTGGGGAAACCTTCGCTGATTAGATGTCTTTTGCTCTGCTGCGTATAAGGCATATTAATGGTCGAAACGGCGTCGATGACACGGCGGTTTTTCTCTTCTGGTACTTGGAGGTCATAGCAACGGTTGCCCGCTTCCATATGCACCACCGGAATTCCCATACGTTCAGCCAAAATCGCGCATAACGCGCTGTTCGTATCGCCCAGAAGCAAGACACGATCTGGCTGTTCTTTTAGTAAAATGCTTTCTAACCCTCCGAACATGGCGGCAAGCTGACCGCCTAGTCCTGCTTGTTTATCCTGCAGCACATAATCCGGTGCCCGCAGTCCCAGCTCAGCAAAGAAAATGCCGCTGAGACTGGCGGTGAAGTTCTGGCCTGTATGCACCAGGATGTGCCGCTCAGCATGTTCGTCGAGAAGCGGAATGATTACACTGAGGCGAATGATTTCAGGCCTCGTGCCTAAAATCGTCATGATCTTCATGAGTTCACTCCCCTGCCTGTTTAATTATGGTCTGACTTGGCTCAGTCAGCGGACTGTGCTCTGGTTGCTGGATTGAGCTCTTTAAACGGGATTTTTACCGTTCATTGCGCTCAAGTTGCTGGATTGAGCTCTTTAAACGGGATTTATACCGTTCATTTGGCTCAGGTTGCTGGATTGAGCTCTTTTTGCGGGATTTATACCGCTCATTGCGTTCAGATTGCTGGATTGAGCTCATTTAGCGGGATTTATACCGTTCATTTGGCTCAGATTGCTGGATTGAGCTCATTTTGCGGGATTTATACCGCTCATTGCGTTCAGATTGCTGGATTGAGCTCATTTTGCGGGATTTATACCGTTCATTTGGCTCAGATTGCTGGATTGAGCTCATTTAGCGGGAAATGTACCGTTCATTTGGCTCAGGTTGCTGGATTGAGCTCTTTAAACGGGATTTTTACCGTTCATTGCGCTCAAGTTGCTGGATTGAGCTCATTTTGCGGGACTTATACCGTTCATTGCGCTCTGGTTGCTGGATTGAGCTCTTTTAGCGGGAAATGTACCGTTCATTTGGCTCAAGTTGCTGGATTGAGCTCAATGAAGAGCATTTTTATCTCTCTTTGTACTCAGCTTGCCACTTCGCTGCAATCGAGGCATTTACGCCGCGCGCCGCCGTCCACCGCGGCGGGCCCGGCGGCGCTTGCCCCCGGCGGTGCTGCGCCGCCGGGCAGAACCTTTACGCCGCTTGCGAGCAACGCGGCGCAAAACCAACGGGCGCCCGCTTCGCCGGCGCGCCCGGGCTTTGCCGCGCCGCTTGCGGGCGACGCGGCTCGGCAGGCCCTTGCTTCGCGGCGGCAAAGCCGGCGACGCTGCGGGTAAGTCAGGCTGGACAGCGGGTGGTTCCACCACCACCACTCTGTCAGCCTCGCGCACCGCGGGTGCGCTGCAATAGCGGAGGTTCCACATCTCCGCAAGACCCTGCAGGCGGCTCCGATAAGCCGCCGGACCATAGACGGCGTCGACGCGCTCCCGCGCTTGACTGCCTATAGTTAACGCCATTCCTGGCTGCGCCAGCATGACGTTGACTCTTTCTGCCAGCGCGGAAATGTCCGATGCTGGCACGAGATTTTCGCCGCAGCCCGCTGCGTGCAGAATTTCTCGTAAGCCCCCAGAGTCGTAAGCGACCACGGGTTTTCCAAAAGCCATTCCTTCCAGAGCAGTCATGCCGAAGCCTTCGCGGATCAGACTAGGAACCACTAGCACATCCATGGCGCAATAAGCGGATGGAAGGCATTCAGCATAACCAACAAATTTAAACCGGGTGTACAGTCCCTCAAGCTTCACCTTGCGGACACAACGCTCATAGTAGCTTTTATCACCAGCAGACCCAATGACAACAAATTTCGAGCTTGGATGAACCGCGTGCACAAGCACAGCTATTTTCACAAAATGTTCTAGCCCTTTTTCCTTGTTGATAAAAGAAGAAATATAACCGACCAGCTGTTCATGCGGTTTAACCCGCAATTCCCGCCGCCGTTCGCTCCGAAGCTTGCTCCAAGCCTCAATCATCATCTCTTTATCATTCCAAGAGGGAGGCAGCTGGATCACTTTTTCCGCTCTCACGTCCTCTGGAAAGCAAGCTGCAGCTGTTTGTGAAATAGCTAATATCTCATCACTATTCCGATGAATCAGCCCTACACTAATAGGTGTATATTCATTGTCTGTTATCGTCTCTGATATTTTCCATATCACCGGAATGCCCAGTGACTTTGCAGCCATTGCTGGCAGAGCATGCACACAGGTACTTGTAATAACAAACGCCGGGCGCAGGGAATTCAGCCAGTCTGTTAACTCGTGATACTCCCTGCTTTCCTGGAATTTCTGAGCATCTGCCTCCAACCCTGCATAAGGAGTGTACATTCCATATAAAAGAGGAATCGAAAGCAACTGTACACTTATTCCACAGCTTCGAGCCTGAGAAGTCAGCTTGCCGTCCTGAGGTGCAACGAGAATACAATTAAAGTACGGAGAAAGCTCCTGAGCGAAAAACAACAATAGCTTCTCCGCTCCCGTAATACTGCGTGTATTGGATACATGTGAAAAGAGGACGATTGTAGCTTTGTCAGCCATGGCGTTTCGGCGCTCCCTAACGAGGGGCCTGGAGCAGCCATTCACCTCCTTAAAAAATTTACAAACTTTCGCTAAATTCTATCCTTCGCAGTAAAACTCTCTTAGAAGATAGTCGCTCCTGTGACTCGCAACATCGCTTCCGCTTAGCTCTAGAATCTCGTCAGTCAATTCACTTCGCTCCCGAGCTTCGCCCCTTCGCTTCCACTCTGCTCTCGAATCTAGCCAGTCGCTTCCGCTCCGCTATACAAGCCCGCTCCAGACGTTGCTTCTTTTCATCAGGCCACAGGCATAAGCTGAGGTTCGGTTCTACAGTATATCGAGGAAAAACAGATGCCGGCACGACACCTGTCCCCTGGTAAGCGCACATTTCCATTCCATTTTCGGGCATATGACCTAGCCGTAAATTACTGTTAACAGCTGGTGTATACGTTTAGTGTAAGTGTGATCCTTAAGCGTCCGTTCAAAAGCGCGCAGGGCTATCGCACGACGTTCTTCCTCATGAGTCAGGTAATAACGGATTTTATCCATCATTTCTTGAGGGCTTGCAAAAGTCTCAATTTCTTCACCAGGTTTGTAAAAGGATCCCATATCATCTCTGGCATCCACTAATTGCAGCGTACCCGTTGCCGCGATTTCAAAAGTACGCGGATTAGGAGATACCGCCGGAATCGAAAGCGTATTGTTGTTCACTACTTCATCAATGTGCGAGCGGTGGAGGTTGATGACGATTTTGGATCCGCTGTAAGCTACCGCGGTTTCTTGTGGTGACATCCATTTGCCAATCTCAATTCGATCTCCATAAAGCGCTGCTTCAGGCAGACGATCCCACCAGATGCCGTTAATCACCGTGTTATAGTTCATCAAATCCGGAAGAATCTCACGGAAGAAATTAACCCGGTTCCAATAGGCAGAGCCAATAAAACTAACTTCGCGATTCAATGGTGAACGTGTTGTAGTTGGACGGTAATGCTCGCGGTGAGCGGCAAAAGGAAGATAATGAACTTCAGGGCAGCCAAGTCCCTTATAAAAATCAATACAATTACGCTCAAGCGTGAACACAAAATCGTAATGCGCCACAATTTTAACTGTAAAATCAGTGTAATAAGGATCATCTGTAAGCCAAATGGCTGTCTTAATCCCGCTAGCCCGAAGAACGGAGATCTGCTCAAGCGGTAAATCCATACCGTCCAGCACAAGTACCAGATCCGGTCTTTGCGCGGCGGCTAACTCCACTAAGTTTTGGCGTACATCCGTTATCGTGACTTGTGCGGTTAATTTTTGCAGCGCGTAGAGGACTGCATCGTCTAATGGAGAGTAGGGATATCCTTTACCAGAAGCCACATACATTACATGAATATTCCGTACGGGAAATACTTCTTCTGGCCGACCATCCAAAATCGCAAGCCGCCCCCGTAAATATCCCTCATCATATCCGCCCTTAAAACCACTCAGACGACCACGAAGCTTTTCTTCCTCTGGAGGTGTCAGAGGTAGCGGTGGTGCAGGCATAATAAATTCATTGTTGTTCATCATCATCCTCGCTCCTTTGTCCCGTTATAGATTTCATACACTTGAAGCAATCACATTCAGCAAATGAGGCAAACGCGCAGTGAATGTATGGTTGCGCATGGTTGTCTGTAGTCCCCGTAAAGCGTAAATTCGGCGCTCTTTTTCATGCTTCAGATAGTACTCAATCTTCTCCTGCAATTCCTTAGCAGAGCCAAAAGTATCCAAGTCATAACCTGGCCGATAATAATTGCCCAGATCCTCACGAACATCCGTAAGCTGCATAGTACCGCAGGCACTGATCTCATAAGTACGCGGATTGATAGAGCGTGATGGTAAACGGAAGCTATTCCGGTTATCCTGCCCCTCCTCCCACGGACGGTGAATATTAATGACTAGCTTTGCGCCACTGTAATAGTTCGCAGTTTCCTCAGGCGGGATAAAGCCATTGCTAATGAAAGGGGCAAGCTGGTCATAAGTCGCAAGCCGTTCCCAGAACCCCCCAGCGATCAGCACCTTCTTATCCTTTAGATAGGGGGCAAGTTCATCAAACAGCGCTGTCCGATTATGAAATGCATTGCCAATAAACACAATGTCGTACTTATACTGCGGTGCCGTACGGCGTGGATAGAACATCTTTGGATTGACGCAAAGCGGTAAATAATGAACGGATGGAACCCCAAAGGATTGATAAAACTCCACACAACCGAGCTCATGCGTAAAAACGTGATCATAATGCCGGCAAATCACTGAAGTATCCTCTGTAAAATAAGGATCATCCACAAACCAGATCGCAGTCCGAATGCCCAGCTTTCTGATTTCTGTAATCTGTTCTAAATGATTTTCCGGAAAAACATGCAGTCCATTCATAACCAGCACTGCCCCGGGCATCTCCCGAGCCGCAGTCTCCAGCATAGCTTCTGGAGTGCTAATCACAAGCTCACTTACAAGCTGCTGGAGCGCCTCAATTACCCCAGTATCGATTGCATGGAACCCTTGAGGAACATACATTAGCTTAAATGGCCGAGAGGCTTCGACCTCTACAGTACTCCGACGCTGTACAGCCTCACACATGCCGAGACGATATCCTTCGTGATAACCGTCGCGATAATCTCGCGGACGCTTGTGTTTTCTCCTTTTTGCTTTCACGGCCTTCACCCTGCCCCGTTGTATTCTCAAGACAGTATAACTATATGCGGAGTCAGCACTCGCCTCATGGACATCTGTCATTACTAGAACTAAATTGGCAGATGTACCCTGTCTTTTGCCCGGCTTGCCCGAACCCCGTCAAGATTTCATCCACTCGCTGGATGCTGTTATACTATAAAGGTCTAGCTAGAGGCACTAAACTTGTCATCTCTGTCCAATCTGTCCGAAGATGATTATTTTTTGAAATTCACAAGGGGGGAACTATGAATAACACCACGTTGTATTTGCGACACGCGGAGCTGCTGCGTGATCTGGTGCCATCCTTTCAAACCTATCCTTTTCATCTGCCTGCTGTTCGAACGCTGGATCGCCTGACTTTTCAAAAACCAGTGACCTTTCTTGTTGGAGAGAACGGCACGGGCAAATCAACCTTGTTAGAGGGAATTGCTGCTGCTTGGGGCTTTAACCCTGAGGGTGGAACGCTAAACTTTTCTTTTAACACTCGTTCCTCGCATTCGAGTCTCTATGAGTATTTTAGAATTGCTAGAGGGGTTAGACGGCCGAAGGACGGCTTTTTTCTACGTGCGGAGAGTTACTATAATGTGGCTTCTTATATTGATGAGTTGGATGAACAACCCGGTGGCCCACCGATCAAAGACTCCTACGGAGGCAAATCTCTGCATGAGCAGTCCCACGGAGAGTCTTTTTTAGCTACGTTCGTTCACCGTTTCGGCGGCCGCGGTCTTTATATCCTCGACGAGCCTGAAGCAGCGCTTTCCCCCTTACGTCAAATGTCTCTGCTGGTGCGTATGCATGAGCTGGTCGGGCAGGATTCACAATTTATTATTGCTACCCATTCGCCGATTCTGATGTCCTATCCCGGTGCTGAAATTTTTCTCTTGGAGGGGGAGGGAATACGTTCCGTCGCCTTGGAGGAAACTGAACATTATACCGTGACCAAAGCGTTTATGAACGATCGTCAAGGGATGCTGCGTGAGTTATTTGAGGATGAACAAGCATAAACGCCTTCGACGGCTATAAGGACGGTAAGCGTTTAAGCGAGAAATATAAGGATAATTTACAATATGGAACATATAAATTCTTATATTTTAATAAAAACAGCAAGTCTCCATAATCGGAAACTTGCTGTTTGATTTGTTCCATAAGCTAACGTCTTACAAATCCCACTACCTTGTGAACAATCCACCCAAACATGACCACAACCATCATATCGAAGCACACATTAAACAAGAATAAATGCTTACCGATGTCAGCCCTTCCGTCCCCAAGAATCGGAACCAAGAAGGAGAAAATCCCTATTAGCCCTAGCAGCATCAGCAGCTCGCCGGCAATTTTGCCGCGAATATCTCTGCTGCGGAAATACTGGAACAAGGCTCCCGCAAAATACACCAGATAGAATATGGAGAGAAATCCGAGCGTGTGCGGAATATGTTTATTTTTGAATTGGCTCCATCCACTGTAAGTATAGGATAATGCACCTGCTGGTTTATTCTCGCTTTTCTCGTAGTTTCCTAGATAATACGGGCGAATCGCCATGCTGTTACTCGCAGCATATTTCATATTATCTATCAAACGGTCCGGATGCTTCAGATAGAAGAACAACACATCTTTATGAGATACACGGTCATAGAAGTCCGGAACCAGCGAAGGATCATCCTGCTTAATCGCTGTATCGGTCTGAAAATAATTCGTACCCGCCAGTACCTCCAGCCGCTCCGGTAATCCGAGATCCTGCAAGTCTCCCTTCACATCCGGCGATTCGTTTAAAATCCCAAAAAACACCGTTTGATACAGATTAATATGCTTCAGATCTTTTGGCGCTGCCACATACAAAACGATGGATACAAGAAAGATGGCAATCGAAAAACGTAAAGCCAGCTTCCTCCATTTGCCCTCTCCGTCAAGCATCATAAACCGCAAGAAAATCAGAGCAAAGGCAATCCCAATCGGTGCATTCTGGATTTTGGAGGTGACCAGAAACAGAATCGCGATAAAAAACAAAGTTAATCCTTTAGTGGTTGGCTTCTCTTGGCTAGTTAATCTTAATCCTAATGCAAATGTCAGCAGCATAAACACCATCGACACCGGTTCTCCAAACAAGGAGTTGAAATAGGCCACATACCCGATATCGTAAAATACAAATAAGATAGCTGCACCCAACAGCAGCCCTGTAACATAAGAGCCACGAGCATTATACTTCACCAGCAGCCAAGTTGCCGCCAGTAAAAGAAGCCCATAAACTGCACCCAGCAAACGAACATCAAAAAAGCTGCCATGGATGAGCCCGCCGATCAACCTCGGCACAAGCACTATAAAAATCTGTGAGGAAGGATAAAAGCCCCTAAACAAATCCTCATACGCAAAACGAGAATGGCTAAAGCTGAAAAACTGATCGGCATACGATGCAGCAGTATCGTAGTAGTTCAGACCGATGGTATTCATCATACGCAGAAAATCTCCATTATCGGCAACACCAATAAATGGCCCTACGAATAGCAAATAAATAATGATACCGCAGCCGGCAAGGCCTACGAGATACTCCGGTTTCCAGAACTTTTTCATGATTCCCCCTATCTCTGTGGTAACAGCTTCACATATTCGTCGGACAAATTCATTAGCTTCAAAATATAATCATAATCAGTCTGATATTTTGTAAAATCCGATACTGGCTTAAGCGTATCCAGCGACACAGCTTCACCATCAGCAAAATCTCTACCAGGCACATAGAGAATATCATCATTAAAAAATGAACCGGAAGGTAAATAATACCGCATCCCTAACACGTTACGATCAATGTTCAAGAGGTCATGACCAAATGCTGTATAACCTTCTTCCCTTAAAGAAACCCCCAATAGGTTAGCTATTGTAGGAAGAATATCCAACTGTCCACCTGTTCGCTCTACTACCTTCCCTTGCTCCATTCCTGGTACATGTACAATCAATGGAATATTAAAGCGGCTGATCCGGGAATCGTATGGAATCCCCAGTGCACTTTCCACTTGCTCCGGTGGAACATCCTGCGGCTGCAAGCCAAAATGATCACCATACATCACCAGCACAGTGTTATCCCACATTCCGTTTTTCTTCAAACCCTCTATTAAAGTTCCAATGGCATAATCAGTATAGTTAATAGCAGTCAAATAATCGCCAAGCATCGTGTTTTTCAACTCATCAGGCACTGAGATCTTCTTAAAAGAGTCCGGAATTTGGAAGGGATGATGGCTGGACGCCGTCACCAGTTGTGCGTAGAAAGGAGTTCCTTTCTTCTGCAATTCTGCCATTTTCTCGACACCCGTAATATAAAGCTGTTCATCGGAAGCACCAAACGCATTAAAATGATCATTAGTAAAATAATCTTTGTCATAATAACCGTTAAAGCCAAGCGCTGGATATAGCTCGTTCCGATTCCAAAAGCCTACTTGATTCACGTGAAAGGTGTACGCCTCATATCCTTTATCTCTCAGCAGACGTGGTAGGCTCGGCAGTTCTCTGTCCCCGAATCCAGTGGACATTGCCAACGTCCCGATTGGATAAATCGACGTGTTGCTCATAAATTCAGCGTCAGAAGTATTGCCCGGACCAATCTGCTGGTAGACATGGGGAAAGTAAAATCCCTCATCTGCCAACTTGTTCAACACTGGAGTCAGCTCTTGACCCTTCAGGGATTGATGCAACGGGAAGTTTTGAAAAGCTTCCATTTGAATGACAATTACATTTTTGCCCTTTTGCGAGCCGAAATACTCAGGTGCTGTGCCCGCGGCTTTACTACTATAAGGATAGGAAGCTTGCAGCTCATCAATCTTCGCGATTGTATCCTTAATATCTCCGGTTCCAATGAGATTGTTATCTTCCTTGACCTTGATTGCGGCAACGACCTCATAATTCAGGAATCCGGCACTTTCTGCCTGCACAAGTTCATTTGTAATTCCCCGCGCAGAATTGACAGAATTGGCCGAAAAAGCAAAACCTCCAAGAATAGCCACCAGAATCACCATCATATGTGCCAATCGTGTGTTCCGGGAGCTGAATCGCTCACGCTCATGCGGATAGGCTTTTCCATGCTTCCATCTGCGGATCAAGACATAGATCACCATGATCACAAGATCAGCGAAAAATAAATAATCAATAGTCTGTATCGTTGATTCTACGCTTGCCTTCACTTGAAATACCTGATTCAGTTCATATAAAGCCAGATACGTCGGAACAGAACCAAAGTGATTGAAATATACACTGGCTGCGAACAGCAGCAGCGATAATATCCCGTTAAATGTCCAATAGACGGCTGTTCTCACCCGCGAAGGAGTAATGACCGTCAGAATCCCCATGATGAAGAGGACTGGAGCAACATCTGCTGCCATCCACTCCCAAGCAATTCTATCAAAGAACAGCACTCTTAGCAGGAGCAGCTTCAACCATAGCAGCAGGACAACAATATAGAACTGAGCTCGATTCGGCCCGTGCTTTTTCACGTTTTAATCCCCTCTTACCTTTTCATTTGTTCTGATTATGAAATCTATTCATCTTTTCTGTAAAATATCAGATTGTTCTAGTATAACAATACTTACTTTTTTTATCAAAAATGTGCACCGTTCGCTTCCACTACAAATAGGGAAACCCCACGCCTTTTCGGCTGTGGAAGCTCCCTATTTAAGCCTATTATGTTATGCCCTTCAATCTAAGACTGGCTTGCTGGCGAATCCTCTTTCACCTTCCAGATCGTTAAATCACTATCATAATATACAGTGATCTCAGGACTGCCAAGCTTATGAAAGGTGAGATTCCCGGGCTCCTGATCTCTTTTAAGCAAGCTATATTCGCCCACATCAGCAACGCTAAATATCTTAGTCAGCAGAGGTGCTGCCTTCTCACGTAGGCGATCCCCATCAATTAGAGACAGCTCACGGTCTAATACCGTTAGTTGTTTGGGATCTGTTTTATCACTAGCACGAGGATTTGTATCACTAATCTGCTCAATCCTTCTAGTAACAGTATCGAGCGTAACCGAAACCTTTGATCCGTATTGCAGCGTAAGTCTATCCTGATCCATGTCCATAGCCCGAAATACTAAACTAAGCTCTTCATCACCTCCGTTACCTCTCAACATCTTCAATGCCTCTTCCCCAGCTTGACGCATCTCTTCTGATACCGCCGAGGCCTCAAGCGTGGCTGATGCGTAATCGAATTCACCATTTACAAATCCGATACGCCATTTCTCCGCCCTAAAGTTATTTTCAATTTTCACGCCAGAAGAATTTTGTGTAGCATCATATTCAACATATCTGAGCACATCATAAGCTGAATCATTCGCATAACCCAGTTTGCCCTTGATCTCTTCCGCACGGGTTTTCATTTCAGCGTCGATCTCCGCAGCTGTCAGAATCGTACTCATCTTCGTTTGCACCAGTTCTCCTGTCACATAATTGATCCAGATATATGCGGAGTCCTCATCTTTCTGGTAAGAGTAAAATATCTGCTGTTGCTCCTTAAGCCATTCCCGGTGATCTAGCGGATAAGTCTTTCCAAGTAAACTCTGCATCACCTGATCTGCGTTCCGCTGTAGCTCAGCCTCCGTGAAATGCGACGAAACCTCAGTTTGCGCAGGGTTGCTTGATTCATTACCAAGGAACCTTCCGTTCAGAAAGAATATGCCTAAGCCCAACAGTACAATAAAACTTGCCACAGCCCACATTTGCACAGATAGTCTTTTTCCTGAAAAAGATTTCGTTCCCTGTTGATCTTCTTGAATACGGCGAATGACGTTGTCTGCATGCCTCATAGTAAACTTTTCATTTCCAAAAGGTCCTTTTCGGGCCTGAGCATACCATTCCGGTTGATGATCCTCCATCATTCTACCCCCTTTAATTTGTTCTGAATTTTTTGCCGCGCTCGGTGCAATCTTGATTTTACCGTTCCGTGACTCAAGTTCATCAGTTCAGCTATTTCTTTTATAGAGAGCTCATATTTCAAATCCAGGACCAATACTTCGCGCAGCTTGGGAGACAATGCCATAATTAAATCCCATATCTCACCAATGGACTGATTACCCAAATACTCCATCTCCGCAGATCGGGCTATACCAAGAGGTTCAATAGTTTTTTCCCGCTGCTCCACATCAACCGTGGACAATGGCTGTACACCACCCCATAAGCCCGAACGAAAAAAGCGCGATTTCCGGTGCGAAAAAACAGTATTCCTGGCAATCGCAAGCAACCATGCTTTAAATGAAGAATTCCCCCGGTACGTGCCAATCCGGTAATAACATTTAATGAATACTTCTTGGGCCAGATCATCGGCCTGTTCAGAATTTTTGGTAAGATAATAGATATAATTCCATATATCCTCTCCGTAACGGCTCATGATTTCTCTTAGTTGCTGTTCATTCATCGTCTCGCTATGCTGAAGACCTTCCAGTTCCAATTAGCTTCACCTCACTTAATACGACCTCATAAAAGGCACTTTAGTTCCCTTATGTTCATATTTTCTCATAAAAAAACAGGGGGTCCAGTGATCCCCTGCAAATAAAGATATCCGAATCGCCCTCTCTCCTCAAACGATCGAGGTATGCGTAAGTAATCTTTTAATAGAACGGTTAGCTTCATTTAGTACAATTTCTTTATCCACAGTCTTTAGCAAACCTCTTTCCATCACGATCTCCCCGTCGATTATCGTTGTCTCCACATCTGCCCGCGTAGCGGAATATACAATTCTAGAGATGGGATCTACGTCGTAAGAGGGGAAGGTATGAAAATTGTAGAGATTCAGGAGCACTAGATCTGCTTTTTTGCCTACCTCGATACTCCCGATCTTATCCTCCATCCCTACGGCCTTCGCCCCACCAATAGTAGCCATACGGAATACACTGCGGGCATCCATGGTTGTGGGTCCGTGATGAGGCTTTTGAATAATCGCCGCCAATCGCATCTCATTAAACATATCCAGATTGTTATTGCATGGAGCGCCATCCGCTCCCAGACTAAGAGAAACATGCTCATGAAGCATCCCTGGTGTGTCCGCAATTCCGGAGGCCAATTTCAGATTGGAACCCGGGCAATGACTTACATGCACCCCTCGATCCCGCAAAATCCGCCGCTCCTCAGCATCCAGCCACACGCAATGCGCCAGTATAAGCCGTTCATTGGCTAATCCTAGATGATCCAGATAGACGATATTACGCATGCCAGTCATGGCCTGCACAATCTCAATTTCCCCTAAATTCTCAGACGCATGAGTATGCACCTTCACATCGTATCTTGCGGACAGATCCCGCACCTCGGTTAATAAAGGCTCTGTACAGGAAATCACAAAACGTGGAGAAAATGCATACTGAATCCGGCCGTTTCCATAACCATTCCATTTTTCCAGTAAATCGACACTTTCCTGCAAAGAAGATGCGGTATCCTCCTGCAGCGCCTCAGGCACATCTCCCCCTTTTTGATCCATCATCACCTTGCCGGACAAGGCCCGGATTCCACTTTTAGCTATAGCCTGAAACGCAAAATCCGTATGATGGACAGTCTCCATATCCACAATCGTCGTCGTGCCGCTGGTGATCAGTTCGCCGATGCCAAGCATAGCCGAATAATAAAGGGATTCTTCATCATGCGCGGCCTCTAATGGCCAGATTCGTTTGCGCAGCCAATCCATCAGCTCCAGATCGTCCCCTTTACCACGGAATAACGTCTGGCATAGATGAATATGAGTTTGGATAAAACCCGGAATTAATGTACGGTTCGTAGCATCAATGATCTTCTCGTCACCCTGCGGGATCAGGCCAGTGCCGATTTCAACGATGAGATCATCCTTAATCCGGACATCCCCGTGTAAAATTTCCTCTTGCTTGTTCATCGTAATGATTTCGGCATTTTTGATCAAAATATTTCCCATAGCCCTTCTCCCCCTCATTGAGTTAATTCCAGCACAACTTCACGCCTGTAAAGCAAAAAGGCCACAAAAATATGCCTGAGCATATTTTCGTAGCCAGAAATTTACGGTTCCCGGTAGAGACCCTTAAACCAATTATTAAGGATATACGAAAAAAAGACTATTCATTTGTAATTTGAATAGTCCAATAATAATCTAAAGACAGGTTACATGTCAATATACATGACACACAATATCGATTATGTATTTTAAATAGTGTTTTATAAAAGGAAATCAGCGTTTTGCGTTACATAAAATAACATTAATTCGTTTTATGATCACGAATTCTTACGTTAAAATATTTTCGATTATGCTACGCTGTGCATCGTGTCAGACTTACTGTCAGGAAAACATGGAAAATAAGCTATCCGAGAGCTATTTCATGGCTTAAGAGACAGTCGTTTCGGACGATTAGGTCGGCCATTTCGAATGATTAGATCAGCCATTTCGGACAATCTCTGCTTACTCTAACGCCTTGTGGTAAACCGCTGTGCATATAGCGCGGTATGGTGGACAGGTTAGAGCCCGAAAGTGTACGTCTAGCTCTATTCATCTTTTGAACCTATGCCTTCCCTACTGCTACTCAACTGCTTCTGCACTCCTACATTCTCCTTGCGCCCACTCCACTGCAACGTCTAATGCTTCTGCTACTACTACTGCCCCTACACTACTCCTACTTCTGCACCGCTACTTTCTCCTTACGCCTACTCCACTGCTACTTCTACTGATACTGCTTCTGCTTCTGCTTCTGCTTCTACACTACTCTTATTTCTGCACTTCTACGTTCCCCTTGCGCCTATTCCACTGCTACTTCTACTGCTTCTGCTACTACTGTCCCTACACTACTTCTACTTCTGCACTTCTATGTTCCCCTTGCGACTATTACACTGCTACGTCTTCTGCTTCTGCTTCTGCTTCTACACTACTCCTACTTCTGTACTTCTACTTTCTCCTTGCGCCTATCCACTGCTACATCTACTTCTACTACTACACTACTCCTTCTTCTTCACCGATAATTTCCCCATGCGCCTACTCCACTGCTACATCTACTTCTGCTTCTACTGCTCTCGCTACGTCCACACCACTGGTGAGTCATAATCCTCCATACTTTCGGACCCAGATGGCACTATTTGCACATTTTTCGCCTTTTGAGCAAGATTTCGGACTCCAGTGACGCTATTCCCTCGAAACAGGTCCATATGCGGTGTGTTTTGTACCAATAGCTGCGGTGGAGTCCGATAGCATCCCAAATGTGGGGAAATGCCACGTTTAAGGTCATCTGGGTCCGTTACTGTCGAGTCATACTCAGCCACTGATGCTTAAGGACCCAGATGACGCTATTTGCACATTTTTCGCCTTTTGAGCATGGTTTCGGACTCCAGTGACGTTATTCCCTCGAAACAGGTCCATATGCGGTGTGTTTTGTACCAATAGCTGCGCTGGAGTCCTATAGCCTCCCAAATGTGGGGAAATGCCACGTTTAAGTTCATCTGGGTCCGTTACTGTCGAGTCACAATCAGTCACTGATGCTTTCGGACCCAGATGACGCTATTTGCACATTTATCGCCTTTTGAGCAAGATTTCGGACTCCAGTGGCGCTATTCCCTCGTTACAGGCCCATATGCAGTGTGTTTTATACCAATAGCTGCTCTGGAGTCCGATAGCATTCCAAGTGTGGGGAAATTCCGCATTTAAGGTCTGCTGGGTCCGTTACTGTCGAGTCACACTCAGTCACTGATGCTTTCGGACCCAGATGACGCTATTTGAACATTTTCGCTTATTGATCAGGGTTTCGGACTCCAATGACGCTATTTGCACACTTATCGCCTTTTGAGCAGGGTTTCCGTAAGCGCAAATTGCTACCTAATCAAACAAAGTTTTTGTTTAGAAAACGGTGTTATTTCCACAAAAAGAGGATATCTCAGTAGCCATTAGATGGCTCATGAGATATCCTCTGGTTCTCTCGCTATGTTAAGCTTCCGAATTCCCGTGTTTTTCTAGAACCTTCTCGAACACCGGAAAATTAGCGGTACGCCCTGGAAAAGTTACCTCACCCCTGAGGTCATAACCCAGCTTGGGATATAGGGCGAGTGCCCCAGTGTTCTTAGCATATGTGTCCAGACGGATACTTGAATAACTATTCTGGCGAGCATATTCTTCTGCAAAAGTGCTAAGACGGCGTGCAACTCCCTTTCCTTGAACTTCAGGATGCACAGCCAATCTATGCATAATTAAATGAGGCCCTTGCGTTTCTGTCCAGTCAATCTTCCCATACTGCTCGGATTGGTGCTCGTCCAACACTAGAATGCCGGCCACCGCATTGTTCTCCTCACATACCCATAGATTGCCACGTTCAATATCAAGGGAGATGATCTCCCGGTTCGGATAATGCTCGTCCCACTGATCGCTGCCACCTGCTTGCATCACCTGTACGCATTTGGCAATCAGCTCCATAATTTCATCAATCTCATCTTTGCGTGCTCTGCGAATCTCAGTATCCATGAATCATCCCTGCCTTCATCTTAACCTCATATTATTTTCACTTTCATTATGAAGTTTATCACATCGGCAGCGCAGCAAACCAGTCCGCACGAAAACCCCAAGACCCGCTCACGGGCGGAGCGGATCTTGTCATCTGTGTCCCCTAGCTGAATTCCAGCTTATGCCCGTCCTCGAAGCCCTTGGCGAAACCGGCGTCGAACCCCACGTTGTATGCTTCGGTGTAGCCCTGTTGAAAGGCGTCTGCCGGGGGCGTTTCCGGCGAAACGCCCAGCTCCGGGGGGAGCGGAATTACCTGTGGAGCAGGCGGAGCCTCGCTCACGGGTACCACAAGCACCGGTGGCTGTGAAACCCTTACTTTACGAACAAGCTTACGACGAAGTCTTCTTTTCTTGCGTAGCAATAGGCCTTTTTTCGACTTCCCATAACGAGCAGTTTTCCGGGCAAGAACTCTGCGGGTTTTACGGGCTAGCCCTTTACGAACTTTTGCTTTCCGCGAGAGCAGCAATGTGCGTCTACGGGTTCTGCCTGAACGTAGCGTTCTGCGGCTTTTCTTCTTCATGCTTCTACTCCTCCTGTGCTCCATGTTCTCTGGAGGTTCCTACGGCGTATGCCTTACTCAGCCATGGCGCAGCAGGAATTCCCCGTTTAGGACGATGTAGTGAAATCCCGGACATCATCCGGCACATCGCACTCTGATACCCACTTAAAATCCTGATATTGTCGCTCAATTTGCGGGCCGTCAACTCAGATTGCTCCGTCAATTCGGCGATGCTCTCCAAGATGGCCGCCAAAGCAGCCTGACTGCGCGAAATGGAGCGAATCATCTCCAGCTTGACGGCATGTTCAGAGAGACGGTCCCCGCTCATTTGCTGTCTTCTCCAAAACTAAAGCCATCACCTGACATGTCTCCAAAACCTTCCCCGCCACCATCGTCTTCACCACTGCCCAGCACTGCTTTTAAATTGCTGTAGAGTCCGTTCTCCAGTTTGGTCAGCCCTTCGACCATCTCCACGATGACCTCGTGTATAGAGAGGGACTCCTTCAGTTGCTCACTGTGGGAATCAAAGGCTCTAGCGTGGATATGATGCTGTGCCCACTGCTTTACCTTTTCAGCTTCAACCGCCTTAGCTTCCAGAATCAACGCAACGTTCCACTGGATGGCGGCGGTGGACTCCAGCATTTGCAGATAAGCCTTTTCTCTGCTCATCTTCCGCCTCCCGCTCCTATAGCGTTACTCTTCTTCTTGACCGTTCAATTCCTTAATCACTCTGCCTACCCCATCAGCCATCGCTTCTTCCAGATCTGCAAGTGCATTCAAGTAAGCAATAATATTCTTGTTTACCTGAGTTGAGCTTTCGATCATCCCGCTGATCCCATCAAAATCAGGTTCCGCATCTGGCAGATCGTGGACAATTTGCGACATACGGACAGCCACATGGCGCTCAGCGTCTAGAATCCGCGCCATCTGTTCGTGCGTATGGGCCATGTGCTGCAGGACTTTAGTTATTTTACTCTGCACCTTCATGTCTCCTTTGCTCAAACGCCCTGCTACAGCATATGCGGCAGGAGCCGTTACGGTGCCGGGGATCCTCGACAAGTTAAGGCTCTACAAGTGACTGGATGACATAAAGATTACGTTATTGCTAAGTACATTTAAAAGGATTAAAATGTGAAATGCGCAATCCTGAGTTTACCAATGATTGGTGGGGAATATATGAAGCTTGAAAGCCAGCGGATCGATCTAATACCTTTAACTGCCCCAGAGCTCTCACTAGCAATAGATAACTATTCGGAGCTACAGCAACAATTAGGCTTAGCTGCCATCAGTGCGGCGCTTGATGATGAAATGCAATATGCTATGCAGATCAGGCTAAAAAAGGTGCAGCAGGACCCCGACCATTACCTATGGTTAACGAACTGGGCCATCGTCCATCGGGAAGATCAATGTATTATAGGATTCATTATCCTTAAAGGTTACCCGAATGAGAAAGGCGAGGTTATTATAGGATATGGGATTGATGAGAAATATAGAAGAAAAGGGTATGCAACAGAGGCACTACGCACAATTACTGCATGGATTTTCTCCCATCCCCAAGCTGTCTATGTAATCGCTGACACTGAAAAAGATAATACAGCCTCCCACAAAGTATTGGAGCGTCTAGGCTCTGAGAGATACAAAGAAACTGAGGATTTAATCTGGTGGAGGATTTCCAACCCCCGAGCCCTCTGAGTAACGCGTGATTTCAAAGCCCTTGCGGCTATCTATAGCAAGATTACAACAAAAAAAGCACTGCCTTATGGCAGTGCATCCTTTAACTTTTCCCCCGCCTCGTGCAAAGACTGGAACGTCCCCGCATCACTCCACCAATCCTTAAGCACATCATAACTAAGTCTGCGATCAGCGGCGTATATATTATTTACATCAGTAATCTCCAGCTCCCCCCTTTTGGAAGGTGATACCCGCCGGATGATATCAAATACAGCTTCATCGTACATATAAATACCAGTTACACAATAATTAGTCTTCGGATGCTCCGGCTTTTCTTCGATATAAGCAATCCATGCCGCATCTTGACTATCAAACACAGGTACACCGTATCTGCGCGCGTCCTCCACCGGCTTCAGCAACACCTTTGCAGTGCCCGCTGGCTGACGAAGATAACCCTCCACATAAGGCTTCAGATCATCCATAAAAAGATTATCCCCGAGCAATACAACAAATCGTTCCCCCGGGAAAATGAACCCTTCTGCTAAATCAAGCGCCTCGGCAATGCCTCCGGCAGCTTCCTGAATTTTATAGGTCAGAGATACACCAAATGCAGCACCGCTGCCTAAAAAATCCGTGTACAGGCCAGCAGACTGCTTGCTTATGACCAGAAGAATGTCGGTAATTCCTGCCCGGCGAAGCCGGTCTATGCCGTAACAGACCATAGGATATTTGCCGACCGGAAGCAAATGTTTGTTCATAAGCCGGGTCAGCGGTTGAAGTCTAGATCCTGTTCCGCCCGCCAGTATGACTCCTTTCACTTACTTTCCTCCTCTTTATCTACGTCCTTTGCCTTCGGATCTGCACTTCATATGAAATTTATAGGGTCTACATTCCATTTATCTATAAAAATCTTGCGATTTCGTTCCACCAGTTCTTGCAGTCCGGTATTGTAAACTTGCTTGAAACTTGCACTTCCTTCATGGTGCACCAAGCAATCCCCGGCGATAAGCAACCGATATCCCTTTATCCTGGTACGGTAACAATAATCATCATCTTCGTAATGTCCAGGTGAGAATCTCTCATCCAGTAGACCTACGGAAGTAAGCAGCTCTCTTTTGAATAAAAAACATAATCCTACCAGCCGTCTCGTCTCCAACCATTTCTGGGGATTTGGAAGGTTCGCCCTCTCAGCAGCCTGATGAAAATCTATCAGACCTTCATAATCAGTCTTCACCTGTTGACGTCCACTAGCATAGTTTGTGACTGGCCCAACAATACCAACATCAGGAGCACTATATAGAGCTCTCTTCAGATTAGTTAACCATCCTTGAGATACCACTACATCGTTATTCAGCAGCAGTAATTCATCACCTGAAGCTAGCTGTAGCCCCATATTGCATGCAGCTGGAAAGCCGCGATTGTCAGGCAATGAAATAAACGTTATATGATTCGCACGGCAATAAGTGTCTGTTCCGTCCGTTGAAGCATTGTCCACTACGATAATCTCATAAGGCGGCGGAGTGTAGGCAAGAATAGATTCCACACAGGCCCGCAGCAAGGGCAGCGCATTGTAGGTTGGAATAATAATACTCGTCAGCGTCATATGCGATTCCTCCAAGCGGCTACCTGTCTGCGGTACTCGCGCTGAGTCTCACTACTTAGCAGACCGCCAGCTTTTCGCCGCGAAAGAACCTCATGTAGGGCCTCAGCATGATCTCCTATGATCAGTTTTTCCACAGCATTTCCAACCCCTGTATTTGCCTTGCGCAGCCGATTATGTTTAATAACATTTACCGTCCCAGCCTTCTCCACCCGTAACTTTTCTAATACAGAACGAGCTTGGGCTTTAGGTGGAACCATTAATTCACGGTAGCCTATGGTCTCAAGCGCATGCCGCGAAAGCGCATGAGGAACAGCTGTCATAGAGCTAACCCCGAGATCGTACCTATCCAGAGCATAATTCAGAAACAGTTTGCTGCGGGTGACATCATCACATAATCCAAAAGAAGGCATCAGTGAGTCTAAATCATTAAGAGCTACATCAATCCCACGATCTACAGCCGCCGTGAATGAAACGAGCTGAGAGGCCGGAATGACCATATCTCCATCCAGAAAAAGCAATATATCCCCGCGACTCAGCTTCGCACCGATAGCCCGACCCACATCATGTCCGACAGACTCTGGGCAGTGTACTACAATGGCTTGACGATGTTGTCTAGAAATAGGAAAAGAGTTATCACTGCAGCCATTAAGTACGACGATAATTTCTGCAGGTTCAAGCCGTGCAACCTGATGCAGCAGACGTGACAAGGTCTGCTCCTCATTACGCGCGGAGATAATGACTGACAAAGTCCCGCGTAACTTCGGTAACTTCAGAGTCTCCTTGCCTGCCTTCGATTGCCGAGACAGAAGCGGGCGAGTAGCAGCGTTGCCTTTTACAGAGCGATTGGCTGACCTGTGACGGATTGGGCGTTTCTTTGCCGTTCGAGCTGCTGTGCCTCGTAAAGTTGCAACCATCATCTCACCATCTCTCTGCGCCGGGCTCCGTCGCCAAAGCCCGCTCTGATCCCCCGATGTTCCAGCAACAGGGATACAGCCTCCATATGATCCGCTGTAATCAACTGCTGCAATGGATCTTTGCCGTCTTCCTTGCGCCTTACCGCATTCAATTTCCCTACAGGTACTTTGTGAGCGGCTACCACATGCAGTCCACTAAGAATTGCCTGGGCATGCGCCAGTGGAGGACGTGATAATGAATCGCTCCCTAAAATATCAAGTGCTCTGCGGCTGATTGCGTGCGGAACTGCCGTCATCGAACATCCCTTCAGATCTGGACGGCCAAGCAGAATATTCAGTGCATGTTTAGACAGCACCACCGGATGGGGGGACAGCTTCCGGACCGGACCGGAATAATCATTAAGCGCTATGTCCACTCCACCACTAACAGCAGTGACGTAAGGACGCAGCCCCGAAGCAGGTATCACCAAATCTCCATCTGTAAACAATAGGATTTCTCCCTTGGCTGCCTCAGCTCCCACACTACGGCCAGCGTCGTGTCCAAGCGGCAACTCATAGGAAATAACACGCGCACCTAGCGATTGTGCAATCCCTGCCGTTTGATCAGTGGATCCATTCACGACCACAATTACCTCGCAGCGCGGATGGACCCCTCTGGCTCCAGATATCACTCCCGCAATGGTCTGAGCTTCATTCATGGCTGGAATAATAACCGAAACATAGGGATTAGGATGGTTAACTATAGGGACTACAGCGACTTGCCGCACTGGGCGTGAAGTCCGCCGCTTCATCCGAGAGACCCGCCGTCCTGTGCGGCGGGCAGAAGTTCGTTTGGGCTTCATGCTCATCCACCTTCCTTACAGAGCCAATTCTTCAGGCTGAGGGTTACATCACAGTTTATGTACTACAACGCACAGGGTAACGGCAATTGTCTCCTGTCGTTCTGAAAACAGGACAAATGTACTCCCCACCAAACTTCAGCTTAGATACATTGCGCATAGCCAGCTGCCGCGGCCACAATCTGGGGCGGTAACGAACGCAGATTGTGTCCGCGGCAGGGCGATTAGGTTAGGACAGTATCGGACAAAACCGAATCTGCAGCGGATGTTTAGACATTAGCGCTATCGGACACAGTTGCTCCTATTCGCCGCATTATCACACTTTTAGATTATTAACGGACTCCGTAGCAGCTATTGGCATGAAAAGAACTCAATAATGCTCTATTTCTATACAATTGCTTCACTAGAGTCCTAAACCAGCCTTAAAAAACGACAAACCTGCAAATAACGCCATCTGGGTCCGTAAGTAGCAGCGGATGTTTAGACTACCAGGCTATCGGACTGAGCCGCAGCCACAGCGAATGATTAGAACCCGGCGATGCTGACATGTACCGTTCCCCCCCAAAAAAACAGAGCAGCGATCTCCAATAAGGAGATTCGCTACTCTGCTATTTTTAAGAGGAACTGCTTAAGGTTCAATCAAATACGCGATCATCTGCTGCCGGCTTAGCTAAGGGAGCGCCTATAGCAATCCAAGAGATAACCCCATAGAAATGCGGAGTCTCGCGCAACCGCACTACTTGAATCACTGCTTCTCCATTGGCTCTGCTCTTTAAGGAAGCGTAGAAGTAAGGCTGATTGGTCATGGCAACAAGCACATAACCCGTATGCCCAAAGCTCTCATCAAACGATACGGTCACCTCTACACTCTCTGCATCCCCATTGAACATAAATGCTGTCATTCCAAACTGCTGTAGTGCTTCTCGCTTCCCAGCTGTTTGAATCGGACTGAAGGACAGATGATCTGTATTTACAGAGTTCGGTGCCAGATGAGTCCCGTTTACTGCACCTGGGGAAATATGATATTCCTGAACACTCTCTTCTTCCAGATGGCGGGCTTGAATCGCAAACGAAGAGATTTTGGATGCTACTACCGCTTCATCCTGAAGCTCTGTTGTCCCTACTGCACCTTCTGTCAGATGAGCGGACTCGATACTGCCTTCCTTCAGCTTAGCTCCGTTGATACTGCCATCCGGGAGCAGTGCTGAGCTGCGTGTTTCATCCGCAAGATGCTCTAATTTGATGATGCCAGGCTGCAAATGCCGATCTGCCACGCTCTTGTCAGCAAGATGCTCTCCGTAAACACTCCATGGTTGTAAATGTGAAGAACTCACGGAGCCTTCGGCGAGTTTTTCTTCAGTAATACTGCCATCCGGCAACAAATCCGCACTGCGTACCTCTTCTGCCAAATGCTTCAGGGTGATGCTGTCCGATCGAATATGGCGGCCATCCACCGCATCCCCGGCCAAATGACCTCCAGAGACGCTGCCTTGGGCTAAATGGAAAGACTGAATCGTCGCGACTTCAATCTTCTCGCCTGTAATACTGCCTTCCGGCAACAAATCAGCGCTGCGCACTTCTTCTGCCAAATGATTCAGAGTAATGCTTCCAGCACGGATATGGCGGCTATCTACCGCATTCCCCCCTAAGTGTCCCCCATAAACACTGCCAGGAGCCAAGTGGTAGGCAGTAATAGATCCACCCTCCAACTTTTTACCGGTAATGCTGCCATCCGGCAGTAACTCGGAGCTGCGTACCTCATCCGCTAGATGTGCTAGCTTGATCTCACCTTTTCCAATATGGAGACCTTCTACTGCAGACGGACTCAGATGAGTTCTATCCACACTGCCAGGCACTAGATGAATTGCTTCTACGGAGGCTTCCGCCAGCTTCTCCCCAGTAATGCTTCCGTCCGGCAGCAGCTCGGAGCTGCGTACCTCATCCGCCAAATGCGCTAGCTTGATCTCACCTTTTCCAATATGGCGTCCTTCTATTGCAGACGGACTCAGATGAGTTCCCTCCACGCTTTCAGGTACAAGGTGATTTGAATTTATGGATGCTTCCGCCAGTTTCTCCCCAGTAATGCTACCGTCTGGCAGCAAATTGGAGCTGCGTGTTTCTTCGGCCAAATGAGCCAGCGTGATCTCACCATATCGGATATGACGTCCTTCTATTGTGTCCGGACTCAAATGACTGCCATCTACGCTTCCAGGCACCAGATGATTAGAATTTACGGATTCTTCCGCCAACTTCTCCCGAGTGATGCTACCGTCTGGCAGCAAGTCAGCGCTACGTGTTTCTTCGGCCAGATGAGCTAACGTAATCTCACCTTTTCCAATATGGCGCCCTTCGACAGAACCTGAACTTAGATGAACGCCTTCCACACTGCCAGGTACTAGATGATTTGAATTTACGGAAGCATGTGCCAGCTTTACACCAGAAATACTACCGTCTGGCAGCAATTTGGAGCTGCGTGTTTCTTTTGCCAAATGAGCCAGCGTGATCTCACCGTATCGGATATGACGGCCTTCTACTGTGTCTGGGCCTAAATGGCTGCCATCCACACTGCCAGGCACTAGGTGAATAGAACTTACGGATTCCTCCGCCAGCTTCTCTCTAGTAATACTACCGTCTGGCAGCAGATCAGCGCTTCGGGTTTCATCGGCGAGATGAGCCAGGGTAATCTCACCTTTTCCAATATGACGTCCTTCGACGGAACCTGAACTCAGATGTCCGCCTTCCACACTTCCAAACACTAAATGAATAGAATCCACGGATGCTCCCGCCAGCTTCTTCCCGGTAATACTGCCTTCAGGCAGCAAGTCGGAGGTATATGCATCTGCAGCCAGATGAGCAAGCGTGACCTCACCCGGTAGGATATGTCGACCTTCGACAGAACCCGAATTCAAATGGCTTCCGTTCACACTTCCAGGCAGGAGATGGTTGGAATCTACCGATCCTTCAGCCAGCTTCTCCCCAGTTATGCAGCCGTCTGGCAGCAACTCAGAGCTACGTACCTCTTCCGCCAGATGAGCCAGCGTGATTTCACCAGGTAGGATATGACGACCTTCAATCGTATCGGTACACAAATGGCTGCCGTCTACACTACCAGGTGAAAGATGCTGAGAATCCACGGCACCTTTTACCAGCTTAGAGCTATTAATACTGCCCTCTTGGATTTGAACCGCAGAAATAGAATTCGGAAGGATATGACCATTCCCTATAGACAACGGCCGGATATGCGCCCCACTGACACTGCCGGGATTCAAATGTCTACTTTGAACGGCACTTTCGCTTATGGTTTTCGAACTTACAGCATTTACCGACAAATGCTCAGCATGAACTGCTGACGCCGCCAGTTTACTGGATTCTATGCTGCCGTCTGCAAGCTTAGCCGAAGTGACTGCTAAATCACTGATTTTATCCGTTGAGACACTTTCCGGTGAAAGCTTCAACGAGGTCACTGCATGATCGGCCAGATGATGAGGCTGCACAGCTCCTGCTGCCAGGTGAATTTCTCTCACCGCAGCGGAAGCCAGCTTATCTCCTGAAACTGAGCCCGATTGAATCGCAGCGGAAGTCACACTATTTTCACCAAGATGTCTTCGTTCCACGGCTCCCGTGGCCAAATGATCCTTATTTACCACAGCATCCTGCAATACACGGCCGCTCACACTGGCATCCGCCAGATGCTTTTCCTCCACTGTACAAAAAGCGATATGTTCACCACTGACTACTTCACGCGCAATCGTGCTCCCGATCACTGCACCTGCTGCCAGCTTAGCTGCATTTACACTTCCATCTGCCAACTTGGCAGAAGTAACGCTCTGTGCACGAAGATGCTCCCCGCCCACAGATTCTGAAGCCAGCTGTTCTCCAGTCACAGCACCGGAAGATAAATGTTGAGTCTGAATAGCTTCTTCCTTAAGCTGCTCCGAGCCGACCGCTTCCGCCGCTATATGCGAATGATTCACTGCTTCGCGTTCCAGATGAATAGAAGTTATGGCTTGCATAGCAATTTGCGGTCCGCGAATGGCGGATTTAGCAATATGTCTTGTGGTCACTGCTTCGTCTGCCAGCTTATGTGGGAGAATGCTTTGGTCAGCAATTTTGGACGAGGTTACCGCTTGCTCCACTAACTGTGCAGTTCCTACTGCACCCTCAGCCAGCTTTAAAAAAGAGATGCTGCGGTCAGCCAAATGCCGACTCGATATTTCGCCATCACCGATATGATTACCATTCACACTTTCTGGGCTTAAATGGACGCTTCTCACGACATCTGCACCAAGTTGCTTAGAGCCTATAGCTCCATCAGCTAAATGCCCGCCTTCGATAATACCCGACTGCAGCTGTTCCTTACCGATCAATTTGCTGGCAAGCTGATCAGAACCGATCGCTCCCGGGGCCAGATGTCTGGCGGTTATCAAAGCGTCGCTAAGATGGCGGCCTTCAATAACAGCATCCGCTAGCTTTGAACTGCTGATTTCACCATCAGCAATTTTATCGCCAGATACCGCTGCATCGGCCAGCTTGGAACGGTCAACACTGCCGTTAGCTAGGTGGCGACTTGTGATGCTGCTGCTTCCTATTTTGTCACTAGTAACGGCTCCATCTTCCAGTAAATCCGCAGTAATAATCAAATCGCTTAAATGGCGGCTCTCAATGGCTTTATCTGCAATTTGACCGCCGCCTATAATCCGATCAGCCAGCTTCTCTGGACTAATACTGCCATTTTTCAGCTTCTCTCCACTAATCGAATGATCCAGCAGCTTACCGCCACTAACGCTTCCTTCTGCTAAATGCTCGCCCACAATCGATTCTGGTGCGATTTTTGCAGAAGTGACTGCCTTGTCCGCGATATTGATACTCTGTACAGCGTAATCTTGCAGCCAAGGTGTACCAATAATGCCGAACTTTAGCTTAGAACCGTCAATGGTACGTGGAGCGATTTTGGCTCCGGTCACCGCTGCATCCGAAAGATCATCTGTATAAACGGGCTGAAAACGTTCTTTCTCTGGAGGAGCGAACCATACGGTTTCAGGAAGATTATCCGCCTGTTTCTGAAGCTGCGCTTCCTCTATAAGCTCCGGCTCCAATTGTAGAACTGGAGCAGAAGTTGGCTCCTCTAGAACGACTTCAGCTATTGCTCCCCCACTCACCTGAACTTCCGCGATCTCTGCTTCGCTGACTCCGTCACTGTTATTCCCCGAGCTTCTAGAGCTGCTTTTGGTATCCAGCATACTCAGTTCCTCTTTATTGGGATTATCTACAAAATAGAGTCGTTTCTGTGGACTGCGCGGCTGCTTTTTTTTGGAACCCCTCACAAGCAGTCTCCTCCTTCCATCTAATGTTTCTCCTAGGCATCATATGCAGCGGTATGGGCTTATGACACCCTTTTGCGATGAGGCCTTCATAAGATTATGTATAAAAAAAGGCATCTGCCTTCGCGCATTCGTCCACCCTGACACGCGGGTACAAACATACTATGACAAGAGTAGAAAAAGCAGGGATCATGTAACCGATGAAACAGGAGGAACAAACATGGGGCATAAGCTCGTTGGAATATTACTAAATGCCGATATGCACCGGGGCGTTCCCCGGCTAAAAACAGGACAGGAGTCTCTATCCAACTATGAAGAGGCCGCGGCGGCATACGGTTTAGTCCCTTGCTTCCTGAAGCTCGCGGACATCGATACGGACACAGGCTTTAGTGCCGCCTATATAAAGGGAGCCAACGGATATAAAAGCGTAGTTGTTCCTACGCCTGCTGTTATCCATAACCGGGCAATATACAGCAAAAACAGCCCTGGGATGCAGCGTCTGCTGAAGCACTATCCCCTGATTTTCAATACATGTAATCGATACGGCAAAGATGAGATCCATCAGCTGCTTGAAAAAAATACGGAGCTTCGCGAATATTTACCCGTAACAACGAGAGTCTCAGGCCTAAAAGAAATGATGAATCTTTATCCCGATCTCATTCTTAAACCTTGCCGTGGAAGTATAGGGAATGGGGTCATGCGGCTGGTCCGCAAGGGATCTCAGCGTTGGACCTTGAGCTACCTCTCCCCTTCGATGCAGCGCTGGAGAAATATTCCCGTAAATCAGGCGGCGTTGCCACAAGCGCTCCGCGCACGCCTAACCTCCGTGCCTTATCTTGTTCAAGAACGTATTCCCCTTGCTGAGATTGGAGGACGTCCCTTTGATCTACGCGTCACCGTTCAGCGCGGCTGGGGAGGAGATTGGCAGGTCACTGGGCTCTTCGCCAAACTGGCTGCCCCAGGGGGCTTTGTCTCCAATATAGCCCGCGGAGGAGAAGCGTTAAGCTCCTCCCTAGCGCTCGAAAAAGCCTTTTCAAGATCCACAGCGGCCCACATCCGTATGTCTGTCGAAATACTTAGCCTTGCAATCGCACGGTGTCTGGAGCAAGACCTTCCCGGACTGGCCGATATCGGACTGGATATAGGCATTACTAAGGACGGACGACTCTTCTTCATAGAATGTAACGGTCGCGACCAACGCTACGGATTTCATAAAGCCGGCCTTACGGAAATTTGGAAAGACAGCTATCGCAGACCTATGGGATACGCGCGTTTTTTAATAGAAACGAACAGTACGGTATATAACAGTTATTGATTTGTCTCCTATTCTATGTCAATATAATGCAGAGCAGAGACGACCCGTATACAACCGTACTGCTGCATTATGGAAGGGAGATGGGCATGGTAAAACAATTGCTACGGCTGATGACCGAGCTATCCTCACACCGGTGGCTTTCACGGTTAATGGGATCTTTTTCTCATAGTAGAATCAGCCGTTTTCTTATCCCGGCATTTATTAAGACTTATCAAATCCCCTCCGCTCAAGCGGAGAAAAATCCTGGAGAATATCTCACTCTTAATGAGTTTTTCAGCCGCCGGCTGAAGCCGGGCATGCGGCCTATTGCAACCGATGCTGACGCTTTGGTTAGTCCCGTAGACGCAACGATTACTGCTATGGGTGACATTACCGCCGGTACGATTATGAATGTAAAAGGGCAGGATTATAAGATCGAGGATCTCCTTAATCACTCCCCGCATCTGGAGCTGTACAAGAAGGGTTTTTTCTTCGTTCTTTATTTGAGTCCTACCGATTATCACCGGATTCACTCTCCCCTTACCGGACAAAAGGTGGAGAGCGATTATATTCGCGGACGGGCCTATCCTGTCAACGATTTCGGAATGCGACATATGAAGGGTGTCCTGAACCGCAACGAACGTCTCATTACGTATATTGCCGGGAGTTACGGGGAAACCGCGGTAGTAAAGGTAGGCGCAATGAACGTCAGCAGCATCCGTTATACGGATGCTACGGCTGCCGAGTGGCAAATAGGCGATGATCTGGCTTATTTTGAGTTTGGCTCCACCGTAGTGCTGCTCACGGAAAGCGGTACCTTTACCCCGAGACCCAAGCTTGAGGTCAACTCGAAGGTAAAGATGGGCGAACTACTGGGAACGTTGCATCGACCTTTGTAGGGAGAGTTGGGCGAATGTCAAAAATTAGAGGGTGCCTCAAAAGCCATGAAATGGCTGCTGGGGTGCCCTCTAATTTTGGGGACTTAGTGTGGAGCACAGTTGCGGACACGAACCCTCTAGCTATCGTATACCTATCGTATACCTATCGTTAGCTATCGGACCCAGCTGACCTTATACGCGGATTTTTGACACATTTGCGATTCTATCGGACTCCACCGCAGCTATTGGCATGAAAAACACCCTATTTGCGCTAGATCTTAGGCAATAGCGGCACTGGAGTCCGAAACTCCGCTCAAATGGCGATAAATGGGCAAATAGCGGCTGCTGAGTCCGTAAGCATTTGCAGAGCGTTGGTCGAGGTTGGTCGAGCGTTAGTTGAGGATGGTCGAGATAGTGGAGGGCTGGTCGAGATAGTGGAGGGCTGGTCGAGATAGTGGAGGGCTGGTCGAGCGTTAGTGGAAGGTGTGCGCTCGCCGCTATCGGACCCAGCTGACCTTATACGCGACTTTTTCACACATTTGCAATTCTATCGGACTCCACCGCAGCTATTGGCATGAAAAACACCCTATTTGCGCTAGATCTTAGGCAATAGCGGCGCTGGAGTCCGAAACTCCGCTCAAATGGCGATAAATGGGCAAATAGCGGCTGCTGAGTCCGTAAGCATTTGCTAGAGCGTTGGTCGAGGTTGGTCGAAAGTTAGTTAAGGGCTGGCCGAGAGTTAGTTGAGGGATGGTTGAGCATTAGTGGAGGACTAGTCGAGAGTTGGTGGAGGGATGGTCAAGAGTTAGTTGAGGATTTGAGGGCTAGTGGAGCGTTGGTCGAGGATCTACGGAGCGTTGGTCGACGGTTAACATTCAACGCTTTCGCACCCAGCTGACCTTATACGCGCCATTTTCGCACATTTGATTGGTCACAAACACACTAATAGCAAAAAGGACAGCCCCGAGGCTGTCCTTTTATCTTTTCATGTAACCCACCTAATACGCCTGTTACGCTTATTAACCTGCTACGCCCTAATGTGATTATTACGCCGCCTGTTTTGCTTACTATACCTGTACACCCGTTATACTCAATACACCTGTTACGCCTATACGCTTATTACACGCCAATTACACATGTCCCTGCTTAGCAACATCAAGCGCCTTGGCCGCTACCTGTTCCGGATCTCCTAGATAAAAGCGACTGATAGGATTCATGTCCTCATCCAGTTTGTACACGAGCGGTACTCCGGTAGGAATATTGAGCTCCAGTAATGCCGCTTCATCAATATCCTCCATAAATTTAATCAATGCACGCAGCGTATTGCCGTGGGCTGAGATAAGCACCCGTTCTTTTTTACGCAAAAGAGGTACGATCCGGTTTCCCCAGAAATCGCCTACACGATGTACAGTGTCCTCCAGGCTCTCTCCACGCGGGATATCTTCCGGACGAACACCGCTGTAGCGAATATCGTTTCTGGCATACCTAGGATCATCAAGCTCCAGCAACGGGGGTCTCACCGATAAACTCCGCCGCCAGATATGCAGCTGCTCATCTCCATATTTTAGCGCTGTCTCGCTTTTACTTAATCCCTGCAATGCCCCGTAATGGCGTTCATTCAATTTCCAAGACTTTTGCACGGGTATCCACAGCAAATCCATCTCTTCCAGTACATAGTTAAGAGTTTTAATCGAGCGTTTGAGTACCGAAGCAAAAGCCAGATCAAATGTATACCCAGCGTCCTTCAACAGCTTGCCAGCAGTCTTTGCCTCTTGGATACCCTTCTCAGTTAAATCCGGGTCACTCCAGCCTGTGAACAAATTCTGTACATTGTACTGGCTCTCACCATGACGTATTAGTACGATTTCGTACATTTTCTCTCTCTCCTTCCAACTATGGACCTTATATATTCTACCGACGAACAACATTATGCGAAACGTATCGCGGAAAGCTCTCACCTTAGTAATAACCCAATCGTAGAAATAAATATCTACCGCTACCTCATAGTTAGACCAATTAAACATCCTCAAAGGTACGTGAATGAGGCGTGCATGGACCGTGAACGGCGTGTAGATAGTGCGGTACATGAGCTTACGCTTCATTGCAGAATGTGCAACAGAAAATCTTAACTCTCACTTGAAAATACATTACATTGTACTTTGTGCAATAGATTATCGTGATGATCTCTAGAAAGGCTGCTTCTCCTGAATTTGAATGTAAGATGTGCAACAGAATTCAAATCCGACTGCTTTTAGACTCAATCCCATTGTACAAAATACAACGTGAGGCACGATGTAATGTCCATCAGTTACTCTAGTCTTCGACTTAAGTTCATTATATATATCAATTTCTAACAACACAAAAAAACCGGATGCCTCATGGCCCCGGCTATTTATATTTTTAGTCATATCATGCGATTGTATGCTTGCTTGTTCCGTTTAGAACCAGCTGTCCACGACAAAAGCGTTCGCCTGCTTTAACCGTTTTAAGCGGTTTCTAAAAATACCTCCGCCTCCACTCTTACAATCCGTGTTGCAGATTCTGCGTCTGATGATCATGCCAAGAGTCTCCTTCCAAGAAGTTATGTAAATTCTCTGTAAACTAAACTGCAAAGTATTTACCCTTGGTTGAACAAACTGAAACAAAAAAAGAGAATCAGCGGATCTCAGATGGACTTTTTCCGGTATATTGCTTGAACTGGCGGCTGAAAAAGAAAATGTCACGATATCCGAGCGCATCTGCGACCTCAGTAACATTCATTCCTGCGTACAGCAGTAAATGCTGAGCACGCTCAATCCGGGCTCGGATGACATAAGACTGCACAGAAGAGCCCGTAAGCTCCTTAAACTTAATTGAAAAGTACCGAGGCGAAAGCCCCGCACGAGCAGCAAGATCCTCTACACGATGTGCAATCCCCGGATGCTGGCTCACATAGTTCGCTATTTCGTGAATGATTTCTGTCAAATGGTTGCTAACATAACGTTCTACTGGCTTCACACGGTCCTCCCTCAGCAGATGAATCATCAGCTGCTTCAGTACAAGCTGCCCTTCTTCCTCAGCGGCGTAAGTATCCACCAGAAATAGTCGAACGTACCTAGCAAGCAGATGTTCAAATTCAACGGTTTCTGTAAGCTCACGATAGGGCAGCGGAATATCCGTCACCTCTTCGGAGACATCAAAATGAATATATGTAAGTACAAGTGGCTTTTGCGGATTATGTGTAGCACTAGTATGGTCACCCGGACGAAAAAGGAAGCAGCTTCCCTTACCTACTTGAAAGGGTTCATCGTTACGCACAACCGTCCCTTCCCCGCTCCATACATAAAATAAATCATAATTTTGCAGCGACTTCTCTCTTTTTTGCCATTTCCAGCCCGGCTCGCATACAATCTTAGCCAGAGCCGGTAAAATAACAAAAGAGGACGGCGATGCATGCAGCATAACGTTCCCTCCTAAAAGTTTTGTTAGCATAAACTACCTTGAACACTTCGCAAAACTTGCTTCGTAAGCATTTCGCTTTGTTTTGTTAGCATAAACTACCTTGAACCACTTCGCAAAACTTGCTTCGTAAGCATCCGCTTTGTTTTGTTAGCAAAACTTGCCTCGTAAACATTCGCTTAGTATTGTCAGCAAAATCTGCTCTGACTTCGCAGCGTCCATATAGTTTTGTTTAGCTTAATCTACTCCGAGTTTCTTCGTCAAAATTCGTAAGTATTCGCTTAGTTTTGCATTTCATCTTCTTTATCATACCTTGTCATGTTGCATTTTGTACATCTTCCCACGCCAGATGCAGGCTTGTTATCCCTTCCTCCAGCTCCTCGGCATTCAGATGGGCAAAAGAAAAACAAGCGGCCGGTGCTCCCGGTGATAGCTGATATAACGCGGCATCTCTAAAATCCGTGTCGCGCCTAAGCGCTGCCGCTCGGAAAGCAACAAACTCTTCACTGCTGCGCAGCCAGCGGGCATATACATGCAAGCCCGCATCACCAGGCAGCAGCTCGAAGAGCTCCTTAAGCCGTTCCGACAGCAGCGTCCTGAGGATGCGTCCGCGTTCACCATAGATGCGTGTCATCCGGCGCAGATGACGGCCATAGCCGCCTGTATTCATGAACCGCGCCAAGGCACGCTGCTCCAGCAGCCCTACCGGCAAGGGCTCATATAGCGCCTTGGCGGCGATAGTCGGCTTTACCAGAGAGGGCGGAAGCACTGCAAAGCCTAGCCGCAGGCCCGAAAACATCGTGTTTGAAAAGGAGCCTACATACACGACCCGCTCTTCGCGATCCAGTGCTTTTAAGGGCTCAATAGGACGCCCAGCCCAACGGAACTCACTGTCATAATCATCTTCAATGATTACTGCATTATGCCGCTGCGCCCATTCCAACAAGGTCCGTCGTCGTTCCAAAGGCAGTACCACACCCGTAGGAAATTGACGGCTCGGCGTAACAAACAACAGCCGGGCATCCCAATCCTCCGGAATAAGGCCGTTGCCATCCAGCTTCCCTGCCAGCAATCGGCCTCCAGTGATCTCTACGGCTCGCCGGATCCCGTGAAAGCCCGGGTCCTCTACGACCGCTGAGCCCCCTGCATCCAGCAGCAGCTGCGTCAAAATAACGATGCCTTGCATCGAACCGCTGAACAATACGATATGCTCTGCATCCGCGCGAATCCCGCGGGTAATCCGCAGATGTGCAGCGATAGCTTTCCGAAGTCCTTCATCGCCTTGAGGTGGACAAGTGCTTTGCAGCAATCCACCTTCCTTCCCTCCGGCATAAGAGAGCGCACTGCGCCATTCGGAGTAAGGAAAATGTTCCATCCGCATACCACTACTCTGGAAGCTCACTGCTTTCTTATTACTCTTTTCATAAAAGGGTATCGGGCGCGCAAGCAGCCGCTTTCCCCATGCTGAAATAGGAATCGTAGTCTCGATTTCACAATCTCCTCCAGCAGCATCTGTGGCTTCACCCAAAGCCTGATTCTCACCGTCACTGCGACTGGCAGCTGAAGCAAAGCTATCTTCCGATACGAATGTCCCCCGCCCCGTTTCAGTCCTTACATACCCATCAGCGAGCAACATTTCATACACCTGCGAGACCGATCCGCGCGACAGCTCATAGTGCTTAGCAAGACTTCGTGTAGACGGCAACGGAGTGCCTCCCGGAAGTGTTCCTTCCAATATTCCTGCGCGGAGCGCGTGATATAACGCTAAATATTTGTAGCGGTGTATCGCCAGATATTGATCGTATGCCAGCGTGATATTCATCGTTATCCTCCTTGACCAGCAAGTGGTCCATTAAAAACTATCTTAATTGGTCCTTTTTAATTGTCAACCACTCTACTATTCTTTAAAGAACAATTACATTGGAGCAGACGCTCTAGACTAAAAAGAAAGAGGACGTGATCCCTATGCGCAGAAAAGAATTTAAAGTAGATCAGGAGGAAGAATTGGTCTCTTTTCTAAACGGAATGAGTTTTGGTTTTCTCGGGACAAGCGATGAACAGGGGCAACCGCGGGTGACACCGCTGAATTTTGTATATACAGATGGTTGTTTCTATTTCCATGGCAGTCATGCTGGTGGCAAAATGAAGTCGATCCGCAATCAGCAGAAGGTCTGCTTTACGGTAGCGGATGAGTATGCTCTTATCCCGTCTTATTTTAGCGATCCCGAGCTGGCATGCCCTGCAACCGCCTATTTTAAAAGTGTGACCGCCTACGGCACAGCCGAACCTGTCGAAGACATTAATGAAAAAGCCGGCGTACTCTCCTTATTTATGAAAAAGCTCCAGCCCGAGGGGGGGTATGATTCCATCGATGCAGAGGACCCTAGATACCGTCCCCGTCTAAAGGGAGTTGCCGTTGTGCGCATTACCCCCGAGGAGATCACTGCGAAGTTTAAGTTTGGGCAAAACCTAAAAGAAGAAGAGCGCTCCGGCATCATTTCCGGCCTGTCCGAAAGAAATAATCCACGGGATGAAGAAACGATAGAAATGATGAAAAAATACTGCCCTTTCCACGCCGAATGATATTTTTTAAAAATCGTATCTTTCCAAGTGACGGTTGCAATTGGCGGTGATATAATGTTAGGCAATGTTAACAGTATGTTATCCCCAAAGAACCCTGGAAGGATGAAACTGATGAATCCACTAGCTGGACAATTAAACGAAAGTATCAAAGCAGGAAATGAACATGTGTATGATATGCTCTCTACGCTTGGCAAAGAGATTTACTTCCCAAAAGAGGGCATCCTGAGCCAATCCGCTGAAGCAGGAGCTCACGCCAAGAAATACAACGCAACCATCGGTATTGCTACTGAAGGTGGCGTACCTATGCACCTCGGCGTCATTCAGGATAAACTCTCCGCTTACAGTCCTAAGGATCTTTATAGTTACGCCCCTCCGGCAGGTAAACCAGAGCTGCGTACTGTATGGCGTGAAAAGATGCTGCGCGAAAATCCATCGCTAGAAGGTAAAACCATCAGCAATCCCGTTGTAACCAATGCCCTGACTCACGGGCTTAGCATTGTCGCTGACCTCTTCGCAGAGCCAGGTGACGCGATTATCTACCCGGACAAGAACTGGGAGAACTACGAATTAACCTTCGGAATCCGCCGCCATGGGGAGACCGTTAACTATCCGCTGTTCACAGAAGAAATGACTTTCAACAGTGCAGGTCTGGAAGACGCGCTGCTCGCTCAAAAAGAACGCGGCAAAGCGATTGTGCTGCTGAACTTCCCTAACAATCCTACCGGATATACTCCAGGAATTAAGGAAGGCGATGAGATCGTCGCAGCTATCCTTCGTGCGGCTGAGGAAGGCATCAACGTTGTTGTTGTAAGTGATGATGCATACTTCGGGTTATTCTTTGAGGATTCACTAAAAGAATCGCTGTTCGGCAAACTGGCTCATCTGCATCCTCGTGTGCTTCCAATCAAGATTGACGGTGCGACCAAAGAAGAATTTGTCTGGGGCTTCCGTGTGGGTTTCATCACTTATGCCTCGGAGGACAAAGACCTGCTGGCAGCATTGGAGCAAAAAACACTAGGTATCATCCGTGCCACCATTTCCAGCGGTGCGCATCCTTCGCAGACCTTCGTACTAGACGCCTTGAAATCTCCGGAATTCGAAGCACAGAAGGAAGAGAAGTTCCAGATCATGAAAGGCCGTGCGAATAAAGTAAAAGCACTGCTGGATAGCGGTAAATACGGCGAGGATGTATGGACGTATTATCCTTTTAACTCCGGTTACTTTATGTGTCTGAAGCTGCACACAGTTGCGGCTGAAGATCTCCGGCTTCACCTGATTCATAATTACGGACTAGGCACTATTGCTTTGGGTGAAACTGACCTACGTATTGCTTTCTCATGTATCGAAGAGGAACAGCTCGAAGATCTTTTCGATCTTGTATACGCAGGTGTTCGCGATTTAGAAAAAGCCTAACTGAACTTTATATAGCTTACAATCAGCTCCGTTTTCATGGAGCTGATTTTTTTTGTACACGACTCCGACATTGGCCTATACACGCCCCTCTCTCCGCACATACAATACGATGTACTCAAGTACAACACACACACCGAAAGGGGAATGAACATGAGCGAAGAAGTTAGAGGCGGATATGGATGTTGTGGAGGTGGCCCATTCACTAGCACTGGCGCCATCCTGGTTCTCTTTATCTTGCTGGTTATCATCAGCCGTTCACTTTTTGTCTAACCATTAATGACAGTCTCGGGAGAGAGCTTTAAGCTCTTTCCTATTTTCAATCCCTTTTTTTTACAATAGACGTGGGTGTCCAGTAGGTCATGATAATGGCCGCTGTGACGTCCGCGTCTTTTTTTATTCCACCTTGGTCTAAGCACCAACCGCACCAACCTTCGTTACCGCAGATCACATTTGCCCGCACAAAGCAGCTATCGGACACCCCTGACCCTAAAGGCAGTATAATCCCATATTTTACTTACTTACGGACCCCAAAGCCGTTATTAGCATGCCAAACCCCAAATATGAACCTCTTCATAGGGAATAACGCCACTGGTGTCCGAATTTCCCCGATAAAGGTTATATATTGGCAAATAACGTCTGCGGGGTCCGTAAGCCTCCGGGGATAATTATGATCGGCGGCGGAGTTGCAGGCTTAATGTAGATCTAGCTAATGCGAACTTCTAAACTTAGATACTCACCCAATAACCACACCTAAAAAAGGCTGTCGCAAACGTAGAAAATCTACGGATGCGACAGCCCAAAAGCTAAAAGTATCTTTACAACTGATGTATTACAGATTGTACAGGTTGTAGATCAAAACCGCTGCCTCTGCACGGGTGGTAACACCTTGTGGATGAATCCGCAAGCCGTCTCCCTTGATCAGGCCAGCACGTATTAGTGCTGCCACACTGTCACGTGCAAATGCTGATACTTGCTGGCTATCCGTGAAACTGGACATTGAAGCTCCGTTGCCGGCTGGAAGCTGTCTGCCGGCTGCTGCAATCGCTTTTGCAGCCAGTGTCATCATTTCCTGCCGCGTAACAGAAGCGTTAGGATCAAAGCTTCCATCTGGACGACCAGTGGTGATCCCCAACTGCTTCGCCATAGCCAACGCTTCATATCTGTAATCGCCAGGCTGCACATCTGTGAAGCTTTCTGCACTATCTCCTTCCAAGCCAAACGCTTTTATAAGCAGGAGCACAAAATCTCCCCGCTTCACTTCCGCTTGAGGCACAAATTGATCCTCTGTCATTCCGTTGATGATGCCTTTAGAGCCAAGCACCTCAATCGCATTGCGGGCCCACTCAAATTTGCCGATATCCCGGAATGTCTTCTCCGTAAAGGTGATACTGTACGTACCAGAGAGAATTCCTGTAAAGGAAACCATCCCCGTAGCAGCGTTATATCTGCCACTTGGAACAACCGTTAGAATCCCCAACGAATTCAGACTATGAATCGTTATATGTCCTTCTTTACCACGTTCTTCTGATTGTGGAGTATACGGCAGGGACACCTTAACCCGCATGTCAGAACTGTTCCATACGGCTTCCTTGCCATTGATAGTTACGCTCAGTTTAAATTCTGGGCGAGAATCTGAATCCACCTTGGTTATCGTAATTACCCATGGGGTTCCTGCCTCTTTTGCCGCTTGTTTCAGCAGACTACCTGGCAGCTCCAGCACACCAAATTCAGTATGAACGACCAATGAAGTCTTATCATCTGCAAAGATTATACCGTTTGGCAATTGTAGCTCATAACCCTTAGCTTTAGCTACTGCCGGTATATCAACAGTAACCGCTGAAGTTGCTCCACTTAAGCCTGCTGTAGCAGCCTTTTTCAAGCTTTCCAGGTCTATACTTGCTCTTGCCGCACCGGTATTACTGTTCAGCACTGGTGCTGCTGTAAGGATGGTGCTGCCTGTTACACTGCCTGCATTTCCGCTTGAATCCCCCCCTGTTGTTCCGCTGTTGCCACCACCTGAGGTACCCCCGCTTCCGGAAGTTGGTGCTGTCGTTGGCTGAGTAGTCGGTTCAGAGGTTGGACTTGGGGTTGGTTCAGGCGTTGCTGTTGGTGTAGGTGTTGGTGTTGGTGTTGGTGTTGGTTCAGGTTTATCCGCAGAAACGATATATTCAAAACTGGAAATATCACTTGGCTTCCAGCCCTCTTTTACAGCAATCGCCTTAATCGTCTTGTTCTTGCCTACATAAATCACTCCACTATACAGTTCGCTGGCTGCTGTAGGTACAGTGCCATCCAACGTGTAGTGAATAGACGCTCCAGCTGTAGCTGTAGTTAACTTCACAGCAACCTGCCCTGTATAAGTTCCCCCGGCAGGATCAGCCTGCGGTGCTGACACCGTCTTCATATCAACCGCTCCGCTGATCACATACGTGAATGGAGCTACAAAACTGTTCTCCATGCCCTCTTTTACCGCTATCGTACGAAGAACTGTGACTCCTGCTGCGTCAATAGTTCCGGTATAAAGTGGACTGTCTGCTGTAGGCAACGACCCATCGGTTGTGTAATGAATCTCTGCTCCTGATGTCGCTGTAGTAAGGCTGATCGTTTGTAATCCGCTGTAAGCTCCCGGTTTCAAAGAAGAAACAGGTAAGGAAGTCTTTGAATGAATCGGCTGCTCTCCTTCTTCCGTCCGTTCAAGCGTGAACCAATCTAGATTGGCACCGTCATTATTGAAGTTCATCCGTACTACCTGTTTTCCTTGCGCAAGTTGTACGACACCACTCGCCAGCGTGTAATTCGACCAGCCACCTGTAGTAGGCATAGGCACTGTCGAGAGTTTTGTACCATTTACAGATAGCGTAGTGCTTACTCCGCCTTGTGCTGTAGCATACCGATATACGATTTTATAAAATCCGGCTTCAATAATATCAAGCATATAATCCATGGAACCACCTGCAACGGTAAACCCGACATTTCTAAAATCCAGCACACCGCCAGTCAAGGTACTCTGAATTCCATTGGGTGTAGCATCGTAATAATTCTCGGCTTCCACTTTCAAAGAACCAGTGCCATCCATGATTACTTCAGTATAAGGTTCTATTTTAATACCACTAAGCTCGTATCCTGCTGATCCAGCTTGCAGGCGCAGCTTCTGTTCACCAGCCTTCAATTGAAGAACGGTGCGTATGCCAACGGTTTGCGAGTAAAGATTCGGCACATCAACGGTTCTTAATGTCTTCCCATCCTCCGTTTTATAAATAATGCCCTTAGGAGCACCATTCGCGGAAGTCACGGTAAGCGTAAAAGCATAGTTTCCATCCTGCGGCACATTTACCCAGTAATCAATGCTGTCTCCAGCATCAATGCCGGTCAGCTTCGCTCCACTGCCTTGGCCGCTGACTGTGATACCTTGAAGCTGGTAGAATTGATCCAATCCGTTCAAGCTTGTGACTTCTATAGGTGCTGTAGCACTAGTTGTTCCTAAGAGCTTAACCTCCGCACGCAGCACGCCGCCACCACTTGAATCGGCATAAGCATTTGCAGGCACATTCACGGTAAGCTGCAAATCACTATAATACGGGGTATGATCATTCCATGCCAGCGTCAGCTTCACATGGGTTGGGTCAAGTAAGGCAGCTGCCCCAATACTTACATGCCCCTGATCCTTACCTGGGCCAGAGACAGAAATGCTCTGAATGGCATCAGGATTAAACGTTCCTCCTATAAGGCTAACTACCAATTCATTCCCGTTCACTTGATAAGGAAGCGTGTTCGGAGAAAGACTGATGCTCTCTTCGTCGTTGATTGCTGTAACTATAAGTGGCAATTTCAGAACATGGACGCTGCCAAAAGACTGATTTGATTCTGTCTGATACACATCAGCGGTAACCGTAAGCGTACGATCAGTGTCGAAATCAATAGCTCGCGTCCCCGCTAATACGACCTTCGCTGTATAATCATCCACCCGGTATACGCTATCCACAACCGTTCCCTCGTAACCTTCAATAGACCAATAAGCGGTATCCAGTTCAGGTGCATATTTGTCATTTACTAGCTTGACGATAACTTCTGCACCCTCCTCATTTCCTTCTACCAAAGCAGTCTCCGATTGAAGCGCGGGTCCGATCGTAAGCGACTGCAGATGAAATCCTGCTCCATTTACTTTCATGGTCAGCGTCTGCTCCCCGGCAGGCAAGGTTACCGTTCCATTAGCTATTTGCCAATTGGACCATCCCCCCGTCTTCGTCAAAGCATAAGTCGCTGTCGTTACTGTTGCTCCATCCTCTCCCGTCAGCAGTTCCAGTTCTGCATCATCCTGATTAGTAGCATAGGAGATCAAGAGTGGGTAGGTACCGCTGGCAGGTACATTAATCTTGTACTTCATCCAATCGCCGGGGTCAGTATAACCCACTGCACCACCCGTCACTAACACCCCTGAAGCTGTAGTGTAGTCTTGCGCTTGAAGCACACCAGGAAGCTCATGTGATCCGGAAGGCGCTTGGCGTAAAGTTAATGAACGGATATTATAACCGTTCCCGTTCGTCTTCAAGGTGAGCTTGTGAATGCCCTTGTTCAGAAAGATCAAGGATTGATAATCTGCAAAATCTGTCATACTCTCCGTCTGCTGCACAATTGGAAGCGTAGCGATAACCTTACCATCTTCACTAATTTCCACCGATTTTCCGGCGCCATCGCTGAATTGAGCGGCATGCTTAAATTGAAGTGAATATTTACCGCTTTCTTTAACATCAATCACATAGTCGAAGGTGGACGAGGCGTCTGGCGCGAACCCGCCAATATAACCCTGCTCATTTACAGTGTAAACCCCTTGCGCTTCTTCAAAATCAACAGCATTCACTACACCCGGCACCGTCTGTATACCATTCAGACGTTCCCAGCTATAAGTGCCCACTGATTTCGCCGGCAGCACAGCACTAATTTGCGCACCGTCCACTAGCAATTTGAACGGCTGTGGATCCGACGTCTGGTTGATCACTACCGTCACAATCTCTTTTCCATCCGGACTAGCAAAAGCTACGTTCGTTACAGTGCTGCTTGAGCCGTAGTCACTATCAATCCGCACGTACCCCGGTTTAACGAATTTCGTATATTGGCCCATCAGATAATATTCTGGCAGCAGCCAGTAATGGTTACGGTCTCCCGAATCCTGCACAATCGGGGTTGGGTCTGGCGTTCCGGTCCACTGATGAGAGGCAATATCACTGTCCAGCATCGCTACCCAGGAGTTATAGCTGCGGGCCCAATTACGGAAATATTGAGCAATGCGGTCTGCGCCTGAGGTACCCCAGACTGCGCGTTCGGTCAAATATACATTTTTGTCAGGATAGAGATTATGGAGCTGGGTCATCAGACCAAGGTCACCGCCATAATCATGAAAAGCAGTTCCGTCCACCGCATCGTAGGCACCTAATTCAGGATTGCCAAGGATTTGTGCTGGATAGGCCATCGTGTCACCAGGATTATGATCAAATGTCCACAGCTTTACGTCTTTGAAACCATGTTCATCTAATTCCTTCCGCAGCAGTTTAGCCAGCTGTGCTTCTTGCTCCCACGGCATTTTGGTGCTTGGATATTCAATTTCCAGCAGAGGTTCATTCTGCAAGGTCAAACCTTCAAAGGTAATTCCCAGCTTCTCGTACTCCTGTACGAATTTGAGATAATATTTGGCCAGTACAGGCAGATATTCATCCTTCACTTGGCCTTTGATCATACTGTCTGTAGTCTTCATCCAACCCGGCGGACTCCAAGGTGAAGCAAAAAACTTAATGTCCGGATTGATGTTTTGAATTTTTTTAACCGTGCTGATGATATGGTAGTCAATGTCCTTTTGGATGGAGAAATGCTCCAAATTAATGTCCGTTTGTCCTGGAGGCATATCATCGTAGGTATAAAATTGTTTATCTGTAAAGTCAGCCGTCCCAATCGTCAACCGGAGCATACTCATTCCGATCCCTGATACAGGATCAATCATTTTCCGCAGCAATTCCTCCTGCTTCGCCGCAGACATCTTCGCCAGATTATTAACCGTCGATTCCTCCATGGAGGTACCGATCCCTAGAATAGATTGATATTTCCGGTCAGGATCAATATGGATCTCTGTACCTGCCTTCACATCGGGAACCATAATATCCAGCTTCGCCTGCTCTTCCAGCTTCAAATCACCCTCTTGATAACGGTCAGCATAATACCATTTCCGATCGGAAGGATCTCGCTCACTCGATACCCAGGAGCTAACTACATCTGACTTAATAACATGTTTAATGCTTTCCCCGCCATCTCCGGGATTTGATGGATCTACAGGCACATCACCTGTTCGAGTGAAGCTCACCCAGTTCAGGTTGATATCCCCACCGGTAAATTCCAGACGGATCTTTTGCAATCCTGCCTTCTTAAACACAACATTTTCTACAGCTTTCGTCTGCCAATTCTGCCAGCCACCTGTTGAGGTCACGCTTAATGTTCCTAGCTTGGTTCCCTCTGCTGATTTGATGTTGATGCCTGTAGTGCCACTATTAACGGAATAGCGGAAATCGGCTTGATACGTACCTGCTTGCGCCACATTCACGTTATATTCGAGCCACTGTCCAGCCGAGGTATAGCCGACATCGAGACCGCCACCTATATCCTGCGTGTTTTCAGTTTGCAGTCCTGCGCTTTTGTTCAAAAAGTCCTCTGCTTCAATTTTGCCGGGAACCGGCAGGGAAGGAATCTCTGGAGCTTCCGGATCGACAGGAGCGGTTGGAAGCTTTGGTGTTTTCTCATTTTTGGTCAAGCCATATCCCGTTTTGAACAACACATTGGTACTGTTATTGTCTGCCGGATAATTATTCAAAGTGAATGGCCAACGAATTGGATTTTTGCCTACAAAATCCTTAGTACCAAATAACACATCAGCTACTCCAGCACCCTCTGTACCTGGTAGCCAAGCTGCCACAAGCCCATCCCAATCTTCCACTTGGCTGGCTATCGTCATTGGACGTCCAGACACCAATACGACGATAAGCGGAATATTAGGATCAGCAGCACGTATATTCGCAAGTGTCGCCAGATCCTGCTCATCCAGATTCAAGCTGGTCCGGTCGCCATCGGTCTCGGCGTAAGGTGTCTCACCGATAACAGCGATCGCCGCATCATAACCCGCAGCTCCCCGCCCGTTCAGGTTATATTTGACCGTTGTAGAAGCAGGAACAGCCTCCTTTATCCCTTCGAGGATCGTCGTGCCTTCAGTTATATTGCCCGACTTCCCTTGCCAAGTGATCGACCAACCACCGGCTTGGTTACCGATATTATTAGCGTTTTTACCTGCTACGAATATTTTATCCATCCCGCTTAATTGCGATAGAATTGGACTTCCATTTACCTCATCGTTCTTCAAAAGAACAAGCGACTCCGCCACAGCTTGGCGGGCTAATTTGCGGCTTTCTGCTGAGCCAAATGCACTCAACAGATCCGGTTCGCTTTTGGGATGCTCGAACAATCCTGAAGCGATTTTGACATGCAGGATACGTTCTGCCGCATCATCTATGCGCTCAGTAGTAATTTTACCTTCGCCTACAAGTTCTGTGATGTACTTAATCGTATCCTTCCAAACGGTCGGCATCATGAACATATCGACTCCGGCGTTTACGGACACATACAGCTGGTTCTTCAATCCGCTAACTGCTTTGCCCTCGCTATCCACTGTGATTTGCTGCACAGCGTTATAATCCGAAATCACGAAACCGGTAAAGCCAAGCCCGCCATTTTTCTTGTCACCCTTCAAAACATCGGTCAGTAAATGTTTATGGGCATGCATTTTAAGACCTTGGATGCTGTGATAGGAGGCCATAACCGTCTGCACCCCTGCGTCTACAGCTGCTTTATAAATTTTCAAATCCTTATCCATGATCTCTTGCTCGGTATATTTAGTGATGTTGCCTTGATTTACACCATTATCTGTATAACCTTCACCTAGATAATGTTTTGCTGTTGCCGTGATTGTATCTGTCCCTGCCAATGCAGCAGCAGTCCGTCCTTGCAGTCCAAACACATAAGCCGCACCTAGTTCTGCTGAAATATCCTGATTATCACTAAAACCTTCATAGGTTCTACCCCATCTTGCATTATGAGGGGAGGCTATCGTTGGGGCAAATGTCCAGTTCGCTCCTGTTGCGGCTACTTCCCTAGCAGCAGCTGCACCAATAAGCTCAGTCAATGCGGGATCATTAGCAGCCCCTAGGCCAATATTATGCGGAAAAAGCGTTGCGCCTTTGACATTGTTATGTCCATGCACCGCATCCACCCCATAGAGCAGCGGAATGCCTAATCTGGTAGACAATGCACCATCCTGATAGCTATCTATCAAGTCTCTCCAGTTAACGCGGGTACTGTCACTTTCTTTTCCGTTAGGGAATGAGCCTCCCCCGCTGAGTACAGAGCCAAGAGCATATTTCTGTACCTCCTCAGGAGTGACGGCAGCTCTTTCTGCTTGAACCATCTGCCCAATCTTCTCTTCCAGCGTCATTCGGGATAATAGATCCGCAGTGCGCTCCTCCACACTTTTTGTGGGATCATAGTACACTGGAACTCCTGCGGCATCCGCTGCGGCCCGTGGTATACCCGCCTCAAGCACATTCAAGAATAAGGATGATAGTAAAAGCGCCACCATGAATATTGATAATCTTCTTTTCACGCCTGAATCCTCCCCCAATACTGTTTTGTTGGTACGGATGACTACGCCTATGAATGGAAGCGTATACATGATGTAAGATACAGGCTTATTATGCTGGAGCTATCTGGTAAAAGACATACAGCATTTTTTAAATACTCTGTTCCGTTTTTGCAAATTTAAGGACTTGCCCGGCTCAAATTATGCTTCCAGCAAAAAAAGGCTCTCTCATTCGTAGAATTTCTCTACTGTGAGACAGCCTTTTTATTGTGACTATGAAATTGCTTTACAAATCGTCGTCATCCAATCGTGCCGCTTTGCGGGACAAGTATCCTTTAAACAGGAAGACTACCACAACACCTGCCGCTAAGGTAAAGATCACTGGCATCAGACGGTCACCTATGGAAGCTAAGAAAGGTAATCCAAGAATCAATGCCACAACCAGATGCGCACGGAATACAAATTGTGTCGTGTTGTCCGCCTTACTGCCTTCAGGAAAAGGATACACTGTCAGCCAAAAAGACTCGCTATGCAATTTGCGGAGTGCCGACAATTGAACACCAATGATGAACAGGAAGAACAAATAAATTCCGGTGCCAAAGTAACTATCACGGTTCCACCAATTCAGCAGCAGAGCCAGCACCGATATCCGCATAATGATTCCAAAGATATCGCCCCGGGCAAAGCTTTTGGTCAGCAGATACCGATAAGCAGTATCCTTACGCCAAGGCAGCTTAGCGCCCCATTTGGAAAGATAACGGCGGGAATACACCCGTTGCTCACGGCCCGGTACATCCACGAACCAGCCCAGAACCATCAGCGCACGTGCACCTTGATTGTTTTCCATGGCGATCAGTCTTTCCCATGGCACAGCGTGACGCCCAGGCACAGACAGTGCAGCAAGATAGGCTGCTGCCAATAACACCATAAATATCAGGCTTGGGCCGGCAGGCTGCCACAGCCAAGCGGCAATAATCAAACCTCCAACTGCCCAGCGCAAGAAAGCAAACACACCCGCCATCGGACGTGACAGCATAGCTATCTCTTTCCATAATCCATAGCTCGCGATCAGCTTCACAGCAATCAGGATCAATACTGTAAATAAAAGTCGCTTGGGAGAATCATCTGTACGTATGTACAACGGCCAAAGGGTAATCAGTACAAATAACAAACGAATGATCTTCCACACGTTTCCACTGACCCAGGAGGGTGCAAAATATTCCTTCATGCGGTGACCCTGAGGCAGCAGAAAGATCGTATCCGGTGTCTGCAAATAGGTTCGGAAGCCGCTATGCACTGTCGCAGGCAACAGTAATGCTAACATAATCCAGCGAATGGGAATGCCTTCAGGTACATTTTGTAACAGCGATGTATACCAAGCAGAGAAGACGATCAACACGAACAGGAAGACCATGGCTACGCCGCTTTGAATGATATATCCCACATAAGGAAGCATGCTTCCCATGAATCGACCGCGCCGCGTGCGCCGCAGCTCTTTCAAATCCATATTATTTCCCTCCCTGAACCAGCTCGTAGAACAGCTGCTCCAAAGTCAGCCCCTGATGCCCGGCAGTTGCCGCTATTTCCGCCAACGTACCCTGTGCAATCACCTTACCTTTATGCAATACAATAAAACGGTCGCAATAATTCTCTATTGTGGAAAGAATATGAGAGCTTAACAGAATCGACGATCCAGAGTTCTTTAGATCCATCATGAAATCAAGCAAGGAGCGGATACCTAGCGGATCCAATCCTAAAAATGGCTCGTCGATGACATATAATGCAGGTCGTGCAACGAAAGCGCACATGATCATAACCTTCTGTTTCATCCCTTTAGATAGATGGGTCGATAGGGTGTCCATCTTATCCTCCATATGGAACAGCTTGGCAAGATGCGAGGTGCGGGATTCATAATCCTTTTGATCTACCCCATAAGCTCTGGCAGTAAATTCAACATGCTCACGAACCGTCATTTCGTCATACAGTAGCGGCGATTCCGGTACAAAAGACAACGCATTATTGTATCCAACGGGATCTTCAGCACGCGTCTTGCCCTGTACGGTGATATCGCCCTTATGGGGCGACATCAATCCTAGAATATGCTTCATCGTCGTACTTTTTCCTGCTCCGTTTAAACCAATCAAACCAACCATTTCGCCAGGCTGCACCTGAAGTGCAATATCATGCAGCACTGGCTTATTCAGGCTGTACCCACCACTGAGACCCGTAATTTGCAATACGGGAGCATTATTCATTGACCGTCACCTCTCGGAGTTTTGTCTTTCAACCACTTTGGAGCTCCTTTATTTTTACGGTTCTTCTCACGTTCCGCATTGCTGCTGCGTTTGCTCCGTGCAGGTGTCGCATCTCCGCGTGCTCCCGCAGAAGGATTCGCGCTGCGCTGTGGATCGCGCTGTTGTTCTCCGCTTGTTGTTTCACTTGTGTTAATCGTAGCCATTCTTTTGGCAGGCGGTGTACCTGCTCCAACGGCTGGCGACTGAACATTGGAGGCTCCAGATGTGCTAACAGGCGGCTTGCCGCTGCGTGGAGCGGATCCATCACGGCGTTGTTCACTGCCTTCACTACTCCGTCCCCGTCCATTGCGCAAAGCGCTGCGCGCTTCATCTGCTGCAAGCACCTTACCACCGACCATCTCCCGCTCCTCAAGCGCAATATCCAATTCGCGGGCGAATTTCCGCATGATAAAGGTCTGTTGCTCCGTAACAATTGTTACAGATAAGCCGCGGCGTCCCATCCGTCCGGTACGGCCTGCACGGTGTACATAATGTTCAGAATCAAAAGCCGGATCGTAGCTAACTACCAAAGAAAGATTCTCAATATCCAGTCCTCTGGCAGCTACGTCACTGGCAACAAGCACACGAAATTTACCTTCCCGGAAACCTTTTAATACATTGCTGCGCGTTACCTTATCGGCATCTCCGTAGAGTGCTGCCGCAGTAAGCCCAAGATGATTCAGCTTAGCCTCAACCTCGGCAATATCATCTGTAGCATTCACGAACACAATCGCTTTATCGGGATTGTAATGGCGAATCACCCGGCGCAGCATGTCCATTTTGTTACGCTCTTCAGCAACAACATAATGATGCTCCAAACTTTCAGCTGTCATTACACCTGGAGCAATTCCGACCTCTGCCGGGTTCTTCATTTCACGATTAGCCAGCGCTTTCGTCTCTGGTCCGATCGTTGCCGACAGCATAACGAGCTGGCGTGAACGCAGCGCACTGCTAACAATTTTTGTGACTTCGCCTGCTCCGCTAAGCTGGAACATTTGGTCCGCTTCATCCAGAACAATTGTACTGACTTCATGCATCTTCAATTTACGAAGTCCAATCAGCTCGCGGATCCGCCCAGGCGTTCCCACAACTAGCTGTGGATGCTCACGCAGCTTGTCAATCTGGCGTTTGATTGCGGCCCCGCCAATAAGACCCATAACTCGGATTCCGCGCTGTTCACCATAACGTTCCGCCTCGCGTAAGATTTGCATCGCCAGCTCCTGTGTAGGGGCGAGCACCAGCTTTTGGACCACCTTCTGCTCCGGATTAATCGTTTGAAGCAGCGGCAATAGATAGGCCAGCGTCTTACCCGTTCCAGTCTGGGAAGCTGCAATAACATCTCTTCCCTCTAGTAGAAGCGGTATAGTCTGCTCTTGTACCGGGGATGGAGCGTTAATGCCGAATTCCGACAACCGGGCAATGAGGTCTTCCTGAATGCCGATAGCCGCAAAAGAAGCTTTATTCATAAGTGTAATTCATCCTTTTCGCTTGAGATAATATCTTCATTATATGCCAAAAAGGCCTCTCCACCAAATGGAAGGCCAATAAAGCTGACAACAGGGTCTATTTTCTGTTCATCGCATTATAAGTAAGCTTGTCCGCCAGGCGAGGAAACAGCCCGTAAAGCCGTATGCCAAACCCTGCCAGACCCGGAAGATCGAGCTCTTCTTTGCCGGTCTCCATAACCTTAACGATCTTGGAAGATACATGCTCTGGGGTCATCATCATCCGGGCTACACTCTTCTCATAATTGCCAGACGGGTCAGCCGTTTTGAAAAAATCGGTGGCGATAGGCCCCGGGTTCACAGCCGAGACGATAATTCCACTCTTCCGCAGCTCCTGACGGAGCGCATTTGTGAATCCGAGAACAGCATGTTTGGTAGCTGTGTAGGCTACAGATTTGGCTGTGCCTATCTTCCCTGCCATGGAAGCCACATTTACAATCTGGCCGCTTCCCCGCTCCAGCATATGTGGAACAACAGCCTTCGTGCACCGGACAATCCCCATGTAATTAACATCCATCATATCGTCAAATTCATGAGGCTCCATCTCCGTAAAAGCAGCAAATTTGCCGTACCCTGCGTTATTTAGCAAAATATCAATTCTGCCATATGCGGCCAAAATTTGTGCGAAGGTCTTTTGAACACCTTCAGCATCTGTTACGTCACAGGTGTACAGTCCAAAAACGCCCGGGATACCGGCCGCTGTTTCTTTCAGCTTCGCTTCAGAACGTGCTACCAGGACGGGGATTGCCCCCTTTTTACTAAGCATCTGTGCTGTTAATGCACCAATGCCGCTTGACGCTCCTGTAATCACAACAACCTTATCTTTGAGTACCATGAAAAGTATTTCAGCTCCTAACTCTTGCCTAAGAGATCATCACCTGAATATCCATCTCTCCAACCCCATCCATCAACAACGGAATACTAAGCGCTTTACGAGGCATAAAAGACATGCTTTCCATCTTCATAATCTGAGGAGGACTTATATCCACCGAAACACCTTGATTATATAGAATGGTACTGGCATTCCCACTGATCATATTGCTCAGCTCTGAAATCGCACTTTGACCCATCTCATCCATCTCGGTGATCACAAAGCCACCCATCATAATCGATACCATTCGCAAGGCTACCTGCTCCGCGATACCAAATATAATATTTCCGCTCAGTTGGCCTGTCATCCCTACTTGAATCCATATATGATTATCGATCAGTTCAATTTCTTTAATGCCTAAACTCCCCGTAGAAGGCGAGACCTGAATTACTTGTTCTATAACAGTCCGTGCAGACTCTAGAAACGGATTAATTACTTCTGCTTTCATGAATGTCTAGTCTCCCCCTTTATCGTGCTTTGGTCATATACCAAAAGTCCCAAGCAATATGGATATATTATACTTTATATATCGGCACAATTCAGCAAAAATTAATGCATATGTCGAATTCAAACCCAAGATAGTTTACGCAGCAACATTGCTCTGCCGGGTATTATCTCCTATAATTTAAACAAATGCCAACGTGGAACGTAAGATATTAACGCAATTACAGATCCAATTCGATGGTCCAAAGGAGGTATTCCATGAACATCAGCCAGCTGGAGACACTAATAACAATTTCCAAAACGATGAGCTTTCGCAAGGCCGGAGAACTGCTTAATCTGACCCAACCAGCGGTTTCAGCACAGATTAAGAGCCTTGAAGAAGAGTTCAAGACTCAGCTGGTTGACCGAAACCAGCCTGTTACATTAACGGATAGAGGGACTGTCTTTCTGGAGCATGCGGAACAAATTGTGAGGATTGTCGAGGAACTTAAGGAACGGCTTGCAGATCTTGATGAAAATCCCCAAGGTCATATAGTTCTAGGCACAACTACCTCAATCGCCATTCAAATTTTACCGCGTATTCTATCTTATTTTAAAGACCAGTTCCCCCATATCAAAACATCAATTTCCTCTATGTCCTCATCACAAATTTATCAGCATGTCGAAAACGGCATTGTTGATGTCGGCATCGGTTATTTAATTGGACGTAGCCCGGGCATGTCTACTTCCATTTTGTATTATGATACCTTCGAACTGGTGGTCTCTCCCAGACACCCTCTCGCTCAAGTGAAGACCGCTGGGATAGAAGCCTTAAGCAAGACCCCGCTAATTCTGCTCTCACCAGATACAGTGGGCCGTAAATTTGCGGATGAGGTTCTGAACAAACATGGCATTCAACCTCAGGTCATTATGGAGCTGACCAGCAGCGAGGAAGTGAAACGGATGGTCGAGCTCGATTTGGGCGCCGCCATTATTTCCAAGCAGTCAGTAACCGCTGAGGTTCGAGCCGGCACCCTCAAAATTGTGCCAATTATTGAGCTGGAAGTCACCCATCCTGTTGGCGTGATCACAAAATCAGGAAAATACGTAAACTCTGCTATGAGGCAGTTCCTAAGCGATCTTAAAGGCATGCCAGAAACCCAATTTATCGGGTCTGAATAAATCCCACCCACAAAGTGGAACCGATTACTTCTGAGCTGATTGCATAACCTTGTTTAAAGGAGATGTTCTTGATGAAATTTGATTTACACACCCATCATTTCCGCTGTGGCCATGCTGACGGAACGATTAGAGATTATATCGAAGCTGGGATTGCCGCTGGATTGGGCGTTATAGGTATTTCCGATCATACTCCCTATTTCGGAGATCCATCCGATCAGGCTTTTCCCAAAATCGCAATGGCTAAATCCGAATTTGCTAATTATGTAGATGATGTTCTCTCCCTCAAAAAAGAGTACGAAGGCGTTATCGACGTACTGTTAGGCATCGAATCAGATTACTTCCCCGAACATGCTGAGATATACCGTAAGACATTATCCGCCTACCCTTTTGATTATGTGATTGGATCGGTACATAGTGTTGGTGGAGTCAGCATTTTTAACAAAGGGCGCTGGAAAAACCTTAGCAAAAATGAGAAGATCCGCGTGAAGTCTGAATATTACCGGTTAATTGCTGATTCCGCACGCAGTGGTATGTTCCAAATACTCGGACATATTGATGCGATGAAGGGGAATTATCCTGCTTTTTCCGAAATCCCTGCACCTCAGCCGATTGACGATTGTCTGCGTGTAATCAGTGAATGTGACGTGGCCATCGAAATCAATACCTCAGGCGGGACTAAGCTGGTCGGCGGCTGGTATCCCTCTGAAGATATTCTGGAGCGGGCACTACATTTTGGCGTAGAGGTTAGTTTTGGTTCGGATGCACATAAGCCGTCCCGGGTCGCCGAGGATCGGGATGCGGTAGCTGCACAGCTTAAAGAAATAGGCTTTACACACTGGGTTTATTACAAGCAGCGCCAAAAAGTCAAAGTTTCTCTGTAAACAAGCTTAAACGCCTTCACCGTCCCTATAAGGACGGTAAGCGTTTAAGCGAGAAATTAAATAATGCACCAAGCGTTATTGGTTTAGAGGCAGGGTTCACCCTCCGTTAAACCAATCTCAGCTTGGTCCATCTTTTTGTTTATTTACAGATTATCACAGCTAAAACCTTGTTGTTTCAGCGTACGTTTCGCATCTCCATATTCCGGGTTGATATCATAAAAATGAGCAATCGTACTGGTCCAATCTCTCTCCGTCATCCCCTGCTGCTGCAAGAATTCACGGTGGGTTTGATTATACGCCTCCAGGAGGCCTTGTACGTCCGGATTGTATTGCTCCTCATGAAATATAGCTTCCAGTGGCAGCCGCGGCTTCTGAGAAACCTCCTCCGCTGGGTATCCCACACAAAGGCCGACGACAGGGAATACGTACTCCGGCAGCTTCAGCAGTTCAATCACACCCGCTGTGTTGCGGCGCACACCCCCAATAGGAATGATGCCCAGTCCCATGGATTCCGCCGCTGCAATCGCGTTAGACAATGAGATTCCCACATCTGTAGCTCCAACCAAAAGTGCATCCACATCTTTCACGGCTTCAAAAGACTTGCCTTCCAGCTCACTAGCTACTTTAGCTCTATAAAAATCCATGCAAAATACCAAAAAAACCGGTGCTGCCGCTACATGCTTCTGATTTCCGCACAAAACTGAAAGCTGCTGCTTACGCGCAGGATCTTTGATGGCGATTATCGATACCTGCTGTCCATGAACCCATGAAGGTGCGGCTTGAACCGATTCAATCATAATTTGTAGCTTCTCTGGCTCCACAGGCTGGTCTGAATATTGCCGGAAAGAACGATGATTTTTTAATGTTTGTACCACTTCATTCAAAATGTTACGCCTCCTTGGTCATTCCTCCATAGTATGTTAATCATAAACGATCGGATTCGGTACTGCCAATCACTTACGCTACTCTTTTCAATCAAAAAAAATGGACCCGAATCATCGGGTCCCAAAGCAGTATATTTTTAAAAGGGGGTCATGTACTTAGTTTAACCGCACACTGTTAGAGTTTGATAACGGCATTATTTCATTTGTGTAACAATGTGAATACTTTCATTACATCGTCCAAGGAGCCGACTTTGGGCATCACCCGCTCCAGCTTCATACCGTTCTTGAGCATCACACGTTCCGATCTAATATTATCTCCTGTGCAGCGTCCTTCGATCCTTGTTATCCCAAGGGTATGAACACTATAGTTCAAAAACAAACCCACGGCCTCCGTCGCCAGCCCGCATCCCCACCATGCCGGGTCCAGCATATATCCTAAGGTAGCTGTGCCCTCACGGCGGTTCCAATTCTGCAAAGCCACTATACCGATCAACCGCTGCTGCCCCTTTAAATAGATCCCGGCATGCAGCGCACAAGGATCGAAGGCAAATAACATCCGGTTTACCAGCTTCTCCACCTGGGCAGATGCTGATCCAGGGCCGGAGCGTACTAGAATATGGCGCTGCACATCTGGATGGGAGAGCAGCTGCCGCAAAGCTAAAACATCCTCAGGCATGATCAGCCTCAGATCAACTGCTAAACCATGTTGTGTCTCTAACAACACTGCTCCATAGGTGCTCATCTTCTCTCCCCTTCCGTGCAGCTAAAATTCCAGCCTAATCAGCTCATGGACCGATGCAGCGTCAGAACCGTTAATTCTGGCCTACACAATAACCGAAAAGGCATGTATGTCTCTCCAAACCCTCTATTCACATACACAGGCATGGCTTTGTCTTCTGTATAATACAATCCATTTATGTATTTAAGAGATCCATAAGGTGTAAATGGCGCACCTATAAAGGGCAGGCGAATTTGTCCGCCATGACTGTGCCCGGAAAGCTGTAGATCAAATGAATAGGCCTGTGCGGTATCCGCATAATCCGGCTCATGCATCAAAAGGACGTTAAAGGTTCCTTCAGGAACACCAGTAATGGCTTTCGCTGGGTCGGGTTTACCGTGTAACAGATCATCCAGACCCGTAACCGCCATGACTGCCCCGCCTCTTTTTAGAAGGTAGGATTTATTCCTCAGCACCCGGAAGCCCGCAGACTCCAGCAGCTCGGTAACCAGCTGGGTATTCTTGTAATCATGATTGCCTAATATCGCAAATTTACCCAATGGCGCACTTAACGCTGCCAGCACCGGTACGGCTTCAACAAGATCCTCAGGATCGCTGTCCACAATGTCACCCGTGAAGCAAATAAGATCCGGTTCAGCTTTGCTTATATGTTTAGCGAGTCGGGCCAGATCCCTGGCATCCTTATTAAATCCGAGATGCGTATCACTGAAATGAACAAGCTTCATCCCTGAAAAAGCGGAAGGAAGCTCCTTAAAACGCAAGTCCAGCTTAGTGACCTCAATCCAGTTCGGCTCCCCCTGCCATGCATATCCGCTTGTAAGCAATCCTGCGCCGATTACAGCAGCCGCACTCCGAGTCAGGAACTGCCGGCGGGTAATTGTAGACTCGCTACCAGAACGCCCCTTAGAGGGGTCCTTGTGGATCTTATCGCCATTCTTATTGGGAGAAGCCCCAGACGATTGTATCTTCATAGGGAGATTCTCCTTTCTTTACCTTTTCCCCGAAAAACAGACGGTCCAAATAATAACTTATATATTATTTCGGGCAGTTAGAACAATCCGGCATTCTTCTTCCGGAGTTTCGCTGTAAGCGCGTGCAATCCCTTTTTTTGCGATTTCTGATTTTTGAACTCGTCTCAGCATAAATGCTACTTCCAGGTTTTTTACAAAAGGAAACGGTTCAAGCATTAACGTTGACTTATCCTGCCACTCCGCTGTGATAACACGACCTGACGTAAAACTGAAATCTTCAGTGCCTGAGAACCCTTCACGCCACCATGGATGCTCCTCTGATTTCGGACACCCCGGCTCATTTAAGGCCAAATACAAGGACAGATCATCGCAGAATTCTAAAAGACGGGCATCATAATACAGCTCATCTTCTCCGATAGGCTTAGAAGCTTCAAGCTCCCGATGGATACGTGCTCTGCGTTCCTCTTCATGTTCTTGATATAACGTTAGTTCTGGATAATCGAGTCCCGAAATCTTAATAAGCCGCTCAAAATGCAAGCTGCACAGCAACGCTCCGTACGGTGTGTGTTCCTCGATCTCATCTAATCCACGCTTATAAAAGGTCAACTTAGGCACTACAGGAAAATCAATAAAGGTGTAGGGTGCTTGCTCCGCATCATTCCAGAAAGGGGTCTCATCGAGATCAATCCAACCCCTATCATGCTGGGCTACTGCCCACAGTACCTCTTCCCGGCGTCCTTCAGTTGGCACATGCTGCTCTTTGAACCCAATGGCCAGCTCTCCGGCAAGTTTCCCGTGATCATGCTGCTTAACCATTACAATTGCTCCATCTTGCTCCCGACAAATCACGATTATTCCTCCTTGTTCCACAGCTAACATTACGTTAACAATGGATATTATAGCATAAATTGGTCAATATTCTGAACTTGCTCCAGCCCTGCAAGACTTTCCCGCCTCAAGCAGATAAGAGAGTCTTAACAACATAAAAAAAGCTACCCCCAGCGAATGGAATCCACTTTGAGGATAGCTCAATAGATAAACATTTGGCGGTACTATTAATTACACACCTAACCAACGTTTGAACATATGCTTCGTTGTTTGCTTGTTTATTTCTGCAATAGATGTCGTAAGAGGAATCCCCTTTGGACAAGCGCGTACACAGTTCTGTGAGTTACCACAGCCATCGATCCCGCCATCCTCCATAAGAGCGTCCAATCTTTCGTCAGCGTTCATTTCACCTGTAGGGTGAGCATTGAACAGACGTACTTGAGAAATGGCTGCCGGTCCGATGAAATCCGTCTTTTCGTTGACATTCGGACAAGCCTCCAAACATACGCCACAGGTCATACATTTGGATAATTCATAGGCCCACTGCCGTTTTTTCTCCGGCATCCGCGGTCCCGGTCCAAGATCGTACGTACCGTCAATCGGAATCCATGCTTTCACCCTTTTTAGCGCATTGAACATCCGGGTACGGTCAATGACTAAGTCACGCACCACCGGAAATGTCTTCATAGGCTCAATGCGTACAGGCTGCTCCAGATTGTCTATAAGTGCAGCGCAGGCTTGGCGGGGTTTGCCATTAATCACCATGGAGCAAGCTCCGCACACTTCTTCTAAACAGTTGGAATCCCAGCATACGGGAACTGTGCTGTCACCTTTGGCATTCACAGGGTTACGCTGAATTTCCATCAAAGCACTGATCACATTCATACCTGGACGATAAGGAAGTTCAAATTCCTCGACATACGATGAACTTTGTGGATCGTCCTGGCGGGTGATGATAAACTTTACGTTTTTGGGAGCTGCAGCTGTTTCCGCCATAATGGTTCCCTCCTCAAATTGCCTGATTTTATTTCATGAAGCTTGCCTCGCAAGCTATTCTGTTACTGGAAAGCATTAATCCTTCGAATAATCGCGTACCCGTGGAGGAATCAGCGAGACATCCACTTCATCGTAGGAGATTTGTGGACCCTCTGCAGTCCAGGCTGCTTTTGTGGTCTTCAAGAACTCCTCATCATTACGATTCGGGAATTCCGGTTTGTAATGTGCACCACGGCTCTCATTGCGCATAAGCGCTCCAAGTGTCATCGCTTCGGACAGCTCCAGCATATTCCAGAGCTGGCGAGTGAAGGCCACACCTTGATTATTCCAGCGCGATGCATCATTCATATTGATCTTGCGATAACGCTCCTTAAGCTCTTTGATTTTGCCAATGGTCGCTTCCAGCTTCGGATTGTGCCGCACCACGGTCATATTGGCGGTCATCCATTCGCCCAGTTCCTTGTGAATCACATAAGCATTCTCTGTACCTGACATCGCTAACAGAGATTCATATTTGTCCGTTTGCTTTTTGTGGAAGCTATCGAATACGGAAGAAGAGATATCCTGCGATGATTTCTTCAGGCCTTTAATGTATTCAACAGCCTTTGGTCCTGCGACCATACCGCCGTAAATAGCAGATACCAGTGAGTTGGCGCCTAGACGGTTCGCTCCATGATATTGATATTCACATTCTCCGGCTGCAAAAAGACCAGGAACGTTCGTCATTTGATTGTAATCAACCCACATGCCGCCCATAGAATAGTGTACAGCCGGGAAGATCTTCATTGGTATTTTACGGGGATCATCCCCCATGAATTTTTCGTAAATTTCAATAATCCCGCCAAGCTTCACGTCCAGCTCTTTCGGATCCTTGTGAGAGAGGTCCAAATACACCATGTTCTCGCCATTAATGCCCAGCCCTTGATCCACACACACATTAAAAATTTCACGTGTAGCAATATCGCGCGGCACCAAGTTACCGTAGGACGGATATTTTTCTTCGAGGAAATACCACGGTTTCCCGTCTTTATAAGTCCAGATACGGCCGCCCTCGCCACGTGCCGATTCCGACATCAGGCGGAGCTTGTCATCTCCCGGAATAGCGGTTGGGTGAATCTGGATAAATTCTCCGTTGGCATAATGTACGCCCTGTTGGTACACCGCACTTGCAGCTGTCCCTGTATTAATAACGGAGTTCGTTGTTTTGCCAAAAATAATACCCGGCCCGCCACTTGCCAAAATAACAGCATCCGCAGGAAAAGTCTCAATCTCCATCGTCTTAAGATTCTGGGCACTGATGCCGCGGCATACACCTTCGTCGTCGATGATAGCCGAAAGGAACTCCCAGTTCTCGCGTTTAGTTACGAGACCTTCAGATTCCCAGCGGCGCACCTGCTCATCCAACGCGTACAGCAGCTGTTGGCCTGTTGTCGCGCCGGCAAAAGCTGTACGGTGCCGCTTCGTTCCGCCGAAACGACGGAAATCGAGCAGACCTTCCGGTGTGCGGTTGAACATAACGCCCATCCGGTCCATAAGGTGAATGATACCTGGCGCAGCTTCACACATCGCCTTAACCGGCGGCTGATTCGCCAAAAAGTCACCGCCATAGACAGTGTCGTCAAAATGCTCCCAAGGGGAGTCGCCCTCACCTTTTGTATTTACCGCGCCATTGATGCCGCCTTGCGCGCATACGGAGTGTGATCTTTTTACAGGAACTAATGAGAATAAATGGACATGCGCACCAGCTTCCGCTGCCTTGATGGTAGCCATCAAGCCGGCCAGACCGCCGCCCACGATAATGATATCGGATGTTGCCATGATAGTTCACTCCTTTTATCGAAAATATCAGAAAGGATTCTTAAATTAAATGAAGGTCTTTATGGACTGGGCAATAGTTGCTGCAGTTTGAAATTCACTGTCACGGAAAGTAACCAGCGAAATCAGAAACATGAACGTTACTAAGACAAATATGCCAAGACAGAGGTAAGAAGATACCCGCTGTGCACGAGGACCGACGGTAATTCCCCAGCTGATTAAGAAAGACCAGAGACCGTTCGAGAAGTGGAAGCATGCAGCAACGATACCGATAATATACAGTGTCAGCAGAAGTGGCTGAGTCACGATATCGTGCATGAGACCGCCTAATTCTTCGTGCTCCACATTACCCACTGCCACCTGAACCCGTGTTTGGAACAAGTGCCAGACGATAAAGATAAAGGTAACAATACCTGTAATCCGTTGCAGGGTATAACGCCAGTTTCTTTCAATGTTGAAACGGTTCAAGTTCGGCTTGGATTGATACGCAATATAAAGTCCGTATACCCCATGGTACAGCAGAGGAAGCCATATACCGAACAATTCCAGGAAGAAGACGAGCGGTAAGCTGTTCAGCCATAACACGCTGTCAGTGAAACCGGAAGCGCCACCCTCTACAGCCGCAAAATTCGTCATCATGTGCTCAATGAAGAAGGCTCCAAGTGGGATAACGCCTAGCAAGGAATGAATCTTTCTGGAATAAAATCCTTTCATACAAAGTAACCCCTTTCCGATTAAAACAGCGTTTTCATTAATGGGTATTCACCGCCGGAACTACATTTGACACAGGATAACGTTGACAATCCAATGACATAATTCCTTAATTTACCGTTATCCTAGAGTTTACCGGACTAAGTTTTATTTTTCACAAAATGTGAATATCTTGTGTCACTTTTCATGTTACTCTTTTTTCGCTTATAAGGGAATTGCAATCTAATTATTAAACGTTATACAATAAACGCATAAGAATAGATTTTATATGATAATAATTCTCATTTAGCGAAACAACATTTTCCGACATAACCTGATTTTCCTTATGTAATAAGAACAGTTACTCTTACGGCTATGAATTTCATCACTACTGATCGTACATCGCATTAGGAGAGGAACTCAATTATGTTTGACGATTTAGATGTTTTTGCAGCAGTTGTGGAACATTCCAGCTTAAACCGGGCCTCACGCCAGCTCAATCTATCCCAGCCCGCCTTGTCTCGCAAAATTTCTAAACTCGAGGAACGTCTGGGGGTCGCACTGTTTAATCGTTATGGCAAACGACTGGAGTTAACCGAGGTTGGGCGTCTCACTTATTCCTATGCGCTTGAACAACGGCAGCAGCGTTCCAAGTTTCTGGAAGCCCTTTCTAAATTCAAAGAGGGGGAGCCAAGGCTTGTCACCTTGGGGGCTAGTCTTACCTCACTGCAGACCACGCTTCCGCCGCTGGTAAACGCTTATATGGACAAATATCCGGCCGCAGAGCTGAAGCTGATTACAGGCCGAACGCATGAGATCGTATCCTCAGTTAGTGAGGGGAAATCAGATGTAGGTCTGATCGCTTCCTCTATTCAAGAACCCGGGTTACGCTGCATTTCTCTGTTTGAGGATCAATTGCGACTGGTCGTCTCAGAGCAGCATCCTTTAAATTTATCCTCCAAGCTAACCATGGATAATCTATCCCGGCTGCCTATGATTCTCTTCTCAAAGGGTACCTGGTACCGGCGCCTGACGGACGATCTATTCCAGCGCTGCGGGATTGATCCCGATGTGCGTATGGAGATTGACTCCTTCGAAGCCATCGTGCGGCTGCTTCCGACTGTCAAAGCGGCTGCGTTGCTGCCAAAGTCTTATCTGCGTCCAGAGCTGCTGAACGGCGGCGGACTGGTGTCCCTACATATCAAGGAGCTGGAGCAGACTCAACGGACCACCTGCCTGATTTACCGTGACGATGGAAGCATGAGCACGGCTGCTCGCAGTCTGGTGCAAGTAACCGAAGAGATGTTTCTGACAGAACGTGAGCAGTAAAGCCGGACCAAATGAATCAAGGGGCGCACCTATTGATCTCCAAATGAGGCAATAAGTGAAGCACTTATCGAAAAATTAGGGGATTTCTCCCTAAAATTCAGAGATTTTTGTTCATAAGACTTATAATTAGGGAAAACTTCCCTAATTTTTGGCCGATTCAGTAACTAATAAAGGAATCCTTCTAATTATTAGGGAGGAATTTCCTAATTTCGTTCATTTAGAGCGAATAGCGGCTATTTTCGGGGAAGTTTTCCCTAATTAGTTCACACCCAATCTGTACATCGTACAAACAAAGAACGCATATCGCCCATAGTCCACCGTCACAGATACCACAAATCATCTACTACAGCCGTACGAATATCACACCTAGTAACTCGCCCACCACACACCCCAATAGCACAGATCACTACGCGTGATCTATAGTCATATGGCATAGTAAAATCCATTACTTTTCCTACTCTTTACTCCATAAAAAAGAAGCTGCCCCCAAGTAGAATTCACTACTTTTGAGTCAGCTTCTTTTACTATGATTCTTGGTTCACAACTTCACTCTCAAAACGGTCAATACTTTCATTAGGACCAATGAGTACCATAACATCGCCTTCACTTAAATAATCATGGGCAGTTGGAGCGACGATTATTCCGCTTTCCCTATTTAGGGCAACAATGCTGCAGCCATATTTAGCTCTTGTATTTAAATCGGACAAGCTTCTGCCGTTCATGCAGGATGGCACGGTCAGCTCGACAATTTTATAATCCTTGGACAGTTCAATATAATCCAGCAAATTGGGCGTCACCAGCTGGTGTGCCACACGAATCCCCATATCCCGCTCCGGAAAAATAACCCGATCAACCCCCAGCCGCGACAATGCGCGGCCATGAAGGATGGAGATTGCCTTAGCCACCACTTGCTTGACTCCAATCTCCTTTAACAAAATGGCCGCCAGAATGCTTCTCTCCATATTGTCACCAATCGCAACAATCCCACAATCAAAGTTCCGTACACCAAGCGAGCGCATAATTCCCTCATCTGTAGCATCTGCTACTACCGTATGCGTCAGCTGATCGCTCATTTCCTCCACGCGTTCTTCATGGTGGTCAATGCCGAGCACCTCGTAGCCCATTTCCATCAGCTCAAGCGCCAGGCTTGAACCGAAGCGACCTAAGCCGATTACTACAAATTGCTGTGCTTTCATTTCTAATTAACTCCTATCCAATAATTATTTTACCTTCCGGATACTTATACAATGGTTTACCCTGTTTGGGACCGAGTGCATACGCTAAGGTTAGTGGACCTAGCCGACCTGCAAACATCGTCAGACAGAGTAGAATCTTACCGATCGCTGACAGTTCCGGAGTTAGCCCCATAGTCAGTCCTACCGTAGCAAAGGCGGAGGTCGTCTCAAACAAGATTGCCAAGAAATTACTGTCTTCAGTTGTGGAGAGTATCATCGACACAGAGGCGATTAACAACAAAGCCAGCAGTGTGATCGTTAATGCCTTGTAGATGCGCTCTTGAGCCAGCCGATAACGGAACAACACAACATCTTCCCGTCCACGCAGCATAGCAATAACAGCACCAATCATCATCGTAAAGGTTGTTGTCTTGATCCCGCCGCCCGTTGAGCCTGGAGAAGCACCAATAAACATAAGAATCACTATAAAAAATTGTGTAGCCTGCCGAAGTCCAGCAATATCAACTGTGTTCGCGCCAGCCGTACGGGGAGACACGGATTGAAAGAAGGCTGATAATATTTTACCGCCAAAATTCAGTGAACCCAGGGTACGAGTGTTAGTAAACTCGAATATAAAAATAACCAAAGCTCCGATCAGAATCAGCCCTGTGCTGGTGGACAGGACAACTTTACTATGTAGAGACAGCCTGCGGGTTACCCGAAACTCCACCAGATCTGACATTACAATAAAACCAATCCCGCCGGAGACAATCAGAAACATCACAATAATATTCACAAGCGGATCATATACATAATCAGTTAAACTGCGAAAATCCCCAAAAATATCGAACCCCGCATTATTAAACATAGACACCGCATGAAATACGCCAAAATAAATCGCTTTTCCAAGTGGCATATCAAAAGCCCAGCGAATAGACAGCAGCAAAGCGGCACAGCCTTCTATGACAAGAGAATATATAAGGACTCTTCGGATCAGCCGCACAATTCCTTCCATAGAGCCTTGATTCATGGCTTCCTGTAGGATTAGCCTGTCCCGCAAAGATATTTTACGCTTTAACACCAGTGAAAATAGAGTGGCCATGGTCATAAAACCTAAGCCGCCGATCTGGATCAGGATCATAATTACGGTTTTCCCAAAAATCGTGAACGAAGTTCCGGTATCCAGCACAACAAGCCCTGTTACACAGGTTGCCGAAGTTGAAGTAAATAATGCATCAATAAATTCTACGGAATTCCCGCTTGTGCTTGAGATGGGCAGCATAAGCAGCAAGGCCCCTATCAGAATAATCGATGCAAAACCAAGCACCAGTATCTGCGGCGGCGAGAGCTTCAGAAACTTAAATTCAGAAATCCTGCGAAACTGTGAAGCCACTTTGCTCACCTTCTTATCAAAAATTCCAACAAAAAAAGCACTGGAAAACCAATGCTGACTTGGTTCCTGCAGTAAATTAGCCTACGAGGTTAGCTGTCGGATTCGGACTGTGCAGGCTGCCCTATTCGTTCCTAGAACGAAATTCACCCCTGATGAAAGTGCCATTTATCTTGTACACTCCACTTTTCATCACTTCTTATGGTTCCCCCGTTTTCACCAGAAATTCGGCTACTATACAATTGCATACAAATTATATACGTTATTTAGTGAATTCACAAAGACACAATTAATGCTCATTCACATGAAAAAATGCGGTTTAAAGAGACTGCATCAAATGGAGTACCTTTTCTCATCACTTTTCCGTGTTTTCCCTGCAATTACACCGATTCTCACCATTCGTACACAAATGAACACGATAAAATTCATGGTATAAATTCACATGACTATTCTATACTATCTCTATTACCCATAAAAAGAACATATAATGTTTTTTGTAACCAGCCAGGCACTAATACTATAATGGAACATAATATTGTCAGTACATAACAAGGAGGCGTTACATGAATCCCGTCGGCCAGCCCCTACAGCAACGTGCCCTCTCCAAGAGGCTCATCATCTCGGGCATTATCGGTCTTATTCTATTTATTATGTTTCAGATTTCCCCTTCGCTGCTAAGCAGCTCTACAGGGGAAGATACCACCGTCATTAGCAAGGCAGAAGCCCGTGACCAAGCCGTATTATTCGCAGAACAAAAGCTCAATTACACCGAAGCACCAAACGATCAATGGAATGTACTTTACGAGACGGACTCTTCCTTTTATGGTTATATGTCTCGCGAGAAGCTTGTGGAGGACTATACCAAGAAAAAATTGGATCAAAAATATCCTTTTGATGTCTTTCGTGCAACGCTTACTCCGTCAGCGGATCAAGAGCCGCAAATCATTGTTGACCTCAATATGTATACCGGCGAGATTGTCGCTTTCTCAAAGGCTGCAAAAGTTGCCTCCGAAGAGGGGGCTGGCATTGCTTCCGTTGGTGCAAAAGAGGACAAGGGAGCTGACCTCACTCTAGCGCAGAAGGAGAATCTTGCTCGTCCTTGGCTTCAGGAATGGGAAGTAAATCCTGCCAAGCTACAAATTGAATCGAATACAGGAAGCCATGGGCTAGTGTATACGGATAGTACTGTTCAGGTCGGCGAATCCTTATTGCACTATTATTTTGATTTCAGTGGAGAGCAGGTCTCCAGCTTTAATGCCGGATTCACTGCACCAGCTTGGCATACCTCCTACGTACAAGGACAGACCTCTTTAGCGGAAAAGCTAACATTATTCGGTTACGGTATACCCACACTGATTTTAGGAATTCTGGCACTCGTCTACAGTATTCTTAGAAGAGAGCATACTTCCTTTAAACGTGGAGTATTCCTAAGCTCAGCCTATTTTGTAATCATGATGATCAGCACCTATAATATGCTGCCTGAATCTACGGGCGAAGGGCTAGAAGCACAGATTACCTCTGTCATTATGTTTATCATTTATGCTTTGTACAGCCTGCTGATGTCCTCCTTGCTCTACTTCTCTTTAGTGGGCGGCAATGGCTTATGGCGAAAAGAGGAAGGCATGAACCCTTGGCCCCGCGCCAAAGAGCCCGGCTATGGACAATATGTGTTGGACAGTATCCGGGCTGGTTACATCTGGGCTTTCGTTCTGCTAGGGGTGCAGACGGTTATGTTCATCATATTATCGTTTACCTTGCACAATTGGTCTACTACAGACGCCACCCAATCTCCTTATAACATGAGATATGCTTGGCTTCTGCCTATCGTCGCATGGCTCGCTGGTTTATCTGAGGAAGCCATTTATCGCTTTTTCGGAATTCCTATGCTGAAAAAGGTGTTCCGGAACACTTTTGTCGCTTGCTTGATCACCACGCTGGTTTGGGCGTTTGGCCATACGTTATATCCGATCTATCCCATCAGCTCCCGTCCCATTGAGCTGACCGTAATCGGGCTGCTGTTCAGTTATATTTTCCTTCGTTACGGATTTATTGCTGTCATGTTCAGCCACGTCGTGTTTGACAGCATCCTGATGGGCGCTACGCTGATCTTTATGAAGGAGAGCGTAAATGTAGGCGCGGGTATCTTCGCGATTATTATGCCGTTCATAGTCGCTTACATCGTCTATCGATTTAATCCACCACAGAAACCTAAGCCGGTGGAGCCTTCTTCTTTGATTTAAGAAAATAAAATAGTGTACATCCTATAACCAAATTAAAAAAAGGGCATCATAGCAGCTTTAGTCGCTGCTGTGATACCCTTTTTCTTTTGTCATCATTGCTATGAGGTTGGCTCTTCGTCCTTGAGCGCATCAAGAATTTGTCTTGCCAGCTTTTCTCCAATAGAAAGTGTACGGAAATCATCCACGGAGGCTTCTTTAATTTTCTTAAGCGATCCGAAATGCTTAAGCAACGCTTTACGGCGCTTCTCACCTATACCAGGTATAGAGTCCAGCTTGGAGGTAACCATGGACTTCCCGCGCTGTTCACGGTGGAAGGTGATCGCGAACCTATGGACCTCATCCTGAATCCGTTGCAAAAGGTAAAATTCCTGACTGTCCCGGGCTAGCGCGACAGGTTCTGGCGGATCTCCAACCAAAAGCTGAGCCGTCTTATGCTTATCATCCTTAACAAGGCCGCAGACCGGAATGAATAATCCCAGCTCATTCTCCAGAATATCAATAGCAGAGGAGATTTGCCCTTTCCCGCCATCGACCACGATAAGATCCGGTATCGGAAGATTCTCCTTCAATACCCGTTCATATCGCCGCCGAATGACCTCGCGCATCGTTCCATAATCATCCGCACCCACTACCGTACGAACCTTATATTTACGATACTCTTTTCGTGCAGGCTTGCCATCAATGAAGACAACCATCGCTGAGACCGGGTTAGTCCCCTGAATGTTCGAGTTATCGAACGCCTCAATGCGGCTCAAGCGTTCAAGACCCAAGCTCTCACCTAAGCTGATCGCTGCTCCAGAGGTACGCTCTTCATCCCGTTCAATCAGCCGGAATTTCTCGTCGATAGCCACTCTTGCATTTTGACAGGCCATGCCAACCATCTGCTTCTTAAGGCCGCGTTGTGGCACAAGCACCTTAATGCCCAGCCACTCCTGCAGAATGGAGGCGCCGCCGGCGGCATCCACGATCCCAGCTGCAGCAGCTTCCTCCGCCGCCGTCGAACGTGCCTCAGCCTCTTCAGCCGATTCAGGAGTATCTTCACCCTGTTGTAAATCCGCTTCTGCTGGAGCAGCTATCGTGATCTCAGGTTTAGCCTCTTTATTAGCCAGAGACTCCTCATCGAGCACATCCGGCAGCAGAATCTCCTGCGGCAAAGCGGGATTATCACTGTAATACTGCGTCACATAAGACATAAAGTCACTGTAGGCTTCACCATAGAACGGGAACACGGAGGAATGGCGCTGGATCATCTTCCCTTGTCTCATGTACAGAATCTGTACACACATCCATCCCTTGTCTACAGCATAACCAAATACATCCCGGTCCTTAGTATCTGTAGTGTTGATCTTCTGCTTCTCCATCAATGCATCGATATGGATAATCTGATCCCGCAGTTCCTTCGCCCGCTCAAAATATAACTCCTCAGCAGCTTCCTGCATTTTTTGCTGTAAATCCTTTTTAACCGCCTCATGACCTCCGCCTAGAAAAGCAGCGATATCCTGCGTAATCTGCTCATACTCGGATTTCTGAACCTCCTTCTCACACGGTGCCAGACACTGGCCCATGTGATAGTAAAGACAGACCTCCTTTGGCATCACACCGCATTTACGAAGCGGGTACATACGATCTAGGAGCTTTTTTGTCTGCTGAGCAGCATAAGCATTAGGATAAGGGCCAAAATATTTTGCTTTATCTTTAATCACCCGGCGTGTAACCTCAAGGCGCGGGTGAGTTTCATTCGTTATTTTTATATAAGGAAACGTCTTGTCGTCTTTCAAAAGCACATTATAACGCGGCATATGTTTCTTAATCAGATTACACTCTAGAATGAGCGCTTCCATGTTACTGGACGTAACGATGTATTCGAAATCAGCAATATTAGCGACAAGCCGCTGCGTTTTACCATTATGACTGCCTGTAAAATAAGACCGCACCCGATTCTTGAGTACCTTCGCTTTGCCCACATAAATAATAGTGCCTTCCTGATTCTTCATCAGATAGCAGCCAGGCAGATCGGGTAGTAGTGCCAGTTTATTGCGGATATTGTCCAAAATGATCCCCTCCAGCTAAATTGGACCCATGATTAGTTGGCATTCAGCACACAAAACGCCTCCGGAATGAACCGAAGGCGCTGAGTGGCAGGGCCGAGGCCCGAACAGTAGCATCTATCAATTATTGATGTTTTGCTACGATATTTTTCAGGGATTCTTTGGAGTTCAGTCCCACAACTTTATCTACCGGTTGACCGTCTTTGAAGAAGATCAGAGTTGGGATACTCATAACACCAAAACGGGAAGCCGTTTCCGGATTCTCATCCACATTCAATTTTGCAATTTTCACGTCGTCTCCCAGCTCTGTGGACAATTCATCCAAGATTGGAGCGAGCATTTTACAAGGACCACACCAAGGAGCCCAGAAGTCTACTACTACAGTACCTTGACCTTCCACTTCGTTACTGAAGGATTGGTCAGACACGTTCACGATAGCCATGATATTGTTCCTCCTTTAAGTTTTGCGAAGCATTACGCACATCTTAAGCCAAAGCTTAGTTCATGGAAGCTGCTCCGAAATATGAGTTAATAAATTGTTTCATGTAATATGATAACCAAATTACCACTTACCGACACATTACAAGTATAACATATCTTTATGGGATATGTGAAATATCACTCGCAATTATATTGCCTTCAATGTATTTTTTTTACGTACTCTTTTCTTTACAACCTCCCCAGCATTTCGGTATACTTAAATAAAGCGCATTAATTGTCAATGACTTATTTCATAAAACTAATGTCAATTTGCATCTAACAATACAGGGCTTGTCCCTGTAAGGAGGCAGAAACTATGGATGTTAACGCGCAAGTACGGGACCCACGAGAACATATCAACGAAGAACCCCGCAATGATCTTGGGGATTTAATGACCGGATTTTTCGGAATGACCACGTTTATGACGGTTGTCTTTTTCGGAATGGTCATCCTTAAATTCATTCTCTCGGAGTAAAGGAATCATCGCACAATAAAAAGAAGCTGTCTCAAAAGTAGTGAATGCTACTTATGGGACGGCTTCTTTTTTTGAGAATAATGAGGGAAAACCTCCCTGATTATAGCCGATAATTGCTATAAATGAACAGAATCAGGGAATTCCTCCCTAATAATCGGGAGAATATCTATTTTCGCTGACGAATCAGTTCATTTTTAGGGAGATATTCCCTGCTATGAACGAATTAGTCAATTCCCCTGTTTTCCCCTTTAAACTAGAGGGTTTTCAATCCCTTGGGCACAGAGACAAAATGCGAGTCGTCGGCTGGCAATCTGCTATCCGTGGGTTGGTTACCACATATTATGCCTACGTCGAAGGAGCTTCCGTAAACTAATTTCGCACGTTAGATCAGGGATCCTGTGCACAGGGAATTCACGGATTCTCCTCGAACCTTTCTCTTTGTCTCCATGCCCCAAGGATTCAAATCTTTTGGGTATGTTTTTATTTTTTTTCGTTTCACCTACGCCATTTTTCGTTCTGCCTCTACCGCAATCGACCAGATAAATCCAATTAACTCACGACCCACTGCTGCCATGGTTAAATTTCGGTGTTTCCCGCGTCTGACTAATTTTAAATACTTGCTGTGTAACCGTTCTTGGGCTTTCCACGACGTTTCATGGACATGAATACTCTGGCCCTCAAGACGCACTGCTAAATCTCCCTTGACGGCAGGGCGGTGACGGTAACTCCATGCGGACTCCACCAGTGCGCGCCGCACTCCGGAATTTCCGACTTTTGTAAGACTCCCTCTTTTGGTACTTGCTCCCGAGGAATATTCCCGTGGCACGAGTCCCAGGTAACTCATGAGCTGAGCCGGTGAACGAAAACGTTCGAAATTTCCAATCTCGACAACTAAAGTCATAGCTGTCAGCAGGGCGATTCCCCTCAGGCCTTGCAACGCTTGAATGACAGGTGCGTAAGGGCAGATCTGTGCTTCTTCTCGCATTGCGGCTTCAAGTCGCTTGATTCGCTCCTCCACTTCCCGGAGCTGTTGCAGGGATTCGGTAAATACCCGTTCTTGAGCTACATTATTAAACTTCAGCATAGAGAGCCATTCCCGGTACCTTTTGGTCCAGCGTTTTTTCATACCCTCTGGCTTGTGAATTTGGTGGCGCAATAGAAAATGAATGAGCCGTTGCCGAGCCCGATGTAGGTCTTGCCTAGCATCTTCTCGTGCACGAATGAGATCTCGTAAAGCTTCGAGTTCTGGCGTTGGCACATAGATCGCAGTCAATTCTCCAGCCCGGTGTAACTGAGCCAGTTTTTCTGCATCCCGTCGGTCGGTTTTTATGGCATCTCCGGGACGCTGTGGCATACGCGAAGGTGCAATTACCACACAGGAAATTCCCATCTTCGTCAACCAGCGGTATAAGTCGTACCCCGTAGGCCCGGCTTCATAGCAGACCTCCAGTGTAATCCCTGAACCTTTGAGTTTCCGAATCATTCGAGCCACTGCATCTGGGGTATGGGGGATGGCTCCATAATATCGTGCGGGTTCCCGACCCTCATCTGCAATCGCCACCGCAATTTTTTCTTTAGACACATCCAAACCGACGTATTTTATGGTATTCTTCATAGTAACAGCTCCTTTCGCATGTAGCTCTGTAATGGTTGTCCTTTTAACTTCCATTTTAACCTACGGTGTGCGAAACAGGGGCTGCCTTTCGTTCATCATAACTAATTAGTAGTCTAATGAGCAGAAACCTCTGAATTTTAGGGAGGTATTCCCTAATTATCGATCAGAGTGAGTATGCCCGCCAGATGTTGCAGCCGGAAAGTGTGTTTGGACAATTAAAGTACACTCAAGACTTCCGGCGATCCTGCTTCGCAGCATGGAAAAAGCGGCGTTTGAGTTCGAATAACTAAAAAAACGAAGAGCAGCCATCCTCCAATAAAAGGAGAACCACTGCTCTTTTGAATTTTACATTATGAATATTCCAGCTTATCTATTGGCCCCTCGCTGATTCTCCCCATGCAGTGGAAGCACATCCACAAAAGGAGCAATGCGATCCATTAGTCGTTGGCCTTTATAGACCTCTTCACCATCTTTGCTCGTAAAGCTAAGATGTTTCTCCAAGCCATCCAATGGATAATTCGAGGTATAGAAGGTTGGTTTGCGGTTCATCCGATAATTCAAGATCGCCCCAAGTACATGATCACGAGCCCAAGGATTCAAATTTTCCGCACCAATGTCATCAAAAATAAGCAAATCACAGTTTTTCATCGTATCGACAGTTTCCTTCATTTTCTGGCCATCCATCATGATCGATTTCAAGTCCTCTATAAAGTCTGGCATGTATACGATCACTCCGGTATATCCAGCAACAGCAAGCTCATGCAGCAAATAACACATCAAAAAAGTTTTGCCTGTTCCGAAAGAGCCATGTAAATAAATGCCGCGTGAAGTCAGGCCTTCCTCTTTAACACTGGTGATATAATCAAATATTTTATTCACAGCCGAGACCCGGCGCGGGTCTTTGCCCATAATATCTATCTCATCATAACCGCCGTTAAGTACACGCTCGTCCACATAAAAGCTACGAATACGTTTGCGGATATTATCCTGATTATCTTGTGCCACTTTAAGTCGGCATGCCGTCTTGCGTTCATATAGATCCACTGAACCATTCACAGTTTCTACCGTTAGTTTACTATAATGGCCAGGAAAATCATTTGGACACTTCTCTAGTCCTGGGCAGTTCGCACAGTTTCGGCTTTCCTCTACATATTGATACAGGCGACTCATATGAAGCCGCAGTCGTGATTCGTCCAGCTCAGGATGTTCGGACTGTAATGCCTTCACAAGTGGATGATTGAATAACCCCTGTTCAAGATCGCGTTGACGCTGCCGTAGAGTTGGATTGTTGATCGAACGAAGTACATCGCCCATAGACTCCATTGTTCCACCTCTCTTTCATTAAGGCGTTTGCGATACGCCTTTTTTCTTACTAGCCTTAATTTCTGCCGCTTTCTTCATCATCGCCGCGAATTCCTCTTCCGATACTGTTCCGGCACTTCCATCATCCAGCACAATCGGAATTTCCGGTTTATTGGATCGGCCTGTATTTTTGGCATAAGAACGTGATCGTGTTCCTCCAGCAGTATTAGGCGTTGTCCCCTTGCCCTTCACTTTGGACTGATCTCTAATATATCTTACAGCCTTCTCATAGGTGTTCACTTGTTTAACCAGCATATTGGAGGCGATAGCCTCTACAAAATTGCGGTTCATCCGCTGTTCTCCACCCGAAGCTACCATAGTCATTAAATAATGAATGAGTACATTAATTACTTCACCGCTCAGCTTATAGTTCAGATCTATTTTCTCGAACATATCCATCAGATGGCTGGGCACTGCACCCGGGAAAAAGGTTTGTAGCAGTCTTGTATAAGGTTCGTTACGCAGCATCATATTATATTGGTGAATGTCGCATTTGGACAAAAATTGTGGCGGTACTTCTACATAATACTCCATCTCAACTGATTGCTCTGGTGGTGCTATAGAATCATCATTCTCTTCGGTCGCACTGGACCGGATGGAAACAACTTTTGCAGCCGCAATTTCACGTTTTTCCTGTCGTTTCATATCTTGCCTGAAATGTTGGCTCGCTTTATATTGCAACGCATCCAGCATTACCTCGCCCTCCGGTGAGAACACTCCATCCTCATCCAGCAAACGACATAAATCCTGCGGACTCAGTTCGTATTTATGAGCAACATAGTTAATTACACCCATTTGAGTATGGTCAAAGCGCAGTTTTTCTACATGAGCCCGATTCACAGACTCCCGTGGAAAACGCAAAATAATGTCACTATATCCGATTGCCTGCTCTCCGGATTCAAGCGTGCCGGGCTGTCGAACAGAGGCTACCTCCGCCAAAGCTTGCTCCAACTCATAATCAATGACATGTGTATTAAGTTGAAAAATATCATAAAAAGGCACGGAAATATTCTCTTTGCCTATAGATCTGCGACTCCACTCTTCCGGCTCGCGATTCCAGAACTGTTCCCGTAAGGACAGCACAGCAAATTTGCCAATCTTATCACGTAACAGCAAGGTTAAATGCTGAGTGGCAAAAAAGTCGGCTGGCGATAGCGGCGGCATTAGCTCATATTCATATAAATAATCATCTGTTTCCGGCACATAGATTCGACAGGTCTGCAACAGACCCACTGCTTCTAACCGGGAAGCCTGATCAATTAAATATTTGCGGCCTTTCTCATTGGGTTCAACACCCAAAGTCATAAATAGCCTGCGCTGTTGCTCCACTCCAGAATAGCCAATGCTATCTGCTGGCACATGTTCAACCAGCAAGCGATAGAAACTGATTGCAAAGGCTCCCACCATAGGTTGATATACAGAGCTAAGCATACGTCCATCTATAACACTAAGACCAAATTCGCGGGAAACGCAGTACCGATGATGTTCGGTGAAATGATGTAAGTTACTCATCCGCATCTACGGATACCCCCTTGTTTACACGAATTCATACAGGATTCTATTCTATCACAAATTAACATAGCGAAAATGTAAATAAAATCCCAATTTCGACTCTTTTCGCAATATAATCAACTTCTTCTTACGAATATCTACCTCTATTAAACAAGAAGAAACGGCTTCGCCGTCCTCTAAAGAGGAAGGTATCCCGTTTCTCGCAGAAATATAAGACTGATTCATAACATAGGCTCTTTCGAATCTTTAAAACATCTTGTAACCGCCAAAGCGCAGCTTTTGAATGGTCCATCCACTAAGTATAGCACCTGCAAGACCAGCGACACCTGTAAGATAATCAACAAAGTGGAAACTGGAGAGATGCTCCCAGAGCGACATCGCGTTTCTATCCCAAATAGAATAGATTACGACGGGTAGAATAATAAGTACGAATAGATAAGCGGGGAACCAGGTTGTCTTCATTAACATGTTAAGAATAAAGCCGATACCAAACATCATCACAAAGAATAAAACGGCTAGGATAAACACTGGAATAAATCCCATCTTACCGTCTCCACCCCTTTCTATAAAGAAGCGCACATCTTTTACAAGCTAGTAGTAAGTTTACTAGAAAAAATGTCACGAAGCAATGAACTTTATTCAAATTCACGCACTAATTCGCACACTTACAGGATGCCTCCGTTTGCTCTTGGCGGCTTGATTGCGATACAATGCAAGTAGATTAATCAGATCATACATAGCCTATGAAGCAGATGCTTCGTAAGACTAAGTTTATGCTTCAATTGCGAGTTTTACGCGATGTTATTTTGGGCGAGGCTTATGCTTCGTAAAACTTTTAAGGAGTGAGATCATGATCGAAGCCGCTTTGACACTGGAAGGCTGGTATGCACTGCATGACTTCCGCTCTCTGAACTGGACCGCTTGGACGGCAGCAGATGATGAAGAACGTGCCGTTGCCCTGGAAGAACTACATGCTTTTATGCAGGAATGGAGCCCTGTTGAGGAAGCTAAAGAAGGCAGCACCGCAGTATACTCCATAGTGGGCCAAAAGGCCGATTTTGTAATGATGTTTTTGCGCGAAAGCCTAGAAGCTTTGAACCAACTTGAGACCGCCTTTAACAAAATCGCTTTTGCTCAATATACAACCAAAGCTTATTCATATGTAAGTATTGTTGAATTAAGCAACTACGCTGCTGGTGGCAGTGGCAGCGACGGCAGCGATCCAATGCAGAATCCGCATGTTGCCGCACGACTAAAGCCTATTTTACCGCAAGCGAAACACATCTGTTTCTATCCTATGAACAAAAAACGCGAGCTTGCCGATAACTGGTACATGCTTGATATGGACAAACGCCGGGAACTCATGGCTTCACACGGGTTAATTGGACGTTCATATGCAGGCAAAGTGAAGCAAATTATCACCGGCTCCGTCGGTTTTGATGACTGGGAATGGGGCGTGACTCTGTTCGCTGAAGATGCACTGCAATTCAAAAAGCTGGTATACGAAATGCGTTTTGACGAAGTAAGTGCTCGTTACGGCGAATTCGGACCTTTTTATGTCGGCAATCTGCTGACTGAAGAATCTTTTGAAGAAATGCTCAAGCTGTAATAACAAAAAAGGGTGTGTCTCCAGTTCGTATGGAGACACACCCTTTTTATTGCCATATTATTAGATTAAGACACCGAAGTTCCTGAATCCTCATCTTCGTTATCCTCATCATCTTCACGTAAACTTTCCAGATATTCAGCCGTGGCCCGATCCCGAGCGCGCCCTTTATCCTTCAGGCGTTCGATACCAGGGAGAATGAGCAGATCAATTTCCTTCTGAACGATATAAGCCAGATCATACTGGTTCTGATCCTCCAGATAAGATCCAACCTCTATCAGTCCGTTATAACGGTCCAATTCTTCCCGAGTCAGCAGTCCGCGTACCTGTACGCTGCAATGGCGCATCTTATAAGAATCTTCCTTTTTTCAGAACCAGCGGAATTCCGCCGATAATGAACAAGTAGCGCATATCTACAACTTTTTTCAACTGAGCTGCAGTCCAGCCCTTGTAAGTTTTGCTGCCTACTACAGCGATTCCTTGGCCTTTGCCTAGGGAAGCTACGGTTCCTTTATTGCTGAATGCGAATTTCTTCGGCTGTTGATTGCGGATTGCTGCCACCAAATTATGCGCACAACATTCACCCTGCTGCATAGCAATTTGAGCGGTTGGCGGGTAAGGGCGTCCTTCCGGATTAATCATAAGGGAGCCATCACCAATAATGAAGATATTCTCTTGGCCCGGTGCACGTAGATATTCATCTACCTTCACGCGCCCACGCATAGCTTCAAATCCGGCAGCCTCAATAAGACGATTGCCACGGATTCCGCCTGTCCAAATAATTGTGGAGGCTTTGATTTCTTCGCCTGATGCCAGAATCACCCCGTTTGGCAGACACTCCTTGATCGCAACCCCCATCTTGAAGGTAACTCCCTTTTTGGTGAGCAAGTCCATCGCATACTCAACAAGCTCAGGAGCAAAACCAGGCAGTGCTGTCGGAGCAGCCTCTACGTTATATATATTAACCATACTTGGATCAACGTCATATTCTTTACACAGTCCAGGGATACGGTCAGCTAATTCAGCTACAAATTCGATACCGCTAAAGCCGGCACCACCGACAACAAAATTAATATGCTCCTGAGCATTGTTCTCGTTCTTGTACTTAGCGAATTGATATTCAATATGCTCGCGAATTAAACGAACGGAATTGATGCTCCGGATTGTCAGTGCGTATTTATCAAGTCCAGGAATACCAAATGTTTCAGGCTCTCCACCTAAAGCAATGACAAGATAATCGTACGATAGGGTACCATCCTCCAAAATAATCTTTTTCTGCTGAGTACGAATTTCCTGAACAGATGACTTCACGAGGTCGATCTTGAATTCATCGATTAGTTTCGAAATGGACACCCGAGTGTGTTCAATACTGTCCGTACCCGCGGCAGGCATATGTAGATGGGTAGTAAAATAGTGGTACTCGTGACGGTTTACAAGCGTGACATCCGCTTCATTATAATTCAAAGCCTTCTGCAAGCGCTGTGCGGTCAAAATACCCCCATAGCCCGCGCCTAAGATAACGATTTTGGGAATACTACTCATGTTCCGGCTCCTTCCAAGAGGTAAATCTGTCTTTGTATTTTTTATTGAAACAATGTACGGTCCTTTTTGTGAATTTATACACTTATATTTAGAAGAAATTCCAATCAAACTTGAAGCATTTCTAAATTGACCATATCCATTGTAAACCTTAGTGTAGCATTAATCAAACATTAAAATACTAAAAAACGTCACACTTTTATTGACTTCTAAAGTCTTTCTTTGCAGGTATGTGTCACAATGATTATAATAAGTAGGTACACAAGTATGGCAAAATGAATATATCAACTCGGAGGTGTAATATCCCGTGACCCAAGAGCAATCCAGCGTTCCTATGAGCGACCTTTTAATCATAGGTGGCGGGCCAGCTGGCATGTTTGCCGCATTTTACGGCGGAATGCGTCAGGCATCAGTAACCCTTATTGAAAGTATGCCCCAATTGGGGGGACAACTTGCTGCCCTTTATCCAGAAAAATACATTTATGATGTGGCAGGTTTTCCAAAAGTAACAGCACAAGAATTGGTCGACAACCTGTCACGGCAAATGGATATGTTCCAATCCAATATCCGGCTGGAGGAGAAAGTGATTTCTGTTCAAAAACGGGACGAACGTCATTTTGTGGTTACAACCGATGTAGCCGAATACCACAGTAAGGCGATCATCATTACAGCTGGTGTAGGTGCATTTGAACCTCGTCGTTTGGAATTACCCAACGCTGGACGTTTTGAAAAAGCAAACCTCCATTATTTTGTAAATGATCTAAATGCCTTTAAAGATAAAAAAGTTCTGATCAGCGGTGGCGGTGACTCTGCAGTTGACTGGGCACTCATGCTGGAACCCATCGCTGAACAGGTAACCCTGATTCACCGCCGGGATAAATTCCGTGCGCATGAACATAGCGTTGAGAACCTGATGGCTTCCAAGGTTAACGTAGTTACCCCTACTGAAATTACAGAGCTGCATGGTGAAGAGTTCATTACTAAGGTTACATTGTCAAATATCAAGACCAAAGAAACTCAAGAAATTGAAGTGGACAGCGTTATTGTTAACTTCGGATTCATCTCTTCCCTAGGTCCTATTGCCGAATGGGGTATTGAGATTGAGGGGAACTCCATTGTTGTTGACTCGCGTATGGAAACAAGTATTCCAGGCATATTTGCTGCCGGCGATATCACAACTTATCCTGGTAAGCTGAAGCTGATTGCTGTAGGATTTGGCGAAGCTCCAACGGCTGTGAATAATGCTAAGGTGTACATTGATCCAGAAGCCAAGCTTTCACCGGGTCACAGCAGTAATATGAAACTCTAAATCTATTAACACAATAAAAAAGGGTATTCTTACAGGCCTGTTGATAACAGCCTGTGAGGATACCCTTTTATGTTTGTTTGTGCCTCGCGGTTTTATATATGTAGCCTGCTACAAAGTTATCCTTTGCGCTTTTTAATGAAGAACCGCATGTACTGGAGAGTGTAAGTTTCGTTTGCGAATTTCAACGAGTAGAAGAGCGATGAAATCATGCTCTAGTTGCAGCTCTATTGCTCTATGGTAAGAGTCAAGCAGCATCTCATCCGACAATTCAACCATAAACTTCATCTACCTTTCCTTTATTTGGATCTGAATCTATCATATCAAACTATCATTTTTCGAACAAGCGTTCGCGTTATCCACAAGTACATGTGGAAATCCTGTGTATAAAATGTGTGTAAGCGTTATAAAGGTACTAGCTACACAGTGGACTATGGGGATAATAGTTATACACAGGATTGAACCACTTGTATACAGCTAAAAATATATTTTTATTGTAAATAAATTACAATGTTATTTACCCCAAAAGAACGCAACTAAACGCAATTTTATCTTACTACTCTATTATCGTCAATTCTTAAAATAATTGTTAATTTATTGAGGTCTTGTATTAACCTCCAGAATCCATATTTTCCCCGAATAATCTACAGCATAATCAAAGCCCAGCTCACCTATTCCCGGAAAATGCCGTTCCATAATTCCGATACATACATGGGTTAGTCTCCGCATTTCTGCTTTCTTCGCTGAAGCTTTAATCCGCGGCAACGATCTACGAAGTCCTTCACGACATGATAGCATCGTTCCCCCTTTACAAAGATTGGTCACGAACAGACCTGGCCGAGCCAATCTACCTACCATGGAGCGAAATTCCCAAACATCACCATTTTTAACTACTTTGACCCGATAATCAATAGGCCGCCCGCCGATTCTCGCCAGGGAAATCCCTTGTTGAATCAAATATCTGCGTCTTGCTTTCACAGTATTAAGCGCACGTCTCATGGATCCAAAATCCTTGTAAATTCGAGTTCTGTCCATATAGGTGAATCCATAACCGCGACTATCCCGAAAAACTTTGATTACACCGTAACCTCCGCCACCCACAATAGGTTTAATGACAACATTTCCATATTTACGAAGCATTGCCAGGAGCGTTTCTGCCCTGTACCCCCTCGTCATTGGGATATAGGGTGCAACCCGAGCATCGGTCAGCAACGCCTCTGTCTTCAGCCACTTACTGGCCAATTGTCTTCCTGCCATCGTCCTTTCCCTCCCTTCACAATCCAGCCTACCCTATACATTACTCAGAGAAGGTCTCGCCCTCTTGTATGATTGTCCGTGTAAGATGCCGCTCTTAGCAAAAAGGGCTTAGTGTTTAGCACAGCATCAGTCGACAGCGACAGGGTACAACCGCGGATTTTGTAGATTCAGTTCTCAAGAAATTCGACATCATTATCTTAATGGATGAGTTCACTATAACTAGAATAATCTTCAAAATCGTTGTATTATTAATAGCGGTTACATTTTCAATTTCTACTATTATAGTGAGTACTAACAGAATCACTAAAAAGCACAGCGCGGGGAGGGCTCAGAATGGCACAGTTTTTTGAGGTTTTATATTGGGTGGCTATGCTTGGGATGTCCATTGTATTGGCTGGAACGACTATACTGATCTGCGCCATCGGCTTTAAATTTATTAAAGACAAACGCAGAGCACTGGGTACGGGCTGTATCGCCTTCTCCCTTGGAGCTGCAGCGCTCATCGTATTTATGATTAATTACAAGTTTATTATTCCAGCCTAATGTACGCAGGGACTGCCTATAAGCAGCTTATTTCTATGAACAGACGGTCCGACCATCGCAAAAAAACAACAGAGCAGCGATTCTCCAGTTATGTGGAGAATCGCTGCTCTGTGTTTTTAAACAATAGCTATCTGCTTCAACAGCGTCTTTAACCCATGAGCATTTCGGACCCATATGACGTTATTTGCAGATTTTCAACCTTTTAGGCGTGGTTTCGGACTCCAGTGACACTATTGCTTAAAAAGAGCTTCATATTTACTGATTTCATAGCAATAGCGGCAATGCGGTCCGTTGGCACCACAAATATGGGGAAATGCGGCGTTTAGGGTCATCTGTGTCCGATACAAGGTTCGCGATACATGGTTTGCTTCCTATGTAAAAGAATAAAGAGCTACCCCAGCGCCCATTAAATGACTTCTGAGAAACTCCCCTATTACTCATAAATCCAGCGACAGGCGTATCATATCTATGACTTGAATCCCATTTTCAAAGATTTCTTCACTGTAATGCCTAATAAAAAAATTTCTATCAATGCCGGTGATTCTGAATCCACATTTCTGATAAAGTGCCAATTGTCCAACGCTCGAATTTCCTGTGCCAATTTCAATGGTTTTTGCCCCAAGCTGCTTGGCATTCTGAATCGCATGGTTCAGCAGCTGTTTTCCTATACCTTGCCCGTGTTTATTTTCGTCGACGGCGATATTTACGATCTCTACAGTCTCCGGTCTTGTCTGCAGCACAACGTAGACTCCGATGATGCTGTTATCCACCTCAGCCACACAACATAACCCTCTTTGTAAATATCCGTTAACCAAGCTCTCCGAAGGATCTGCTAATAGAAGTAATTCTAATGGAGGCTGTTCACCAGCTTTTAATTTTCTGATTTCCATTTCCATTTCCGAACTCCTTGTGATGATTTTTGTCATTGAGAATAAAAAAAACTCCAAGCCTGTGTTGTTAGAATCCAACACGGGGCTTGGAGCCGTGATTGCTGTGATTAGCAAGGCTCTTCGTTAGGTTTCCCTGCATCCGTAGCTGTCCGGAAGCTTGAACCGCAGCCGCAAGTTGCAGTAGCGTTAGGGTTGTTGATGGTGAAACCACCCGTCATGCCGGATTCTTCAAAGTCGATTTCGAGACCGTCCAGGTAACGAAGGTTCTCCTTCTCCACAACCACTTTCATGTCTTGAATATCCATATATACGTCCTGATCGGTTTCATTATCATCAAAGCCCATAGCGTACGAGAATCCACTGCAACCGCCGGGCGTTACTCCAATACGGAGGAACATGTTCGGTACTTCTTGTTCAGCAAGCATCGCCTTTAATTGTTCTGCTGCCTTTTCACTAATATTAATCATGATCTCATCCTCCTACAAATTCGTCTCCCTTCATAAGCGGAAACTTATGTTTAAGGGACCTTCCGGCCAAAAGTTATTTCATAAAAATATAAGATAGTATAAGTGTTGCACCTATTCTTTATGTCTTATATTTCTCGCTTAAACGCTTATCAACTTTATAAGGATGCCAATGACGTTTATGCTTGATAAATTCAGTATAACCGACTATTCCGTTACCCTCAAGTCACAACTGCCTTAGGCATGACCCTTCACAGCAAAAAACACCATCAATATCAAGCTGTTGATACCCTTAGGAGAGTAGGTTTATAATAGGGAAGGCACTCTAAGTAAAAATTCGGAAATTTGTCACGGAGGCAAGCTCGCCTCTTTCTTTTTTAGAATGAACAGCTACCACTTGGGTACGTCTGGAATTTATCTTCGAGCAATCTGCTCGTAAACTTTCAGGAGGAAATCATAATATGTCTACTCTTTTTACCCCCCACACGGATGCCCGAATGGCGAACATTATTGATAAGGTTCGCAGCGGCGAAAGATTGAATTTGGAAGATGGCGTTTATTTATATCAAAGCAACGATTTACTTACCATTGGCCAGCTAGCGAATGAAGTCAATATCGCCAAGAATCACAATCGGGTATATTTTATCGAAAACATGAGTCTATATTTCACCAATGTTTGCGAATCGCACTGTGCATTCTGCAATTTCCGCAAAGATGATGGAGAAGAGGGAGCCTATACCCTTTCCGGTCAGGAAATGGTGCAATATGTCGAACAGCATATCCACCCAGGCGTACGTGAATTCCATATTGTTGGTGGCCATAACGACAAGGTTCCCTTCCAATATTATGTGGATTCTTTAAAAGCTTTGAACGAACGTTTCCCTGAGGTTACCTTAAAAGCCTACACTGCCGCTGAAATTGATTTTTTCACCCGTATTAGCGGTTTGAGTATTCGTGAGGTACTGGAACAATTGCGTGCTGCTGGACTGAAAACACTCACCGGTGGTGGTGCAGAAATATTATCCGACCAATATCGTAAAAAAATGCGTGTAGATAAAGCTAATGTGGAAGAATATCTGGAAGTCCATCGGACAGCACATCAGCTTGGGATGAAGACCCATACCACTATGCTGTACGGCTCCATTGAATCTCACGAAGACCGTATCCGCCATATGATGCAAATCCGTGATTTGCAGGACGAAACCAATGGCTTTATGGTATTCATTCCATTGTCCATGCAGCCTAAGAATAAAAACGCTGGCATCATGCGTCGCAACTCTGCTTATGAGGATCTGAAGACCATTGCGATCAGCAGATTGATGTTGGACAATTTCGATCACATCAAAGCGTACTTCATTAACATTGGCCCTCAGCTTACTCAAGTCGCGCTGAACTTCGGTGCATCAGATGTGCATGGCACAATTCTAAAAGAACGTATCAGCCACGCGGCTGGCGCCTTAACACCGGAAGGTCTGACTCGCGACGAATTGATCTGGCTAGTGAAAGGTGCTGGACGAATTCCTGTCGAACGTGACACTTTCTATAATGAAGTTAAGGTATACGAATAAGAAGACTACCTGAGATTTGTTATCCCATATTGGAAAGGAAGTTCGGTCAGCATGAGAACAATACTCGTTCTTGGCGGTGGCTACGGCGGCCTAGCCTTAATTCAAGAATTACTCAATAATCATCTTCCTCATGATGTTGAAATTATCTTAATTGACCGAATGCCTTATCAAGGAATCAAAACGGAATATTATGCGCTCGCCGCAGGTACCGTAACTGATTATCACCTGCGCATTCATTTTCCGGTTCACCCCCGGCTTACTGTCCGGTACGGTGAAGTGAGTTCCATTGATTTGGAGAGCAAAATAGTCAGTATGGAGTCCGGTGAGATTGTATCTTATGATCTCCTAGCCATTGCTCTTGGCTGTACCGACAATTACCACAACATCCCTGGTGCTGATCAATATACCTGCAGCATCCAGACCTTTGCTGGTACTCGGGAAACCTACCGCCGTTTAAATGATGTGAAGCCTTACGGAACGATAAACATTGTAGGTGGAGGATTGAGCGGTGTTGAATTAGCCGCAGAGCTTCGGGAAAGCCGTCCAGACCTTAACATCGCTATTCTGGATCGCGGTGAACGTGTTTTGTCTGCCTTTCCGGCAAAGCTGTCACAGTACGTAGAGGAATGGTTTCATCACCATCAGGTGCAAACGCTGGGACGAATCTCTGTATCTCATGTAGAGAAGGATTCGATTTTTAACGGTACCGAGGAAATCCTTTCAGATGTGACAGTATGGACCGCAGGGATTCAACCTGTAAAAGTAGTTCAAGATTTGAATGTGTCGAAGGACCGCGGTGGACGGATTATGCTGGATGAGTATTATCGTATACCGGATTATCCGGAGGTATATGTGATTGGTGACTGTGCCAGTCTGCCATTCGCACCAAGCGCACAAGCCGCTGGAGCACAGGGTGAGCAGGTAGCTCAGGTTATCCAAGCGACCTGGCGCGGTGAGACTCCTAAGCTTCATCCTATTCGCCTGAAGGGTACTTTAGGGTCACTAGGAAAAAAAGCAGGATTCGGACTTATGGGACAACGCTCCGTCAAAGGACGGGTTCCCCGCATCCTCAAGAGCGGAGTGCTCTGGATGTCGAAACGCACTTTAGGATAAGCCTATGATTGGTTCATAAGTATTAAAGGAAGCTACTCTCAGATAAACACGAGAGTAGCTTCCTTACGTTATTGGTGCGTATACCCTTCGGACTCAGATGACCTTATTTGCAAATTTTCAGCCTTTGAAGGAGAGTTTCGGACTCCAGTGAAGTTATTGCTTATAATGAGGTTCATTTATGCTGTTTTTCAGGTGAATAGTGACTATGGGGTCCGATAGCAATCCAAATGTAGGAAAACACTCAATATAAGGTCGCCTGAGTCCGGTGGCACCTTCACGGTAGCCCCTGCACTCTCCAATATGTTGCCTAATCGATCAAATTGGTGGATTTTGTTCAAGTAAGGTTCCAAAAAGAGGGAGCACTCCATAATTTAGATTATGGAGTGCTCCCTCTTTTTTTCTCGAGAAATTTAGTCAAGATCTATATTAAACCAAGCCTCAAGCTCTTTGATCTTGGCCTCAATTTTCTCTTCTAGCTCTGCAACAGTTTCTGCTGCAATAATGTCACCTTCAACCATGGCGAAAGGCATTAAATAACACTCTCCACAATTGTTCAGACATCCGTATTCAATGACATCATAATCTGGATTTTCCTCCAGCTTATGCATTAGCTTGTCTGTTCCATGACCCATGTTGCTGGAACAAAATTCAATAATTGGTCTCATGATGATCTCCCTATTCCGCCTAACCATTTTATTTTTTAACTTTTTGTACTATAATGAACTTACGAAAGGAGTGATTGAGAAATGAGTGAGAATGCACAAAGCACCGAAATGTATGATGAAGTACTAGAAGTGCTGGATAAGCTTCGTCCGTTCCTGCAGCGCGATGGCGGTGACGTAGAACTGGTCGATGTGGAAGACGGCATCGTTAAGTTGAAACTTATGGGTGCCTGCGGCAGCTGCCCAAGCTCCACGATCACCTTGAAAGCCGGGATTGAACGCGCCCTCCTTGAAGAAGTAGAAGGCGTTGAAGAAGTAGTTCAAGTATTCTAAATCCCGTTCAATAACCCTCCCGATTCTCCTGTAAAGGAGATCGGGATTTTCTTATTATAGAGGATTTAACATTCTCTCACAACCTTAGAACATAAAACCCGCAAGCCAACTTGGCTGCGGGTTCTTGTTATGACTATAGACGAATTTAGCTTCATTCCTTAAAACGCTGGAATGATCGCACCTTCGTACTTTTCTTCAATGAAAGCTTTAGCTTCTGGAGAATTCAGGGCAGCAACCAGCTTTTTGATGGCTTCGGAATCTTTATTGTCTTGACGGGTTACCAAAATGTTAGCATAAGGGGAATCTACACCCTCGATGAACAATGCATCTTTAGTTGGCACAAGACCAGCGTCTAGTGCAAAGTTCGTGTTGATCAAAGCAAGGTCTACCTCATCCAGTTGACGTGGGAGCATAGCTGCTTCCAACTCAATGATGTCGAGATTTTTCTTGTTTTCAGTGATATCTGCTTTTGTTGCAGCAATGTTTGTATCATCTTTCAAGGTAATCAGACCATTTTTTGCAAGTAGGATTAGTGCACGGCCACCGTTAGTAGCATCGTTCGGAATGGCAACTTTTGCACCATCAGCCAACTCATCGATCGATTTGATTTTTTTGGAATAAGCTCCAAAAGGTTCAACGTGAACGGATGCAACAGAAACCAGGTCGGTTTTATTATTTTTGTTTTGGTCATCCAGATACGGTTGGTGTTGGAAAAAGTTAGCGTCTAACTCCTTCTCATCAAGCTGCACGTTAGGTTGAATATAGTCAGTGAATTCTTTGATTTCAAGTGTAATTCCATCTTTTTCAAGCAATGGAGCAATAGCCTTCAAAATTTCAGCATGAGGAACAGGTGAGGCACCAATCACCAATTTCACTGGATCTTTAGTAGGTTCACTTGTTGCTTCTGCGTTTGGTGCTGTTGTAGCAGCCGAGCTCCCAGCATTATTAGATGCATTGTTGTTACCGCAAGCCGCAAGCACCGCAACCAGTGTCAGGCTAAAAAATGTAAGTAGTACTTTTTTCATTGTAAATCCCCCTCTAATCTATATTTTGTATTGAATAAGGATATATATGGATGTACCTTATTTCCGTGTGTAATGTTTTACGAGTCGGTCACCGGCCATTTGTAGCAATTGCACCAGTACGACAATAAATATTATAGAAACAATCATAATCTCCGTCTCATAGCGGTGGTAGCCGTAACGAATCGCCAAGTCACCTAATCCGCCGCCCCCAACCATACCAGCCATTGCTGTATAGGAGACCAGTGTAACCAGTGTGATCGTAACTCCAGCTAGCAGACCTGGACGAGCTTCTGGCAAAAGAACACGCATAACGATTTGGTTCGTCGATGCTCCCATACCTTGTGCGGCTTCGATGACTCCGCGGTCTACCTCTCTTAACGACGTCTCTACCAAACGGGCAAAAAACGGAGCTGCACCAATCACCAGAGGTGGAATCGTACCGAGTACACCAATGGAGGTTCCAACAACGGCTTTGCTGAAAGGAATTAGAGCCACCATCAAAATGATAAAGGGTACGGAACGTAGGATATTTACAAGTAATGATAAGACCGAGTAAGTTACTCTGATTACTATACTATTCGATTTCCCCCATAAATACAATAGAATTCCGAGTGGTAAACCAAGAATAATTGTGAACAATCCGGAAAAAAATATCATTTTTATAGTAGCAACCGTAGCATCCATCATTTCTTGCCAATTTAGATCTGCAAAATTCATTACGAAATCACCTCCACATCAAGGCCTTGAGCAATTAGTCTGGAGATCGTTACAGCAATTGCCTCAGCTGGCCCTTCAAACCGCACAATCATCTGTCCATAAGGCACATCTTTAATCGTTGAGATGGTACCATGTAAGATTGCAAAGCTCACACCCGTATCACGCACGACATCGGATAGTGCCGAGCCGTAAGTTTTTTCTCCGAAAAAAGTAATTTTGACAGCTTGAGAGTTATCCCCGGCAGCAGCATCAAGCGCCACTCGAAGAGGCCCTTCATTCTGTGTCTCACTGCGGATGAAATCGCGTGTAACCTCATGCTGCGGCTTGAGAAATACCTCTGTAACTTTGCCTTGTTCAACAATCCCACCACCATGTATGACCGCGACACGGTCGCAGATACTCTGGATTACATGCATTTCATGCGTGATCAGCACAATGGTCAAATGGAATCTTTTATTAATATCAAGCAGCAGCTTAAGAATGGAATCCGTTGTCTGGGGATCAAGCGCAGAAGTGGCCTCGTCACACAGCAGTACATCAGGGTCACTGGCTAGTGCCCGGGCGATGCCGACCCGCTGCTTTTGTCCTCCAGATAACTGAGAAGGATACTTATCTGTATGTTCTTCAAGCCCAACTAGAGCGAGCAGATCTTTCACTTTTGTATCAATAGCTGTTCTAGATGTACCTGCAAGTCGCAGTGGAAAGGCAATATTATCATACACAGTCGCCGAAGAAAGCAAATTGAAATGTTGAAAAATCATCCCAATCTTGCGCCGCTGTTCCTGTAATTGACCTTGGTTAAGGCTAGTGAGTTCAACACCGTCTACCCAGACCTCACCTTCTGTCGGACGTTCCAACAGATTAATGCAACGGATCAATGTACTTTTCCCCGCTCCAGAGTGGCCGATGACTCCGAATATTTCACCTTTCTCGATGGACAGATTCAATCCAGAAAGCGCTGTTGCCGCATTACTCCCTTTTCCATAAACCTTTGTTATCCCTTTTAGATTAATCAACTCTCGTCGCCCCCCCTTTATATTTCACTTATTCTATACAAAAAAACCTCCAACGATCGATGCAGATCGCAAGAGGCTCTGTGGGTTTATTAAGACAATGCCTTCTCATCTGCCAACGACCGCAACCTGCGCCATTGTAGGAATTAGCACCATGACATTTGTACAACGCTTCCCGCGCTGGATACAAATCGGTTGCCGGGCTTCATCGGGCCTATCCCTCCGCCGCTCTCGATAAGATAAAGTTATGAAATTATATTTTTTCTGAAATCGTACATACTTTAATGCAAGCATAAGTATAGTGAGTTTATCGATTTTTGTCAAAAGGAAATATATTGAACGATTACGATTTTATGCTCTTTGCCTTGCTTATTTCCTTACGCAGCTGTTCATTGCTGTAGCTGAATGCCGCGATTAATGTCTTACAGTTCATTTCGAGCGATTGTTTTAAATCCTCAAGATGGCTATCCAGATCCTCGAGCTGAATTTTATCATGCAGACCTTGATGCCGCTGCCACAGATCATCCTGCATTTCAGAATTCATATAATGAATTTCAGCATTTCTGCGCTTGCGTAAATTCTCCAATGGATCGCGGTAGGAGTTCTTGATCTGTTCCAGTTGATCCGCTAATGCAGGATGCACATTCAATAATTGAAGCTGACGCAGCACTGTAAAGTAAGAAAAGTGCGTTTTTAATTTGGATGTTTTGAGATCATAAAAATGATTCAGTACCGTCCCAAGCTTGTCCAGAAGAGAGAAAACCCGGATAAAGCCATCTTTATAAAAATAAACATAACGTGCATAATCGCCCTGTTCCACCGGTGTCATATCATCCATATAACCCGCGATCACTAATTTCCGGTAAAAAGCGGCCGCGAACCAACTTTGCTCCAGTTCATCCAGAGAGGAAATCAGTCCACGTGTCCAAATCTCCAGCTTGCGGTATTCATGGTCATTATCCTCATGGGCACTCATTTCCTTGCGCAGCAATGCTGCAAAAGTGGCCATATTCTCCATCGCATCAGCCAACACACCACTGTTCTTTCGAGGCGGCTCTCCAAGTAATACCCGCAGCATATCCCAGTCCTCCTAAAGTTTTGTTCAGCGTCTGCTTCCATGGACTGCTTCGTACAAAACTCGCGACGTAAGCATCGGCCAATCAGCTCCACGATATACCGATTTCCACTTTATTATTCCGCGGGTGAAGCGCCTCTATCCACGGAGGGAATGTTCTACCAAGGCGGTGGAATCATTGGGTTCGTTACATTTTTTCCAGACACGACACTACCCGCACGATTTAGCTGCCAGACTCTTACACTCATATAACATAAGACACCAAACAAACTGGCAATCAGCAAAATATGAGCCAAAGCGGCAAATATGTACAATCTTTCATTATCTAGGGTGTAAACCACAGCCGCCCCACTAAACACCTGCATCAAGCATAACAGCACTGCAGCTACACCTAGCGCTCTAAGCTCTGGATAATCCTTATGTTTCCAAAATGCTAAATGCCCAAGCAGCGCAGTAAGCATGAATAAGAGCAAAGCCGCAATCCGATGCGTAAAAACAACACCTACACCTCCAGAAAGCTCCGGAACCCATTCTCCATTACAAAGCGGCCATCCCGAACACCCGCCCTGTGAATCCGTATGACTTACAAAGGCTCCAATATACACGACAATATAAGAATAGATGGCAGTAAAACAAGTTAAATTGCGAAAAGCCTTACTTACGGGCTTCTTTTGAGCTTCCAACGTATGATCATATTCGCGCGATTCATGCCATCTCTTGGTTCCAAGAGCCAACATCATAGCGCTCGAAAAGGCGATCAAAGAAAAACCCATATGCAGCGCCATTACAGCAGCAGATTGAGATTTAATTACTGCAAGCGCTCCCATACCACCTTGAACGATGACGAATAATAAAGTCATAAATGCATAGCCCAGCAAATCGCGCCGAGTACGGGCATAACGCCAAAAAGCAAACATCGAGGCAAGTGAGAATAACCCTGCCAAACCGCTAAACAAGCGATGGGTGTATTCAATCATCGAGCCTATAGTATAAGCCGGAATTAATTTCCCATGACAGAGCGGCCATTCATTTCCGCATTCCAAGCCCGATCCAGTCTTCGTCACTACCGCTCCTCCGAGTACAGCGAGGAACATGATAAGGCAAGTAAGATAACTAAGCCATTTCAACTGATTTGTCGTCAAAAATATCACCCGCAGTTTTTAGTAATGAAGAAGCAGCCAGACTTATATTTCAAAAAACCACCGCTTTTGCACAAACAGGCGAAAGCGGTGGTTCCTTAGGAATTACTTTTGAAGGCTTTGATGCACTTGGACCGCTTTATCAAGGAAATTTTCAATCTCTTCACGGGATTTGCGCAATTTATTAACGAATCTAACCAATTCCCGTCCATCCGAATATGCGACGAAGCTTGGAATACCCATAATATTTTGTTCTTGGCTAACATCGCCCACGGCATCAACATCTACCTCAACCAGTGTAAGGCGGTCTGCATAAGCCTGCTCTACCTCTGGGATAAAAGGATCGATAAATTTGCAATCCGAGCACCAGTCAGCCTTGAAGATGGCCACTGTTAATCGAGGTGATTGAATGGCTACCTGAAATTCAGCAGGAGAACTAATTTTGTCCATGATTTACTCAGTCCCTTCTTCAATATCTGTCTATTTTCTACTCTTTAAGTGAAGCAAAATGCAGGGTAGAAGTCAAACCTATTCTCTCATACGAACACGTGCAGGCTGTAACTTCATCAGCGGATTCAATAATTTTTGCAGCGCCCGCGGATAACTGGAGATTTCCTGTTTAGTCAGCACGCCCAGCACAATAAGCAGTACTAGATAAATAACAACAACTGCTGCTCCTACAACAAGACAAGTGATCAGAAACGCCAAACGTGCCGGCATCAGATCTGTTAACAGAATCCCAGCCTCATTCAAGCCATAACCAATCCCGCCGGACACAAGTACCGCAATCGCGAAACCGCCCCAACGTTTGCCCATAATTTCAAAAGGCACGATCGATTTCAGCATGCGTAAGTTAAGCAAAGTAATGACCACGAAACAAAGTGCTGTTGCACCGATGATTCCGTAGATGCCAAATACCTTACTAAGTAATAAGCTTGCCACTAATTTTACAATAATACCCGCTAACACATAATACATGGAAATTCGCGATTTGCCCATACCTAACAAAATAGAGTTCGTTGTCATCATCGTAATCTGAAAGATCGTTCCTAAAGTAAGCATGGCTACGATACCACTGCCATCTAAACTGGCGAACAATAATCCATTTACAGAATAAGCAGCTGCTACAAGCGCCAATACAATCGGCATCCCTGTCAAAATAGAAATCCGCAGAGCAAGCGTTATCTGCTTTTTCAAATGCCCCTCATCACGGCGGGCATAGGCAGCCGAAATGATCGGAATCAATGAAGTTCCAAGTGCGATAGCTAGAACAGGTGGAATGCCCGCTACACTCTGAGCACGATTGGATAAAATACCTAGCGCTGAAGTGGCACTATCCCTACCTATCTGATCAATCAATAATCGTACCGTAAGAGAAGTGTCAATTACATTCACAACCGGAATCGTAAGGGAAGACAGCACAATGGGAATAGACAGTGTAAAAATATCCTTGTAGATACCCCAAATCGGTAATTTTTGAGCAGTATCATAATTCAATCCTAATTGCTTGTCCTCACGGCGAAGTTTGACTGCAAAATAAATCATTACGCCAAACGCCGCGATACTACCGATCACGCTACCAAAGGATGCTCCCGCAGCAATTGTAGTGTTGCTATAACCTTGATGTAATAAAATATAAGCCAGCAAAATAGCGGTCAGTACGCGAGCGAATTGCTCCACGATCTGAGAAATCCCACCTGCCATCATATTGTTGCGGCCTTGAAAATATCCACGCATCATCGCTATTGCCGGAAAAAGCAGCAGCGCAGGCGCAATAGCTTTTATCGCCATCGCCGATTCAGGGACATCAGCAATATGAGTTGCATAAAATGGAGCCCCTATGTACAGCAAGACAGTCATAAACACCCCTGCAGCCACTGAAAACAGCAGTGCAGCATGATACACTTGTCTCGCCTCTTCAGGACGATTCAAGGCGTATCGTTCAGAGACCATTTTGCTGAGTGTACTTGGAATCCCAGCGGTGGCTACGGTTAGAAGCATTAAATAGATATTGTTAGAAACTCCGAACGATGCTCTCCCCACACCGTCAAAGATATGGTCCAGCGGCACCCGCTGGACAAGCCCGAGTACCCTTGCCACCAAAGCTGCAGCAGCAAGGATAAGCGTGCCTTTAACAAAAGACTCTTTCTTGGACAAACTCTTTCCCCTTCTTCACTGTTAAATTAAAACCGGGCGACCCATATAAAAAAGAGGACGACCATAATTACCTGCAACACGATTTTGACCAAGGTGCTGCTAAATAAGCCGAGTATGGAGCCAACACTTACCTTAGCAGCTTTAGAAGGTGAAGATCCCACGATCAATTCTCCAATAAAAGCCCCTAGAAATGGCCCAATGATAAGACCAAAAGCCGGGATAACAAAAGGTCCCAAGATCAGCCCGATCGTGCTCCCGATAATCGATGAACGTGAGCCGCCAAATTTTTTGACACCCCACGCTCCTACAACATAATCAGCAACAAAAAGAACTACAACAATCAGTGTTTGAATAATCCAGAACCAAACCCCAAAGGGCTCAAAAGAAAAGAACCAGCCGTATACAAAAAAGGCAAGATAGATCGCTAACGCACCCGGCAGTATGGGATACACAGCCCCTGCCAATCCTACAGCAAACAAAACAATGATAAGAATCCAACCCAGGATCGTCAATTCCTTAACCTCCTACTAGCATAATGCTCCATGGATTCACTTCGCAGTACTGCTTTTATTATTTGCTGCCTACAGAGGCTGCAGCTTCGGTAAAGATATACTTTTGGATGACCTCGGCAATCCCGTCTTGATTATTGGTCGCCACCACAACATCAGCCTCTTGTTTAACCGTCTTTTGCGCGTTGCCCATGGCAACCCCAAGTCCAGCCTGCTGGATCGCCGCCAGATCGTTAAGGCTGTCGCCCACAGCTACAACTTGCGACATTTCTATTCCCAGCAGCTTGCAGACTTCCTTTATTCCTGCTGCCTTATTCACGCCTAGAGGATTAATCTCCAGATTGTGCGGAGAAGAGTTCGTAATCTCCAGTCCACCCATATCTTGAAGACGAAGCAACAGCTTATGGCGAAGCTCATCATCTTCAGTGTGATAACCGAACTTAAGCCATTCTCTACCCGTTACATCCCCATCCCAGTTATCCTGTTTGAGAACTTCGTCCAGAGAATAAGCCCAGAACCAGATGTCATCTGCTTTTGCAAGATCATACATTTCTTGTACCAGCTTGGGATCCATTAGCGATCTCCGGTATATTTCATGTGGCGCTCTCCACACCTCACTGCCGTTCACAGTGATCATCGGTGTCTCTAAACCTAGCTGCTCTGCATAGGGTAAGGCACTTACAAATGCCCGGCCTGTCGACAGACAGACATGAACGCCTGCGTTGACCGCCTTTTGAATCCATTCCACCGTTGTGGGTGTAATTATCTGTTCATCATTCAGTAGGGTTCCATCCATATCCAATGCAAGCAGGCGGTATTTGGCAATCATTTGCCACCCCTCCATTCTTGTATGCTCTCTATTGAGAAGCTGTTTTTTTTTTTAAATCTTAGCCATAGGGTCAGAGTTACTCGGTACCTGTAGTCTCTCCCTCCTTCGCATTATCATTAGTATTATTGCCAGACTGGAGACTTTTCTTTGGAACTCCATCAAGCCCATATTCCCAATCATAGGCATCAAATATTTTACGTGCGACTGGTGCCGCACTTTGTGAACCAAAGCCACCTTCAGGGATTACAACCGCCACAGCCAACTTAGGATTATTACGTGGAGCATATGCAATAAATACCCCATTATCGCGAATTTCACCCTTAGCTACTTGCTGAGAGGTTCCCGTCTTACGTGCAAAGTCATAAGGGAAATCAGAAAAAGCACTAACTTCACTTCGCATCCCCTGCTTAATTTCATTCCAGTAGGACTTATCGAAGTTTGTTACTTCATCAAGCACCTCACGTTTAAACTCTTTGATTATATTTCCATCTGCGTCAGTAATCTTGCTAACCAGTTGAGGTTTAATCCGCTGTCCTTCATTAGCAAGTGTAGTAACATACTGTGCAAGCTGCATTACTGTATAACTTCCTTGTTGTCCGAAAGAGGCATAGACCAGTGCGGACTGCGCACTACCAGCAGCTTCTATATTGGTATAGTTTCTTTGACCCAAGAATTCATTAGGCAGGTCAATTCCCGTAGATACACCAAGGCCGAACTCTTTCATATAGACATCCCAGATGTCTATCCCCTTGCTTTTATATTTGTCATACAATCTTTTACCGACCATATCGACCATAAATGCATTCGAGGATTTCTCAATGGCTCTAGCAGGATCCAAAGAACCATATACGTGGTTAGAAGAGTTTCTTACCTTCGTTTCATGCCCAGACTTACCAAAAGTCGCAAAACCTTTATCCTGATAATAAGAAGAAGTTGAAAACAACCCTTCATTCAGACCCACGAGTACACTCAAAGGTTTAATCGTTGAACCTAGAAGCAGTACAGATCTTAGTCCGTTCCCTGAGGTTCCCGAAGAAATAGGAGTGATCGTTCCGTTCTGATAATTATCCATAATACTGTTCCAGACATCTGAAGACAAAGAACCTGATGTCCAAACATTCGTATCATAATCAGGCATACTCGCCATAGCGACAATATTACCAGTATCTACTTCCATCGCTACTGCATATCCCGTTAAAGCATTCGGATGCGTTCTGCCTTGTACGGTATTAGAGTGCAACCATTTGAGCTGATCTGTTATCGCCTGTTCTGTCTTCATCTGAACATTCTTATTAATCGTTGTCCAGATGTCATTTCCTTTGACAGGCGGAACGACACGCTCAATTTTCTCCGCCATATTCTGTGGATTGACGGAAATTTCCTGATATCCGTTTTGCCCGCGAAGCTCACGCTGATATTTCAGCTCCAGCCCATCGAATCCAACAAATTCATCATCCTTATACGTTAGCCCTGGCTCCGGATTGTTTTTCATAGCACTAAGAATGTTTTTATAAATATTAAGACTGTTCGCGGACTTGAAGGGTTTGATATATCCAATCGTCTGTACAGCAACCGTATCTTTATCGTAATGACGAATGCTCTCCTCGACAATCTCAAGCCCCGGATATTCTCCTTTATGTTCCATGAAATAAGCTACTTCTTCAGTAGTCAGATCAGCCTTAATTCGCCGTGCCATAAAGCCAAGTGATTTACGAAAATATAAATCCAACGCATCAATTACATCTTTCTCCGTCATCTTCTCTGCATTTGGATCACCATATTTATTGAAATCAGCTACCAGCTTGGCTGCCAAGGCATCAGACTTGACCTTAGCCTCTGGGGTCAGCGTTGTTTTACCGGTGTCTTTATCTGTTTCCTTAGCCGTATACTCTTTATTGAGTGTGATATACAGCGATTGAACAGGAGTGGAATAAGCTAGCTTCTCACCGCCTGCAGCGTATATAACCCCTCTCATGGAAGCTAACGGTACATTTTTAGTATCTCTACTCGTCTCTACCTCAGTTAAAGTTGGACCTTCCACGAATTGCAGAACAGCTAGTCGGATGATGATTACGCAAAATATAACGAACGTGCTAAAGAAAAACACGTTGAGTCGCAGGCCGATGGAACTTTTGCTGCTGGTCTCGTCAGGAGGTGAGGCCTGCTTACGGAAAAAACTCACAGTTTGTCTCTCCTTTTTCTCTAATTTAAGCTTATTGTTCTTGAACGGGATCTGCCACAGGAGGAATATTCTTCTTTGGAACCCCATCCAGCCCATATTCCCAATCATAAGCATCAAAAATCTTACGGGCAACCGGAGCTGCACTATTTGAGCCAAAGCCGCCCTCCGGAATCACAACCGCTACAGCCAGCTTCGGATTCTCACGTGGAGCAAAGGCAATAAAAACCCCGTTATCACGGTTTATATTTTTTCTGTCCGTTTTTTCAGAGGTTCCTGTCTTACGGGCAAAATCATAAGGAAAATCGTCAAAAGCACTAACTTTACTGCTCATTCCCTGTTTGATTTCTCTCCAGAACGATTTATCAAAGGTTACTTTATTAAGCACTTCTTTTTTAAATTCCTTAACCACCTTACCTTGCGCATCCGTAATCTTACTTATAAGCTGTGGTTTAATTCGCACACCTTCATTTGCAAGTGTAGTAGCATACTGGGCAAGCTGTAACGTAGTATAACTGCCTTGCTGGCCAAAAGATGCGTAGACGAGCGCGGCCTGCGAGCTCCCTGCAGCCTTGAAATCTGTATAGTTAATCTGACCTGGTGATTCACCGGGAAGACCACTTTGTGTTGACACACCCAGTCCGAACTTTTTCATATATTGGTCCCAGACCTCTACGCCTTTATCCCCCAGGTATTTCTTATAAAGTTGCTTTCCGACCATATCCACCATAAATACGTTAGAGGATTGCTTGATAGCATCAGCCGGATACAGTTTTCCATAGACGTGACCTGATGAATTTCTAACCGATGATTTATCATCCTTACCGAAATAGGTAATCCCCACATCTGGATAGGTGCTCGAGGTGCTAAAAAAACCTTCATTTAGACCAATTAATACACTTAACGGTTTGATGGTCGATCCCATGAATACAAGAGAGCTAAAATCATGACCCGATCTCCCGGAAGAATTCGAGGTAATTGTACCATTCAGATGATTGTTCATAATTTTATTCCAGACGGATGTAGGCAACGAGTCCTTTGTCCATACATTCGAATCGTAATCCGGCATACTCGCCATAGCGACAATATTACCAGTCTCTACTTCCATTGCTACTGCATAACCTGTTAAAGCATCTGGATGAGTTTCGCCTTGCACAGCATTGGTGTGCAGCCATTTAATCTGATCTAATATGGCCTGTTCAGTCTTCATCTGAACATTCTTATTAATAGTCATCCAAATGTTATTGCCTTTTACAGGGGGAACGGTCTGTTCTACCTTCTCCGCCATATTTTGAGGAGTGACCGAAATGACCTGATAACCATTTTCTCCGCGCAGTTCGCGTTGATACTGCATTTCCAGACCATCAAACCCCACATATTCTTCCGTTTTATACATAAGTCCCGGTGAAGAATTGTCTTTCATTGCACTACGAATATTTTTGTACATCGCTAAGTCTTCGGTTGATTTAAAAGGTTTGCCAAAACCCACCGTCTGCACAGCTACCGTATCTTTATCGTAGTGGCGTATACTTTCTTCCACAATGGTAATACCTGGATATTCATCCTTATGTTCCATGAAATAAGCTATTTCTTCTGAAGTTAGCCCTGCTTTTATACGACGCGGTACATAACCTAGGTACTTTTTAAAGTCCAGATCAAGTAAATCCAGCACGTCCTGCTGCGTTAACTTAGGGGCATCTGCACTTCCATATTTCTCAAACTCCGCTACTAATCTTGCTGCAAGGTCATTGGACTTATTTTTCGCCTTTTCCGTTAGTGAGGTTTCACCCGTTACTTTATCAGTAGTTTTAGCTGTATATTCCTTATTTAGGGTAAGATAGAGCGACTCAACAGGTGTAGAATAGGCTATCTGCTCACCCCCGGCAGCAAAAATAATCCCTCGCATGGCTGCCAGCGGAACAAACTTCGTATCCCGTTTGATCTCTTCTTCTGTCAGCAAAGCTCCCTCAGTAAACTGCAAACCTGCAAGACGCACAATAATGATACAAAAAATAAAAAAAGTGCCAAAGAAAAACAGATTCAATCGCAGACCTACAGAATGTTTCGAAGATTTCCCGTCCGCAGGCGGGAGCTGCTTCCCAAAGCTCACCAGCTTTCTTCCCTTCTATATAAAAATAATGTCTGAATTGCCTTAGCCAGCGACATTGCTCCTATAATGAAGGTGATTTCTAAGAAGCTGATTGTGAGCATTGCACTCGCATTTGTGTTAGAGCGGTTGGTATGAGTTTATTGTACCACACGGAAGGAGTGCGGCGCCCTCACTCAGAGTGCGTTCTCCCTAATATGCGTATCGTCAAAATCCTTCGGATTAAACCAATCTCCACTGCTCGCCCAAGTGGGATCCAATGGAATCCAAGCTTGCCGGTCACTTATATAAACTTCATTCCAGGCATGTGCGCCATACCCGCCTCTACCATCATAGCCTTGACCCGTTACAACGCGCACCTGCAATCCTTGGGAGCGGGCCATTACAGCGTAAAGACGGGCATAATCAATACATACCCCTATACGTGTGTCGAAGGTATCCTGCGGGGTCTGTTCATGCCAAATTCTATTTTTTTCATAATTTTCCGCTTTGGCGTAATCATAAGTTACTCGTGTTCCTACCCAATCATACAGTAGTCTGGCTTTCTTCTCGTCTCCTTGCGCTTGTCCAATAATATCTTCAGCAGCTCCCACAATATCTTGTGGAATGTCATGATCGATAACTTCATATTTTCTGCGCAGAATATCATTCATCTCAGCTGCAACGGTCTTCGTCAGAATAGGCAGCTTTTTCTGCACTGTCTCCCCAACAAAGGGTTCAAATACAGCGGCAGCGCTTTGACTGTAGATCGGAGAAGATTCCACATAACGGCTAAATTGACTTTCTGGATTTAGGCCAACACAAATGAAGAGAGCGAGCACAATAATTAAACCACGAGTCAAGCCTATAATTAATCCTATGATAGCTCCACCCATACGGCTTACTTGCGTAATCTTTCTGTCCTTAAATGTCTTGGTGCGCCGTAGCTGGTGGAATGGAAGCAGCATAGACAACAATCCCAGAAGCATGCGAATTAAGATATAAGAGAGCAATAACAACAATAGAAACCGCACCAGCGGCGATTCCGCCAGCACAGACACAGCCGTATAATAAATTTGCTGCCACTGGGTCAGCTGTTTATCAGGCAGACTTATTCCTGCTGCCCAAGTCTGAACATGAGGATTGAGATACGCCGCAGCAGGAATGGCCAGCACCAAAGAAGCTATTGTAAACAGTCCTGTTCCCAGCAGACCGAATAATCTTCCGGTAGCACTTGAGAACCCTCTGCTCCAGCCTTGCAATAGTGAAAAGACTACTACCAGCAGGAGGGCGATGGAGATGATATTTGCATCACTCAGACTAGTCAACCAACCGTTTATCATATCCAATCTCCCCTTTCAGCCGCCCGCTTGCTTGTTTTTGATAATCATTTAAACTGAGGCCGTTTATTGATGTTTCCGAGCTTCCTCGATAAATGTTTGTGTGGTATCTGTAATACTCCACTTCCCAAGACTAACTCCGCGGAAAGTAACCTCTACCTTATCTTCACCAGTAGTACCTTTCACTTCAATATTCGGAGTTGTGATCGTAAATGTTCCGTCACCATTTGAAGTGTACTTCGCATCCTGCGCCTCTTTAAGCATGACCTCTTGTGCTTCCTTCTTCAGCGTGCTTACCGTTCCATCTGCCACCTTATTCACAGCGTTACCAATTTGGTCCATTGTCACACCACTATAGATGAATAGACCTACAACGATAATAATGACAATCGCCCATTTCAACATCGTTTTGACCAAATTAACAACCGCGAACAACAGAACAAGCGCAATAACAATAACTAACCAATTCTCTCTAATAAACTGTGACCACACCTCTGGATCCATCAACCTCACAACACCCCTATCGCCTAGTTTCGTCCTAAGGATTATCTCCTCCATAGACATGACGCCAATATTAATTATTATACATGAATGCCCATCATAATTCATGGTTCCACAGCCAGAGAAAGGTATACCTGCTTACAGGAATTAAAAAAGCGGTATAAGCCCTCTCTGTCCCACGTAAAGTACAAGTAGTTGCTTAAATTTGATCTTCTTAAAATACGCCTTCCTGCATTAACCTTTATTGTAGGTGGCTCTCGGAGGTGTTTCCCTGTGAAAACTGCGCTATGGCTGTACCTGTTTCTTTTTCTGGCGTTTTTTGATTTACATGCACAGTATCCTATTCTAACGCCCTTTGCCATCTCTCTTGGTGCGGGACCCGCCTTTATTGGCTGGATGATGGGCATGTATTCGTTGACCCATCTTCCTGGCAATTTGCTCGCAGGCGTACTCGTCGATCGTAATGGCAGCCGCCGCTACATCGTCTTTAGCCTTGTTACTGCGGGAGCCATTCTATTGCTGCAGGCTCACGCTCAGCTTCCGTGGCATTTGCTGATGCTACGAGCAGCAAGCGGGTTCGCGCTCGCCTTCCTCTCTCCGGCGTGCATGACCTTGCTGGCTTCATTATCATCTGATGCCACTGAGCAGGGGAAATATATGTCCGGACATGGTATCGTTCATACCTTAGCTTCAGTGGTATCCCCAGCAGCGGGTGCCTTTATCGTAGCTAAAGCTGGCTATTCCGGCACCTTCACCACATTGGGATGGCTGCTTATCGCTACAGGAATCATGGCTTTTTTCAGTGTACCGGCGCCTGCCCGGCGTTTAGTACGCCCTGTAAACTCAGCAGCACCTCCTTTGAAAAATCAGGATCTTCCTTCGGTCCCTATATCCGATCCCAATCCAGTTTCCAAACGTTATTATCTGCTGCCTTTTTTCGTTTCTTGTTCACAAGGGGTTCTGTTCTTTGAGCTTCCTCTATCTCAGACCGGAAGTAATAGCATTGTTTCCACAGGTATTCTTTTATCGCTCCTTAGCTTAGGGGCTTTGGTAACACTCAGTTTGTTCTTCCTGAACCGCTTTTCCCCAGGAGGAAGAATAGCCGTGGCCTTGCTAGGAATGGCCCTTTGTTTTTTTGCGCTCGCCTCACTTCACAGCATTCCCGCTTCCGTTATTCTCTTTATTCTGGGTGCAGCCAAAGGAATATTATTTCCTGCAATGGCTTCGCTCTTTATTAGTCTAGGTGGACCAGGACGTATGGGACGCACCTTCTCCATGCAGTCGATAGCCATGTCACTAGGTGCATTCGCAGGGCCTGTGGCCGCAGGACAACTAAGAGACGTTGTTTCGCCTTATTTCATTGCCTTTCTATTGCTGATGGTTGCACTATTACTGCTTCCGCCAAAAAATTCAGCCAAGCTGTCCACCTACTCTTCCAAATGGAATGGGCGGGCCGCATGATTTATTGTTTTTACGACATTTCCCGGGGAATGAAGATTTTCCTGTAGAAACAGTTGTTAAAACTGCTCCTCCTTCGGTAAACTATAATGAGTCTGTAAGTTCAGACTTCATTTCCGGAGGTGATTGTCAGCAAATGTCCATTACGATTATTGTCGAAGGCAAAAACGATCGCAGCAGATTACGACGCGTGCTGGTACCGGAAGTCGAAATCCTCTGTACCTTTGGTACATTAAATACGCTCAAACTCGAGTCCCTGCGACAAAAAGTAGGAGATGGAGAAGTATATCTTTATATGGATAACGACAGTTCAGGCAAAAAAATACGCGGGATTCTCCGCGATGCCTTTCCCGATGCTGGTCACATCTATACACGCCGGGGTTATGCCGGAGTGGAAGGCACTCCAGATGAATACAATATTAATCAGCTTGAAAAAGCGGGTCTGGAAGAGTTCATCATTTACCCTGAACCCATTCCTTTTTGATTCGCGATATATTGCCTAAGAAATTAAAAACGCCTTTTTCGTTATCCTTCAATAAATGGGATTCGAAAAAGGCGTTTCTGTTATGCGGTTAGGTTCTATTCACGAGCCAATTCATTCAGCCTATCGGCAAGAAATTCAGGCGTTATGTTATCCGTATCCCCTGCGTCATACAATGCACGGAGACGATTGTCTCGATCAACCAATGCTATGCGATTGGCATGTACGAAATTTTCTTTACTATTCCCTGCAATTAGTACTTTAAAAGAATCAGTTGCCAGCTTACGAATGACTTCCTGATCCCCCCGTAAGAAGTACCAACCCTTATAATCTGCCTGGAAACGGTCCGCAAAGCTTTTAATGGCTTCACGCGTATCATTCTCTGGATCAAAAGAAATGGAGACGAACGCCGTATCTTTTCCAAAGCTGCCATCGTCGACCAGAATTTTCTGCGTCTGAGATAACAAAAACGTAGTTATAGGACATACATCCGGACATTGTGTGAAAAAAAAGTATACCAGCCGTGCCTTACCTTGTGTATCAGCCAGAGTAATCTGGTCTCCATCCACATTTTCAAGTGAAAAGTCCTGCACTTCTCCGATTACCGGCAGTTTTTCTTTTCCTAAATTCAAAGAATTAACTGCCAGATAACCAGCCATTACCAAAGCAAGCAATAGTAGAATCCAGGTCCATTTATAACGCTTAAAGGTCTGCACGGACAATAATACCCTCCCTCTTCTTAACCGTGAATCGTATTCAATACAAGTACGATCAAACTTACCGTTAGGTAGTTAATGGAGAAGAGGAAGTTCTTCTTCGCCCAGACTTCGTCATCTTTTGCTGCAAAGCCCATCAAGGTTATGATTAACCAAGCCAGGGACAGCGCTGTTGAAATCACCAGATAAAAAATGCCTGCATAATCGTAGGCGTACATTAACACTGGAATAGGCAGCAACAGTGCTACATAAGGAATCATTTGAAACTTCGTACGACGTGTTCCTTTGACTACAGGCAGCAGCGGAAATCCAGCGGCTCTATATTCTTCTTTACGTCTAATCCCGAGTGCCCAGAAATGGGGAGGTTGCCACAGAAACAACATCGCAAACATCAGCCAAGCCCCTAGATCAACTGTTCCCGTAACTGCAACGTAGCCAATTACCGGTGGCATAGCTCCAGAGATCGCACCTACTGAAGTGCTCCATGTTGATGTCCGTTTCAACCAAAGGGTGTATACTACAACGTAAACGAACATCCCTACAATCCCGAACAGACCGGCTAAAACTCCGGAAAAAGCAAACAGTACAATCAAGCCCGCAATCCCTAGCCCAATAGCATACAGCAATACGGTTTTGGGTTTCAGTCGTCCTGTAGGAAGCCCCCGATCGCGCGTTCTTTCCATCTTCATGTCCAGGTCACGGTCGAAATAGTTATTAAAAACACAGGCCGAAGCCATAACCAGCATTGTACCGAGCAGAGTCAGAACTAATCTGCCGTATTGAACATCCCAACCTGAAGCCAGCCAATATCCTGCAAAGGCAGCGATGAGGTTAGATCGGATAATACCGGGTTTTGTTACGGTAATGAAATCACGCCAACTTGCACCTTCCGGTGGAGATTTTGCAGACATAGCTGCAGAATCGGAAGAAGCTTGAAATGTTATATGATTATCCACACCAAATGATCCTCCTTCTAAACGAACTTCTAACGTTCTAGCCGAAGCACTAAATAGACTTCGCTGTTAACTTTATCATATCAAACCCGAGGAGACTTTGACAGTCATGGCACAGTATGTTCATGAATTTGACAATTACGTGACAATATTTATTTCCAGCCCGTTAATAACCTAAGCTGTATTTGGGTAATTATTAATAATGTACTTCCGAACAACAAAGGAGAACTGACCAATGGACACCGCTACACATTTAGTTATGGGCATAGGGTTAGCCGGACTTTCATTCGTAGATCCTGTCGTTGCTTCTGACCCTAAACTGGCCGGGGCCGTTATGCTGGCTACGATTTTAGGCTCACAAGCTCCTGATGCCGATACCGCATTAAGACTAAAGGACAATGCAATATATATTCGTAATCACCGGGGAATCACACACTCCTTGCCTTTTCTAATTTTGTGGCCCGCTCTGATTGCCCTAGTCTTAGGGCCTCTGTTTGGATTTACTGATTTGGCAGCTTTAAGCCATGTTGCACTCTGGGGTTTCATAGGCGTAGGCGTGCACGTCTTCTCTGATCTGTTTAACACCTATGGAACCCAGGCCGCCCGTCCATTTACTGAGAAATGGATTGCCTGGAATATCATCCACATTTTCGATCCATTTATTTTTGGCAGCCATATCGCAGCTATTCTACTCTGGATCACTGGGATTGTGCCGCCCAAACCTTTATTTATTACGCTTTATGCCTGTACCATTCTTTATTATATTTGGAGAACAATTGTTCATGCCCGCCTTACACGAAACATCAAGCTTAAAGATATACACCATAATGCTGGCGAACGTTATATTGTAATCCCTACAATTTCACTTAAACGCTGGAACGTAGTTAAAGTGAAAAAAGACGGCAGCTATGACGTTGGACAGCTACTGAACAACCGCCTGGAATGGTTCAAACATGCGGTCTGCTCGAATCATCCCGCTGTGGAAATATCCAAGTCGCATCCAGATATTCAGTCCTTTCTATATTTCACCTCTTATGCGGTTGCCGAAGTGGAGGAGCTTCCTTCAGGATATATGGTACGCTGGGGAGACGTTCGTTATTTACACCGCAAACAATACCCTTTTGTGGCTGTATTAGTTATGGATAACCAATATAAACCTTTAAATACTTATGTAGGCTGGCTTAGCAGTGATAAGCTCGACAAACGATTTTCCATCGACCCTGGTTCTTTACGATGAAACTGTAGACTTACTGAGAGATCTATTCTATAATCACAAAAAATCCCGGAGTATTTTATAATACTCCGGGATTCATTTTAGCAGACACGGAAAGGAAGGCTCTTAATGGGTAAAGGACTCTCACTTTGGTTCGCTTGTTCTTCTATTCTTATTCTCACTGCCGCTTCAATCGCGATCAGCTATAGCTTCTGGCTGGCACTTCTGCTTGGTTTTCTTTGCGTAATGAATATTGGCTGGGGATTTATCCTCAAAGCCAGAATTAGACGCAAACAGGAAAGCTTAAGCTCTGACTAAGATTAACGAGCTGGCAGAAAGCCCATCCGCTCTTTTACGCCATTCAACGTCTCAGCTGCAACAATACGTGCACGTTCAGCACCTTCAGCAAGAATATCAGTGATCGCACCTGAACTGCGAATTTCATGATATCTTTGTTGCAAAGGCTCAAGTGTGGATACAACCACTTCCCCAAGATCCTTCTTAAAGCCACCATACATTTGTCCTTCATAACGATCGGCAATTTGCTGGAGGGACATCCCAGAACATTCCGAGTAAATACTCATCAAGTTACTAATCTCTGGCTTGTTAGCCGGATCAAAGATCACTTCACGTCCAGAATCAGTCGTTGCGCGGCTGATTTTTTTACGGATCACATCCGGCGAATCCAACAGGGCAATATAGCTGCCTGCATTCGGGCTGCTCTTGCTCATTTTTTTAGTGCCATCATCCAGAGACATAATGCGTGCGCCCACTTCAGGGATATATGGTTCAGGAATCGTAAAGAATTCGCCAAAACGGTTATTGAATCGGCCAGCTAAATCACGGGTCAACTCCAAGTGCTGCTTCTGATCTTCACCTACTGGCACAAGATCCGCATTATAAACAAGAATATCTGCTGCCATTAAAGAAGGATATACGAATAGGCCCGCGCCAACTGAATCCTTACCTGATGATTTATCTTTGAACTGTGTCATACGCTCAAGCTCGCCCATTGCCGTCAGCGTAGTCATGATCCAGCCCAATTCCGCATGCTGAGGCACATGAGACTGCATATATACATTCGAACGCACAGGATCAATTCCTGCCGCGATAAAGAGTGCAGCTACAGCTTCAGACTGCTCACGCAGTGCCGCAGGATCTTGAGCAACGGTGATCGCATGCATATCGACAACCATAAAGAAACATTGATGATCGTCTTGCAGCTTCACAAAATTTTTCAGCGCTCCGATATAGTTACCCAAAGTTAGAGAACCGCTCGGTTGTATGCCTGACATTACTTTTTTCAACATAATATAGACCTCCGTTAGATGTAATTTCCGATTTCCGAGAACGCAAAAAAAGCCTCATCCGCAAGGGACGTGAGACCGTGGTGCCACCCTTATTCGCTGCTTAACCTTTGTATAGTCAAAGGGAAACAGCCTTAGTCTTCCGTTAACGGGGAAGATCCGGCCGGTCTACTAGGGCATCTTGCTCCCGTTCAAGCGCGGCGCTCAGGGGTCCATTCATCAGGAGTGTCCTACCGGTTCGCATCAACCACCGGCTTTCTGAAGGTGTATTTCCTGTCTACTTGTCCCCGTCATCACATTCTCATCATAATTTAATGCCTTCATCATAGAACCATAAAGAGAAGTTGTCAAATCACTTAACCACTTCCGCATAAATCTGTTATGATAAGGTTATCCATGTTCTATTCGATTACAGTTACGATAAAGGAGCATATCTCATGAAACAGGTGACCAAAGGGCAGTGGGGCGGTTATGATACTTATATTTTGCACAGCCGCGAACTGGAAGTCACGCTTTTGCCGCGACTAGGAAACAACGTGATTTCATTGTTTGATGTAAAAGAACAACGGGAAATTCTGCGGCGGCCTGATGAAAGCGATCAAGCTTTCTTTATGCAAAAACCTTACCATTTTGGCATCCCGCTCTTAATTCCACCCGGAAGAATTCGTAAAGGAAAATTTCAATTCGAGGGTACAAGTTATCAATTTGACCAGAATACCGCTGGTGACAATCATATCCATGGTCTACACCGGACTCAATCCTGGTGTGTCAGCGATATTGAAGAAGACGAGGACGGTTGTGCAGTCACTACTGAATTCCTTACTGAAGATGATCCACACTGGATGGAGCAATTTCCCATTCCACTCAAATTCGAAATGACATTCAGGCTTCAGGATGCCCGGCTCAGCCAGACTTTAAAGGTTACAAATCTCGGCGATCATCGTATTCCCTTTGGGATCGGTTATCACACCTGGTTTATGATCGATGGAGAACCTGAACGCTGGAATCTCAAATTGCCCGTAAACAGCATTTATGAACTAAACGATGAATTGCTCCCTAGCGGCAATCTAATTCCACTCGGTGATCTAGAGTCTCTAAATTCTGGAATTAACCTACAGGGAACTAATTTTGATACCGCTCTGCGTATTGGTGACAAGCAGCCCGTAGAAGCATTGTTATTACGCGATGATGGTTATGGTCTTCGTTATACGGCCGACGAGAATCTTTTTCGCCACTGGGTCCTGTATACCAAAGGACCAGCCGATCAATTTCTGTGCATCGAACCTTATACCTGGCTCCCGGATGCTCCTAACGTTTCCGACGATCCTTCCTTCACTGGCTTGCTGAAGGTAGAACCAGGTCAAAGCCTTGAGCTGTCCACTATGCTGGAAATGATCTATCCCGAGAATTAAAGCAGATATACATTATATCGGTCTTCCCTTGCGTTTACGTAAGAGAAGGCCGATTTTTTGTGCGAGCTTAGTTATTTAGGCTTTCCTACCCTTACTTTTAATCGACTAATAATTACCATCCTTAAAACCTTTCGATAGCATGCATGAATTAGCCTCTTAGCGCTCATACTATCTTCACAACGGGCGAAGGAGGTGACACACATGGGTCAAGCAGGTCAAGGTCGTAGCAGCCGTTCCAATAACCTTGTAGTTCCTCAAGCAAATGCAGCGTTGCAACAATTGAAATATGAAGCAGCACAAGAGCTTGGAGTAACGATCCCAGCTGACGGTTATTACGGGAACTACACTTCCCGCGAAACTGGTTCTTTGGGAGGTTACATCACTAAACGTCTAGTACAACTGGCAGAACAACAACTGTCCGGTCGTCAGTAACATCGTTATCTTAAGTGTTTTATCCGGCTGAGGTCTTAAAAAGCCCATTGCCGACTAGCTTTCAAACCTCTCACACTTCTTCCAGAAGCTGTGGGAGGTTTTTCTAATTTATACCCTATAATCCGAGCTGCATGCAATCTTTATGTAAAACGTTTAACTTAAAAATTGATCAGCACTCTCGGCGTAAGCATTACGGGGAGATCGAATCATCAGATTCGCCATATTATAATTGGACTCCAGCGTAGCATCTACGATTAGCTTTCCCTGTCTTATAGCGAATTCATAGCTGATCTCACCATGAGTCCAGCGCCGTTTGTATTTCAGACTCTCCAGTGCCATTAGACGAAAAGAAGACTGCTGACTCTCCGTTATTCCTTCCTTTACTTCTGTGAATCCACCACCCCGACCGGCTAGAGGGTGATGACGTATGCCGAATTTGCCAATGGTATTATTTCGTATTTGCACAAATACCGTACCGGAAGATAGTCCCGATAATTCCTCTTGCAGTTCCCTAAATACCAAATCCATCTGTCTTGCTAATGATAGCTGTTCTGTCTTAAGCATATCTTTCCTCCTAAAAGTTTTGTGAGCTTAGCTTCTTCGAGTTCACTTCGTCTTTTATAAATCGAACCCTAAATATTTAGGCTAAGGATCCGTCGCTACTGCGGGGAATGTTTGGACTTCCAGCCGCTGTTGTCTCCAAATTTCTTGAATTCTTACGCGTACAGCGGGTGAAATTCGGAGACAAAGGCGGTCGCTCCCGCTCTTACAGTTCCAAAATTCCCCTCCGCCACTCCTTCCCCTTTTCCCAAATTTCTGGTTCGATTTATATTGTTTGTGAGCTTAGCTACTTCGAGTTTACTTCGTACAAATCGGCTTAGTATGCGCTTACTTAAGCTTTTTGAGCTAAGCTCATTAGTCTTCCTTGCAAGCCTTATATAAGGCTCAAGGCTCATTATAGACCCCTTAAATACGCCAAACAACATTATTCTACAAAATTGGGTTATTATCCCTAGTAATGCGCAAAATTCATAGATCATTCGTATATTAATTTTTATAAAACGGGAGTTTTCGACATTTAACCATTAAAAAAAGACCCCTTAACCGGGGTCTTTGCGTGTTCACACTGAAATTCCGTTATTTTTAGCGCACTGAAATTTGTCTTATTTTAGACATTTCATGCTAAATGCTCAGTCATCTCCAAGAACTCGTTGATATCAGCCACGATCAAATCTGTAGCCCCTTGCCAGAAATCTGGCTTAGTCAGATCCACACCCAAATGTTTGAGCACCAAATCCTCCAATGTCATCACGCCGGTATCCTGCAACAAGCTATCATATTTGTCTGCAAAGGAAGCTCCCTCTTGTAATGCCAGACGATATAAGCCTGTACTGAACATATAACCAACAGTGTACGGGAAATTATAGAAAGGTACATCTGTGATATAGAAATGCAGCTTCGACGCCCAGAAGTGAGGATGGTATTCAGAAAGCACACCACAGAAAGCTTCTTTCTGTGCTTCCACCATCAGAGCAGACAGTTCCTCAGCATTTACAAGGCCTTCCTTACGTTTTTCATAAAAGCGAGTCTCGAACAAGAATCGAGCGTGAATGTTCATAAAGAATGCCACACTGTTCTGTATCTTCGTTTCAAGCAGTGCCAGCTTCTCCTCTGCATTGCCCGCAGCTTTAACCTGAGCATCAGATACAATCACTTCTGCAAAGGTTGAAGCGGTCTCTGCAACGTTCATTGCATAATTCTGATTAAATACAGGTTGATCATCAAGCAAGTAGGAATGATAGGCATGTCCCAGCTCATGGGCCAATGTTGAAACATTGGAAGGTGTGCCGCTGTAAGTCATGAATATCCGTGATTCTTTGCTCTCAGGGAAGGAAGTACAGAATCCACCAGGACGTTTGCCATTACGATCCTCAACCTCGATCCAGTTATTATCAAAGGCACGCTCTGCAAACTCAGCCATCTTAGGACTAAATTTACGGAACTGTGTGACGATATCCTTCGCAGCTTGATCATAAGGGATTTTGCCGGAGGATTTGCCTACAGGAGCTTCGACATCGACCCATGAGAGGGAATCCAACCCCAGCAGCTTGGCTTTGCGCTGAAGGTAGGACACGAGTACAGGTTTGCTCTTCGTAATTACGTCCCACATCGTATTTAAGGTGTCCTGTGTCATACGATTGATGCTGAGCGGATCTTTTAGAACATCGTCCCAGCCTCTGCCCTTATAGAGCTTCAGGCGGAAGCCTGCTAAGTGATTTAAAGTATCTGCGCAATTATCTGCCGCTTCAGTCCAAGCCTCTTCCCATTTATGGAACATCGCTTGACGCACTTTTGGATCTGGATCATCCAGCTTATTAAAAGCTTGACCTGCAGAAAGCAGCTTTGTTCCTTCTTCATCCTCAAATGGGATCTTGATTGAGCTTACAATCGTATCATAGTGTCCGCTCCATCCATGATATCCGTCAACAGCTAATTCCAACGCTAAGCTTTCCAGCTCAGGGCTCATCTTCTCACGGGCCAAATCACGGCTCTCGCTCAGTACGAACGTTAAAGGAGCAATCTCTGGACGAGCCATCCACTCAGCCCATACCTTGTCCGTAGTCTGACGCAGTACATTGCTAAATTGCGAGCTGATCCCTTCGAATCCGGCGCGCATGCTTGTCACTTTGGCTGCCAGTCTTACCGCACCCTTGTCCATCTGATTCTGAGCGCCTAGACAGTCTGCGAAGGAAGTGACCTCCACAAGTCTTCCTGAACAGCTCTGAAGCAATGCTATAACCTCATCCAATGCTTTTGTAGACGCAACATCCGTTGGTGCCACAGCATCCTTCACAAAGCCCTGTAAGGATAAAATATCTTTTTCAAGCTTGCTCAAGAAACCTTCTAGTTCTGCAGACGAAGACCCCCCCGGAAAAATAGTATCCAGTTCCCAAGTCAGTGATAACGGTTGTTTCATTTGTACTCACCATTCCTTTGCTTTCATTTGACTTTCTTTGTAATTGTCTTAACACCATGGTAAAGTGAATAACGATATCTGAACATTTATAGCCGATAAACTTTAGGAGGGCATTCATATGAAGCCACTACAAATTTCACCGGAAACAGCCATTACGTTATCCAAGCAACTAGGCGTTCCTTTGGAACACTTGATGCATATGCCCCAACATATTTTACTACAAAAAATAGCGGAGCTATCCAAAAAACAAAATCCCCCACAAACTGAGGGCGAAAATGAACAGACTCCTTCTGGGAAGGACTCACAATGATTCCTTTTAGTCATACCTGGCCTTATGACATCATTCTAGGCGATATGTATGTGCAATACTGTCCATTCTGCAACTCAGAGAATGTGCTTCTGCCTATGAAGCCAAAAGAATTACAAATCGTTCGTGACGGCAAGAAAAAACTGCTTGTCTTCCCCTGCTGCAGCGCCAGTCCTACAGTTATAGATAATGACGGCGATTACCTTTTGTTCGATCGAGCTGTCAGATAAGCAAATCCTAACATTTTCTTTCTACAAAGCGCAGAGGAGAATTAAATTCTCTTCTGCGCTTTTTGTTGTTCGCAAATCGTTATGAACTTGAAGACAAGCCTTCGACATCAACCTCAACCTCTACAGCCTCAGCACGCATTTGCTCCCGTAAAATAACCCACTGCTCACGTGCCGCTCGAATCATCGCCGCATCCATAATCTTCTGATCATTAATCAGACGGGAGAACCACATCACAGCCACTGAGTATTCTCCGATGCGCCGATTAAGTTCGCCGATCAGGTACATGAGCCGGGCATCATTGCCGGCAATGCCATCTTTTTCATAGACCTTAACATACTCGTCCAAAGAATAACGTAAAAAACGCTTCTCCTGCTCAGTCTCCCCTTGGTAGCGATAGAGCCAAGCAATGTGATGCAGCAGACTTGCAATAATCCGATCTTTATCGTTAATACTCTGAGCACATAAAAGCGCCAGCTTATAGGTCTCGAGCGCAGTTTCCCAGTCTCTTTTCTCCCCAAAGTCACGGCTCTTCCAGCGTTTCCCTACCTGCTCATTAAATGCCTTACGCTGACGTTCCGTCAGCTTGTCAGCCGAATTTTCTGTGGAGGCAAACCCGCAATTGGGGCAGACCCGTACAACATAATAATCCGGATTCTCATTTTTATAATACGCGCAGAAATCAGCATCACGCCGAATAGCCTTTTTTAGACTAGGACGTACCCGCGAGGTTGAAAATTCATTTTCACAGTTGCAACACTTGACCTTAATAGAATATAGGGGTATTAACTCTGTCAAGTACTCTCATTCCTTTCAGGATCAACCTGTCCCTTGTTATTCCTGGGGCATGTTAACAAAATGATGTGCAGGACCTGCAAGGCGGCTAAGCACGAATGAACGCAGTGGTTCTTCGACTCCAGTCTCCACCAGTGCCTCTTTCATACATTGTAGCCACTCATCAGCACGTTCTGGTGTAATAGGAATATGCATATGCCTTGCTCTCATCATGGGATGTCCATGTAATTCCGAATAAAGCGGACCCCCGCCAAAAAACTGTGTCAGGAATTGATATTGCTTCTCCAGAACTGGAGTAATATCTTCAGGGAACAAGGGTCCCAGCTGCGGATGAAGCTGTACCTTGGCATAGAACACTTCCACCAACCGATGTAGTGCTTCAGCCCCCCCTAGATTGTCATATATACTCTCATTTGGATTCATTGAGGTTACCAGCCTTCTTCCATATTAATGAAACGTTACTTATTTTATTATACCAAAGATAAGCATAACACGGATATCCGTCGAAAGTGCTCTCTAAACTACAGAAAAAAGGCGCTAAACTATAGTTCAGCGCCTGAAGAGTAAGGTTAGTAGGTCCTAAATTCCTCATCATCAGGAGGGACGAGAGAGACCCGGATTACATATACAAAAGCACAAACGAGAACTCCGGCTATAACGCTCATCGCCATCACTCCATCCCATTTAATCGTGTAACAGAGGGTGCATTTATTTATTACATAATATCATAATTCCTGCGAAAAAGCACAGATAATTGTAACCGCTTTCTCCATTTTTTTGTGCTGTTTGTCCCTCTTTTTGCATACATCTAACCATAGACCAGGAGGCGTTAATTATGACTTTTAAAAAGATTGGCGGCCCGCTGCTGGGATTCATATTGGCTGGTTGTATGCTGCTGATGTTACTTCATCCTGAAGCATCTCTTGCCGCAGCCTTACGTGGCCTGGCCATCTGGTGGGACGTGCTCTTCCCTTCACTGTTTCCATTCTTCGTCATTTCTGAAATCATGCTAGGCTTAGGCATTGTCCATCTCTTCGGCGCTTTACTTGATCCACTGATGCGCCCCCTCTTCGGTATACCTGGCAGCGGTGGTTTTGTCGCGGCCATGGGATATGTATCAGGATATCCCGTTGGAGCCAAATTAACCGCTAAGCTGCGGGAGCAGAAGCTGATCAGCAGAATCGAAGGTGAACGCCTTGTAGCATTTACAACCTCCTCCGATCCTATTTTTCTACTAGGGGCGGTATCCGTTGGGTTCTTTCGCGATGCTTCTTTGGGGCTAATATTGGCACTAGCCCACTACGGAAGTGGCTTAATGGTTGGTCTCCTAATGTCATTTCATGGACGTAAGGAACAAAAGACTCCCACCCAAGACCCAACAAAAAGTAGTTCTGACGCCCCCTCTGCTCCAGCAAAACAAGGATTCGGCAGAATACATGCCGCACTCCTTGCGATGTCCGAAGCCCGGCGCAAGGATGGACGGAGCTTCGGGGAACTGTTAAAAGGAGCGATCCAATCCTCGCTACAGCTTATTATTGTCGTAGGGGGTCTGGTTGTATTCTTCAACGTGCTAATGGAGCTGCTTGCCCGTGCCGGAATCCTGCCCTCACTATTTAGCCTGGCCGGATCTCTCGTCTCCCTTGTTGGAGGGCCTCCCGAATTAGCTCAGGCCTTGATCAGCGGATTGTTCGAGGTCACCATAGGTGCTCGTTCTGCTGGTGAAGCCGCTTCTTCCATCCCGCTTCAATTCAAGGTCGCAGCAGCTGCCTTTATTCTCTCTTGGGGCGGATTATCTGTACATGCCCAAGTCGCCAGTATTTTGAACGGTACCGGGCTGCGTTATCTGCCGTTCTTAACTGCACGACTAATACATGCCATACTCGCAGCAGGTCTCGTGGTGCTGCTATGGAAGCCTGTGATGGGATCAGGATTGTCTTCTGCCTGGGTCTCTCTGCCTGCCTCCACTGCCTTTACACCTTCAGCCTCAGGTGTCACTGCCAGTCTAGCTCTACTGAGTCTTATACTAGCCGCTGCTCTTCTAGTGTCACTGCTTATCCCTGCATTTATGGCAATGCTCCGATTGATGCGCCGAAGTTGATTACATATTGTGTTCCGGGGCAAGATTGATTATGATCGGTGTATGACGGAATTATATAAAGGAGCTTGTACATCTTGAGATATTATGTTCTGGACCGCGGTGATGAGCTGTCAATCAAACTTGCCGAGCAATTTCACAAGCTGGCGGCGGAGCGGGATTTGCAACTGGATGCCGAGTCTCCGGAAATCGTCATCTCGATAGGTGGAGACGGCACAATGCTGCACGCTTTTCATACCTTTATCGACCAGATTCCCAACTTAGCCTTTGTAGGTGTGCACACAGGACACCTCGGCTTCTATGCGGACTGGCAAGCAGAAGAGCTGCCCACCTTAATCGATTATATGTGCGGAACCGGTGAATCTGAGCCGCAGAAACCGCGTATTGTGAAATATCCATTAATAGAGCTGGAGATTCACAAAAAATCGGGATCTTCGTCTCACATTGCCCTCAACGAATTTACCCTTAAAGGGGTGGATGGAACTATAATGATCCAAATCGACATCAACGATGTCACCTTCGAAATGTTCCGGGGCGATGGACTTTGTATTTCAACTCCCTCTGGCAGTACAGCTTATAACAAAAGCCTAGGGGGCGCTATGGTTCACCCTTCAATAGAAGCGCTGCAGATTGCCGAAATCGCGTCTATTAACAACCGTGTATTCCGGACAATGGGCTCGCCGCTACTACTGCCAAAGCATCATCATTGTGACATTTTTTCATGTAAAGACCAGCGTTTGCTGCTCACCGTAGATCATAACAACATTCCTGTTGATGACCTGATTTCAGTACGCTGTCAAGTTTCAGACAAAAAAGTCAGCTTCGCAAGATATCGTCCGTTTCCGTTCTGGAACCGTGTCCGTGAAGCTTTCTTAGTCTGAGATCAGGGGATCAAAAAGCTGGAGATTTCAATATCTCCGGCTCTTTTTGGTGTGACAAAACTAACACCAATTGATAGACATAGAGAGAAATCAAATGGTATAATGAGGCTATTTTACAAAGAGTTACATAAAAGGAGAGAGTACTGTTGAAAAAATTATTATCCCTCTTGAGCATAAGTCTTCTGGCCCTGATACTGGCGGTCCCGGCTTTTGCTGCTTCAAAACCGATTGATGTTTATATCAACGGCAGTAAGGTTTCCTTTACCGCAGGAACCCCTTACTTAGCGAACAATTCTGTACTTGTCCCTTTCCGGGTCATCTTCGAAAAGCTTGGACTGCAGGTGCTTTGGGATGCCAAGACTGGAACAGTAACAGGTAAAAGTTCAAATCTGGCGATCAGCCTGAAAATTGGCAGCAACCGTGCAACCGTTAACGGAACCGTGAAAAAACTGACCACCGCACCAGTCTCCTCAGCTGGCACTACATACATTCCTTTACGTTTTATCGCAGAGGCAACCGGAGGCACAGCCGTCTGGAATTCAACCAGCAGAAGCGTCCAAATTACCACCCCAGTATCCAAAGATAAGGACGAAGCAGCGATTACAGCATTAATCCGTTTGTCTAATAAGTATTTCAATGAAGAAAAAGCGATTAGCTTCTATTCCCTTATGGATTCAGAATCCTCTAATGCGGAGTCAGTGGCGGATCTTAATGCCTCCTTTGAGATTTTTGATATAAAAAATACTATTGAAAGTTTGGAAATCATTGATATTACAGGCGATGACGCTACTGTTTATACATTGGAAAGCTCTCGCCGGACAGGTGGGGCTTATACGCCAGATACAGAGGACGAATACATGTATACACTTGTCCGCAAGAATGGAAGCTGGAAAATATCATCTGTGGAATCCCAAAGCTCCGTGATACTGCTGACTCGTGAACAAGCTCTAAAAACAGCAGCTAACATTCCTCAAAATGATGCGGATGCCATCAAAGGTAATATCACCAAATATTATCAAGCTATGAATGAACAAAATCCGGCGGCTGTTCTTTCCACCATGACTTCATACGGAGAAGAATATGATACCTCCCTTAAGGAAGATCTGGAAGATTTCTTTACTTCATACGACGTCACTTATACTCCAAGCGTTTCAAATATCTACTATTTTAGCGCCAAAGAAGCAGCTATTTATGTGGAAAACAAAGAGAAAGATGCCAGTGAAGAGGAAACTTTTGAGCAAGGCACTATCTTCATTTTATCCAAGTCGGATAGCGGGGTATGGACTACTGATAACACCTATAGCGTTTACTATAAACTTGTGAAATCCTAAAACCATACGGCACAGAAAGTTAATTCGTGCAGTGTATACTTTCTTATCTTATAAATTATATAAAAAGGGCGTATGATTCCATGAAATCCAATAAAGTAATAAGTGCACTTTTAGGCAGCTGTCTGGCTTTATCCCTAACTTTTGCTCCAGTAGTTTCTGCTGCCGATGCCGCTCAGGCATCTACAGATAACCGTGATCTTATCAATGAAGTCATGAATATTCTGGAGAACTATAACCTCTCCGGTGTAGATAAGGATACTTTGATTCGTGGAGCCATTGACGGCATGGTGAACACCCTGGATGATCCTTATAGCCAATACTTCAATACCGAGGAAGCGGCACAATTTGAACATGATGTTGATCTGGAATACGTTGGTATTGGTGTTAGATTGCAATATACCGCAACAGAACTCTACATCGAAGACATAACACCCGGTTCGCCTGCAGAACAAGCAGGTCTGAAACGCGGTGATACGATAGTCAAAATTAACGGAATCCCCGTTGAAGAGACCGAAGGAGACGAGTTAAGCGGAGCCGCAGGCACCAAGGTCACTCTGCAGGTGCTCCGGAATGGAGTGACTAAATCATTTCGTGTAACCCGAAATGAAATCAGCTCGACTTCTGTTACCGGAACTATTGTTGGACAGAAGATAGCCTACATCACACTGAGTGGTTTCACACAGAATTCTGATGAAGAATTTGCCGCTATGCTGAAAAAGATGCGTGCAGCAGGTATGAAATCGATGGTGCTTGATTTGCGTGACAACTTAGGCGGCTATATGGATTCGGCATACAACATTGTCTCTAATTTCATGGATAAAGGCATCATGATGTATACCTCCGATCAAACCGGAGCACTAACTCCAGTAACGATTACCAGTGGCAGTAAAATAGGCGTACCCGTCGTTATTCTAACGAATGAGTACACTGCCAGCGCTTCTGAGGCGCTTACTGGCGCATTACGCGACAATAAGCTCGCTACCGTCGTAGGCACTCGTTCTTTCGGCAAAGCACGTATTCAGAGCCTGCTTCCAATGTCCAATGGAGACATGCTGAAGCTGACTACGCAGAAATATCTAACTCCAAATAAAGAAGACTTTAATCACATCGGGCTTGCACCGGATATTGAGGTTAAAGGCAAAACTGCGCAGCTGATTACCGCTCTACAGATTGCAGGAATGAAAAGCATTGAGGTTTCCGGTGATCATCATATCTTGAATGTCAACGGGGTTGCCTTTGCTGGTAATGTGGGTCTAATAAAGCAAGGAGATAAGACTTATGCTTCTTCGCTCGTACTAGGTGCACTGATCGAAGGCGACATCACATGGGATGCCAAGAACAAAAAAGTCATCGTAACGAACGGGACAGGTAAAGCGACCGGCTTTACGTTGTCCTCCAAAGAGGCGCTTTCTCAGAACGGCGAGACCTTCATTGAATTAAATGCCTTTAAGAAGAAGTTCCCTGCGCTTGTATGGAGTTACAATGCAACACAGAAACAATTGAAATTATCTGTAAAATAGATCCTTAATCTAGCTAATCATTAAGCTGCTGAATCAAGCAACCATGAGTAAAAACAGGAGTTGTCACATAAGCCATGAAATGGCCGTTGGGACAACTCCTGTTTTTTGTTTAGTTTGATAATATTTGCACCTACGAAACATCTGTAGCACCTATCGGACATGGATGACTCTAATCGCAATATTAATCCACATTTGTTATGCTATCGGACCCCATAGTCGCTATTGGTATAAAAGACACCATAATTACTCCTCTTTCTAACGAATAGCATCATTGGAGTCCGAAACCCTGCTCAAAAGGCTAAAAATTCGCACATAACGGCATCTGGGTCCTTAAGCCTCGGGGGATGATGAAACTGCTGGATCAAGCAGCCAACGACTAATAGCATAGAGCAACACTGAGCAACACTGAACAACACACAGCAACACCACAACACTGAGCAACACACAGCAACACTGAGCAGCGATCTCCAAGTACCGGGAGAAACGCAACTCTGCTATTTTTTATAAGAAAAAAAGCTGGCTCATTCGTAGAAGGACTCTACTTATGGTTCAGCTTTCATCATTAAGGTTGTGAATTTTCTATGTTTTGATTGTTCTGGTTGTTTTGATTGTTCTGGTTGTTTTGAGCGCTTTGAGGTTTTGGTGTGTTTTGGGGCTTCTGAGACTGACCTTGTGGCGGTCTGCCTTGGAAATCCTTTTTGGATTTCTTGCCCTGTGAATCCTTGCCCCGGTGATTTCGGCTCTGATGTTCTCTCACAGGTCTATCCTTCGCCATATTGTCCTTAGAAGAAGTCATCTCTTTAAATGCCAATGAGTGATTCGAGCCTTGCTTAGAGGATGTTTCTTTAGCAGAAAACTCTTTATCTGCAGCCGCTTCATCACTAGCTTCCGATTCTTGCTCCAAGGCCTCTTCATCACTCGGCTCTGGTATTTCTTTGATCAAAATATCCTTGAACATGCCTTCTTGTGGTACCTCTTTCAATTTATGCAGCACAAAATAAGCGCAGCCAAAATTGCAGTATTCATTAATATAATCAACCATACCCGAAATCGCTGTATCCCGATTCACCTTAGGATGGTTGTCCCGGTAAAAACCTTTCAAACGCAACTGACTGTAACCCCAGTCACCGATAATATAGTCGTATCTTTCCAGCACCTCGCTATATCTCCCGCGAAATGCCTCCGGATTCCAACCATCCTTATGATCCAACATAAGTTCATAGCCTTTTCCGCCTATTACGATCAAACCTTTTGCCGCCTGCCTTTCTTTGGGAATCATGACGTTGATTATACCACCATCTATGTGGAATATTGGGCTTTCGGTCGCTGTTCTCGAACCGCTCCTACAGCTCCAATATTCCCCTCCAATGACGCAAATCAACGATTTTTATGGGTAACCTAAGAGCAGAGATTTCAGAACGCTGTCGCTCTTCCTCCTCTTACTAACATTCTCCGTGAATTAAACCACAGAAAAGCAATAATTAGCTAGAAGAAACCGCACGCTCCTCGCGAGCTTGAGCTGCAGACTTCACCTGCTCATGCGCATGATAAGAGCTGCGAACTAGCGGGCCTGATTCCACATGGCTGAAGCCACGCTTCATTCCCTCTTCCTTCAACAGTGCAAATTCCTCCGGTGGATAATATTTCTCGACATTTAAATGTTTTGGAGTGGGTTGCAAATATTGTCCTAAAGTCAATATATCACAATTTACGGCTCGCAAATCATCCATTGCTTGTAAAATCTCATTCCACTCTTCACCGACACCAAGCATGATGCTCGATTTGGTTGGAATATTTGGTTTCATTTCCTTGGCTCTGCGCAGCAATTCCAAGGAACGAGGGTACTTCGCTTTAGCCCGTACACGATCTGACATCCGTTCCACGGTCTCAATATTATGATTAAGAATGTCTGGATTACTGTTCATGACAATCTCAAGACTATTCCGGTCTCCTAAAAAGTCTGGAATAAGCACTTCAACACTACATAACGGAAGGCGTTTACGAATCGCCGCGACCGTCTCAGCAAAAATCTGAGCGCCACCATCCGCAAGATCATCGCGGGCCACACTAGTCACCACACAGTGACGAAGATTCATTTTCTCTGCAGCTTCAGCTACACGTTCAGGCTCCTGCAGGTCCAGTTCTGTAGGCATCCCTGTATTTACTGCACAAAAACGGCATGCGCGTGTACAAATATCACCTAAAATCATGAAGGTAGCCGTACGGTTTGCCCAGCATTCATAAATATTCGGACACCTAGCTTCTTCACATACGGTATGTAAAGTTTTGGAACGCATCATGCTTTTGATTTCCTGATAGTTGTCACCGGTAGTTAGCTTAATCTTAATCCAATCCGGTTTAGGTTGCTTTGCTGTTTTATTAGACAAAATGATAAACCCCGCTTCCTCCTGAATGTGATGCTGCAGATGAAAGTTGCTGCCTCATATTATAACATGTGCGATTTACAATTGCCTGTTTTTGTGAAATATGCAGGGTGTATCATCTGGAGTTTCCAGCGAGATTTTTCTGGTACCTTTAGACAAGAACGGATAAAAAGTAGTATTTTGCACCAATCTATAAAAAAGCTTCATCCGAAGTGACTACATTCAATTTAATGCCCGGACAAAAGGAGGCTGTTATCTTGCTGGCCCTATTTAAAAATATTAAAAACCGGAGAACCCTGTTATGCCTGTCCGCGGCCGCTATCCTTTGGGGTGGTTTAAACCTTCCCGTTGCAGCAGCTGTAGCGCGGCCTACTATCCAACCGGTGATGAGCAGCGGGGATCCCGCTAGTGCTAGCAAAGAAGCGCAATGGTCTGGCCGTAGACAGATTTATGAGCAAATGAGCGCAGCTACTGGTATCCCTTGGTTTAGGTTCGCAGCCATTGATCAATATGAACGCACGCTCGCCAAAAAGGGAGCCTCAGGGCAGCCTGTCTCCACGCGCCTTACAGCCATAAAAATCCCGGCACCGGTATGGGCTGGTCCACTTAATCCGGATCAGGGGGATACTTCCCCTAAATCCATTAGCTTCTTTGATGGTTTTGGCAGTGATGGCTCAGGAGACGGCATTGCTGATCCAGAGAATGATGCGGACGTTCTGTATAGTATGGCTAGACACTTATTGAAGTATGGACAATCCGCTAGTGATTTCAGTATCGGGGTCTGGGAGTACTATCACAATGGCCGCGCCTCGCAGCGCATTACCCAGTTCGCGAAGTTATATGAACATTTTGGACGGCTGGACCTATCCGGCAATGCCTTCCCGCTTCCCCTAAGTAACCTTTATTCTTATCGTAGCACTTGGGGTACTGGAAGAAGCTGGGGCGGAGCACGTATCCATGAAGGAACAGATCTATTTGCACCTCAAGGAGTGCCAGTACGAAGCACCTGCTTTGGCTTAGTAGAGACAAAAGGCTGGAACCGGTACGGCGGCTGGAGAATTGGCATTCGCGATATCGAGAACCGTTACCATTATTACGCTCATCTATCTGGATATAACAAAACCATTTCTCGCGGAGATATAGTCACCCCCGGTGAGATTATTGGCTGGGTAGGCAGCTCGGGTTACGGCAATCCCGGAACACAAGGAAAATTTCCTCCACATCTACACTTTGGCATTTACCGCGATCGCGGAATTACCGAATGGGCTTTTGATCCGTTTCCGTTGCTGAAACAATGGGAGAAACAGGAATATAGAGACTTAAAGAACAAAAGAAGCAAAAAAAGTGCTGTAAATTAGAATAAGGTCCCTTTCCTTAGAGAGGGGCCTTTTCTTTTTTAATACAACATCAAACAGCCAAAAGGTTCAATGCTGACCGTAAGCTTATTATTATTTTTAAAAGTTGCTCCAGACAATAAATCAGTTAATTCGTTCTTATCAGCTCGATATGGACTAAGCTCTAGTTGGTACGGGTTTGGAGAATTATTGATAATCAGCCCTATCTTCTCGTGCTCCACACCTCGTATGTAGCCAAGCACATTACGAACTTCATCAGTAAACCAAGGACGAAACGAACCTTTGCGCAGAACTTCATGGCTTTTTCTCAGAGAAATCAATTGTTGATACCACTTATGCAGCACTGCATTCTGAGCTTGTTCTTGCCATATCATAGCTTTTCTACAGTGGGGGTCTGTCGCCCCTTCCATCCCAACCTCATCCCCGTAATAGATCATTGGAATACCGATATAGGTCATCTGGAAAAAAACAGCCAGCATCATACGTTCAACAGCGGTACTCACGTGGTCCCAACCACGCCCACCTTCTTTACATGCCGTAAGAAACCGCAGGGTATCATGGCTGCCAAGCAACTGAAACATTGCCGAATTCGCCTGGTCATTATACAATGCCTCCTGATGGAGCAATTGCTCTATAAAGCGAACTGGCCCCGTAGATTGTTCCGCAAAAAATTCCAACACTGCATCACGAAGCACATAATTCATTCCTCCATCGAACTGATCCCCTCTAAGCCATGGCCCAGAAGCATGCATAATCTCACCGATCAGCAGGATTTCAGGATATTCAGATTTGAGCTCTTGCCGAAACCGGGACCAAAAACGCGGATTAACTTCATTGGCCACATCCAGACGCCAGCCGTCAATCCCTGTCTCGCGCACCCAATACTTCGCAACCTCAATCATGTAATTCGCCGTATCCGGATTGTCCATGTTCAGCTTTGGCATATGCGCTTCAGCTTTGGCAAACGTTTCATAATTGGGTACAGGCGTCTGCGTAACCGGAAAGGAATGAATGAAGAACCAATCTTTATACGGAGATAGCTCTCCTTTTGCCAACACATCTTTAAACGCGAAAAAGCGGTCTCCCGAATGATTAAACACAGCGTCTAAAATCACTTTGATTCCATGCCTGTGCGCCTGGCTGACCAGCGCCTTCAATCCTTCCATATCCCCAAATACTGGATCAACCTTATAGTAATCGGAGGTATTATACTTATGCTCTGAAGGAGACTCAAATACAGGCGTCATATAAACAACGTTTACTCCTAACTGTTGCAAGTAGGGCATTTTGTCAGAAATGCCTTGTAAGGTCCCTTCGTTATAACTGCTAGGATAGATTTGATAGGTTACTGCATCCATGCTCCATGAAGGTAACTTCAACGCCTCAGAATGATGGAGATATGCATATTGAAAAGAACCCGCACGTTCGCGGCTCTCCGACGCCCCTCTCTCTCCATACCAGACATATTCACCCGCAGGATTAGTTACATGGAATAGATATCTGCATTTTTTCGTAGGGTTCTCAATGACCGCTTCATGTATCTCATAAACACCTGCCGACCCAATCCGCTCCATCTGCAAAGGAACTTCATGCCCCGGAGAATCATAACGGTCTGAGTAGATGACGGTACAGGATAATTGCTGTCCAGCTTGCGTGAACAGTCTGAGCTTCAAGATGCCCGTACCCACAGGATAGGCAAACGGATCTTCACTTGTATGATATAAAAACCATGTATGAGGCATAACTTCCAAACTCCTTTTTTATGCTTTTATCTTTAAATCTATGAGACTCTTTGTGATTAGAGAGACTGCTAAATTTGTGTTATTATGGTTACAAATACCGTTCCGGATTATGAGGGGAAGACAATGAAAGTAACCATTTCTGATATTGCCAAAGCAGCCAATGTGGCTAAATCTACCGTATCCAAAGTATTAAACGATTCCCCAAAAATATCACAGAAAACGAAACACAAAGTTCGCGAAATTATGAAGCAGATGAACTATACACCAAGCAGTATCGCTACTGGATTAGCCAGACAAAGCAGCTGTAATATTGGTCTCCTGGTCGATATGTCCAAGGAAAGTGAATTTCTAAACCAGTTTTTCTACAACATCATCGGTGGAATAGAAAGTGTAATTGCGCCTTTAAAATACGAGCTGACTATTTCCAATGTGCAGCATAGTAGTCCGGAAGGACATTTTCTAAATAGACTTGTATTCAGCAAACGTGTCGACGGAATCATAGCGAATAACTCCGTACTTACGGAAGAGCTTTGCGAAGAACTGAACCGCTTGGAGTTTCCCTACATCTCCATCGGCGAAATTATGACTCCCGGAAGCTGGGTCGATTTCGATAATGAAGCAGGCGGCGGCATGCTGACCTCACATTTAATAAAGCAGGGGTATTCCAAAATAGCCTTCATAGGCGGGCAGCAGCAGGAAAAGATTTATACCCATCGTCTGAGTGGATATTTGCAAGCATTGCAGCAAGCAGATCTTGCGGATCAGCAGCAATGGATTATCAATTGTAAGGCTGATGAACATGAGAGCTATCATGCTGCACTTGAGCTTCTACAGAGCGAAGATCGACCAGACTCCGTAGTATGCATGAACAGCTATGTTGCCTTCGGGGTGCTTCAAGCTGCAAAATCACTGGATATTCATGTTCCATCACAGCTCGGCATCGCAGCTTTTGATGAATATCCTCTGTCCCGTTATACTACGCCTCCTCTAACCTCTCTGAATATCGACACGTTCCAGCTGGGGGTATCTTCAGGCGAGCTGCTGATGCAACGCATTCGTAATAACAACATACCCTCTAGGCATTTGCTTCTCGAGCCAGAACTCATTCCTCGTGAGTCAACTATGAGATCCCAGTTCCCAGCGGGAACTTAGTGAAGAGGCAGGAAGCTTGATTGAGCTTGTGTAGCTGACTGAACTTTATTGCGCTGCGTGCTGATTCGGCTTGATTGTCTGGAGTAACTGCTTTAGCTTGATCGAATTTGAGTAGCTAAAATGGCTACATCGGATTTAATTGCATTTTGTGCAATAGAAATCCTTATAAGATGGGTAACATTCGATTTAATTGCACTTTGTGCAGTCAAAACTCGTGAAATCGGCAAAAAACAGCCTTTTTCCTGAATTCTACTGCACAAAATACAGTTAAATCTTTCTTCCAGCTTCAAACAGAAAGTCTAATTGTACTTTCTGCAATTAAAAAACTTCATACTGCTTACCAAGGAGCGACCCCATACGGGAGCCGCTCCTTGTTGTGTTTAAACTGTAGATATTATGAAGCTTATAGATCCTTCCAGCGCTGAACCGTCAAATTTACGGTTTGTGCACCGCCTGTTGGCGTAAGGGTTCGATTGGAAAGATCCGATCCATTCGAATTCACCTCCACATTAGTCCAAGCGCCTCGTGTAACTTTGTATTGAATTGCTGTTCCCGCCGGTAGACTTAGTGTGATGGAGTAAATACCATCACTGCCCTTCGTCAGTTGGTAGTTCGGATCTGCCACATTCCAGCTATTGAAGGAACCGGAGAGATAAACGGGACCACTCACAGGAGTAGACGCAGGAACAGTTACTCGGAATGTAACACTATCCGCTTGTGGTTCTCCTGCGGTGATGTTGCCATTCACCATACTCCAGGTGCCCGCAGCAAAATGATAGTTATTGCCGCCATTGTTATCCCATGTGCCACTGCCATTATTAAAGGCTGCGGTCAGCCCAGCTGCCGTGCCCAGCTGAATCGTAACCGCCTTATATCCTGTAAAAGCAGAAGCTTGGAGCTGCTCGCCTGGAGACGTCGTCCAGACCGTTGAACCATCGAGCTTATAATGGATATAAGAGCTGCTATAAGCCGCATTCTTATAATAGATCGTTGCCGTGCTGCCGACAGGTGTTGCCGTTGGCGTTGGTGTAGGCGTTACGGTCGGTGTCGGAGTTGCCGTTGGCGTTGGCGTTGGCGTTGGTGTCGGCGTTACCGTTGGTGTCGGTGTTGGCGTTGGTGTTGCTGTTGGTGTTACGGTTGGCGTCGGTGTCGGCGTTACCGTCGGTGTAGGCGTTACGGTTGGTGATGGTGTCGGCGTTACCGTTGGTGTCGGCGTCACTGGTCCACCCGATTGAATATTGCCAGTTGGTGTATAAGTCCAGGTGCCGGCACTAAATAAATAGTTGCTGCCCCCGTTACTGTCCCAAGTACCGCTGCCATTGTTAAAGCAAGCTTCAAGCTGGCTGGCTGAGCCGATATTAATCGTTATTTTGTTGTAGCCTGCTACATCAGAGACAGGTATCGCCACACCTGGTGATGTCGTCCAAGTTCCTCCTACAGGGCGATAATGAATATAAGGCGAGGTATAGCCCTGCTTATAGTAAATAGTGACACTGTTCCCCGCTGGTGTTGTCACTGAAGCAATCGCGCTAAGGAGGGATAGATTGCCTGCTGCATCCATTGCTTTTATCGTATAGTCATACGTAGTACTGGCGGATAATCCGTTATCCGTATATGAAGTAGTTGCGGATGTACCCACTTTGACGCCGTTGCGATAAATTTCATATCCGGTCACACCTACATTGTCGGTGGAAGCGGTCCAGCTTACTAAAGCACTGGATGCATTTTGAACAGTTGCGGTCACGTTAGTTGGTACAGTTGGAGCCACTGTATCTGTAGGAAGCTGTTGTTTTGCATAAATTTTGGCTGCATTTGCACCCACGGTTACAGTGATCTGCTTGCCAGTTGCTCCACCCGATTGTACAGTTACCGTATCCGAAGTGTTCAACTGGTTATAAAGAACCGTCCCGACTGCCAAGCTGCTCTCTGCACGCAGTGGAATGGTAACGGTCTGCGAGCCGCTGGATTTATTACTGAATACGGAGATAACTTCCTGCCCCAGATTAGTTCCAGTGTCGATACGACGTGAAAAAGCATATAAGTTCTGTGCAGACCACATTTCACGTTGCGTGCCTGTACGGAGTGCCGGATTATTTTTCCGAATCTCATTAAGTTTGGCTACGTGCTTGTAGGTGCTGGCATTCTCATTAAAATAATTCTCTATTACATTGCCGTTTGCATCCCGTTTCACCATGGACCAGCGGTTCCAGGTATCGGCGATGCCTCCCGTCATAATCTGCCCATTACCATTGCCTTTGTTCTGTTCCGTACCTTGGAAGACAACGGGTGTTCCACGCACTGTAAAAATAAAACTCAAAGCGTTCTGCAGCTTATCTACGCTTCCTCCAGCTTCTGTGAGAAAACGATTGCGGTCATGATTGTCGATAAAGGTGACCATGTGATTGGCATTTCCGTTGTAGTAGGAATCCTGTGCCAAGGTGCTTTTAATATTGGAGTCAAAAGACTGCCCATATGCGAAGCTATTTAGAACGGAGAAGAACATTGGGAAATCAAGCATGCCCCACTCCTTGTTGTTGCCGACCCAGCGCGAGACAAATTCAGCATTGCCGTCAAAATTCTCGCCAAAGGTATTAACCCCCAGATAATTTTGCAGTTCACCAATATCAGTCGGCTTCATCAGCTTGGCTGCGTCTACACGCGCACCATCTGCTCCTGTATAGTCAAACCAGCCTTTAATCGAATCAAATACGGCTTTTTTAGCAGCAGGGACATCGAAGTCAATGTCATCCAGTCCGCCTAGATCATGATTTTCTAAGTAATCCTGTGCCCATTGATCGTATCTTCCGTCTGCCAAAGACCAGTTGATATCTCCATTATGGTGGTACCAAGCCGGGTTATTAAAAGGAGCTGCTGGCTGCAGACTAGGGATATCATAGTAGGCTTGGGTACCCAGCATATAATCCCCGATATGGTTCGGCACAACGTCAATCACCACCTTGATGCCAACCGCATGTGCGGAATCCACTAACTCCTTCAGCTTCTCCTTTGTACCAAAGTAGGGATTGGCTGCGTTAGGGTCCTTAACGTTGTACCCGTGATACGCTGTATTTTTACCGCTGCCATTGTTCTCCCGATTCGTCATTTGCGGCTCCGCCACTGGGGAAATCCAGATCGCGGTGTACCCCATATTTTTAATATAAGACAGCTTGTCGATCACCCCTTGCCAATCTCCGCCTTTCATATAACGGAAATCTTCTTCAGAGTTCTCGCCATAGCGAATTGCCGCTCCCGTAGCATTGTTGGAAGAGTCCCCGTCATTAAACCGGTCAACCATAATCTGATAAATGGTATCATTCTCGTTAATCGTACCGATGCTGGCCGCATCTGCCTGTTGTGGCGCTAAGACGAATAAATTAATCACAGTAGAAAGAAGAATAGATGTAATCAGAACGGGCACGTACCATAACTTACGTTTCATCGCGCGCATCTCCCTCTCTTATTAAAGCGTATTCATAACACACTAAAACCTACTTCTTGGATTAAAAACGACCTTTCCAGCGATGTTTTTGGCATAGAAACAAACGAATTTTAGGGAAACCGGTTTCCCTACTAAAAATTACCATGACACCAGACGCGTTGTCAAGCCTTAAAATTGAAATGCACAACAAAAAAAGAGCTCCTATTTCGGAAGCTCTTGGGGTTGAATATTTAGTGTTTGAGTTCAACGTCCTGTACTCTGAATAAACTGCAAGACTTCATTCATAATTCGGTCCTTCTCTTCACAATGGCACACCATATGACCACTGTTGTCGACCATCAGCACCTGTTTTTGGGTCGCCTTGATCATATGATGACGTAGGTAATCGGCGCTTCTAGTCTTCACTAGATGATCCCGTTTCCCTTGCACGATCAGGGTTGGAGTCTCAATATGCGGAAAAACAGAAAAGCTTTCACGAACCAGTCGCTGGAACTCTCGAGTTGCTTTTGGAGGCGTTGAACTGAATTTACTAATATAAGTTTTTAGCATGGAAAAGCTCGCAAGGGTCTTAATAATTTCTACAGGATTCAGCGGAAACACAGGGGTAGACAACAAAGTGAGAGATTTAATCCAAGGTTTATAGCGCACTGAAAGATGTGAAGCAATAAGAGCACCGGTTGAAAAACCGATCAGATGAACTCCGTCATTTGTCTTTAACAGCTCTGTTAATTCATCCTCAGCACTTTGCTGCCAATCATGTCGATCCGAATGCAGTAAATCATTCCTGCTGCCCCCGTGCCCCTTTAGGGTAAATGTTCTGGAACGATAATTATGCTGCTCCATAAACTGGGACAAGGGAGAGATTTCATGCTCACCTCCGGTAAAGCCATGAATAAATAAACAACTTTCCATAATTGTCCCTCTTTTCACATTCCAAACTGAATTCCATCTTTATTGTATAATGCCAATCCCCTTTATTTTCTATTCATTCCAACCTTCTATGTAAAACCTTAACCAAATGATGTCAAGGTTCACCACCGTTATAGGTTCAAAATAAAATATATATTCTATTGTTCCCACCAAAGAAGACCGAGTGCAGAAGTAATCGTTAAACCTACGGCCGAGCTAGATGAAGTTACGTTAGCACAAATAGCAGTCCCCGGCGGAACGATGATGCTGCCCGTAAAGTTCTGTGAGAAGGCTCCCGGCGCTAATTGATAATTGTAAAGCGTTGTTCCCCCGTTAATTGCCGCTGTTGAAGATTGAACGGTCATCGCACTTGTAGCCGCGCTTCCGAGATTATTATTTGTTGGTGTCAAGGTTGCAGGAGAGGTTAACGTCCCCCCTTTGACAATTGTAAAGCTTCCAGACATAGCCGATAGCAGAGAAGATCCGCCGATACTGCCGCTTATACGAGATATATATACGGTTTTTCCGCTGCCAGCAGCATTACTAATCCGAATAGAAGTAATTGCAGAAATAAGACTAAGTACGACCAAACTAGACACGGATGTGTTGGTAGAATACAAGACCGCAGCCTTCGAAGCACTTATTTCAGGTGGCGCGCTGATATCCGGAGATTGGAAGGTATTGACCATATCCACATAAAGAGGTTGATCATTGTCGTTAAACACATATTGATTAGGCATGATTATCCCCTCCCAGTTCTAATATTCCCACCAGCTGATAGATGTTGTCGCTGCTGAAGTTCCCGATGCAATCGTGATGGACGTGGTTATGGAATTTCCGGGAGGAACAACGATTTGTCCAGTAAAGTCAACAATGACGGGACCCGCTGCCAGTAATAAAGATACTAGAGTGGCCGGACCTCCCGTAGGGGCAGCAGTCGAGGTTCTGGCCGTCATCACACTGGTTAACGCACTTCCAAAATTAAAATTTATCGGTGTAACGGTGGTTCCGGTGACCGTAGCGTTCCGAAGTAGAGATAACGTAACCGCAGCTGTTGCCGAGCTAGCTGCAACACGGGATACATACAATGTACGTCCGCTGCCTGCCGGATTACTAATCTGAACAACTAACGGTGCAGCAGTCGTTACCGTAGAAGTAAAAGGGATTCCAAACAATAGCCCCTCCTTAGCCGCTCCTCCCTCCGGAGCTGAATCTATACCAGGTGCAACATACGTGTTGACTTGTTCTGTAAAGAGTGGCTGGCTACTCTGATTAAATACTGAATCGTTTGGCATGCGCTATCCTCCCCGTACTTGAGCTTATCTTATTTTATGCCGCTCTAAGTAGCAGGTTGTTTGGGAAGGTGCGTATTTTTGCTTTTACAGCCCAATCACCTCTTATTTTTCACCATATATTATTATCACCATTCGAATGGCTAAGGATTGTCCCTAACGGTTCGCGGCTTATTGGACTGCGGTTTATTGATGCTCAGGGCTCAAACGACGGTTAGGGTCCTTTTATGGATAGGGTTCCAGAAAACCCGTAGGAGGTGAATGAAATCCATAACGGTCTGGAACTAGAAAAGCGCAGCAAAATAAAACACACAAAAAAACAGGGGAATCGCTCTAGAAATCCGCAACCTTTTCCACCTCCAAATGGTCGAAGAAAGCGCCGTAAGGTCACGATCAGTCCTTTATTTTCCGAGCATCAATTTATCGGATTCCCCGTGTCCAGCTCCATTTCGCCTCTGCCTTGGCAAAAAAGCGGAACTAAAACGATGATCTCTTACGCAGTTATGAACCAAGGAGACCACCCTGTTAGCGTCCGCTTGGAGATTAGTCCGAACAGTCTTGATTCTTTTATAGATTCAGAAGAGATCGTGGCTGCAAAAGAAATGAAGGTGCTAGTGCCAAGCAGATTTTTAAAGTGGACTCGGATATCCGCCTCCACGCAACAGCCAACGGGTTTAGGCAAAATTGATGTATACGTCCAAGCCCAGTCTATAGGTATGAGTTAACAATTTTATAAGAGAGGGACGAGGAACTTTGCCTAACTACAGCTCTTTTCAAGCTAATCCCGATAATCTACGAACGCTTATTTTTGGCCGGGATGCCTCGCTGATTGATCATCCGCTTACTACAGATCCAGGCGGAAATCTAACGACAATTATCCTAGATGGTACGATTTCCAATATACTCGGAGCTACCATCACTGCGGGTACTTTGTCCTCAGCAGGAACAGTTACTAACATTCTTAACGGGACTATTACTAGCGTACTCGGAGCTACCATCACTGCGGGTACCTTATCTTCCGCAGGTACGGTTACTAACATTCTTAACGGGACTATCACTAGCGTACTCGGGGCTACCATCACAGCGGGTACCTTGTCTTCCGCAGGTACCATTACTAACATTCTCGATGGCACGATTACCAGCGTGCTCGGAGCTACGATTACGGCTGGTACCTTGTCCTCCGCAGGAACCATTACTAACATTCTCGATGGCACGATTACCAGCGTGCTGGGAGCTACGATCACTGCCGGGACTATTACTAGTGTACTAGGCGCAACCATTACCGCTGGTACTTTGTCCTCAGCAGGAACAGTTACCAATATCCTTAATGGGACCATTACTAGTGTGCTAGGAGCTACAATCACTGCGGGTACCTTGTCTTCCGCAGGTACCATTACTAACATTCTCGATGGCACGATTACTAACGTACTTGGAGCTACCATCACTGCCGGTACTTTGTCTTCGGCTGGTACGGTAACCAATCTCTTAAACGGGACCATTACCAGCGTGCTCGGAGCCACCATTACGGCTGGTACTTTGTCTTCCGCAGGTACGGTCACCAACCTCTTAAACGGGACCATTACCAGCGTGCTCGGAGCTACGATCACTGCGGGTACTCTGTCCTCAGCAGGTACCATTACTAACATTCTCGATGGCACGATTACTAACGTACTTGGAGCCACCATCACAGCTGGTACTTTGTCTTCTGCAGGTACGGTCACCAACCTCTTAAACGGCACCATTACCAGCGTGCTCGGAGCCACCATCACAGCCGGTACACTCAGTAGTGTGACCTCTATTTCACAACGCAGCTTTATCGAACAGACGACGACGGGTATTGCAACTGCTAATGCCTATACTCCACTGCCAGCAGTGACTACGAGCGTATTGGGGACCTATTCCTTTTTCATCAATAACACTGGAGCTAACCCAGTCAACACACGAGTTGAAATCAGTGCTGACGGAACGAACTATTTCGTCGATACCACAGGAGATAATCCTTTAGCAGCAGGTTCTATCGATGTCATAGTTCCGGCCAGATTCCTGAAATATACACGCTTATCCTATCAATCAACGAATGCAGGAGCCGCCTCAACAATCAATGTAAGTTTCAACGCACAGGGAACGTAATGTAGATGCCCATCATATGTTGTAACGAAAGAGTGCATGGATATCCATGTGCTTTTTCTTTTGATAGCAAAAGCTGATTTCTACTTCTACATATGTAACAAGGAGGAAACAACGTGAACAATATTACGCTTGGCGTCCACCTCATCGTTAACAATGAAGCTGATCTTCTGCCCCACTGTCTCACAAGCGTAGCAGGTGTTGACGAGATTGTAGTCATAGATACAGGCTCTACTGACGAATCCATAGCTATTTCCCAAGCGCACGGGGCTAGAGTATTCCAACGGGAATGGACAGAAAACTTTGCTGCAGCGCGTAACGAAGGCCTCGATCAGGCGGATACCGATTGGATTCTAGTCCTTGATGCCGATGAACGCCTGCAAACTCCACTTCCGGAACTCCGCAGCCTCCTGCAAAACACGCAAGCTCAGGCTTTTACAGTAAACATTGATAATTGGCTTGGCGTTCGGCCTGAAGATAAGGTAAAGCACAGTGCGGTTCGTTTATTCCGAAATGGACAGGGTTATCGATATAGCGGAAGAATTCATGAAGGAATTGACGCTGCAATCCTTAAATCACATAACAGCTCGGCGATTGAGCATAGTGATATTGAGATTGAACACTTCGGATATATGCCGGAAATCATGGCACGAAAAAATAAAATCAAACGCAATGAACAGCTGCTGCGACTCGCTTTAGCCGAACAACCGGAAGATCCTTTTCACTCGTATAATTTAGCAGTCACCTGCTGTCAGGACGGTCGTCTTCTGGAAGCAGAGACATTACTTCGCCAGACCCTTCACCATGTGCCACTTGAAGCTTCCTACCGTCCTACGATGATTAGAGATCTCTGTAAAATTTATCTGACTCAAGGAAAAACCAATATCATAGATCCCTTGCTGTTGCCTGAATTGGAGCGTTATGAGGATTACCCTGACCTGCATTTTTTATTAGGCCAATCTTTGGAGAGTCAAGGTTTGTTAGAACGTGCTTTTCAAGCTTATCAGCGTGCAGCATCCATTTCTGGAGATCAGGTTAATCAAAAATATGTATCTGAGCAAGGGATGAACACCTTCCGCCCACTTTATCGACTAGGATTAATCTCAGAGCGGCTTGAGCTTCAGGAGGACGCTGCGAGATTCTACCACCGTGCGCTTCAACACCACTCTTTATATAGGCCTGCCTTGCAGGGAATAGCTTCTGCTTTTCAACGCTTAGCTGTAACCGATGAGGAGATTGCCACCTTGCTGATACAACTCGTCCCCCCAACTAATCCTGCCCAACGAGCTGCGATTATTGACAGTTTATTTGCGATAAATGCTAATGAGGCCATCACTAACTTATCCCGAGACACTTTTCCCTTGGAATTAGAGACGGCAAATTGGATGATCTCTTCGCTCATCATTACCGGCAAGCTGGAAGACGCCTATACAACGATAAGACAAATGGCCTCCTTAGCTACGCAAGATAACCATGATTTAGAATATCTGAAAAAGTGGGCTACCCTCTGGGCTATTTGCTCTTGGTCGCTTTTTGGAGAATTCCACAATGACCTGCTAACCTATGTACCAGACGAACTTCGTTTCGGACTGCAATACATTCAGAAGTGCCACCAGCAACAAAAGGTAGATCCCGTTGAAGCAGAGGTAGATCCATTAACATTACATTCCTCATTCATTTCAGATTTGATCGAACAATCAGTAAAACTACACCAGCCCGCGTTAAGCGAAGCTTTGGTAAATTTGTTCCCTACCTTTCGGTCTGAATTAGCCGCAGCATTATATAAAGAAGGGAATAGGAATGAGGCAGGCGAGCATTTTATCAGGTTAGTTAGCGATCAAGCGGCTGATGCGAAGGTTCTTTTTTATATAGGTGAGATGGTCTTTGACAAGGGGCATTACACGGAAGCCAGTGAATGGTTTCAACAAGCGCTGGAGCAGATGCCTGAGCATGAGGCTGCCCGAGTAGGTTTAGCACTCTGTTACCTTCAGCAAGCGAAGCTTAGCATGGAGGAGGCACTGAACAGCTTGGATGCGGCTAACGTCCATGGTCCACTGCAAACGAATATTGGTGCCATCCATAAATCCATCTTTTTACTAAATCGTACACCGTGGCACACACAGTGGAGCTTCCGACAGAGCGAGGGGAGGACAGCCAAATGAGCATGCCAAGCCAAAAACCTCTGATTTCGCTATGCATGATCGTTAAGAACGAAGCAGATAGCTTAAGCCAATGTTTAAAAAGCGTACGTGGTGTCGCCGATGAGATCATAGTAGTCGACACTGGCTCTACCGACTCCACGCTACAAATTGCTCTAAGCTTTGGAGCTAAAGTTGTTCACCATCCTTGGAATGGCGATTTTGCCGCTGCCCGCAACGCGGGTCTTCAGCAAGCCCACGGACAATGGATTCTCATTCTGGATGGAGATGAGGAACTGGATGCGAAAAGTAAGGGGGAGCTGTTGCTGTGTGCGGAGCATTTGGAGTATGAAGCTTTTTTTCTGCGCATTCATAATCATAAAGGTTTAACCGCAGCTTCACAGACCATTACTGTTAATCCGATTATCCGCCTATTCCGTAACCGCCCGCAGTACCGTTTCAGCGGCATCATCCACGAACAGATTGCAGAAACGATCGTAAAAGCTACACCCAAAGCAGCTATGCATTTAAGCACCGTAGTCATCCATCATTACGGTTATGCAGACGGCGTAGTAGCAAAAAAAGATAAGATCAAACGAAATGTAGAGCTGCTCAAGGAACAGCTAAAGTTAAATCCCAATAACCCCTTTCACCATTTCAATATGGCTGTTGAATATATGCGGCTTAGTGAATATCAACCGGCTCTAGAGCATATCAAAAGATCACTTAACGAAGCTCCGCCCGACACAAGTTACGTTCATCTGCTGCACAAATATCAAATCCGCTGCCTGACAGAATTAAAAGATTTCAACGCGGCGCTGGAAGCTTGCGACTTAGGGATAACCCTACATCCAGATTATCCTGACTTGGCTCATATCAAAGGTGTGCTGCTGTTTCAAATGGGAGCCCTAGCTGAGGCCAAAACAGCATTGCTGCAAGCCTTAGTCATTGGAGAAGCCCCTTCCGGTTACCATACCGAGTCTGGATTCGGATCTTATTTGACATTTTATTTGCTGGGACAGTTATGCGAAGAAATAGGCGATCAGACCGAGGCCTGTGCCTGTTATACCAAAGCTGCTCAGCTTCATCCCGATCCAACGCCCATTATAACCCGACTGATCCGAGCCTTAAAATGTGCTGAGCGCGAAAATGAAATTTCGGGCTGGCTTCACGCTCATCTACCCGAATACACAGCTGCTAAAAGCGGACTTCTCTTAGATTTATTGCAGATTGAGGGATGTGATAAGGCAGCAAAACAGCTGATGAAGACCACAGGGCAGCCCTCATCTAATGACTCGTTATTCAACCCAGCCTATCACCCAGGGCGTTCGGAGCTTTTGTTGGCGGATCGTCTGCTTGCCTCCCTCTCTTCTTCAACCCCCTATTCTCCAGCGGCTAAAAGAGTGCGGCTCGCACTTCCACTGCCCAGAGTTTCAGATTAGGAAGGACGTATTCCTATGACCACACCGGATATTACACTTTGCATGATCATTAAGAACGAGGCAAACCATCTGGAGAAATGCTTATCCTCTGTGTGCGGGCTAGTATCTGAGATTATCATTGCGGATACAGGTTCAGAGGATAACAGTAAAGAAATCGCTCAGAGGTTCGGTGCAAAGATTATCGACATTCCTTGGGAAAATGATTTTACCAAAGCTCGGAATATAAGCCTAGAGTATGCAACTTCTGCTTGGGTTCTGGTGCTGGATGCCGATGAGGCTGTAGATCATTGGAGTGAGAATCTGCTCCAGCCCTTGCTTGGTGCCGAGTATATTCATGGGTATTGGCTGCCCATTATCCACTATGTCGGTGATATACCTGAAGCGGATTTTGTTACAGATCATGTCTGTCGATTATTCAGAAATGACAAAAGAATTATTTTTCGCGGAAGTATTCATGAGGAGATTGCCAGCAGCATTTGGGAGCTTCCAGCGGGGGAGATCGCTTATGCAGATTTGCGTATTTTGCACTACGGATATTTAGAAGATGAATTGATGCGTAAAAATAAATATAACCGCAATTTAGCACTTATCAACAACGGTCTGCGGCTTCAACCAAACCATCTTTTTCTTCGTTATGCGTTAGGGGCAGAGTATTATCAGCAGGGACAATATAAAGAAGCGGCAGAGATCCTCCTTCCGCTGCTCACCTCCACTCCAGCCCCTTCCGGTTATGTCTCAGATATTTACCTTAAGACGGCTTACGCCTTACAACTATGTGGCCGAAAGCAGGAAGCTGAGGAAGTTTTTCGTACGGGGAGCGGTCTTTTTCCCGATTTCACGGATTTATTAGAAAGCTATGCCCTCCTGTTACTGGAACAAGGGAAGCTCAGCTCAGCCAAGCACTACTTGGAGCAAGCACTTCAGAGCGGGAATACAGCACATAAATACCCTTCTTCCTCGGGCAGTGGAACGTATCGAACAGAACTACTAGCCGGGAGAGTGTGTGAGAAGTTATACCAATACCCGGATGCGTGGAGACATTACGAGGCTGCCATACAACATAAGCCTGATTATACCGAAGCGTGGAAAGAACTCGTCCCACTAAGCCTTCTATCTGGAGGGAAGGCACAACTACGAGCATTGACCCACAACCATCTGCACTCTTTATCCCCTGATACTTTGAGTTATCTTCTGCCCGCAGCGCTCAATGCCCGCGATCCGGAATGGCAAGCTGAGCTTTCTACAGCCAGCCAGTTACCCTTATCTGTTCAGGTTGCATTGCAGGCGATTCTGGAAATAAACAATCAACCGGAACATCTTCAGACACTCGCACCGCTTGAACAGCTGCTTCATGATCCTTCCCATCTTTCCAACCGATCCTTTGTACTTGGCTACCTGTGGGCTTTCTCTTGCCGTATTGGAGATACTGAGTCTGCCATGCGCTGGCTTGTCTGTCTATTGCCTTACAGACCGGGGATTTTATCGATCCATCATCTTTTAGCGGGGAATTATAGGCTTAAAGCTGATCTTTCGGATCTCAACTATGCAGCACAATTGCTGCTTCAGACTGGTGCTTGGAATAGTTTATTAGCACTTTATCGGCATTCGCAAGGTTCTTCCTTTCAATGGTCCAGTCTGCCGCAGCCTTTACTTTACGGTTTACTCGAAGCCCCCACCTCCATAAAAAAACAATGGTGCTCTATTTATGTCAGCAAGCCTCCTCAATATCAAACGCCTGCGGACTGTACCGAGTGGCAATTATACGCTGCGATAGCCTACTCCTGCGGAGAGGTGCCCATCCTTCATATAGAAGATGAAGCCGCTTTGCGTAGAGTCGGGGGGGCTACCGCAGCCGTGAGCCTCGCTTATTACAAGCTGCAGCTCGCAGCAGAAGTTTATCCGCAAGGGATACCGTTAGCTCATATCTCTTCTGCGCTGCTTCTGAGATCTGCCAGCCGGACTTAGCCGGTTGGCAGGGCAGATGCGGATTTCAATGCTCCTCTTGCCATTCTACCAGATGGGGCTGCTCATCAAGGATAGATTCGTACTGCTCCAGACTACCCCAGCGCCCCTCTGGATCAAGCTCCAGGTAACGCGAGTATTTTCGCCGAAGCTCCTCAGGGGATATCGCCCAACCATAATGTTTCACACGCAGCTCGGTAAGAAAACCCGGCAATACCGAATAAGAGAGCGGAAGCCTTGGCACATGATGATCCATTTTCGGAAAAAAATAATGAAAGTTCGGCAAATAGCGGACTAGTGTACGGGTATGTTTCGTGTGGATATTCCAATGCTCATCTTCACGGTAATGTGTGGTGCCGCCCCAAAAATCAAATAATCGGAAGGATACCCAGTCATACACATCCTGATCGATGAGTCGCCTCATCTCCCGTTTAGCAGACTCTTCATAGAACTCATCGGCGTCCACAGACAGCAGCCAATCCGGATTCGTAGATACCGCCAGCTCCCACAATGTTTGCCGCAGCTCCCATTCACGGTTAAACAAAGAGCTTTGCAGGGTTACGAGCTTCTTAACTTTGGCAAAAGAGAGACATAACTGAGCCGTATTATCTGTACTTCCATCATCCACGATCACAATATCATCCACGAACTCACTTAATTCCTCCAGCACCTGCTCTAAATACCTTCCGGCTTCGTTCCTAACCTGCATTATAGCAGTCAGACGATTGCCAGATGTTTTGCGGAGTGGCCCTCTATGACTACTCATCCTCCACTCTCCTTCTCAATCGTCTTACAGCCTCTTCGAGATCTGCCATCTCTGACAAAAGTGGCCATGCCTGATTGTCTTCCCCTCCTGCATTTAAAAAGCTACGGATGGCCTCGTGCCGCCTGCCATACAGCAAGTGTATGGTGCCTTCCATGGCTTCATCCACATTTTCTTCCTGCTCATGTTGCAGCACTATTGCCTTTTCCCATTGAAAAGTCCGCACATAATTTTGCACCAGCAACGCTTTTGCCTCGGAAGAAGTTAGCGGGCTTAAAATTCTTACCGCCGCTGCCTCATCCTCATTCCGGTGGAACAACTCCGCGCGAACCAATTCATCCTGACCGGAATGGAGCCAGCTCTCCATCCTTTCTACTGCTTGCTTCTCCTCTGCGGTAAATGCTGTAATCGCAAATTGGCGGACTGCCGTTTCCAGATTCCCTGTCTTGGCTTCTATTGCAGAAAAAAACCGGAAGTGTGAAATAAGGCAATCCAAATATTCATACAACACCATTAACTCAAAGGATTGCGCCAGATATCGATTCGCTGTGGAGTCCCCAAGCAAATACAAATAAGATGCTGCCAAATAATGTACAACAGGCTGGCTGGGCAGCTTGGCGCACATTGAGGTATAATAATCAGCCCTAAGCTGTAGTTGAATCCTAAACCAGTCCGTAGCAAGGAGGGGCTCCTCCTGCCATAAGTTCTCAATCGCCTTACTCCACAACATCTCATAATCTGTCAGAAAATAAATCCGCTCGCGCTGAAATACAACTCCATAGGATTCCTGCTGATCCCCGTCGAGATAAATAACACTCTCCCTGCACAAGCTCTGCTCCAGATAGATCCGTTCTGACCGGGTTCCTACTAGATCAGCCTTTGCTCCAAGCAAGCCGCTGTATTTATCCCATAAGACCTTATTTTCTTCTTCCGGACAGCGCTCTAACAAAGCCACTATATATCCTGCTTGCAAAGAAAGAACCTCGGGCAGCCAATAAGGAGAGGAGACCAGAAATGTGTACTCCCTCGCCTTGAGAGTATGAATATCCGCGATCATTACCGGCTTGATCTGGCTGTTAATCTGCTGTTCAAGAGTCATTCTTCCGGCAAAACAAACCTCTTCCCGCTCGGGAAGAAGATCCAACAGTCTTTTATATTCGTATTCCTCCCAGGAGCCTCTGCTCAGAATTAAATATTTCATGAGTGCGCCTCCCTGCCCCTGCTGCTATCTGCCTTCTTCCCCTGCGGTTCGGACAAATCCCCCACATAACCTATAGTTAGTGAAGCTTCAGGGTGAAGCTGCAATTGGTGCGAAGTGGACGCCTTACAGGTAATCACTCCAGGCACATTCCCGCCTTTATGAGCAACTCGCTCTAGCGGAAAAACAATTCCCGAAGGGTCTCCCTTAAGCAAATGCCCCACCTCTTCGTCCATATCCGTAGATAAACTAACGATCAGATCCGCGGAACCTTGGGTGATCGCCTTCACTACCCGTTCAACGTAATATTTCTCATACCTGATAGAGTCTGATAAATACACAGTTATCTCACTCTCAAATAATGCAGATGCATTCTTCAAAGCCCGCAGCCAAGCCTCTTGACCACGAACTGTAATCACTACATCCTGTTCATTTACTGGCAAGCCGGAAGCTGTGTTCATCCAGCTGTCCTTGATCCAGATCCAGCGAATATTCTTGTAGCTCTGCTGCTCCTGTGTAGCTGCCCATTCCTGCGGAAGATGGTCCCCATTCCCATCCTCTTCACAATAAACAATCGCCGTCACTAATGGCGTTGCCAAGGTTGCCTTACCGAGTGGAATAACAGGTTGTGTTGATTGTAAGAATCCATTCTGCGGTACAAGATGTTCTTCGTCTTCTAAGACATCTTCCAGCGCCCATTTTGTACTGTACGCCCGCCAGCCATCCGCAAGTGTTGGTCCGTTCAGCCTACTCTGGCCTCTATCAAGTGAATGTATAGCATGAACATACACAGCATCACTTAGCGCCAGCTTAGCTCCAGACTGCCGCGCTCGAAGACACCAATCGGCAATCATAAGAGGCCGCGCATGAAGCGAGGTGTCCAACCCTCCAATACGCTGAAGCAGCTCTTTAGAGAACAGGAGGCAAGAACCCGTTAGTACATCCATCTCTCGCCATTCTCCTTGGTGCCGGCTAAGACTATAGCTCACATGCGCAGCAAACTCATCATAGGTGCCGAAGTGAAGACGTTTCTTCCCTTCCCCTCTTTCGGTTGAAGAGCGAGGGGCAACCACCTTAACAGAAGCGTCATCAAAAGGAACCCACAATAGCTCATTTAGCCAGCCAGGCGATACCATGGTCGAATCTTCAAGTAAAACCGCGAAACTGGTTTCGATCTGTGCCAGAGCCTGGTTAGGCATGTACTCCTCTTTCTCATAAGGAACAAAGAGAATCGACTGCTCCTGTGAGAACTGTCCGGCTAATGTTTCCATAGGAAAATCAGGAGTCATTGCCACAGCAATAATGCGCACAGACTCTCCAGAATGGAGCAGCAGCAAGGGTAAGCAAGCCGCGGCACAATCCGGGCGGCTTAGCTCAACTACAAGGGTGATCCCATCTATACTCGGTAGTGGAAGTAGTCCCGTGCGTTCCAAGAACCCATACCTTCCCGCCAAGCGTTCCACATTCAGAGATTCTTGCGACATTAGGATTCACGCTCCATTTATTAAAGCTGTTCTACCTATAGTCTATGAGCGCTGAAGCGCGATATCCCCTTAATTTCCTCCGCCCGCTCCTTTATCTTCTTCCGTATGGTCTGCACCCGTACTCGCGGGATCAGTTGCCGCTGGAGACGGGTTGTTATCTTTCTGACTGTTGCTGGAGGTATCCTTACCCTGATCCACTGCTCCACTCTTATCCCCACCTACAGCTGGAGCAGGAATAGCAATTCCCGGAGCACTGCTGCCGTTCGCCCCCACAGGTTGACCTTGATTATCGTAGTAATACATAGGTACATCTCCAACAACCATCAGATAAGACACAGGAATTTCTGTATCCACTACCTGCGGCTCCATATCAAAAGGAATGACGACTGCAACCTCTGTCACAATATGAATATATACCTCGACCAGAATCATATTGATCCCAGCGTTTTGCTGGCGAGTACTGAGTTCAACCTTAACCGCACCTTGTGGTTCAATCTTGATCGGAATATCGGGTCCATAAGAAGCGATAAGGGGACTGCCCAGCGCCTGCCCCAGCGGAATATATTCTGTTCGATTATGCAATTCCTGCAGCGTAGACTGAATGACCTGTGCCGCTTGCGAAGTAATACGCATATGCTCCGCGTAGTTGAGCATGAACCCTGATATTTTCCCGTTCTTATCCGTCTTCCAATCAATTAGCTCTTCCGCATTCCCTCCATTCGCAACCTGAGAGGTAATCGCCTTATTAATCGATTCCGTAGCGATTTGCTTCACACGTATTTGTGCTAAATGCAGGATGGGCGGCTTCATATGCAGCTCCACATAGCGAAGTGACTGCAGCACCAGCACAAGTATTACTAAAGATGCTATCAGCCAAAATTTGCGTCGGCTTCTTGGCTTATGTGTTTTTCCGCCTGCAACCGTTACCTTACTCTCTGGCCGGCTGGATAACCTAAAGCGGCCTTTGCTACGTTTGGCTTCAAAGCGCGTACGCTGCGGCCTAACCGCTGCCCGGCTGGGTTTTGACTTGAATGCGGAGCTTCTTGCTGAGAATCTCCGATTCGTGTCCCCATTTATTTTTGGCAGCCGAAAATGGCCTAGATCAGGTATTCTCAGCCTTCGGTTCCCCCATTTTTTCAATCTGCCCATTGCAATAGTCCCTCCCGCCTTACGCAGAGGTCAAGCCACCTCCACTTAATTTAAGGTATTCGCTAAGAGGACAAAAAAGAAGAACGTTCCCTCCGGCAAACTACGCCTGAAGAAACGTTCTTCATCCTTTAGATCATCAACTGGGAATATGATATTAGTGCATTCTGCTCCGCTTATCCTCCTGCAAATGGTCCCAATGACGCCGAATAAAGATGCCAATGAGAATAGCAATAAACACCGCATACCAGGTAAGATAACCATTCCATTCTTCACGCGGAACAATTAAAGTTGATCCAATCGTACCGAATAACCATATATAAGATAAATTACCAAGCACGGTTCCCCATATAAAGGATGAGGCTTTAATCGGTGAAACAGCAGACATGAAATTGATTACATTGTTCGGAATAATCGGAATCGTACGCAATAGTACCAGCGTCCAAATCCCGTATCGATCCAAGTAACGTTGCCATTTATCATAGCGCTTCAGTTTGGTTCTCCATTTTCGGTCAAACCAGTTATACAGATATCTCCGAATAAGAAAATACATCAGTATTCCGCCTAGATTGCAGGCCAGCCAACTGATCAGCATGCCTCCAATTACGTTAAAAACAGAGACATGCAGCACGATCAAAATTACGAATGGAAAAAATCCTAATATACTCTGCAAAAGTGCGAGCGGGATGGTCACGAATAAAATAGATGGCCCGCTAAGGCCCAGCGTTTGCAGCAGCCAATCAATCCAGGTATTTATGGTCTCTGTCATGAAGCAGTCTCCTCTCTTGACTCCTTGCAGCAGCTGCCTCCTGATTTACTTTGACAAAGCATAAGTCTAAGTGTGTAAACTAGGTATCCATTCTTATTGAAATATAAGCACAGTACATTAAGAGCTTGTAATACTTTGCTTATATTCCCAAGAAAAACACCCCTTACGGGGTGTTTTATTGAATGAGCTTGCTTATGAAGTGTAATGTGTAAAGAACAGTAGTTAGCGTACAAGTTACATTTTTGTTTCCATTTATTCTTCACATCATAACACAGTTTTTAATTTACTTACAATTCTATACCTGCAACCCAAGCATTCACTTTATCCGGATTGCTCTCAACCCAAGTTTTAGCGGCTTCTTCTGGTGACTTACCACCCTGAACCTCAATCATTACTTTAGCCATATCTTCCGCTGTCCATTCGAATTGATCCAGGAATTTGTAGACATTCGGCATGTCATCTTTCAGACCTTGGCGGACCATCGTGTGGATCTGTTCATCCGCACCATAAACCCCTTTTGGATCTTCCAGATACTTCAGATCCATATTGGCGAACATCCAGTGTGGTGTCCAACCTGTAACAACGATTGGCTCGTTGTTGTCATAAGCCTTTTGCAGTTCCTGAGCCATCGCTGCAGATGAGCTTTCAAGAAGTGTGTAATCGCTAAGATCATATTCCGCAATAGCCTTTTCTGTGGTTGTCATAATGCCAGCACCTGGCTCAATGCCGATAATGCGATTGTTCAGCTTTGCTGCCATATCACTGTTCTTCAAGTCTTCAATAGAATTAATATCCATATAGGCTGGAACAGCCAAGCCAACCTTAGTTCCGTTTAGATTCGCACCCAAATCTTCAATTTTTGCACCATACTTTTCTAGATAAGCCGCATGGGTGCTTGGCAGCCAAGCTGCAACCATTCCATCCGCACTACCGTCTGCAACCCCAGCCCACATTGGGCCAGCATCTACCTGCAGCATTTCAACGGTAGCTCCAAGCTTAGTTTCAAGTACTTCCTTTACTACATAAGTACTCGCAATTTCCGAATCCCATGCTACATATGCTAATTTTACCTTCTCTTTACTTGATGAAGAACATCCAGCAATAACAGCAATCATCATAATAACTAACAGGAATACCCCTATATTTTTCTTCTTCATTTATTTAAAACTCCTATCTTTGTTTTGGTTTTAGTGCGTTCTGTGTCAAACGGTCCAGCAGAATGGCAATAATAACGATCGCAATCCCTGCTTCGAATCCGTCTCCTGTCTTAGCCTGTGATACCGCACGGTATACATAGGCACCCACGCCCTGTGCACCAATCATGGATGAGATAACAACCATTGACAGTGACAACATAATTGTCTGGTTCACACCTGCCATAATTGTTGGTAAAGCGATTGGAAGCTGCAATTTAACTAATTTCTGAGTAGGTGTCGATCCGAAAGCATCTGCTGCCTCCACCAGTTCCTCCGAAACCTGACGAATTCCGAGATTGGTCAAGCGAATCGTTGGCGGAATTGCAAAAATAATCGAAGCTATAACCCCTGGAACTACGCCCAGTGAGAAAAAGGATACCGCTGGCAATAAATATACAAAAGCCGGCATCGTCTGCATAAAGTCCAAAATAGGCGTAACTATATTTCTAACGGTATTTCTCTGCGCACATAAAATACCAATCGGCACACCAATTACTACAGCCAATATCGAGGCGGTTAGAACAAGGGCCAAGGACTGCATAGAAGGTCCCCATAATCCCAGATTATCAATCAGAAGCAGCCCAATGACCGCAAATAGTGCCATGCGCCATTTACCGATCCAATAAGACAAAGCTGCAATAATCACGATAAGTACTAGTGCTGGCAGGAAGGTAAGTGCATTTTCAATGCCAGCCACCATACCACCGATAATCGAATGGATGAAGTCAAACAGGGGCCCACAATAAGTCGTCAGCCAATTTTCCAACCACTCGAGTGCCTTTCCCAAAGGCAGTTTAGGAATGTCCATTATAATCCTCCTTCCGGTACCGCGTTGCCGGCGAGTGCGGAAAGAACGGCTCCTTTAATCACAATACCCTTCAATTTATCCGCTTCATCTACGACGGCTACAGGCAAATGTGTCTCAGATATTAATTCAAAGAAATCATTGAGTAGCGTTTCCGGTTGTACACGTGGGATTTCTCTCCGCGTTACTTCCAGAATAGATTTATTATCATTCAGTGCCTTAAGGGCATCCTCAGCTGTAATAACACCCAGAAGCTTATTTTCCTTGTCCACTACATACAGACTGAATATACCACTGTCACGCATTAATTGAAGCGCTACCCGAGGCCCGCGTTCAGGTCTGACTGTTTCCGGCTGACGCATTACATGAGCTGCAGTCAACACCTTGGACAAGTCCACATCCTCCACGAATCGCTCTACATATTTATTGGCAGGTTGGATGAGGATTTCTTCCGGTGTACCAATTTGCACAATGACTCCGTCCTTCATCAGTGCGATCCGATCTCCAATCCGCAAAGCTTCGTCTAGATCATGAGTGATGAACACGATGGTTTTCTTCACTCTGGCCTGTAATTCCAGCAGCTCTTGCTGCATGTCTTTACGAATAAGCGGATCCAGTGCACTAAATGCCTCATCCATAAGCAGGATATCCGGGTCGTTGGCAAGGCCCCGTGCCAGTCCAACACGCTGCTGCATCCCTCCACTGAGTTGATCAGGACGATGATTCTCCCAACCTTTCAGACCTACCAGATGCAAAGCTTCCGTTGCCAGTTCAGTTCTTTTCATTTTATCTACGCCCTGAACTTCAAGTCCGTATGCTGCATTCTCCAGTACGCTTCGATGTGGAAATAATGCGAACTTCTGAAACACCATACCGATGTTCTTCCGTCTGAATTGGCGCAGCTGCTCCGGATTCATTTTCACAACATCTTTCCCTTTAAAAAGAACTTGCCCCCCTGTAGGCTCAATCAAGCGGTTCAACAAACGAACCAGCGTCGACTTACCGCTGCCGGACAAACCCATAATGACGAATATTTCTCCTTCTTCAATGCTGAATTCGGCTTTGTTGACTCCGACTGTCAACTTCAATTCCTGAGCAATTTTTTCCTTCGACATCCCTTGCTCTAATAAAGGAATCGCGCGTCCCGCATCATGACCGAATACTTTGGTTAGTTGTTTCACCTCTATAATAGCCATGCCGTCCTCCTTCTCCCGAAATGTTATCCGGGTTTAGTTCACTTATAGTAGTTTACCGGACTATTGAAAATTCATGCAAACACCATATACGGATAAAATTTAGTGTACAGTTTTAACTTTACGAACTTTATGTATGGAATACTCTGTTTTACGCCAAATTCCTTTCTTCATGAATTCTTTACTTATGGAGGGGGATTTGATTACAATACATTGTATAAGGTTGCAGTCTATCGACCTATTCCTCAGGAGGGACATCATGAACGATTTAGAAGGGCTTACGCCCGAACAAATAGAGAAGATTAGTAAAGCCCGTGAACGTGTGATCGATTCTATCGGCAAAAACATGGATCTGTATGGCATTACCTTGTCTATTGGACATTTATACGGTTATATGTACTTCAATCAAGGTCCAGTGACACTGGATGAGCTCAGCAAAACAATGGGAATGAGTAAAACGTCCATGAGTACGGGAGTCCGTACCCTTCTAGATCTGAAAATGATCGACAAAGTATGGGGGAGAGGGACGCGCAAAGACTTGTTCACCACTGTGCCTGACTGGCATCAGAACTTCAGTGATTACTTCTCTATTAAATGGAGAAAAGCCGTCGAAGGTAATATGATCTCACTAGCGAAATCACTTGCAGAAATTAACGATATGAAAAAAGAGTATAGTGACGATAGTAAACTTATGCAGCTCTTAAATACAGATGAAGAAAAAATAACTGAATCCATTAACTACTACCGCTGGTTGCTGAAACTAATAGAATCTTTTGAGAGTGGCAAAATTTTTGAATTTATCCCTAAAGAAACTTAAATCTAACCCACAAAAAAAACACACAAAAAAACGACAGTGCTCCTGTAAAAAGGAAAACACTGCCGTTTTTTTCGTTTACCCTTCGATCAAGCTTACATCATCCAAATAAATTGTACTGCCCATGCTAATTTCACTATTCGTCTCCGTACCGTTCCCATCTATAAGCCCTAGCAAAAACACCAGATGAACACCTGCGTCTGTTGCCCCATTCATCGTAAATGTGTAGCTGTATTCGTCCATATTTTGGGTCAAGGCTACAAGCTCAGCTTCCATATATTTGGTGTAATCCCCGCCTTTATGCTCCACAGCTACCTGAATATTGCGGTTTACTGTAGAACGAGCTTTAAACTTCAAGGTGTACGTTTTTCCCTGAACAAGCTTCAGATTTTCGTAATCCACCTGTGCGCTAAAAGGGGCTTGCCCGGTACCTGTTAAGTTGATAGCAAATTCCCCCTCTTGAACAGAGGCAGATCCGATTCCGTCAAAATACTGGCTCCAGCCCGTTGCATCTACATCGAAGGTTCCATTATCCAGCGTACCGCTTGGCGGTATTACTGGTGGACCCCCTTGTACCTCCCTGACCACAATATCGTCAAAAGAAATCGTATGCGGCGTACTGTTAGCCGCAGGATCAGCGCCCAGCGTTTTGCCGATCAGATAATTAAGCTTCAGCGGATTGCTGTTCGACACCGTAAATTGTGCTGTATAAGTAGCCCAATCCGCATGAATATCAAACTTAGCTTGTGCGGAAGCAGCTGAAGTATTGGAGTATTCTAACACAATTTGCCGCGGAACCGTTGATTTCGCCTTGAAGCTCACCTCATACGTTTTTCCGCCCTCCAGTGGAATACCCTCTTGGAAAAATTGTATATGCCACGCTTCCCATCCGGCCGACGTAATCAGGATTTCAGCTACGCCATCCTTCACATTAAACGCGGAGACGCCACCTTCTCCGGACCAGGTAGTCCAGCCCGTCTTATCGCTGCCAAACGAACCATTGATGACTAGATTGTTATCATTAGCTAGAATAGTCTGCGTGACAGTTGCAGTAACATAATGTTCAGCCTCAACAGTAATGGCATAACTTCCTTCGGCCGGAAATACTGCTGCTTCGATTGTGATTTTTCCCGGTTCAATAGTGTACTGCTCTGCATTAAGTGTTGTACCGTTAACCTTTACCGCCATGATTTGATTCCGCCAATTTGCATTGTCGATAAAAGTAAGCTCAATCGGCTGCGAAACTCTGTTATTGCTGCTGTCGCTTAGCAGCTCCTGCGGTTTGGCCGGTGCATTTTTGATCTCAAATTTCACATTGTCAATGATAATATCATGGTTTTGAGGAATACTAATCCCCTCAACCTTCCCAAGCAGGAATTTTAGAGACAATGTATCCTTGCTTCCTTGCCGGAATTCGAATCTGTAATGATTCGTCTCCGGCCTTACCTCCACGATATTGCTGAACGAGGCCTGATACGTACCATTTTCTACGTTCACCCCGATTTTGCGGATTACGGTTGAACTGGCGTCAAATTCAACCACATAATCCATTCCAGCAGCAGCTTTCAAGTTGTTCTGAAACAACATTACAGAATACGCCTGACTGCCGGTATTCGTAATGCTAAATTTCGCTGCTCCATCTGCAACCGTAGCGCTGCTCTGACCACCCTGCTCTGTCAACAGGCGGTCCCAGGCGCTAAACCCAAAGTTAAATTCACCATTCAAGAGTGGGTAGTATATTAGCGATGGATCAAAATAGAAGCTAGTACGCAGCATCTGGAAATTATCCAGAATGACTGTATCCGCAGCACCGTTTAACAGTAATACGAATTGTCCTTCATGATCGGTTGCACCTGCAAGATTGATAAAGGTAGCTTTAATTTTTTGCTCACCTTCGCTTAAGTTAACCGGTTGTTCTGCCTGTACACTGCCGTCTTTCCCTAGTAGTTGAACCGTTCCTGTGCGTGCAGAGGAGACTGAAGCATTGAACGTAACCTCATAGTCCTGCCCTTGAATGAGCTGAATTCCCTTCTGAAGTAACCGAACCTCACCATTTTCACTGCCGCCAATCTGCAGCTTTAACTGGCCATTGTCATTAACGCTTGATTCTACCATGGCACCACCAGTTGCTTCCGTATGCCAATAACTCATCCGATTGGGTTCCCCAATATCGAAAGTACCATTGTACAGATGATTACCGTTGGCCAGCGGTTCCTTCACACTATCATGCGGGAATTGAATATTCTCAATCTCTTCTAATCTGACATTACCAAACCATACCGGTGAAGTATTGGTACCCACGTTGAACTCGACGCGTGCAGCAATATCTGAGTTTTCCTTCATTTGAAACATCGTCTCGTAATGGGTCATCGCTGAAGTTAGATCTACCTTAAGCGATGGAGAATACGCTGCAAATCCACGAGATTCTCCACCTGTTAACCGGACGCTCATACTGCGGGACATATCGGTTTTGGCATCGAAGCTGAGTTTATAGAACCTGCCTTTAGCTATAGATACGATAGCTTGGGGTTGAATCGAATAAAAATTGCCGCCACCACTGCTGATATCTACCTTCACATAATTGCGCTCCCCAATAGGAACGGTAGAAACCGTAGCTTCAGCCCCTGCTTCTTTATAAAGTACCCAATGTGCGGTATTCGGGATTCCCATACCGTCATCCCCCGGCACCTGCTCCGAATAATTGTTGTTATAGACCATGTTGCCGTCTGCCAGTGCAAGCTTGGAGCCTTCTGGATAGGCTTCCTTCTCCAGTGTAACTGGAATAGGCTCGCGGTACTCACGACCTGTCAGCTCATAGACTCTAACGTAATCGATCTCCATCGATTTTGGAAATACGGTTTCGCTAGTCGGATCACCATCAAAGTTACCGCCTACGGCCAGATTCATCAGCAAGTGGAACTTCTGATTAAACGGCGCTGGATACACATTATTGGCAGGCTGCCCATTGCTGATGCTATACCAGTCATTTTTGGTCGAATATAATTCACCATCCACATACCAGCGAATTTCGCCCGGCTCCCACTCAATAGAGTACGTATGGAACTGCTCAATCGTAGCGTTATCCGGAAATACATACTCTTTGCCGGAGTATACATTGTTCGGCGCCATACCGCCGTAATGAATCGTCCCCGCTACCGTGTTTGGACGACTGCCCCAGCCTTCCATAATATCAAGCTCACCGGAAGCAGCCCAAGTCCCGTACACATCGTTCTCCGGCAGCATCCAGATCGCCGGCCAGTACCCTTTTCCAGTAGGTGCTTTGGCCCGAATTTCAAATTTGCCATATTTTTTACTAAACAACCCTTTAGTCTTAATCCGTGTAGAAGTATATTGTTTGCCAGCTTTTTCTTCTTTGTGGGCCGTAATGATCAGGTTACCGTCCTGTTCCTTTACATTCTTCTCATCGTTGGTATACCACTGCTTCTCATTGTTTCCCCAACCTGGATTGTTGTATTGCGAACCATCTCCAAGGTCATAGGTCCACTTTGTAGCATCAATGTCTCCATCATCAAACTCATCCCCCCACACCAGTGTCCACGGATCAGTGGTCGGTGTTGGTGTGGCTGTTGGTGTCGGTGTCGGTGTCGGTGTTGGTGTTGGTGTTGGTGTTGGTGTTGGTGTTGGTGTTGGTGTTGGTGTGTTTGGTGTTGGTGTTGGTGTCGGTGTTTCGGTTGGTGTTGGCGTCGCTGTTGGTGTCGGTGTTTCGGTTGGTGTTGGTGTCGCTGTTGGTGTCGGTGTTTCGGTTGGTGTTGGCGTTGCTGTTGGTGTCGGTGTTTCGGTTGGTGTTGGCGTTGCTGTTGGTGTCGGTGTTTCGGTTGGTGTTGGCGTTGCTGTTGGTGTCGGTGTTTCGGTTGGTGTTGGCGTTGCTGTAGGTGCCGCCGTTGCTTCAGGTGTGGCGCTTGGCGTCGTTATTGGACCTACATTCCCCGAACTGCTTGGCGCTGAGCTTGCTATTGGCAATGTTGTTTTGCCAGTGTTTCCTTTTTTCATTGCTACACCGCCAATCGTCACTCCATCGGCTTTGTTATCTATTGTGGTTACGCTTCCGCTGCCTTGAATTGCTGTAGCTCCAGCGCTCGCAGATAGGATTAGTGCCGCCACTTGTGAATTATTCTCCAATGTTAAATGGGTCGGACTTCCCAGAGTAAGGCTGCCGACAGTTCCAAGGATTCTTAACAAAGAACCGCTGACTGCTGAGTCTGCCGAACGAACCGCTCCAAATGTTCCGCGAAGCGAAATATTGTGAGGAACGACATCCATCTCAACATCCCCAAACCCTGCCCCGGTAAGATCGCTGCTTTCTTCCAAGATTGACCCAGATAGCAGCTGCACAGTACCCACAGCTGTCGACCCGCTGGCATAAATCCGAACCTTACCATTAGGCTTGGCTACTTGAAGCAGTCCAAGAGAAGTATGGTGTAAGCCGATACTTTGCTCGCCGCCTCCCCGTACAAAAGTAGTCCCTGTTACCTTTACACCTTCAAGCTTTGCATTCCCTTCAGCTATCCCCTCGGTTAGATAAAGATTACCTTGGATGACCGTGTCTTTAAGAATCACATCAGCCCGATTAATGACTACATTGCCCTTTACTGTTCCTAGTGAAGTCTCTCCTGATTTCAGGAGGAGTCCCGAAACCATTCGATCAGCCAACTGAGCTAACTCTGCACGGGTGATCCCACCATCAGGCTTAAACAAACCTCCAGGATAACCTTTTACATAACCTGCACTCGATAGAACGGCTATTGCTTTTGCGGTTTCATCGCTGACTCCGTTCAGATCGGTGAATGCTGCTGTACTGCTTTTGTCTGCATTGAAACGAAACACTTTCTCCAATGCTAACGCTGCCTCCGCGCGCGAAAGTGCTTTTGAAGGATAAATATTGTTCTTCTGATCACTGCTTAAATATCCAGCTGCAATCCCTTTGGCTATATCATTTTTATACCAGTCTGTAGCCTGGACATCAGCGGGAACCTTATCCGATTGCTCCTGATAATTAAATATACGATTCATAATAGCTGCGAATTCTGCCTTCGTGACTTCCTTACCCGGACGAAACGACCCGTCGTCATATCCGCTTATGATCCCATTTGTGCTCCAACGCTGTAATGGGCCTGCGGCCCAATGATTTGGAGATACATCGGTAAACGCTTTCAATCCATTGATTGGTTCATTTTCCACTTTCGTTGCCGCTGAATCAGGTGAGTTTTCCTTTAACGCCTCTGCCGCTGAAGCATTCATGCTCCCAACCGGTGATAGCAGCCCGGTGACAAGGAGCATAGCAGCAAGTGCTGCTGTGAAATTCCTTTTCATCCTAAACATCACTCCTCGAATTTCGTAATATTCGTAATTCAAGCGAAAAATCGAAATCGGTTTCGACAATGCTATTGTTGCTTAGTTTTCTATTTTTGTAAAGATGTAATTTTGAATTTTTTTACATAGATTATTTTGGAGTAAATCTGCATAGTGAAATATATATTTGACTTGTTTCGGCAATAATAATAGACTGAAAATAATTGAATTTTCATTCACCCTATTCATAATAACTCGCAAATAACCGCTCTAGAACAGTCTTTTTCTCAAATTTCAACGATTTAGCGGAGGGTGGCATTATTAACTATGAATATCAAAATGATTGCCGAAATGGCGGCGTTTCTGTCTCGACTGTTTCGAAAATTATGAACAATTACAGTGATGTTTCCGAAAAGACCAAGCAAAGAGTTTTGGAAATCATCGAACAAACCGGATACTCACCTTCCAACTCCGCCAAGACACTCGCAACTAAGAAGTCGAATCTGATCGGGGTTATTTTTGCTGGCGAGCTTAATGTCGAATTTACACATCCCTTTTTCGTAGAAGTGCTAAATTCTTTTAAAAAGCAGATGGGCGTTCTGGGCTACGATCTCATTTTCTTTTCCAACGAGAAATTCATCAGCAGCGGCGATTATTTCGCTCGATCTGTTCATTTTAATGTGGATGGATGTGTCATTATTTCCGGGCAAAAGATGGAGCCTACCATCCGCGATCTGGATATGAGCAGTATTCCTTGTATCGGGGTCGACCTTGAGCTAAAGGGCAAAAAATCCGGCTTTGTGATGTCAGATAACTTTCAGGTTTCTTCCAAGGTCGTGGAGCATTTTTATCTGCTTGGCTATAGAGAACTTGGATTTATCGGAAGTGCAGCGGATTCAGATATTTCTAACCTGCGGGAATCCGGATATGTCAAAGCTATTGAAAGCTTCGGCCTCACTTTGAACCGTCAGTGGTTTGTTCATGGCGACGATTTCTTTGAGCCCAGCGGTTATACGGCTATGCAGCAATTAATTCAAGCCGGAAATTTACCAAAAGCCATTTTTGCGGCTTCTGATTTGCTGGCTCTGGGAGCCATCCGGGCTTTGAAAGAACACGGTCTCAGCGTACCTGAAGATATTGCCATTATCGGATGTGACGACATTGAAGCCTGTAAATATACCAGTCCAAAACTGTCGACCATCCGCCAGAACAAAGAACGGCTTGGCATCCTCGCTGCCCATATGCTCTATGACTTGATTAACAATCAGTCTGGCGGTGGATCATTTGTAGTGGAGCCTGTGCTTATTGTGCGTGAATCCTGTGGCAGTCAATTAAATACTTAGTTAATCAACAAAAAAAGACAACTTATGTAAGCGGGTTTCCGCAAACGGCGTTGTCTTTTTATTGATTATCGAAAATGTTTCGTTATCTATCTTCATTGGTCTCTAGCTGGCCGAACTCCACCTCTTAATATGGAGTAGGTATCCCTACCTGATGATCCAAATTCAACTCAATCAATTGTCCTGCCTGGGTTAATCCGGCACCAAAACCATACATCAGGATCTTTTGTCCATTTTGTACCTTGCCCTCGCGGATGCCCAAATCGAGTGCTAAAGGAATCGTGGCAGCAGATGTATTGCCGAAATTCACAAGACTGTGCAGCACCTGCTCCAGCGGATAATTTAATCGCTCGCAAATTGGCTCAATCATCCGCATATTAGCGCTGTGTGGAATAAACCAGTCTACTTCCTCCAGACCTACCTCCGCTTTTTCTAGCAGCTGTTGCACACCTAAAGGAACCGTTCTGACCGCCCAGCGAAACACTTCTCGTCCGTTCTGTACCAGCATTTGTGTATCTACCAGCTCAATATTGTTTACAGTATGGGCAAGCCCCGTACGGTAAACATGATGTGCCCCACCGCCATCACTTGCCAGCTGGAAGCCTAAAAATCCCGTCGTCTGCTCATCACTTTCCACAAGCACTGCTCCAGCGCCATCCCCAAAAAGAATACATGTACTGCGGTCAGTATAATCCGTAATCTTGGAGATCGTATCCGCACCAATAACCAGTACCTTGCGATGCATTCCTGAAGCCACATAACTGTGAGCAGTATGCAGTGCATAGACAAAACCTGCGCATGCTGCACTCAAATCCATAGCACCAGCAGTCTGCGGAATGTTAAAACGATTTTGAATCAAAGAAGCTACTGAGGGAAAGGAAAAGTCAGGTGTACTCGTAGCTACCAGGACCATATCGACATCCTGAACGCTTTTTCCATAACGAGTCATAAGATCCTGCACAGCTGCTGCACATAAATCACTTGTATACTCATCCTGCCGACTAATTCGGCGCTCACGGATTCCGGTCCGTTGCACAATCCATTCATTATTTGTATCTACGATCTGCTCCAGATCGGCATTAGTCAGTCTTTTGGCTGGGACATAGGTTCCGATAGCGGTAATTTTTGCACCTGTCATTCCAATCACCTCTTCAATTAGTATCTGATATTAGTACTTGGTACTAATTATAACTCTGTGCCTGCTAAAAAGTAAAGAAGGCCGGTAAAGCATCCTAGCTTCCCGGCACTTCCGAAACCTTACGAACCCACTTAGAAACGTTTCCTATTACGCTGCTTTCTTTTTCTGACGAACAATATAATCGCAGTTGCAATAACCACCACTAAAATGATAAGCACAATCACGATATTCCATACATTAGGCACATAAACCTGCATTTGAATTGGCTCTGTATCCGCTAGTGTAACATTCCAAGTAAGGGTTCTGCCGTCCTCCACATTTGCATTATTGTCTCCATATAGATCCACAGGTAACGTTAATTTAAAGTCGAAAGCCATGTTTTGCAAAAAAGCCCGAATAATCGGCTTCGATAAACTGAGCGATCCCATATTATCCATTATGGTGTCTATGTAGCTATTTAATTTGGGCTTCGCCTCAACGTCATATTTGGTATAAAACCAATTATCTTTGGTATCTAATTTCAGGTCCACAATATCCAAGTCACCAGAAAGTGCTTTCATATCCTCAAAAGAGGCATAAGATTTCACGAATTCATAGACTGTAGATTTTCCATCTTGGCTTTTCTCTAGCTCAATCCCCTGATCCTTAAGTTTGTTTACCAGAGCATCTTCCATTTTTCCGCTAATCAACGCTTCTGCACGCGAATTCACTTTCATGTTCACTGCAATATCTACGCTTCCGTTCTTATTCACTGTGACATGAGCAGTGCCTTTAGAACAGCCTGATAATAGTACAAGCATTAAGAGCAGCCCTAGTAACGAAAACCCTCTCCATTTTGACAACAACATTTCCCTCAAACCCTTCAGTAACATGTATTTATATAACGGCTACCCATTCTATAAAGGCTAACTCATTTATATCATAGAATCAAACTCTATATGAATGAATAATCAAATTTGAGAACCGTCAAACTTAAACTTTATACGCGCATAAAAAAGAGGCCCTCACAGAAGTAATCATTTCTACTCATGAGGTAACCTCTTTCATAAAAACAGCACACGTAATGTTACTTCGAACGCTAGTTGTTCATACGATGCTCAATGTTACTTGGAGTGCCTATTGTTACTCAAGATGCTCATTGTTACTTGGAGTGCTCGACGTTACTCGGGATGCTCAATATTATTCGGAGTGCTTATTGTCGCTTGGGTGCACGGTGTTACTTGGACTTTCAAAGTCGCTTTCGGACTCCAGAGCCGTTATTTCCCCACAAACACCTCTTTTCATGAGCTATCGGACTCCAGAGTCACTATTGCCGCAAAATCACCCCATTATGAGCCAACTTACGAGGATTAGCGCCTCTCCAGTCCGAAACTATCCAAAAAAGGACCTAAACCGGCAAATAGCTGCAGCTGAGTCCGAAAGCACAACGCCAGAGCTCCCGTAACCGCCCTACTGCCCCTAAACTAATCAATTTTCGAGCCGCAGAGTTGCTCTTGTTTAATCGGGATGATCATTGTTACTTGAAGTGCTCATCATTACCTAGAGTGCTCGACGTTACTCGGGATGCTTAATGTTACTTGAAGTGCTCGGCGCTTCTCAAGATGCTTAATGTTACCTAGAGTGCTCGACGTTACTCGGATGCTTAATGTTACTTGGACTTTCAAAGTCGCTTTCGGACTCCAGAGTCGCTATTTCCGCACAAACGTCTCTTTTCATAAGCTATCGGACTCCAGAGTCACTATTGCCTCAAAATCACCCCATTATGAGCCAATTTACGAGGAATAGCGCCTCTCCAGTCCGAAACTACCCGTAAAAGGCTCTAAATTAGCAAATAGCGGCATCTGAGTTCGAAAGCACCTGTCCTCCCGTAACCGCCCAACTACCGCTCTCCTGCAGCCGCCCTACTATCGCCCTACTATCGCCCTACTATCGCACTACTGCAGCACTACTACCGCTTACTCCGCCCTACTGCCGCAACAAACACTACTCAACAAACAACGTCCGACTCTTAAACCACTCCATTGCCCATCAAGCTAGGCTTATAGAGTCCCGCTTATGTGGTTAACGAGGTGCTTCTTTTCCCGGCTCCATGTAGTGAAGCATTCTCTTCACTCAAGCCGATATCCGCTTGGCGGAGAACCTTTCGCCCCCTCCAGCGCGCCAGAACAAGCAAGCCTCTCACCAATTCGTCGGCTATCATACAACAATAGATACCCATAAGTCCCCAGCCGACGCTGATTCCTAACCAATAGGAGCAGCCCACGCCAATGAGGGACATAGACACGATGGAAGTATACATCGTATAACGCGTATCCCCGATGGCATTCAGCGCGTTGCCGAGGGCCATATTCAGCATTTTGGAGGGCTGGAGCAATAGATTTAGAGCTAACAAAGAAACCCCGATCGCAATAATCTTCGGATCAGATGTGAAATAACCGAGCAGCTGTTTTCCGAACAGGAATAGTAACAGCATGTTAGCTGACACAATGCTCAAACCAATAAAGAGTGTACGATACGCACTGCGATAAGCTTCTTTCAATTTGCCTGCTCCAAATAAATGAGCAATCTGTATCTGCCCCGCCAGCGCAAAAGCATAACCAAGTGTGAAGCAAAAGGACTCCAAGGTATTAAGATACGTGCGTGCTGCTAACGCTTCGGCTCCAAGTGCAGCCAGAAAGGAATATACAATAAGCTGGGAGAATACCCAACAGGAAGAATTGATCCCGAGAGGCCAGGCAATCTTCAAAATTTGCTTGAACAGCTTGCCATTGAATATGCGGAAATCTCTAAGTCTAACCTTGATCTCGAAAGAACGCCGGAATAAGGAGTAGAGAATAATCACTCCGACCAGTCTACTGATAATACTGGAGATCGCGATGCCCGCAAGGCCTAGCTGTGGCAGACCGAATACACCAAATATAAAAATATAGTTCAGAATAATATGGATGACATTGATTATAATCCCTGTGTACATCGGTCCTTTGGTATTCCCTGTGTTACGGATAGCGGTACCGAGGGAAGCGATCATCCCGACCATAAAAAGTCCACCGCCGACGTAGGAGATATAGACATTGGAAAGTGACAATAGCTCAGGTGCTATATTTAGAACCCCACCAATAGGGCCCGCATAGAAAAACAACACAATACTCACGACAATCCCCAACACGAGGCTAACCGATACTCCCATAATAGCAATCGTGCGTGCTTCACCAAAACGTTTGGAGCCCATTCTCTGTGCGATCAGAATCCCCGCTCCACCCGCAAATGTTGTAAAAAGCGTGGTCAATGCACCGAACAATTGATTGGAAATGCCGACTACGGCGACTGCATCATCAGAGATACGGCTGACCATTAATGTATCTACCGTACCCAGCAGAGTCTGTAGAAATACCTCTATAAATATAGGCCAAGCCAATACCCAGAGTCCAAAACCCTGTCTTTCTTTTTTCACTATACAAACCCTCCTCGTAAACCATGCCTACAGACTTAGCCTAAAAAATAACATCTTTATTCATTAGGTCAGACTAAATTATAGATGATATACTTTGGATGATGGTACAGATTTCAAACCAATTATTACATTATTCCAACCTCACTAAAAGGAGCTTCTGACATGAACATCTTGAACTTCACCGTTCCTCCGTTGCTGTACTACATTGTAAGCGGATTCCATACTTTCTCCCCCGGCCATTATCATATGAGCCGCCATAATACCCGGGTGTTCGATTTGCTTGTAGTTAAACAAGGCTGTTTATATATGAGTGAAGGCGGACTCCCTTTTCAAGTAAAAGCGGGTCAGGCGCTCTTGCTTCGTCCAGACAGCCATCATTTCAGTACGGACAGCTGCAAGGAATCCACCTCTTATTATTGGCTGCATTTTCAAACGGTGGGTGAATGGAATATGACCGAGGATACGGCTGCTGCGCTTGAGAAGGACAACGTCAAAATAGAGAACTCCCTGCAATCTGACGAATTTGATATCCGGCCGTTTAGCTTACGCCTGCCTCAGTATACGACTCTGCTGCAGCCGTCCAAGATAGAAGAGCTGCTCTCACAGCTGAATCAGCTTGTGCCTAATTCCCATTTAAGCGATACTCCATTTCAGCAGCAGCTGTTGTTTCAGGAGGTTATTCAGCAGTTATCCGCCTCCCTCAGCCATGAGCGCCCCTCGCCCTCCAAAACATGTGCAGAGCAAGCGGCCTCCTATTTACGCAGCCATTTTCGTGAGCACATCACTGCGCAGCAGCTAGGGGAAAGCCTAAGCTTTCACCCTGTATATATCGCTCGTTGCATGAAGAAGGAATACGGCTGTGCGCCGATGGAATATCTGCTGCATTATCGAATTCAGCAAAGTAAACTTTTGCTGATGCAGACCAGCTACACGATTGCCCGTATAGCCGAGGAAGTCGGCTTCAATCAGGCCCCTTACTTCAGCTCCAGCTTTATTCGAATAGAAGGGACCACTCCGCGGGAATTCCGCCAACGCTTTTCGTAGATCCTGAAGACTCTAAAAAACACAAAAAAAGGGATGCTCCCCATTTGGCTTAGGGAACATCCCTTGCTACTTTTATTATTTCAAACCCTTCTCCTGCACATAAGCGTCCCATTGCTTGATATATTCGGTCTGGATTTTCTCAAGGCCTGCTTGCTTAGCCTTTTCCATAAAGGTGGCTAAACCCGCATCAACATCCTCTACTAATCCAGCTTGCAATGGATACAGGTATTGCTTTTCCACCTGCTCTAGTGCTGCTTTTTCCGCCTGATAGGAGGTATAATCCTCAGCAAAACCCGTGAAAATATCCGGCTTCTGAATTTTGTCGAGCTCAGCGAAGATTTCCTTCACGCCGTCATAGGATTTATCAAACAACATGAACTCCGGATTCCGCCAAGCCCAACCATTCATTCCCTCGCGTGTAAAACCGTTTGTTGAAGCATCTCCAATAAGTTCATAGTAGCCGTTCGCATCAATTTTATAGTTCTTTCCTTCCACACCGTATTGTGTGAGTTGGTTGTAACGTTTATCCATGACCATCTTTTCATAGAAGGCCAGCGCACGTTCAGGGTTCTTGCTGCTCTTCGGAATGGCGAAACCATTATGAATAGGATGAACTGGTGTTGCATAACCAATGGTATTGCCATAAGGATAGTAACCTAGATCCCAATCCGGATGTGCTGCTTTCACCTTCATCAACGTATCGTTGAAGCGAGTCGGATTATCTCCGAAGATGCTTGCTGCCTTGCCCGCGATAATCGGCGCCTGGATGGTATCCTTTAAGTTCAGGACGTTTTTGGAAATCAATCCGTTTTCCTGCCAGCGTCTCATCGTCAGCAGCTCTTCTTTATGTTCCTCCGAGCCCCAATAGAGATAAGCTTTTGAAGGATCATCGTACTTAATACCAATACCGTAAGGCAGCGGACTGCCGACCTGTGCGGTAAGTGTTGAATATACATCATGAATGTTACCTCTTACATCACTGTTAAAAGAAGCCGGCGACATCTGCGGTTCATTTTTCTTGATTCCTTCCATGTATGCTTCATAGCTAGCCAGATCTGTCGGCTGAGGCAGATTGTATTTCTTGCGCAGATCCTCACGCCATACGAAGCCATTCGTTACATACTCCTTATAAGTCGCAGGAACGGTGTAAATCTTGCCATCAATCTTCACGGCATCCCACATTTCCTGTGGTACGAATTGCTGGAGTTCTGGGGCAGCTTTTGGCAGCAGATCATCTATAGCCAAAAAAGCTCCCTTTTTCGCATAAGCCTGATATTGTGTCCAGTCCGCAGTGAAGATCAAATCAATCGATTGACCCGACGACAGCAGCAGCTTATATTTCTGATCCCAATCTGTCCAGGTTGTATAATTGAATTTAACGGTTGCATTCAGATCCTCTTCAGCCATTTTGTTAATTTCGGCTTCAATGCTTGAGAGATCCTTCGGCGCATCGCCTAGCATATAGAATTGCAGCTCGACCTTTTTGGAAGTGTCCAGTCCGGTCTTCTCCTCAGTAACTGCGTTCGTACTTTGTGCTGTGTTTCCTCCGCTATTGCTCTCTTTTACCGCCGAATTGTCTCCGTTTGCAGAATTAGAATTCCCCCCGCAGCCTGCCAGCAGCGTCAAGCCCAATACTGACGTAAGCAGAATAGACATGCGTTTGCCCCGTTGTTTATTCATCTGAATCCTCCCTTTTCACTATGCTTCTATGTTAGCCGACTGTACCTTAACCCGGTAGTGGGCAGGTTGCGGTTCTAACCTTTCACAGCGCCGATGGTTAGGCCTTTGACAAAATAACGCTGAACGAACGGGTACAGAAAAAGAATAGGTCCCGTCACGACAATTGCCATCGCCATTTTGGTAGACTCAGCAGGGACCTCCGTAGCCAGTGACACCCCGGTTCCCGCCCCCATCTGTGCGATAAACTGTGCTGAATTAATAACATTGTACAGATAGAACTGCAGCTGATATTTATGCGTATCATTGATGAACAGGGAAGAGGTGAACCAGTCATTCCAGTAATACAAAGCCAGAAACAAACCGACTGTAGCGATGCCCGGCATGGAAAGCTTGAGTACAATCTGCCAGTAAATCCGGAAATCACCAGCCCCGTCTATTTTGCCAGAATCGAATAATTCCTCAGGAACTGCAGATTTGATGAAGTTTTTCATTAAAATGATCAAAAATGGCGTCATCAGACCTGGAAGCACCAGTACCGCATAGGAATCCAGCAGGCCGAGGTATTTCGTAATCATGATGTACCACGGGACAAGTCCTCCCCCAAACAAAGTCGTAAAGTATATATAGAAGGAAAAGCTATTTCGATATTTGAAATCTTTACGCGCCAGTACATAACCGGCCATAGTCATGAAAAAAAGTCCCATTACCGTTCCAATCGCAGTTGTGCTGACTGTGACCGCATATGCCCGCAGCACCTCATCCGGGAAGATGAATACCGTCTTGTAGCCCTCCAGTGAGAACTGTGCCGGTATCAGATGATAGCCATCGCGAATAATGGACTCATTGCTGGTCAAAGACGCAGAGATAATTAGCAAAAAGGGCAGCAGGCAAGCGATCGACAGGCCAATAATGACCACATAGGCAATCCAATGAAGCATTCGCGTATATTTATCCTTTTGAATTTTCATTCCTTATCCTCCTAGAACAGGGCGTAGTCATCGTTTATTTTGCGGATAATATAGTTGACCGTCATAATGAGGACGAAGCCGAACAAGGATTGATAAACCCCGGCAGCCGTTGCCATGCCCACATCAAAGGTTACTTTAAGCGAACGGTATACATAGGTATCAAGGATATCCGTCGTATTGTAGAGCAGCCCGTTATTGCCTATTAATTGATAGAAAAGATCGAACTGGCCCTTCATAATACTGCCGAGCGCAAAGAGCAGCAGCACCACAAAGGTTGATTTGAGCATCGGCACCGTTATATACCAAATCCGCTGGAAAATATTAGCGCCATCAATTTTGGCCGCTTCATAATATTCGTCACTAATCCCCGTAATCGCCGCCAGATAAATCACCATACTGTAGCCAAGATTTTTCCATAGATAAAAGATAATGATCAGAAAGATCCATGCCCAAGGTTTACTGTAAACGTCGACCGGATCAAGGCCAAATTGGGTAAGTATTGTATTCAAGAAACCGCTGTCATAATTAAACAAGTTGTAGACAATTACACTGAGAATTACAAAGGATACAAAGTAAGGCAGAAACATTACCGATTGGCTAATCTTTTTAAACCATTTTCCATTGAGCTCACTCAGCAGGATCGCACAGACAATTGCCAGCACATTCCCTAGTACAATAAAAGCAATATTGTATCCTATCGTGTTCATCGTGAGCTTCACCAGCGTACCGGATCTCCAGAGGAACTCGAAATTCTGCAACCCGACAAAATTGGAATTGAACATACTGCTGTTGAAGTCGAATTGAGTGAACGCATAATAAATGCCTACCATTGGAAAATAGGAATTCACCAGAAAAAAGACCAAGGTGGGCAGCAGCATCAGAAACATTACCCGATTGTGCACCAGCTCATACAACAATCCTTTCTTCTTTCTTGTCGTTCGTAAGCGTGCTCTACCATCAGCCTGGATGCCAAGTTCGACGTTTGAAATTCCTTTGGATGAGGTTTGGCTCAAGATCTCTCACTCCCCTTAATATAGAAACTGCATAATTCCACTATAGGGGGATTCTTCTGAACACAGAAGTGAAGCTTACAAGCCTTACTGCACAAACTGGCGAAACAGGAACTGAACAATCAGGATGTTTATGTAAAAGTCTTCGGAGACCCACAGAGCTTCTCAAGCTTCGCTAACCCCGTATAATCCTTGTAGAAAAGGCTGTTTTGTACATGAATATTTAATTTGTTCACTCCCTTCAGATTGGAAAAATGCAGGATTATAAGGTTGCTCCACTGTTCCGTTCACTCTTGGGGACTTATAATAAAGGAACTTCATAATATGAATTCATCCAGAGTCTTGTCCGAGTAAGTCATATGATGATCAGGGGGGACGGTATGAAGAATAATGATCTACGGAGAAAAAGACTACTGTATGGCAAGCTGCTCACTACCATAACCCTGTGCATATCGTTAACCCTTCTTATCTCTACTTTTGTTTACTATACGTACTACATCGGTGTCGAGAAGACGCAAACCTTCCGCTCCGATCTAAGGGACCTGACCCAGACCGGCAAAAAAGTAGTCAACATGGCTGAAGTCGCGCAAACGCTTTCATTTCAACTGTATCGAACCAGCACGATTTCTCATCTGTTGTTCTACAACAAGCCTTCTATTTATGAGGTAACCGCAGCGATGTCCGATCTCGGAAACTACTTAAATTCCATGCCCTATATTGAATCCATCTATGTATATAATCCGAATAATGACACGGTTTATATTTCGGCAGCACAGGGCCAGAATGGCGTATTCACCACCCGCGAACTGGTGGACACTGAAATTATTCAGATGCTGAATCATTATCAGGATTACAAAACATTCACGCCGATTCCGCGAACCTATTCCATAAATGAACCTGAGAAGAAAACCATCTCAGTCTATACTTACCTCTGCTATGATGCCATCAATTGGGACCGCTCTATTAACTCTGCGGTTATTGTTAACATATCCGCGGCTTGGATCAATAAAGAACTGGCTAACGGCAATACACCCGGTAGTGGCAGTACCTACATTTTAGATGACCAAGGCCGTTTTCTGTCGGGGAATAAGCTGACACTGGAGAAGCTCTCCGGGGATGAAAACAGTTGGCTGGAGCATCAAGTAAAAGCACGCTCTGCCGGCTATTTTACTGCCCCTTTTAGAGGGAATAAATCACTGGTGTCCTATACTTCGCCCGATTCGCTTGGCTGGCAATATGTGCGCATTACTCCTTATGAGGTGATTACTGAACAGACCAATCATATCCGCAATACTACACTTCTGATTTCTATAATTATTCTATTGTTCGGTCTTGTTATTTCTAGAGTACTGTCCAAACGGCTTTATCTGCCGATTGATTCGATCGTAAGCCGAATGAACACCCTTGAGGCAGATAAACGCAACACCATGTTCACGATCAGGCAGAATTCATTACGCAATCTGGTGCTTGGCATTAAATCTCCTCATAACAGCCGGCAAAATGATGTTCAACAGCTGGGTATTTCTTTTAATTTAAACGAGGGCTACCGGCTAGTATTACTACGCATTGATGAGTACGAAGCTCTGCGAAAGGAACGAGGCTCTTATCTGCTTCCGTACAAGTTTGCCATCATGAATATTGCCTCAGAGATCTGTGGACAGACTTATCAGGTGGAAACTGTAGATATGAATGACGATAGCGTGGTCATGTTGCTTAGCAGCATGACCTCCACTGAACATCTGGATACCGAGCTGATTGAAGTGCTGCTGCGGCAGATCCGCGTGGCCTGCTGTGATTATCTAAAAATCGGACTGTCGTTAGTGTACAGCCCCATCAGTGATAATCCTGATGTACTAAACCGGCTGTACAGTCAGGCCAGAGAAGCTTCCAAACATAGACTGTTTTATGGTCATGGCAGCTTGATCAATGCTGAGCGCATTAGCGAGCTTCAGAACAATCTTTACTCCTATCCGGCTGACAGCGAGAAAAAGCTGGTCGATGCGCTCACAAGTGGCAGAACAGACGAAGCCCGCAGTCACTTCTCCGAAATGGTACGTGAAATGGAGCAATATCCCTATCATGTGCTGGAACTTACTGTTTCAAGGGTGACGCTAACGATTAAACGAATCGTCGATAACATCAAGAAGCTTAGTCCTACCTCCACCGAAGGGATGATGGTGATGCCTTCGCTTGAACATTATGAAACGATAGAAGAATTTGAAGCGGCTTTTTACCAGCTTTTCGATCATATTCAGGAATTCCAAGCGGATAAGCGCAGCTCCAAGCAAAGCGATCTAATCCGGCAAATCAACCAAACCATTCAGCAATCTTACATGGACCCTTGCCTAAGTCTGAACCAAATCGCGGATGAACTTAATATGTCTCCGATTTATGTCAGCAGACTTTATAAGCAGCAGACCCTAACCACTATTGTGGATGTCATCATGGAGGTACGGATGAAGGAAGTTTGCCGCCTGCTTGTAGAGAGTGATTTGTCGGTATCGGATATTGCTGAAGTAACTGGCTTCACCAGCAGTTCTTATCTCCACCGGATGTTCAAACGCAACTTCAGCCTTACACCAATAGAATTCAGACGGACCAAAAACAGTTCATAACATGAATCACCTATCCCCCAAAAAGAAGGGTGTTCCAGCAGCCATTAACCCAGCCTTTGGAACACCCATCGATATCATATGAAATATTAAAATACCTTCGCAATATTTGCTTCATTCTCACCTGCAAGAATGGTGTATTCTTTGGTCAACAGATTCGCTTCAAGCTTCGCCACACTGTTCTCATTTTTCCAAGTGATGTTCAGCTCATTCTCACTACCTTGTTCAATCTTGATCTCACCATCAAAAGCTGGACAGCTATTTCTGAATTTTAACAATGCGAACAGCTTTTGAACAACAGGACGTTGTACCTCAGCAGCAATTTCATCTTTAGAATAATAATGGCGGTTAATATTGCGTCCTTCTTTTGTGCTTTCGAGCAGCTCAATATCATTCTCGCCAGCGAATAGACCTACATAATAAATCTGTGGAATACCAGGGGCGAAGCACTGAATAGCTCTGGCCAAAAGATATGCCTGATCATCATTGCCAAGTGCAGAATAATAAGTGCAGTTAATTTGATAAATATCCAGATTATTATAAGCGGCGGAGCTATATTTTTTCTTAACATTCGCTCCTTGGCTATATAGGCTTTCTCTGGTCATTTCAGCTTCTTCGTCGGTCATCAGGTCCTTAACATCCACTACGCCGATGCCGTCATGCGTATCCAGGGTAGTGAATTGTTTTCTCGGACAGATTTCCAGCCAATGCGCAAGCCGATTTACTTTTCCACTATACAGAGCATGTAATACCAACATTGGCAGGGCAAAATCATAGACATAATAATCCTTGTCTGCAATCTTCAATTGAATGCTGTAATGCTCATGGATTTCCGGAAGAACAGTTACGCCATAAGGTTCTACTACTTCTTTAGACAAATTCAACATTTCCCAAATATCCGGTTCTACGAAAAAGCAGTTGGTACCGATCTTTTTGTTGGCATAGGCAAAAGCGTCCAGCCGGATAATCGATGCTCCTTTATCAGCAAGAAAGGTCAGATTGTCTTTCACGAATTTCTTCGTAGTTTCCGTAGTCACGTCCAGATCAATCTGCTGCTCATCAAACGTACACCAAACCTTTTCCTTCGTCCCATCTTTAAAAGTAACCTCTACGTATGGCGCCCGCGGTTTACGTTTATAAATTAAATCCACATCAACCTCAGTTGGTTCACCGTTAGGCCAGAAATCCTTGTAACGAATGAATAAATCCTTATATTCCGATTCATCCTTCTTCTCAAGGAAATCTTGAAAGTATGGAGACTGCTGTGAAATGTGATTGATCATGAAATCATACATCATGTAGAACTTCTGGCTCATCTGTTCAATTTCCGCCCAGTCGCCAAAAGCTGAGTCAACCTTGGTGTAATCCATCGGGGCAAATCCCCGGTCGCCCGAAGAGGGGTAAAACGGCAATAAATGAACCCCACCCACGACTCCTTGCAAGTGTGTATCCAGTACTTCGTTTAGTTCTTTTAAATTGTTTCCCATGCTATCTGCGTAAGTGATAAGCATAGCTTCATTTTTAATCTGCATATTGGAGTTCTCCTTCTATTTCAATTTATACACTCTTGCTTCATAAGTCAGAGAAATCATCAAACTAATGTAATTTAATGAAAGCGTTCTCCTAAGAATCCTGTTCCTCCCTAGATGAACGTTTATTCAAAACCAATTTTATAGATGCGCAAATAATATGTCAAACGTTTTCATATAATTATATTCATATAATATAGACAAAATTATTGATATTTAATATTATACCTGAATATTTTGTGGTAACGTATAACATACCTATTATAACTATCAAAAACAATCTATGCTTTTACAATTGTTAGTCTTGATTAGTGTCAACAATCCAAGAAACGTTGTAGAATATAGATTAGAGCATTTTATGAAACGGGGATGAGGGTATGGCAAGTATTAAAGATGTTGCCAAGGAAGCGGGCGTTGCTGTAGCTACCGTGTCCAGAGTAATGAACAACCGGGGATATATCAGCAAAGAGACGCGTAAAAAAGTTGAACAAGCGATGGACGCCTTAGATTATCATCCTAATCAAATCGCCAGAGCCTTACAGAAGAATCAATCCCTTTTTATTGGGATTATTGTTCCAGATTCGAACCACCCTTTCTTTTCCGATCTCATCAAGTATGTTGAAATGAGTGCTAATGAAAAAAACTATAAATTGCTAATATGCAATTCTCTTGACGATCCTGAGAAAGAAGCCAACTATATTAGCATGCTTCGCCAGAATCAAGTAGATGGCATTATCATGTGCAGCCACACCATGAATATTGAAAGCTATAAAAAGGTCCCTTTCCCTATTGTCTCTTTTGACCGTTTTATTTCCTCCAACATTCCTTGTGTGGGATCGGATAATTACCGCGGTGGTGAGCTAGCTACCGAACATTTGATACAGCTGGGCTGTAAACGGTTGCTACATATCTCCGGCCCGCTAGATCTGGATATTCTAGCGAATCGTCGTCGGGATGCTTTTGTCATCACTAGTATGAAACATGGTGTAACCTACGATATTATCGAAGGTGCGCATAATAAGCTTACCTTTGATTATTTTTGGTCCTTTGTCACCGAAAATATCTCTCCAGCCCAACTTCGAGAATATGATGGAGTATTTTGCAGTAATGATATTGTGGCTTATGCTTTATACATTTATGCTGAACAGCAAGGCATTCGAGTGCCCGAGCAACTGAAAATCATCGGTTATGATTACCACAGCTTTACCCGCATGCTTCAGAGTCCTAAATTGACTACCATAATGCAACCTAGTGATCGGATCGGGGTCATGCTGACCAATACTCTCCTGCAAATGATCGAAAGTGCTGACGGAGAGCTAATCAACAACACTACTGTAGACGTAACTCTTATTAAAGGAGAGACTACTTAACGTATCTATTAAAAAGGTAGACTACCGTAATTAGCGGTGGCCTTCCTTTTTTTGTATTGCTTCATTAATAACGACTTTCAGGAATAACGGCTTTCAGGGCAATTATTGTAACAACTTCCGCTTCTCAGAATATGCTGATTGGGCAGGTTCCCATTTTTTAAAGGAATGAACAGGAGAAGTTCAAGGAGGAGATATAGAAATATGCCTGATTACAGACCATTTAAAGGCGATGCTATCCTAAACAAGCATGGAAGGATCAGCAGTCCTATTAGAAAGAGGGAGTGTAACGCACTATTAAAAATAGTCACTGATCTCTCTGCAGTGGTACCCCCCGTACTTACGAATCCCACAACACTTCATATTGTCAATCTCCAAAGAGTGTTAAGAGAGCTATTGGAATTCTTGCATACTTCTAAGTTATGCAGCCCTTTTAGAACTGAGCTACTTTCTGTAGTAGAGATAACCATTGTATCGACCGAAGTCAGTCCCTTCTCAGTCGTAAGCGTTGGCACTAATCTTCAACTGCTATTAGCTGAGTTATTATCTTTTATTCTCGCCACGAAGATTGACCCTAATTGCAAAGATCAGCTGATTATTCAGATCAGACATATTCAGGCTTCTATTACACAAGCAATTGGATTACCTATTAAAGGTGTGACTGGACCTCAAGGGCCACAGGGACCACAGGGACCTCAGGGGCCGCAAGGATCTCAGGGGGTTCCGGGAGCAACGGGAACTACAGGGGCAGGGCTGCAAGGAATTGTTGCTTTTAATCCTGCATTAAGCCCTACTTATCCTGCCGGTCAAGTAGTAACCTTCAATGGTAGTACCTATATAGCTACTGTTGCGGGACCAACGGGAACACCTGGAAGTTCACCAGATTATTTATTAATTGCTGGGGGCTCCACAGGCCCCCAAGGACCTCAAGGCCCTCAAGGAACACCGGGACTTCAAGGACCTCAGGGACCGCAAGGGGTAGGGCTGCAAGGGATTGTAATCTTTAATCCTGCACAAAGTCCTACTTATCCAGCAGGTCAAGTAGTAACCTTCAATGGCAGCACCTATATTGCTACCGTTTCTGGACCTACTGGAATACCCGGGAGTTCACCAGATTACTTGTTAATCGCTGGTGGCGCGATGGGACCTCAAGGACCACAGGGTGTGCAGGGGATTCAAGGGCCAACAGGTGCGCAAGGACCAGCGGGTCCAGGCGTAGGAGCAACTGGAGCGACTGGCTCGACTGGCGCTGCAGGCTTGGCAGGCCCTGCTGGTGCAACGGGCGCGACTGGTGATCCCGGTGCGGTCGGCGTTGCCGGAGCTACGGGTGCAACGGGTGCGACTGGTGATCCCGGTGCGGTCGGCGTTGCCGGAGCTACGGGTGCAACGGGTGCGACTGGTGATCCCGGTGCGGTCGGCGTTGCCGGAGCTACGGGTGCAACGGGTGATCCCGGCGCGGTTGGAGCTACTGGCATTACCGGAGTCACTGGTGCAACCGGTAACGGTGCAATTATTCCGCTGGCATCCGGAGGACCTATTATTATGACCACGGTTTTAGGTGGTTTGGTGGGAACAACAAGCCTTGTAGGCTTCGGAAGTTCAGCCACAGGCATTTCTCTTGTTGGCGGTAATATTGATTTAACAGGTACTCTCCTTGGACCGCTTATCAACTTTGCATTCTCGACTCCTCGTGCAGGAGTGATAACATCCCTTGCTGCTTATTTCAGTAATACCATAGCTTTATCGCTGCTTGGTACTACAATAAATGTAACAGCACAGTTGTACCAATCGGCCACACCAAATAACACATTTACTGCTATTCCAGGGGCATTAGTAGCGCTCCCACCTATCACAGGTACTATTAATCTAGGAACTTTTGTCAATGGAATTACAAATGATATCAATTTTGCTGTAACACCACAGACACGTCTGCTTATGGTATTCTCAGCCACTGCTACAGGCCTCACCCTTGTAAATACAGTCACTGGTTATGCAAGTGCTGGCTTTACGATTGTATAATCATTAAAACAAATTCAAAAAAAGGCATCTGCCATTCCTTCTAAGGAGTGATAGATGCTTTTTTGGTAATATACGGTACACTTACTTGATCTTTCGGACTCAACTGCCGCTATTCGTTAATTTATCCCTGTTTAGAGAGATCATCGGACCTGAGAGGCGCTATTGGGCAGAAATGGTGCTCAATAGCGTCTATTTTGTACAAATAACGCCTATGGGGTCCAATATCAACTCAAAAATAGGAAAATGTTGCAAATAAGAGCGCTTGAGTCCGATAGTCTGTCAATGTCACTCCCCGCTCTTCTTCTCTCCTACTCATGTCCGGAGGCTGAATCCCTATTACCGAAACCTTCCTTTCCTTTGGTCTCGATCAGGAGCTGCAGATACGCTGCTTATTACACCTCCTTCTATACACTTACAATCACTACTTAGAGTCTACTGTTTCTTTCCCACGTCGGATGAGCTGCTTACTATGCCTCCCTCTATACACTTACCTTAACTACTTAGGTCTACCGTACTCTCCCACGTCGGATGAGCTGCTTACTACGCCTCCTTCTATACACTTACCTTCACTACTTAGGGTCTACCGTTCTTTCCCACGTCGGGTGAGCCGCTTACTATGCCTTCCTCTATACAATTACCTTAACTACTTAGGTCTACCGTACTCTCCCACGTCGGGTGAGCTGCTTACTACGCCCCTTCCATACACTTACCTTCACTACTTAGGGTCTACTGTTCTTTCCCACGTCGGGTGAACCGCTTACTACGCCCCTTCTATACTCTTACCTTCACTACTTAGAGTCTACTGTTCTTTCCCACGTCGGGTGAGCTATATTTGATGCTGTGGTAGGGTAGGGACATTAAGTGGCGTTCTAGGTACAATATGCTTGTAAATGTTCAACATCCACCGGTTAGTAAAATACCAAAGGCTGGCTCATTCGTAGATTTCACTACTGATGAGCCAGCCTTTAGTTAGATATCCATTATATTAGGGAAATCCTCCCTAATATTCATCGATAATCGTTTTAAAATAAGGTTTTTAGGGAAATCCTCCCTAAAAATTCATGCAAATACCCATTTATGGCTAAAAACACCCTATTATTAGGGAGGATTTCCCTAATCCACGTTCTAGGAGCCATAATTCCCTTCACTTTAGGGAGAATTTCCCTAATCCACGTTCTAGGAGCCATGCTTTCTATCACTTTAGGGAGAATTTCCCTAATTCACGTGCTAGAAGCCATAATCACCTTCACTTTAGGGAGAATTTCCCTAAAGTTCTACCCAGAAAGACGTCCCATAGCCAGCTCATTCCCCCTGGCTATGGGACGCCCTTTTCCACTTAAACGCTTCGCTTGTAAAGGTCTCCCTATAGATCAGCTAATCTGCTGACTGCCCTGCTGCTTCTCTAAGAAACGTTGAAGAATCGCATTGAATTGCTCCGGCTGGCACAGATTACTTGGATCTAATGCGTTCGGAATAATCGCCAACTGCGCATGTGGCAGTTGGGACACCATTTCCTTCATACAATTCACTCCAAATTCATTAAAGTCCCCTACAATACATAAAGCAGGACGTTTAAAAGCCTTTAAGCATCTGGTGTAATCAACATGGCTCGTAGCCAGCCTTTGCCGATAAAGCTCCCGGGGACGTTTGTCCAGCAGCCCTCTTCTAATCTCATTGTAGGCCAGACTCCAGCGCTCTCGGTACATCATCCGAATCGAAGGCAACACCAGCTCGCTTGGGAGATAATACATTAGCAAACTACAATATGCTGCCATAGTTTGTATTTTCCCTACAATTGTTGATCCATGAGTCCTACAGAAGCTGTCTGCGACCACAATGGCTTTTACACGCTCAGGATATTGTTTGGCAATATGCTGAACGACTAAGCCACCATAGGCGATTCCTACAAAAACTGCTTCACGAATACCTAGGTCATTCAACAGCATAATCAGATCCAGACATTGCGTCTCAATAATCTCATGTGGGGCCTCCAGCAGTTTACCAGACTTACCATTCCCCCGTAAATCGCACAAAATCACTTTATATTTATCGGAAAAATACTCCAGCTGTGGTTTGAACATACTGTGTGTTAATCCATGTCCATGGATAAACACAACCGGAGTGCCAGTTCCATTGATTTCATAATAGAGCGAAGTTCCGTTCAGTTTAGCGATAGGCAAAGGTAACACCTCTTTCATAATAAATTCTACGACTATATCTGCTTAAAAACGCAGCAAAAAACCACAGAGGGATTCTCTGTGGCTATTCATCACTAAACACGCCATTCATCCTCTCTCCATACGCTTACGAGGTTAGCTGTCGGATTCGGGCAGTGAGAGTTGCCCTACCTGCAGGGATGCATGTTATGCACCCGGAACAGGATTCACCCCATAACCAGTGCCGACTCTCACATCGGCTGCCAGTTGTTGGTTCCCCCGCTTTCCAGAAACGGAAATTAAGCGGATTGCTTATGTAATTGTAAATTTAAGATAATTGTCAGTTCTGAGATGAATCATACTCTTGTAAGGTTTGCTTGTAAAGGAGGGCTCTGGTCAAAATAATGTTGAAAGCAATGCTTTTCATTTCATATTGAGCATACTCTTCATTTTCTCTTTCTTTTGCTCTTGTTTACTCGTTTTATTTAAGAAAATGGCTCTGAACCAAGCCAAACGGAGGTTAAAACACCAGTACTTTCTATATAAAGGCCATCCTTTTCACTGGAGATATGAAAAAAGCTAAGCAGAATCAGAGATATTCCCTGTCCACTTAGCTCCCTTTTACAATACTATGGCTACAAAAGATCGGCGTTTTTCAATGCATGCTCCCAGCTTGGAAAAAAGAACAGCGCACTTCTCATAAGCTCTGGGTCGCTTTGCTTTACTTGTTTTTTACTGATCGAGCTTCCGTCGCTTTGCAGCTTTTTGATCCGACTTAATACTTCATCAGCCTCCAAAGGAATTTCCATTGAAACACTCCTTTCTCAGTGACCTGTTTCCCTTCATTTTCTCCATAATATGTTTATTTATTCCGTACTCTTAATTTCCCCAGATTAAACCATCTGATAGATGGGTTGTTCAGCAATGAACCGGGTAGGAAGCATGGGATATTTGTCTGCTAAGATTTCAGCTAAATATTTCATTCCCGGCGCTTCACTCTCCGCATGACCTAACATGATGAGCGCTTTAGATCTGCCTTGGTGCCCTGCATCCCGCACATATTCCGGAGTCTCCCACTCTGGTCCCTCACCAGCAATAATTAAATCAAGATTGTGATCATTAAAAAGCGGAATAGCCATCGTCCCGCCTCCTCTGTAACCTACTAATATCCCTACGCGTTTGCAGGAAAGAGACAGGTCACCGGCAGCGCGTACATAAGAGATCCCTAGCTTACTTTTAATATATTGAGCAGCTTCCAGTACAGTCATAGCAGGAATAGTGAGAATCGTAGCAGCTGCTTGCTGCTCTTCCACGTATGCGGACCAATCTAGTTCTCGCAGTAAACCCACCATAATTCCATCCGGCTTTTGCCGATGCCAATAATCATGATAACGAAAAATAGCAATTTGGGAATGTTCGATCAGACTTTTTTTCGCATGATAAACCGGATCACCTTCTAACCACTCGCTCGCCGCATGATGGCTATAAAATACACCTTCATGCGTGATCAGCAAATTGGCTCCTAACGCTATTGCTTGCTCCACAACATTTTGTGTGGCAGAGAAGGCCGTAATAATCCCTGTGACTTCAGTTTCCGGTTCCCCTGGGTTCAGAATATCCACAGTCCCTTCTACCTGTTCCACAGTTCCCATTAAATCTTCCAAAATCGCTCTAATCGTGAGGCTCACTATCATCATCCCTCGATTCGAAATCTAATAAATCTTTCTGCCTTTAAGATCCTCAATTCCGCTCTTGCGGTAAAAATACGTATTGATCCGATCTCTCCATTCCTGCGCATGCTCTGCTTGCTCTTCAAGACGTTGCTTCACTTGCATATACAATCCACTATCCACGCTGCCTTCAAGTGATTCCCATGTCGCTAGAAGCTGTGCAGCCTGCTCAGCCCCCTCAAAATGAGTATCGTAGATATGCTGAATAATAGTTTGCCCCGATTGCAGAACATACGTGTATGGAACATGATGAAAGAACAGCAACAGCTCTTCCGGACAAGACGCTAGATTCTCATAATTTGATGCATTAAGCCCCATATACTGTCCGCTATAACCCGTTCCCGATTTGACTGAACGATCCACACCAATGCCCTTATGATCCGCATAATGGTACGTTCCCCACTTGGCGTATTCATACCCATCCACATTCGGCCCATAATGATGATCCGGATTAACCATCCAACCCACACCTAATGGAGCTGTGTAAGATTCGTAAATCCTCCATGAGTCCATCAACATCCCGCGAATAGCAGCCACTAGACCTTCATCAGTGCCAAAGGTAAGCCGAATCCATTCCTCAGCTATTTCTTTTGCCGTCAGCTCCGGATTCCAAATTAATCTTCCATATCCATACAGATTAGCTTGAGCTAACCCATGCCCCGTCCAGTTCATGTCATCTCCAACATTAGTTACAGCAGCCACACCATTATACTTATTTCCCCACACCGATCCGTCCACAATATGTTTCACAAGCGTAGTTTTCCCTTTGGCATAAGTATTGAAATCAAGGACTTCTTTCCACTGTGGAACAAGATAACAGAGATGCCGCTGCTGCCCCGTATATTCTTGAGCAATCTGAAACTCCATCAGATGATTGGTATGTTCCAGTGCGCCAAACAGCGGAGATACCGGTTCTCTGACTTGAAAATCCATCGGTCCATTCTTGATTTGCAGCACTACATTATCATTAAACCGGCCATCCAATGGTTTGAAATGATCATATGCCGCTCTGGCCCGATCTGTCTTACGGTCACGCCAATCCTGCTTGCAGTTATATACGAAACAACGCCAAATCACGATTCCGCCAAACGGCTCCAGTGCTTCTCCCAGCATGTTGGCGCCATCTGCATGGTCACGTCCGTAAGTGAATGGTCCTGGTCGATTTTCTGAATCCGCTTTGACCACAAACCCGCCAAAATCAGGTATCGCCCGATAAACCTCACTAGCCTTATCTTTCCACCATTTCCGCACCGCTGGGTCCAGAGGATCAGCTGTGTCCAATGCTCCGATCTGTATCGGGCTGGCGAAGTTAGCACTGAGGAATAGCTTAATCGCGTATACGCGGAATATTCCTGCAATCAACGCGATATCAGGCAAATATTGCTCCGTTATAAATAGAGATTCAAGCTCATGAACATTCACATTGTTAATCGAAATCGCGTTGATACCCACAGAGGACATTAATCTGGCATAATCACGTAGCCGCTTTGTATCGTTAAGAAATTGATTGGACTCGTAAAAAAAGGAGCGTCCAGCATAGCCACGTTCAATACTGCCATCAAAATTATCCCAGTGATTAATCATTCGCAGGCCGTTCACCGGATTCATAGATAAATCTAGAGCGTCTATCTCGCTTTCTGTTCCTATCAGCCGTAAAAGATGGAATACACCATACAAAATTCCAACAGACGTTAAAGCACCGATAGCGATACATCGCTCAGTAGCGTTTGTACGTATAAGGAAACCTTCAGGACCTAGTGAATCGGTTCGCTCTCCTCCGAATACTCTACCAATTAACGGATTCCCCCCTTGGAGGGTTCCTATAACGATACACGGTCCTTCTGGTTGCGCTGTGAGCAGTGGCGCTTTGCCCAGCATAGAGGTCATCCCCTGTATGAATTCCGCGGCTGCTGCCTGAATCGTCTCGTTGTCCTCCGTTACAACCAACTCACCACACCAATTTAAATATTGATTGTATAGAGATCCAGATTTCAGCTTGCCATAGTTGAGCCAAGCCTCATAAGCGGTATTTGTCATGTATATTCCTCCCGTATAAATAACCCGCCCTGGATTAAAAAGGACGGGTTCATGATTCGCAAGCTTGAGCAGATTACCCACTCTATGATTTGGTGACAGCGTTAAGCAATTGATGATAAGCCGGCTTAGGATTATGCTGCTCATCGAATAGAAATGGCCAATTTTTCCGTCCCCGAACAGGGAATTCGTCCAGCCATGTATAGTCATCCGCTGCTCCCCAGAAAGTGACAGAGCTAATCACGTCGCGGTATTCTTTCAACAGAGCAAACATCGCTTCATACCGCTCTGCCTGCAGCTCGAGCAGTTCGGCAGGTGCAACCTTTAAATCCATGCGTTTGTCATCGAAACGGAACATGGATACATCCAGCTCTGTCAATTGGAGCTGAAGCCCTAAAGATGCATACTTCTCAATAGCAGCACGTATATCGTCTAAGCTCGGATCGTATAAATTCCAGTGTGCTTGCAATCCGACGCCATGGATCGGCACTCCTTGTTCCAGCAGCGACTTCACCATTTTATAGATTTTATCGCGCTTAAGGGGATTAGACTCGTTATAGTCGTTGTAGAATAATAAAGCCTTAGGATCGGCTTCATGAGCATATTCAAACGCTTTGCCGATAAACTCCGGTCCGACAATGTCCAGCCACTTTGACCGGCGAAGAAGTTCTTCTCCTTCATCTGCAATAACTTCATTTACAACATCCCAAGCATAGATATCTTCCTTGTAACGCCCAACCACGGTCTGAATATGTGATTTGAGCCGTGCAAGCAATGCCTCTTTGCTTACAGGCCCACCCTTCTTATCCTCAAACAACCAGTCCGTAGTCTGGTTGTGCCAGACTAAAGTATGCCCGCGCATAACCATATGATATTTTCGGGCGAACGCAACCAACTCATCTGCTAGCTTAAAGTTATAAATATCTTCAAGCGGATGCAGACTTTCAAACTTCATCTCATTCTCAGCGGTAATGCTATTGAAATGATAGGCGAGCAAGTGCTCCTGTGATTGAATCGTCAACGGGTTAACGGCTGCGCCAATTTTGTAATCCTCAGCAAATATTGTTTTTAGTGCAGGTTCTGTGTAATCACTAGCTTGTCTCAACAAGTTCCCTCCTGACAAACGCATTTATATCAGTATTCGAATAATTAAGACTGATAATCGAACCAATCGAAGTAGGCAGGCACCTCAGCTACCTTGCCATGACCTGTCGCATATAAGCCGATAAGAACACCCGTAAATCCATTTCCTTTTACGGCTTGGGGGGATAATGGATAAGCTGCCGCTGTTGATAGCTTATTCCACTCCTGCCCATCCAAAGAATACAGGAAGCTGTATTCGTTAAGCTCAGCCTTAGCTTTCAAATAAATTCGCTCGGCAGTAGTTGGAATCTCTGCCGCTGTATGGGTTATTCCATCCATGGTCACATGAGCTGTAATCACTCTTTGGCCGTTTTTTTGAACAAGTCCAATTTCATAATGAGCGTTCTCATCTAATCTGGCGCAAAGTCCAGCCTCCACATCAGCAATAGATGAAGGCATTTCAAGCAGTGTGCTCCATTCTGCTGAAGTATGCTGCTGTCTTCTGCCTACAAAAGCCACTTGGCCTACTTCACTGAGACCTTTCGGTTGTCCTCGAAGAGATAACCATCCCTGCCGTTCGTTTAAGGACCAGCTTCCCTCAGCCGGATTCCGCAGAAAGGCTAATCCCAGCGGCAATACATGTTCATCAAAATCATATCTTCCACTAGTCTCAGGTTTTGGTGATTGACCAGGTACACGTGAAACCTTCATTTCCAGTCCGACAGTGTCTTCATTATTATCGATCATCGGCCATCCGTCTTCAGTCCAGCTTACGGGAGCAAGGAAAGTCTCTCTTCCAAGCACAGTAAATTTTGCATCTACTAGTCTTACTCCAAGGAATACGGCCCACCAATCCCCGTTACGATCCTCAATCAAATCGGCATGCCCTAAATACTGAATGGGATTATCAGTACCGCTGTGCGTCAATATCGGATGCGGCAATCGTTCAAATGGTCCATAAGGAGAGGAGCTGCGGCCAATGATCTCCCGATGTTCCTTTGCCGTTCCTCCTGAAGCCGTCATGATATAGTACATTCCATTTATTTTGTACAAATGGGGGCCTTCCGTCCAAGGTCCACCATCCCCAGTCCAGATGACAACAGGTTCTGTTAACGCTGCTCCCGTAGCAATATCTATCTCATATTGGATGGCATGGGAGTCATAATCTGCCCCCTGCTGGGTGGTTACATAAACCTTTCCATCCTCATCAAACATTAGAGAAGGGTCAATTCCTCCATAAGGAATACTAATCGGATCTGACCACGGACCCGCAGGATCCGTAGCCGTAACATAGAAATTCCCTTTCCCGTGTATTTCGGTCGTTATCATGTAAAACGTTCCTTCATGATACCGGATCGTTGGGGCAAATATCCCTCCAGAGCTCTTGCTTTTACGTGTATCCAGCTGACTTACACGATTGAGCACATGACCTATTTGGGTCCAGTGAATCAAATCCTGACTATGAAAAATAGGTACGCCAGGGAAATACTCAAAGGAGCTGCAAACTAAATAGTAGTCATCCCCTGCCCGGATGATACTTGGATCAGGATAGAAGCCTGGAAGTATCGGATTCGTGTATGTGATTGAAGATGGGGTCATAATTTAACAGACAACCTTCCTATTACTTAATAGTGATTGCAAGCTCCTTATTCCTTCACGCTTCCTACGTTCATTCCAACTACAAAATACTTTTGCATGAATGGATAGACTAGCAAAATTGGAACCGAAGCAACAATAGTAACGGCTGCACGAATGGACTTTGGAGTAACCATTGACCCCGCTGACTCTGCAGTTACCCCTGCCCCGTTAGCTACACTTGCGTTACTGTTCGCATTCATACTAGATGATATTAGTTTCATTAATTCATATTGCAATGTACTCAAGTGTTGGCGGGAAGAAGTGTAGATAAAAGCATCAAACCATGCGTTCCATGCACCTACCGCGACAAAAAGGGCGATGGTAGCAAGAACAGGTTTACACAAAGGGAAGACTACTTTCATGAAAATCTTGAATTCACCTGCACCGTCGATTCTCGCGGATTCCATAAGACTTTCATGCAAGCCGCCAATGTAAGTACGGATGACGATCATATTAAATGCACTTATCATAGTCGGTATTACATATACCCAAAACGTATTAATCAAATGAAGATCCTTAATTAGGAAATAGTTTGGAATCAGACCCGCATTAAAATACATGGTTAGGACGAAAATAAAGGTAATCTGTTTGCGGAAAACATATTCTTTCCGGCTTAAAGTATAAGCAAGCATTGTGGTTAAAAATAGATTCAGGATCGTAGATATCACTGTTCGTGCTACCGAAATCCAAAAAGCAGGAATAATTGTACCAGAGGCAAAAACTGCCTTGTAGTTTTGTATGGTCCACTCTCTAGGCCATAGATAAATGCCGCCGCGGATGGTATCATTCCCCGCATTAAAGGAGACTGCTATAGTATTCAGGAATGGATACAAGGTAACAATAACTAGACAAACCATAAATATAGTATTGAAGGTGCCGAACACTACGGGTTCGAACCCCAAATTTCTCATCCGTTTTCCAGCATTACTTTTTGGAGATTTTTGAGGAATCAATTGAGTTTTTTCCATGATTATAACAGCCTCTCTTCCCCTAGCCGCTTCGAAGTCCAGTTAGCTAATAGCAGCAACGTTACACTTACGACTGTTTTAAATATACCACCCGCAGTAGCTAAGGAATAATTCCCTTGCCCAATCCCGTATTTCAATACAAATATATCAATCGTATCCGACCAGTCTACAGTAAGCCCGTTCCCTAATAAGTACGGAACCTCAAATCCGACATCCAGTACATGTCCTATGGACATTATCATCAGGATTACAATGGTTGGTCTAATTCCCGGCAATGTTACATTGAACATTTTTTTGTACCGGTTAGCCCCATCAATCTCAGCAGCCTCATATAAAGCTGGATCTATAGAAGCAATAGCAGCCAAGTAGATGATAGTACTCCATCCAACCTCTTTCCAGACGGTTGAAGCACCCACAATACCCCAGAAATACTTCCCTTCACTCAACCAAAGAATCGGTGAATCGATAAGATGTAATTTCATGAGTACGATGTTGATAATCCCGTCGTTAACCGAGAGGGAGACACCTACAATCCCTGTTACAATAATCCAAGAGAGGAAGTGAGGTAAGTAGGATATGGTCTGCACGGTTCTTTTCCAAAATACATTTTTGATTTCATTAAGAAGTAAGGCCAATGTTATTGCGGTTATAAATCCTAGAAAGAAATTAATTAATCCCATAGCCAGTGTGTTTCGTAGTACCCTTAAAAAGGTATCGTCCGTAAATAGAAACTTGAAGTGTTTCAAGCCAACCCACGTTTGTTCGCCAAAAGCCTTAGCTGGTTTATAATCCTGAAAAGCCATGGTCCATCCCCAGACGGGAACATAAGCAAATAATATAATATAAAGCAGCAATGGAACCGACATCCAAATTAGCTGTTTCTGATTCTTAATCAAATTCATAGTAATAGGTTGCTTCTTTTTTCTTTTAGGATGCCGGTTAACTTTTTTTCCCGTTAAAATCTCATCCATATATTTTCTCCCCACATCATCCATATATTTCAGAAAGTGGTTGGCTAATAAGCCACCACTTTCTGATTTTTAAGCATGCTCTAACTATTTAACACTCCAAGTATCAAATCTCCATTTAAGCTGTTCATTGATTCTGTCTTCGTAGGCTTTAACATCCGCTTTATTAAGTTCTTTAACAAATTCAGCCCAAACTTTATCGAAATCGGAAGGACTAGCCAAGATTGCTTTTGGCAAGAACTTGGTTTTAACTTCTCCCATCTTCGTATCGGCAATTTTTGCTGGAGAATTTTCAACAAGATCTATGGACCAAGCAGGGTAAGCTACTGGATTCGGTCCAGGCTTACTGAAGAAATCTACATAACTGTTGAATCCATATGCGTCGAGGACTTCCTTGTCAAACGCTTCCAATCCTGCCTTATATTCTTCTGGTTGGGCTGCCGCATCCGTTGAGTTACCGTCTGCAAAGTACCCTTGCATTTTCGGAGCGGTAGCATACCAAGCTTCTGCTTTGTTACTCAGCTTCCAAGTAGCATCAACTGCGTTATCCCGTTGTTCTTGGGTTCTCATAAAGCGGCCGTTTTCCACAATATAATCTTCGCCTTCAATACCCCAAGTGAGAGTTTTTTGCCAATCTTCTTGAATCAATGTGTCCATAAGTTTAAGGATTCTCACTGGATCCTTAGCATTGATAGTAATCCCGAATCCATTATTCAAGTTAAGCGCAGGGCGATCCAGATAATAATCTTTGGTGTTGGTATCATACACAAGAGGCAGACCTACATAAGTTCTCATATCTTTTTCTTGAGTCTTGAGTGAATCTTCTGCTTTACCAAAGTTCCAGTGCTGATCAAACATTCCTAGAACGGCTCCGCTGGACAATTTAGCTAAATATTGGTCATAATCCATTGTAAATGCTTCTTTATCAATAATACCCAATGCATTCATATCATTAAGCTTCTTATAGTACTGCTTAGCATAGTCTTTATCCGCAAAGATTTCTGCCACGTTATCCTTAACCACTACTCCGCCATCATTAGGATGTCCGATCAGATGCTGAGGAGCGTTAAACAATCCCCAGTTTCTCCAGTCTTTGTTATGAATTTCAAACCCAACTGTTGGTTGTCCATCAATGGTTGGATTCTTCTCTTTATACTTAACGATAAGATCGAAATACTCATCCAAAGTTTTAACCACTGGATAGCCAGCATCTTTAAGTACAGCTTTCTGAATCCAGAAAGCTGGGCCAGAGTAATAGGTTGAATTCACATCACCGTTATACGCACCATAGTTTGGAAGTGTATAAATATGTCCATCATTTGGATCCTTCATCATGTTCCAGTAAGCTGCGTAATGCGCTTTCAAATTTGGAGCGTGTTCTTCAATCAAGTCCTCGAGAGGAATAAATGCACCTGCTGCCGTCAGTTGGGTATTAGAACTCATTAGATCTGGATAATCCGAACCGGCAATCATAACGCCAAGCTTCTGTTTAAGATCTCCTGCCAAGAATTCGAAATTGAATGAGGCGCCTGTTTTTTCTTTAATCATTTTATAAATTTTATTATCTGGTGTTGGTTGCTGGCCTGCTTCTCCAAGAAAGATACTAATTTCGAAAGGTTCAATCTTATCAGAATTTGTTCCTGCTGCAGTTGAAGTGGCTGTTTCTGCTGGTTTGTCTTCCCCCTTAGCCGTCGTATTGTTGCTGTTATTTCCTCCGCACCCTGCTAAGGTAAAGCTTAGGGATAACACAGCAATCAGACTAAGTTTCCATTTGGATATTAACCTGCCCCCCATAAAGCACCTCCATATATTTGTTGGTGTAACAATGTTGTAAGCCCTTACAAGTTAAATTATAGAGGTGATAATCTTCTGAAAATACGCCAGAATTAAAGATGTACCCCCAAAAAGTTTAGGTATTAGTGTTTTTAAATTCGTTAGGACTCATATGTAGTTTTTTTTCAAATTGCTTGAGGAACTGACTATAATTGCCATAGCCCACTTTCTCAGCGATTTCACTATTTTTTAACTTATTTTGTTGAAGTAAATGTACTGCCTCTTTTATTCGGAGGTTATGCAGCTGTTCATTGAAGTTAATTCCGTTCTTCTTGATCAATAATTGTCCCAGATATACCGGGTGCAGGAAAAACACCTCTGATAGCCTCTTAATGGTAAGACATTCGCGAAAATGCTCTTCAATATAATTGTTAATCTCCTGAACAATCCCCTGTGATCTTAGGTTTTGTTCCTTAAGAAGGATATCAATACTGGCCTCGCCGCAGAATAGCAAATTACGCATTAAGTCCGTCAAGGTGATCATTGAGTCTAACATCGCGGGAATTCTAATTTGATTAGATAAGGAGGACTCATGGACTTCACTGGCTTCCGAGGTAAACTCAATAATCTTATACATCATATGAATAACAATTTTCTTCACAACCTCTGGAGCGATGCGCTGCTCACGGAAACTGCGGGCTGCCGAGTTCACAGCTTGGCTAAAATCTGCGGAGTCCAGCGTATTAATAGGTCTTATCAAGTCATCCATCAGTTGAATTTGATCATAATGATAACTGAAGGGACTATCCTTAATCTCTTGATAACTCAGGACCTCTGCATTTTCAGGATAATAAAAATAATACATTAATGCTTCTTTCGCCGTTCGGTAACTGTTCCCGATCTGAAGCAAGGAGCCTACGCCAGCGCCAGCTGCAATATACAAAGCTTGTTTAGGGTGTTCATTCAGCAAGGGAGTTGCGATCTGATCGATCACAGCTCCCTCAGTGGACAATGAATTGTATCCGTATACGATTCCAAAACAATGACTCTCCAGATCCATCAGAAACATCGAATCTTTATCGGTTAGGAGGGCTGAGGCTTGCTCTCTGATCTCTGTATATAAAACCGGCTCTGTCTGTATCAGACAAATATTCCAATGGCTTTTCCCTTCCGATAATCGGTTAAGTACCTCCTGATTCGACTGCTCAGCTTTCTCATGCAGTATTCCTTTCAGGAGAGAAACAGCCTCCTCCGCGGAGGCTATTTGATTTAAACTGCGCTTCTGAGCTTCCTGCTCCAGCTCCTGATAAATCTCCAGTAATTCTTCTGCCGCTTCTTCTGGAAACACTGGCTTCATCAGATAATGATTAATTCCATAGTGTATAGCTGTCTTGGCATATTCAAACTCACTATAACCACTTAGTATGGCAAACTTAATCTCCTTAATCTCAGCTCGTTGCCAAGCTGCGACCATCTCCAGCCCATTCATTAGCGGCATATTAACATCCGTAATTACAAGATCTGGTTCGAGCTGTTTCATTAACTCCAGCCCCTCTTTGCCATTGCTGGAGGTTCCACATACCTCAAAGCCAAGCTCCTGCCAATCAATCCATAGCTGCATCGCTTCAAGCGCACTAGGCTCATCATCGATCAACAATACTTTGTATTTCATAGGGGGTCCCTCACTTTCTAGCTATTCTTCCGTTCCAGGAGTTTTAATGGAATATCAAAAGTGACAATGGTCCCTTCATCCGGAACGCTGCTGATATCAAAACGGACCTGATCTTCATAATACAATTCTAATCGGCGGTACACGTTGCGGATTCCGATATTCGTTCCCGAAGACGCTTCATTTTGCACATTACCTAATAATTCTTGCAGCTTCTCTGGCTCTATCCCTTTACCGTTATCAGAGACGGTAACTTTTAAGCGTCCCTCCTCCACTAACGTCTTCACTTTTATCACACCAAGTCCCTCTATGGCCTGTAGACCATGTTTGCAGGAATTCTCAACGAGCGGCTGCATGCTTAGCTTGGGAATCTTATATTGAAGCGACTGCTCATCGATCTCAAATTGATAATCAAATTTATCCCGGAACCGGAATTTTTCAATTTTTAAATACATCTCGATGAAAGTCATTTCTTCTTCCAGAGTGACGAGATCTTCTTTCCAGCTCAGCAGCCGTCTAAGTAATTTGGATAAACTCTTAATAATATCTGTAACATCCGAATAATTATTTTTAGTACAGACCACCAAAATGGCATTTAACGTATTAAACAGAAAATGCGGATTCATCTGGCTTTGCAGAAAATTCAGTTCAGCTCTTACTCTTTCCATCTCCAGATTATTTTTTTGAATCTCCAGTTTATATACATCATTGATCAAGGAATTAATGGTAGTGGTCATCCTGTTAAAATTACGGATCAGTCCCCCGATCTCATCCTGGCCTTCATCGATTCGAATCAGCTCAAATTTCTCATTGGATACTTTCTGCATATGTCTGGATAACCGTTTCACCCGATAATTATAGGATCTTAACATCACATATAAAAAAGCGGTTGTGATTAGCGTGACAATGGACGCCAGAATCCCTGCATAAATCCGAATCTCCATTATCGCTTGGGTAATACGCTCACCTTGTGTAATTCCTATTATCCGCCAGCCCTTTATATAACTAGCTCCGCCGACGGGTACAATATGAACGTCCTCCTTGCGCTCATCATCCTGCAGCTTGAACACGGGATAAGGTTCCGCGGTGCCTCTTTGATAGCCGCTTTGTGCAGACATAATAATCTCGTCCTGCTCGTTAACTAAATAAAGACTCAAGTAATCTTTTTCTCTGATAATCACGTCATATATTTTACTGAGATCCAAATCAATTCTAAGCAGCTTTTCAAACTTATTGTATGAGCTGTAAGCGTCCATTCGCTCAATAACACTCAAATAAGGCGCTGTAGAAATCACACTAGAGGTATCACTCATATGATAAGCGGCAAGAAACAGATGTTTATCCGCAGCCTTCGACTGCTTATACCATTCACTATTCATTACCTTTTCATTGATGACCTGATAGTTGCTGCCGGAAACAATGGAATCATTGTTCGTAAATACAGTAATCCGTTCAATCTGATTATTCACCGGCATATAGCTGTTCATGCGGTCTCTCAGCTGTTCATCAAAAGTGTCATAAAATTCAATAGAGTTCCCATACGTCCGCTCAAGCAATTCATACAGGTTCTTATCGGCAGAAAGCGTATAGCTGACAGCTACCCCACCTTCAATGAAATCATGAATGTCCTTTCGGGCTCTTTCTAAAGATATTTCCAGGTTCTGCTGCTCTCTCGATTTGATCAGATCGGAAATCCGATCCAAAAAAACAAGGTTAATAATAATGATAGGGAGAAGAACACCTATGATATAAATAAGGGAAAATTTATAATTCAAGGGAATATCATTCACTACTTTTCTAAATCTGAATTTTTTTCTCTCCATATGAAACACCTTGCTTCCCCTAGAGCTGTTGGTTCTTATTCTCATTTTTATACACGGATGGTACTACCCCTACAAGCAGCTTAAACTTATCTATAAAATAATCAGTGTTAGAGAATCCCACCTGCACCGCTATATCCGATATCTTTAGCTGTGTTCGTTTCAGCAGACTTTTCGCCTCTTCAATCCGTTTAGCATTTAGGTATTCACTAAAGCCCTGACCCGTTTGCTTTCTAAACAGTTGTCCCAAATAGGTAGAATTAATATGAAATTGTTGTGCCAAATCCTGAAGCTTTAATTTATTCCGAAATTCACGATCCACATACTGAATAACCTTGTAAATCGTATTTCGTTCATTCTGCTGCTCTAATTCAGACAGATAGACGGCAGCACGTTCACACAGACTTTGTACATAACGGCTTATTATAAAATAATCACTGAGTTCACCCAGATTTCCGTATTCTTGCTGAAGCTTAGTCATAATCGCATCCGGGTCTCCATTCATTTGAGCTATAATTCTACAGATCGTAAGCTCTAAATGGGCCACTTTTGCTTTTACAACTTCAAGGGTCAGCAGATTCTCGACGAAAGCAGCAAACGCTTCTTTAACACAAGGCTGGATTTGCTCCGTATCATTCGTTTGGACCTTATGCAGCAGCTGTCTGAAATGATCCTCATGAGGTTCTTCCTTTTTCAGGTTTCTAAGTTCACTATAATAAAAGACCCCTCTTTTCTGCTGGTGCGTTTTTCGTTTCCATACCTCAAGTGCCTGCCTATAAATCTCTCGAATAGAGCTCACCCCGACCATTCTGCTGCTAAGTGCTAGAAAGACCAGCTCCTGTGATTGCTCAGTGAGATCCGAATACATCTGGTTGACGATAGACTCCAGGCTCTCATTCCCGATAGAAGCAGACTGAAGAATGATCCCCGCTCTTCCCGATCCGTCTTGAAAGAAGCAGAAGTTTTCCTTAGAAAAATAATCGCTTATCTGCGGCTGGTATGGATTCATAGAGGAGGCCGGTTCAATAAGAATACACATTACCTCTGCATCCGCTTGAAGCTTCAAGGTGTTTCGGGTTAGAAGCTCTAAATTTTCGTTATACTCCCCTTGGATCAGGCGATTGATGATATTATTTACGATAAAAAATTGCTTTTTATCAAACTCCTCATTGGAAGCGATTTCATTTTGGATTATTGGAGTGATCCTGCTTAATAAAGCCTCTATTTCTTCATCATCAATGGGTTTTAATAAATATTCATTTACCCGCTGGCGCAATGCCGTGCGTGCATACTTGAAATCATCATATCCAGACAAAATCACAAATTTAGGAGGTTTCTCCATCACCTCATTCAACTTTGTAATAAGCTCAAGACCGTTAATTACAGGCATATTAATATCCGTGAGAACCAGTTCCGGTTTATTCTCCTGGATAAGCCTCATCGCATCCGTGCCGTTTTGAGCTTCACCACAAACTTCATAACCGAATTTTCCCCAGTCGATCATCGTCCTTAGCCCCTCAAGAACCCAGGGTTCATCGTCCACGATCAGAACCTTAAGCATGACGTTCGCTCCAATCTTATTAAGATAAGCCCGCGCTTTACACCAAAATATATAGATCATGCTATCATACTTGGATAATGATGTGAATTCATAAATTTTCCTTCTTTTGTTTAAAACAGTACTTTTTTTACTTGAAAAAACATACTAAAAACAGCGTATCCTAAATTTCAGACACACCTTTACAAGGGCCCAACAATCCATTATTATAGTTTACATTGAGTAAAGGATTACACAGTGTAAATATTATGGGAGGGCTATGATATGAGCAGCTTATCTAAGTCTGCTAGATTTCCACTTTTCATTCTGATGTTGAATCTATTTATCGCTTTATTGGGGCAAGGTATGGTCATTCCCATTCTACCTGAATATCTGAAACTGTTTAATGCGTCAGGGGCTGCCGCCGGATATCTTATTGCGGCTTTTGGAGCAGCACAGTTTATTTTTTCACCTATAGGGGGACAGCTTTCGGATAAATGGGGCCGAAAATCAATGATCATTTCCGGAATGTTTTTAACCGTCCTTTCAGATCTGATATTTGCTGTATCTACGACATTGCCCCTACTTTACATCGCTAGATTTATTGGGGGTATAGGTATCGGAATCATGGTCCCTTCCAATATGGCCTATGTCGCTGATATCACCACCCATGAAACCCGTGCAAAAGGTATGGGGTACTTGGGGGCTTCCATGAATTTGGGTATGGTACTTGGTCCAGGGTTAGGCGGGATTATCGCTGGGTTTGGCATACGGGTGCCTTATTTTTTTGCGGGTGGACTTGGGCTTATCGCTACGATACTTTGTTTTTATATGCCAGAGACACTACCAAAGGAAAAACGGAAATCCGTTAACAAATGGGCCCCTCGGGAATCCATTCGTAGTCAAATCGTAAACTCATTCCGGACGTCCTATTTCCGCTATCTTCTGCTCATTCTGATCATGACATTTGGTCTGATGAATTATGAAACGGTGTACGCCCTTTTTGTGGAACAAAAATACGGTTTTGATGCAACGAAAATCTCAATCATTATTACGGTTGGTGCTATTATAGGCATTATTGTGCAGATCTGGCTGCTTGATCATCTGATTAAGAGACTTGGCGAGATAAAGCTTATACGTATATCATTGGTGATGACCGCTATAACCTTATTGTTGATGATATTCAAGATCAATTTAGGTTATTTATTAGTTGTATCAGGTTTATTTTTTGCTTTTAATGCTTTTTTACGACCCACAGTAAGTACATTGATTGCCAACTCAGCTGGTGATCGACAAGGATATGCTGCCGGATTAAATACAACGTACACCAGTATAGGAAACATACTTGGACCCATTTTAGCGGGATTGATGTTTGACAAACATATTAATATTCCCTATATTTTTGGGGCAATTATCCTGGCATCTGCCTTTCTCATCACCTTACAAAAACCAAAAAAGGAGCAAGAAAGGAGTGTCGCCCATGACTGAGAACTGGCACCAGAATTTAAAAAACAAAAACCGGGAAGAATTAATTGCTGCGGCGAAGGATCTTTTTATGAAGCAAAGCTTTCTCAAAGTTAATATTAAGGATGTCTGCGACGTGGCTGGTGTAAGCCGGGTTACCTTTTATAAGCATTTCCAGTCCATGAACGAACTGATTTTTGAGGTCCAGATGGAAATTCTGGAGAGCATGACGCAATTTGTTAGAAGCGCACCTTCTTCAATTGAAATGAATGGTAAGCAAATGCTTGCTTCGATGCTTAATGCTTGGATTGATTATGCCCGGCAACACTCAGGTTACATCAAATTCATTCTTCTATTCGATTTGCATTTTGAAGCCTATGATTACAGTAAAGAACTCAAAGAAAATTACAGAAATTTTGTGATGCGGGGAAAAGAACGACATTTCTTAATGGATGCTCTGGAGGCCGGAGTTAAAGATGGATCGTTAAAATTTGATACAGAACCCTTATCCACTGCTCATTTCATCTTCACGTCTATGATGGGTTTATTACAGAAAATGAGCCTGATTTCCAAAGACGATTTCAAAAACGAACTTCAGGATATTCAAATTGCTAACCGATTTGTGGACATGTTAGTTCAGTATTTAAGTACAGAAAGTGATGAATCTCCTGCCTTGAAGTAAGGGGATCCATCACATTCTACGTAATAGAGAGAAGTAGTTTAAATGAAATTATTCTGATTTAAGGAGCGGTTAGACTCATGTTTGATTAACCATTCTTTTCTGGCAAGCCCGCCTCCATAACCACCCAATTCACCATTGCTGTTTATCACTCGATGACATGGAACCAAGATTGAGAGTTGATTGGTACCATTCGCCCTTGCTACAGCGCGGCAAGCAGAGGGATTATTGATTTTCTCTGCAAGCTCCTTATAAGAAGCTGTCTGTCCCAGAGGTATTTTCCGGAGTTCATTCCACACCTTTTGCTGAAAGTCTGAGCCCAGATAACGAACCGGCGTTGTAAATTCCGTAAGTTCACCTGTGAAATACAGCTTCAATTCCTCCTCAATTTGGTGAAGGACGGCTACCTTTTCAGGTAATATAGTTGCATTTAAGCGAGTGCGTAATCTTTTGATTTCATTTTCAAGACCCTTGCGATCCACAAATTCCAGCAGTAAAAGACTCTCTTCATTGGAGATGGCCAGCATGGAACCCAATATCGTTTCTATCCAAGTACAGTACAGCACTTTAATCTGCTTGGAATGATTCGGGACAGTCCCCATCGTTCGTGAAAAGGCATCCCTAAACCCATTGCTCGAATCGTACCCGCTTTCCAGTTGTGCGTTAATGATTGAATCCCCATTCCTAATATGTTTGAATGCCAGTCCTAAACGTCTAGAACGTGCATATTCGATAAAGGTCATCCCGAATTGTTTCTTAAATTGGCGGCGTGCCGTGTTTGCACTAATAGACAGCTCATCAAAATCTTTATCTGTCCATTTTCGTTCCGGATTGCTCTCAATAGCTTCTACAAGCAGCTTTACTTCAGGAGACATTTTTGTTGGATTGGATAACGGCTGACACCTTTTACATGGTCTATATGATGCTAATAAGGCTTCCTTGGCTGTAGCAAAAAACTCACAATTTTCTTTTAATGGCTTTTTAGCGGGACAAGTTGGCCTACACATGATCCCCGTTGTCTTCACTCCTACAAAAAATACGCCCTCATAATTCGAGTTTTTCTCGACCAGCATCTTATAATATTTATTGATATCCTGCTCATTAGTTATCATAGTATGGTTAGCTCATTTCTAAATAAAGTCCTGAGGCGTCAAGCGTTTGCCGGGCATTTTCCTGAAGATTATGTTGTGCCTGAAAGAAACTACGCGGGCCATAGCTAATCCGTTTCACGCCAATTTTTTGCAATTCATGATTTGAAAGCATACCGTCCATAACCATGATATTCACAGGCAGTGGCGATTTTTTGACAAATTGTTCAATCAAGCTTGGATCAGCGAGCCCCGGTATAAAAATCCCATCCGCTCCAGCGTCAGCATAAGCATAGGTACGTTCTATAGCTTGATTCACTAGATCCATCGAATGTTCCTTATCCTTGAAAAAAATATCCGTTCTAGCGTTAATAAACACACGCTTTTGCAGTTTGGAGGCTACTTGTTGTATGGTTTTGATCCTACGGCTTTGTTCGCTGGTCTCCCATAGTTCATTGTTAGGATGATTTACAATCTGATCTTCAAAATTGATACCACAGATGTCTAATTGAAATAACTGCTCCATGTTATGCGCTAAAGTATCCTCATCTACAGCATATCCACCTTCGATGTCTACGGTCAATGGAACCGCTACTCGTTCGGCAATCTTTGAAATCATCCAAAGCATAAGCTCAAATGTAAGCTGTTCACCGTCCGAATATCCCCACGCTTCCGCCATGGAATAGCTGCTAGTTGCTACCGCCTTTGATCCAGCTTGTTCTATTGCTTTAGCTGAGGCTACATCCCAGCAGTTGTACAGGATCAGTGGATTTTTTTGATCATGCAGCGTTTTAAAATAGTCATAGTTTTTAGTGTTCATAAGTGGTCACCTCCATTTAGTTAAGAATAGAACCACTATATATTAGACATCCATTATCGATACCAGAAAAATTAACACCAATCTTTTTTTCCACAAAAAAAACACCGATAGATAATCTAATCCTCTCAGGATCAGATCATACCATCGATGCCAGTTTGCCGATTAAAGTTCTACCTTACGGAGTGATTGTTTTGGTGATAGTTTGGATGACTTTTTCCCTGTCCCCATCGGTAGGATTTGTGGAGCTGCGATCCCGATCAGAACTACGATAATCCCGATCCAGCGAAGTAATGATACCTCTTCTTGCAGAACTAACACGGAGGCTACTACAGCTGCCGGTAACTCCGCTGCCCCTAAAATCGCGCCTAGACCTGAACCCAGCTTCGGAACCCCGATCGAAAAGAACAGAACTGGAATTACGATGCCCAACAAACCTAGAGGTAGTCCGTATTTCCAAAGCCCATCGGTAATCGCACCGTCATATAAAAACGAAGGAGAAAAAACAGTCATAATAATAACCATTGCACTAGTGGTCATATACAAGCTTTTATTAACTGCAGGTACCTGCGTAGCTACTCTTCCACTCACAAAAATATAGAAGGCAAACGACACGGCTGACATTAAGCCAAAAACCACACCAGTGGTCGTGATTCCACCTACACTCGGCTCAAGGATGCCCCCCGCTAATACCGTACCAATTAGAAGGATAACCATCGAAATCACTTTTTCCCGACTAGGAAGTTTTCGATCTACAACCGCCTCCAGAATTACACCGATCCAAGTAAATTGGAATAACAGTACAATCGCAATCGAAGCAGGCAATTGTTCAACGGCGAAGCCATAAAATATGCCAGTTAAACTGATGGTGATCCCAGCGGCTAATAATTTCCCGCCTGTTTTTAGCCCTAATTTCTTTCGGGAAAATAATAAGACCAGCAAGAGCAGCATACACCATCCAAAAAAGTATTGTGATCCTACCAATTGTTTCATTCTAAAGCCATCGTTCATTCCAAGCTTGACGATCGTAGAGAGTGAGCCATAACTACAAGCACCTAAAAAAACTAGTAAAGCATATTTGAATAACTTCATATTCATCGTAAACCTCTTCCCTTTCTCTTGAGCAAGCTCATTAACATAATAAAGCCCCTTGTCATCGAAATGACAAGGGGCGATTGAAACCAAAGAATACATCTTTGACAAAATTCCGCCACTCCATCCACTGGATAGAGTTTGGTTTATTTACTTGTAACAACTCCAATCATAATATGATAAATCACACAGGGTGTCAACTTGAAATTTAAGGATTTAGCTGGAACAATCGATAGACAATAACAGCTGCCTGAGCACGAGTTGTATTGGCTTTAGGTGCAAAGTTATCTTTGCCTACACCTTGAATAATCTTTGCTCCGCTCATGAATTGTACAGCCTCACGAGCGTAGGATGAAACGTCAGCGGCATCATTGAAACTCACTGGCTGGTCCACTCCCACGACCGTAAGTTTGGCGAGTTGTGCTGCACGATAAGCCATCAATGCCATTTCCTCACGGCTAATTGTTTCATTAGCACCGAAGGTTCCATCAGATCTGCCCTGAATAATTCCTAGCTGCTGAGCAGCAGCAACGGAGCTGTAGTACCAAGCATCCAGCGAAACATCCTTAAATGTACTTGCCGCATTACCTTCCTCTAGCTCTAATGCAAGCATCAGCATCTTTAGGAACTGTGCCCGAGTTACGTTCAGCTGTGGCCCGAAGTTATGATCTCCGGTGCCATTCAGAATGTCTCTGGCGGCAAGAGCTTGAATGCTATTTTGTGCCCAGCCTAGTCCAGCGATATCCTTAAAGGAATTTTCCGCATATCCTACTGCGAATCTGCTGGAATTGTCTGGTCTGAAGATGATCTTGCCAGTTGTCGGATTAAACTGGGAGTTTCTAACCACCTCTACAGTCCCGTCTTCAAGGATTTGGTAGGCTACTATTTGTTCTACACCTGAAGTTGTCTTTCGTTTGTAAACCCGTTCAACCTTCAGTCCACGCCCAAAGCTGTCAAACTGTTTGCCATCAACAAAGAACTTAAACTCATAAATATCCCCGACATCCGTCTGAAGCGACAGTGTCTTCGCGTCAACTTTGCCAACTACAAGCTTCACGCTTACGGCGTCAGATCCTGCCATTGCAAGAAGCAGATCGGCATTTATTCGGAACGTAGACAATCCCATGTCTATTTCTAAAAGTTGAATTGCTTTTGCTCCCGCTCCAGTCAACTCACGAGCTGGCAAGGTCAGTTCAACCACCGAGCTGGCAGAGGCTGGCTTCACTGTGATTCTCAATACTCCATTCTGCATTGAGCCAATTGCTTGTTGCAGAATCGTCGAGGATACCTCTGCAATAGCTTTACCATTCACATCCGCTGTCACGGAAAGAGTAACTCCATCTGCGTTCACAGTTGGTTCCGGTTGTTTCACTGGTTTGACTGTCGTTGAAGATGAAGTACCGCCCGATTCTGAAACCTGCGATTCTGCCTTAATCTCAATGGACATCGTACCTACAACACCGGAGTCATCTTTAGCTGTCGCTCTCACCGTTACTTTGCCTGCTGCAATTGCAGTGAGCAAGCCGGTATCCGTAATAGTTGCTCGCTCAGTAGCTGATCCATCCTCATTCACTACTGACCAGGTCACTGCTGGATCGGATGCATGGTCCGGCAGGATTACAGCTGCCATTTGCAGGGTTTGCCCTGACTTGATTTCGCTCACATTATCTTTGGAGGAGACTTTTATCTCCATGACGGATATAGGAATGACATGAACAACCGATTGTGCCTCATGCAGGATGTCAAAATCAACATCTGTGTTGGATCCTCGGAAAGAAATAAATCCAAGCGGCACGGCGATTTCACGGTTTGTCTTCTTCGCTTTGAAGATGATTTCTAAGAATTCCGCATCATCGGTCAGGATATTTCCTGCCTCCGTTCCAGCTACACTAACTGTTATTAGACCTGGACTGTCCTCATTAATATGAGTGATGCTGAATCCGTCTGGCAAGGTCTGAGCGGATATGAATTCCACACCAGATACGTCATATGCCATGGTAAAGTCTACAGCATACACTTCCTTGTAGACGGAGGTAGTAACATTTGTAAGCCCTACACGGTAAGTGAAATCCTGTCCTGCCACCACTGTGACCGGTCCGTTCAGCGTTGCAGCGGGCAGATTACGGGCAATCTCATCTTGTCCGCTGATATTAATCTCTAGGCTTCCGGATACTCCACTTCCATCTAGAGCTCGCGCAGTTACTTGTACGCTACCGTTCTTTCTAGCTGTCAGCAAGCCCTTCTCATTAATAACCGCTTTATCCGTAGAGGTTATCCCATCTGCTTCAGTTACCGTCCAGATAACTTTAGGATTCGTCGCATTCTCTGGAAGCACAGAGGCTTGCAGCTGCAAGGCACCGCCCTTCGACTCAATGCTGCTAATTCCATCTTTACCCGTTACAGTAATTGAAGAGACATGTACCGCAGGTATCTGCTCTTGACCCACTAAGATCTTGGATTGCTGTGGATTCCAGCCATCACTTCCACCAAGCACAGCTTCAATCGTATAGGCAGCTGCCTCTTCTGCTGTTAATTGTTTGGACCAGCTGTAACGTGAAGCTGCATTAGCACCCTCTCCGTAACTTAAAAACTCAGAGAACCGTGCAGTTTTGGAACGACCTTCATACCATTCATGCCAGCCAGTAGCACGAATATGAGCTCCCATCTCCGTGTTAATGAAGGTAGAGCTGCCATATTCTCTCCATGGCCGGCCCAAATCAACGGTTCCAGCAGCAACGCCCTCACTGGCAGTTAGTCGATTATTGATGAACACATAACCAGGCTTACCCGTTGCCGTGGAAGGCGCAGTAACATAGCCAGCACCCGCACTTTGAATCACATTATTCTCGAATACAGCAGCGGAATTACCAAAGATAAAGTCCACTGTACCTTCAATATGGCTATCGACGAAATAAGCTCTTCCCTTGTCTGCGAACAGGGTATCCTGATATCCAAGAAGTTTAACATTTCTGTACACTCCCCGGTCTCCTTCAGCATATAAAGCGACTGCCTGACCGGCATCCCGCCCAGCACTGTTCTCAACCGTCATGTTCTCCAGTGTGAAATCAGTTGCCGCAACCTTTAATGTATAGCTGCCGCTGGTGCCCATTTCTTTACCATCTGAGCCAATGGTTTTCGCGGAGTCACCGTTAATAAGTACGGTACCTTCCCGGCTCTCACCGATGATACTAATATTCATCTTACTAGAAGGTACAAGCACCTTCTCCTTATACGTGCCGTTCTTCACTTTAATAATCGTGGTTAGGGCACTATTATCAGGTGCTGCTTGAATAGCGTCATTAATCGTTTTATAATCTCCTGTCCCATTCTGAGCAACAATAATGACAGGAGCTGGAATTCCCTTGACCATCTCGGATGGAAGACTGGCACCCTTATCACCGATGGCGATTACCGCATATTGATAGGCAGTCCCGTTGCTCAAGCCTTTATCGGTATAATCTGTTGCTTCGATGCCGTCGGCCACGACCGCATAGCTGCCACCGCTCTCCGAGCGTAGAATTTGATAGCTGCTAGCTCCATCAGCTACATTCCAAGTCAGATGGATATCAGTGTTGCCAGGCTCAACGCTAACTCCTTGTGGAGCCTGCGGCTGGCCGGAATTCTTGTATGGAACCGCTGGGGTAGCAGCTGAATCTAGACTACTACGGGTACCGCTTATTGCTTTGACTTTGTAATAATACGGTGTTCCGTTTACGAGCCCAGCATCAGTAAAGCTTGTGTCTGATAAATCAGACCCGAGCACTTCATAAGGACCATTCGCCGATGAGGCACGTTTGACAATGTACTGGCTCGCCTCCTCAATCGCTGGCCAGCTTAGTTTCATTACACTGTCACCAGCTTCCGTGGAAACGACAGGTGTTCCCAAAGGAGATTCCGGAGTAGCTTCAACAGGCGCTGATTCTTTTCCCTCCCCGGCCACATTTGTTGCAGCTACGACGTAACGGTAGGTTTGCCCGTTGGCCAAACCTCCGACGCGGTAAGTTGTGCCGGTGATTTCTTTTGCCACGAGTTCATAGCTACCTGAAGTCTCATTCCACTTCTTGATGCTGTAGCTGGCTGCATTCTCCACAGCTTTCCAACTGAGATCCAGTTGTGCATTCCGACTTACAGCCGCAAACGATTCTGGCGCAGGCAATTTCACCGCCAAAGCGGATGGGGTAATACTAATTTCATTGGAATTTCCCGATTCACCAGTGGGCGCCGTCGCCGAGATAACATAATAATAGGTAGTTTCGTTGGTAACTTCATTATCAATATATGATGTCTCTGTAATAGCATTGGCAATAGTCTCATAAGGCCCCCCGCTCTTAAGACTTCTCTTAACATTGTAGGAAGTTGCGCCTTCAAGAGCAGGCCATGATAGCTGGGCTGCTTGGTTTCCTGGAAGCCCAGTCAGTCCAAGCGGTGTTTCAATGGGCTCAACATAGATCTTTAAATTGTCTAAGTAATAATTTCCTGAGCCGCCGCCCGGTGTCTTGGACAAGATACGCCCAATGCCGTAGCTGGCGAAATTCGTGGTTGTGAACGGAAAAGAGCCAGCAGGCTGATCATCGATATATACATCCACTTTATCGTTGTTCACATCCACCTTTAGCTTCAGGTTGTACCATTGTTTTAGGGAATAAGAGCTCATCAGTTGATGATACTGGCTGCTCCCCCTGCTCATGGTTAGCGTATATTTACCTGTAGCTTCAGGAAGCGTTGGCTTTCTGCTCTCAATGGAGAATGCCGTTTTGCTTCCATCTGTACTCTGGGCCTGCAGGAACACCGAGGTTCCCGATTCTGTCGCAAACATAAAGTCAGTGTCAATAACCAGTGCACCTGTAATTGGCGCAAATTTACGGATAAACTGCACGCTGCCGTTCGCACCATCGAACACATTCAACACTTGATCTGACGTATTCCCTTTACTGTCAGACGGTGTGGGAGATACAATAACCTTTTGAATTTCAGTCTGTGGATTTGGAGTTACATCATAATACTCTGGTGTCACACCTACGGCAACCTGCTCGAAGTCTTCATCCACATAATAGACATTACCTGCTTCACCTTCAGCTGTAGCGCTGGCCTCATCGGAATCAAAGCTTTCACCAAGCTCATTCACCGCGCTGACCACGTAATAATAAGTTTTTCCGGAGCTGAGTCCGGAATCAGTATACAAGCTATCTTTAATTTCAGTATTAATCGTTTTGTAGGGACCGCCGGAAACCTCGCTACGTTTAACACTATACGACTTGGCAGAAGCAACGTCCTCCCAATTCAACTTCACTTTCTCTTCACCGGCTGTGGCTGTAAGTCCACGGGGTGCGGCAGGAAACTGATCACTAAGCGGTTTCAGCTCCACCTCACTGAAGACAGACGCATTATAACGATTAACCTCGTTATCTACCTTAGCAGCATCGGCTGCAAGACCAAAATAAACCGTATCATTCAGGTCAAGCTTCACCGTGCCTACCTTGCTCCATGTTACTTTATCCGGCGATACCAGACCTGTCACTTCGTTACCAAGACGAACCAGCTTCACCCAATAAGGTGTATTGATGAAACTGTCCGGTTCTGTTTTTACCACCTTGGCTCCTGTGGTGGAGCGGGTAATCATAACTCCCTTCTTGCCATATTTGACATAAGGGATTGCCAGCATCGTCATTTTAGAATTGTCATTGAGATCATCACGAATCATGACACCTGCTTTGGCATAATCATCAGTTCCCGTTACGGAGTCGATTCTAGCAATAATTTCACCATTGCCTGTCAGGGTTTGATAAGCAAACTGAAAGTTATCAACAGCAGTTTCGCTCTCCGATGTAGCTCCGATAAGTCCAGCCGATTTGAGCGTAATTTTCCCGCTATCTGGATGAAGTGTAGTCACTCCCGCTATCCCTGGACCACCAACATCCACTGAAGTCCACGGAAGAACGGATCCAGAGGTGTTGACATGTATAGCTACGTTATCGGATTGTGTCTTAAGCCCTTTATTGTCTATAGCCTGAACAACAAGATAATAGGTACCATCCTGCACATTGTTCCAATTGAAACTATAAGGTGCTGTGGTAGCTTCGTCTTGCTTCACACCATTAACGATAAATTCCACCTTAGCAATACCATCGCTATCACTGGCAGAAGCTGTAACATTCACCTCGCTGCCTGACTCTATGATTTGGTTATTCACAGGATAATTGATAGCGGTTACAGGATTGTCCGTATGCTCATTCCCTGATTTCCCTAACACAATGAGATCATTCAGATACACTTCTAAATTTGTATATCCCTCCGAAGATAACGTCGACTTCTTGCCATCCTCAGGATCGGTAGGATCTAGTCCATTAGCAATCTCCCAGCTATCATCCATACCGTCATGATCCATGTCGATTACATTGGAAGCTGTCTCTGTATAGTCTGGGTAACCGCCTATTTCAATAGGTGAATTAATATGCTGTCCAGTGCGATTCTTCACATCATTAATGACACGCGCATCGTAAGCATCACGTCTTGGCAAAGTGGCACCAGCATCAGCCATTACATTTGCGTAGGCTTCCTCCGCCGACACTGCCGTATAGGGGTTAGGCATCTTTGCCGGCTCCGCAAGCTTAGAGATATTCGAATACTTTTGCACACCCTTCCAGTTGTCTTCGGTAACCTTCGGATTACCATCCATGATGTTCCCATCTATAAACAACCGGGTTTCTGGAGACACTTCCCCAAACAATTGATTTTTTACACTGGTGTAGGTGTTTGGACCATTTTTATAATAATTGTTAGTGATATTATATCGATAATCTTCTGCTCCCCCACCATAGGTCGAAGCGAATCCCCAGTTATAGATAACGTTATTAGACATTTCCGTCAGGTCCACCAATTTGGTCACCGTCGGCAAACGGGGGTTGCGGCTGGTGCTATGAGCAATCAGATTGTGAAGGAAACTGGCATTTTTGCCACCCCAGATTCCTCCGTAGCCGTGACGTCCCTTCTGGTGAGTCGTCATCAGCATACTTTCAGCGGATATCGACCATTGTACGGTAGTATTCTCGTTGTCATACAGACTGACCACTTCATCCACCGACCAGCTGAATGAGCTATGATCGATAATGAGATCCTTATGGTACCTTGATCCAAAAGCATCATCTTCACTAGCTACCCGGTCGCCTAACCGGAAACGCATATAGCGCATAATAATATTGTCAGCTTCAACAGAGGTTGTGTAGTCGGCAATTGTAATTCCGTCACCTGGAGCCGTTTGCCCGGCAATCGTCAGATTTGAGCCGGTAATCTTGAGGGATTCCTTCAGATGGATGGTTCCCCCCACTCGAAAAACAATGGTCCGATTACTTTGACTTACCGCATCGCGGAAGGAGCCGGGGATCGGAGTTTCCTTGATACCATAATCAGCCAACGTCGTCACTTCATACACAGGTTGAGCTCTTCCGCCGGTTACATATTTGCCGCCGCCTTCCGCACCCGGAAAGGCAGGAAGCGCTTCCAAAGAAGCGGCCTCGACACCACCAAATGGCATACATGTTGCAAGAAGACTCGCGACCAGCGCCCCAGATAACCATTTTTTCTTCATACAAGACCTCCTAATATCTATTGGAATAAGAAGGGGGCCCTGTCCTCAGAGCAACCCCTTCCTTAGTAAAGCCGTGTGTATTATTCCTTGCCCTGATAACGGAAATATGCGAAATCAGCACTGCTGCCACCGAACTGCTGCATATCATGCGCCGCAATGCCAACAAAGTTCCCAGTGAAGCCTCCCGATAAAAAGCTGATATTCTGCGGATCGCCAAGTGGCTTCCACTCCGTATCGTCACCCTTAAGATAAACAAATTGCCCAGTCACTTCCTGCACCTCAACCGCGATCCGCAGTGTCTCCCCTGCATTTAGTTCAATCATTACAGGCTCCGCAGTGAATTCATCCCGCTGACAGCGCATTAACCGCAGCACCTTGCCACGTCCTTCTTCATGGCTGATATACGCATAAAGATAGTTATCTTCATTCAGGTATAACAGTAGTCCTGCCATCTGCAGATAAGTATTCGGTTCATATTCAAGCGCTGTTTCGGCGCGGAAGCTTATATCCGTCTGGCGAATAGCCAGAATATGATGCTCAAACAGACTCTGCACGGATTCCCCGGCCCTGATTCTTAACCAGCCCGGTCTTTCAGCAAGGGAACACCAGCTTTCATTCCTAGGAATCCGCAGTGTATTCCAGTTCTTTTTCAATTCCGGGCCGTTAAAATCATCCTCGAATTCAAGCGTCCGCACTTGTTTCAGGACCTTCGTTCCTTTAGGTGCTGGTACCTTGAGCTGTGGCGCATTTCCGCCTGAGGTTAGTCTTAACCAGCCCTCCTCATTCCAGTGCACCTGCTGAACGGCAGTCTCTCTCCCCAGTATGGCGTATTCGCCTTCCAGGGGGCGGGTACACAAATGGGCCATATACCATTCACCTTCTGGTGTCTCTACCAGACTTCCATGGCCGGCACATTGAAGCGGCAGCTCGGGATTATCCCGTGAGGTCAACATCGGATTGAGCGGATCCACCTCATACGGACCCAGCAGCGCCTTGGAGCGCGCTACGGTTACGGCATGCCCCGATCCAGTGCCACCTTCTGCCGTAATTAAGTAGTAATAACCTCCCCGCTTGTAAATATGCGGCGCTTCCGTCTTCTTCAGCGGCGTGCAATCAAAGATTTTCACAGGTTCACCTATTAATTGGCATTGCTCTGGATCGTACTCCTGAATTACAATTCCGCAGGACTTGTTGCCTTCCGTAATCCGGTAATCCCACAGCTCATTCAGCAGCCATTTGCGCCCATCCTCATCATGGTACAGAGATGGATCAAACCCGCTGCTATTCAGGTATACCGGGTCAGACCAAGGTCCCTCAATATCCTCCGCAGTGATCAGATAGTTATGACAATCTTTAAAAGGCCTTTTAGTGCTCTTAACATCGGTATAAATCAGATAAAACAAACCGTCATAATAGCTAAGCTGTGGAGCCCAGATACTGCAATTTTTCGGATTTCCCCGCAGATCCACCTGATGAGTCAGAATATCTGTGCAATGCTCCCAGTCTGCTAAGTCCGCTGATTGATACACCCTTACACCGGGCAGCCATTCAAAAGAAGAAACAGCAATATAATACATCTCCCCCGCTCTTACAATACAAGGGTCAGGATTGAAGCCTTTTAATATGGGATTGTGAATAATTCCAGTCTGAATATTATCTGTAATCATCTTCATACTCCTTCCTATTTCCATACATCCGCACCCTTCACCCTAAGCAAACCTGCAGTCTATCCTGTTCAATTATCAATCTGCCTGCTCACTTAGATCTTCCTGTGACGGGACAACGGTCACCTGCTGCACTAACTCTTCCACTTTACGGGTGTTTCTCGATTGGCAACCGGTGATATCTACCGTTTCTCCATTTTCAATATAAAAAGCCGGTCCCTCATGATTCTCGATCGTCACTTGGCGGAAGCGGATATCTCTTACGTTGCCAAGATAGAACCCACGGTTGTTCATATCCTGGATTCCTGACATCATGGCTGGACGACCAGGGATTGCATTCTCTGCCATGGAAATATCAATATCGGAAAAGGTAATTTCTGAAATGTATTGCTCCGCAAGGCCGTAAAGAAAACCTGCAGCAGCATGAACATTCCGAGCAGTAATATTAGCAAAATGAATCCGTCGGAAGCAGGGGGTCTCCTCCGTCACCGGATAAGGATTCTTGTCCCATACGTATTTGTCCTTACCACGTGGTCCGCAGAAATAATAAAGATTAAGAATAAACGGACAGATCACGTCCTCCATCACGATATTACTGACACGAATATCTTCGACAACACCTCCGCGCCCGCGTCTGGACTTCAGCCGAATTCCGCGGTCTGTCTGCTTGAACACGCAATTGCTGATCACGATATTACGGATATCTCCGCTCATTTCGCTTCCCAGCACCACACCGCCGTGACCATGAATCATCGTGCAGTTAGTTATCGTGATATTCTCACAGGCAACCCGCTCCTTCGTATCCTCCGTCCCTGCTTTAATGGCGATGCAGTCATCACCCACATCGATATTGCAGTTGCTGATGCGGACATTCACACAGGACTCTGGGTCAATGCCGTCTGTATTAGGCGAATCCGCCGGATTATAGATCGACAGATTATCAATCGTAACGTCATGGCAACAGATAGGATTCACAGTCCAGCTTGGGGAGTTCACGAGTGTCAGATCTCTAAGCGTGACTCTACGGCAGTTGTCGAAGCTGATAAGCTTCGGGCGAGGATACAGCAGTGAATCAGGAGAATTCCGATGTTTATCCCACCAAGGTGCGCCCCTTCCATCCAGCTTGCCTGCACCTGTAACCGATACATTCTCTAGATTTATTCCAAAAATACATGAAGCATGGACGTTCTGTTTCACACCCTCCCAACGGGAATCCACCACCGGATAATCGTTAGGATTAGAGCTGAAGCTAAGCTCAGCTCCAGGACTGAGCTTCAGCTCAATATTGCTTTTCATGAAGATAGCACCCGTCTGATAGTGCCCGGAAGGAACATATACTGTTCCTCCCCCTGCCTCGCTTGCCGCATGAATGGCACGGGCTATCGCTTCCGTTGAAGGCTCTGGACTATTAGGATGTGCTCCGTAGTCATTTATATTGTAGATAGACATGCGCTTCACTCGCTCCCTTTCGTCACGGCAGGACGCTGCAAATATTCATATTCTCCGCAAGCCAGGAGGAATGCGCCAAGCCCCTTCTGATCATTGGTAACAATCGGTTCACTGATATAATAGGTGTAAGTACCATCTCTCCGGTCTTCACCACCGAGTCCAGCGACCTGGCAGTTTTTATTCAGGTTAACCCAGCCATTTTTGGTTTCCAGCACAAATTCAGTAATAAGGCCTTGATAAGCACGGTCAAGTGTCTCGAACCAACTAGCATCCAGTACACCAATCCGAATGCCCTTAGCCATTGCATAGGTGATCATACTTGAGGCAGAAGCCTCCAAATAATTGCCTTTACGGCCGCCCATGTTTACAACCTGATACCAGACTCCGGCATCAGCATCCTGAACCTGACGAAGCGCTGTCAGCGTATCTGTCAGAATACGTGCCAAGATCTCGTAATCCGCGTGTTCCTTAGGGAGCATTCCGAGTACATCCACTAGCGCCATCACATACCAGCCCAGCGAACGCCCCCAAAAGTTCGGAGACAACCCCGTTTCAGGATCGCACCACGGCTGTACCCGCTTTTCATCCCATGCGTGAAACAGGAGACCCGTCTCAGTATCCTTGGTATGACGCTCGCACAGAATAAATTGCCGGGTCACATCGTCCAGACCCTTGCCGCCTTCATACTCAAGTAAATACTCCAGATAGAAAGGAGAGCCCATATACAAGCCATCCAGCCAAATCTGATAAGGATATACATTCTTATGCCAAAACGCACCTTCCGAGGTTCGAGGATGCGTTGTTATCTGCTTTCTTAATAAATCTGCTGCCATTTTATATTTCGCTAACCCAGTTTCTTTATGGAGCACAAATAGGATCTTCCCGTTATTTAAGTGATCAATATTATGTTCGCTCAGGCGATACCCCTTCACAGAGCCGTCTTCCTCAATAAAATAATCAATATTATCTTTGATGAATTGATAATATTTAACCTGCCCGGTCTGTCTCCACAGCAGCTCAAAACCCTTCAAGATGACTCCATAATCATAAGACCATTTTCCATGATATCCGTTATCCTCATATAATCTTGGCGTTCGCTCCATAATCGAATCTGCCATTCGAACACCCCAGCCCATACTCCTAAGTGCATTGTTGTCTTTCATTTTTTCCTCCTGTTTGAATAGATATGGTCCTAAACGCAGCCTCCCCATTTAGGACCCATCTACTATTTTCTTAGAATATAGTCTGTAGTACTTCTTAAGGATTTACAGCTTTATAAGCAGCTTCATATTCAGTAATGATTTTGCTGCCGCCGGATTTCTTCCACTTTTCAACCTCAGCTTTAAATCCGTTCAAATCAATTTTGCCAAGAATATATTTATAAGTGGCATCTGTCATAATCTTCTGCAATTCAGATCCTTGAGTAGAATAGGTCTCAGATTCCAGAGAGTAAGCAGGATTCAGTACAGCATATTTAGCATTCTCAACGATCAGCTTATCAGCTTCAACTTTGAGTGGATCAGCATCATGGATAATGAACCCATTCTCTAATGGACGAGATGCCGAAAATGGCTGAACTTCTTGCTTCCAGAGATCCGTATCCTTAATCGTAACCGCTTGTTCTCCATCAATTGTGTAGTGAACATCCTTAATACCGTAGGTCATCAAGCCATAGACATCTTCATTCATAAGATCATTAACAAATTTCAAGATCCGTCTTAACTCATTTTCATCCTTAACTTCGGATTTCGGGAAAGACAGCAGTCCCCCAATTCCGTTATTACCAGCCCAGATGGCACGATCTGCTTCATTGCCAGTGGAAGTGATATCGTTAACCATAACCAAATCCATGCCATCCTGTATGCCCTTAGACAGATTTAGCAGGTTCTTGCTGTCAAACAAGGCACCCACATAAATTCCAGCCTTTCCTTGCGCAAAATTCTGCTGCTGATCTGTTTTAGCCGTCACAGCAAAATCCTGATTGATATACCCACCATCATAAAGAGTCTTCATATAATCCATGGTTTTAACATAAGCCTCTGTATCGAACTCAGGTGTCATTTTACCCGCATCGTCAACGCTCCAATAGTTCGGTGTTCCAAAGTATGAGCCCAATGTCTTAAATGCTCCATATACAAGATCGCTGCGGTCCATGAAGCCTGTGGTATCCTTCTTGCCATTACCATCAGGGTCTTTTTCGGTAAACGCTTTCGCAACTTCCATCAACTCATCTGTTGTTTTTGGAACCTGCAGTCCAAGCTTATCCAGCCAATCTTTACGGAGAACAACGCCGTTTCTAGCCAAGGACTTCTGGAAAGGAACCCCGTACAGCTTACCTGCAATCGATGCCGATGTACGTGTATCCTGTGAAATTTTAGCCAAATTCGGGAACTCATCAAGATAAGGACTTACTTCCCAGAACATACCAGCCTTCAGGGCATTACGTACAGAAGAGTTATCAAGAATAGTCAGGGTAACGATGTCTGCTAGGGAATTCGATGCTAATGAAGTATTAATACGTTCTTCTTTGGAAGGATCCGGAATCCATGAGAATTCAATCTCTGTATTCGTTAATTCTTCAATTTTTTCCAGAATAGGACCCGTTGGTGTTGTAGACGTTTGTAAAATGTTCAGCCAGCTAATCTTTGCTTTAGCATCTAGCACATCTGCAGGTGCAGCAGTTGTTTTAGCCGTTGAATTCGTTCCCCCATTTGAAGAATTTGACTCCTTCGCGTTATTGCCTCCTCCGCATGCAGTGAGTACTAACCCGCTACACAACATTAAGGCTGCAATTTTTTTGTAATTGCGATTCATCAACATTACCCCTTTTACTAATGTATTTGTTGTTGTATCTTCCACCTCTGCCCTTAAGGCAGAGGTAAGAATTCAGCATACTGTGAAGCCTAGTAAACACCATCTTCGCCGATTTTTTTAGCTAACTTGTTCGACAGCATTACGAGAATCAAGCCAACCACACCCTTGAACAGACCTACTGTGGTACTGAAACTCAATTGTCCGTTCTTTAAACCAGCTGTATAGATATAGGTATCGAAAATTTCTCCAACTTCGCGGTTCAAGGAATTGATCAGCAAGTACATATGCTCAAAGCCCAGATCCAGCGTGTGGCCAATCTTCAGAATAAGCAAGGTAATAATGATTGGACGAATCGCCGGCAGGGTGATATGCCATGTTTTGCGCAATCTTGCCGCTCCATCCATCTCAGCTGCTTCATATAACTGCGTATCCACTACGGTAATGGCTGCCAAATAAATAATGGTTGACCAACCAATTTCTTTCCAAATGATCTGTCCGATATACACGGTACGCAACCACTCGGGAGAAGTCAAAAAGCTGATCTTCTGCATCCCAAAGGCCGCTAACATCTCATTCAGCACCCCTCCATCCACATTCATAAATACATAGGAAATGGAGACGATGATAACCCATGACATGAAATGGGGGATATAAATAATCGTTTGAATGGTGCTCTTAAATAACTTGTGCTGAACTTCGTTAAGCATCAGCGCCACTATAATAGGTAGCGGGAAGAAAATAACAATGTTTAATGCAAACAAGATAAGTGTATTACTCAATAGCATAAAGAAGGTAGGTTCTGTAAACAATCGGACGAAATGCTTAAACCCAACCCACGGGCTATCCGCTATACCCAGAAACGGCTGATAGTCCTGAAATGCAATGATAAGACCGCCCATAGGCAGGTACTTAAAAATAACAAAATACAAAAATCCCGGGAGTATCATTAAATACAATAACTTGTTTCTTTTTAAACTCAGCCAGCTAGGCCCCGTTCGCTTTTTTCTTACTGGATTAACTTTCGTGTTCAGCATGGTGACGTTTGCCTCTTTCACCTGATCGGCCTCCTTGATCGCGTTTCTTTACGATTCCCAGATTACGATCATTCGTCCATTACGTATATAATCATCAGATACTGATACTCCAAGAACCCTACAGCTATAAGGTTTTCCAGACCCGTGCATCTTATAGTGATTACTACAATACATAAAGATCATCTATGCCTTATCACGCTTTTTCCTCCCAAAACAAAGCCCAAGCTAATGATTATATACGGAATAACAGACCCCTGTTAAAGTTTCAATGAAACGATTACAAGGAGGATATCTGCATGTCGCAATCATCTTTTAAAAAAGAAACTATGGGTAGCCGGCTGTTTACTATTGTAAATACCACACTGCTTACACTCATTGCCCTAGCCTGTCTTTTACCCTTTGTCAATGTGTTTGCCAGTTCCTTTGCTTCAACACAGGAGGTAGTAGAAAAAAGCTTCATCCTGTTCCCGACGACATTCTCTTTGGATGCTTACCGTTATATACTGTCAACGCCTACTATCTTTAAAGGGCTTGGCGTATCCATCGGTGTAACCTTAGTGGGTACAGTTGTTAGTATGGTTCTTACCTCTTTAATGGCTTATGGATTATCTAGAAAATATCTGTACGGAAGAGATTTTATCAATTTCGTAATCGTGTTCTCCATGCTCTTCAGCGGAGGGATGATCCCTACTTTCCTAGTAGTTAAATATTTCGGGTTAATCGATTCCTACTGGTCCATGATCATGCCTGTTGCGATCAATGCTTTTAACCTGATCATTATGCGCAACTTCTTCCAGGCGCTGCCGGAAGGGCTAGAGGAATCAGCCAAGATTGACGGCTCTAATGATTTTGGTGTATTTTTCAAAATCATGCTTCCGCTGGCGATGCCATCTATCGCGACCCTCTCCTTGTTCTACGGGGTAGCTTACTGGAATACTTATATGAGTGCAGTTTTATATATGACGGACTCCACAAAGTGGCCTATACAAGTCCTGCTGCGCCAAATTGTTATCGTCGCCAGCGGGATGCAGGGAGATAATGCTTCTGTTGATATTATCCCACCTGCTCAAACCATCAAGATGGCGGTTATCGTAGTCGCAACCGTTCCAATGCTGCTCGCCTATCCTTTCGTACAAAAACACTTCACCAAAGGAGCCCTGCTGGGTTCTGTAAAAGGCTAAAACATTGCAGCTATACAAAACAGCCAGCCCCGGTCTCCCGGGGCTGGCTGTTTGTGTTCAGCGCCTTACTTCTCCTGTTTCTGGGTTCGGTATGCACCTGGTGTTACATGTTCTTTTTTACGGAAGGATCGAATAAAGTTCTGCGGATTATGGTACTGCAGCCTTTCAGCAATTTCTTTAATGGTCATATCCGTTTCTACAAGCCACTTCTTAGCCATTTCCAGGCGATAGTTCATTAGATATTCGCTAAACGTCATCCCGTACTCTTTTTTGAAAATACTGCTTAAATAGTTCGGACTGTAATGAAGGCGATCACCGATTAATTCTAACGTTAAGTCCTGATCAAATTCTGAGCGGACAATCACCGCAATTTTATCAGATAAAAGGCGGAACTGACGGTCTGTCTTCTCCTTAACGCTGGTCACCATCGGATGAATAACTTCTTTGACCAAAATGCGTTCGATCTCTTCCGGATTACGGATGTCTAACAATCGGTGGTACAACGTAGAATTGTCCTCTGTCAGCAGAACCTCTACACCCAGCAGCTGCTCCAGCTGAATCAGATTGTTGACGAAACGTATTAATGTGACTTCGAAATTCAAAGGATTCTTACTGTGCTTCATCATTTCCCCGAGTAATGGATACAGAGAACAGGAGACTTGTTCTTCATCTCCAATCCGAATCGCGTCAAATAACTGGGACTCAAACTCAGACGGATAATGCAGTAGAACTGGACCCGAGATTACCTTCGATATATCCTCATAGAAAATGATGGACTCTTTGCCCAGATTTAAACGATGGTGCAGCGCCTGCTTACTCATCTCACAAGCTTCCTTACTAAATAATAAATTATCGTAAAAATTGCTTATTCCAACACTAACGGATAGTTTCAGGATTTCTCTAGCTGTTCGAATAATTGTCTTCGCATAGTCCAGTGCTATTCTCCGGTTCTCCTGTTCATTCGCTCCCTCAAAAATCAGGATGGTCGCTTGTGTACGGTCATTTAATAGGATAGGAATCATCCGCTTCTCCTGCGGAATCAGCTCTTCCACCAGTTTGTTGACCGCCACAAGCAGAAGGTCCTTGTCGCTAGCCTGCCGTTCCCCATAGTTATCCAGCTGTATCAGCAGCGTTGCATACACCGAATTCTGTGACAGCTCATAACCGAAACGAGGCAAACCTTGATTCAGCTCTTCTTGAGATATCCGGCTACGAAATAGATTTAGAATAAACTGAGTTTCCAACTTAGGCATCTCAGACTCAATGAGACCCTCTAGGCTTTCTTTCTCCGATAAGATGGTATCAATCGAATTAATAATCCAGTCTACCTCATTCTTGGGCTCTAGCTCTGCATTGGCAGGTAATAATCGGCGCTGAATCTGCCGGAATGGCTTGGTGAAATACAAAGAGATCACATAAGCGACTACCGCAATCAACAATGTAATAAGCAGTACCATCATCACAATCCCGAATCGGGTTGTCTTTAGTGCATCTGAAATTTCCGATTTATCCAAAAGAGTTACGTAAATCCAATTATTATAAGAAGATTTAGCATAAATAGCTTTTATCGATTGGTGATCAGCCCGCTCCATGGCAATCGTCCCCAATTGCCCCCCGCCTCCGGCAACATTAGTAATATGGCTAAGCTGATTACTAGTCAGCAGGGACTTCCCGGTTTCCGACTCATATAAAAGCTCACCCTCCCGGTTAAGAATAAACACCGGTGTGTTTCCTTCGGTCTGAAGGGTGCTCTGCAAGGTCTGAAGTGATATATCAGATAAGGCAATCGCCTGTTTGGTCTGTGAGAATACCGGCAGGGTATTTACAAAGCGGATGCCTTTATCCGTCTTAACCCAAAATAAACCCCGGCTACGGTTATTGATATAGCTCTCATAAAGTGTCCTGCTCTCTTCTTCCGTTAAATGTGAAAGCTTCCCATTAGAAATCTGCCATTTCTGCTCCAAACTGATTAGAGAATAATTAACAAAATCCATCCCCATACTGGCAATGTAGTTAAGCTGGGAATTAATCTCGCGATACTCCTCAAAATCCTGCTCCGTGATCGGATTCTGCACAACCTCTCTGAAGGAACTGGTGGTACTGTAAGTATTAAAAGCGTATTCGATGGTCTGAATTTTCTGTTCCAGAGTGTTTTTAATTTGGGTAATTAAACTCTGTTTATCATCCGCTACTCTCTCATTTACCGAATTAATCGTTGTCAGATAAATATAGCCACCGAAGCTAATAACCAGGCCAATCCCCAGCACTAGAATAGGAACAAAAATCTTGTAGAATATCCTGCCTTTTTTCATGATAGACTCCTTAAGCATGTAATTATTTTCAATTATAGCGCTTCCAATAGGTTAAACCAAATGTTTTAAATGTGTATAATCGCAACCCTATTTTTATTAAAAATAGAAAACAAAAAAACAAGGCAAAAAACGCTTCATCAAGCCCAGTGCTCAATGAAGGTTTTTTGCCTTATATTATAATGCCTTTATTCCCTATCCTTATATTTCAATCTCTTCCGTTGAATCCGAAAGACCACCACTCTGCACGCCATTGTTATTGGCTACCGCAAGAACATATACTTTATATTTAACACCCTTAACAATTAATGCACCATTAACATCTCTTCTCGAGGCTACAATTGTAGGATTCGTTCCGTTAGGCGTTATCGACGTATAATACGAGGATTTCACCTCAATTGCTTCCGCTGATCCAAAACCTTGTTTGGACGGAACCACCAGGATTCGATATTCCGAAATGTTAGACTCGTTAGAGGAACGGTTGAAACTTACTAGTATTTTACCCTCATCCACACTGTACGTTACATTAGTGACAGAGGTTACCGGCAGCTTAGTGGATAAAGTGATGGCATTCGACTCTGAGGACAACACATTAGTGCCTGAGTACTTGCCGCTGCCAATCGTTAACACATACACTCTGTAACTGATTCCACTCTTTATTAAATTTCCGTTTACGTCTCTGGCTGAAGAATCCAAGACTTGACTGGTGTTATTTCCTGAAGTGCCTACCGCAGTGTAATTGGAGCTCGAAACAGCATTCGCCTGGGTTAAACTAAAGCTGCTGTAATAGGAAGTAGGAACAATCAGGATTCGATACTGGCTGATGTACGTTTCATCCGTGGCATGGTTAAAGGATACTTTTAAATCCCGGCCGTCTTCGTAATCATTAACGTCCCTTACATCCAAGCTCGAAATAGGAGTCAATCTGTAATCTACATTCAACGTAATTAACTGTGAACCAGAAGAAAGAATATTGCTGCCCGAGTAATTCCCGCTTCCGACCGTTAACACGTACACTCTGTAATTGATTCCACTCTTTATCAGGTTACCGCGCACGTCCCTTGATGACGAGGTTAACACTTGATTGGTGCTGGATCCTGTTGTGCTCACTGCTGTGTAGTTGGAACTGTACACATTATTGGCGTCAGATAAACTGAAGCTGTTGTAATAGGAAGTAGGTACAACCAGGATTCGATACTGGCTAATATACGTTTCATTCGTAGCGTGGTCAAAGGATACTCTTAAATCCCGGCCATCATCATAGTCATTTACGTCGCTTACATCCAAATTGTAGACAGCACTCACATTGTAGTCCACAGCCAACGTAATTAATGTTGAATCCGTTGAGAGAATGTTGGTGCCCAAATTCTTCCCGCTTCCAATCGTTAACACATACACTCTGTAAGGTGTTCCATTCTTAATCAAATTACCACGCACGTCTCTTGCAGATGAGGCTAACACTTGACTGGTGCTAGATCCTGTTGTGCTCACCGTTGTGTAGTAAGAGCTGGAGACATTATTCGCCTCAGATAAACTAAAGTTGTTGGAATAAGCTGTAGGCACAACTAGAATCCGGTACTGGCTGATATACGTTTCATCTGTAGCGTGGTTAAAGGATACTTTTAAATCCCGGCCATCTCCAAAGTCACTAACGTCGCTTACACTTAAATTAGAAACATTGACCGAGGACAGCGTAATCGCAGATGAAGCAGCAGACAATAAATTATTGGCTGTATTACTGCCACTATCTACCCCCATAACAAACACACGGTAACCAACTCCCGTCTTAATGAGGGCACCATCCACATCCCTCGCTCCAGACGATAAGATCTGGGTAATATTGGAGCCTGTTTTGTTGACCTGTGTGTAATTTGAACTGCTAACAGCATTTGCTGCCGCCAAATTAAAAGAAGAATAATTAGTAGCTTTGACTACAAATATCCGGTAAGAACTCACCTTGGATTCATCCGATACCTTATTAAAACTTACGGCTAAATCGCGGCCATCACTATAATCGCTCACATCACTTACTTGTACATTACTTGGGGCAACGACTACGGTATTAGTATTAAGCGATATAGTCGCAGAACTATACGAAAGAGCGCTGGTATTATTGCCTTTGCCCACTGCAAAAACATAAGCTACATAGGTCTGATTACCTTTAATGAGGTCACCATCAACATCCCTTGAATTTGCAGTCATTCTAATCGTAGGATTAGTGCCTCTAGCTAAAACAGTAGAATAATTGGCGGATGTAACCTTTTGTGCAGATGAGATATTAAAAGTGCTCCAAGCCTTTACAATCATTACCCGGTAATGATCCACAAGAGCTTCATTAGAAGATTGGGTGAAGCTGACCTGAAGATCACGGCCGTCACCGTTATCACTTACATCCTTCAACTGTACATTCGATGCCGGATTTACAGTTCCAGTTTTACCGCCGGAAGTCGTTATGGTCACTACTTTGGTGCTTGGGTTCCAACCCACATCATGACCCAGTGCCTCACTGACAAACCGTGTAGGAACCATCGTTCTCCCTTTCAAATTCTGACCAGGCACATCTAGAGTTACAGCTTTATTGTTAATCGTGGCTGTCTTTGAGCCAATCTTTAACATAATCGTTGTATCATCTTTAGTTGCTGTTACAGTTTGTGTTTTCTGATTCCACTTGATAGAGGCATTAAAGGCTTCAAAAATTGCCCGTAAGGGTACCATTGTCCGTCCATTCACCATCACCGGTGCTTGATCTGTGGACAATCGAACCCCGTCAATAAAAATACTGATGGGCGCAGTAGCAGCTTTCACTGAAGATTGAAACATCATCGGCAAAACTAATAAGCCCACTAAAATAGAAATCCATAACTTCTTCACAGATTCACCCTCCTGGAATGACGAATACATTTTTTTCCTACCCCTTTGACGCTCATACTAGGATAAAAGTTTCACGCTTTATGGTTACAATATTTTAATCTGGAACCCGTTCCTTTCATCCGCCACAAACCTCTCTGTAAAAAGAAAAAGAAAGCGCAGTTCGCGCTCTCCTTTTGGTTATTCGTTGATACTTTTATCCACATTTTTCTTCGGAATTCCATCCAATCCGTACTCCCAATCATAAGCATCAAAAATTTTTCTCGCTACAGGTGCTGCACTACTAGATCCAAATCCGCCTTCAGGAATAACTACAGCTACAGCAAGTTTTGGATTTTCACGTGGTGCAAAAGCTATAAACACTCCGTTATCACGGTTTATGTTTTTACTATCCGTCTGTTGTGAAGTCCCTGTTTTACGTGCAAAATCATAGGGGAAATCACCGAAGGCACTTTTAACGTCACTGTTCATCCCTTTCTTTATCTCCCGCCAATAGGATTTATCGAAAGTAGTCACTTCATCAAGCACTTCCCGTTTGAATTTTTTGATAACTTTACCTTTGGAGTCCGTGATCTTGCTTACTAGCTGTGGTTTGATTCGTTGCCCTTCATTGGCTAGTGTAGCCGCATATTGCGCCAACTGTAGAACGGTATAACGCCCCTGCTGCCCAAAAGAAGCATACACAAGCGCAGACTGAACTGAACCCGCTTTAGCTTCAGCTTTATAATTTAAATCACCCAAGTATTCCCTTGGTAAACCTATCCCTGTTGGAACACCCAGACCAAATTCTTTCATATATGTGTCCCATACCCCAATGCCCTTAGACTTGTATTTTTCGTACAATTTTTTCCCGATCATATCAACCATATATACGTTTGAAGATTTTTCAATGGCTGTATAAGGGTACAAAGAGCCGTATACATGATTGGATGAGTTCCTTACATTAGTCTCATGTCCTTCTCTACCAAATGAGGTGATCCCCTTATCTTGATAAGTAGAAGAAGTACTTATAAAGCCCTCTTTTAAGCCAATTAACACACTCAATGGTTTTATGGTCGAACCGAGCAGCACGGTAGATTCAAAATTATGCCCTGATCTTCCCGATGAGTATGGAGTTATCGTTCCATTTTGGTAATGCTTTTCAATTTTTTTATACACCTCTGGAGAGATCGAACCCGTAGCCCAGTTGTTGGTATCATAGTCAGGTATGCTTGCCATAGCAATAACATTACCTGTATCCACTTCCATGGCTACAGCGTAACCTGTTAAAGCATCAGGATGTGTTTCTCCCTGAACGGTGTGTGAATGCAACCACTGAATCTGATCTTTAATGGCTTCTTCGGTCTTTAGCTGAATTTTTTTATTAAGGGTAGTCCAGATAGTGCTTCCTTTGACCGGGGGTTCAATACTGACAATTTTTTCTGCCATATTCTGCGGATCTACGGAAACTTCCTTATAACCATTCTGTCCCCGAAGCTCCTTCTGGTATTGCAGCTCCAAGCCATCAAAGCCTACTAGCTCATCCTCTTTATAGTTAAGTCCAGGGTTCTGGTTATTTTTCATCGCCTGAAGTACATCCTTATAAAGATCTAAACTAGTAGAGGATTTGAAAAATTTCACGTAGCCAACAGCTTGTACAGCCACCGTATCGGTATCATAATGCCTGCTGCTTTCCTCTATCACTTCAAGGTTTGGATATTCGTTTTTGTGTTCTAAAAAATAAGCGATTTCTTTCTTAGTTAAACCTGATTTAATTCTTCGCGCTACATAACCAGAGAGTTTTTTTGAATATAAATCCATAGACTCAAGGATCTCTTCTGTGGTTAGTTTTTTCTCATTAGGATCACCATAAGTTTCGAAGGCTTCTGCTAACTTGCTGGCGAGTGCCTTTGATTTATTATTTGCCTCAGCAGTTAAGGTAACTTTTTTCGTAGTTTTATCTGTTTTTGTTGCGGTATATTCCTTATCCAAAGTAAGGTACAAAGATTGAACGGGCGTTGAGTATGCCAATTTCTCACCATCAGCAGCGAGGATATTCCCTCTCAGTGCCGATAATGCCACTATTTTCGTATCCCGGTTAGCCTCAGCTTCAGATAACGTAGGTCCTTCGACAAATTGCAAGACCGCAAGGCGTAGGATAATCACACAAAAAATAATAAAAGTGCTAAAGAAAAAAATATTGATTCTTAATTCGCCAGAGTTGTTAATAGTTTTGCTTCCGTCTTGTACACTTTTTCTGTCGAAAAGCCTCACATAATCCCACTCCTTATTTCCAAAATTCTACAGTATAAGATTAAAGTATAAACTAGCAAACGGAAATATACAAAATTAAGAATAATAGTTAAATAATTGTTCACAAATCGATAATATCCAATTAAAAAAGCAGCTTTCCCCGGTATGGGAGAATCGCTGCTTTTTGTTTATGGGCGTTGGTGGCCTGCACCAATAAATTGTCATCATTCGCCGAGGCTTAAGGACTCAGATGACGTTATATGCGGATTTTTAGCCTTTGGAGCTTGGTTTCGGACTCCAGCGACGTTACTCCTTAGGAAGAGGGGCAAATTAAGCACTTTTCATGCCAATTGCGACTATGCGGTCCGTTATCACTTCAAATGCGAGATAAAGCTGCGTTTAAGGTCAGCTGTGTCCGATAGCTGTAGCGTAAGCGAAAATCTTAATCGAATGGAACGAAGTTTGAGGTGTTCTAGATGGAGTAAGCTCAAATTAATCAGGGGGTGCCCCAGCAGCTATTTTTACAGCTGATGGGACACCCCCTGATTTTTCCATAGCAAAATCTACACTTTTCTAACCTGTGACCGGTACATTAAAAACAAGAAATACGGAGCCCCAATCAGCATAATAATAAGGCCTGAAGGGATTTCTTTCGGCGCCATTATGGTTCTTCCGAGCGTATCGGCAATAACGAGCATCAAGCCGCCAAGTAATCCTGACAAAACAATGGATCGTCTCGTATGATGACCAATCATCATCCGCACCGCATGCGGCGCCATGAGTCCAAGGAACCCTATTGTTCCTACACTTGCAACGGCTCCCGCTGCAAGCAAAACACCGATAATCATAGCCCAAAGCCGCGTTCCTCGAACCGGCAAGCCCAATCCTGTTGAACTCTCGTCGCCAAATGCCAACAAATCGCATTTCCGCCCCAAATAGTATGCAATCGGTACAAGTACAAGCAGGAATACAAATAGGATGTAAAATTGATTCCAGCTTCGTCCATAAGTCGAACCGGTTAACCAAATTAAGGAGCTACTGCTCCATAAACTTCCTTTGACGATCATAACCTGGATTCCCGCAGAGGCAATAGCCGAGACTGCGATTCCAAGCAAGATCAGAACCGATGGATTCAAGGACCTGCGCCAGGCCATAAAAAAGACAAAAGCAGCAGCCAGTGCCCCACCCACGATTGCGGCAAGCGGAACTGCAAATACCGTCAATGCTGGCCAAATGGTCATTACGGCCAAAGCACCAAAGCCAGCCCCTGAGGTCACACCAATAATAGAAGCATCTGCCAGTGGATTTCGAACAGCACTCTGAATCAATACACCACTGATTGCAAGTGCGATCCCTCCTGCAGCCGCTACGAGTGTACGGGGAAGCCGTAAATTCAGCAGAACGGAATAGGATTGATCCCCCCTATGGAACAGACTGCTTAGCAATTCACTGATCGGTATTTTTGTTCCCCCAAACGATAAGCTTACGAGGATAATAACAATGAGCAGCACGGTCATAACTATAGCCGTCGGCACAAAGCGCAGACGCAGCCCCGCTCCACCGATGCTCATCGATGATTGGCCAGAGCCTGAGCCCGATATATTTTTCATCTTGGTGAGTACTAGCCAAATGAGCCACGGGGCTCCAATAATCGCCATAACTGCACCAACAGGCATTTCACCCACACTGCTTCGCACTACACGCGCAAGCGTATCCGCTGCCGTGATGAGCAGTGCTCCCCACAATGCGCTTGCAGGAATGAGCAGGCGATGTTTGCGGATCCCGCTAAGCCGGACAAGATGGGGAGCCACTAAGCCGACGAAGCCAATCGGTCCAACCACGCTGACTACAACCGCAGCCATTAATACCGATAGGCCAAGACCCGTCGCCCGAATTAGCCCTACTCGCTGTCCAAGTGAACGGGCAGTTGACTCATCGAGCTCCAGCGCATCAAATTGTCTGCCGGCAAATATCGCTGCCAATAGCAGCACTACGACAAAAGGCCAGGCATATATAACACCGTCCCAATCCAACTGAATTAGGGAACCAGAACCCCATAAAAACAGATTTTGTGTTTCAGTTCTTTTAAAAATATGTATGGCCGATGTAAACGCTCCGAGCACCATGGAGACGATCATACCTGATAAAGCCAGCCGAACAGGTGTGGCTGCCTTGCCTCCACTCAGTAAATAAGCGGCTAAAGCAGCAAGCAGTCCCCCTGCAACTGCCAGCAAAAATGGAAATTCATGCTGCAAAGCAGGAAAAGCTACCATACCAAGAACGACCATAAAGTATGCCCCGGCATTAATCCCAAGTGTATCTGAGGAAGCAAGCGGGTTTTTCGTTATAGTTTGCAATAATGCGCCAGCCACAGCCAGAGCAGCCCCGGCCAGCAGACCAATAACTGTACGTGGCATGCGGATACCCCAGAGCAGATTATGTTCCATTATATCTTGGCGATTCAGCAAGCCATCTATTACAGTAGCTGCAGGGATCTTGGCTTCCCCAAAGCCTAAACTTAAAACGAACAGAATGAAGAGGACGGCAAAGCCGCCCCCAAATATTCCAATGATCCGCCAGTTCATTCCGATAGAGGCTTCTTTGCTACTCTTTTCGTTCATAACCGCACTCATTTCGTTAATGTATTTACAACTTCATCCACGATAACTTTGGAGGAGATCGGACCGCCGAACACCCAAGTAGTACTGCTCAATCCGAAGGTGCGATTCTCTTTTACAAAGTTAAGGCCATTCCAAACGGAATTATCCTTCAGTTCTTTCGTGAAAATATTATCATCCTCTTGGACGATGTAGATCAGATTTGTATCCTGAACCGCAGGTAATGCTTCAACTGTAGAGGTGCTGAATCCGTAAACCTCGAAATTTTCGGGTTTCCAGTCGTTTTTCAGACCGATCCGATCCAAAGTTTGTACCGCAAGTGAATTATCTGTAAAAAGACGCATCGTTGCTGCATTCTGGTAGCTGTATGCTTGTGTCAGTACATAGTTCAAGCCTTCCTTACCTGCATCAGCCAGCTTTGCTTTTGCGTCTGTATAATGTGCATCCAAATCAGCAAGAACCTTATCGGCTTCTGCAGTTTTGCCTACTGCCGCTGCAATCGTTTTGAAAGTATCTTCCATCAGCGTGTACTGATTGCCTTCTCCTTCATTCGGATACAAGCCGAAAATCAGTGTTGGAGCGATACTTTTAAGTTGATCATAAATTCCTTCGTGCCCACCCGTATTGGCAATAATCAGATCAGGCTTTAATGAAGCAATCGTCTCCAGATCTGGCTCGTCACGGGAACCAACATCAGTCACATTTGCATCAAGCGGTGCTTCAGAAGTCACATACAGCTTATAGTTTTCGTTATCTGCATTACCTACTGGCTGCACTCCCAGTGCAATAACATCCTCCGTAAAGGTCCATTCCAATACCACAACTCTTTGCGCAGGTTTGTCCAGCGTAATCTCACCTTTAGAATCCTTTAATACAATAGGACCGCTTGTAGATTCACTGCCCGCGTTTTCAGCAGCTGGTTTATCAGTTGCTCCCGCGTTCGATGTTGAACTGTTCTTTTGGTTAGTACCACAACCTGATACGACCAATATAATAGCAATAACCATAAATAAACTAATTAACCTTTTGTGCATTTGCTTTATCCCCCTGGATTCAACGTTCGAAGTTGATTCCATGATAACTGTTATCAATCTATTGATAATGATTATCACAGAAAACATATTAGTAATCTTATACGCGATTCTCCCGAAAGTCAAAGTTAAAATTTAATGCTTAACCGTCCCTACTCCATGATCTGGTTTGTAATTCTTTCAATGTGTATGGTCAGATACAGCATTTCATCATTTGTTAACTCACGATTGTATGTTTTATCAATATAGATTTTAATTTTCTCAACGCTTGCGAAAGCTTCCTTATACTGCTCCTTTACCAAAATAAATAAGCCATTCTCATTATCAGGAGGTGGAGTACCGTTGATGAGACGTTGTGCAAAAAATTTCAAATGAGTGATAAAACGGTAATAAGCAAGGGACTCCTCATCGTACTCTAGCCTGAAATGGCGCTTCACGATATTTAGGATGTCGTTCATGATCTTGGTGATATTCACCATGTTAGGCATCTCTTCATTTAGTTCAGCATTCACCAGATGGAGAGCAATATGTCCAGCCTCATCTTCGGGAAGTCTGACTCCGAGCTTGGAATGTATAATTTGAAGCGCAGCTTTCCCAACCTCATATTCTTCTTTATAGAATCTTTTGATTTCCCAAAGCATGGCGTTTTTAATCTTCATCCCTTTTGAGAATCTCTCCAGCGCAAAACTGATATGATCTGTCAGACTAACATAAATACTGTCATCCAGCATTTTACCGAGCTGCAGTTTGGCGAAGTTGATAATCTCTTCTGAGAGCTCCATGTGCTCGATTGGAATCTCAGAAAGCAGCGTTTTTAGCTTATCTGAAAGTTTTTGATTGCTTAAAGTGAATATCTTTTCAATTTTATCTTCTTCTAAAAAGTCTCCACGTTTTTTCTTAAAGGCCAGTCCTCTTCCCATGACTACTAGTTCAAAATTTTGGTCATCTATGACAGTAACAACATTGTTGTTTAACACTTTTTCGATCCGCATATTACAGCTCCTTACCTTTTCATTTTACAAAGCTAGCTCTTTTTTTATAGTATTCTATAATAAAAAATCGATCTCTAAGTAGCAGTACTAAGAGATCGATTCCATTCATACCTTATGACTCTTCAATAGATCACACTACAACAGTCAGCAGATCTTCACCCGGTGTAATAGCTGTTTTATTGGTACCAATCACATCACTATAATTAGCCATATTGGTAATAATTATCGGCGTTGTGCATTGATAACCTTCATTTTTTATTTGTTCAAAATCAAATTCAATCAATAGGTCACCCTGTGTAACTGTTGCTCCTTCTTGCACCTTCACATCAAAGTATTTACCTTTTAGCTTCACGGTTTCTATACCGATATGAATCAGGACCTCAACACCCTCATCCGATACTACCGCAATACAATGACCTGTTCTGAAAATAGTGGATACAACTCCACTTACCGGTGAATAAAGCTTGCCTTCTGTGGGTTCAATCGCAATCCCCTTGCCCATTGCTTCAGAAGCAAAGGCAGCATCATCTACTGAGGTTAAAGGGATTACATTACCAGCCAGAGGGCTTACAACGGTTGAACTTTTCACGGCGCGAGAAAGGATAACCTCGCTTTTTTCAGTATTCGTTTTTTCTTCTACAATATTCACTTTCTTTTTATCTTCATAACCAAATACCATGGTAATTACCATAGCCAATACAATGGTCACACCTGCTATAATCGCTTGAACGGCCAGCGGAGAGAATGCGGGAAGACTTAATACGCTCACAAATGCGAATACTTCCATCTTCACTTTGAAAAGACCACTAAGTGCTCCACCTACACCGCCCGCAATAGTTACATAAATGAAAGTCCGTTTGTAACGAGTCAGCAATCCGTAAATAATAGGTTCTGTCACACCTGAAAGCGCGCCTGGTATAAATGTACTGCCGGCCAATGTTTTCAACTGTTTGTCTTTTGTTTTCAGGAAGATCCCCAACGCTACACCCAGCTGAGCGAAGATGGCCATGCCGGCCATTGCATATATCGGATCTCCACCCTTAGCAATGTTCTCAAGAATAATTGGCACAAGTCCCCAGTGCAATCCGAGGACAGTCAAATATGTCCAAGCTATTCCCACAATTGCCCCTGTAACAATACCGCTTTTCGTACTAAGGAACAAAATAGCGTCTCCAATTAAATTCCCTACATTCACGCCAAACGGTCCGAACGCTAAAATAGTTAACGGTACAATCACAATCAAACATATCATAGGGACTAAGAACATCTGCAAATCCTTGTGTATAAACTTTCTTAGCTGCTTATCCAATAAAGCATATATACAGATGGCAATAAAAATCGGAAACACGCTTGATGAATAGTCCGAAATTACTAAAGGAATACCTAAAAAATGTGGAGATTCAACACTTGCTAATCCCGTAATATTAGGCTCAAGTAAGGCCGCGCCGATACTACCACCCACATAAGCATTCACGCCCAGCCTAATCGATAACGTAATCCCTAAGAAAATGGGTAGAAAATAAAACACGGCATTACTAGCGCCCGCTAATACTTTATAAGTTTCGCTATCCGCACTTAGAACATGTAACGAAGCCAGTACAGTTAATAGCGCTTTCAACATACCCGCACCTGCTAAAGCACCAATCAGAGGCGAGAAGCTTCTGGAAATAACATCAAAAATCAGAGTCCCTATGGGTTTCTTTACCTTGTTCTCGCCAGAGTCACTGTTAGGGGTTATGGATTTGGCAATTTCTTTATACACATCAGCAACATGGGTACCCACTATAACTTGAAACTGTCCCCCTTTGCTAACTACCCCAATAATCCCTTTCATTTTCTCCAAATTTTCTTTATCAGCTTTTTGCTCATCGTTAAGTGTGAATCTTAGTCGCGTGGCACAATGAATCACATTGTTAATATTCTTCTCCCCACCGACAGATTGGATAATGTCTTTACTTAGCTGTTCATAACTCATTTTTATACACCCCTTTGTAACAGATCAATTAATCACGGATATCAGGGAACACAAAAAAACCTAAATCACATCTATGTACGAGAGAGATTATCCCCGTAAACATAAATGAAACTTAGGTTTTGCCTGCTATGCAGTAGCAATCCTGATATCCGATTAATTTATTATTTACAAATTAACATGTTCAATTAATGATGTCAACAATAAACCAGGGTCTGTATAATATTGGATAACAAAAAAAGCCCTGATAGATCAAGAATATCTTGATTACCAGGACTCTTTTTATTAGAACAGGCTTTGTCCATTCGATTCGATTACTTCTTTGTACCAGTGGAAGGACTTCTTACGGTATCTCTCCAGTGTACCTGAACCATCATCATGACGATCTACATAAATGAAGCCATAACGTTTCTTCAGCTCGGCGCTTGTTGCGCTAACCAAGTCGATGCAGCCCCAGCTCGTATACCCCATAACTTCCACGCCATCGGCAATAGCTTCTGCTACTTGAACCAAATGATCTCGCAAATAATTGATCCGGTAATCGTCGTTTACTATCTTCTCACCGTTCCCGTCTACAACCAGCTGATCGACGGCGCCAAGGCCATTTTCCACGATAAATAGCGGTTTTTGGTATCGGTCATAGAACATATTCATCACATAACGCAAGCCCTGCGGATCGATCTGCCAACCCCATTCGCTCGCTTCCAGATATGGATTCGCTACCCCGCCCAGCAGATTTCCTTCTCCTCTGATCTGTTTCTCCGGATCGGCCGTTTCACATGTGCTCATATAGTAACTGAAAGATATGAAATCCACGGTATGCTTCAGAATTTCTTCGTCCCCTGGCTCAAAATGAATGTGGATTCCATTTTCCTTAAAGAACCGTTTCATATATCCTGGATAGTAACCTCTGCTATGAACATCCGCGAAAAACATATTTTTGTGATCGCTTTGCATCGCCTTGATCAAATCGTCCGGATGCGGAGTGAGCGGATAAATTGGCATGCTCAGCACCATACAGCCTATTTTGAAATCAGGATTGATCTCATGACCGATCTTCACCGCCAAAGCACTTGCAATGAACTCATGGTGAATGGCCTGATACAGATCCTGCTTACTCAATTTCTCCAATGGAGTATTGATTCCGCCGCTCATAAATGGGAACTCTAGGATAGAATTGATCTCGTTGAAGGTCAGCCAGTATTTAACCTTATTCTTGTAACGATTAAAGATCGTTCTCACATATCGCTCGTAAAAATCCACCATCTTACGGTTAACCCATCCATCATACTCTCGTGCCAAATGCAGCGGCGTCTCATAATGGGAGATAGTAACTAGCGGCTCAATGCCGTATTTATGACACTCATCAAATAGATCATCGTAGAACTGCAAGCCTTGTTCATTCGGCTCCGGCTCGTCCCCTTTCGGAAAAATCCGTGACCAGGCAATAGACGTCCGGAATACTTTAAAGCCCATTTCCGCAAACAGCTTAATATCTTCTTTATATCGGTGATAGAAGTCGATGCCAATCAACTTCATGTTATCGTCGGTAGGAACTTCTGTAGGCGCAGACTTAATGCCATGTGGCATGACATCTTGGGTAGACCAGCCTTTGCCATCATCCTGATATGCCCCTTCAAGCTGGTTAGCGGCTACAGCCCCACCCCATAGGAATCCTTCTGGAAATTGTAAGTTCATATTTCTTCCCGCCTTTGCTATTGTGATAGTATAGGTTTACTGCTCTAATCCGAATCCTAAACCTTGGAACGCGTTACATGTCAAGGATTAATCTTGCAAAGGAGATAAGCCGATGTCCACACTTGACGAAATTGCTAAGCTGTCGGGCTTTTCCAAAGCTACGGTATCCCGAGTCCTGAACGATTCTCCCCATGTCAGCAAGGAAACTAGGGAGAAAATTCTCGCCATTATGAAAGAGACGGACTATGTTCCCAATCGGAATGCCATATCTTTATCCAAAGGCCAAACCCAGCAAATCGGCATGATTACCTTAGACCTAAACGAGCTTATTTTGTGCTTCATGAACAGCTTCGTCGAAATCTCCGGCCGTTACGGGTATCAGACGATTATTTATACCACCGGCGGAGATAAGCAAAAGGAACTTCAGGCTTTCGAGGATCTCAAACAGAAAAGAGTCGACGCCCTGCTTATTCTGACCGCTGTTAACGATAAAAATGTCATAACTTCCTACTGCAAATACGGCCCGATTGTGTCCTGGCAACGCATGGACCATCCTGAAATACCGTCAGTTGCCATGAACCAATATGACGGATATGCACTCGCTCTAGAGCATTTGATAGAGCGGGGTTATACGCGTATCGCTAATGCTTTTGGCCGCCCAAGCAGCATAAATACCCAGAGTAGACGACTAGCTTATGAGCAAATCATGGCCAAATATAATCTTCCCATCGTTGAGAAATGGTATTACTCCACGATTTATGGAATCCCTGACGGAGAGCAATTGGTGCGAACCCTAATAGGACAACCAGATCAGCCGGATGCCATTCTGTGCTCCAATGATTTGGTGGCGGTGGGCGTTCTGAGCGAAGCACGTAGACAGCAGCTGGATGTGCCCCGTGATCTAGCCATCGTTGGTTTTGATAATTCGGAGCTGTCGCAGACGCTCGGAATTACCACTGTTCGAAATCCGATTGCGGGACAGGCGGAGAACGCCTTTCTTCTGCTGGCTCCAACCCTGCTTGGATTAGATATGGAGCTGCAGCCCCTATCGTTCCAACTGATCGAACGGGAGACAACATAGGTTGCCCATTCCCAGAAGATTACGACTGTACATTCCATAAAAAAAGTAAAATTGTATTGAAAATTATGATGAAGATGGGTGTTTTTTATGACAAATAATAAATTGAATCCTAGGGTTGATAAATTCTTAAGTAAACCGAAACAATGGAGGGAAGAATATGAGCAGTTGAGAACGATCGTGCTTGATTGCGGGCTGACCGAAGATTATAAGTGGATGCATCCATGTTACACATTTCATGATAAAAACATAGTATTAATTCATGGATTTAAAGAATATTGTGCACTTCTCTTTCACAAAGGTGCCTTGTTACAGGATCCCAATGGGATTCTAATTCAACAAACAGAAAATGTGCAGGCAGCGCGCCAAATTCGGTTTACGAATGTGCAACAAATCGTTGAAATGGAAGCTGTTCTAAAAGCCTACATTCAAAATGCCATAGAAGTTGAAAAAGCGGGTTTGGAAGTCGAATTAAAAAAGAAAGAGGATTACCTCATTCCTGAAGAGCTTCAGACTAAATTCGCTGAACTTCCTGGCTTGAAAACTGCTTTTAAAGCCCTAACGCCTGGACGGCAAAACGCATATATTTATCATTTTTCTCAAGCCAAACAATCCAAAACCCGCGTATCACGAATTGAAAAATTCATCCCGCAAATCCTTGAGGGTAAGGGATTAAATGATTAGCGTTGCTGACAATGAGTCAATTAAGCCTTAAGGTTTATTGGCTCTTTTTTTATTTTGTCTTCTTTTAACTGCTTGTAATAATCCTCAACAAAGGCCTTGAACTTTTTAGCGACATTAGTCATGTATCGGTTGGTATACCATGAGATTTCAATGGTGCGGGTACTTATGGGTTCTTCAATGGGAAGAAGTACCACTGAGGATCCTTGAGAACCACCCCAAGTTACAGCGGGGATAAAAGAAACCCCTAGTCCCGAACGGACTAGACTGCGTACCATCGAAGGCTCATCGCATTCATAAATGATACGCGGAGCAAATCCGGCGGCGTGACATAGAGAATCCGTCGTTTCGCGCAGCTGCTTGCCTATTTTCAAACTAATAAAGCCGTCTTCCGCGAGTTCATTCAGATGTATACTTTTTCGGGTTGCGAGCCTGTGCTCATTAGGAACCGCCAGCATGATTTCTTCCGTTAATACCGGTGTGGACGCTGTTCCTGGAATCTTGAGCGGAGTAGAAGAAATACACAAATCAAAAGCCGGATAACGTGAGATCTCCTGATCCTGCTGCAATAGCTTGAATTGAGCTTCCGGGTACTTCTGACGAAATAATGTGATCATATCCGGAAGCAAATAGGAACCCGCTTGGATAAAAATCACTACAGTTCCTGTCGGTCGCTCAGACAAGTCCAATAGCTCTGTTTTCCCCTCCTCTAACGTTTGTAGGGCTAAATCAACTTTCACAAGAAACCGCTTCCCATATTCATTTAATCGAATGTATTTTCCTGTGCGATCAAACAATTTGACGTTTAATTCGTCCTCAAGATTTTTGATCATTTTACTTATAGCAGGCTGTGAGATTTGGAGTATTTCGGCTGCCCGGGTCATATTCTCAAGCTTTGCAACCGTTTGAAAGTACCGAAGCGAAAGTAAATCCAACGAAACCACCCTCTTCTATAACCTTAGAGTTATGTATTTTATATATAATAATATATTTTTCATCATCATAGCAGAACACTATAATAAAGAGAATTAAAAATACATAAGAATCTGCAGGAGAAAGGGGAACTATAAATGAGCACACGAGAACCCATGGAAGAAATTATTACAGTCTCCAGCGGTCAGCTTAAGGGCATACGTCTGCCAGAACTTGGGGCGATCGCATGGTTAGGGATTCCTTATGCGGAACCCCCCATACATAAGCTCAGATGGAAGGCACCACGTGAGATAGAAGCTTGGACAGGTGTATTTCCTGCAAGCGATTTCAAGAATAACAGTGTCCAATTCATTCAAGGGGAACCTGGCGGCAGTGAAGATTGCCTCTTTTTGAATATTTGGCGACCGGATCATGCCGAGGCAGGCTTACCCGTATTCGTCTTCCTCCACGGCGGCGGAAATATTGGGGGTTCGGGACGGGATTTTCAAGGTGGAGAATTGGCGTGTAAGACAAATAGTATAGTGGTTACAGTGAACTACCGTTTAGGAGCAATGGGATTTTTCCGGCATCCCTCACTCCGAACCGGGGACCCCTTGGATGACTCAGGAAATTACGGTCTCCTCGATGTTCTTCATGCGCTAAAGTGGCTGCACAAAAACATTGTTTGCTTTGGGGGGAATCCAGGGAATATAACATTAGGGGGCCAGTCTGCAGGTGCAAGAAATGCATTAGCTGCTTACCTTTCACCGCTGGGCAGAGGGCTCTTTCATAAGCTTTTTATTATGAGTGGGGGTTTAACAACGGCTGTTACGGAGCAAAGCGAAGAAAAAGCAAATGACATTTTAACAGAGTTATTAATAAAAACAGGAATGGTCAGCAATCAGGATGAGGCACGAGTCTGGATTTCCACACAATCTGCGGATAAGATTTCCGACTTCCTATATCGTCAGAATGCCTTTCACTTTGTCGAAATCATTCGTGAGACGGGGCTTCAGATGGCTGCTTTTCCTCATTTGATCGAAGACGGCACGGTCATTCCTATTGGTGGCTTCGACAATCTAAATAACCGCGAGCACCCTTGCCTGCCGATCATCCTAGGCAGCACTGCCAGCGAATTCTCCGAGTTCACTTTATGGGATACTCATTTCTTCTCCCTAGTGCAAAATGAAGAGTTAGCCGGAAATGTGGAAGAAAAGAAGCTCTATGAAGCATCAGTCCAATATGGGAGCGATCTGTATGCAGAATTTAATGTAGAGCAGACTACAGAGATATTATTAAGTGCGATTCCGGAGATGCCCATCTATGCTTACCGCTTCGCCTGGGGGTTAAGAGACGGAGTGATCGATCCTTACATCCGTTTTCTTATGGGTGCCCCGCATGGTGCAGACATCCCCTTCTATACAGGTGACTTTTCCGGTGTCCAGGAAAGATTTCCTGCGGATGTAATTTCCGAGCATAACGAGCCTGGGCGTAACATGCTCTCTTCCCTAATGAGGGACTATTTACGGCATTTCCTATATACCGGTAATCCTAATGCTGAGGGACAACCTGCTTGGCAACGATACACCCCTAATCCCCGGTCTGCGGAAATTCTCTGGTTAGATGCTAGCCAGGATCAAACTATTGTTCAATCCGTCTGCAAACTTGTAAAAAAAGATATCCTGTCCCAAATGGACAATGATCCCCGTTTAGCAGCAGAACAGCGCAATTGGCTAAAAAACAATTTATTTGCGGGACGTTTTTTCTGGTAAGATAAATGATTGTAGAATTCACGTAGAGGAAGGAACATGCTGTTGTGCTAACTTACTTACTGCTCTTAGTCATCGGGCTAGCAGCTGGCATTTCCGGTTCATTGGTCGGACTTGGCGGCGGGTTCATCGTTGTGCCTGCGTTGGCTTTCCTTTTTCCTGATATGGAGCCTTCACATCTGGCTGGAACATCAATGGCAATGCTGCTTTTCAACTCCATTTCAAGTACTTATGTGTACGCAAAGCAGAAGAGAATCGATTATCAAGCAGCGCTCACCTTTGCCGCCGTTTCGATTCCGGGTTCAGTAATAGGTGCACTCTTTACCAAGCAAATGGGCGGGAGAATGTTTTTCGTAAGCTTCGGGATTTTTTTAATCCTTGTCGCTTTATTGCTCTTGTTCAAGCCGAACAAACCCATCCATTGGCCTTTCAAACCAACGGTGAAGCGAAGCTTTTCCGATAATAGCGGTGCTCATTTCGAATATGCTTATCATATGCCTACCGGCATAATCATCAGTTTTCTTGTTGGCTTTGTAGCAAGCCTATTTGGGATTGGCGGCGGGAGTCTTATGGTTCCGACAATGACCTTACTTCTCGGCTTTGCCCCCCATATCGCTGTTGCAACTTCTATGCTTCAAATTTTCCTGTCAGCTATCGTAAGCACCACAACACATGCCTTTTTATTGAATGTTGAATGGTTTATGGTGTTAGCCCTAGCACCTGGCGCAATTATCGGCGGTCAAATTGGCGCACGCCTGGCAAAACGCCTTCCTGCCAAGCTGCTTTTAAAGCTATTAGCCGTTTTTCTCATCATCGTTTCGCTTCGTTTGATGATGAAAGGGTAGGTCATTATGTAAAAAGTCCTGATGGATCAAGAGTTTCTTGATCCTCAGGACTTTTTTATTGTGACTGTGGGACTGATACTTGGCCAATCCTATCGAATTTTAAGTCTCTTCAGGATTTCTTTAGAATTCCCCCACCTAATTCCTCAGTTTTTTTAGTTAAGATTTCTGTATTGAAGTAAGCGAAGGAGGTGGCATATTGGCCAGTAATACCGTCTTAGAGCTAATCAATCAGTATGGATATCTGATTTTTTATCTTGCTTTCACGTTAGGCCCTTTTGGAATTCCAATCCCTAATGAAATTACAATCCTCACTGGAGCTACCCTAAGCCACATGGGGATTATCAATTCCTGGATGACTTATTTCTGCATTTTATCAGGGCTATTAACGGCCTTTACGGTTGCCTACTTTGCAGGTAAATTCTTTGGGCAAAAGCTGAAGTGCAAATTTGAAGCTAATAGACATTTTAAAAAAGCAGAGCAGATTCTAAAAAAACGTGGGCGTACAGCTACGTATATCGGCATGTTTATTCCAGTTGTACGTTACATCATTCCCATGTTGATCGGGCTCAGCGGTACAAGCTATAAACGATTTGCCCTTATTTCATATCCCAGTGCTTTAAGTTGGACCTTACTGTTCTTTTTTGTAGGAACGTACTTTGGAGATCACATCCTATCAAAATTAATAAACATCTAAATCAATTCTAAAATTATGGAGGAATTCCGAATGAGCTTCAATGAAAAACTCTTATTTTTAAAAAGTTTTATTCATGATCCAAAACAGGTAGGCAGTGTTACCCCGAGTTCCCGGTTTCTGGCACACAGCATGGTTAACCAAGCCCCTTGGCATGAAGTTAAAGCAGTCGCTGAACTTGGATCAGGTACAGGTGCAATCACCCGTGTAATCAATACTAAGGTAACTAGTACAACGAAAGTGTTACTATTTGAGATGGATAAAACCATGAGGCATAACCTGAAGACAAGCTATCCGGACTTTTCCTGTTATCAAAATGCTGCTAGTTTAGTAGAAACAATTAAAAGTTCACATATTCATCAGTTGGATTGTATTTTTAGTGGGCTGCCCTTTTTCAATTTTGATCCCCAATTAAGAAATACATTGGTTGAACAGATCTACCAATCCCTTAAACCTGAGGGATTATTTATCGCCTTTCAGTATTCACTTCAAATGAAGAAGCAACTCTCCGAATATTTTAATATTGATACAATAAAATATGTGCCATTTAATTTCCCTCCCGCTTTCGTCTACGTCTGTCGTAAAAGGGAAACATAATAAAATAAATATAGAAGAGGGGCAGCGTCCATTGAATACAATTCTTGTTGCAGATGATGATTCTGAAATTCGAGATGTGATTCATGTTTATTTAAGAAATGAAGGTTACCAAGTGCTTGAAGCTGCAGATGGTCAAGAGGCGTTGAGTACAATACAAACAACATCCATTCAACTGGTTATCCTGGATGTGATGATGCCTCAAATGGACGGTATCACAGCCTGTCTCAAAATTAGGGAAATATCAAATATCCCAATTATTATGCTCTCAGCCAAGCAAGAGGACATTGATAAAATCACAGGTCTAACTACCGGGGCAGATGATTACATGATCAAACCGTTTAATCCACTGGAACTACTGGCCCGTGTAAAAGCTCAGTTACGGCGTCAGTCCTTAATTGGAAAGGAAGAATTCAACTCTCTGCTTATAATTAAAAACCTGATCATAGATAAAAATAAACATTCCGTAAAGTTAAATGGAATTGAAGTTTCATTAACTCCACTAGAGTTTGCGATTTTAACCCTGCTTGCAAGCCGGCCTGGGCAAGTTTATAGTTCGGAGCAAATTTACGAGAGTGTATGGAAAGAGCCTTACGGATATTCTGACAATACCGTAATGGTTCATATTCGTAACTTAAGAGAAAAATTAGAGGAAAATCCAAGAGAACCTCTGTATATTAAGACAGTCTGGGGAGTTGGTTACAAAGTTGATTAAAATCATACGAAATCTACAAATAAATAAACGCATTCAATCCAATATCTTAATCAGGATGGTGTTGAGTTTCATAATTACCATTGCGATAAATACCTCACTTAGCATCTTGTTATTTCATTTTGGAAATGCAACAAAATTGGATTGGGTGTTCAATTTTCTTGCCTACCTTCTTACTCCGATGTTTTTCATTATTTTCGTTATTACATTTTTTACATTGACCCGGCGAATCGTCAAAGATTTAATTGCGCTGGAACAAGGACTTCAGATTATATCCGAAGGTAATTTGAGTTATCGGGTAAATGTTGTGCGCCAAGATGAACTAGGACTGGTGGCTTTGAACATCAACCGGATGGCAGAGCGCTTAGAGCAACAGATCATCAAGGAACGCGAAATAGAAAAATCCAAGATGGAGATGATCACGGGGATTTCACACGACTTACGTACCCCTCTTACAAGTATTATCGGGTATATTGAGCTTTTACGTACAGAATCGTACCAAGATAAAAAAGAATACACACGTTTTATTCAAAACACCTATAACAAGGCGCTTCATTTGAAGAAACTCCTTGATGATTTGTTTGAATATACCCGACTTAATTCGGTGGATTCCCGTTTAAATCTGGAGAGAATCGATTTGTCACAGCTTTTGAATCAATTATTGTTCGAATTCGAACCAATCGCTCAAGAAAACAATGTGCATCTTATAAAAGATATAGATAAGAGTCCAATCATCACCTTAATCGACAGTGAGAAAATAGCCAGAGCCATAGATAATCTACTTATGAACGCCTTAAAATATTCCATCAGCCCGGGAAGCATTAGCATACGAATTACAACCGATTCTGAACACTGTACCATTGAGATTGAAAATAAAGGAACTCCCCTCTCACAGGATCAAGAAAACCGTCTATTTGACCGATTTTATAAGGTTGACCACTCAAGAAAAAGCCAGGGAATTCAAACCGGGGCAGGACTTGGTCTTTCGATAGCTAGGAATATTGCTGAGTTGCACAAGGGTACTTTAACGCTTAAACACACTCATGACGTCTTCACATTCCAACTGAGATTGCCTTTCGGAGAGGATTGCTAATTGATTATGTCTGAATACTTACTTTTCTTACAAGGCTTCCTCAAAGATCCAAATCGGGTAGGAAATATTCTACCCAGTTCGCAATTATTAGCCAATAAAATAATCCAGTCTGTACAATGGCATAATGTAAATGCCGTTGCAGAGCTTGGAGCTGGTACAGGTGCTATTACACATCTCATGACATCACAATTAACGAATTCTACAAAAGTGCTTTTGTTTGAGCGGAATAAAAAAATGAGAGAACACTTAAAATCAATTTATCCGGAATGCATTTTCCATTCCAACGCCAGCTACTTACTCAAGAAATTGAATCAGGAAGGCATCCGTGAGTTAGATTGCATAATTTGCGGATTACCATTTTTTAATTTTTCAATTGAAATGCGTGACAAAATCCTACATCAGATTGTTAAGTCACTTAAACCAGGCGGAATTTTAGTTGCATATCAGCACTCGCTGCACATGAAAAAAAAATGGGCTAAACAACTACTTATTGAGAAAATTGAATTTATGCCTTACACTTTCCCTCCAACATTCGTATATATTTGTCGTAAAAAAGAATGACAGATGAATACTCGGAAAACAGTAATTTCTAAAGAATGTATAAGTATTGAGAATGGAAATGACCAGCCCAATATGCAGCCAATACTGTTGCAGGACTGGATTTAGTGTGAGAAAACTATGTGAGTAACGGTTATAATTGAGACTGAAAAGCAGCCAAAAGGTTGCTTTTTTCAATATATGCATGAGATATCTAACAAGTACAATTGAGATAAGTTGTTTTTCTAACGAAAATAACTGATACAATTCAAACCACCTTTGTCATTATCGTGATCTTTTAGCACTACCTTGCCTGAAATGTACTTAATCCAGAGCAACCAGTTTTATTCTACTCGTATCAACCGTTTGTCTTGGGTACAGTAGAATCAGCGGAAGAACTATTTGAGTCATCGTTAATACCTTGACTTAACCGAAGGCTCGTGTACATCCATTTGGTATACGCTAGGGAATAGCGGTCGCCTGCACAATCCGCTATATATAAAATGCTTCAATGATTATGCAATCCTGTCGATGTACCAAGACGATTTGGTACAGCAAAATCTTAATTACGTTTCAGTACATCGGAGGCTGTCATGAATAGCGTAACTTCTGCAGTGAACCGGTTAGCTACCGTTTTGCCGCTGAAGAAGGAGTTGGTATTCACCTGGCGTGGGGCCTCGGGTGCCTTTGCCTGCACACCCAATGCAAGCACACTGTTAATGCTGGTTACCACAACAGGATCGGCTAAGAAGCTTACGATGCTCTCAACTACAATGCCCCCGATGTCCGGCAGACCGGCTAATTTCTCGGCGTTTGCGTTCATCGCGGCTTCCAGACTGAAGTAGTGATCTGCCAGCATTTTGGTTGTCGCTTTGCCAGTGTTCGGAATACCAAGGGCAAACAAGAAGGAAGCAAGGTCTCTTCCTTTGCTCTCTTCCAGGACCTTGAGCAGATTATCCGCCTTTTCTCCCCGAAACGCTCCAGCTTCACAAGCTGCTCAAAGCTCAGCTCATATAAATATCTGCCGGTTCCCGTACATTCAGTTCCTCATGCAGCTGCCCTGCCGTCTTGTCGCTAAAGGTTTCGATATCCATAGCATCACGGGAAGCAAAGTGAGTAATCCGCCCTATAATCTGCGGCTTGCAATCCAGTTTATTGTTGCAGAAGAGATGCGCACCTCGCGTTTCTAATGGAGAACCACAGTCTGGACAATCCTCAGGGAAAATAATCTCCCCGCCATCACTCTCCTCGGTCACCTTGCCGAGAATTTCCGGAATCACATCATTCGAGCGGCGGATAAACACCCGCGTACCCAGGGCGTGCTTGAGATTCCTGCGTTCAATATCTCCAACGTTATTCAGCGTACAGTTCTGGACGGTAACTCCGGCCAGCTCAACCGCCTCCACACGTGCCAGAGGAGTAACTTTACCTGATAAGCATATTATTCAAAATTGACTTATGTTTATAAAACCATATTGTGTTAAGCACTATTTTCCGTTCCGTTATACATCTATAAGATTATTATTTTGAATACTTCGGAGTATTTTGAGCCACCGTTCAGTGAGAAACTCACTTACAATAACAAACCAATAGTTAATTATAAGCTACATAGAAAAAGTGTTTTAGAAGTAACTCCTCACAATAAAAATGAAAAATTGAAGCTTATAAAAGGCGAACTACATCAACGTAATTAAATAAAGTGACTTGAAGTGAATCAACAGCCAGTAACACAAAATTGCATGTTCTCTTTTTAAAGACTTATGAAGTACTAGAGTTCATCAGTAAAACCACAGCATGGATTTGGAATAATTAATAACTCAATAAATATTTTGTCGAATACCTTGCTCAAAAAAAAGGTTTTCGACAGAAAAAAAGCTTTATATTATCAATATAAGTAATAGATTGTAATAAGGTATTTAAGGGGGAGTGTGATGGGGAGCCACCTTAATTGATTAGAACAATTAATTCGGTATTGGAGTATCCCTCAAAAATCGATTTAAAATAAACTATTGAAAAGTAAGTTCTTCAGCAAATCTAGGTATTTAATCATGGGAGAATATTATTAATGAATCCTATTGAATTATTCAACATTAAAGGAATCATTATTTATTCTGGTCATATTAACATTAATAATAAAAAATAATTACTTGGAAAATTGAAATATGTTATGAAGGATCAAACAAAAAGAATTATTCGAATTTCGAACATTAAAGTCGTTATAACAAAAATGAAGAGGTGTGAATTTGAAAGGTATAATTGTAGTTTGTGAACAAATTCAGTTATTGGATCAAAACCTATTAAATTTAATTAGTATTCAGAAAATCATCAATATAAAAGCAACTCCTGCTATTTTTAATGCCAGTTTATTCGTGAAACTATTTGAACTTCCAAAAGTTCAGAGTATCGACTGTTGGATAGAAGTTTATGATGATATTAATGATATTTTACTAAGACAAACAGAACCTATTGTACTTAGAAATCAATTTAATATTTCTGAAAAGGTTTCTGGTGCGGATATTGGAGTAAGTATTCCAATACCAGTAGTCGAAGAAGAAGGAATGTTTCGATTCGATTTAATTGTTGAAAATGATGTTGTTTCTCAATATTATTTACCATTTAAGACCTATGGGGGCAAAGTGGCGAATGGATAATATTAAGCCGATTCCGGATTTCCTGAAAAGTACAGTTAAAAAGCGATTCGTAGGCACATATATTCCAAATAAAATAGTGTTGTTAGATAAAGAACAATTAGAGGTTGATTTAACTTGGATTACGCATACAGATATTGGTACGATTATCTTTTTACTTTCTCCAACTTGTACTGCCTGTGATCCGAAAATAATTAATGAATTTATAAGGCTAAACCCCTTAATGAATTATGCGATTTTCTTTCATCTCGATGACGGTCAAACTGCTGAGGACTTTTTCCAGGAAGATCACAATGTCAAATTGTACAACTGTGATATTCGCATAATTGATGATCAGATTGATTGTGGTTCAATTGTTCCGTTCATGTTAGTGGTAAATAAAATCGGCCAAATTTTTAGCGGTAATATTTATAACCATATTAAAGATGTAGAGATGTTTGCAAGGCCACTACTAAATAAAGTGATGTGATTAAATGAACTTTATCTCCACCAAAAATACAGGTTTGCAAGTCGGATCTGAGATACCTAATTTGATTCAAAGTCCTGAGCTTAAGGAAATACATATATATCAATCATTAATATTCTTTATCTCAGTGGATTGTGCTCGCTGTATAGAATTACTTCCATTTATCTCTTTAATAAGTCAGAACTATAATGACTATCATCTTTATATTTTTTCAACCGGAGATGAGGAGATCAATAAGGAAATCAGAGACTACTTTGAGTGGAAGTTCCCAGTTATAACATTATCTTCTAAAGAAATGGATGATGTTTACAAGGTGAAAATACATCCATTTGTAATTATTTCGAACAACACTGGGAAAGTAGTTAATAAAGGGGTAGTTTATAACTCTAATGATATGATGATGTTAATTAATGAAGGGAGGTGAATGAGAATGTGTATGACTTCAGCTGATTGTGCGATAACTGGTCTTATGTTTAATTCACGTACTACTACTTACTGTGAACTTAGAGGTCCATGTATTTTGGGACGCAAAATGACCAGATATGAAACTGCTTGTCAGTCATTTGTATCCCAACTTATTAACGGTTGGATTTTTGAGACATGCAGTACTTCAGACACTGGAACTTGTTGTACTTAGCAACTTAATCTTAAGAGAACTATGCGTTATATTTTCTTTTTAAAAAAATCCATAAAATAATATTTTATGGATTTTTTATTAATTTCATTTTATGTTTATGTTTAGTAGAACCTTTAAGGTTATTCAAAAGCACAATTAAGTTTATAATTTAACAAATAGGCGATCTATCGTTTCCAGCGGTAGTTATTTATTCGCTACATAAATTGATTCACATGAAGTCTAATCTTATTAATTTTTAAGAAGATGTTGTTCAACATGTCTGCTTTGAGCCACACCCATACTCTTTAACCATATTCGGGTTTGGACTATAAAGCGGAAGAGAAACCCACGTCAAGCGTGGGTTTCCTTTTTTAAAAGGCTGTAACTCTGAGCATGATGTTACTGCTGTCGTCAAAATCATGGCCATTTTCTTCAATTGGTTAGACATCCGCCTTCCTCTCGGTGATGAACCTAACCGACCACATAGTTAATCGCACCAAATAATTTTGTCACTTCATGTTTGCTTTATTTGAGTTTTTGGATTTCTTCGTTACTTGTTTCCAACGGACCTAAGATTTATTTAAATCATATTACCCTACTTGGAAATTTGAGAGGCTTTATTTATTTGGTAATTGTCCTTAAAAGATTTAAGTCAACCTTGTTCACTCTTTAGTTAGTAAACAATAGCCCTTTTTCAACCTTTACAAAAAGTCAGTAGTTTATTCATTATAAGAATATGTTACTACTAAAATGATTGATGTAATCTCTCTACTGTGTTGATAGACATAAATAATTTTAAAGATAATACTATCGTGTTACTCCCAAAAGCATATATAAGGAAATTTATGATTTTAAGACTTTTTCAATTATCTTAAATTAACTATTTACTTATTGGGTTTACACAATTACTATTTATTTCTAGGAGGAGTATAGTTGTTTATATGAACGGAATATAAAAATTCGTTTTGATCACAGGTTTATGAGGCATTCATATGAAAACTTATACAACTAAAGCAGATGTTTAGATCATGTATAATAGCATACAACGCTTAATTACTTAAAAAGGGGTTTATTGTATTTTTTTCATAATGCACAATATTAATTGTAAGGAAGGCGAAATGATTTGTCTGACAAGAAAGAATCCTTTATAAAAGGTACTTTGATTTTGGCTGCGGCCGCCCTAATAGCGCGTATACTCGGCATATTTCAGCGAGTACCATTGGAACATATGTTTGATAAAATAGGTAACGCCTCGTTCGTTCAGGCCAATAATGTCTACTTGTTGCTACTAACTCTGGCGACAGCTGGTATTCCCAGCACACTTAGCAAAAAAGTCTCCGAGCTCTATGCACTAGGTCGGCCTAATGAAGCGAAACAGGTATATAGAGCTGCACTATACTTCGCAGCGGTTGTTGGTGTCGTAATGAGTACAGCTTTATACATAGTAGCTCCAGTATATGCGCGGTCTACTGGAGTGCCGGATAGTGTTTTAGCAATAAGAGCCATTGCACCTGCACTCCTATTATTTCCATCAATTGCAATGATGCGGGGATATTTTCAAGGGCGCGGTAATATGACCTCTGGTGGCATATCACAGATTGTTGAGCAGTTCGCCCGTGTTATGACTGCAATTTTACTTGCATTCATTCTTTTACGTCAAGGCTATAGTAATGCAATTATGGCTGCTGGCGCCTCATTTGGAAGCGTGCTAGGCAGCGTTGCTGCCTTTTGCGTAATGATTTATTTTGCTATTAAGTATAGTAATGAGGATACAGCACAGGTACGGGGTCACAATGAAACAGAATTAAAACTCTCACTATGGAGAATATATAAAGATATATTTAGATTATCTATCCCAATTGTATTGGCTTCTATGACTATACAGGCGGTTTATCTGATTGATTCGTCTCTTATTGTACCTCTTTTGGCGGGTCAAATCGGCGAGGGAGAAGCAATACACCTTATAGATATTTTAGGCCAAAAAGCTCAAAGTATCGCCGGTATTCCACCGGTACTTGCCATCGCTCTTAGCACATCGCTGATTCCAGTCATTTCAGCTGCTTATGCCCGACATGACGAACTCTATTTAAAGAATCAGATTATACTGGCGCTTCGTATCGCTATTCTAACAGGTACACCGATTGTACTAACACTTGTGGTCGCGGCATATCCAGTCAATGGCTTACTTTTTAAGACTCCGTCAGGTAGTGAGATGATTGCACTGCTGACTCTAGGAACAATATTTCAAATTACAATGACAACATCAAATTCGATTTTACTTGGGATGGGTAAATCCCGAACTTCAATGTTTTATGTGATGATTGGCATTTTGGTTAAGCTCATCGCTAGCGTTATTCTTAGTCAGTTTTTGGGGATATACGGTATAATCATTGCCACAGGACTCTGCTTCATCATTATTACGATACTCAATTTACGGCTATTGAAGTCGGTTGTACCATTTCAAATACTGGGTGCTAGCTGGGGTTCCTATTTGATATCTGTACTCGTAGCTGGATGTATTGGTCTTGCGCTTAATATATTGGGGCTCATGCTCACTGACATCATGACAACTAGGGTCGCGTATCTACTTACTTGCTTAATAGTCGCAGGCGGTATAATTCTCGTTTATCTACTCCTACTTATTATACTTAGAGTACTAAATCTTAAAGAATTGGAAAGCTACCCACTTGGAGTTCAGCAACTTCTAAAACCTCTCATGAAGCTGCAATTCGGTAGGAGTAAAAGATAGTTGATATAGAGGAAAGCTAACTATGGTCTTTTCCTAATCCAACACCATAATAGTATGAGAGAACTTAACTTGTTATCTTTTCTATGCCACTATAGGTGGATATAGTAGAGAAGGATTATGATGTAAAAGTTAATGGTAGATACTATTTTATCTTGTTCATCTATAGGCTTCTTATATAATTTTTAATGATTCAGCTTTCGCACCTAGAAATTGAGCCTAAATAATTGAGCTCATAAGTGGAACTCAATTATTTACTGATATTACAAATAACATCTCGTTTATCTGGTATCATGGAAGTGTCGAGCAACCTTACCAATAAAAAAAGGGGCCTGACTCTATGTTATTAGCGTCCACTGTCTAAACAGTACTGCTTTTCTAGATCCATTGCCAATCTGCATAACGGAAAAACGTAGCGAGAAAGGTCATTTCTAAATCACACGTTCTTTCAAGTCTAGCAATTCCCCAAATTCTTTTCCTTTGTTCTTCTAAGGAAAGGACTGGTTCGACTCCTGGAAAGTGACAACGGGGCAATTTCTCCTTGCAAAGGTATTATCTTTTAAATCCAGTTCCTTTTGCTTGGCGATGCTATACTTGCCTTAAATCTTCACATCATACGCGTTTTAAATCGCTCAACGCAGAAGCACGGGTGCTCATCATCGATTATTCTGTTTTGAGACCGGAGCAAATCGTGGAACTGTTGACACGTGTATTTGAGCACTTCACAGGTAAATTCAATAGATCGTACCGTTGCTAAATATCTTTGACAATCGCGGCATCTACCGAATTGTAGGGCTGGATTCTCTTCTCTAGTAAACAAATCCCTCGTAATTCTCTTTAATCCCCCCTTTAGCTTCCGGTCCAAATCCATGACTGGCTTTGCAATATCTCTAGTCAGATGTTCCGTACCGGTACTGATACGAACATCTGACTAGAGATATTACATGGATAGTCGGATACAATGCTGCCCATCAATAAGCAGTCCAATCTGATCGAAAAGTTATGTTGTTTAATGGGCTCTATCAGACCGTTCAGTTTCACGGCACTTCTGCTTTGAGATTCTATACTGCAAGAATTCTGTCGCAAAATTCTTAACACAACATTCTACTGGGTTTAACTTTTTTCGGGTAGAACTCCATCCAGGAAAGCTGCAGCCATCCATGCTGCTGAGCCAATTCCACTTAGATTTCGCGCGAAGATGGCTAAATCGCGAAGGCGTGTCAAATGTCAAATATTATTCATACAGCCGTTCACAGATTCTTTCCAATGCGTCTACGAGATTCATTTCATCATGAAGTTCGTAAGGGTGTAGTGGTTTTTTGAACAGAGTTCACCTACGAGAGAAATACGTCGAATCCATAGGATGTATGTTTCATGACAAGTGCGTCATCTTTGGCAGAAGGTAGTAGGATTTAGGATATGGATAATTTGGATGAGGACAAGCATAAGCCATATTCCCAAATATCGGAATCTTTAAACTTAAAGCACTGTCGTTATTCTCTAAGTGGGTTATGCAACTCGCAGACCGAAGTCCATTTCACCGAAGACTGTGAAAAAAACGTAAATCTACTAGAACACCAATGTGACTAGGGCATACTCCTAAATTAGCGGGTCTAACTGCTACGAAGAGTTCAAAACAGTAAGTGGAATATGCAAGAAGTGCTTTTCTCCAAAGGCTTTGAAGTGAGGATTTTTTGCGGTGTTTAACGGTTATCCCACTTCTCTCTCTCTACCACACTTTTGAATAGAATATCGGACAGAACTGTTTGTAGTTCAGCGATAAGTCTCAAGATAATTATACTTTCCCAAATAAAAATACAGAGCCGATTTTAGCGGCTCCGTACTTAAAGTAATACAGGAGTAAAACTATCATCTTCCTTTTACAACATAGTTGACTGTAGATAATTCAGTGAATAACTAAACAGTAAAAGGGACTAACTATATAGGTTGAACTAAAGAATTCCCACTACCTTATCTGACTTCACGCCGCGATGATTGCCTGTTGTCCAAATAACACGTTGCTTACCTTTTTCAAACCATGTTCGTTGCAGGGCCTGATAATCACAGATCATGCTTTCATCTTCAAACAAAAAATGATCAGTTTCGCTATTTCCAACCATTTTTAAAGCTGGGAACATTTCTTCGACAAACTGTTTCTGTTTGTCAGGGTCTGCAGCAGCAAGGGTATATGTGAGCTTCGTATAGCTCATATTCATATGTCCCATGAGCTTAGGACGCCGCGCAACGAGTATTGGCAGCCGTACGTCCGCTCGATGTAGTCTGCAATGAGTTGTAATGTCCAATTGAATCTGGCAGTGAAGACGTCTGCCAGTACTTGGCTGACGATAACGCGCTTTAACTCGTCGCGTTGATCTTTTGTCAATCGCGGGGATCGCCCCGGCGATAACCGCATGATGAGGCCGAGAATTCCTGCCTTTTCATAAGCATGAATGTAGTTGCGAATTGTTTTCTCAGAATGACACGTAATCGTAGCGATTTAGCTTATAGACATTCCCATTAATCGCTAAACGAATAGTCTGAAGTCGCTCGTATGTTCGACGATCCTTTGTTGACTTCAGTCGTTCTTCAATGGCTGACAGGGCTTCGTGTTTTTCCATCCCATTCACCGCCTCATCAAGGATCTTTCTAAGTTCGACAGTGATTGGGTGAGAGCCTGCCGGATACTCGAAAATCACTGATTCAATCTATATAGATCCAACACTCAGAGGCAAGCTACGAAACTCCTCATCGTTGTTATCTTTATACATCGACAACTGTGAGTTAAACATTTCTGCATATTTACCATTCTTTCTTAAAAGTGAATCATGATCTCCTTGTTCAATCAACTTACCATTCTCTAATACAATTATTTCATCAACGAAGCGACAACATGCTAATCTATGAGTAACAATTATAGCAGTTTTACTATCTGTAATAGAAAGGATATCTTTTATTATTTCCATCTCCATTATTGGATCAATCGCGGACGTGGGCTCATCTAATATTAATAAATTGGCTTCACTAATTAGACATCTTCCAAGTGCTACTTTTTGCCACTGCCCACCTGATAAATCTCTTCCTTTTTCAAAATATGCTCCTAACATAGCATCTAAATGAAGATCCATCTGTTTATCAGATTTGTTTAACCTTAATCTATTTAATGTTTTCTCTAAAAATAAGTCATCATCTATTTTTGATATATTTCCAAAACTTAAGTTTTCCCTTAAAGTCATATTATATTTAATGAAATCTTGAAATAATGTGGTAATATTGCTCCGAAGTGAGTATTTGTCTATTTCGTTTATGCTAATATTATTATAGTTAATGTCACCTTCAGGTATTTCGTAAAGACCTGCAAGACATTTAGCCAAAGTACTTTTCCCAGCACCATTCTCCCCTACAATAGCGATTTTTTTACCCCCATAAATATTAAAGCAGATATTTTGCAACGTATAGTTTTCATTATTCGGATACTTGAAATTCAAATTTTTCACTTCAATACATGATATAGGTTCATTCAATTGAACATCACTAGCTCTTGTCTCTTCTTTGAGATTTAGAAAAGAATAATAGTCCATCGCATATCTTGCAGTTTGAGAAATTTTTGAAATGGAAGTAGCAAGTTCTCTTACTTGATTACTTGAGGATGTTACCGCTTGAGAAACTGCTACAAATCCTCCAATTGTTAAACGACCCAAAATACTACTAAAAACTGTAATCGACAGTATTAGAAGATTGATAACAATATTCATTCCATATAATAATAAATTAATAAATTCTGTTTTTATCTGCAAATTATATTTCTGATTTGAAAACACCCAAAATAACTTCTCCCATTTATCAATCAAATACCTACTTTGATTAAATATCTTAATTTCTTTAATTACTGGTTTATCCTTAAGAATTGAATAAAAGTATTCCATTTTTCTTTCTGTTGGTATTAGACTCATTGACAAGTTATATTCTCTCTTGCCAATTTTTAAATTTTGTATAAGTACTGGTATAAATATAAGTACTAAAGTAAATATAAGAATAAAATGAATTTTCATCAGTACAAATATTAGCAATGTTAAAGTAATACTATTCTTTATTATTAAAAGTATTAGATCAATAACCTCAAACGCTTTCTTTCCCGCGCCATTACTAATTCTTTCAAAGTCATTAAAAAACTCAGGGTCTTCAAAATTACTGAATGATAATTTCTGCACTTTTTCGATGAATGCACTATCAACTAAAAACGAGACTTTGTTATCAATTTTAGTTCTTACTAAATTAGATAAAGATGAAATAATAGTAATAATAAGAGAAAATAAAACTTGTAAGGCCAAAATTGTTAGTAGTGGTTTTATAATGTTTTTGTTTGTCAAAACTTCTGAAACAGAGTTAATCATTTTGGTAGTAATTGATAATTGAATTAATGGAGTAACTCCATCTACTAGGTAGAAAATTAACTTCATCAAAAAAAGTATAGGGAAGTTTTTTAGAATAGTTGGATATGTATTTTTCACAATATATAAAACTGTCTTCAAGCAAAACAACTCCAGTAGATGATCTTAGATTATGTTAAAAATAATTACCAATGTAAGTTATTTGAAATAATACAGGGCACTTCCAGAGTATATTACGTAAAATTCACTTTGAGAAAACATCATAGAGATTAACGAAATTATTTCAAATTAATTAATGTTATGAAATTTGTCTTTTTTCTAGAGAAACTGTATCAAATTTTGTATAATTCCTCCAATGATTAACTTAATATGTCTAATTTCAATTCTACCAGTACATCAATTAGCATTTGATATTTAAACATGAAAAATATACACAACAATATCCTATGTCTTTTTTAAATTTAATTCTTACAGTAACAATCAACGCTCTCGCCTTTAGTTAAATAGCCTTTCGTGTCTAAAATTGTAAGATCATTGGATATCTTGACCATCTATATGCTATTTTAATATCTCTGTTAATGTTGATATGTCATAACATATCTCACTCATTAAAATTTCCTTTTCTTGATTAACTTTATAAATATAAGGTGTCACTGGAATAGGTAAACTCTCTTTTAACTTTGAATAATCTGCTCGATAAACTTTTTTGAAACAACTCCTTAATTCAGCTATGAATTCTAACTCACCTTCTATTAGAATAAGCACATCAAAGTATCCATTAATTTTTAGATAATCCAAAACTTCTATACAAGTTTCACACGAACTAGATAAAATAAAAATTATTTCCGAGTCTTCCATTACCTCATATAGAGAATTCAGATCGTCAATAAAAGCATCTGGAAGTATATCCCCTACACCCAAAGGGTTGCTTTTACTCATTATTTTTTCTAATAGTTTATTTTTCATTAAATTCTCCCGATCATAAAATCCTATTTTCAAAATGTATTACACTTAAATTCCCAATTAATAGTTCTAAACATTCGATGAACTGTAATATGTCGCTTTCTTGCGTATTGGTACCAAAACTAACTCTTACACTACTTGAGGCAACTCTATCATTTTTACCCATTGAGGATAATACTCGACTTTTACTAGAAGTCGACGAACATGCTGATTGAGAAGATATAGTTATCCCATGTTTATCAAAAAAATTTAGTATTACAGGAGATGTTAATTCAGGAAATGAAAAATTGATAATGTGAGGGACTGAAAGCGGGATAGGAGGACTATTGATAAAAAGCCCTTGCATCTTACTGATTCGAGAGTAAAGATACTGATTAAATGCTGTAACTTTTTTATTTTCAGCTTCAAAATTATCTATAGTCTCCTTAATTGCCTCGGTGAACGCAGCTATTAAAGGAACGTTTAGGGTTCCAGGTCTGTTCCCAAACTCTTGATCTCCCCCAAACATTAAAGGTGCCAAATCAATATCTGACTTTTTAATTAGTAAACCAATACCCTTTGGTCCACCTATTTTATGTGCAGATATTGTATACAAGTCTATACCTTCAAATGAAATTTTGGTTTTGCCAACTGCCTGGGCTCCATCAACATGAAAACATACACTAGGATATTCACTAATTAACTTTGCAATTTCAGAAACCGGCTGTATTACCCCTGTCTCATTATTAACATGCATCACACTCAGCAATACAGTATCTTTAGTTATTTCTGTTTTTAACATTTCCATATCAATAATTCCGTATTCATCAACTGGTAAATAAGAAACTTTAACTCCTTGCAACTCCATTTTTTTGTAGACATTCAAAACAGATGAATGTTCTGTAGTAGGCACAATAATATGAAGAGTATTTTTACTTTTTTCAATATTATTAACTATACCTGTTATTGCTAAATTATTTGATTCTGTTGCACCTGATGTAAAAATAATATTATCGCTATTTACTCCTAAGTAACCTGCAATAATACCTCTAGAATTTTCCACTAAATCATTAGCATCAAATCCCATCCGATGTAATGATGAGGGATTTGCGTAAATATCTCCTGAAACTTCTATTAATGTATTTAAAACTTTTTTATGCATAGGAGTTGAAGCACTGTAATCAAGATAAACCCCCATGATAATCCCTCCTTAAATTCCTTTTTTTTCACACCACTGCTTATATTGTCAGAATATCATTTTTCACTTGTCGAAAACCTTATTTTAATACAAGGTATTCGACAAAATGTTTATTGTTGTTGGAGAAAATTGCTCAGGCAACTAGAACAAAGTAATTAATCATTTAATATACAGATACGATGCTAGTTTGCTAACTAGCTTAGACAATTTAATTACTGCTTTGATCAGTCGGAGTCTTCTTCAGCTGAAGAATACAGTCTATTATTTAAATTAATCAATGATTTTATTATTATGATTGTAAAAATTTACCTAAAATAGGTGTGTAATATGCATTTGACACATTAAAAGAATTATGATAATTTTTTCTACATCCTAAAATTTAGAATAAATGGATTACATTAATGAAAAGAGGTGACGTTTTTTGTTGAAAAATCTTTTTCGAATTAATGAAAATGTACTAATCGATTTTGATGACTCGTCATTACTTAAAGATGGGTTGAAAATGGCTTTATCAAGATTAGAATTAAGACTTCTAATTTTACTCACAAACTCTATAGGTGAGACTCTGGATAAGAAAAAAATAATAAAATATGTGTGGACATCAGAAGAATATTCAAAAAATCAAGATACTGAACTATATGTATTAGTACATAGGCTACGCAAAAAAATAGAAGATAATTGTAATGAACCACGATTTTTAATCAAAGTCTGTGGACAGGGCTACTTATTAAAAGCAGACAATCTAAACGCATATGTAAGTAATAATTCTAATAGATTTTAAATAAACTCGCATAAATGGTATTAAAGAATAGAAAGTTCACAATTTAAAAGTAATGACAATGACTAAATAGATTGAACTTGAAAATTAAAATTATAAGAAGATAGGCGGAGGGCAATTTTGGAACTATAAGAGTGGTAGTTTTCTTCCGCCTTTGTTTGCGGATTTCAAACCCAAACAGCAATATTATTCAAGAAATCTGAAGGGCCGACCGGAGGTCCAAATAGTCAAGCTCAATTCTTAATTGGGAGAATCAAAGTTCAATCTATAAGCTAATAGGTAGTTGGTTACTTGTTATTTAACAATGAGGAGGAAAAAAAATGAACAATGACCGTTTATTCAAAAAAACATCTATTGAGAGCTTGTTCACTAATGATCAACCCACTAATGTATTTGAAGAATTTAAATACATAATTTATCTATCAATACACTGCATAAGATGTATTAATATACTTGGAGAATTTGAGAACCATCAAGACTTAGAATTCGATAGTAATATGTGTATTTTGATTGATTGCGATGAATCAGAAATATTACTAATAGAGAAACTTTACAAAATACCAATACCCATTTTCTGCTTAGCATACCACAAAAAATATGTTAAATACTTACAAAATTTCACCCCCCCCCATCTAATTGACACATCAAATTTTCCGAATTTAGCAGGAAATAAAATAAATAGTTTCAAAGAAATCAACTGTATAATTTTGAATTCTCGCATTTTACCTTTGTCATAAATATTTTCTTATTACATTATTTAGAGCGTGTCTTCAAAATATAAATTAGTCCTAAATCAGGGTAAAATACATCTATGAAAAGACGATACGAAAAACGTAACGAACAATGGGAACGAATCAAAGATTTGCTTCCACCCGAATAAATAAGACAGGGTGGATAAATTGAAAAAAACAATAAACCGATGTTGAATTCTATTTTTTGGGGTAGATCGTTTCGGTAGGCCTTGGCGGGTTTGCCGGACTACTATCCATCTTGAAAAACGGTGGATACCTGGTTTCGTTGCTGGCAGATGGCCGGCGTATGAGGTGTTTTAACTTGTATCGCACTCCATCAATTTGAAAATATTATGATTGATACCACCGTCGTCTGTGCTCACCAGCACTGACGATGGAGGCAAAAGGGGGCAGCAATTTTAGGCTATTGGCCGCTCCAGAGGTGGACTAATCACTAAAATTCATGCGATTGTCGACGCTTTGCCCACTCATTGCGTGTTGAACTTATGTCTGGAAATCGACATGATTGCGTCAAAGGCTATGAAATGCTGCAAAACATGGATCTATCCGGAAAAACCGATTTAGCCGAACGTGGTTATGACTTAAATAACTTTTTGAATCTGATTCAAGAGCAGTAAGCCAGCGCTGTCATTCCCAACCATAACATCGTAAAGTTCAATGCAAATGTGATTGGTGACTTTATATAGGACATCATTTGGTGGAATTCTTCTCTGTTTTGAGATGCGAAAAGAAGGAATCAATGCATGCTTTATCTAGGTAGACTGCTTTGCAAGAGCTGCTACATTTGACGCCGTATGCCTCTAATCGTGTGTTGTACGCCTGAGACTTTTATTGGAGCCCTTGGTCGAATGGAGTACGGCTTCCGAGAAGTCTCCTTTTCGTGTCCACTGTTCTACCTACCGTATCTTGGACCAGTTTCACATCGTTACGGTTGGAAATTTACCAAGCGACAAACTCATTGTTAAATAGATCTTGAATCTCGGACAGGTAATAAAAATGGGTGCCATCCGAGATATATGTAGTATCGGTGATGAGCTTCTGTTGAGGAAAGGTAGCATGAAACTTACGCTTCAATCGGTTAGGATACACCACGGATGGGGTAGAGTTGGAGCGAGTTCGTTTCTTTCGGATCACCGATTGGATCGATAATCCTTTCATGATCCGCCTAATTTTTTTGATATTGACGAGATAGCCTGCTTCACATAGAGTTGTCTGCATTCGGGGGTATCCTAAGTAGGGATTTACAATGTGAATGGCTACCATGTGAACTTTAATTTCATGATCTCGAGCGTGTATATCGCCCTGCCGTGACCCCGTGGCTCGCCACTTGTAATAACTGGCCCGATGCCCTGCAATAGCTAATAAGCGTGTAGGTCACGCAGTTCCTCTATGGCTGGTAATTGTCCTGTGGTCTCAATTTCTCTCCCACTATAAATTAATATTTCCTCTTGTTTACTCACTCGTTCTTAGGTTTTCAACCGTGGACTTTTTGAGAGTTGGAGAAGTCACGTAAGGATGACATTATTTTCTGGCGAAGTCGGTAGCAGGAATAGAGCTTGGGGATTCATCCCCAACCCACAAACTGGTTGTTATGATCGCACCTTGGATATTCACACCTGACTCTTAATGGCTTACCCTCCCATGTCACGCGGGGTCTTTGCCCTTTCATTCCTTCGTTCGACCTCTCAAGATGTGGACGCCGTATCTTACTCCTTTACAGGGTCGTTTCTCTTATGGAAATGATTCCTGCGACTGCTCCGTGCTTCCTTTGTCCTGGTTCTTTTCTTCCGGTGAGAAACGTGATTTCCGTTTTACTTAAGCTGCCATCTGAATCTGGGACTGACGTACCGGCCCTAAAACGTCGTTTGCATCGTATGGAATGTGCAGAGTCCCGAGCATATGCAGGTCAAGTATGAGTTTCCCGCACAAGGCCACAAGGGATTGCCTTTTCTTCAGTGGATTTTGGCTTCACTTCGTGAAGTACTGTTGCATTACCTTGAACTTCGCGTTCTTTGCTACCATAGCATCACCGCCCGAAACAGCAGGGCCCGAAGCCTTGCTGTTTCGGGCGGTGATGCTCGACTTGCCCTTTATCTTTCCAAAACTGTACTCTTTTAGATTCAGTTCGGCCAGCCTGATAATCTGCTGTCCATGCTCGTAACCGCTCAGATCTCCGACTTTCGCTAGAAACCCTGCCAAGGTGACCACAGCCACGCTCGGTACGGTGAGCATTGCCTTCGTTCTTGTTATTTGCACAAGTAGACGTTCCATCTCGGCCATAACCTCTTCGAGTTGTCTGGCGAACATGTCGCACTGCCCCGAAAGCGCTTTAATCTCTATCTTTGCTGCGGTAAGCCCTTTGGTAAGCCACATGAAACTTCTACGGTTTCGACCAGTTGTTTAGTTCTTTTTGTCCCTACAGCGCGTTTCACGTCTTTCTTCCAGCGTTCCACAATGCCTTCTGTTCCTAGCTCCACGATTTCACCTAGAGCCGGAAACTCGCCTAGCGTAATGAATGAGGCTTTACCTTTCCAATCCTTAAATACCTGCGGATACTCTGGGAAGAAGCGATCCTGCCAGTTCTGCACCCCCTTTTCACCTTCTTTTTTTGTTCCCTCGAAATAATTCATTACAGGATTGGGTACTTCTTGATGCTATATGGTGAAAATAATTTCTCTTAAAAAAACAATAGCCTAATCCTTCAATTTTGTTTGAAAGGATCGGCTATTGTAATTACACCTTACAAATACATAAATATAAAAGAAACCTATTCTAATCCTAAAAAAATCTCATCACGGAGTTGGCGGAAGTGGACCAAATCCATCACTGCAACACTCTCCAGTCCCTACTTCATTACAAGTAATCGTTTGATAATCATATGACCCGAGGTAGAAACAATGTGCCCATTCATATCGAACTTTATAATACTCAGATTTACAAACTTTACTACCATACCTACATGCATACCCTACACCATTATTCTGTGTAACTGACGTCCAACTGCACGAACAAGCCATTTCACACACTCCCAACATTAGTTTTATTTATATAGAAGTTCGGAATCGAACTATCTACCAACTTAACTATTACTATATGCCCTTAAAGTAAAGTGGTATAATCTTGAAAACAAAGTAAAGCAATAGACTCATACTGATTTCATGTAAAATCAAAGTTAACAAAATACTAATTGCCGAAAGAAGTTCGCAAGCACTCGATATTCGGTCATCAGAAACTCGATATCTTTGTATCTACCCGAAGCAATGTAAATGTGTCAGTTCCGAATGTTTCCACAAAAGGACATGACTTCACTTCAGTTACTGAAAAAGAACTTGCCAAACAATATGTTAAATTACCAAACGCCCTCGCTAATCTCTTGTATAGAAGTGCGCTCACGAAGTCCTCATGGAAGAACTGTCAATTTCAGCTTGATCATTCGTTAGTAAATATTTCAAAATAATATTTTAGAGAGTTTCATATTATTTTATTATTCCTTACACTTACATCTTAATTCTCCCTATCTATCCTATTTGATACTAAAGGTTTTATTTGTATTTCTAATCCGTCATAATTTGGATATACACCTGCCGAAACAATTCCCCCAAATTTATCAACCATAAAAACCCAAGGTGCTAGAGCCCCATAATTTAAGCTCTCATCTACAGCACCAATTTCACACAGCTCTATAGGAAAATGCAACTTGTATTTTTCAACTATTTTCTTAAGTCCTTCTTCATTTGATTGCAAAAGCATATAATGGTTAAATTCTTTATAATTATGACTAAACTCTTGAACAATTTCAAAATTGCATGCTGTACACGAATCACTCATAATGTAAATTACAGTTCCATTAATTGTTTTATGTATCCATTCAAAATTCAGTTGTTCATCTAGTTGATTTCGTTTTATAGTAGATGGAAAAAACTTGCCGAGTTCATAAGAGAATCCTTTGCTCTTTTTCAAAAACTTCCTATGTTCATACATTTGCAAACACCCACTTTGAGGTTTTCTCCTGTTGTCATTAATAAACAACCAGGGAATAAAAAGATATTATCAGAATATACGAAATTACATGCTTATTCGGTAAAAATCCCAGAAACCATATTTACTTATTTGCTCTTGATAAAAAAGTGGAATCTAAGATACAAAACAATTCATCTGTTACTGAATAAATTTAATAGGTACATGACTATTAAACTCCATACAAATCACCTCCTTTCAAAGCACTAAGCTTTACAAAATAAATTACACTTCGAACCTTTCCAGATGAATTATTGAGGACATCTTCACTACTAAAATTATTTTTAAACTAACTGATTTAATAGATATAGAAAAAATGCACTTCGAAATCGTTTGATAGCTAACGACTAGGTCTTCAACTTGTTATTTTGAATCTCACCCATTCATAAAAGCAACCTTTTTATATCATTTCCTCTCTATATCAAAGCAATTATTCAATAAATATTGTTTAAAATCATTAAGATTATGAATAACTCCTCCACCAATTACCTTATTCGTGTCATCAGCAAAGATCATATATGGAAATTTTTTTGCTGAGAAGGTCATTTCCATTTCATTTTCTTTCATTGCAATGACTGGGAACTCCCAATTAAAATAATCGGCAATTTCTTTGTGATCAATCTCATCTCCAGTTGAAAAAAACACAATAGTTGCAGAGTATATTTCTTGAATTCGATTTATATGCGGCATTAAATCGATACAAGCTAGGCAATGCAAAGAAGTGAAAATCAGTATTTTTTTTCCTGAAAGATTATATAATTTAAACGACTCCCCGTTCCAGTTTGCAAGTTGAATATTAGGAAGTAATAGCCCTGCCTTTAGTTCCTGATTCATATACCTCTTCGCCATTTCCGACATTGTCAATGTCTCCTCTATTAGATTTTAGATACCAATCACTCTGCTGACTCCACATTTGACTATAAGTACCTTTTTTTTCCATCAACTGATAATGTGTTCCTCTTTCAACTATTTCCCCTTCTTTCATCACCCATATTTGATCAGCTTTACGTGCCATTCCTATACGGTGTGAAATAATGAACATAGTTTTATCCCATTTAAATTCCATAATTTTATTATAAATGTCTATTTCACTTAAAGGATCAAGCGATGCAGTCGGCTCATCTAATACAAGCACATCATCATCCCGCAATAATATCCGTGCCAGAGCAAGTCGCTGCCACTGCCCACCTGATAGATTAATTGCATTATCAGAAAGATAGCCAAGCTGTGTATCAAGCCCATTTGGGAAGTCACTTTCTTTAAACCCTAATAAATTTAAAATATCAAGAATTTGAACATCATCGTTCACTTCTTCTCTTCTACCAATAGTAACGTTTTCTCGTATCGAACCCATGTAACGAATAAAATCTTGAAATACAGCCCCAGTTCTATCCCATAATTTATTCGTATCCATCTTATTAATACCTACATTATCATAATAAATATCACCTTTTTGAAGACGATATAATCCTAGTATCAGTTTTACAAGAGTAGATTTACCTGCTGCATTATCTCCTAAAATAACAACTTTTTCGCCTTTATAAACAGTTCCGCTAATCCCTTGAAGAGCAGGTTTTTCACGATTAGGATAACAGAAAGTTATATTTTCGAGTCGTAGTTCATGGTCAAGTCGAAAGGTTCGTAATTCTTCCATACATTTTTGTTTAGGTACTATACTCATTGATTCAATATTTTCTATATACTTAGTATTTTCAATCAGCGCAGCTAAACGTTGAATCGTTAATTGGAGACTTACGTCTGCTGCTCCGACAGACATTGTCAAAGAAATATAGTCACCAGTCGAAAGCGCTCCATGCGAAATAAGATATACAATAATAAAACTAGCAATAGCAGTACTTATACTTGATAATGCATACTCAGTGGCATTCAACTTATTCTCCATTTTTTCAAGTACCAGTTGTTTATCTAAGGCATTGTTTTTTTTTAGAAACCACTGATCTTTAAAATAATTTACTGACTTGAATAGAGAAAGCTCTTTTTGATTTTCACTACCTAACAGCAAATGATATAAATATTCGTACTCTCTTGAATTTCGTTCAATTCCACTTCTTATTTCTACACGAAATCTAATAATACGATATTGTATTATTCCTTTAATGAAACTGACAAGTAACACAATCAAAGCCAATATCCAGTAAGAAAAAAATAAATACGATAAATTTATTCCCATTGAAAGTACGTTTTGAACCAATATAATTAAAGTTTGATAAGTATCATAAAATTTTCCTATTCCATAAGTCCAAAGCTGCAAGTTACCTTTAAATCGCGGATCTTCCTTTCTAAGGATATCCATAGAAGCAACAGACTCAATTAGTTCTTTTTGCGTATTAATGGTGAATCGATGTGAAAGTATATTATTTAAATGAGATTTAAATATATTCAATAATGAGCTGCCAAATTGTATTAATAGCAGAATAGATATAAATAAAATAACTGTGTAAAAATTCATGTGAGAAATACTATTTACTATTTTCCCCATTAGAATAGCATTTAGATTTGATTGAGAAGCTAAAATTATACTTATAAGTGCACTTATAACTACCTTTCCTTTTGAAAATTTATAAACTTTCGCAAACGAAGAAAAAGATAAGAATACAGTTTGTATAATTTTATTATTCATTTATTTGCCTTTCTACTTTAGATTACTTATCCTTCACCTATTGGACTACGTTATAATATTTAAAATTATTTTGTAAAAATTTCAATAGATTGTATAACATCAATAATTTTTTAGAGGACCGATTATCTAGCTTTTCTATGAAGGCCTCGTGAGCGAATAACTACCAGTGCGCTTCATTTTTTCACATTAAAATCCAAGCCATTCATGGAGATGATATTGCATAATAATCTTAGAAACTTGTGTTAAAACATTTTATCCATAAGGAGTTGAACCGCTTTAATCATCATTACCATGAAATTTCCTCCTTTGTTCTTTACTTTTTTCAATTAATTACAACATTATCATTTTTACGCTGTCGAAAACCTTGTTTTCAGTCAAGTTAATCGACAATTTAGGACGGACTCCCTCTCGTTCCCTTTATTAGGCGAATCGGTTAAGTTTCGTTTTTATTTGAGCCCCTCTTTAACCGCAGGGTAAGCTCCTTGAACTTTTACCTTCCTAAAATTCAATAATAAAATGCTGATATTCTCTTTTTCATATCCCATACGCATCTGGCAGCCACACTAAAGAAAACACCTTGACAGGCATAAAGCCAACCAAGGTGTTGTAAAAACATTTAAGCCTAGATTACCGGAAAATTATACCTGGTTAGGAACATTCACCCCAGGTTCATATAGTTATCCTTTTTTTTTGGTAACCTCGCCAAGCCGGCGCTGGCGCCTTGGTTGTTCAAAACATTCGATGATATCTAACTCGTCTAAAACTTCCTGTATGGTATAGTTTTTGAATAAGTTTTGATAAGTTTGGTCAGACATTGATTTTTTTATGTACGAAAGGTAGATGAGTGCAACAAATTGGACAATACCTCCCAGATTCTCTTCTGAGGATACAAAGGGTGCGCGCATATTCAAGCGTTCTTTTAAATTACCAAAGACTTTCTCAATGACATCTTTGGAACGATAAATTTCAAGGGCTTCGAGCGGATCCTTTACGCCATTGGATATCATGGCAAAATAACCGTAGTTCTTTTCAGCGGCGTCAATAGCTTCTTGTTTTGGGGTGAGCGAAACGCCCCTGACCGGTGTTTCGTTTACCTCGTAATACTTGGTATATAGTTTCTCATGCAAACAATTTACTCTTTTAATGGATCAAGTATTTCAAAAAATTTGAATTTTGAGGATCGGATCAAGGCGCGCTCCTGTTCCGTTCTTCCATCTTTATCATAGGTCAGAAACTACCGTTCAACCGATAACATTATTAAGGTCGCTAATCGCATAATGCAGAATACCGCAAATAGGAACGAGCTGATTGTCAAGTTACATAATGAAGGCGATAAAGTTACCTTGGTTCATGCCACTTCAATGCAACTTGCAGCCGACTATATTGCTACCAAAGTACTCATTATCCCTGAAACAGAGAATATTAAGCCTCATGAAGTTTGTATCCTTGTTAGGAAAGATACCGAATTTTCGCCTCAGGGATTAATCGTATTGGAAGCTTTGAAAATACTGGGCCTAAACGTTAGTTAAATCAGGTTTAACAAGACGTTGGACGAGGGCACCTTCTGAGGGATCAATAAAAAGAAGGCTTCTTACTTCAATCGCAAACTTTTCTTTAGGGGTTTGATTAAGAAGAAATAAGTAATTCAAAAACAAAATCTCCATCCGTTTTGGAGATTAAATTTGCAATCCATACTTCCCACAATTGATCTTGCTCTCCCTGCAATACCATTTGATTCTCAGCAGGATAGAGCGAGACGGCCTTAATGCTTGGGTGCTCAGACAATAGCCACTTTTATCTGACCATTTTGCATTAATCTAAGCCCTTGCTACACAAAGAAATTTTTGATATAAAAAAGGACTTCACCCCAACTTGGAGAAGTTTTTTTGGTGACGAAACCAAAAAACTCAAGAGGAGGAAGCCCCCTTTGAATATTCTCCAAGAAAGTCTATTTTCCTTTGAGGAACTTTAAAAAATTGAATCCAAAGAACGACCGCCTATCTTCTTCAGCGGTCTAACTTACGACTATATGCGAGACGATTGAGAAATCCCTCACCCCGAGGAGCGAATGGACACTGTCGCCAAGGCATTCCTCGTGCTTTACTCGCGGCTCCTCTGGAGAACATTGATACGTTTACAGGCTTGCAGTGCAGACAGGAGTTTGACCTTCGTTTTCGTTACCAATGTGGGATTCGACTGGATATCTCCGCCCCTTCGATTTCCATGTTAAACCGAGTCTTTGCCAAGCTGAATCACAAGGCCTTGCCCAGCAGTTGTTTGAGGATCTTGTGGCTCAGTGCCAAGCAATTGGAATCATCGACGGAACTCATATCGCCATCGATAGCGCAGCCATACATGCCTACGAAAAAAAAGAACCCAAGCGAAAAGCGAACTCACCGGCAATGCCAACTGGGGCGCAAAGTTTGATACCTTTGGCAACAAAGTCAAGTGGTTTGGCTATAAGCTGCATCTTGCCGTCGATGCAAAGAGTGAACTTCCGATAGCGCTTAAGGTGACACCTGCTCATGTGAACGATGGAGACGAAGGGCCTGTGCTCATGATGCTTGTCGCTAAGAAATCCAAAACACAAAATTCTTCATGCTGGGTGCGGGCTATGACCAAATGAAAAATTACGAGGCAGCCCGGAACGTCAAGGCACAAGCCATTATTCCGCTGAATGCTCGAAATGAAAAGAAGCCACCAACAGGGATTACTCGCAAAGGCACTCCTGTTGCTCAATGAGCTTTTCCATAACGTATTGGGGACAAGAGAAGAACTATTTCAAATTCCGTTGTCCGCATGCTATAGATCAAGTGAATTGCCCTTTAGGTATTGCTGCTTGTTCGTCCTCCAATTATGGAATGGTAGTCAAAATTAACAGTCAAACGGATCTTCGGCGCTTGCCCTACCGCATCGATAAAGTCGAGGTTGGAAGGAACTTTACAATAAACGAACCAGTGTGGAACGTTGCAATTCTCGAATCAAAACCTATTTGACCGCAGACCAGCTCCATATTTGGGGGATTCAAAAAGTGAAAACTCACCAATATTTGAATGCCATTGTGTTACTTGCTTCTGCTCTTGCTGTAGCGATGCAACGAGTCCAAAACGCCGCTTAAAAAATTCCAATTTTATAAAAATTCTGCCTGTCTGCCCATTTATAGCTCAACTCTCACAAAACAGAGATTTCGCTTCGTCCTGACCATGACTCTGAATTGAAAATTGAATTATGCAAAATACTCATCTATAAAAAAGAAATATTTAAATCCCTCATTTTCATATACTTCTTTTCTCTTCTTAATAAATGAATTGTAAGCCTCAACTTGTTTCTTCCCTGTTATATAATCAACAACCCAGATATCCCCGTTAGGAAAATAAATTAATAAGTCGGGGATAATCTTTAATGACTTACGATAACTGTAACCTTCTTGGAGCTCTACATGATGAATTTTAAGTTGTCCTTCTAAATAAGTCCTGAGTATTGTTTTGCCTAAGCGGTGAGGATGCTCATCCTCTTCTTCTTTAATTTGCTTAGTATATCGTCCATAATTTTCTGAACTGGGACATCCTTCTCCCAGATGCTAGAAATGAAATTTATCCTGTCGTAAAACCATACTGACTGGCTGTTCACAACAGATACATGTAAATGTCTTCTTATCAGAATGTATTCGATATTTTGATTCCAGTGTTTTGACAATTTGGTTATATACAACTTGTTGCTCTTCGAACGAGCGTCTTTCTTCTTCCAAATAGATTGAATCATTTATAAGATAGGCGACTTCCATATCCCCCACTCCTTTCTACATATTTTAACAGTCATACAAAATAAAAAACTATATAAAATAGCGCGCATCCCTAAACTCTGGAATACGCGCCAGTATAATTTTATTATTACTAAAGTTAATCTCATGGACCATAGAAAGATAGTCTGTTTAAAGATACTTTTCAAAATACAGAGATAGTGAATATCAACCTTAACTTCGTGCTATTCTTCTAACGTTCTTTCATCAATGAGGTTATTTTACAAAACGCAGATTACTTGATTTTATTTATTGTTAGCTTCACCTGCCGCCATACACTTGAAAATGGAATGATTTTACCTTTTGCATATGTGAAACTCAGAAACATCATTACAGTAAAAAATGTGTACCCGTACATTTCAAAATACTTGTGAACTGACACTGTAAGACCTACGTAGACCATCAGTATGACAGTATGTCGAATAAACTCCTCCATCTTCTCATCCATTAAAAATCGCTCCTTCAAACATATAGATTCCGAATAAAAAAAGCACTTCAATGTGGCATATTCCATGCCTACATTGAAGTGCTTCTCCAATTGTTATATTCGGTTATTATTATATTAGTCAAAAATATCATAGTTGTCTACTCTTATGGCATTAACAAATAGTTGGGCGGGTTTTGAAGAAAACTGATCTGAAGACTATGCTATGCCCCCAATCACCCTTTTACTCGAAAGAGTGTTGAAGCTATACAGGAATATTGTATTATTCGCAGCTGCTAATGGTGGTGGTGACCAACGCACTGACATTCGTTGTAGGCTCGACCATGGTCCAGGAAAAAGCTTCCGGATTACAAACGGAAATCCTATGTTCATAAATTGGAGCAGTAAGCATTGAAGAACAGATTGTAGGATACAGCAGTCAAGGCCATCCTACTTTAGATCCCCATAAACTCAACTTTTGTTCAATAGCATGTTTTACAGGATCTCATCAAAGTGATTCGGGTACTTCGGCAGCAACACCTATTGTCGCTGGAACAATCGCCTTACTCAAGCTTTCCTTACAACAGAAGACATCAAAACACTCATTAGAAATACAGCAAAGATATTGACGGACAAGGTTGGAACACTGCAACAAGATAGGTGTGTCCCACCTCTCAAAGCATATAAAACCTTTCAGTCCCATTTGGTGTTCACTAAATATCTAAAAACAACAGGTCGCTAAAAAACAGCGGTCTGTACTTTTATATCTTATAGTGAGAAGAAATGATGAATAAATTATTGTGTGTATCAGGCTGGTTTGATGGCAGGATATATGTTGTGTCATCGGGAATATGAAGAGCTATTATGGATTTAATAATAAACTCCAAATAAACATCCTGATTCATCTGTATCTGTTAATAGCACAGGAACTATGGAGTCTGACACTTCCTCTCTCACGCTCTCAGGTAAAGCGTCAGAATTCAAAGTAACTATATATTGGAAACCATCCTCAATAGATTTATCTTTACCAAACCTCAACGCTTCAGCTATTTGTCTTTCATCCACCGGATCAAAAAGAGTACTATCATGTATTAAAATATCCATTTTTCTTCCTAAATACTTTGACATTTGAATTAACATCATATCAAAACAATAAATTAACATACTATTAATCCCGGTACTATTTTGATTTCTGGATACCATCTCAATATCGTATCGACCATTTGTTGTTTGTCCTATATGTAATTGAGCTATAGAGTTATATAAAGAACTAGAAACCTCTTCGACTAATAAAATCGCATGGCGTTTAGTGTTAAAATGCTCTTCTAAAGATTGATTAATCTCAATAATTAGCCTTTGTTCTTCTATTTTCAGCTTTGCTGCTTCCTCACGCATATTATTCATGAAATTTTGTTGTTTTTGGTACATATCTAGTTTATTTACAAGTTCATTCATTTCTGATTGTAATAGCGAATATTGTTCAAGAGCTCCGTGTGTATTTAAAATCATCATCTTTTTAGATTGCTCCAAAGAAAGCTCATGGATTAATTTATCTCTACTTTTTACAGCTTCTTCATAATGCTCTAATTCTTCATGCAAATATTTTTTCCTATTTGAAACTAATTGCTTATGAAATATTTTAGCTTCATCAAATTTCTTTATTAGAATATCAGGCATTTGAATTTTAACTTCATCGTATAATTCTGTTATATTTAAATCTGTAATATTTTTTTCACTTTCTGACGCATTAATTAATTCAGTTATAATCTGTCTGTCAACAAAATTTTGATTACTTAGCTCTGCTATTTTTTTAGCATAACTATTAGCATCAATTTCGATTTCTTTGTACTGAGGGTGGATCTGGAAATTTTCAAGATCCTTCTTGCACTTTGATATTCTAACAGTCAGAATTGTAATTTCAGTATCTAAATTTATCCCATCATTCATAATCTTATTATAAGAATCTGTTTTAATAGCTTTTTTTAGATCAATCATTTCTTTTTTCTTTTCCTCAAGTTGCTTATAACTGATTGCTAAGCTTGTGTCTAATCCAAGTAAATATGACAGTGCAATTTGAGTGAGATGCACATTCTGTGATTTGAAATATTTTGTCGCTTCTAAAAATCCACCGTCTCTAGTTAACCTAGAAAAGTATGGAAATAATGATCGGAATTTTAAATGAGCTTCCAATATTGCATCTCTATGATTTAAATTAAATAAATATTCGCCTAAAAATTCATTCCATTCAGTAATTTTCAGTTTAATATTCACATCGCCGAATTTCTTTTCAAAAAAGCTTCCCTTCTCACACTGTATATACAAAAAATTCGATTCAGATCCACGTCGTTTCACTATATATAGCTTATCTTTTAAGTCTATATCCATAATGAAAAATTCATCTTTAAATTGATCCATTTTAAAGATACTATTCTTTGTACAACTACTACCATATAAAAAATGAATAATCTCAATAAACGTAGTTTTCCCCAGCCCGTTTCGAGTGTCTTTTACAGTTGACCTTTGAGTTATATCAGCTAATAAAATATTTAGTCCTTCATGAAGCTCTATTGTATTAAACGTGCTTAATGTGCTATATATCTTCCTAATCATTTCTTGCCCTCCACATTAAATCATCCTCATATTCAATTGCACCAATAATGTATAAAAAGTCTATTGCTAAAATGAAAGTATCAAACTGAATTCTGATCTTTCCATTTGTGTCAGATTCCTGAATTTGAATATATGATTTCCATGCTGTACTAATCGTACGAGGAGAATTTAATATGGAAAGTATTCTAGCCCCAATTTTTATAATTGATTTATCTTCATGCAAATTTTTAGTGGGTGTCAACACGATCCCAACCCCCTCCTTATTAACCAACTGAATGTCACTCTTATATCTGCTTTTTTTCATTATAACTTGTTCTAGCTCTATGTAACATTCATTGTACATTTATGCACTCACGCTTTCAAAAATTGTACATTGCTCAAAAAAATAAGCAAGAACAGTATGAACAGCTGCCATATATACCTGATTATCTTTCTTATTTGGATCTGTTATAAATTTAGCCAATTCACTATATATCTCGTCAGGATCTAATTTTGTATTATCTCTTAGATCCTCATAATGCCTACGTAGAGTATCCGCAATTTGATCTCCTAAATTCAATTCTGTTTGAAGGTCTAGATATTGTCGTACTAAAGGAGCACGTATTAATCCTGCCTTTATTAGTCCAATTATTGGATCACTTAGGCCATTAATTAAAAGTTTATTTTCTGGTACAGGTTCCAAATCCTCTTTCCTTGGATTAGATCTTTTAGAGATCGATTTTATTACAGGTTGTATGTCTTCAAATTTTAATGTAGCATAGTTAATTTTTGAAGGTACTGGACCTAAAATATCTCTAATATAAGCTTCTTCTAGTGAAAAAATAATATCTCTTAATGTACTTGGACCCCAAAACGTAAATTTAATGGCAGTATATTTAGTACCTAGCTTCAACAACTCTTTATTAATCTTTGGAGGTAAAGAATCTTGATTATGTACAAAAGACCATTTATCAAAAAACTCTTCCCAATAATCTATTGCACCAGAAAAATCACTATTTATCTTCTTTATCATCCTAGGTTGGTTAAGACTATGAGGACCATTGACAGCAAATAAGTGACGTTCGCTAATTAAATAGCCATCGTTTTTCTTGTCACCCTCTTGTCCCCATGGACGACATGGCATAAAATCATCTTTGTATTTTGTCTGCATTACCTTAGAAAAAAATTTTTCAAACTCAGTTTCGGTCTTTTCTCGAATAATCTCTTTATACTTAACATCATAAAAATACATAGATAAATCATCCATAATTTCAATCCTTTCTGACTTTATTAATCAAAAAATCGCCCTGTAAGCCTAAGCCAACAGGGCGATTTTGCCGATTCTTTCGGACTACACGCCGGTGCTTCCAATCAGTGTAGTTTCACATTAGCATGATTGTAACAATCTGTAAATCGATAATTCAAAGTCATAAAACGACCACTAGCAATCCTAAAGTAAGAAACGGTGCCAGGGGTACGGAACGCTGGACCTCCAAAGACAGCAGCTTTCTTCCTCCATGGTACAGAAACACAAAATGCATCTCAACAACAGATCTAGCCCCACTTGTTCCAGGCCGATGTCTAATCCAAGCAACGCAACCAACTTTACATCACCGGACCCCAGAGATCAGGGGCAGATCATGAAGATCAGAAAATACACTATTTTTGGGACAAGTCCCCATAATATTCCGGACTACGTTTGGGGTTGGGATTTATCTTAGTTTGTCCGGGATACGCCTTATACATCATTTCAGCAAGAATTCTCAGATTTATGGACGTTAGGCTTGATGATAATTAGATGAGACGTACTGCTCATACATCACATGTGTAATCTCGCTTGTTTATTCCAGTTAACTCTTTTTTGATCAACCTCTTTACAAAAATCAGGGTCAACTCTTCTAATTGTGTTACGACACACTTCAAATTGATCAAACAAATCTTTTGATTGTATAATTTCTCCTTCATGTCTAGTAAAATAATTGTTAGCACTCTCTTGAAGCCTAGTGATTAGATTCTGCCCATATTTCAACTGCTGTTGCTGTCTATATGTATTTATGATACTTGTGCAACCTTTGTTTCGAATGGTTGTTGCACTATACCCGACTAACTTAGCAACAACCTCAACCTTTATTTCTTGATCCTTTATAATTAATCGGTCGCAAATATCCCTAATATTTACATATAACGCCTTATCATACATAAATTTTGGATATAAAGATGTTTTTTTTGAAACTAGAATTTTGATTACTTTAGGGTGGTATCTATGAAGTAAATAGTGCTAATCATTGTACCAGTAGTTCAAGCGTTGAATATCATAAATATTTATACCTGCTTGTATGCTTTCAATTACTTTTAACAGCAATGTATCATCTACATCTTTTTCGGAGTATCTATAATTCCCCTTCACTATACCTCTTGAGGAAAAATAAGCAATAATTCTCAGAATCCTATTTCGCTTTAATCCAAATATTTTTTCTTTTTCTGGCCAAGTTAAATTATCCATATTTCTATTTGAAAGAATCTCAAAAGCCCTTATAAAATAAGTTCTCTCTATTAATTCTTTGCTTGAATTCAAGCCATATTCACAACCGCAATCAGGACAAAGAAAATATTGTTTTAGAGTTTGACCATGATGTTGAATATTTTTTGATGCGGTGGCAAACAACCTTCCTTTTAATTCATAGTATTTACACCAAGGAGCTTTACACGTTAAACTATGTTTCTCTTTAACATCATGGTTTAAAAGAGCTGACTTAAATTCATCTGGAGTCTCCATTGTTAAAAAATTTTCTACATTTATATCTCGGGCCTTTAAAATGCTGAGAATGGTCCTTATATGGATTGTATTCTTTTTAGTTGTTCCTCTAGCACACTGTAAAAAATGCACCAAGGTTGTTTCTTTTAAATTACCGCTAATCGCTTTCCTATTAAAGTCGCTTTTACAACCATTAAGTACATACAAGAGCTTTAATGCTAGTTCGCTAGAATCAAAAAGAATCCCTGAAGAATCATTCAAAAGCAAATCAAAGGCTGTTCTATACCATCGATGTTCCAATATAAGTTGGTTTGTAATAACTTCTATAACCTCACTACGCTGCTCACTTAATTCTTTTAAACAATGTGGGCAAATTCCTACTTCTTTTATATCTTTATATTTAATCTTACTTTTACAATAGTGACAATGCTCTAATAGAATTCTATGATGCTTTTCGCAAATCACGATGGGTTCTAATTTCCATAAAAGCCGAATAATACGTTTTTCTTTAAGACAATCCGGGCAATAATGAAATTCATTTCGAAGATACCCCTTTAGAAACATACTATTATAATCCTTACTGTTACCCTTGAATTTTAGAATTATATTAAAACAAGTAGATGATTTCAGTTTTTCTATTAAAGTGCTACTAACAAAACTTAGTCTTCTTAAATCAATCATACTTCCAGGAATAATATCTAATTTATGATAATCACCCGAATGAAGTCTATACTTGCCAACTTTTAACCAGTTAATAACATCGCAAAGAGCTATTCCATTAGCACATGCACAACGTAACAAGAAGCCAAATAGTGACTCCTCTTTTTGTAACATTGGTCTTACTGTAAATCTAACTCTATCATCCATTGAACCCACTCCAAGAGTTTTTAACTATTATTCCCTTGAAATGAGTGTCCTAGACGCACAAACCCTAACGTTAAAAAATTCTCTGTATTAAATGACTTATCTTCCTGTCTCTAATGTTCTAATTGTTTCTTTTACATGTTGTAACACAGGACGATATTTAGTATAGAACTTGTCATAAATCTTTAACTTAATTCCAATTTGACGTACTGAAGGTATCTTATTTTCACTTTCATATTCCGCTAGTATCATTTCATCTGCTATAGTCATAAAACCTTTCATTTTATAAATTCTCATCTTCTCTTTACTCAAAGCAGACTGCTCGGTAATATAATTCGCCAAAGCAGGCATGGATTTCTTAATATCATTTGAGCTTTTCCCGATGTAATTATAAACACTGATAATCTTACTTGATCCATCGTTTTAACATATTCCTGTACCTTATCAAAAAGTTCTGACTCAGTAGCTTGCTTTTGCATTTGTCTTTTTATTTCTTGGACTTTTTTAGAAAAACCATATTTTTGAAAATTAATAAATTCTATATCAAGGGAAGCCGCAATTTCTTTTGTAGTAAGTTCTTCTTCTAAATAAAGAATATCATTTAATGTCTTTTCTATATGGGGTTGGACTTTTAATACTTTTTGCTTATTAATAAATTTATTCTTTTGAGTATACTCAATCCAACGGTATTGTTGGACTACAGGATTATAAAAATGATAAAAAAACTCTATTCCATGCCATCCATACCATTTTTGTGCCTTATAAGTTATTGTCGTAGCTTCTGAATACAACTCTTTGAAACATTCGATTATGTCTAAATCTGATTGCGAATACTTCATATATATTTCTCTCTTATTATCAGGTAATAAATTATACCTCAAAGCATATCCGAGAGCCTGATATAGTTTTCTATATGTAATATCTAATGATATTCGTATTTCTTTCTCACTCTTATCAAACCACAACATGAGAACCACGTTATTTATCAAATCTATATTAGTATCTATTTCTAACCATTGTTTGGTATTCATATTTAATCCATATCTAATTCCACAATTGACACAAATACTAGTGTTCGAAAATTTTTGGTTTTTGAAACTTGAAAAGTGAGTATATGGAATCTCTTTTAATGCGTCCGATTTCTCAAACGTAATGCACCAAGGTGATAGACATTTACGAATCACGCTTTCTTGGACTTTTAATGATTTTATTGAGTTGACATAACTGGCTGGCACTTTCATTTCCACAAAATCTATCATTCTTATTTTCGCTTTATTTAAAATTTTCATTAATTGAGGGAAGGTTACTTTCTGGGGGGATGTTTGATCATTAATAAAACGAAGAATAGAATGTAAAAAGTCGTGTCGTAGAAGTCTTGAAACAAGATTATAGCGATATTGGGTGGGCGATTCCTCTAGTTGTAGTTGTAGAATATAAATTAGAGTGATGCATATCGTTTTCTGCAAGTCTAATCCATCTACTAATCCAGGAAATAATCGTTTTTTTGAATCCAATATATATTTCCATTCATCATACCTTTGATGCATATATTCTTCATTGGCTTCATGAAATTGCTGATTTTCACTAAACAAATAATTTTCACAATGATAACAACGATATGCGCCCAAGTTATTATGTATATATGATTGATCGTGATTACAAATCGGGCAGCTGGTTCTCAACTTAACATTATGTTTAAAGCAAACATCGATATCTCTTACTTGCCACAACATTTGAAAACCAAGGTTTTCCTCAAGACAATGGGTACAAAATTTCCGCTTATTCGATTCTAATAATACTGGCATCAAGGTCAGAAAACTTTCATCAAAGTAAAGACCATAATGATTAAATTTTAATCTTAATGAATCATAAGTCATTTCAAATAAACTTTTCTCTGTTTGCCCAATCAACATAGCTAATCTTTTCATGTCGTGTTTTTGCTGAGGCATAATATCAATTCGAATGGATCGTCTATAGAAAACGTCCATAGATCTTATAGGCTGTACATGTCTTAACAAATCCAAATATAGCACCATATTTGCTCGGCAAGCTCGCATTAGGTAACTACTTAAGGATTCCCCATCTTTGATTTCGGGACGAATTGTAAGACGACTCAATTGTATCATCTCCTTGTAATATGGCCTTTTTATTCCGCATTTTCCGGTCTGATTAAATGGTCGCTTTCACGAAACAGATTAAACTTAGCTTGTTTCAATATATCTACTGTTAATCGAATATTCGAATAATCAACATACTTCTGATCAAATACATTAAGCAATCTGAATGCTTCCTTAATAATCAAATGTAAATATCCAATGCGACCTTGGCAATAGAAATGCAATAAACGAGGAAGACCTGTCGCTTCATCATATAATCCTATGGGAACCGGCGGTTGAATGGCCTCTTCAATTTTTTTAGTAACTCACAGAATTTCTCGTTACAATTATCAAAACGATTAATATGGTCTCTTCCAAATCGTCGGACATATTCGTCCTCCATGATGTGAAGTTTTTCAATTTGAGGGGTTCCTAAACAAACGATACTCACCTGGTGCTCATTTGTTAAATCTTTAAGCATCTCCATTGCTGTTTGGTTATCAAAATTCTTCGTACGCATAATGAAGTTCATCTCGTCAAAAATGATCATTTGAACTTTTTGTTTTTTCAACAATAATAGTACTCGATCTTTTATCATATTAATCCGAGCATCTCGGCGGAAGTTTTCAGTTCCGAGTGCTTTAAGAATCTTTTTATAGAAATCAAGCTGTGTAAATGGATATGGAAGTTTTACATAAAGAACAGGAATGATGTCGATCTCCTCATCATCAACTTTTTTGGTGTATCGAGAAACACTTTTGGCATACCTTTTTCCAATCTGTGGTTTTCCAACGCCTGATAATCCCGTAATAAACAGGTGCCTCGGATCCTTTTCTTCATCATCCTCGTCATCAAACTCATCACGTTCAATATACACTCTCATTGAATCAAGCCGATTCCAAATACGCTTTACTTCGTCATGTTCAATAAATAGTTTATTTATACGACGAGCTAAAACTTTTACTTCTTCACTGCTCATTTTGGTATCCACCTCCACTAGATTGTTCCGCCTTTTTCGCAATCAAATATAACTCTTCTTCGATATTCTGAGCCTTCTTAGCTTGTTGGGTTTGAACTGTTTGATGAGCTTGATATGCGGTAGAGACAACTACCTTTACCCCCTCCATTCTTGCGACAGTTTGTCTTACCTTTTTTTTTCTCTCATCCCTTCACTAATAAATTGAGCCAACCTCTCCCAAGCCCTATGCATATGAGCTTTACCTGGTAGAAGCTTTAATTTGCCTTCCCCTTCATTTCGTAAAAACTGCAGTAATTTTTTGTAAGTATATTGATTTACCCCAACTACAGTTTCGTAAGGAGGGGTTTCACAATAAAGCTCTATGAACTCTTTAGTTTTCGGATGCAGTAAGTATATTTTCGAAATGTCATCAATGTCGTATTTCACTGTATACTTTGTTTTTCTAGTTCCAACAAGGTCATTACACTTATCAGATTTATAGATTTTGTTATCCCAGCGTACCCCATCCCGCGTATATGGTTTTTGGTCCGTTAATAAAAAATCAATTTTATATTTTTCTTCGTCACTTTTATCAATCCACTCAGGATAGCCCACTTCACTAACACTTTCTCTAAATTTCGCCATTGGTGACATGTTATTACCTAGGCCTTTATGTGGACGCAAAGGATAAATATCAACAAAATAATGGACAAGAATTTTACGAAGTTGACTTAAAGTTAAAAATGCATCCTTTTCAGGATTTAGGTCCCCTCTATCTACAATATTGCTTTTCGTTGTACCCATGATGTTGTGTATCAGTTCACTGTTAAGCGTGCCAAACAATCTTTCAATAACTGCCCCGTAATGAGGTATTTTAACCGGCCTATGCATAATCTCAGATTGAAGAGTTTCATTCACTAATCGTTTGATCTCGTTACTTTTAAAATCCATTCCGTTATCAACATAAATGATATTCGGAATACCAAAAAACTCCCATTCCAACTCTGTTCCATATTCATGTTTTGTGTTTTTAGCAAAAACCCCATGTTGAATGGCTTTTCTGACCACATTAATTGACGGATCTTCATGAGATAAATAAAGACACCATGGGCCACGTGAATATACATCGATTCCCAATGTTATCCATGGTCGGTCAATTACAAGACCAGTTGCGTCATCAATGACCTGCATATCTAGTCGAGTATGATCAATCTGTATCATATCCAAACGACATGTGGCCTCTCTGTCTGCGTAACCACGAGCTACTTCGTCATATACTGCTCTGGCTCTCTTCATATTTCGAAGTCGCTCAACAGCCCGTTTTTCAATACGGTCTATAATGTCAGAAATAGTACTATATTTTATATCAGGCTCATTCACTCTTGCACATCGTCGTTCTACAAGTCTGTGAATGGTCGCTTTTGAAACTCGATACTTATTTAAATAATCTTTTTCAATGGTTTCTTTCAGAATCTCGATTTGCTTTACTGTTAGTCGAACAAAGATAGTATCGAGAATGATCTCCGGATGTTCAGGATGACAGATCGTTACCATTTTGTTATCTTTTCTACCGGTATAACCCTTTCCTTTATTCGAAATGAGTCCTGCTAAACCTCGTGATTCTCTTTCTGATTCTGCACGTCGATAATCCGATAAGTAGCGCATAATGCTTGCTCTTGATCCGCCACGTTTTTCTAAGATTCTATTAATTAATTCTTCCTGTTTCAGTACAATAATTTCTTCATTCTCAAGTAAAATATCCTTACATTTGTCGCGAAATTGCGCTATCGCTTGAACATTTCCGGCTTTAATCTTCTCTAGAATAAGAAGTGGTTGTATTAATTCAAACCGCTTACTTACTTCACTTCTTTTGTTGTCATCCAGCTTCGCAATTATATTTCCGTATGTTATTTTTTCTTCTTTCCTCTCAAATTTCATAGTGGATTCAGGTACGAAGGTAGGATGATTCACAAGATCAGTATAAGCTATTTGAAGATCTTCCCCATCTGGCCTTCTTAACCAAAGATTTGGTGGATCTACCCTTACGACCTTGTATATTTTTCCATATAGGCAGCATTCCGAATATAGTCTTAGTTGGTTAAACGCCATACAATGCTCCTCCAGGTATACTGGTAAAAGGAGTATTAGTTTGAGAATTAAATGTGATTTTGCTTTGGGAAGTAATTCTCTCGTTTACATCAGCCATAAATGTTCCTTTGGCAATGAGGTGATATATCAAAGGTTTAATTAAAAGAGGATCACTAATATCAGTGAATGTGGAGGCAAGATATTCTATGGAGCACGATTCAATACAACGCAGTCTATAAGTTACTGATTCATACCAACTCGGGTAGTATTTTCTTTCCTTCAAAAAGCCTTTAAGCAGCTTGAGGTTGTATGATACAGCTTGAGGTAGTTGTTTTGGATATATAACTTGGTATTCCCAACCCTTTTCCAATACGTATGCTCTGCAATACCTATTGCACAGTTCTACATGCTCATCTAGTGTTGCCTCCGGTTCGAGTTTCACTTGATAAAGCAACGGATTTAACCTCTGCTTGAAAACTAGGACATCCGGGACATGAACCCATTCTTCTTTCCCATCGTAAACAGGCACTTCTATTGGCTGAACATAATAACGTATTACTTTGGTATCTAATTCGAGGTAGTAGTAAAAAAGCCGTTCAGATAAAGATTCATATTCAACTGTTCTTCCGTTCTTTACGCTAAAAAAACTCCCTATGATATGGGGGTGAAAGTGACTTCTCCGATTATTCACTTTGCGTTTAGGACTGTACAACATGTCTTCATTGTTCCATACATGATTTTCCCATTCCACAAGCACACCTCATTTCAGAAAGTATCAATTATAAGCGTAATATCCAATTTATATTTCTACTATATCTATTACCCACTAATTCCAGTGTTATACCCACAACAAAATAAAAAAAACAGTAGCAGCAAGGTTTTGCTACTACTGTTTTTTTTATTAGTCTCAAACATATCACCAAAAAAGTCTCAGTTATCGATCCAATTAGTCTCAAGTATAGCCGTTACTCACAAACTACGTTACAAACGGTGACAATTTATCCCCGCTGTCTCATTCCCTCAAACAGCAAAATCGTCGCCGCCATTGCGGCGTTCAGCGATTCCGCGCGGCCTGCCATCGGGATGATGATACTCTTGTCCACGAGTCGCGCCGTTTCCGGCGAGATGCCTTTTCCTTCGCTGCCAATCAGCAGCCACTGGCTGCCCTGGAAATCGTGCTCATAGCACGATTCTTCGCCCTGCAGCGAAGTGCTCACCAGCAGCGCCCCATTTTCCCGGGCCTGTGGCAAAATCTCACTTAACTCTCCCTCCACCACCGGAAGATGGAACATCGAGCCCATCGTGGAACGGATGGTCTTCGGATTATAGAGGTCAGCACAGCCTTGTCCGAGGATCACTCCGTCTGCTCCCGCTGCATCCGCACTGCGGATGATGGTGCCGACATTGCCCGGATCCTGCACGCCGTCCAGCACAACCACAAGGCTATCCTTCTTCGCTAGGATAGCTTCTACAGCCTGCTGTTCCTTCCGCACGATGGCGAACACCGGCTGCGGCGTATTGGTGCTGCTGCATTTTGAGATGATCGCCGCCGAAACGCCAATCACTTCCATTCCCTGAACGGCCTGAAGCAGCCCCTTAAGTTCAGCAGGCATTCCTTTGTCGAGGTCATAAGCAAGGCATTCCACATCTGCTTCAGCCAGCAGTGCTTCCTGAACCAGATGAACGCCCTCTACGATATATTTACGAGCCTTGTCACGATGCTTTTTCTCCTGTAACCCGGCCCACTCTTTAACCCGCGTATTTTGCGGAGACATGATTTCCATAAAGTCTTCCTTTCTTCTGCCTTGCCATTTATTCTTTGTTCCTACTGATACGCCATCTCCAGCTTCGTCAAATTATCCTTATGCCCAACAATAACAAGGATATCGCCATCGATCAGGCGATCCTCTGCACGGGGAGAGATGTTCATTTCTTCACCTTGGCGGATGGCCATTACGTTGCAGCCAAATCTTGCGCGGATGTCGAGCTCCTGTAGATTTTTTCCGAGCATCGGTCCGGATACCTTCATATCCAGAATACTGTAGTCCGGCGACAGCTCAATATAATCCAATATATTAGGCGAAGCAAGATGATGCGCAACCCGCATTCCCATATCCCGTTCAGGATAAATCACCTTGTCCGCACCAATTTTGCTTAATACTTTGCCGTGCAGTTCACCTTTGGCTTTTGCCAGAATTGCAGGCACACCCAGGTCTTTTAGGATAAGTGTTGTCAGGATGCTAGCTTGAATGTCCTCGCCAATGGCTACAACCACCACATCAAAATTGCGAATACCAAGGGCACGCAGCGCCTCCTCATCCGTGGAATCTGCAGATACGGCATGAGTTACAATACTTGAAATTTCCTGTGTTCGCTGCTCGTCAGCATCAATCGCAAGTACATCAAACCCCATGCCGCTGAGCGCCTTAGCAACACTAGATCCGAAACGCCCCATACCGATGACGGCATATTGTTTTTTGGCCATGTCTATGTACCTCCCGTAGCATTCTATATCTCAAACAGTATAGCATAAGCCAAGAAGAAACGTCATTGCCGTCCTTACGGATGACAACCGTTTCTCGTAGAAATATAAGGATGATATATATGTGTCAAACTTATACTATCTTATATTTGGACAAAAACTTGAATTTCCAGCACCTTTGCAGGGCACATTATAACGAGGTCAATATCACTATATTTTCAAAAAAGGAGGTACATTATGCCCGTTACCATTGACTTGCGCCAGGCGATTATTCATAAAGTGCACGGTCAATCTGAAGAGGATTTACGTCATATGATTGAAGGCTCTGTGGATGGTCCGGAGGCAGCACTCCCGGGACTTGGCGCCGTGTTCGAAATGATCTGGAAGGATTTAGATCCCGCTAAGCAAGATAGGTTGGTTACCATGCTACATGATCACCTGGAGACTATTACCCCTGGGGATATCACATCGTAAACTGACCGCAACTAGTCAAAAACCTCCGCTCACCATGGTGTAACTTCACCTATGGAGGCGGAGGTTTTATTATTACATTCAGAAAGTTATAGCGTCCTAATTATAGTAATGCTTTTGGAGCCATTTCCAGGAATTTAGCTGTCGGGTTCTTATCCATCGCTGTCCGCATAGCATATTCGTTCTCGAACAACACGACAAAATTGCCCTTCTTATCCGTCACCAACGTTGAGTTGATTCTGAATTTGCTCGCATCCGGCTTAGTATCATCTACGATCCAACGTGCAAACTGGTATGGCATTCTCTGCAACTGAACATCCACACCATATTCACCCTTCATGCGGTACTCAAACACTTCAAACTGCAGTTGTCCAACTACACCGAGCAAAATATCGTCAAAGTTGACCGTGCGGAACACCTGAATCATGCCCTCTTCAGTCAGCTGATCGACACCCTTCTGGAACTGCTTCGATTTCAATGCATTTTTAATACTCACTTTAGCAAAAATCTCTGGTGAGAACGTTGGCAGCTCATCGAATTCCATATCTCCTGCTTGGCTCAAGGTATCACCAATTCTAAAAATACCTGGATCAAACAGACCGATGATATCTCCCGGATAAGCTTCCTCTACGATATCGCGGTCCTGCGCCAAAAATTGCTGTGGTTGCGCCAGCTTGATATCTTTACCGGCACGTACATGCTTCACGCTCATACCCCGTTCGAATTTCCCGGACACAATACGCAGGAAAGCAATCCGGTCACGGTGAGCCGGGTTCATGTTCGCTTGAATTTTGAACACATAACCAGTGAATTTCTCATTCGTTGGTTCTACTACCCCTATAGTACTGCGGCGTGGTTCAGGCTTCGGTGCCAGATCCAAGAAATTATCGAGGAAAGTCTGTACACCAAAATTGTTGATCGCACTGCCAAAGAACACAGGTGTGAGTTCACCACTTAATACTTTTTCATAGTCAAAAGCATCGCCTGCTACATCCAGCAGCTCCAGATCCTGACACAGTTGATCATGCAGATACTCTCCAGCCATTTCACGAATGATTGGATCACGGTATCCGTCAACCTTTTGAACCTTGATTACGGAGTGATCGTCACCTTGGAACAGCTCTACCTGATTTTTCATCCGGTCATATACGCCGCATAGCTCACGTCCACTACCGATCGGCCAGTTCATTGGCACAGAACGAATACCAAGAACCTGCTCCAGCTCTTCCATCAGATCAAACGGGCTACGTCCTTCACGGTCCAGCTTGTTAATAAAGGTGAAAATCGGAATGCCCCGTTTAGCACATACCTGAAACAGTTTGGTAGTTTGGGCTTCCACACCTTTTGCCACGTCAATAAGCATGACCGCACTATCCGCTGCAGTTAGGGTACGATAGGTGTCCTCACTGAAGTCTTGGTGACCCGGTGTATCCAAAATGTTCACGCGATGATTCAAATAATCAAACTGCATTACGGAAGACGTTACAGAAATCCCCCGCTGCTTCTCAATTTCCATCCAGTCACTCGTCGCATGTTTATTCGCTTTACGGGCCTTAACCGTTCCCGCCAGACGGATCGCGCCACCGAATAACAGCAGTTTCTCCGTTAAAGTTGTTTTACCCGCATCCGGGTGGGAAATGATCGCAAAGGTTCTGCGTCTATCCACTTCCTTTTGCAGCTTCTGATCTATTGCTTTGTTCATTACACATATCCCTTCATATATAAAATTCCTGCTTCTGCTTCAATTACACTGGGGTTCATCAAATCGGTGCTCTGCTCATTGTTCATACCCCTTCATTTCTGAATGAATAGCTCTTAGGTCTAGCTCCAGTCCGCTTCAAGTGAAAGCATCCTCTAAAGTATATCAAAATCCGGCAGACATTATCTACTAAAAAGCGCGTGCCGCAAAATATCTCCCGAATGGTCTGGATTATGATCCCCACATATCATTGCTCAAAAAAATAGATGTATTTCCTACAGTTACTTGAAGTATTAGCATTTTCATTAGCCTTTAGTTGCATTTGATGCAATTAAAATTAAGTTGTGCACGCTTTTCCGCCTTATCCGGTGATTATAGTTGCAGAAAATACATCTAAAAGACTAATCATAACGAGATAAGCGATTTTAATTGTACAAAGTGCAGTTATTAGAAAAGTGCCCAGATCCCCCAAACACCGTCTGAAGTCCAATCTTTTAGATCTTAGCATTACAAAAAATCTCCCTGCATCCTCTGCAGGGAGATAGCATTAACTCAAGGTTTAGTTATTCTTCAGCCAAACCACATTATCTTCATCTTGGCCGTTTACAGGCCACCAATGGAAACCTTCTTTAGCAAGCAGTTCATCTGCTTCCACTGGACCCCAAGAGCCAGCAGGATAAGAAGATAAGTCGCTAGACTCTTCGCTCCATGCTTTTGCAATACGATCCACGAACGACCATGCCGAGGATACCTCATCCCAACGAGTGAAATAAGTTGAATCTCCGCGTGCCGCATCATGTAGCAAGCGCTCATATGCTTCCGGAGAATTGATTCCAACCAGGCAGCTCTGACAGAAGTCCATAGCCAGCGGTTGAATCTCAGACTCGGAACCCGGTTTCTTGGCATTAATCTTTACGTAAATGCCTTCCATTGGGTTCACACGGATTACAAGGAGGTTAGGCTCAAGTTTATGCTTTTGTCCCAAATAAACGTTGGTTGGCATCCCTTTGAACTCAACTACCACTTCCGTCGTCTTCACCGGGAGACGTTTACCTGTACGGATGTAGAAAGGAACTCCAGCCCAGCGGAAGTTATCTACAAATACACGGGCAGCAAAATACGTCTCTGTATTCGACTCAGGGTCAACCTTATCTTCCTGACGGTAAGCAGGAAGGGTTTTGCCTTGGTGTAGGCCTTGAATATATTGAGCTCTTACGACATTCTCACGCACCTCATCAGATGTCGCATAAGGACGAAGGGAACGAAGTACCTTCACTTTCTCATCACGAATATCTTCTGCGAGCAGACGGCTTGGTGGTTCCATAGCAATCATAGTCAGCAGTTGCAGTATATGATTCTGGCCCATGTCCCGTAAGGCTCCCGCATGGTCATAGTAACCACCGCGTTCTTCTACACCTACGGTTTCGCCAAGTGTAATTTGAATATTGGCAATATGTTTATTATTCCAGAGCGGTTCGAAAAAAGCATTAGCAAAACGAATCACTTCGATATTCTGTACCATTTCTTTACCAAGATAGTGGTCAATCCGGTAAATTTCCTCTTCTTTGAAGACCTGACGAATCTGTTCGTTCAGCTGTTCAGCCGACTCCAGATTATAGCCAAAAGGCTTCTCAATTACGAGGCGATTCCAACCCGTACTATCCAGCATCCCGCCAGCTTTAAGATTGAAGGAGACACTGCCGAACAATTCAGGCGCCAGCGCAAGATAGAACATCCGATTGCCCGGAATACTGAATTTCTCTTCAAGAACTTCAGTTTGTGCTCTTAACTCGCGGAAACCATCAATATTGTTAATGTCCAGAGATTTGTATTCGAAATGCTGTACAAACTCATTCCATTCACTTTCTTCTCCCGCTTTGTAACGGCAGAATTCAAGGATGGATTCCTTCACATCACTTCTAAATTCTTCCTGAGTACGCGGGCGCCGCGCCACGCCAATTACCGCAAAATCTTGTGCCAGCTTACCTTCACGGTACAAGCTGTAAATCGCCGGGAAAAGCTTACGCCGGGCTAAGTCTCCGGTTGCCCCAAAGATAAAAAAGACAGCACCGGGTGTGTGCAGTGCATCAAGGGTTTGATTTTCAGCCATGGCTCCTCATCTTTCTGTATGTAATATAGTTTATTGACATGCTCAGCGTCGATACTAACATAAGGTGAATAACGACGTTATGTCATTTTAGCATATTCCTAAAAAGGATGCTATCACATTCCTGACAAATACTCTCGGGATTTCGCAAATTTCAATTAATATTTCTTATTATTAACTATATCTGCGCTTATATAAGAGAAAAATGTCAATATTCGATGGTTATTAAAGGAAAGCCTATAGTTACGCGGTTTGTCCCCTTCTGATCTTCATGATGCACTGCGATTTGGGCAGAAACTGACTGATTTCCACTCATCACAGAGCGATTCAAATTAGGAATCGAGTACGTACGGCTAACCGTTGAGATATCCTTGTAGCTTTCTCCTCCGGTCACAGCTTCAAACCGGTCATGCATCAATGACTCCGTCTGTGCTAGAACTATTTCAGGTGCTCCCTGTTCTTGCGCGCTTCCTTGAAGGGATACATTCCATTCGGCCTTAATTTTATTCTGTTCAAGAATCATACTTACTTCACGAGCAGCCGCTTGAAAGCCAGCTTCATTTTGCAGATCAGCCGTATCTAACGTTACAATCACATAACTGTTTCCTGCACTAAGCTCACTCCAAAATAAGGAGAGCCGCGATTCATATGGTTTTACAGCTTCTGTACGATAAGTCATATGTCCATCTTCCTCAGTACCTGACGGTACATTCAATCCGAGACTTGTGCTTAACTTAGCAACTTCGGCAGACAGATCCGCGTAATTGCTGCTTTCTCCCTGCCACTTTAACACTAGACGCAGCGGTGAACCAGAAACCGTCGTTTCTTTTCCAAGATCTATTAAACTCCCAAGAGCATGATTTAGTTCGGCTCCTGTTGAAGCTTGGTTAACGCCCTCATCAAGAACGGTTGAATTCGCTTTAACACTTTGCAGATTAACTAGCAGAGCCGCAGCGCAGCACACGATTATCATTATAAAAAAAGTCCCTTTTTTTGTTCCGTTGTTCAGCTTCATCTTCCGCATATGTCATTCTCCCTTCGAACCTCTCTAGCAATCTACTAGACAGTATGTTCGAATTAGGAGATTCTATACCTGAAATATTCCCACAAAGAGAGGGATTTGTTTCAATGCGTACTCAGATACTTTGCGGAGGCCCCAAAACTACTTTCTTATATTATAAAAAAAGACTGAAGCAGAGGCTTCAGTCCTTTGTTGTTATTCAGCTAGTCCATTTTTATATGCATAAATTGCTGCTTGGGTCCGGTCTTCCACGCCCAGCTTCGCGAGAATATTCGTCACATGAAATTTCACAGTTTTGATTCCAATAATTAGTTGATCGGCAATATCCTGATTGGATTTACCTTGCGCCAACAGACGTAATACTTCCATCTCGCGCTCCGTAAGCTCTTTATAAGCAGGTGATTCTCCTTTTGCATTGTTTCGAAAACGGTTCATCATTTTAGAGGCCACCTGTGACTCAAGCACGGACTGTCCTCTTGCCGCAGCGCGGATCGCATCCGCCACTTCACTAGCCCGCGAAGTCTTCAGCAGATAACTAAAGGCGCCCGCTTCAATAACAGGATACATCTTTTCATCGTCCAAATAGCTTGTAAGAACAATAACTTTGATTTCTGGGTACTGCTTCATCAGCTGTTTAGTCGTTTCTATGCCATCCATCCCATCCATTACGAGATCCATTAAGACCACATCGGGATTGTACTCTTGAGCCAGCCGAATGCCTTCTTCTCCACTTCCAGCTTCACCTACGACCTCAATTCCATCCTCGGTACCTAAAACTGCTGCTAGCCCGATCCGTACCATTTCATGATCATCTACGAGTAGTACTTTAATTGCTTCCTCCATCTCCATGGTTACTCTTTCCTCCTATTATTCATTGACTAACGGAACGGTAATTTCAATACGCATCCCTTTACCCGGAGCGGTAATGAACTGAATGGAGCCTCCGATTTCATTAATCCGCTCCTGCATGTTCGACAAACCATAGGAAGCTTGTTTGGTGTCGTCCATCTCAAAGCCGATCCCATCATCACGCAACGTCAAGCGAACTGTATCTCCCCGTCTATGCAGCCGAATTTCCATTTTTTCTGCTTTCGCATGGCGAAGTGTATTAGAAATCGCCTCTTGGACGATACGGAACAAGTGATTCTCTACCCCTTTTAACAGCTGCACATCAGGGTCCATCTCAAATACAATTTCGATCGGTACCTTGACCTTAAGCTCCTTGATCAATTCCTGCAGACCTTGTTCGAGGCCCTTTCCTTCCAAATAAACAGGTCTCAAATGCAGCAGCAATGCCCTCATCTCCGATTGGGCTACGGCAGACATTTCTTCTATAAGCGCAATTTGCCGCTGGGCTTTATCGAAATCCTTCTCCAACGTCCGGCCTACCGCCGTGGCAGTCATGGAGATTGCAAATAGCTGCTGGGAAACAGCGTCGTGTAGTTCACGCGCAAGCCGCTGCCGTTCCTCCATAATAGCAGATACCCGCGCCTGCTCCGCAAGCTTCGCGTTATTCGTGGACAACCGCTGCAGCGTCGTCACTTGATTCTCCCATTTGCCGCTAATCCGGCCAAGCTGTTCTCCGAGCCTTCCCAGCTCATCATCACCTAGATCCGGCATGGACAGCGTCAAATTTCCCTTTTCCCATAATACGAGGGTCTGCCTAAGACGTTCCAACTGCCGCTTCACACGAAAGCTCTGATAAAAGCCATAACCAATCCCAAAGCCCATAGGCAGAAGAATTAGGGTAACGGCTGTCCGCACGCCAAATTTCCAGCTTTCAAAAGGCTTCAAATAGCCATATGTATACATGACATACATTATCACAAGCAGCATGACAAAAGAGAACAGAGCCCCCTCACCCATGCTGCGTGATATCATGTTTTTGTTCTTTTTTTCCATACGGGGACTCTCCCTTCTCTATCAAGCTTATCAGGATAAACGTACATCTAGATCTCCCATTAAATAAGAAACACTAAATTTCACTTTGTATTCACTGCTGTCATAATTGGCTGATTTCCAATTCAGACGGTTTAACATTCCTGTATCCCGCTGGTTGCCGAATTCAATGGACCCAAAGAGCACAAAAGCTTCAATTTCCACGCCGTAATCATCGGACAGGTTAATGTCCATATCGCCAAAAATCCCCTGAAACAGCATGACCGTTTCCTTATGATCCGCCATAGCTAATGAAAGATCCACATCGGCCTCACCCAGTACATGCCAAGAGCTAAGGCTGTGCATCACCCAAGGTGAGCGGTCCCAGTCAAATCTGGATGAAAAGTTCTGCTTCTGCATAAACCCTTCCTTGCGCTGCACTCTTTTGGATTTGGTGAAAAACATCCCAAGTGAGATTAAGCAAATCCCCAGCACGAGCACCAAATGGTCCAGCAAAAGCAATACAGCACCTATCCCGAGCAGTTTATAGCCCTGCTTTACTTTGCCTGATGTCGTACGGTAGACGCCCAGCAGCAGGAACAGAAGCGCGACAATGGAGAAAAAGCCGAGCCATCTACCAAAAATCATCATGCAGCCAACAGCAATCAGTCCGATGGCAATCAAACGGTTTCGTTTATCCATTTCGCACCTCCTAAAAGTTTTGCGAAGCAAAACTCATTTTATATCGGATAGATATCCGTCACTATGAGGAATATTATCACCGTTAAATATTATAGCTAGCCGCTATAAAAGCCATATCGGTATGGAGATCCATACCGTATGGCTTCTTCTTGTCCAGCATATCATATCCGTCCAAGTTTTAGGAACAGGATTTATTGTTCTTTTTTGTTTAGAGAAGGAGCCGCAGGTGTATCATTCAGCTTGTTTTTCAGTAGCGCCAATTGCTCATCCACTTTCAGTTGCTTCTCAACATCAACGGGTTTGCTATAAGCAGCGGATGGGCTGTAAGGTGCACGCATTACATCTGCTTCAGCCTCAAGCTGCATAATTTTCTCTTCCATCCGGTGGAATCCGAGTGATGCACTGCCACTTTCAATGGAATGTACACTGCTGATTTGCGACATTTGTTTTTTGGCTTTAGCCATTTGAGCACGGGATACAAGCTCATTACGTTTGTTGCGCAGCTTGTAGAACTCATCCTTCATGTCATGCAGTTGTTGCACCAATTCCTTAGCGTGTACTTCAGCTTGTGCGTGAAGATCACTGTATTCCACTTGCTTTTGGTCAAAGTAGATTTTTTCTTCCAACAGCTTGCGAGTTACTTCTTCTTGGCCATTTTTCAGTGCCAGTTCAGCTTGTGATCCACGTTGTGCAGACATTTTTGCTGCTTCTTCCACACGTTGCTTCATACGGCGTTCGTTAGCCATTTGTTTAGCAACTGTTACTTCCGCTTCGTGAATCTCAGCCTCCATATCGCGCAGATATTGGTTAAGCATTACAATTGGGTCCTCTACCTTATCCAACAAGTCATTTACCGACGCTTTTGTCATATCTTTAATTCTTTGAAATACTCCCATGATTTACAATTCCCCTTTCTCATATTTAGACAGTTTTTGTTTGAGTTCTTCTACTTCTTTTTGCAAAGCCTTCTTCTCAATATCCTTCATCATCGCATCCAAACCGGAGTCCGGTGCGGAATAAGCGTTGTTCTTCTCAAAATTAGGATTGTAATTTGGCTGGCGTCCATAAGGTCCATATCCGCCAGTAGCTTGTGGTCCGTGTCCATGTTCCGGTCTGCCTGAGTAGGGTCCGCCGTATGGGCCACCCGGTGCCCCAGGCCCTGGTCCAAAAGGATTATAATGCGTCGGTTCCTTAGGAATGACCATTGCTGCAATGAAGTATACCGGAATCACCGCACCACCTGTGAACGGAATGCTGACCAGTAATAGAATCCGGAATAACGTGGAATCAATACCGAGTGTCTCAGATAATCCACCTGCAAGACCCGTCATCACTTTATCTCTAGTTGAACGATACAATCGACTCATAGCGTTACTCCTTTCCACCATTGTTCAGTTTCTCCTTTAGGCGAGCCATTTCTCTTTCGAGTACGGTCGCTACGGTCTCACCCGCTTGCACCGCATATTCCTGTCCCATGCGCCGCAAATCACGCAAGCTCTTTGCTTCTAATTCCCAATCCGACATCTGATCCTCCAGACGACCGAACATTTTGGGAACATCACCACCATTGCCATAAGCACTGGCTCTTTGATTCATGCGTTGCTGCAATCGCAGCGACTCCATTCGTGCCGAATAATACTGACGTTTGCTGTACACCGTTTGATACTCTATTTTCAGCTCATTCAGCTGTGCTTCAAGTTCAAACAAGGATTGCTTGCTCTGTTCTAACAGCCCGCTGTATTGCTCCAGTTTTTCCTCGTGAATGATCTTTTCTTGTAAAGCCAGCTTCGCGAGATGATCCTCGCCTGCTTTCAGTGCCAACAACGCCTGTTCTTCACGTTTGTTTCTCATGGCAGTTGCTTGGTTCACTTGCTGCTGCAATTGCTTCGTGTGGGAAGCATATTGCTGGTACAGCCTTTCAGCTTCACTGATTTCCTCACGGGTTGAATGTAGAAATTGATCAATTAGTTTCACGGGATCTTGGCTTTGCTCCAGACGTTCATTTAGATTAGCTACAGTAATATCCCTCATGCGACGAAAAACACTCATGATCTCCTGCTCCCTCCCTGCTTCTTGTTTAAGTACATTGCTTCTTAATAAGTACCATTATTACTTCTGCCTTTTAATGCTGATACGCCCCAGACGATCAACGCCACTCCTAGAAGTGGTCCAATGATCCAGGAAAGCTTCGCGATCAGGGACATCACACCAATGAACATCAGTACCCAACCGATAATCTTGCGTCCGCTCTTAATCCCGTAGTACCCGAGAACAACCAGCAATACCGGGAAAAGTAATCTGAACATTCCGTGGATCAGAGGAAGCGCAATGCCGAGCAGCATAACCGCACCAATCACAATCAGTACAACCGCTAATCCGTTTCCTTGTCTTCTTTGCATTTTTTCTCACCGCCTTTCGTTGTCCTTAACCTTATAGCCTTATTCTAGGGTAAATCGCAGACTTTCAAAACAGACCAACGACGGTTTTTCGTACTGGACCTTAGTCGAGGTAGCTGTACGACTACAGACCACTGTTGGGCTAGTTGTAGGTCATAACCAACCTTTTCACATATAAAAAGGGGATGCGCCCCCATCGAAAATTGAAAGGACACCACCCTATATAGGTGATGCCCTTTTGAGCTTTCCTTTAGGGTTAACTATGTGGCTCTTTATCAAAAAACCTCGCTCCGTAATCTTTCAATAATAGTATTCTTAGATATGAAGTCCACTTTCAACTGTCTACTAAATAAAAATCTCGCTTTCGAATAAATCCCGAGAATGTATAATGATCAAATAAGAAACAAAGGAGAATTACTATGAACATACTGATCGTTGAGGACGACCGTAGTTTAAATAAAGGGATCGCTCTCACTCTTTCTCAAAACAATGTTGTGATCCATCAAGCCTACGATATTGCCGCGGCGGAGCATATCTTCGCAGTTAACCCTATTGATCTCATCATTCTGGACATCAATCTGCCAGACGGCAGTGGGCTCGATTATTGCGAGCAACTTCGCAAGTCCTCACGCGTACCCATTATTTTCCTCACCGCCAATGATATGGAGTCCGACATTATCACCGGTTTTGCATTGGGGGGCGATGACTATATCACCAAACCATTCAGCCTAATGGTGCTTCGCGCCAGAGTAATGGCAGTACTCAGAAGAACGGAATCGCAAGGGACTGGAAAAATAACATTGGGTCCGTTAGAACTCGATTTTGAGAAACTGGAGTACAGCAAAAACAAACAATCGCTCCAGCTGAGCAAAACTGAGCAAAAGCTGCTGCGGCTGCTGGTGACGAATACGGGCAATATTTTGACCCGAGAACAGCTGATAGACAAGATCTGGAGCAAGGATGCCGAATTTGTGGATGAAAACGCATTGACAGTAGCCATCAAACGGCTGCGTGCTAAACTTGAGGATGACCCGGCAGCGCCTAAATATATCAAGACCATTTACGGACTTGGATACATGTGGACTGAAGGGCAAAAACCATGAAAACCAATAGCCCACCTGCTAATTTCAAGCAAATTCATAGGCTCTTTTTACTGATCATCCTTATACTAGTGGCCTGTTTTATCGGCAGTATAATGTTTCTGTACGGGTTCGACCCCACTCTGCTCCAACTGACTTCTCTATTCATCATCTGTATATTAGCGACAGGAGCCGTATGGGTCTGGTTATGGAACCGTCAGATCACAATCTATATACAGACCTTGGATACAGCGATTGAGCGGGCTATACATGACCAGCCGCCACTCACTAACTATGAAGAAACCGCTCTGTCTTCGATGGAACATAAACTAAAGCGGTATATAGGGATGGCTAAGGCGAATGAACGAAATATTCAAACAGAGAAAAACAAAATAAAAGAGCTGATCTCGGATATCTCCCATCAAACCAAGACCCCCCTCTCTAATATCATGGTATTCAGTCAGTTGCTGGAAGAGATGCCCGGACTAAATGAGAATGTCCGGCACTACATACAGCATATTAAAGCGCAGTCAGATAAGTTGGATTGGCTGATCCAGTCTCTAATCAAATTATCACGTTTGGAAACAGGAATGATCTCCCTACAGCAGATTGAGGCGAAACCGCTCATACAAACTCTGATGCAGGCTTTATCCCAGATTTATGCACAAGCGGAAAACAAACAAATTACGATCAATATTGACTGCGGGACACACATCTTAGCCTGCCACGATGTCAAATGGACAAGTGAAGCGCTATTCAACCTGCTCGAGAATGCTGTGAAGTACACGCCGCATAGCGGACAAATCTCCGTTCTTGCTGAAAGCAATGAGATGTTCACCTGTATTCACCTTACCGATACTGGGCTTGGAATCCCCAGCGAAGAAATCCCTCACATCTTTAAGCGGTTTTACCGAGGGAAGCAAGCGCGTGAATTCGAGGGGGTCGGCATCGGGTTGTTTTTGTCCAGAGAGATTATCACGGCGCAAGGCGGCCATATCAACGTCATTTCTGAAACTGGAAAAGGTACAACTTTCTCTGTTTACCTGCCCCAGCGCTGAAATAGAATGTGTCATTATGGTCAGAATTCAGACACTCTCCTGTCAGATTGATTTGCTACCCTTAAATTATGGACAAACAGATCTCATTGGAGGGGAAGAGTTATGCCGATTCTACAGACTGAAAATTTAAAAAAACACTATGGAAAGGTGGGCTCAAGCGTTAAGGCTTTGGACGGCATATCACTGTCAGTGGAAAAAGGGGAGTTTGTCGCCATTGTCGGCACTAGCGGCAGCGGCAAAAGCACCCTTCTTCATATGCTTGGCGGATTAGATCGGGCAACAGAGGGCAAGGTTTACGTGGACGGGAATGATATTTTTGCGATGAGTGATGAGAAGCTGACCATTTTTCGGCGCAGATCGGTTGGGTTTGTTTTTCAGAACTATAATTTGGTACCCATACTAAATGTGCGGGAGAATATTGTGCTGCCTATTGAACTGGACGGTGGCAAAGTTGACGAAACTTATCTTGATCTGATCATCCGCACTTTAGGCTTGCAGGAAAAGATGAATACTCTACCTTCTAATCTGTCTGGCGGACAGCAGCAACGGGTGGCAATAGCCAGAGCATTGGCGACCAAACCTTCAATCATCTTAGCAGATGAACCTACAGGTAATCTGGACAGCAAAACAAGCCAAGAAGTGCTGATTTTACTTAAACAGATGAGCGAAAAATTCAACCAAACCATTGTGATGATCACACACAATGAACAAATCGCTCAAACTGCTGACCGTATTATCCGTATTGAAGATGGCATCATTTTCACTGGACAACCCCGTAGCTCCGGAGTGAGCCAGCCATGATCAGCACGAATAACCATAAGACTATTGCTACTTTAGCCAAAAAAAGCCTCAAAGCCAACCGTGCTCGCAATTTCACTATCATCTGTGCCATCGTACTGACTACGCTTTTGATCACCACCGTGTTTACCTTGGCGCTCAGTATTAACAAATCGATGCAACGCGCACAAATGCAGACTACTGGCAGCGATTATCATGGAAGCTTCAAATATCTGAATCCTGCCGAGTTGGAGAAGCTGAAGAATCACCCATCCATCAAAGAGTATGGCGTTTTTCTTAAGGTTGGCGATATAAGCACCAGTCTGTTCAAGAATAACCGGGTAGAGGTCCTTCGAATTGACGAGAATTATGCCAAACACGGATTTATCAACTTTATAGCTGGCGGACTGCCCTCCCAAGAGAATGAAATCGTCCTAAATACTTGGGCGCTTGACTTGCTTGGAGCAAAACATGAGTTAGGCCAGACTGTGAAGCTGGATATAGACATTGGTGAAAAAGTCATAAGCCAAGACTTTAAGCTCTCCGGGTATTACGAAACCGATCAAAATTTGGCGATGTCAGGATTAGCTTTTGTATCCGAAGCATTTACACAGAAGAACATTTCCCATATTGACCCGGATATCTCTGAGGCAACGGGTTCTTATGTAAACACCGCAGGTCTAGGGGTGATGTTTAACAATTCTTATAATATTGAACAGAAGGTACAAAAGATTTTGACGGACACCGGCCTGGATGTACCTTATGGTGTCAATCCGGCTTATACAAGTGTGTCTCTCTCCGATAATCTAATGAATATCATTCCTTATGCAGTTGTCATTCTTATCACCATGCTGAGCGGCTATTTACTAATCTACAATATCTTTTTTATTTCCGTCGTGCGGGATGTCAAATTTTATGGCCTGCTAAAGACCATCGGTACCACACCCCGACAACTAAAAAAGATCATCTCCATTCAGGCCCGCTCACTTTATCTAGTCGCATTGCCTTTTGGATTGGGGTTGGGATATCTGCTAGGTCTGCTGATTCTCCCTATGACCTCCTCATTTTTAATCGGTTCTACTGATAATGTCTATTCTGCTAGCCCGTGGATATTTATTGGTGCAGCAGCATTCTCGTTTATGACCGTATGGATCGCCGCAAGCAAACCGGGCCGGATGGCTTCGCGAACCTCGCCGGTAGAGGCTGTAAAATTTGCAGGAGTCAGCAGCGGCGGAAAACGGAACGCCAAAAAATCAAAACATGGCGCAAAACTTCACAACATGGCGTTCTCCAACCTGTTCAGAAGCAAAAAGAAGCTGATCCTGATGCTCTCTTCACTCTCCTTGAGTATCATCTTGTTCAGTACCATTTTCACAGTAATTTCCTCACTGGATGTGAACAAATATCTGGCTTCCTTTATCTCCGGTGATTTTTTGGTTCAGAATGAAGTGTTAGTCAGTATTACAGGGCCTCGAGACGGTGATCCATACAAGCTTTCAGAGGATTTCGCCAACAATCTAAGTAAAATTGACGGTGTAGAAAGTGTTGATAAGGTTTACCACAGATATGTTCCATCTCCTATCGATGATGCTGTCCGGGCTATTTTGGAGCCAATGGCAGCTGCTGATCCACATCCCTATCTTCTCTCCACTTTAGATAAGAGGGGGGTGATCTACAATAATTTATATGGATTAGATCCGGGCTGGTTTGATCTTGTGGACAAGGATATTATTGAAGGGGAGTTTAACAGGCAGAAGTTTGCTTCAGGAAAATATGCGGTCATAGCTGAGGCCATGTTTATAGAAGAAGATAGCTACCGCGCCTATTATCATCCTGGAGATACAGTCACTTTCGAGAAGTCGGGTAAATCTTATGAAGTGATGGCAGTAGTAAAAAATGATGCAGTATATGCTGCCACAACAAAATCTTTCTCTTTGTTAGGGTACAACGTCTTCCTCCCTGCTTCGGAGCTGCAGATGGAAATGCCGCAAGGTACAGATCCAGCCAATATTGTTTCAGCCACACTACATGTCGATCCAGCTAAAATGGATTTAGTAGAACAAGCAGCCAAGGCTCTAACAGATTCGACAAATGAATTATCCTTGAAATCCAGGGAGGATTATAAAGATGAGCTCGGTGGATTCATTCGCATTTTTCAAACCGTGGGGTATGGGCTTAGCCTGGTCATTGCTCTAATCGGGGTGCTGAATTATATCAACACTGTACTCACCGGGGTAGTCTCACGCCGCAATGAATTTGCCATGCTGGAGAGTATTGGCATGACCAAAAAGCAGCTAAAACGTATGCTGATCCTTGAAGGATTATACACCGTTTTGCTAACCGTCCTCATAACCTCAACATTAGGTGTATTGCTGACCTATAACCTTTCCAAAAGCATCACGGAAAATATGGCCTTTATGGTATTTCAGATGAGTTGGCTGCCGTTTATCCTCACCGTTCCTATTTTGTTAATTCTCGCTTACACAGTGACACTGAGAGCCTATAAAACGTTATCCCAAGCATCCATAGTGGAACGGCTGAGAGAAGCCGAGTAATGTAAGACACACCTAAATACTCCTATTACAAAAAGGGCAGCCCGGTAAATATCGCCGGGCTGCCCTTTTTTTATAGATCCATATTCAGCTTATTTAAACGCAGGCAACGCAATATCCGCGTAATTATCCTCAAGGAACTTCTTCACTTCAGGACCGCTGATCCGTTTAGCCAGCTTTTGAATGGCGTCAGAATCCTTGTTGTCTTCACGTGCCACCAAAGTAATTGTGAATTCGGAATCTTCGCCTTCCGTAATCAGCGCATCTTTCTTCGGTGTCAATCCTAGTGGGCTCGCATAAGCCGGAGTCATGGCTACTAAATCGCCATCATCAAGCATACGGGCCAGCATTAGGAGATCGACTTCTTCAAACTTGAATTTTTTTGGATTCTCAGTAATGTCTGCTTGTGTGGCTTGAATGCCTACGCCTTCTTTTAGCTTAATAAGATCAGCTGCAGCGAACATTTGCAATGAACGACCGATGTTAGATGGATCATTAGCCATTACAAGCGTAGCCCCTTCAGGAAGATCAGCTATAGTCTTGTAACGTTTGGAGTATCCGCCATAAATAGCGTCATAGACAGGCTGTACCTCTACCAGATTAGAGCCTTTGCTTTCATTATATTGCTTCATATAAGGAACGTGTTGGAAAAAGTTAGCGTCTACCTCTTTATTAGCTAAAGCCTCATTAGGCTGCACATTGTCAGAGAGAACAACGATCTCCAGATCAATGCCATCTTCCTTAAGGAGCGGCTTCACAATATCCAGAATTTCTGTCATAGGTGGGATCAGTGTAGCGATCTTTAATTTGGTTAACTCATCATTACTACCTTTTGCAGCATTATTCTCGGCTGCTTTATTAGAGCCACAACCCGCTACGACCAATACCATTAATGTAAGCACAAGTATCATTGATTTTTTCATTAGTACTACTAACCCCCAGTTTATATATTGAACTATTTTGTATTAACGCTTATCCAACAGCCTTGCGATAGTCCCCCCGGTGAACTGAACCAATTGGACCAATACAATCATCACAAGAATGGCATAGATCATCACTTCCGTCTCAAAACGCTGATAACCATAACGGATAGCGAAATCACCAACCCCTCCCCCACCAACAACTCCCATCACGGTCGAGAAGGAGATAAAGCTAATTGTAGAAGTAGTAAGTCCAAGGACTAGACCCGAACGAGCTTCCACGTAAAGAAATTTAAAGATCAAGCCCAGCTTCGAGGCTCCCATCGATAATGCTGCTTCAATGACCCCTTTTGGAACCTCCAGCAACGACTGCTCCACTAACCGAGCATAATAGGCAATAGCGATTATAGATAATGGAACCGCTGCTGCAATCGTCCCAATGGCGGTCCCGACCAGGAAACGAGTGACTGGAATTAGCGCAACGACCAGCAGCAGGAACGGAAACGAGCGGATAATATTAACGATACTGTTGAGCACCAGAGACAACGTTGTATTCTCATAAAGCTGCCCTTTTCGGAAAAAAAACAACAAGGTGCCCAGTGGAAGCCCCAGCAGCACTGCCGCTCCAACAGAAATACCAACCATCACAAAGGTTTCACCGATCGAATCCCACATCTGTGCCTGATATTGAAGTACACTATCAAACATGATCTTCCCCCGCTTTACCAAGAATCTGATCGCGGTATGTCCCGGTGCTGGCTGCTGCTGGACGGAATTCACCGTCTTCACGAGAGAATGAATCTACAATGCGCCCTTTTTCCATCACCGATACATGAGTACATATGCTTTTGACAACATCCATCTCATGCGTAACAATCACAACCGTTACTCCAAGACTTGAATTCACATGCTTCAGCACGTTCAAGATATCAGTAGTGGTTCCTGGGTCCAGAGAGGACGTTGGCTCGTCACATAGCAATATTCCCGGACTGTTCACTAGCGCGCGGGCAATCGCAACACGCTGACGTTGTCCTCCGCTGAGCTGTGCCGGATATTGTTTTGCCTTATCTGCCAGTCCAACAAAATCCAGACACTCCTTCACACGTTTCATTCGTTCATGCTTTGGGACATCTGCCAGCTCCAGCGGGATCGAAACATTCCGCTCTACTGTGACGTTATAAACAAGATTAAATTGTTGAAAGATCATTCCAATCTTTTGCCTTGCTTTACGCAGTGCTTTACTAGGCATTTCGGTCAGGTTGTGGCCATCTACAGTAACCGTTCCCTGATCCGGCTGTTCCAGAAGATTCATCAGTCGCAGCAGCGTAGATTTCCCCGCACCACTCTCACCAATGATCCCGTGAATGGATCCCTGCTTTACCTCCAGCGATACCTCATCCACAGCCTGATAGATGCCTTCCTTCAGCTTGAACCCTTTACTTACCCGACTCAGCGACAGTATTAGAAGCTCCCCCTTCCTTTCCCTTATATAATGAACCTCCATCAAGTGAGACATTGTATTACAATTTTCTAAAATCTGTTTTATTAAAAATCTCCTTAAATAATAAGACATTTCTTCTGCTGTGTCATCATTTTTCTTTAAATGATATACCAGGAAGATTGATGAAAATCTAAAAACCCTTTATACCGGGCTCTTTTTACACATTTATTAATAAAATAAAAAAGGGTAGCAAAGATAATCCTGCCCTCTTGAAATCATGATTCTCCTATTGCCCCACCACTAAACGCTCCACTGTTAATATAGCCATATTTGGTTTTTTTAAGTGTATGAAATGCAGTTAAAGCTACATTTGGTTGCTTGGAGTGTGATTAAAGACCTGCTGTTACGCAAAAAAGGATGTCTAAGCCAATAGCTTAAGACATCCCATAATTCATATAGTAATCCCTGAATCCCTGATCTATCGAGTCCCATACTCGCTAAATCTTTTATGCCTTTTCGCCAAGCTCTCTGCGAATCTTCAAGAACACTTGGTAGCTGCGTTCCGCACATTCCGAAATCGCAATCGGATGAAATCCGGGCAGATCCGCATATAACGTATCGTGAAGCGGTTCAATCCATGAAGCCGGCAACTTACTTGCTCCAAGCTTCGCTCCCATAATTGAGCCCACAGTTGCCCCGTTACAGTCTGTATCCATTCCACCGTATACGGAAGTGACGACTGTTTTTTCAAAATCATTCCCGCCATAAACAAGCGACGCGGCTACAAGAGCAGCATTATTATTTGTATGGACCGCATCATAGTGGCTAAAAGTATCCCAAATGTTACGAACCAAGTCCCGCTCGCTTTTGGCCTTCTGCGCAATATCTATCCCCCGCAAAACATCACTGGCAAGACGACTGGTACGCGGAATCTCACTAAGGCCAATCTCTAGGATCCGTTCATTATCCTTCTCTGCAAAAGCTGCCGATATCATCGCCGCATTAAACATCTCACCGTAGATGCCATTTTTCACATGTGAAAATGAAGCATCACGCCAGCCTAATTCTGCCGCAAGCTCAGGATAACCTGCTGCACCATAAGCCAGTCCATCTGCGCGTATAGCGGCACCAATCCACTCGCGGTAAGGGTTTAAGTGCATCCGCACTCTTTCCTGCCGCACCAGCCAATCCGCAGGCTTCTCGCCATGCAGATGAGAGGTCTCCTGCGCAAAATTCATATATGACTGTGTCTCCGCCGTGCACACCTGACTATATGTTAAATGTGTATGCCACAGCTTTCCGATATCCCAAGAATCCCAGTTCAGACCTTTCTGTTCCAGCAGCATAAGACCCAGGACAGTGTAACGAATATCGTCATCGCTTTCCATATACTTGATCGTCTCGCGGGTACTGGCATGTGTCCATTCGCTTAAGCCAAGACCATATTCAGCCTCTGCCCGTGAATGCCCAGGCGTATAGCCAGTAATTGGCCAGGCGTCCGCACCCTGAAACCATAGCTCAATATTCTCCCAGCCCGGACGGCCATCTTTCCCATAGAGATAGTCCCAATACTCCAGCGGTTTCCCGAGTGCGCAGCCGACACTTCTACCGAGCCAGGCTCCATAGAACTTATCTCTCCATTCCGCTTCGCTCCAGTCCGCCTCAAGCTTACGTGGGCCTTCTGGACGTAGTTGACGAATCTCCTCCAGAGAGGATGGCTCTTGATACGGAAAATCCTCACTGATCGTAAGCTCCATTAGCTCATTGTATACCTGCATCAGCTTGAGCTCATCGGCACCAGCAGCCGCTAGCTTATCCGCGAACCCATCAATCTCGCAACCTTCTTCTCCACGCTGAGCAATTTCAAACTGCACGGTCTCTTGAAGTCTCTCCCATCCTGCCATAGGCTACTTCCCTTCAGCCGCTAGCAGCAGCTCTTGATCAAGCTTTTCCAGTGAATCAAAGATCAGCCTCATAAATGCTTCCCGGTCAACTCCCACCAATACTTGCACATTCGCTGGACGATCCGTCTTCTTCCGTCTGTCTGCAACTGTCATTCCCCGCGTCAGCTTGCCTTCTGTCTCCACCGTTACATATAGATGCTCAAATTCAAATAGTTCCGGATGCAGCAGCCAGGCAACAGCACATGGATCATGCAGCGCACTGCCGACATAGCCCATTTTTTTACCGTAAATCGAATAGAAATCCAGCAATTCTCCGACCATTGTAGACACTGGTCCCCGCTCTTTCAATGCTAGGATCTCATCTTCAAAAATAGCAGCCTTATCGGTCACATCCAGACCACTCATTGTGATCGGAATCCCCGACTCAAACACAATACGGGCTGCTTCAGGATCTACATAGATATTAAACTCCGCAGTAGAGGTGACATTCCCATAAGAGATACCTCCGCCCATCAGTGAGATTTTTTCAATTCTGTCTTTAATCTCTGGATAAGCCGTGATTAGCAGTGCGATATTTGTTAAAGGAGCCATCGGCACGAGCGTAATCTTCTCCTCTGAAGAACGGATGATATTCAGCATAAACTCCACAGCACCCTGCTCTACAGGGCGGAATTTACTTGGGGGCAAAAGCGGCCCATCCATGCCCGATTCACCATGCGCTTCCTCACCTGTAACAAGCTTGCCGAACAGTGGGCCAGCAGCCCCTTTAGCTACAGGAATGTCAGCATTCACGAAGCTGATCACCTTCAGGGCGTTTTCCGTGATTTTATCTAAAATTTGGTTTCCACCAACCGTTGTAATCCCGCGCAGATCTAACTTCTCCGAATTTGCTATGGCAAGCAGTATCGCTATTGCGTCATCATGCCCTGGATCGCAGTCAATAATAATAGGTGTTGGCATAGTTACTCACTCCTTGTCTGTGTATCAATCATTTCAATCGCTATTTAACTAGCGGGCTTTTAAGTTTTTTATTCTTTTTTCGTGTCTCAGATACTGCGTAGATCACAAGTCCAATTACTGTGGCTACATAAGGAAGAGTAGCGATTAGCTCCGCAGGAATCTTCAACACCTGTAGAGCATTCGACAATGCATCTGCAGTACCAAATAATAAAGAGGTCAGCGCCGTGCCTACGGTCGTACTTCTTCCCATCGACTCAGCGGCAATGGCAATCCAGCCTCGGCCAGCGATCATATCGCGGGTAAACAGTGACAAATACCCCATCGACATATAAGCACCGCCTAAACCGGCAAAAAATCCGCTAAGCAGCAAAGCCATATACTGTATTTTCACAACACTTACACCCACGGATTGAGCCGCATGTGGATTTTCGCCCACTGAACGAATGCGCAGTCCAAGCGGTGTACGATTTAATAGATAGTAGACAACAAACACAGCCAATATAGAAACATACGTCAGAATGTGATGCCCCGATAAAATAGGTCCAAGCACCGGGATATCCTTCAACAAAGGAATCTGGACACTAGGCAAAACTTTACTCGCCAGAGAAGTGGAAGAACCCTTGTCGCCACTAAGCAGATAGAGGATAAACACAGTTCCTCCCGAAGCGAACATATTAATGGCCACACCCCCGAGAATGATATGTGTTTTGAATTTCAGGGTGAAAAAAGCTAATATTCCAGCGATCAATGTTCCAGACAGCACCGCCCCAAGCAGACCTACCCACGCGCTATGCGTATAGCTGCTTATGATGACACCCGCTAAAGCGGCAACAAGCATGATGCCCTCCATCCCAATGTTAATGATCCCTGCACGGTTGGAGATGAGTGCGCCGAGCGCGGCGAACAGAATCGGAGTCGTCACGCGAAGGACAGAGAACGCAAAGTCAGTTGTAAAAATTACATCAAACAAACTATTCACGCTTCCTTCGCCTCCTTCAAGAGCATCCGATTTTTCCAGAACTTCAGAAATTGCTCAGCCGAAATCAGAAGAATGATAATTGCCTGTATAATTGAGATCATCTCTGAAGGTACATCAGACAGACGCGCCATCATGTCAGCCCCAATTCGAATGTACGCTAGGAACAATGCAGAGCCGATTACGGACAGCGGATTATTTTTGGCTAACATCGCTACAAGGGCACCATCCAAACCATAACCAGGCAGTGACGTCCATTGGAAACGGTTATACATCCCCAGCACTTCTACGGAACCCCCCATACCTGCGATAAAACCTGCAATCAAGTGAACGAGAATAATAACCTTGGCTGTCTTCATACCGGAATAACGGGCAAAGTCCCGGTTGATGCCTGTCATGCGCAGCTCATATCCCCATTTCGTTTTGTATAGGAATAGATGAGCTGCAATAATAAGCACGATAACGATAATAAGACCGGTATGAATACGGGTGCCGGAGACCATTTTACTCAGCAGTGCCGTTTTCTCGAATTTGTAGGATACATTGGCAAAAGCTTTAGCATCACGTAGATGATAGTTCAGTAGGTATAACCCTACTCCGAACAAAATATTATTGAACATTAAGGATGTAACCAACTCATTAGCATTCCATTTTGCCTTCAGAATACCAGGTATTGCCGAGAGCAAGGCTCCTACAATTGAACCTGCAGCAATAGCTACCATCGGATGCAGCCAGCCGTCCAACGTTAAATGAATAGCCAATACGGAAGTTACAACACCGGAGAAATAAAAAATCCCCTCAGCTCCCAGGTTGAACATATTGGCTCGAAACAACAAGGATACTGCCAACCCAGTGAACATGAGCGGAATCGCCATCTCAATCACATTACCAATATGACCTTTACTGGATAACGGCTCTAATAGGAATATACCAATCGTCTTCACAGGCTGATTACTGACCAAAGAGATGATCAGAAAGGCAATAGCGAGTGCAATAACGATTACCGCCGATGTTCGAATGTACTCAAAATATTTAACTTTAAACATGATTTACGGCCCTCCCGATGTGCTCCTCGTCCTGTCGATGAATCCCCAGCATATAAAGACCTAATTCTTCCTCACTAACCTTAGATGGCTCCTCGAAAAAGGCAACAATCTTACCCTCGTACATTACTAACAGACTATCGCTGATCTCCAAGATCTCATTCAAATCTGCCGACACTAGCAAAATCGCGCAATCGTCTGAACGTAATTCCAACAACTTTTGATGTATGAACTGGGCTGCGCCTATATCCACACCCCGTGTCGGCTGTTCTGCAATAAGCAGCTGCGGTTCAGTCGAACACTCTCTAGCTACGACTACCTTCTGCATGTTACCACCTGACAACATTCCTATGGGCTGAGAAGGTCCTGAACAGCGGACTTTAAATTCCTCTACAAGGGATACTGCTAGCTTGGCAATTCGTGAGCCATTCAAAAAAAGACCTTTATTCATTGCTTTTGTACGATACTGAGTAGATAGCAGATTATCAGCTATACTTGCCTCACTAGCGATCCCTTGCCGCATCCGATCCTCCGGTATATAGGAAACGCCTAGCTTACGAATATCCAAAATATCCGATTCACGGATATCCTTTCCCTTCACTAGTACAGAGCCCTGACTTGAGACACCTTTCAAGCTACCTGTAAGAGCTTCAATGAGCTGTGTCTGCCCGTTGCCTTCTACACCAGCAATCCCAACGATCTGCCCACCACGTACCGCAAAATTGATATCCGACAATAATGCTTTGCCATCTGCATCATTCACACTGAGTCCCTGCACCGTTAGTACTGGCTCACTAACAGCCAGAATCTCTTTGTCATATTTCAGCACGACGTCTCTGCCGACCATTAGTCGCGAGATTTCCTGTTCTGTCACATCCTGTGTTTGAAAAACACCTTCACTACGGCCGCTGCGCATAATCGTAATTCTGTCGCAAATCGCTTTGACTTCCTTTAATTTGTGCGAAATAAAAACTATCGTATGACCCTGTTCCCTTAATTGCTTAAGCTCGCGGAACAATTCCTCTGTTTCCTGTGGAGTCAACACCGCAGTCGGCTCATCAAGCACCAGAATTTTCGCACCACGCAGCAGCGCCTTAAGAATCTCAACCTTTTGCTTCATCCCAACTGTAAGATCCTCTACTTTTGCTTTAGGATCCACGGCCAGATTGTATTTCCTTGCGGTCTCTTCCGTCATGCGCACAGCCTCGGCATAATTAATGCCAACTCCTCTGCGCGGCTCCATACCCAGCACCATATTCTCTGCCACCGTAAAAGAAGGTACCAACATGAAATGCTGATGGACCATGCCGATGCCTCTATCAATGGCGTCCTGAGCGGATTGCAGCTTTACTTTTTCACCCTTGATATAGATCTCGCCTTCACTTGGCTCTTCCATGCCGAACATAATCTTCATTAAAGTCGATTTACCAGCACCGTTCTCACCTGCAATCGCATGTATTTCTCCCTCACGTAAAGAAAAATGCACGTCTTTATTTGCAACGACGCCATTGGGATATACCTTGGTAATTCCCCGCATTTCCAGCAGAGCTTTGTACATAGGTCTCAACGCCTTTCAACTTGGAGGTCTGCAAAAATATACAGCTGGAATTCCCCTGACTAGAAGAATCTCCAACTGTAGGTTTAACTCTATAGAGCTGATCTTAAGATTTAAAGCTTAAGGCTTAACTGCGTTACGAATAGCTTCTACCTCTGCGGTTTCCATCCCCATCGCATTATCCACTTTAATTTCTTTATTGATCAGCTTTTGCTTCACTTCTTCAACCTTGGCCTGAAGATCAGCCGGGAATACATTTTTATAAATATCATTCTCAGCAATACCTACACCATCATCTACAAAGCTCAACACATCACGTTTGCCCATTTCTAGCGTTCCCTCTTGCAATCTCTTCACTGCACCTAGAATAGCCGTATCAATCTTTTTAATAGATGAAGTAACGATTAGATTTGCTTTTTCACTATCCGTATCGTTAATCAACATTGCCTGATCGGAGTCTACACCGATTGCATATTTTTTCTTTTCTTTAGCTGCGTCAAAGATCCCAAGACCTGTACCCCCAGCCACGTTAAAAATAACATCCACGCCGGAGTTATATTGAATTAGAGACAGCTCCTTACCTTTTGCCGGGTTAACAAAATCACCAGCGTACGACACAGCCACTTTTACATCAGGATCAACATACTGAGCACCTTGAATGTAACCGACCAAGAAAGCATTAATCCCCGGAATATCCATACCGCCCACAAACCCAATCACATTCTCAGGGGTAGCATTCGGCATATCCGATTGTGTAGCTAATGCTGCTACGGCACCTGCCAAGAAAGATACTTCATTTGTCGCATAAGACATGTTGTACATGTTATCTGGTGCTTCATCGATGTCGGTATCATAATTAATGAATTTTTTGTCTGGATACAATTCTGCCGTTGCATTAAACATCTCAGTAATTTCAGAACCGCCAGAAATAATTACATCCCAATCCTCGGAAGCGATATCGTTAAATGTTGGCTCCCATTTCGTTTTATCAACGCCCATTTCAACAACCTTTGTTACTGCACCTAGTTCATCCTTAACCTTTTGCAAGCCGTTATTAGCGGAATCAAAAAATGATTTATCCCCAAGTGTCCCCGGAATCAGCAATACAACCTTGAGTTTATCCCCTGAACCTGTTTCTCCACCCTCAGCAGCGTTTGATCCAGTATTCGCAGAAGAACCGTTATTGGACGTGTTATTCCCACATGCTGTGACCAGAACCATCACCATTAATAACAACAAAGAAAGAACTTTTTTATTCATTACTCTATTCCACCCCTAATTTTAGTTGGTTAGTAATCCGGCAGAATCCCCATCTTCACCCATTGTATAATTCACGGTTCAAATGGAAATTCTCTTTTTTCCAAATAAAGTATCATTAAAAGTAATAAATTTAACGTTTAGGCTCAAAAATAGCAATAAAAATACCATTATTATTAATAATCCGCTTTATTTCCGAACGAGATGGCCAGTCAGGTTGCGAACTTTCGGATTTATTGATACGATCATAACAAATATTATTAAAAATAATTATATGATTTCGGTCATAGTTTTGTACGATTCGGCTAAAACATAAGTATTGGAGGATCATCATGGATCGTGTTCTATATATTGTAAGTGCCACACATGAGCTAAATACTTATATCCCTCCACACCAGCATGAATGCTACGAACTGGTCTATTATTTACAGGGGGTAGGGACAACCAATGTTGGCCCACGAAGTTACCATTTTCGCTCCTCTTCTTTCGCGCTTGTGCCACCCAATCATAAACATGACGAGCACCACCGTGAGGATGCAAATGTATTATTTGTAGGCTTCCACTCGGAACACCCTAATATGAGTAATCTGCTCGGCGTATATGAAGATGATAAAGATCAGACCGTTCTTCAAATCCTGCTGCGAATGAAAGCAGAGTTTACACGCAAGCAAGACGGATTCTCTGAGCTTCTAAACCTACAAATGAGCGAGATTACCGTCCATCTTATGAGGCTTCTTAGTGCCTCTGGATATCAATCCCCATCAGAAGATCGAGTACAATATGTCCTTAATTATATGAATGAGCATTATCGCCATAAATTGTCCGTCGAAACACTATCAGAAATGTCCGGATATAGCTACGATCGTTTTCGCCATCTATTTAAAGAACGTTTCGGGTCTTCACCCCTGCGGTATTTGCTGTTAAAACGCCTGGATTATGCAAAATCTCTATTACGTCATACTCAGATGCAAATCTCTGAAGTATCTGCTGCTGCAGGTTTTGTGAACGATGCCCAATTCTGCAATATGTTTAAACGAGAAATAGGTCATACCCCGCGAGCATTCCGCATTAATAATCAATCAGGTTAATCACTAATCAGATTAAAAAAAGCCGTTGAAATAGAGAAACTCCTCTATTCAACGGCTTAATCCTGTAAAACTAAGAACATAAAGAAAAAAGGTTAGTAAGATTGCTTATAAAAGCATTCTTACTAACCTTTTTAAGATACCGGCGAGAGGACTCGAACCTCCACGGTTTCCCACTCGATTTTGAGTCGAGCGCGTCTGCCATTCCGCCACGCCGGCACATATGAACTAAATGGAGGCGCCACCCAGATTTGAACTGGGGATAAAGCTTTTGCAGAGCTTTGCCTTACCACTTGGCTATGGCGCCATGTAAATTTTGGAGCGGACGACGGGAATCGAACCCGCGACCCTCGCCTTGGCAAGGCGATGCTCTACCGCTGAGCCACGTCCGCATAAAATGGCTGGGGATATAGGATTCGAACCTATGAGTGACGGAGTCAAAGTCCGTTGCCTTACCGCTTGGCTAATCCCCAATAACATTTTAAAGTAAAATGGGGCGACTGATGGGTCTCGAACCCACGAATGCCGGAACCACAATCCGGTGCGTTAACCCCTTCGCCACAGTCGCCATATTAAGTTGATATTGTTGCCATTATTCATTTTAAAGAAAATGGGGCGGCCGATGGGTCTCGAACCCACGAATGCCGGAACCACAATCCGGTGCGTTAACCCCTTCGCCACGGCCGCCATATTAAACTTTAGAAAGAACTTGGCAGGGGCAGCAGGAATTGAACCCACACCAACGGTTTTGGAGACCGTTGTTCTACCTTTAAACTATGCCCCTAAAAACTGGTGGAGGATGATGGATTCGAACCACCGAACACTTACGTGAGCAGATTTACAGTCTGATGCGTTTGGCCACTTCGCTAATCCTCCAAGGATGGTGCCGGCGAGAGGACTTGAACCCCCAACCTACTGATTACAAGTCAGTTGCTCTACCAATTGAGCTACACCGGCATGGCACTCATTCTTTTGTGATGATAAATGGTGGCTCGGGACGGAATCGAACCGCCGACACGAGGATTTTCAGTCCTCTGCTCTACCGACTGAGCTACCGAGCCATGATGAAAATGGCGGAACCGACGGGATTCGAACCCGCGATCTCCTGCGTGACAGGCAGGCATGTTAGGCCAACTACACCACGGTTCCAAAAGATATAATTGCTTAAGTTAATTGGTTGCGGGGGCAGGATTTGAACCTGCGGCCTTCGGGTTATGAGCCCGACGAGCTACCGGGCTGCTCCACCCCGCGTCAGTAAAAATATGTTATGGTGGAGGCTGAGGGGATCGAACCCCCGACCCTCTGCTTGTAAGGCAGATGCTCTCCCAGCTGAGCTAAGCCTCCATAAACAACAATTGTTATTGTACCAAAGTCCACTAGGATAAATCAAGTGAAAATTTGGTGACCCGTATGGGATTCGAACCCATGTTACCTCCGTGAAAGGGAGGTGTCTTAACCCCTTGACCAACGGGCCATACTAATTAAAAATTTGTGGCGGAGAGAGAGGGATTCGAACCCTCGAGACGCTTGTGGCGCCTACACGATTTCCAATCGTGCTCCTTCGGCCAAACTCGGACACCTCTCCATATGGCTCCCCGAACAGGACTCGAACCTGTGACAACTCGATTAACAGTCGAGTGCTCTACCAACTGAGCTATCAGGGAATATTCATACCAGGCTTAATCGCCTGAAAACTGAATCCGAAACGAATCTGCATTCTAAGTATAGGATAAGCCCTCGACCGATTAGTATTGGTCAGCTCCATGCATTACTGCACTTCCACCTCCAACCTATCTACCTCGTCGTCTTCAAGGGGTCTTACTAATTGGGAAATCTCATCTTGAGGGGGGCTTCACGCTTAGATGCTTTCAGCGCTTATCCCGTCCGTACGTAGCTACCCAGCCATGCTCCTGGCGGAACAACTGGTGCACCAGCGGTACGTCCATCCCGGTCCTCTCGTACTAAGGACAGCTCCTCTCAAATTTCCTGCGCCCACGACAGATAGGGACCGAACTGTCTCACGACGTTCTGAACCCAGCTCGCGTACCGCTTTAATGGGCGAACAGCCCAACCCTTGGGACCTACTTCAGCCCCAGGATGCGATGAGCCGACATCGAGGTGCCAAACCTCCCCGTCGATGTGGACTCTTGGGGGAGATAAGCCTGTTATCCCCAGGGTAGCTTTTATCCGTTGAGCGATGGCCCTTCCATGCGGTACCACCGGATCACTAAGTCCGACTTTCGTCCCTGCTCGACTTGTAGGTCTCGCAGTCAAGCTCCCTTATGCCTTTGCACTCTGCGAATGATTTCCAACCATTCTGAGGGAACCTTGGAACGCCTCCGTTACTCTTTAGGAGGCGACCGCCCCAGTCAAACTGCCCACCTGACACGGTCCCCGTACCCGATTAGGGCACTAGGTTAGAACCTAGATACGATCAGGGTGGTATCCCAACGGCGCCTCCACCGAAGCTTGCGCTCCGATTTCTACGGCTCCCACCTATCCTGTACAGATCGTACCCAAATTCAATATCAAGCTGCAGTAAAGCTCCATGGGGTCTTTCCGTCTTGTCGCGGGTAACCTGCATCTTCACAGGTATTAAAATTTCACCGGATCTCTCGTTGAGACAGCGCCCAAGTCGTTACGCCATTCGTGCGGGTCAGAATTTACCTGACAAGGAATTTCGCTACCTTAGGACCGTTATAGTTACGGCCGCCGTTTACTGGGGCTTCGGTTCATAGCTTCGGGTTACCCCTAACCACTCCCCTTAACCTTCCAGCACCGGGCAGGCGTCAGCCCGTATACTTCGCCTTGCGGCTTCGCACAGACCTGTGTTTTTGCTAAACAGTCGCTTGGGCCTTTTCACTGCGGCCCCCTCGTGCTATTCACACTACCGGGGCACCCCTTCTCCCGAAGTTACGGGGTCATTTTGCCGAGTTCCTTAACGAGAGTTCTTCCGCGCGCCTTAGAATTCTCTTCTCGCCTACCTGTGTCGGTTTGCGGTACGGGCACCTTCTCCTGGCTAGAGGCTTTTCTTGGCAGTGTGAGATCATGACCTTCGCTACTATAATTTTCGCTCCCCATCACAGCCCAGCCTTAATGATGTGCGGATTTGCCTACACATCAGCCTCACTGCTTAGACGGACATCCATCAGTCCGCGTCACTACCCTCCTGCGTCACCCCATCGCTCATAGCGGATTACGGTGGTACAGTAATTTCAAACTGTTGTCCTTCGACTACGCCTTTCGGCCTCGCCTTAGGTCCCGACTTACCCTGAGCGGACGAGCCTTCCTCAGGAAACCTTGGGCTTTCGGCGGATCAGATTCTCACTGATCTTTTCGTTACTCATACCGGCATTCTCACTTGTGTAGTGTCCAGCGCTCTTTTCAGTACACCTTCAACCCCTACACAACGCTCCCCTACCCCAGATACATACGTATCTAGCCATAGCTTCGGTGGTGTGTTTAGCCCCGTTACATTTTCGGCGCAGAGTCACTCGACCAGTGAGCTATTACGCACTCTTTCAATGGTGGCTGCTTCTAAGCCAACATCCTGGTTGTCTGTGCAACTCCACATCCTTTCCCACTTAACACACACTTGGGGACCTTAGCTGATGGTCTGGGCTGTTTCCCTTTTGACAATGGATCTTAGCACTCACTGTCTGACTCCCGGCAATAAGTATATGGCATTCGGAGTTTGACTGAGCTTGGTAATCCTTGCGGACCCCGCACCCAATCAGTGCTCTACCTCCACTACTCTTATACCGAGGCTAGCCCTAAAGCTATTTCGGGGAGAACCAGCTATCTCCGAGTTCGATTGGAATTTCTCCGCTACCCCCACCTCATCCCCGCACTTTTCAACGTACGTGGGTTCGGGCCTCCAGTGCGTGTTACCGCACCTTCACCCTGGACAGGGGTAGATCACACGGTTTCGGGTCTACGTCCACATACTCATTCGCCCTATTCAGACTCGCTTTCGCTGCGGCTCCACCTTCTCGGCTTAACCTTGCATGTTAAACGTAACTCGCCGGTTCATTCTACAAAAGGCACGCCATCACCCATTAATAGGGCTCTGACTTTTTGTAAGCACACGGTTTCAGGTTCTATTTCACTCCCCTTCCGGGGTGCTTTTCACCTTTCCCTCACGGTACTGTTTCACTATCGGTCGCCAGGTAGTATTTAGCCTTAGCAGATGGTCCTGCTGGATTCATACGGGGTTTCACGTGCCCCGCACTACTCGGGATCCGTCTCGGAGAGAACGCAGTTTAGGTTACAGGGCTTTTACCTCTATCGCGGGCCTTTCCAGACCTCTTCACCTACCATATTCCTTTGTAACTCCATGTGAGACGTCCCACAACCCCTAAGAGCAAGCTCTTAGGTTTAGGCTGTTCCGCGTTCGCTCGCCGCTACTGACGGAATCACTATTGTTTTCTCTTCCTCAGGGTACTTAGATGTTTCAGTTCCCCTGGTCTGCCTCTACATTTCCTATGTATTCAGAAATGAGTAACTGCGAATTACCACAGCTGGGTTTCCCCATTCGGACACCCCCGGATCAAAGCTTGCTTACAGCTCCCCGAGGCAGTTTCGTTGTTCGCCACGTCCTTCGTCGGCTCCTGGCGCCTAGGCATCCTCCGTGTGCTCTTATTAGCTTAACCTTGATTTTTCCGTAGAAAAATATCATACGATGACATTCCTCTTTGGAATCATCTCACTAATAACATTTACTTGTTTGCACAAGTTGCTAAAAGATGTTCTAAAACGCAAATTCGTTTCGGTATCCAGTTTTCAAGGATCAAGTCTTACTGAGAGCTTAAACTCTCAAAACTGAGCAACGAGTGAGTAACAGGCCTAAACCTGAGTTTTGGAAGCTTAGCTTCCGATTTGAATGTTCTCATTGCAGAGAACGATTCTCCATAGAAAGGAGGTGATCCAGCCGCACCTTCCGATACGGCTACCTTGTTACGACTTCACCCCAATCATCTACCCCACCTTCGGCGGCTGGCTCCCTTGCGGGTTACCCCACCGACTTCGGGTGTTGTAAACTCTCGTGGTGTGACGGGCGGTGTGTACAAGACCCGGGAACGTATTCACCGCGGCATGCTGATCCGCGATTACTAGCAATTCCGACTTCATGCAGGCGAGTTGCAGCCTGCAATCCGAACTGAGACCGGCTTTGATGGGATTGGCTCCACCTCGCGGCTTCGCTTCCCGTTGTACCGGCCATTGTAGTACGTGTGTAGCCCAGGTCATAAGGGGCATGATGATTTGACGTCATCCCCACCTTCCTCCGGTTTGTCACCGGCAGTCACTCTAGAGTGCCCAGCATTACCTGCTGGCAACTAAAGTTAAGGGTTGCGCTCGTTGCGGGACTTAACCCAACATCTCACGACACGAGCTGACGACAACCATGCACCACCTGTCTCCTCTGTCCCGAAGGCCGCCACTATCTCTAGTGGATTCAGAGGGATGTCAAGACCTGGTAAGGTTCTTCGCGTTGCTTCGAATTAAACCACATACTCCACTGCTTGTGCGGGTCCCCGTCAATTCCTTTGAGTTTCAGTCTTGCGACCGTACTCCCCAGGCGGAGTGCTTACTGTGTTAACTTCGGCACCAAGGGTATCGAAACCCCTAACACCTAGCACTCATCGTTTACGGCGTGGACTACCAGGGTATCTAATCCTGTTTGCTCCCCACGCTTTCGCGCCTCAGCGTCAGTTACAGCCCAGAAAGTCGCCTTCGCCACTGGTGTTCCTCCACATATCTACGCATTTCACCGCTACACGTGGAATTCCACTTTCCTCTTCTGTACTCAAGCCACCCAGTTTCCAGTGCGACCTCAGGTTGAGCCCAAGGTTTAAACACCAGACTTAAATAGCCGCCTGCGCGCGCTTTACGCCCAATAATTCCGGACAACGCTTGCCCCCTACGTATTACCGCGGCTGCTGGCACGTAGTTAGCCGGGGCTTTCTTCTCAGGTACCGTCACTCCGGTAGCAGTTACTCTACCGGACGTTCTTCCCTGGCAACAGAGCTTTACGATCCGAAAACCTTCATCACTCACGCGGCGTTGCTCCGTCAGGCTTTCGCCCATTGCGGAAGATTCCCTACTGCTGCCTCCCGTAGGAGTCTGGGCCGTGTCTCAGTCCCAGTGTGGCCGTTCACCCTCTCAGGTCGGCTACGCATCGTCGCCTTGGTGGGCCGTTACCCCACCAACTAGCTAATGCGCCGCAGGCCCATCCCTCAGTGACAGATTGCTCCGTCTTTCATTCTTCTCTCAGGAGAAAAAAGAAATTATCCGGTATTAGCTACCGTTTCCGGTAGTTATCCCAGTCTGAAGGGCAGGTTGCCTACGTGTTACTCACCCGTCCGCCGCTAAGTTATTTTGAAAGCAAGCTTTCAAAATAACTCCGCTCGACTTGCATGTATTAGGCACGCCGCCAGCGTTCGTCCTGAGCCAGGATCAAACTCTCCAATTAGTATTGAAAAGAGCGATATGCTCATTTTGAAACATCTGACGAGAAAATTAATTCTCTAATTTTGGATTTCACTTACGTGATTTCCTACTCACTCGTTGTTCAGTTTTCAAAGATCAAGCCGTTTATTTCGTCGATGTGTTGTTCAGCAGCGACCTTTATAATATATCACAGCACCCTCGTTTTAGTCAACCTTTTTTTTAATTTCTTTTTTCGGTTGTCTTTCGAATGTTTTCGAAAGCACATCTCTGTGTCAGAGGGACGAGTTATAATTTAACACATGAACAAGGAAAGAGTCAACCATTAATTTTCCTGAATAAATATGAGCGTTTCATATTAGTAAACAAATAAAAAAGAGAGTGCTCAGCCTCTCCCTATCCTTGCTCATCTCTCTATAATTAAACATCTTCTACTGTATCTAATTCATCTCTATAATGTATAGCGGATCGCATGCCCTTCTCCCTCGTGAACATCAGCCCAAGATGTAATCTCTCGGATTAGCGAACGAGAAACCAGCTTTCGTAAAACAAGGGGTAGTTCAGACTCTAATTGACTCAGACCTGAATGCTGCAGTAATTCTTTAATGCTCCATGCTTCCTTACGGCTATTCAAAATATTAAAGAGCAATAGACAACAGTCCGTCATTTTGGACATAATCCCAAATTCACATGCAAGAAGCACAAGCTCCACACGTTGCTCTAAGGTCTCAGTACTGACCGTTAACTCCTCATAAAGTTTATGAACAGAGGTATTCATGCTTTTAACCTGTTCCCAAATAGCTGGCTCGGGGAAAGCACCCACTTCACTCACTTCTATTCTTGCCCAATGATATAAGGCTATCAATACACAGTTGTAAGCATCCATAATAAAGCCAGCCTCTATATAGCGCTTGGATTTCACATACATATGCAAAAAGCGGGCAAACTCCATAAATGCGACCCGTTCCTTGATCGGTCCTTCAAATTGCAATATCTCGCTGCGCATTTCCTCGAGTATTCCCTTGGGGTCCCAGATCACTTCCCCCCTCATCAAACTGATAAGAAGTTCGTTATTATCCCCTGCCATAACAGCCTGCTCCAAAGCAAATAGGCCGATATGGACTGACTGGGTCCGTTGGTCACCGGCAATGGTATGGCGAACAATATGCTCTCTATCCTGTTCTTCATGCAATACTAACACTATCATATCAAAATCTTGAAGAAGTGCGCTTTGAAACGGAATATCCCCATTCTGCCGCAAAACGACCGCTCCTAAAACATTCTCATCAAACGTTTCTCCACTCAACAAAGTTACATTGGACAGTTCCATGCTTCCCTCCATTAAATTTGGCGATTTTGCGTCCAGTCAGTTATAATTCAGTTATAATTATTATTCTACATATGAAAGACAGTTCCTTCTGGACAACCCAACTATATTTAGTTAGGAGCAAACACTCATGAAGTTTAAAACGGCTAAGATCAACGCTTTTCGCACATGGGGATTACTGCTCACAATGCTCGGAATGGGACTTATGGTTTTGGGTACAGCGGGCATCGTGTTTTGGGGCTCAACTGGAAAAGTATTCGCTGGAATCGGTCTTGTAATCGGTTTAATCTCAATGATGGCAAGTCTTGCAATCTATTTCTGGGCTGGGATGCTGTCAACTAGCGCAGTCCAACTGGAATGCCCTGAATGTCACAAGCTGACCAAAATGCTGGGCAAAACAGACCGCTGTATGTTCTGCCATACCATCCTTACTATGGATCCAGCTGAGGCCAATATTACTGCGGAACAACTTAAGAGTCAGCAGCTTAATCAATAAAACACATCTTACAGAAGCTTATTACTAGCGATTTATAATGCAATCAAACATTTGCTTAATACAACAAAGGGGCCCCCGTATTGGGAGCCCCTTTGTTTATTATGAATGAAATAATAATTACTTATGAATTCCTTGTAATGCCTCCCATGCAGACAGATTACTAAAGCTGCGATTCCATGAACCGATGCCACCAAGCCCTAAAGACTTAGCAAGCTCAACTCTAGCTTTTAAGGAAACTTTGTCTTCGATCCATATTTTTTTAAGAGCGCCATCTTCCTTATACTCAACGTAATTCTGCCCAGCTGCCTTATCAAAGGTTGGGGTTAGCTTCTTCTCTTTAATAATTTTTTCAACGGCATTCATACTAACCGATTTAGAGCTTACTTTGGTCTTGCCATCTACCTGGGCCTCAGTCCAGATTCTAGTATACAGTGGAATCCCCAGAATCAGCTTCTCAGGCGGTACATCGTCTTCCTCTATGATCCGGCTTAACGAGCTTTCTACCCACGGTAGAGACGCAACAGAGCCCGCGATAGGACTAGCCGCCCAGTGCTCGTCATAAGCCATAACAATAAGATAATCAACTACGGAATTAAGAGCCTTACGATCAAGGAAAGCTGACCACATCTCACTGTTGGATTTAGGGGTTACGTCTATGGAGACGATTAAGTTTTTGGCTTGAGCCATAGGTTTTAGCTCTCGCATAAATTGTGTAACATTCTCCCCGTCTTTCGTATATACATTCTCAAAGTCAATATTAATTCCATCCAGCTTGTATAAATCTGAATACTCGAGGATCTGTACGATCGCGTTCATCCGCTTCTCATAGCTCGACAATGCCTCAGTGGTTATGTCCGGATCAAAGCTATTGCTGAGCAGCCCCCACACTTCCAACCCGCGCTCATGCGCCCATTGCACATACGCACTGTCAGCCTGACTGCGCACATTTCCATCACCATCTATGATACTGAACCAAGTCGGGCTAGCCACGTTAACCCCTGGAAGCTCACCGAATGTACTTGGATCAGGTTTACGTTGATAAACTGCTTCCCAATACAAATTCACTGACTTCCCTTTCCAGCTTCGTTCTGCCCGTGAGGGAGTGGTGCTTTTGGGTTCCACTGTTTTTTGACCGTCCGAGATAATATCACTGGCCTTGGCATAACCCGCATAACCGCTGCTTAACTGCACATACAGCCAGTCCTCATTTTCCTTATTCCAAATACTCACACTGGCTCCCGGGGACATATTCGCCACGATGGGTGCGTGAATCGATGCTTCGTTGCGAAGAGCGACTGTCTTATCTCCCGCTTCACCTTTCACTTTCCCCAGAGGTACAGTCTCCCCTGCTGTCATTAACAGCACAGCCCCGGTGGTCGTATCCTCTTCAATTTCAAATCCATAAAGGTCCTCTAATACATCTGCAGGAAGATAGGTTATCTTCTCCTTAACTTCAGGTGCCAGCCGCAGCTGCAGCGGACGATTGTTCAGACTAGCATCGGTTTTATCCTCTTGCATATATAGAAGTTCACTTTCCGTTGATAGGATGACCGATTTAGTCTTTTCTTCATAACGAATAGAGGAGTCCACATGTTCCTGCAGTAATGGTAAAGGCAAGAGCATGCTATCACCGGTCCCTGATGCGGAATATCCTGTTAGCTCTCCTTTTACGAAGATAGGATGTTCTAGGCCTTTCCAGTCTGGATCGATGTGCTGGCGATTTGGCAATACAAAAAACACAACCCAATAAGCTGCTGCCGCAATGAGCAAAAGTCCAAAAAAGCGTCGGAAAAGACCTCCGCGCTTTTTAACGCGTTTTTGTCTATATCTTCTGTCCAAAATATATCCTCCAAATATTAGATGATTTTAAGTTAAGTCTAACAATACGATTATAACATCCACTTGGTTCCGGATAACCAGTATAAGTTAGTCATTTTCACTATATTTTGTTATTTCTAAAAAAATAAAAACGTGAGTCCTCCGCTTTCGGATTTCACACGTTTATTGTGTAGCTTGGCTATACGCCCTTGAGTACTGTAGTATTCTGTCTTATTGTTGCTTCTCTCTGCAACATTTGCAAACTCCATGCAATTCCATACGCAAACCCGTAATTTTGAAGCCCGTTTCCTGCTCCGCATGTATCTCTACATCATGAAGCGATGGATAACTAAAATCTTCAATCTTACCGCATAGCTGACAGATGACATGATAATGATCAGATACATTGGCATCAAAACGACTGGAACTATCCCCGTAGGTCAACTCGCGAACCATGCCGGCTTCCATAAACATCTTGAGATTATTATATACAGTTGCAACGCTCATGCTCGGAAATTTCGGCTCTAGCGCCCGGTATATATCGTCAGCTGTAGGATGATTCATTGCTTCCATCAAATACGTAAGAATCGCATGACGCTGGGGCGTTATACGGACACCTGTTGTCTTTAATTGTTCCAGTGCATGTTGTACTCCACTCCCCATTACTGTCACCGCCTTTTGAATTTAAAAATAAAAGAAGTACTTCTTAAGATTGTAAGACTGGTTTTTCAATGTTGTCAACGAAGTCTATACATTATATTTATTATTATATAAGAAAAATTACTTTTTTCAATATTTCCTAACATTTAGATTGCTATTTCCTTCAACATGAAGCTTGAACTCACCGGTCCCCACTTCACCTGATACTTTTTTCTTATCAATTGTAAGTTCAGGCAAATCTGAAGTAATATCACCATATCCACTGGAACCATTCACTGTATAGTTGCTTAACACTGGCAAATACAATTGAATATCACCAACTGCGCTATAAATATCCCAGTCTCCAGCGACATCTGAAGAGCGAACATCAATGGTACCATTTAGAGATTCCGCATGTAGCTTGGATCTGGCTCCATCAACCTCTAAATTACCGTTTTTGGTAGTAATATCGATATCATTGCTATTTCCGATCGCACTAATATTGCCGACAGCCGTCGATAATTTCAAAGCACCGGTAACATCCCAAGCATTCATATTGCCACCGCTCGTCGTTAAATCAACGCTGCCTTGAACAGATCTGGCACGGACAGCTCCATTCAGTGTTTTTCCCTTAACATTACCAAAGATACGATGAAGGATCAGCTCTCCATTCCCCGTTTCCAGAGAAATGTCTTCAATGGCTTCTACATTCTGCAATGTGATCCCGCCATTCATGGTGCGAACATCGAGGTTAAAGCGGCGATCCTCCGGCAAGTAAATGTCTAAATCCATGCGTGGCTGGCGTTTGCCGGATTCTCCATAAGCCTTGCTATTTGAGGTTATTTTTATGTTGGGCCCTTCAACAACGTCCACAAAGGACTGTTCTGATATAGCTTCAGCCATCGGCCCATCCAACTGATCTACCCAAACTGTCGTCGTAATTTGAATATCATCCACCGGAGCACGGTGTAATAAAATATCACCATTAATACTATCAATAGATATTTTGGCTGTATTTAATTCCACCGGAACAATTAGCGGGGCTTTCTGATATTTGCTGCCTTTAGCCTCACCATAATCCACTGCTGCTGCCGTCAGATTAAGACTGACATTTTTCCATAGATATAAATAATGTTCTTGCTCTGCAACAATAAATACACTCGCAGCTAGCAATATAGCGGATAAAAGCCCACGTAAATCCAATCTGATTCTGGTTCCCTTGGCTGAACGGTTAGAGAAGATAAACATCAGCAGGAACTCAATCCCCCATAACACCGGGATGACTGGCCACCACTTCAAGAGCAGGAGCATATAGTCAGTTCCCTCTCTCCAATCCAAAAACAAAGGAACAGAAATAGCTATCAGCAATACAGAAGCCGTATATCTTCCTACGCGCCGCTTGCGAGGTTCATTGTCTTTACGCTGCACAACTGCTCTGGCAATTTCTCTAGCTCCTATAAATAAGCCACCGCATACTATAATGACAGATACAGCCATTTCAGCATAATGTTCAATAAAGAACTGGAGCCATGTTGGTTTTTGCCGGAACAGAATAAGCAGGGCGCCCCCTAATAGCAGTAAGAGCCCAAAGGATATCCCAGGCTCGCTGACGATACTACGACGCTTAGGAGCCACGTTTGCTTTGGTCACAGGGATATCAAGCTCATGATCCTCTGGGAAGCGAAGAAGCCTATCCGCTGATTGCAATACGTCATACACGTTATAAAAATAGATCGCCGGAATAATGAGCGCAAGTAAAATAAGTAGTGGAACATTAATCTGCATCCCGATGGATGAGAAATACAATAAAGCTGAGATATCCAAAAGAATTAGAAAGATGAAGGTGATCCCTTTTCGGAGAAGCCCAAAATACAAATGCCCCGTCCCAGGGATGAGAGCTGCCAGCAGTCCAGCGATAAATTTACGTTTGCGGTGGCGCCGCTTCGGACGCGGAGGAATAATCCTCTTCTGTATCTCACTCTCCTTAGTCTCTATATCAACAGAATCTTGCAGTTCTTCCTGCTCTGGGAGCATTGCAGAGTCATGTTTCATTTTGGACTCCTCCTTTCGTAAATAGTTGTCTATGAATATCTTTTTTCAAAGAGAACCACTCCGATGAAATTCAATCAATTCAACTCCTGGAGCGACTTCCTCCACACCGGTAGGCAGAAAACCATGTTTACTGTACAACGAAACGGCAGGTGTATTCTTTTTGCCTGTCGACACAATGAATTGCTCCATCCCTGCAAAATGCTCAAATACATATTCCAAAAGATGGCTAGCGATACCTCTACGAAAAAAGTCCGGCCCCACCATCATTCGTGTAATCGTCAATTTTCCAGGAGATTCTTCCTCTACAGCAACAGCACCCATTAGTTCCTCATCTTTATCGAAGCAGCCATAAAAACCTTCTTTAGAGCTGCTGAGCATTTCTCTCGTCTCCATCAGAGGTGGTATTTCACGAAAGCCTATAAGTTCAGCTTCCAGTCTATAGGCCTTATGCTGAAGACTCCATAATTCATTAACGGTGCTTTCATCCTGCAGATTTAGCTTGTTAATTGTATTCATCCTAACCAGTCCCCTTATATGCCGCTAAGGGCCTGCCGTTGCCGACAAGCCCTTAGCTTATTACATAAGTATATTACCCCAATTATAAACGCCGCTGGCGTCCTTTTACAGACGACAAGCGTTTAGTTGCTCAATACCTCGATGAGAAGTTTATTAGCAAGACCCGGATTCGCCTTACCTTTACTTTCTTTCATGACTTGTCCGACCAGGAAGCCGATTGCTTTCTGTTTACCTGCTTTATAATCTTCCACAGATTGCGGATTGGCGGCTACGACTGCTTCCACAATCCCTTTAATAGCACCTTCATCGCTGATCTGCACCAGACCTTTTTCCTCAACGATAACAGCTGGCAGTTTACCGCTCTCTAGCATTTCTTTAAATACTGTTTTAGCGATTTTGCTGCTGATGGTTCCGGCTGCAATCAGTCCGATCATCTCGCCTAGCCCTTGTGGTGTAATTTGTACCTGCGACAACTCCAGATTATTACCATTCAAATAGGCAAGCAAGTCACCCATAATCCAGTTAGCTACAGTCTTGGCATCCTGCGTATAGGCAAGACATCCTTCGAAAAAGTCCGCTAACAGTTTAGAGGATGTAATAACGCCTGCATCATAAGCTGTCAGGCCCAGTTCCTCGCTATAACGAGCTTTCCGTGCATCCGGAAGTTCTGGAATCGTTGAACGAATGGATTCTTTCCAAGCATCATCAATATGCAGAACGATCAAGTCCGGGTCCGGGAAGTAACGATAATCATGCGCTTCTTCTTTCCCGCGCATCGATAATGTTTTCCCTTGTGCTTCATCCCAGCGGCGAGTCTCTTGCACAACAACTCCACCATCATCCAGGATCTCAGCCTGACGATATTGCTCATACTCCAGTCCACGCAATACACCGCGGAAGGAGTTCATGTTCTTAAGCTCTGCTCTAATGCCGAATTCCTCTTGTCCTTCTGGGCGTAGACTGATGTTCGCGTCACAGCGCATCGATCCTTCTTCCATCTTGACATCGGATACGTCACAATACTGCATAATCGCACGGATTTTCTCCAGATAAGCACGAGCTTCCTCAGGAGAGCGCAGATCAGGCTCGGATACGATTTCGATAAGCGGTGTTCCCACCCGGTTAAAATCGACAAGCGAGGCAAAACCGCCATCTACGTGCGTAAGCTTACCTGCATCCTCTTCCAAATGGAGACGAGTAATGCCGATCCGTTTGGTCTCTCCATTAACTTCAATGTCGATCCAACCGTTCAGCCCGATAGGCTGATCAAATTGTGAAATCTGATAAGCTTTTGGTGAATCCGGGTAAAAATAGTTCTTGCGGTCGAATTTGCTAACATCACCAATGGTGCAATTTAGCGCCATCGCTGCTTTCATAGCGTATTCTACCGCTTGTTTGTTGAGCACTGGCAATACGCCGGGGTGACCCAAGCAGACAGGACAGGTATGAGTGTTAGGTGGGGCTCCAAATTCAGTGGAGCATCCGCAAAAGATTTTGGAGTTGGTATGAAGCTCTACGTGAACTTCCAAGCCGATGACCGTTTCGTATTTAGACATAAGTAATCCCATTCCCTCCTTTACTACAGCTGTGGACGCTGCTTGTGATGATCTGTATTTTGTTCAAAGGCATGAGCGACACGCAGAATCGTGCTCTCGTCAAATTCCTTACCGATAATTTGCAGACCTACAGGCATGCCTTCCGCAAAACCACACGGAACGCTCACGGCAGGAATACCCGCCAAGCTTACAGGAATCGTGAGAATATCGTTCAGATACATGGTCAGCGGATCTTCAGTCTGTGAGCCCAATTTGAATGCTGTCGTTGGCGCTGTTGGCCCGATGACCACATCATATTTTTTAAAGATGTCATCAAAGTCCTGTTTAATCAAAGTGCGTACCTTTTGTGCTTTTAAATAGTAAGCATCGTAATACCCGGAGCTGAGTGCATAAGTACCCAACATAATACGGCGTTTGACCTCAGGGCCAAAGCCGCGGCTGCGGGAATTAAGATATAGATCAAGCAATCCTCCGCCTTCATCTACACGTGCGCCATAACGCACACCGTCAAAACGCGCAAGGTTAGATGAAGCTTCCGAAGAGGACAGCAAATAATAAGCTGCTACTGCGTATTCCGTATGCGGTAATGATACTTCCTCCCAGACAGCACCCATTCCTTCCAGCACTTTAAGTGCAGACAAGACTGTCTCACGCACAGAAGCATCGACACCTGCTCCCAAATATTCCTTAGGTACAGCAATGCGAAGTCCGGAAACATCACCAGTCAGTGAACTCAAATAATCAGGAATTTCTACTTTAGCAGAAGTAGAGTCTTGGGCATCATAACCAGCAATCGCTTGAAGCACATAGGCAGTATCCTCTACATTACGTGTTAATGGTCCTATCTGATCGAGTGAGGAAGCAAAGGCTACCAGCCCGTAACGTGATACAAGACCGTAAGTAGGTTTGAGACCTACAACACCACAATAGGAAGCTGGCTGGCGGATGGAACCCCCAGTATCCGAACCTAGTGAGAAGAACACTTCGCCCGCAGCTACTGCTGCAGCAGATCCGCCACTGGAACCGCCCGGCACACGTTCTAAATCCCAAGGATTGCGTACAGGACCAAAGCTTGAATTCTCATTAGATCCGCCCATTGCGAATTCATCCATATTTAATTTACCGATTGTTACGGCATCTGCCTGCTGCAATTTAGAAGCTACAGTAGCGTTATAAATCGGCTGGAAATCGCTCAAAAATTGGCTGGCACAAGTTGTGCGCAGACCTTTAGTTACAATATTATCCTTGATTCCGGCAGGAAGACCAAACAGCAATCCACGTGCTGCTCCGGATGCCAGTTTATCGTCCAAAGCGCGTGCTGTCGCACGTGCGCCCTCCTCGTTCAAGGTCAAAAATGCATTTACGTTCTTATCCCGCTCAGCGATAATCGCCAGCGATTCTTCAGTCAGTTCACTGACCGATACCTCTTTAGCAGTTAACATGCGGTGTACTTCAGGCAATCGATTTTGAAACAGGCTCAAGATTCTTCCCCCTTTCTAATTATGTAGTTATTCCAAAACAGCTGGAACCTTGAAATGTCCGTCTTCATCATCTGGAGCGTTAAGAAGTGCTTCCTCTTGCGTAAGGCTATCCTTCACAACATCCTCCCGCATTACATTGCTGACTTGCAGCACATGCGTGGTCGGCTTTACATTCTCCGTATCTAGCTCATTTAATTTCTCGGCATATTGTAAAATAGCATTCATTTGTTCTGTAAAGGTTGCCTCTTCTTCCGGGCTCAGCTGCAGACGAGCCAGCTTGGCCACATGCTGCACATCTTTAACGGTAATGCTCATAAGAAAAATCCCTCCTGTTTAAAGGGCTAAAGCGCCCGGATAACGTTTTTAATTATATTGTAGAAGCTTGGACAATTCAATGATGGGCTGTAAAACAAACGCTCCTTTATCAAAGTGAAGGGGATTCCTACACATTTTAAAGGAGCGTATCGTTCATCAATATATAAGGATTGTCATTTCCAGCTGCGGAATATATTCGACTGCCGGGTATCCATTATTGTCTAGCAAATTTCGTTTTCCACTACCCTCTCCAGTATATTTGTAGAAAAAGGTTTTGATTGTCAGTGCTTTTACATCCTTGGGCAGCGGTACAATATTAACATCCTCTTTAAGACTATAATGGATTGTGTCATCTATCTTTTTCGAATCCGACCAACCATTGCTGCCATTTACATATTGCAACAAGTTACCTTTATCATCATAGACTTCATAATTTAATGCCAGGTTATTGGTATCTGTCAGATAAGTATAAGGAATACCCTCGAGGGCTACAGCACTCATCCGTATTTGTGTAGTTGCCGGAGTCTGTGTAATCTTCTCCACTGTGGTCGTTACATCATTGTAAGTTTGACTGATTCCGGGTTGCTGAACAATATTATGACTCGTATCCTTTTTTACAGGAATTTCAATTTGAAAATCATCATCGATTCCGGACAGACGACCTTTTACTGTCATTTGGAACTGCTCTGGTAAAGTAATGCCTCCCTCATCATAGGATTTCTCTGAAAATTGCAAAATCAACGATTGTTCATCTACTCCCGGAGAAAGGATAAGGCCAATATTGTGTTTAAAAGAATCCTCTTCTTCCTCCCCAGCAGCGTTTAAAGGCTGTCCATCAATAAATACCTGCAAATCCTGAATGTCTCCACTGAATATTCCCTCTTCATCTTCACCTTCAAGTTTCAATGCTACAGAAAGCCGTGTGCCGTCATATATAACTTCATTAGCACGGATAATAACATCTTGAACCTGATCACTGGTATCAACTGCAGTCGTTAAGCCTTGGCGACTCGCCGCTTGAAGTCCCATATCACCTGCGAGCTCAAAAATACTATTGACTAACGGAATACGTTCCAGCGACCTAGCCAATGCGGGAGAAGTAAAGCCGCTTCCAAGCACGATAACCCCCAAAACAAGAGCTGCCCCGAAGCCAAGCGCTGTCCTCTTAACATTACGAAATTTGTGCGTGGATCTCTTTATCTTCACATGATCCAGCATTGTATACGTATCCTCTTGACGTTGGCGAATCATAGAGGGAAGCTCATTTGCCGGGAGGATGTCCATATCTTTCAAAAGCAATTCAAGCTCTTGCGCTGTTCTCTTCTTCATCTGTTCCATCCTTTCTAAATATCATTAGAATCCATTCAATAAGTTTTTTCTTGCTCTGTAGAGGCGCGATTTGACTGCCGTTTCGGAAATATTCAGAAGATCGGCAATTTGCTTAACGGGCATGTCCTGAAAATAATGCAGCGATATCACGGTCTGGAGCGAAGTATCCAATCGTTCCACTGCTTCCCGCAGCTCAATTTTCTCATATTCTGCACCGGAGGAATGGCATTCCAAAGCAGTAAGGGGATCTCCAAACTCCACAATATTTGTCCGCTTGCGTTGGAGCTTATGACATTCGTTTATAAGGATGCGAAGCATCCATGTCTTGAAAAATTCTGGTTGCCGCAATCCATGGATAGACCGGTAAGCCTTTAGGGTGGCTTCCTGCATGGCATCTGCACATTCCTCGTCCCTGCCCAAAATAGATCGGGCCATGCCGTACATTTCAGGTTCAATCTGCCGGCATAGCTGGATAAACGCTTCTTTATCGCCATTTCTCGCTTTTTGAACAGCGGTTATCATCTTCACTTGAGGTTCTCCTTTATTTAAGTTAAAACGCCTATACCGCAGATCTGCATTCTCGTATTCGGCTCTCAATAATTTAGATACATAAAACAGGAGATTGGTTGTATACCAAAAAAATAAAAAACAAACTTTCGAAAACTATAAAGAAGGAATAAAAGAAAAGATTTTGAAAATGATGTGTAAATTCAGAGGATTAATGTGGGGGAAATACTTTTTATGACAAAACAAAAAAGCCGGCTTGCGCCGGCCTTCCTTAAATCCAAGCTCGAAGATTCACTTGTTTGATGAAATCCGCTTGGGACATGCTTTCGCTTGACGTTGATTCCGTCTCTTCTATATCCATATCTTCACCGTTCATCAAATGATGGAACAGCTTCTCATTGTACGTGGACAAAGCGTAATCAATCAACGCTTCATGCGTTGCTCTTTCAGCCTCAGCTACTAATAAATGTTCTTCCGCCTCAATGTCCTCAGCCGGAACATAAAAGTTCCTATTCGCCTCTGGTACACGAATAACATAGTCAAACGCATTATCGGGATTGCGGTCGTAAGCAATTAGGTAGCCGTATTCCCCGATAGGAAGACTCTGCTCGAAAGCGTCCGCAACAATGACAATCTTCTCTCCTAAACGCAGCATCGCCCTACCTCCTAACCCCAAAATCTTTCAAGATTTTGCTTGTTTCAACAGTCTACTAAAAAAAGATAGAACTGTCTAGTTGAAGGCTGGCCGATCCTACAAATTCTATGAAAATATACTATATTTAATAAAAACATAACTTAAGTTTCAAGCGGTTAAGTTATTCTTCCTTGTCAAAAGTGCAGCACCCACTAAACAAATCAAGATCAAAATAGCTGCTGAAAGATAGGGTCCAACCCTGAATCCTTCTCCAGCCATAAGGATTTCAGCCGACAACCCGGCAAGCCCCGCAGGTGCCCATTCAAACCATGAAGGCAATAAGTTTTGGCCTAATGATAATGCTGCCATTAGCACCAATGCTAAAAAAGCGGCAACTGGGGATTTTAAAAACCCACTAAACAACAACGTAGCTGAGACAGCACATAACAGCCACAATCCATATACTCCAGCAGCTGCGATGACATCTCCCCAAGATAGTGAACCAATCAACTGCTCCGTGTAGTAAGCAGCCCCCGCTGCACCTAATCCTAGAGCAACGATCAACAGGGTCAGCTGTGCTGCCCATTTAGCGAACACTATTGCGGCTGGAGAAACCGGCCTTACCAGAATTAATTCCATAGTTCCGCTATAGCGCTCACCAGCTAAAACATTCATCGCGCCAAGCGCCAATACTAACATTCCGATCGTTCCGTACTGTCCCAAAGATTGCGCCATCACAGCTGCGGCACTCGGTATTTCATACCCCTCTAGGAGACCTGGAGGAACATCACCTGAAGCTTTTAATATTTCCGGCAAATAATAAGTAGTTAACGGCTGCATAATGCCTAATAGGATAAAAACGACAGGTATCCAGATTAACTTATAACTGCGAGCCATTTCGAGCATTTCTTTGCGATAAAGGACCCAGGCGCTTCTCATACTCCCACCACCTTCATAAATAAATCCTCTAACGTGGAAGAACCCGCTTCAAATTGCAGTAATGGAATTTCGAGCTGCGCCGCTTCTTGCAGAATCGTCCAACGGGCCATGTCTACATCGTTGACATTAAAAATGGCATGATCTCCGAACAACTGAGTCTCCAGTACAAACGGTTTGGCAGCAAGAGACTCCAGCCACTGAATAGCTTTTTCTTGCTTCTCCGTACGTAAACGAATAACAGGAAGGCTGTATTGTGAACGAAGCTGTGATAAAGATCCCTTCTCAGCAATCAAGCCTTGATTCATTAAAATAATATCATCGCAAATTTCTTCTGCATCATGCAGCACATGTGTAGAGAAAACTACAGTTGTCTCCTCACGTATTTCCCGCACCAGTCCCATTACTTCTCTGCGGCCAATCGGATCAAGTGCAGATACAGGCTCATCAAGCAATAACAGACGAGGCCGATGCACAAGCGCCTGAGCCAGACCCAGCCGCTGTTTCATCCCGCCGGAGTATCCACCAATCCGGCGACGAGCATCACCTTTAAGCCCTACACGCTCGAGCGATTCCAATGCCCTGCTGGTTGCGTCTTTAGTTCCCATTCCACTAAGCTTTGCAGCGAAAACAACATACTCATGTCCAGTCATCCACCCATAAAAAGCTGGAGACTGTGGCACATATCCTAATCCTCTGCGATATTCGGCTCCAGGACGGCTCCCCTCAAATGAAATCATGCCAGAGGTGGGTTCTAGCAGCCCTGCCAGCATACGAAGTGTGGTCGTTTTCCCAGCACCGTTAGGCCCCAATAAAGCGACGCACCGTCCTTTCTCAATTTCAAAGCTTATATCATTTACGGAAATATGCGCCCCATAGCTTTTACGCAAATTCATAACTTGAAGGAGTGACATCAGACATCTTTCCTTCCTATTGTAAAATAAGCTACGCTACCTAATATATTTCCGCAAATAATGATAATAATCCACATCCATTTTGGGCCACGAACGTTATCCGCTTTGGCCAGTGATATCAGTCCAATAATTGCAAGCAAAGCCTGAAGAATAATTAACGGCATGATTAAACCCCATTTTACCTCTTCCATGAAGTACCACTCCTTGTAATAGGATGAAAGGAACGAGCTTCTTACTAAAGCTTTACAACTGCTTCTTCCTTCTACGTCGGTCAGGAAGTATGACAACGAGTAAGTAGACTAATGCTGGGGACGGAACTGTAGTAATCGCCCACAATCCCCAGAACCAAGCTTTTTTTCCGCGCCGTCTTGCATCCCGGAACAGTAAGGTCCCTTGCAGCATTAATGCTACTGCTATGCCAAACCACAACCAAAGAGGCACATCCTGTAGCTCATTCATTCTTGTACACCTTCTCTATTTCTTCTGATCCTGGCGATCCCTAAGCCACCCAGTCCTACAACAGGAATGATCGCCTGGATAATCCAATAGATCATGGGTGCAGAAGTGAGAATGGATAGAAATGCGCAGATCAGGATCAATGAGACCCCCCAGAATAACAGTAGTTCTTTACGTTCCCTTCTCTTTCTGTGCACAGCTGCATCAGCCATTAACCACTCCAGTTCCTGTAACGAAGGTGGGGTGATGTCATCATATTGCGCATCCAAACGCTCAAGCTCTTCAGTAAGCTTGTGCAAATACAGTTCTGGCTCCTTATCCTTCTCCATCCTCATTCAGCTCCTTTCGCAATTGGTTAAGACCAAGGGATACACGCGATTTGACCGTGCCTGAAGGAATTTGCATGATCACACCGATTTCTTCATAGCTATAGCCATAATAATGCTTCAGCAGCACAGCTACCCTCTGAGCAGAGGGTAGCTTGGAGATGGAATCGAGTACTTCACTCCATTCTTCCCCCCTGCTTTCAAACCGCCAACGAATCGAACGGGTGCCCTGGGCCTGTTGTTCCCGTTTCTTCCAATCTGCCTCACGTTTCCAGCGCCGCTTTCGATCGATGAATATTCTGGTAGCTATGGTGATTAACCAAGAGGAGAACGAAGACGAACCGTTATAGGTATTGATTTTTTCCATACATCTGACCATCGTGTCCTGTACAAGATCCTCTGCCAGTAACGGGTCCATAGTCACTTTAAGTAAATATTTGAACAAAAAAGTATAATGTTCTCGCAGCAGTGAAGACAGTGCTGAAGTATCTCCCTGCTGTGCCTGCCTGATTTTCTCCAGCGCCTGATCGCTCATCTGCCCCTCCATTCAGGATTAGTTCTTATTTGTAATACGATTATGTATAGTGATTCGTTCATTCCGTTTTAATTTTATTTTTTGAGCTCCCAGAGCTTACGCCGCCATGGCTGAAGCAATCCTGCTTCTGCTGGAAAATGCCAAAAAAGAGGCGTTCTTCTGGGCTCGCCTCCTGAAACCACTGGTATTCTCCCATCCTTATTCTCAGATTGTATGTCCCTGCGTTCTATGGAAGTACAAAAACCTCCCCTTCCAGAACATTCTGAAAAACATCGGCATTTACTGCTGCAAAAACTAGTCCATTTCTCCTTGGAGTCATACCATCCGTAATCCAACGGGTAATACATATTCTTCTCCAATCTATTTCCCCCCATGCTTTTAAACCTATATGTAGACAAAAAAAAGAACGCAAACCGGGATTAATTCCGCAGTCTGCGTGCTTCGCGAGGTTAATGTTACATTTAATTAACAATAGTGTAGTCCTTTTGTATCCCTTTGTCTATCAAAAATTCCCCGATTCTTGTCAGTTCTACTAGAATGACTGTTTATTGAGGAATATAAGGGTTACGAACTTTTTCAAAACCGATAGTTGTTCGTGAGCCGTGACCTGGATAAACCTTCACTTCATCATCCATTTTGTACAGCTTGCCACGAATAGAATCGAACAAATCACGTTCTCTGCCACCAGGCAAATCGGTGCGCCCAACTCCCATCTTAAACAGTACATCTCCAGAGAATAAATCATTCCCGCATAGGAAGCTGACACTGCCCGGAGAGTGCCCAGGTGTGTGGTACACCCGGAAGGTATGTCCGATGAATTGCAGAACTTGTCCTTCTGCCAGATCATACTCTGCAGGATCTGTAGTCAGAGGAGGCGAAATATCAGTCCACATCAATGAACCATTCAGCTTAGGGCTGCTGAGCCATTCACTTTCTAGTGGATGTAAATAAACAGGACATTTCTTAGCTTTACGAATTTCGTCTACGCCGCCCATATGGTCAAAGTGCGCATGCGTTAGCAAAATAGCCTCGATCTCCATCCCTTCGATACTCCGCACTAATGCCGCAGGATTCATGCCGGGATCAATAATGATTCCCTTCGTTGGATCCGCACCTGTCAGCAAGTAGGCATTGGTCTGAAGCGGACCTAAATTAAACGAACGTATATTTAGCATCGGTCTAGAATCCGGAAATCAGACTACGCAGCTCTTTTGCGATAACTGCCTGTGATTCCGTTCCTTCCCCATAAGCTTGCCCCATAGCCTTACGTACTTCTACGATTTTGCTGTCGTAATCAGCAGCCTCACGATCAGGATTCTCACGTTTGAACTCTCTCATTAGGCTCTGCACATGCTCTGGACGAGGACCCCAATGTCCAAGCACGTATCCGCCGGTATCCGCAAAGATCACAATCGGAACAGATCTTCCGCCCATGGTCAAGAATTCATCCATAAGCTCCTGATTCTCTTCCAAAATGAATACCTCTGTCTTCATTCCGGCAGTCTCCAAAATACGGAAAACCGCAGGGACATTACGTACTACATCTCCACACCAATCAGCGGCAAGGATAAGTACCCGCAAATCGTCACGATGGTTCAGACTTTCGAAATATTCCTTGTCGCTCTCATCTTCCCAAGAAAACTTCTCATACCAGGATTCAAAAGCCTGCTGGTTCTTCGTCATGCTTTCTACAAATTGGCGCGGTGTAAGACCTTTTCCAAATTTATGAGCTACATTCGGTTTCATTTTGCAGTCCCTCTCTTCTTGGATTTAAACCACTTATACACAAAATAAATGATGATTAGTGCTAACGCTACAAGAATAATTTCGTTGGTGTACTTAGCAGCTACTTCGTCAATATCTTCCCACTTATTCCCCAATGTCATACCGAGATATACAAACAAAGCACTCCATGGAATAACAGCAAGTGTAGTCAATAAAGTGAACTTACCTAAAGGCATACGAGAAATCCCCGCTGGAACGGAAATGGCATGGCGAACAACGGGAATAAAGCGTGCCGTAAAGATTACGCCTGTCCCATATTTATTGAACCACTCTTCCGAATGATCAATATGCTTCTTTTGGATAAGAATATATTTCCCGTATTTCTCCAGTACAGGCCTGCCCCCATAACGGCCAATCCAATATACAAAGATCTGGGCAATCACTCCGCCTATCGTACCAAACAATACTGCGCCGAAAAAATTAATATCTCCACTCCATACCAAGAAACCACCGAAAGCCAATACAATTTCACTCGGAATAACTTCAATCATCAGTCCGATCATAATCCCAAAATAACCAAGACTCTGAATCCATTCAAATAATGTCGAGATCAGATCAGAAATAAAATGCAAACGTGCTCCTCCTCCCTTTTCCGCAGAATATGGCTACATGTATCAAGCTAATCGCCTTTGGCATCTTTATAAGACGCTAAGCGTTTAAGCGAGTGAAATATAAGAACATAAAAGCATAGATACTAATCTTATACTTTCTTATATTTTTAAAAGCTTTGCCGCTCTGCTATATTTTCCAGTTTCTCTTAGCCTATTCTAGCACAAGCAACCTTATCACTTCTACTTACGCGGCAAGCAGCTTCCATCTTCCAATCCACACTTAAAAAGAGTTTGAGTAACAGGCATAAACAAAAAAGGTGAACAAATTCCACCAATAAAGGGAAAATGAACACCTTTTTATCTGCGCTCAATTAATAAGCCATCCAACCGGCATCAGCCGTTATCACCGACCCATTCAAAAAGCTTGCAGCATCTGAAGCCAAAAATAAGGCTACCGAAGCAATCTCACTGCTTTCCCCTGTCCGTGGCATCGACGCCATTCCTTCGCCCGCTTTTTGACTCCCAAAAGGGCTTGGATCAGACAGATCAATATTTGTCTTTACCCCGCCCGGCGCTATGGCATTACAGCGAATTCCAAGCTTAGCGTATTGAAATCCTATATTTTTGGTCATCCCGATTACAGCATGTTTAGAGGAAGTATAAGCCACTCCCGCACGCGAGCCCGCTAAGCCGCCAATAGAGGCTACATTGATGATACATCCGCTTTCCTGTGCCATAAAAATCGGCAAAACTTTACGAATGGCTCTCATCGGACCGGTTACGTTGACCGCAAGCACCTGCTCCCACATGTCATCAGTGATCTCGTGCGCTGGCGTCATTTTATCCATAATACCGGCATTGTTAACAAGGATATGAAGGCCTCCAAACTGTGTGGTTGCGGCATCAATCATTCGCTGTGTGTCCTCTTCCTTCGAGACATCTGCCTTTACGGGATAGATAACTCCGTGTCCCTCACCCGTTTCTGCCTTTTTGGCCACCGCTTCTACATTGTCCAGATGGATATCCGCAGCAATCACTTTAGCCCCCTGTTGGGCAAAAAGAAGAGCAATCGCTTCTCCAATCCCCGATCCTGCACCTGTAACAATTGCGACTTTATTGGTTAGTATCATATATCTGCTCCTCTGCATCGTATGTTCGGTGCATCAAGGAATGCATGCCCATCGTTAGTATTAACAGGAGTCGGCTTTGGACGGCAGTTAATTTTAAAGATTCGGTGACACTTTTACACACGCTATTGCTAAGTGAATACTGCATTGACAGCTATGAAAGTGAAGAGCTATTATATATTTAGATAATTATTTAAATATCAAAAGGCAGGGTGGAATATGAATGAATCCTTTAAAGCACTAGCTGATCCTACCCGTCGCCAAATCATTCGGTTACTAAGGGAGAAAGATCGAACCGCAGGTGAAATCGCAGATTTTTTCAACATGTCTAAGCCAAGCATTTCTCACCATCTGAATGCGCTGAAGCATGCCGATCTGGTACAGGATGAGCGAAAAGGACAATTTATTATGTACTCGCTAAACACCACAGTCCTCGAAGAGGTTCTCGGTTGGTTATTGGAGCTCACTGGTACAGGTAAGCAAACGGAGACGGAGAGTAAATCGCTGGACGGAAAGCAGCAACGTCAGGATATCGATTCCAAAAAGGAGGCGGATTAATGATGAAAGATTTCAAATGGAGATGGCAGGATACCCTCATCGTAATGTTAGGTTTAGCTACATTAGCCTACGCTCTGATCAATTACAGCAAGCTGCCGCAGGAGTTACCAGCACAGTTTGGAATTACGGGTAAGGTCAACAGATACTGGGACAAAAATATTGCTATTTTTGTGTTCGGAATCTTAGGGATTGTGCTCCCGCTAATCATGCAGTTCACACGCAGCATCGATCCTAAGCGGGAAAATTACAAAAAATTCGAAAACGCCTATGCCATGAGCAGACTTGCTATTGGGGTGCTTTTTAATCTAATGCTGGTGCTGTCGATTGCTTACGGTCTAGGTAAAGATATAAACGTTGGGAAGATCGCCATAGGAGCTGTCGGAATAATGTTTATTGCTCTCGGCAACTACATGCCACAGGTAAAAGATAATTACTTGTTTGGGGTTCGTACAGCCTGGACGCTCGCCAACCCCGAGGTATGGCGAAAAACACATCGCCTATCCGGGATAATGTGGATGATCGGTGGCCTACTTATTTTTGCAGGAGCCTTTTTGAGCGGAGCCTTGTCTCAGCTTCTTATTATTACGGCACTCGTACTTGCAATTATCGTGCCCATTCTCTACTCCTGGATGATTTCACGTCCGCTAAAATCGTAAAGCAAACATACTAAGCCGTCGACTCAAGTCGTCGGCTTGTTCTGTCATTCGGAACTCGCGGTCATTATGTTGCCCTCCTTTATTAGCCTCCTCTTCTGCCAACCTTCTATATTTCAAAAGAAGTTCATTCCCAGAGGCGACACAGATTAGGCCTTCCTTTCGATTTCCTTCTGCAAGCTTCTTTTGCCCCATAAGAAGCATCCCTTCAATCGCCTTCACCCACTTGGCATTGTTGTACTTATCCAGCCTAAGGCTCTGGCCTATCCAATATAACGCTGCCCCCGGATGGTCGCTGCTCATCCATCGTTCAGCCAGCTCCCAGCTTAAGCTGGCATTCTCGGGAGAATACAACAAACTCTGCCGAAGCAGACTTACGCTCTGTTCACCCGAGAGCAGCCTAGATAATACTATAGCCGTTCGAGGTGACTGGGGATTCCACGCCAGCGATTGCTCTAGCAACTCTACCTTCACCGAAGGACTCACCGATATAATCGCTTGTCGATAGAACTTCTCTCCTTGAGCGGCGTGAAAAGATAGCACCCCCAGCATAAGCGAAAAACAACATGCCGCAGTTCCGATTAGTCGGCGAAGACGGATTTGGGGCGGATTCTTGGATGTAGGGTAAACTATTAGCGGATTCACAGGTGTAGTGACATTGGTGAGCGGGTTCGTGGATGTGGAGTGAGCGATTAGTGGATTCGCAGGTGTAGTGACATTGGTGAGCGGGTTCGCGGATGTGGAGTGAGCGATTAGTGGATTCGCAGGTGTAGTGACATTGGTGAGCGGGTTCGTGGATGTGGAGTGAGCGATTAGCGGATTCGCTGGTGTAGAGACATTGGTGAGCCGGTTCGTAGATGTGGAGTGAACGATTAGTGGATTCGCTGGTGTAGTGACATTGGTGAGCGGGTTCGTGGATGTGGAGTGAGCGATTAGCGGATTCGCTGGTGTAGTGACATTGGTGAGCGGGTTCGTGGATGTGGATTGAACGATTAGTGGATTCGCAGGTGTAGTGACATTGATGAGCGGGTTCGTGGATGTGGAGTGAGCGATTAGTGGATTCGCTGGTGTAGTGACATTGGTGAGCGGGTTCGTGGATGTGGAGTGAGTTGGCAGCTTGGTCTCAGACTGAGGGTGGGTAGACGCAGATTGATGTTTCTGCTTATGCTCAGCCAGAGCAATCGCTGGCAGCCAGAATAGCAGCAGCCAAAATAATCCATAGCTCCAATCAAAATCGACGACGCTGTGCAAGACGATGACCAGAAACGGCGGCAGCAACCGCGGCGATTTAGTAGCCAGCAGCCAGCCTACTGCCAACAGCATAAGGAGTATGGCTGCAAGACCAACGAATCCTAAGTTCAACAGGATGTCGAGGTATCCATTATGCACCTGGCTGCCTACATAAGGGCGAGATTGGGCGGCAAGGTATGAATGCCGCCAAGTCTCACCCCCACGTCCCAGCCAAGGTGCCTCTGCCGCTAGCCGCCAGGCGTCGCGGTAGAACAGCCCGCGCGCGGATACCGTCGATGACGGTCCGGTGATCCGCTCGCGCACGTGCAGGAGGACGGCGATCCCCGCCGCCGTCCAACCTGCCGCCGCCAATGCCAGCATGGCGGCTCGGGCAGTGCCCGCCGCGCCGCGCTGGCGGCGGCACAGCCATAGGCCGGCTAGCAGCGCGCCGGCCCAAAGCCCGGCCAGCAACAGCAGGCCGGGCACTGGCTCTACCGCCAACCCGGCACGGGCCAGTTGGCGGTAGAGTAGCGCCGCGGCGGCCACGGGCGCGGCGCCAGCAGCAAGAAGCGGCGCGATTAGCTGCCGCTTCCAGAGCAAGACGGCGGCGCAGGCGCAAGCCGCCGTCAGCCATGCGCCGCGCGACTCGGTGAGGAGCAGCGCGGCGGTGTACGGGAACAGCGGCAGCAAGCGCAGCAGCGCGGCGGTCGTGCTTCCCGCTTTTCCGTGCTCCGCCTCCACGCCTCCTGCCCCTTTGCTCCTCCGTTCTGCTTCTGTGCACTCCATCCCCAGCCCAACACTTCTTGCTCCCAACATATTCACGCTCTTTTTTGGATCCCCATAATAAACAGCAACAGCAAATAGCCGTTCCAGCAGAAAAACAGCCATCACAGCACCAAAAGCATTCGGATATTCCATCAATCCTGCTAATCTAACCCCTGTGGCGCTCACTTCTGCTGAATTGCTGTAAGCCACAGCGAAAGGCAACTTTACCACTCCACACACAGCCAATAAAGCGCTCAGGCATAAAGTCATACCCAGCATAGACCAAATTACATTTAAAATCCGGCGTCCCACCAGGTTCACCGCACAAAAACAAACCAATATTGCAAAGCTAGCATACAAGCCCCACCGCAGCATTTCATTCATAGTTCCCTGGGAAGAAAGTGGCCCGCACAGCCAATGAATCACATAAAGCGATAGAATAATTAAAGGGACGCTTAATAATATTCTTAACGCTCTATTTTCTCCACTAACTTGACCAACTTCACTAACTTCACTAACCCCATTGACTCCCGTAAAACCTCTTACTGCACCTGCACCTGCACCTGCACCTGCACCTACTCCTCCCCCACTTTTTCTCCATGCACCAACCCCAACAAGATAATAAAGCGAGCACGCACAACACAGCACAAACCATAAGGTTAGAAAGGGATACATCTCCTCAGTAAAAAACAATCCCCGCAACAAACAAGCACCCACACCAGCCGCTATCACTAAGGCTCCACAAATATATGCAATTGATGATTCCAGACTCCAGTCTTTTTTAAAACGCCACATTTAGATACCCCTGTATTCGTTAATTTATCTCTATCCTTTCCACATTTCCCTTATACAAGACTAGAACGCAAAAAGACGATACCTCTCCACAAAGGAGCGGTACCGTCCTAACCATTAGATCGCACTAGCTGTACTATCCGAATTCTCATTCAAAAAAGCTATATAGTTGTAAAAAGTACAACTAATCCCGTGCTTTCGCTGCTTACTTCCACTTTAATTGCACTTAGTGCAACTATTTTTCAAGAATCCCGCCGTATGGGGAGTATTGTTCGTTTTTAAGTGTACAAAGTGCAACTAAATCACTAAAACGCAGCTTCTGAGCATATTTAGTTGCACAAAGTACAACTAAACCAACTCGCCATTAGATCGCACTAGCTGCATCGTCCTAACCATTTGATCACACTAACTGGAACGTCCTAACCATTTGATCGCATTAGCTGCCTATCCGAATTCCCATTCAAAAAGGCTATATAGTTGTAAAAAGTACAACTAATCCCGTGCTTTCGCTGCTTACTTCCACTTTAATTGTACTTTCTGCAACTGTTTTTCGAGAATCCCGCCAAATGTGGAGTATTGTTCATCTTTAAGTGTACAAAGTGCAACTAAATCACTATAACGCAGCTTCAGATCATATTTAGTTGCACAAAGTACAACTAAACCAACTCGCATTAGATCGCACTAGCGGCACCGTCCTCGCTATTAGATCGCACTAGCTGCACCGCCCAAACCATTTGATCACACTAGCTGTACCATCCTAACCATTAGATCGCACTAGCTGTACTATCTGAATTCCCATCCAAAAAAAGCTATACAGTTGTAAAAAGTACAACTAATCCCGTGCTTTCACCGCTTACTTCCACTTTAATTGTACTTTGTGCAACTGTTTTTCGAGAATCCCACCATATGCGGAGTATTGTTCGTTTTTAAGTGTACAAAGTGCAACTAAATCACTAAAACGCAGCTTCTGAGCATATTTAGTTGCACAAAGTACAACTAAACCAACTCGCCATTAGATCGCACTAGCTGCACCGTCCTAACCATTAGATCACACTAGCCGTACCGTCCTAACCATTTGATCGCACTAGCTGTACTATCCAATTTCCTATTAAAAATGCTATATAGTTGTAAAAAGTACAACTTATCGAATTAGCCTGCACCTATAAGTGCCCATTCTACAGTCATACCGTTCTACCATGCTACAGTCCTACCGTTCTACGCTCTCTACCTTAATACCCTCTACCCTTCTACCGAACTCCCAGTGGGAAGCAGATCAGCGCATACGCGTTCGAGGTATGGTTTTGCTCCCAGAAAATCGCGGAATGCGGTGTATTCGCGCCATTTGACGGAGTTGTCCCCGGTTGAACTCTTAACGGCACGAATCAAAATGTTCTTCGGCGTATTCTCCAGATCGATGAATTCCAGCAGCTGGCTGCTATAGCCCATCATGTCGAGCAATTTGGCGCGAATGGCATCTGTAGCCAAGGCAGAAAAACGCTCTTTCAGTATGCCATGCGAAAGCATAGGGCTCATTACTTCATTTTCGATTTGTGCGAATAATTCATGCTGGCAGCAAGGCACAGATAAAATTACAGACGCTCCCCAACGTACTGCTTTTTCAAGGGCAGCATCGGTAGCTATGTCGCAAGCATGAAGTGTGATCACCATGTCTACTTGCTCCAGCTCATTGTACTCAGCAATGTCACCCACGAAGAACTTCAAGTGATCATAACCGATTTTGGCAGCAAGTTCGTTACAATGCTCAATCACATCTGCTTTTAAATCTAATCCAATGATATTAAGCTCCCGCTTCTTGCGAACGGTCAGATAGTGATACAGTGCAAAGGTCAAATATGATTTTCCACAACCAAAATCCACAATCGTCAAGGGTCGGCCGGTTGGCAGATCGGCAAGCACGTCCTCTACCATCTCCAGAAAACGATTGATCTGCCGAAATTTATCATATCTTTTGGCCAGCACTTTGCCTTCTTTGTTCATGATGCCAAGCTCCACCAGAAATGGCACAGGCTCTCCATCCTCCAGCACATAACGTTTGCGGCGGTTGTGAGCTAGATCCGGCTCTTCTTTTTTACTTGGAGACTTAGTTAGGATTGATACTTTGAATTTTTTGCTAATAAGCACCTGATAATCGGCTTCTACTGTACACAACAAGCCTTGCCGATATGTTTCTCTAAATAAAAGAGATATCTCTTCCGCCGCCAATTCTGCGGGTACGTTGCGATGTTCTACCTTTGTACCAATATAGGACGCAAACTGATAATGCAGCTTACCCTTTAGTTCAACAGGTTTAACCTGCACCTTGGTACAATTTTCGCCTTTATAACGCACTTGACTTAGGGTAGCTGTAATCAAAGTACGGTCGTTAATTAGTTGTTCAATTAGAGCTGTTAAAGATTCCACAACGCACATCTCACTTTCGGGATTAAAAATGGAGAATCTATGTCTCCTAACCATCATCGTTCATTATATCACGTGTTAACAAGGGGCGTTCCTTGTTCTAGCAGGGCTTAACATGCAGCTCTCCACTAACTATAGTTAATGCTCGCCCAGACATCTTAATCTGGTCTTTACTTACCTCTAACTGAAGCAAACCTCCACGTTTCGAAGCTTGATAAGCGGTCAACTGCGTACGATTGAGTCTATCCGCCCAAAAAGGTGCCAGTGCAGTATGCGCTGAGCCTGTTACCGGATCCTCATTCACTCCTACCTTCGGCGCAAAAAAACGTGATACACAATCAATACCTTCGATAGAGCTTTCTGCGGTAACCGCGAAGCCTCTCCCTTCAAGCCCGGATAAAGCTCCGAAGTCAGGGCTGAGTTCGCGAACCCGTGCTTCCTGATCCAGTCGTACAAGCACATTGTCAGCATATCGCATAGTTTCCACCACATTCGCTTCTGCAATACCAAGCGCTGCTGCGAGACCTGAAATTACAGGAGAGGGTTGAAGCTGATAAGGCGGGAAGTACAGTGAGATCAAATCTCCTGAACGAGAAGCTCTGAGCAACCCACTGCGTGTATAGAACCTTGCTTCCATATCAGGAGCTAGCAGTCCCCTCTCCCATAATACATGTGCACTTGCTAGAGTCCCATGACCACATAGCTTGACCTCAACTTTAGGTGTAAACCAGCGCAGGCGATATCCATCTTCCTCTGGCCAGAGAAAAGCTGTCTCTGACAAGTTCATTTCCGCTGCTGTCTTCTGCATATAACCTTCATCGACGGGATGCTCCAGTAAACATACCGCCGCAGGGTTGCCTGAATAAGCCTGTTCTGCAAAAGCATCGATAATATATAAAGGGATATTCATCGTATTCATCAGGTTCCTGATTCCTTTCGTATCGCTGTTATCCTGCCCCACTCTTTTAACCCCTGCTCTACTTCCTCCAGAGGAAGAGTACCTTGTTCCAATTCTGCAGATGACTTGAGCAGCAGTCGATTGTATAGCTTATCCCCTTCTATTACAACATTTTCTCCCTGCTCCCACAGCCGGTAGAGGCTGTCCTCCGCTTTACTATATCGCCCTACCGACTCCATATACTCCATCAGTAGCCGCTCCGTTTTAGCCGGGAGCCGATAGGCCTGCACATCCTGCAAGAGTTCATCCATTTCCTGAGTCATATGCAGCAGCTCCCGGTCTGCACCGTGAAGATCCGCGTACAAATATAAATGTAAGGCTCTCATACTTCTAAATAATGCTGCATCCTTATCGCCATTTGCGGCATAAATACTGCCTTCTTCCTTCAGCAGTTTGGCCAGACCTTGAAGCTTATCGGACTCAACCACACCGCCAAAACGAAACATATCTATGATATCTTCTACAGATAGTGAATTTAAAAGACGTGAATTCAGCGGAAAATGCCGGTTCAACAGCTCATCGATTTCCCATAAAGCTTCTGTCGTCTTCCGTTCCTGCTTTAGAGTAAGTACCTTGGCAACCATCGCCGTCATATCTTCGATCATCCGGACAATATAGTCTCTTCGAAACATGCACATCCTCCTTTTCCGTACTGTGGTAGCAAAAACTGCAGGACTCATACCACTTAAATTATTCTATTGATTTATCTTAAACCATTGCCGAATTCTATGCCAGTTAAGGAGAATACCAGATCATTAGATAGCCCTAAAAGAAAGAGGCAGCACACGCCAGAATGGCGCCGTGCTGCCTCTTTGTAGAAGATTTTTTATACGCGGCTATTATCTAAAACGGAAGCCTGGACAAAATCCTTAATGATCTCGGCTAACCGTTCAGGAGCTTCAAAAAGACTCATGTGGCCTGCACCCGATATCGTTGCTTGCGTTACATTTGGCTTATCCGCAGTAAAGGTTCGTTCAGCAGGAATCAATCCATCCTGCTCGCCAGCAACAAGCAATACCGGCAACGTAGTGGCCGTAATTACATCCCGTCGATCTGGACGCTCACGCATCGCCAGTGCAGCTCCTGCCGCTCCTTGTGGAGGCGTTTTGTAGCCGATTTCTTTAGCGCGCTCCAGCAGCTGTGGGGATGCAGAAGCGGTTGCTTCAGCAAACAAGCCTGGTACGAAGCTGTCTACGAAAGGAGTAATCCCTTCATTTTGAATCGCGCTGACACTCTTCAGTCGTTTTTCCTTAGCTTCTTCACTATCTGGATAAGCAGTAGAATGAATTAATCCAAAGCCTTTCAATCGAGAAGCATAACGCTGAGCAAACGATAGCGTAATATATCCGCCAAGCGAATGACCAAGCATGATGCATTCAGCAATCTCCAGCGAATCTAACAGACCCAGAACATCATCTGCCATTTGTTCAATACTATAAGGTCCTAGTGGAGCTTCCGAAGCTCCGTGACCACGTAAATCGGGAGCAATCACTCGGTAGCCGCTGCTTAAGACAGGAATGACTTGTTCCCAATATTCAGCGCTTCCACAAAAGCCATGCAGCAATACAATAACTTCGCCTTTCCCCTGATCACTGTAGCATATATTGCTTCCGTCACAACGAACTCTTTCCATGGCTGCTTCCCTCTTTCTAGAATACTAAGATAATGTGTCTAATATCTATTATTAAGCAAAACAGCTCACCTTGAAACGGACAGCTTATTTTTAAGTGCCCAATGGGTACTACTGGAGTCCGAATCCTTTTGCTGCCGCTATAGCGATATGTTCTGCCATAACCATCACTCTATGCAGTGGAGTAGTCTGCAGCGTCCGATAAGGTTTCGGGCCATTCATATCTACAACGGCCGCCAAACTATAGTGACCTACGGCTGGAAGATTTGCCCCCACCGATTGTGCAGGCAGCAGTGGCTCACTCGAAACGAAGTAATATCCAAGCGCGATCGGAGGGCCCAGACAAGCATCTACCGCAACTACAATATGCCCGGAGGGAATCTCAGCCACTCTGGCCACCAAATTATCTGCATCGCAAGGAGACGGCAACGTACCGATTACATGTCGGAAGCCATGTTCCACAAGTTTGCTGCCCGTCAGCGGACCGAGTGCATCTCCTGTAGACCGATCTGTTCCAATGCACAGGAACGTGACTTCCTCGGCGGAATGCAGAGCAGCTATTTCCATGAAAAAGGACACTAATCCAGCATCGTCCATTTTAATGCGTTTTCCGCTTCCCTGTTCTCTGATTGCCAATACATTTCCTCCCTTCGATGATATTTTTGATCTCATGCCTTTAATTTAACATGATTTCAGTGAACCCGACAAAAAAATGGTGGTCAAGCTGCCAAACATGGTAAAATACATGAATCAGTATACAGAGAGGATGTTTTAACCTAATGGATTTAACAAAGCCTAGTCAGGAAAATGTTGAGTATATGATCGAGGCTATCAAGAACAAATTAAAAATGGCCAGTGCCGCGGCGATGCAAGCCTCCGCTTTTTCAGTAGATCATTATGAAGATATCTATGATGTTTATGAGGTAGCCATGGGCAGTGACAGACTGAGTATTTCTCAGGTGGAAGCACTCGTCTCCGAACTCGGCCGTCTACGTCATAAATAATAGTTCTCCCTATTACAAGAAGAACCGATGTTGCCGTCCTTTAAAGATGACCACCGCTTCTCGTAGAAAAAAGCCCTTCGCTGCGTATCCAGAAGATGGATTCGTAGTCGAAGGGCTCTTTTTATATGATCCTACTTTATGAAATTAAGCTTGAACTCGGTATCCGCATGGCCTACTCGTGTACCCCCGTCATTGTAAATCACGCCTGAAAATGCATTGCGCAGCTTTTCCATGGTATTTTTCTGACTATAACCAATTTGATTTAAAATTCCCTGTACAATAAGTCCCCACTCTTCTTCCGACCCATCCAGAATCTTGAAAGCAATCCCCAGTCGCTCACGGCGTAAGCCGAAGCAATAGACACCCTTAAATCCACCCTTAGCAATAATATTATCATCTTCCAAAAGAATAGAATCAAGGCGACCAGATCCAGAAACCATCTCCGGATAAGCATTCATTGCCGTTGTAATAGTAGTAACCGCTTTGCGAGTAGCTTCATCTGCAATCAAATCCGGATTGGCTAATTTCAAATAGGCCGTCGCCAAGGCGGTCAGAGGCAGAGCAAATACCGGCAGCCCGCATCCGTCCGTACCTAAACCGATACTGTCTGGGGCCACACCAGCCATATAAGCAATGGTGTCGATAATCTCACGCTGCACCGTTTGCTCCGGCTGTGAGTATTCTTCAAGCGGCAAACCTTTGAGCTTACTGTAAGATAAGATACCCATGTGCTTGCCCGCACAGTTATGATAGAACTTTCTTTTGCCCGCACCACGAATGGCGTTCTCCCTGCTGGAATAATCCAGCGGGTAACTCGTTGCACAGATCATTTGTTGCTCATCGATGCCAATCTTGGAGGATATGCTCTCTAGCGCAGCTACATGGTAGCTCTCTCCCCGATGAGAGGCGGTCATCAGGGCAACCTCTGCGGGTGTAAAGCCGTAATGCTCCACAATCCCCCCACGTACGCCTGGAATAGCCTGAAGGGGTTTAGCAGCTGAACGGGTGAACGATACAAATTCCGGATCACCTGCATACCCCTTTAAATTTCCGTTCTCTCCTACGATGGCAATATGCCCACTATGGACACATTCCAGCAAATCCGCCCGATACTCTCGTACTAATACGGTTTCCATGATTTCTCTCCTCTTTTAACTAGATGCTCTATAACTCACAAGGACTTATTAGTATTCACATTTAATAAATGCTAGAAAATAACCCCGTGCTCCGGGATTTTTGAGTACTCTACAAACTCCCTTAAGTGTTGGTTCCATGAGAAATTCTACTCCTATTTTCATTATTCTTCAATCCTGTCCCCACCAAGAAGATTTTAGAAACCGGATAAAATATAAAAAACCGCTTCCTTCTCAGAATCTTGATCTCTGAGTAGAAAGCGGTTTTTATGGAATTCAGCGTAGCCTCACAAGGGTAGCGCAGTTCGTCTTATCCTTTGCTTGCACCTGCGGTCAGGCCATCCACCAAGAAACGCTGTAGGAAAATGAACAGCAGCGTGACTGGGAGAGCGACCAATACCGCTCCGGCAGCGAACAACGTAAACTCGGTTGAGTTACTTTGGTTCACCATCCGGTAAAGCCCAACGGCGAGCGTTCTTGTATCCTCCGTGCGCAATACAAGGTCGGCGAATATAAAATCCACAAAGCAGCCGTTGAAAATCATAAGGCTGGCATAGGTGAGCATCGGCTTAGATAACGGGATCATGATAGAAAGAAATACTTTCATATGACTCGCCCCATCCATTCGCGCAGCATCTTCCAAGCTTTTAGGAATCGTATCAAAAAAACCTTTAGCCACAAAAACATTCGTGATAATAGCGCCGCTGCTGTATACGAGCACAAGTGCCCAATGAGAATTCAGTAGCCCAAGTGTGTTCAGCAGCACGTAAACTGCAATCATAGCCATAAATCCCGGAAACATCTGCAGAACTAGGAGCGCGGTTAGTGTAGTTTTTCTGCCCGTAAATCGATAACGAGAAATGGCGTACGAAGTCAGCAGCAGCAAAAAGGTGCCGAGCAGCGTAGACAACGCCGCAATCTTTAGCGTATTCATGAACCATAACAAATATTTAGTTTGCTCAAACAGTTCCTTGTAATGAACAAAGGTAAAATTCTTAGGAATCAATGAGTCACTGAACAAACTGTTTCCTATTTTGAACGAAGACATAATAATCCAGAAGGCTGGGAAAAGACTAATAAAACTGAGCACAATCAGCAATAAATGGCTTCCAAACGTTTTTAACGCTTCCGTCAGTCTTAGCTTCATGCAATCATATCCTCCTCTTTAAAGGACCGCGTCCGCCGGTAGCTCCAGATGGAGAATGTCGCGACCATCAGGAAGATGACAATCCCGATGACAGAAGCAAAGCTATACTGCGACTGGTTCAGCGCCAGTTTATAAAGCCAAGTCACCAGCAAGTCAGTGTGGCCCGCGTACTGGTAGTTGGGATTAACCGGTTCTCCGTTAGTCATTAGATAAATGACATTAAAGCTGTTAATATTGCCGGCAAACTGCATAATCAGGATAGGTGCGGTTGCGAACAATACCATGGGCAGCGTAATCATGCGGAATTTATAAAATGACCCAGCACCGTCTACTTCTGCCGCTTCATACATATCCCTCGGAATTGTTGTCAGCACCCCGAAGGCCAGAATCATGGTCACCGGAATACCGATCCACATATTAGCCAGAATTACAGTGACCTTAGCCCAGAAAGGATTGGTTAGCCAGGCCACCCCCTCCAATCCCAAGGCTCTTAAATAACTATTGATCGGTCCAAATTGATTATTGAACATATTGCGCATGACGAGCAGAGAAATCATATTGGGAATAGCGAACGGAACGATCAGAAGTGTGCGCCAAAGCTTTTTGCAGCGGACACGGGGCTGGTGAATAAGTACTGCAATGAGCACACCTCCAATGTAAGTCGTCGCAGTAGCAATAACCGCCCAGATCAAGGTCCAAGTCAGCACTCCACCGAAGGTGGAACTCCAGACATCCAGACTAAGCATTTTATTAAAATTACCGAAACCCACCCAGTCTACCAGATGTGCTGGCGGTAAAATCGGGTCGGCATAGTTCGTAAACGCCAGTAGCACCGAAAAAACAAGTGGTAATATCGTCAGAAAAACCACAGCCACAAAGGGAATCGCGAGGACAAGATAGGCAAAATTCCTCCGCCCCATAGCTCTGAGCGATTCAGCGAATGAATGAATAGGCTCTTTCCGGTCCCGTGCAGCTCCAACTAGGAATGCATCTCTGATGTTCAGTAAATGAAAAGCTGTATAAAAGAGCAGCGCCAGCAATGCCATTAGACCATTGATCATCATAAAAATGGAGTGGTCGCCTTCCACCATCCGGGTTAATTTGCCTACCTTGACCATACGGCTTGGAAATTCCCCAAGCGTAATTAAGCCATGCAAATGTCCCATCAGATCATTAGCAATATAGTAAATTCCAGCAGACCCCACCAGCAGGAATACCAATCCTTTCAGCCACTGCCGGTTGTAGAACTGGCCCAGTCCCGGAATAATAGCCGAGAGTAACGCTGCGCCTGTTTTTTTCCTCATGGTTAAATCACCTGCCCTTTACTTCGACTCCAGATCGGCCTGAATCGTGGTTACAGTCTTATCCAGCGTCTGTTTAACATCAAGATTCGAGTCGTTCCACAGGGACACAAACGCTGCTTTTAGGGGTTCCCAGACGGATTTGATTTCTGAAACGGAAGGCATTGGAACGGAATTTTGGAATTGCTCGAAGAATCCGCCAATAATAGGGTCATCTTTGATTTCCGGCGCTTCTCCAGCCTCTATACTCGCAGGAATCGCTCCCGTCATCTCAAAGTTCTTAAGCTGGTTCTCCTTGTTGCTTGCAAAATGTGCGAACAAACGGCCTGCGACCGGATATTCCGTATATGAGTTAACATAATACGATTTGACACCGGAGAAAGAAAGACTGTCTTGACCGTCAGGTCCCTTTGGAAGAGGAGCCACACCCAGGTTAACATTTTCCTTAAACGCCGCTATGGACCATGGCCCATCGATATTCATCGCCAGCTTACCTTCTTGGAATAATTGGGTTTTCACGTCATAAGTGATATCTCCTGCATTCAAAGGCAGAATTTTTTTGAGGCTCTGCAGAAACGTAAATCCTTTGATAGTGCCCTCATTGTTCAATCCAATATCCTTGAAATTCGTATTGTTGTCTCCGTAAATATATCCGCCGAAGCTGCCAATAAACGGATAGCTGTAATATCCGACGAATTCCCACATGATTGCGAATTTGTTTTCCTTCGGATTGTTGTACGTATCTGCAAAAGCAATCACATCATCCCACGTTTTAGGAGCGTCAGGAATCAGGTCCTTGTTGTAGAACAGCGCATAGGTTTCCACCGATTTAGGATAACCGTAAAGAATGCCATCATAAGACGATGCCTGAACGGCTGTTGCCACCATCGTTGATTTGGTTTCTTCCTCAAAAACATCGTTTGGCAAAAGCAGCCCTGCTTTTACGGCTTGCCCGATCTGGTCATGGGGCAGAGTCAACACATCTGCAGCAAGTTTAGACGGACCATCCGTCGCCAGTCTTGCGCCTTGATCGCCACCCGCCATTTCCTCAACCGTGACGGGAACACCATATTCTTTTTCGAAATCAGCAGCTACCTGCTTCATGTATTCAAGCTGCTCCTTGGCTTCCCAGACCATAAGTTTGGCCCCTGCTTCTGGCTTCATTTCCTCATCAGTGGTTTTCTCTTCGGTATTTGTCTCATTTGTGGTTCCCCCCGGCTCGTTCACTGCGGAATTCGGACTCGAATTCGGCTTTGATGCGGAGTTCCCATTGCCAGAACCGCATGCGGTGACCGTCAAAGTTAACAGCAGGCATAGGACTAAACTAAATGTTACCGCTTGCATTTTGGAACGTTTACTCTTCTTCATTTGCTCATCTCCCCTTCGATCATGAGTGATTAAACCTAACCCGCATTGAAAAAAAGCATATAAAAAAAGGTACAACCTCATTTGCACAAAGTGCCGAGGTTGTACCTTTGCAGGTAACAGTGCCTTTAATTTGAATGCGTGTTATGAAAAATCAAGTTCGTTCGCCCTCATTCTATAATATCCATAATTTTGATTGCAATCAGGGTATAAGTCCAAACAAGACGGTTTAACAAAGTTTATCTTATCTTTTCTCTTATTTTCTCTTTATTCCTACCACATACTAAATATTCCATATTGTAAATTATTGTGAAATAACCTCTTGCTTTGCTCTTGAGGGTTATGGTAAGATGCAGACAAATTTAAAGGCAATGAAACCGCCAAGGGTTCAACCTCTGAAAATCATGAGGTTGGCCCTTTTTTGCGTTTACATGCCCGAAGGGATGGAAAATGAGTATGATTCAACCGGAAGCCGTTTATCACCGTATGGGACAAAATTGGTCATATGCCTACGATGAGTCTACACTTCATATTCGCCTAAGAACTAAGCGGGACAACGTATCACAGATCGACCTTTTCTGTGGAGATAAATTTGGCTGGGACAAAACGCATGAGGTCATTCCAATGCAGCGCCTCGCTTCTGACGGCTTGTTCGATTACTGGCAAGCCTCCGTCCGTCCTGTTTACCGCAGACTCGCGTATTACTTTGCGCTTTATAACAAAGACGAAGTCCTTTATTTTTTGGAAAAAGGATTTTATCCAGAGCCACCTGCTGTTGTATATGAGGGTCTGTTCGACTTTCCATTTTTGAATCGTGAAGATGTGCACTCCCCTCCATCTTGGGTGAAAGATGCAGTATTTTATCAAATATTCCCGGAGCGTTTCGCGAATGGTGATCCCACCAACGATCCGACAGATGTACTCGAATGGGGCGGCACACCGAGTCCTCGGAATTTCTTCGGAGGAGACTTGCAGGGTGTACTAGATCATTTGGATTATCTCTGTGAATTGGGCATCAATGCTATATATTTTAATCCTCTATTTGCGGCAACCACCAATCATAAATACGATACAGAAGATTATTACTTGGTCGATCCTCATTTTGGCACCAACACATTGCTGAAAGAGTTTGTGGACTCCTGTCATTCCAAAGGCATCCGTGTCATCCTGGACGGTGTCTTTAATCATTGCGGCCATACCTTCCCGCCGTTTGTTGATCTGCTCGCGAACGGGCAATCTTCGCGTTATGCCGATTGGTTCCATGTACGCGAGTGGCCGCCACAGGTCATCGACGGAATTCCCACCTATGACACATTTGCATTCGAGCCTATCATGCCTAAATTCAACACTGAGAATCCTGAAGTCATAGAATATCTACTGAATGCAGGCCGCTATTGGATCGAGGAAATCGGTATAGACGGCTGGCGGCTTGATGTCGCAAATGAAGTCTCACATTCGTTCTGGCGGCAATTCCGCAGTACGATCAAAAGCGTTAATCCAGAGGCCTATCTCGTAGGAGAAATCATGCATGATTCCTTGCCGTGGCTGCTTGGCGATCAGTTTGACGCCGTTATGAATTACCCGCTAACGAATATTCAAATTAATTTTTTCGCCCACGGACAGATCAATGCTGCACAATTCTCTCAGTCGGTTGCTACTATGCTAGCGAATTATCCGCAACAAATTACGGAAGCCGCCTTTAATCTGCTAGACAGCCATGATACAGTTCGTTTCCTGACACTTTGTGGCGGTGACATCAGGAAGTTAAAGCTGGCCGTTTTGTTCCAGATGACCTTTCAGGGAGCACCCTGTATTTATTATGGCGATGAAATCGGCATGGATGGCGGATACGACCCGGACAACCGAAAATGCATGGAGTGGGACTCCCAGAAACAGAATCAAGAATTGCTCGAATACTATCGCTGGACGATCAGCCTTCGTAAATCTCATCCCGCATTCCGGAGCAGTGGATTTAAAGCGCTGGAGATTCCGGGTTATCCAAAGCTGCTTGTATATGAGCGGTGGGACAAACAAAGCCGATTCATAATCGTATTGAATAATGAAGATGTTATGGCCGATGTCATCATTCCTGTAACCGGGGCAGACATGATATGGGTAAACCTAAAGACGCAGAAGCGGACTGAATCCTCCACATCCCAGCTGTATCTGAATCTGCCTGAATTCGGCTATGCGGTACTCCAAGCCGTTAATGATTAATCCGTAACATTCTAAATTCAATCGTAGAAGGATGGAGACATATGCTGCATATCACAGCCTGTCTTCGCCCTTCTTTTTGCGCATAAACAAATGTTGATAAAGTCTCAAAAACGCGGTTTATATGACCTAAAGCCATTTAGGTTACCGTATCCTCCCTTAACCTCCCGTAATCTCCCCCTTGCTCTTCAACTGTTTCAGCCCATACGCCAAAGTTTATATACGAAGTAAGATAAATTATAAGGAGTGATTGGTGATGAGTAACGTAGAACATGAAGTAGAGAACGGAAGCAGCTTATTAAAAGGTATCTTTATCGGTAGCTTAATTGGTGCCGCAGCAGCCTTGCTATTTGCACCAAAGCCTGGCCGTGAAATGCGCAGTGATCTGTCAGATAAACTTTCTCTAGCTACAGACAAGACCAAAGAAGTTGCTGGTGCCGTAACTGACAAAACCAAAGCTATTGCGACAACAGTTGGCGAAAAAGCAACCGATTTGGCTAGTACGGTATCAGATAAAGCCTCTGATATCTATACCACTGTCAGTGACAGCAAACAACAGATTGCCGCCACTCTTCAAGAGGCTGGAAGTAAAATTGGTGACACTGTAAGTGAAGCCTCAAGCAATGTAAGCTCGGATGTTAAAGACGCCTCTAAAGACGTAGCTGATGAAGCCAAAGCATCCTCTAAAGAGGTTGCCAATCAGGCTAAGGATGCGAAAGAGGATGTAAAATCCTCCTATAAATCCAATTACTAATCTGCGGCATCATACAGCTATCACTTTAACAAACAACAGCCAGCTGACCGCAGCTGGCTGTTGTTTAGTTATACCTTTATTCACATCAGCAGATACAACTAGACATTCAATTAATGCCCGTTAGGGCTATAGAAAGCAGGGATGGCGCATGGCAGATTCAAATAACCAAACAAAACCTTATGAAATTGATGAACATCCTTTCGAGTTGCGACATGAAGTGAAACGCTTAAACAGTCGTCTTGATAAGATCGCTCACTCACTGGAAAAATCAGAATTCAAGGACATTCTCGACAACTATTCAGATCCGAAAAAAAGAATCATCACAAACCTGATGGCCGGTATATCTCGGGGACTTGGACTATCTCTCGGAACATTTGTAGTCCTTGGTTTATTAGGCTACATTCTTAGTCTTTTTCTTAATGTTCCAGTAATCGGAGAGTATCTTGGCGAAATTAAAAAATACATTGATGCTAATAGCTAACCGCAAGACTATCGATCTATTCCCCAACTATCGACCGCTTCCCCCGCTTGTCCGTCTAATCCTCTAGGTTGGACGGACAAGCGGGGGAATAAGTCTACAACAGTATACAAATAAAGGACATGCGGGTCTCCAGTCAGCGGAGAGAGGCATGTCCTTATCGTCGAAAATGTATACTACCCATACAGGAACTCAATAGGAAGAGTTGGCCATAATCTGCTTTAACTTCTCAGTGGCCCGCTTCTGTATGCGTGAAACGCTCATCTGTGATACCCCCAGCTTCTGGGCGATCGCCCGCTGGGATTGTCCATCTTGGAACGCTAACAGCAGCACCTGCTGCTCCTGTTCCTTCAATTGACCTAGTGCTTGTTGCAAATCCATACGTTTCTCTACGGTCTCGTAATCATTTGCGTCAGAGCTGATCAGCTCGCCTAGTGTAGCTCCTGTCTCCTCTTGAGAAAGGGGCGAGTCTAGGGAGACGTAATGATAACATTCTCTGCCCGCCAGTACTTCTACAGTTTCTTCAACAGACAAATCAAGATAATGAGCAATCTCATCCACCGCAGGCGAACGTTCCAGCTTCACTGTTAGTTCGTCAATCGCGTGTTGAACAAGTGCTCCCTTTTCTTTAATCCGTCTAGGTACCTGTATGTACCAAGATTTATCACGTAGGAAATTCTTCATATGTCCAATCATGCTTTTCATCGCATAGGGCTCAAAAGGGATTCCAAGGCTAATATCATATTGCTGTAATAACCGGATGAGCGCCATTTGCCCGACCTGATATAAATCCTCATACAAGTCGGGGCGGTTGCGAGAAATTTTTCCAGCAGCCATTTTTACCATAGGCTCATATTTCTGTATCAGTACTGTTGCGCGTTCATTATCCTTAGTCTGCTGATATTCCCAAATTTGGGTGACTGCTTCATTCATGGACTCGGGGGGAGTCACCTTATCACTCATACCTTTTCCTCGCTAAAGTTAAGGTGCTTCTTCAAAGTTACTACCGTCCCTCTTCCGGCCTCACTTACGACGCTCACGTCATCCATCAACGCTTGCATTAAGTAGAACCCTAAACCGCCGACCTGAACGTCACTTAACTCTTTATCATGCAGTGTCATACGCTCACTGGACGAGTCTTCCAAACCGTCAAAGCTCTCCCCCTCGTCTTTGACTGTAATGGATAAGGCACTTTCACCCACCTCAAAGATTACATCAACCATTCCGTCTTGTTGTCCATAGGCGTACAATACTGAATTGTTACACGCCTCTGATACAGCTACCTTCATATCTTCAATATCTTCGTAGGTGAAGCCCATTTTTGAAGCAATACCATATAAATTTAACCTAACAATATCCACATACTCTGCGCTAGCCGGCAGCTGAAGAATTACTTTTTGCACATCATCACTCATTCTTTGTTCTATCCTTTCCTAGTGGGAATTCTCTTGGGAGGCAAAAAACTTGGTAATACCAGTCATGTCAAACAGCTTCTGAATTTGGGGAGGAACATCCTCAACCATAAACTTAACGTCCATACCTTGTCTTGACTTCAGGATCGAAAGTAGAATGCCAATACCCGTGCTATCGATGTATTTTAATTCTTTAAGATTTATTACTAAATCATGCTTCGTATCACCTACAAGCGGCTCCATTACCAAACGGAAATCGGAAGCAACGGATAGATCAAGTTCACCATTCAGGAAAACCGTACATACATTTTCTTTTGTCTCTGTCTTAGCGTGAAACTTATTACTTTTATGCGTGTTCATAGACGATCTCTCCTGATAAATATTTTCTATATTAATAACCTCATAGTCCTACCTTTGAAACAAATAACATTAAAATATAAACTAGTAAATCTTGGGTTACGCCTGAAAAATAGATGTATCTGGTTCAACCATCCGATTATCGCTGCTAGAATACCGAGAGATAATCTGCTTAATACTGCTCATCTTAAGTGGCTTGCTGATATAGTCATCCATTCCTGAGGCTTTACAGCGATTCTGAATGCCATCCATGACATTCGCAGTCATTGCAATAATAATAGTCTTCTCAGCCGCCGGACCGCCTTCTCGACGGATTTGGGCGGTTGCCTCCAGGCCATCCATTACTGGCATTTGGAGATCCATAAAGATAAAATCATAGGGCTGCTTAAGCGCCATTTGCACAGCCTGTTTCCCGTCCTCAGCCATATCAGCTTCATAGCCGAGCTTATCTAGCATGCTAACCATCAAACGCTGATTGATAGGATGGTCATCTACAACAAGAATTCGGCTTCTGCTCTCCTGATTAAGAAGAAGATGAGGCGATTCCTCTTCTTGATAACCTCCTGTCAAATCTTCTCCAGGTACGGATGCTTGAATCGTAAAAATAAAGGTAGCTCCTTTTTGCTCCATGGATTCTACCCGTATTTCTCCGCCCATCATGCCTACAAGGGATTTACATATGGCTAAACCAAGCCCTGTCCCCCCGTATTTCCGTGTCATTGAAGAATCCAGCTGTGAGAACGGTTGGAATAATCGGTCACATTTCTCTGGAGAAATACCAATCCCTGTATCCATGATCGTGAACTCGACTTCTACCTTGTGCCCAGATGTTTCTTTGATGGAAGCGACTAAATAGACACCGCCCTGATTCGTAAATTTAACTGCGTTAGCAATCAGATTAATTAATACTTGGCGTAGACGAGCCATATCTCCATATAAAAGTCTAGGTAACTTCTGATCGATAAAATAAGCGAGCTCCAGGTTCTTTTTTCCCGCTTCCACCGAAAAGAGGCTGAACACCTCTTGAATACATGTGCGAAGTTCGAACAGCTGCTCTTCGATTTCCATTTTACCGGATTCCATTTTGGTGAAATCAAGAATATCGTTTATAACCGTAATCAACGTGTCTGCACTTTTCCGAATGATCTCGGAATACTCCTTCTGCTCAGGAGCAAGGTCAGTCTCCATTAATAAATCAATCATACCCACTACGCCATTCATTGGTGTACGAATCTCATGACTCATCATAGCCAGAAATTCCGACTTCGCTTTGGAGGCGATCTCCGCCTCTTCCTTAGCCTTTACGAGCTCACTATTTATGATTTCCAGCTCTTTCGTCTTTTGCTGCAGCAGCATGGTCTGAGTCTGATGTTTTTTGCTCGTAATATACATCTCGACAAAACCTTGTATCTTAGACTTCAGAATTTGTGGAATGAAGGGTTTAACCATATAATCAATAGCCCCTGCAGAATAGCCCGCGAATAAATGCTCCGCTTCCTTACTATTCGCAGAGATAAAGATAATCGGAATTTCCTTTGTTTTTTCTCTGGCTTTAATCAACTTTGCGGTCTCGATCCCATCCATACCTGGCATCTGCACGTCCAGTACGATGACAGCAAAATCATACCTTAACAAACACCGCAGCGCTTCTTCGCCGGAGGTGGCTTTGACTAGCTCATAATGCTGGCTTTCAAGTACCGCCTCCAGCGCCAGCAGATTTTCAGGACGGTCATCTACTAGTAGTATATGAATTGGTTCTTGAAACCCCATAGGACCACCCTCCTTCATGCGTTATTTTATGTTACGGTATATTTTTTCTACTCTGTCCAAAGACTCATAACAATCGCTGTACTTCGTAAAGTGAATGGATTCTTTAGAGCCTAGAACAAGTATTCCAAAACGACTTAAACTTTCATGAAACAAGCCGTGAACATGATCACGCAGCTCATCATTGAAATAGATCATCACATTGCGGCAGAAAATAACATTAAACTCATTAAAAGAAGTATCTGTAGCTAAGTTATGCTCAGCGAATATAATGTTTTTGCGTAAATATGGCTGTAAAATAACCGAGTTATACTTCGCTGTATAGTATTCAGAGAATGCCCGGGTACCTCCCGCCTCCAAATAATTCTTAGTGTATTGCTTCATTCTGCTAATATCATAGACGCCTTCCTTAGCCTGCTGTAAAGAACGCTCATTCATATCTGTGGCATAAATCCGAGCCTTATCGTAAAGCCCTTCTTCATGAAGCAGGATGGCCATAGAGTATACTTCTTCACCAGTGGAGCATCCAGCATGCCAGATACGAATATAGGGATAAGTCCTCAACAACGGAACTACCTTCTGGCGAAACGTTAAAAATAACCCCGGGTCCCTAAACATTTCGGTGACCGGAATGGAGAGACTATAGACAAATCGTTCAAAACAGGCGCGATCATGCAGCACCTTTTCTTGCAGCGCGGATATGCTGTGTACATTCTCCGCATGCACATGATGCCAGATACGCCGCTTCAAAGAAGGCAACGCATAATTCCGGAAATCATACCCATATAAACGGTGTACTCCATCAAGGAGCAGCTCGATCTCAATTTGCTCCAACTCGTCACTTCCTACCATAACGGGCTGCTCCTCATATCCGTGTTCTATCGCTTTCATTGTTATCCCGACTCCCTTATTAACACACCGTGATTCTAGTCATGTTAGTTCTTAAAAAGGTATTACCCCAAATTTGAGTTTACGAATACAACCAGACACGCATTAACGAAAGAAGTTGACCTGTTGCGATCGGTTTCTTCATATAATCAGAAGCTCCCGCTTCAATACATTTGGCGCGATCCTCTTTCATTGCTTTGGCGGTAAGCGCAATAATAGGCAGTTTCTGATATTGCGGCATTTCACGGATTCGGCGCATAGCTTCATATCCGTCCATTTCCGGCATCATCATATCCATAAGCACGAGATCAAAATCTTCTTGCTCTACCAGCATTTCCAGCGCTTCACGTCCGTTCTCCGCAAACTTCACTTCCATGTGGTATTCTTCCAGTACACTAGAGAGTGCAAAAACATTACGAATATCATCATCGACGAGCAGTATTTTCTTCCCTTCGAATAACTCTTCCTTGTTATGCAGCTTCTGCAAAATTTTACGTTTATCTTCCGGAAGATTAGCTTCTACCCGGTGCAAGAACAACGTTGTTTCATCCAGTAGTCGTTCCGGAGAACGAACATCCTTGATAATTATGGATTCAGCATACTTGCGGAGCTGTGTCTCTTCTTTGCTATCTAAATCCTTACCTGTATAAATAATAATAGGAAGATCGTTTAATTCCTCATCATCACGAATCTGATCCAGCAGTTCAAAGCCGTTCATATCCCCAAGCATAAGATCCAGAACCATACAATCATATCTCTGCTTGCGCAGCTCCATCAGTGCCTCATTGCCGGTTGATACCGCGGTAATAGCTACATCATCATGACCGATCAATTCCATAATGGAACGACGTTGAATCTCATCATCTTCTACAATCAGAAGGTACTTCACAGTGCTGGACGTATAATTCTCAATTTGTGAGAAAGCCCGCTCCAATGCTTCTCTTGAAGATGGTTTTCTTAGATACGCCATAGCTCCCATCATCAATCCTTGCTTCACTTCATCGTTCACTGAGATAACATGAACAGGAATGTGACGGGTCTGAGATGCACTTTTCAGCTCTCTAAGAATGGTCCATCCGTCCATTACAGGCAGCTGTATATCGAGAATAATCGCATCTGGCAAATAAGTTTTCGCCATCTGCAGTCCAATATCGCCTTGAAGCGCTACTAAGCCTTTAAATCTGCGACCACGAGCCATGTCTAGCAAGATTTTCGCAAAGCTTTCATCATCTTCAATAATAAGCAGGACTTTGTCATTCGCCGTCAAATTGTCACGGTCATCCTCAATTGTCAGTTGTGGAAGGGGTACGTTAACGGCTGCTGGCACTAAGGTTGGAAGCATGTCTCCAATATATTCATCATATGTTGAATCCTCTTTGGACACAGCAGCTTCTATTTCTGCAGGTTGTTTACTGTAATTTGCCTTCACCGGCAAATACAAAGTGAAGGTACTGCCTTGCCCCTCACGGGATTCGAGCACAATAGCTCCACCCATTATACGAACCAATTCACGGCTGATCGACAATCCCAGGCCCGTGCCTCCATATTTACGGCTGGTTGTTCCGTCTACTTGCTGGAAGGCTTCGAATACAATATCTGTTTTGTCAGCCGGAATACCAATGCCACTGTCCTTCACAGCAATAGCAATATATTCATTATCACTCGGCAGATTTAGTGGCAAGAGATTAGTATCTGCCGGGCTAACTGAAAACTCGATAAAACCTTCGGTTGTAAATTTAAAGGCATTAGAAAGCAGATTTCTTAAGACCTGCTTCAACCGATGACTATCGGCAATTACGCTATCTGGCAGCGGCTCGTTAAAGGCTATCCGTAAGGAGAGTCCTTTTTTGAGCGCCTGTGGAGCGAAATTCTGCTTCACAAAGCTTTTCAGCTCAGTCAGTTTAATTTCTTCATGATTCAGTTCCATTTTTCCTGCATCAACCTTGGACAGGTCTAAAATTTCATCAATCATCTTAAGCAGGTCAGCACCTGACATATAAATCGTATGGGCAAATTCAACCTGCTTCTCCGTTAAATTACCATCTTTGTTCTCGGTAAGCAGCTGGGACAAGATCAGCAGACTGTTGAGCGGCGTCCGCAATTCATGGGACATGTTCGCCATAAATTCCGATTTATACTTACTAGTCACGGATAATTGCATAGCCTGCTTCTCTAGCTGAACCTTAGCATGCTCAATTTCATCTTTTTTCTCCTCAACCTCCTGCACTTGCTCCTCTAGTGCACGAGTCTTGGCGACGAGTTCCGTATTGTAATGTTCCAGTTCCTCCTGCTGACGTTGCAGCAGTTCTTCTGAACGCTTAAGTGCGTCCGTCTGCTCTTCCAAGTTCTCATTGGAACGACGCAGTTCTTCTTGCTGAGTCTGCAGCTCTTCTGACTGACATTGCAGTTCTTCCGTAAGTGCTTGTGACTCACGCAGTAATTTCTCTACAATCAGACGACGACTAATATTATTGAAAATAATGCTTAAATTATTCGCAAGTTGTTGCAGCAAATCATTTTTCAGACTGCTAAATGGCTGGAATGAAGCGAATTCTACTACACCGAGCAGCTCGTCTTCAAAAATAAGCGGATGAATGGAAATATATCCTGGCTGTGAATCCACAAAGCCGGATTTCACGGAGATATAATCTTCAGGAGCCCGCTCCAATCTGATTGGGTGCATATCAAGCGCACTTTGTCCTACGAGTCCTTCTCCAATCACAAAACCTTCCTTTGGTTTCTTATCGCTATCTACTGCATAATAACCACTGCTTCGCAGAAAATCGGGACGGTTAGCATCCTTTAAATATACTGCCCCAAACTGGGCTCCCAGCACAGGGGTGAACTCGTTGATAAAGGTCTGTGAGACCTGATCCAATGAGCTAACTCCCCGGAGAAGTTCTGTCACCTGAGCAACATTTGCATTCAGCCAGGATTGATCATTCTGCGCCTGTGCATAGGCCTGTTCCATTTGCTGTTTCTCTTCAAGATCTAAAGCCATTTTCTTAAAGACAAGGGCAACCTCACCAATCTCATCTTTAGAAGTAACCTTGATGCGCCTTATAGCCCGAATTCTGCCGTTGCCGAAGCTGGTAATCATCATCGAAACGACGTTAAGCCCCCGCGTAATGCTTGGAATGATCCATAGAACAACTCCAAGTCCAAGTAGTAGACCCACAATCATCATCAAGATGACCATCTGAGTAGAGCTTTGATAGGCATCTTTAGCTTTTGCGCTCTCTTCATTCATAATAAAGGCATTATAATCAGAGAGACTGTTCAGAGCGTTTAATACCGCATTCTGAATCGCTTGTCCCTCTGTGTTAGAATACGTGCTGGCATTCTGGAAATAACCAGCTGATAGCAGCTTCAATATTTTTTCCTGATAATTTAGATAGATCGTATAAGAATCATCAATTTGAGTAACGATCTGCATCTCTTCAGCGCTAGTCATTGATTCTTTTATTTTGTCGTAGTGCTCATTCGCCTTAGCTATTTTTTTATCAATCTCTTTTTTTTGTGATTCTACCGTTGATGTATCAGCGCTTAACATGGTCGTCGTTAATATTCGCGCCATATCATTCACTTCTCCACGCATACCTGAAGAAGAACGCCCCTTCATATATCTATCCTGGTAACCCTCAAGCTGACCATTCATATAATCCAAACGATCGTATCCAATCATAGTAAGTGCCAGCATAATCGCCAGCATCGCACTAAAACCAATTAAGAGTTTAGCCTTTATTTTCATCCTCATTCTGTTCCCTTCTTCAGTGAGATCCACACTATACATTTGTCATCGTCACGCTCTTTAGGAACATCAGCATTGAAAAAAGCAGCCCGTATAGTTTCTTCCTTCCATTCATGCTCAACATTTAAATGCTTAATCATGAACTTCAGCTGCTCTTCCTGTTCACCCTCAACCAGCTCCAGCAGACCATCTGTATAGAGAACCAAATGCCCTTCATCTTCGTAGGTCAAGCTCTGAGGCTGAATATCAATCCGTTCAAACAGGCCTACAGGGTGACAATTACTTTCCAGCAAGACCGGAGTCTTAGCTGTGCCCTCAAAAAACAGCGCAGGTGGATGCCCAGCGTTAACATAGTCAATACGCTTTATACGAGTGTCAATCACAAGATAAATCGTCGTAAAATAGTATTGAATCAGCTTTTTCTCAATATAAAGTTGGTTAAACCTTCGATTGAGTTCCTGAATTACCTTTTCCGGCTCTACATAGGTAGTTACCGTATCCTTTAATACTGACGCAAGGAACATGCAAAAAAGAGATGATGATATACCGTGTCCCATAATGTCTAGGAGGATTACGCCATATCGGCCATCCCCAAGGGGATACCACGCATATAAATCACCTGCCAATTCAGAGGAAGGCTGATAGATAGCATGCACCTCGAAATTCTCTTCCTGCAGCGGCAGGCTGAGTACAGCATTCTGCACAAGCGCAGCCAGTCTCAACTCCTCCTGGATTCGCTGATCCCGTTCTTTATGCCAATCTTTCTCACGTTTCAACCGCAGAGCAAGCCGAATCCGGGCCATTAGCTCCACTTTATTAATAGGTTTCGTAACATAATCTACTGCACCTGCATCCAGCGCTTCGGCCAATTTCTTAGAATCGCCTACAGCTGTAACCATTATTATTGGAATATCCTTAAGATGTTCGTATTGCTGCACAACACGACATGCTTCGATCCCATCCATTTCTGGCATCATCATATCCAGTAAAATCAGATCAATATCTGACATCCGGGGACGTCCATCTTCACTCCCAGAACCGATTCCAAGCCTTTCCAACATCTCTTTAGCAGAAGATGCGGTTACGAAATTTCGGTAATCTTCTTTTTTCAGGATTTCACGGATAATGATAACATTAGTCGGATTGTCATCCACGATTAAGATTCTCATCATCTTCACCTCACACGAATAGTATTACGACCGTAAAATTCTGCAAATCTACTAACTATATCATACGCTATTTTACAGTGTTATTTCTATTTTCATAATATGTAAATATAGTCATAGGATCAATTTACGTATTCAGCAAAGTAACCTCCAGCCCCACTATACCTAGTGGTTCTGGAGGTTACTCTATTCTAAAGACAGCCTATGTTTATTAACCAATTTGCTCAAATATGAAACACATTAGGAAGAAATACTATCAAATAAATCAATTCCTTCAAATTCACCCGCCAAATTTCGATATATTTTGAGTGCATTATTCCCTCTCATATATACATCCCCATCTTCAGCTATAAAATACGGTTTGCCCAAAGTATCTTGCAAATTATCTCTTACAGGATCGATTTCTACACCATCTACATGTAAACCAAACTGCCGTGCTTGCGGAGGTGAAACATGTACATAAAGTACCATCCCCTCGCCCACACCCACTGTCACATCTGCGTAGTGGTACTCCACCGTCTCTTGTAATGGATCATTTGTCACCGCAAGTGGATTGCCTTTGGCCAGAAACATTTCTTCCTTTGTGGCATATAAAGCAACACCTTGCAGAGAATCAAAGTCATTGATATATGGGCTGGATTCTGAAGCATGTTCAAATGCGAGAACCGACTTAGGTTGTTCAATAAAAGTAGCGATAGGCGCCAACTGTGGAGACGCATCAAAGTATGGGAAAAGAAGACCAAATAAAAGGATCATCATGTTCATGTTGTGTCCCACCTTTCTTATCTGCAGCCACCGATTACAGAAGCTTTACTATCTTATGCTTAATGACGAAATTTCTTCCAAAGAGTTGCAGCTACGTCTACACCTTTTAGCACTGTAGCTATTTTTCCCGGTGACTTCTCAGCATAAATGGCATCATAGGAGTTAACAGTACGTTCTTCAGCAGGAGTTAACGGAGCTTCTTTTATAGAGACTTCCTTACTCTTCTCCTTCAGCTCACGCGATTTACGATATTTCTCAATCACTGTGACTGACACTTGTTTGACCGTTAAGGTCAGCTCATTCATGACATCACCCAGATTCTTGACAGAATCGATGACTGGGTCAATCTTTCGAATCTTATGCTGTACATCGGCAGTGATTTCATTTGCGTGTCTGACCGTCGTTTTCACTTCATAAGTAAGCTCATCCATCGTCTTCTGTACTTCCACCAAGGTTTGGCTGACTTTGTCGAGTGAATCCTTTGCCGACTTTAAGGTTTTAATTAAAAAGAAAACAAGTACTGCGAATGCAATTGCGACGAGAGCTACACTAAGTTCAATGATCATATTCATAACCCCTTCCATATCTCATAAATATCGGCTAATCAGCCTTGTATACTGCATAGTTACCCCTGGTCCCATAAGCCGAAACATCTTGTCGAGTCTTGTCAAGAGTCCCTCTTCCCTTTTGTTTCAAAATCAAAGTCCCCGTTTATACAATGACTACATTAATCAAAAAAGGATAGGTGATATGTAATGTTAAAATGGTCCGCAATACTACTTGTAGTCGCAGTAATCGCCGGAATCTTTGGTTTCTTCAACCTTGTAGCCGCCGCCGCTGGTCTTGCTAAGATCCTGTTCTTCGTCTTCCTGGTTCTGTTTGTAATTTCTCTCTTCACGGGACGCAGAGGTAGATCTATGTAGTAGCCCCTCATTTTAATGGTGTGACTGTCGTATCCCTCCCATATCTATCCATATATCTTATTCATCATGCAGAAAGTATAGGTCATTCCTGCACGGATGTCACTTGAGAAAATAAGAAATGTTGAATGGGTGGTTCATCACGCATCATTTACGTTTACTAGCATATTAGCAAACAGCGCTTTTGGAAAAAAATACATCCAACCCCCACTAGGAGGAACCAAACATGAAAAAAATCGCCAGCCTTACAGTAGCCTTAGGACTTATGGCTTCCATTGCTGCTACAGCTTCAGCAGCTGAAGTAACTAACACTACTACGGATCCTGCAACCGTAACTGGAAGCACTTACAGCAATTCTTTTGAAACAATTATCACTCCAGCGGATATGATTCCAGCAACACCACAAATAGTGCTGACCGAGAAAACACCTTTCTACTTTTCCGTCGGAGGTATAATTCCAGCAGGCTGGCTTGGCGTTCAGACTCTTGATACAACAGGTGAAGTTATTTCGGACACTTGGGGTAATGAATGGAGAGAAATCTACACTTGGCTAGGAAAAGCATGGGTTAAGGTTCCTGTAACAGCCAATGTGATCTTACCTTAATTATCAATATGCGAAAAAAGGGTGTCCCAAGAGCCAAGAAAATGGCCGATGGTACTGCCCTTTTTTTATGTGGAGAGTACATATTCTGAACAGATAAAACAGGAAGAGCTACCCCCTCAGTAGAGAATTCTACTAAAAGGATAGCCCTCTTGCGCGTACGCCCGCCATCGTTCACCCGTCACAAACATGCGATGCTGTCGCTTCCTGCATTTTTCATATATTTAGCGAATGACCGAACCTCCGTAGAGAAAACGATTCATCCAAGAAGCGCTAAGTTTATCTACTCTTACCCCGCCTGAAGCTACGGAATAAGTTTGTAGAACTTGTCCATCTCCTAGATACATAGCAACATGCGATATTCTAGCTGTAGATTTGTCGATTCCCTCATAAGCAGAAGCAGAATTCCCCTTATAATCCATAAAGAACATTAAGTCGCCGCGCTTCAAATTGGAAATAGACGTAACCATCGTACTATTCGACTTCACCCAATCTCCTTGTTGACGGGAATCCGCCGGCAGTTTGAGATTCGCAGCATCCATAAAAATTTGCCGGATGAAGTCCGAGCAGTCAAAGGTTCTTGTATCATTTCTGCTGGAGCCATACTCATAAGGCGTTCCTAGATATCCCATGCCTGCAGCAATTACCCGTTCGATTTGGGCTGAAGCCCCCGGTGTTGTTATAGGCGGATTGGGTGTAGGTGTAGGTGTAGGCGTTGGTGTAGGCGTTACCGTTCCAGATCCCCCACCGTTTCCTGAAAGTGTACTATATTGATCACTTGAACTTATATATCCGATGCTACCATCCGCCGCTTTAACTTGATACCAGTAACTGTTAGGCTGTGCCAGAACTTCTACTTTTTCTCCCTTATTCAAAAGCTTCATTACTTTTCCGCTTGTTGAAGGTGAAACCCGAAGATTCACACCATACTTAATGGTGCCAGTTTGTGCCGATGGTGTCGTTACTGAAGCAGAGGATACGCTGATATACTTATCTCCTGCACTTGTATAACCCACTGAACCATCAGCCGTTTTTACTTGATACCAATAGCTGTTAGGCTGCGAAAGGATCTGCACTTGATCTCCCTTTTGCAAGTACTTCACTATTTCTCCGTCAGTAGAAGGGGTGCTGCGAAGGCGAACACTAGCCTCGATTACACCTGTTTGAACGGCTGAAGCTGCTGTAACTGAATTAGATGAACTTGAGGCTGCCGCTGCTTGTCCAGGAGCAGATACTCCTAAACCTGCAACAATTGCAGCAGATACTAACAAAGATGCTGTAATTTGCTTATGTGATTTGATCATACGTTCCCCCAAATTCCATGATGAGATTTCAATAAAGGATTGTACTACATTATTCCTTTATGCCCTCATTATAGGCTTGCCCGGGATTTGGAACATGCTCCAAATTTCACATATAATCATGCCACTTTATGGTAACATACAGGTCTAAAGTCTTGATTTCTCCTTGAATATGTGTGTTTTTCCCTTAATATAGCATTTTTAATTTATTTTTTAGGTTCCACGTGCACCTGCACATTCATAATATTATGCATTTTGCTCATTCTTTCTTCGATGGAATCACTTATTTCATGACCTTCCGTCACAGAAATATTCGCATCCACCTCCACTACAACATCCACATGCACATGATTACCATGAACCCGTGCCTTCACATCTTTAATCTCTTCTACTCCCGGCGTTCGAGCAATCGTACTGCGTAGATCCATCAATTTATCTTCATCAAAGCCATCGGTAAGCCGATAGGTCGAATCACGAAAAATATCCCAAGCAGTCTTGGAGATAATGAGTCCGACAAGAACAGCCGCTGCGGAATCAATCCATGGCAAACCAAACTGTGCGCCTACAATCCCAACTGCGGCTCCAACACTGACCATAGCATCAGAAAAATTATCCTTAGCCGCTGCCATAAGTGCCCCACTGTTAATTTGCTTGGCCAGTCTTTTGTTATATATATATACTCCCATCATAGCCACTGCACATACAATAGCCACCCCTGCCGACCAGAGCTGTGGCGTTTCTTTTGTACGATCGAAAAAGGACCGCACCGCCTCTACAATCACTTGAATGCCCACTACCGCCATGATAAAAGAAGCCAACAACGCCGCTACGGTCTCTGCGCGGAAATGCCCATAAGCGTGGTCAGAGTCAGGTGGCTTCCGCGAAATCCGTAAACCCACCAGCACAGCTATGGATGCCACGATATCTGTTAAATTGTTGACCCCGTCCGCTACGAGTGCGCTAGATGCAAATAAATAACCGCAAACCAGCTTGAATGATGATAGGATGAGGTAAGCCGCTATGCTAACCCAAGCTCCTCGTTCCCCTTTACGTATATCTTCGTAAATATCAGTCATCTTGGCTCCCCCTCTTTTTCCCCGATTATTTAAAATACGGAAAAGAATTCTTTCAATTATTCTTGCCCTTGTGGCAGCATTTAAAAACAATTAGAATAAAGTGTAAGGACTTGCTTCGAAGGAGGTTATCATAATGAGCGAAAGCAACGATAAAGGAAAAATCAACTTAGCGGAAGCTATCCGTAAAAAACTGGAGCAGAAGAAACAACAATCTTCCTCCAAACCTGGATCCACATTTCAGGCTGGTTCCGCCAAACCGCTAAAAAGCCAAAATAACAAAAAGCCTAACAACCAACGCCGTCGTACTGGCGGATCTTAGTATTTACTTATATTTAAACATAAACGGCTGCGAATCCCTCGGGGAAACGCAGCCGTTTATACGTTCGTCCTGCCTGATAGGATGGATTAGAACTCTTCAAATTCATAACTGATTCTCTTTATTGTACGATTAGTCAGCTGAAAACATGCGCTTTGGAAAACTCAAGGGCTAAAGACTCCCGTCTTAGAAGCCCCGCGTATACTCCCCGTAGAATTCTACTTGTTAATAACTTTTCAAAATCGAAATTATAAAGACAGCTACCCTGATCCTAAAAGGATTAGAGTAGCTGCTTCATGGGTTCCTTCCGCATAGCGGAAATTAAATATTATACTTCTACAGGATACATGCGCTGGCGCATTTCCTTAATTTCTGGATTCTCCAAATATTCATCGTAGCTCATGGAGCGGTCAATTACACCTGTAGGTGTAATCTCGATGATGCGGTTAGCAATGGTTTGGATGAACTGATGGTCATGGGAAGTGAATAGAATCGTGCCATCGAAATCGATCAGCCCGTTATTCAGTGCCGTGATGGATTCCAGATCCAAGTGGTTGGTTGGTTCATCGAACACAAGCACGTTTGCGCCGTTGAGCATCATTTTGGCCAGCATACAGCGAACCTTCTCGCCCCCGGACAGCACGCTTGCTTTCTTCAGTGCTTCTTCTCCGGCGAACAACATACGGCCCAAGAATCCACGCAGGAAAGTTTCGTCCTGATCTTTAGAATACTGGCGTAGCCATTCTACAAGATTCATTTCTACACCATCGAAATAGCTGGAGTTGTCTTTCGGGAAATACGCTTGAGTTGTAGTTACTCCCCATGTATATTCCCCCGCATCCGCTTCTTGCTCACCCATGATCACATCAAACAGCAGTGATTTAGGCTGGGAGTAAGGGCCCACAAAAGCAATCTTATCCCCTTTGTTTACTACAAAGCTGATTTCATCAAGAAGCTTTTCACCTTCAACCGCTTTGGACAATCCGCTGACTGTCAGCAATTGTTTACCCGCTTCACGTTCAGGTTTGAAGTTGAGGAACGGATATTTACGGTTCGACGGACGAATATCGTCCAGTGTAATTTTCTCAAGTTGTTTCTTACGTGATGTCGCTTGTTTAGACTTGGAAGCATTGGCCGAGAAACGCTGGATAAATGCCTGCAATTCCTTGATTTTATCTTCCTTCTTCTTGTTCGAATCACGCTGCAAAGCTTGCGCAAGCTGACTGGACTCATACCAGAAGTCGTAGTTGCCGACGTACATTTGGATTTTGCCAAAATCAATATCCGCAATATGCGTACATACTTTATTCAGGAAGTGACGGTCATGAGATACGACGATAACAGTACCTTCATAGTCCATGAGGAAGTTCTCTAACCAGCCAATAGATTCGAGATCCAAGTGGTTGGTAGGCTCATCTAGCAGCAGGTTATTTGGACGGCCAAACAAGGCTTGCGCCAAGAGTACCCGTACCTTTTCATTGCCGCTCAGTTCGGCCATTTTTTTGTCATGCAGTTCACGCATAATTCCGAGACCAATCAGCATGGCAGCTGCATCTGGCTCAGCATCCCAGCCGTTAAGCTCAGCGAACTCACCTTCAAGCTCCCCTGCACGCAGGCCATCCGCTTCTGTGAAATCAGACTTCACATAAAGCGCGTCCTTTTCTTTCATAATTTCATAAAGACGTGTATGACCCATAATTACGGTCTCAAGTACTGGGAATTCATCATACTCAAAATGGTTCTGTTTGAGTACTGCGAGACGTTCGCCTGGTGTAACATGTACCTCACCGGTATTTGCTTCGATCTCACCAGACAGAATTTTCAGAAAGGTTGATTTACCGGCACCATTGGCGCCAATCAAACCGTAGCAGTTACCAGGGGTGAATTTTATGTTTACATCTTCAAAGAGAGCGCGTTTTCCGTAGCGGAGTGTTACGCCGCTTGTGCTAATCATTACGCATTACCATCCTTTTCACTTAGGGTTTCGGCTCATTATAGCATAAATAGAGAGCAAAAAGCCCGTAAAATAGCCTTTTCAGCTGTTCTCTCCAATACTAAAGTTATTCCAGCTGCTGTACAGAGGTCGCCAGTAAGGAGGAATTTTTTCAATTATTGTCCAGTTATGCGATTCTCGGGTTGTATAACAAGCGTTTCACCATAACTGAGCGTACGGATTCTTTCTTCAGAAATACCTTGTTTAAGCCGGGCACTTTCCATCCGATCCAGCGCTTCCCGGGCCGTATCATCAGCAAGTCTATAGGTGCCGTAATGCATCGGAATCATGGTCTCCGCTCCAACATCTACAAATGCTTGTATAGCCTCTTCAGGGGTTACATGCTGCGAGGTCATGAACCACTCCGGTTCATAAGCTCCAATCGGCATGAGTGCAACATGAAGCTTATAGCGGCTCCCAATCTCCTTAAAACCCGGAAAATAACCGCTATCTCCTGCGAAATACAGGTTTGGGGGCAGCTTGTCGCTATCCGATTCGATCGGCTGCAGAATATATCCTCCCCAATGCGAAGTATTCGTGTCCCAAGGCGTTCTCCGCGTCCAGTGCTGAGTCGGCACGAAGGTAAGCTTAATTTTACCTAGCGTATTTTCCTGCCACCATTCCATTTCTATGCAGTTGCGAAATCCTTTGCGGAGCATCTTTCGTTTCAAGCCTATAGGAACAACAAGGGTTGTCCCTGCTCTATATAATTTACGGATAGAAGCCATATGCAAGTGGTCATAATGAGAGTGCGAGATCAGAATCAGGTCAATGGGAGGCACTTCGCTGAGCGGAATCCCGGGTTGCCCCAATCTTTTCTCAAAGCCTAGTCTTCTCGCCCAGATTGGATCAGTAATGATATTCATCCCTTCATATTGAAGAAAAAACGTTGAATGCCCAATCCACGTAATGGTAGTCTCCAGCCGATTCTCCGCCAGATAAGCTAACCTCGGTGGCGTACTTGGCACTACATATGAATAATCTTTTTTCTTCCGTCGACGTTCCTCCCGCCACTTACGAAACTCTTTAAGTGTTTTATCGGTACTCACATTGTCGAGGTTATTGTAGCGAAATTTAACCATAGAGCACCTCATCTTTAGAAGTTTGCCGAGCACGCTTTACTTTAGCGAATATAATACAACTATATTGAACGGCAGAGTATTTTGCAAAATATACAAGTTACTTGGTAAGGGTGCGCCCTTTTTCCGCAAAATATCTAAGCACCCTTTTGTGTTTCACGCCAGAAATGAGATAATATGTGTATAAAGTATGGCGGTGCATATACCGTTCAAGGGGGAGCTACGTATGAAGATTACTTTTATTGAACCGACTCCAAGTCCAAATACGATGAAGCTTCATTTGGACGAAAGTCTGGAACCTGGAATCCGCAGAACCTATACACCAGAAAGTGAACGTTCCGCACCTGCCTGGGCACGCGAAATGTTAACGATACCGGGCGTTATTAGCATCTATCATGCTGCTGACTTTGCAGCGCTCGAACGCAAGGGCAATGCGGATTGGGCAGCGATTCTAAGAGAAGTCCAGAACCGCTTCGGCAACAGCGAAGGCTTAATTGACGATTGGAATCTTGCCGATGAGAACGCTGGCGCTCATTTCGGCGAAGCCCAAGTCTTCGTCCAGATGTTCCGCGGAATTCCGCTGCAAATCCGCGTTAAGACCGGCGCGAATGAAGAGCGCATCTCCTTAGCAAACCGCTTCACGAAGGCGGTTATGGATGTGGCTAGCGCCGTGATGATTAAAGAGCGTAAGCTCACTGATTACGGCGTGCGTTATGGCGAGCCCGCGGAGATTGCACGCGAGGTGGAGCAAGAGGTCGAAGCGGCGTATCCGCAGGAACGCCTCGACTCTCTCGTGCAGCAAGCCATTGCGCACGGCGCCGAAGGCGAGTTCGTCGAGCAGAGACGAACCCGCAGTCAGGATGAGCTGCTGCGAGACCTGAAGCATGAGGATTGGCGCGTGCGCTACGCCGCGCTGGAGGATCTTACGCCGACGGCGGAGCTCCTGCCGGAGCTTAAGGCGGCGCTGCACGATCCCAAGCTGCATATTCGCAGGCTTGCGGTCGTGTATCTAGGCGACCTTCGCACGCCCGAAGCGATGGAGCTGCTCTATGAGGCGATGGCAGACAGCGCGCCAGCCGTGAGACGTACGGCAGGCGATACGCTGTCCGACATCGGCGATCCTGCCGCCACGCCAGTGATGACGGCGGCACTGACAGATAAGAGCAAGCTTGTCCGCTGGCGCGCAGCTCGTTTCCTCTATGAGGTGGGCACATCCGATGCCCAAGAAGCGCTGTCGGTTGCGGCGGAAGATCCGGAATTCGAGGTTGGACTTCAGGCTAAAATGGCTTTGGAACGTATCGCTTCCGGTGAAGCAGCGGCGGGTACCGTTTGGCAGCAAATGTCAGAACGTCGTCGTAACTAATGTTCCCTACCGGATTTTGTCATTGCTTGACTTGCGAACTTGCTTTATACTAATTCCTGTTGTTTATAAATGAATGAAGTAAAGATAGCCTCGTCATACTAAGATGAGGTAGAGGTCGCGGATATAAAGAGTACGCGCGTGGAGACGTTAGAGCCGTCTATGAATCGCGTCGAAAGGAATATCTGCCGAAGTCTGCACTGTCGCTCTTACAGCGGTGCAGGCTGGGGCCGTTGCCGAAAGGCACGGAACTGTCACATTGTATAACCTGCATAAGCAGCAGGTCATAATGTGTTGCGCTATCTTCACAGGGAGTATGATGCGGAGCTGTATAGATGGAAACCGCAGATATAGTCTGCGGTTTCTTTGCGTTTACAGAATTTGTATGTTTGGTGTTTGTCCATTACCTCATGGAGACCACCAAATACACTCTCTCGCTCTGCGGGAGGAAGCAGCTCAGCACTCCCCGTTCATGAATTGAAAGATTAGATCATAAGGAGTGTCAAATCATGCAGGGCAAGCAGCAAAATCTAGCACAAGGCAACATTAGTAACCCGCCTGAGCTAAAAAAATCATTTAAAGCAAGGCATTTGACCATGATTGCGCTTGGAGGATCTATTGGTACTGGACTCTTCCTCGCCAGTGGTGGCGCTATCGCTTCAGCCGGACCCGGTGGAGCACTTCTAGCCTATACGGCTGTTGGTGTTATGGTTTATTTCCTCATGACCAGTCTGGGAGAGCTCGCTACCTATTTACCGGATTCGGGCTCATTTAGCACTTACGGCACGCGTTTCGTCAGCCCCGCTTTTGGGTTCGCCATCGGCTGGAACTTCTGGTATAACTGGGCGGTTACGATTGCAGCAGAATTATCTGCCGCCACCGTCATTATTAAATACTGGTTCCCGGACAGTCCCTCCTTTCTCTGGAGTCTTGTATTCCTGCTGTTGATGTTCGGTCTTAACTTCCTGTCTGCTCGTGGATACGGAGAATCAGAATATTGGTTTGCCATTATCAAAATTATTACTGTTATCGCCTTTCTTATTGTCGGAGTTTTGATGATTTTCGGAATCATGGGTGGAAAAGCCGTAGGCTTCAGCAATTTCCAGATCGGGGGTAGCTCCTTCCACGGTGGCTTCTTCGCTTTCGTCGGTGTCTTTATGGCTGCAGGATTCTCCTTCCAAGGCACCGAGCTAATCGGTGTTGCAGCAGGTGAGAGTGAGAACCCTCGCCGCAACGTACCTATTGCTATTCGCCAAGTATTCTGGCGTATATTAATCTTTTATATCCTCGCTATACTTGTAATTGGAATGCTGATTCCTTACACGAATCCAGATCTGCTACGCGGTGGTATTGATGATATCGGAGTCAGTCCATTTACGATCGTATTTAATAAAGCTGGGCTTGCTATTGCCGCATCCGTCATGAATGCTGTCATTCTCAGCTCCGTATTGTCAGCCGGGAACTCGGGAATGTACGCCTCCACCCGCGTCCTGTACGCTATGGCTAAGGATGGAATGGCTCCACGTGCTCTAGGCAAGCTTAATCGCCGCGGTGTTCCCGTTGGAGCTTTGCTCGTGACCACAGCTGTCGGTATGTTGGCCTTTTTGGCATCATTCTTTGGTGACGGTGCCGTATACAACTGGCTGCTTAATGCTTCCGGTATGTGTGGATTTATTAACTGGCTCGGCATCGCTGTCTGCCATTATCGTTTCAGACGCGCCTTTATAGCTCAAGGTCATTCCCTTGATGAGCTGCCTTACCGGGCTAGATGGTTCCCGTTTGGACCTATATTTGCCTTAGTACTTTGTGCGGTAGCCATCCTTGGCCAGAATATGGGCGCCTTCTCAGGTGGAAGCATCGACTGGTACGGTATTGCCGTTTCCTATATCAGCCTGCCATTATTCGTCTTGATTTGGGCCGGCTATCGCTTCTTCCGCAAGAGTAATATTATTCCTTTGGATAAATGCGATCTTAGTACTCACCCAGAATAAATAGACTCCTCAAAAAAGGGATATCCAGAAGCCTGAAAGGCTGCAGGATATCCCTTTTTATATAAATCAATCTAGTATATTCAACTCCTGATTTTACTTAGCCCTTTGCCTATTCCCAAGTCACATACACTTTTAGATCACCCGTATTATCAAAAGAAGTGCTAGAATAAGACACATCCTCTAGTCCAAGTTTATATAATTCCTGTAGATCATTCTTCAGCTGGGTTCCACTACCGTGATAACGGAATAATAAAGATCCCTCTCCTGAAGCGACAGCCTTATTCGCCAGCTGAATTAAATCTGCTGCTGAACGTACAATCCGCTCCTCGGCATACAGCTCATAATTAAGGTCCTTCTGAAGCTGCTTATACACCCCGGCTCTCTGTCCTCCACGCTCTACAAGTGCCGACAAGGTCTTATAATAGGCAACCGAGGCTACCGGATAAGACTTCGTCCAGCTATGGTCCTGACGCATTTGTGCATCAGTCTTCAAGTAATACGCGGTGCTTACCACGCCGGCTTTATCAGGTGTCGGGTCATCCCAAGTTGTGTCGAGATGATACCATCTTCCTTCGAGCAGCACTAGATTCCAAGCATGAGACTGGCTGCGTCCTCCCGGCTGTTTTGCAGTGCCCTCAACGATTTTATTACTGAATCCCGCTTCCTTGAGCAGCTTATAGGTCAACAGCGAATACCCCTGGCAAACGGCACTGCCACTCTTCAGACCTTCATAAGCCGTATATTTACGATAAGAGGTATCATACTTCAGACGCAGCACCACCCAGTCGTGGATAGCCTTAACCTTCTGATGATTATTCATGCCCGGTGTAATGATCTTCTTGAGCGTTGCCTTTACTTCTTTGTTCACAAAAGCGGTCTGCTCCAGCGTTTCCAAGTATTTCACTTCTACTGTAACCTTTACAGAGCTTTTGCTCCCTCGATAAGTGTATCCGTAGCTGTCTATGATGTAATACAAATAGGGATCGCTATTCATCGCTTGATCTAGACCCGTTTGTATCTGTGTTTTTAAATTCGAGGTTTTCCCCTCATAAGTAAAAGTGATAGTTTCTCTACGATTATTCATCGCACCGGTTAGCTTCTGGGCAATTTCACTTACAGAACGAACGGTCGGTGAAGTCGTGGCCGCATAAGCATACCCCCAGGTCCAATACAATGTCGGGGGAATGGCTGCGCAAATAATCACTCCTCCAAGAATGACTTTTGCCAACGTGAAGCGTTTTTTCCACATAATTATTCTGATCCTCCGGCTCCTACAGACTTATTCAAAACCCTCCATTTAATAGATAATGAGGACTTGGGCAAAAAAAGACTGTTCTCTGTAGAATAATTCTACTCTGAGAACAGCCACTAAGCCAGACCGATATGGATTATTTCTTTAGGGGTGTAATGATATAGGTCTCTCCGATTGCTGTTTCAAATTCCTGCCCCGCTCCTTCAATCTGTGTACCATCCGGTTTTTGAATGAGCAAAGGCTGGTGTTGAACAATTCTGCAGGATCGGCCATGAGTCGAGGTAACCTCTGCCCTTGTTAAACAGCCCTCGCTCCATTCTATAGTCGTGACAAAGCCACCACGTGCCACCAAACCTTTCACGCTGCCTTCAGACCATTCCTTTGGAAGAGCAGGTAATAGTTCCAGACCCTCCTGATGACTCTGCAAGAGCATTTCTGCTATCCCGGCTGTAGTTCCGAAGTTTCCATCAATCTGAAACGGAGGGTGATTACCGAACAGGTTCGGCAAACTGGAATCTTGCAAAATGCGACGTAGACAGCTAACCGCACTCTCGGCATCCTTCAGACGCGCATAAAGATTAAGCAACCAAGCTGCGCTCCAGCCTGTATGGCCACCTCCGTGTTCTATGCGTTTCTTCAGTGTGAATGTTGCCGCCTCCGCTAGCTCTGGTGTGGAGGAAGGGCTAATTACGTTCCCAGGGTACAGGTCATACAAATGAGAAACATGACGATGCCCAGGCTCTTGTTCAGCGAAATCCTCATTCCATTCGCGGACAGTTCCGTCCGGTGCGATCCCCTGGTGGGCAAGCTGCTTCTGTTTCTGCATAAGCTCCTGACGCAGCTCTACATCGGTATTTAAAATGTCAGCAGCCTGAATGCAGTGCTTGAACAACTCAGCGATGAGCGATAAATCCATGGCTGAGCCAGCCGAGACACTGCATGGTATGCCTTCAGCAGTCAGAAATACATTCTCTGGCGAGGTAGACAGACCTGTAGTCCATCTTCCATCAGGCAGCTCCACTAGCCAATCCAGACAAAACAATGCGGCTCCCTTTAATAAGGGATAAGCTGTGCGCAAATAGTCCTCATCTGGACGGAAAGCGTAACGCTCCCATAGATGGCGAGAGAGCCATACCCCGCCCATCGGCCAAAAAGCCCACATCGCCTTACCGTCTGATGGAGAAGTCATCCGCCACAAATCGGTATTATGGTGTACTGTCCAGCCGCGTGCGGCATAATGAATATTCGCTGTACGGCTGCCAGCCACGCTAAGCTCCGTAATAAAATCTATTAAAGGTTCATGGCATTCGCCCAATCCGCATAACTCGGCCGGCCAATAATTCATTTCGGTGTTTATATTTGTCGTATAATTGCTGTTCCATGGTGGCTGAATATAGGGATTCCAAATGCCCTGCAGATTCAGAGCTTGTGTCCCCGGCCGTGAGCCAGCAATCATAAGATAGCGGCCATACTGGAACAGTAGCGCTTCCAGTTCAGGATCCGTCTGTCCTTCGCGGTATTGTGCCAGTCGCTCATCAGTCGGAAGCTCTCCCCGGGAGGCAGCAGATGCAAGCGTCAACTGCACACGGCGGAACAGGGATTGATGATCCTCTAGGTGGCGCTGCTTAAGCTCTGCGTATCCTTTTGAGGCTGAAGCTAACTGCTCTAGGCACAATTCCGCTGGCAGCTTGCCACCGCTTCCCGGCATCCGGTCATACCCGGCATAATCGGTTGCCGCAGCCAGACGAAGGGTAATGGAGTGCGCGCCAGAAATCAACAGCGAGCCGTTCTCTGCTACACAAGCCCCACCTTCCGTCTGGATCTCCATAACCGCAGCAAAACTTATGCCAAGGCCCTCTTCATATAATACGGCACGCGGGTGATCCCCTACGTAGTTATCAGCCACATGCGACGGGGCACGGCCAGTCATAATAAGCATGCCATTCGGAGTAATCTCCGAGTGGGAAGGATGCGGTGATGCCAGATCCGCCCAGAAATCTGGCAGAGTAGCTTGGCCCTCTCCCCCCTCCGCACGGATATGAAGAGCTATAAGCTCATCCGGTCTGCTGGCCAATACTTCACGTACGATCCTTACACCATCGGCAGTATAGGATACCGTAGCCAACGCCCGATCCAGATCAAGCTCCCTCCGGTAATCCTCTACAGCACCTGCAAAATTAAACTTCAATCGCAAATCTCCAAGTGGTTGATAGGATTCCGTCCGGCTGCCTAACATTTTGGCGTCCACCAGTGCTTCTGCTTCCTTGTATTTTCCCTCTGCTACTAGCTGTTTGGCTGGGGCTAAATGCCGCAGTGCCTCATAATTGGCTTTATCCCGCGGGAAACCCGACCATAAGGTGTCTTCATTTAATTGAATCCGTTCTTCTTCGATTCCACCAAAGACCATGCCGCCCAGCCTGCCGTTACCTACGGGCAGCGCCTCTTCCCATACAGCCGCCGGCTGCTTGTACCATAACTCATGCTGTCCGGAGTTCTTGCTCTCTCCCATGTATATTCCTCCTGTCCTGTTATGACCGGTGAAAAGCAATCAGCGGGAGGCCCGGACTTTCGTTCGGACTTCCCGCCATCTTCATGCTTTTATTGTATTAGACGAAATTTAATAATTAATCATTCCAAAGTTTCACGCGTTGTTTAACCAGCTCTTCACGCAAATCTTCAGCTTTCGTTACACCAGCTTTATCTAGCTCAGCCATGTAAGCATCCCAAACTTTATCGAAATCAGCTGGTTTAGACAAGATTGCTTCAGGGATCCGTTTCCAACTGATATCCTTCAGCTTGTTGTCAAGAACGACGATTTCGCTATCCCCAGGAATCGTGATGTTCCATGCCGCGCCCCAAGGTTTAACTTTGAACTCATCTTCACTAGGGAAGAGGTCTTTCCAAGTGGTTGCTTTGTAAGCAGCAAGTGTTTCTTTTTCAACCGCATTGTAACCTACGGTTACTTGCTCAGGGAAACGAGTTGTGTAGTAGTTACCAGATGGATCCAATACACCGTCGCCATAGTGAGCGCTCAGCAATGCATAGTTTGATCCGACATTACCCAAGCCAGTTTCTTTTTGGAAGTTGGTAGTGTCATTATATTTACGGTCGTTCACATCTTCAGGAATGACGCGTTTGCCATCCACAACATTGTAGTGTTTGCCTTCAATACCCCAGTTAACCAATACTTGACCTTCGTCGGAAGCTAGGTAGTCCAGGAATTTAATTGCACGAACTGGATCTTTAGCATCTACGCTGATCCCAATTCCGTTACCACCCATGAAGCCTGTAGGCCAGAAGGAGGTTTCTTTGTACTCCTCAGACAAGGTTACAGGATAGTGTCCATAGCCTTGATCCAGCTTGCCTTCAGCTTTCAATGCTCTTTCTCCATCGCCATAACCCCAGTCTTGGTCAATCAAACCAATAACGCGGCCTGTAGCGATTTTAGCTTTGTACTGATCATACTTTTGAACGAAACTTTCTGGATCAAGCAATCCGATATCGTTCATGTGGTTGAGCCAGCGGAAATATTCTTTTTCAGCCGGACGACGGAAGTGATAAGTTACTTCTTGGGTGTCGATATCAATCGCATATTCACCATCGTCAGGAGAACCAGTAGTAATAAATGCTGGGTTAGTTACTGTAATGTACATGTACCAATCATCTGCATTCAGAGTCAGGCCGATGTTTTTGTTACCATTTTCATCGGTAGGATGTTTTTCCAGGTAAGCCTTGATTACGTTCTCATAATCTTGAACAGTTTTGATTGCAGGATATCCAGCTTCTTTAACAGCACGGTGCTGTAGTTCAAATCCGCCACCAGCATCAAAATATTTGTTGTCTACACCTGCATAGGTAGGGATGGCATAAATCGCATGATCATCGTCACTGTAACGTGAACGTTTCATGCCTTCTTCGCCCAATACTTTTTTGATATTCGGAGCATATTTTTCAATCAGGTCTGTTAGATCAAGCATTGCGCCTGCATCTACCAGCTTGCTGACATCAGTCTTAGCACTGATCAAATCCGGATATTCGCCGCTCGCTGCGATCAAGGCTACTTTTTGTTGAGGATCACCAACTGCATATTCAGCATTTAGGGTTACTCCCGTTTTTTCCGTAATCACTTTACCAACTTCATCTTGCATACCTGTCCAGTTCGGGTTAGGGTCTGCACTGAAGAAGGTCATCGTGAGCGGGGAAATATCCTCAGCCGCATTGGTCGCATTTCCAGCATTAGTTGCGTTGCCGCCTGTATTTCCAGCTGCAGCATTATCATTGTTGCCATTGTTACCGCCGCAGCCTGCAAGCACACCGAGCAGCATAATAGAAGTGAGCGTTAATGCCGTAGCTTTGGCTTTTATCTTTCTATTACTTCCCATTAAATAAACCCTCCTTAAAATTGTTTATCTATCGTATCACAGGTGAAGACCTGTTAATACTTTACCCAGCTTGCCAAAAGAAAACGGATACACAATAGGTTTTAAGCATAGGGGAGACTAAGCTCCCCCGTTAAACTGTGATTAACTCTTCACAGCACCAAGTGTCATACCTTTAACAAAATACTTCTGAATGAACGGATAAACCAACAGAATCGGTACGGTTACGACAATCGTAATCGCCATTTTGAGCGACTCCGGCGAGACCTGATTGGAAGCCAGCGAAGCAATGTTGGAGCGGTAGTCGCCTCCGTTACCACTGGTTGTGGTCTGTAGAACCTTCATCAATTCAAACTGTAATGTGGTTAAGTTAGGGCTTGAACCATTGTACAGATAAGTATCCAACCAAGCATTCCATTGACCTACTGCTAGGAACAGCGCAATTGTTGCTAACGCTGGTTTCATCAGTGGCAAAATGACCCGGAAGTAGATAGTAAAGTCATTGGCTCCATCCAGCTTCGCTGATTCCTGCAGCGCATAAGGCAGACCGTCGATAAAGGAGCGGATAACGAAAACGTTAAAAGCACTGACCAATCCAGGTAGGACATAAACTGCAAAGCTGTTCATCATATGCAGATCCTTGATCAGCATGTATATAGGAATCATTCCTCCAGAGATATACATGGTCATTGCCAAGAATGTGGAAACGAATTTACGGCCTGCAAAGTCAGGGCGGCTGATCGTAAACGCCAGCATCGAGGCACTGATCAGTCCGAATAAAGTTCCAACAACTGTCCGTAAAGCGGATATTTTAAACCCGGTGATTAATCCCGAGAAGGTGAAGATTTTCAAGTAATTGTCCCAAGTAAACTGGCGGGGATAGATGGTCACTCCACCGCGCACACTATCCACTGAATCATTCAGTGAGATGGCAAGCACGTTCAAAAACGGATAAATCGTGATTACAACCACAAACAGGATTACAAAATATACAAAGAAATCAAAGATCCTGTCTGACCATGACTTTCTGGTGATAGCTGATTCTCCCACGGTAACGCTCTCCTTTCATGAAAAGGGCAATTTGCTGCCACGATTGGGTTGAAGGGCCCTCTGTGTTACAGAAGGCTCTCTTTTGTTGTACGTTTAAAGATTCCATTAATCGTAAACAGTAGAATTACACTGATCACTGAGTTGAATATATTGATCGCAGTACCGTAGGAATATCTCGCCATGCCCAGTCCGTATTTCAGTGAATACAAGTCTAGCACTTGAGAATAGTCGGTAACGAGGTTGTTTCCGAGCAAGAATTGCTTCTCAAAGCCGATATTGAGCAAATTACCAATCGACATAATAAGTAGTACAGTAATTGTTGGGCGAATACCCGGAAGTGTAATATGCCATACCTGACGCAGCCTGCTGGCACCGTCTACCCGGGCTGCTTCGTACAATTCAGGCCCAATACCTGCGATAGCTGCAAGGTAGATGATGGCATTCCATCCGGTCTCTTTCCAAATATCCGATAAGGTAACGATTCCCCAGAAAAGATGGCCCTGGGCCATAAACTGGATAGGTGCGTCTATGAATCCTATTCCTAACAAGATATCGTTTACAATACCATTTTCACCAGATAACATTTTAGTTACAATCCCTGCTGCAACCACCCATGATACAAAGTGGGGCAAATACGAGACTGTTTGAGCAAATCGTTTAAAGAAGCCGAGACGCACTTCATTGAGCAATATTGCAAACGTTATCGGAAAGATAAGGCCTGCGACCAAGCCCATTCCACTCATCGCTAGCGTATTACGCAGCGCCAGAAGGAATTGCGAGTCACTGAACAGTGTCTTAAAGTGTTCAAAACCTACCCATTCTTGTTCAAAAAAGCCACGTGCGGGCTTGTACTTTTGAAAAGCCATCGTCCAGCCCCATAACGGGAGATAACTGAAGACGAATGCCCAGATCACAAAAGGTATCGACATCATCCATAAGTACTTTTGATTCTTAAAGCTTCTCCAAAACCGTCCTCCTGAAGCAGGCTTTTTGTTGCGTGTTCGGGTATCCGGCGGGATTTGAGAAGTTACTGTGTCCGCTTTCATAAAGCCCCTCCTCTCTATGTCTATATTCTAAATCTCTGTAAGCGATTGCAGTACCCTATAAATTCGACCTAAAATCAGGTGAAAATTAGAGATTTAGAGCCAAAATAAAGCGGATACATCGTTGAAAACACTGAAAACAAACATGAATTTACTGAAAATAAAATTAAGTGAAATTATTTGATTTCATAAATCAATACGATACTTAATCCCCTGTCTATTTCACACAATTAATACTTCATCCCATAATTAAAAAACGCCCCGAGCTAACGTTCTATAAGTGAACGTGGCCGGAAGCGAAGGCGCGGACTGAAATGACCTTATTTAAGCAAATTGCACATCTTATTGGGTTAGGCGGACTATAAAGACCTTATTCACTTAAAAAACCACCTTTTGGAGAACATTTGCAGCTAATAACGTACATGGAGTCCGATAAATCGAAATTGGACTCGAAATAGCCCAAATAACGACTCTGGAGTCCGTCATACCCGCGAATGAAAACTATAATATGCTCTCAGATGAGGCGTAACAAGTATACCCGTAACCCCTGCCCTGCTCCTCAACGAAAACCTCCGTATGGTTCAATTAAAATTAATTACTTTAATATCATCTTATCTAGAAAATATCACCTGATACATCAGTACTTCAACTATTTCAGATACATATTCCTTATACGCACATGCCGAGTCGACATTATCTGTTGTACCTGCAATTTCTTTTCCTAAAGGAGGGTAATAGGAGAGCAATGAAAAACAAAAACATCAAGACATTATTATTGATTATCGCCGCAGTATTATTGACACTAAATTTATTTCAATTCAATAACAACGTAAGCCATAACAGATTAATGAATAGGCTGGACCTGAATCTGACATCAGAACTCGACGGTCTAAGAGTGGAATTAGAACGATACTCAACACCAAGCATTCTTGCTGTAGAGCAAGCGAGTAAAATTGCTGCCCTTTCGACGTATTCAACATTAGGGTTCGATTATGGATATACCTTGGAAACCAGAATACATGACAAATATGTACAAAATGAACCTTTTAAAGAGATGGATCAAATTCAAGAGTTACTTCTGGCCCTTCAAAAGGACCCTGCAAATCAAGAATTGCAACAAAGATTAGATTTATTATTAGTGAAGTAGCTTTAATGTAAGAAAAAAAGCCACAGCTAAAGCTCAGGTTATACCTGAACTGCAACTGTGGCTTTTTGGGCTTCTATTTTAGATGTTTTTGCGAAAAGAACTTGGGGAGAGTCCTACATATTTACGGAACTTGGCGTTGAAGTAATCGGGGTTCATGTACCCAACTTTCTCGGCCACCTCATATACTTTCATGCCTTGCGCTAGGAATTGCTTCGCCTTCTCAATCCGCACTTTGTCCACATACGTATTGAAGTATTCCCCGGTAGTGTTCTTGAACATTTTACCTAGATATGCGCTGTTGTAATTAAATAACTCAGATAAGGTCTCAAGCTTAAGGTTCTCATTGTAACGGCGGTTGATTAGCTCCGTAATTTTTTTGATCTCATTCCCTTTGCTGCCACTGGACATTTGATCGGCGATCTCCGCCATGAAATTAACGGCCTGCTCTTGCAGGTCTGCCAGATAATGACTATGGTAGAGCTCACCGATCGGCGGGGAATGCTTAGCGGCATTGCTGCGAATCTCTGGATAGACCGGTTCGAGACGGGCCAACACCGTACTGAGAATCCGCACAAATGTATCTTTGATCTGCTGCTCCTCACTGCCCGCAGCCAGTAGCTCCGCACAGATCGTATCCACCAGCGGTTCAATGGCCGCGCGGCTTCCGGTTTCAACAGCAAGCATTAGGCGGCTCTCCGCATCCTGCCCTTCTTCGGTGTACGCCTCCGCCACTCCAGGAAACAACATACCGGAGAGATCGGCGCTGATCAGAATCCCTTTGCGGTAAAAGAATGCCCGGCGCAGCAGTTCACGCGCCACTTGAAAAGACTGTGCCGCCTCTTCTGGTCCAGCTACAGGGCCTCCCGTTGCTGCGCTGAAGTTGTATCCCTCGCGGCAAATTAAGGACGCAAGCTCTTCCATCAGCCGCTCCTGTTCCTGCTTTCCTGGCAGCGGCTCTTGCAGCAGGAATCCAATATATGGCGGCATCGTGAAAAACATCCGCTCTTCACTGCTGCCAAAATACTGTTCTACCGCGGCCTTAACGGCCCGCTCTCCTTCCTCACTGCCGCCCGCAGGCGCGAGTAGTTCGAGTAGGATCACTTCGACACGGTCTGGTTTAAGACCCAGTGCTGCCGCATGCTTAGCAGGATCATTCTCCCCCTCCTCCGCAGTTGAAGGCTGCAGCAATGCACGCATCAGGCTTTCACGATTACGGGCAGGCTCCTCTTCATTCCAGCGGCTAAAGCGATCTTCCTGAGCGATCGTGACTCTGAGTTCCTCTAAATAGTTGATCAGCTCTTCCTCATCCACCGGCTTCAGTAAATAGCCGTCAATGCGGTAAGAAATGGCTCGTTTGGCATACTCAAAGTCCGCATGACCACTTAAAATCAGCACATGGCTGGTCGAGCCTTCTTCGCGCAGCTCACCGATTAACTCCAGCCCGTCCATACCAGGCATGCGGATATCCACCACAATCAGTTCCGGATAAAAAATATGATATTTCTCCTGAGCTTGCAAGCCGTTGGCGGCCGTAGCCACCACCGTATACCCCAGCTCTTCCCAAGGGATTAGAGCCCGAAGGCCTTCCCGCAGCTTTGGCTCATCATCAACAATCAATACTTTGATCATAGATTTATGTCCTCCATTGGAATACGAAACGTAATAGATGTTCCTTCATTCATCCGGCTTTCGATATTCAGTCCATATTCAACACCGTAGGATAACTTCAAACGGTCGTGTACATTGCGCAGCCCGATCCGTGCCTCTTCCTGCTCATCACGAACCTCAAGGGTATAACGGATCTGCTCCAGCTTGTCCGGAGTGATCCCGGCTCCATTATCGGTAATGGTAAAGACCGCATGATTCTGCTCACGCTTGATATTCACCGTAACCATTGCTCCATCCATCGTGTTGTCCAGCCCATGAATCACCGCATTTTCCACAAGCGGCTGCACAATCAGCGGCGGGATGTAGAGCGATTCGACGGCAGGGTCTACAATAAATTGATATTTCAAACGATCCTCATAACGGAATTGCTGAATATCCAAATAACAACGAACCACTTCAAGCTCCTGGCTAAGCAAAATTTTACTTCGGCCTACCTCCAGATTACTGCGCATCATTTTGCCAAGAAGACGCACTACCCGTGCAATCTCCACTTGCCCTTTCATATGGGCCTCCATACGAATAGATTCCAGCGCATTGAACAAGAAATGAGGATTGATCTGGCTTGCCAGCATTTTAAAACGGATATCATTCTGTTTCTGTTCCAGCAGACTGTTCTGGTCATTAGATTCCTGTACCTCGAACATCAAATCGTTAATACTCCGCACCATAGAATTGAACTGACGAGCTAGCAGAGCAATCTCATCTTTGCCATCAATTTTTAATGAAGTGTCAAAATCACCCGTACTAACGCGGTTAATATGTCTGCTTAACTGCAATAATCTACGTGAAAATAACGAAGAGAAACTATATATGATTAAAAAGGCCAATAAAACGCTTACGGCAATCACGGTAATCGAAAGCTTAATCACCCGATTAGGTTCTTTGACTATACTATCAATAGAAAAAACAGAAATAATTCGCAGGGCGTTACGGCTGGCTTGTGGTTTAAGTTCTTCTATCACTATTTTGGAGGCTTCACCATCTACTTCTGCCTCATAGCTCCCGCTTCCTTGCCCCAAAAGCTTTGTATCAAAAGAAACATCTGCCAGTTTCTTTCCTGTTCGATCGCTCCGGTTCGCAGCAATGATGTTATCCTGATCATCCACGATCATGGTATCAAATGATTCCTGGCTCAGAATTGAAGTTAGCTGGTGACTGTTTACATTAATAACGAGCACGCCAATTTTACTGGAGCCCTCCAGCTCGATTTTGCGGACAAGGCTTAAATAATTCCGCTGATCACGCTCATCCTCTATATATTCCCAACCGACGAGGCTATCGTACCGCTGTGCTCTCTGATACCACTGGCTCTCCTTAATGGCAGACGAAGGATTGATCAGCTCCCAGTTGTTAAGCAGCGTAGCATTATCAGTGTATAAACGTATGTTGGATATGTCTTTATATAATCTTAGGTATTCACGCATATCAGTGTAATCCCGATAAGCCTCAACCACATCATAAGTGCTTACATACTGGCGTATGGCGAGTTTTTTCAGCCGGGCATCATTGGACAATCGATACGCTATATCTTGCGATACACCGATGACTTCTTCTGTTCTTTTTTTTACCCGATCTACGTTAATTGAAGCTTGCTCCAGTGCGTTCTCAAACGCCATGGTCCTCATCTCAATCGTAAGATAACCACCTACCAGTAATACCGGCAAAAGTGTAGTCAGTAAAAAAGCAAGCAGCAGCTTATTGCGGATTTTGATGTCATTCAGCAACTTAACAAACCATTGAAACATGGCCTTTCGCCCCCCGAAACCTTCGCTATCTCATTTACAGGCTGCCACTACCTTGGAGATATTCCATACTTTACAGAAGAAAAATGAAAACGGCAACATTTTTGAATATTGCCGTTCATCACCTCTATAAAGAAGATGGTCTTTAAAAAGGCCTTCCGCCAGATGCGAAAGACCTTTTTTATATCAGACAGATAGATAAATGGCGCTTTATTGGCGATATGCAGCCAGCTTGTTATTCAATTCGCGGGTCTGGCCGTAAACTTCCTGATAGAGGTTGAATAAACCATCATAGATTGCCGTTTGTTTCGGATCTGGTTTATAAACATCAGCAGTACGGATAAACGCTTCTGCACATTCCGCAAGGGATGTGAACCATCCGCTTCCATAAGCCGCCAGCATAGCTGCTCCCATTGCCGGACCCTGCTCACTTTCTAGCTTCACGATAGATGCATTGAAAATATCAGCCTGCATTTGCAGCCAAGCCTCATTTTTAGCTCCACCACCAATTGCAATGATCTCTGTAATCTCTTTGCCTGACTCACGTACAATCTCAATGGATTCACGCAGTGAGAAGGTAATGCCTTCTAATACTGCTCGTGTAAAATGCGTCAACGTATGCCCTGAATCCATACCAATAAAGCTTCCGCGAATATTTGCATCTGGATGTGGTGTACGTTCTCCTACAATATAAGGAGTGAATAACAGGCCGCCGCTGCCAGCTGGAATAGAGGAAACTCCGCTTAACAGCTCATCAAAGCTTTTGTCCGCCGCAAAGGTTTCTTTAAACCACGTAAGGCTATGACCAGCAGCTAGTGTAACCCCCATAATATAGTAGGCATCTTTTTCACCATGGTTAAAGAAATGGACTTTGCCTTCGAGATTCAAATCTTTATTGCTCTCATAAGAAAGAACTACACCAGATGTACCAATACTGCACATGGTCCGGCCTTCTCCCAATACACCCGCTCCGAGCGCGCCACAAGCATTATCCGCACCACCAGCAAATACCTTCGTTGAAGATAAAAGACCTGATGCTTCAGCAATGTCCGGCAATAATGTTCCAGTCTGTTCAAAGGATTCTACCAATCTAGGACAAAGAGAAAGTGGAAGTTCAAAAGCCTCTGCGATTTCTGCGCTCCATTCTTTAGAGCCTACATCCAATAGCAACGTTCCGGCAGCATCGGAGTAATCCATTGCATAATCACCCGTCAACCGATAGCGTACATAGTCTTTTGGCAGCAGGAACTGATGCGCCTGTGATAATACTTCTGGTTCATTCTCTTGAACCCACAGAATCTTTGGCAGTGTAAAACCTTCCAATGCTTTGTTTCTGGCGATATCGATCAACTTCGTTCCAAGCGTCTTCTCAATCTTACGGCATTGTGCAGTAGTACGGGTATCATTCCAAAGAATAGCTGGACGCAGCACTTGCCCTTCCTTATCTACCAGTACCAATCCGTGCATTTGTCCGGAGAAACTTAGACCGTCTACTTGAGACGGGTCAATGCCTGATACTTCAATCAGACGGCGCAGGCTGACCAGCGTGCCCCTTACCCAATCCTCAGGATTTTGCTCACTCCAGTTCGGTTGGGGTCTGCTTAGCGGGTAGGACTCAGAATGCTCAAAAGCCACCTTCCCCTGCGGGTCCACTAGAACAGTCTTCACTGCACTAGTCCCCAAATCAACACCTATAACGTATTTCATTTTTGACCTCCTAAAAGTTTTGTTAGCATAGACTTCATTGAATTACTTCGAGCAAAACTTACTTCGTAAGCATCTTGCTTAGTTTTTACTACAAAAAGGGGGCTGCCGAAGAATGCTCTCTTCAGCAACCCCCGTTGCATTTGTTCAAACTCGACTCAAAGCCTAAGCTTCAAGCTCCCTATAAGGACTACTCAGCCAAGATGTATTGGTTAAGGGTAGCTCTCAGGTATTCTTGACGTCCGGATTGGTTAGGACGTGGGTTCTCATTGTTCAAAGCATATTCAGCCAAAGAAGCCAATGTTGCTTTACCGGAAACGATGTCTGCACCAACGCCTTCTGTGAAGCTGCTGTAGCGTTTGTCAATGAAATCTTCGAATACGCGATCTTCGATCAATTTAGCAGCAACTTTCAAGCCTTTTGCGTAAGTATCCATACCAGCGATGTGTGCCAAGAACAGATCTTGTGGCTCGAAGGAAGGACGACGTACTTTAGCGTCGAAGTTAATTCCGCCTTTGCCAAGACCGTCATTCTTCAATACTTCATAAAGAGTAAGTGTTGCATCGTAGATGTTTACTGGGAATTCATCAGTATCCCAACCAAGCAGTGTATCCCCTTGGTTAGCGTCAAGTGATCCAAGCATGCCATTAATACGAGCTACACGAAGTTCATGTTCAAAAGTATGACCTGCAAGCGTAGCGTGGTTAGCTTCAAGGTTCAGCTTGAAGTGCTTGTCGAGGTTGTATTTTTGTAAGAACGAAATTGTTGTTGCTGCATCGAAATCATATTGATGTTTAGTAGGCTCTTTTGGTTTAGGTTCGATCAGGAATTGACCATCAAAACCAATTTCCTTAGCGTAATCTACAGCCATGCTGAACAGACGTGCAATGTTATCTTGTTCAAGACCCATATCTGTATTCAGCAATTCTTCGTAACCTTCACGGCCGCCCCAGAATACATAGTTGCTTGCGCCCAGACGTTTACCAACTTCCAGACCTTTCTTCACTTGTGCTGCTGCATGTGCGAAAACATCAGCGTTAGGTGTAGAACCTGCACCGTGCATATAACGCGGGTTAGTGAACATATTAGCTGTATTCCACAGCAATTTCTTGCCGGAAGTCTTCATGCCTTGTTCAAGGATATCAACAATAGTGTCGATGTTGCTGTAGAACTCACGCAAAGATGCGCCTTCTGGTGCGATATCTACATCATGGAAGCAGAAGTAAGGCAGATCCATCTTGTCCATAAATTCGAATGCTGCTTCAGCGCGAGCTTTAGCTTTATCAAGACCACTCAATTTGTCCCAGCTGCGAATTGCAGTTTCAGCGCCAAACGGATCAGAACCGCCAGCAGTTAATGTATGCCAATAAGCCATTGCAAATTTCAGATGTTCCTCCATAGTTTTGCCGGCTACGACTTCTTTAGGATTGTAGAATTTAAATGCATAAGGGTTGGTGGAACGGCTTCCCTCGTAAGAGATTTTGTTCACTGTCTCAAAATAAGCCATTGTGTAATCCTCCTCATATTGTGCTACGCTAGCAAGCGTTTACAGCATCATCTTAACACATCTTTTTGACTTTGTATATTGGTTAAACAAAGTTTTTTTATAAAATTTCCGCCTCTTTAAGTCTCCCTTGCCTATCCGTTTAATATTCAAAAAATCCAACAAACATAGATTTCCTCTTTTCTGCCGATGTATTGCAATTTCCAGCACATCACTCTAGACTAAGTGGCATACAACAAAAGGGAACTATGCTAAAAAGGATGTGTGATTCGTGAAGGTTACCGGAGATCAGGCGCTGGTCAAAAAAATCAATAAATCGATCGTACTACATACTATTCGAAGGAACTCTCCGCTCTCGCGCGCCAAGGTTTCAGAGATGACCGGACTGAATAAAGCTACCGTATCCAATCTGGTGGCTGAGCTATGCGCTCAAGAATTAGTGACTGAAGTTGGACCAGGTCAATCCAGTGGCGGACGTAAGCCGCTAATGCTGCATTTTAACAGCATGGCTGGCAGTGTAATCGGTATAGAGCTACGGGTGAAGCAACTGACAGCCGTCTTATGTGATTTAAGTGGTGGCATTCTTTTCGAAAGCGATTTCTCCCTGGACAATCATGCTCTGCCTTATGTACTGGAACGGATGAAAAAAACAATTTCAGACTTGATTGATAAAGCACCTGAATCCCCGTACGGTATCGTCGGCATCGGAGTAGGTGTCCCCGGGATGGTGGATGAGAACGGGGTTGTTCTTTTTGCTCCCAACCTTGGCTGGGAAATGGTCGACCTGCGGGGTATTTTGGAGGCGGAATTCGCGGTTCCAGTCACTATTGATAACGAAGCTAACGCAGGTGCACAAGGTGAACTGAACTTTGGGGCGGCAAAAGATGTTAGACATCTGCTCTATATCAGTGCGGGTTCAGGGATCGGATCCGGTATTATTATTGGCGGAGAGCTGTACAAAGGTGCAAGAGGATATGCCGGCGAGACCGGACATATGACGATTGAAGCACAAGGCAAGCCGTGCAGTTGTGGGAGCCGTGGCTGTTGGGAGCTATATGCCTCGGAGAAAACCTATGACCATTCCGAGTTCTCCCTCCCTGCTCATACCACACAAGAACTGGTCCGTTATGCAGCCGCTGGACAAGAAGACGCCTTGCGCCACTTCTCATCTATGGGTGAATATCTCGGCATCGGAGTAACGAATCTAATCAATAGCTTTAATCCAGAGCTGATTGTCATCGGTGGAGCCTTATCCGAAGCAGAAGCCTGGTTAGGGGAGCCCCTTCGCCGGGTTGTAGCCGAGCGTACACTTCCTTATCATAAGCAGCAGCTCGAGATTACCTTCTCCAAGCTGGGCAGCCGAGGCACGATGATAGGCGCGGGGTTCTCTGCAGTTATGCATTTTCTAGGCGATATTCGGGTGACCGTTTAATGTAGTCTAATGGACAACGTTTTGCGGGACAGTTTCACGGGTGAAATTCAAGAGCGGATAGAATTGACGTAAAATTGCCGCATTTAGGTGGATCAAAAGTGCAGTAAAAGCAACTTAAATCCTATATAATAAAGGATAAGTTAGTGTGACATTTATCACTACAACCCCTTTTTTGAAATGGAGAGCGAGTCCATGACCTATGTTGATACGTCTGATATCTCGGCACAGATGTTCATCACTGTGTTGCTTTTTCTGCTCATTATTGCCCCTTTGATCAGTCTCGGTGTGCTCCGTTTTTTTCAAGCCAAAAAGAAATCAGGATTCATTCTGATCGGCAGCGGTGTTGCTGTATACGTCCTATTTCAGATCATTACCTCTTTCACTCAAGCTTAAATTGAACTTTGCGATTTACATCATAAAAAATAGCCTGCGCATATTAGCGTCAGGCTATTTTTGTATACTTAGACCACAAAAAGATCACCTCCAAAATGGAAGCGACCTTTTGCAATTTCCTCACAGAAATATATTTAATTAAACAGTCGCCAATGCTTTGTCGAACTGAGTTTTATTCATCCCCACGATTTTGTGCTCACCAATTACAGTTACAGGAACAGCTCTCATTCCCATATCCCAAACCTGCTGCGCGTAATCATCATTCTGCTCAATATTACGCTCTTCATAGGCTACGCCTTTTTCACTCAAAAAGCTCTTCACCTGACGGCAATGTGGACAATTTGTTGATGTATATACAATTACATTTTCCATCATTAGACCTCCTATGGAAGATTACAGTTATGTTACAGAATAACCGCGCTATGTTCCAGACTTTCAATGTATTTCTCAGCATCCATAGCTGCCATACATCCACTGCCTGCTGCCGTAATTGCTTGTCTATAACGGGTATCCTGCACATCACCACAAGCGAATACGCCTGGGATATTAGTTTCAGAAGTACCTGGGTTAGTCATGATATAACCTTCAGTATTAGTTGTGATTTGTCCACCCAAAAATGCAGTGTTAGGATGGTGGCCAATCGCCACAAACACTCCGCTTGCTTCAATGATTTCTTCTTGTCCGGTCTCATTGTTCAGCACTTTTAGTCCACTCACGCCTTTGTCTCCAGAAGTTACTTCCAGAGGAGTACGATTCAGGCTCCAAGCTACTTTAACATTATCGCGAACGCGATCCTGCATGATCTTGGAAGCACGTAGCTCTTCACGACGGTGTACCAGCGTTACTTTGGAGGCAAAACGAGTCAAGAAACCCGCTTCCTCAAGCGCAGAATCTCCACCGCCAACAACCACGATCTCTTTATTACGGAAGAAGAATCCATCACAGGTAGCACAGGTGCTTACACCGCGTCCCACATTATCCTGCTCGCCTGGGATACCGAGGTATTTTGCCGTAGCGCCAGTCGAAATGATCAGGGTATCCGTCGTAAGAACACCCAATCCTTCAACATTAAGCTTAAAAGGACGCTCTCCAAGTTCTACACTGTTCACCCAACCCGTACGGAATTCCGCACCAAAACGTTCAGCTTGTTTACGCATATTATCCATTAAGTCTGGACCCATAATTCCATCAGGAAATCCCGGGAAATTCTCCACTTCTGTAGTGGTGGTCAATTGTCCGCCAGGTTGAGGTCCTTCGATTACTAGTGGGTTCAAATTGGCACGAGCCAAGTAGATAGCAGCAGTCAACCCCGCCGGTCCGGTTCCAACAATTATTGATTTATACATATCTATATCCTCCTTGAGTTAGACGGCAGTGACGTCGCTTCTTATTTAAAATAATTATAATGTAGTCTTAATTATGCTAACTGAAAGCAAAAATGTCAATAAGCCAGACTCCCTCAGGGAAAAATCATTTGTGAACAATTTAATTTTTGACAATAAATAATACACAGTAACATCACTGAACTCTTACCGCAACAATCGCAGCCCATTAAGAATAACCAATATCGTACTGCCTTCATGACCGATCACGCCAAAAGGAAGGGCGATGCCCTGCACAAAGTTACTGATCATCAGAACCGCGATTACTGTTACAGCAAAAATCATATTTTGCTTCACAATACGCTGTGAGCGCCGTGCCAATGAAATGGTCGAGGCGATCTCTTCAATATTATCATTCATAAGCACTACATCGGCGATCTCAAGCGCTGCACCACTGCCTTTCATGCCCATTCCCATACCAACAGTCGCTGTAGCCAGAGCAGGCGCATCATTCACACCGTCACCCACCATCACAACATTACCGTGCTCTTCACGAAGCGCCTTAATATGCTTTACTTTATCCTCTGGTAAAAGGTCGGCAAATACTAAATCTACTCCGGTTGAAGCCGCAATAACTTTTGCTGTAGCTTCCCGGTCACCCGTAAGCATAGCCACTTTAATCCCCAGCTCCTGCAGCTTCCGCACTGCGGCTTCTGCTTGTGGGCGAACTGTATCCTGCAATGCAATCATACCTGCGATATGCTCACCGTCCAAAATAATGGAGACAGTCTTCCCCTCTTCCGCCAACTGCTGCCGTTTAGTTCTCCAGAATGCAAGCTCAGAACTTATCGCAGACGAAGTCAGCTCATCCAGTAAATTGGACTTTCCAATTTTCCAGAGATGCCCGTCAACTTGACCTTCAATTCCCCAGCCAGTGATGGTTTTACTTTCCTGCACTCCCCACAGCTCCAGATATTCTTCCTCAGCTTTACGCACAATGGCTTCCGCCAATGGATGGCGTGACATATGCTCAATGGATGCGCTAATCGCCAGTAATTCTTCCCGGTTGTAGCCTTCAGCTGCAATAAAGTCTGTCACCTGCGGAGTTCCCTCTGTAAGGGTTCCTGTCTTATCAAAAGCTACAACAGAGGTCCGGGCCATATTTTCGAGGTGGACCCCGCCTTTAAATAAAATCCCTTTTCGTGCACTTTTGGAAATGGCCGACAGCATCGCAGGCATAATCGATGAGACCAACGCACAAGGCGAGGCTACTACAAGAAAAACCATCGCTTTATAAAAGGTTGCGCTCCAGCTCCAGTCCAGCAAAAAGGGTGGAAGGAAAATAAGAGCCACAGTCGAGGCAACGACTACCCGTGCATAGATGGCTTCCAGTCTTTTAATGAATCGCTGTGAGTTTGGAACATCCGACTCTGCTTCTTCTACCATCTTAATGATCTTGGAAAAAAGTGTGTTCTCTGCTGATTTCGTTACTTCAATATAAAGCGGACCTTCTCCATTGACCGTACCTGCGAATACTTCGCTGCCGGCACATTTTTCAACAGGCACTGACTCTCCTGTAATGGAAGCCTGATCTACTGCCGATTCTCCTCTGTACACCTTGCCATCTGCAGGAATAAGATCCCCTGGACGTACAAGCAACAGATCTCCAATTACTAACTGATCAATAGCTACCTCGTTCATGCTTCCTTTTTCAATCCGCATGGCTGTGGCAGGTTTCAAGGCCATAAGTGAGGAAATATCCTTCTTACTCCGTTCCATCGTATAGCTCTCTAAAGCTCCACTAAGCGCAAAAATAAAGATGAGCATAGCACCTTCATTCCAGTACCCAATGGTAGCTGCGCCTAGTGCGGCCGCAATCATCAGCAGGTTCACATCGAGATCACGTTCTTTGACGAGCGTCTCAATGCCTTCTTTGGCTTTGTTCCAGCCACCAATGGTATACGAAATAACATAAAGTACTATAGAGAAAACTTCTGACCAGCTGCCCATAGCCCAAGCAAAAAGCATAAGTACTCCGCTGCCAAGCGCAGCCTGCATCTCGGAGTTGCTGAGCATGGCTCTCAGATCGAACCGGCGTTTTGGAGCGCCTGGTTTCTTCATGCTGCCGGAGATTGAGGTTTGCTGGGGTAAATGTTTTGATGTTGCTTGCATAATAATCACCATCCTGAAAGTTTTGTGTAGGATTACTTCATTGACTTCTCTTCGCAACAAAACTTGCTTCGGGAGCATACGTTTTGTTTTGTCTAAATGATAATGAGAGCCATTCTTAAGACCCCTAAAATGACACATGCTGCCCCGGCTTAGCCGGGACAGCATGAATGATAACTATGAGTAGTGAGAATGATAATCATTGTTGCAACAGTACAACTATATTTCCTTAGTGCAACTTATATTTTAATAATACCACCTTGAACGAAAAAGTAAACCCTACCTTCTAGGCTATTTGTCATAAATTTAAACTAACGTTTTCCTCTCTTAGCTGCGTATTTTATTTAAAAGCTCGGATAGGAATTGCTCTTCGACTGGCGTCGAATAAGCTCCACCTTCAAAAGACTTCATCGCTCCAATTCCAGCTTGGAACACAAACCGTATACGCCCTTTGCGAACCTTTTTATCCGTATACATCTTATCAATCAGCATTCTATTTGTAATGGTTGCTGGTATTTCAGTCGGAAGTCCCGCCTTCTTCAACAAAGCAATCACACGCTGAGTTTGGTCAGCCGTTACATACCCCAACTGCTCTGCCAGCTGCACCTGAACGGCGAGTCCAATCGCAATAGCCTCACCATGTAATAATTCATAACCACTTAATGCCTCTAACGCCCGGCCAGCAGTATGCCCCAGATTTAGAATTTGGCGCAGGTTGCTCTCCAGTTCATCCTTTTCCACCACGCTATACTTGATCTCACAATTATGAAAAGCAATCCGTTCGCAAACCTCTCGATCTAATACAAGTTCGCCTTCTGAGGAGACCACTCGCTCCATATTCTGTTCAAGAAACTCAAAAAAATCAGCATCCGCGATGCAGGCATGTTTGATTGTTTCAGCCAACCCACTACGAAGCTCACGTACCGGAAGCGTTCTCCAAGTGGCTAGGTCAATGTAGACCTTTTTAGGCTGATGAAAAACACCAATTAGATTGGTTGCAACCGGTGTATTCACGCCCGTTTTACCACCAATAGAAGCATCCGCTGCTGCTAAAAGGGTAGTTGCATAGTTCAAACTTGGCACTCCCCGACCAAATGTTCCAGCCAAAAAACCTGCCAAATCCGTTACCGCTCCACCTCCTATGGCAAGGATACAGCAATCTCGTCCGTAAGAACGGCTTAATAGCCGGTCCTCCAGCTGTGCCTTCGTTTCTCGGGTTTTAGACTTCTCTCCAGCAGGGAAAGAAAATAACTCCGCTTGAAAATCATTCTGATGCAGTTGTTCCAGCAAGGCTTGTCCATACAGGGCTTCAACTTTTGAATCTGTAATAATCGCGAATTTGCTTACATTCTCGACAATTCCATGTTTCAAATCCTCGATCAGAGCGCCAAAAAGACCTTCCCCAATCTCAATATCGTAAGAATGATCTACGACCTTTTGCAGGCCAACTCTAAAATTTGTAGACATCTACAGCACCCCTATTCAGCAAGATGCTAATAAAATTCGAGCCTTCACTGTCATTATCCTGTTTATGTAAAATGTAAGGAGAAGCTGGGAACGTATGTGGATGTCCTAAAACTAATGTTGTCTGTAGCTACTGGTGATAGTAGAAAGGATCGGTGCAGATTAGTTTGAGTGCGGGGGTTGAGTACGGAGGTTGAGCGCAAAGTATGAATACGACACGAGTGATGAACGTATGATGCAAGTTGCTCGCGTATGTTGCTACTATCGGACTCAGCTGACCCTAATCGCTGATTTTAAACACATTTGGTATTCTAACGGACTCCATTGCAGCTATTGACCTGAAAAGCACCAAATATGTACCTCTTCCTAACGAATAGTGTCTCTGGTGTCCGAAACCATGCTTAAAAAGCTAAAATCAGGCAAATAGCGTCATCTGGGTCCTTAAGCATCGGGGGGCGGAGGAGTGCGGAGGTTAGTGCCTAGTTTGAGTGTTGATTAGTCTAAGTGCAGAGGTGCACGATTAGTTTAAGTGCGGAGGTTGAGCGCAGGGTATTAGTACGGTGGTTGGGCACAGGGTGGGAGTTCGGAGGTTGAGTTCGGAGGTTGCATCCAAAGCATGAGTGCAGATTAGTTTAAGTACGGAGGTTAGGCACAGGGTGGGAGTACGGAGGTTGAGTGTGTAGGTTGAGCGCAAAGTATGATTACGACACGATTGATGGACGTATGATGCAAGTTGCTCGCGTATGTAGCTACTATCGGACTCAGCTGACCCTAATCGCTGGTTTTAAACACATTTGGTAATCTAACGGACCTCATTGCAGCTATTGACCTGAAAAGCACCAAATATGTACCTCTTCCTAACGAATAGCGTCTCTCGTGTCCGAAACCATGCTAAAAAAGCTAAAATCAGGCAAATAGCGTCATCTGGGTCCTTAAGCATCGGGGGTTGAGGTGTGCGGAGGTTAGTGCCGAGTTTGAGTGCTGATTAGTTTAAGTGCGGAGGTGCACGATTAGTTTAAGTGCGGAGTTGAGTGCAGTGTTTGGGCACATGGTATGAGTACGGCGTTTAAATGCAAGCATGAGTGAAGATTAGTTTAAGCGCTGAGGTTGAGCACAGGTAGGAGCACGGCGTTTAAATACAAAGCATGAGTGCAGATTAGTTTAAGTACGGAGGTTGAGTACAGTATTGAGCACGGAGGTTGAGTGTAGCGATTGAGTAAAGGGATATATGTACGCTGTGGAGCAGGCAGCTAACGACCAAAAAAACAGAGCAACGATTCCCCGATAACCGGATAATCGCTGCTCTGAAGTCTTTTTACGATTCTTATATGAACTGCACCGTATCGTTCATCAGAAAAAGCTTACTGCCTTCCACCGGCGGCAGTATCCAGCGTTTCTCGCTGCCTGGCGATCCAGATCAGGCAGGCCGCTCTCAGCAGCGCTTCGGTCCGCTGACCGGCGCTGCAAAAGATCCCGCTGAGCCCGATCTGATACAGATCGGCCAAAGCCGACGCCGCCGGTGTCCCCGCGGCGAGCACCACCGCCGCCGGCTTCACGCTCGTCACGGCGGCAAAGATCTTCCCCGCCGTCAGGGCGAAGTCCTCCGCGGCGGTCTCTTCCGGCGCGTGTTCGCCCGCCGCGCCGTCCAGCACTAGGAAATCGGCGATACGCGCGATTTCCGCAGCGGCGGCAGGCTCCACATCGGGCGCGATCAGCACCCCGATGCGGCATGCCGCCGCATAAGCGTGGCCGAGTGTCTGATCGGCCACGTCTTCGATGAATTCGCGCTTCGCGGCGAATTCGGCTGCGCTTGCGGTGTAGGCGACCAGCAGGTCCAGGCGGCAATCGCCGCCTTGCCGCTGGCTCTCCGCCACCGCAGCGAACAGCGCTTCGAGCTGCGCGTCCTGAAGCGCGGCAAGCTTGGTGGGCTGCGCCACCGCAAGCGACTCTGGATGCAGCAGGGTGACCGCTGCCCATTCGCCATCCGGCGATTCGAGCAGTTCGGCAGCAGCTGCGCGCAGACGATAAGAGATTCGCTGCAGAATCCGTGCTGCTTGCAGTTCATCCTCGCTAGATAACCAGTTCTCATAAAGACAGAACAGCTCTGGTTCCAGCAGCCATTCCTCACTCCGTATCAAACAAGGGCCCGCTTGAGCAGTCCTTGTTCCTTCCCGTCCAGCAAGACGTTCTTCTCTTCCTTCACGCAGCACTAGGAATGTCGATGGTTCCCCCGGCCGCTTAAAATAAGACCGCTTCAAAGGCTCAATGACATCCCTCTGCTCTACTCCAGCGATAAATTCTGCGGCAGCCGAGGCTACGGACCCAGCTTGGCTCATTTCCATTCCCACAGTCCGATCACCAGCCTTATACATGAACTTGAACGGGCGCTCTTCACTACTCCGCAAACCATCCTGCTGACGTTCACCCTTCATCCTCGCACCCACCCTTTATCTTTGGATTGCTGCCGGTATGCCAAGCTATATAACATAAGCGACCGACATTTCATTACCTCACTTATAAATACGGGAGCCACACCTGAAATATGCAAGCGTTGCCAAATCCGATGAATATTCCAACTTTTTTACGCAACAAAAAAAGCATCACCGCAGAGCGGTAATGCTTTTCGAAATATAAACTTCTATTGTTGACTGGCTGCAATAGCTTGCTCCAGATCATAGATAATATCATCAATGGATTCCGTCCCGATCGACAAACGCAGCAATTCCGGCGTTACTCCGGCTGTGATTTGCTCTTCATCCGACAGTTGTGCATGTGTTGTGCTTGCTGGGTGGATGATCAATGACTTGGAATCACCCACATTCGCTAAATGAGAGAACAGCTTCACATTCTCAATCAATTTACGTCCCGCAGCACTTCCACCTTTAATACCGAAAGTTAGGATCGCTCCTTGGCCTTTAGGCAAATACTTTTGCGCTAATTCATGAGATGGATGCGTAGGAAGTCCCGAATAACTTACCCATTCCACATCGGAGTGTGCCTCCAAATATTGTGCTACCTTCAGCGCATTCTGGCTATGACGTTCCATCCGCAAATGAAGAGTCTCCAGACCTTGCAGCAGCATCCAAGAGTTGAACGGAGAAATTGCCGCCCCTAAATCGCGAAGCAATTGAACGCGGGCTTTAATAATATAAGCAATCGGGCCCACCGCTTCCGTATAAACCACTCCATGATAGCTTGGATCTGGCTCCGTAAGACCTGGGAATTTACCGCTTGCCTTCCAATCAAATTTACCACCGTCAACAATAATCCCACCAATGGATGTACCATGTCCACCGATGAATTTGGTTGCTGAATGGACAACAATGTCCGCGCCATGCTCAATCGGACGCAATAAATATGGACTTGGGAACGTATTGTCTACGATGAGAGGAATCCCATGTTCATGGGCAATCGCTGCAACTGCCGCAATATCCAGAACATTTCCCTGTGGATTGCCGATTGTTTCTGCATACAAAGCTTTGGTCTTATCCGTAATCGCAGCACGGAAGTTCTCAGGATTATCCGAATCTACGAAATGAACCTTAATACCAAGCTTAGGCAGTGTTGTCGAGAAAAGATTATAAGTTCCGCCATACAGGCTTGCAGCAGATACAATTTCATCCCCAGCGCCCGCAATATTTAGAATGGAAAAGGAAATAGCCGCTGCCCCGGAAGCTGTAGCAAGCGCACCTGCCCCACCTTCAAGTGCCGCCACGCGCTGTTCAAATACATCCGTAGTTGGGTTCATCAGCCGAGTATAAATATTACCGAATTCTTTTAGCGCGAACAGATCCGCTGCATGATTAGCATCACGGAACCCGTAGGAAGTGGTCTGATAAAGCGGAACAGCACGTGAGAAAGTAGTTGGATCAATTTCCTGGCCTGCATGGACAGCCAAAGTTTCAAACGACAGCTTGCGATCTTCTGACATAGGTATTTCCTCCCCTATAATTAAGTATAGAAATGATTAACAATTTTGAATTGTACTCATTCTCTCACAAACCACATCATTTGAAAAGAAAAAAATCTCATTATTCCGGTGTGAATTATTGTACTTTGGTCAAATGCTTCTGCTAGTGTCCTCTATCTACTGGATAACGCTTTCAATATAAATTAATAAAAACCTCAACCTTATGTATAAAACACAATTCCTAATCAAACTGATCGGTTAATAGCTTGAATCAGGACAGCGGCGATTGAGCTTGTCCTCCTCACTCGCCGCTTCCGATTCAGCCCCTCGGCTTAGTAATTGCTTTGGCTTGTTTCGCCTTTAGCAATCGCTACACCACCACTAGTTCCAATACGGCTTGCACCTGCTTGTACCATTACATGTGCATCTTCTGCACTACGTACACCACCGGAAGCTTTTACACCGATATTAGGTCCAACTGTAGCACGCATAAGCGCGATATCTTCTTTCGTTGCCCCGCCTGTAGAGAATCCAGTGGATGTTTTTACGTAATCTGCTCCAGCCTCAACAGATAGCTTGCAGGCACGAACTTTTTCTTCTTCCGTTAACAGACAAGCCTCAATGATGACTTTTGTCAGGGCTTTGCCACGAGCTGCATCTACAACGGCTGCAATATCACGTTTAACCAGCTCATCGTTGCCATCTTTTAATGCTCCGATATTGATGACCATGTCCACCTCGCCAGCACCTTTAGCGATAGCATCGGTAGTCTCGAATGCTTTGCTCTCTGTTGTCGATGATCCCAGCGGGAAGCCGATAACTGTACATACTTTAACCTCAGGCGTATCTTTCAGCACTTCATGGGCAGTAGCTACCCAAGCAGGGTTTACGCAGACAGAAGCAAACTTATAAGTTTTAGCTTCCTCCGCCAATTTAATAATGTCTTCTTTCCGTGCATCTGCTTTAAGCAGTGTATGATCAATAATCCCCGATAGTGTAATTTCGCTCATTTTATTATTCCTCCATGATTTGGATAGTAGTTTTTTTCATCTCTGTAATCATACCAATAGAACTCTGCTTTGCAAAGCAAACAGGGTGAGCATGCCTACCTCAAACCTTAATTTGTGCAGATTTTATGGATTTTAAGTAGTTTATCATTCCCTAAATTATCTTTTTAAAAAAATAAAGGTTTAACCCCCTAAACTTTCCCAATTAAAAATACGATAATAGTCTTAGATAAATAGGTTTTTTTATCCTATTCATCAAAATTTTTCTTAGATAATACTTAGGAGGAGATTAATCAAAAATGGGAAACTTCAATTTCGCCACAAATGCTGCAGATCAAAAACTGAATGTACAAGTCGAAGGAACTATGTCGCCAGAAGATGCAGGACGTTTCATTAATGAGTACAACCAAATCATAAGTGCATTCGACCCGAAACAATATGAGATCATCCTAGATTGCAAGACATTGAATGTATCCTCAAAGGACACACTTCCCATGCTTGAGCAATGCTACATACTGTATAAACAATCCGGATTTAAAAAAGTAACCTTTATTATTGCCAAAAGCCCTGTCCTAAAAATGCAGCTAAGCCGAGTGGCACGGGCTACGAAATTAGAAAATTACGAAATTATTGAAGCATAGGAGGCGCCACTTGGGACATATAACGATTCGCCAAGCTGCTTATTACCACCCAGAGCATATCGTAGATAACGAATATTATCTGAAGCATTTTCAGAGTATGGGCAAGGACATCAAACGATTCCTAGAAGTCATGGGTCGCGACCGGAGATACATCGTAAAAGAACAGGGTGAAAATGCCCTGACGATGGGATTAAAGGCTGCCCAAAAAGTGCTTAGCGAAGCGAATTTGCAAGGTGAGGATATGGACATGATCATGTTCGCTTCACAGACGCCAGAGTACACCTATCCTACCAATGCACTTCTACTACACCGTATGCTTCAAGGTAAACAACGGACCATTACGCAGGATTCCAATGCTAACTGCGCAGGAATGGTATCTGCCGTGGAGCAGACAAGTCGTTATATGCAAGCCAATCCCAGCATCAGGTACGCACTCGTCGTAGGAAGCGACTACAGTTCAGTGAACTGCAATACAGATGATGAAATTACTTACCCTAACTTTGGGGACGCCGCAGCAGCAGTGATTCTGGAGCGCAGCAACGAGCATGCAGGCTTCATAGATTCCCTTTATTACACCGATTCTGAGGGCTCCGAGAATATTATGTTCCCGGCCTGCGGCCTGTCGAATATTTATCAAGAGGGTATGACCCCAGAGCAGATTCGGATACGGTGGACCCCTTTTGACGGTACAGTGTGTGTAGACGCAGCTATAGCGGATATGAAAGAGCTTCTCTCACGCAACGGCCTGACTACGGACGATATCTCTGCATTCTGTCTTTCACAATTCTCACTGAAAAATATCGAGCTCATCCAAATCGGACTCGGACTAACCGCAGAGAAGTTCATTTATGTAGGCGACGAGTTCGGCTATACAGCCACAAGCAGTCCTTTTATCGCCTTTCAACGCGGAGTCGAGGACGGACGAATCAAACGTGGCGATTATGTCTTCTTTTGGTCAGTTGGCGCTGGCTGGCAAATTCCTACGATGCTTTATCAATATTAATAGTATAAAAAGCCCTACTTCTATAGAAGTAGGGCTTTCCTATCAGAGGAAATAAATCAGAACCCAATAATGAATTATTTAGTCAGGGATTGAACATCCACAAAAGGTGTGGCTCCCCCTGTTACAGATGGCAGCACGCCGTTCCATTTTTCCAGCGCTTTCTCCTGAACCTCAATTTGCTTCAGCTGCACCAGCTCAGGTGTAACCTCTTGCTTCTTAAGTCTTAAAGATTCAGCCTCTGCTTGCGCCTGGGCGATTTTTTGCTTCGCTTCAATTTCAATCCGCCGGAGATCATTTTCGGCCTTCAATGCCTGCTGCTGGGCGACCTGCTTTGCTTCAATCGACTGGTTAAATGCCTCCGAGAATTTAAAGTTAACGATGTTAATATCGTTGACGATCAGGTCATATTTTGCCAGCCTAGCGGTTAAGTGCTCACTAATCTCACTCGACACTACATCACGACGCGTAATCAAATCCTCTGCTGGATATTTGGCTGTCACTTCTTTAACGATTTCTTGAATGGCCGGATTGATAATTACACTATCAAAATTACCTCCGATATTGTTCATCAGATTAAAGGCGGAAGCCTTATTTACGGAATAGTTCACCGCCACATGTGTGGACACGGGCTGAAGATCCTTTGAAGAGGCTGAAGTATCGGTCTCCGCCTTCGTTACCTGTGTATTGACCTGAATCACCGTTTGGATAAACGGAATTTTAAAATGAATGCCGGGTGACAATGTATTGTCATTTAATTTACCAAAGGTTTTGTACAAACCTACATGCCCATATTCCACTGATACGAAAGAATTCGCGCCAATCAACAATACAATGAGCACCGCTGCAATCCCGCTGACTATTTTTCCCGGGCGCAGCTGTTTCAATTTCGGATTCATTTGCATATTCATCCAATACCCCTCCTAGATTATGGATAATCATTCAAGCTTAACCGTCTATACGGAGGTTTGGGGTAAATGGTCGCAGGAAATATTTCAACAGCAGTGGTCATGGCGTTACCGCTCTGAGATCAGTCCTTCTACGGTCAACCGAAATCTTCTGCTCTGCTTGTCCCCGATATTAGAAGCTTCATATATTCCTTCATCCGTTAGCACCACGGAGTCTGCCTTTAAAGCATCATTAACGTATGTTACCTCAGCGTGATCAATATTCCAGCGATAAATATAGGCACTCATCGGACTTCCATGTGCGGCTACCCCTTCAAAAGATCCATCCTGATCAACATCCAGTTCTTTGGAATGTCCGGTATCTATTTGCAGCAAACCCGAGGGGTTACCGCTCTCGTCGATTAAATAATAGTTACTGAGCGAGTTATTTGCTCCTAGTCCTCCGGTGATTTTCAGCACCTTTTCGCTAAACAACCGCACTACTTCTACCTTGATATCCTCCGGTTGACGATAATTATAAGTTCCTATCGCCCCTAGACTGTATTGTCCTTTGGAAGTAGAAGTTCTGGCATACACATAGTCTTCGTCACTAGCCATCGTATACACACTCACTTTGACTCCTCCGAAATCATCCAGCTTCTTCTCTGCAATCAAAGTAGCGCCTGTGGGTGGAGCACTTAGTTGAGAGACTATGGGCATTGTATCCACCAGCCTCCACTCCAGCTTAATGAGGTTAGCAGCGGTGTCTGTTGGCTTCGGTCTTGAGGTGTGGTAGTAGTCACCCGATTGAAGGGGGGATGGGTCCACCTGATGTTGGCAACCTGCAAGCAGATTCATTAGAAGCAAGGCTGTCAGCGTAATGGATTTATGTAAAGGAAACATCTCTTGATCACTTCCTAGCCTCTTTTTATAATTTAATCTTTCATTAATCATAGATGAAGTTAGGCATTCAAATGTTACTTTTAGGAGGCGGTAGGGTTAATTTATTGTCTTTTGAGGGTATGCATCGATCAAAAAGCTAAATTGGCATACAAAAAACCCGCATGAAATGCGGGTTAAGGTTAGCTATCAAGAATCAAGAGCCTAGCAGTTCACGCGCCAGTAGTCGGTAAACCTCTAGCCGTTTCTCCTGCGAATGTGGGATGCTGCATATCATTGCTTCTTGGAATCCATATTGTGCTTGTTCTTCTTGCAAACGTACGGCGATGTCTTTAACCGCACCAACCAAATGAATCTTGCGCCCTTCCTTGATTGACATCCGGTCAATTTCCGATAACGAAATGTTCTGAGCTTCTTCTGGTGTCAGCACCTGAGTAATCCGGCCCTTACTCATCATCAACCGAAAAATATCCTGCGGTAACGCTTCATACTCAGCTTCTTCCTTCGTTTCTGCTGTGGTCACCATATAGGATACACTGATCTCTGGTTTGTCCATAAAGATAGAAGGCTGGTAGTTATTCCGGTAATGGTCCAAGATCTCATTACTCATCGCACCATTAAAAAATTGTGCGAAGGAGTATCCGACTCCCATTTGTGCAGCTTTTCGCGCACTATTGCCGCTCGAGCCTAACAACCATACTTCAGGGAGCGCCACCTTCGTTGGAGCAGCGAGATTTTTGGCATATAGCTCATCTTCCGGAATCTGATCACTAAGCAGTTGCATGGTAATGCCAAGCTTGTCATACATATTATGCAGCATTAACTCACGGCCTTCAGATAAAGCGTACATGGCGCTTGTATCGCCACCAGGAGCTCGTCCCACACCGAAATCAATTCTCCCCGGGGAAAAAGCACTTAACGTTTTAAATACTTCCGCCAGCTTAAGAGGAGAATAATGCATCATCATTACACCGCCGGTGCCGATTCGAATACGGTTGGTCTTGGCGGCTAAACGGGCAGCCGTTACTTCCGGAGCTGAGCTAGCAAAAGTATTTCCGCCATGGTGCTCTGCCATCCACATTCTGCTATATCCCAGCTCATCTGCTAAAATAGCCAGTTCTTCTGCTTTATTCAGGGCACCTTCCGCTGTGTTACCGCTTGTCACGGGTGCCTGATCCAATACGCTTAATCTCATGCGAATACATCCCTTCTTTGGTTAGATGACCATTTTATTGCTGACCCATTCCTCTAAGACTGCAATCTTATCTTTAAAGCGTTCAGCACGCATTTCCTCCGACAACGAAGCAATAGTCTCTCGCTTTAATACAGCTTTCCAAGAGGATTCAGCTTCTTCCATCAGATTCGATAACAGGCAGCAGCTGTCTTCTTTTTCTAAATCCAACATGTCTACCAGAATCCCATTCGATGAATACAGCGACTGCTGGCCTTCCACCGCGAGGTAAACGTCATATACACGAATATCTTCAGGGCTTTTCTTTAATTTAAAACCGCCTTTAATGCCAGGAACAGACGTGATGATGTCTGCGGTTACCAGCTTTCTTAACAGTTTCTGAAAATAGGTCGCCGATGCTCCGAGCTGCTGGCTAATCGCTTCCCCAGATAGCACCGCCTTATCCGGCAGCATGTTGAGTAGAACCAGTGCATATACCGACTGTTCTACCCCTGTTTTCATATGCATGTACAGCACCTCGATTTACGTAAATAGCTTGATTCAAACTGTATATAATACCGTCCGCGTATAAAGCGGATAAATATTATCCACTTTATACTTTATATTATTTTAAACCCAAAGTAAAACCTTGCTGGCCTTTTCTTTCAGAAAATATCTGCTATAAAAAAAAGATCACGCACATAGCGCAATCTTTTTTGAGGGTATCCGTTATTTTTTTGTATGTCCTACTGTAATGATAATCCCACCCGCTGAACCAGCTGTGAGCTCTGGTCATTAAGTCCTGTAATGGTGACTTTTTTGCCATGCTCGGCGTATTTGCTCATCGTCTTCGCTATGGCATGGACAGCGGATTGGTCCCACACATGGGAGTGTGAAAAATCGATAATAATATGATCCGGATCGCTTTCGTAGGCGAATTCATGAATGAAGTGGCTTGTCGTGCCGAAGAACAGCTGGCCGGAAACCGCATATGTCTTGGAAGAGGTTGCTTCCTGAACAGTTAGGCGGATCGAAGCTATTTTCCAAGCAAACGTTAAAGCACTTAGCAGAACCCCAAACAAAACCCCAATAGAAAGGTTGTCTGTAACCACCACGGTGACCACCGTCACAATCATAACCAGCGCATCGCTTAGCGGAACACGGGTTAAAGTTTTGAGTGAGCCCCATTCAAAGGTGCTGATACAGACCATTATCATTACGCCGACGAGCGCGCCCATCGGGATCTGCTTCACCACATCGCCAAGTACGATAATTAGGAATAATAAAAAGATTCCTGACACAAACGTGGACAGACGCGTGCGTCCTCCTGACTTCATGTTAACCATCGATTGGCCAATCATCGCACAGCCTGCCATCCCTCCGAAAAAACCAGTGACTACATTTGCAAGCCCCTGTCCCTTCGCCTCTCTGTTCTTATCACTACCTGTGCCCGTAATATCGTCTATTAAGGTGGCAGTCATCAGGGATTCCAATAGCCCAACTACGGCCAGTGAAAGTGAATATGGCAAAATAATAAGCAGAGTATCCAGCGTGAACGGGATTTGCGGGAGATGGAATAGTGGCAAAGTTGCTGTAATATTCCCCATATCGCCTACGGTTCTTACGTCCAGATGAAGAGCGATGCTAAGAACAGAAACGATAACGATCGCTACAAGTGCTGAAGGTACGGCTTTGGTAAACCGAGGAACCATGTAGATAATAAGCAAGGTCAGAGCTACCAGTCCGTACATCACCCAGCCTTGTCCTTTAAAATGGGTAAGCTGTGCCATAAAAATCAGTATCGCCAGCGCGTTGACAAACCCTGTCATGACCGGCTGTGGCAAAAACGTGATAAACCGCCCCAGCTTTAGCATCCCCATCAATATCTGAAACACACCAGCCAGTACAGTTGCCGCGAACAGATACTCTATTCCGTGTTCTAGTACGAGACTTCCGACTAACAGAGCCATAGCTCCCGTAGCCGCCGAGATCATTCCGGGTCTGCCCCCGGCAAGTGCCGTTACAATCGCAATACAAAAAGAGGCATATAAACCAACCATCGGACTTACTCCCGCCAGGATCGAAAAAGCGATCGCTTCAGGAATCAGCGCAACGGCTACGGTCATCCCCGATAAAATATCGGTTCGAGTGTTAGAAAACCACCCATTATTTAAGGTAAGCTGCTTCAAAATCTATTTTCCTCCTGTGACTATTAAAATGTGTGGATCTTTTGTCAGAAAAGACCCGGGGCCGGTGCAACGCTAATGTTGCTTATTGTACTCGACCCACCTTCACCTTCACAAAAAGATTAGTTAGACTTGTAAGCGCTTATACACCTCATTTTCTAGCGAATCCTTAAAATATCATGCAAATTCTATATTTCTAGATTACCGGTACAATCCGGAAGCTTTCACTTCATTAAAGAAGGTGTTGAATTCATCAATGTTCAGCTGCTGAGCGGCATCAGACAATGCGGTTGCAGGATCAGGATGCACTTCCACCATAATGCCGTCAGCTCCAGCTGCGAGTGCGGCTTTCGCACATGGAATAAGGATGTCTTTGCGGCCTGTCGAGTGAGTTACATCAACCAATACTGGCAAATGGCATTCCTGTTTGAGAATTGGCACTGCTGAGATATCAAGCGTGTTGCGGGTCGCTTTTTCATAGGTGCGAATTCCACGTTCAATCAGCATGATCTGTGTATTTCCACGAGACATGATGTATTCCGCTGCATGGATGAATTCATCGAGTGTGGCAGCCAATCCACGTTTCAGCAGCACCGGCTTGTCGACTTCTCCCACCGCTTTTAGCAGCTCGAAATTATGCATATTACGTGCACCAATCTGGATGATATCCACATAATCAAGCGACTCTTCAATATGTCTTGCATCTACAATTTCGCTGATGGTCAGCAGTCCATATTCATTTGCTGCTTCTCGTAATATTCTTAAACCGTCCATTCCCAGCCCTTGGAAATCATAAGGTGAAGTCCGAGGCTTGAAGGCACCGCCACGCATTACACGTACTCCGGCTTTTTGCAGGGCGGCAGCTACGGTGCGAGTCTGCAGTTCACTTTCCACGGAGCAAGGACCGGCTACCATCAGTGAAGAAGCACCGCCAACCGTTACATCTCCCGGCAGAACAATCACTGTATCCTCTTTGTGGCTCTTGCGGGCTACCAGTAAAGTTTTTTTATGATCATCTGTTTGTAAGTCCAGAGAAGCTGAGAAAATTTGTTTGAAGAGGCTACGGATCGTCCCGTTAGTGAAAGGGCCTTTGTTGCTCGCTACGAGCTTATCCAGCATCTGTTTTTCCCGTTCTGGATCAAATTTAGGGACACCTTGTTTTTCTTTAACAACTCCAATCTCCTGAACAATCTTAGCCCGCTCGGAGATCAGCTCCAGCAATTGCCCATTAATTTCATCCAGACGACCTCTAAGAACATCCAATTCCACGTTACTCATTACCCTTCCACTCCCTCTTTTTGTTATAATTTGGAACGCAAAAAGGCCCCCCGTCGCAAGGGACGAGGAGCCGTGGTACCACCCTTATTTAGAATTAACCCGAATACTAGCACAAAGGAATAGAATCTCATGTTCCCCTGACTAAGAATTAATTCTGTCTTTCACCCGGTAACGCGGGGCGCGGGCCTCCCTACTCATACCTGCCACAACCTGTGACAAACTACTTCAGGGGCCGACTCGGAAGTGAACTTCGGCATTAATCGTCTCATGAGGGTGCTCTCAGTCTCCGGCACGCCTTCCCTGTTAAGATCCGCTATAATGCTTACTCTCTTCGTCATAGTCCTTATCTATGTCAGCGCGGCTTTTGCGCTGGTTTCTGCTATCTTAATCAAAAAACGTTCCCGATGCAAGATAATAATGGAACGCAGAGTAGCTTTAACGCAATAAATTTGTTTGACTGATCCATACCCATTATCTATCCTATTCCAACCTGGCAATTACGGTTCCAATTCCTTCAAGCTGTATTGTTTGACAGCGATAATTGAATTGTTTACAATTTAATTATTATAAATATTTCCTGTTCTTTTTCAAAAAGCATAGATAACTGAAGGGATGTAGCAGCCATGAGCATTTATCAATATTCAGCACGCAGTATTCGGGGAAAAGATATCGAGCTAGAGCAATACAAAGGTAAAGTACTACTGATAGTGAACACAGCAAGTAAGTGCGGATTTACCCACCAATATTCAGATCTGCAAAAGCTTTATGAGCGGTACGAGGAACGTGGCCTCCAAATTCTCGGCTTTCCTTCCAATCAATTTGGAGAGCAAGAACCCGGCAGCAATGAAGAGGTTAATGTATTTTGCCAAATTAATTACGGGGTAACCTTCCCACTCTTTGAAAAGGTTGACGTAAAAGGCGAAGCTAAACACCCTCTTTTCACCTACCTAACAGAACAGGCTGGATTTGAAGGGTTCGATATCAACCATTCTTCAGGAAAGCTGCTGCAAAGCATGCTTGAAGACAAAGATCCAGAGGCTCTGAACAATGACGAAATCAAGTGGAACTTCACTAAATTCCTGATTGATCGCGAAGGCAATGTTGTCACTAGATTCGAATCTACGGTGGACCCGCTGGATATTGAACCAGCTATCGAGGCCCTGCTGTAAGTTTCTAATATATGAAAAATCCGCCCAGCTTTCGGGCGGATTTTTTGGGTTTAAGCCTCTGCTTATTCATGTACGGTACTGCTCCGTAAACACTTCAAAATAAGGAGTCGTATCCCTCTCCGCCATCGAGCCATTCGCACCTGGTCCCCAGCCAATTTCAGCACGCCAGCTTCCCAACACACCTGACTGAATCAGCGCCTCCTCATTTACACCGATCAGCTGATCCGCCTGTGGTGCCACGTATAAAGCATCTACAGGACAATAAGCTTCACACATGAAACAGGTCTGGCAATCTTCCTGACGGGCAATGACCGGAATCTTCCCCTGCATTTCGAATACGTTCGTCGGACATACTTTCGTACACAGCTTACAACCAACACAACGCTCCAAGCTGATTAATTCGATCATATCGCTTGCCCCTCCTTCAGCGCATTCAGTTCATGAGCATGGGGCACAGCCTCTGTACTGATGCTTATATGTTGAATACCGGATAAGATCAGCCGGTGAGTCTGGCGCGGATCAAGCTCCGGATATTCCGCTAGCTTTTGCAGTCCGCGGGTCTCTTTCCGGGCGAGTGCCGCGGTGTACATCCACCTGCCGACCGCGAGCATAGCCGCGGCTTCACGCGATTGCACGATGCCCTGAACGCTGGCAGGAGCCTGCCCGTTCAAATAGGGCATCAAGGCATTCAGCCGCTTCAAGGCTGAAGAAATGCCTAGCTCGCTGCGGAAATAATTGATCTGCAGCGGCAAGATTTCACGCTGGATTGCCGCGATTAGCGGCTTCACCTCCAGCGTTTCCGAGGCATCGGCGCCAGCCTCCAGCCCGTAGCGTCCCGCTGCGGTCAGCTTGCGGCTGTTCGCCTGTCCTCGGCAGGACAGCGCATGCTGCGCGGCTCCCTGTCCAGCCCAGCTTCCGCTGCACATGGCCCAGGAAGCGTTATAAGCCCCGCCGCCGGAGATGGCGCCGGTCACTTTCTCGCGAGATGCGGCATCTCCGGCCGCATAGAGTCCGGGCACGGTCGTCTGGCAATCCGTGCCGCTCAAGCGCAGACCCCCAGTGCCGCGCATCGTGCCCTCATAGCGCAGGGTGAGCGGGAATTTCTGCTTAAACGCATCAATTCCCGCCCGCTCCAGCGGCATAAAGAAAATCGGATGCGCTTTGCGCAGAAAATCCTGTTTCTCCGCGGTGTCTGCCAGATCCAGCGAAGCGTAAACCGGACCCTTCAGCATCAGCTCAGGAATGCTGCCAAAGGTCCGATCCCCTCTATGCAACGGATGACCGTCCGCATCATAAAGGGTGGCCCAAGCCAGCATGCGGCCACGTGTTACGGTTCCGTCCGCAAAGCTTGGCGCATATTGGCGGCTGAATTCCATGCCCGAAAGATCAGCTCCCACCTCTGCGGACATCAACAATCCTTCCCCTGTCAGCACGTTGCAACCAAGGCCTTTGCTGAGAAAAGCACAACCTCCGGTAGCCATCACAACGGCATTTGCCTTCACTTCCCAGGACTCTCCTGTCAGGCGGTTGATCCCACGCGCTCCACCAACACCGTGTTCATCGTGAAGAAGTTCCAGCGCTGGTGACTGATCAAGAATTGTGACCCCTGCTTTGCGCACAACTTTTCGCATAATCCGCATATATTCTGGTCCATGGAGATGGGTACGCAGTGAGTTTCCTTCTTCATCCTTCGGAAACGGATACCCCCACTGCTCCACTTGAGCCAGGTTCTGCTCTACCTGATCCAGCACCCGGTGAATCCAAGCATTCTCCGATAAATATCCGCCGGCCTTAAGTCTGGCTTGCACTGCCTGCTCCCGCAGCTCGGCAATGGGAGGGATCACGAGCAACGTTGTTCCACCCGGTGCAGTTGCGCCACTTGTGCCCAAGTAGCCCTTATCCGCCAGGACTACCTTTGCACCTTGCGAGGCTGCACTCCATGCCGACCACGCCCCAGCAGGACCTCCGCCAAGCACGAGGACATCCACTGTCATTTCCTTCTTAAGCTGCGACATCTTTTTTCCTCCTACACCATTAGCTGAGTTAGTTGAACTTAAAAATCACTAAAGGGAGGAGTGGCGGAGAGGCGGCCGAAAATCCAAACATTCACCGCAGTCACTCAATTACCTTTATAGAAGAATCTTAAGTTCAATTAAAGCAGCCTTTAAGCAACTTTATTTCAACTGCCAATCGCTAATATTGAAGTCTTTTTTCGCTAACTTCTCTTCGACGAGGAAGTTTTTGGTACCTTCCAGCAGCTTTATTCCTTCATCAGTGAACGCAGTATCCTTGATATCACTAATCGGATTCACTTGCTTCGCCAGCTCAGGCGTTGTATCTCCGATTTCAGCCAGAAATTGATAATACTCATCCTCATGCTGCTTCAAGTCTGCCAAGGCCTTCTCTCTAGCTTCGTTCCATGCCTTCGGAAAATCAGGGAATTTCGCCAGATAATCCTCAGACACAACTGTTGCGCTAGAACCAAGCAGATTCGGGTGCTTCGAGGCATCATCCAAGTGAGTGTATCCTTGGTCAATCAGCTTCAGCGCAGGAACGCCTAGATTTGTTGTAGCATCTACATCTCCACGGGCTAAAGCTGCGGTAGCATCAGGAATGAGCATATGCACGAGTTTGTAGTCGGTTACTCCTTCTTCCTGTAGTAATCCAACAACATAGCGGTGCATGAAGGAGCCCTTTTGAATTGCGATAGTCTTACCTTGCAAATCTTTCACCGTCTTGGGCCCATCCTTCTTGCCGATCAAATAACCGATCGTGTTCGCGGAAGATTGTGAAATCAGACGGGTCTTGGCTCCAGAAGCGTAGGCAATAATAGCAGGTGTATCTCCAAGGCTGCCGATATCCAGCCGACCACTAATCAAGGATTCTGTCTGATCCGGACCGTTTGGAAAGCCAGTAAGCTTCACTTCAGTAATGCCGTATTTCTTCAACTCTTCTTGAATAATCCCTTTATAAAAGCCCCAACCCTCTGCGCCGCCAGGCACATTCAATTTGTTGGAACCGATAAACCCAAAGTTCAATACCGCTGGAACATTGCTCGTGGCCTCTTCTCCCGCCTTCTCCGTATTTGATCCCCCGGAGGCAGATGCTCCATTGCCGCCCGTATTATTTCCGCAAGCCTGAAGCACCAGCATGGCCATCATAATTGTAGTTAAAAGTGCAAACCGAATCTTCCTTGAACGTTTCCCTTGAATCTCTCTGTACGCTTGTTTCATTGTTTCTCCCCCTAGGTTTATGCTATTTATTTAAATCTTAATCAAGCTCAGAACCCTGCCCTCGACGCCAATTTATACATAAAGTCATGGCTTGCCACCGGCTGCCTGCCCTTACCCCAGCCTACTTTTTCACGATAACCGCCAAGGAGTCCCTGCTCCTGAAGTTCCGCTTCTGTCACACCAATAATATTCTCTGAGTCTGGTGCAACGTAGAGAGCATCGACAGGACAATACAGCTCACACATAAAGCAAGTCTGGCAATCGCTCTGCCGGGCAATAACAGGAATGCCATCCTCTACCCGTTCGAAAACATTAGTCGGGCAGACAGATACACATTGGTTGCACTCTACACATCTGGCAGCGCTGATCACCTCAATCACGATAGAACACCCTCCTTAGCCACTGCTTCCGTCTTCACCCATACCTGATCTAATCCGCCACTGATCAAGCGATGATGCTGGCCATGATCTGTATCCTTGAAATCCTCACGCTTATGCATGCCTCTCGTCTCTGTACGAGCAAGTGCAGAATTGTACATCCAGCGGGCTGTTGCGGTCATGGCTTCGGCTTCACGTGCCTTGACCCCTTCTGGTGTGCGTTGAATTTCGCGGCTTCGTTGCTCTTTCCACAATCCATCCAGACGATCTAGTGCAGAAGTCAGCCCTTGTTCTGTCCGGAACAAATTGATGTCATACGGCTTCACCTCAGCCTGTACAGCAGACACATACTCTGCCGTTTGGGCCGCCACTCCCGGCTTCACTTCCTGATGCACCAGTGGTGATGATGATAAGCCGACTGGACTACGCTGCGCAGCGTGCGACCCCAGACTCTGTGCATAGACAGCAGCTCCTTCACCAGCAAAAGAACCTGAAGACATCGCCCACGCCGCATTATGGCTGCCTCCGCCAGTAAAACCTCCGCAAATCAGCTCGCGGGTAGCAGCATCTCCTGCCGCGTAAAGTCCGGGAACACCTGTGCCGCAGCTTTCATCTGTAATATGGATGCCACCCGTCCCCCGAACCGTGCCTTCGAGCCGCAAAGTAACCGGAAACGCATCCTTGAACGGATCAATTCCCTGGCGGTCAAAAGGAAGGAAAAAGTTCGTCTGCGCCACCCGCAGCAGCGGTCTTAAATCCTCTGGTGCCCCATCCAGCTTGGCGTACACCTGATTACCTGCCAACAGATTCCGGGCAATTACAGAACGGCCTTTCTTGGAACCGGCTCCCTCCACAATGCTTCCATCCTCATAATAAAAGCTGGCATAGCTGTAATACGCCGTCTTGGTCACCGAAGAGAACGTAGGGCAGATCGCATAGGCATTGGAGAATTCCATGCCGGACAGATTCGCCCCAGCCTCAGCAGCGAAGAGATAGCCATCTCCGGTCAACACGTTGCAGCCAAGTGCCTTGCTTAGGAAGGCGCAGCCTCCGGTAGCAATGACGACTGCTCCTGCCTGAACAGTCCAGGTTTCTCCACTCTGAGTATGAACTCCAGCCGCTCCAGCTACGCCATGCTCATCCGCCAGGAGTTCCAAAGCTGGGCTGTGATCTAGAATTTTAACGCCTGCCTTTTTCACCAGCCTACGCATTAATTTCATATATTCCGGTCCTTGCAGACTTCTTCGGAATTGATTGCCCTGCTCATCTACAGGGAATGGATAACCGGAAACACCCAGCTTGTTCATATTGGCATAGGTTTGATCCAGCACCCGGTCCATCCAGCGAGATTCAGCCAGCTGACCGCCAAGCGCATAACGACTTGCTTTTGCCTCTTTCCGGAGCTTCTCATCCGGTTTCACATACCAGACCCCCGTTCCCGACGGTGCCGTTGCCCCACTTGAACCGCAGTACCCTTTATCTGCAAGGATTACTTTGGCCCCCTTCGCCGATGCAGTAAGGGCTGCCCACGTTCCTGCCGGACCTCCTCCGATAACGAGCACGTCTGCCACCAAATTCACCGATCCTTTTTTCACCGATCCACTCATATGTTCAAGACCTCCTCAGTTTGTTTATCCTTCGTAACTATCGCGCCAGAACAGGAACTTTCGTTCAATAATCCGGAACAAGGAATCGATCAGCTTACCGACAATTGCGAAAATAATAATGCCTACGAATACAACCTCTGTATTAGAGTTCTGCTTCGCTTCATTGATAAGAAACCCAATACCTGACTGTGATCCAATAAGCTCTGCTACAACCAAACCAATCCAAGCTACAGCCAGCGACAACCTTAGCCCTAACAAAATTCCAGGCAGCGCCGCCGGGAGTATAAGCCTGCGCAGCTTCTGATATGGACTGAATCCCAATACACGAGCTACTTCGAACAATTTATTGTCCACATTGCGGATGCCCATAAACGTATTAATATAGAGCGGAAAAAATGAGCCTGTCATAATGATCACAACTTTAGATATCTCTCCAAACCCGAACCAGAGAATAATGAGCGGCGCTATAGCCAAATGGGGAACAAGCCTAAGCACTTGTACGCTAGGATCGAGTACATATTCCACACTGCGGAACAAGCCAGTCAGTACGCCGAATAGAAGACCCAACACACCTCCAATAAGAAATCCGATGCCCGCCCTACCCATGCTGACACCCAGATGATGAGTTAACTCTCCAGTAACCAACAAGTCGGTAAAAGCTCTTGCAATCGAAAGCGGAGTCGGCAAAAAGGTTGCTGTGACCAGCCCCGTACTCCCTGCCAGCTGCCAAAGGACTAACGTCACCACCGGGATAATTGCACCCATTCCCCAATCAGAGAGCAAGGGTTTCCATGCAACTTGTATTGTGGGTTTCTTCGGTGTCTTCTTGGATAAAGGAGCTGTGCCGCTGCTATCCAGCGTTTCTCTGGCTCTTTTAGTATTTTTGATAATAGCTTCTACTCCATCGCTCATGGTGCATCCCCCTTTTGTTTAATGAGCGTTCAAGGTTATCCGCGATAACTGTCTTGCCATCTCAACAACCGTCGTTCAATGTAACGGACAATGGAATCACTCAACAATCCAGCTACGGCAAAAATAATAATTCCCACGAACACCACTGGTGTGTCCGCGAATTGACGCGCATCGGACATCATGTATCCAATGCCTGAGGTAGATGCAATAAGCTCTGCCACTACTAACCCCAGCCAAGAAAGCCCTAGAGAGAGACGAACTCCAAGAATAATGTTCGGCAGCGCTGCTGGAAGTACTAACCTGCCAATCTGCTTCAACCGGCTGAAGCCAAGTACCCGGGAAACTTCAAATAGCTTGTTATCCACGCCGCGAATTCCCATGAACGTATTAATATAAAGTGGGAAAAAAGCTCCCTTAGCAATCAATAGCACCTTCGACTCCTCACCGATCCCGAACCATAAAATGAACAGCGGTACTACCGCCAGACTGGGAATCATGCGGATCATTTGCAGGAAAGGATCTAACAGCTTCTCCGATCTGCGGAACAGGCCTACGAGAAGTCCTAACAGCAGACCCAGTCCACCACCTAGCAGGAATCCAGAAAAGGCTCTGACCAAGCTGATCCTAAAGTTCGGCCACAAATCGCCTGAAGCCGCTAAAGTTACAAAAGATTCCGCAATCGTATACGGCGTAGGGAACAGCATCTCCGAGATCATTCCATAATGCCCGAGCGTCTGCCACAGAATCAGCACACTGCCCGGCAGCAAAAGACCAAGTCCTAGTGTTGCCACCTTTCCGGGGCGTCCGGAAGTTCTTATGGCTACAGCCCGATTTGTCATACTTTGAACCCACCTTTTTTCAGCTTTACGATCACTTTAAATAAACAGAAAGAGACCCTCGAATAGTAATACCTTCGAAAGTCTCCATGGGTATGGTCGACCTATTTTATATTCCGGCTCCGTCTGTAAGCTCTAGCTCATCTACCTTTTCAAAATAATTCAACACCTTCAAACGCAGCTCTTGAAAGGAGGTCGTTGTTTTTTTCCGTGGATACGGTAAATCTATCGGTACAATTTTACGTATTTTCCCGGGACGCGGCTCTAGGATCACTACCCGATTCCCCAAGAACACAGCCTCATCAATATCATGCGTCACAAAAATCATGGTTGTTTGGTTAGCCCGCCAAATGTCCAGCAATACCGTCTGCATATGGGCACGAGTGAATGCATCCAGTGCACCAAACGGTTCGTCCAGCAGCAGTATTTTCGGATTGCGCAGAAGTGCACGAGCTATTGCTACCCGCTGGGCCATCCCTCCCGACAACTCGCGGGGATAAGATTTCTCAAATCCATTTAGCTTCACCAGATCAATCAATTCATCGACCTTCCGCCTAACCTCCTTGTTCCCTAGCGGTAAATCAGAGGCAATATTCTTCTCAACGGTAAGCCAGGGAAAGAGGCGATGCTCCTGAAAAATAAAACCCTTATCGATCCCAGGACCCCCAATCTCCGCCCCTTCCAGGGTGACGCTGCCAGTGTACCCGCTATCCAGACCGGCTACGATGCGTAATAGTGTACTTTTTCCACAGCCGCTGGGGCCGATGACTGTAATAAATTCGCCCTCCTGTACATGGAGATCTACATTATGGAGTGCTTGAACATGACCACCGGCAGACTCAAAACGTTTATTTAGGTTCGAAATAGACAGCAACGCTTCTCCCACCTTGACCCCTCCTTTAATCTGTATGGACAAAAAAACAGAGGCATTGCGTTTTTACATTCGCAATACCTCTGTAGGAACAGTCGGCAATCATTATTCAAAGTAAATCAATTGGAATTATAATATTTAAAATATCATCGATTTTATAAGCTGTCAACAAAAAACAAGCCCTTTTATGGAACAGAAGTGGAGTTATTTCTAGTTCATAAGTTAGAAAAGCAATGAATTAAATCACTTTCAGTAGGATGAAAGTATTAAAAAACCTCACTTTTGCGTCGATATAATGAAGTAAGCTTATGACAAATTGGTTCTAAGGAAGGGGCTTTTGCTTGAAAAGCATATCATTAAAATGGGGAGCAACACTTGTTGCCCTTAACACCTTGTTCGGTGGTACCCTCTACGCATCTGCAGCTGAAATCACTCCACCGTTCTCTGATTTAACCGAAATACAACAGACGAAAAGTGCCGCAATCCTCGAGGCTGCTCGTCTAGGCTTGCTTAAAGGCGATCCCAACGGACAATTCAGACCCACTGCGACAATGACTCGCCAAGAGCTGGCAGCCATTTTAGCGAAGACCTTAAAGCTAGATTCCTCAGTGAACTCCGCCTCTACCTTTAGAGACGTATCTGATTCCAGTTGGAGTGTGTCCGCTATTGAGGCTGTTAAAAAGGCAGGATTTATGGAGGGTGATCTTACAGGTAATTTTAATCCATCCAGACCTGTAACTAGAGAAGAGCTTGCAGTTATATTTGTACGTGCCATCCGCGGAACTGGAGCGCAAGGTGGACAAGCCAACAAGGTTAATGACGAATCCACAATCAGCAATTGGGCAAAAGAGTATACCGACGTCGCATTACGTCTTAAACTTATAGACTCTCCCGAAGATATGTTCAGCCCCAAAGGTACTGTTCAGCGGCAGGATATGGCTTCTTTTCTGCTGAATATTTTTAAAGAAGAACAACAAACTGCAACGATCGACAATATAGATGGAGATTTCGTAACGATCAATGGCACGCCTTACCTCATTGAAGGTAAACTCAAAGAATTAATGGGTGATAACAACCATGATGCTTTAAGAGGAGCTGTCCTTAAGTTCAATTCTTTGAATCGTCATGTGGACGGTTTGCAGGAGCTTGAAATTGTACAAAAAGGGGTTCAACTAAATACCTCCGGCTTACCCTCCGGTTCTTTGCTCAATATTTCTGGAAATGATGTTATTATTAAAGGCAATGTTACCGGTGATTTGAAGATTAAAAATGGCGTTTCGAGTATAACTTTTCAGGGCCAAATTGGGCAGATCATTGTGGATTCTATAACTCCAGTTACTATTCATGGTAGCGGTTCCCTGCAAACCTTAAAAATAGTTGAAGGCGGCGCTAAGATCACCATCGATCCCTCCTTGTCTATTCAAAATCTGCAGTTGCCTGGCAACAGTCTGCCTTCACATTTCATAACAAATTACACAGCCATTCAAGATAATATCCAAACGGTTCAAAATACATCTGGAGCCGTTGCTCCTGCGTATACTTCGTCCACGTCTGCTAACGCCGCCGTGAGCGATCCGACTCCTGAGCCTACTCCGATAGCGACTCCTAGTCCTACTCCGGTCGCGACTCCTGAGCCTACTCCGGCACCGACTCCTAGTCCTACTCCGGTGCTGACTCCGAGCCCTACTCCGGTCGCGACTCCTGAGCCTACTCCCGTAGCGACTCCTAGTCCTACTCCGGTAGCGACTCCTAGTCCTACTCCGGTAGCCACTCCTGAGCCTACTCCCGTAGCGACTCCTAGTCCTACTCCGGTAGCCACTCCGAGCCCTACTCCGGTGACGACTCCGAGCCCTACTCCGGTAGCCACTCCTAGTCCTACTCCGGCGCCTACTCCGAGCCCTACTCCGGCAGTGACTCCTGAGCCTACTCCAGTCGCGACTCCGAGCCCTACTCCGGTCGCGACTCCTGAGCCTACTCCGATAGCGACTCCTAGTCCTACTCCGGTGCTGACTCCTGAGCCTACTCCGGTGCCTACTCCTGAGCCTACTCCGGTCGCGACTCCTAGTCCTACTCCGGTGGCGACTCCTGAGCCTACTCCCGTTGCGACTCCTAGTCCTACTCCGGTAGTGACTCCTAGTCCTACTCCGGTGCTGACTCCTGAGCCTACTCCGGCGCCGACTCCGGTGAACCATGCACCAGTCGCGCAAAATAATATTGATCCAATATCTGCTCTGATCACAAACGGTGTCCAAAACGTCGACATCAGTAATGTGTTCATTGATCCGGACGGCGACCCGCTTACATTCGCAGCTGCATCCTCTGACGCTAGCGTTGCCACTGTATCTGTAAATGGGAATCATCTCAACCTTGTGCCGGTCAATTCAGGTACGGCCATGATTACAATAACAGCAATGGACGGCCAAGGTGGCGTTAACACTTCTACTTTTGTATTCACTGTAACGTCTAATCAGCCACCAATTGCGATATCTGGAATCACTACTCAACTCTTAACACCAGGTATCACGGCACCACGTATATTTGATCTGGCCCAGCTTTTTCAAGATCCAGACAATGACATGCTTACTTATTCAGCTTCTATAGATAACGTAAATGCTGGTACACTTAGCCTTAATGGCAACACTCTGACGGTAACTCCGGCAGCTAATAGTTCAGCTAGTGGTTTAGTGACCCTCACAGCAATGGATAATAAAGGAGGTTCAACCACCTCAACTTTCACCTTGATTACAGCCCAGCTTGTAAACAACGGCTTTGTGCCAATAACCACCAAGCAAGGTGTGTCCAATATTTCCTTCGATATTTCCAAGCTGATTCCTAATCAGAGTCAATTTAAAGTGTATACAGAAAGCAGCACAGGTTCATTGAGCGGACCTGCAACTCTGAATGGAGCTATATGGAATGGTCCTACAAGTCCAGGAACGGTATGGATAGTAGGTTCTGATGGCAAAGCGGTTGTATTATCTATAAGTGTGGCTTCACAGGGTACCTCCGAGCTATTCTTCTCAGAGTATCTGGACGGCGGTGACGGCAGAATCGCAGTTGAGCTGTACTATAAAGGAAATGGTAATCCCGCAGGAAAAGCAGAAGGTTACACCCTTGAAGTCCACCAATTTATGAAAGCCACTCAAACCAAACAGGTTTATTCCCGGCCATTATTTCCTGTATCTGTAGCAATGCCTTATATGTTTATAGATTCTACTTTTGGGGACGCATTTGATTTAATGAATATCTCCTATTACAATGATGAGCTGAGTCTATATAATCCAAAAACATATAATATTACAGCATTAGTACTGAAGAAAAACGGCCAAATCGTAGATGTTCTCGGTGACCCTACCTCTAATCAGCAATTCCTCTCCACAGGTGGAACTATTGTCCGTAAATCTGGTATATACACTGGATCACAGCAGTATTCACTTGAGGGCGAGTGGAATCAATATCCCAAAGGAAGTTACCAGTATTTTGGAAGTCATACTCCTTAAGCAGCCCTTTCTAATGTAAAAAACAAGCAGGCAGTGAGCCTCCAGATATTGGAGAATCACTGCCTGCTTGATTATCTGCATTGCGTAGCGTTAAGTCGACTTTGGGTAAACCTCGGAATAACTCCTCCGGATCCCCCCGTATATTTTATATCGCCGAATCTAGATCAAATCTTTGATTTAGTTGCATTCTGTACACTTATTTCGTATAAAAAAGGGGGTGTCCTGAATATAACTGTATTCTATACAATTAAAATCCAGAAAAATCACCTTTAGCTGAGGAAATCATGAAAATAAGTGTACTGAATACAGCTATTTTTTGGGGACAATTTATTCGATGAGTTATAACTGTACAAAATACACTTATATGCTCCCACCGTCACTTCAACATATGTTCACCGCTTCAACATCTGCATTTTGCCTCCACTTGTTACTTATACTCCTGCATCTTCTTCCACTTCTTCCACTTCTTCCACTACTTCCTCTACTCCTTCTACTTCCTCTACTTCCTCTACTTCCTCTACTTCCTCTACTTCCTCTACTTCCTCTACTTCCACTACTCCTTCTACTTCCTCCACAACTTCTACCTGCCGTTTCAAAATATCACTTCAAGCATATTACTCCCTGGCTCTTAGTAACGCTGCTTACATCAGATATCTTAAATATAAATACACGCTGGAGATCACAATGGACAACAGCATCAAAGGAAAACCGACCTTCAAATACTTCATGAACGTAATCGGGTACCCCTCTTTACCTGCCAAACCCGCTACGATCAAATTAGCACTCGCACCAATCAATGTGCCATTGCCACCCAGACAAGCCCCTAAGGCCAAACTCCACCATAACGGCTCCAAATTGCTGATCCCCATATTGCCCATCTCCTGAATCAGAGGGATCATAGTTGCTACAAAAGGAATGTTATCCAGAAATGCTGAGGTAATGGCGCTGACCCATAAAATCATCATTGAGCTCATCAGCACATCACCATTCGTTATTTCAATCGCTTTTGCTGCCAGCTCTGCAATCACACCTGTCTCTACAAGCCCTGACACCAACACGAACAGTCCGATAAAAAAGAAGATCGTAATCCACTCCACGCTGTGAAAAGCTTTTTCCAGCATATGTTCCCCTCCGGTCAGCAGCAGCAGTAAAAATGCACCGGCCAGTGCAACTGTAGCGGACTCCAAATGTAACGCCTGATGTAAAAAGAACCCGGCAATCGTAATTGCCAATACGATCAGACATTTTCGCAGCAGCTTATGATCCGTAATCATAACCTTCTCATCCATATCCATGATGCTCTGCTGCAATTCAGGTGTAGTTTTAATTTGTTTACCGAACATCAATAACAGCAGCGGGATATACGCCAAAACAATGATGATAATCACAGGTGTCAGATTGCTAATAAAAGCCATGAAGGTCAGCTCCTTAACAGCACTGCCAATCATGATATTAGGCGGGTCTCCGATCAAGGTTGCCGTTCCGCCTACATTAGATGCGATAATTTGTGACATTAAAAAAGGCAGCGGATGTATGCGCAGTTGTCTTGTAATACTGAAGGTGACTGGCACCATAAGCAGCACTGTCGTCACATTATCCAAAAAGGCTGAAGCCACTGCGGTAATCACAAACAAAGCAATCAGTATTCTTTTCGGCTTCCCCTTCGCCAACTTAGCTGATTTCACAGCTGCGTATTTAAAGAGCCCCGTCTCTGCGGTAATCCCTACAATCATCATCATCCCTACAAGCAGTCCTATAGTATTAAAATCGATGTGCTGCAGTGCCGTCTCCTGATCCACAATGCCCATCGCTATCATGACGATAGCTCCTAACATCGCCAGAATGGTACGGTGAATCTTTTCGGAAATAATAAGTCCATAAATCAGCAGAAAAATGCCTATCGCCCAAACCGCTTGCTGTTCCATAATATCCCTCGGTCCTTCTATGTAATTTCGTTAACTTACAGTCTACTCATCATATAACCTTATTATCATAAAATAGATTTGTATTTTTCGCACGGGGATTGTGGAATCATTCCACTAAAAAACGACTCTGCCGGATGTTTATCGGAGAGCCGTTGTAGATTCGATTATTTCATTTTTAGAGCCTGAGGCTCCTTGAAAGCAGTTAACGTCCCTTTAATCTGCACAATTATCATACCGTTTAGATCAATAGCAACCAATTTCCTATCGGTCTGGGCTACATACATGCCATGTCCCAGGCACCAAACTCCTCCTCATATAAGTAACTGCCTCATTTGGATAGATTCTTAAAATCAAATATAATAACATCAGACGAGCAGGATATAACCCTTATGGATTATTATTCCATTTTGTCAAAAACAACAGAAGAAATCAAAACATTTACTCACAAACTTACATTTTGTAAGTCATTGTGTTATAATAATCACATTCCTCCATACACGGACAGGCTTTAGCAAATATATGAATAACAAGGGGTTTGTGAGCATGAGTAACGAAACAACCGCAGCACCAGCATCCGATTTTGAATTTGGTATCTATACCTTAGGAGACATCGTTGCGGATTGTCATACAGGGAACAAGATCAGTCCAAAACAACGTCTCGACGAAGTCGTGGCTGCAGCTAAGCTGGCAGATGAGGCGGGACTTGATGTATTTGGTGTAGGTGAGCATCATCGTCTTGATTTTGTAATTTCTTCGGTGCCAGTCGTACTGGCTGCCATTTCTCAGGTTACTAACAGAATTAAACTAACGAGCGCAACAACCGTATTAAGCACCATTGATCCTGTGCGGGTGTTCGAGGATTTCGCCACACTTGATTTGCTGTCGAATGGACGTGCAGAGATTATTGCGGGGCGTGGTGCGTTTGTGGAGTCTTTTCCGCTCTTCGGGTATGAGCTTGAAGATTATCACCGTCTATTCTCCGAGAATATCAATTTACTCTTGGAGCTTAACAAACATGAAGTTATGAACTGGGAGGGCTCCTTCCGTTCATCGCTGAAGGATTCGGAGATTGCTCCACGTCCATTACAGGAGAATCTTCCACTCTGGATTGGTGTAGGCGGTTCTCCAGAAAGCGCGGAGAAGGCCGGGATGCTCGGGACCGGAATGGCTATCGCCATCCTAAGCGGCAGTCCAGAGCCTTTTCAAGAGCTTGCCGCAACCTATCGGCGTTCCGGAATTCAAGCAGGACATGCACCGGAGGATCTAAAGATTGCGATCACTAGCCACGGCTACATTGCTGAAACCTCACAGCAGGCGTTGGACGAATATTACCCTTACTACTATAGTTACCGTAACTCTATCCGTCCAAAACCGGGTCAAGAGTACAAGGTGTCTCGTGATGACTTTGGGCAATATGTATCTGCTGATAACACGATGGCTGTGGGCAGCCCGCAGCAAATTATCGAAAAAATTCTCTATCAGCATGAGCTGTTCGGTCATAGCCGCTTTATGACTCAGCTCGATATCGGCGGCCTTCCTTACGCTAAGGTAGCCAAAGCCATTGAGCTTTTGGCAACAGAGGTTGCACCTGTCGTACGGCGTGAGATCGCCAAGAAGAACAACCGTTAGAATGGAATACCAAAAAGGGGCCCTCAAGCCAATGGCTGAGGCCCCCTTTTTATAAAAAAATCACGCAAAGGATGGTTTATTATTATCTACTTTTCCGCTGATAAGCTTCTTATACTCGTCGTCTCCGCCGTCCAAAGAAGGTGCAGTATAAATCTGAGCTGAAGCTGGCTGCTGAGCAGAATGACTCGAGCCTGCTTTTCTTTTGGTGCTTTTGTCATCGCCGCCTGCACTCCTGCTCCCACCACTCGCAGATCGGAGAACAGCATCAGATAAGCTGTTAATACCTTTTATTCTCTTCATGCTGAATCCTCTCCTACTAAATGATTGATGGTACGGAATAAATCCTGATTATTCCCAACTACCGCCTTAAGATCATCTGCAGATAATCCATCACTTCCTGAGAAATGAACGGAAAGAACATACTTCTTACCTAGAGGATAGCATAGGATATATACCTCTGCAACTTCCGTGCGTTGAAAAAAAGTCCATTTACTCGATAAAAATGCATCTACCACACTAGGCTGCTTCTCATTCCCTTTCGTTACAGACAAGGGATAGGAGTGACCGCGTCCGACATTCCCCCCCACCTGAACTAGTTGTTCCTTCGCTTGTGCCTGCCAGATAGCTGCACCGATTACACGACAATGCTTCGGAGGTAAAAAGGAATTGCGTATCGCCTCACTAAGTGCGTGATACTTCTCTCCATTCTCGGAGATGGTCACATTACTATTATATTGCCAAAAAAAATGAAGGATACTTTCCTTGCGCCTTAAATCCATCTTTAGCTGCTCTAAATCTTTAAGCGGGTCACGGAATCTTCCACGCTCTTGAATACTATCAATAATCTTACCACAGCTCACATCCACAGCAGCCGTAGGATTATCGTGATGCACTTCATACTCTAACGATGTAATTCCTGCTAAATCAGATAGCAGATGATATTCTTCTACATTTTCTCCAGGGATCAGATCATCACGCGCAGTTACCTGATCAGGTACTAGACAAAAAACACGGCTGCGCCGCAATCTAGCCCAAAACAAACCCATTTCAAACCCCGTATTATCGCGGGTCACATAATAATATTTACCACGGATTTTGGCGACATCATCTGGCGAGAACACAAATACGGCAAAATCGCTCTCATCCAAATTTCTCTCCAACGCCTCCATGGTGTATTCATTCGCACGAAAAGCGTTGGCATACCAAGGATGCACTTCAGCATCCCTCTTCAGCTGCTCATGAATCGCTCTTGCATAACGTATAGACTCCCTGGAAGATCCAATGAATAGCTTTGGTTTAGTCACGGCAATGCTCCTTCATCCTCTTTCCCGATATGTAATAATTATACAAGTCTTTAGACCACCAGAAAAGAGGCCTTATTCTCAAAAAATATTATTCTAAACCTCGTAAATTGGGTAAGGAATTACGACTACTCTCAAAAAGCGAGGATACTATGAACAAAATGATAGGTGTCACCCTGCTCACAGCTTGCCTTTTGGGTATAGCAGCGCCACAGTCTGCTGAAGCAAAGACAGCAGCAGGAAGTTATACCGCACAGGTATATGCGAGTTCTTTAAATGTACGCGATGAACCGGCTAAGAATGCAACTGTTGTAGGATCAATTAAGAATGGGGCTCGGGTTACTGTGACTGATGAGCAGCACGGATGGTTAAAGGTTAAGGCGGGGAGCACCTCTGGCTGGGTAGCGGGTTATTACCTAAAAAAGGTGAACAGCAACTCCCTGCAATCCAGCGCTTCTGGAACGTCTATTGCTACTAAAACCAATACTGCCTCGTCAACATCAGCCAATGCTTTTAGTAGAACTTCAAAGGCTACAGTCACGGCTGATTCTCTACGCATCCGAAGTGGCCCAGGAACACAATATAAGGTGCTCGGTTCTTTAAAAGCCAAGGATACAGTCACTCTCCTTCTTCATCAGAACGGCTGGGCTCGAATTCGCACAGCCAGCGGTGAAACTGGTTGGGTGGCAGAGCAATATATCCGAAGCGGAAGCACACCAAGCAGTACAAGCAGCATAAGCACCGTCCAGCATAAAGGCGGACTACGAGGAAAGCTGATCGTCATCGATCCTGGTCATGGCGGCAGTGATCCGGGCATGCTCGGCACTACATATAACACCATGGAAAAGGATTTGAATCTGCACACTGCACTTTATGTCCGGGATGCTCTTGTTGCTAAAGGAGCACGGGTAGAGATGACTCGCACCCGAGACGATCAAAAGCCCACGTTAGCACGTCGTGTTCAGATGAGCCAAGCCCTGCGTGCTGACGCTTTTGTAAGCGTTCATTATAATTCTTCACCTAAAAATGTGTCCGGAACGTTGACCTTCTTTTATTCAGAAGCGGATGATTTGAAGCTCGCGCGGGCGATTGAAACCCGGCTGGGGCAAGGCATCGGTCTGAAGAGCAACGGGTTGTCCTTTGGCGATTATCACATCCTAAGGGAGAATCGGATTCCAGCTACCTTGGTCGAGCTTGGATTCCTTACCAATCCTATAGACGAGTCCATTGTCCGCAAGACCTCCTATCAGAAAAAAGCGGCTAAAGCCATCGCCGAAGGCGTAGCAGATTATTTTAAATAACTGGCTGGAACAACCCTCCAAAAAAAAAGCCCGACCCATGTATCTCTCAGGTATGATCTGAGGAGATTTGTGGGTCGGGCTCTTTTGACTGCTTCCTTATACGAGCATTTGATAGACCAAGAACAAGTTCAACGATACAACCAGACCGGAGATAATCCAGCCCAGAGTGGCTGTCATTTTGCGGTTCACTAACCCGCCCATAATCTGGCGGTTGCTTGTAAACACAACCAGTGGAATCAACGCGAACGCAATCCCAAAGGACAAAATCACTTGACTTATTACGAGTGCCTTCGTTGGATTCACACCAAAACCAATGATCGCTAGTGGGGGAATGATGGTAATCGCACGGCGCAAGTACAGGTTAATTCTTTTGTTGATGAAGCCTTGCATAACCACATCACCAGCCATAGTTCCTACGGAGGAACTCGACAGTCCCGCAATGAGGAGTCCTAACCCAAACGAGATTGCCGTTACTGGTCCAGCTAAGTGACCAAATTGTTGAAACGCGACATCCAGATCCTCAACCACGAGACCATTTTTGAAAAACAATGCCGCAGAGACAATAACCATAGCCATATTTACTGCACCTGCGATAATCATCGCAATTATAATATCTATAAATTCCAGTTTGAAAATCTGTTTTTTCTCCGATTCATTCACCCCGACGATACGGTTCTGTGTAAGTGATGAATGCAGGTAAATCGCATGTGGCATCACTGTTGCACCTAGTATTCCTGCGGCCAACAGGATGCTGTCCACCCCTTCAAACTTCGGTGTAAACATGCCTACAGCAACAGCTCCCATATCTGGTTTAGCTACAATAACTTGAAAAGCGAAGGCTAATACGACTATAAGAATCATTGCGGCAATCCCTGCCTCAAGGGAGCGGTATCCCCGGCGTTGCAGCTCTAAGATAGCAAATGAACCCACCGCAGTAATCAGTGCTGCTGGCAGCATGGGAATATCAAATAAGAGATATAATCCTAATGCCGCCCCGATAAACTCTGCCAGATCCGTAGCTATAATCACCAGTTCACTTTGAATCCATAAGAAGATAGATACACTCTTCGGAAAACGATCATGAGCGATCTCAGGCAAGTTCTTGCCTGTCGCAATCCCCAGCTTGGCGGATAACGCTTGGATTAATACAGCCATTAGATTCGAGGCTACGATCACCCACAATAAAAGATATCCATATTTGGAGCCTGCCGTAATATTGGTGGCAAAATTACCCGGATCCAGATAAGCAACTGCAGCGATAAAAGCTGGGCCTAGGAAAGGAAGTAATCGTTTAATCCCTTTGATCTCCCCGTTAAGTACGGCTTGTGCTGAAACAGAGTTCTTATGTTGTTTTATATGTGGTTGTTCTACTAAAGTTTGTTCGAGCATTTCAATTCCTCCTCTTGCCCTGAAAAAGTTGTCTATATACACGAAAGTTTCCCCTGTGCAACTTATATTTAAAGTATATGCTTATTTCTGAAAAATGTAAATATGTTTCATATGGAATTTTCATTTGCTTATAATACTTATGACCAATAACAAAAAAAGCTAGACGATGATCAGAAATCACCCGATCTTCGCCTAGCTTAAGCTGCTTATGAATTTTTCTTCCATGTGTCCTTCAGCGGTACTATCCGATTCAGCACCAGCTTATCTGCCGTGGTGTACTTCGTATCCACACAGAAAAATCCATGCCGGATCAATTGAAATTTATCTTCTGGCGTTGCGTTGCCCATCGATGGCTCCAGCAAACAATCCTTCAGGATCGTCAAGGAATCCGGATTAAGATACGCGTCCCAGCGCTCACCGTCTTCTTTAGGACCGTCGTTATCTTTCAGCAGCCGCTCATATAGATGAACATCAGCTTTGATAGCATGATCTGCCGATACCCAGTGAATGGTTGCCTTAACCTTCCGTTCATTAAACCCGCTTCCGCTCTTCGTTCTCGGATCATAGGTGCAGCGAAGCTCTAGGATTTCTCCGGTAACTTCGTCCTTGATTACTTCGTTGCATTTAATGAAATAAGCACCCTTTAGCCTTACCTCGTTCCCCATAGTCAGCCTGTGATAACCTTTTGGCGGCTCCTCCATGAAATCTTCTTGTTCAATATAAAGGGTTCGTGAAAAAGGAACCTCTCTTTCCCCAAGTGACTTATCTTCACTGTTATTCTCAATCGTCAGCCCTTCATTATGATCCTCAGGATAATTAGTAATGACCACTTTTAAAGGCTTAAGAACAGCCATCACACTTGGAACCTTTGCCTTCAAATCTTGTCTAAGCGCATGCTCTAACATGGCAATATCCACAATGGTGCTATTTCTGACAAATCCAATTTCCTTCACAAAATTCCGGATACTCTCCGGTGTAAAACCTCTTCTGCGTAAACCGCGAAGCGTAGGAAGTCTTGGGTCATCCCAACCGTCCACATAATGGCCTGTAACCAGCTGTCTGATATACCGTTTACTCGTCACAACTCCGGTGATGTTCACCCGTCCAAACTCTCTTTGCTTGGGAGCCTCAGGGGTATCCAGCTCATTCAGTACCCACTCATAGAGCGGCCGATGATCCTTAAATTCAATCGAGCATAAGGAATACGTAATCCCTTCGATAGCATCTTGTATAGGATGGGCAAAATCATACATCGGATAGATACACCATTCGTTACCCGTTCTATAATGCTCCGCATGAATGATTCTGTAAATCACCGGATCACGTAAGTTGATATTAGGTGAGCTCATATCTATTTTAGCCCGCAACACTCTGGCTCCCGTCGGATAATCTCCAGCTTTCATCTCCGTAAATAACCGCAAATTCTCTTCTACAGAACGCTCCCGGAACGGGCTGTTTTTTCCCGGCTCCGTAAGCGTCCCTCTATAGGCTGTCACCTCTTCAGGTGATAAATCACAGACATAAGCCTTTCCTTTTCGGATTAACGTAACTGCGCTATTGTATATTTTCTCAGAATAATCTGATCCATAAAAAATATGGTCCGGTGGATAGCCCATCCATTGAATATCTTCGATGATGGCATTTACATACTCCAGATCCTCTTTTAAAGGATTGGTGTCATCAAAGCGCAAATGGAACTTCCCGCCATACTTTTTCGCAGTCGTATAGTTCGTGTGAATAGCATACGCACTGCCAATATGCAGATACCCGTTAGGCTCAGGTGGAAATCTCGTGCAAATATCTCTACTGTAAGTCCCTGCTCCCAGCTCTTCTTGAATCAATCTGTCGATGTAACTCTCTGCTAATACTTCCGGTTCCTCGTTCATTGGTGTTACCTCCTGTTTATAAGTGATATCCGCCTGCTTAATCTGCAAAATAAAAAGAACCTCACCTCCAAGACTTATGGTCTTGGGGACGAAATTCTCGCGGTACCACCCCAGGTTCATTAATATGTCACCATATTAATCTCATCAAGTACGGCAAAACATTTTACGCAGTGCTTATACTCTAGCTCTATAACAGGAGCTCCCGTCATACCATCCCCTTAGTCCGGTTCCGATATGCCGCTCAGAGGCTTGTTTCGATAAAATCCCCCTTACCCTGTTCTCATCATCCAGGGCTCTCTGTGAAGGAATGATTTCATGTACTCTTCTCGTCATCGCGTTTGATTATTTTGTATAGGATACCAAAAAGATAACCCTATGTAAATGTGCTTATTCCTCGCTCAGCGCCGTTAGAAGCTCCAATACTACTTCATTGTCAGGCTCTGCAGCCAAAGCTCTACGCGCGTATTCCAATGCAGCAGCTTCAGCTCCTAGCTCGTAGTTACAAATTGCCATGCTATAAAGCACTGATGCTAATGGTTCTTCCGTATTGGCATGCATAGAGCGTTCTAAGTAAACCAATGCTTCCGCGAATTTATCCATTTCATACAGCAGTAACCCAGCATCTAGCGACAGGTCATAACTCTGTTCCAACGGATAATAGCCAGTCCACATCAACTGTATTCCTCGCTGTAAATCCAGCATTTCTTCATCACTGGCACTTGGCAGTAGCTCCGAAATCTGTTCAGCACTATGGATAAACCATTCAGCATCATACCCACCCAAACGCCAAAAGGTCAAAATTTGCTGCAGCCCCATCGTATCTAATTGCTGATCCATCCATTCCTTCATACTAAAGAAATCATCGGGACCAAAACGTTCTATAAACCGCTTGTAACCCAGCCGAGTGTTTGTATAGCTCAACGGAGTTGGAAGCATAAGAATACAGCCGATGTTCAGGTTTTTATAGTGATGACTGGTGAATATTGAATGCGCCCCTTTTTGTTTCAGCACATGTTCTATCGCATGATAATTCGCAGTCAAAGAGAAGCTTCCGTGATGAATCAGCAATGGAGGTTCTGCAAATTCCCAGTTCTCTAAGCGATGGTCTCCCTTATCCGCTGTAAGCAGCACGAATCCCTCTGTAGAGAGCCGCGCAAGCCGCTCCAGACAAGTGAGCCCCACCACCGGAAAGAGTATATGTGAATCCTCCAGCTTCTGCTGATAAAGCGCTATAACGTCATGATAGGGATAAGTCTCCTCTTCATAACTAGCCGCACGCCGATAATGGTACTGCGGGATGATTTTGCCGAGCGCATCGGAGGGGTTATCCGGATCAACTTCCGCCGAATACTGGATCGAAACCTCACATTCATATATTTTTCCTTCATCCACATAAATTAATTCTTGCGGAATGCTGTCAAAAAAATAATTTGCCACAATCACCAATGGCTGCTGTAAATCACCCGGCCGAATGCTGAGCTTAGCGTGTACTAAATGTAGTTCTACATCCTGCACAGCATCAAAACGTGCGAAGTCCAAAATACCCTGCTTCACGTAAGGAAGTAGGCTCGGGTGCTGCTGCCAACTGGATATATTTTTGGAAGGCAAATCGCTCATCACATAACGAAAAGGAGGTAGAGGAATATCTGCGTAGTCTACGATTTCACACAACTTTTTAAGCACATGGAACGCTAACCGGCCTGCTCCCGCTCCAAGTTCTAGAATCGTAACGGTCTCTGAGAGATGCCCTTGTCCAGCCCGGTCTTGCAGGAATCCAAAGATCATCTCTGCGTATGCTGTTGCAATCATAGGGTTACTCGTGATGTACTGCGGGACCTGATCATTATTCCAAGCCTTTAATCCCTGCTCTTCATAATATGTTCGTTGCAATTCCCAAATCGGTGCTTCGCTGAAGCGATATTGCTGTTCTTTGTTACCTGTCATCTGTTTCTTTACCCGCTCTCTGTCTAGCTTGTTTGAATAATCTATAGCAATTGCCTTATTGCGCTCTAAATGTGCGTGACCTGAAAATGACGTATTCAGCCTCTGTTGGAATGGAAACGGAAAATGATAATAATGCCGCCTTAGAGGTTAACGAATCAGGTCCTCTCAACGTTTGATAAAAAGAATTTCCTTTACTGTCCACACTCACCAGCTCTAATTCCGCGTTTCCTTTAGGGATGATGAATCCGGAGGTATTTTGCACGCCTAAGGTTAATCTATATTCTTTCCCGGATTGAGCCTGCGTTAGCATAGTAGGATATAAAGGATACGGATGTGCTGTCGTTTCGAGTGGATAAGGAGCAAGGGCAAGATCTGCCTCAGGCTTCACCCATTCCTCCCCTTTTCTGGCTCCAATGCCAAGGGTTAATTTATTCACATTATTAAATTGCACTTCCCAGCGAAAAGACTTAAGCCCTTCTAAAATAGGGGAAGCCGGAACAAACAGAGCGCCATCCTTTACCTCTGGAGCAACGCCTAATGATTCTACGGTCTCCCCATTAAAATCTGCCTCTAGCTGCCCTGCTTTAATATTTCCTACAGATCGGTCCAACAGTGAAACAGTAACACTCTTGCTCAGAGCGTCATAGAGCAAATCTGCGCCAATCGCATTGGAGAAGGCTCGAATCGGCACCATTAATTTACCTGCTTTGAAATAAGGGGCGAGTTTACCTGGAAAAAGCACGTAATATCCCCCGTATGACAGTGGCATTACCTGTGTCCCTAACTGGACAGCTGCTGACACCGATGTAGGTGTAACCGCAGATCCCACGGCGAACATAATCACTAAAAGACCTATTACATAAGCTTTTATTTTCCCTAATCGTTGTAAGGACTCCTTGATGTGAATCATCACAAACCCCTCTCCAGTTCATCTAGAACCTTAGCCTCTATTAGTAATAATCAATGATGACCCTACACATGTCAACTTGTACCACTTCTGCTATCCATCATAAAAGACAGCATTCCGCATATATTTTCATTGAACGCTTAAGGAACAAGAAAGGAGAACATCTTATGACTTCTGCTGGACAGGATTCGGCAAAAAAAACAAACATCCCCCAGCCCATCCGAAGCGATGGCACAGGGGGATTAGATAAAGGCCCTCGCGATGTTATGCGGGATCTTGAGAATCCGGATATGTTCGTTCCTCCGGTGACTGATGCGGGCCTGGTTCCCAATTTGAAATTTTCTTTCTCCGATGCGCATATGCAGCTTAATCATGGTGGCTGGTCCAGAGAAGTAACCGTCAGAGAACTCCCTATCGCAACTACACTGGCAGGTGTGAATATGAGCCTGACCCCCGGTGGAGTACGAGAGCTTCACTGGCATCAGCAAGCGGAATGGTCTTATATGCTGTTAGGCCGCGCTCGGATTACTGCTGTGGACCAGAATGGGCGGAACTTTATAGCAGATGTAGGACCTGGTGATCTATGGTATTTTCCGCCGGGTATTCCTCACTCTATACAAGGTCTTGAAGAAGGCTGCGAATTCCTCCTAGTCTTTGACGACGGGAGCTTCTCCGATCTGAATACCTTGTCTATTTCCGATTGGTTCGCCCATACGCCCAAAGAGGTTCTTTCAGCTAACTTTGGAATACCTGCCGAGACCTTTGACTCCATCCCCACTGAACAGGTTTACATTTATCAGGATCAAGTTCCCGGCTCATTACAAAGCCAAAAGGTGCAGTCGCCTTACGGAGAAATTCCACAGAGTTTCAAACATTCGCTATTGGCACAGCCTCCATTGAAGACTCCTGGCGGGAGCGTCAGAATCGTTGATTCCAGCAACTTTCCGATCTCCAAGACCGTGGCTGCTGCACTGGTAGAGATTGAACCTGGAGGAATGAGAGAACTCCACTGGCACCCCAACAACGATGAGTGGCAATATTATCTTACCGGAAAAGGACGGATGACTGTGTTTGCCGGAAACGGTGCGGCACGTACCTTTAATTACAGGGCTGGCGATGTTGGGTATGTTCCTTTTGCATTTGGACATTATATTCAGAATACAGGAGAAGAATCGTTGTGGTTCCTCGAAATGTTCAAAAGTGACCGTTTTGCCGACGTCTCTCTGAACCAATGGATGGCTCTCACTCCCCATGAATTGGTTCAAAGTAATTTGAACGTTGGGCCCGAAGTGACCGATGCCTTACGGAAAGTGAAATGGCCAGTGGTGAAATACCCTAAGTTAAAAGAATAGGTTACTTCCTCCCTTTGCTTATTCACCAGTCTCCGCAAAATGTTTGATTCTATCTCCAATCTGGTCACGCACACGCTGGAACACTGCCCACTTCTCTTCATCCGTCCCTTGCGCTTTTGCCGGATCATCGAAGCCCCAGTGTTCCCGTTTGACCTTCGGAGGGGTCATTGGACATTTATCCGCAGCATCTCCACATAAGGTAATGACTAGATCCGCGTTGTTCAGCAGATTAGCATCAATAATATCCGAGGTCTGGCCCGTGATATCTATGCCTACTTCGCTCATGGCTTGTACAGCTTTTGGATTTAGACCGTGAGCTTCAATACCTGCACTGTACACGCTCCATTCTTTTCCTAGATATTGCTTAGCCCAGCCTTCAGCCATCTGACTTCTGCAGGAATTCCCTGTACATAAAAAATAAATTGTTTTCTTGTTCATCTTGATCTTCCCCTATTCAAATTAGTTAATTAACAACCACATATAAAGACCTAAAAGCGTAATAAATAACGTTGGAATGGTTAAAATAATACCTGTCTTAAAATACGTTCCCCAAGAAATCTTCACGCCTTTAGCCGAAAGTACATGTAGCCACAGCAGTGTGGCGAGTGAGCCAATCGGAGTGATCTTCGGTCCTAAGTCCGAACCTATAACATTCGCATATATTAAAGCCTCTCTAATGATTCCAGTGGTATGCGTCGCATCAATGGCAAGCGCGTCAATCAGAACGGTAGGCAGATTATTCATCAGCGATGAGATCAATGCAGCTATGAAGCCCATACCCATCGTTGCGGCAAATAAGCCCTGATCAGCAATAGACCCAATCATCTTAGCAAGTAAATCCGTCAGCCCAACATTTCGAAGTCCATATACTACGACATACATTCCAATGGAAAAGAACACAATCGCCCAAGGCGCTCCTGTAATCACTTCTTTCACCTTGACGTAAGGGCTTCTTCTCGCGAGAAGCAGGAACAAAATAGCTATGATCCCCGCAACCACAGATACCGGAATACCCAAAAATTCGCTGACAAAATACCCTACCAAAAGAACAACCAATACAATCCATGACAGCTGGAACATTTTTTTGTCTTTAATCGCCTCATGCGGATCTTTTAGCTGTGAATCGTTAAAGTGCTTGGGAATACTTTTGCGAAAAAAGAAATAGAGCACCACGATGCTCGCCACAAGTGAGAACAGCGTAGGTATGATCATCTTGCCTGCATACTCCATAAACGTAATCCCGAAAAAATCCGCCGATACGATATTGACCAGATTGCTGACCACGAGCGGCAGTGAGGTGGTATCGGCAATAAAACCGCTGGCGATAATAAACGGAAATACTTTTTTCTCATCAAAATGCAGCGCCCTTACCATCGCAAGCACAATAGGCGTAAGAATCAGAGCCGCTCCATCATTCGCAAAAAATGCAGACACTAATGCGCCAAGAACGATGACATACACAAACATTCGTCTGCCATTCCCGCGGGCAGCCCGCGCCATATGTAAAGCAGCCCATTCAAAAAATCCGATTCGATCCAGAATTAAAGAAATCAGAATAATAGCCACAAACGCTAAAGTAGCATTCCATACGATCTGCGTTACATCCAGAACATCATTAAAGCTGACTACCCCAGCTAGCAAAGCTATGATCGCGCCACCGCAGGCTGACCATCCAATCGATAAATTCCGGGGCTGCCAGATTACAAGGATTAAAGTTACTAAAAATATAAGGATAGCTACAATAGCCAAAGTGCCATCCCCCTTTTACTGCCAATCCACATCTTTTTCAACACTCCTATATAAGCATGTGACTTCAATCCAACATCATTATATAACTATATGGTTATATATAAATCAAAAAAATCCTTACCTGAAATTTAGTCGCAGCATGGCTCTTTAGCCTCTTTATTCAGTTCAGCCAATATCGATTTGGTACTAGGCATCTGTTGAAGAACAGCCTTAAGATGTGGTTTATCCTCGACATTTAACGAATAATGTACCCACTGTCCCCGCTTGCTTTCCCTAACGATTCCTCTACTTTTCAATTTCCGTAAATGCTGGCTAATCGCCGGCTGGGAAATGTCAAAGATATCAACGAATTCACACACGCACCATTCCCGCTCTTTCAGAAGAGAAAGCATTGCCAATCGGGTCTTATCTCCGAATAGCTTCAAGTCTTCAGCAATTTCCGTTAGTGTCTGCATTCCTTCTCTCCTCCTTTCGAAAGTATATAAGCTAATACTTATATTCTAGTGAACTTACCAGTGGGAAGCAAGAGTTAATTTTTAGCGGGCTACCGTCCACTCATGCTCCAACATACTGAACATCAAAGAATCCCGCCACCCATCTTTAATAAGTAAAGCATCCCTTAATCTTCCTTCATAGGTCATACCTATCTTGGTGAGCACCTTGGATGATCCACTATTCCTAGGGTCACAGGTCGCGTATATTCGATGTAGTTGCAGTTCTTCAAAACCGAACTTTAACATCCGTTTGGCCGCTGCTGTAGCGACTCCCTGTCCCCAGGCATCAGGATGGACAATATAGCCGATTTCGCCGCTTCTGTCCGTATGGCTTCTAATGTTTAATTCAATCATGCCGATCAAATGTTCAGTTCCTACTGCAACTATGGCTTGCGCGAACCGAGTTCTGGGAACTTTTTGAGAGTCTTCTAGTGCTTGGTTTACAAATGAAAGGGGCAGCGTTAGCCTTAAGCTTCAGCTCATTAACTATTCATAGGGTTGAGAGATAGGGATCGAGACGATAAACTGGGTTCCTACCCCAACCCTGCTCTCCACTTCTATTTTACAATCATGCATTTTTAGAATTTTTAAAACAATGGATAATCCAAGTCCATTCCCTTTATGAACGCTGCTCCGCGCTTTATCCACCATATAAAAACGATCAAAAATGCGGGGCAATGCTTCCTCTGGTATGCCTTGACCAGAATCTTTAATAGAAACCTTCACAAACGCAATAGAACGCTCGATTTCGACATGAATGATACCCTCTTGGCTTGTATATTTTATAGCATTATTGATTAGGTTTTGCCAGACTTGATCAAGCAAATCCTTATCCACCATAATTTCGCAGGGCAATAAATCTAATTCTATCTGAATGTTTTTCTGTGCCCATTGTGGCTCCGCCCGAACGATCGCTCTTCTTAACTGTTCATCCAGCTGAAAAGTGGTGAGATTAACCGGATGATGTTCTGAATCCAGCGAGGCTAATCTAAGCAGATTGTCACTTAGGCGGGATAAGCGCAGCGTTTCCTGATAAATAATATCCAGATGCTCTTTTTGCTCTTCTACTGGAACGACACCATCTTGCAGCGCTCTAGTAAACCCTCTAATCGACGTAAGTGGAGACTGCATTTCATGAGAGACATTGCTGACAAAATCATCACGAACTGAATCTATCTTTTGCAGCTCACTAGCCATATGATTAAAGCTTTCCATCAGTTCCCCGAACTCATCTTGATTTTTATGCGTCAATCGTACAGATAAATCGCCTGATGCCATTTTCTTAGCAGCTTCCGTCAGACGTTTGATAGGCTTCACAATGAAACCGGACATCAAGAGAATCAGTAAACTTCCGATGACTAAAACCGTTAGAAGTGTAAAAAATACGTTACGTCTGAATGTGATCAAGCTCGACGAAAAATCAATTTTAATGATGAGCGCAGCTTTCTCCTTATCTACGATGGGAATGCCAACAATAGCAACACCAGACTTATCACTAAGCATCACCGCGTCTGAGGAATCTGGCTTAAATAGAGCGGCAACCTTCTCCTTATCCACTGAAAAAACAGCATCACTCCACTCATTCACTCTCACTTTCGCAATATCGACACCATATTTATTGAGTAGTTTAGTAAATGCCTGTGCTTTTTCCGGATCATCGATTAGGTTAAGCACTTTTGCTACGTCTCCAGCTACTCTAATGAAGATATGGTTTGGGGTCACATTATTTTCGGAAAACCGTACATTTAGCAAAAAAGAGATCATTAAGCTGACGATCACAATCCCAATGAACGTAATGACAATACGCAGACGCAGACTTTTTTTCAACATTTAGGCCAACTCCAGACGGTATCCAAGTCCTCTTACCGTAGAAATAATTAGCTCGGGAATCGATTCCAATCTTTCTCTCAGACGTTTGATATGCACATCTACCGTACGCTCGTCGCCTTCATAATCGACACCCCAAATATTTTCTATGAGCTGAGAACGCGTGAATATTTGCCCTGGCGAACCCGCCAGAGCAAATAACAACTCACATTCCTTTTTCTTCAACTCCACCGTTCTCTGAGCCGCAACAACGGTCAAATTCCCCAGATCAATCATCACTGCGCCTAATTGAATCACACTCGAGGAGGTTAAATGATATCTTTTTAATAGTGATTTTACCCGCAGGACCAATTCTATGGGATCAAACGGTTTGACTAAATAATCATCTGATCCGGCATTAAATCCTCTGACTTTGTCCTTAGATTCTCCTCTAGCTGTAACCATCAGAATTGGAATATCGATATAAGATCGGATATCTTCGGTCAATTCAATACCATCTACATTCGGCATCATTACATCTACAATCGCCAAATCGATCTTTGTATGCGCTAGAATGTCTAATGCCTCTTGACCGTCTGCTGCTTCCACTACGGAAAATTGGTTTTTTCAAGATATAATCGTATTAATCTACGGATATGAGAATCATCATCCGCCACTAGAATCGTGTTCATCTCTCAATTATCCTCTCCGCTAACCTATTTATTCATATCGTAGAGATTCCATTGGATCCAGTTTGGCAGCCTTAGAGGATGGCATCAAACCGGCGATAATACTAATCAGGGTACTCACAACGATCCCAAATAACACATAATAACCGGATAGATTAATAAGTTTCACTCCAAAAGCATTGTCCAAGAAAATATTTAACACATAACTAATGACAATAGCAAAGAGTACCGCAAAGATACCGCTGAATACACCTAATAAAGCTGATTCAGAAAAGAATATACGCTTAATATCTTTTTTCCTTGCGCCAATTGCCCGAAGAATCCCGATTTCCTTAGTCCGTTCCACTACACTGATATATAGCACAACCAATATCATGATCCCTGATACGAGAAGTGAAATCCCGGCAATACCAGAGAGAACTATAGTAGCCATATTCACATAAGTTGTGATTCGCTCCATGATTTTTGCCGATTGAGAACCTGAGAACCCAGCATCAACAGCGGCTGCATTAATATCATTCACATATTTCATATCGGTTGCAAAAGCATTAACTTGAATTGGACCTATTGTAATCCCCTTGTCAGCATACATTTGCTCCAAAGTCTGCGCTGGAAGATAACCCGTGGGTTGCATTTGCGCTCTTGGATCAGTGCTTTCATAAATACCAGAGATAGTGACTTCTTGTTCCAATGTGACCGGTTTATGCTTAGCATCCATTTCATTAATATATAGATGAATCGACTTCCCTACCAAAGACTCTGGACTGTCGTTTCCGCTTAATTTACTTGCCGTTTTCACGGGTAATAATATCTCTTTGTCCTCTGGAAAAGCCCCTGCGGTAATCGTCTCTTTATCAAAAGCATCCGTTAAGGTAGTTAATTGTGTAAGACTAACCGTCTGATCTGCATAAACCATAGTAGATTTGCCCGAAATGGAAGTGATGGTTTCTACATAATCAACATTTGGAATATTTCGAATGGTTTCAATATCGGCAGCCGTAAACGTTTCGCCCGGCAACATCATTGCCTCTGGACCTTGCATGCCTTTAGCTTCTTCACTGGGTTTAGTTATATCCACGAGTAAAGGATCCATACTTGAATTAATTTCGTCATTCATATAGTTCGTAATTCCATTCCCTAAGGAAAGCATCAACAGTACGCTTAAAATACCAATAGACCCACCCAAAGCTACCAATACATTACGTTTGGCGTTGAGCTTCATATTCTGCAGAGCCATTTTAAAAGATGCAAATAAACTGAGATTCCGGGATGACCCCTCTCCTCCATCGTAACTAATCAAGGAGCGGTCCTTTAACTGAATATCATCTTTAATCCGTCCTTCTTCCACCTTTACGATACGGGTACCAGAGTCGGCTACTTTCTGTGAGTGGGTCACGGTAATGACCAATATCCCTCTTTTGGCTATGCTGTCCAATAAGGCTAAAATTTGATCGCCGGTATCCTTGTCCAAGGCCCCTGTAGGTTCATCTGCCAAAATAATATCAGGATTATTCGCTAGCGCGCGGGCAATGGACACTCTTTGCTTCTGTCCACCGGACAGCTGATTGGGACGTTTTTTCAGGTGCTCTTTCAAGCCTACCTCAGTCAAAATATCTATAGCACGTTTATTGCGGTCCTTCTCACTGGTATCCGTCATCTGCATCGCCACTGTAACATTCTCCAAAACTGACAGATGCGGGATCAGATTGAAATTTTGAAAAACGAAGCCAATATTGTTCTTGCGATAATCATCCATTTCCTTTTCGGTCATCGTGCTTAAATTCTTTCCGCGGACAAGGACCTCGCCCTCATAATCGGAGTCCATTCCCCCAATGATGTTCATCAGTGTGGACTTTCCGCAGCCAGACTCACCTAGAATAGAGACGAATTCACCTGTCTCAAAGCTTAGATTCACATCATGGAGTACTGGCACCTTTTCTTTACCGTACAAAGTATATGATTTCTTTACATGTTTAACTTCTAATATTTTCATTTGTTTCTCTTCCTCTCCTGGTCATGCTCTATATCTCTTTTGATGTTTCATATCCTAACAAATTTGTGTGAACTGATAATGAACTGGATAGCCACATGGAAGAGTCAGAGCTACAGCAGATATTTAGGTTAAGCAATATAAAAAGGCGAATTCACACTCAAAATGAGTGGAACTCGCCTTTTCTATTCGGCTGATTTTCAAAAGAAATTAGTGCATGAGGTAATAAGCTAATCCTCCAACTTGTTTGCCGGCGTAATAAACGATGTCTATAATCACCACTGTTAATACAAATTTCGAGAGCAGCGGATATTTCTTAAATAAAGGCTTTATATTTTTCTCTATGTACTCCATTCGCGCGCTTCCTTTCTTAAGCTAGTGCTCTTTTTCGGATCAGCCTAATCTGGCCTCTATGATTGATTTCATCCTCAAAAACGTGAAACCACATAAAATAGTAGTTCGCAGGTTTGTTATGCCAGAATTCCTCTTCAGTATATAACCAATTATCATCGACGGTTGCGAATAATTCATAAGTCTTTTGTCTAACTTCATTTAGGCGATCTAAATAATAGCTTAGGTCATTCCCCTTAATATTCGCTCGTCCTTCGTCGCCTAAATTTAATGCTGGTCCCCATCTCGTTAGCTCTTCTTCAGACAAATCTCTTTGCTCAAACGTTGCCACTTGATATGCAAATTCTACAGCAGCGTAGTGCAATAATAACGCTCCAATAGAGTTACTCTGAGCATCCAATAAATAATCCAGTTGTTCCGCAGTTAGACCCTTAACGGCTTCTAATGTTGTATATCTTGCATAGTTCATCATGGATAAAAGTCGGCTGATTTGCGGGGAGTAACCTGGGATATCTGTAATCAAAAATATTTGGTTCATGTCAATCATATGGATGTTCCTCCTTGATTTCTTCAGAATAATACTCTAAATACCTGAATGGTTCAGAATTATGAATTACAGGTAATGACGATCAAGATGCAAAAGTGAGGTGCTTAACACATGAATAAAACTAACAAAACTATGTATTGGGTTGTATGGGCTTCAACTTAGAAAGTCTCCATCCTAACAAGACCTAGTCGCTTCCCTTCCACTATAGCTTCGGATCTGGAATGTACACTAAGCTTCTCAAAGATTCTCGTCAGGTTATACTCTACAGTCCTTTGTGACATTAAAAGCTTGCTGGCTATGTCTTTATTGCTTTTTCCACTAGCTACTTCTTGGAGTATTTCCTGTTCTCTTTGATTAATGGACACTTCTTCAAGCAGCCGATTATCCCGGTGATTAGAAATCTTGATATCATTTCTTCGTAGCTGTTTAAGTAAAGACACCGGAATGACCGCCTCATTCCTTAGTGCACAACGAATGGTATTTAACAACTGTTCTCGGGAAGCTGTTTTAGAGATAAATCCTGTGACCCCTGACTCCATCAAAAGATTATAATGAGCACTGATCTCATATCCGGTATAAATCACCACTTTAGATTCAGGATCACGTTGAACGGCTCTTTTGGCGAATTCAAGTCCGCTGATCGTAGGCATGTTGAGGTCGCATAAGATCACATCAAATTCTTGTTGCTCAAGCCTATCCAAAGCTTCCAACGCTGACAAAACAAAAGTAACCTCCATATCCGCGTCCTGCTCAATCATAGTTTTGGTTCCTTCTCCGACTGAAGGATGATCATCAACCAACAAGATACGTATCATCGTCATCGCCTCCTCTGTGCTTTTCTTCTACAAAAGCCATTGTCGGTAAATAAATAATAACCTCCAGTCCCTTCCCTTTCTCCGAGGTAAAAGTGCACTCCCCCTCTAAGCTAGCAACACGTTCTTTGATTCCAGACAGGCCCATATGCTGAAAAGATTCCCTGATATCAACTATATTCATGCCAATCCCATCATCCTTATATCGAAAATAGAGGTGCTCTTGCTGGTCCAACTCAATTTCAATCTGATTCGCCTTGGCATGTTTCCCGGCATTCCGCAGGAGCTCCTGTACTATTCGATACAACGCAATCACCAGGTCTTCACTTAGCTCACCAATCGGACTGGATGTAAAGGTGATAATGTAGTTGGACTGCAGCTGGGCATACTCAAACAATAGTTCCAGTGCCTTCACAATTCCGGTCTCTCTTAGCAGCGGTGGACGTAGTTCATTGCAGGTCTCCCTAATCTGATATATCACATCCAGAAGTCCCTCTTTAATCTGAAGCAGCTCTGGCAAAATATCCGCCTCAATATCATGATCGGAGATCAGTGTTTCCAGCCTGCGAAGCCAAATGAGCTGATCCTGAAGAGCAGAATCATGTAAATCCGCCGCCAGCTTTCTGCGTTCTTTCTCTGATAAGTTAAAGATCAGGCGTAGAACCCATGGTGCTGCATGTAGCTCTTTTTTCATCTCTGCTTCAAGGTCTTCAATCAAGCCTTCAATAAGATATAAATTCTCATAGACAATACTCGCATAATTTGCGAGGGTATTTAACCAGTTAAGCTCATCCGAATTAAGCTTTGTATGGTTCTTCTTATGATCAATCCAGAGGAGATGAAATTTTTTTTGGTGACGTCCGATTACGAGTAAGATCCCCTGTTTGAGTTGAACTACTTCTCCTACCTTAAAAACTGGAGATTTCGATACAAATTCTATGTTGATCTCTTGGCCCGAATTGTCGACTATTTGTTCGAGGTTACTCATATCCTCATCTCTCTCAAAAAAAGCAGACCGACTAACCGGTAAAATCTCATTGATTTCCTTGTAAATTGCAGCCTCCAAATCAGACCGCATCATAACCTTGGAGATTTGCTTCGAGAATCGCTCCAGACTACCTTGATAATGATAAAGCTCACGGAACAGTTTAGGCCGGAAATAATAATCTATTTTCTCCTTAAAGAATAAAAAGATTGTAATAGATAAATATACAACCAAAAACATCTGAATCCATTTGATCCAATCATACTCTTGCCTGCTCTGAATGATCGCAAGTACGGCTACAATCATTAGCGCCGGAAAAAAAGCAATTAATAAATAATATTTAAACCGATTAAAAGCGAAATCAATATCAAATAGTTGCCTAGCCGTCAGCAGATAAAAATAAGTAACTGGCATCAAAAACAAAAAGATCGTAGTAATTTCGTAAGGAATCAAGTTGACCCCAACAGCAATGGGTGCAGCTGAGAAGAGAACAAAAGGTGTAAACGCAAGGATTTGTCCGGTAAGCATAATTTTAAACATCGATTTAAGCGCTGTGCTTCGATAAGTAATGTATAAATATAGCAGCTTAAATATGCTGTAAAAAATCCCGCAAACAAAGAACCCAATAATAATTAACCTTATAAAGGAATACAAGGATCTATCCCATGAGTAAACCATTAGACTGGAGGTAGAAAATAGGCTTAATAAAATAACCAGGCCGTAGTATATTTTGATTACAGTAGTAGATAAAACTAATACATCAAATCGTTTCAGATATACTTGGAGAAAGTGAATAAAAACCAGTGGAATTAAAGGCAACACGCAACCCATCGCGATTCTACCTATAAGATCAGATCTACTTGAGGCATATCCCGCAAAGTAAGTTATTCCGACTAATAAAAAGAATAAAATCAGCAGCTCTGCTGAGCGCTCCCCGCTTCTCCTGCGGTATAATAGAAGGCTTAACACTGCCAAAAAAACAAATGTCGCTCCAGGGACTACAAGCTGGGTAAACGTATGATATATGGAGGATTTATTCTCAATATCATAATGCAAAGCAAGTGGAGCACCCCCCTTGGAGTTACGAAGAAGGTCAACGGATTGAACCTGAGTTAAGCTTCCATATCTAACAGCTTCATCCACTTTGTCAATCGGTTTCCCATTAACCCGTAATAAGATATCCCCTTCCCTTAAATTCTGTTTATACCCTTCGCTAAAAACGTCTGCCTCAGCAATATAATATTGCCCTCGTTCATTCTGCTCCAGACCAACGCCAAGCAAGATATTAGAGTGAATGACCCCCACAAAATGAATAATAAGAAAAGCAAAAATGCAAAGTAACCCTGATATGAATAACTGGCGGAGTTTTACTGTCATTTCAAATCCCCCGAACGAACAAAATTATACATATCTCTATTCTTAGTTGGTATTCCCCTACCATTTTATATGAATCACACAGGAAATTATATACTTTTATGCATGATATTCCTTCCCTTCTAAATGTCCGCATTGAATTATAGCTCTATTCTGTCTTTTTGCTGTTTCACTCTGTGGTTTCGATTCAGAATCCATATAGCTGCGCAGCCATATAAAATCACTGGAACCCAACCGCTTTCCCCGGCCACATACTCCAACATAGGTGAAGAACTGACAGTTATATTGTGCAAAACATTATCTACAGCATTATTAGTTCCGTGTAAAAGCACTGCCGGCCAAATACTACCGGAGGACAGACGCAGTTCATTTATAATGATGCCCGCAAACATAACAGATAAGGTAAAGAGCACCACCACGAGCCAGCGGCTTCCAGAGGAATGATAAGCACGCGGCCCAAGAATCCCCGGATAATGCCATATAGCCCAGATTAAGCCCATTGTTACACTAGAACTTACTCTTCCCATCCATTGAAAACGCGGGAGCAGCCAACCCCTCCAACCGATCTCTTCCCCCAAAGCAGATAACGAACCAAGGACAATGTAAACGAGCAAATATATAACAATCTCGATCCATGAATCTGGAGGAATTAAGCTTGAAGTCCATTCCATCCAATAGACAGCATAACCCGCTCCCAGTGAACCTAAGGGAATAACTAAAGCCAATATGTATTCTTTGCCTCCCCTAAATTTGAAGCCCAACCTTCTCCATCCCTCAGCACTGTATCCATCTCTCACAATCAGAAACATCATGATACATACTGTGAAAAAAGGAGTAAATCCATACAGACCTTGCGCCGATTCCGGAAGCAGCAACATCCCTAACGCCATTGCCCATACGATAATAATAAATAGTAGAGATTGTTTCTTGTCTGAGAGCAATATTATCACCTGACTTTTTTAGATATAAGGAACTACATTTTCCTATTTAATCCAATTGTATATAAACTGGCAGGACGTTTCACCGAAAACAACGTTCGCTAAAACCACAATTCTTTTGCGGTACTGCTTATCTGTATGCCGCAAAGTCTTCAGAAAGGTTGTCCCAAAAATAGGGAAATGGTGTGCGATGTGCGATGTGCAGCGTAAGTGTAAACTGATTAGGGAAATACTCCCTGAAAATAGCCGATATTCGCTCTAAAAGGACAAAATCAGGGAATTCCTCCCTAATAATCAGGGAGATTTCTTTATTAGTTACTGAATCGGCCAAAATTTAGGGAAGTTTTCCCTAATTATATGTCTGATGAACAGAAATCTCTGAATTTCAGGGAGAAATTCCCTGCTATGAACGAATTAGTCAATTCCCCTGTTTTCCCCTTTAACTAGAGGGTTTTCAATCCCTTGGGCACAGAGACAAAATGCGAGTCGTCGGCTGGCAATCTGCTATCCGTGGGTTGGTTACCACATATTATGCCTACGTCGAAGGAGCTTCCGTAAACTAATTTCGCACGTTAGATCAGGGATCCTGTGCACAGGGAATTCACGGATTCTCCTCGAACCTTTCTCTTTGTCTCCATGCCCCAAGGATTCAAATCTTTTGGGTATGTTTTTATTTTTTTTCGTTTCACCTACGCCATTTTTCGTTCTGCCTCTACCGCAATCGACCAGATAAATCCAATTAACTCACGACCCACTGCTGCCATGGTTAAATTTCGGTGTTTCCCGCGTCTGACTAATTTTAAATACTTGCTGTGTAACCGTTCTTGGGCTTTCCACGACGTTTCATGGACATGAATACTCTGGCCCTCAAGACGCACTGCTAAATCTCCCTTGACGGCAGGGCGGTGACGGTAACTCCATGCGGACTCCACCAGTGCGCGCCGCACTCCGGAATTTCCGACTTTTGTAAGACTCCCTCTTTTGGTACTTGCTCCCGAGGAATATTCCCGTGGCACGAGTCCCAGGTAACTCATGAGCTGAGCCGGTGAACGAAAACGTTCGAAATTTCCAATCTCGACAACTAAAGTCATAGCTGTCAGCAGGGCGATTCCCCTCAGGCCTTGCAACGCTTGAATGACAGGTGCGTAAGGGCAGATCTGTGCTTCTTCTCGCATTGCGGCTTCAAGTCGCTTGATTCGCTCCTCCACTTCCCGGAGCTGTTGCAGGGATTCGGTAAATACCCGTTCTTGAGCTACATTATTAAACTTCAGCATAGAGAGCCATTCCCGGTACCTTTTGGTCCAGCGTTTTTTCATACCCTCTGGCTTGTGAATTTGGTGGCGCAATAGAAAATGAATGAGCCGTTGCCGAGCCCGATGTAGGTCTTGCCTAGCATCTTCTCGTGCACGAATGAGATCTCGTAAAGCTTCGAGTTCTGGCGTTGGCACATAGATCGCAGTCAATTCTCCAGCCCGGTGTAACTGAGCCAGTTTTTCTGCATCCCGTCGGTCGGTTTTTATGGCATCTCCGGGACGCTGTGGCATACGCGAAGGTGCAATTACCACACAGGAAATTCCCATCTTCGTCAACCAGCGGTATAAGTCGTACCCCGTAGGCCCGGCTTCATAGCAGACCTCCAGTGTAATCCCTGAACCTTTGAGTTTCCGAATCATTCGAGCCACTGCATCTGGGGTATGGGGGATGGCTCCATAATATCGTGCGGGTTCCCGACCCTCATCTGCAATCGCCACCGCAATTTTTTCTTTAGACACATCCAAACCGACGTATTTTATGGTATTCTTCATAGTAACAGCTCCTTTCGCATGTAGCTCTGTAATGGTTGTCCTTTTAACTTCCATTTTAACCTACGGTGTGCGAAACAGGGGCTGCCTTTCGTTCATCATAACTAATTGCTGTATAAGTGCTTCGCTTATTGCATCATTTGGAGCATCACTAGGTACGCCCCTTGATTCAATTGGTTATCAAATAAAGGATGCTCCGCCGTACGCCGAATGATGAAACCGCAAAGTGTATTTGGATAACCGAAGAACAAACGAAGATTGCGGGGATCTCGGGGATTCCAGTGATTTCTGCTTTGCGGCACAAAAAAGTGACGTTAGAGATCGGGTGGCTTTCACTTGCCCATAATTTACTGAAGCAAGCTGCAGTTGACCAAAAATGCAGAACAGCGATTCTCCAATATTAGGAGAATCGCTGTTCTGTTTGGCTTTTATGGTTTTGGGCATGAACGTTTTGGGGACAGCCTTTTTCTACCTAAATATTCTCTTAATAGGTCCACCAGTTGCCAGACATAACGATCATCGAAAACAGCTTGATGCTGTCTTCATAGTAATCTTCTGCAGCACTGCTTGCTGTGTGGCTCCAGAGAGAATTCAACCAGCTTTGGTAAGTTGATGAGGTCATCGCACTGACCCCAAATGGAGCATAGAAGGCACCGCTGTTGTAACTTCCAAATACGGTTCCGTTTAGCTTGTACCCATCTTTTATACTACCAGGTGTACTGCTTACTTTAGTCTTAATCCAGCTATTCATCTTATTAAGCTGCGTAAGCGCCCTGCTGTCTCCAGTAATCAAATAGTCTGTTGCAATACGCCATGGGGTACGACAAGAATTGTAATTGTAATTCCCGTCATTGGCATCTTCAAGGAAATTCGCCGCAGCAGGTTTATACACACCCCCAGAGTAAACTACGAAATCAGGCAAGAGTCCAGTGCTAGAACTATAACCCGTATTAAAGCTATTTATAATCGTGTACGTTTTATCGATAACATTCGTCCAGCGGGTATCTCCTGTAGCCTGTTGGAATGCTTTTAAATGATTTAGCATGAAATCCGAAGGTCTAGTTGCTGTATTATACGAGCCACTATTCGCCCAGTCACCTAGACGGATCGTCCACTGTGTCTGGTTAATCTCATTGTCCATAATCGCATTGATGATATCTTTTGCAGCTTGTAAATAATTGATCGTACCACTACTTCCCCACTGCTTGTCCGCAAGCAGCAATGAGAAAGCTATATCCATATCTCCATCTGTAGCCGAATCCTCTCCTTCAATGTTTTGAAAGCTGCTATTTTGCTTCCAGGACATCAAATAAGGGTTAATTGTACTTGGATGAGCCTTGTAATAATTATATAAGCCGTCAAAATAAGTCTGAGCATTACTGTCATAACCAGCCATCAAAACTGTGAACAACATCCCGTAACCATGTGCTTCAGATACCGTTTCTCCATCTGAATTATACTTAACGTAATATTTGCCAGTGCCAGCTGGTTTGAGATAGGCCGTTTTCCACGCATCCCATTTGGTCTTCACTGAATTATCCATACTGGTCTGGGTTACATTGTTCGGCTTGATAGATCCACTCGTGTAGGTGGTGTGTTGCGGAAAAGGTTTGTTCACTGCTGCAAACGCGGAACCGGCAGGAAGAATACTAATTATCAAACATACGACAATAAGGCTTCTCCAACTCAACCTAAGCTTTGCATTCTTCTTCATCATTCATTGCCTCCTCTTCAATTGTGGTAATTTGAAAGAAAACAGCAAGCTAATTCGTATTCGTCATCATTGTAATACAGAATATGGAATTAATATATAATAAATCCCATTAATAGATCATTAGTACTATATATCTGAGACTTAGATTTGTTCTCACTCCTCAACTAAAAAAGGATGATCCCACAACCAACTTCATTCATGGCTGTGCAAACATCCTTTAGATAAAAATTCATTCGCTATTCTCGTAATTTATTTAATTTAAGTCGATACGCAATGTATGGAAGACCCGGAAAGACCAACATACAAAGTGTGACCACTACTAACACTAGGCTGATATTCCTCACCATCTCAGGTAACCATCCATTAACGCCCAAGATCGCTAGGAAGATAAAAACAATCAAAGCTATAAGCAATGGCAAGGCTGCTTTGCTCATCGTTTTCTTTTCACGTTCATATTTGTCAATGAGGGTCCCAGTGTCTGAGTAGATAGGCGCCGTACCTGCAGCTGCCCGAAAGATATGAAACCCATTTCCGGCAGAACAGACATAGGTCCATCCGGCATCTTCAAAAATCAAATAATACTCCTCATCCACATTCGTGTGATAATCTACACTGTACTCAAAAGTCTGGGGATCTCCCTTTCTTAACTTATAACCAAATGGTGCAAAGCTTTCCAGGAGCCAGCCCCTTTTGGCATACTTACTCAATTTCTGCATATCACCTTTTTCAGTAAAAGCTAAGCCCCCGCTGGTCACATATTTTGTATTCTTCATGCCTATTCCCCACCTTTTATTTGAGAATTTGTTCTGCATGTCTAATCATTTCTTTTCGGCGCTCTACTTCTTTTCTTAGCAATCCAATCCCTTTTTCTGTTGCAATATACGTTTTTCGTTTGTCATCCTCTTCTTCTTTATACAGCTCAATAAATTCAGCCGCTAACAGCTTCTTAATGGTTGTATACATGGAAGCAGGCCCAATTGAAAATTGATTGTTCGTCATCGTTTCGATCGATTTCATAATTAGATATCCGTGTTTGGCTTCGACTAAAGATAAGAGAATATAAAATGCAGTGTCTGTGAGCTCTCCCATTTCCAATGAGTCCGTTCTTGACACTTAATCACCTCCTCATATGTATCATTAAAAGATATATCATTAAATGAACTATATCTTTTAATGATACACTTGTCAACTGCTGGCATAAAATTCAAACTACCTTCTCATACTAGGTGAAGAATATGGAGGTGAATGTCATGCCCAAAAATAGTGCCAATCCCAAAGAAGCTCCAGGTAAACATCAACCAAGTAAGAAAAACAATGCGGAGAATAACAACAATTTCAATGAAGCCGCTCAGATGGTGAACATCGATAAGGCTGCTGATTATGTGCCCAGCTTAAACGGTGTCTCCAAAACTGATGTCTAAGCTAGACCGCTAATAACTTCTTATATTTCAAACAAAAAAACACTCCTCAGAATTTTCTGAAGGAGTGTTTCAATCCGTGGCAGCTTCATTTCAAGCTCTCTAACTCAGCAGTCACTTTTTCAATTAAGTTCACGAAGGAAGCCAGCTCTTGAGAGCTTTTGACTTGATCCTTGGAATACATTGAGTTATGTTCCGATTCTTTTTTCACCTTGGAAAGGGTGGCATTGATATTGTCTAGTTTCTGGTCAATGGTTACCAATGAATCCTTTGAGCGGCGGGCTAGCTTACGAACCTCATTAGCCACAACTTCAAACCCTCTTCCAAACTCCCCAGCTCTGGCGGCTTCGATAGCCGCATTTAAGCCTAAAAGATGCGTATGATCAGCCACTTCTCTAATCATCGTACCCACTTGATGAATAGACTCCACCTCTTTGTCTAAATATAATACCGTTTGATGCGTTTTCTCTTGATAATCAGCATTTTTACTAGCTAAACTTTCTATCGATTCACTGCTATCCTTTAATTGAACCATCAAAGATACCAGCTCCTGAACGGCTGAACTCACTCCTGTAAGCAGGTGATTTTGCTTCTCCAGCAAGTTTTCAATTTTTGCTTTTTCATCCACTTCATAGGCTTCAAGAACGAGCTGTGAATCGAGATTAAACATCTTGGTTAAGGCATGAATAACAGGCTTCCACTCGTTTGGTAATATCCGTTCAAAATAAGCAGTAGCCAGATCCAGATATAATATGTACGTCCCCAAATACCAATTCGTTGTTAATCCAATACGAGAATGGATTTTCCCGATAAGCAAACGTCTTTCAATAAATGCTTCATCGATCACACCAGAGGCCATGGATAAAAAATACCACTGCTGTGTTTCTTTTAATCGATCCAGTGTACTGTGCTGCTCAATGATGTGGAGCAATTCTGGCTCCATCGTCATCTGTTTATACAGTTCCTCAACCAATGAGCTAACGATTAATTTGAATTCTTTCTCCTTGCTTTTTAATAATTCTAAATCAGCTTCAGTAATCCCTATGTAGCTAACTTGCTGGAGTCGTTCTGGACTAAGATTGATCATAACGTTGTTAACATCCCCCTCATTCTGTTTATTTTTCTCAGCCATCCCCTATGGCATCTATATCTCTTGATTATAAAGGTATTATTTCAATAAATTTTAACACTATATTTACCTATATTGCTTAATAATTTTACAAAACCTCACTAGTTGCCCTTAGATTTGGCTTCCTATTCATGAATAAAGGACTGCCGCGGCAGCCCTTTCAGTTTCAAGCTTTAATTTATGCCGCCATTTCACGGCAAACTCTTGCACAAGCAAAACAAGCTTCTGCACATTGCTGGCAATGTTCATGATCATGCTTTTGGCATTCGTTGCCGCAGGCTTCACAAGCTTCTGCACAAGCCAGACAAATTTCTTTTGCATATTTACTGTTCATCGACATCGCATGAGCTGCGAACTCGCATATATCAGCACATTCACGATCCAGGCGAATGCACTCCTTCATCATCCCCACATGATCCTCATCCAAACAAGCTGAGTAACAGTGATTACAAGCTACCATACATTTCAAACACTCTTCAATACACACTTTGTAGTTTTGATGTGCCATAACACATACTCCTCTCGAAATCATAAATTAGGATAGTCCCCTACTCTATATATACCCAATTTGAGCAAATAAAAAAGGATTCCAAGGAATCCTTCCGATTGATCAATTATCTAATTAATTTATTGATGGTAACTAATAGCTCATCCAGTACCTCGTTCTCACCATCCTGGATACGTTCCACTACACAACTTTTCATATGCTGCTCCAGCAAAAGCTTGCCCACGCCGTTCAATGCAGATTGGACCGAGGAGATTTGATGCAGCACATCATCACAATAGGTGTCTTTTTCAATTAACCCTTTTAGCCCTCTAACTTGACCTTCAATTCTATTGAGCCGGCTAATCAAATTCTTTTTAGTTTTATCTGAGTGATGACTTTTCCGCTCATCCGTACTGCATGATTCATGCTCGTGAGTCAGATTATCCATGCACCGATCACCCCTTTCCTCGTATTTTTATTATACTATAGCCCCCCTATTCTATTCAAAAAATAAATCATTGATTAGATTTTCAATTCTTCATGAACTATAGCGGAAGTTTCAACCTGAATGGTTGTATGTTGAATTTTGAAATGATCGGCAATTAACCGAATCGCTTGCTGCAAAATGCGTTGGTCATCTGCTTCCTCTTCAATTAAGATATGACAGCTGAGTGAATCTAAGCCCGAAGTTATGGTCCAGATATGCAGGTCATGAATATTTCTAACCCCCTCAATGCTTTCGAGGATTTCCTTTACTTCAGCTGGATTAATTGTAATCGGTGTGCCTTCCATAAGGACATGAACGGTATGTTTGATAATTCCCCATGCCCCTCTAAGAATCAATAGAGCAACCAGAACGCTTATGATAGGATCTGCAACATACCAGCCAAAAATCATCATAATTAAACCGGCAATAATCGCCCCTACCGAACCTAAAGCATCACCAAGCACATGGAGATAAGCACTACGGAGATTAATATTATTTTTCACATCCCCTTTTCTCATAAGCGACCATGCACTAGCTACATTGGCTAAAAGACCAATACTTGCGATCAGCATCATAGAACCACTGGCAACCGTCGGCGGATCAAAAAATCGCCCATAAGCTTCTACAATGATAAATCCAGCAACTACAAATAAAGTAACTCCGTTTAAAAGTGCCGCTAAAATTTCAAATCGATGAAATCCGTACGTTTTGTTCGGAGAAGCAGGTTTGGTTGCGAACCAGACCGCTACTAGGCTTAATGCTAGAGAGCTTGCATCGTTTAGCATATGCCCACTGTCCGATAACAGGGCTAAGCTGTTGGTAATTAACCCTCCAAAAAACTCCAAAAACATAATTCCAACCGTAATGATTAACGCAATCATAAGCCCTTTTTTATTTCCACTTGGATCAAAATGATGATGCCCGTGAGCGCCATGCGAGTGATTGTGTCCTTCATGAGAGTGACTGTGTCCTTCATGAGCGTGGTCGTGGTTACTGTGATCGTGATTGGCCTGTTGCCTGTGTGCATTCTCGACCTGATGATTGTGTCTTTTCTTCTTGTTCATCATGCTTAACCTCCTATTACCTTCAGCTAGATAGTATTCGTAGCCCTGCGTAGTTACATTCAAAAGCTCCAGTTAATAATAACATATGAGCATGTGTTCATATGTTATTATTAACTGGATTTTTCTTCTTGTCAATAAAAAAGCAACAAATGATTGTCTCTGACCTAATAAAATAAAGAGGACCCTCCGCAGCTCTTCCTGCATGAAGGATCCTCTCGAATCAGTACCGTGTATTAAATCAAATCTGATTGTTGCAGCAATCTTTGGATGATAGCCGCAACTTCTGCTCTCGTAATGAAGGCTTGTGGGGCAAGTACATTTCCGCTTCTGCCCGTGATGATTCCTGCTTGCAGGCTGTCTGCAATGCCACTCTTCGCCCAGCCTGATGCTTCATTCGCATCCGTGTAAATGCTCAGCAGCTCGCTTGCTTCTTTGGCAGGAAGTTTTGTCTTCAAATCGGTAATCACCATAGCTTTAGCAATAATACTCATCGCCTGTTCCCGAGTAATCTTGTCTGTAGGATGGAACGCTCCATCCTCAAAACCGTTGATTAGCTTATAGGAGTAAGCTGTCTGCACCGCATCATTATACCAATCTGAGACCTTCACATCCGTAAAGGATGTTGTTCCGCTCTCCAATTTCAATCCCAATCCACGTACGATAATCGCCGCAAATTCTGCACGTGTAATCTCCTGATTAGGGTTAAACAAATCGTCACCGACTCCATTAATAACCTTACGGGAAGCCATCTCATTGACAATGTCCTTAGCCCAGTGGGTGACGACATCCTTGAAGTTCTGTGGATCTTGAACTACAAAATACGTACTGTTCGTTAAACTGTGTATTTTCGCAAAGTTTTTGCCATCAATGGCAACAATCTGTGTGGGTACATGGCGGATCGTCCCCCCTGCTTCAAGCACTAGCCCAGTCGTAATCTTCTTAAGGTCTACACCATCCGCAAGAGGAATAGTTCTTTCCACATAGGTATTAAACTTAGTGAGTTCAACAGTTTTCCCAGCGTAAGTAACTTTCACCGTGAAATCTAATGGCTGAGCTACCAGCGTTAGCTTTTCATTGGCTGCCAGCATTTCTATTCTTTTCAGTACATCCGCAGTCGGAACAGAAATTGAAATTTGCACCTTCACATCTTGTAGAGCAATGTCTGTGCCAAACTGTTTTGAAATTGCACTGATATCAATCTGTGCTGCTGATATTGTATAAGTACCCTTTGGAGTACGAATGATTAACAGCGCCTGCTTCTGCTCCATATCTTTGATGATTTGACCATTAAGCTCGCCAATAATCACATCTGAAGTCGCAGTCACAGGGATAGTTATAATTGCATTCTGGTCTTCCTTTTCGATGCGTTGCTCTATTTTTGCCTGATCTACAACAATCGTGGTAACCGTCTGCCCGTTATGCTCAGATATCGTTGCTGTTCCGGCATTTTCAACCTTACCGTTCACCAATACCTCAACCATGCTGCTAGATGGTGTAGCTGTAGCTGTAGCAGTGGATCCTGCTGTTGCAGGTGGTGCAGTTGTTGCAGGTGGTGCAGTCGGTGTTGATGTCGGTGATTCTGTTGGTGTTGGTGTTGGTGTTGGCGGTGTAGGTGTAACCTCAACCTCCGTTGATGACTTTGGTGTCACGGAGTTCGAAACTTCAGAAGCTACACTACTACCAGCGCTATTAATCGCTTTAGCTGTAAACGAATAAGTTGTTCCATTCGCTAGACCTGTTACCGTTATTGGACTTGTTGCCCCAACTGTTACGATATTACCCGGAGAAGCAGTAACCTCATAATTCGTAATTGGAGTTCCCCCGTTCGAATCAGGAACTGCAAATGTCACAGTCGCCTCGCCATCTCCCGCTACTGCTATTAAGCCCGTAGGTGCAGATGGTGATGTTCTTGGTTTCGTGCTGACTTCGTTAGAAGCTGCACTCTCCCCGCCCGGATTAGATGCCTTAACTACGAAATAATAAGATTGGCCATTAGTTAACCCTGTCACATCATAGTTGTAGACGGACTCGCTTACTGTAGCCACTTGTGTCTCATAGATTCCGGAAGTGATACCTTGATATATAGTGTATCCAATCGCACCCTTCACCGGATCCCATGTTAAGCCGATGATGCCATTACTTGCCACAGGTGAATGAAGTATTGGCGCGCCCGGCGCTGGAACCTGAGGCGTTCTAGTTACTTCATTGGAAGCCGCACTGATACCATCAGGATTAACAGCTTTAACAATAAAATAATAAGCAGTTCCATTAATTAATCCTACAGCATCGTAACTGTTCTCAGAGCCACTTATAGTAGCTACCTCAGCTCCATAAACACCTGAAGCTGTAGACTGATATACAGCGTAACTATCGGTACCATATACGGGACTCCAAGTAATTCGAATATGTCCGTTTCCTGCCGTTACAGACTCAATACTTGGCGCAGCAAGTTCAGGCCAGGTAAGGTCAATAACTGCACTAGTGATCTCTGCAAGACCTGTCGCATCAAATGCCAGTTGGGCTCCTGTGATTCCAGCTGCATTCGTAGCTCCCAGATCCGTAAAGGTAATGACACCCGCTACTGCCGTCAACGTCACATTCCCCGTCAACGTCCAGCTTCCTGCATCCTTCTTCGACACAGTAACAACCGTACTGCTGTCGCCAATGTTTACATTCCCAAACTGATCCAGCAAAGTAATTACTGGCTGCTGCGCGAAGCTACCGCCATTGGCTTGCGGAGCACTTACGCCTGTGGTCAGCTTCATTGTCGCTGTGCTGCCTGCGACAGGTGCAATGTTCAGCGCCATTGCCGCTGGCGAGGCTACGCCTGCTTGGCTGAACACAACAGCCTGTGCTCCCGCTTTGTTCAGCTTCAGATCCACCTGAGCTACACCCGCAACGAAATTAACGTTGATCTTGCTCGGTGAAGCTACCAAAGCGGTGCTTTCTAAGCTTCCGTACGTTCCGTCCGGCGCAACATCATAACCCGCTACCGTCACTTCTTTTGTTCCGGTAAACAGAGTGTCCGTGTCGCCCAGCGAATTCTTCACGGTCAGCGTAATCCCATTATCTACACCTACGACAGGTGTCAAAGTCGCCGCTGAGGCGGTAATGCTTTGTGCTCCCTGTGGTTGTGGAAGATTCACGGTAGCGCTAGTGATCTGTGGAAGTCCTGTCGCATCAAATGCCAGTTGGGCTCCTGTGATTCCAGCTGCATTCGTGGCTCCCAGATCCGTAAAGGAAATGACGCCCGCTACTGCCGTCAATGTCGTATTTCCCGTCAACATCCAGCTTCCTGCATCCTTCTTCGACACAGTAACAACCGTACTGTTGTCGCCAATGTTTACATTCCCAAACTGATCCAGCAAAGTAATTACTGGCTGCTGCGCGAAGCTACCGCCATTGGCTTGCGGAGCACTTACGCCTGTGGTCAGCTTCATTGTCGCTGTGCTACCTGCGACAGGTGCAATGTTCAGCGCCATTGCCGCTGGCGAGGCTACACCTGCTTGGCTGAACATAACCGCTTGCGCGCCAGCTTTGTTCAGCTTCAGATCCACCTGAGCTACGCCCTCAACGAAATCAACGTTGATCTTGTTTGGTGAAGCTGCCAAAGCGGTACTTCCTAAGCTTCCGTACGTTCCGTCCGGCGCAACATCATAACCCGCTACCGTCACTTCTTTTGTTCCGGTAAACAGAGTGTCCGTGTCGCCCAGCGAATTCTTCACGGTCAGCGTAATGCCATTATCTACACCTACGACAGGTGTCAACGTCGCCGCTGAGGCAGTGATGCTTTGCGCTCCCTGTGGTTGTGGAAGATTCAACGCTACACTAGTGATCTGTGGAAGTCCTGTCGCATCAAATGCCAGTTGGGCTCCGGTGATTCCAGCTGCATTCGTGGCTCCCAGATCCGTAAAGGAAATGACGCCCGCTACTGCCGTCAATGTCGTATTTCCCGTCAATGTCCAGCTCCCTGCGTCCTTCTTCGAAACAGTAACAATCGTACTGTTGTCGCCAATGTTTACATTTCCAAACTGATCCAGCAGTGTTATCACTGGCTGCTGCGCAAAGCTGCCGCCATTGGCCTGCGGCGCACTTACGCCTGTGGTCAGTTTCATTGTCGCTGTACTACCTGCGACAGGTGCAATGTTCAGCGCCGTTGCCGCTGGCGTGGCTACGCCTGCTTGGCTGAACACAACAGCTTGTGCTCCCGCTTTGTTCAGCTTCAGGTTCACCTGTGCTACACCCGCAACGAAATCAACGTTGATCTTGCTCGGTGAAGCTGCCAAAGCGGTGCTTCCTAAGCTTCCGTACGTTCCGTCCGGTGCAACACCATAACCCGTTACCGTCACTTCTTTTGTTCCGGTAAACAGAGTGTCCGTATCGCCCAGCGAATTCTTCACGGTCAGCGTAATCCCATTATCTACACCTACGACAGGCGTCAAGGTCGCCGCTGAGGCGGTGATGTTATATGCAAGAGTAGGTCCTAGGTTCAAGGTCATTTTAGTGAAATAATCCCCCACGACCTTAAAGTTAGTACCATCGTAAATAATGCCATTAAGATTAGAAGTAAGATCTGATGTTTCCTGAGTCCACGTGGATCCGTCTGCCGAAGAGAATAACTCCCCCTTCAATCCAACAGCCAGAAAACTTCCATTACCAAAGCTGATATTATTTAGTGCGCTAGCTGATATTGTAACCTTCGTAAAAGTTACCAAATCCTCAGTGGTTAGAATTACTGCCTGCTGGCTAATTGTATCTTCTCCAACCAGAATATAAGCTCTGCCATCATAGGCAATTCCCTTTAAAGAAGTATTGGGGAACCCAATCTCTAGGGGCACATTCCACTGTATTCCATCCGATGATTTTGCGATAACAACGCTCTCTTGCTCATAAGTAGTACTATTGTATTTCATCCCAAGAGCTACAAATTGATTATTCAAGTAAGCTACTGTATTAAATGCAAAATCCCCATTTTTAAATCTCTCTGTCCATGAGGTTCCGTTAACTGAAGAATAAATTCCGCCATAATCGGAAACTGCAATATACTGATTTGTGCCAAAAGCAATACCTGTCAGATTGTCCTGCACTCCGGTATCTGTCGTAGTCCAAGTGTCACCGTTGGTCGAGGTCACCACTTTGGCGTTAAGATTGTAGTTTTCTTTATCTGTAACTGCAATAAACTTCCCTGCTCCATAAGTGACCGCATTCATTCCCGGCAGCTTAGAGGGTGTGACATCGTTCCATACTGCGGAGCTAGTAGATTTGTAAATAGAGCCATATTCCCCGGATGAGACGGCAACATAATTGCCATTACCATCCTTAGCAATACTTTTCAGATTACCGCTGACATTACTCCACGCCGAGAGGTCAGAAGAAACCAGCAAGCCGCTGCCCCCTGAGGCAACATATTTGCCATTTCCGTAAACCATATTGTTCACCATCATTGTTGTATGGGTATCCGAAGATGTCCACTGGCTGCTGTCCAGCGGAGCCGCAGGAGATTTATAAATTACGCCCTGCCCAAACAACAAATAGCTCCCATTTAAAGAACCTCCCCCATAAAATTGCTTATTATCCCATGAGGCATCAACGGTCCAGTTAACACCGTCTGTAGAGGTGAATACTTTTTTAGCATAAGGAGTCACGATATAACTAAAGAAACGATTATTTAAATAGATTACATTCGTAACATAAGGCCAGCTAGAATTATAGTGGTTGATCACAAGATCGGTTAAGGTAACCGTTGTCCAATTGATCAGATTCGTTGAGGTATAATAGACAGCATTGTTAGCAGAGACCACATATTTGTTGTCGCCATAAGCAATATCCGTTAAGCTTTGCATTCCGAATATTGCATTGGTAGAAGTGATTCCTGTGTCTGTCCAGTTAATGCCATCCGAGGATTGTAGAAGAGTTACATTATAAGAAGGTGGATTGGTGCCAGGTATATATACTGACTGCCATACAAAAAACTTTCCATTGACCGCTTTCAACCTTTCCGGAGTGATAGCTAACGTTTTTTTTGTCCAATTTTCACCATCGAGTGAATTGTATACTGCCTTTTCGCTACCATCAATAGCTAAGAACAGCCCATTAGCGAACACAATAGAAGTTAGTTTGGGGTTCCCCGCCTTATTGGAGATAGACCAATCTACGCCATTTGATGATGTAGATATCCCTCCTTGGCCCACCGCTACAAAAACATTGTTACCAAATGCAACACTGCTCAAATTTCCAGCTGATGTGGAGCTTTGATCTATGATATTGCTATTGCTGGGTGCTGCATAAATTACTGCAGGCATAAACAGAGAACTGACGATAGAGAATACTAAACTTATTGCTAATAAAAGATTGCCACTCCGCTTAATCACAATTTTCCCCCTTTGGCATTACACCAAAATATAAATACTTCCACCATATGGAGATTAGATGTCTTTTCTAAGATTTGTAGCCATTTGGTTTGATTTTTATATCGGTATAATCCGAGAGAAATATTACGAATTTAACATTAAATTTTGATTAAAAACAACAATAATTTACACGCTTCACCTATCCATTTCCACAACCTTACAAATGAGAAAAAAACCTATTAAATATCAGGACTTAATCCTGAATTTAATAGGCTTTCAAGCTTTTTCTCGTAGAACTTTTTAAGCTGCTTAATCTTTTTTATTAAATAGAAATCGCTGCTTCTAAAGCTACTTCCATCATGCCGTTGAAAGAATTTTGTCTTTCTTCTGCCGTGGTTACAGCATGAGTAACTAACGAATCGGAAATGGTAAGAATACATGCAGCTTGTTTACCTAACACTTTCGCATTATGGAACAACGCATAACTCTCCATTTCTACACAAACACAGCCATGTTCATTGTAAAATTCATTAACTCCAGGCACATTGTCTTCATGATAGAATACATCGCTGGAATGAATTCTCGCCGTCAGAACTGGCTTGTTAATACGTGTAGCCGCTGCTTCAATGACTTCGTTCAATTCTTTACTTGGCAGCTGGATATCTCCTTCTACACCGCTTTGCACATAGGCATATGTAGATTCACTCCACGCGCTATCCGCCAACACCACGTCAAATAAATTCAATTTATCAGTATATGCTCCAGCACTACCGATACGAATGATGTTTTCCACACCATAGTTTTTGTATAGTTCATAAGAATAAATACCGATACTTGGCATTCCCATTCCCGAACCCATTACCGAAACCTCTTTGCCTTTATAAGTTCCTGTATATCCAAACATATTACGTACCGTATTAAATTGGGTTGGGTTCTCCAAATAGGTTTCTGCAATATACTTCGCTCTCAAAGGATCTCCTGGCATTAATACTGTTTTGGCGATTTCACCATTTTGTGCTGCATTGTGCGGCGTTGACATAATTTATTCCTCCTATGTTGATTACTCATTACTATCTTACTATACCATTCATGATTTTAAATATACGTTTAAAATTTTCTTTTATTGCGACAAAAATACTGCTACTGAATCTCTTTTTATAATTTATTAGCAAACTCATTAAGTTTTTGGGACATTATCTTTATTTCCTCAATAAATGTAGAAGTATGCTGAACAGATGCCGCCTGTTCTTGGCCGATAGCTGCTATCTTCTCTATCGAATTAGCCATTTGATTCGTAATTCCCTTAATCTGTAACATGGTTTTATTTATGTTTTGCGTCGAGGCGACGGTTTCCCTTGAAAATTTCCGGATTTCCTTGGCTACGACTTCAAAACTTCTACCTTTCTCACCTGCATGCGCTGCTTCTATTGCAGCATTCAGCCCAAGTAAATTCGTTTGATCAGCAACCCTGTTTATAATGGATAGGACTTCTGTTGTATTCTCCACATCTTTTCCAGCCTGCTGAGATTGAATGAGTAGTTCCTGAGAGTGATCGGAAAGTGAACTTACACCATAGGAAATATTATTAATTTGCTCATTGGCTTGGGATAATGATTCCGAGATTTGTTCTACAATAGCTTTTAATTCACTTTGTCTTCGAATCTGAACTGCAATCCCGCCAATGACTTGTCCCGTTTGATCGTGAAGAGGTGTTGCTGTACCTGTAAACTCAAATCCATAAAAGTGGGCTGGAACATCGGACTTCAAGGTACGATTCTCTTGTATCGCTAAGTAAAGCGGTTCTTCTTTGTGTAAAGGTTGTCCTTCGTTAATGTTTAAATTTATGGTGTCGCCAGGAAAATAAGCAACGAACCGTTCCAAATCACATATCGCTATTGATAAATCAGCGGGGATAGATAATTTTATAATTGGTATAAGTGAGATAAATTTGTCTAAAGATTCAATGTTGTTAATCACAGAAATATAGTCTCCATTCCAGCAAAACGTTATTTATAGCGCACCAAGTCTAACCAGATTATGCCTTGCAGACATGCATTTAATCTAAATCCTTAATTTTGCTTAATTCATATTTTAGATATGTATTCGCGAAAATCTTCATAAAATCCTCCAAAAAAGTTTATAAACACCCATTTCTCTCTCACAAAAGATAAAAAAAACCCCCACTTTGTGAAAAGTGAGGGCTTTCGTTCTCTTGCTGTTACTAATAATATCGATTAGTTACGGATCAGATAATCAAATGCTCCTAGCGCTGCAGTTGCACCGGATCCCATCGAGATAATGATTTGTTTATAAGCACTATTAGTGCAGTCACCAGCAGCAAATACTCCTGGTAAGCTAGTAGCACCATGGCTATCTACAACAATCTCACCTACGCGAGTACGTTCAACTGTGTCACCTAGCCATTCTGTATTTGGAACCAGACCAATCTGTACAAATACACCCTGCAATTCAACATGGTGAGTCTCTTCTGTCGCACGATCAACATAAGAAATACCATTTACCTTATCAGTTCCGGTAATCTCTTTAGTTTGCACGTTTTTATGAACAGTAACGTTAGGAAGGCTATAGAGACGATCTTGCAGTACAGCATCAGCTTTGAGCTCTGGAGCAAATTCCAGAACCGTTACATGCTTCACTATACCTGCAAGGTCAATAGCTGCCTCAATACCTGAGTTACCGCCGCCAACAACTGCAACATCTTTGCCTGCAAACAAAGGACCATCACAGTGTGGGCAGTAGGCTACACCTTTGTTCTTGAATTCAGCTTCACCAGGCACGCCCATATTCCGCCAACGAGCACCTGTAGACAGAATGACCGTCTTACTCTTTAGAACAGCACCGTTCTCGAGTTCAACTTCAATTAAGTCATTTTTGTCTAGACGTCTGACACGCTGCAATTTCATCACATCAATGCCATACTCTTTTACTTGCTCTTCAAGTTTAGCTACGAGTTGAGGACCTTCAGTGTACTTCACACTAATAAAGTTCTCGATACCAAGCGTGTCGTTAACCTGTCCGCCAAAGCGTTCAGCAACAATACCTGTACGAATACCTTTACGTGCCGCGTAAATGGCTGCACTTGCACCAGCTGGGCCGCTGCCGACAACAAGCACATCATATGGAGCTTTATTGTCAAACTCTGATGCGTCCACACTGCTGCCCATTTTAGCTAAAATTTCTTCAACCGTCATACGACCACTTTCGAAAAATTCACCATTAAGGTAGACGCTTGGAACAGACATAATTTCTTTGCTTTCTACCTCTTCTTTGAATACTCCACCGTCAATCATCGTATGGGTAATGCCCGGATTAAAGATACTCATAAGATTCAGTGCTTGTACAACATCAGGGCAATTATGACAGCTCAGGCTAACATAAGTTTCAAACTTATATTCACCACTAATGCCTTTGATCTGATCAATTACACTTTGCTCAACCTTAGGAGCTCTTCCGCTAACCTGCAACAGAGCCAATACTAATGAAGTAAATTCGTGTCCAAGCGGAGTTCCGGCAAAGGTTACGCCCGTATCTTCACCCACACGATTTACACTAAAGCTTGGGGTTCTAGACAGTTCGGTTCTTTCCACCGTAATCCTAGGTGACATTTTGGCAATTTCATCAACTAGTTCGGTCATCTCTTGTGATGCCTCGTCAGCGCCTGCACTGAGTTTCAGTACTACATCGCCTTCCAAGAGTTCAAGGTATTGCGCTAGTTGAGCTTTTATTTCTTGATCTAGTTTCATTTAGCTTTCGCTCCTTAAATCTTACCTACAAGATCGAGACTTGGTTTAAGAGTTTCTGCACCTTCCGACCATTTCGCTGGGCAAACTTCACCTGGATGATTGCGTACATATTGCGCTGCTTTAATTTTGTTAACAAGAGCGCTAGCATCGCGACCGATACCACCAGCATTAATCTCAACAGTTTGAATAACACCGTCTGGATCAATGATGAATGTACCACGATCTGCAAGACCGTCAGCTTCGATCAATACATCAAAGTTGCGGGAAACCACATGGGAAGGATCGCCGATCATAATGTACTTCACCTTGCCAATTGCTGCGGAGCTTTCATGCCATGCTTTATGTGTAAAGTGTGTGTCAGTAGAAACGGAATATACTTCAACACCTAGTTGTTTGAGGGTTTCATATTGGTTCTGCAAATCTTCTAGTTCAGTTGGGCATACGAATGTGAAGTCAGCTGGGTAAAAGCAAACTACACTCCATTTACCTTTGAAGTTTTCTTCTGTAACATCGATAAATTTCCCATCTTGAAATGCGCTTGCTTTGAATGGTAGTACTTCTGTTCCGATTAATGACATATTGTTTAATCTCCTTTGGGTTTAATTTATGAATAGAGTGGATACTATTTATAATTATTATAATTAACCAAATTAAGGCCTGTCAAGTTATTTATAATAATTCTAATATGATAATCGTTGTCAGTCGCTAAATGTTCATACAAATTCCTTTCTTTCGGATTTAAATACAACACTTTATCATCTGACTGATGCTCATTCGTGCTTATTGACTATTATGGTTTAGTTTACATGTTTTATGTAGTTCAATTTCTACAATTCGATGTCTTCTACTATTAGATTGATAATATTCAAGGATTCTTCCGCTACTGTTGGGTTAGAATAATATCGATTTCCATTATAGGTGATCAGTGCTTTCCATAAAGCCCACCCTCTTGCTCTATTCCACGTTTGTGCATCCATGTTTAATACCTTTTTAAAGATCCTTCTACTAGCCTGATCAAAAAAAGTCCACGCCATTGCAGCATCACAAGCAGGATCACCCACCCCTAATATGCCAAAATCAATGACTGCACAAAGCTGTCCGTCTTTGACTAATATATTTCCAGGTGCGACATCACCATGAACCCAAACTGGTTCTGACTCCCATTCAGAGTCTAATGCCAGTTCCCAGATCTTTTTCAATAGACCTTCATTAAAAATATCTTTATTATGCTCAATCGCATTTCTAGATTCCTCATCATATACAGCTAAGGACCCACCTCTATAAAAATTATGCTCTCCGGCTAAAGGTCCCCCACTAGCATCAATAGACTGTAATTCAATTAAAAAGCTTCCCAAGTCTCTCGCAAATTGATTGAGATCATTAATGTTCTCATGGGATAAAGTCTCTCCCTTTAGCCAATTATTAATAGACCAAGGCCAGGGATATTCTTTGGTAGGTGTCCCTTTCGCTAATGGTGTTGAAATAGGTAACGTCAGTCCTTTCTTTAAAAAAGGTAACCATTGTTGTTCTTTCTCCACTTGAGGAACATAAGCGACTGCACTTGGTAATCGCACACTCATCTGTTCACCTAAATGAAAAGTCCGATTATCATGCCCACTGAATTTCACAGGTCTGATCTCTAAATCGGACCATTCAGGAAATTGTTCATATATTAATCTTGCTACTAAATCGACGTCTATAGTATGCATAAATATCTCCAATCATGATTTACAAGCATTATTTGGTTGTCTTAAATATTTTCTTGTGACATATGGTATGTGTAAGCTTTATATATTAGTTATAAAGTACAAAGAGAATATACTTTTTTATAGCTCGATATATATCAGAAGGAGATCTTTGTATATGGAATATGATAGCCTTATCAATGAAATTAAACACTCCTATCAAATAAATATAGAGAATATCAACCTTCATCGTGAGATGATCGGTAGGGTGTATTTTTTGCAGAACCAAGAGAAAAAGTATATGTTCAAAATATTTCGTAGCTTTAAAACGGATGATGCTCTGCAGACGGTTCGCATCCTCGATTATTTAAAAGCTAACTCATATCCAGCAGTTTCTGTGATTAGAACTGTACAGAATGATAGCCACATTATACTCAGTAGTCAGGCTGGCAGCTGCGTTGGAATACTATACGATTATGTCGAGGGAGCAACACCCGATGGTAGAATCGAGGCGAAGAGCATCGGGACACAGATCGGGAAACTCCATAACTTAATGGAGCGATACCCCGAGAAGCTTATCCGTAGAACAAAATTCGATTACATCGATGGTTATATCTCCAATATGCAAGATCTCCAATTTGACCCAGGAAAAATCCTTGAACTAAATCATTACGGCAATGAATTATGGGAACGTATCACAAGGCTTCCCAAAAGCTTTTGTCACGGTGACCTTCACACAGGAAATATGCTCAGAAATGAGTGCGGTGAATATATTCTTTTGGACTTCGATGATGCTTCGGGTGATTATCCGAGTATGGATGTTGCATACATGTGTGATGCTACCGATTTTAATCACTCAAATGAATCGATGTATGATCAAACCATGCGTTTGTACGAACGTTTTTATTCGGGTTATAGTACAACACGTACAATAAGCAGTAATGAGTTTAAGGCTCTTTTCGATTTTATTGCGATCAGACATTTTCAAATCATCTCAAGAATAGTGCAGTGTCAAGGATTGCAAAGTATATCCAATGAATTCTGCGATGAACAATATAGTTGGCTTATGAAATGGCAAGAACTTTGCATTAAACACGGGTAAAAATACTGACGTTTCAATCTGTACTATATAAAATCAACCTCAGTACGGGTTCATCCCGAACTGAGGCTATTTTTGATAACTTATATAGGTTCTACTTCAAATAGGTTCCTGACTCTCCGATTCCACCACTACCGTTCAATACATACACTCGCGCATTTCCTTTACCGGAGCAGTTGATTGTGATCACACCGTTGGTAACGGTTTTGGTATCACCAGTCACTGCATCCACATAAGTTCCGTTAGGAATTCCAGTGAATGTTGCATTTCCTGAGATCGTAACCAAAGCAAAGCTATCGATTCCTTTGCTACTATCAGTGTATCTTCTTTTAAATGCCAAATCACCTGATACATTTTCTGTAGAATATTGGCCTTTTTGCAAAGCAGGAACAGCTCTTCTAATTAAATTAAGTTGTCTGATATGTTTCGCCAGAGGATAATTTAACGAGTCTGCAAGTGTGCCAGTAGCATTGGTATATTTACCGTAATCTTGAACAGTAACACTACCCTCAATATGATCGCCAAAGTAAGCACGGCCTGTTGTACTTAACGGCGCATTTGGACCTACATCGATGACTGATCCTTTTTTGAACTCAATTTCAGAACCATAATAGATCGCAGGTATTCCTCGGAAGGTGAACATCAGCGCGAGATTCTCAGCCCAAGTGTCCTGTGTGCCAGCAAATCTTTGATTTTCTGGTGCTTGGTCAGGTGCATAGTCATGAGAGTCAATATAAGTTACATTCCAGGTAGCATCATTATAGAATTGATCACCGCTTCTCATACTGAATGCTTCCTGAGCAGTCTTGAAGGCCCAGTGCATTGGAAAATCAATAACATCCATACCCGATTTCTTCGAATAATCAGGCGTATGATAAGTATTTCCTGTTAAAAAAGCATTGTTCGAGGTAGGTTGTCCTGCTGTAGTAGAGTTATCTGCCCACTCTTGTTCCACCGATAGCTTATTGGAAGCGTAGTCATTTTGACCGTCACCTGGATAGGGTTTTGAGCTTTTCCAAGTATAAAATGGTGTTGATATCGCCGGAATTCCACTGTTCCACACATCTCTGTACCGAGTAGCCACTTCCCCAAAGACAAAGAAGTCTGAGCCCCCTCTTGTTTTCCATGCCGGCACAAAATATTTGTTAAAAATATACCGGCTTACATGCTTTACAGTATCGACCCGGAAAGCATCCACACCCATATCAATATATTGATTATAGCTGTCGATTAGATACTGATTCACTAGAGGATTCTCTGTGTTTAAGTCCACACAGTCTCCCGCAATCTGTCCTGTCTGGACGGTGTAAGACTCCCAAGAAAGACTTTTTTCCGTATGGTAAATATTATTGTTAGTCTCCGCAGTCTTCATTAAGGCAAGTCTTGCCTGATATTGCTGATCCGGGGTCATGGAATCATAGTTAGCTGGCAGCTTATCCGTAATTTTGAGCATGTTACTCACGGTGTCCGCCGCCGTTGGATCTTTTTTGAACATCGGGAACAGATTTTCTTCTCCAAAATTACCGGTATGATTGACGACAATATCTTGAATAACCTTTATCCCTCTAGCGTGTGCTGCATTGATCAAATCCTGATAAGATGCCCCTGCGGATTCATATCTTGGATCTACTTTTGCAAAATTTATTGCATGGTACCCATGATAATCATAACCGCTGGCATTCTGCACCACAGGTGTAATCCAGATGGCACTGAATCCTAAGGCTTTAATGTAATCGAGCTTTTGAATCAGTCCTTTGAAATCCCCTCGCCAAGCTGGATCCGAGTCCGGATTTCCTGCCTTGGCATCCTCCCATGCATGCTCGTTGTTACTCGGATCACCGTCATAGAACCGGGAAGTGATTACAAAATAAATCGTATCTTCTCGAAAATCACCCTTATTACCAATGTTATAAACAAAACTCTGTTTGGTTTCATTTCCGGCACCATCGATCACAAGGAATTTTAAGGTTGTCGTCTTGTTAATCAAGATAGACGGTCCCGCAAGAGATGTTAGTGCATTGCCTGAAATATAGACTTTTGAACTCGTTGTTGGTTCCGTACCATTATCTGTGTAATATGCTGTGGTTGTTGCCGCCTTGTTGTCTTTTATATTAAAAGATACGGAAACCGCTGAGCTCGAATTCCCAACAGGCAGATTCGCAGTGATAATCGGAGCTTGCAAATCGGCATTCAGATCAATCACATAAGCAAAAGAGCCTACATTACCCGCTTGCCCTATAGAGTTAACGCCGAATGCTTTGATAGTCAAAGAAGAAGGTACTTGGATTGGAGTCGTATACAACGTTGAGGTTGTCGTAGGTGTTGATCCGTCGGTCGTATAATAAATTTTATCGCCGCTATTTGTACTGGATAGGGTCACCGTTTGGGCAGAATCATAGGTTTTGGGCACAGGCGAGACGGATATCACCGGAACCTTAGGAACGTCTGGATTGGCATCATACCATACGTTATCTGAGTTATACCAGCCCTCTTTTACGCTGCGAGATAAGTCAGCCGTCTGTTTGCCATTGCCGTCATTAAAGATCAGGCTTGCCCCTGTAGCATTTGGAACAGTATAGCTATACCAATCGTTCCCGTCCGATTTCATCAGTATCCCCGGCCATGCTCCACTAGTCGGAACGGTTGCCGGATTCAGATTCCAGTAATGGATGCGGATCGCTGCATTCCAGCTTGCTGGTTTCTTAAAGTGAACGGTTAGCCCCGCTGAAGTAGGTGTAGGTGTTGGCGTCACTGTTGGCGTTGGTGTGGGTGTTATGGTAGGTGTTGGCGTCACTGTTGGTGTAGGAGTTACCGTAGGTGTAGGAGTTACCGTAGGTGTTGGCGTCACTGTTGGGGTAGGAGTTACCGTAGGTGTTGGTGTCACTGTTGGGGTAGGAGTTATCGTTGGTGTTGGTGTAGCTCCGGCCGAAAGGGTCACATAGTCGATATTAATATTCCCGCTATCATCCGAGTCATATTTATAAGCAAGCGTGTTATTTCCTGCCTGTAAAGAGAGTGTTTCTGTTTGGTCTGCCCATGTATCCCAGTTGGTCAGGTTGGCTAATGTTGTCTGTGTAACCTTTATTCCATTGACATAAATGGACACTTTTTTAGCACTGCCGGATGCATTAGCATAGTGAAGCGTGGCATTATAGGACCCTGCTGCGGAAGCCTGGACGTTAAAAGTGGTGGCTGCTCCTGTAGTTGTATATCCATCAACAAAACCAGTGCCCGAATATCCGGTGTGATTCGTATTTACTTTTGCACCACCAGACAGGGATGCACTCTCTGCTTCGTATTTCCCGGCGACCGGAATAACAACCGTCCAGTTCTTCCCGCCGTTATTGTCCCAACTATCCGTTGGAGCCGTGATGTGATAACAATAAATTAGGGTGGCGCCTTCCTGAACATTGAGGTTGGCGATGAACGTGGTTCCATTTTTGGTCATCACCGTGTCCGTAGTATTAGCCCAGTTATTCGTAGTCCAATGTAAGGTCACAGCTGCCGCTGTAGGATTGGTATAGGTGACTGTATGATCCGTATTGCTGGCCGATGCTCCACCCGATAAACCAAATAAACTAAAAATGAGTGAAAAAATAATTAACCACGAAATATAACGCCTGGATTGTTTGGATACCAAGTAAATAACCTCCTCATAATTTTAAGTGCAGCTTACGATTTTAAGCGCTATCGCGGTGTGCAAACGTTTGCAAAAATGAGAAAAAAGAAATACTTAATAGTTTTAATCTCCTCCTTCAATGATTAATAAGGAAAAAACTCATTGTATGCGTTTACAAACGGTTCAATATCTGATGAATTTTCCTTGTTAAGATTATAGGCGCCAAACTTTTGCTGGTCAATGCATCTTTTAGGCTATAATTCAATCGTTTTCACTATAAGTTCCCTAAGATAGCAGGTAAAATGTTCAGGTTCTTAGCCAGCCAATTCATTTCTTTTGCAAAACGTTTTGGAGGTACACTATGTTTGTCCATCGCGGCATTAATCCACCACGGGCTTTCCATATACCACAACAACTGCAATGATTTTGTTAAATACCCCTGCTCCACCGTTCGTTCCTCACGATATCCGTCAATAAATGCTGAAGCTAGTGCTCCATCTAAATCTTCATCTAAAGCAGATGACATCACTGCTCGCGCTACATCAAGCTGCGGATAATCATATTTGAACCGATCAAAATCTAGAATTGCAGACAATTGGCTATCTTGAAATAAAAGATTATCAACCCATAAATCACGATGTGCCCATCCAGCTACAAGTCCTTCGAATATTTCCGGATCTATTTCTTCAGTCGCTCTCAGTTGTATCTCTAGGTCAGTGATGAGTGAAGTTTTGCCCATTTCCTTTGATTGTTGTAGGAGTACATTCCAATGTTCTAAACGTTCCTCAGGGCTTTGGGGAATAAATTGTGGGGTTCTTTTCAAACTAAGGGTCCCATCATTTAATAAACGATGCATTTTACCTGTGGCACGACCCAAATCAAACATTTGAAGGATGTTAATTTTGCCCGGCTCTATGACACGCCCTTCACAATATTCCATAACCATAAACGTCTCTCCCATATCTGATTCCAATAAAACTTTATGGTTATAAGCCAACAATTCGGGACATGGGAGCCCCTGTAGATACAGTCTTTTCTGTTGAGAAAAAGCAAAGTTCAGCTCTTCTGGGTTATACAATTTATATCTTTTTTTGTTGTATTGTTTAAGTAGAAATGGTCCTGAATCCGTTATGATTTTCCATTTAAGATTTAACCAGCCACGTTTTATTGGGGTAGCATGAAGGACTTTCAATCCAAAAAAATGATAGAAACTATTACTTAAATCCTCTAAAATGGCTTCCTCTGAGCGAATCGCTTCCATTTCATCAACTCCTATCTATTCAAAGTATAAAAGAAGAAGCCGCCAATGACGACTTCTTTTAGATATTTCTTTTTAGCAGAAAAAGTTATCTATAAATGAGGCTCCCGCCTTGGAGAAACTCTTGCGCCTTCTCTTGCATTCCTGATTCAATTCTCGTCGTATTACGGATATTATGAGAGATCTTCATACTGCAAAATTTCGGCCCGCACATGGAACAAAAATGAGCTGTTTTAGCGCCTTCCGCAGGCAATGTCTCATCATGATATTCTAGCGCTCGCTCAGGATCTAACGATAAATGAAATTGATCACGCCAACGAAATTCAAAACGGGCTTTCGAAAGAGCATTATCCCGGTCTTGTGCTCCTTTATGCCCTTTCGCCAAATCTGCGGCATGAGCCGCTATTTTATAAGTAATGACCCCTACACGTACATCTTCCTTATTAGGCAGGCCAAGATGCTCCTTCGGAGTTACGTAACACAACATTGCTGTACCGAACCAACCAATCATCGCTGCACCTATAGCAGAGGTAATATGATCATAACCAGGCGCAATATCTGTAGTCAGTGGACCTAATGTATAAAAAGGGGCTTCGTTACAGGTTTCAAGTTGCTTATCCATATTCTCTTTAATCAAGTGCATCGGCACATGTCCTGGACCCTCTACCATCACCTGTACATCATGACTCCAAGCTATAGCTGTTAATTCACCTAACGTCTCTAACTCGGCAAATTGTGCTTCATCATTCGCATCAGCAATCGAACCCGGACGTAATCCATCGCCTAGGGAAAAAGAAACATCGTACAGCTTCATGATTTCACATATCTCTTCAAAATGTGTATATAAAAAGTTCTCTTGATGATGCGCAAGACACCATGCCGCCATAATGGAACCACCTCTTGAAACAATGCCAGTCATACGTTGTGCCGTCAACGGGATATAACGAAGCAGAACCCCCGCATGAATGGTAAAATAATCAACCCCTTGCTCCGCTTGCTCAATGAGCGTATCACGGTACACTTCCCACGTTAAATCTTCCGCTTTCCCATTCACTTTTTCCAACGCTTGATAGATAGGCACCGTGCCAATAGGAACAGGAGAATTACGGATGATCCACTCGCGTGTCGTATGGATGTTTTTACCTGTGGAGAGATCCATTATATTATCTGCACCCCAGCGGGTGGCCCATCTCATCTTCTCTACCTCTTCCTCTATGGAGGAGGATACTGCGGAATTTCCTATATTGGCATTGATCTTCACTAAAAAATTGCGTCCAATAATCATCGGTTCACTCTCTGGATGATTGATATTCGATGGGATGATGGCGCGGCCGCGGGCTACTTCATCTCTTACAAATTCCGGTGCCACATTCTCACGAATCGCAACGTATTCCATTTCCGAAGTAATAATCCCTTTGCGTGCATAATGCATTTGAGAGACATTACGCCCCTTTTTCGCTCGCAAAGGTTTTCTATGGAGCGCTGGAAACACTTCCGCCACAGCTTTTCCCGTTGCATTCCCGTTATCTTCAGGCTTCACGGTTCTTCCTTCGTACGCTTCCGCATCCCCTCGTTCCTCAATCCAGCTTAGACGATTGGGCTCTAACCCCTGACGAATATCAGTATGAATATTAGCATCCGTGTAAGCCCCGCTTGTGTCATAGACATGAATTGGGGCATTCTCCTCTTCGCCGTCTATGCCCGCAGTTGGACTAAGTGAGATCTCCCGCATAGGCACCTGTATATCAGGCCGTGAACCCTTTACATACACTTTTTGACTTGCTGGAAAAGCTGATAGATTGATTGGATCGTTGTTCAATTCGCTTGTCATCTCAATTCCTCCTATAAGGTGATTTGATCAAGCGGAGACGGTCTACTCCCCACACATAGAAAAGGCCACATCTGTATAAGATGCGGCCTTAGAGTAGACAAATAGAAATAGAGCTCCATTTCCTCCGCTGGCATTATCCAGATCAGGTTTGACGGTCGATAGTTATAACTATCCTCTCAGCCTGGTCCCACCAAGCTCCCGTGACTATATAATTGCTACTTCAAAGTATAACCGAAAAGAGAGAATTATCCAAATCTACTCAAATGTGAGATCAATGTATACGTTAGTTTAACACCAATACCCCAAATCCTTCCAGAAGCACCTCGCCCGACAATGTTGTGCCGCTCAGTAAATCTGTTTTGGTCTCACGAAGATGGATCGTGACAGGAGTCTCACTATAATTAAGCAAAAAAGCATAACTGGAAGAAGCTCCGGTACGGACTTGCAGCTCTACCTCTTCTGGGAGCTCCAGCCAATCTGCTGGCGATTGTAGATCAATTAAATTTATGATCTCAGCCGCTGCCTGTTCATTAAATACGGCTCCGTAATACCAAACCTCACCCTTGCCGCGACGATTTTTAGTTACCGCCGGTTTTCCCGCATAATAATCAGAGGCGTAAACCGCCATCACTTCAACCGAAGCTTCCTCTATTTTGAGAATATCATTAAAGTCATCTGCTCCTGTAACGACTTCGGTCACGCCCGACCAGCTAATTGTTGTTGGCTGACGACTGCCCTTAACCATTGTGAATTCTTCAACTGTGATCCCGCATTGATCCTTAGCAGTACCTGGGAAAGGACGCATATAACATTGACCGCGCTCATCCTTATAGCCAGTTCTACAGCCGAAGATCAGTTTGCCGCCTTGTTGAACATATTCATCCAGCAGAGACGCTGTCTCATCTGTCATAATCGCTGGGTGAGGATAGATAAGCACGTCGTACCTTGCAAGCTCCTCCAGCGTTGTTTTTTTGCGCAAATAGAGCACGTCATTCGGGATATGCTTCCGCTGAAGAGCCTTGTACCACTCCTTATTGCTCTTCCACATAAACGGGCCATGCCAAACATCGTATTCTCCATCCCACTCATTGTCATAATCACGAACAATAGCAACGTTAGCCTGATTATGAGTACCGATAAACGCTTGACCTGCTGCTGCCAGCTCCTGACCGATCTGCCCCGCTTCCCGCACTCTCCGGTTAGGCTGATTATGATAGTCATTGATTCCATGCCAATAAATTTCATTGCCCATCGTAGCTGTCCGCCAGCGGAAATATAACACCATATCTGCCCCATGAGCGATCGACTGATAAGTCCATAACCGCATCTGCCCGGGCTTTGGAGAAGGCATATCCATCCGGTTCACCCAGCCACCCGGGCCCGACTGCTGCTCCATAATGCAGAAATTCGGGGATATCGAACGAACAACAGATAACGACAGTCCCCAGCCTCTATCATTCAGCGGATTCCGCTCATTCGGGTCATAAAAAATAGTAGAGAACTGAGGATAGGAATCATAGCTGAAGAAATCCAGCAGTTCATCCGTCATTTCATGGCTATCGAGATGACCGAACAGACCGTTCGTGGTTACCCATTGCTTAGGGGCAAGTTTACGAATGATATCCGCTTGGTTTTTGGCAAAAGAAATTGTATTGTCCGAAATAAACCGTTTTTCATCCAATGCCTGATGAGGATTGGGTTGCTTCGGTACTGGAGTCGGACGTGGAAGATAGACCTGAGACCAGTCACTATAGCTTTGATTCCAAAAAACAGCTCCCCATGCCTCGTTCAAATGCTCAAGCGTAACATATTTCTGCTGTAGCCATTCCCGGAAGGCCTTATGGTCACTCTCCGAATAAAATTCACTGATCTCACAGTTGAGCTCATTATCAATTTGCCAGCCAACTACACCCGGATGATTGCCGTAATGTTCAGCCATTTGTTCTGCAATACGTGCACACAGTTCCCGGTATTTAGGACTGCTGTAATTATAATGGCGGCGCATGCCATGCTGAAGTGTAACACCTTCGTAGGTTACATTTAATACTTCTGGATATTTATCAGTCAACCAAGCTGGAGGCGTTGCCGTCGGAGTACCAAGTACAACCTGAAGACCATATTTATGTGCTAGATCAATCGCCCGATCAAAGAGCCCGAACTGAAACTCCCCTTCTGTGGGTTCAAAAATAGACCAAGCAAACTCCCCCATCCGAATGATCGTAAAGCCGAGTTCACGCATCCGGCGATAATCGTCCTCCCACATGTTTTCTGGCCAGTGCTCCGGATAATAACAAACGCCAAGCTCGAATTTTTCAGTTGCGACAGGTTTCTTCATCATTACCTCCAAAGTATTAAAAATATGCTTTCAATATTTTATAATTCTATTGTAGTATCAATGATAAGAGGTCTTATATAACAAAATATTGCTATCATATAACAATCTTGCGTTTATTGCCTTAATCCAACTTGCGCTCTGTTGCGCTACAGAAATGGGTGCTGCCAAACATGAAGAAACAATGGTATTTGCCGACACCGGCTTTTTCAAAATATGTCTGTTATCCTGAATTTTTGGGACATTACACTCACTTTTCCACAACATACAGAGAGAAGAAGCGAAGGGTTTCTGGGGAGTTATAACCTGCATTTGATCTTTGGTGGGGAGGGTTATGTATTCCATGAGGGCGAACGTATTCCGATGAGTAGAGGACGAGGTTTTCTGTACCCAAAAGGGGCTTATCAGCAATACGGCTCTGACCCAGGCGAGCCTTGGGATGTCCGATGGGTTCATTTTAATATTGAAATCGTCCTCCCCTTATTAGAGGAAGTGGACCAGTCCCGTGCATACCTGTTCACTTTTGATTTGGATGCTAAGCTGGACGAGCTATTCGAGGAAATGTACCTACTGAGCGCTTCCTACGTGACCCGTAGCGAGCCAAGACTATCTGCTCTGCTGTATGAGCTTCTAGTTAAATTGCTGCAGAACTCCGAGCCGCTTCACGGCTCAGTACCGCACGAGGTTAGACAGTCCATCCGGAGTGCTGCAGATATCATTCATGTCGAATGTGCCAGCCCTTGGTCTCTGGAATCGATGGCAAGATTGACCGGGTACAGCAGCTATCATTTTCTAAGGCTGTTCCGGGTGGTTATGGGCAAAACTCCAAACCGTTATTTAACCGATTGTCGGCTGGCTAAAGCCAAGCTTTTACTGGTTTCCACAGGACTCTCCATTGCTCAGGTTGCGACTCAGTCCGGTTTTGCCCAATCCAGCTATTTTATTAAAGTGTTCAGAAGGTTTGAAGGCATGTCTCCTGTGAAATACCGGCAGGCTTTTGGGGCGTAGACGATCTTCCTTCAGTCCGTAGAGATTCAATCTTAGTCTCTTGGACTTATCACCCTTAAAGATCATCCTTAAGAGAAATTTCACTCTCAATATCTAAACTTATTGTTTCGGAATGAATCTCCCCTTCATTATCATTCCATGTAATAGATAAAGTGGTGTTTTCATAATTTTGTCTATTTTTATTTAATTCGTCATACGAATACGGACCTGTTATAGACCCGATATCAGTGTTACTTAATATTGAAACGGGTCCATCCGTTGACCTAGCTTCATTTACAAGAACTGTTTCATCCTTATTATTAGTGTTTTTTTCATTGACTTCATACTTATAATAGCTACTATTCACTAAAGCGCTTGGGTCTCCCTTGAACACTAACTTCCCATGTCCCCGTAAAATTTTGCTAGATGAAATTATTATTTTGTAATCTAAAACATCCCATGTATCCCCTGTACCCTTAAGCGTATATACTTGAACACCAGTGTTTAAATTTGTTTCGAACTCTTTATTGAAATATAAATAACTCCATATCGCATTCGAAATAATAACCACAGCTACAAGCACTAGGATTAGTTTTTTCATATCTGCTCCTTTATAAATACTCCCCAGCCATTATTTATATCTTAAATTCCATTCTTTTGACCAATTCGGAAATGCTTCTCCGGTCAATTCTTCGAGTGTTTTTCCATCAATGGTGTAAACCCAGCCCATATGTAATTCATCGAAATCAGGAAAACTATAGCCTCCTATCACTTCATCGTCTGCTTCTAGCAGAAAAATCAGGGTTTGTTTTTTTGTATTATCCTTCTCATTATCTAAGGGGTGGTTTTTAACGATTAACTTACTTGTAGTTATTTCCTTACCTATATAATCGATTGGATCAACACTTTGAACACTCCAATATTGTATGTATGGCATTTCCGTCAGCAGTTTTTTATCTAATAAATATTCAGAAACAATTCCTTCATTACTAATGATCAGATAGCCCATATCGGTAATAAATTGTTCAGCTTTGCTATATTCTTTTTTTGAATTATCGCTAATTTCCTCATCACTACATCCCAATAAAAAGATTAAGAATAACGGAATTATGATTCTCCTTAATTTTTTCATAGGTTCTCTCCTTGCATTGTTTATTATCTCCGCGCTCAATTTATAGATTAATCTTATTGTATGAATTTAGTATCATCAAACTCTTTAGCGTCTTATAGGCTCTCCATTCCAACCTCGCTGTTTCACCGGGAGGCTCCCATTTTATCTGCCATCCTCCATCATCCTCCTGTTGGTATTCTAATACTTTTAAATGATCAAGAATGGTTTCATCAGAAAATATGCTGCTACAGTAAGAAGTTGGTGATGGCGAAAATTCTAGAGGAGAGAGTCCATAACTGTGGGATGCGGCATCCAAGCAAAAAAAGTTGGCAGTAATAAGCTCCTTAGATAATTTTTGAAATAATCCTTTGATAAAATCGGATTGAGGTAAGCTTTCCAATAAATAAAATGCAGTTAAAATTGTATGCGCATCATCATAGGCTTGTGAGTGAATATCTTCCAAACAAATTTCTGTCGCTTTATCAAGCCAGGAATGTTCTATCCCTTGCCATTTAAGAAGCCCGACAAGACCAGTAAGTCTGCTAAATGATGGCTCTGGAGAAAGAGGGTTATTCCAATGTTCTGCTCTTGGATAGTTCGATGATGAAGGAAATATTGTTGGAATCCCTTTTTTTAAGTCAGCATGCTTTGAAATATAATCACATGCTTTTTGAGAGAGTTCTTCGTCTTTTATGTTACAGTCATATAAGAAACGTAGTGCAAATTCCATGAAAAGTGGCTGACTACTGGGTGCCCGTAAATCTGGCTCTATTGCATTTCCAAACCCACCATCTTCGTTCTGGTAGGCTATTAGAGAAGTCACAACATTGCTTATTGATCCACCGTGGAAAATATATTCAAAAACCCTTCTTTCTAATAATCTGCCATGTGTCCAAATGAAATGGGCTGCTTTTTCAAAATCCATCTGTTCCCCTCCTCAAAATTTACGCTAAGCATTTAAGTATTCAATGACACTTTTAATATAGGATTCAATCGGTTCCTTTGTATTAACAATATGTATTCTGACATTAGAGGGCTTTTTAGCATTTTCAATAGTTTTAAGTAATGTCTCTTCAGAAGGCACTCTTTCAATCTGGCTAATCATTCTTTTTCTATTTCGCAGTCTATTATTGAGCTCGTCATAGTCATTTAATAAACATTCTACATATTTATATTCCGCATTATATTTCTGGGTCAGATTCAATCCTCTCTCTATCATCTCAGAGTATAAACAAGGGCTATCGAGTATAACATTATGACCTTGAGATAAGTAAAAATCTATCAAGGCCCATTCAATATCATACGAAATTTCCCCAACTTCCTTGAACCCAAAGTTTGCTCCAAGTGATTCCATAAGAGAAGACTTTACAATGTCGTGATCAAGAATAACAGCAGAAGTATGCTGCGCTATTACTCTGGCTAATGAAGACTTCCCTGATCCGGGGTATCCAGACATCTGAAGAAAAAACAACGAGGGCCACTTCCTTTCAGCATAGTCTTGGGTCTTCCACAGACATAAATGAGCTCATAGCGTGAATTCTATGTTAGCTGATATGTATTCTTCTTCGAAAATCTATTCGAGTATTATCTCTTCTGCTTTATTGTTCCATGTTAGCATTAACTTTATTGTCTGTTTATTTAAATCCAATTCATTTGAAAATTCAGTCATTTTCATTTTCAAACCACCCTCTGTCTTACTCTTACCGAAACCTCCCTTAGTATTAAAATACTCACTTGAATACTCAAATATAAAAATCTTTATGGTAGGTTCAGTCCCTATATAATTGATTTCGTAATTTATCTCACCTGTTGATTCATTATGCTCAATAATTGTTTCCCAATAATCACCTTTTCCGTACTTCTGAACCCAATGGCTATTGCACCCGGTGACTAAAGTTATACACAGAACGAATAGAATAACTAAAGATATCTTTGTATGTTTTATTATATTCACCTCTATTCTAACAACAGAATTCCAACTATCTTTTAAGTTCAGGCTATATTTCGACGAGATTCTTATAGGCGTTTATCGACTTCCATATAAGCTCCTCATCCTTAATTCCTTCATGGACAAATAACTTTATTGGAAAAAAGATTCCTTCCATAATCGATAATCTAACGTCCTCCACAAATTGTGTGTACGTGTATGCGTTCCTGATTTTATTGTTAATTGAATGAAAATACAGATCAAAAATACGTGTAGTCTCGGCACTGCCATGAAACAAATCGTGGATAAATAACATAACGAGATCCTCCGTACAAAGCCCAACCTTCACTGCTTCAAGATCAATGATGCACGGCCTTGAACTGCTGAACTTCGGATATAATAAATTGCCAACATTTAGATCACCATGGATGCATGTTGTATTTTGATATCTGGATATACGACTAATATGTTTCTGGGCATTTTCACGCAAGCTAAGTAAACTCTTCTCGTAAATACTAAACTGTTCTTCCCCAAGGTTATAAGTCTGTTGCTTTCTAAAAGCCAGATAGTCTCTCTCCAAATACGAAATATGCTTTAAATAATGCTCTATACTTTTCAAATGCTCGGGATGAGCTAACTCGCTTGTCCCCCAAGAAGCAGAATGAAACTGTACGATCACATCAATAATGTTTGCTAATTTATCAGAATCAATAGGTACTTCCCAGTCAGCTAAATTGGTATGTGTCGGGGTCAGATCTTCCATCAACAATATCCCCTCTTGTCCGACTGTATCATATTTATTAAAAAAGACTCTCGGAATAGATACATCCTTGGTATAGTAATGATTATAAATCATATTTTCATATGGAATATGATCTGACTTTGTGATTTTCTCTAATAACGACAAAACCTTATTGTCTTTCGTATACACTTCTATTTTATTGAGTGCTGCTCGATTGCGTATTTCTTGTTTTGTTCTTTTAATCTCAAGAATCTCAGGAACACCCTGACCTCTTAATAGCTCTAATAGTTGATCATCGTTTAGTAGCATTTTCATCCTCCAATCTGAATTGGCTCTCGCCTACAGTAGCCATTTGTCTCACTTCCATTTTTCAGCATTCATCAGGTTGAACTAACGTGTATAAATTCGCTTTCAACATTCCATCCACCTTCCAAAATATTGAATATTTCACGCTGAGAATTTAAATAAAAAAGACAAATCACGTATTAAAGTGACTTGTCCTCCGGTGCTTCCACATATAAATTTGCTTAAAATGAATTGAACGCTAAATAATACGTTTTATTTCCGCCAAAAAGTTGAACAGTCTGCCTTATCCAAAATATTAAACTCGATCATTTTTTCAAGTAATGAGAAATCAACTGGACTTTCCCATCGGATGCGTAATAACTGCTTGGTATGATCATAACCTGCCTGCACAATTTCATCAGAAAAACGATTAATTCCTGCAATTTCAGGGGCAACCGCCAAATGATGTTTGGATACACTGAAGCCAATAATAAAAGTCTCGTGATCGGTAAACATAGGCTGATTCCACGCAACTTTTGGCTTTAAATCAGTAAATTTTCCAGCTACCCAAGCCAAAACTTCTTCCATTCTTTCCCGATGTTGCGGGTTATCAATCTGCGCTAAATATTCTGCAAATACTTCCATGTCATTCTCTCCTAAAAAAATATTTTCGAATAGTCTATTTGATGTTACGTCATATCAACTACATTCTCTTAGCATAATAATTAAACAGGAAGATTCCTAAGGAGATTTGAAAAATAAAAACACCACATAACACAGTGACTACAGTTTGATCTACTCCCATTAAACTAAATACAACAGTTAGAGCCATTAGGATGTAAAAGTTAACAATATTAGTTTTCCAACCGGCTTTTTCTCTTATTCTTATTTTCCGTTCATCATTAGCCTCAATTTTACTCATTCTAACTTTCTCATCATTTTTTACTTTGTTCTGAGGCTTATTAAGCCATAACGAATACACCATATTTCCTACTCCAAGCACTGCAAGGACTGAACCCACACCAATGAGCAAACCGGAAATTCCTTTTAGCTTCTCGTCGATTAAAATAAATCCACCCATATAAACCATAATAGCACCTGCAATTGTTAAGAGCACCCATTTACTTGCCGTTTTCATTACCCAGCTCCTCCTCGTAAATGAAAATATCTTCAATACTCATTTCAAAAAATCGCGCAATTTTAAATGCAAGAATGATGGATGGATTATACCGGCCATTTTCAAGTGAACCAATCGTTTGCCTAGATACTTCCAATTTATCCGCTAGTTCTTCTTGTTTAATACCTTTTTCTTTTCTAATCTCTTCAAGCCTGTTTTTCAATATCTTACCCCCTGAAGCAATTATGGAAAGTTAACTTTCCGTAAGAATAACACATTGGAATGTGTATGTAAAGCTAACTTTCCATTAACTGAAATTGATTGCAATTTAACCCGTGATCTTTATAGGTGTAATAATTTAGGGCACGCCTTGTTGATACTACATCTGTAGAATTGGGCATGAAAAAACGCCACCCGTTAACTCCCTTATAGGAGTACGGGGTGACGCTGAGTGTTTCACGGGCGACAACTTATGAAAGAAAAGTTCAGTTAGCTTAGCCTGTTTCAAGAATATCCCATCCGAAAGTTTGCCTTTTGGATAAAAAAGTCCCGATGATTATTCACATCATCGGGACTAACCGTATCATTGTCAGCAGAAAATAAAGTCTTAGACTTAGCAGACCAAGGAGAGCGGCGTAGATATGATTTAGTAATCTGCCGGCAGCTTCTTCGACTATACATTCAAATTCTTCTCTTACTGACTATGATTTATTAAATGTGCAATTTCTTTAACTCTCCCCATTGTAATTCCTTCTCTTTGTTCAACTGCAAGTGGATGATTCGTTTGTTCTAATTCTATTAACGGAACAGCACCAACCTCTTGTGTATGTACCATTGTCTTTAACGATAATGTAGTTATTGGATATATTGAAAGTTCAGTCGATAACCAACCAAAATAAGGTTCTTCCGTCTCCCTTCCTTCTACGTGCAATAATTCATTAGACTTCAGAAAGTTTTCTTCACTAAGAGAAACCCAAACACTCCATATAAATTTCTCTTTGCTATCAATTATTGGTATTTCAATATGGCCTCTAATAAAGAAATGCTGTTCATCAATTACACAAAAATCTCTAATTAATTCTGTTCTCTTCTCTTCTGGTACAGTGTAAAAGTAATATGGTGCTTCACTTCCGTAACATAAAGGAAGTTCACTTAATTCGTTGTCACAATGAGGGCATTTCATGTTTTCTGCTCCTTATAGTTTCTCGCCGATTTCTTATAACGTCTTATTCGGGAACTTTGTGATAATTCCATCTTTTGAATATTCGCGAAATTACTGAGTTATCCTGCCCTTTACTTCTATAAAAAGGGCAACTCTGATCGGCTGAAAAACTGTCCAAGAATCCCTGTCACATTTTTGGGTGTCTGAAGCGTTATATATATATTAATGCAATCAGGATGTAGGGAGACTTAAACATTGAAACTAAACAAACTAAAACTAAAAAAATATTATATCCTCGTAATTTTATCGCTAATGGTCTGCTTGTCTGCTCTTCTTACGTATAAAACTATGTCTAAGCTGGAATCACCAGTGTTGACGGATACAAGATCACAACAGATGCCTATGTTCTGAATCCGGATCATGAATTTATGCTTGCTAAAGACGTAGCTGAGCAGGTTCTTAATGCCCGTATCGGCTGGGAGAAGCAGACTCCACTTCCCGAGGGCATTTACTACAAAGATCAGGTGGCGGTACTCATGTACCATCATCTCACAGAAGAATCGTTATCGCTTTATCCCGGTGTATTATCCGCAGAACAGTTTGATGAACAAATGCGGCTGCTGAAGCAGGAGGGCTTTCAGGTCATTACGATGGAGCAATACCGGCAGTTTATGCTGGAGAATGCTCCGGTTCCCGATAATGCAGTTCTGCTGACTTTTGATGATGGTTATGAGAGCTTTTATAAGCTGGCGTTTCCTATTCTGCAAAAGCATGGTTACACCGCAATTAACTTCATCATTGTTTCTGATGTTGATAACCCGGATGGGCGGAAGGTACCAAAACTGACCTGGGAGCAGATGAGGGAGATGAAACGTGCCGGAATGGGCTTCTATAATCATACGTACAATCTGCATTATTATGGCATTGTCGATGCAGAAGGAGGTACCCGTCCGTCGGCGAGTGCCTTGCTGTACATTGATGATGAGAACCGCAATGAGCTAAATGAAGAATACTACAGAAGGGTAACCGGGGACCTGGCTCTGGCGGAACGCAGGCTAAAGGAAGAGCTAGGCAATACGGATTCAGCTATTGCTTTTCCCTACGGTTCCTATAATGAAAAGCTGCTGGATGCAAGCGATTCGCTCGGAATCAAATTGAAATTCAATACCCGGGAGGGTTTAAGCTCCAGAACGAATCTGAACGCACCGCGGATTAACGAAGGGGACGAAACCCTCACCGCGGCTTTATCCATAGAACAGCTGAAGCATACTGAGCCGCTGATGGAGTTGACTGTGAATTCCAGAAAGGTCCCTCTTATCGGGACTCAGCCGCAGTTGAGGAATGGAAAATTGATGGTTCCGTTAGGCCCGCTAAGCAGATCACTGGGGATAGAGATGCATTACGACCACCGCAGCCGGACATTGAAACTGACACACAGCAGCTTGAACAAGGCTTGAGTGATAACTCAAATTTTGTACCATAGATATCAGAGGGAATACGAACGGTATCAAGCGAGTGATAATCGGACGCATGGAGGACTCTTTTACCCACGTGGCTGAAATCGTCAGATCCATAAAAAATAAGTATTAGACTGCCGCTGTTATTGTTCAATTATCGTGACCCGTTAGAATTCCTGTAAACTGAATAATTTGGAGTTTGAACAAAAACGAGCGCCTCGGTAACATGGGAGTTGGATACGGGTCTACAGCCCTTTTAATCTCACCATTTAGGAGGTCGCTCTACTATGAAGTTTAAAGCTCAAGACAAGCAAAATCAACTCATTGAAAACATTACCGTTCATCATTTGGTCATTGGCGTAGACATCGCCCAAGAAGTCCATGTGGCCCGCGCGGTCAGCTTTCGTGGGATTGCTTTGGGAACTCCGCTCGAATTCGGTAACCATCGTGAAGGGTTCGATCTGTTCGAACGCTGGATCCAAGATCTACTCAAATCCTACAAACTTAGCAGCGTCATAGTTGGTATGGAACCCACTGGCCACTACTGGTTTAGCCTGGCACGTTGGCTCCTCGATCAAGGCATGGAGCCCGTTCTGGTTAATCCTCATCTCGTCAAAAAGAACAAGGAAAACCGAGATAATACACCGTCTAAAAGTGACCATAAAGATGCGCTTGTCATAGCAGACATGGTCAAAAACGGGTACTACTCCCCTGTTCGTTTTCATCCCGAAGATTACGAGGAACTACGTATTCTAATGGCGAACCGAGAGACGGTTACCAAGCGCCTCAACGCTGCGGTTAATCAGATTCATCGCTGGGTAGACATTGTTTTCCCTGAACTTCGTCAGGTTTTTAAAATCCTCACTTGCACCAGTGCAATCGCAACACTCCGACTCTTCCCCTTGCCAAAAGAGATCCGTCTGTTAAATACGGAACAGGTCCTTGCCGGTTGGAAGCAATATGTAAAGCGTCATGCTGGAGTTAAACGTGCTGAGCTACTCATTTCACTTGCGAAATCCAGTGTGGGTGCCACTCAGGCACTCCACGCATACAAGCTCCATCTTGGGCAATTGCTCGAAGAATATGACCTGGCCCAGCGCCAGCTTGAACAAATTGAGCATGAGCTCCGCCTCATTCTTAAGCGTATTCCTTATGCACAGAAGCTCCTTGAAATACGAGGCATCTATGTTACGAATCTAGCTGGTGTACTCGGTGAGGCTGGTGATCTAAGCGGATATACGCACGGAAATGCTTTACTGCGTCATGCTGGGTTAAATCTAGCTGAAGCTAGCTCCGGGAAATGGCGAGGAAAGATGGTGCTCAGCAAACGAGGCCGGCCACGTTTACGTCATTTTCTTTATCTCATGACAATGAGTATGGTTATGACAAATCCGGAGATACGAGCGGCACATCGTTATAATGTAGAGGAAAAGAAACTGAAGAAGATGAAATCCATTATGAAATTAATCGGTAAAGTAGCGAGAATGCTAGTCGCATTGGCTAAAAGCAGTACCGCTTACGAACCGATCAAGGTATTCCCACAAGCAGCATAAAACCAATTAATCCTCATCGACTCATGCATTCGCAGGATAACAAGAAGCACGGAGTATCGGGAGACGTTACGCAAAAGGGCTCGGACCCGTTCCGTTAGAAAGACCGACCTCCACCCCTTAGTTAGATGTGACGAAGGAATGAAAGGGCTATGACCCGTTGAGACATGGGAGTGAGAATCGCTAGGGCGAAGTGGAGACGTGCATATAATGGAACAATATGGGTGATCCTTATTCACCCTTATTTACGCATGCCCAATTCCCCATCTCCCAGCCACCGGCTCCTTCATCATCCTCTTCATCACTTTAACTACAGGATGAAATCCTGCGAATTCATGAGTCTGAGTGAGGAAACTGAATCATTTCGAGGGAGTTTAATCATATCAACTCTGAGATAAACATTGGTGTAGCTCCATCCTCTGTATTAAAGCCAAATTTATTATAGAAATCCACTGCATGCGGATAAGAAATTAATACTTTGGTTTTACACCCTTTATATCTATCAAGCATTATATTCATCATTTCCTTTCCTATACCTATACTCTGATAACTCGGATTAATAAGCATGTAATGAAAATATACCGTTAAAACACCATCTGACAAAGCATTTATTAAACCGACAAGCTTTCCTCCTTCCCAAGCGGTAACAATTGAATGAGGCCCTCCGATTGCTTGTAAAAGCTCGTTTGGATACTTGCCAGACTCCCATTCTACCGAAAGAAATAACTCTTGGAGTGCATCCTTAGTGATATCCTCTTAGCTTGGAGCGTAATAAATACTCACCCCTATACCTTCCTTTCATAAAACTAACTACGGCACAGCATCTGTTTTAAACTCCCATATTTCGATGGTTTTGCAATCCTTACGAAGCCATAAAATAATACCAACAAAGAAATTTCGGATTTATCAAAGTGAATAATCACTTTATTTACCTCAATATACTATTAAAAATATGTATAGAAAATGGATTAACTGAAGTGGAATTTGTATTTATTCACATTAGAGAATTCATGATAATACTTTTTTCACTTAAGCATACAAATCCTAAGAGGCATATAGCGTTAATCTGCCAGTTAGCTAAATAGATAACATTGAACAATAGTTAAATATTTAGCTAATCGGCGAAGTATAACGTTCTTGTCCTCAGCCTGGGGCAAGAAACGTGATTGCTTAATCAAAAAAAAGCCGCTAAATTAGCGACTTTTAATCTAACATGTGCTTTTCTTAATGAACAGTTGTATCTGATAATCCCACTGCAATATTCCAGTCACAATAATGTTATGAAGAACAAAATCTGGACACACATCGTATTCCGTCTTTGCCCTTTCAAGTAAATTTTGTAATACAGCATTCTTATTCTCTTCGGTACAGTTTGCACACAGATAGTCCCCTTCTGGTAGCACAGTTAACCCCTCTAAAGACGGATATTTCAAGCAAACAGCAAATAACCGTGTTATTCCTTCAGTCGTAAACATTCCCGCCATATCTTCAAACAGAAATTGTGAATGCAGAGAAGTCTCAATTTGTTGATAGAAATGTCTGTGATAGTCCCATAAATTCTTAAGTGTGGGGCTTTCCATTTTATTCGAAAACATAATTACCCTTTCCTCTATGTGTCTGACAAAGTAATTTTCACTTTGACTATAATCGTTGTGGAACTTATTTTCATAATGTAGATAGGCACGTTTAATTTTCGATTTTGCATACTGCAGACGAGCAATTTTATCGTCTGCTCTTTTTTCTGCCTGTTTTAGAAAATCAATTACTTTAGTGAGATCATTCTGCTGCAATATATCTTTAATATCCATTAAAGTAAGATCCATTGCTTTGAGCAGTTCAATGGTTTGCAGCTTTACGAGCTCCTGCTCGGAATAGTATCGATATCCCGACAATTCATCTTTATGGCATGGCTTGACTAATCCAATACGATCATAGTGCCGCAAGGTCTCACTGGTCATCTCTACGATTTCTGCTGCTTGCTTAATTGTAAAATAGTTGTTCATATCTACCCTCTTGACCTTTTTGTAACACAAAAGTTTATGATGATTAAAACATATGCGACTGATAAACGCAACGAAATACAAAAATGATCCGATCCAACTCTTGCAACATATTTGGGTAGACTTTTTCAAGATCATTATGTTCAACTCTAATGCTTAGTTGCATATCGCAATTTTTTTTGCAGAGCAGCTTAGGATTGGTATTCGTAGGACTGGCTATATTAAAAAGAAAAATGATTTAACAAAGGAGCATTTTATAATGAAAAGTACTGCAAAAAAATTACTAACTACTATAGGCATATTGGTGACACTATTGATATCATTGGCAGGATGCTCCTCCCACTCCACTTCCATGGAGGAAAAAAATTACATCATCCCTGCCCAAAAGATTGATACCTTAACAATTGATGTAAAGGACAAAAAAATAACTATCCTCCAATCTAAAGATGAACAAATTCATATTGTTTACTATGAAAGTGAGAAAGATTTTTACAAGATTGATCTATCTGATGATAAAGAACTATCAATGGTAAGTGACAGTAATAAGGAATGGAACGACTATATCGGAGGAAAAGGCTCGCAAGTAACCAGAACTATTCAGGTATGGATACCTGACGCAACTTTAAAAAATTTGACTTTAAAAACATCAAATGAAAGTATTGTATTACCAACAATCGCGTTTTTGGGGACAGTGGAAGTAAACATAAATAACGGAAATATCCAATTGGACAAATTGAATGCAGGGGCGGCTATAACCCTTGAAACAAAAAACGGAAATATTAGCGGTTCAATTCTAGGGTCATATGATGATTTCGCGATCTTAAGCAAGGTAAAGAAAGGAGATAGCAATTTGCCTGCCAATAAAGAGAATGGTTCAAAAAAATTATCTGCTTATACAAATAACGGAAATATTAACTTGCAATTTTCTGAGTAGCCAGTAGTTAAATATTAGCTCGTATGAAGTCAGATACAATATTGAAAGGGATAACCCCTGTTTCACTTTTGAAACTTCTGGCCTACCTCTTCGACTATTCCACCGGCCTATGACCGATACAATATCCCTCCCTCTTGTAATGGAAAATCACCTTGATAAAGTTGTTAATCCGACCCGTAAATCGATTATCTTATGATGTACCCGAGGGCCAAAATTAAGCTTGATCGTGAATTCCATCAAAATAAGGTATAAGCCGCATTACAGCGGCTTATACCTTCATGATTTTGTTTGACTGTTTTGAACCATCCTTTGGAACTGAATGTATCCGATGCATATAAAAAGTACTACTATCGATATAATTAAAATAATACCGTATATTGAATATTTAAACTTTCCTGCCAGTTAGCTTAATGAAGCATCGTCAGTCTAATACTTTATTTTCTTTTGACAACTGTTCAGATACATTAATGTTGTGAAGTGAAAAAACCTTGTATATCAAGGTTTTTTCTTGTTTCTTTAAATTTATAAACTACATTAAAGTTATGAAGTGACAATGGGTTAAAATTATTAATGACATTATAGTTGTGAAGTAATACGTTTCTTTATAATTATATCTTGAAACGATAGCCAAAATGGTTAACGAGTTCAAGAAACTCATTATATATCCCAACTACCTTTTCACTAAATCGTTATAAACCAGCTTTAATAAAATATTTAAAGCAAGCTTTGGTCCTCTTTTGCCCCAAATCAAGTAGAATTTGTTAACCAGATAGATATGCATTATTTGCAAAATAATGTTACTAACTCCTCAATGATTTCCTTTACTCAAAGTATTGATTTAATTATTCACCATACTTATTCATTTCTTTTCTTCGTTAAACTATGTAACCGTTCTGAGGTACATGGCAACTTCTCCAACTTTGTACGTAACATTGTTGAGCGATGAAGGAGTCTTCCCACCTCATTTCTTGATAAAGATCTATCACTGGATTCTCTGATCTTATTAGCTACCCGATCAATCTCTTGTACAAATTCTGTATCACGTAATGTCCAATCCACCCTTATGTATTTTTTGTTTGTTCTCCTTTTCGTGTGTTCTTTCGCTTTCCGCTCTACAGGTTTAATAAGTATCTTCAGTTCGTCGTAGACTACTGTACGCCCCAGCTTTAGTTTCTCATTTTGGTTTTTTATTGTTCTAGGATCAACACCAAGTCTTCTAGCCTTCTCACATAATCCAAGAGTCCCATTATTCAGCTCCTCTAGCTTATTGACCCAGACAGAGCCAAACTGTTTAATACGCCCAATGCGGAATTCATCATTTTTATCGCTATCTGGTCCACGCCTTGAATAAACAAATCCGCAACCGCAACTAAACGTCCCCACCGGCTTTCCGGTATCAGAACATCTCGATACAACAACGTCAGCGATTATCTTTTCTCGAAAATGAGTAGCTGCCTTATTTAAACAAGGCCATGGCCCATCTCCAAATGGAGATAGAATAGTAGTGCTCCCTCCTTCTATAATGTCCTTCATTTCTATCTCTAAAAATATTTGCAGCAGAATATGTCTTAGAGGATGTGTAAGATGACGCGGTTTTCGAAGCATTTTATGTAACCAAGTAAATTGACTATCTTCATCTATAGAGCAACCAAGTTTGTCTAGATATGCCATACCATAAAAAGTAATGAAGTCAGGAAGTAATTCCTTAAATCTGATATTTCCCTTTGCTGTGAGCATCCCCCGTTGAGCTAATCTCCGCAAATATATATTTCTTATTCCTTCTTGAATTAAAGGCTGGCTATTCATCTTCAATATTTGCGCTGAGCGTGTAGCAATCAAAAATTCTTTATCTTCACCACGGAAGGAAACCAAATTTTGTTCATCTCTTAAGACAGACTCGAGCATAACAAACTCATGCTTATTCTTTCGCTGAGAGAACAAAATAGAAGAGTCGCTAAGGGTGGCATTATGTAATGGACAAACTGAGACACCAGTCAATTGATGAACTCGATGCCAATACGCTATGCCATATTTTTCGCGATCAGATCCTATACATGCTGGACAGTATCGCAGATATGCTGGTTTGCAGACACCACTTGCTGGGAATCCCATTTTCATATTTATTGACTGCCCATCTCCATAAAGCATTTCTTCATAAACCCAGTTGTAGCGCTCTATAGAGATAAATGGTTTAAAATAAGGCAGCAAGGTAAGCTTATCTAACAATTTGTCTACTGAAATTGCTTTACCAGGGATCAGCGAATATAACTGCATGAGGTGGCTCGGAAGATCTGTTACTGCACACACAGTTTGCTTATTAAATATATCCATCATCGTTTTTTTTGTGCTTTCATTACCAGACCTAGCATGATAACGGGCTAAAACACTGTACAATAGTTCGTCAGGTAGTGGAGGTGGAAAATAAATCATCGATAACCCCATTCTCTCTAATAATTATTTGTAGTATTTAAGTGCCTCATTTTCTGCCCACTCTAATGCTTTCGGAGAACATTTTTTATAAACATGACTAAGATGCTGTAGTCGTTTTTTTGTTAATCTCCTATAACTCGAACCCATAAACTTCTCTAATATATATGGAAATATTCTAATTGCGCATTCATCTATTGTTTCTACATTGGATTCCATTAGCTCTGTTGTGCGATGCAAATATTTACGAAAGTGGTAATATCGAATTTTCAGTGTTTTAGGTATAGCACGTAAAAAACACTCTTTAGTAAATTGATTTGTTGATGGGTATGCTTTTACCTGCTTAATAGCTTTATTGATAATTTGGAACATTTCCTCATCTACCGTGTCTAAATTAAACTTCTGGTTACCTTGTTTTGGGGGCAAAATCCCATCTATCCATTCCCGATCATTCTTCATAAGCCAGTCATAACGGCGAGTACTGTACTTACGAATTTGCAAACGCGAAGCAGCAGGACCTGAAACCTCTATGGCATCCTTCACCGTATTCCGATACTCCTCTATTTTAAGCGATGTACTTGCAGCAGTTTCGTGATAACCCATTTTCAAAATCGCTGCTTGTTCAAGCTTGTCTTGATATGACCTATCACGTTTTAAATTTCTATACGGTTTTAGATATTTCCTTAAAGTCCTTCGATTCGTTAAAAGTTGCGCTGCAATTTTATCCATTATCAAGCCTTCTTCAAAAAGTTGGATTGCACGATTCATAAATAATGCTCCCATTGTTTCTATCGTATATTGCTTTTCATCTTCCGGGTGCGGAAGTCCCCCTCTAGTATAGATCATTCCACAATAAGGACAGATAAATCGACCAGTGATCCAAGCATGAGCTGTGCGTTTAACATTAGGGATAGCTCTTTGATTATATTTCGGACAGATTGCATTGATACAAAGCCATGGTCCATTACCAAAAGGTACAGGTAAAGAATAATTTTGATCTATATATATAAAATCTTCTAAGTTACCTGCAAGGAACCTTATAACTAACAAATATAAAATTATTCTCTCCTTAAGGTTATCCTTCTGAAGAAAACACATTATACTTCTTGAACCTAAAAGATGAATCGAATCAAGTCCGATTGTAGATAGGTAAGAATTATCATAAAACTTTATCACATCAGTAAGTAATTTTTTCTTATATATATGTTCTCCCCGAAAGTGAATGTAGCCTTTGACTCCAAGATAAGAAATTAATTTTATATATATAATTTCCAGATTGATACTCTTTAGCTGAAATAAAGTATTAAAATCTGAAAGTAACTGTTTATTTTCTAAGCTATCTTGTACCCCATTATTATTGTCTATTAGTATTTCATGTCCATTTGGACATTTTGGCTCAATAAGCATTTGACTTCCTTTTTCATCAGTTAATGATGTATTACAAATAGGACACACGTCAATTAAACCACTACCATGTATATGGCACATTTTAAGAAAGGAAAATTGGTGTGTACGATGCAAGTAAACAATCCCGTATTTAGAGAAATCATCGTATATGCAAATAGGACAATAATGAGAGGTATTATGGAGTAGAGATTGGGTCAATCTCTGAAGCATAAATCGATCACTTAATTCATAATTTTTCGAATACATAACCTCCCATAGTTTTATTTGTTTATCAACAGTTAGAAATGATCTAAAGAAAGGAAGGTAGGTGTGATTTTCGATTATTCTTTGCGCAAACTCAATAGTTAGTCCAAATTCATCAGTAATTCGAGAAAGGTTAAGTGGAATTATATTTGCTTTTTTCCTAGCACCTTTTTCTCCAAACAATTCAATATTACTCATCGTGAAAGTCAATGGAGATCGAAGGTAATATCGATGCACAATGCTCCGAAAATCTTCGTCAGGATACGTTGAAGGAAAAGCCACTATATTTCCCATAAGTACCTCCTATCTACTCTCTATAAGAACTCGTCATATTCCCCAACTAACCCTGCTTTCCGAAGTGCCTCATCAACACTTAATTTATCTGTTCTCCCTTGTGAAACAATAAAACGAATATCACATTCGTCTAAATCAAGCTTTGTGGACTTATTCCTTCCCCTTTTCCGTGTAATTCCAACAACTTCTGAAGTATTATAATTTGGGCTATCAGATTTACCTTCAAAAACAAGTTTAGCTATCTCTAAATATAATAATTCCATATCATGGCCAGCTTCCCGGTTATGGAGTTCGACCTTTTCGGCATAGCACAATGCAATTTCTTCAGCACAACCCATTTTCATCGCAAATGTAACAAGCTGCTCAATTAATACTTTTCTATTATGCTGCAGCATAATAAGCTTATGTTCCTCTGAGAGGTGCCCATCTATAGTAATGCGATGCTGCGAATCCTTCAGATATTCTTTAAAGGTGATCCAATCCGGCTTTAAATCCTCATATTCACTAGGATCAATGTCTACACCTCTCCTTATAAGTTCGAAGATCGGCTGAACAAGTCGAAAGGTTCTGTTTGCTACTTTTTCAATCAATTCAGTAGTAATAATTTCATTATCTTCATATAAAATTGCCCGGCATTGAACATGCATGAATAATTTCACGGCAAAGTCGGGTATGCCCAGTGTATGATAATACATTATCGCCTTTAGCTCCGGAGTAAGTGGTGTAAACTTATTCGTGTATTGTAGTTCCCAAATTCCTTCTAAAAAAATATCCCATTCTAGATCATCCTTCATCCGATCCGTAATATTCTCCGCGTATCCGTCTGGAATTCCGCGCCGAGTATTAGCAAGAGAGGTTTTAAATAAGTAAAGAGCTTTAAACGTACCAATTAGCACAATTGGTATACCAAGTGAATTTGTAAGTTCAGTTATGAAATCGATCATTTTCTCTTCGCCACCTGAGTGCCCTTTGTGAATCCTTTGTATTTCATCAATGAATAAGCCACCTAAACTGATATTTCCGGCAACCTTTGCCATTCTTTTGGCCAGAACTTCAGCACGACCATCTTTTTCGGCTAATTCTTCATAATAGTTGCTTCCTAATAACTGATCAACAGCCCAATAAAAATTTCGGCAAAGTGCACCTACCGATTTATTACTAGGACACTCAATGTGAAGCCAAACAACTTGTTTTACCGGGAAGGGCTCTCCATCGTACGCCACATGGTGGATAACTTGTGGAAAAAGCCTTAGCAGTCTTTCATAAGATTTCGTTTTCCCCATGCCACTAAGTCCAATATCCGCCATCATTTGAGCCGTTTGAATATTTCCAGCTAAATTTCTACCCTCTTCATCTGTGCCATGGGATAAAATTTCATCTAAACCTATTGCCATTTCTCTTTGGTAAATGGCGCTTAATGGGTTTCGAGATTGATATCCAATTTTTATCATGTTGTATATATTTCGATATCTCTCGAAATGAGTTATTAATGGCTTCCAATATCCCGGCTTGATTTGTTGAATAAGTTCTAAGCGCTCTTCCAGATCCAGCTGATTTAGATCTCCAGAAAAGCGAGGGGCTGAATCCAGCATCTGATACAATTGATCTTGATTTAGCCTAGGCGGTATTGCTTCTATGAATGGATTTCCCTGATAGGCCTCAACAATCTGTTTATGATATGATGCTTTAATTTGTCTGCCCTTTAGATAAATATAACGTTCTTGTTCACCCACCATTATTGGATGACCTCCTTTCCTGATTTTTTCCTAAAAGAAATATCTGCATCTTATTCAACTTCTGGGGTTCTTCCATAGAAGAAATCATTGGAGCCCGGTTCTCATGTTTAGCATTTTCAGATATAACCTGCGACTTCTGAGATTCGGTAGTAGCTGTCCAAGCATTTGCACTGGATTCAATTCTCTTCTCAAGCTTCCTAACACTCCGTTTATTTTTAAATTTAGCTGATCTGGGCTTGCCTTTTTGGGCTTCTTTTATTTTCGCTACTTCTACTTGAGTCAGGTTTTTGGCCACTGTATCTAGCTCTGCTTCAATTTGATTTCTATCTGCCTTCACCTTCATTAACTGTTTTTTCTTGAATTTCATAATTGAATTTACATCTTCAAAATAAAGACCCTCATACTCCTTAAACCTTTCAGTTAGAAAGAGTTGCTCCTCTTTTCCGTTTTTGAGCATGATAAATACACTGCTGCAATTTCGAGGATCATAACTAACGGTTATCTCACTTTTACCTTCAATCATCTCGTCCTCAAACCAACCGTCTTCTTCACCACGTTGGCAGAAGTATCCCAGTTTTTTTAAAATCACACCACTTCGGGTAATCTTGCACTTTTCTTTAGGAAGAAGTGCGTGTCGAATTAAACTGCGTGGTTGCTCCTGTAGAAGATTATGTTCCATCCCCCAATTCCACATTGATAGAGGAGTCAACTCCACATTATCAACGAACATTTCCTTTGAAACTAAAAATTCATCACTTAATGCCTTTCGGTTATATTCCAGGACGAATAAAATAACTAGTTTTGTGAATGCTTCAAATGTATACGCAGCCTTCTCTTCGGGATTTTTATCCCCCCTAACTCTATGTTCCTTATCCACTCCTCCAGGCATGACCTCTCTCATCCGCATGCAAAAACTTCTGAATTGCTGTTCTATATAGGGTTTTAAATCCGCACGATAGGAAGGAGGATTACCTATACGTACATTGAGAAGTGCCAGGTTGTTAGAATTTTTGCTTTTCATTTCTCCTCGGTCACCAACAATATATCTAGGTAAATGTTTAGCTGGCCAATCTTCTTCATTTATTGCTATCCCAAACTGTGCGCAATATGCGACCTTATCAGTTGCGGCATTTTCAAGTGCTACCATTTCTTCTTCCCAAGAAGGGGTTTTACACACGTGTACCCCTGCAATCAATCTGTTTAGGGCATCTTTTACAAAATAAACATGTGGCCTTCCGATAACAGTTCTATGATCGATCGAGACTAATATAACATCAGCAGGTGTTGAATCCGTTTCGTATAGTGCTCCAGGTCCTTGGAGGTCACCATTTGCAGATTTAAGATGAGATCTTGCAATCATTTCAGCTTTTCGCGGGCCAAATTTAGCAGCAGTTTTTCTCTTTTTATTAAACTCCTTATTATACCAATACATAAACTGCCTCAATGAAGGGCCAGCAACTATTGGAATTAACTCGTTATATTTTCTATAATGTCCATCAGAGTATTCTTCCTCACACATATGTTTGTGCGTCGCTCTAAGATTCATTCCTTGGTCCGTATGGAATTTCTTAATTGCTTTTTTAAACTTGTCTTTGTCCTCCTTGGTTATAATGAAACTTTTACCATTCTCAGGTTTCGGGCCTGTATTTATATTTCTTTTTAATGGGCTAGTTGAAACCCCAACGTCAAAATAATCATTTAAAAGACCATTCACTTTCTTTCCATAGAACCAGTACTTCTTCAATAAACTATAGACCCAATTCACTTGTTTCTTGAATTGATCTGCTACCTCACTAACTAGCTTTCCTCTTTTTTCAGGTATGTAAATATTGGGTTCTTTACATACAATATTCTCAATAATCGCGAATTTTTCATCTCTTCTTTTGGAGTATTTATTTAGATATTTTTCATCAGGAGCGATCAAACGCATGTCGGGGTCGATAGGTTCTATTTGGGCATTACCGCATTCCAGGTCAAATAATAAATCTTTATAATCTCGGAAATAAGGAAATGGTATTTTCTTTTTATCATCAATGTTAATGAGGACAACTTGAGATCGATCAGGAGCGATCCACAATACACGTTCAAAAGTTCGTTTTTTATTAAGACCAACATCAAGGAAACAGATAATAGAATTTTGATAAATCATTTTTTCACCACCTCTATTTTATAGGTTTCTCTATCACCAAAGGAGCGCTTTCACGTATTAATACGTTCATATCTGTTATCCAACGCTTATTAGCGAGCATATGTTTAACCATAAACATTGACGTTCCTGGTTCTAGACCAATATTCTGATCGCACTTTAAACAACTCTTGCTTATTGATAAGCGTTGATCATTTTTAATCAATAATTCAAATAAAGGTTCAGCAATCATATTTACCATTTCGTTATCCAATCCTGGACGTACATCTGGCCGCTTTGCATCGTGCAACCAGTCAATATTTTTTATGAAATTAATAGGTCTTCCTACATCAAATACAACTTTCCACTGAAGGCCGATTTCTTTATAATAACGCCTTTCAATTTCAAATAACTCAAGCGTCCTTTTGGTCAATTTATTAGTTGGCTTAAACGTTCTGGCTACATCCTTTACTCCATTCTCACCATTTGGAACTGTTAACATAAAATCAGAAGTCTGAACTACATCTTGTCCCTTTAGATTCGCATGAATTATATTTAACTTCTTCGCTATTCGTTGTGTTTCTTCAATTGGAAGGGGATATTGCTCTCTGATATCTATAACTTGATCTGTCCAATCCTGTACAAGCAGGTATTGATACTCATATTTGGACAGTGTATGATGTATTCGATTTGAATGCCACCCTGGAGTACGGGTTAACCATCCCTCTGATGCCACTTTATTATCGTTCGCTTGAATAAAAGGAATGTAGTCTGCCCCTCTGCCTTGCCCTCTTCCATCCTTAAGTCGATTTACATGAGTTCTATATACGGTGTTTGTCATCAAGCTAACCTCCTCTTAAAACATAAAGACGCATAACTAATTTGTTATGCGTCTCTGGCTGCAGTATATGTACCCCATTAACCTCAGTATCCTATTCTTAAACAAGTAATAATGAGGATATATATTGTCAGAAATTCAAGAAAATAATTTCAATATTTATCATATTTTTATAGAGTTTCTCTTCGTACATGAAAAATAATTATCTGCACAATAATTAACGAGATCTTCACGAGTCTTCTCATGAATTTTTAGCAGTTGATTTAAAACAAAAATTCGTTGGATATAATCTTCAGCAAACGTGAACAATTTCCTTTTGTATTAATCTATTTGATTTTGTTGTTTCCGAGTTATTACATATAAACTCAGTAAATTGATGCAACTTATAAACGTCATCTTTAATTCATCGCTAAGCACCTCACTGGGGCTCTATCTCTATTATCTCCACCTCACATTAATTAAAACGCTCTAAGAGAAAACTATCTAAATAAATACTTGAATGAACTCGAATAAAGGACACCCATCGGGTGCCCTTTATTCGAGTCACGTCTCAGATACTTAACTTAAACTTCTATTCTAGATTATTTCCGGTAAGTACTCATTAAGCTCTATCGGTTTCTTATTTTTCATAAAAATACTGATAGAAACAGAATACCTTTTTCGAGGGTTTCCTCCAATGATAAGTAATATGGGTTCTGGACAGTTCATTGACTTATTATTAGAAATTGAGTTCATTTGCTTGGAATCAATTAAGCTCATTTTACTTGATGCAAAAGGATGAAAATGCCATTCCCCCACATAATAGGCCTTGTCTAACTTCCATAAGGTATTAAGCCAATCTTTGAGACCTTGTACTCCTCTATAAAATCTAGTTCTTGTTTGTTTTGAATCGATAGGGGCAGGGCTGCTCTTTATAATAACTGCCCTATTCAACGCATCATCATAGTATCCGGCCAGAATACCACCTGTTTCTAATTCTCCGCTTAAGGTACATTGAGCTAACATAAATGTTAATACATCGTCACTAAATTCAATCTCAAGATTGCCTTCAATATCTCTGTATCTATGAACAAGCATTAAAACACCTCTCGTTGCTTTAGTAAAACACCTGCGGATAATCCATCTATATGTTGTTGTTCATAAACAGCAAAGATGTTGGGACCAAATGGTTTAAGCCACCATGCCTCGATTTCTTTTATTGCTAGACCTGCCATCATCCAAATGTCATCTGCGCGAGCAGGAAATAGAGGATGATAACATCCTATACCATCCCTAGGCAAGATGATGTCTTTATTCTCTTCTCGCTCCAATTCAATCCACGGCTTGAGGAAGTTGTAGAAAGACTGGCGAGGAAAGGGATGCTTATTGGACAAAAAGATAAACATTCTTTTTGCTCCAAATCCTAGTGATACTGAAACGAATCTTTTCGGAATCGTCCAGTCAAAGGAATATAAATGATCAATAACTGCATCACTTCCTGTAGTATCTATAATGATATCTTGACTCTCCAGTACCTCCACTTCATCGTCGCTTAAATTGGGAAAAGCACTATTGATGGCTACAGACCAAGTGTGTACATTATTGTAATTGATTCTATATGATAATGCCTCAGCCTTTTTCATGGATAAGTGATTAATACCTAGCGTATGTCGAGATAAATTACCAACTTTTAAAATATCTTTGTCACAAACAATTATTTTAGAAATACCTATACGAGAAAGTAGTTCCCCGATGGCTGAGCCAAGAGCACCCGCACCGATTAAAAATACACCATCATGATGTGTTTTCTCATTTATACTCCCTCGGCTAAGCACGGATTCTTTACTCCAGTTCTCTGTGCGAACATACCTTAAGCTCTTATCTGGATGTAACAGATTTATGCGATCTCGTTGAAAATAGAAGTCATTTGCTCTTCTGAATCCGGTAATCTTGTTTACCTTTTTGGCTAACTTCCCAATTTCTATACTTATCCAATGAACAATTACATTCTGCTCTCCGACTAATTGAGGAATTTGAAATCCAAGCAATAGGTAATTGTGTTGTTCCTGTTCTCTAAAGATATACATGTGCCTGTATATTTCTCGCCATAAGTCAAAATGATGTTTCTTGCAAATAGCTTCTAATTCCTTTATTGTTTTAGGATAATACCAAGGTTCCAATATAGGCTGAAATGGAAGTAGCAGCCATACCCCATTATGATGTTTAGATTCTACACCAGCATGAACAAGTTTCCCCCACTCATATTCATGTATTACATTCGACTTATTATCCAAAAACGCAGACACGAATAAGATATTTTGATATTCTGATATTTCTTTAAGGGATACCCACCCAGATCTGTTTCTCATTCCATTCCAATAACTAATATTCTTTTGCTCTTCAGCAAAAACGATTTGCAACTCAGTACTAAAGTGTACGTGTGGTAATTCGAAAAAATCTCCTGGTCTTGCTAACGAATGATTTGAGGCATTGAGTAACCAATTTTTTAATCGCTCTACATGCCACGAAATACGCTGATCTGCATCCATCTGTTCTTCAGTATCTGATAATAATTCAAGTAAACCATTATCCCAATCAGTACAAATCTTACCTAATCGCCAAGGAATTTCATTTACTTCTTTATTCTCATTCATATGCTGATAGGTTTGAGTAATACTATTGACTTTGTCCGGATATATACCAATAGATCCTCTCGGATAAAGAGGATCTATTAACATATACCAATTCGTAGTGTGGGGAATAGATTGTCCATCTACCCCTGATACATTTATACTAAACTGGAGAATCCAATTCTTAAAATCCCCATACCAATAAAGGTCTTGGAGTTGCTGATATCCTTCAACAGTTTCTAATTGGGTACACCCGATTAATATACTTTCCGGTATTGAAGGATTATCCAAACCGTCCACCCACAATATCAGAGCTAATTGGGCTTTCTCTTTTTGAAAAAACTAGAGAACTACTCTGGTTATTAGCTGTTGTAGCTTCAGATGTCGGAAATTTCGAACCAAAGAGTTTATTCCATTCTTCGGCACTTTCTTTAACAGTGGTGGCATCTGATGCTTTTCTAGCAATTTCTGCAGCTTTTTTAACCAGCTCATAAAACTCTCCGTATTCTTCTTCAGTAATTCTGCCCATTACATCATGCTCTGGTACGCCGTGATCTGACATAACCGGCTTTGTTGAATAGTTATTCACTATAGCCTCCAAAACCTCGGTTACACCTTGACCAACACTTTGTATTCCATCTGGGCAACATAAACCAATGAGATGCTCCAGCGGATATCCTTTTGGATGTTTTGGCACATTGTTTATTCTTCTCCACCACTTTAGAGCCTTAACTACGTTGACGTAATGCCGGTTACATGATTTATTTTTTTCTTGTGTCCATTTAATTTGTGCCAGGGGATCTGTTTGTTTCCATTCCTCAGCGTCCCTATCTGGAATCCAAAGAGGAACTGTTTTCCACTCTGGTTCATTAGCATTCGAATAAGTCTTAAAAATAGAGCTTGTTTCTATTGTTTCATTCAGAACTTCCCATGACCCCTTCAATGACCACGTTTCAATATCTTCCAGTGCACGCATATCAGTAACGCTAGCTGACTCCAAAATACCTTCTTCGCTCTCTGAGGGTGCGGCTGTTATGACAACATCTAAATCTACATAACTTAAGGAAATTCCTATAGAACGACCTTGAATTTGATATTTTCCTGCGTAATGTTTTTCCATAAATGGTTTTAATACATTGATAGCATCTTCTGGATTACTGTATTCCTCCATACTCAATTTAGTCACCAAAATTACATCTACATCTGAACGGCTATCTCCCTTTGGACGAACAGCAGTAGATCTCCGATAACTTCCTTGCAGGAATGTACTTACAATAATTTTAGACATATCTTCATCTTCTTTTAATCTTTTTCTTAACGTAGTATGTCCTTTGATTAAATCATTGACTTGATTTTCAGTTAAACGAATTTCTTTAAGAAATCTAGCAAAGTAAGTAGGAATATTCACAATAACACCTCCGAGTGTTTAAACAGGTAGTATAAGTGAAGGGGAATATGATCCATCCCCAGTAAAATTATGTTCGTATAAAATGATCTCCGGGATATTTGCAGCTTGTTGAGCAAGAAAGAAAACAAAACCACCAGGAGCAGCAATGAAAAAATGAACCTTACCTTTTCTCTGTTTCGGATTACGTCTATCTAAAGTCCGAATGACCTGTTCTGCTAATAACCAGGCATGTGTACCATCTTGAATTGCCTTAATCCCCTCTAAAGGTAAATAAAAATGATACGACGATTTTAGAGTTAATTTATTCTCCTCATTGTACCACTCAACATGAGATTTAACATTCCGAGTTATACTGATAGCAACAACTGTATCACCTTCAATAGGAGAGTTATCTGTATACTCCTCATTGAACATTGGATAAACTGATGTTATTTCATGAGGTATATCCGGGATCCATGCAATCAAACCATCTCCACGCTGAACAGGAAATGCCTTGACACCTGATTTTGGATTAAGAATTAAACCAGCAGCAAATGTTATAGAAAGATGTGTATTGAATTGAATGAGCTCTGGCAAATCCACACTCGTAAAATGTTTATTGGGGATTTACCCCATCTCACAAGGAGAAATTTTAATAGATGATGTTCCAATCAACAACTTTTCACAAGACGAACTCAATAATAATATTTCTATATTATTTCAAGATTTCATTAAATATCCCTACACCGTTTCTGAAAACATAGGTTTTGGTCAAATTTCCCAGATTAAAAATTCCGAGTTAATCAAAGAAGTCGCTAAAAGAACCGGTGCAGATTTATTTATCGATAATCTCAAGATGAAATATGATACATATTTAACTCAAATATTATATGAAGGTGAAGATCTATCCGGAGGGGAATGGCAGAAATTAGCTTTATCTCGTTCAATTATGCGAAATTCTCAGATATTAATTTTGGATGAACCAACATCAGCGATGGATCCTAGGTCTGAAAGTGATTTTTATAAAAATTTCCGGGAAATATGTAATGATAAAACAACGATTTTCATATCCCACAAGTTAATATCCTTAGATTTTGCTGATAGAATAATTGTTATGAAGTCTGGAAACATTATTGAGAGCGGTTCTCTAAGTGAACTGTTGGAAAAAAACGGTGAATTTAAAAAGTTGTATTCTTTACAAGCAAGTCAGATTACACAAAACTATTTTTCTTTAGTTTGATAAAGTGGTGAATTTTTCAAATTGCAAAACAAGATATTATGTGTCAAAGTTTTATCCGAGGTTTATATTTTAGGTTTGCTAGGGTTTGTCAATAATTTTGTGTAAACTTTTTGAAACTATATAAATTGTGTAAATAAGATTGAGGATCTCATATGGATATGGACAGCTCCATTAAATTTGAGGCATCGTTCCAAAAGCGTCAAAATAGCCCGTATCTTGATGTCAAGGTGTAGGCTATTTGACGCTTACAAAAATGTTACCTACCGATTTCTTAAATTATAGCAGGTTTGCTAGGTACCGTTTTTTGATCTCGCTCAACAGTGACACCGTTCAACGAATTGAAACACTCTGTAACACGATTTTCAGTGTTTATTGTAGACGATTACATGTTTTAATAAAAAACTAGTAACTCCTTAGAACTTCTCACTCGGATTTGGATCAAGGATCATTTCACCAGTGCGTTTTCTAAGAAATTTCGCATGCTTACTTTAGGCTGGTTGGACGGTCATACACTCCTCCCCTTGAACTTCGTCTTGCTAGGTTTCATTAAGACTGAACTCCACGGGAGCTCCCAGGAAATTGACAAGCGATCTTCTGTATCAAACGGCGGAAAGAAGCTCTGCGTGCTGCCCAGATCTAGCTTCTGAATCGTGAGATATCACCACAGGTGTTTCAACGACTTACGTACTCTTTGATAGTCTTTTTCAAATGAGCCAACCCTTGCTGCGCCTTCAAAAAGAGTTCCAAGGTCGCCCTACGATCTGCTTATTAGCCAAAACACAATTGCCTTTTCTCGTTACATGTTTTTGGCCTGACTGCATTGGCAAAGCACCCATAAACGTACGCTCGAAGGAATGTTTTATTTACTTTGCCATGTAGCCTGTACCCTGGTGTGATCATTGAATTTATAGAAAATAGTGGAATTAATGAAAGAAATCACCTACCAAGTAGGTAAAAAACTATCTGCTAAAAGTCAAATTTAGCTTTGGATGAATACTTTACCCGGCAAAAACAGTGGTGCTGCCAATTTAAATTTGCAGCACCATGTTATTTATTTCAGATCTATATTCATGCACTCTAGATGCTTACGTTTATTTTGGTCTAACCAAGAAATTAATACTTCGAATTCTTTTGCATTTTTATCGATGAAAAATCGAGTAAACTCAATTGTCTCATTAGATTTAACCGGAAAACTAGTTGGGTCAATTAATATTATCTTTTCTTTACTTTCTTTTTCCACAGAACGATAAAATTCAAATGTGGCGTCAAGCTTCTCTTTACTCAGGTTAGTTGCTGTTAATTTATAGCTTTTGTATTTACTGGGTTCGGGTGATGGCAACATACTTGTATTAACTTTAACAGCCCATTTTCCTGAGGTAATTGTTTTAGGTAAATTTGAATGTGCTGAAACACTAAGGCTCAGAATATTGTAAACCAAACAAAAAACAACCAATATTACTAATTTTTTTCTCACTGTACACTCACTCCTTTTTTTATAAATTATAATTCTCCAATCTTCATTAAACTATTCATGAAAAAATTCGTAATTTCACTCATCTGTTTATAACCCTAACTAAACACACTAGCCTTGCGCCGAAACTGACATGAAATTCATAGGTTGAATTAATTTCATTACTATGAATATAATGTTCTTCATTCACTGGCACTCCCTAGAAAAATCCCCTAATGTTAAGGAAGAATAGTCAAGTTACCCATCCCTCATCAAAAGGAAAGCCAGGACAGGACAGCACTGTAAGAGATCACACGCCAGAAAATCATAAGAAATTTATTCAATGGAATGTTAGTCGCTTTATCTCGTGGGCAGAAAGCGTTGGTGCTTATACAGCCTCTTGTGTTCAAGCAATTCTATCCTCATATAAGGTCGAACAACAAGGCTACAGAAGCTGCATGGCACTCCTTAAACTTGAAGATAAGAACAGCGTTGTTCGCCTCGAAATAGCATTTGCCAAAGCATTTTCCTACACCCCTAGGCCTAGCTCTCAAAATATCAAAACGATCTTAACTACCAGTCAAGATCGGCTCGAAACAATAAATGAAGTTAAGCCACAACCACTCTCTTCTGAAAACCATGAATTCGTTCGTGGTGCAGATTATCACGGGAGGGGTTAAACCATGTCACATGAACCTACGTTACGCAAACTTTACGAAATGCGACTCGCAGCAATGGCTGAGAACTATCAAAATCAATTATTAGTTCTAAGTTTTTAAACCCTAAATTTTTAAAAACACTTTGAATTGCTAGTAGATATTGAATGGTCCAGACGCAAGAACAACCGTCTTACCTCACCAATTCGAAAGAAGGATTTTCAACAAAGCAACGCCTGTATTGAGGATGTTGAGTATCGTGCTGACCGAAAACTTGACCGGACGCAGATCCTTCGTTTAGCCACAGGCTCTTATATTCAAGATAAACTTAATAACATTATCATGGGCACATCCGGTGCAGGAAAAACCTATTTGGCCTGTGCATTCGGTACTGCTGCATAACGTAATTTCTATCCGTTTAAATAAATTCGTTTGCCTGAACTAATAAATGAATTGGCAGTAGCTCGAGGCGAGGGTATTTATAAACGAGTCATGAAATCCTACAAAAAAGTTCCCCTGTTAATTCTAGATGAATGGCTCCTAGTTTCGTTAAAAGAAATTGAGGCCTGAGACCTGCTTGAGATCGTAGAAGCACGCCATCAAATTGGATCAACAATTTTCTGTTCACAATTTACTCATGCTGGTTGGCACGGTAAAATTGGAGAAAGTACACTGGCAGACGCTATTCTTGATCGAACCGTATACTCATCATACACGATCACACTTGAAGGCATGGAATCGATGAGTAAACGTAAAGGACTTATAAATTAACTAGCCAAATCATCATCACGGAGCCGCCACTCGAGGGTGGCTTAATTTTTCCGAAGAACTGGCTCACTCATTACGTGAACGATGGCTCTATTTCATCGAAATATTCACTCTAGTAATTTTTTAGTCAATCACGATATTTTCTTTTCACAACAGTTACGGATGTTCTCTTATCAATGAACACGGAGAACCTATTTAACATTTATTTCATCTTCTTTCTTTAGTTGATTTTTTCATGACATAAGAGTAACAAACAAGCCTCACAGTTTTCTGTGAAGCTTGTTTTATCAAGTCTATACTTGTTTTTCTTTCTAAGTACAAAGAACCAAATCGTACATGAAACAAGTGCAACTGTACCAATAACAATCATACTATTTTGCAAAATTATATTGGAAGTATCTAACAATCCTCCTGGAATGATGATATCAAGAAATAACATAAAGAACATAAAAAACAAAAAGACTAAAAATACAATGAAGGCTGCGTACTTCGATTTCCAATACACATACGATAGTAGAATATACATACCATATGCTAGTAGAGCTACAGAATCCGATGCGATTTTACACGATAAATCATAACGCATAAACCCAATACTGCAAAAGCTTGAATTAATAACATTACATTTTATGTTTGTACATTTGAAATCACCTCAAAATAGGGCAATCAGCAATTCCTTTGGTTTGATGAGACTTTACTCAATCCATTAATAATAAAATTACAGATAACGTGTCTAAAATCATGTCAATTTATTTTGAAGATAGTAATTTGACTCCACAAAATGATTGTTACACTCCCTCGAAATGATTCAGTTTCCTCACTCAGACTCATGAATTCGCAGGATTTCATCCTGTAGTTAAAGTGATGAAGAGGATGATGAAGGAGCCGGTGGCTGGGAGATGGGGAATTGGGCATGCGTAAATAAGGGTGAATAAGGATCACCCATATTGTTCCATTATATGCACGTCTCCACTTCGCCCTAGCGATTCTCACTCCCATGTCTCAACGGGTCATAGCCCTTTCATTCCTTCGTCACATCTAACTAAGGGGTGGAGGTCGGTCTTTCTAACGGAACGGGTCCGAGCCCTTTTGCGTAACGTCTCCCGATACTCCGTGCTTCTTGTTATCCTGCGAATGCATGAGTCGATGAGGATTAATTGGTTTTATGCTGCTTGTGGGAATACCTTGATCGGTTCGTAAGCGGTACTGCTTTTAGCCAATGCGACTAGCATTCTCGCTACTTTACCGATTAATTTCATAATGGATTTCATCTTCTTCAGTTTCTTTTCCTCTACATTATAACGATGTGCCGCTCGTATCTCCGGATTTGTCATAACCATACTCATTGTCATGAGATAAAGAAAATGACGTAAACGTGGCCGGCCTCGTTTGCTGAGCACCATCTTTCCTCGCCATTTCCCGGAGCTAGCTTCAGCTAGATTTAACCCAGCATGACGCAGTAAAGCATTTCCGTGCGTATATCCGCTTAGATCACCAGCCTCACCGAGTACACCAGCTAGATTCGTAACATAGATGCCTCGTATTTCAAGGAGCTTCTGTGCATAAGGAATACGCTTAAGAATGAGGCGGAGCTCATGCTCAATTTGTTCAAGCTGGCGCTGGGCCAGGTCATATTCTTCGAGCAATTGCCCAAGATGGAGCTTGTATGCGTGGAGTGCCTGAGTGGCACCCACACTGGATTTCGCAAGTGAAATGAGTAGCTCAGCACGTTTAACTCCAGCATGACGCTTTACATATTGCTTCCAACCGGCAAGGACCTGTTCCGTATTTAACAGACGGATCTCTTTTGGCAAGGGGAAGAGTCGGAGTGTTGCGATTGCACTGGTGCAAGTGAGGATTTTAAAAACCTGACGAAGTTCAGGGAAAACAATGTCTACCCAGCGATGAATCTGATTAACCGCAGCGTTGAGGCGCTTGGTAACCGTCTCTCGGTTCGCCATTAGAATACGTAGTTCCTCGTAATCTTCGGGATGAAAACGAACAGGGGAGTAGTACCCGTTTTTGACCATGTCTGCTATGACAAGCGCATCTTTATGGTCACTTTTAGACGGTGTATTATCTCGGTTTTCCTTGTTCTTTTTGACGAGATGAGGATTAACCAGAACGGGCTCCATGCCTTGATCGAGGAGCCAACGTGCCAGGCTAAACCAGTAGTGGCCAGTGGGTTCCATACCAACTATGACGCTGCTAAGTTTGTAGGATTTGAGTAGATCTTGGATCCAGCGTTCGAACAGATCGAACCCTTCACGATGGTTACCGAATTCGAGCGGAGTTCCCAAAGCAATCCCACGAAAGCTGACCGCGCGGGCCACATGGACTTCTTGGGCGATGTCTACGCCAATGACCAAATGATGAACGGTAATGTTTTCAATGAGTTGATTTTGCTTGTCTTGAGCTTTAAACTTCATAGTAGAGCGACCTCCTAAATGGTGAGATTAAAAGGGCTGTAGACCCGTATCCAACTCCCATGTTACCGAGGCGCTCGTTTTTGTTCAAACTCCAAATTATTCAGTTTACAGGAATTCTAACGGGACACAATAACTCAATAAACCGCCTTCGAATAATTAGGCGATTTTCTTATAGTCAACTTTCAATATTCGTTATGTCATATCCAAAAAAATAAAGCACAAAAGGCACTTTATTTGATGACTTCCGTCAGTTATTAACTTAGTTGTCATCCAACATCAACAGAACGAATTTAAAGAAACCAAAAATTCAAATTTAGTTTAGATCCTATTAAGTAAAATATAAAGCCGTCCTATGATCTCAGGACGGCTTTATAGTCTAGGTTGTTGTCCAATCTTTACATTAAACAACTTCACAGCTTAAATATTCACTTCATAACTTTAATGTCCACTTCACATCTTTAATGTCCACTTCACATCTTTAATGTCACTGGACAACAACAACTGTACTTTTATATCACCAAACCTACTCCACAGTAACACTCTTCGCCAAGTTACGTGGTTTATCCACATCATGACCCAGCGCAAGAGAAGCATAATAAGACAATAATTGCAGAGGCACTACGGACAAAGCTGCTGTCAGCATTGGAAGTGTCTTTGGAATCACGAACACTTGATCAACTGATCTAAGCAGGTCAGTCAAATGCTCTTGGTGAGTGATTGCCAGCACGTCTGCGCCACGAGCTTTCACTTCTTTGATGTTGCTGACGGTCTTCTCAAGTACAGCTTCCTGAGTTGCCAGGGCAATAACTGGAACACCTTCTTCGATCAGAGCCAATGTACCGTGTTTCAATTCACCTGCAGCATAAGCTTCGGAGTGAATATAAGAGATTTCTTTCAGCTTCAAAGATCCTTCTTGAGCAACAGCGTAGTCTACGCCGCGGCCGATGAAGAACAAGTTTTTGTGCTCAGAAATTTGTTCAGCATAACCTTTGATCGCTTCTTTTTGAGCTAGGATCTCTTCCACTTGCTCTGGCAGAGATTGCATAGCTGCAAGAATCTTAGTAACTTGTGCTTCGGTTTGTGTTCCACGAACTTCAGCCAAGTAAAGAGCAAACAATCCAAATGCGATCAATTGTGAAGTGTAAGCTTTGGTCGAAGCTACTGCAATTTCCGGACCCGCCAAGGTTACCAACACATCGTTTGCTTCGCGAGCAATAGAGCTGCCCACTACGTTAGTGATCGCCAATACGTGTGCCCCGTTAGCTTGTGCTTCACGCAGAGCTGCCAAAGTATCTGCAGTCTCACCGGATTGGCTGACTACGATAACCAAAGTTTCTGGAGTCACGATTGGTGAACGGTAACGATATTCCGAAGCAATATCATTCTCAACCGGAATACGAACCAAGGATTCGATCATAGTACGTCCTACCACACCTGCGTTGTATGCTGTTCCGCAAGCAACGACTTGAATGTTACGGATGTTCTTGATTTGTTCTTCAGTCATGTTCAATTCAGGCAATACAACCTTGTTGCCTTCCGCATTGATGCGACCACGCATTGTGTCGCGGTAAGCCTTAGGTTGCTCGTGTATTTCTTTCAACATGAAATGCTCGTAGCCGCCTTTTTCTGCGGTAACTGCATCCCAATCGACAGTAATCATTTCCCGAGAAATAAAATTGCCTTCAATCGTCATCAATTCGACAGCATCTCTTGTCAGCACAGCCATTTCGCCGTCATTCAAAATATATACGTTACGGGTATATTCAAGCAGTGCAGGAATATCTGACCCGATAAAGTTTTCTCCTTCGCCAAGACCGATAATGAGCGGGCTAGCTTGACGCACAGCCACCAGTTTATCTGGTTCATATTCAGTCAGGACGCCTAATGCAAACGCACCGCGCATGAACGTAATCGCTTTTTGTACAGCCTTCACGATATCCCCGTCATATTCGCGAGCAATCAGATGTGAAATAACTTCTGTATCTGTTTCAGAGACAAAGTGGCATCCGCCAGCGATCAGCTCTTCTTTCAGATCCAGATAGTTTTCGACAATACCGTTGTGAACTACCGAGAACTTCATGCTGTTATCCGTATGTGGATGTGAGTTCTCATCGGATGGTTTACCGTGAGTCGCCCAGCGTGTGTGTCCGATACCTGCGCTACCTGCCAGCGGGCTGTCTTGGAGCTTCGACTGCAGATTCGCCAAACGGCCTTGAGCTTTCACTACTTGTAGTCCTTCTTGGGTAAATACAGCAATACCAGCGGAATCATATCCACGATATTCCAATTTCTTCAAGCCCTCAACCAAGATCCCCTGCGAATTCTGATTACCAATATATCCTACAATACCACACATTATAATTTCCCCCGTCCGAGTTATCGTAATGTGGCGGCATAAGGAAAGAAACGTGCCGTGCGGCATGTTTTTGAGAAAAAGCAAATATTCTGTTGTATTTTAGGATCAACAAAATAAACTGTCACTTACATTCTAATGTTCATGAAATGCACAGCCTTCTCCTCTGCCGTGGCAGAAATAACGTGTTTCCTTCTGATGCGCGCACACATGAATAATATAATTTGTTGCACCCATGAAAACGTTGTGTGAAAGGTCGCCCTTTCATTTTCCGTATCCATTTACGGCTCTGGTGCATCACCGGGAGGTCCCCGCCGAACATTTCGAACACCTCCACCTCGTCAGCTTACGTCTGCCGTGATCCGTTCAAGCCATAGCCTACATAACAAGTAAGCAGCTTTCACTTCTCCCCCGCGCTAGACCAAGCTCTGGCGCTTGCTATTGCTAACCTCACAATCCCCGCTTTCCTTCTAGAATGACACTTAATCTATTATATGCACCTTGTAGTACTTTGGCAATGGCGCACCAACCTAAATTTTACAAAACCAGTTCAAACGATCTAATCCTAAAATAAAATAACACTGGTGCAACGAGTCCGAATCGCTCTCGCTCACTGCACCAGCCTTATAGTTAAGGTAATGGATTATACCAATTCGCGTTGAACTACTTCCACAATTTGATTCACATAAAGATCTAGATCTGCCTTATCCGGTCCCTCTGCCATAACGCGGATTAGAGATTCCGTACCTGACGGACGTACAAGCACACGGCCATTGTCGCCTAGCTTGCCTTCTACTTCAGCGATAGCCGCTTCTATAGCTACGTTGTTAGGGTAATTAGTCTTATCCTGTACACGAACATTGACCAGCACCTGCGGGTATTTAGTCATCATACTCTTAACTTCGCTAAGCTGTTTGCCTGTAGCCTTAAGTGTGTCTACCAGCTGAATAGCTGTAAGAATACCATCACCAGTAGTATTGTAATCCAGGAAAATAACATGTCCAGACTGTTCTCCACCTAGATTAAAGCCTCCACGACGCATTTCTTCCATAACATAACGATCCCCTACAGCTGTCTTAGCGGTATTCAGGGATAATTTCTCGGTAGCTTTATAAAATCCGATGTTACTCATAACGGTTGATACAATCGTGCTATCCTTCAGCTTACCTGCACGGTTCATCGCATCGCCACAAATACAAAGGATAAAGTCACCATCGACTTCATCACCATTATTATCAATAGCGATCAAGCGGTCTGCATCTCCGTCAAAAGCAAGTCCCAAATCAGCTCCATGACGTAAGACTTCTTCACGCAAAGTCTCTGGATGTGTCGAACCAAATCCATCATTAATATTCAATCCATCTGGCTCAGCCCCGATAGAGATCACCTCAGCGCCAAGCTCTCTGAACAGTCTTGGAGCAAGCTCATAAGCTGCGCCATGCGCACAGTCCAGTACAACCTTGATTCCCTTAAAGTCCTGAGAAATGGTAGTTTTCAAATACTCCAGATAAAGATACTTAGCATCATTATCTACGGTAACCATACCTAAACCTGAACCGATAGGACGAGGCAATTCATCTACCTCCGCATCCATAAGCTCTTCAATTTGCAGTTCGGTTTCATCTGTTAGCTTGAAGCCATCCCCACCAAAGAACTTAATGCCGTTATCCTCTACCGGATTGTGAGAAGCTGAGATCATGACGCCTGCGTCTGCTTTTAACAATCTCGTAATATAGGCAACAGCAGGTGTACTAACTACGCCTATACGGATTACATCAGCTCCAATAGACAATAAGCCCGCAATCAGCGCGGATTCCAATAAAGGACCGGAAATACGTGTATCCATTCCGATAACAACCTTCGGTTTATCCAAGTTACCCGCTAGTACATATCCTCCACAACGGCCAATGCTATAAGCCATTTCTGCAGTCAATTCACGGTTTGCTACTCCCCGCACACCGTCTGTTCCAAAATACTTCCCCATTATTTTTCTCCTTTGAATACGCTACGTTAGCTTAATGTACTATCATATGATTTGCATACTATTTTGGTGTACCTCTGGGCTCAAAAGATTACGTCCCGCCCGTACCTACAGGATTTTCGGAATTCGTACTTGTGTTAGCTGTGCCGTTATTCTCCGGATTGGTATCCGTTGGTACAGGCGTTGGTGTTGCTCCAGCCTCTCCGCTATGAGTGGGCTTCTCCGTAGGTTCCTCATCACCTATAACAGGTTCAGAACTTGGCTCAGGAGTAGTAGTTACCCCCCCCGTATCTGGATGAGGTGTAGGAACTGGCGCTGCAGGTGATAACAGCTGCACGGTCACAGTAAGAGGCACCCCTGAATTGGCTAGTGCGATAAACTGGGGCAGCGATACCCGCAAAGAAACCTCGTGAGTTCCAGCCGAAAGACCGCTAACATCAGCCACAACCCCTATATCTTTCTTATCAAGTTGATCTAGTAAAGCAGGCGCACCCTTTAAGGTAAGCGCTATTTCCTTGCTTGAAGGATTAACAATACTTCCTTCCAGATCATCCCCCACACCCTGAAGCTTGACAGGTACCGCCTCAATCGTCCGCTCAGCAATTTCTGAGATGGTTAATGAAACATTCACAGCTTCGGGCATGACTTTCTCCGTTCCAGCCGGAGGCTTCAAATCGACCTTTACTTGTTTCGTTCCAGCAGAATCTATTGCACTAAGGTTAACAGTGGCTTCATAGGCTGATAAAGCTGCCAAAGCCTCTGCTTGTCCATACACTACGACTGCTTCCTGCTCAGGTGTCAATTTGGATAATACGAGAGAATCCGGAAGTTGTCCAGTAAAGCCAATCTCCAGCGGCAAACTCTTAAACGGTAAGGTAATCGGCAATTCCACGGATACAGTAGAAGGCTCAATTACAGCATTTTTAATTTCATTTCCATCCTTATCATAAGCGTGTAGCTTCAATTTTTTCTCTTTAAATGTCTCATTCTCACCGTTAAGCTCAATGGTTCCTTGTATCTTAGCTACCTTGCTCAGTTCATTATCAGCAAGTGTGACTTCGACAGTATCTGTAGGCTGCAGGACCGGGGTGCCTATTTGGTAGCCCTCTGCAGGTTTCCCCTTCGTAACCAAGGATATGGGAAAAGACTTTGTATTCCGTGATTCTACATGTACGGTAACCTCTTTAGGATTCATTCTTACCAGGGATACACCTTTTGGCAGTTTATAATAAAGTGGCAACGTGGTATCTCCAGGTTCGACCTTAGTCAGATCAAGCATTACTTTATAGTCATCCGAGAACTGAAAGGAGATATCGGAATTTTTACCCGCTACCTCCAGACTCACACTGTCGACAGCCAAAGGTTCAAGGACATATTTATCCTCGTCAAGGCCGGTCACTTCAATCTTCACATTCTCAATAGTTTTTGTTTTAATATCCACTGTTGTCTGTCCAGAAGGCGCAGTATCGACATGAACCATCGTAAACAAAATGATCCCGAACACAAGGGCCAGAATCTTATTGAAATTGTTATTGTTCATCCACTTATCCATGATTCTTGTCCCCCTTCCGTTTCCAGAAAGTTGAACCCTTCTCCTTCAGCGATGAACTTACACTAAGCTCTTGATGGAGCTTCGATATCATGGATTCTTCCTTAATGTCTCTCACGATCTGGCCATTAATTGCAAGGGAAATCTGCCCTGTCTCCTCTGAGACAATGACAGACACCGAGTCCGCAACCTCACTTATTCCTATAGCAGCGCGATGACGGGTTCCCAGTTCTTTGCTGATAAAAGGATTCTCGGACAAAGGCAAGTAACAAGCAGCCGCAGCAATCTGATTTCCCTGCATAATAAGGGCTCCGTCATGCAGAGGTGTATTGGGAATGAAGATGTTAATGAGTAATTCGGAGCTGACCAGGGAACGCATGGGTATACCTGACTCTGTATATTCGTTTAGCCCCGTCTCCCGCTCAAAAACGATTAACGCCCCTATTTTTCTGCGAGATAAATAATTCACGGCTTTAATCACTTCGCCGATTAACTTACTGATCTCTTCGTCACTTTCTCCAGCCCGTCCGAAAAATCTGCCCCGTCCAAGCTGCTCCAGTCCCCTTCGTAGTTCCGGCTGGAAAATGATAAAGACAGCTAAGACCCCGAATGTAAACATTTGATTCATTAGCCATTTAAGTGTATACAAGTCCAAGATTGTGCTTACCGCCCAAATCAAGACCAGAACCAGTATCCCTTTTAAAAGCTGAATCGCCCGCGTCCCGCGTACCATATTAAGCACTTTATAAATAATGTAACTGACGATTAGGATATCAATTATATCTTTAATGGAATCTTTCCATGTTAGCTCAGTAAAATAACTCATTGCCTAAAACCCCCGTCATTTCAAATTAGCTGGGTTTATGTAAAATGTCTGTTAGCTCTGTATCATATCTAGGTTATAACGTTCGGGCTTCAGTTGCAAGTTTAGTCCCTCAATCCTTTCCGAAACCACCCAATTTAAGGAAACAAAAAAGCGCCATCTTTCCGGAAAAAGAGGCGCTAATTAATATTCCTGCTCAAGGTAACCACTGCCCGCATTAACGGTAGGCAACTTCAGAGAACATGTTCGTCACTTTATACCAGAACCAGCTTACTGCCTGGTCTATGCTTTTGACTTGCCCAGAAATATGAGCTGTTGAAGCCTGATATAGAGATCCGTCAATGACTGTCACGTTGCCGTTCACTTCTCCATATACCTGTGCTTTACCGTTCTCTATGGTAAGGTCTCCGGTAATTATTTTGCCGGAAGGTACAATTACAGTATCCCCTTTGATGACCACTTGATCCAAATCAACACCTCTAACTACAAGCTGTCTGTCTGGACTCCAAAAAGTTACGGTGCTCATCAGCATAACGACAAGGAATAGAGATGCCGCTGTAAGTGCAGGGTGTCTCTTGATCCAGGTAATAAAGGCTTTTTCTTTCTTAGTCTTTGGCAATGAACTCATTATCCGGCTCACAAGATCATCTGAAGCTACAGGATTCTGATGCATTAGGGAGAACATCAACATATCTGTCTGTTCCAATTCTTTAAACTTTGCACGGCAATCTGGACAGGATAGAAGATGCTCCTTCAATTCCCTCTGCTGCTGTTCGGGCAAGTCGTCATCCAAGTAGTCATGCATCATAGAGACGGCCAGTTTGCATTCCATAGGAGCCAATCCTTTCATGAGTGCTATTTAATTATCCTAAGACAAAGGGTCAGGACACATAAGACTTGCTTAACTTACATACGTCGCTCTCGAAAAGATGTTTCATAAAAAAAATCTATTTTTACATTTTTGGGCCTAATTTTTTACGCAAAAATTCACGGCCTCGGTGTACACGCGTCTTAATCGTAGTCACGGGCATATCCAGGACATCACTAATCTCCTGAAGTGACAGATCCTGCAGGTACCTCAGAATCATCACCGACCTGTATTTCACAGGCAGACTGTCAATCGCCTCATAGATTAGCCCCTGCGTCTCAGAGAGCAATAGTTCGGTCTCAGGTGTCACATTATCGCTCGGAATCAACGAGTAGCCATCAAGGCCCTCCTGATCGTTCATTTCAGCATCCAGCGAATAGGTTGGTTTTCGTTTACGCAATCTATCTATACAGAGGTTCGTTCCAATCCGGTAAATCCATGTGGAGAACTTCTGTTTATCATCATAACGATCCAAATTCCTATACACACGCAAAAAGGTCTCCTGAACAATATCCTCCGCCTCATGGCGATTGTTCAACATCCTGTAAGCTAAATGATATATTTTGTCTTTATATAGTTCCACAAGCTCGGCAAATGCCCTTTGGTCGCCCTTCAAGGCGAGCTTTGTCAATCTGCCTTCCAAATTCTCCACCTGTTAACTCCCCCAGACTTGCCGCCCTTGGTATTTCTTCGCAAATATCCACGGTACAAGCAATTAAATCGTAATTCAAGTTTGTGTAAAAATCAAGGATTGTATTGTAACCTTCTATGTAAACTGAGTTAAAAACTGGACAACTTGGTATAGGCGATTAAGTGCGGCTCCGAGAAATATTTGGACTTCCGGTCGCTGTTATCCTCACATTTCCTGATTATAAACCGCATATAGCGGTCGAAATCTGAGGATAAAGGCGAACGCTGGCGCTCCTACAGTTCCAAATATTCTCTACGCTGCTCCATCACCGAAGTAATAAGTGCCACGTTATTTACCTCCGATTACATCTCGGTTACTTGGGTAGGGTAATAAAAAAAATATCGGGTTTGACTCTCCAATATTTAGGCACAAGTAAAGTTCACAGCAGCAATATACAGTTTATGATCACAACAACTTGTATTAGGCAAAAAAAGTCCGCCCCAAATAGGGCGGACTTTTTGTTGTTAAGACTATATCAGCCGGTATTCCGAAGACCGGCGGCAATGCCGTTGATGGTAAGCAATACTTCGCGAAGCAGTTCGCTATCATCTCCATCGATTTCACGGAGCGCTCTAAGCTCGGATAGCAATTGAACCTGCAGGTAGCTAAGCGGATCAACGTATGGATTACGGAGTCTGATCGACTCTTGAATCACAGGAACGTTATCCAGAATATCCTGCTGGCCTGTAATCTTCAGGATCAGCTCAGAGGTCAGATTAAATTCATCTTCAATCTGGCCGAATATCCGTTGACGTGCTTCCTCGTTCTTGCCCATGCTGGCGTATTCCTTAGCAATAATCAAGTCCGCTTTTGAAATAGCCATTTGCAGCGTATCTATCAGTGTAGTAAAGAATGAGAAGTTCTCATACATATGTTGCATTATCTTCAGATTCTCTTCCTTACCCTCATAGAAACTCTGCAGTCCGGTTCCAGCAGCGTACCAGGCTGGGAGCAAATAACGGCTTTGTGTCCATGCAAATACCCAAGGAATTGCACGCAGATCTTCAAAACGGTCGCTGTTCTTCCGCTTGGAAGGACGGGAACCGATATTAAGCTCTCCAACCTCAGGCAGAGGTGTTGATTCTTTGAAATAAGTCAGGAAATCTGGATCACGGAAGATCAAATCCTGATATTTGTTCAGCGAGACTTCAGAAATCCGGGCAACAATCTCTTCCCATTTCTCTTCATAAAGATCCGCTTGTGGCACTCTCGCACTAATTGCTGCAGTTACAAGCGCAGATGTCGCTTGCTCCAGACTGCGGTAAGCAATCCCCTGCATCGAGTAACGGGAGGAGATCACTTCTCCCTGCTCGGTAATCTTAATCCCTCCGCCAATTGTCGAAGCTGGCTGAGCAAGAATACTGCGGTTAAGTGGCATACCGCCACGGCCGAGCGCTCCACCACGACCATGGAAGAACTTCAGCTTGATTCCGAACTGATCGGCTGTCGCTGTAATTTCTTTTAGGGCAACACGCAGTTCCCAGTTAGCAGTAACCACGCCGCCATCTTTATTACTATCTGAATATCCAAGCATGATTTCCTGCAAATCATTCATTGCTCTTACCGCATCACGGTAGATCGGCATACTGAGCAGTGTGTGCATAATTTGCGGTGCTTCATGCAAATCATCAATCGTTTCAAAAAGTGGCACAGCTTGCAGGGTACATACAACTGTACCGTCGTTATCCTTGCGGAATAGTCCTACCTCTTTGGCGAAGACCATAACCTCCAGAATGTCGCTTGCAGCTTCCGCCATACTGATCAGATAACTTGTGATACATTGTTTGCCGTACTCTTCCTGCGATGCGAAGATCGTCCGGTAAACCGCCAGACACTCCTCTGTACTTTCAGTGTAAGTCTGGTAAGAAGAGGTCAACGGACGTGGATCATTCAGCAATTTCTCCAGCAGATCAATCTTCTCGATCTCCGTCAACTTAGAGTAATCCGGCGAAATGTTCATCTTCGCCAAAATTTCTGTCATGGCATTCTCATGTTCTTGACTGTGTTGACGCACGTCAAGAGTTGCTGTATGGAATCCGAACAGCTCCACTTGGCGGATAAGCTTTTTAATATAGGTATCGGCCACATAGTCGGCATAGTGATGCCGTAGACTGCGGTCAATGACATTCAAATCATCTATGAACTCCTCAGGTGTAGCATAACGCTCAGGAGTATCTTTTTTCTCATCATCCAAAACATTTTGTGTCTTAGAGATCATGTAGCTAAGTTTAATTCGGTAAGGTTCGTTGTCATTGCGCCATTCTTCCATCTTGCCTAGGTTAATGATCTCACGATCAGCTTCGATGGATTCTACTAGCTCAGGCGTCACTTTAACAATACTTGTGCTAAAGCTTAGATATTTCATGAGTTCACGCATAATCCGCTGATATTCACGAATGGCCAGCTTACGCTGCATGCGTAAAGTCTGCGCAGTGACTGTTGAGGTTACCGATGGGTTACCATCACGGTCTCCACCAATCCATGATCCAAAACGCAAGTAGGTTGGCACATGCCAATTCTGTCCAGGATAGTATTTGCTCAGACAGCGTTCAAGCTCTTGATACACATCCGGCAATACATGGAAAATAGTCTCATGGAAATAGTACATTCCATTACGCACTTCATCGAGTACTGTCGGCTTGCGGTCACGTAGCTCATCCGTTTGCCAAAGCGTAATCACTTCATTCAATAGCTTCTCGCGAAGCTGTTCACGTTCACGGAAAGTTAGAGTAGGGTTATCAAGACCCATAACATCATCGGATATCCGTTTATGAATATCGAGAATCGCACGGCGCATGGCTTCCGTTGGATGTGCCGTCATTACAAGTTCCAGAGACAATCCTTCAATAATCTCGTTGACTTCCTCATGAGAGAAATCACGTTCACGAAGCTCTTGAATAGCGCTTTCTATAGAACCGGGTTGAACTGTCTCCCCAGCTGAACGTTCATAGTCACGTTTACGGCGAATCCGGTGGTTCTGTTCGGCAATATTCACCAATTGAAAATAAATGGCGAACGCTCTTATTACCTGATGACGGTTCTCCGGATCCAAAGAATTGATTAACTCCTTAAATTCACTATGCAGTTCAGGTAAAAATAGTGAGCGTAGCGATTTACTGGTCTCGCGGATCTTCTCCACGATCTCTAGCAGTTCGTTACCGCCTTGGTGAACCAAGACCTCTCCTAAAATGTTCCCCAAGAACCGTACGTCCCGTCGCAGCAGATTGTTAGAGTTGCTTTTGCTGACGGTAGTCGTAAGTTCGGTCATGCTGCTCCCCCCATTCTCTTCCGGATCAATGTGTTAAGTTTGTCTGTCTAAATATCGTCTATTAAAGCTTCCTCATATCATACAATAAAACCGTTTGAAAATCTGCAACTTTTTTGTGCTGTAAAGCGACACAGTACCTAAGATTATACACCAATTTCTGAATTTATACAGTCCTTATATTTTATGTATTCTTTCATATATATAATGGCTCTATCGTATATTCTCTATGTATGCTTATATTCGGATTGTGCGGAGCTGGTCAATGAACAGTCCAATTAAAGGAGAATAATGACGATCACGGTTATACGAATAATAAATATGTCTTTCAAAATTATAATCCGGAATGGCTCGCATTAGCAATCTTCCTCTGGCTACCTCGTCCTCCACAGCAAGTCGTGAAATAAATGAGACATGCTGTCCACTCATAAGCGATTGCTTAATCGCCTCCAGTGAATCGAGCAAAATATGCGGTTTTGATTCTTTTCCCTCTCGTTCAAACCATTTATCCGTCAAATGGCGTGTGCTTGATTCCTTGTCATGCAAAATAAAGCTCGCTGAAGCGATCATCGCCGAGTTTAAATTAGAAAATCCGGCAAAATCATGTGTAGGTGCAAAAACAAGGACAAGCTCATCTTCACATAAGGCTTGAGTATGCAGATCAGGCAGATAAAAAGATTCCGTAGACAAGATACCAAGATCAATCTCATGACTGGCAAGCATTTCTTTGATCACCGGTGAAGGCTTAACCGATAAAGAAATGGTAATCCCCGGATGCTGTTCGCCAAACAGCCCCAATATTTTTGGAAGAATATATGTAGCTGGAACATAACTGGCACCAATTTTCAGCGTCCCCCGGCCTGCCTGACTGAACTCTTTTACCACCCGCTCCGCCTCCGCAGCAAGCGCATTGATTTTGATTGCATAATGAAGAAAAGCTTTACCACTCTCCGTAAGAATCATTTTATCCATTCTGGATTCAAATAACTTCTCCCCCAATTGCTGCTCTAAATTCTTCAAATGATACGTAACGGTGGGCTGCTTTAGTCCAAGTTTATCTGCTACCGTGGTAATTTTTTTATGTTTATTCAGCAGTTCTACAATTTCCAGCTTCATTAGATTAAGGTTCATTCTCTTCCACTCCCTCGCCTTTTCCTAAACGGTAACATAGAAGAATTCTATGAATGTTAAAATAAATCGGCAAAAAAGTTAATATCACAGTTACATTCAGCAAATATAGCGGGAATTCTTTACCTTTACACTAAGAACAAGCTTAAGAACAGGCAGGTAGATAGAATGAAGGAAATTACAATCCACAGATTGGAAAAGAAATTCGGAGATGTGCATGCCTTAAAGGCTGCAGATCTGAAGATTCCCGCTGGAAGCTTTACGACATTACTCGGTCCTTCAGGTTGTGGAAAGACGACACTACTCCGTCTGATTGCTGGGCTGGAAACACCGGATGCAGGAGAAATTCTGATCGATGATGAGTTTATTTTTTCAGGCAGCAAAAGAATTAGCCACCCTATTCATCGCCGTAACTTTGGCATGGTTTTTCAAGATTTCGCCCTCTGGCCGCATCTGACTGTGTTCGAGAATGTAGCCTTCGGACTTCGAGCTTCCAAACAAAAAAAGAATTTACGGGTTCGGGTACAGGAGGCACTTCGATCGGTCAAGCTGGAGGGGTTAGAGCTGCGTTTTCCACACCAGCTGTCCGGTGGACAACAGCAGCGGGTTGCTTTTGCCCGAGCCGTAGTCATGCGCCCTCAGCTTGTATTATTCGATGAGCCATTAAGTGCGCTAGATGCGGTCTTGCGAGATGAAATGAGGCTGGAGTTAATCTCCTTGGTGAAAAACATGGGCATTACAGCCCTGTATGTGACGCATGATCAAACCGAGGCGATGTCTATGTCAGATGAAGTAGTTGTAATGCAAGGTGGCACTATTTTACAGAGTGGTTCTCCTGAGGACATTTATCGTAAACCGAGTCATCCCTTTGTGGCACACTTTATTGGAAAATCCAACTGGATCGTTCCGGATAAACAGATGCTGCGTCCAGAACATTTACGCTGGTCTCAGGAGGATGCTTCCTTTCTTCCTTTTACAGGGACTATTCAGCATGTGAGTTATATGGGGGATCGCTATGAGATCATTCTGAACATGGAGCACAATGGGACTTGGACCGCTTATCATGATCGGCGCCTACCTGTAGGGGAAAAGATTCAGCTGTACGCTTCAGAGCACCAAATCCATCATCTGAATTAAGCGTCCACTGCATGGAATGGCTCTATATGATGCTGTTCCATGCAGCAAGATGCACACAACAATATTAGGGAGGCAATTACATTGAATCAAATGAAAAAGACAAAAGGGTTAAGTTCACTTCTTCTAACAACTGCACTTGGCATTACTCTAGTGGGCTGCGGCTCCTCGAACACCCCTGCGGCTAACGCAAGCAACAACCAAACCGATACTGCGGCGGCGACGCAAACTGAAGCCCCACAACCAACAGAAAAGACACTAAGCGGCAATCTTGTCGTTTACAGTGCAGGACCTGAAGGTTTAGCCAATAAAATCAAAGACGGCTTTGAAGCCAAAACTGGCGTTAAGGTTGAAATGTTCCAAGGCACTACAGGAAAAATACTTGCCCGCATGGAAGCAGAAAAATCCAATCCGGTCGTTGATGTTGTTGTCCTCGCCTCTCTTCCGTCCATGCAAGGAATGAAAAACGACGGATTATTACTTCCATATAAAGAGGCGGTTAATGCAGATAAGCTCGTTAGCGATTGGTCAGACACAGCAGATGGCAATTATTTTAGCTATAGCGCATCCGCACTGGGGATTGTCTACAATACTAAAAAAGTAAGCACACCTCCGACTTCATGGGATGATCTCACTAAAGCGGAATGGAAGGGTGCAGTCAATATCCCCGATCCTTCACTTTCCGGCTCGGCTCTTGATTTCATGACTGGGTATTTAAGTGCTAAGGGGGACAGTGGCTGGGATCTTTTTAAACAATATAAAAGCAATGAAGTAGCTATGGCAGGCGCCAATCAAGAGGCACTTGATCCGGTGATTACCGGTGCTAAATCCGTCGTTGCTGCTGGCGTAGATTACATGGCTTATAAAGCAAAAGCTGACGGAGAACCTGTGGATATCGTCTACCCTGCTGAAGGAACTGTAATCAGCCCTCGTCCGGCTGCGATCATTAAGACAAGCCCGAATGTAGATAACGCTAAGGCTTTTATCGACTACCTTCTATCCGATGAAGCGCAAGCCCTTGTTGCCAAAGCCTATTTGCTGCCAGGCAGAACTGACGTGAAGGCAGAAAATCGTGCCAATCTTGAAGAAATTAAAACATTTGATGTGAATTGGGAATGGATGAACGAGCACGGCGATGAAGTTTCCTCGACCTTCACACAAATTTTTAAATAAGCGTAATGAATACTAACTCTTTGCGCTCATTTAAATGGGTGAGCGGTGGACTGGCTTTATTTATACTAACCGTGCTCGTGCTGCTGCCACTCCTGCTCATTTTCTGGACCAGTGTTTATCCAGAGGGGCATCTCGATATAACCGCACCACTACGAACCATTATGGGGAGCAATGACCTAGTAGAGGTACTGCTGAATTCTATCGGGCTTGGGGTAAGCGTTATTCTGCTAACTACTTTGTTTGCGCTGCCTCTAGCCTGGATTATGGCAAAAACTGACTTAGGGCGCCACAACTGGCTGGATGTCGTGCTGTTAATTCCATTTATGACGCCGCCTTACATTGGTTCTATGGGCTGGATGTTGTTTATGCAGACGGGTGGGTATATGGAGCAATTTCTGCCCTCCTCCTCCGTGCTTACACCGTATTTCTTTAGCTATGGGGGTATGGTGCTGATCATGAGCCTTCACCTGTTCCCCTTCCTGTATCTGCTGCTGCGCAATGCGCTTTTGCAGATCGGGGGCAATCTGGAGGAAGCAGCCTCTGTTCACGGCGCCCCCTTCTTTTACAGATTTAAAAGAGTGATTATTCCTTTACTGCTCTCTAGCTATGGGCTTGGAGCACTGCTCATCTTCGTTAAAACAATTGCTGAATTCGGTACCCCTGCGACCTTTGGCCGTAGGATCGGCTTTTACGTTCTGACCTCTGAGATCCATAAATATATCTCCAGTTGGCCGATTGATTTCGGTAAGGCTACTTCACTAGCCTCCTTGCTGCTCGGAGTTTGTCTTGTCATGTGGTACATCCAAACTGTAATTAGCAGCCGCTACTCTTACCGTCTGATCGGTGGAAAAGGAACTCGTACTAACCGTTATAAGAGTACAGGAATCGTAGGGTTTCTTAGCTGGGGTTATGTTCTTCTATTGCTTCTGGCATCCATCGGCATTCCTTATTTCTCTATCATAACAGCCTCATTATTGAAGCTTCGGGGAGAAGGTGTATCCTGGAGCAATCTAACCTTAAAACATTATGCAGAGCTGTTATCCCCGGGTTCGCAAGGACTTGAGGCCTTATTAAATAGCTTTACATTAGCTATCGTTGCTTCCAGTATCGCTGTTATTCTCGGGACTTGGTTTGCCTTAACGGTAGGAAAAGGGGCTACATTCAAGCAGAAAATTACAGATTTATTCAGCTTGCTTCCAAATACAGTCCCGGGAATTGTAATTGTAGTAGGGCTAATTCTGCTGTGGAATGCCCGCTGGATGCCTATCCCGCTCTATAATACCTACTGGATGGTTGTACTGACTTATGTCGTACTTTTCCTTCCTTATACTGTTCAGTATGTAAAAGCAAGCTATGGGCAGATCGATTCCTCTCTGATGCAAGCGGGACAAGTATTCGGAGGAAGTAAGCTGTATGTGTTCCGCCGTATCCTGCTTCCCCTCATCCTTCCGGGGATGGTAGCTGGCTGGATGATGACCTTCACCATTTCCAACCGGGAACTGGTAGCCTCATTACTCATTCTGCCACCTTCAATGCAGACCTCGGCAACCTATATTTTTGCCCAGTTTGAACAAGGTGCGGTAGCCATGGGGATGGCCATGGCTGTAATCTCTGTAGGCATCACTACCCTATTACTATTAGTCTTAGAATATTTAAGCCCAGATAGAAAGCGGAGACAACAATGAGCACACTAACGATTTGGGGAGGGGCCGGAGAGCATGGCCGTTCCTCCTATCTTTTGCAGGGCAAGGATTCACGAAATGGCATCCTGCTCGATTGTGGCGTAAAAAAAGAAGGCCCCGGTGAATACCCCCTACTTGATACGGATATTATTCCACATTTGCAGGCAGTATTTCTGTCTCATGCTCATGAGGATCATTCCATAGCGCTGCCCTTACTTTATAAACACGGATACAGAGGTAAGGTATGGACTACTAGATCTACCTCATTACAGCTTCCTGATTATTTCGAGGCCTGGGATAAATATGTGGCGGCTCAGTCCGCATCATTACCTTATCGAGAAATAGATAAGCAATCTATCCAGTTCATGTATTTAGAGGAGCATGTCTGCCCTCAAACTTGGCTGACGCTTGCGCCTAACCTTCGAGTTCAATGGGGACGTAGCGGGCATTTAGCAGGTTCGGTTTGGCTGGCCCTAGAATGGGAGGGCAAGACTGTATTTTTCTCGGGGGATTATTCGGAGGAATCGCAGCTGCTCACGGCAGACACACCAGCAATTATGGAAGCCGAAGCTAAAAATGTGGCTGATCTGTCCATTATAGATGCCGCATATGGGGCAGATCCTGATGAGCAGCTTGTAAAATTACAGCAATTAGAGATAGCCATCCATAACACCTTGCAAAAAGGGGGCTCAGTCCTCCTTCCCGTGCCTATCCATGGCAGAAGCCAGGAATTGATCGTATGGGCAAATGAATGTTTTCCAGATCATCAATTGATCGTTGAAGAAGCACTCGTCGCTCCTTTACGAGCTTTAAGCAACAAGGTGGAATGGCTGAAAGAGGACGCTATTCAGCGCGTAAATGCGCTTTTTAACAGAAAAAGCTTGTGTGTTGTATCTAATTCGGACGAACGCGCGAAGGCAATGTTGAATCTTAAGGGAGCTATCGTATTCACTAATGACGGGATGATGCAGTCAGCAAAAGCACAAGAATACTTTCACCAGCTCTCTGTTTCTCCTGACAACCATGTGATTTTTACGGGACATTTAGCGGCGGGAAGCTTTGGACATCGCCTTGTTAAGCAAGCTATGATCGGAGAATCTAGCAGCGTGCGCTGTACAGTCTCACTTATCCGCTATAAAGTCCATCAAGGCTTGCCGGACATTCGCAAAATGCTCCAAACGATTCCCAGCCACCGGACAGTGCTCGTCCATGCTCCCAAACCACATATCGACCAAGTAGCTTCTATATTAAAGGGAGAAGGTTTCACAGGACTATATTCTTTACAACCCGGCAGCACGCTTTCGTTCTGAAACTTATTTATGTAATATCATAAGAAAAACAATGGGGCTCTTCCTTAGGTCTTATTCAGACTTTTTGGAACAGCCCTTTTTTATGATTCGTACCTATTATCCACTTACTCTTTCGTCGTGCCCGGGCGATCCTTAAAAGCTAGCTCAAACAACCCCGTCGCAGATAAACCTGCAAGGCCCCCAGCCCAAAGGCGAAGCACTAAATCAAGTTCGGTAAAAGGATACGCTACTACGCCGATGAACAAACCTATCAATAGTCCGATAATCGGTACTGCATTACGCGGGATGTTGATACTATTTTTGACCAACTGAACCAGTGCCAGTACGAATACTGCTAATATAGAGGCGAACGCCATAACATCATCTAAAATTGTTCCAGTTTCCATCCTTTTCCCTCCTTAGCGGGTACTTGTAATCTCAACCGTTCGAGTCGCAGAATCATAACCTACCTGAGCACCCAGCGCTTCTGCAATAACACGTACAGGGACGTAGGTGATGCCTTTTTCAAGCACTCCATCTGCAACCTTAACCCCATTAACCTTTACGACAGCAATAACATCACTCTTCAATTCTCCCTCCTCCTTCCGATTGATGACCTTATACGCTGACTCCACCGCAGATGTTGAGGGTTTTGTCCCTGCTCGTAACTGTGTGAGTGTTAACCCAAACGCCATTTGAAAATGGGGGTAATCCTTGAAGCTTGTCCAGTCGCCTCCCCACTCCAAGCCCAGCCCTTTTGCCTCCCTCACAACCTCCTGCCAATCTGCGATCTGGTTGTTATTGCCGTCCCGGCACATATCCCAAGACACACTAGATCCATTCGGCAGCAAAAGAGCAAAATCTACAGCCAATCCAAAATTGTGATAGCTATATCCGCCACGTGCATTGGTGACAATCGCTCCGGGCTTGGTGCGGCCCTGGGCATATAGAGCATCCTGCTCGTCAATTGTGCGAAGTCCCTGCGTAATGAGAATGGGGATGTTGAGTTTGTAGCAACGTTCGATTAGAGCAGTAGCAGCGGAACGGACTACGGGGTGTAGGTTGGTTAGACGTTTACTTGATTTTTCTTTGATTTGGGACAAAGTGAGCATCTATACCCCTCCTTTAAATAAAAAGGCAATAATAGCAAAGATAGTTCCCGCCAGAACGTATTTAAGTAAATCGATAAACACTTTTCGTTCGCTCTTGCTGTCCGTCTGGGATTGTTGCAATAGCTGGAACACACGTGAGTCCAATGTATCCCAACGTCTCATGATCTCATTAAATTGTATTTTCATTTCTATCGTTGATTGTTTAATTTGCTTCACATCTTCCTCATGGCGTGATTGTTTTTCTTTTAATAATAGAAGCTCATTACTAAAACTTAGATGTGCTGTTCCAAATCTAAAGATCTCGTCTTGGATTACTACTAGTCTACTTTCAACATCTTCTAAACGGTGCTCAATGGGCGCTGCTTCAGCATCGCCTCCTCCTGAATTTACTCCCACAATGGTCATATAACAGCCCCCTTCTAAAGTGATAAATAAAACAGCCCCCGTAGCAGCTACGAGGGCAAAATAAAAACGCCTACTTTGCGGCGCTATCTGTAGCCTCTATTTATCTTCAGCCAGAAACTCAAGACCGCTGTTCGTCAGAACCTCCAGAACACCAGCTTTGAGTGTAGATGGTACCTCAGAATACTTGGTCTTATCCAAGATTACACGCTGTGCAAAAAACATGACTATCATGATATCACCTCCCCTACAAGTCAGCAGTCAATAGAGCAACCGCAGGTCATTTATATAACTGAGCTGCCAGTTCGGATATGACATCCTCAATAAAGTCAGAACGCTCAGATTGAGCCCTAACTTGTGCCTTAAGCAGTGTGTTTTCACTAAGCAGCTTATCTATTAATACGGGTGGTCTCACTACGTATTCATAGTAAAGCGTGTTATCGTCCAGATTGATTTTTAAAATAGGATCTAGACCGTTCTGTTCTGGACTAGGCAATTCGTCAAATACAAGTCCGCTCAAATCACCCATAGACTCAACGCCATGATAGATAGCGCTAACCGTGTTATTACCATCATAGACACAAAAATATTTCATTGCTTACCCTCCTTCTAGTTCCAAATTGCAACTCCTGTTGCTATACTTGATGTGTATCCACTACCCATAGATGCTGCTATAGCATGAACTAACTGTACGTCGCCATCTAGATTAAATGGCTTTGTAAAGGAGCCATCGGCTGAAATATCTATGTTACCGAAACCCGGCATATACATGGATCTGAACACAGAGATTCTCCGAGTACCCTTGTCGATTGTAATACCTGTGCATTGTATTGTGTCTCTGTAATCATAATTTGCTGTTAGTCGGGCTAATACTAATTGATTGCCTTGGTTATCCTGCAATAGTATATAGTGGTCTTGATAGATATTAGTATTATATATACTCAGAGTAATTGCACCAGAAAAAGCGGCATATGTGAACCCTGCGGGGAACCTAACAATTTCCGCTGTGTATCCCTGTGAATTGAAGTTTACAGAAGCAATACCACCGAACCACGGTCTTAAAGTGCCTTGCATCCCATAAATCCAAACGCCCGATTTAATATTTCCTGGCTGTATATTACCATCTGCTCGACACTGTTCTGGAGGTATATTAACTTCATGAGCGCCTAGCCCGGAATCTAGAAGATAAGCCCCTCTAGGTATACGTACAAACATTTTTTGTCCGTCCCAAGCCGTGGAATATGTTTGCTGATATTGCGGCATCTGTGCAATCGCGCCATCCTGCCCAAACATTGATACCCCTCGTAGCCAATTTGCAGGAACAACGTTAGAATCAGTGACTCGTATCTCGGGGTTTCCTACCGCCGTAGTTTTCAAATATGCTCCTGCTGGTATTCGAACCCAGCACCCACCACCCGATGCCCATGCTGCACTAACGGAATTAGTGTATCCGTCCACAGCACCTCTTTGTACTATCGCGCCATCAATTAGTCCGCCCTCTGTGCCTATCGTCTTACCCGCTATTACGTCCGCTGCTGTTGCTGTTCCATATTCACCCCCTTCACCCTGTAAGATAAAAGCCGTGCCATCATATACAACCGTGTAAACTCCGTTCAGGGCAAGTATTGCCGCATTTCCATTGGGTTTCTTGATTGCTTTGGCCCCTAAAGTATTAGGATTAAGTGTAGGATTAGCTCCGCTAGCAATATGTGTTTTGAAACTAAATTTCAGTCCTGCTATCAGCGCCGTAGGTGCTGGGCTAAGTGTAAGAGTATATGCGGTAGCTGCACCAGCCGTAGTACCAAATCCAGTGTTGTTATTCAGTAGTGTCTTGTCCACAGCAGACATCAAGCCATTTGTAGAAGTTGTAGCTACGGCTGTACCGGCTTTTGCATTCCACGCCGTCTTTTCAGCATCCGTAACAAACCGATTACTCGCGTCTTGAGCAATAATAGCTGGTGGGTGGGTAACTGGGTGAGTATAATTATTCGCTCCCGTAGCAATCCCCGCCAGCTTCGTTTTCTCGGCGGCGGTGTAATCGTTCGTGGACAGCTGTTTGCCTGTTACTTTATCGACCTTGCCATTAACGGCATTGTCCAAAATATCCATATTCCCGTTCAGATCGGCAATATCAACGATATCTGTTCCCTCTGGCTTCTTTAAGCCCAAATTTCCTGTGGTTTGCATATGTCACTCTCCTATCTATAAGTTCTTAATTCGTTCCATGTTTTACTGTGAGCACTCTCCCAAGTCAAAGCCTTAACAGAGTCCCACCAGGTATAGCTGAACACAAATTCATAAGCTAAATGCGCAGGTTTAATCTCTTCGATGATTTGAATCAACCCTGCCATATTCGGAGGAATCCCTAGTGTACTCACAAAATGAATCTCAAAACGGTACTCCTCAGGCACTTCCTTTACTTCAACCACTCCACCTGAAAAAGCTGATGCCGTCCGCTGAATCATCTCCGGTGTGGTGGTCCCATTTCCACGCAGCTTTGCCTTAATCATCTCTCGACGAGTGGCATAAGACTTGGATGGATCGCTGCTGAGTCCAAGTTCGGATTCCCAGCGACCAAGGCTCACTGTAGCCGTTTCAATAAACGCCTGATCCAGTACATCTATAGTACCTACCTTCAGTCCACCAATTTCTAGCCCGATGGTCTCCTGAAGCTTCTCCATTTCGCGGACATCCTTGTAATAATCCGGTAAATACTGCATTAGATCAGGCGCCTCGACTTCACCCGGATGGCTCGAATCTTTATCTGCGGAATATTGCAATTCGCTGTATAAAGAGCTGCCGTAACTCATCCTCTACACCCCCTTCAGTTGATTCCAGGTTAGGGGGCCTTTGGGCAAATAATCATGTGTATGCGCCGCTGGAGGAAATACCGTTGGTTTACCCGCTACCCCCGCCCAAGCTACACTTTCCGCTTGTTGCGCAAAATCCACCTTGCCATTGTTATTCGTATCGTAAATGCTTTTCAGCATATCCCCGGTACTCTGCGCGGCTACCAGCAAGACATTACCAGCGGCGGAACCAATGTACAGCTTGCCACTGTCTGTACAATATCCAAGCTCACCAATAGCCAGCGCTCCAATGGCGCTTTCCAAGCCGCGGCGTATTTGAATCAATGTTTTTAGAGCCATTGTCCCGCCCCCTAGAATGTTCCGCCATCAATACTGGCCACGGTAAGTTTATTGCCATTCGCAGCATCATAAACGATACTGCTTCCATCCACACTTACAGCTATACCAGCTGCATCCACGGTGATTCCTTTTCCAGCGGTAACCGCAATCGCGTCTGCAGTGACCGTGATCCCATTACCCGCACCAATGTTCAGCGTCACAGCATCGGCTTGACCCCCACCAATCAGCCCGTTCCCGGCTGTAATGGTCTGTAGTGCACCACCGGTACGTACCCATGTGCTGCCGTTCCAGCTGTAAATTTTCTGCTCATCATCGACGTAAGCGGTCCAACCTACGGCAGGAACATAAAATACCCAAGCGGCAGATTGGTATTCAACAATTTGATTCGTTTTGCCCGCCCATGCCCCGGTTGCCCCTGCTGGAATAATATATCGATCCCCCTCAACCGGACTGGCAGGTGGAGCCAGCAGGTTCTGGTCTTTTACCGATGCTTGCGGTTCGATGTTATGCTTAGCCAGTTCAATTTCATTTTTAATCTTTTGCGCAGACCACAAGTCTGTAATCGTAGTCCCCGCATCATTGATCGTCCGGTGCTTGGCCACATCATCAATGTGAGTCTTGATCTCAGCGGCAGTCTTTACGTTTGTGCCATCCGATACTTTATTGATATGTCCCGCACTAATATCCGCTTTAAGCACCTTCGCATAGGTTGTTCCATCAGCGATATCATCAATTGTACCTGTCAGATCGGTAACCTTCTGCGCATTCACCCGCCGCCAAGCTGCCCCATCATCAAAATATAAATATCCGCTATTCGAACCCGTAGTCACGTAATACAAACGACCAACGGATCCTGCAACCGGACGCGAAGCTTCTGGCCCTGACAGCGCCCTGCCGACCATGGAATTGGACGTGCCGTCACCAATATAAACTTCCTTAGTATCACTGCAAAAACCAAGCTCACCTGCCTTCAACACGCCATAACTCGTTAGCTCAGCCTTTGTACCCCGCTTTATTTGTATGGTCTGTGCCATTTTACACCTCTCTTCTAAATGATCCTCCGTCAATCTGGCCCTTGTTCTTATAACGCTCTATTTCAGTTTGGACAGCGGTAAGACTCACCTGCAAACCGTTAATATCCTCTGCTTCAACCGTATCACCGGGGGTTTCGTAAGTAACATATACCTCAGGCACATCGGCAAAAATCTTAATCAACCGCCGCCAGGGCGCCTCATCCGGAAAAGACACAGTGAAATTGCGTAGCTCGATCCCGGAATACTGTGACCCTGTGTACACCGCAATGGTCTGATTATTAATATTGTCATGCGCTAGAAGACCACTGTAAACGCCATTTACAAGCGGTAATCTCTCTTCGATAACATAGCTGCTACCGTTTGCTTTTTTATTAAGTTTTTCTTGAAAAATATCAATTTGCTCTGGATAACCCATGCTACACCTCCAGTAGAACGTTACCGAACAACGGTACTTCTTCTTCGTTCAACATCACATTGCCCGCTCCACTGTTCAACTTCAGCTCTGTGTAATCCGCGACTCCTTCAGTAGCAAGCAATAATGCCCCGATGACAGACTGACTGATATAGGTTGCTGAAAAAGCCTTCTCCTTGCGATATTTCTCAAGCATCACCTGAAAGCCTTGGTTTACAGCTTGCAGTGCATAGCCAGAAGCAAGGGTTACCTTGGCACTTATACTGATGTTTTTGCCCGCAGCCGGCGCCACGGTCACAACAGCCCCTATTGGTGCTTGTCCCTCACCCGCTCCTGAAACTGGATCAATGTATTGCTGTACCTGAGCCGCCAACAGCTCGGATGCAGGTTTTTTTTCGGCGTCCACAATAATCACCTTCACAGTTTTAGGACCTTTCCATAATGGAAAAACACGTGCGCCTCCCACACCCGGAACTTGCAGTGCCCACTCCATATAGTGATATTTATTTCCGCTAGTAGCTGGGCGTCTGGCTGAATCCAAATAACGCTGGCGTAACGCATCATCCGTTTCAATGTCCTCCCCAGGGATCAGAAGAGAGGCTATTTCTCCTCGCGCTAGATCTGAAATATAATCCACTGGCAGTAAAGAGCCAAAATATCGATTTCCTTCTTCTCCAGCGGTTTCACTTTCCAAGCGATACACTCCAGGAGATAACTTCTCCACAGCCGTATAATTCAGCATTTCGAGTGAGAAGCGGCTGCCGAGTGGAACATCCAACAATCCTCCATCCGCCTTATAAAAAATCCCTTTCAGCTGTGCCTTGCTGGCTTCACGCCTTACAATGCCTGACCAGGAGATGCTTCGCTCCAAGTACTCTCCGGTAGCCGTATCTGCAAAATACAGATTATTATTCACATCCAGCTCAATATACATCTGTGTCAACTCAGCGGCTGCTGGAGCCAACGCGTCATAAATGATGCTGCCCTCGCGTTTATCCAATCCTGATGGAATCCGGTCCAGCATCCGCTCCAAAAGAGCCTCATACGTCTGATCCTCATACATCCTCATTCCACTCCTTTCTCAGCTGAAAATTTCCGTAACGTGTGACGACCTTGCAGTCAAAAGTTAGATTATCTCCGGTAAACGAAACAACAATATTCTCTAAGCTAAGGATTCGTTCATCCTGAAGTAGTGCCTCACTAACGATACGTCTGATTTCAGCTCTAACCAGCAGCCGATCCTTGCCAAGCACCAACCGCCACTCTGTTCCGTAATCCGAACTGTAAATCAGATGTTCAAACCGATCGGTTCGCAAAATTTTTGCCGCTGCCTGTTGAACTGCTTCCAGTCCATCCGTTTGGCCTGTAATCCTTTTTCTCTCCCAATCCATTCGGTACGTAAGACTAGGACTTTCCCCACGCTCAAGGTTGACCTCCCCCTCAAGCAGGGCCGTTATCGGTCCAGCTTTTCCAATCGCCGGGATCATATCGGACTCACCAGCCGATCCAGAACAATGTAGCTTTGTCCGCCCTGCATTCGAACCATTAATACGCGGTCCCCACTCGCTAATCCTCGCCGAAGTATTACTTCTTTGCCCTCGATGTCGATCTTGCTTTCCATTACCGATTCAGGCAGCACTAACGCATTCCCCGATAAAACAAACCGCTGATCCACCTGAATCTGCAAAGGAGCTGCCACCGTTACCGTTCCATAAGAAAAAGCCACGGGATTTGTACTTCCCACGGCTCCTAGACTTGCTTTTTTAATAATATCTAACATCATTTCTACACCACCTTAATATCGAGGGACATTGTATGCTCCCCTCCAGAAATCTTATGGCTGCATTGGTCCACCAGAAACAATTGAGTCTCGAATTCATCCAATAGGACATAAATGAAATTGCCTGCTCTTACACGCATATCACCAATCGCCTGTATGGAGAGACTAAGCTTTTCACGATTGTGCATTTTCAGCAGATTGTTTGCCTTCTCCTGAATTTGTGCAGCATTCGCTTTGTCATCAGCCTTTTGATACAAGTGCAGGATACCCCAGCGTTTCACATTGTCCTTGTCACTGACCGGATAGAAATCGCGTTTGCCCGATGCCTCGTTGTCCTTGTACAGAAAAATCGTGTTGTACGTATCGTCATCAATACTTTTTTTGAGCGAATAATCGTACAGATAATGCCCCGCTCCCAGCACCAAGTTAAGCAGCATAGAATCCGGTTTACGCAGCGTCAGCTTCCCAAAATCATCGTAAAAAGCCATCAGCCGCCCCTTAAACTGAAGCTCACTGCCGATGGCTCCCATAATGATGTCCAACAGCTTTTTGTCATCTTCAATTAAAGAAGGAATCCGGTACTCTGTCTCCTCCAGCACACCTGTCTTTAATCCGTAGTCCGTTGTTATTTTCTTGATCACATCACTAGCCGTAACATCCTGCAAAACATAACTACCATTGCCCAGCAAATAACGAATCTGATCATAGGCAGTCAGCTTAATCTCCTGATCCGAGCCCGTATCAATGCTGAACACAAATCCGTAAAATACATCTACATTATCTTTACTGAACTGAATAATATCACCGTTGCTGATCCCGAACTTGGGGAGCTGATAAATTCCGTTGTCCACAAGCGTTAACTCTAGCGTTGACGGTTTACCTGACCGTGCAGTTTTCCAAGAAATATCTGAGACGATGCCAGAAATATCCCATAGATTCCCTTCCTTATTCTTCACTAGCAGTTCCATAACGTCCTCCTACGGCAGCTTGATGACTTTACCGATGGGCAGCTTTTTCAGCTCACTATCCGGAATGCCATTAAGCTTCTGAATGGCTTTGTACTTCGAGCCATCTCCTAGGTTTTTTTGAGCGATGCTCCATAGACTGTCTCCAGCTTTTAAGGTATAGGTAGTAGGCTTTGCCTTTTCATTGGCCCGCTTCTGCTCCGCCTTCACTTCACCTTTAACAACCTTCACAGCTACCGCCTGATAGAATACGTACTTTTTGAGAGATAACGAATATTCAATATCCCCTGACGTACCCGCACTAAGCTTCCAAGTGAAACCTTCGATGCTCATAGCCATATTCACAGCAAAATCAATTTCTAAAGATCTATCCTCACTAATTGAAGATTCCTCTAGCCATTTCTGTGGTTTGTTTAACTTCTTTTTATCCTTTTTCGTATCATCGGGATACCTCACACCGGAGAACACAAACCGAATGGGTCGACGACTCGTCATCCATTTCTTAATAAGCTCCACATATTCAAAAGGTCTCTTCAGCCCGTCCTCCTGCACCAATACGAACGGATACCTTTGTGCTGGAAAAATACTTTCAATCGTGATCTCCGTAAGCTTCGGATAAGCAATCGTATTGATCTCACCCAGATCGATAATGGTATAGCTTTTTCCATCTCCACTCTCCTTGATTTCCAAGGTCTCTGGATTGACTGGCAGCCGGATTGCATCCTCCTGATTATTAAAACCCAAAAAAATCCCGTACTCTTCCACGTTACGTATACACCCCCTGCGCCGTAGAGACAAACTCCTCGTTCAGCTTTTGCCCGATCTTGTTGATAATCGTATCAATGTCTCCGGCATTGTTAATATTTCCAGTCGTCACCTGCACCGTCGGCGTAAGCTCCACAAAATTCTGGATCGCCTGAATCTCGGCCAGCTCGCGGAGCATTTTCAGATCATCACTGGAGATGTCTACGGTGTCGTTGATGGAGCCGAGCTCGTTCACACGGTTGACGGTGTTCAGATTACCAGGTACTCCTGCATTTTGAAAAGAACCTACAGCGGAAGGCGTATTTAACGCAGGAGTCTTCGTCACAGGAACTACTGGAACCTCAGGAATGGTAGGCGATTTCGGAGGTTTCGTTGAATCATCTTGATGAGTAGTATTCCATTGATTGATTGTAGTCTCGTTATTCGTATTCCCCCCTACGTTTAGGCTTTCTTTAAATTTGTTAACATCAAATTCTTGCGTATATTTCGCAGCCGTATCAAAAGTATTTTCAATGCTCATCTCCACGTTCTGTTTAAATTGACTGCTGTCAACCCGTTCAAGATGAAGATTAATCTCTGATTCTATACCTATAAATTTACCAACAGCCCCAATTACTTTATTAATACCACCTAATAAAAAATTGGCAGCATCAATGATACCATTAATAAATCCGGTCCATAGATCAATCACATAACCTACAAAATCTGCAACGATCTGTCCGAGAGCCCTGAACATATTGGCAAGAAAATCTCTTACTGGCTGAAGAGCTGCAACAATTCCTAAAAAAGCCACAATAAGTGCAATAACAAGTCCAATTACAAGCGCAATAGGATTGGCATTTAACACAGCGTTGTAAATCCCTTGCGCTGCGGTAGCGATCCCAGTCGCAATTGCTGACATATTTGTTGCGATTGCTGCTGCACCCATAGCAATTTTATAAGCAATAATCCCAGCAACAATTCCCAAAAGAATGGGTACTACATAAGGCAACGTGCTGCTAAGAACACTCCAAAGGAATAAGGCTCCCTGTACAACTTGTGAAAAACCTTGTGCTATAATAGCCAATCCAATGGCCATCCCATCGATAATAGGCTGAAAGGTACCTTCTGAGAACGCATCATTAAGAATGCTTAACAGCGGAGAAAATGCTGCAAGTGCCCCTTGTCCCATGCCAGCTAAGGAATTGTTATAGTTTCCAAGAAGTGTCTGCCACTGATTTACGGGTGAATCCATCATGGTTTGCAGCGAAGTACTCGTCATACCTGCCGTTGTCATGATATCTCCCAAAGTACTTAAAAAAGCGCCCATGTTCCCCGTACTGGCTACTAGGTCGAGTCCACCAAGCTCCTCTTCATCTACCTGAAGCATCGATGCTAAGTCACTAGAGTCTCCATCAAATGCAGAATTAATAGCTGATGAAGTATCGCCAATATCCTTACCTTCTGGAGACATCATACTAAGCCTTGTGGAATAATCCATTAGCTTATCTAGCTGGTCCGTATTTTGTGTTTTAGGATAAAACGACAAGACACTTTCCATAGACTTGCTGACGTCCTGTCCGGTTTCTAGCGCTCTCTTCTTGAATTTATCAAACATAGCTACACCAACATCAGCATTTCCGGTTTTTGCTTTGAAAAGATCTTCCCACTTTTGCTGCTCAGCAGCTGGCACAAGCACCTTCTCCATGACACCCTTAACTTTTTCCACCATACCCTTAGCCTTTTCAAAGGCCCCCGTAAGCTTTTCCCAGGTTCCTGCTTGCTTTTCAGCTCCTCCAGCCCCTCTATCAGCCGCATCATTCAGTCTCTCCTGAGCCTGAACCGCACCTCCAATAGAAGCTTGAATTCTGGTATAAGCTGCACTGTAATTATTAGTGATGTTGTACACGGGTTTATTGACTATTTTCATACTGATACGGTTTAAGGTTGCTGAAAAGGAATTTGAAATATTTGCCGAGACCTGTGTTGTAATCTGATTGGTTATATCATTGATCCATTGATTGGAAACTTGCTGTATTCCAGCTATATTATTTTGTACACCTGCCATTCTCTCACCCCCTAACTATCTCTTCCTCGCCTTACTCCGTGCCTGATCGCGCTTCTCCTTCTCCACACGAACAGCAATCATCGCATATATTGCGGCGCGTTCGCGGGAAGACAGCTTCATCAGCTCATGGGGTAAAATGTGCAGCTCATGGAGGGCGTAATAAGCAAAATTGGCTTCACTATCGCCCTCGTTGATTAGTTTTTTACTTCATCCACCAGCTCGTTCATGTCCGTGCCAAAACCATTTAAGGCCTGCACCCGCTCACCCAACGCCGCGAATTCACCCGGAAGCAGCATTTTACGCAGCAGTGTTTCAGCGCCAAGTACGCCATAAGAACGCTGCAGTTCAGCATTTTTTAGATCCGGATGCATTACACTTGAGGTCATCAGCTTCGCCATATAATCGTTAGGCTCAATTTCAGAGGTATACACTCCGTTTTTCCCTTTGACTTTGCGGGTTGCGGCCTTGCGGCATTCCTGATTCTCATCCTCAGTCATACTGCGCAACTTCCAGGCCACCGCATTTCCTTCCTTATCCTTAAAACGCTGGGATACCACAAACTCCTCGGTCGTGTCACATGCTACATTTTGGGCAAAAAACAAACTTAATTCGCTCATTGTCTTCCTCCTAGAATTATTTATTTAGATACTTCTCCTGCTACTAGCTGCCAATAGACAGAGAAGAGACCCGTCGCTCATTCTACGTTCGGGTCTTGCTTGCTCCAATCTATCTAGTTGTCTTAATTAAAGCCCGGAACCTGCCGGAGCACCAAAAGCTTGCACAATCTGCACATCTTCAAAGGTAAAGCTAACTTCTTCTTCCAGAGCGTCTGACTCTGTATCGAGTGAGGCCATGATGACACTATCGAGGTTCACCCCTTTTAGAATAATCCGTTGTGCCCCCACGCTGGACGATGGATCCTCGTTCGTAACCTCAATATCGAAGTACTGATCAACACCCGTATTCATATAATCGAGCATCATCTGGCGGAAACGACTAGTCATATAAAAAATCGTCATCGAACCGCTGCCCGACCATCCAGTCGCTTTATGCTGAACACCCCGGCGGCCCAGTGTTTTCACTTCTGCTTTTGTTTTTTCTACTGTAGCTTCAAGAGTTTTCACATAGAACATCTCTTCAGTTTGCGTACCAATCACAGCATAAGCACGGCCCTCCTGGCCGGAAATCGTATCACTAGCTTTTAAAAATGCCATCTTAAACCACCTTCACTTTCATATATACTTTTTCTACGGAATCTACCGGTTTCACAGCCACATCCAGCACGATACTGTCACTATCTGCACCAGCCACAACTACAACATCTGTCTGCGCGTTAAAGCCCTCAATCGCACCCATATCCTGCAAATCATTCATATAAGTCGCACACTGTGACCAGAAAAGAGCACGGCCATCTTCATTATTCGCGACCTTACCGATATAGTAGTTCTCAAAAATACGCTTCATATCATTTGCAATTCCATCCAGCACGCGAAGTACACGATTTTTGGAGAATGCTTTGCCTTTGTCCGGTGAAAATGCGGTAAATGTATTAATATCCTGTTCCACCACAGCCCGTCCGCCACTGTAAGTAAAGATAAGCTCTCCTTTTAGCAACGCAGCTGTAGTCTCAGAATGGCTAAGTCTTACATCAGCATCCACCGAATCATCATAACCCTGATAAGTCAGCGATTCATTAACAGCAGCTGCTGCTGTAGCACCAGCTACCCAAGCAACGACATTGACGTTATCAATCGTAGTTCCGTCGCTCAGTACTACCCCATTATTCACGCTAATCACACCTTCATGACCTGCAGCCGCATAATCGGATAGTACAGCCTGTACCTTTTTCCCTTCTGTATCCCGAAGCCGTCTCACAAAAGAACTGTAGAGTGCCTTGAGAGCACTATCCTGCGATACTAGACCCACGGTTTGGAATTCTTGCACCTCAAGAGCAGACAGGAAGTCACTATGTGCTCCATTCGTCACGGTTCCGTTAGCCCCCCCTGTAAGCGGCATGCCTGCAATTAGCTTCAAGCCTTCTGCACCATTTTTCTGGAATTGAACATAATCGTTCGCGACCAACTCCTCAGCCGTTCCAACTGTTTGCTTGTTCAGTTCTGTTCCATTAAGCAACGTCTTTACATCAAAAAGAGCAACATTCTCTATATTTTTCTCAATCACAATCGAAAGATCATTTCCGCGTACACCGCCATATTTAGCTGTTACCTGAAGACCGTTATTTGTGACTGCCGCTTTAACGCCTTCATTCAATCGATAGAGCAGCAAGGTTCCCGCCCGTTTCAGCGCTTCACGCACTGGCAATAGAGTTGGATGTTCCAAATCAACTCCTAGCAGCTTATTCACATCATCCTGCGGGGTAATCTTCATGATTACTCCCGGTTCTCCCCAAGATAGGGCAAGCGCCAATGCCGTAATCCCGCGTTCTCCCATTTTGCCGATGGCACCTTGATTTGATGCTACATTTACGTACACCCCAGGGCGCACCTTATTTTGCGTTGTCCATGTTCCGCCTGCCATTAGTTCATTACCTCCTTATTTTTGAACAATCCCATAGATTGCTTTGCTTCTTCGAGCGTATAGTTCTTGCCATCCTGCAAAATAACGTTCAATATATCCTTTTCCCTCGGCGTAAAAAGTGAGGAATTCACAATCTGTTCCTTACTGAACCCATTCCCGTTACTCCCTTTAGTACTCATTTCAATCGTTCTCCTCCAATCATTTGTCCCATCTTAATGCTGTCAGGCTTGTCGTTTTGCAAATACAACATATAGTCAACTGTAAACAGCGGCCCATGCCCTTCAGTTCCAGCTTCCCACGCTTGCCTAACTACACGAAAAGCTCCACCATCCTGCTCCATTCCTGCCATCGCCTCACTTAGCTTATCTGCCATTCTCTCAGCTTCCAGCAAATTGCCTTGCTCATAACGGATGCCAAAACGGTAGACCGCTAAATACCTGCCCTCCCGCTGCCGATCCAGTGTTGCTGAGATCAGTCCGGGATGAAAATAGGCTGTTTGAGGTTTTTCTCCTTCTACATATACAGGCACATCAGGAAAATACCATTCAAGTGTACTTGTAATGTGTTCTCGCAATTGTTGTACCGACATCACTCCATTCCTTTCTGATCTGCGACCGTTCGTCGATCCTTGATGGTGTTAACCTTCAACTGCATGAACATTAAGCAGACACCCCCTCAACTAGATTTAAGAAAAAAGGATACTATCCGAGGTTGGATAATATCCCTTCTTCATTAGGCAAATGCGAGAAGAATCTTTCACCGCTAGGTTTGTTCTCATCACCCTTAGGGCGGAACTATTAGCAGAGCATTCATGCTCTTGCGATGTTCTTTTGCTTCATTTGCCATGTTATAATCATACCCCCATATTTTCCTTGCGGAGAGGGTAAACGGACGAGGTTTTGGCTAGCTTTTGGATGGTATAGAGCGGTTTTTCGGAGGAACATAATTGAAGACAAGCTTAAGAGCCTTCGTCCCTCCTTTTATGGACGGCAAGTTTTTGTGCGGGATTATAAGGATAAAGTACATCCTGAAACTTATACTTTCTTATAATTCAAAAAAAGACCGCATCATCCGCTCGGACGATACAGTCTTCTTTACTAATCACACTATTCTATTTCTATTAAGTAATACTCATTTTCTCTTTCTTTACCCTAGGCGCTGTTGTTACTAAAGTTTGCAGAGATAGTAAACCGAGATCCGTTAACGCTAATGCCATCTTGTAAAAAGCCTTCGAGCGTATCTTCACGTAAGTGTCCTTACTTACCGGTGGATCAAACACATGATTGTAAATCGTATAATCGTACATCTCGTCTCTTCTCATATACCTTTCCCGTACCAGCTGCTGTTCTCTCGTATCGAGTCTCTCTACCACAGAGTCTATTGCGGAACAATAAGCTCTCCTTGCGGCAGGGATGTCCACATTATAAGAAGCTATCGCAGCAGTCTGATCAGTTACAGTGTTAGTAGGACCATGAAATCTTTCTGTGTATGAATAAGTTGTGCTTGCTTCCTTCGCTTCAAATGTAACGGTCTTAAAAATACGGTATTTCTCCAACATGCTCTCTATAGCGACCTGGGTTCGGCGACGGTCCAACTCTGGTAAAGTTGATATGTTCATCATTTATGCACTCCTTTTGGGTTTAACTGAATGAGATTTAATTTGCGGAATTTTCCAGCCCAATGTGATAAAATAAATCTTGTTCGTATTCTGTTCGTATTTTTCTATAATATACCACTTCTTTACCAATCTCGTAAAACCCCATTTTGGGCTGTTTTTATCGAAAAAGAGCGTATATCCCTCCATTATCTTGCCTTTTGGCAATAATATACGCTTTGTTGTTTACCTATTGGCAAAAATGGCTTATATTATTATCATAAGGTTACAGCCAATAAGGAGTGAGTTGAGATGAAACAGGAATTCGGGGATTATATGAAGCATCTTCGGGAAACAAAGGGACTCACCATTAATCAATTAGCAGCAGCAGCCGGAATTAGCGGTTCGCAAATTTCCCGGATTGAGAATGGATTAAGAGGGGTTCCTAAACCAACCACGTTACGCAAAATTGCTGAGGCCACTGGCGTCCCCTACGAGGAGCTAATGGATCAGGCAGGGTATTTGCAGGACCAGACTCTTTCAAGCGATGAGGCTATCCCAGATTGGGCTACAAGCAAAGATAAACGAGACTTTCGAAAAATGCTAGAGGATGATGGAGAGCTGATGTTTGATGGGATTCCATTAGACAAAGAAGATAAACAGAGGATAAAAGATGTACTAACCGGATTGTTCTGGGAAGCCAAACAGATGAATAAGAGAAAAAAATCCAAAGACACTAAATAACTATACTAACATGCTGCAGGTGAAGAACATGGATGAACTGATCAATAGTCTGATTAAAAAATATAAAACCAACTGCCCGTTCGAGCTTGCCGCAGCATTAGGCATTCAAATTCGTTTCATGAACCTGGGGACTGGCACAAAGGGATTATATTATCGAAAACTAAGAAGAAGGTTTATCGTCATTCATAATGAGTTGCCTGTAGAATGGCAGCGCTTCGTTTGTGCGCATGAATTAGGGCATGATCGGCTTCACAAGGGGATCAATCGCTTTTTTCTGGAGGAAAGCTCCTATTTCTCTCCTGGGAAGCTTGAACGTCAAGCTAATGTCTTTGCTGTAAAATTACTTTCTTCGGGCAGAAGCCCCGAACAAGAGGAATCATGGAGAAACTATTATCTACGGATTGGAATTCCACCGGAAGTCCGATTTTTTTTGGAGGAATAATAGAACATACGTTCTTCGACTGTATTTATATGTTTATTCAATACATAACAAAAAAGCCCTTACCGAAGTAAGAGCTTTTGAGCAGCGATTAAGCTGAGTATCGGGATGACACGATTTGAACATGCGACCCCCTGGTCCCAAACCAGGTGCTCTACCAAGCTGAGCTACATCCCGTTACTATAAAATTATGGAGCGGGTGATGGGAATCGAACCCACGCTATCAGCTTGGAAGGCTGAAGTTCTACCATTGAACTACACCCGCAAAGGTGAAAATCGGGATGACACGATTTGAACATGCGACCCCCTGGTCCCAAACCAGGTGCTCTACCAAGCTGAGCTACATCCCGTTATAAATACTATAATTGCTTAATAATAAAAATGGCGCGCCCTGAGAGATTCGAACTCCCGGCCTTTTGATTCGTAGTCAAACGCTCTATCCAGCTGAGCTAAGGGCGCAAAATTATGGAGCGGACGACGGGAATCGAACCCGCGACCCTCGCCTTGGCAAGGCGATGCTCTACCGCTGAGCCACGTCCGCAATAAGTGGTGCGCGTGAAGGGACTTGAACCCCCACGTCGTGAAACGCCAGATCCTAAGTCTGGTGCGTCTGCCATTCCGCCACACGCGCATGATAATAATAAAAGTGAGCCATGAAGGACTCGAACCTTCGACACCCTGATTAAAAGTCAGGTGCTCTACCAACTGAGCTAATGGCTCGCACTTGGCTGGGGATATAGGATTCGAACCTATGAGTGACGGAGTCAAAGTCCGTTGCCTTACCGCTTGGCTAATCCCCATTGATGGTACCTCTATGTTGCCCATAATCTCTTAGGAAGATTATGGTGGAGGCTGAGGGGATCGAACCCCCGACCCTCTGCTTGTAAGGCAGATGCTCTCCCAGCTGAGCTAAGCCTCCATATCTATGGGACCCTCTAAGGGTAAGTACAAGTAAAAGTTGGTGACCCGTATGGGATTCGAACCCATGTTACCTCCGTGAAAGGGAGGTGTCTTAACCCCTTGACCAACGGGCCTTGCAAATCTGTGGAGCTCTCAACCGGATTCGAACCGGTGACCTCTTCCTTACCATGGAAGCACTCTACCTGCTGAGCTATGAGAGCATGGCTCCCCGAACAGGACTCGAACCTGTGACAACTCGATTAACAGTCGAGTGCTCTACCAACTGAGCTATCAGGGAATATCCGCTTGGCAACGTCCTACTCTCCCAGGACCCTTCGGTCCAAGTACCATCGGCGCTGGAGGGCTTAACGGTCGTGTTCGGGATGGGTACGCGTGGAACCCCTCCGCTATCGCCACCAAACGGGCATTTACAGCGTAAATGCTCAGGCTTAATCGCCTGAAAACTGAATCCGAAACGAATCTGCATTCTACGTATAGGATAAGCCCTCGACCGATTAGTATTGGTCAGCTCCATGCATTGCTGCACTTCCACCTCCAACCTATCTACCTCGTCGTCTTCAAGGGGTCTTACTAATTGGGAAATCTCATCTTGAGGGGGGCTTCACGCTTAGATGCTTTCAGCGCTTATCCCGTCCGTACGTAGCTACCCAGCCATGCTCCTGGCGGAACAACTGGTGCACCAGCGGTACGTCCATCCCGGTCCTCTCGTACTAAGGACAGCTCCTCTCAAATTTCCTGCGCCCACGACAGATAGGGACCGAACTGTCTCACGACGTTCTGAACCCAGCTCGCGTACCGCTTTAATGGGCGAACAGCCCAACCCTTGGGACCTACTTCAGCCCCAGGATGCGATGAGCCGACATCGAGGTGCCAAACCTCCCCGTCGATGTGGACTCTTGGGGGAGATAAGCCTGTTATCCCCAGGGTAGCTTTTATCCGTTGAGCGATGGCCCTTCCATGCGGTACCACCGGATCACTAAGTCCGACTTTCGTCCCTGCTCGACTTGTAGGTCTCGCAGTCAAGCTCCCTTATGCCTTTGCACTCTGCGAATGATTTCCAACCATTCTGAGGGAACCTTGGAACGCCTCCGTTACTCTTTAGGAGGCGACCGCCCCAGTCAAACTGCCCGCCTGACACGGTCCCCGTACCCGATAAGGGTACTAGGTTAGAACCTAGATACGATCAGGGTGGTATCCCAACGGCGCCTCCACCGAAGCTTGCGCTCCGATTTCTACGGCTCCCACCTATCCTGTACAGATCGTACCCAAATTCAATATCAAGCTGCAGTAAAGCTCCATGGGGTCTTTCCGTCTTGTCGCGGGTAACCTGCATCTTCACAGGTATTAAAATTTCACCGGATCTCTCGTTGAGACAGCGCCCAAGTCGTTACGCCATTCGTGCGGGTCAGAATTTACCTGACAAGGAATTTCGCTACCTTAGGACCGTTATAGTTACGGCCGCCGTTTACTGGGGCTTCGGTTCATAGCTTCGGGTTACCCCTAACCACTCCCCTTAACCTTCCAGCACCGGGCAGGCGTCAGCCCGTATACTTCGCCTTGCGGCTTCGCACAGACCTGTGTTTTTGCTAAACAGTCGCTTGGGCCTTTTCACTGCGGCCCCCTCGTGCTATTCACACTACCGGGGCACCCCTTCTCCCGAAGTTACGGGGTCATTTTGCCGAGTTCCTTAACGAGAGTTCTTCCGCGCGCCTTAGAATTCTCTTCTCGCCTACCTGTGTCGGTTTGCGGTACGGGCACCTTCTCCTGGCTAGAGGCTTTTCTTGGCAGTGTGAGATCATGACCTTCGCTACTATAATTTTCGCTCCCCATCACAGCCCAGCCTTATCGATGTGCGGATTTGCCTACACATCAGCCTCACTGCTTAGACGGACATCCATCAGTCCGCGTCACTACCCTCCTGCGTCACCCCATCGCTCATAGCGGATTACGGTGGTACAGTAATTTCAAACTGTTGTCCTTCGACTACGCCTTTCGGCCTCGCCTTAGGTCCCGACTTACCCTGAGCGGACGAGCCTTCCTCAGGAAACCTTGGGCTTTCGGCGGATCAGATTCTCACTGATCTTTTCGTTACTCATACCGGCATTCTCACTTGTGTAGTGTCCAGCGCTCTTTTCAGTACACCTTCAACCCCTACACAACGCTCCCCTACCCCAGATACATACGTATCTAGCCATAGCTTCGGTGGTGTGTTTAGCCCCGTTACATTTTCGGCGCAGAGTCACTCGACCAGTGAGCTATTACGCACTCTTTCAATGGTGGCTGCTTCTAAGCCAACATCCTGGTTGTCTGTGCAACTCCACATCCTTTCCCACTTAACACACACTTGGGGACCTTAGCTGATGGTCTGGGCTGTTTCCCTTTTGACAATGGATCTTAGCACTCACTGTCTGACTCCCGGCAATAAGTATATGGCATTCGGAGTTTGACTGAGCTTGGTAATCCTTGCGGACCCCGCACCCAATCAGTGCTCTACCTCCACTACTCTTATACCGAGGCTAGCCCTAAAGCTATTTCGGGGAGAACCAGCTATCTCCGAGTTCGATTGGAATTTCTCCGCTACCCCCACCTCATCCCCGCACTTTTCAACGTACGTGGGTTCGGGCCTCCAGTGCGTGTTACCGCACCTTCACCCTGGACAGGGGTAGATCACACGGTTTCGGGTCTACGTCCACATACTCATTCGCCCTATTCAGACTCGCTTTCGCTGCGGCTCCACCTTCTCGGCTTAACCTTGCATGTTAAACGTAACTCGCCGGTTCATTCTACAAAAGGCACGCCATCACCCATAGATCGGGCTCTGACTTTTTGTAAGCACACGGTTTCAGGTTCTATTTCACTCCCCTTCCGGGGTGCTTTTCACCTTTCCCTCACGGTACTGTTTCACTATCGGTCGCCAGGTAGTATTTAGCCTTAGCAGATGGTCCTGCTGGATTCATACGGGGTTTCACGTGCCCCGCACTACTCGGGATCCGTCTCGGAGAGAACACAGTTTAGGTTACAGGGCTTTTACCTCTATCGCGGGCCTTTCCAGACCTCTTCACCTACCATATTCCTTTGTAACTCCATGTGAGACGTCCCACAACCCCTAAGAGCAAGCTCTTAGGTTTAGGCTGTTCCGCGTTCGCTCGCCGCTACTGACGGAATCACTATTGTTTTCTCTTCCTCAGGGTACTTAGATGTTTCAGTTCCCCTGGTCTGCCTCTACATTTCCTATGTATTCAGAAATGAGTAACTGCGAATTACCACAGCTGGGTTTCCCCATTCGGACACCCCCGGATCAAAGCTTGCTTACAGCTCCCCGAGGCAGTTTCGTTGTTCGCCACGTCCTTCGTCGGCTCCTGGCGCCTAGGCATCCTCCGTGTGCTCTTATTAGCTTAACCTTGATTTTTCCGAAGAAAAATCTCACTAATAACATTTACTTGTTTGCACAAGTTGCTAAAAGATGTTCTAAAACGCAAATTCGTTTCGGTATCCAGTTTTCAAGGATCAAGTCTTACTTGAGAGCTTAAACTCTCAAAACTGAGCAACGAGTGAGTAACAGGCCTAAACCTGAGTTTTGGAAGCTGAGCTTCCGATTTGAATGTCCTCATTGCAGAGAACGATTCTCCATAGAAAGGAGGTGATCCAGCCGCACCTTCCGATACGGCTACCTTGTTACGACTTCACCCCAATCATCTACCCCACCTTCGGCGGCTGGCTCCCTTGCGGGTTACCCCACCGACTTCGGGTGTTGTAAACTCTCGTGGTGTGACGGGCGGTGTGTACAAGACCCGGGAACGTATTCACCGCGGCATGCTGATCCGCGATTACTAGCAATTCCGACTTCATGCAGGCGAGTTGCAGCCTGCAATCCGAACTGAGACCGGCTTTGATGGGATTGGCTCCACCTCGCGGCTTCGCTTCCCGTTGTACCGGCCATTGTAGTACGTGTGTAGCCCAGGTCATAAGGGGCATGATGATTTGACGTCATCCCCACCTTCCTCCGGTTTGTCACCGGCAGTCACTCTAGAGTGCCCAGCATTACCTGCTGGCAACTAAAGTTAAGGGTTGCGCTCGTTGCGGGACTTAACCCAACATCTCACGACACGAGCTGACGACAACCATGCACCACCTGTCTCCTCTGTCCCGAAGGCCGCTGCTATCTCTAGCAGATTCAGAGGGATGTCAAGACCTGGTAAGGTTCTTCGCGTTGCTTCGAATTAAACCACATACTCCACTGCTTGTGCGGGTCCCCGTCAATTCCTTTGAGTTTCAGTCTTGCGACCGTACTCCCCAGGCGGAGTGCTTACTGTGTTAACTTCGGCACCAAGGGTATCGAAACCCCTAACACCTAGCACTCATCGTTTACGGCGTGGACTACCAGGGTATCTAATCCTGTTTGCTCCCCACGCTTTCGCGCCTCAGCGTCAGTTACAGCCCAGAAAGTCGCCTTCGCCACTGGTGTTCCTCCACATATCTACGCATTTCACCGCTACACGTGGAATTCCACTTTCCTCTTCTGTACTCAAGCCACCCAGTTTCCAGTGCGACCTCAGGTTGAGCCCAAGGTTTAAACACCAGACTTAAATAGCCGCCTGCGCGCGCTTTACGCCCAATAATTCCGGACAACGCTTGCCCCCTACGTATTACCGCGGCTGCTGGCACGTAGTTAGCCGGGGCTTTCTTCTCAGGTACCGTCACTCCGGTAGCAGTTACTCTACCGGACGTTCTTCCCTGGCAACAGAGCTTTACGATCCGAAAACCTTCATCACTCACGCGGCGTTGCTCCGTCAGGCTTTCGCCCATTGCGGAAGATTCCCTACTGCTGCCTCCCGTAGGAGTCTGGGCCGTGTCTCAGTCCCAGTGTGGCCGTTCACCCTCTCAGGTCGGCTACGCATCGTCGCCTTGGTGGGCCGTTACCCCACCAACTAGCTAATGCGCCGCAGGCCCATCCCTCAGTGACAGATTGCTCCGTCTTTCATTCTTCTCTCAGGAGAAAAAAGAAATTATCCGGTATTAGCTACCGTTTCCGGTAGTTATCCCAGTCTGAAGGGCAGGTTGCCTACGTGTTACTCACCCGTCCGCCGCTAAGTTATTTTGAAAGCAAGCTTTCAAAATAACTCCGCTCGACTTGCATGTATTAGGCACGCCGCCAGCGTTCGTCCTGAGCCAGGATCAAACTCTCCAATTAGTATTGAAAAGAGCGATATGCTCATTTTGAAACATCTGACGAGAAAATTAATTCTCCAATTTTGGATTTCACTTACGTGATTTCCTACTCACTCGTTGTTCAGTTTTCAAAGATCAATGTCTCTCATTTCGTCGTCGTTGTTTATCAGCGGCGACCTTTATAATATATCACAGTGTTAAGCTGTTTGGCAAGTCTTTTTTTTGAAAAATCTTTTTTTCAATTTTTCTTGCCTTCCGCTTCCCTTTTACACAAGCAAAAGGAGCGCGAGATATAATTTATCATGAGCACTCCTTTTTAGTCAAGCTATTTTATTAAATAATCTGAAAACTTTATAAAACTGTAGCAATTCTCGTATATCTTCAGTGTTTATACTGAGAAGAACGTCCACCCCATGCATACTTGGAAAGCTCTTTCTGAGGAGCGAAGCGAGCATACATCCGGAATACAGTCTTATATCTATTAGCGATGGCGTGCCTGATATTTTGGTCCAAGCGCTGATCACTCAAATCTAACAGCATCTCATCTAGTTCTTTTCTCAAAACATAATCCAGTTCCTTGCATTCCTTTTCGTTAAACAACATTCCCAACATATGCTTGGCCTCCTTCATGAAGTTGCAATTAACACCTTCTCTAAACCCCCAAAACCTTTTTGCATAATCAGTAAGTACATCTCATGGAGAAAGCTGCCTTAAGATCCTCTTACACTAGATTAACCGGAGTCCTCTTTTTATAACCATAATTATTAAAAATTCCCTTTATGGTTTCGTGTCGATTATATACTCCTTACCTTTAGGCAATCCTTGGATGAACGCCCTTAATGTTATGCTCTATTCCCGGAAGTTTTATGATAAAAGTGAAAAAGTAATTGTACTTTCAATAATGGCTGCAACAAATAACAGGATTACAGTCCATATGGAAGCCGTAAGTGTTTGACGCATGAAAGCAGACCAGTCTGCGCTTCTCTCCTCTTTTCTATCTGTAGATCGAAATAAACTTGAAATCACTTTCCCGCCAAAATGCAGTCCAAAGGCACACGCGATAATGATTGCCGGAATCTCTATAATCCCGTGTGGCAGTAATCCTTTTACGATTAAATCGAACAAATCCTGTCCTTGCAGTGCGGATAAATGTATCAAGTAGCCAATTACCGCTCCGTTTATAAATAAGAATATAGCTGGCAATATGCCGAACAACGCTCCCAGGAAAATAATAACCACGCCCTTGATGGCGTTATTCAAAAATATAAATACAAAGAAGTTCCATTGCGGATTAGAGGTGTCTCTTAAGTTTCCGCTGATCTCACTTAGCCCTTCCAATTGCTGAACCAATAGTTTTTCCAGACTACTTGTGGCTACCCAGCCAACAACCGCTCCTATTACGAAGAGCAGACAGGACAGCAGCAAAGCCTTGCGGATCGATTTAATATCTTTAACAAACGTGAAGAACGACAACATAAATACCTCCTGAAATTGTGATCTCTGTTTCTTAGGTCATAACCGTGCGGTACGAGCATACATTTAGAACAAACAAGCATTTCGCATGGGAGAGGAGCGCTGTCATTAATGAATTCTTTTTATGTATTCAGCGGCAAAAAGATCAAAAGGTTCATCTATATCTTCGCCGCTGTGCTTCTTGCTGCTGGAGTTGTTTATGTCGAGAGGGGTAATATCACCGTTTTTTCTGAGGCTGGACCTTCTGCCATTTACAGTGTGCCAACAGAGAAGAAGCTGATTGCCCTAACCTTCGATATTAGCTGGGGGGAAAAGAGACCCGAACCAATTTTGAAGGTACTTGAAGACAAGAAAGTGGACAAAGCCACCTTCTTCCTATCGTCACCATGGAGTAAGACTCACCCCGATATTGTAACAAGCATCAAAAACGCAGGATTCGAAATTGGCAGTCATGGCCATAAACACGTCAATTACAGCACTCTAAGTAACGAAGAGATTCGCACTCAGATCACAACGGCTCACACTGTGCTTACAGAATTAACCGGTAAAGAACCCAATCTAATTCGTATGCCTAATGGTGATTTTGACAAAAGAGTTCTGCAAGTGGCCAATGATCTTGGTTACAAAGTCATCCAGTGGGACACAGACTCTCTAGACTGGAAGAACATAGGTGTAGACAATATCGTGAAGCGTGTAACGACTAAAGCACATCCTGGTGATATCGTTCTACTGCATGCCAGCGATTCCTGCAAACAAACTCACGAAGCTCTTCCGCAAATTATCGATGAGCTCCGCAGACAAGGTTATGAATTCGTTACCGTCTCTGAGCTGATCAGCCAAAGCAACGCAGAGGGTAAAGAGGTTCGTGACTCGGCCTCACTAAATAGTGCCTTAGAGGATGCTGCTGGGCTGTAACGCTCCTCCCAATCTTAGGTACCGCAATAGATGTTGGTCTTATCCAAATATTAATGACGCGGGGAAATGAGCTCCGATATGTCGGGTGTGGGGGTATTCAGCTTCGGATAGCTCAGATCCAGACTCTCCAGTGTCTTTACAACGATGGATAAGGCCAAATAGTTGCGGTACCATTGATGATTGGCTGGTATCCAGTACCAGGGTGCTTTATCAATACTAGACTCCTTAAAAACATCTACATATGCCTCTTGGTAATCATCCCAAAACTCCCGCTCCTGTAGATCACTTGCGTCGAATTTCCAGTGTTTTTTGGGATCTTCAAGCCGTTCTTTGATTTTCTTAAGCTGCTTTTCTTTTGAAATATGCAGAAAAAGCTTGATAATTGTCGTTCCCTCTTCCACCAGCATCTCCTCAAACTGCCGTATGTAACGAAAGCGGCGCTTCAAGTCATCCTTTTTCAGTCCCCCATGTACCCGCGGTACCAATACATCTTCATAGTGTGAGCGGTTAAATGCAGAGATGTAGCCTTTAGGGGGTGTCTTTTGATGCACTCTCCATAAGAAATCGTGAGCTGCTTCCTCCAGAGAAGGTTTCTTGAAGCTGGTCACTATAAAGCCTTGTGGATTGATCCCTGAAAAAATGTGTTTAACCGTTCCATCCTTACCGCTGGAATCCATCCCTTGCAGAATTACGAGTAGTGAGTGCTTTTTCTGTGCAAAAAGAATATCTTGAAGTTCTGCCAACCGTTCCTTTAACTGCTCTGTTTTGGCTTCTGCTTCTTTTTTTGATTTAAAGTTACCTGTATCGTCCGGGTCCAGCTTGTTAAGCTGGATTTCATTTGTGTCTTTTATCATATAGCGCTTGATGTCCATATATTCCCCTCCTAAAAGTTTTGTGAGCGTTGCTACGCTTGTATTACTACGTACAAAACTCACTTCGGAAGCATCTACTTAGTTTTGTGAGCGATGCTACGCTTTGTATTACTACGTACAAAACTCGCTTCGGAAGCATCTACTTAGTTTTGTGAGCGTTGCTACACACAAAGAATCCGCTCTATTGTTCTTTAAGATTAACCTCCTCCAGCGGATTCTAATCGTTAGGATACATTCTAGAGCAAAAAACCCCGTCTTCTGAAGGCCAGAGCACGGGGTTCATGATTTGCTGAATTCGCCCCAGCCTTTATCCGGCTGCCGGCTTGAGAATACGGTGAAGCATCAAAATTTGGAATGCATTACAGGCGATGAGCGGAACAACAATAAACACTGTCGCACTATCAACACCTATACGGAGCACGCCGATAATTTCCACAATTGAAATAGCTGTCATAAAAAAGAGGGTTGGAATCCAAGCTGAGATGTTTGTACTTTTCACTTTGAAATAAGACACAATAATGGCAGCTAACAAAATAAAGATTCCTAGTATTAGATCAGACAAGACACTTCTTTCCCCGCCAACGACGGTACGCAAAAAAATCAGTTCAAGCAATGCGAGCACAGAAAGCACCAGTTGTATGTATTTCCAAATTTTTGGTGGGAAAACACCATTGCCCATGTAATTCAAAATTAGATAAGCAAAAAAACCAAGTTGCGCATAAACACTGACAAGCATACCGTAGCCGAATAGTATCAACGGGTATAAAAAGAAATCATCGACACTTTTGAAATCAATTCGGCCGTTCACGAATTGCAGTGCCAGACCTGCGATTACTGCTCCGCCCGCTCCTATTAGAAGGGTTGTCCAAAATAAATAAAACCATTTTTTTATACTCAGCCACTTCACCTCCCCTATGTCAGATTTATTTTACCAAGGATACCGACAAAACACCATTACATCAGCAACATAAATGTGTGTTAATGCGGCATAATACAACTGGAGAATCCTAATAAAGGAGGGCAGCGCCAATGAAATGGAGATTTATCGGATCTGTGGGTTTGGCTTTAAGCTTTGTTATGGCCTTAACGGCTTGCGGAAGTGAGCAGAGCAGTTCTTCTTCTGGTCAGGGCAGTTATAAAGAAATGAAGACCATGGTTATTGATATATTAAAAAGTGAAGATGGGAAAAAAGCGGTTGAGGAATCATTATCAAATTCCAGTTCTGGAGGCACCAGCGGAATGAGTATGAAAATGATGCCACTTCAAACAACAGAGGATATAAAAACCGCTGTTAAAGATACCCTCACTGCACCGGAATATCAAAAGGAAATCGAGAAAATTATGACTGATCCCAAGTTCGCAGGCGATTTTGCTAAAGCCATTCAATCACAAAGCAAAGAATTGCACCTGCAACTAATTAAAGATCCCACATATCAAAAATCCGTCGAAGAAATCATGAAGTCTCCAGAAATGATGACCATGTTTCTTAATCTAACCAAAACACCTGACTACCGAAAGCAATCCATGAAGACCATCCAGGAATCTATGCAGACTCCATTATTCCGGATGGAGGTATTGAATTTACTTAAAAAGGTCGTTCAGGACGAACTCGAGCCAAAGGAACAGAAAAAGGGCGGCGAAAGCGGCGATAAACAGGAAGGCAGCGGCAGCGGTGGTGAAAGTGGCAGCGGTAGCGGCGATGATTCAAGCACATAACAAAAAAGAGGCCTTATCCCACCTAACAAAGTGGGACGGCCTCTTTTTATGCACAATAATTAGTGCTCATATTTCGCAATCAGCTTTTCGGCGATATCAGCAAACAACAAGGCAGTTGGTGTGTCTTCCTTGTATACAGAAGGTGAGAAATCCGGTTCAGAAATATGGTTGTCCGGTGCGCCCAATGGAACTTGTGCAAGCAGCTCCGTATGGAGTGTCTCCGCAAGCCGCGCGCCTCCACCTCTGCCAAAAATATAATCTTTTTTACCACAGTCTTTACACTCATAATAAGCCATGTTCTCAATGACTCCAATAATCTCATGTTCTGTCTGCAGAGCCATAGAGCCCGCTCTAGCCGCCACAAACGCTGCGGTAGCATGAGGGGTCGTAACAATAATCTCTTTGCTGTGAGGGAGCATCTGATGTACGTCAAGCGCCACATCACCTGTACCTGGAGGAAGATCAAGCAGCATATAATCAAGTTCTCCCCAGCCCACATCACCAAAGAATTGGCGCAGCATTTTGCCAAGCATAGGTCCCCGCCAAATTACCGGACTATTCTCACGGATAAAGAAGCCCATAGACATGACCTTCACTCCGAAACGTTCCACAGGAATAATGATTCCCTCTTCTACAACGGGGCCCTCTTCGATTCCCATCATATCAGGGATGCTAAACCCATAAATGTCCGCATCAATCAATCCAACCTTTTTACCTTTTCTAGCCAGAGCTACTGCCAAATTCACAGTAACCGTAGACTTTCCAACCCCGCCTTTACCACTGGCAATGGCGATAAAGTTAACACCAGAGTTCTCATTGATTAATTCATGATCGTCAAGGCCTGCTGCATGTCCCTTAAGTTTCCCCGGTTCATCAGCCAATGGCTCTTCCCCAGCACTCTCTCCGCGAAGCAGAGCACGTTCATAATCGGTTGCATCACGCAGCCGGATATGTACATTAGTGACTCCACCCGCTTCAAGCAACTCACGAACCTGTTGTTCTAGGTCCATGCGACTTTGCTCTTCAGGATCCAGACATACGATTGACAAAGAAATACGATCTTCTTTAATCATAATGTCACGGATCAGCTGTAGTTCCACAAGGCTTTTTCCGGTTTCCGGGTCTGTTAATGACTGCAGTATTTCCTGGATATGTTCCCTAGTCAGCATGGAAAGCACCTCTGTTTCCTTTCCGGAGGAGAATTCTTCCGGAGTTTTTGTCTATTATAGCATTACCCATCTCCTGATGAGTAGTCCCGGCTACTCGGAAGCATAACGAAGAATGCCACGATATATGCTAGTCGCTACCTTGCGTTGATAAACATCATCTCCGAGCAGAACTGATTCCTGAGGGTGCGACAAGAAACCGACCTCTACAAGGATCGCAGGTATTTTTAATGCTTTTAATAGATAAACAGTATTTACAGTCTTAGCTACACGATCAGTATTTTCCAGGGTAGTCTTCAGCTCACTCTGTACAAACTCTGCTATAGCTTTATTATCCTTGTGATTGGGATAGTAAAAGGTCTGCGCCCCGCTCCACCGGTTCGAAGGCACACTGTTCATATGAACGCTTATAAAAAGATCTGCGCCCTTCTCTTCAATGCTTCTTACTCTTTGCTTAAGATCTTCAGTCTTGCGCTTAGAATAGCCCTTAGTGCCCTCCTGAGCCAAATCATAATCCCCTTCACGGGTCATCACAACAATAGCCCCTGCCTGTTGCAGGTAATCACGTAAATAAAGAGAGACCGCGAGATTAATGTCTTTCTCAATTAGCCCTTCCCGGCTAACTGCCCCTCCATCTGCTCCCCCATGTCCAGCGTCGATAGCGATCACTTTACCAGACAAAGGCAGACTCCAATAATTTAACGTTTTGGCAGTAGGCATGTCATACGCTATAATGCCGATCATTATAGCCAGCAGTGTTGCGCCCAGCATACATTTTTTGATACTGCTCCATGAGATCCAGACCGAGACTTTACTGTGTTTTCGGCCAGACATAACAAAGACCCCCTCGTCCCGATAGATAATACTCATCTATATGGGACAAGAAGGCCAAATAGTACTAGATAACGATGATTAAGCTGTTACTTCTTGAGTCATCCCTTCAATTAGAATCTGCGCAACCTCAGGTCGCGTAAATTCAGGAGGTGGACATTGACCCTCCCGAAGCAAAGCCCGTACCTTTGTACCCGACAAAGTCATATGATCGTCGCCAGGATGCGGGCAGGTTTTACTGGAAGCCATATTTCCGCATTTTTTACAGAAGAAGCTGTGTTCAAAAAATAATGGAGTAATATCAAGTTCCTCAGCGGTAAAATTCGCGAAAATTTCTTGTGCTTCATAAGTTCCGTAGTAATCGCCTACGCCCGCATGGTCACGTCCGACAATAAAATGAGTGCAGCCGTAATTTTTGCGAACCATAGCATGAAAAATTGCTTCTCTCGGACCTGCATAACGCATGGCTGCTGGGAAAACACCTAGAAAGGTACGATCCTCAGGATAATAATTCTCCAAAAGCTCCAGGTAGCTCTTCATTCGTACATTTGCCGGTACATCATCAGACTTCGTCTCACCCACAAGCGGGTTTAAGAACAGAGCGTCTACAACCTCCATAGCGCACTTCTGAATATATTCATGTGCACGATGAACTGGGTTACGCGTCTGGAAGCCTACAACTGTTCTCCAGCCTTTGTCTGCAAATATCTTACGTGTAGCTGAAGGGTCAAAATAAAATTCTCCGAACTTTTCTGGCTGTGGTCTATTCAGCACTGTAATTGGTCCTCCTACATAGGTAGCCGGGCGGGCCAACAGCTTACTTACTCCTGGATGTTCAGGGTCTGTTGTTTTGAATACATTTTGCGCTTCAAGGTTTTGATCAACCGTATAAATACTCTCAATATCCAATAAACCGTAGATCTCGCCATCCTCTTCACCGATTAGAGATACTTTGTCTCCAATAGCTAAACCAGAGACCACACCCTCTTCTACAGCAAGTGTTATTGGAATGCTCCACACTGTGCCATCTTCTAAACGCATGTTTTTTACTACGGAGTGATAATCTTGTTCATTCAAAAATCCAGTTAGTGGAGAAAATGCACCTACCGCTATTAGATCCAAATCAGATAAAGTCCAGGTGTTCACGGCAATCGCCTTATATTCACGTGCAAGCTGCAGCAATTCTTCTCTTTCTTTACCCTCTACTACACGGTTAACTAATGTTCCGCCATGCGGACGTATTGAAGTCATTATCGTCTCTCCTTCTGGGTTCTCACGGGGATAGGTCTTACTTGTGTAATCCGCACTCAGTCTTCTCTGATCCAGCCCAACGTCCAGCACGCGGATCTTCACCAGGCATAACCTGACGTGTACATTGCTCACAGCCGATACTTGGATAGTTACGGTCATGTAGAGGGTTATAAATTACATCATTTTCACGAATATAGTTCCATACATCCTCAGTTGTCCAATCCGCAATTGGATTAAACTTAACCAAACCAAATTTATAATCATACTCAACCTTTTTGGCATTAGCACGGGTAGGCGCTTGGTCACGACGAATGCCTGTAATCCAAGCTTCATATTGAGATAGGATACGAGTCAGCGGCTCTACTTTACGAATCCCACAACATTGGTTAGGATCTACTGTCCATAACGCATCACCGTGTTGAAGTGCTTGCTCCTGCGGAGTGATTTGTGGAGACACTCGTACGAACTCCAGCCCGTATTTATCCGCCATCAAATCTCTGGTCTCATAGGTTTCCTTAAAATGATAATCTGTATCGAGATAAAAGACGTCTGTAGACGGACTAACTTTGTGAAGCATATCAACTAGCACTACATCTTCGGCACCAAAGCTGCAGGCAAAAGTAATGTTAGGAAATGTTTCTACAGCCCAGCGGATAATTTCCTCGGGTGAAGCAGTTTCTAATTCTTCGGCCTTAACTTTGATTAAATCCTCTTTCTCGAGCAGGTTCATTAAGGTATTCCTCCATCCAAAATATTAATCGTATGAATAAATGAGGTAAAAGAAGTAATAAAACCAACTAATTCTATATGAAATAGTATATAACTTTTACTGAGGAAGTCAATGCGTTTCAACCGTTAGAATTAGTAAATAGATGCAAAAAAAGCCCATTTCTTGTGGAAAGGGGCAATAAAAAATAAAACCCTCGGCCATAAGGCCAAGGGTTGAATTCTGTAGATATTAACGTTTCGAGAACTGAGGCGCACGACGTGCAGCCTTCAAGCCGTATTTCTTACGTTCCTTCATACGTGGGTCACGAGTCAGGAAGCCGGCTTTCTTCAATGCACCGCGATATTCAGGGTCAACTTTAAGCAATGCACGGGAGATACCGTGACGAATTGCTCCAGCTTGACCGGAAATGCCGCCACCATGTGCAAGAACGATTACATCGTAGTTGCCCAGTGTTTCAGTCAGGTTCAAAGGTTGTTTTACGATCATTTTCAGTGTTTCCACACCGAAATATTCGTCCATCTCACGTTTGTTAATGACAATGCGTCCTTCACCCGGTACAAGGCGAACACGTGCTACCGAATGTTTACGACGACCTGTCCCATAGTATTGTACTTGTGCCATGAAACTGTCCTCCTCTATTCTTATCCGCGAAGTTCGTAAACTTCAGGTTTTTGTGCTGCATGTGGATGCTCGGCGCCTGCATATACTTTCAATCTCAGCTTCATGTGGTCCCCTTGACGAGTCTTAGGAATCATACCATGAACCGCGAATTCAATTACGCGTTCTGGTTTAGTGTTCAGCAGAGTTTCAGCATTAGTAACTTTCAAACCACCTGGGTGCATCGAGTGACGGTAGTATTTTTTGTTTTGCAATTTCTTACCGGTCAAGTGAATTTTCTCAGCGTTGATTACGATAACGAAATCTCCTGTATCAACGTGTGGAGTGAATTGCGGTTTGTGTTTGCCACGGATCAAAGCAGCGGCTTCGCTGGCCAAACGACCGAGTGTTTTGCCTTCGGCATCAATAATGTGCCAATTGCGTTCAACTTCGTTCGGCTTCGCCATATAGGTGGTACGCATGAATGTTTCCTCCTTGTTCTCGTACGAAAATCTTCTGTTTCGTATATCTTGTTTCTCATTGAATTACGATTATGTGAGTTAAGCAAAGCATTTTTTTGGCATTTTCCTGATCGGGGCTGTGGGATAGCCATCAAGAAAACACAACTTTTATATTACAGTATAAACATAACAAGTGCAAGTGATTTTTAAACATTTAGCCTATTAATTAGGAAGAAATTTATAGAAAAAACTATTCACTTTCAATCTCGTCATATTCAACACTCCACAAAGCTAACCCCATGGCCACAGCTGTTGGACCAGCATGTGATCGATCACATGCTGCCAATATTTCAGCAACCTTATCAGCAGGTATTTTACCTTCCCCCACATGGATCAAAGTCCCCATAATAATGCGAACCATGTGCTGAAGAAATCCACTACCCGTTATATAAGTATGGATAACTCCTTGATCTGATGAAGAGGGTCGGCACATACTGCGATCTACTTCCATATGAGCTTCAAAGATCGTTCGTACATGAGAAGTCTTCGTAGACCGTCGTGATGCAAACGAAGTGAAGTCATGTGTCCCTATAATTTGCGTTAAGCCTTGCTGCATCGCAGGAATATCCAACTTCACTGGATGGTGAAGCTGCCAGCGCCGTTGAAACGGATCTGGAAACCTGTTGCCATTAATCGTGTATCGGTAAGTTTTACGCTTAGCCCCTCTACGAGAGTGAAACGTTAGCGGAACTTCCCTAGCCTCTGTAACCACGATGTCTTGTGGCAGCCGGGCATTAAGCGCTAGACACCAACGTTCAGTTGGGATTCGAGAGGAGGTTGTAAAGTTAAAAGGCTGGCCATAGGCATGTACTCCGGCATCTGTGCGGCCTGAAGCAGTAATCTTCAGCTTCTCACCAGTCAGATGGAGTATGGCTTGCTCCAGCCGATCCTGAATCGTATTGCCCTGAGGCTGGGTCTGAAAGCCATCATAATTCGTTCCGTCATAATTGACCTTCATCAATAGATTGCGCATTCCGTTCTCCTTTTTAAACCGGTCAGCAGAACGTCGATCGAAGCACTGTCTGATCTTCTATTTGAAGAAATGGCTTCGCCGTCCCTAGAAGGACGGCATCCATTTTTCATATATAGAACTACAAGTCCTATAGGATCCTTAATTTCAAAAAAAAGAGCCCCTGCGGGAGCTCCTTCAATTGAACCAAGGTGATTCCCACGGTTATTAGTACAGCAGAGTCTTGCGCCTCTGCAGCACAATAACGCTGATATTTCCCCCATCTTTACTCCAAAGAGGGCTGGATGAAAGGGAAGCATCGGAAATCAATACTTGTGATACTACGCGCGGTCTACCAATTCAAGATAAACCATAGGCGCAGCGTCGCCACGACGAGGTCCTAGTTTAAGGATACGAGTGTATCCACCTGGACGCTCAGTGTAACGAGGAGCAATGTCAGAGAACAATTTTTGAATTGCATCTTGTTCACCATCAACAGTCTCGCGGCGAACAAATGCAGCTACTTGACGACGAGCATGAAGATCACCTTTTTTAGCTTTAGTGATCAGCTTTTCAGCGATAGAACGAACTTCTTTCGCTTTAGCTTCCGTTGTTTGGATGCGCTCGTATAAAAACAGATCCGTTACCATGTCGCGAAATAACGCTTTACGCGCACTGGAATCACGGCCCAATTTTTGGTATGCCATTGTGTTTTCCCTCCTTTACTAAAGCAATCTGCAGCTATTCTTCTGTGCGGAGACCCAAACCAAGTTCCTCAAGCTTTTCCTGAACTTCTTCCAAAGATTTACGACCAAGGTTACGCACCTTCATCATATCTTCTTCAGTCTTCGTGGTAAGCTCTTGTACGGTATTAATACCAGCACGTTTGAGGCAGTTGTAGGAACGAACAGAAAGATCAAGCTCTTCGATTGTCATCTCAAGTACTTTTTCTTTTTTGTCTTCTTCTTTTTCAACCATAATTTCGGCGTCTTTCGCTTCGTCCGTAAGACCTACGAACAGAACGAGGTGCTCGTTCAAAATTTTGGCTCCGAGGCTTACAGCCTCTTCCGGTCTGATACTTCCATCCGTCCAAATTTCAAGCGTCAATTTGTCGTAGTTAGTCACTTGACCAACACGTGTATTGTCTATGCCGTAGTTAACGCGTGAAATTGGAGTATAGATGGAGTCAACTGGAATAACACCAATTGGCTGATCGTCACGTTTGTTCCGGTCCGCTTGGACATAGCCGCGACCACGGCCTGCAAAAATACGCATATGAAGTCTCGCACCAGGTCCCAGCGTTGCAATGTGAAGATCCGGATTGAGGATCTCAACATCGCTGTCCGCACGGATATCACCTGCGGTAACGATGCCTTCCCCTTCAGCATCAATCTCGAACACTTTTTCCTCGTCTGAATGAATCTTCAGAGACAAGGCTTTAAGGTTCAGAATGATTTCCGTCACATCTTCCATTACGCCTGGAACGGTCGAGAACTCATGCAGAACGCCGTCAATTTGGACCGAAGTCACTGCGGCTCCTGGAAGCGAAGAAAGCAATATCCGGCGAAGCGAGTTCCCCAGAGTCGTGCCATACCCACGTTCCAGCGGTTCAACTACGAATTTCCCATAGGTACCTTCATCATTAGCTTCTACGGTCTCAATCTTCGGCTTTTCGATTTCTATCACGAGTTTACCCCTCCTTCAACGTCGCTCCTATATGAAACTGTCACCCCATCAGGTGCATCATGTAGTATGCCTAAACACCTATTATTAGCAGATGCGTCAGAATTATACCACATTCACAATACTGATTTCACTATACGCGACGACGCTTAGGCGGACGGCATCCATTGTGAGGAACCGGAGTTACGTCTTTAATAAGGTTAACTTCAAGCCCTGCAGCTTGAAGGGAACGGATGGCTGCTTCGCGGCCCGCGCCCGGTCCTTTAACCATAACCTCAACCGACTTCATGCCGTGCTCCATAGCTGCTTTAGCTGCTGATTCAGCTGCCATTTGCGCTGCGAATGGAGTGGACTTACGGGAACCTTTAAATCCTTGGCCGCCGGAGCTTGCCCAGGAAATTGCATTTCCGTGAGGATCCGTGATGGTAACGATGGTGTTGTTGAACGTGGAACGAATATGTGCCACGCCGGATTCGATATTTTTACGGTCGCGACGTTTGGTACGTACGACTTTTTTCGGTTTAGCCATTGTCTCTTATCCCCCCTTATTATTTCTTTTTGTTTGCTACCGTACGACGCGGGCCTTTCCGGGTACGGGCATTCGTTTTAGTACGTTGACCGCGAACAGGCAATCCACGACGGTGGCGAACACCGCGGTAACAGCCGATCTCAGTAAGACGTTTAATATTTAAGGAAATTTCACGACGCAGGTCACCTTCAACCTTAACCGTTTTGTCGATCGTTTCACGCAGTTTGCTGACTTCATCTTCCGTCAAATCACGGACACGTGTATTAGCGCTAATGCCTGTTTCATTAAGAATTTTCTGAGAAGTCGTTTTACCGATTCCGAAAATATAAGTCAAGGCGATCTCAACGCGTTTGTCACGTGGCAAATCCACTCCAGCTATACGAGCCATTTTACGCTACACCCCCTTCTTAACCTTGTTTTTGTTTGTGTTTCGGATTTTCGCAAATCACCATAACAGTCCCTTTGCGGCGGATTACTTTACATTTCTCGCAAATGGGCTTTACAGAAGGTCTTACCTTCATGTTAATTACCTCCTCAAAGTTTTGCGAAGCAAAACTTTTTTCGTAGTTCCCATCTATTTACGGTAAGTTATACGACCTTTTGATAAATCATAAGGCGATAACTGCACGACCACTTTGTCTCCGGTCAAAATACGGATAAAGTGCATCCGCAATTTACCGGATACATGGGCAAGTATTTGATGACCGTTCTCAAGCTCAACCTTAAACGTTGCGTTTGGCAACGGTTCAAGGACAGTACCTTCTACTTCAATGACATCTTCCTTAGCCACAGTTAGTCTCCTTTCTCATCAGCACTTATTCCGGTGGGTCCAGCATACTTCATGACTGCGAATCGCAGCTTTCCGTTTGTTACCCGCCCAGTTTCCTTCAAACTGTCCACAACCTCACTGCTGATGAAGGGTATGAGCTCAAGATGAAGAATATTCTTCTTCTTTGGCCCATCAAACTTACGTTTGTCTCCATCTGCAATGTATACAAATCTGCTATCAACAACTGCGATAACAACGGCTGCCTCTCCGGCATCTTTGCCTTTGAGAATTCTCACTAATTGACCAACCTGCGGGCTGCTCACAGTATTCAAGAGGAGATCACCTACGCATTCAGTTTTGTGAAAATTTCCATGCCGTCCGGAGTAACTGCTACTGTATGCTCGAAGTGAGCACATAGTGAGCCATCAACCGTAACGACAGTCCAGTTATCTTCCAGTGTTCTGACATGTCTCTTTCCTGCGTTTACCATCGGCTCAATCGCGAGCACCATACCCGGTTTCAGACGTGGTCCGCGGTCCGCTATGCCATAATTCGGAATTTGCGGTTCTTCATGCAGTTTTGCCCCAATACCATGACCAACATACTCACGTACGACTGAGAAACCAGCCTCTTCGATGTACTGCTGAATAGCATGGGAGATTGTAAACAAGCGCACATCCGGCTTAACTAACGCCAGTCCCGCGTACAAGGAGCCTTCCGTAACGTCCAGCAAACGCTGAGCCTCTTCGGAAATGCTGCCCACACCGTAGGTCCAGGCGGAATCACCGTGATAACCGCGGTACTCTGCACCGATATCCAGCGTAACAATATCGCCTTCGATCAGTTTACGTTTACCTGGAAATCCATGCACCAATTGTTCGTTGACTGAAGCGCAAATGCTGGCAGGAAAACCGTTGTAGCCTTTGAAAGACGGCACAGCATCTTGACTGCGAATGTATTGATCGGCGATTCTGTCGAGCTCGCCCGTTGTAATGCCAGGCTCAATGGCCTGAGCAATAAGACGGTGACTCTCGGCAACAATTCGACCAGCTTCCCTCATAAAGGCAAGTTCCTGTTCGGATTTACAAATGATCATTACATTAACCCCGCATTAAAGACACGATTTCAGAAGTAACGACATTAATTTCGTTTTCCCCGTTTACCTGACGCAAAAGACCTTTATTATCATAAAACGCAAGCAGCGGCGCTGTTTTATTATCATACTCATCCAGGCGCTTGCCTACACTTTCTTCGTTGTCATCCGGACGTTGATATAACTCACCGCCATCAATGTCGCAAATGCCATCTTGCTTCGGCGGGTTGAAGATTAAATGGTAGGATGCTCCGCAAACGCTGCAGATACGACGTCCAGTAAGACGCGCCATTAGCAATCCACGGTCAACATTCAAGTTGATGACATGATCCAAAGAAGTGTTCAAACGGCTAAGAATATCATCCAGCGCTTCCGCTTGCGAAAGAGTTCTTGGAAAACCATCCAATAGAAATCCTTTTTCGCAATCGGACTGCTGCAACCGTTCTTCGACTATCCCAATGGTCACATCATCTGGTACAAGCAAACCTTGATCTATAAATGATTTGGCCTTCAATCCTACCGGAGTTTCCTGTTTGATTGCCAAACGGAAAGCATCTCCTGTCGAAATATGAGGAATACCAAATTTTTTAACGATTTCTGCCGCTTGTGTTCCCTTGCCTGCCCCAGGAGGGCCCATGAATAAAATGTTCACGATTTCTCTCTCCCCCCAAAAGTTCGCCACCAAGCAAGAAACAGCATAATAGGTGCCGGGAAGAATAAAAACTTAAGCTTCACCGGAACCTATCACCTATTTATTGATGAAGCCTTTGTAATGGCGTTTGATCAAATGGCTCTCGATCTGCTTCATAGTATCCAATGCCACGCCGATTACGATAAGCAGCGCAGTGCCACCAATTCGAACTTCTTTGGGCAATCCAGATATAGCACCGAAGAACATCGGTAGTACAGAGATCAAAGCTAGGAACAACGCGCCTGACATAGTCAAACGAGACATTACTCTAGTCAGATATTTCTCTGTAGCTTTACCAGGACGGATACCTGGGATGTAACCACCATTCTTCTTCATGTTATCAGCCATCTGCTGAGGATTCATCTGTACGAACGTATAGAAGAACGTAAACCCGATGATCATCACTACATACAGAAGCATACCAAGCGGAGCATCGGTTGCCAAATATTTGGTAATCCATTGTGCCCAGGCATGTGTTGACCAGAAACTGGAGAGAACAACTGGGAACTGAAGCAATGATACGGCGAAGATTACCGGAATTACACCTGCCGCATTAATTTTCAGCGGAATATGTGTATTCTGTCCACCGTACATTTTGTTGCCAACTACGCGTTTAGCATATTGAACAGGAATCTTCCGAATACCTTGCTGCACGAAGATAACTGCTGTAATAATCGCTACAATCACAATCAGCACAATAACGACTTTAAGAATATTCAGGAACACCTGATCCGGCTGAATAAAGCTTGAGTTAGCCGTACTTGTGATATATCCCGGGATACCGGCGACGATTCCCGCAAAAATCAGGATCGAAATCCCGTTCCCGATTCCCTTTTCGGTAATCTGTTCACCAAGCCACATCAAGAAAGAAGTACCTGCCGTCAAGATAATGGCAACCAGCAAGTAATCAGCAAATGTCGCATTCGGCATCATTTGAGTATTGTATATCCGGTTAAACCCTATCGACGTAGCAAAACCTTGGATCAGGGCTAATATCACTGTACCGTAACGAGTGATTTGCGCCAATTGTTTTTTTCCGTGCTCCCCTTGTTTAGCCCATTCAGCAAACTTAGGAACAACATCCATCGACAGCAATTGCACGATGATGGATGCTGTAATGTACGGATAAATACTGATCGCAAATATCGAGAAGTTTTTGAGCGCTCCGCCCGAGAAGGTGTTCAAGAGTCCCATCAAAGCGTCACCGCTCTGATTTGCTGTTGCCAGTACATCTTTGTTTACACCAGGAACCGGAACAAACGAACCGATACGGTAGATAAACAGAATGAACAAGGTAAACAGGATCTTTTTGCGCAAATCTTCAACATGCCAGATATTCTTAAGCGTCTTGAACATTAGATCACCTCGGTTTTACCGCCGGCAGCCTCGATTTTCTCTACCGCAGATTGAGAGAACTTATTTGCTTGTACAGTCAATTTTACGGTCAACTCACCGTTGCCGAGAATCTTGATGCCGCTTTTGGAATTCTTGACAACACCAGTTTCAAGCAACAACTGCGGAGTCACTTCAGTTCCTTCTGCAAAGCTATTCAGATCTTCCAGGTTCACAATCGCATACTCTTTACGGGTAGGATTGACGAAACCACGTTTAGGCAGACGACGATAGAGCGGATTTTGTCCACCCTCGAAGCCCGGACGAACACCACCGCCAGAACGTGAGTTTTGACCTTTGTGACCGCGACCGGAAGTTTTACCATTTCCGCTACTAGGACCACGACCAACGCGATTGCGTTCTTTGCGGGAACCAGGAGCTGGAGCAAGTTCATGTAACTTCATCGTTTGCACCTCCTTATGTTTGTTAATTTATGCGAGGCGATTAGCCTTCAATTTCAGTTACAGATAGCAAGTGACTCACTTTATTGATCATTCCGCGAATTGCAGGACTGTCATTGTGAACCACTGTCGTGTTGAGTTTACGCAGGCCGAGCGTCTTAACAGTAACACGTTGTGTTTCTGGACGTCCGATTACACTACGTACGAGGGTAATTTGCAATTTTGCCATTGACGTTCCCCTCCTTAACCGCGCAATTCTTCGACAGATTTGCCGCGAAGTTTCGCGACCTCTTCAATGCGTTTCAGACGGGAAAGTCCCTCCAAAGTTGCATTGACCATGTTCATGGAATTCGAAGAACCCAGTGATTTTGTCAAAATGTCGCCAACGCCTGCCAATTCCAATACCGCACGAACTGGACCGCCAGCGATAACGCCAGTACCCTCTGATGCTGGTTTCAGCAACACGCGTCCTGCGCCGAAGTGTCCAGTAACGAGATGGGGAATCGAAGTTCCTACGATTGGGATGTGAATCAGGTTTTTCTTGGCGTCTTCAATGCCTTTACGGATGGCATCCGGAACTTCGCCGGCTTTACCGATACCAGCACCGACGTAGCCGTTGCCGTCGCCCACAACAACAAGTGCACTAAAGCTGAACCGGCGTCCGCCTTTTACAACTTTTGCAACACGGTTAATGTGTACAACTCTTTCTGTCAGTTCTAAACTGTTCGGATCTACACGCAAGTCGTTAACCTCCTTTTAAGAATTATTCTAGAATTCAAGACCAGCTTCACGAGCTGCATCAGCCAATGCTTGAATCCGTCCATGGTACAAGTAACCTCCGCGGTCGAATACGACCACTGCATATCCTTTTTCTTTGGCACGCTCAGCGACCAATTGGCCAACTTTCGCTGCAGCTTCAACGCTGCCGCCATTACCGATGTTAGCGCTCAGATCTTTATCAAGTGTAGAAGCGGATACGATAGTAACCCCTTTAACATCATCGATCAGTTGAGCGTAGATGTGTTTCGAAGAACGGAATACGTTCAAACGTGGACGCTCAGTAGTTCCCTGGATCTTCTTACGAACACGCAGGTGTCTTTTGAGACGAGCCTTGTTTTTATCTTCTTTTGTAATCATGACTTCCCTTTCACTCCCTTCAGTTTGCCGTAAACAGCTTCACTTTAAGATGCACGGGGTATCTTACAATTAAGTTTAAACTGGTTATTTCTTCTTACCAGCTTTACCTTCTTTGCGGATGATACGCTCGCCTTCATATTTGATACCTTTACCTTTATACGGTTCTGGTTCACGAACGGAACGGATTTTAGCAGCGTATGCGCCAACGCGTTCTTTATCGATACCTTTAACGATGATCTTCGTGTTCGCAGGAACTTCGAACTCGATACCAGCTTCCGGTGTAATTTCAACCGGGTGGGAATAACCAACGTTCAGAACGATTTTATCTCCGGATTTGCTTGCACGATATCCGACCCCAACCAGTTCCAGAGATTTCGAGAAACCTTCAGTCACACCTGCTACCATGTTGTTGACAACGGAGCGGGTTGTGCCGTGAAGTGAACGATGCAATTTGTTATCCGACGGGCGAACAACGGTAATTTCGTTATTTTCAACTGTAACCTTCATGTCTTTATGAAGCTCACGAGTCAAAGAACCTTTTGGACCTTTTACTGTAATAACGGCGTTGTCCAAAGTGACATCTACACCGCTAGGTACTGCGATTGGTTTGCGACCAATACGAGACATGTGTTGCACCTCCTTATCTTGTGACGTTTATTACCAAATGTAGCAGACAACTTCTCCGCCAGATTTTGATTGACGAGCTTCTTTGTCGGTCATAACTCCCTTAGATGTGGAGATAATCGCGATTCCTAGACCACCGAGTACACGAGGCACTTCATTGCTCTTCGTGTATACGCGAAGGCCTGGTTTACTGATTCTTTTCAAACCAGAAATAACACGCTCTTGGTTAGGGCCGTATTTCAAGAAGATACGGATAATCCCTTGTTTGCTATCTTCAACGAATTCCGCATCGCGGATGAAACCTTCACGCTTCAAAATGTCAGCGATTTGTTTCTTCATAGTAGAAGCAGGCATTTCTACCGTCTCGTGACGCACAATGTTAGCGTTACGAATACGAGTAAGCATATCTGCAATAGGATCAGACATAGTCATGTGTGTAAACCTCCTTCCCGTTTATAAACTTCTTACCAACTTGCTTTTTTCACGCCAGGGATCTGGCCTTTATAAGCTAATTCACGGAAACAAATTCTGCAAATTTTGAACTTTTGCAGTACCGAATGTGGACGACCACAACGTTCGCAACGTGTATATGCACGTACTTTAAACTTAGGCGTACGTTGTTGTTTAACTTTCATCGAAGTTTTTGCCACTTAGCCTGACACCTCCTAAACATTTTCGGAGAAAATGGATTAACCGACTTTATTTTGCGAAAGGCATTCCCAGCTGACCCAGCAGCTCGCGGGATTCCTCGTCCGTCTTAGCAGTCGTTACAATAACGATGTCCATACCGCGGACTTTATCCACTTTGTCATATTCGATCTCGGGGAAGATCAATTGTTCTTTAAGACCAAGTGTGTAGTTACCACGGCCATCAAAGGCTTTAGTGGAAACACCACGGAAGTCACGTACACGTGGAAGTGTTACGTTGAACAATTTGTCCAAGAAGTAATACATACGCTCTCCGCGCAGTGTTACTTTAACCCCAATCGGCATATTTTCGCGTAGTTTGAAACCAGCGATGGATTTTTTAGCTTTAGTGATTACTGGTTTTTGACCAGCGATCAACTGCATGTCATTAACTGCAGCATCAAGTACTTTGGAGTTTTGAACAGCGTCACCCACACCCATGTTGATGACAACCTTCTCGATCTTAGGCACTTGCATAACAGTTGTATAGTTAAACTTCTGCATCAAAGCAGGTGTAATTTCGTTAAGAAAACGTTCTTTCATTCTTGCTGCCATGAAGATTTAACCTCCTTTCTTAAGGGCTAGATTAGTCGATAATCTCTCCGGATCTTTTAGCAATCCGAACTTTTTTACCATTGTCCAAAACTTTGTAACCGATACGGGTTACTTTGCCGGTCTTCGGATCGATGTGCATTACGTTGGACACATGAATCGAAGCTTCCTGCTCAATAATTCCACCCTGTGGATTCAGCTGGTTCGGCTTTTGGTGTTTTTTCACCATATTGACGCCTTCTACCAGAACGCGGTTTTCACGAGGATAAGCAGCGATGACACGGCCTTTTTTGCCTTTGTCTTTACCACTAATCACAAGCACCACGTCATCTTTCTTCACGTGCAGTTTATTGTTATGGGATTCCAGAACTTTTTTCACTCTAGGCATTTATTACACCTCCTATAACTAACCTTCAACTTATTGGTGCCGTGTTTATTAGATAACTTCCGGTGCCAAGGAAACGATCTTCATGTAGTCTTTATCGCGAAGTTCGCGAGCAACTGGTCCAAAGATACGTGTTCCACGAGGGCTTCTGTCGTCTTTAACAACAACAGCTGCGTTTTCGTCGAATGCGATGTAAGATCCATCTTTACGACGAACGGAACGTTTCGTACGAACAACTACCGCTCTAACAACATCACCTTTTTTGACAACGCCGCCTGGTGTTGCTTGTTTAACGGAACAAACGATCAAATCACCGATTGCTGCTGTACGGCGTCCAGTACCACCCAGTACGCGGATACACATCAGTTCCTTCGCACCAGAGTTGTCAGCCACATGCAAACGTGTAAATGGTTGAATCATTATAATTTCCTCCTTCCGGAAAAACTCTCTTGATATCTTAGATGATAACCGCTGCTTCTACCACTTCAACTAGTCTCCAACGTTTGTCCTTAGACAACGGACGAGTTTCCATGAGTTTTACGGTATCGCCAATCTTTGCAACATTTCCCTCATCATGTGCTTTGAATTTCTTCGTAGACTTGATGCGTTTGTGGTACAAATTGTGTTTTTTATAGGTTTCAACAGCAACTACGATGGTTTTATCCATTTTATCACTGACCACTTTACCGATTAGCACTTTACGTGCATTACGTTCTTCACTCATTAGTTAGCCTCCTTCCTGAATACGGATCTGCGATCCGTCTCACTTAACTAATCCCAAGCACTCTTTGATGGATCACGGTTTTAGCACGAGCTATTTCCTTACGCACGTCACGAATCCGAGTTGGGTTGTCCAATTGGCCAGTTGCCAATTGAAAACGGAGATTAAAAAGTTCCTCTTTGAATCCAGCGATCTTTTGTTCAATCTCAGCAGTGGTTAAGTTGCGAAGTTCATTAGCTTTCATTTGCTTCACCACCCAATTCTTCACGTTTCACAAACTTAGTCTTTACAGGCAGCTTGTGAGCGGCAAGACGCATCGCTTCACGAGCGATTTCTTCCGACACGCCTCCGAGTTCGAACATAATCTTGCCCGGTTTAACTACGGCTACCCATTTCTCAACGTTACCTTTACCACTACCCATACGAACCTCGAGAGGCTTTTGAGTAATAGGTTTATCTGGGAAAATCTTGATCCAAACTTGACCGCCACGTTTGATATAACGTGTCATCGCGATACGAGCAGCTTCGATCTGACGGTTAGTGATCCAAGACGGTTCAAGTGCAACCAGGCCGAATTCGCCGAAGTTCAATTCAGTACCGCCTTTTGCCATACCCTTCATGTGTCCGCGTTGTTGCTTGCGGTGTTTTACGCGTTTTGGTACCAACATGATTAGTTGCCTCCTTCCTGAGCAGCTTGTTTCTTAGCTGGGGGAAGAACTTCTCCACGGTAGATCCATACTTTTACGCCGATAAGACCGTAAGTTGTATGTGCTTCAGCCGTTCCGTAATCGATATCGGCACGAAGCGTATGAAGTGGAACTGTTCCTTCGCTATAACCTTCTGAACGAGCAATCTCAGCTCCGCCAAGACGTCCGCCCACTTGAGTTTTAATCCCTTTTGCGCCAGAACGCATAGTTCTTTGAATCGCTTGTTTGAGGGCACGACGGAACGATACACGACGTTCCAATTGTTGAGCAATGCTCTCAGCTACAAGAATTGCATCCAATTCAGGGTGCTTGATTTCATTGATGTTGATGTGTACTTTTTTGCCACCAGCGATTGCTGTAACTGCGCTGCGAAGTACTTCTACTTCTGCTCCGCCTTTACCAATAACCATACCTGGTTTAGCTGTATGAATTGTAACGTTCACGCGGCTAGCCGCTCTTTCGATCTCGATATGGGAAACAGCGGAATCCTTCAATTTGCCTTTAAGGTATTCCCGGATTTTGACGTCTTCCATCAGAAGAGTACCGAAATCTTTTCCTGCATACCATTTAGATTCCCAATCGCGAATAATACCGATTCGGAGTCCGATTGGATTTACCTTTTGACCCACGTGTTATCCCTCCTTATTTCTCAGATACCACCAGTGTAATGTGGCTCGTGCGTTTATTGATCCGACTTGCGCGGCCCATGGCGCGCGGACGGAAACGTTTCATAGTAGGTCCTTGGTTAACGAAAACCTCGCTAACGAACAAACTGTTCACGTCCAAAGAATAGTTATGCTCAGCATTCGCAATTGCCGAATTAAGCAACTTTTCAACGACCGGAGAAGCGGATTTCGGAGTGTGGCGAAGAATAGCAATTGCTTCCCCCACTTGCTTACCGCGAATCAAGTCAACAACCAGTTTCGCTTTACGAGCGGAAATTCGCACCGATCTTGCATGTGCTTTTGCTTCCATTGTTTAACCTCCTTTCAAACAGAGACCTTATTATTATCTTCTTGTTTTCTTATCGTCACCCGCGTGGCCTTTGTAAGTACGTGTTGGCGCGAACTCGCCCAACTTGTGACCTACCATATCTTCTGTTACGTATACAGGCACGTGTTTACGGCCGTCATATACACCAAACGTATGTCCGATAAACTGAGGGAAAATGGTTGAGCGACGGGACCAAGTTTTAACTACAACCTTTTTTTCAGCCTCGTTCAGTTCCTCAACTTTTTTAAGCAGGTAGCCATCGATAAACGGCCCCTTCTTTAAACTGCGACCCATGTGTGAATCCTCCCTTCATCCGGTTCTTCAAACCGCGAATCGACGCTTCGCGCTTTATTAACTTGCCAGAAGCGTCTTATTTAGTGCGGCGGCGAACGATATATTTATCAGATGCCTTGTTTTTCTTACGCGTTTTGTAACCAAGGGTTGGTTTGCCCCATGGAGACATTGGCGATTTACGTCCGATTGGAGCGCGACCTTCACCACCACCGTGTGGGTGATCGTTAGGGTTCATTACTACCCCGCGAACTTCAGGACGACGGCCGAGCCAGCGACTACGTCCAGCTTTACCGATTTTGATCAATTCGTGATCTTCGTTACCTACGGAACCGATAGTTGCACGGCATACGCTAAGGATCTTACGAACCTCACCGGATGACAAACGAACGGAACAGTATTTTTCTTCTTTACCAAGCAATTGAGCTTCTGTACCAGCTGCACGAACCAATTGTCCGCCTTTACCTGGTTTCAACTCAATGTTGTGGATAACTGTACCTACTGGAATGTTCTCCAGTGGAAGACTGTTACCAATTTTGATGTCGGCCGCAGGACCGGACTCTACTTTATCCCCAACTCTTAGACCTTTAGGAGCGATGATATAACGTTTCTCTCCATCAGCATAGTGGATCAAAGCAATATTAGATGTGCGGTTCGGGTCATACTCGATTGTAGCAACGCTACCTGGTATGCCGTCTTTAGTCCGCTTGAAGTCGATAATACGGTATTTACGTTTATGTCCGCCGCCATGGTGACGAACCGTAATTTTACCTTGGTTGTTGCGTCCCGCATGTTTGAACAGCGGAGAAAGCAACGATTTCTCTGGCTGGTTTGTTGTAATTTCTTCAAACGTAGACACGGACATAGCGCGTCTTGCCGGAGAGGTCGGTTTGTACTTTTTGATTGGCACTGTAGTTCCCTCCTTACTTCAACAGAGTATTATTCTACCGCTTCAAAAAATTCAAGCGGTTTGCTGTCCGGGCTAAGCTTAACGATGGCTTTTTTCCACTCTGGAGTGTAACCAGAATATTTACCATAACGTTTCAGTTTGCCAGGTACGCGCATTGTGTTCACATTTGTTACTTTTACTTTGAAAATAGCCTCGACAGCTTTTTTGATTTCGGTTTTGTTAGCACGGATATCCACTTCAAAAGCGTATTTCATTTCGCTCATGTAGTCGGAAGTACGTTCCGTAATCACCGGACGTTTGATAATATCACGAGGATCTTTCATTACGCGAACACCTCCTCTACCTTCAGAACTGCTTCTTTAGTGATGATCAGTTTGTCGTACGTCAGTACGTCAAGAACATTAATGCCGTCAGCCGCTACGAATTTCACCCCAGGGATGTTACGAGCGGAAAGTGCTACGTTATCATCATAGCTAGTAGCTACGATCAACGCTTTACGATCTACTTTCAGATTGTTCAAGATTGCTGCGAATTCTTTCGTTTTCGGAGCATTCATTGTCAAGCTATCCAATACGATAATGTCATTCTCGAGTACTTTCGAGGACAAAGCGGATTTGATCGCCAAACGACGAACCTTCTTAGGCAGTTTCCAGGAATAGCTACGTGGTGTTGGTCCGAAGACAACGCCGCCGCCTTTCCATTGTGGAGAACGAATGGAGCCTTGACGAGCGCGACCTGTACCTTTTTGTTTCCAAGGTTTACGTCCACCGCCACGAACTTCAGAACGTCCTTTTACTTTGTGTGTACCACGACGTAGGGAAGCTCTTTGCATAAGCGCAGCTTCATGTAGAACGTGCTCATTCGGTTCAATACCGAATACTGTATCGCTCAGTTCCACTTCACCAACTTCGTTGCCACTAATATTAAAAAGTGTTACTTTTGGCATTTCATGTTCCTCCTTTCTTCAATAATTATTTCTTAACGGTTTGTTTAACTTTCACGAAGCTGTTTTTAGGACCTGGGATAGCGCCTTTAACCAGCAATACGTTACGTTCAACATCAACCTTGATAATTTCAAGCTTTTGAACCGTAATAGTCGTGTGACCCATATGTCCTGGAAGGCGTTTGCCCTTAGGAACACGGTTAGCTTGGATAGAACCCATGGAACCCGGTCTTCTGTGGTAACGCGATCCGTGTGCCATTGGTCCGCGGCTTTGTCCCCAACGTTTGATGTTACCTTGGAAACCTTTACCTTTAGATGTACCAGTTACGTCAACAAATTCGCCCTCAGCAAAGATATCAGCCTTCAGTTCTTGTCCAACCTCGAGAGACCCGAGATCAACACCGCGAATTTCACGAACGTAGCGCTTAGGTGTTGCATTTGCCTTTTTGGCGTGACCCTGTTCAGGCTTATTGGAGCGTTTTTCTTTTTTATCAGAAAAGCCCAATTGCACTGCTTCATATCCGTCGATATTCAGGTCTTTCTTTTGCAGTACTACACAAGGTCCTGCTTCGATAACAGTAACAGGAATTACGTTACCTTCTGGAGTAAACACTTGAGTCATACCGAGTTTTTTTCCTAAGATACCTTTCAATGTTGACACCTCTTTTCTTTTCCTAAGTTACTTAAAAATAAAATTACAATTTGATTTCGATATCTACACCGGACGGTAGATCCAAGCGCATCAAGGCATCCACAGTTTGTGGTGTTGGGTTCACAATATCGATCAAACGTTTGTGAGTCCGTTGTTCAAACTGTTCACGGGAATCCTTGTACTTGTGTACCGCACGGAGAATAGTAATGATTTGCTTCTCAGTTGGTAACGGAATCGGCCCGGACACACCTGCACCCGAACGTTTTGCTGTTTCAACAATCTTCTCAGCGGATTGATCAAGAATTCTGTGGTCGTATGCTTTCAAGCGAATACGAATTTTTTGCTTTGCCATATTAGTCCCTCCTTCTATCGCCCAATTTGGTATCGGACATACTCCGTGAAAATTTTCTGACCTCGTCCCCATGGCAAAGGGGCCGGGTGTGTCAGTAACCTCTCACATCATCGCAACGTCTCAGAACAACATTTATTATTATATATAATAGGCAGCAGTATTGCAAGCGAAAATAGAAAAACAACGCATATTTTTTTCATGCGCTGTTCTTCTACTATATATATGTTAAAGATTCTCTGTCGCAGACTTAAAAATCTCTGCGGAGGAAGCAGTCTGAGCCGTTGCAGTTCCGATCCCCTCAATGGTTTGGATTAAGGTTCTTATTTCTTCTTCCACTATTACAATCTCCTGTGTACTGCTACGCATAGCATCTACAATATCAGAGAACATAAGACTAGTCTCGACCGATTGGTGTTTCCCATTCTTAGTTAAGTCCTGCACCTTACGAATCTCTTCTACAACCTGCTGAGTGAGGAGTCCTGATTTATTTGTTAGCTCTACGATCTGAATCACAGTATTCTTAGTATCCTCCGCAAGCCGGCTAACTTCTTGAGCAACCACACTAAACCCTCTACCATGCTCACCAGCTCTTGCGGCTTCAATCGTTGCATTAAGTGAGAGGATTTTAGTCTGATCAGCAATTTCCCTTACTGAGTTCACAATTTTTTGAATTTGTTTAGAGGAATCGCTTAACTCAATGATCGAGTCTTCCATCTCACTGGTGGTCTGATATATGAGATTAATTTGCTCAGTCAAATCGTCCAAGTGTTCATGCCCATCTGCAGCTAATCCCTGTGACTCCAGAGCGGATGAAGCCGTACGTTGGAATGTTCTACTTACTTCATTGCTGCTTGCCACTAGCTGCTTCACAGCAGCATTAGTATCGATGCTATAATCTATCAGTTCAACGCTAAACTCTGAAATTTTTTGTTTCAATTCATTTTTCACTAATAAATATTGCTCCTCCTTCTCTCTTATATTCTCCTTCTCATATTCTTCTAGCACCAATTGCTGCTCGAGATTAAGCAGTTTAGTCACCGTCTGAACCACTCGAAGGCGTATATTGTCATCGTTTGTTTCATTATATATAACGCGTATAAATACGTTCTGAAGATTCTGAAAAGCAGATAAGTACCATTTAGGCTCAAGTCCTACTCTTTTATGAATATTAGCGATCATTAGACGCTTTGCTATGTACTCATCGTCAACCTTTCCATTAAAAATCTCTAGGATATGACCACGCAGAGTAGTTTTTAACCTATCTATACTGCTATGTTCCAAAATAATAGCTTCGAGTTTATTTACACCTAATACAGAATTGTAAAATTGATCAATGATATAGTCTATATTCTGCTCAACAACAGGTTTCACCCTGCGTAGTAAGTTCAGATCTGCTTCAGTCAGATCAATCATCCTCATCTGCTCGTTAAGTTCGCCATGTCCTTCCAGTTTATGAAAAGACTCCGCAACAGCATGATTCTGATCCTTGAAGTCTAAGGAACGAGAGGCAGGAGAATCCACATTATTATTACGTGCAGTTAACGCATGCATGAAGGAAAAAGGACATTTCCCCATATTAACACCCTCCCACAACTCCTATTATTTTACATTATTATACCTCCTTCATTTTACTCTAAGATTAGTATAATTGTAAACAATCGATTGTTGTAATTTGACGAATTATGTAGAAAAAGATCATATTGTTATGCTTTATTATCAATTGGTGTCGAATAATAAATCTTTCTCAAAAAAAAAATAAAAAAAAGCCCCTGATTCTCCGCAAGAAGAATCAGGGGTGTTTGTAATTCGGAATCTACCCGCAGATAGAAGTCGAATTATTATTTTTGGATAGAAGCTACGCTACCAGCACCAACTGTACGGCCACCTTCGCGAATGGAGAATTTAGTACCTTCTTCAATAGCGATTGGGGAGATCAGTTGTACGGTTACGGAGATGTTATCACCAGGCATAACCATTTCAGTACCTTCTGGCAAGTTGATGATACCAGTTACGTCAGTTGTACGGAAGTAGAACTGTGGACGGTATCCAGTGAAGAAAGGCTTGTGACGGCCACCTTCTTCTTTTGTCAGAACGTAAATTTGAGCAGTGAACTCAGTGTGTGGTTTAACGGAGTTCGGCTTAGCCAATACTTGGCCACGCTCGATCATGTTACGGTCAACACCACGAAGCAATGCTCCGATGTTGTCCCCAGCTTGAGCGGAATCCAGCAATTTACGGAACATTTCTACGCCCGTAACTACGGATTTCTTAGTATCTTCATGAATACCAACGATTTCGATTTCTTCTCCGACTTTAACTGTTCCGCGTTCTACGCGACCAGTTGCCACAGTACCGCGGCCAGTGATGGAGAATACGTCTTCGACAGGCATCAAGAAAGGCTTGTCAGTTTGACGCTCAGGAAGTGGAATGTACTCATCGATTGTTTCAAACATTTCGATGATTTTTTTAGCGTAATCGCCATCTGGGTTTTGCAGAGCTTCACGAGCAGAACCACGGATGATTGGAGTATCGTCGCCTGGGAAGTCATACTCGCTAAGCAAGTCGCGAACTTCCATTTCAACCAATTCCAACAACTCTTCGTCTTCAACCATGTCGCATTTGTTCAAGAAGACAACGATGTAAGGAACGCCTACTTGACGGGACAACAGGATGTGCTCGCGAGTTTGTGGCATTGGGCCATCAGCTGCGGATACAACCAGGATAGCTCCGTCCATTTGCGCTGCGCCAGTGATCATGTTTTTAACATAGTCGGCGTGACCAGGGCAGTCTACGTGAGCGTAGTGACGGTTAGGAGTTTCATATTCAACGTGGGAAGTGGAGATTGTGATACCACGTTCGCGCTCTTCAGGAGCTTTGTCGATTTGATCGAATGCGATAGCTGCGCCACCGTAAGTTTTGGACAATACAGTAGTGATTGCAGCAGTCAGAGTCGTTTTACCATGGTCGACGTGACCAATAGTACCGATGTTAACGTGCGGTTTGTTACGTTCAAACTTTGCCTTTGCCATTTGAACAGTTCCTCCTTAATGTGGGGTTCCTTATATTTGAGCCGCCCGCATACGTGTAATCTTAGATGACTGAGTGTTTATACCCGGGACGGCAAGTTAAAACTGGTAATTATTCAGCGCCTTTGTTCTTTGCAGCGATCTCTTCCGCAATGGATTTAGGAACTTCTTCATAGTGAGAAAGCTCCATTGAGAATACGCCACGTCCTTGTGTACCAGAACGAAGTGTTGTAGAGTATCCGAACATTTCGGAAAGAGGCACCTTAGCACGGATAATTTGCGCTCCACCACGGGAATCCATACCTTCGATACGGCCACGGCGGGAGTTCAGCATACCCATTACATCACCCATATATTCCTCAGGAACAGTTACTTCTACTTTCATGATTGGCTCAAGCAGGACAGGCTTACACTTGTCTTTAGCTGCTTTGAGTGCCATCGAACCGGCAATTTTAAATGCCATTTCGTTGGAATCGACATCATGATAAGAACCATCTACGATGGTAGCTTTAACGTCTACTAGCGGGAAGCCAGCAAGTACGCCGTTTTTCATTTGTTCTTCAATACCCGCAAGTGCAGGAGCGATGTACTCTCTAGGAACCGAGCCACCCACAACTTTACTTTCGAATTTGCTACCAGTACCTGGTTCGAGGGGTTCAAATTCAACCCATACGTGACCGTATTGACCACGACCACCAGATTGGCGTACAAATTTACCTTCGACGCGAGCAGGTGCCTTGAACGTTTCGCGGTAAGCAACCTGTGGTTTACCCACATTGGTTTCTACTTTGAACTCACGACGCATACGGTCGATGATGATGTCCAAGTGAAGTTCACCCATACCAGCCAGGATTGTTTGGCCTGTTTCTTCATCAGTGTGAGCACGAAGAGTTGGATCCTCTTCAGTCAACTTTCCGAGAGCAACACCCATTTTATCTTGGTCAGCTTTAGTTTTTGGTTCAACAGCGATCTCGATAACTGGATCAGGGAAGTTCATTGATTCCAGAATTACTGGATTCTTCTCATCACACAGTGTATCACCTGTACTGGTATCTTTCAAACCAACAGCAGCTGCGATGTCGCCAGAATACACGATGGAAATTTCTTGACGGCTGTTCGCATGCATTTGAAGGATACGACCAATACGTTCACGCTTGTTCTTAGTTGCATTAACTACGTATGATCCGGACTCAAGTACGCCTGAGTAAACACGGAAGAACGTAAGTTTACCAACATAAGGGTCTGTCATGATTTTAAATGCCAAAGCTGCAAACGGCTCTTCATCCGAAGAGTGACGAACAGCTTCTGTACCGTCATCAAGATGTCCAGTAATAGCTGGAACGTCAAGAGGAGATGGCAAGTAATCAACAACAGCATCCAGCATAAGCTGAATCCCTTTGTTTCGGTAGGAAGATCCAGCAATTACAGGGAACAATTTAACTTCAACTACGCCTTTGCGAATTGCAGCTTTAATTTCCGGAATTGTAATTTCTTCGCCTTCCAAATACTTCATAGTCAGATCCTCATCAAGTTCAGCAACTTTCTCGATCAACTCGAGACGCAGCTCCTCAACTTTGGCCAAATATTCTTCCGGAATATCCGTTACTTCGATGTTTTGGCCCAGATCATCTCTGAACATGTGTGCTTTTTGCTCAACTAGGTCGATAATACCAGTGAAATCACTTTCTGCACCAATTGGCAATTGAATAGCAACTGCATTGGCTTGAAGGCGATCACGCATAGTTTCGATTACGTTAAGGAAATCCGCACCGATAATGTCCATTTTGTTTACATATGCAATCCGGGGAACGTTATAACGGTCAGCCTGTCTCCATACGGTTTCAGACTGAGGCTCAACGCCCTCTTTTGCACTAAATACACCAACTGCCCCATCCAATACACGCAGGGAACGTTCAACTTCAACAGTGAAGTCAACGTGTCCTGGGGTATCAATGATATTGATGCGGTGACCTTTCCACGCAGCAGTCGTAGCAGCGGACGTAATCGTGATTCCGCGCTCTTGTTCTTGCTCCATCCAGTCCATTGTAGCAGCACCCTCGTGAACTTCACCGATTTTGTGCGTACGGCCTGTATAGAAAAGAATCCGCTCTGTGGTAGTTGTTTTACCAGCATCAATATGCGCCATGATCCCGATGTTACGTGTATTTTTTAAGGAGAACTCTCTAGCCATGAAATGGATCTCCCTTCAAAATATAAGTTATTTGAATGACCTTTATCCTACCAACGGTAGTGAGCGAACGCTTTGTTTGCTTCAGCCATTTTGTGTGTATCTTCACGTTTCTTAACAGAAGCGCCTGTGTTGTTGGAAGCGTCGATGATCTCAGCCGCCAAACGCTCTTCCATAGTCTTCTCACCGCGGTTGCGAGAGTAGTTTACGAGCCAACGTAATCCCAGAGCAGTACGTCTCTCCGGTTTAACCTCGATAGGTACTTGATAGTTAGCACCACCGACACGACGAGCTTTGACTTCCAAAACCGGCATGATATTCTTGATGGCAGCTTCGAAAACTTCCATCGGATCTTTACCCGTACGTTCTTCAATCAATTTGAATGAATTGTACAGAATGCTTTGAGCGACACCTCTTTTACCACCCAGCATAATGCGGTTAATCAAACGAGTAACCAACTTGCTATTATACAACGGATCTGGCAATACGTCTCTCTTTGTAACTGGACCTTTGCGTGGCATGGATATCCCCCTTTCTTAAATGTTTATTATTCAGATATTGTTATCTTACTTCTTAGCTTTAGGACGTTTTGCACCGTATTTAGAACGAGCTTGCATCCGGTTAGCTACACCTGCTGTATCCAAAGCACCACGAACGATATGGTAACGAACCCCTGCAAGGTCCTTTACTTTACCTCCGCGAAGTAATACAACACTGTGCTCTTGTAAGTTATGTCCGATACCCGGGATATAAGCTGTTACCTCGAGACGGTTCGTCAAACGAACACGGGCATATTTACGAAGCGCTGAGTTTGGTTTACGTGGAGTCATTGTGCCTACACGAGTGCACACACCGCGTTTTTGCGGAGCGCTCAAATTTGTAGCCTCACGCTTGAGGGCGTTATACCCTTTTTGAAGAGCGGGAGATTTAGATTTTTCGATTTTGGCTTGACGGCCTTTACGAACCAATTGGTTAATTGTTGGCATGTTGTTGCCACCCCCTTCCTGAAATGATAGTCGATTTAAGAACTCTAAGCCCACAGACCCAGGCGGTTCATAAAAAGACAAATGAAAAGTTCTTGCCGCTGGTGTTCACCCCAGTACAAAAACATTTCTGTAGCTATTGTTTTAAGACGGCTGCCATCGCAGCGCCAACTTCTATTCCGCAGGCCTTGCCCAAATTCAGCATCGTATCCACATATGTGATCTTAACACCTTGTTTGTTACAAAGCAAAACTATCCTGGAAGTAAGCCTTTGATCTCCGTCCTCTGCCACATAGACTTCTGCGGCTAGGCCCAACTCTACCGCCTTGACGGTTTGTTTGGTACCGATCTTGACCTGAGCATCCTGTAGTCCTCTATCATCAGTCATTCTCTTTACCTCCAATGAACAAGGATAACATGGCTACTCACGCACCTTAGACATTTTAGCATTATCAATAGATGGTGTCAAGAAATTCAGCAACAATTTTTATAGAAATTATACACAGCAGAACACTCATGCCACACCTATGAGTAGGTATGACATGAGCACACTACCATGATTGCTAATTTATTCAGCAGGAACCGTCTCTAATGATTCAAGTTCGCTTTCTGCATTTGGATCACTTAGCTTAACGTTACGGTAACGGTTCATCCCAGTACCTGCAGGAATCAACTTACCGATAATAACATTTTCTTTAAGTCCAAGCAACTTATCTACTTTACCTTTGATAGCAGCGTCTGTTAGGACACGAGTAGTTTCTTGGAATGATGCAGCTGACAAGAAGGAATCAGTTTCAAGAGACGCCTTGGTAATACCGAGCAAGACTGGTTTAGCAACAGCAGGCTCTTTACCAGACAAGATAGCTTCCTTGTTAGCACCTTCGTACTCATGAATATCCGCAAATGCACCTGGCAACAGACTTGTGTCACCTGCGTCAATAATACGGATCTTCCGAAGCATTTGCTTGATCATAACTTCAATGTGCTTATCATTGATCTCAACGCCTTGGTTACGGTATACACGCTGTACTTCTTGCAGAATGTAGTTTTGTACCCCACGGATCCCTTTGATACGCAGCATTTCTTTAGGGTCAATCGAACCGTCTGTCAGCTCATCGCCGGCTTCGATTTCTTGGCCTTCGCTAACACGTAGACGTGAACCATAAGTTATGGAATAAGTCTTGGATTCTGCTTCACCTTGAACCTCGATTTCGCGACGGTCTTTGGTTTCACGGATTTCCTTGATTACGCCATCGATCTCACTGATTGTAGCTTGACCTTTAGGGTTACGAGCTTCAAACAACTCCTGAATACGCGGCAAACCTTGAGTGATGTCATCACCGGCAACACCGCCGGTATGGAACGTACGCATTGTAAGCTGGGTTCCTGGTTCACCGATAGATTGTGCGGCAATAATACCAACTGCTTCACCAATCTCAACGTGTTTACCAGTTGCCAAGTTACGTCCGTAACATTTCTTACAAACACCATGACGGGCACGGCAGCTCAGTACAGAACGAATTTGCAGCTTAGTTACACCTGCGTTTACAATTGCCTCCGCTTTATCGGAGTCAATCAAATCATTGCGGTGAACAATGATTTCGCCTGTTTCTGGGTGACGAACAGTTTCGAAGCAGTAACGACCTTCAATACGGTCATACAGATCTTCGATAACCTCTTTACCATCCTGAATACGACTAACTGTGAAGCCTTTATCGGTTCCACAATCTTCTTCACGGACAATAACGTCCTGGGCAACGTCAACAAGACGACGTGTCAGATACCCTGAGTCAGCGGTACGAAGTGCGGTATCGGCAAGACCTTTACGTGCTCCGTGAGTGGAGATAAAGTACTCCAAGACGGTAAGACCTTCACGGAAGTTCGCCTTGATTGGCAATTCGAAAATCCGACCTGAAGGTGTTGCCATCAGACCACGCATACCACCCAGCTGAGTGATCTGCGATTTGTTACCACGTGCTTTAGAGTCAACCATGAGCATGATAGAGTTGAAACGGTCCATCGACTTAAGCAGGATGTTCGTAAGATCATCCTTAGTCTTCGACCAGATCTCAATAACACGGTCATACCGTTCGTCATTGGTGATCAAACCACGGCGATATTGGTTAGCAACCACATCAACCTTAGCTTCAGACTCTTTCAGGATGGTAACCTTTTCCTCAGGAACAATAACGTCCGACACGGCAACTGTAACACCAGAACGTGTGGAGTAAGTGAATCCGAGTTGTTTAATTTTATCCAAAATCATAGAAGTTTTGGTTGTGTGATAAGTTTCAAAACAACGAGCAATTATCAGACCCAGATATTCTTTACCTACAGCACTGGCTTCTGGAGCGGATTCAATCAGCTCGCGAATGTTCGCGCCTTTTTCGTAGATAAAGTATTTCTCTGGTGTGCCGTGCAGCAAGTTGGTTTTGGTTGCTTCGTTGATATAAGGGAAACTACTTGGGTAGATTTCATTAAAGATGATCTTACCGATCGTAGTAATCAACATTGCATTTTGTTGTTCTTCCGTAAAGCATGTTTTGCCAAGTGCTTTAGCCGGAATAGCAACACGAGCATGAAGTCCTGCAGTTCCGCGTTGGTAAGCTGATACAGCTTCGTTAACGGTACGCAGAATCATACCACTACCCTTTTCTTCCTTGTTATCCATGGTCAAGTAGAAAGTACCAAGGACCATATCCTGGGAAGGTGTTACAACTGGCTTACCGTCTTTAGGGTTCAAGATATTACCAGATGCAAGCATGAGAATGCGTGCTTCCGCTTGAGCTTCTGCAGACAGAGGAACGTGCACCGCCATTTGGTCACCGTCAAAGTCGGCATTGTACGCCGTACATACGAGTGGGTGAAGACGAATAGCATGACCTTCCACCAAAATCGGTTCAAATGCTTGAATACCGAGACGGTGAAGTGTTGGTGCGCGGTTTAGAAGCACTGGGTGTTCTCTAATTACTTCTTCGAGTACATCCCAAACTTCAGGACTTACGCGTTCAACTTTACGTTTCGCGCTCTTTATGTTGTGGGCAAGGCCCTTATTAACCAATTCTTTCATAACAAAAGGCTTGAACAATTCTAGCGCCATTTTCTTAGGAAGTCCGCACTGATACATCTTGAGGTACGGTCCTACAACGATAACGGAACGTCCAGAGTAGTCAACCCGTTTACCGAGCAAGTTCTGGCGGAAACGTCCTTGTTTACCTTTCAGCATATGGCTGAGCGATTTAAGTGGACGGTTACCAGGACCGGTTACCGGACGTCCCCGACGGCCGTTATCGATGAGAGCATCGACAGCTTCCTGGAGCATCCGTTTTTCGTTCTGCACGATAATGTCAGGAGCACCGAGATCAAGCAGTCTTTTCAGACGGTTGTTCCGGTTAATAACACGGCGATAGAGATCATTCAAATCGGACGTAGCAAAACGGCCACCATCCAACTGAACCATCGGACGAAGCTCCGGAGGAATAACCGGAAGAACATCCATGATCATCCAATCAGGCTTGTTGCCGGAGTTACGGAATGCTTCAATGACTTCCAGACGTTTGATCGCCCGGTTACGGCGTTGGCCTTGGGCCGTACGCAGTTCTTCTTTGAGGAATTCCAGCTCTTTATCGATGTCGATATCTTGAAGAAGCTTTTTAACAGCTTCGGCACCCATGCCGGCTTGGAACCCGTAACCGTATTTTTCACGGTAGCTACGATATTCTTTCTCGGACAGAAGTTGTTTCTTTTCCAGTGGAGTTTCACCTGGATCCGTTACAACATAAGATGCGAAATAGATAATTTCTTCAAGTGATCTTGGAGACATATCTAGTGCAAGCCCCATGCGGCTTGGGATACCTTTGAAATACCAGATATGAGATACCGGAGCAGCCAATTCAATGTGACCCATACGTTCACGACGAACTTTAGCACGGGTAACCTCAACGCCACAACGGTCGCAGACTACGCCCTTATAACGGACACGTTTGTATTTACCGCAATGACATTCCCAGTCTTTTTGTGGTCCAAAGATACGCTCACAGAAAAGACCCTCTTTTTCCGGTTTCAATGTACGATAGTTAATGGTTTCCGGTTTCTTAACTTCTCCGCGGGACCATGAACGAATCTTCTCCGGAGAAGCGAGTCCGATTTTCATAAATTCAAAATTGTTAACGTCCAACAAGGAGCAACCCTCCTTAACCTAATCCTGATTTAGTACCGCTTTGCCCTCTTCTGACTGTTACATCAAAAGAGGGCGTGCGGTCCTTTATAAAATGGAACTTTTAAGCTCCAGCTTGATTATTCTACTCCGACTTCTGAACCTTCTAAATTGAGGCTTAGTTTGTCGCCTGACGTCTCGTCCTCATCGTCCAATTCTCTCATTTCAATTTCCTGCTCGTCACCGCTAAGAATCTTAACATCCATACCCAGGGACTGCAGTTCTTTGATCAATACCTTGAACGACTCAGGAACACCTGGTTCCGGTACATTTTCACCTTTGACAATGGATTCGTACGTCTTCACGCGACCAACCACGTCATCGGATTTCACGGTCAAAATTTCTTGCAATGTATATGCAGCACCGTAAGCTTCAAGCGCCCACACTTCCATCTCCCCGAAACGCTGTCCACCAAATTGAGCTTTACCACCCAATGGTTGTTGCGTAACTAGTGAGTAAGGTCCTGTTGAACGGGCGTGAATCTTATCATCAACCATGTGCGCCAGTTTGATCATGTGCATGACACCAACAGTAACTTCACGTTCGAAGCGTTCACCTGTACGGCCATCATACAGTACAGTCTTACCATTACGCTGCATACCTGCTTCTTCCATCGTATCAAACACGTCGTACTCACGCGCTCCGTCGAATACTGGCGTTGCAATGTGAATTCCCAGACGCAATGCGGCCATACCAATATGGACCTCAAGCACCTGTCCGATGTTCATACGAGAAGGAACGCCCAGAGGGTTAAGAACAACCTGTACTGGCGTACCGTCCGGAAGGAACGGCATATCTTCTTCTGGCAGGATACGGGCAACGACACCCTTGTTACCGTGACGTCCGGCCATCTTGTCACCCTCAGAAATCTTACGTTTCTGAGCGATGTAGACACGAACCAATTGATTTACACCAGGAGGCAGCTCATCGCCGTTCTCACGTGTAAAGACTTTAACGTCCACGATAATACCATCACTACCATGAGGAACGCGTAAAGAGGTATCCCGTACTTCACGAGCTTTCTCACCAAAGATAGCGTGCAGGAGACGTTCTTCTGCTGTCAGTTCAGTCACACCCTTAGGAGTAACCTTACCAACCAGAATGTCACCAGCGCTGATTTCCGCACCGATACGGATGATTCCGCGCTCATCAAGATTGCGCAGAGCTTCTTCGCCGACGTTCGGAATATCGCGCGTAATTTCTTCAGGTCCCAGTTTAGTGTCGCGAGCTTCAGATTCGTATTCTTCGATATGAATCGAAGTATATACATCTTCCTTAACCAGCTTTTCACTTAACAGGATCGCATCCTCATAGTTGTAACCTTCCCAAGTCATGAACGCAACGACTACGTTACGGCCAAGAGCAAGTTCGCCCATTTCTGTGGAAGGACCGTCTGCCAGGATATCACCCTTCTTAACAATGTCCCCTCTTTTAGCTAGAGGACGTTGGTTAATACAGGTACCTTGGTTAGAACGCATAAATTTGTGTAATTTATATTTAACGATATCGCCTTTAACTTCCTTGCCTTCGACAGTCTCAACGCGACGCAGCCAAATTTCATTAGCTGAAGAACGTTCGATAATACCGTCATACTTGGAAACGATACATACGCCAGAATCCTTAGCGGATTTATGTTCCATCCCTGTTCCGACCAGCGGAGCTTTTGGAATTAGAAGCGGAACGGCTTGACGTTGCATGTTAGATCCCATCAGTGCGCGGTTGGAGTCATCGTTCTCAAGGAACGGAATGAGCGCCGTAGCGACAGATACAACCTGTTTAGGCGAAACGTCCATGTAATCGACACGATTACTTGGCATCGTTGTAATGTTGTCTGAGTCTTTGTTGTAACGAACGATTACCATATCTTCTTTAAAGGTGCCATCTTCTTCGATCAACACGTTAGCCTGAGCAACTACATAATTATCTTCCTCATCAGCAGTCAGATAGTCAATTTGCTCAGTCACCTTACCAGTCTTCGGATCCACCCAACGATACGGAGCTTCAATAAAGCCGTATTCATTGATGCGGGCAAAGGTGGACAAGGAGTTGATCAACCCGATGTTTGGACCTTCCGGCGTTTCAATTGGACACATCCGACCGTAGTGACTGTGATGGACGTCACGAACTTCAAAGCCCGCGCGTTCACGTGTCAAACCACCAGGTCCGAGGGCGGACAGACGACGTTTATGCGTAAGTTCCGCAAGCGGGTTCGTCTGATCCATAAATTGAGACAGCTGGGAGCTACCGAAGAACTCTTTAATAGACGCGATGACCGGACGAATGTTGATCAGAGCCTGAGGCGTAATCGCATTAGCATCCTGAATCGACATTCTTTCACGTACAACACGTTCCATCCGGGACAAACCGATACGGAACTGATTCTGCAAGAGTTCACCTACAGAACGCAGACGACGGTTACCCAAGTGGTCGATATCATCGGTATTGCCAATTCCGTGAAGCAAATTAATAAAGTAGCTGATTGAGGATATAATATCAGCTTGAGTAATATGCTTAACAGATTTGTCGATGTTGCCGTTAGCGATCAGCTTAATAACCCGGCCTTCTTCAATTGGCGAGAATACGTCAATTGTTTGAAGAGGAATATCTTCGCTGTCCATAACTCCACCAGTAACGCGGTAGTTTTTAAAGGCAACATTTTTTTCGAAATATGGAATCAATTCATCAAGCAATCTACGATCGACCATTTGGCCGGATTCTGCCAGGATTTCTCCAGTAGAGTCATCAACCAAAGGCTGAGCAAGACGTTGATTGAAAAGACGGTTCTTAATGTGTAGCTTTTTATTGATTTTGTAACGGCCTACGTTAGCTAGGTCGTAGCGTTTTGGATCAAAGAAACGCGCAACCAGCAAACTTTTGGCATTGTCTAGTGTCGGCGGTTCGCCCGGACGCAAACGCTCATAAATTTCAATAAGCGCCTTCTCCGTGGAGTCCGTGTTGTCTTTATCCAGCGTATTGCGAATATATTCATCATTGCCAAGCAATTCCAGAATTTCGGCATCACTACCGAAACCGAGAGCACGCAAAAGTACGGTAACAGGAATTTTACGAGTCCGATCGATACGAACATACATAATGTCCTTAGCATCGGTTTCAAGTTCCAACCAGGCTCCGCGGTTCGGGATTACTGTGGCGGTGTAGGTTTTTTTGCCGTTCTTATCCACTTTTGTGCTGAAATAGACGCTTGGAGAGCGAACCAACTGGCTGACAATAACCCGTTCCGCACCATTAATAATAAAAGTGCCGGTCTCCGTCATCAGCGGGAAATCTCCCATGAACACTTCCTGCTCTTTAACCTCACCGGTCTCTTTATTAATGAGCCGCACCTTTACACGCAGAGGAGCCGCATACGTTACGTCCCGCTCTTTAGCGTCGTCAACCGTATATTTCGGTTCACCCAGGCTGTAATCAATGAACTCTAGTACCAAATTACCTGTGAAATCCTGGATCGGCGAGATGTCCTGAAACATTTCCCGCAATCCTTCCTCCAAAAACCAATCATAAGATTTTTGTTGGATCTCGATCAGGTTCGGGACCTCGAGTACCTCGTTAATTCTCGCATAGCTCCGCCGAGTGCGTCGACCATACTGAACAAGATGTCCTGCCAACTTTACTCACCCCTCATGTCTACTCACTTAAAAATTGATTGCGAACCCTTGTTTGGAACCGTATAATGGAACCATACTACAAGGATTCAGTCATAAATAAAAGAAAAGCCCTTATCGAAATCTTCGAAAAAAGAGCGCATTTATCCATGACCAAAATACTCCTTATCAAGTAGATTTGCCCAAAACGTACATATTATACGTCACCAAGCAATAGTTTATGCGCTATTATCTATTACCACGTAGCATTTGCTACGTTAGAGCATAGACAACCAACTCGCAAAAACTTGCCGTGCGGCATGCGCTAGCCGGGCGACAATATATTGCTTGACATTTCAGCAAACTAAAGACATGGAGCCTATCTTAATACTGACATTTTATAATAATACCATTATCACTATCACATGTCAATAACCTATTGTATTTTATTTTTGCGCTTTAATAATACGATAGCCTTTGTCTTTCCCTACTTCTTCCACCATTGAGAACAAGCTTTCTAGTTTTGCCACTGCGGATGGAGCACCCTGCTTCTTCTGAATCACAATCCACAGATAGCCACCCTCATTTAAATGTTCATACGCATCTTCAAAAATCTTATGCACTACAGCTTTTCCTGCACGAATCGGAGGATTAGTTAGAATCACATCGAACTTCTGCTGATCATTCAATGCGCCGAGCACATCGCTTTCCATTATCGTAACATTCCGGATTCCATTGTGCTGAGCATTCTCACGCGCCAGTTCTACCGCACGACTGTTAATATCAATCATGGTTACATGTCCTTTGGGAGCTAGGTATGCTGCACTTATGCCAATCGGCCCATAACCACAACCTACATCAAGCACCGCTGAACCGTCCGGAATTATCATAGCTTCAATAAGAACTCGGCTACCGTAATCGATGTCTCCTTTAGAGAATACACCGGCATCGCTCGTAAAACGAAAGCTTTTGCCTCTTAGTACGGTATCAATGCTACGTCTGTCATGACGTACTTCCGGCTGCTGCGAATAATAATGTTGCGACATCTCTTTCCTCCCTTTCCTATTATGTTAGCAGTTGGTATAAACGCCCTACTAACTCTATTTATAAAACAAACCCCTTGAACAAGTTCAAGGGGTTTTCAGTAATAGAAGGAATTACTTCACTTCTACAGCTGCGCCTGCTTCTTCCAATTTTGCTTTAGTAGCTTCGGCTTCGTCTTTGCTTACTTTTTCTTTGATTGCTTTTGGTGCGTTGTCTACAAGATCTTTAGCTTCTTTCAAGCCAAGACCAGTGATTTCGCGAACGATTTTGATAACGTTGATTTTGGAAGCGCCAGCGCCTGTCAAAATTACGTCAAATTCGGATTGCTCTTCAGCTACTGCTGCTACCGCACCGCCAGCTGCTACTGGAGCTGCTGCAGTTACGCCGAATTCTTCTTCAATTGCTTTAACCAGGTCGTTCAGTTCCAATACGCTCATGCCTTTAATTGCTTCCAAGATTGCTTCTTTACTCATGATTGAACCTCCATTTTATATTTAAATTTATTTGTGGTATTGATTATGCTGCAAGAGTCAAAGGCTTACGCGCTTTGTTCTTCTTTTTCAGCAACAGCTTTAACTGCAAGCGCGAAGTTGCGCATTGGAGCTTGAAGTACGCTAAGCAGCATGGACAGCAAACCATCGCGGGATGGAAGCTCAGCCAGTGCTTTCAGTTGTTCCGCGTCAATGACACGACCTTCAACTACGCCGCCTTTCAATTTCAAAGCGTCGTTTTTCTTGGCGAAATCGTTCAAAATTTTAGCTGGTGCTACTGCATCAGTTGTGCTGAATGCGATAGCTGTTGGACCAGTCAAAACTTCATCCAATTCACTCAACTCAGCCGCAGCAGTTGCGCGACGTAGCAATGTGTTCTTCAGGACTTGAAACTCAACGCCAGCTTCACGAAGTTGCTTACGCAGTTCAGTCACTTGGGAAACGTTCAATCCACGGTAGTCAGCTACAACAGTCGAAAGACTGTTTTGCAGTTTTGCAGTAACGACGTCAACCGCGTCTTGTTTTGCTTGAATTACTTTTGCATTTGCCAATGTATACACCTCCTGAAAATTTATGTGTCGGCGTTCTTTCCAAGGAAAGCTTCACCGCTCCTACGCAGGCAGTAGAAAAGCCTCCGCAGAATCACGAAGGCTTGATAAAACGAAAGTTATACGAGCGAGCTCGTTACTTCTTGTTTCTATCACAACACCTCGGTAGGAAATTAAGCACTAAGGCACCTACTGTCTACGGTAAGCATATTCAAGGTTAAGATTGATACCTTAAGTTTCACAACTGTTATAGATTATCAAAATTGACTCAAAGAGTCAACCCTTAATTATCTGAAGACGGTTGTGTTCACACGAGCGCTAGGTCCCATTGTAGAAGAAATCGAGATGCCTTTAAGGTATACACCTTTAGCAGCAGCTGGTTTCGCACGGTTCAAAGCGTCGATAAGAGCTTTAAGGTTATCGTTCAATTGTGCAGCATCAAAGGACACTTTGCCGATTGGCGCGTGAATTTGACCTGCTTTGTCGAGACGGTATTCGATTTTACCGGCTTTGATTTCTTGCACAGCCTTGGAAACATCGAATGTAACTGTGCCAGCTTTAGGGTTAGGCATAAGACCTTTACCACCAAGCAGACGACCCAGTTTACCGACTTCACTCATCATATCAGGTGTAGCTACGCAGACATCAAATTCAAACCAGCCTTGTTGAATTTTGTTGATCATGTCTTGATCACCAACAAAATCAGCGCCAGCAGCTTCTGCCTCTTTCGCTTTTTCACCTTTTGCAAATACAAGCACGCGTTGTGTTTTACCAGTGCCGTGAGGCAGGACAACAACACCACGAACTGCTTGGTCTTGTTTACGCGGGTCTACACCCAGACGAACTGCTGCTTCAACGGTTTCGTCGAACTTAGCAGTCGCTGCCTTTTTCACAAGCTCTACAGCTTCTGAAGGCTCGTAAGTTGCTTCGCTGTTGATCAGCTTAGCAGCTTCTTGGTATTTCTTACCATGTTTAGCCATGAAAATGTTCCTCCTTTGTGGTGTTAGCGGAAATTCCTCCCACATACTTGCGGGTCACGAATGACCGATTCTTCGAAAACTACTAGTCTTCGATTGTGATACCCATACTGCGGGCAGTACCTTCAACCATACGCATTGCAGCTTCAACAGTTGCAGCGTTAAGGTCAGGCATTTTTGTTTCAGCAATTTCACGTACCGCAGCGCGGCCGATTTTTGCTACTTTTTTCTTGTTTGGTTCGCCGGATCCTTTTTCTACTTTAGCAGCGATGCGAAGCAGAACAGCAGCCGGAGGAGTTTTAGTGATGAAAGTAAAGGAACGGTCTTCAAATACTGTAATTTCAACCGGAATGATCAAGCCAGCCTGGTCGGCAGTACGAGCATTAAATTCCTTACAGAATGCCATGATGTTGACACCTGCTTGACCTAACGCCGGACCTACTGGAGGCGCTGGATTCGCTTTCCCTGCAGGAATCTGCAGTTTCACCATTTTAATAACTTTTTTAGCCATGAGTGACACCTCCTTGCAAAAATAGTGGTCTTCGAACGCCAATAGCGCTCTCCCACAAGAAACCCTAGCTTATGTTATATTTTCTCCACTTGAGTGAAATCCAACTCTAGCGGGGTTTCCCGTCCAAACATGTTAACATGCACTTTGATCTTGCTCTTGTCAGCCAAAATTTCTTCCACGGAGCCCACAAAATTCGCAAACGGACCAACCATAATACGTACGGATTCCTTGATTTCGAAATCAATCTTCGCTTTAGGTTCAACCATGCCCATATGCTTCAGAATTTGTTCTACCTCTTCCGGAAGCAAAGCTGTTGGTTTAGACCCTGAGCCTGTCGAACCAACAAATCCAGTAACGCCTGGAGTATTGCGGACAACATACCAGGAATCATCAGTCTGAACCATTTCCACCAAAACATATCCGGGGTAAACTTTACGCATAACGGTTTTTTTCTTACCGTCTTTGTTTACGATTTCTTCTTCCATAGGAACAAGAACGCGGAATATTTTGTCTTCCATGCCCATGGACTCAACGCGCTTTTCCAAATTGGCTTTGACCTTATTCTCATACCCAGAATAGGTATGAACGACATACCATCTTTTTTCCATATCAAGCCACCTGGGACCTCTCTAAATAATCGCTTCAATCACAGCGGAAATACCGATGTCCAGAACCCAGAAGTAAATAGCGACAACTACAATCGTACCGAGAACGATCAATGTATAGTTGGTCAATTCTTTACGACTTGGCCAGCGAACCTTTTTGAGTTCACTCCAGCTCTCAGTGAAAAAGGAAAACATAGACTTGAAACTACGTTTCATGCCGACTACACCTCCACAGACTATCTGGTTTCGCGATGAGGAGTTTGCGAGTTACAATACTTGCAAAATTTCTTCATCTCCATGCGGTCGGGGTGATTTCGCTTGTTTTTGGTAGTCGCATAGTTTCTTTGTTTGCAACTTGTACAAGCCAAAGTGATAATTACCCGCATGATGTGCACCTCCCGAGACGTCCTTCCAATTCACATTAGAAGACGCAAATATTGATCCTAAAAAAAAGCCGCGAATTTAGGCCTACCTAAAACACTTTAGCATAATGTCAAGGTCTGTGTCAACGAAAGAATTCCGTTCTGCACTGGGTAATTCCGGGTTTAGTAGTCATATGGCCGTACCCTGTCTTTGGGTCTATCTCTTCCTCACACTTCGCTGTCTTCCTTACCATTATGGGGTATTCCGTCTGTGTATAAACCTACCTTCAACGGCAACGACTAAAATCGGCTCAAATAGTAATTTATGGTGCAAGCACCTAATTCTATCCGAGTGATTTCAAAAAGACTAAAAAAAAGAACTCGATGTCCGAGCCCTCTCTTGTTCATTATATCATCAATTGTCACGTACTTCTAGATATCTTTCTAATTTCCTTTTTACTCGTTGTAGAGCGTTATCAATAGACTTTACATGCCGCTTAAGATCTTCAGCAATCTCTTGATAGGATCTTCCGTCTAAATACAACATCAGAACCTTGCGCTCCAAGTCACTTAGAATCTCCGCCATCTTATCTTCAAGACCAATGAATTCTTCTTGATTAATAATTAGCTCTTCTGGATCTAGAACCTGTGTTCCACAAATGACATCCATAAGTGTTCTATCAGAATCTTCGTCATAAATGGGCTTGTCCAAGGAAACATAAGAGTTCAGCGGAATATGTTTCTGACGAGTGGCCGTCTTAATAGCCGTTATAATCTGTCGTGTAATGCAGAGCTCAGCAAAAGCCTTGAATGAAGAGAGCTTGTCACCTTTAAAGTCACGAATAGCCTTGTATAGACCAATCATTCCTTCTTGTACAATATCTTCACGGTCTGCCCCGATCAAGAAATAAGAGCGGGCTTTAGCACGTACAAAGTTACGGTATTTATTAATCAAGTGTTCTAATGCGCCACTGTCGCCACCACGGAAAGCCTCGACAATATCTTCATCACTTATGAAATCATACTCAGACAGCATTATTTCCTTGAGGTCGACACTCACCAAGAATCCCCCCGGCTGCAACGCAAGACACATCGTTACTTCGCGAAATATAGGATCAGTATATATTATGTTACCTTCCACCGTCAACCGGAGTTTGTCCAAAATCAATCTAGAATAGCATAAATTGGAATAAAATATTTCCTGATTCTTCCTCGATCTCACTGTCTGCGCCATTTTTCCAGCTTACTGCGCACATCGGGAGGCAGTTTGTCTTCCAAAGAATGACGAGTAGAACTGACACCGCCAGGTTCGATAGCTTTTTTTACTTGTTTTTGATTCTCTTCAATTTCCAGATGCAATTCCCTTGCCGAAATTCGCAATGCACCTTGTGCAAAAATAATATGCTGCTCTATAAAATCACTCGTAGCCACATAGATCTGCCGGCGCCGATTGCTATATTCCCCAACCAGTCGCTCAATGCATTCATCTGCGGTTTCTTTTTCCTTGGTGAAGTACACCTGGACCTTACCCTGGACAAAAGACCTTCCCAACCCCGGAACACGGTATGCATCAAAAACAGCAATAACTCTTCGTCCAGAGAAAGCCTGGTAATCTGCCAGCAAATCCATCAAGCGGTCGCGTGCTTCCTGCATACCAATCTGGGACAGTGCCACAAGTTCCGGCCAGCCACCGATCATGTTATATCCATCCACAAGCAGCACATCGCGCCAGTCGGCCATAGCTATCCCTGCAGTTGCCGGCGGCGTATCACTTCATACATAATGACTCCTGCGGCGACAGAGGCATTTAATGAATTGATCTTTCCGGCCATCGGCAGCTTAAGAAGCACATCACATTTTTCACGAATCAGGCGTCCCATTCCTTTATTCTCATTGCCGATTACAACAGCTACCGGACCCGTGAAAATATCGGATTGGTATAGATTCTGATCGGTATCCACGTCTGTTCCTACTACCCAGACTCCCTGCTCTTTTAGACGGTCAATGGTCTGACCCAGGTTTGTAACCCGGGCAACCGGAACATACTCCACAGCACCCGCGGATGTTTTGGACACGGTCGCAGTTATCTGAGCCGAACGGCGTTTAGGTACGATTACCCCATGTACTCCAGTACAATCCGCCGTCCGCAGAATCGAGCCCAGGTTATGAGGATCTTCAATTTCATCAAGCAAAATAAGGAATGCCGGTTCTCCTTTGGCTTCTGCTATAGCTAACAAATCATCCACTTCAACATAGGCAAATGGTGCTGCTTGTGCAACCACCCCTTGATGCTGCACACCTGGTGCCAGTTGATCCAACTTACGCTTGTCCACATGCTGAATGACAATTCCCGCTTTCCGGGCTTCGGCAACGATGGGTGCTGTCAGATGCTTCTGGGCTGTCTCTGCAATCCAAATTTTATTTAATGTACGACCAGCACGAAGCGCTTCAAGCACAGAATGCTTCCCTGCCAATATTTCCTCTTCATTCTTCAATTCTTCTTCCATGTTCACTTCTCCTATTTTCTATTTCGCCAAAGCCTATCACGGCTGTTTCAACATAAACTGTATACCCTTGTGCACAATTTCTTCTATTCTCTCCTGTTGTCCTGTGTAGTACAAGTGACCAATCAAGCACTCAAAAGCTGTAGCATGACGGTATTCAAGCACATCCGCATTCTTAGGAACACTTCCCGATTTCGCATTTCTCCCCTGACGGGCGACATCCTTCTCCTCTTCCGTGAGACTAGGCTCCAAAAAGTTCAGAATTGCACACTGTGCTTTAGCGGATACCAGCCCTGTAGCAGAACGATGCAAATGGTTCGGACGCAAATTCGGAAGAGATACTAAATACTGGCGAACAGCCACCTCATAGATAGCATCTCCTACATAAGCTAGAACAATAGGCGATAGTAGTCGCGCAGGTTTGGAAGGCTCATAAGGAAACCATCCGTTATCAAACTTGCGTTCCTCACTCATTTACGACGCCACCGCATTCCTTGTGGAGTATCCTCAAGCAATATGCCCAAGCGGCCTAATTCATCACGGATCTCGTCAGACCGGCTCCAATTCTTATTCTTACGAGCTTCAACCCGCTCGGCGATCAACCGTTCAACTTCTTCACTTGCAATTTCCTCTTCCAGTTCAGGCGTCAAACGCAGCACAGCATTCATTTCGCCAAAGGCTTGCAGTAATGCAGCAAAATCAGCAGGAGCAGCCTCGTTATTCGCAAGCGTATGGTTTGCCAGGCTCACCCAATCGAACATAGCCGTGATCGCATCAGGCGTATTAAAGTCATCCTGCATTCTAGCATGGAAATTGGCCACTATAGCCGACAGCTTATCATTAATCTCTGAGTTGACCTCACCTTGAGCACCATCAGCAGCGAGTTCAAGCCGATGTTTAACGTTACTCTCTGCAAGCGTGATCCGTTCAACGCTCTTTTCGGCGGAAGTCATAGATTCCTCTGAGAAATTCAGCGGGTTACGGTAATGGGTCGATAGCATGAAATAGCGGATAGCTCCTGCTTTAAAACGCTCACGGATGTCTTTTACAAGCCAGCCATTACCGAGCGATTTCGACATTTTCTCGTCTCCGATGTTGATGAATCCATTATGCATCCAGTAATTAGAGAGTGGTTTACCAGTCAGAGCTTCGGTCTGAGCGCATTCGCATTCATGATGCGGGAACTGCAAATCTTGTCCACCACCATGGATATCAATCGTATCTCCCAAGAACTCGCGCGCCATAGCCGAGCATTCAATATGCCAGCCTGGACGTCCGTCTCCCCAAGGGCTACTCCAGTGCACTTCACCAGGTTTGGCTGCTTTCCAAAGCACAAAATCCTCCGGTTTTTCCTTACGTGAGTCCACCTCAACACGGATACCAAACTGCAGCTCATCCAGATTCTGACGAGATAATTTACCGTAGTCTTCAAATTTTGAAGTGCGGTAATATACATCGCCGCCGCTTTCGTATGCGTATCCTTTTTCCTCAAGCTCTTTAATAAATCCAATGATCAGCTCCATGCTTTCCGTTACACGGGGATTCAAGGTTGCCGGTTTAACACCAAGCCCTTCCAGATCCTCACGGTAAGCAGCAATAAAAGTTTCCGCTACCTCTGCTACAGTAGTGTTCATTTCTTCGGCTTTGCGAATCAGTTTATCATCAACATCCGTGAAATTCGTAACATAACGCACCTCATTACCTAACTGCTCCAAGTAATTCCGGACCATATCAAAAACAATTATAGGTCTAGCATTTCCGATATGCATATATCCATAAACGGTTGGACCACACACATACATCTTAACTTTGCCCGGCTCCTGGGGCACAAACTGCTCCTTGCTGCGTGTCATTGTGTTATATATTTGTAAAGCCATCCTTATTCCAGCCCTTTCTGTTCTTCCGGATTCCTTAATACCGGGATGCTTAAATTTCATAGTCACCAATATACTGCTGAGCTTCTGCTATCCGCTGTGCGGTTTTTTGTTTATCTTCTGCGCCAAGCTTTTCCCTAATTTCTTCGATTTCTTTCTGCAAAAACCGTAGTGAATCGACAAGCGGGTCAGGCATCTTCGTATGATCGAGCCGATCGGATACCCGTTCTCCATTACGTTTTACCACACGACCTGGATTCCCTACTACTGTACTGTTGTTAGGCACTTCACGCAACACAACAGCATTCGAACCTATATTTGAATTGTCACCAATACGAAAAGATCCTAAAACCTTCGCACCGGAACCAATAACTACATTGTTGCCAACCGTGGGATGTCGCTTACCTTTTTCTTTTCCGGTTCCTCCAAGCGTAACCCCTTGATAGATTATAACATCATCACCGATTTCGCAGGTTTCTCCGATAACTATCCCCATACCATGGTCAATAAACAGCCTATTTCCGATGACAGCTCCGGGATGGATCTCAACACCAGTCATAAATCTGCTAAACTGCGAAACCATACGAGCCATTGTATACCAGCGGCGTTTGAAAAAAGAGTGGGCGATCCGGTGACCCCAAATGGCGTGCAAGCCGGCATATGTGAAGACAACCTCGAACCAGCTGCGGGCAGCAGGATCGTTATCAAATACCGCCCGAATGTCCGACTTAATATGCTTAAACATCACGGTTCCTCTCTTCTTAACTTCCTTATCTCCTGTTTACAGGTACACAAGAAAGGTATTGTCTCCAGGCCCATCATCCTTATCATACATATGCTGTGAGTGTTCGCTTGGTTTGTTATCTCGTAGAAATATAAGACAAAGAGTATTGTATGAAAATTATTTTTGCTTATATTTAGACAAAAAACGCCCCTGCAGCATAATGCTGCAGAGACGTTTAACCGCGGTTCCACTCTGCTTGAACGAATCAAATGAGCCGCTATTGTAACAAACGGCAGAATTTCTTCATTCCACTTGGCATCATTAACGGCGACGTTCCCGGCGCGATCTAATGAGCCTTAAAAAGGTCATTCAACCGTGCAGCTCACAGGCGCATGTTCTGCCCCGGACAAATGAATAACTCCCAGCCCGAAAGGGTGTCCCTTTCTCGGTTATTCTCTCTGGCAATTGTCTTCAATGGACGTACTTCTCCTGATCACAGCTATTATCATATAATTCTATCTTAGCGCAAAAGACAAGATACTGACAAGGGGGTTTAGTCGTATGAAATACGACCTTAAGCGCCCTTAATTTGTGATTTCAAACGTTCGATAACGCGATTTTTGCCGAGCAAAGCAATGGTTATATTAAGATCACGTCCGTGCGTTTGTCCGGTCAGAGCCACACGAATTGGCATAAAGAGTGCTTTGCCCTTATGACCTGTTTCTTTCTGTACTTCCTTAATCAGAACAGCCATGTTGCTTGCACTGAAATCCTGACAGGCTTCAACTTTAGCCAGGAAAGCAGACAATACCTCAGGGACTTGGCTTTCAGCCAGAACCTGCGCTGCTTCCGTCTCTAACTCTAGGTGACTGCGGAAGAACAGTTCCGATAGCGCCACGATGTCAGAAGCTGCAGTCATCTGCTCTTGATACAACGCGACAAGGCTTTCCGCCCATGTTTGTTGCTCTTCGTTCAGCTCAGCAGGTATTTTACCCGCTTTTTGCAGATGTGGAATAGCCAGTGCAGAGATCCGTTTAGGATCAGCATGCTTAATATAATGATTATTCAGATGCGCCAGCTTGTTTTTATCAAATACAGCCGGGCTTTTGGACAAACGGTCCGCATCAAAAATAGAAATAAGTTCTTCTTTACTGAAGATCTCTTCTTCTCCCTCTGGAGACCAGCCAAGCAGAGAAATGAAGTTAACCAGAGCCTCAGGCAAGCAACCCAATTCATCATATTGCTCGATAAACTGAATAACGGATTCATCCCGTTTGCTGAGCTTCTTGTGGTTGTCGCCAACAATAAGCGTCATGTGACCAAATAAAGGTGGCTCCCAGCCTAGCGCTTCATAGATCATAAGCTGGCGGGGTGTGTTGGAAATATGGTCTTCTCCACGCAATACGTGGGTAATAGCCATCAGATGATCGTCAACAGCTACCGCGAAGTTGTAGGTCGGAATTCCGTCCTTCTTCACAATAACAAAGTCACCCATTTCTTTTGTGTCAAAAGAAATACTGCCTTTTACGAGATCATCAAACGCATACGTACGATCTTCTGGCACACGGAAGCGAATGCTGGCAACTCGTCCCTCAGCTTCAAAAGCTAGACGTTGCTCTTCAGTCAGATCACGATGTTTGCCAGAATAACGAGGCGTTTCTCCGCGGGCAGTCTGTTCTTCACGTTCCGCCTCCAGCTCTTCCTCTGTGCAATAGCAGCGGTAAGCCAGACCTCTGTCCAGCAAATCCTGCCAATGTACACGATATAAGTCAAGACGTTCTGTCTGACGATAAGGTCCGTACTCTCCGCCCACATCAACGCTCTCATCCCAATCCATACCCAGCCATTTCAAATACTTAAGCTGGCTCTCTTCACCACCAGCGACATTGCGCTTTACGTCTGTATCTTCAATTCTGATAATGAATTTACCGCCTTTATTACGGGCGAACAGATAGTTAAACAGCGCCGTTCTGGCGTTACCTATATGTAAATGTCCCGTAGGGCTCGGTGCGTAACGCACCCGGACTTCATCCGTCATTGTATTCCCTCCGCTTCATATGGTTGAACTTAATTTACTACTTAGACCATCTCAAGATGATATCACATCTTGGAGTAGACAGACAATAGATTGTGCGGCAATTCCTTCGCCGCGTCCGGCAAAACCAAGCTGCTCAGTTGTAGTAGCTTTAACATTTACCTTGGACGGGTCGGCATTAAGCGCACGTGCGATAATCTCGGTCATTTGTGGAATGTACGGAGCCATCTTAGGCTTTTGGGCGATAATCGTTGAATCAATATTTCCCAGCTTATATCCTCGCTCACGAGCAAGTGCCCATACCTCTTCTAATAACTTCAAGCTATCTGCGTCCTTAAAGGCTGGATCTGTATCCGGAAAATGTCTGCCAATATCACCAAGTCCAAGTGCGCCTAGAATCGCGTCACTAACTGCATGCAGCAGTACATCTGCATCGGAATGCCCAAGCAATCCTTTTTCGTAAGGAATCGTAACTCCCCCAATAATACAAGGCCTGCCCTCTACCAGCTGATGCACATCAAATCCTTGTCCTACAGCGATCATGATTGTCCCTCTCCCCTGTTTCTTTCTGTGAATTCTGCATAATCCAAATCATCAGGTGTCGTAATCTTAATATTTCTGTAGCTTCCCTCTACCACAGAAACCGGAATCCCCGCACGCTCCGCCAAGCTGGAGTCATCGGTGCCCAGAAAGCCATCCCGTTCCGCCGCTGCATAAGCCTCCAGCAAATCAGAAAGACGAAAAGTCTGCGGGGTTTGAATCGCCCACAGACTTCGCCGATCCGGCGTAGACAGTACTTGTCCTTCATTATCCACCTGTTTGATCGTATCCTTGACGGGTACAGCAAGAACCGAAGCACCCATCTGCTTCGCTCGTTCGTAGCAAGCCTCAATTTCATTCGGCTGTACAAACGGACGAACACCATCATGTACCATTACCCACTGTGTCGTAAGTTTCAACAACCCTTTATGTACGGAATGCTGACGCTCAGATCCACCAGTTACTATAGCCTTAACCTTGTCCAGCTTATAGAGCTGTATCCATTCCCGGCAGCGTTCAACATCCTCTTCACCGGTTACGAGCACGATTTCAGAGATCAATTCGTGCTGCTGGAATACCTCCAGCGTATGAACGATAATCGGCTTCCCCTGCAGTAACAAATATTGCTTGCTCTCCGCAGTTCCCATTCGCGTTCCTCTGCCTGCCGCCACAATGACGACGCCCACACTGTTTGACATTAATCTGGCTCCTGTCTTTCACGTATAATCCCATCATAACGTGTTTGGCGGGCATTTCCAACCCATAGGACAGTCCCCATACACTTTATCTTCACTTATTGCGCTTTTTCCAAAAGTTTTGGCTTAGCAAATATCATTCGGCCAGCCGAAGTTTGCAGCACGCTAGTGACCAGAACCTCCATCGTAGTCCCGATATATTCCCGTCCGCCCTCTACAACAATCATCGTTCCATCGTCTAAGTAGGCTACCCCTTGTCCGTGCTCTTTGCCATCCTTAATGACCTGAACTACGATTTCCTCACCGGGCAGCACTACTGGCTTCACAGCATTCGCCAGATCGTTAATATTCAGAACGGAAACGCCCTGCAATTCGCAAACCTTATTTAAGTTGAAATCATTAGTGACTACTTTACCTTGCAGTACCTTCGCCAACTTCACTAACTTACTGTCAACCTCAGAGATTTCTTCAAAATCTCCCTCATAGATCAATACCTTCACATCAAGCTCTTTTTGAATTTTGTTTAGAATATCAAGCCCACGCCGTCCCCGGTTCCGCTTCAACAAATCCGAAGAATCAGCAATATGCTGGAGCTCTTCTAGTACGAATTCAGGTATGACAATGGTTCCCTCAATAAATCCCGTCTTACAAATGTCAGCGATTCTTCCATCGATAATAACACTTGTGTCGAGGATTTTATGTTCCTCAAGCCCGCGGCCTTCCGGCTCAGCCGCTTGACCCCAGCGTCCAGATGTCCACAGTGCAGCTAGCTCCTCTTTTTTCTCCAAACCGATCCGCAGCCCCAGATATCCAAAAGCTAATGTAGCTGGCACTTGCAGCAGCTGCCCAGCTTTCCCAAGCCAGATCATTGCAGGGTATAACAGGAGAGATAACAGAAGCCCCCCTGTAAGCCCAGCTGCACTTGCAGCTAATTCATTCATTGGAATACGCGAACAGTAGTGAACCGCCTCCCGCAGTTTTGAACCTCCCCATTCCGCGCATAAAGACCCCGCAAACAAAAAAATAATGGCACCCAGCACCGTAAATAAAATGCTTCCTTCTACAGGTAAGCTTTCACCCAGCTTTTCCATCCCCTTGGGGAATCCTCTTTCGAGCGCATGGTATAGCGAAAAACCTGACCAAGCACCACATATTAAGGCAAAAGACAAAATCACTTTTTTCCACATAACCTAACGCACCTCCTTTTTATTCATCCTAAATGGATCTATTCCTCACCAGTATGTTCCAATTTTCAAGACGATAAACTTGGGGTAGCGTTGGAAATGCAAAAAGGCTTTGCCATCCCCTAGGGAAGACAAAACCTTTGGTCATAATTTATTCAGTTACCTTACCTTATGGACCGATTAACCGTTCTTGGAGTGATACACTTTATCCTCTGAACGGCTACGACGACGATGACGGCGTCTGGCTGTCAATCGATCAATATTTTGCTTAAAGCCGTATAATGCGTAAATTCCAAGTAAGACAAAGATCAGCTTAGCGATTTGCTCTGGGAACACTACAGCTACAGCCACTGCAACAACAATAACCACTGGCGCTCCAACCACCGCTTTTTTCGGCAATCCAATCTTTTTGAAATTAGGATATTTAACAGTGCTGACCATCAAATAAGATAAGAGCAGTGTAGCAACGATCATAAACGGAGCCGAAACATCTTTATTAAAAAGAGCTAATGTGGCCAGTACACCACCTGCAGCAGGAATTGGCAAACCGATAAAATAACCCGGAACCCCCGGACGAACATTAAAACGGGCTAAGCGCAAAGCACCAAACACCGGAAAAATCGCAGTTACTGTCCAGCCTAATGCAGAGTTCAAATCCTGCAGGCTTGAGACGTACAAAATAACGGCCGGTGCGACTCCGAAAGAAACGACATCAGATAAGGAGTCCAGCTCCTTGCCAAATTCGCTTTCGCATTTTAGAGCGCGAGCTACTCGACCATCTAAGCCGTCTAACAGCATAGCAATAATAACCATGATAGCGGCCATGCTAATCTTACCGTCAAACGCCATCATGATACCAAACATTCCGAGCATCAAATTACCTATCGTAAAAAGACTCGGAATTGATTTTTGTATCATTTCTTCACCTCAATTTTCTAACTTTGGCCTTTAACGTCCCCAATATTACGTGATTGTATGTTATTTACATTTGCCTGTCAATAAGAACTTGCTTCTGTAAACGTTTGAGCCCATCCTGAATATTACGGGCCCGCACCTCCCCAATTCCGTCCACTTCATCCAATTCAGCAATGCTTGCGGACATCAAATTAGGCAGCATTTCAAACCGCTCCACCAGATTGTGAATGATCACATTCGGAAGCCGCGGAATTTTGTTAAGCAGGCGATAACCACGTGGAGTCACCACTTCTTCAGAGGTAATTGCCGTAGAAGAATAACCCAGTATACGGGCAATATGGTTGTCATCCATCAGATCATCATCGCTTATCCGTTTGAGACCGGCGATAATTTCACGGATTTTATCCTCCTGCTCTTCCTTAGCATAGTCTCTGTATAGAAGCCATGCTTCTTCCTCTGTATTTCCAACCAGTTCTTCCATCTGCATGCTGATCAGGCGTCCTTCGTTGCCCAATTCGTTGATATAACGTTTGATCTCCATTTTTATGCGCAGAACCATCTCTACACGCTGGATAACACCCACTACTTCAGCAACGGTAACAATGCCCTCATATTCTGAAGCTGACAAATTCGTCAGTCCTTGCGTGAGCACTGCTTTATACTTCTCGAGTGTCTGAATCGCTTGGTTAGCCTTTGCCAAAATTGCGCCGATCTCTTTGAGTGCATAACGTATCGAGCCTTGATAAAGCGTGATGATATTGCGGCGTTGTGAAATGGAAACCACCAGCTTACCCGTTTGCTTCGCTACACGCTCCGCGGTCCGGTGACGGATCCCCGTCTCGATGGATGAGATAGAGGAATCCGGTATAAGTTGTGTATTAGCATACAATATACGCTTTAAATCCTCACTTAGAATAATAGCTCCGTCCATTTTAGCTAGCTCATATAAATAATTGGGCGAAAAATCGCAGTTAATGGAGAATCCGCCATCCACTACGTCCATCACCTCAGGACTGTACCCTACGACAATAAGTGCCCCTGTCTTAGCGCGCAGCACATTCTCCAAACCTTCCCGAAAAGGTGTACCCGGTGCCGCCAGTCTGAGCAGATCATTCATATTCTCTAATTGGTTATATTCTTTCATATCCCTGTGCCCCCTAATCTAACGCGACCGATAGTGCATCTGCTACGGTACTGACGCCAATAATCTGGATATCTTGCGGGTGCTTCCATCCCTTCATGCTCTTCTCAGGCATAATCACCCGCCGGAAGCCAAGTTTTGCGGCCTCCTTAACGCGCATTTCCGCGCGCGAAACGCCTCTTACCTCACCGGTAAGTCCTACTTCTCCGAAGAAAACGTCGTAAGGTTTTGTTGAAATATCACGAAAACTGGAGGCGATACTAATAGCTACAGCTAGATCAATCGCCGGTTCATCCAGCTTTACTCCCCCGGCAACATTAAGGTATGCATCCTGATTCTGCAGGAACATGCCCATCCGTTTCTCGAGTACAGCGATAATAAGTGCCATCCGCTGGTGATCCATGCCTGTGCACATTCGCCGTGGGGAAGGGAAGTGGGTGGCAGCAACAAGTGCCTGAAGTTCTACAAGCACAGGTCTAGTTCCCTCCATACTAGCCACCACAGTAGAACCAGCCACGCCAAGCGGACGTTCCGATAAAAAGAGCTCCGATGGATTCTCTACTTCGGTAAGCCCCGCTTCACCCATTTCGAAAATGCCGATTTCATTCGTAGAGCCAAAGCGGTTTTTTACAGCCCGCAAAAGTCTATACGTATGATGCCGCTCACCCTCAAAATACAGCACGCAGTCCACCATATGTTCAAGCATCCGTGGTCCAGCAATAGCCCCTTCCTTGGTAACATGACCAACGAGAACTGTTGCAATTCCACGAATCTTAGCGATACGCATAAATCTTGTCGTACACTCCCGAACCTGGGTCACGCTGCCTGGCGCACTCGTTACTTCTGGCATAAATACGGTCTGAATAGAATCGATGACAAGAAATTGTGGCTGGATTTGTTCGATCGCTTCTTCTATGCTTTCCATATTTGTCTCACATAGTACATAAAGCTCCGTTGACAACGCATCGAGGCGATCCGCGCGCAGCTTAGTTTGCCTTACCGATTCTTCGCCCGAGATATACAGTACTCGCAATCCCTGTGTTGTAAGGGCGTGCGAGGTCTGTAATAAGAGCGTAGATTTACCGATTCCTGGGTCTCCCCCTACTAGTACCAGCGATCCTGGTACGATCCCCCCACCGAGAACACGGTTAAGCTCACCTATACCTGTCAGTATGCGCGGTTCCTTGTCACTTTCTATACTTATGATCGACTGTGCCTTTTCTTTACTATGAAAAATAGGGGCATTCATTCCCTGTGTTTTGACTACGCTTTCCGTTTCCTCCACCATGGAGTTCCAAGCCTGGCACCCTGGGCATTTCCCGAACCATTTTGGCGATTCGTATCCACAGTCGGTGCAAAAAAATTTTGTTTTTGCTTTAGCCATTTGTTCTCCTTACGGTCCGAACTGTTTACAATTCGGATCATTTTCTTCTAATGAAAGTTTACCATTTCTACCCCTTTAACGAAAGGTCATTCGGTATTTGCATTAAATGTATATTTTAAATTGATCTATTTCCAATAAAAAAAGCTTCCGCTCCTCTATAAATCAGGAGCGAAAGCCTTGTTTATTTTATTCGGATTCTACTTCTTTTTCAAGCGCTGGCGCTACTGGAGCGTCCACTTTAGTCACCACAAGTTCTCCGCCGACCTCATCAATATTGAGGGAATCACCCTTTTGGATATTTCCTCTCAACAATTCCTCAGAAAGACGGTCCTCAATATGCTTCTGAATTGCCCGGCGCAATGGACGTGCACCAAAGGCTGGGTCATAACCTTCTTTAGCCAAGAAGGCCTTCGCTGCATCCGTGAGTACGAAATCAACATCATATTCACGCAGGCGCTTGCGGAGCTCATCAGACATCAACGTAACGATCTCAGCGATATGTTTCTCATCGAGTGAGTGGAAGACGATGATTTCGTCGATCCGGTTCAAGAACTCTGGACGGAAGCTCTTCTTGAGCTCTTCCATAACCTTGCCCTTCATATTGCCGTATTCTGCTCCTGCATCTTGCACAGCCGTGAATCCAAGCGTCGAATTCTTCTTGATTGCCTGTGCACCTACGTTAGAGGTCAGAATGATAAGTGTATTACGGAAGTCAACTACCCGGCCTTTAGAGTCGGTAAGGCGACCATCTTCAAGCACTTGCAGCAAAATGTTGAATACTTCCGGATGCGCTTTTTCAATTTCATCAAGCAGTACTACAGAGTATGGTTTACGACGTACCTTCTCTGTTAATTGGCCGCCTTCTTCATAGCCGACATATCCAGGAGGGGCACCAACTAAACGGGACGTGGAGTGCTTCTCCATGTATTCCGACATATCAATACGAATGACCGCATTTTCATCGCCGAACATAGCTTCAGCAAGCGCACGTGCCAACTCAGTTTTACCTACACCCGTAGGACCGAGGAAGATAAACGAGCCCATTGGACGTTTCGGATCTTTAAGACCCGCACGCGCCCGGCGCAATGCCCGGCTGACAGCCTTAACAGCTTCGTCCTGACCAATCACTCGTTCATGCAGCAGAGCCTCCATGTTAAGCAGACGGTCGGTCTCTTCTTCCTTCAGCTTGCTTACAGGGATCCCCGTCCAGCTTGCTACAACCTGTGCGATATCTTCAGGAGTAACTTCAGAATCCGTGCGCCCTTGCTTTTCTTTCCACTGGTTCTTAGTCGTATCAAGCTCTTCACGGATTTTTTGCTCCGTATCACGCAGGGCAGCCGCTTTCTCAAACTCTTGGCTCTGAACAGCGGAATCCTTCTCCTTGCGGATATCATCCAAGCGCATTTCTAGTTCCTTCAGATTTGGCGGGATAGTGTAAGAGTGAAGCCTTACTTTAGACCCTGCTTCATCGATAAGGTCAATGGCTTTATCCGGCAGGAAACGATCCGGAATGTAACGATCAGACAGCTTTACAGCTTCCACGATAGCTTCATCCGTAATTTTCACACGGTGATGTGCTTCATAACGATCACGAAGTCCAAATAGAATTTGTACCGCTTCTTCTGGAGATGGCTGATCCACCGTAATAGGTTGGAAACGGCGCTCCAAAGCTGCATCTTTTTCAATATATTTACGATATTCATCCAGCGTCGTCGCACCGATGCACTGAAGTTCTCCGCGGGCTAAAGCCGGCTTAAGAATGTTAGATGCATCAATAGCACCTTCTGCGCCACCAGCACCGATCAGCGTATGAAGCTCATCGATAAAGAGTACGATATTCCCCGCTTGGCGAATCTCATCCATGATTTTCTTGAGGCGGTCTTCAAACTCACCGCGATATTTAGTACCAGCCACTACAGAGCCCATATCGAGCGTCATTACGCGTTTGTCGCGCAGTGTTTCTGGAATTTCATTATTAATGATCTTTTGGGCCAAGCCTTCAGCAATAGCTGTTTTACCCACCCCAGGTTCACCTATCAACACCGGGTTGTTCTTCGTCCGGCGGCTCAGTACCTGAATAACACGTTCAATTTCCTTGCTACGACCGATAACTGGATCCAGGTTGCCATCCTTGGCATAAGCCGTCAAATCGCGTGCTAGACCGTCTAGAGTCGGTGTGCTGACATTAGCAGGTGTTCCGCTATGGCTGGATGCAGCCTCGCTGCTTCCCAGAAGCTGAAGCACTTGCTGACGAGCTTTGTTCAAGCTGATGCCGAGGTTATTAAGCACACGAGCCGCGACACCTTCTCCTTCACGAATAAGTCCTAGCAGAATATGCTCAGTGCCGACATACGTATGTCCCAGCTTGCGGGCTTCGTCCATCGACAACTCGATTACTTTTTTGGCGCGAGGAGTATAAGCAATGTTCGTAGGTTGTTCTTGGCCTCTGCCAATCAGTGTCTCCACTTCGTCCTGGATTTTCTCAAGACCCAGACCCAAAGCGATTAATGCTTTAGCAGCAATGCCGTCTCCTTCACGAATAAGTCCTAGCAAAATATGTTCTGTGCCAATATTGTTGTGTCCTAAACGAACAGCTTCTTCCTGCGCTAGCGCTAGCACTTTTTGTGCGCGTTCCGTAAATCTTCCAAACATCATATCTCCTGCACCTCCATGAATAATAAATATCTATATTAATGTTGTGTTCCCAGTGTTTCTCGGAGCAGTTTCGCCCGATACATATCCCGTTCAGTGGCGTTCATCTCATCACCGAACATTTTTTGCAGAAATCCTGGCTGTGTCTTAACGTTAAGCTCATTAAGCACGGAAATCGAAGGGCCTTCCAGTATGCCAAGGTCGACCCCAAGTCTCACATCAGATAGCCGTTGTGCGGATTCTTTAAGCTCCATTAGAGCGGCATAACACAAAATCCCATAAGATCTTTTCACTCGGTCTGTAATTCTTAAAGCGGAATCTACCAGCAGCCTTTCACGGGCATTTCGTTCATGCTCTATAATCTGGGTGACTACACTGTGAAGGTTCTCGATGATTTCACTTTCCGTTTGACCGAGAGTAATCTGATTGGAAATTTGAAAGATGTTCCCTACTGCTTCGCTGCCCTCACCATAAATTCCTCTTACAGTCAATCCCACTTGATTCACTGCTGACAATATGCGATTGATCTGTTGGGTCATTACTAGTGCTGGCAAATGCAGCATTACTGAGGCACGCAGCCCTGTACCCACATTGGTGGGACAACTGGTCAAGTATCCTCTTTTATCATCAAAAGCGTAATTAACAGCCGATTCGAAGATATCATCGATGGCTGTCGCACGTTCCCATGCTTCTCTTACCTGAAGACCCGGGAACAGACATTGGATCCGCAGATGGTCTTCTTCGTTAATCATGATGCTGACCGACTCATCTTCATTTAATATCACAGCTGCACCACGTGAATCATTAGCCAGATTAGGACTGATGAGATGTTTCTCGACCAATACCTTTTTGTCCAGTTCATTCACTTCAGCAAGCTTTATCAGTTGAAAAGATCCGAATTCGGCAGCAGTTTCCCCATGAAACACAGGGGCCAGCAGCTCTAATACTTCTTCCGATTGCTCTAAGGAAGCAAGCATAGGGAATGGAAGATGCTCTAAGTTACGTGCAATACGCATACGGCTGCTAATTACAATCTCGGAGTGACTGCCTCCCGAGCGCATCCAATCACTAAGCGCTTGTTCAGTAAATCGGAGACTTGACATGTCATATCCCCCCTATATATCAAAGACTTTACTCTTGTGCCATTTCTTTTTCAAGTTGGCGAATTTGATCCCGCAGCTCTGCCGCAGTTTCGAATTCCTCCTGTGCGATACTTTGCTGTAATTCCAGCTTCAATTCATCAATTTGCCGTTTGAACACAATCTGTGCTCCAGCACGTTTGGGAATCTTGCCTACATGCGAAGTGCTGCCATGCACCCGTTTAAAGAGCGGGTCCAGTGCACTGTTAAAATATTTATAACAGGAGCTGCAGCCAAAACGACCCAATTTGCTAAACTGCGAGTACGTCATCCCACAATTCTCACATTGCAGACTCTGCGTAGTCTTCGTAGCAGCCGTCTTTTCCTTACCGGCCCCTTCAAGATCAAGCAGACCGGACAGCAAGCTGTGAATGGAGAATCCTCCAGCAGTTCCCGGGATCAGTTCACCCTTCTCCCGCGCACAGCTCTCGCAGATATGAAATTCTGTCTTCTCTCCATTCACGATCTTGGTGAAATGGAGTGTTGCTGGCTTGACGCCACATTCCTGACATTGCATAAGCGAAAGCCCCTCCCTTATGATTGACAATTATTTGCCTAACAAAGAGATTAACATCGCCTTCATAATCTTGGCCCGAATCTCATCCCGATATGGAATCTTAACCGTTAGGCAATCCCGAGAAACAGCAGCGCGCATAAGACACGCCTCACGCTTGCTTAGAAAACCAGCTTCCTCCAGTTGATAAATCAACCCTTCGGCAGCGTTCTGATCTATCCCGCCACCTATAGTATGGTTTAAATGGGCATGCAGTGCCACGTTGGGCGGCAATTCAAAACGTTGAATACGAATATATCCCCCGCCACCACGCTTACTTTCCACCACATAGCCTTTTTCCAGTGTAAAGCGTGTACTAATAACATAATTGATCTGTGACGGTACGCATGAGAACTGGTCCGCCAGGTCATTTCGCTGGATTTCCACCGTACCTTCGGGACTTTCATGCAAAATATTCTTCAGATATTGTTCAATAATATCAGAGATATTGCGCATCACTCATCCTCCAGTGCTCTTTAAAGCTTCATAATATCGCTTGCGGCCCGCATCCTTAATGACATTCATTAGTGAACTTCATTCATATAAGTCTGAAGAAAACTTCACGAATTCAGAGGATCGCACTGTATGCCATCAGGTGCGTTGACTTTGACTTTCTTTGACTTTTTAATATTATAACATATTCTGTGCTAATTCCAAGAGGATTCTCTTATTTTTCACTTTTTTCAGCGAATGTATTCGGAAATAAAGAACTCTCCCAGCATCTTTCGAAGGGGAGAGCCTAATTATTTTCTAAAAATGATCAAAAAGTGCGGTTTCAGCTTGCGGAATGATTTCTTCGAGCCATTCCAGAGCCGTCGGACTACCAGTCACAAGTCCATAACGAGCCAGCTCTGCAGGGCGTTTATATCCAAACATTAGAATCGTCAGCGTGCCAATATCACAGCTTAAGTCAGCTGCATCCCGTTCACCCTCTATACGCAAGAAAGCTGCTGCTCCCTCTTCGGAGACCGTCCATTCCCACAACCCGTCATTCCATGGTGCATATTTATCTTCAATATAAATAACCTGTTTCTTCTGACTGCTGTGACGCTTAAAAGAATAACTCTCCACAAATACTTTAGCATTCACAATACGCGCCATAAAATAAGGATAGTTCTCCTGCTCTATACGCGGATCAGGCAGCAAAAAGGGTAACATATCATCGGATGGCACCAGTTTTAGCGATGCACCGGTCACCATTGAATCGTGATTCGCAAGAAATGTCCACAGCCCCTGCCGGGCCTGTTCGTTCAAAAACACAAATTCATCAATGACCAGTTCTCTATTTTCTATCTTATATAATACGTATCCTTCAGGTTCCCCAAGCTGTGAATAAAATACCGCAGTCTGACCTTCATCATCCAGAACAGAGTTCTCCCACCAGTCCAAATCACGCTTAAGTGTTCCGTTATATCTAACTGCAAAACGATTGTATAAGTTGTCCAATACTCCGATATCTTTAACACCGCGTCTTACCTTGCCCTCAACTTCAACCTTCTTGGGAAACTTGGCAACAGGAATGGAGTATTTCTTATATTCACAATAAACTTCCCAACCAAATTTGCGATAAAAAGGGATCAAGAACGGATGCAGAAAAGATAATGTCTGCCCCGCCTCATTCATCGTTTGCAGCGTATGCGCTAGGAGCTTTGCCACATGTCCCTGTCTGCGATTCTCTGGCCATGTCGCTACCCCAGCGAGCCCTCCCATAGGTACTAATCTACCTTGTATGTACACTTGGAATGGAAGAAGAGTAAGTTTGGCTTCCAAAGTACCTTCTTCAAAAGCACCCCATACGCGTTCTGCTTTAAATCTTTCCTTAGCATTAGCCCTTTTCTCACTGGGCAGCTTGTATTGAAAAGCATATTCAGATAAATCCATGCTTAGATCAAACTCTTCTGAGTGCAACTGTCTGATATCCACAAAACTCACCTCACCATTTATGAATTTACTTTTATGGTTAGTATAACAAGAGAGTGTATTGTGTGCGAATTATAAGGATATTTTTCGAACTTTTTTTAGTTATCCACAGCTTTAAGCAGTTTCAAAAATAGTCTTGTAATCTTGTCCTATTCAAGTTAAAATAATTATCCACTTATCAATCCCTCTATCCACATAAATCTGACTATATCCACAGCAACCCGTGTATTACTTAGGTTTTCTGTTGACAGATCTACATAAATATGTACTTAATCCACACCATTCGGTGATTTTTTGCCTTTTAATCATCTATCCACATGTGCGTAAGTTTTCTGCAAATTCCAATGAATTATCCACAAGTTTTCCACAATCTATAATAGACGCAAAAAAGCCACTGTCGAGTTATCAACAGTGGTCTATTTGTGCTTGGCAACGTCCTACTCTCCCAGGACCCTTCGGTCCAAGTACCATCGGCGCTGGAGGGCTTAACGGTCGTGTTCGGGATGGGTACGCGTGGAACCCCTCCGCTATCGCCACCAAACATGCGTCTGTGAAACAGACGCTGCCGCGTGAAATTCGGTTCATCACTAGAAGTGACAATGAATTTCTAAGCGTATTTCAGGCTTAATCGCCTGAAAACTGAATCCGAAACGAATCTGCATTCTACGTATAGGATAAGCCCTCGACCGATTAGTATTGGTCAGCTCCATGCATTGCTGCACTTCCACCTCCAACCTATCTACCTCGTCGTCTTCAAGGGGTCTTACTAATTGGGAAATCTCATCTTGAGGGGGCTTCACGCTTAGATGCTTTCAGCGCTTATCCCGTCCGTACGTAGCTACCCAGCCATGCTCCTGGCGGAACAACTGGTGCACCAGCGGTACGTCCATCCCGGTCCTCTCGTACTAAGGACAGCTCCTCTCAAATTTCCTGCGCCCACGACAGATAGGGACCGAACTGTCTCACGACGTTCTGAACCCAGCTCGCGTACCGCTTTAATGGGCGAACAGCCCAACCCTTGGGACCTACTTCAGCCCCAGGATGCGATGAGCCGACATCGAGGTGCCAAACCTCCCCGTCGATGTGGACTCTTGGGGGAGATAAGCCTGTTATCCCCAGGGTAGCTTTTATCCGTTGAGCGATGGCCCTTCCATGCGGTACCACCGGATCACTAAGTCCGACTTTCGTCCCTGCTCGACTTGTAGGTCTCGCAGTCAAGCTCCCTTATGCCTTTGCACTCTGCGAATGATTTCCAACCATTCTGAGGGAACCTTGGAACGCCTCCGTTACTCTTTAGGAGGCGACCGCCCCAGTCAAACTGCCCGCCTGACACGGTCCCCGTACCCGGTAAGGGTACTAGGTTAGAACCTAGATACGATCAGGGTGGTATCCCAACGGCGCCTCCACCGAAGCTTGCGCTCCGATTTCTACGGCTCCCACCTATCCTGTACAGATCGTACCCAAATTCAATATCAAGCTGCAGTAAAGCTCCATGGGGTCTTTCCGTCTTGTCGCGGGTAACCTGCATCTTCACAGGTATTAAAATTTCACCGGATCTCTCGTTGAGACAGCGCCCAAGTCGTTACGCCATTCGTGCGGGTCAGAATTTACCTGACAAGGAATTTCGCTACCTTAGGACCGTTATAGTTACGGCCGCCGTTTACTGGGGCTTCGGTTCATAGCTTCGGGTTACCCCTAACCACTCCCCTTAACCTTCCAGCACCGGGCAGGCGTCAGCCCGTATACTTCGCCTTGCGGCTTCGCACAGACCTGTGTTTTTGCTAAACAGTCGCTTGGGCCTTTTCACTGCGGCCCCCTCGTGCTATTCACACTACCGGGGCACCCCTTCTCCCGAAGTTACGGGGTCATTTTGCCGAGTTCCTTAACGAGAGTTCTTCCGCGCGCCTTAGAATTCTCTTCTCGCCTACCTGTGTCGGTTTGCGGTACGGGCACCTTCTCCTGGCTAGAGGCTTTTCTTGGCAGTGTGAGATCATGACCTTCGCTACTATAATTTTCGCTCCCCATCACAGCCCAGCCTTAACGATGTGCGGATTTGCCTACACATCAGCCTCACTGCTTAGACGGACATCCATCAGTCCGCGTCACTACCCTCCTGCGTCACCCCATCGCTCATAGCGGATTACGGTGGTACAGTAATTTCAAACTGTTGTCCTTCGACTACGCCTTTCGGCCTCGCCTTAGGTCCCGACTTACCCTGAGCGGACGAGCCTTCCTCAGGAAACCTTGGGCTTTCGGCGGATCAGATTCTCACTGATCTTTTCGTTACTCATACCGGCATTCTCACTTGTGTAGTGTCCAGCGCTCTTTTCAGTACACCTTCAACCCCTACACAACGCTCCCCTACCCCAGATACATACGTATCTAGCCATAGCTTCGGTGGTGTGTTTAGCCCCGTTACATTTTCGGCGCAGAGTCACTCGACCAGTGAGCTATTACGCACTCTTTCAATGGTGGCTGCTTCTAAGCCAACATCCTGGTTGTCTGTGCAACTCCACATCCTTTCCCACTTAACACACACTTGGGGACCTTAGCTGATGGTCTGGGCTGTTTCCCTTTTGACAATGGATCTTAGCACTCACTGTCTGACTCCCGGCAATAAGTATATGGCATTCGGAGTTTGACTGAGCTTGGTAATCCTTGCGGACCCCGCACCCAATCAGTGCTCTACCTCCACTACTCTTATACCGAGGCTAGCCCTAAAGCTATTTCGGGGAGAACCAGCTATCTCCGAGTTCGATTGGAATTTCTCCGCTACCCCCACCTCATCCCCGCACTTTTCAACGTACGTGGGTTCGGGCCTCCAGTGCGTGTTACCGCACCTTCACCCTGGACAGGGGTAGATCACACGGTTTCGGGTCTACGTCCACATACTCAATCGCCCTATTCAGACTCGCTTTCGCTGCGGCTCCACCTTCTCGGCTTAACCTTGCATGTTAAACGTAACTCGCCGGTTCATTCTACAAAAGGCACGCCATCACCCATAGATCGGGCTCTGACTTTTTGTAAGCACACGGTTTCAGGTTCTATTTCACTCCCCTTCCGGGGTGCTTTTCACCTTTCCCTCACGGTACTGTTTCACTATCGGTCGCCAGGTAGTATTTAGCCTTAGCAGATGGTCCTGCTGGATTCATACGGGGTTTCACGTGCCCCGCACTACTCGGGATCCGTCTCGGAGAGAACACAGTTTAGGTTACAGGGCTTTTACCTCTATCGCGGGCCTTTCCAGACCTCTTCACCTACCATATTCCTTTGTAACTCCATGTGAGACGTCCCACAACCCCTAAGAGCAAGCTCTTAGGTTTAGGCTGTTCCGCGTTCGCTCGCCGCTACTGACGGAATCACTATTGTTTTCTCTTCCTCAGGGTACTTAGATGTTTCAGTTCCCCTGGTCTGCCTCTAAATTTCCTATGTATTCAGAAATGAGTAACTGCGAATTACCACAGCTGGGTTTCCCCATTCGGACACCCCCGGATCAAAGCTTGCTTACAGCTCCCCGAGGCAGTTTCGTTGTTCGCCACGTCCTTCGTCGGCTCCTGGCGCCTAGGCATCCTCCGTGTGCTCTTATTAGCTTAACCTTGATTCTTCCGAAGAAAAATCTCACTAATAACATTTACTTGTTTACACAAGTTGCTAAAAGATGTTCTAAAACGCAAATTCGTTTCGGTATCCAGTTTTCAAGGATCAAGTGTATAGACATAACAAATAGATGAAGTTTGTTGGTGGAGCCAAGCGGGATCGAACCGCTGACCTCCTGCTTGCAAGGCAGGCGCTCTCCCAGCTGAGCTATGGCCCCGCAAATTCCATCAAAACCGAACAAATGGATACACGTTAATTAGTTTTGGAAGCTTAGCTTCCGATTTGAATGTTCTCATTGCAGAGAACGATTCTCCATAGAAAGGAGGTGATCCAGCCGCACCTTCCGATACGGCTACCTTGTTACGACTTCACCCCAATCATCTACCCCACCTTCGGCGGCTGGCTCCCTTGCGGGTTACCCCACCGACTTCGGGTGTTGTAAACTCTCGTGGTGTGACGGGCGGTGTGTACAAGACCCGGGAACGTATTCACCGCGGCATGCTGATCCGCGATTACTAGCAATTCCGACTTCATGCAGGCGAGTTGCAGCCTGCAATCCGAACTGAGACCGGCTTTGATGGGATTGGCTCCACCTCGCGGCTTCGCTTCCCGTTGTACCGGCCATTGTAGTACGTGTGTAGCCCAGGTCATAAGGGGCATGATGATTTGACGTCATCCCCACCTTCCTCCGGTTTGTCACCGGCAGTCACTCTAGAGTGCCCAGCATTACCTGCTGGCAACTAAAGTTAAGGGTTGCGCTCGTTGCGGGACTTAACCCAACATCTCACGACACGAGCTGACGACAACCATGCACCACCTGTCTCCTCTGTCCCGAAGGCCGCTGCTATCTCTAGCAGATTCAGAGGGATGTCAAGACCTGGTAAGGTTCTTCGCGTTGCTTCGAATTAAACCACATACTCCACTGCTTGTGCGGGTCCCCGTCAATTCCTTTGAGTTTCAGTCTTGCGACCGTACTCCCCAGGCGGAGTGCTTACTGTGTTAACTTCGGCACCAAGGGTATCGAAACCCCTAACACCTAGCACTCATCGTTTACGGCGTGGACTACCAGGGTATCTAATCCTGTTTGCTCCCCACGCTTTCGCGCCTCAGCGTCAGTTACAGCCCAGAAAGTCGCCTTCGCCACTGGTGTTCCTCCACATATCTACGCATTTCACCGCTACACGTGGAATTCCACTTTCCTCTTCTGTACTCAAGCCACCCAGTTTCCAGTGCGACCTCAGGTTGAGCCCAAGGTTTAAACACCAGACTTAAATAGCCGCCTGCGCGCGCTTTACGCCCAATAATTCCGGACAACGCTTGCCCCCTACGTATTACCGCGGCTGCTGGCACGTAGTTAGCCGGGGCTTTCTTCTCAGGTACCGTCACTCCGGTAGCAGTTACTCTACCGGACGTTCTTCCCTGGCAACAGAGCTTTACGATCCGAAAACCTTCATCACTCACGCGGCGTTGCTCCGTCAGGCTTTCGCCCATTGCGGAAGATTCCCTACTGCTGCCTCCCGTAGGAGTCTGGGCCGTGTCTCAGTCCCAGTGTGGCCGTTCACCCTCTCAGGTCGGCTACGCATCGTCGCCTTGGTGGGCCCTTACCCCACCAACTAGCTAATGCGCCGCAGGCCCATCCCTCAGTGACAGATTGCTCCGTCTTTCATTCTTCTCTCAGGAGAAAAAAGAAATTATCCGGTATTAGCTACCGTTTCCGGTAGTTATCCCAGTCTGAAGGGCAGGTTGCCTACGTGTTACTCACCCGTCCGCCGCTAAGTTATTTTGAAAGCAAGCTTTCAAAATAACTCCGCTCGACTTGCATGTATTAGGCACGCCGCCAGCGTTCGTCCTGAGCCAGGATCAAACTCTCCAATTAGTATTGAAAAGAGCGATATGCTCATTTTGAAACTGACGATTCATTAAATGAATCTTTTTTAAAAATTAACGCGTTCCATTTGTTCAGTTTTCAAAGAACTTGCTCCTGGCATTTCGACATCCAATGTCTCTCGCACAGGAATTAGAGTATATCATGTTTGTTTCTATCTTGTCAACTTATTTTTTCATCGCTTGTGTTTCGTATGTGCGATGCGTCGTAAGCACAAGAGATAATATACCATGCTGTCATTGAGTTTGCAAGCTTTTTTTGAAATAAAAAAATCATTCGTATAAATAACTTCGATACAACACAAATTGATACCATTCATCCATTATTTGTGGCTAAATAGAATTTATCGTATTCGCCAATCTTACCTTCTAACTAACAGTACAGAGAGGAGTCAAAATGAAGACCAAACCTACAGACGCTGCGTCCACGGTAGACAGCAAGGACAAGGAGCAGCGTAATCTGCAGCAGGCAACGATTTATAAAATTTTGTTAGCTGTCAGTTTTGTTCATTTATTTAATGATTCTATACAGGCAGTCATTCCAGCAATCTTCCCTATTCTCAAAGATAATCTACTGCTCTCTTTCGCCCAGATTGGATGGATCTCATTCGCTTTAAATATGACGTCATCAGTAATCCAACCCGTCATTGGATATGCTGCAGACCGTAAACCCCGTCCTATATTATTACCACTGGGTATGTGCAGCACATTTTTAGGTGTACTTCTATTGGCTTATGCCAATAGCTATTTTCTGGTCTTATTCTCGGTTATCCTGATCGGATTCGGTTCAGCCACCTTCCACCCAGAGGGTATGCGTGTTGCTCATATGGCCGCAGGTCAGCGAAAGGGATTGTCGCAATCTATTTTTCAAGTGGGCGGCAATGCTGGACAGTCCCTTGGTCCAATGCTTACGAAATGGGTATTCATCCCCTTTGGCCAGATTGGTGCCCTAGGCTTCACGATCGTCGCGGCTGCCGGAATCGCTGTTCAGACCTATGTAGCTCGCTGGTATAGAGAAATGCTAGATGCCGGTTATACCTTTCATAAAAAATCAACAGCACGAGCAATCGACCCCGCCCGCCGAAAAAGCATACGAACAGCAACGATTATTCTTGTATTCCTAGTCTTTGTTAGGTCTTGGTATGGCGCTTCTATCGGTAGCTACTACGCCTTCTATCTAATGGACAAATATCAAATGACACTGGATAAAGCCCAAATCTATATTTTTATGTATTTGGCTGCTGGCGCAGTGGGTACATTTTTTGGGGGTCCGCTGGCTGACCGTTTTGGACGGCGTAATCTCATCTTACTGTCAATGGTCGGAACCGTCCCCTTTGCGCTTGCTCTACCCTTTGTAGGTCCATTATGGGCGGCTGTATTGCTGCTGATTGGCGGTTTCATACTTCTGTCCAGCTTCTCGGTTACCGTCATTTATGCTCAAATGCTATATCCGGGCAACATTGGCACAGTTTCAGGTCTGATCACGGGACTTGCTTTTGGACTCGGCGGGATCGGCTCATTAGTCCTCGGCAACCTCATTGATAGTATCGGGATTGCTAAAGTGTTCATCGCTTGTGGCTTCCTCCCGCTGCTTGGGTTTCTTGCCTTGCTGCTTCCTAGAGATGAGAAATTAGAAGAATGGGCGGCGCAATAACTTCTCAATGATCACTTAAGGCTTTACTCATTACTGTAGAAAATAGAGCGGCAGCCTTCCCGCTGCCTTCAGTCATATAATTATCCTGATTCGTACGATCAAAACCCATCCATACCGCAGCTGTCCACTCCGAAGTATAGCCTACAAACCAAAGATCCCGATTGGCTTTCTTGCTCACGCCAGCCAAGTCCAATTGGGTCGTACCGGTCTTTCCCGCTACTGGTCTGTTCATCTGCGCTTTTTTCCCTGTTCCTTCATTAACAACATTGCGTAACATAGCCGTCATCGCTTCTGCGGTACGCGGCGAGATTACCTGACGTGATTCAGAGGGATGAGTATACAAGACCTTCCCTTTTGAATCCGTTATGGAGCGCACCATATGAGCCGCATTAAATTTGCCTCCACTAGCAAAGACACTGTAGGCCTGGGCCATTTTTAGTGGAGAAACCCCATTATGAAGCCCCCCCAAAGCTATAGATAAATGATTGTCCTCCTCCGTCAGTACAATTCCTAATTTGGCGGCAAATTGCCGCGCAGAAGAGATTCCAACCTGCTTCAATAGCCAAACAGCTGGTGCATTGATGGACTTTTTCAAAGCTGTATTCATTGTAACCTGACCTTGGTATATACCGTTCAAGTTCTCAGGCTTATAGCTGCCATAAGCAACTTTACGGTCGGACAGCATACTATTCGAGTTGAATTTCCCGCTCTCGAGTGCAGGTCCATAATCAATGATCGGCTTAAAACTGGAACCAGGCTGACGTGCATCAATAATAGCTCTGTTCAAATTGCCCTCGTTTTGATCTCGCCCACCAATCAACGCCACTACTTCTCCTGTACGATGATCCATTATGGCCATAGCTGCTTCTACCTGCTGATCTTTTCCGTCAGGTGGAAATGAAGCCTCTTTGAGAACGGTCCGCTCAAGTGCCTGCTGTGCTTTGATGTTCAAACCTGTAACTATAGTGTAGCCGCCTGTACGAAGCTCCTCTACGGATTTTCCTGTGATCTGAGCCGCTTCCTTAAGGGCGGCATCCACATAATACACTCCGGCAACCCCATTTTCGACCGCAGCTGGAGGCTGATATTGTTTATTCAGAGCTTCCTGCATTTGCTCATACGTGATTAGTCGCTGATTGAACATCATCTTTAGCACTAGATTTCTTCTCGTTTTGGATAATGCACTATTGTCTACTGGGTTATAAATAGAGGGGCCTTTAGGGATTCCCGCCAGAGTGGCTATTTGCCAGATCTCCAATTTTTTCAGATCAGACACGCCGAAGTAACGCTTCGCTGCTGCTTTTACTCCATATTGTCCCCGCCCCATATAAATCTGATTGAGGTACAGCTGCAAAATCTCACGTTTCGTCAGTCGCTGCTCCAAGGCAAAAGCAATAGAGGTTTCATTTAACTTGCGCAGCATGTTCTTATCTCTGTTCAAATAAAGATTGCGAGCAAGCTGTTGAGTAATACTACTGCCACCTTCTGATAAACTCATGTCCAAGATATTTTTTAAGAAAGCGCGTGATATCCCTTTATAATCGACCCCTTGATGGCTATAAAAACGGCGGTCTTCTACTGTTAAAAAAGTATCTATTAATAAAGCCGGCATCTCCTCAAGCGCTGCTGTAAGCCTATAACCCGAGCTCGGTAGCGGAGTCATTCGTATAACTGTTCCATCTGAAGCTGTGATGATGCTTGATTCTGGCAATTGCAGCCTATCCTCATGCCGGTTAAGTACGATCCCCCCATACTGGTATACATAAAAAAAAATCAAAAGCGCCAATACCGTACTAATAACACTCACATCAAATAATAGGTACCCTACTCGCAATATCCGGGCGCGTGCATTCCATCTGCTCATGATTCGATAATCAGGTTCTCCAGGAACCGCTCCATACTGCGCACTTCATCATTCGCTGCTGCAAGAAGTGTATGTACTTCCGCCTCATCCTCTTCAACCTCACGGAGGGTGCGAAGTATCGCCCTAGTCCTTATTAATAAAGCTACTGCTGGTGTGTCCTCTATCCGCTTTGAGCTTGCATCCCTATCTGGAACTTCTATTCTTTGCATTCGATTGAGGTTAGCAGCAATTTCACCTATTTCTCCTCCAGAAAGAACCTTGATGTTCTGAGCGACTCCTTTGTCTGCCAGCTCCGAGGTTCCCACCACTAGCGAGCGCAAATCATCAGCTATTTTCTGTGAACGAAGAACATACAGCCCACCGAAGACTAGAATAAATAGAAGGATGGCACTAGGGGTTTGACCCAAATGATTAATAACCCAATGAATAAGCCGGACAAAAAAGGCTTCTGATTGGCCCGAATAATGAGAATACAGCAAAGCGACAGCCCGCTGGACAACAAAAAGAAAGGCAGCACTCAAAAGAGCGCAACCCATAAAAATATATAAATAGCTGATACGAACCGTCCGAAGTTTTGGCATGGTAGTTCCCTCCTTGTGCCACAAGGATAACTTCCAAATCTTAAGAACCCGCCAGAGTTTTCTTAAGATTCTATGAAGAATGGGAAACGGGTAATAAAATCCGTGCGAAGAGATGTACTTTCTACATAAATAACGCCATTGTGGCGTTCGATGATACTTTTGGCAATCGCAAGTCCAAGCCCTGAGCCACCTGTATGCTGTGAACGCGACTTTTCTGCCCGATAGAATCGTTCAAAAATAAAAGGGATATCACTTTCCGCAATCCTCTCTCCAAAGTTGCTAATACGGACCACAGCATCCCTTTCCTTTTTACTGAAACCTATCTCCAATTTTCCGCCGCTTCTGCCGTAACGGATCGCGTTAGTAATCAGATTTTCATAAGCACGTACTAATTCTTTAGGCGAAGCCTCTATCCATAACTCATCAGCAACGTCCTCGATCTCATAGACCATATCCGCCTTTGTTAGTTCAGGAACCGACTCCTCCGCCAGCTGCCGTATGAAAGCCTTCAAATCCAATCTCTGCATAACCAAAGGGTACTCTCCACTATTTACACGTGTGTATTCAAAAAGATCATCGATCAGTTTACGCAGCACCAGGGATTTGTTGTAGGCTATATCCACGTAATACCGTATTTCCGCTTCTTCCTTACATCGATCTTGTTCGATGTATTCCAGAAAACCCAAGACAGAGGTAAGCGGGGTGCGTAAATCATGGGAAACACCTGTGATCAAGTCATTTTTTGCATTTACAGCTTTACGTTCCTCCTCTATGGAGTGCTGCAAACGCTCAGCCATTTCATTAATATTCTCAGCCAGCACACCCAGCTCATCCGTGGTTCTGACTTCAATTCTATGGGACATCCCGGAGCTTGTAATTTCTCGAATCCCTTTCGTGATCTCTTCCAGATACAGCACAACTTTACGAGTGTAGATAAAAAAGAATAATAAAAAGCTGATAATACCCGCTGCTGTCATTAGTGGCATAGAACCAATATGATTAATAATCCAGCGCAGTATGCGTGAATAGGGCGCCGACTCTGAAGCCGGATTTAGATAGATCATAAAGTTGACGAGTTGGTACCCTGCCATAAGCAGCAAAGCGCCTGAAAGCACACTCAGCAAAAAAGCGAACATAAACTTCCAGCGAATCGTCGTTATATATTTAGAATTCAAGAAGCCTCACCTAATCCTTTCAGGAAGGTCCGTCCAATTTATAGCCAACTCCCCAGACGGTTTGTATGTAACGTGGGCGTTTCGAATCGATTTCGATTTTGTCTCGGAGATTACGAATATGTACCATCACTGTGTTACCGCCATCTAGAAAAGGTTCATTCCATACCTTATTGTAAATTTGCTCCAAGCTAAGCACTTGACCTTGGTGTCTCGCCAAAAGCTCTAGAATAGAGAATTCCCGCGGAGTCAGTTTAATCTTCTGCTGGTCTACATACACCTCATGCTTAGACGTATCTATAGTCAGATCCTCAAAGCTTAGTTTGCTGTCGTTTCCCAACGTATTACTATCCTTATTAAATCCGTGATAACGGCGCAGCTGTGATTTTACTCGTGCCACAATCTCCAAGGGATTAAACGGCTTGCCCACGTAGTCATCTGCCCCGAGGCTCAGGCCGGAGATTTTGTCCATATCTGTATTTTTGGCTGATAGTATGATAATTGGCATTTTCCGCTCTTCACGGATTTTCATACATGCAGCTAACCCGTCCATTTTAGGCATCATGACATCAAGAATAATTAGATCAACTTCCTCTTTCTGCAGACATTCCAGCGCTTCCATTCCATCATAAGCCTTTAGCAGTCTATAGCCTTCATTACAGAGATAAATCGTTAACAGTTCTACAATTTCCTTCTCATCATCTACTAACAATATCGTTTCTCTCTTCACAGGAAGGGTTTCCTTTCAAATATAGTAATAAATATCTATAGCCTATATATTAGCAGATCATCCGAATTTTTTTCTAAAAAAGAAACGTTTAGTTGTATCCACGCAAAAAAGGCCCCTGCTCCTCTCGCACTTAAACGAAATGGAACCCGGAACCTTTTGGAATCGAATATAGTTTGTTACTTACATATCCAACAAGCGAATTAGCTCATCTTCATCCTCAATGACCTGAATGCCTAACTGCTGAGCTTTAGCCAGCTTACTGCCAGCTTTTTCACCAGCGATAACTAAATCCGTCTTCTTGGACACACTTCCAGACACCTTTGCTCCAAGTGCTTCCAGACGTTCAGCTGCTTCATCTCGGGTAAGCTTTTGCAAGGAACCGGTCAATACGACCGTTTTGCCACTAAAGAAGGAATCGGTATTAACAGGACGTGGTGCCTCAGGAGCCTTCGCTTCCACACCCAACGCCCGCAAGCGGGAAACATTAGCTACTACAACTGGATCTGCGAAGAAGCTGACAATGCTCTCGGCGACAATCCCACCAATGTCTGGTAACTCAGCGAGCTCCTCGGCTTTGGCCTGCATCACAGCATCCAGATCGCGGAAATGATCAGCCAACATCTTCGTCGTTGCTTTACCTGTGTTAGGGATCCCTAACGCAAAGAGAAATGAAGCAAGATCTCTACCTTTGCTATCTTCTAAAGCTTGCAGCAAATTCTGTGCTTTTTTCTCACCAAAACGGTTCAGCTGTACAAGCTGCTCAAAGTTCAGTTCATACAGATCCGCAGAGTCATGTACATTAAGCTCATCATAGAGCTGACCCGCCGTCTTCTCACTGAACGTCTCGATATCCATCGCATCACGCGAAGCAAAGTGGGTGATCCGACTGATAATCTGCGGCCTACAATTCAGTTTATTGTTACAGAAAAGATGTGCTCCGCGCATTTCTAACGGATATCCACAAGCTGGACAGTCCTCAGGGAAAATAATCTCTCCACCGTCATTCTCCTCTGTTACCTTGCCGAGAATTTCTGGGATAACATCATTGGAACGGCGAATAAAGACCCGCGAACCTAAGGCGAATTTCAAGTTTTTGCGCTCAATATCACCCACATTATTCAGGGTGCAGTTCTGAACGGTAACTCCGGCAAGCTCTACAGCCTCAACCCGAGCCAGCGGAGTCACTTTACCTGTACGACCTACATTCCAGCTAACAGACTCCAGCACGGTCGTCGTTTCTTCGGCTTCAAATTTATAAGCAACTGCCCAACGCGGGAACTTGTCAGTGTAGCCAAGCACCTCACGGATCCGGAAATCCGTGACCTTAATTACAGCCCCATCAATGAGGTAATCAAGACTCGAACGACTCTCCTCGATTCCAGCGAGCTGCTCAGTTACATCATCAAAATCATTGCAGTAGGTCAGGTATGGGTTCACTTTAAATTTGTTATTCCGCAGAAAATCCATCATTTCCTGATGGTCAGCGAACTCCGCGCCTTCTGCAAAGCCTACATTATAGAAAAAAGCGTTCAAACGGCGGTCCGCAGTAGTCTTCGGATTAAGATTACGCAGTGCACCTGCTGCTGCATTACGCGCATTCTTCAGCGGCTCTGCAGCCCTTGTATTATAATCAGCCAGCACAGACAGATTCATAATCCCTTCACCCTGAACCTCAATGACCCCATCCTTGAAGGGAATCGTCAATGGAACGGATTTGATGGTCTTCACCTGTGCAAGTATTCCTTCGCCAACTACACCATTGCCACGCGTCGATGCCTGTTCGAGAACACCATTACGATAGGTTAAATTCAGCGTCAAGCCATCGAACTTCAGTTCTACTGCATAACAAGGATCAGGAAGAGGGGTATCTGGATTCTTAAGATTGTATTCATTCACTAACCGGAGCACCCGGGTATTCCAGCTGCGCAGCTGTTCAATATTCTGTGCTTTATCCAGACTCCAAAGCGGTGCGAGATGCCGATGCGGCGTGAAGCCCTTAAGCAGCTCTCCACCTACACGTTGTGTAGGCGAATCCGGTAGTACGAAGCCACTCTCAGCCTCCAGTGCTACAAGCTTGTCGTATAAAACATCGTATTCCTTATCGCTGACTAGCGGTGCATCCAGCGTGTAGTAGTGGTAATTATAGTTATTTAATTCCGCAACAAGCTCTTCCATCACATGCATAGCATCCATGCAGGTACATCCCTCCGTCAATAAGTTTCCTAAAGTTAGCGTGGTCTAAATATCCGTTCGTTAATCGTTGTCTGCTATTATTCCACTTTGGTAATCGGCGCAAACCCCGCAAGCAGGCGTTTCACACCCACGGGTGCCGGAAAAGCAATCTGTAGCTCCGTGTCATTCCCGCTGCCTTTAACAGATACAACGGTGCCCGTGCCCCATTTGCCGTGGGAGACCTTGTCACCCGCTTTGTAATCGCCAGCTGCTGCAGCCCCTGCTCCGGTAGCACGCTGTGCGCCTCCGGAGGTCACGGTCACGCTGCTCTTGCTTGCCGCCGCTGACGCCGTGCTTCCGCCGCCTGCCGGCGTAGCTCCGGCGGCTCCGCCCCGGCCGCCAAAGTTCCCACGGCCACCACTGCCGAAGCCGCGTCCGCCGTAAGCACCGCCTACCTCCGCGCCTCCGCGCTGGAAGCGGTCTTGAGTCTTAACGGTATCTTCCTTCAGTTCCTCCGGAATCTCCTCTAAGAAGCGGGACGGTTGGTTCGCCGTCGTCCGGCCAAAGAGCGTACGCATCCGCGCACAAGAGAGAAACAGTTGTTTCTCCGCGCGGGTGATCCCCACATACGCAAGCCGGCGTTCCTCTTCCAGCTCGTCGTTGTCCTGGAAGGCACGGCTGTGTGGGAACACGCCTTCTTCCATTCCGACGATAAATACCGTCGGAAACTCCAGACCTTTGGCGCTGTGCATCGTCATTAACACAACCGCATCACTACGATCCTCTTCATCATCGTTCACACTATCGATATCTGCGATAAGTGCAAGATCCGTGAGGAAGGAGACCAGCGACTTGTCTTCGTTGTTCTTTTCAAACTCCATCGTCACCGATAAGAACTCATCGATATTCTCTAGCCGCGAGCGTGATTCGAGTGTGTTTTCATTTTGCAGCTCCAAACGGTACTGCGACATTTCCAGTATTTTTTCCGTCAATTCGGTTACAGACAAGAACTCCACCATACGGTGTAGAGCTTCAATCATATCGTAGAACTCTACTAGCATATTCCGCGTCCGTCCGGCAAAGCCCAAATCATCGACCGTTTGCAGCACTCGGAAAATAGAAACACCACGTTCACCAGCAGCAGCTGCCAGCTTGCCAACCGTTGTATCTCCTAATCCACGCTTAGGAACATTAATAATACGCGTCAGGCTGATATCATCATCAGGGTTAGACAATAAACGTAGATACGCCAGCAGATCCTTGATTTCTTTACGATCATAGAACTTGATCCCGCCAACGATTTGATATGGAATATCTGATTTGATCAAAATTTCTTCTATTACCCGTGACTGAGCATTCGTCCGATACAGAATCGCGTGATTCTGGTAAGCTTGACCTTGCTTCACATTTTTGCTGATTTCTCCGGTTACAAAATACCCTTCGTCATGCTCGGAATCCGCCCGGTACACCTTAATCTTGGCGCCTTCCTCGGAATCGGTCCACAGCTTTTTCGGTTTACGGCCACTATTAAGCGCGATTACCCCATTGGCTGCATTCAGGATATTAGCGGTTGAACGGTAATTCTGTTCTAGCAGAATCGTCTTCGCTTCCGGATAATCCTCTTCAAAATTAAGAATATTCGTAATATCCGCACCACGCCAGCGATAGATCGACTGGTCACTATCCCCTACCACACAAATGCGGTGGTGGCTGTCTGCCAGCATGCGGCACAACATGTATTGTGCTCTGTTCGTATCCTGATACTCATCCACATGGATGTATTTGAACTTCTTTTGGTAAAAATCCAAAACCTCGGGAACTTCCTTAAATAATTCGATAGTCTTCATAATCAAATCATCAAAATCAAGCGAGTTATTGCTTCTCAAACGCCGTTGGTACATTTTATAAACCTTGGCAACTAAACCTTCGAAATAATCACCGACTTTTTGCTCATACTGCGCCGGAGTAATCAGTTCATTCTTAGATGCGCTAATTATGGCTTGTACAGCTTTCGGTTCGAATTTTTTCGTATCAATATTCAGTTCCTTCATGCAATTACGAATGACTGATAACTGGTCTGTAGAGTCCAGAATCGAGAAGTTGGAAGTAAATCCAATGCGCTCAATATCCTTCCGCAAGATCCGAACACACATGGAGTGAAAGGTGGATACCCAAATATCTCTTCCCTCAGGTCCAACGAGCTTAGATACACGTTCCTGCATTTCCCTCGCAGCTTTATTCGTAAATGTAATCGCCAAAATCGCCCAAGGCGGCGCCTTTCGATTAGCAATCAGCCAGGCAATTCTGTGAGTCAGCACTCTCGTCTTCCCACTGCCCGCACCAGCCATAATCAAAAGGGGGCCTTCAGTAGTTTCGACAGCCTGCCTTTGTGGAGGATTCAATCGGCTGACCGCGTCTTGTATGTTAATAAGTTGCATGTGTAACATGCTCCTTTCTAAAAATGAAATTACAAATCATAAGTAGTCTATAAGCTAACCGCTAGTCGAACTGCTCTTGCACCGTCTTTTTAACAGCAAATACCGTACGAATTGCCTGCTCTACATCCCGATAAATAATATTGCCGACAACTACTGTATCACATAGAGCTGCTGCCTGCTCGGCCTCTGCCTCACAAGTAATGCCGCCTCCATAAAATAGTTGGGCTTGCTCCACCATCTCACGCACTATACGTACTGTCTCCATATCCCCAAATCTACCGCTATATTCAAGATAGACTATTGGCAGGGACATCAGCTTGTCCGCAACCTGGGCATACGCAGCCGCCTCTTCAGCATTAATGGTTGTCTCGGCCCCTGTAATCCGCGCAACTGAAGAATCACTGTTCAAAACGACGTAACCTTCCGTTAGCAGCTGATCCCATGGGATCATAAATCCATAACGCTCTATAGCTCGACGATGATGGCCTACAATCCAAGCTGGATCAGGTGTATTTAGCACCATAGGAATCATATAAAGATCAAATCCGGGTACAGCAGCTTCAAGTTCGGATACCTCGAGTGCACAGGGCAGCTCAAAACGTCTTACTCTTGATAAGAGATCTACTGTATTCTCATAGGTTACTCCTGTAGAGCCTCCTATCAATATGGCATCCGTGCCGGACAAGCAAACGGCCTCCAAATCCTCATCTGAAATCATACGATCTGGGTCCAACTTAAACACATGCCGCCAAGGTTTGATCATTTGCTGTACTGATTTCATGGGAATCATCCTTAATTGTCATTTGGGCAAGACAAAACACTCCTGCCGCCGCAAAAGATATAGATCTAGTCTATGCCAGCACAGGAGGTGTGTCAATTTAAAGCGAACAAAAATACGAACATTTTTTCGTATGTAAATTTGAGGTCCCCGCAAAGTACCTGAATACACATCTGAGGAAAGCAGCACTTTGCAGGGATATATTAGTTGTAATGAGTGGAGATAAATTTCAGCGTATACCTCTGAGGTTATTCAAATCATTTTCAGGCACAAAATCACTATAAAATCCGTCTACACCCATACGAGATAACGCTCTAATCTCATCCTCTTCATCCACTGTATGAACGTATACACGAGCTCCGATATTTTTTAACTGTTTGACAAAACTCTTGGTGGCCCGGCTAACTGGCATCGTAATATCCACACCTGTTTTTTTAACAAACTCAATAACTTGTTCATCCGTATCCTTAGATTGGTACAGGGTGTAAAGCACTTCTGGAAAAGAATACACTTTATTGATCTCATCAAGCATCGGCTGATTGTAGATCTGTGGAACTATCCGCTCCAACAACGCTGGATCCCGACGCTGCGCCGCTTCGGTCAGCAATGTAAATTGCTTCTCTATAAGTTCCGGTTGGATTTCTTTGGTATCCGTAACGATATAAGCATCTGGATAATTCTGCATTAGATCAAGCACCTTCTCAATATCAAGCGGAGAGTATATATTCAGGATGGGGCTGTCCATAAATTCCTCGTAATCTAGTGCCACACCCTGTTTATTAGCAGGGAGAACCTCCAACTGACCTAAAAGCTTGCTCATATTGACTGTCCATTCATGCCGCGCAACCAACTGATCATCCTTCGATAACAAAAAATCAACTTCAAATACGCGAGTTCCCCGTTCATAGTTAGCGACAAAGGCCTCCCAAGCATTGGTATACGTATAGCCGTTAATTCCCCCCATGGCATGTGCAACGATTCTGTGCGTTTCAAAACCGCTCGCGGGTTGTTGCTCTTCCTCTTTGTTCAACGTTATTACAAGAATTATTATTAGTGCGACAATCATTACTACGGTTGCAATAATCTTTTTCTTATTCATAGTTGTGAGTTTCCTTTGCAAAGTTTAGATTAGAAAATTAATACCCCGCTCTGCCTGTGGCAAAACGGGGTATTATTAAAATTTCACAAATCTAAATAAGTGCAGGTCTCAATATGCGTTTTTGTTAACGAAGCCGTTGCGAATCGTTTTGAAAATAATTCGAATATCGAACAGTAAGGACCAGTTCTCGATATAGAAAATATCGTGCTTAATCCGTTCCTCAATTGAAGTATCCCCGCGCAGCCCATTGCTCTGTGCCCAGCCCGTAATTCCTGGACGCACATGGTGCTTCACCATATACTTCGGAATTTCATCACGGAATTGTTCTACATAAAATGGTCGTTCTGGCCGTGGGCCAACTACACTCATATGACCGAGTAATACATTAAAAAATTGCGGAAGCTCATCCAGACTTGTCTTACGGATAAAGGTTCCAAATCGAGTTCTACGAGGATCTTCCCGCGTACTCCAACCTGTATCCTCTTCCCCGTCCTGCTGCATCTTCATTGAACGAAACTTATACATCATAAAATTACGCCGATTAAGTCCCACCCGTTCCTGCCGGAATATGATCGGTCCCGGTGAGGTAAGACGTACGCCGAGAGCTACGATCAGCATCACAGGAGATATCATAATAATAGCGAATAGAGAGAACACGATATCAAACAAACGTTTTGCCATCTTATTCCCCGTCATATCCAGTGGAATATCACGAACATTAATCATTGGCATACCTGCAAAGTTATCAAAGTAAGGACGAGCTGGTAAATAATCAAAGAAATCCGGAATAATCAATGTGCGTACCCCTGCTTTTTCACAGGCTGCAATAATCGAAGGATATTTAGAATGCGCATCGAGCGGCAAAGCAAGAATAACCTCGTCCACAGGCAGCATCTCCAGCATTCCGGATAACTGATCAACCGTACCTAGAATCGGTTTATAGCGCTGTTCTTCAATTCCATCCCAAGTATGATAGTCGTCTAAGAAACCAATGGCTTCATATCCAAGCTCAGGATATTGTTCCAAATTGTTGTAGAATCTTTTACCAAGAGTACCTGCGCCGATGATAAGTACGAACTGGCGATTCAATCCTTTTTCGCGCAAAGATTTAAGCATCTTCTTCAACACATAACGGTAAAGCATAATGGAAAGAACATTAAATCCCATATAAATAGCCAGATATGTACGGGAGATATCAATTTCTTTCACGAAAAACATTAAACCAAGCAGGATGAAGATGCTCATGATATGCACTTGGAAAATCTTAATAAATTCATCGACAAAACGTTTCTTACGCTTAGGCAAATAAAGCGATAAAAGGATACCAATTAAGACAGCTACTACGCCATAAATCATACTCCAATAAGCGTAAGACTCTACAGGCAGCGTATTATAGGATTCCATCCATCCGCTCTTGAACTTGATCCACCAAGCCGCTAAAAAGGACAGTTGGATGACAAGAAAGTCAGCAACCATATAGAGCTGTGTCAAAAATTTCTGATTCCGCCGAATCATAATCTCACCTCAGTATTCTTATCGTTACGAGCGCCTGTTTCCGTAGAAGAGCTAAGACTCTGTGCAGGTGATGGAACTGCTTTAGGAAAGATTAGGGCATTCCGCAAAAGGGACAGAGCAAACTTCATACCAACACCAGCATATACTGTTCCATTTATAATACTGTTGTACTTCCTACTATAATGCTTACGATGAAATAAAATCATTGCCCTGTGAAATTCATAGACGATCTTGAACGGTCTACGTCTGGCACTGCCGCCTTTGAGATGTACGATGGAGGTCTTCGGATAATAATAAATCTCCCATCCAGCCTCTTTAATACGATAGCACCAGTCTAAATCCTCACCGTACATAAAAAACTCTTCATCTAATCCGCCGACCTGATCAATCGTCTCCCGCCGCAGCAGCATAAACGCACCCACCAGACAATCTATCGGGTAATCAAGATCAGGGTCCAGATAACCTAACTGATAACCGTTAAACTTCGGTCGATCCGGAAACAACTTACTGAAACCAAAAGCATAATAGAAGGAAGCTGACGGTGTAGGAAATCCTCGCTTACACGCTTTATCCAGCGACCCATCTGGCAAAATAATCTTACATCCTGACGCCCCAACATCGGGCCGACCATCCATAAAGGAGATCATCGTCTCCAGCGTATCCCTGCTTACCACCGTATCTGAATTGAGCAATAGTACATACCGTCCGGATGAAGCTTCCATCCCCTGATTATTTGCACGGGCAAAACCGACATTGTCGTTATTTGCGATCAACATGACACTTGGAAACTCTCTACCAATCATCTCTACCGAATCATCATGGGAATTGTTGTCTATCAAAATAATCTCATAGGAATAGTTCGTTTCTGAGTCATATACCGACCTGATACAGTCCATCGTCAGGCGACACGTGTTGTAATTGACAATAAGTATGCTTACATCTACATTCACTGCGTAACGCTCCTGACAAATATAGTAATCTACCGACAATTATTATAACATAAAACCTCCCTGAGAGGAGATGACCTTTCAGGGAGGTTTTACCATATACTGTTTAATTTACGGGTTTCTTTCTCTCTTTTACGACGGTCTGTATATATTTTCGTTTCTTTTTTAACGCTGGGAGCTGAGTGAAAAAGGATTTCCACGCTACGATTAACTTCGGCTCTCTCAGAAGCATATAACCATGAGCGGCAATTTCATAGGGAAGAGATATCAAGATTGTTTTCAGCATAGTTCGAGCCGATTCATTCTTGTAGATCATTTTGTAGCGATTAATGTAAGATATTCGCCGGATGAACATTGGTTTGGTACTGCGGCCAGACGTTTTCCACCCACGTTCATGATACCCAATTGCCTCAGCATCATAATACCCTTGCCAACCAAATAGCTGGGCTCTCCAAGCCACATCCACATCTTCCTTATATGCAAAAAAATCTGCATCAAAAAACTCCCCATCAACACTAACGTCTTCAATCATCCGCCGAGAATACATCGCCGCTGCCCCAGATACACCAAATACTGTCCCCGATTGTGTCCATAGTTCTGCTGGCTCCCCCGCACCACGGTCAAACGCACGACGCGCTTTGTTCATCCGAAGACCAGTGCTATCCACTAATCCGTGATCAGCCCTTAGCAAAAGCTTACCTGTGGCGCTGCCGATCTGCGGGTTCGCTTCCATTTGTGCGATTAGTCTAGAGATATAGTCTGGTGCCAGCGTCAAATCCGGATTGAGAACGAGCACATAATCTGTTTCTGTAGTAGCTATAGCTTGGTTATGAGCTGGGGCGAAGCCTGTGTTTTTTTGATTTTGGATAAGTAGAAGGCTCGTGGGCGCTTCCTTGTTAGCTTGTGAATTGAACAGATCTAATTCCTCTAGTGAATTACTAGAAAAAGCCCCTTTATCGATCGCGTTAAAGAATATATTCACTTTCTCTGCACAATCGTCCGAAGACGCATTGTCCACAACAACAATTTTCTCAATAGGATAATCCTGTGCCATTACTGCCTCTAAGCAATCTATAATGTCATCCGCACTGTTGTAGGTGACGATATGTACACTAACTGTTTTGTTATTCATGAGTATCCTCGACTTTGTAATTTCTAATTAACTACCTGCTTCCTTCTTATTATAACGAAAGAACACAAAAAACTCCCGCATCGTTATAAACGATTTAGGAGTTTCAATTGGTGTTATTCTATTCTTTTAGCTCTAAGAGGAAATCTCTCAAGCCTTCACGCCAAGGTCGAATGTCCTCAAAACCATTCGTACGTATCGACAGATGCTCCATCACCGAATTCCGAGGACGTGGTGCAGGTCTCGGAAACTGTTCCGTAGCACACGGTTCAAGCGTAGCAGTGAATTTGAAACCCAAAATATCCTCGGCCTCTACAAAGATCGCCTGTGTAAATTCAAACCAGGTACAAGAGTCGCTATTTGACGCATGGTATACACCATACTTCTCAGTTTGAACAAGCTCAAGCAAGAATCGAGCTAAATCGACTGTGTAAGTAGGCGAACCTTTTTGGTCATCGACAACTTGAAGCATTGGCTTTTCTTGACCAAGCTTTAGCATTGTTTTGACAAAGTTATTTCCGTATTTGCCGTACACCCATGACGTTCGTACGATGAAATACTTAGAGGAGAGGGATTGAACGAGTACCTCACCCGCACGTTTCGATTTGCCGTATATACTCTTAGGGTCTGTATTATCATATTCATGGTAAGGCTGTGCACCCATACCATCAAATACATAATCCGTGCTAATATACACCAGCTTGGCTCCAGCTTTTTCAGAAGCTAGCGCTACATTTCGGCTGCCAGTAGCATTAATTAAATAAGCTGCATCAATATCACTTTCTGCCGCATCTACTGCCGTATGAGCAGCACAGTGAATAACCGCATCCGGTCCAAAACCGCCAATAACTTGGATACACTGATCCAGATCAGTAATATCCATCTCCTGACGATCGCAAGCCAACACTTCGTGACCTTGATGCTGGAGCAGTAAAACTACGTCCTGACCTAGTTGTCCGGCCGCACCTGTAACAAGTACCTTCATAGCTATTTTACCCCCGTATCAAAATTACAATGAGTCACCTAAACGATCACCATACTGCTGTTCAGCATATTTTTGGTATTCCCCAGATTGAATACGGGTCCACCACTCGCGGTTATTGAGATACCATTGGATAGTTTCTTTAATACCTGTTTCAAACGTATGTTTCGGCTTCCATCCCAGTTCATTCATAATCTTAGTTGGATCAATCCCATAACGGCGATCATGACCAGGACGGTCTTGAACATAAGTAATCAAAGAATTAGGCTTGCCTAGTTCCTGCAATACCGTGTTTACAATATGCACATTCGTACGTTCATTATTACCACCAATGTTGTAGACTTCGCCGTTCACGCCCTTGTGAATAACCAGATCAATCGCGCTGCAATGATCCTCAACATACAACCAATCGCGGATATTCATTCCATCGCCATAAACAGGCAACGCTTGATCAGCAAGTGCACGGGAAATCATCAGCGGAATAAGCTTTTCCGGGAATTGGTACGGGCCATAATTGTTTGAGCAGCGGGTAATATTCACAGGCAGTCCAAACGTTTCGTGATACGCACGTACTAGCAAGTCTCCGCCTGCTTTACTTGCTGAATATGGACTGTTAGGAGCCAGAGGAGTTTCTTCGGTGAATAATCCTGTCGCTCCCAGTGATCCATATACCTCATCCGTAGATACTTGAACAAACTTAGTGATACTGTATTTTTTCGCCGCATCCAAAAGCACTTGTGTTCCAAGTACATTCGTCTTCACAAACACTTCCGGCTCTAAAATACTCCGATCCACATGCGACTCCGCCGCGAAATTAACAACGACATCCACACCCTGGCTAATCAGTTCATCCATCGCAGTAACATCTGTAATGTCGGCCTTCACAAACGTATAGTTCGGATGATTCTCGATCGATTTTAGGTTCTCCAGATTACCTGCGTAAGTCAATGCATCCACGTTGACGATCTGGTAATCAGGATGTTGTTGCAGCATGTATAATACAAAGTTGCTGCCGATAAATCCGGCTCCGCCGGTAACTAGCAGTTTCATTTATAGCCCACCTTTTGTTCTTTGAGATTATATTTAAATTTTTGCTTACCACTGTTAATCAAAGTTTATTTCCGCATCTTTCAGTAATGGATGACGTTGATCCTTATCCGACAATATCGGACTAGAAGTCGGCCAATCAATACCTAAGGCTGGATCATCCCATAATATGCCACGATCATTTTCAGGGGAATAATATTCGTCCACCTTATATAATACTTGGGTGTTAGGCACTAACGTACAAAAACCATGCGCGAAGCCTTTAGGCACCAGTAGTTGACGCTTATTATATTCGCTAAGAATTACTCCCACCCATTGTCCAAATGTAGGAGAATTACGACGGATATCGACGATAACATCATAAATAGCACCGGATAAGACGCGGATTAACTTTGTTTGCGCCTTAGGGTTCAACTGGTAATGCAGGCCACGTAACACTCCAACCTCTGCAGAAAGAGATTGGTTATCTTGGATAAAGTGATAGTTAACGCCAAGCTTATGCATGATTTCTTCGTTATAGCTTTCCATAAAAAAACCCCGGTTGTCGCCGTGGACCACAGGTTCTAGTATACTAGCGCCTTGTAGTTGTAGAGGTGTAACTTTCATATTGCAAAACTCCTTCACATCTAAAGTTTCAGTTTTCCGAATTCTTCACCAAAGAGAAGGTCTTGAGCCAAGTTATGTGCTTTAGCTAATGAGGCATGTGTACCTGCATCCGTCCACCATCCCTGTAGAACATCAAATGTCAATTCTCCACGGTTGATATATGCATTGTTAACGTCTGTAATCTCTAATTCTCCACGTGCAGAAGGAGTAATCGTTTTGATAATATTAAACACTTCACTATCGAACATATAAATTCCTGTTACTGCATAGGTTGATTTAGGCATAGCTGGTTTCTCTTCAATAGAAACAATTTGATTTCCATTTAGTTCAGGTACACCAAAACGCTTAGGATCAGAAACTTCTTGTATTAAAATCTTCGCACCTGTCTTTTGCTCACGGAAATTGCGCACATACGGAGCAATATCATCAGCAAAAACATTATCGCCAAGGATAACAATCATTTGATCATCTCCGACAAATTGCTCTGCCAAGTCCAACGCCTGCGCAATTCCACCTGCTTCATCTTGTACTTTGTAAGTAAAGCAAACGCCCATTTCACGGCCACTACCTAATAGATTAACTACGTCGCCCATATGTTCTTTCCCCGTAACAATCAGTATGTCTGTTACATCCGCTTGCTTTAATTTATAAACAGAATGAAAAATCATAGGGTATTTTCCTACAGGAAGAAGATGTTTATTTGTTACCTTTGTTAATGGATATAAGCGTGAGCCTGTACCACCTGCTAGGATTATGCCTTTCATTATATTACCTCCATTCATTTACTTTTAATAATAAGCTTGGAAAGTGTGTAGGTAATTGGAATTGTCACTACAATAACTATTAAGGGTACGATTTGTTTCGATAAATTTAAATACTCTACTAAAACAAACAACATTAATAAATTAATTAAATACTGCACGAGATATACGACCGGAAATTTAAGAAACTTCCTGAATGTAACTTTTTCTTTAAATACAAAAATTGTATTTAAGTAATATGAAAGAAATATACCCGAGATATATGAGATTGTATAAGACATGGAATAGCTCAGGACTTGAAGAAGGAGCAAATAAACCAAATATGTAAATAATGTATTTATTCCTCCACTAATGACAAATTTCAAAAATTGTTTATTCAAAAGTTTGGTCAACAACGTAGGATGGTCTTTCTCTACTTTCATCTAATATCCTCCAGAGATATTCACCTATAATCCCTAACATAATCATTATAATCCCTAATAAAAAAGTAATTAGCGCTATAATTGTAGTCCATCCTTGTAACTCAATAATACCAAAAACAGTGCTAAATATAACAAAAACACCATATAGAAAACTCAAAAGAGCTGTAGCAAAACCAATAAATGACATAAAACGAATAGGTGTGTATGAGAAACTTACAAATGAATCAACAAATAGTTTTATTTTCTTCGAGAGTGTCCACCTAGATTTCCCTAGTTTTCTTTCTTGTCTGACATAAGGTATTTGTACTTGATCATGTCCGAGCCAATAAATGAGACTCATGATATTCGTATTTTTCTCTTGTATCTCCAACACTTCTTGTACAACCTGTTTATCAATTAGCAAAAAATCAAATCCGCCTTTTGGGTAACCCTTTAATGCAAATTTCTCTAATAAAAAATAATAGGTATTGGAGAACATTTTCTGAGAAAGAGACTCTTCTCTATCTGCTCTTGTTCCAAGTACAACCTTTTTTCCAGTCCGCCAATGTTCTAACATCTCTTCAAACATTTCAGGAGGGTCTTGTAAATCAGCAGCTATAATACCAACACAATCACCAGTGGTGTATTTTAAGCCCGCCTGTATAGCCGCCATCGAACCAAAGTTACGACTTAGTTTAATGACTTTAATACGGGGATCTTTTTCTTTAGCATCCATTAGTAAAGAAAATGAATTATCTTTTGAACCATCATCTACAAATACAAACTCAAAATCACAATTCGGAATGATTTTCTCTAAGTTCTGTAATCGTGGGATAGTATGTGGAATGTTCAGCTCATTATAATATATAGGTACAACAATCGATAATTTAATTCGGTTTATACTCATTTACAACCTCCACAATTCTTTTCACATCTTCCATATCCATCACAGGACTAATTGGAAGACTAAGAATTTCTGAATGGATTTTCTCAGAAATAGGGAAGGATAATTCATTCCATTCTTTATATGCTTCCTGTTTATGAGGTGGAATAGGGTAATGAATCATAGTTTGAATACCTTTTTGGTTCATGAAGTTAATAAAATCAGTTCTCAAGGACGTTCTAACAACAAACACATGCCAGACATGTGATTCTGGTTTTTCTTCAACATACGGCAATACAAGATTTTCGTTATTTATATTATTCAAGTAATATGTTGCGATAGTTCTTCTGTAGTTGTTATCTTCATCTAAATACTTTAACTTTTCACTCAAAATTGGTGCTTGAAGTTCATCTAATCTACTATTATATCCTTTGAAAATATTTTCATATTTCTTATGTGATCCATAATTTCTTAAAGCCTGAAGATTTGTATATAGTTCTTCATCATTGGTAGTGATGGCACCTGCATCTCCTAAGGCTCCGAGATTTTTGCCAGGATAGAAACTGAATGCTGCGGCATCTCCTAAATTGCCCACCATTTTATCAGCATAAACAGAACCATGAGCCTGCGCACAATCTTCAATTATCTTCAGGTTGTATTTTTCTGCAATACTCTTAATTGGCGTCATATTACATGCTTGACCATAGAGGTGAACAACTAGAATTGCCTTTGTATTAGGAGTAATACTATCTTCAAGTTTGTCAGGGTCTAGGTTATATGTTAGTAAGTTAGGTTCGACTAACACAGGTATTGCGCCATTAGCGGATATGGATAATATAGATGCAATATAGGTATTCGAAGGCACAATAATTTCGTCTCCAGGACCAATATCATAAGCTCTAATTATTAATTCAAGAGCATCTAATCCATTAGCTACTCCCAGAGCATATTTGGTGCCACAATAATCAGCAAATTCCGATTCAAAAGATTTAACTTCTTCACCCATTATATACCATCCAGAGTGTAGAACTTTGCGAACACTATTTAATATAGCTTCTTCATGACGCAGATTGATTTTCTTCAGATCGAGGAAAGGGATCATGTTTTGTTCACCTATTTCATTAATTTAGTGTTGCTCAACTATAACTTCATCTTCCAGTAAGTATTGTTTACTACAAGCAGAACATAACAATTCATTATTAAGTTTTTCTCCACAATTACAAATATATCCTTTGAATTTGGCTGGATTACCATACCATAACGTATTGTTTGGAATGTTTTTAGTCACTAAAGACCCTGCTCCAATCATAGCGTACCTACCAATTGTATTCCCTGCTATAATTGTTGCGTTTGCACCTATTGAAACCCATTCCTCAAGCACAGTCTTCAAAAATTCAGTTGGGTACTGTTTGGAACGAGGTCTCAAATCATTAGTAAAAGTAACATTGGGACCAATAAAAACATTATCTTCTATTGTAACACCATCCCAAATATACACTCCTGATTTAACAGTAACATTATCCCCTAAGATTACATCATTTTCGATGAAAGTATGATCGTTAATATTACAGTTTGAACCAATCACCGCATTCGGTAAGATATGTGCAAACGCCCAAACTCGGGTGTTATGTCCAATTTTTTCCGATTCGACAATAGCCTGCGGATGAGTAAAGTAATGTTTCATCCCCCATACACCTCTATAAATTTGTCATAATCACGAATATAATCTGCCGAATCATATAAGTGGGAAGCGAGAACGAGTAATACGCAATCTGGAGAAAAATCATACATTTCATGCCAATCATTTGGTTCAAGTATAAGTATTTTAGTTGGTGAATCTAGAACCACGTCCGTCTTCCTTTTCGTGTTATCCAAATAAACTTTACAGCTCCCTGATACACTTATTAGAGCTTGTCTAGTTTTATAATGAGCGTGGAATCCTCGACGTATATCGGGTAAGGTTCCATAAATATAAAACACTCTCTTAATGTCAAACGGAATAGAATTTTGCCCTTCTATAACAGTTAGATAACCTCTTTCATCTCCAAGTGCACTACTTTCTTTAATTGAACTTTCCTTCTCATTTCCATCCAATTTCATCTCGTATCTCCTCGTGATTTAATTCATAATATAGAAAACCAAATCCTACTAACTGATTATGCTAATCATTTAAAAAAAGATATTTCCTTAATTTTAATAACTGATAAGGCAGGAGGATCTATTCGAAGAGATATAAGATTATTCATAAACTGTTGTCTTTCACAAATTATCTTGTTCATCCCTTTTTTTAATTTAATAACCCCACTATACTTTTCACTATAGGACTCATTTTCTTGAAGTAAAAATAATTGCATGTCACCTTCAACATTAGACTCTATGGTAAAGGATATATGTTCAAAAGAATCCTTTTCTAATTTTTCTGCAAGTGATATTGATATATAAGGATCAATATCCCCAGCCTTCAAAATATAACTATCACTTTCTGCATTTTCTATAACCAAGTCAGAAAAAAAATCAATATTATCCTTATCTAGCTTTACACTTTCAGTTTTCTTATATTGAGACATAGATTTATTCTCATCATTTATTAAATTCAATCCGTATTTTTCAGGATTATCTGATAGATTAACGATTATTAAGTCATCGACTAATGCCACAGAACCTTTATATGGCCACACAGGCATTGATTCAGCCAACTTAGTTGCCTTCTCTCTTTCAATTTCAGTAGGAATCTTATATTCGTATCCTAAAGAACTCATAAATTTACCTATCCTATTATTGTTCCCTCCATCCCATTCAAAAAAGGAAAACCCTAAGACCTCTTGCTTTATAACATTAGCTCTTTTCTTTTGCTCATGTTTACCCAGATAAACAACAGGGTATGGCGGTGTTTCACCTAAATCAAGGTCCATAATTCTATAACTAATTTGGTTAGCTATCTTCACATCTTCTTCATATCTATTGTAATCACTATAAAACAATTGTGCCATTGACTGGGACTGATAAAAAACCGCAATTATTGTACAAACTATAAATACAATTTTTAATTTTTTTATATCTATTATTTTATATAGTAAATACCAACTTGCGGAGATAAATAATGCTAAAACAAAATTCGCTCGAATTGGCATGGCAGATCCTAACAAAACAGACATCAAAAAAGGAGAAACTACGAAACTAAGAAACAAGATTACTATTAACCACGCAGTTCTCCTTACCTCAGTACGGATTAAAGCTTTATATATGAATAAAAACAAAAGTAAGAAACAAACAATCATACTTGGTAATATAATGTTACTACCATAAATGACATCCCCCATTATAAGGCCTTTAAAGTTGTTGATTAGGCCTCTGATTATAATACTAGGATTTTCTTTACCCCAAACAAAAAAGCCTTCAACATAATTGGATCTCGGTATATATAATGAAATAACTGTATCAATAATCTTATAGACAATTAGACTAATCACAGTAACAAGTATATATTTTAATATTACTATTAGGTATTCCTTAAAAATAACATTGGTATTCACCTTACTTAGAGATATTAAATTTATCAATGTAAGTAAAATCACACCACATATAAAAACCGGTAAATATGCTTGATATATAGAGATGGCCAATATTAATAGAAGAATACCTACTGCTATATAGCAGTTATCTTTTCTTAAAATCGCCCATTTGGCAACAAGTAATGTAGCTATCGATATAAATACCCATCCAATTCCCAGCTCAAAACTCATTATAGAGAACCCTATATTTTCTGAATGAGCAGGAAAGCTTAAAAATAATACAGCTACAGTCAATCCTCCAAAATCAAACTTCATTTTATTTTTATCCGCATCCAAGCTACTAAGGGCGTACGCCCATATTAGACTTGTTAAGCTGAGTGCTGATACAGACAAAAAGGTACTCGTAATAGAATTAGTTTGCCCACTAAAGAACAGAGTCTTTAAAATTGATATTCCAAAACGTCCCTGCATGCTCCAAACAGTTATAGCATCTCCAATACGAAATAGAGCGTTCTCTTCATCGATAGAAAGTGTAAAATGTGTTAATGGAAATCCGTAGGCAAATAGAGCTACAAAAAAAATGACAACACAAAACAGCTTATTACTTTTTATATAAGAATAAAAAGATTGAAATTCATTATTTAATTCAAATAAACGTCTTTTGGAAGGGCCCATTGCTCAATCTCCTTTAAACTACTATATAACTATAATATGATATGTTTCTAAATTTTTAATAGATAAGCCTTATCACTCTCTAATGAGAGATTTATATTATAGTAGGGATCAGCCTTAATATATCCAGGCCATTTTTCTAACATATACTCAATTTCTTGCATAAATCTTGCCTTTTTCTCTGCCGTATCTTCAGCGCCTCTAGTTTTTGATTCATGATGATATAAACTCACATTATTTAGGCAAACATTATAATACCCTTTATCAATTAATTTGAGGCAAAAGTCCACATCGTTAAATGCTACAGAAAGATCCTCTTCAAGCCCACCAACTTCATTAAACACTTCTTTTCTTACCATTAAACACGCCGCTGTTACCACTGAACTATTACGATTTGTTAATAACATACCAAAATACCCAGGGTCGAATTCATTACAAGTTCTAAAAGCGTGCCCAGCGACTCCACCTAACCCCATAATTACACCTGAATGCTGTATAGTTCGATCTGGGTAATATAGCTTGGCTCCAACTGCTCCAGTATTAGGTCGAAGGGTGTACCCCACCATTTCTTCTAACCAATTTGGACTTATAATTTCAATATCATTATTAAGCAGCAATATTAAAGAACCATTAGATGCTTGAACAGCGACATTATTAATCTTTGAGTAATTAAACGGAATGTCTAAAGGAATTATTTTAAGATTATCGTTTAAACGTTGTTCCCATTTTTCAAATACAGAAAATGTCTCTTCATCTTTACTCCCATTATCTACAATTATTATTTCATAGTTGCTATAATTCGTTTTAGTAACAATAGACTCTAAACAAAGATCTAGTATTCCACTTCCATCCTTTGTAGGGATAATTATTGAAACAAGAGGTTCTTTGCTTATATTGTAATGGATTCGATACATATTAGGATAACCATCAATTTCTTGTACTTTACCATCTATACCTCTTCTTTTAATTGTATCTTCTAAAGCCCTTACTCCTGCGTAGTGTGTATAATTCTTAGCACCTGATCCAGAAGCTGTAGATTCAGGAATCGATCTCCAATGATAGAGGATTTTCGGCAAGTGATGTATACGCTCAGATAATTCAGTAAACCTTAATACAAGGTCGTAATCTTGACTGCCCTCATAACCTTTTCTAAATCCACCTATTTGATCTACGATTTCTTTCCGATATATACCTAAATGACATGTATACATATGAGAAAGAATCAGGTCAGGCGACCAGTCTGGTTTAAAATATGGGGAATGTCTCTCCCCATTAACTCCTATTTTATCTTCATCTGTATAAATCATATCAGCGTCAGGATATGTATTTAATAATTTCACTACCTCAAATAATGCCGTTGAAGCTAATTCATCATCATGATCTAATAATGCGATAAATTCTCCTGATGCTATTTGAAGAGCTGAGTTCGAGTTTTCCGAGATATGACCATTCGTCTTCCTAAACACCACTTTTATCCTTGCATCTTGCTCTTCATATTCTTTTAACACATTTTTAATATGCATTTTAGGTGAGGCATCATCTGAAATACACAATTCCCAATTTGTATAAATTTGACCTACTACTGAGTCAATACATTTTCTTAGCCATACTTCATCCACATTATAGACTGGAAGAATAACTGATATTAAAGGATTATAATTAAAATTCTTCATGCTTTCATTAGCTTCTTGATAAGCACTTGATGTAACAGCATTTCGAGTAAGCCACACTTGATAACTATTATTAGTATCTAATTTATTTTCTTGTACAATCTTAATTTTTTGTTTTAAACCCGCTAACCCTTGGGCTTTATAAACAGTTAAAGCTTTGTGCAATAATATTTTAATTGTTTTTATATTAAGTCCACGTTGTTTTAAAATATTCAGAATTGATTTTAAAATCAGATAGTGTTTAATTGTTTTTTTAATCAATACCTTTTCCATTTTAAACTCAAATTCCCTATCACCTGGATCTAGTCTCAATTTTTTAACGCCAATGGGGATGTGAAAAATACTTTTATACTTACTTTCACCCGCTGAAATGGAGGCCAAATTCATACTTTTTTCTTCCGAAAACCCCGCACCATCATCCCAATATAGTTTAACTGGAATACTATCGCTGCTCACTGAATTCCAAGATATGATGTTCCAGCCGTAATAAAACTTCCCTTCCAAAATAAATGCTGGATCTGTACCCAATGAAATCCATGTTCCATTCACTTTTTTCAAATCAGATACGGGAAGGGGGTTCAAGGTTGATCTAAAACCAAACACACCCGCTATCACTGTCAAAATTCGAATAACTATGTCTGTAATCTTCAATACAATCCTCCTAAGTGCGCTTCTTTTGTTAGTTATTTCCCCAATATTCTTCTCGTTTTAACTACTAACTTCCATGCTTTAGAGTTATAAATACTACTTAACTCTTGCTCCTTTTCTACTAATTGTTGGTTAAATATTTGCTCCTTTTCTACTAATTGTTGAATCAACTCTTGTTTTTCGGTTTCTTTTACAATATTCCCTGCTCTTAAGTGCTCAATTTCAGCATTCAAATTTTCAATTACCCTGCCATTATCTGATAAATTACTTATAAAAATTTCCTTCGTCTTTAAATGATTTTCATTTTCTTCTTCCAAGATATATTTGTCATTAGTTAAATTATTTATATGCGCTTCTTTCATCTCTATTTGCTGCTTATATTCATTATTTATAGACATAATTTCATTTTCTTTACTAACTGACATACTCACATATTGATTGACAATCTCAGTTGTAGATAATTTCGATATATAGAATTCAATGTGCGCTATGCCCACTTCAGATTCAAAATTCAATATTATATTTGGATCATCCTTTTCAAACAAATAAACATTAGAAGTTTTAAAATCAAAACTACCTGACATTTGATATTTTATCTCAGTATCATTATTAGCCCCAATAAGTCTGAGATTATCGATTTTATAAAAGCCACAGTAATCTGAAGGATCAATTCTAATACCTTTGATAACATCAAAATCACGAAGATCAACTTTAACAAATTTCATTAATTCTACATCATTAAATTGAAAATACTCACTATTTGACTCTGTAAACCCATCACCACAATCTATAAAGATCTGAACTTTATCCACAAAGGCATTTTCTTCCTCATTTTCACCTGTCATTGAGCATAGGTTATAAAATGTGCGTTCCATCATTTCTAACGTTTTCAATGTTTCTGCAGGAATTTCTGAAGATGTTTCAAATGATAAGTTTAGATTTCTTGCTTTTTCTAAAATAACAATTTTCCTATAGGAATCTTCCGTATAATCATGGTCAAATATATAAGAATTATAAAATCTATCAATTTCTTGGCGATAGACAGCCAATTCCGGATTCTTTGCGGCAAAAAAGTGAATTCCCATTAACTTTTCCCAAATATTTATTCTTCCATGTCCAATCATCATATATCTTATATTTTTTAATTCGAGATACTCTTTAAGAGAATCCTTATTAGGGAGTCCATTGTCCATATGTTCTTCTAACCATATGAAATTTTTTTTAAATAAACTCTTATAGACCGAGTTCACTCTAGATTCTGCATCTATCGATTGTTGTGAATGAAATGGTGCAGTTATAATACACACTTGCGAACTAACGCGGTATAACTCATCAATAAATTGATTTCTCTTTTCCACTGGAATATGTTCAAATACATCCAATGCAACAATTACATCATACTCATCATCTGGGAAATCCATATTTGTAGCATCGCCGAGAATATAACTTGGATCATGTTGTAATTCTTCCGGTAGTTGAATATCTAAATAGGTTATCTTGTCTAAAGGCAAGAAATTTTCTAAATTACGATGTTCATTAGCCCCAACTTCAAGAATACGGAAGCTTTCATCACCACATCGCATTTCATTAATAATTTTCCGAATATTATTATATCTTTGATATTGATCAAAGAGTGTGTTTTTCATTTTGACACTTCCCATCTATGGTTCATATATATTAGCCCTTCAGAAATATATTTATTTGTTATAATAAAGTCCACAATATTCTCTTTATAGTGTAGACATACTATTCCTTCATTATTGAATATCCCTACATCTATACAGAAAGTCCCACCAAGTAACGGCAAACTAGATATAATATATTTCACTCTATGTCTTCCTAATTTATTCGGAATATCAATTTTCTCTAAGTGTGTATTTGGGCCAAATATATACTCTCGATCTGGAGTATAAATCGCTACACCCAATAATAAATCTTCTATGACATCTTCATAAACTTCATATTCAACTTCCACTACTAGCTCATCAAAAGTTTTAAAGTTATTCTTGTTTAGTTCCACTTTTGTAATTGACGCTAATACATCGGGATTCGTCGGTCTAATAAAATCATCTTGTGGCACGACTGGAATTGGCTCATTATCATTGGTAATCGTAGTTTCCATAATATGCTCAGTATTGTATTTCATGAAATCTTCATATAGATCAGCAATTTCAGATGATTCTCCTGATGCTTGCACTATACCATCCTTAAGCCAAACTGCTTTATTGCAGAACCTCTTCACTTGCTCAGTTGCATGGGATACAAACAATATTGTTGTTCCCTTACTCTTCAACTCTTTCATTTTATCAATACACTTCGTTTGAAAACGTACATCCCCAACAGCAAGAGCTTCATCAACAATAAGTATATCTGGCTCTACATTAATAGAAACAGCAAAAGCCAACCTCGCAAACATACCGCTAGAGTAAATTTTTACAGGTTGCTCAATAAATTCTCCAATATCTGCAAATTCGATTATATCATTCATTTTGATGTCAATTTCTTCACGGCTAAAGCCCATCATCAGACCATTTAAGTACACATTCTCTTTGCCACTGTACTCTGGATTAAATCCAGCTCCTAGCTCCAAAATTGCAGATATCTTACCCTTTACTTGTATAGACCCACTTGAAGGTGATAAGACTCCTGTTATCAACTTCAACAGCGTTGATTTACCCGATCCATTTTTACCTAGAATCCCAAGAGCGTCTCCCTTCTCAACTTTAAATGAGATACCGTTAAGAGCTTTGAATTCTTTGTGATACGTTCTATGAGATATGGAAAGAGCCTCTTTCAAGCGGTCTATGGGTTTATCGTATAATTTATAAGATTTTACAACATCTTGAATTTCGATTATCTCATTCAAAACTTTACTCCACCTTTACAACTTTATATTACATCTGCAAAATGAGGCTTCAACTTTTTCAAGCTCTTTATTCCAACTACAAGTGCTGTTAAGCAGAACATCCAGAAATAAAGAGTATAGTAGGGATGTTGGATAAATGAAACGCTATAAATGAAAGTATCTCTATAGCCTTCTACAATATAGAACATAGGATTTAATTTAAAAACATTACTCCAAAAATCCGGTAACATAGTGTATGACCATCCAATAGGAGTGAACCAAAACCCTATTTGCAAAATTATTATTATGATTTGATTTAAATCTTTAAAAAACAACACAATTGCAGATGTGACTAGAGACATCGAAAAAACAAGCATGATTGTACAAATTAAATAATATAACATCTGAAAACTGTATAAATCAGGGTAATATCCATATCCAGTATACATCACGAATATAAATAAAATGAAAAACAAATGTACGAATAAAGCCGAAATAATCTTTACTATAGGAAGAAGTTCAATCTTAAATACAACCTTCTTGACAAGATAACTATACTCTGAGTACACATTTGTAGCACTAGACAAAGCTTCTGAGAAGAAAAACCATGGAATTATGGCAACTATAAACCACAAAATAAATGGAACATCCGATACACTACCACTTCGTAACCCTACCTGAAATACAAACCAGTAGGTCACAATGGTTAGTAGTGGTTGAATGAACCCCCAGACTATTCCCAAGTAGGAAGACGCATATTTAGTTTTAAAATCATTTTTAGCTAGGCTAAAAATCAGCCTTCTACCCTTAAATATCTCTCTCAAGAATCTATAAACTTCTTTAATGGAGTTTATAATGTAAAGACTAATTAACGTTGCAACGACACTGCTTAATGAAATTATCGAAATATTCAGAAGGCTAGTTCCTTCTATCGCCGTATCACGATGGTCTTTAATATCTAAAATCACATACGGATCAGAATCTAATACTTGAAGTTCTATTTGTTTATCTTTCTGACTTGTTATTTTCACTTCATGCTCTTGAGTTATTATTTCATCAAGTGGAATGATTACACTTGAGTTGCCTTTTAACTTAACATCTTTAATCTTAACTATAGCCTTTTGATTCCCCACATCTAATCTAAGGGAGTATACATTTTTAGGTAAATCATACTTTAGATTTACCCAGTCTCCCTTTTGCTCATATTTTTGATGAAGTGATTGTTCTTCTGTCCATTCCTGATCCTTATTCATAATATAAAATAGTTGGTAATCATCGGACTGGTTAGAATTCAATTGAACCTCAAAAGTTAATTTGGTTCCATTTTTTTGATATGTAGCAAACATATTAAAGAATAAGACCACTAAGATAAGTCCCATTACAGCAAGTATCAATTTTTTAAATTTCATTCGTATACCCCTTCAATTATCACGAAAATTTAGAAATAACCTCTGTTTCAAAAAAAATATATATTTAAAATCACGCCATTCTGTCTAACTAAATCAAGATCGCTAGTAGAACGGTCCAGAGATGATACAATAAGTGGTACTAGTTTACTTGGTCTTTATTGTGCAATTCATAGTAGTAGTAATAGAAGTTAGCAATATGCTAAAATATTGTCGTACCTACAGGAAAAGGAGATTATAACGTGTCGAAACCAGTATACGGTAAAAACGCCGCTCAGTCGAGAAATGTTGAAAAGATAGCAAGTCCGATATGGGCATTAGTTGTTGGTTTTATTTTATTTTTGTGTTGGACCCCATTTCAAGTGGGATTGTTTAATGGATCACTAGTTGATTACGAGAAGCCAATATATGTATCAGCACTATTAAGCGCACTGATGCTGCTGGCCTGTGTTGGCTTGTATTACAAAAAGTTCAAGCTTGAAGGGCAGAGTGATTTAGTAGCTTGGGCAGCATTATTGCTCCCTGTGACCTATGCTCTGTCACTGTTTGTCGCAGTTTCGCATTACACGGCGATGAATATGCTATTTATTCAGTGTACATATGCCGCAGTTTTCATTATAGCCTTTTATCTCATGAAGCAAAAGCAAGTAAATGTTGTCATTCAAAATGCTATATTAGCGATTGCATATTTTATAGTGGGTTTTGGACTTTTAAATTGGTTAGGCAGCAGTAAATTAGCAGGAGCTCTTGTGGGCTGGTTCTCAAACACCGTCCGAAATGATGTCTACTTAGATGCAGTTATGACTGACTCTAACGGACTTCGTCTGACTTCGATCTTTCAGTACGCAAATACGTACGCAGCCTTCTTGATGGCCTTTCTATTTGTAGCAATATTCGCGCTTATTCGCTCTAAAAAATGGTATGGAACGTTGACGCATGGCTTTATGTTAGTTCCCATCATTGTGTCGATCTTGTTAACCTTATCTCGTGGCGGCTTAGTCCTGCTACCTGTAGTATTCATACTCCTACTTCTATTCCTAAAACCTGCACAGCAAATCCTTTGGATTCTGCATCTAGGAATTGCTGGTATTGTAGCTTTGCTCATTACGACACCCGTTACTAACCTAGGAATAGAGTTAAATGCTAATTTCACTTCTTCTTCAGCTTTAAAAGGTTGGGCGTATCTATTAGGAGCCTCAATAGTTGTGGCTGGCCTTTCTTGGGTCATTCAGCGTTTTGTCGCACCATGGTTGTATGCAAAACTAGAGAATTGGTCGTCACGTAAACGGACAGGTCTTTGGATTCCGCTCGGATCTGTCGCTCTAGTTGCTATTGTAGCTTTCTTGCTTATCGGTACGAGTGCAAAAAGCATCTTACCTGACAACATGGAGACTCGCCTCGAGAACATCAATTTCCAGCAACATAGCGTACTCGAGCGGATTACTTTTTATAAGGATGCCGTGAAGGTGGTTAAGGATTATCCGGTCCTCGGTGCTGGTGGAGGAGGCTGGGCCTCACTGTATGAGCATTATCAAAACAACCCTTATACAAGCCGGCAGGTGCATAACTTCTTCTTACAATTTCTCATTGAAGTAGGTATTGTTGGATTTCTCATATTTATGAGTTTCATTCTGTATATCTTCTATAAATATATTCGTGGATATGTAAAACGGGATAAAAACGAATTTGAGAATGGTTTCTTCTATCTAATTATTGCTCTATCTATTCTTGTGCACAGTCTACTTGATTTCAACATGAGTTATGCCTTTATGGGCATACTAGTTTTTATTGGCCTTGCCGGAATGGCCTCCGTTATGGATAGCAAGCCACTGCGGAAAAATTGGAATAAAGCGGGCATCCGTTTCGGATACCTCGCTGTGCTTTCTTTAGGAACCTTGTTCCTAGTGTTCTTGTCAATCAGCTATATTGGCTCCAGTAACTCTGCTTTGAAAGCTAAACAATTGAGAAGTTATAGCACTTCCTACGAAGAGCTTAGAGCCCCATTGATTGAGACTTTGAACAAACGTCCAAGTCATCCAGAATCGACAATTTATCTATCGGCCTTGGATCAGCAGGTATTTAGTCAAACACAACAGGAACAGTTCCTTGACGAGGCATACAGTGTATTAACTCGCGCACTCAAAGATGAGCCATACAACAAAAATCTTCTGCTCCAATTAGTGAGCTACTACGATCTGAAAGGTCAAAGCGACGTCGCCTTGGGTATTTACCGTGACAACGCAGATAAGTTCAACTGGGATATCGATTGGTATGATGCAATAATCAGCCGTTCCTTTGCCTTAGGTCAGCAGGCACTTAATCAAAAAGATGAGACAAAGAAACAAGAGTATTTCAATGAAGCGCAAGAAGCATATAATCATGTTCTTGCTGGAATAGAACATCTGAAGACTCTTCCACCAGAACAACTGCAAGGGCGTCCTTTCTCAGTAACGCCAACTATCGCTTTGAACGTTGGCAAAATGCAACTTTTATCCGGACAAGAGGATGCAGCGAAGTCCACCCTCAAGCTTAATTCAGATGCTAATTACACAGATATTATGAACAGTGAAGCTCCGTGGGATATAAATTGGTACAGTTCACTCATCAGCCGTTCATTTGATTTGGGGCAGGCAGCTTATACACAACAAGATAATCCAGATAGAATAGACAACATGAAAGCTGGTTTTGTCATTGGGCTTTTGGCCTACAATCATGTACTTGCGGATAATGATCCCTCGAAGGCATTTACTCCGGATGTGACACTGAAGGTAGGAAAAATGCAGTATATGTCTGGAAAGATACAAATTGCAGCCTCCATCTTAAAAACAGCCTTAAGCCAAGATTTCGCTGATGCAACCAATCGTGAGATTGCTCGTTGGTACCTTGCTGCACTGGCGAAAACTGGTGGTGAAGATCAGGTACTATACGATTCGCTGATCGCAGCTGATCCTGCGGAAGCAGCACAAGTTGAGGCCATTACAAATTCACAATTTTAAAAAAGAAAGAAACCATAAAAGCGCGCCACTGTAATTACAGTGGCGCGCCTTTTTTCGATATATGAGATTTACTTATAGCCCGACCTTAGCTGCTTCGCTCTCGACAAGCTCTTTCATATAACGAAGCAAGTCATCTTTAAGCTCCTCGTGTTGAAGTGCATAATGAATGGTAGTCTGGATAAAGCCCATTTTCTCACCCACATCATGACGTTTACCTTCAAAGTCATAGGCAATAATTCGTTCAACCTCGCTTAGACGTGCTATCGCATCTGTAAGTTGGATCTCTCCACCTACACCCACCTGCTGTTCTCCAAGCATATCGAAGATACGTGGAGTTAAAATATATCGTCCCAGAATAGCTAAGTTCGAAGGAGCCTCTTCTCTCTTCGGCTTCTCTACTAGACGATTTGCCTTGTAGACACGTTCCGCCAAAGACGAACCATCTACCACACCATACCGTGATACTTCCTCCCACGGAACAGGCTGAACACCTACGATAGAAGATTTATACTCGTCATATATGTCAATCATCTGTTTGAGGCACGGTTTGTCCGCTTCAACAATATCATCGCCGAGTAGGACAGCAAACGGTTCGTTTCCTATGAATTTACGTGCACACCAAATCGCATGTCCGAGACCTCTTGGTTCTTTTTGACGAATGTAATGAATATCGGCCATTTCGGAAGATTTACGAACGGATTCAAGCAGCTCCCACTTCTGCTTCTCAGCCAAGTTAAATTCCAGTTCAAAAGAGTTATCAAAGTGGTCTTCAATCGCACGTTTACCTTTCCCTGTTACAATAATAATATCCTCGATCCCGGAAGCAACAGCTTCTTCAACAATATATTGGATCGTCGGTTTATCTACAATCGGTAGCATTTCTTTAGGCATTGCTTTAGTTGCAGGTAAAAAACGAGTGCCGAGACCTGCGGCGGGAATAATCGCTTTACGGATCTTCATCACATTAACTCCTTCTATCATATACTCTTTTCAATTACATATCTGTAAGTACCCTAAAATGGCATATTTCTTTCAATTATAGCAGTTACAGCACATTTATGTCAGAGTGTTTGTTATATTTGTATATCTATTCCAATGAAATAAGAGGGCAGGAATTATAATCAAATTGCTATTTTAAATACTTTGCTGCCCCCATAATATACTATTATTTAGTATATGCAAATTAGGGTGAGGACGAGATCAAATCTAATAAAATGGGCTAAGCAATACCAGCATCTACCTGGTAGTTACTTAGCCCTTTTTCTTTAACTCTTAACTCTTATTACTTCGCGTTCACCAATTGCCCACGCGTTACGCCAAGTTGGTTAGTAGCCTTTAGGCTCTTCCATACCTGCGTACCAGAGATTTCACCACGCAGAGCGCGGCTGTAGAGGCTGATTACCTCAGCCACTTGCTCTGGCGTCTCTTCCAAGAACTCCACACGGTATGAAGATACTCCTAGGTCACGGAAATTGTTCAAATACTCCGCACCAGACTGCTCAACAGCGTTATAGACGGTATTACGGCAGCCTTCATCCACACGAACTGGATGTGACATTCCAATACGGTCTTGCAAAGAAGCACGGTGTTCTTCACAAGGACGACCACAGTTCGTAAAGTCCGTGCCTTCACTCATAAAGGTACAGTACACACAGTGTTCAGTATGGAACATCGGCAAATGCTGATGGATAACGACCTCCATCCGGGAAGTATCGCTGTGCTCAAGCAGATCGACCATCTGTTGAATGTTCAAGTCATAGGATGGCGTTACTATGTCACAGCCTGCCTCAAGGAACAAATCCACTGCTTTATGATTGGCGATATTCAATGAGAAATCGCCAATCAGGCGTGGATGCACAGCATCCGGTTGCTCCTGGCGGCGGCGCAGATAATAATATAACGCGCCTGTATTACGCACGAGCACAGCATCTGGCTGCAAGCGAAGAATATTCGCGTGGTAGCCGTTCTCGCCCGGCATATGAATGCGCGGCGTGGCCAGCGCTATGCTGGCTCCTGCAGCCCGTACCGCATCTACCGCTGCCGGGAACTGCTTGATAAACTCGAAGTCGGCGTAGATGTTTCTCACGCCGGCCTCGAGCGCAGCCTGCACCTGCGGCAGGCTGCGGCACAGCGCGGTGAGCTCCGCTTCACCAGCGCACTGCGGAGCGACACCCCTGCGGGTGGCGTCGCCGTAAACCTCGATCGCCCGTTTCACGTAGACGGGCGGTTTCGGGCGCTCGCCCGCAAGCAGCTCCACCGCTTGGCGGCGGATGCTGTTCAGCTCGCGCATAGGGACGATGACGTCGCCTTGCAGATGCGACTCCAACGCGTCAAGCTGGAACACGGTCCCGCCCAGGCGGCCGAATTGTTCTTCCAGCAGCGCGGTATCCATCGGACGCTTTTGCGCGGCTTCCAGCGCGAGCTCCGAATCCACACGGACGGTAACGTTCTTCTGAACGTCCGTCCACCAAGTCGTCAGCTTCTCGCCGACGCAGCCTTGCACTCTAACATGTACCGGAAATACCCGGTACGGCTTTTCAGTTTCATAAGTCTGGCGCAGCGCCTTATCTAACGCAGGGTCATTTGTCTTCCAAATGCGGTCACCGACATTTAGACGACGAAGATCCACATCATTACGACCGGCTACGATGTCGATGATCCAGCCTTCTCCGGCTTCGCCTTCCAGCTTCACACCTTTACGACGAAGGTCGTAGACACGACCGCCTTCTTCTTTTTTCGTCGGATCCCCAGCGTCAAAAACAATTCCGTCCCCACGCTTAAGCGGTGCATGAATACGGCAGACCACTCCGTCACGCAGAATTTGCTCAACAGTCCCCAAATATACACCACGGCTTTTTGGGAAAGTCCCGTCTACCAGTTTCTTATTGTTCGTTCCATCCAGGAAACCATGTGTAAACCCGCGGGAGAAGCTTTGTTGCAGCTCACGCACCTCCTCCTTCGAAGGTTTAGACAGATCGCCTTCAAAATACCGATCAATCGCTTTACGATACTTACTAACTACATTCGCTACATATTCCGGGCTTTTGAGGCGACCTTCGATTTTAAAAGAAGTCACACCCGCCTCGATCAGCTCAGGCATTAGATCAATTGCTGCCAGGTCCTTAGGAGAGAGCAAATAAGTTACGTCTCCCATAGGTTTTACCTCACCATCCACCATCAGATCATAAGGCAGGCGGCAAGCCTGCGCACATTCACCGCGGTTGGCAGAACGTCCGCCCCACATTTCAGAGGTCAGACATTGACCGGAGTAGGAAACACACAAAGCACCGTGTACGAATACTTCCATCGGCAGGCGGGCTTGCTCCCCGATCGTACGAATTTGTTTCAGATTGTTCTCACGACCTAATACCACACGTTCCAAACTAAAAGGTTTAGTAAACTCGACCGCTTCCGGCGAAGTAATGGTCATCTGTGTCGATCCGTGAATCGGGAAATCCGGTGAGATTTCGCGGATCATTTTGACCAAACCTAAATCTTGTACAATTACTGCGTCCACGCCAGCATCCACGCATGCATCAATCAGTTCTTTTGCATCAGACAATTCATTTTCAAAAACCAGTATATTAAAGGTCAAAAAGCCCTTCACACCATAGCTATGCAAAAACGCCATAATTTCCGACAGCTCGTCCATGCGAAAGTTGTTCGCTCTGGCCCGTGCATTAAACTTCTCTACGCCAAAAAAGATAGCATCCGCTCCGTTTGCTACCGCTGCACGCATGCAGTCCCAATCACCTGCGGGTGCCAATAGCTCCACGTCTTCTCTGCGTATTTGTTGCTCTTTCATTTATATCCTCCCAAACCGCCATTTGACGGGTCATTTCTAGTTGATTAACTTGATAATTGTATCAAATATCACACTTGAGCGCCATGCGTTTACCAACATTTATATAGAATAAAAGTCATAATGCTGTCAGGAAGCTGACTTCTTGCTTATTGCTCTTTACTCCGTGAATGTTGTAGAACATGTAACTATATCGACTTATCCAGCGCTTCAACAACTAAATGTTGTACATAAAGCATCATTCTCACACTCTAGTATCGACAACTGGCACAAAAAGTTGCAACATTTACAACAATTCACTAGGAATATCGTGACATACAATAGAATGTTGTATCAAATCGAATACACTAATCCACCCTTTAGCTATTCAAATTATGCCCAACTTGGATAACATTGGGTCCAATCCCTTTTCCCTCTTTATCCAAAAAAAGAACGCCCCAAGCCAAATCGGCAACTGGGACGTTCTTCGTCTGATTGAATTATACGCTTCTATTCGTGTGTCAGCTACGACATTGGTACTCTTTTAACTACTTGCTGCCTGTAAACCGAAACGATTGTAACGTCTTGTCTAATAGAGCCTGCTGTTCTGCAGTGGCATTGGCATCATTCAGCGTAACGGTAATCGTGTAGACCACATCATTTTTGCCGAAAACAACCTGCTTGCTGCGAAAAGGGATGCCATTTTTGATTTGATGTGCAGTTATGATCGTAGCAGGGACATCCGCAAAGGTAGACTCCACTACACTTTCTATACGAGGGCCTTTGGGATCATTATTTTTATTTTGATAAGCATCTTTGAGAACATTAACTGTATAATCCACTGAACCCTCGGATTTTGAGTTGATCTGTAGACGTCCTCCGCTGAAGCGATATTCAATCGACTGCGTCTCAAAAATATCCTGATAAGGTGTCCATAAACTTGGAATATCAATGGCATAACCGTAGGTTTTGGATACTTTGGTTAATGTCTTATTTTTGAGCGTCTTATAATCATCACTAGCGAGTCGCCCGAAGTTCTCCTTCAGCAGATCAAAATCAATATCAATAGAGGATATGATGGCTTTGAATTTTGCCTTATCGTCATCTTGCCCAGCAGCTGTTACATATTCAAAATAATAGCGATACCCATTTTTGAGTATGAGAGCTTGATATTCTGTAGTAACACCGTTGCCGTAATTTAGCTGTAGCTCATTGATTTGTGCAGATACACCGGAGATCTCCGACTTGTTGCTGTCTTTCAGAACATAAGCATCCGCTACAAAGTTTTCTTTAGTTTTCGTTTTCAGATCTTCAGCCCAGCTCTCTAGTGTAGAACCAGCAGGTGCCGAGGTAACCGCCACACTCAGATGACTTCCCTGCTTACTCTCATAATAGAGATGCTGGTCGTCCTTACTCCAATCTGCGGGAACCTGTAGTGAAATCCCATAGTCCTCATTGTACGCGTCACGCAATCCACTTTTCACCGTAGAAAGATCACGGATTTTTTTACTTTTAGTATCAAAAGAAGGCTGGAAAGAGTTAAGTAATCCTGTGTATTTAGCAAAATCTTTATAATTAACTGCTTTGTTATCCGTCAAATAAATCTCGTAGAGTCGACCTTCAGCATATAACAGTCTGCTTTCCCAGAGCGCTCCACTGGAATCTTTACTGATCAATCTAGCATAAGGTATCGCGGCTTTGGGGAACGACTCCCGATCCAATATCAACTCCCCACCTGCCTCGACCTCCCGAACCAGCTGTTCCAGCAGCCCATCCGCATCTACCGCAACCGCCTGGTCACTTACATGAATCTCCACATAATATAGATTGTCCGCACTTGAAAAGGTAGCCACACTTTCATCTCCACCGCTATTTCCAGCAATCAGCCCTGAGGGATAATTCAGTGTCCATTGAAAATAGCTGTTTCCAATTTGAGTCTTACCAACATCGCTGTCAATCCCAGTCTCCTCTGGCGTATCTTCTTCGCTGTCTATAGGAACTAGGGTAACCATTAGCTCATCCCCACTCCCTTGAGAGAGTGTCGCACCTAACACATCAGCTACAAAGCGAAGCGGTACCATCAGCACATCTGAAACCATCCGGGGCGCTGAACCCAGTTTAACTTTGATTCCATCCTTCCAAGCGATATCGCTCCCAATCGTCATCGCCCCTGAATGAGCACCATAGGTTACTTTTACCACATTGTTCTGCTCTAAGGAAACAGTGCTGCCAAACGTCTTTTTAAAAACCCCAAGCGGGACCATAACCGTTCCGTTCTCCGTATAAGGCCGCTCGATAACCACCTTCTTACCATTCACCGTAGCTGAAGTACTGCCAACTTTTAGACTCAGCTGTAGCTTATCTCCTTGTGAAGCTAATGCTGTTTGTATGGGTAATATAGAAAATAGCAGTAATAAGGCCAGCATCGCACAAAATCCTTGTTTTAAAATTTTCAAGCCCATTTACCGTCCCCCTCTCCAGTTTGCTAATCACTCTTCCGCGTGCTCGTCCCCATCCGTTTCATAATCATCTCCGGTTAACAACGGATCACCTTGAGTGAGCACGAGTTTACGGACGACGATATCCCCATCGCTTTGCATAACCAGCCGCACAGTTGCTCCCGGCAGGTAGCTTTTGAACAATTCATTAATATCAACTAGTGAGACCACACGATGCCCATCGATGCTATACAAGACGTCCCCTTCAGCAACCCCTGACTTGAGCGCTTCTGAAGACACCACCTTCGTGACGGACAGCGGGTCCAGCGTTGGCAATCCCACAATCGTAGACCAGCTTGCCTCCAGCTCTAGCCCCAGACTCGGATGCTGCACCTCACCATATTTTAAAAGCTGGTTCATAATATACTGCACAGTATTCGCCGGAATCGAAAACCCCATATTTTCCACGCCCACTGCTGAGTATTTCAGGCTGTTGATTCCCAGCACCTCACCTTTCATATTTACTAGCGGCCCTCCGCTATTTCCGGGATTAATCGCTGTGTCACTCTGGATAAGACGGTAAGCCGCATCTACCTCACGGTTAAGACCACTTATAACGCCTACTGTCGCTGAATTTCGTAGAGAAAAGCTAATCGGTGTTCCGATAGCAATAACCTTCTCCCCAACCACTGTTTTGCTATTCGCTGGAATAAACTTGGCGGGCTTTAAATGGGTGGCATTGATTTTGATCAGCGCAAGATCACTAACTTCATCCAGATATGTTTCTTTAACACTGTAGGTTTTGGAGTCCGAGGTGACTACTATGGCATTTTGCAGATCCTTGATTACATGAGCATTGGTTACAATCCATCCGTTCGATTTCACAATGATGCCGGAGCCATGCGTCAGATTATACCGATTATCCGGGCCACTATTCCCGCCACTCTCGTCTTTGCCGATAATGCCCACAACAGAGGGAGTGATACTTTTAATAATTCCAGGTATCGGATCTTCTGCCGCCGCTTTACTGACCACCTTACTAGTACTATCAAAAGCAAACACCGACTGACTCCATACTCCTGACAGCATTACGCCGCATAGTAATAGACCTAGTCCTTTCCTCGCCAGCTTCTCCCCAATACTCCTCATTCCTCACCAGACCCTCTCTTTGCTCATGGATAAATTTTACATTATATTATTTGAAAAAAGACGCCTTCAATGCGCCCATGGCGTTAAAGGAGTCTTTTGGTGCAAAGCTGTTCAATTTAGTTCTTTCATTAACTTAACCAATGCATCACCATGGCATAGTCAGAGATCACAAAAACCAGCAAGCTAACGGCTCCAAAACCAATGGCAAATTTGTTCTTCTGGGGAGCTTTCAATAGTCGAACAACCCCGACCAAAATCAAGATGGTAAATAAAATCATAAACACATCAAAGGTATGAAATTTAGACGGTCCTTGCGCGGCAACTTCTGCAAGCAGCATAACCTTACCTCCTCAAAAATGTTGTCAAGCAAGATCCAGTAATCCCCATATCACCTTCTATGTTATCGCTACCATTTGGGCGATGCAATAGGTTTTGTAGAAAAATTATGTATTTGTCGCAAAAAATATATTTTATCCCTGCAAAATCCGTAATATTGATGAGATTGATCACTGACAGTTGAGTGCGCTTAGGGAAACGTTGTGAGCCCAATCAACTCTTTCGTCGTGAAGGTTACAATAGAAAGTCCGTTAACTGCTTTAGAGATGAGATAAATTGAGCAGTGAATTGAAATTTAGAACTTAGAACTTAGAACTTAGAACTTAGAACTTAGAACTTAGAACTTAGAACTTAGAACTTAGAACTTAGAACTTAGAACTTAGAACTTAGAACTTAGAACTTAGAACTTAGAACTTAACATTCTGAGCTCAAAATTTAGGTTTTTAAAGAATTAGGGAAATTCTCCCTAAAATTGTCCGATTAACAGTTCATTTTGTGGTTATCAGGGAATTCCTCCCTAAAAATCATTAGAAAACCGGGTATATGAGTAAATTCACCCGATAATTGGGGAGGTTTTCCCGGATTTCACCTTATATGATCTAAAAACTCGGATTTTCAGGGAAGTTTTCCCTAATCTAACAAACAGTTATTTGATAGAGTGATATGATGATTAATTATTCGGTTTTCAAGGAACTTTTGGCCCTAACGTTAATCAATTACTTGTTAACCCTATCAACAGAATACTCCTCATTGAATCTTACTACGAACATGTCCTACATATGCCTACCTTGCCTATTATTAAATCCATTTTTTCTATAGAATTCGTATAACTTTTGCTAGAAATATCACATCATATATCTATGAGCCGTCTTTCGTAAAATTACCGGATAATCCTACAACGCCTTAAATGGCCTTGACTCCATTCTAGAGGACGAGGTTAGCTGTTCGTTGTTATTTGTTATATATTTCCCCTGTGAAAATTATTGCTTACAACCTACAATAAAAGCCCCGGCAAGATACCGAGGCCTTATTATACATAGGTTATATTACTTACTGTTTATTTAGAGGGTTTCCGCCGTCTCAAGCATAAGCGCTTCGGTCCGCTCTGTATCACGAATCAGAACCGGCTTCAGATACTTACCTGTGTAAGACTCTGTGACAGTAATGATCTTCTCCGGTGTTCCTGTTGCCAGGACGGTACCACCGCCGCTACCACCTTCCGGTCCCATATCGATGATATAATCCGCAGTCTTGATTACATCCAGATTATGTTCAATAACAAGAACCGATTCTCCGGAATCCACCAAACGATGCAATACCTCAAGCAGACGACCAATATCATCTACATGCAGACCTGTCGTAGGCTCATCCAAAATATAAAGTGTTTTACCCGTGCTGCGACGGTAGAGCTCAGAAGCCAATTTTACCCGCTGTGCTTCACCACCGGATAAAGTGGTTCCCGGTTGACCAATCTTAATATAACCAAGTCCTACATCCATCAGTGTTTGCATTTTACGATGGATACGCGGGATATTTACAAAAAACTCTGTTGCGTCCTCTACCGTCATCTCTAACACATCTGAAATGTTTTTGCCTTTATATTTCACTTCTAGTGTTTCCCGGTTATACCGTTTGCCTTTACATACTTCGAAGGGACGTATACGTCCGGCAAGAAGTGCATCTCAATCTTAATGATCCCGTCTCCACGGCAAGCTTCACAACGTCCGCCTTTTACGTTAAAGCTGAAGCGTCCCTTTTGGAAACCACGTACCTTAGCCTCATTTGTCTTGGAGAATAGGTCACGGATGTCATCGAATACACCTGTATAAGTTGCTGGGTTGGAGCGCGGTGTCCGCCCGATTGGCGACTGATCGATTTCAATAACCTTATCGAGATTTTCTAGTCCACGAATTTCTTTATGCTGACCAGGACGCACCTTCACAGCCTTATTCAGCTGCCGTGCTAAACTCTTGTAAAGAATCTCGTTGATAAGCGAGGATTTACCGGAACCCGATACACCTGTCACCGCTGTAAATACACCTAATGGAATCTTCACATTCACATTTTTCAGGTTATTCTCTTTAGCACCACGTATTTCTACCCAGCGATCATCGGTAGGACGGCGTTTAGCAGTAACCGGAATAAATTTACGTCCGCTTAAATATTCACCCGTTAATGAATTCGGATCTTTCATAATCTCTTCTGGCGTCCCTTGAGCCATAACTTGTCCACCATGAATACCTGCGCCCGGACCAATATCAATAATATAATCCGCTGCCATCATCGTATCTTCGTCATGCTCTACAACAATCAGCGTGTTGCCTAAATCACGCATATGCGCAAGCGTAGAGATCAGGCGATCATTGTCCCGTTGATGCAAGCCAATACTTGGCTCATCCAGAATGTACAATACACCCATGAGACTTGAACCGATCTGAGTAGCCAACCGAATACGCTGCGCCTCACCACCGGAAAGCGAACCCGCTGCACGGCTAAGCGTCAAATAATCCAAGCCTACATTCACAAGGAATCCAAGCCGATTGCAGATCTCTTTTAGAATGAGGTTGGCGATGGCTGTTTCTTTTTCACTCAATTTTATCTCTTCAAACCAATGCTGGCAGTCTCCTATTGAAAGGTCCGTAACATCAGAAATATTATGATCATTGATAGTCACAGCTAATATTTCTTTTTTCAGACGTTTACCTTTACATACATGACATGGCTTAGCACTCATAAATCCTTCGATAAATTCACGAATACCATCCGAAGCAGTTTCACGGTAACGCCGCTCTAGGTTAGGTATAATCCCTTCAAAGGCAACCATCGCATCTTTCTTTTGACCGAAATCATTTTCATAACGGAAGCGGACCTTCTCACTGCCTGTTCCGTTCAGTAATTTATTCATATGATCAGGTGTCAGACTGCTTACCGGAACGTTCTGTGGAATTTTAAAGTGTTCACAAACCGACTTCAGGAATTGCGGATAGTAATTAGAAGTACTTCCAGTCCAAGCTAAAAAAGCACCTTCTTCGATGGATTTCTCAGCATCAGGAATAAGCAGGTCTGGATCGACCACCATCTTCATGCCAAGTCCATCACACTCTGTACAAGCTCCAAACGGACTGTTGAAAGAGAACATCCGTGGTGCCAACTCTTCAATACTAAAACCACAAATTGGACAAGCAAAGTTAGAGCTGAAAAGCAGCTCTTCCTGGCCGATGATATCCACAAGGATTTTACCGCCCGAAAGCTTAAGCGCCGTCTCCAGTGAATCCGTCAGCCGGGTCTCCACATCGTCTTTAACAACGATCCGGTCTACCACAACTTCTATTGTATGTTTTTTATTCTTTTCTAGTTCAATATCCTCAGACAGATCTCTTAGTTCCCCGTCCACACGCACACGTACGAAGCCTTGCTTAGAGATATCTGTGAAGAGCCCTTTATGCTCACCTTTACGTCCTGAAATGATTGGCGCCAGGATCTGCAACCGAGTTTTCTCGGGATACTGCATAATCCGGTCTACCATCTGTTCAACGGTCTGGGAGGTAATCTCAATACCATGCTCTGGGCAATGGGGATGACCAATACGTGCAAAGAGCAACCGCAAATAGTCATAAATCTCCGTAACTGTACCTACCGTGGAGCGTGGGTTCCGGCTTGTTGTCTTCTGATCTATAGATATCGCCGGAGACAAACCATCAATTGAATCCACATCTGGTTTCTCCATTTGTCCCAAAAACTGACGTGCATAAGCCGACAAAGATTCAACATAACGCCGTTGTCCTTCAGCATAAATCGTATCAAATGCAAGCGATGATTTACCTGAGCCGCTAAGTCCCGTCAGCACGACGAAACGGTCACGTGGAATCGTCACATCGATGTTTTTGAGATTGTGCGCCCTCGCGCCTTTAATTACAATATTTTCGTTCGCCAACGGAACCTCTCCTTTAAAAAACTATTTCAACTTTATTTCAAAATATTCTCAAAGCCTTTTCAAAGCCTTTCGATCCCTCCCAAACCCTCTCTTCCAAGGGAGGGCCCCAAGGGTTGCACCCTCTGGACACCCGCATTTTCTGGAGAAGGAGTATGGTGGGACGTAACTTAGTGACTATAATGCTCAGAGCGCTTATCCCTGCGGGACCGCTTGGACATTCTCGCACTACCTAAAAGCAGGTACAAGCAACTGTCATAGACGTTGCATGGTGCTGTCCCTGCGGGATACGCATAAGTACCAAGTACATTGCGGGCGCTGTCCCTGCGGGATACGTTTAAGTGCCATAAACATTACTGGATACGCGACCCTCTATTGATTCAAAAAGAACGGTCTAGGACAGCACCGTTCAATACCTATTTTAAATATCGGTGATGCATTAATGGTTTGTTACTCAGCCCGAAGCTCCAGCAATGCGTCGCGCAGCTCTGCCGCGCGTTCGAATTGCAGGTTCTTGGCAGCGTCCTTCATTTCAGCTTCCAGACGCTGGATCAGACTTTGTTTTTCTTTCTTATTCATCTTGCCACCAACACCTGTGAGATAATCGGCTTTAGACTCAGCAACCTTCGTTGCCTCGATGATGTCACGCACTTTTTTATTAATGGTGGTTGGGGTGATGCCATGTTTCTCATTATGAGCAATCTGAATGGCGCGACGGCGCGATGTTTCGCTCATCGCTTTCTCCATCGAATCAGTGATCCGATCACCATACATGATTACACGACCCTCAGAGTTACGAGCCGCACGGCCAATCGTCTGAATTAGTGAACGTTCGGAACGAAGGAACCCTTCTTTATCGGCATCGAGAATTGCAACTAAAGATACCTCCGGTAAGTCGAGACCTTCTCTCAGGAGGTTAATCCCTACCAGTACATGGAACGTACCGAGACGAAGATCCCGCAAGATCGCCATCCGTTCCAGTGTTTTGATGTCAGAGTGCATATAACGAACCTTAATACCGATTTCCTTAAAGTAGTCTGTCAGATCCTCCGACATCTTCTTCGTCAAAGTGGTAACGAGTACACGTTCATCACGTTCGACCCGGTCACGGATTTCGCTAATCAGATCATCGATCTGGCCTTCTGTAGGACGAACCTCAATGATTGGATCCAATAGCCCAGTCGGACGGATAATCTGCTGCACCATAGTTTCGCAGTGTTCCATTTCATAAGGTCCAGGTGTCGCAGAAACGTAAATGATCTGGTTCACTTTATCTTCGAACTCTTCGAACTGAAGCGGACGGTTATCCAGTGCAGAAGGCAGACGGAAACCATGCTCTACCAACACTGTCTTACGCGCCCGGTCACCGTTATACATCGCCCGAATTTGCGGAAGGGTAACATGGGATTCATCTACGACAATTAACATATCATCAGGAAAATAATCCATTAACGTATATGGAGTTGCTCCTGGCTCCCTGAAGGTTAGTGGCCCGGAATAGTTCTCAATCCCTGAACAGAAACCCACTTCCTTCATCATCTCAATGTCGTAACGTGTCCGTTGTTCCAGACGTTGCGCTTCCAGAAGCTTGCCTGCGTCACGAAGCACGGTCAGCCGCTCTTCCAGCTCCCGTTCAATATTGACTATTGCTACACGCATCGTTTCTTCCTTGGTAACAAAGTGAGAAGCCGGAAAAATGGCGACATGATCGCGTTCACCGATCAATTCACCCGTTAAAACATCAATTTCAGTGATCCGCTCAATCTCATCGCCAAACAATTCAACGCGAATCGCATGTTCACCCTGAGAGGCCGGGAAGATTTCAACCACATCACCACGTACACGGAATGTTCCGCGTACAAAATTGATATCATTGCGCTGGTATTGAATATCCACCAGTCTGCTCAGAATCTCATTGCGCGGCTTCTCCATCCCAACCCGCAAGGACAACAGCAAGCTTCCGTATTCCATTGGTGAACCGAGACCGTAAATACAAGACACACTCGCTACAATAATAACGTCACGCCGTTCGAACAAGGAGCTTGTCGCGGAGTGGCGAAGTTTATCAATCTCTTCGTTAATGCTGGAATCTTTCTCAATATAAGTATCGGAGGAGGGAATGTACGCCTCTGGTTGGTAATAGTCGTAGTAGCTGACGAAATAGTCTACCGAATTATTCGGGAAAAACTCCTTAAACTCACTTGCCAGCTGGGCAGCCAGTGTCTTGTTATGCGCAATAACCAGCGTGGGGCGATTTAATTTGGAAATAACTTGCGCGACAGTAAAGGTCTTCCCTGTACCTGTCGCTCCCAGCAGCGTCTGGTGCTTCTTACCCTGCCGGATGCCTTGTAGTAATTCATCTATGGCATGAGGCTGATCGCCCTGGGGTGTATACTCGGACTCCAATTCAAAAGTCTTCGTACTGACGACAATATCACTCATTTGCCCGTCTCCCCTCTATCGTCTAAACTAGATTAATATATTATAATTGTTGTCTGAATCTTCTCTCTCCATACGATAGTAAAAAATATGGAAGATAAGAATATGTGTTCCCGTTCATTATACAGTGTTGCTTAGATCGATGCAAACCATAATACACAGAAATGTTAGGAGCTTGAAGCATGGATATTACCGCAATAATCGGCCTAGTGGCCGGACTGGCTGCGCTAATCGGCGGCTACCTCTGGGAAGGCGGAAGCCTTTCCGGACTGCTGCAGCTTAATGCAGCTTTGATTGTATTTGGAGGTACGATTGCCGCCGTAATGATCAGCTTCCCGGCAGCTAAGCTACGTTCCATCCCCACCGCTCTGCGCATGGCTTTTGGCCGCAATCCTGAACGTGATGAAGAGAAGGCAGAAGAGCTCATCGCAATGGCCACAGTGGCCCGCCGCGGCGGCGTTTTAATGCTCGAAAAACAAGCGGAGATACATCCTGATCCTTTTACACGTGAAGGACTGCTGCTTATCGTCGACGGCACCGACCCTGAGCAGGTAAGACAGATTTTGGAATTGGAAATGGATGCGAAAGAATTGAAGCATGAAAGCTACGCCAAGATTTTTGAAGCCGCTGGCGGATATGCTCCAACGATGGGGATCATCGGTACAGTTATGGGACTCATTAGGGTACTGGGCAACCTTACAGACCCATCAAATCTAGGTACCTCTATCGCAGTAGCGTTCACTGCAACACTGTACGGAGTAGCCATCGCTAATCTAATATTTTTACCCATTGCTTCCAAAATCAAATCCCGCAGCCAAAGTGAGCTGCATAGCATGGAGATGCTGCTAGTAGGCATTCTTTCTCTACAAAACGGGGATCATCCGCTGCTGGTGCGTAAAAAACTGAACTCCTTCATTTCAGACACCACCACAGATGACCGTGCAGAAGCAAGAGGTTTTATATGAGACAAAGAGACCGGCGCAAACGGCGGGTAGAGAATCGAGAAAGCCGTGATCGTTGGATGATTACTTACGCAGATCTAATTACGCTTTTACTTATATTTTTCGTTATATTGTATGCGATGAGCAGCCTGGACACTGACAAATACAATATCGTAACCGGCTCTTTATCCCAGACTTTCAAGTCGAGCAGCACTGTTCTTGAAGGCGGAGATGGTATTTTAGATGCTGGACAGACCCCTGACAACAAACCAGAGAGTACAGATGGGAATGGGGACGCAACTGCAAAACCAAATGACGGTTCTGATAAACAAACGGAGAATGAAACACCTTCAGCACGGGAGTTGGCTTTTCGAGAACAAGAGGCGAAGCTTGCTGAGTTAATGGGTGTGATCACCCACTATGTGGAGGAGAATAATCTCGGTGAACAAATATTTGTAGCCGACAAACCGCAGGGCATAGAAATCACGCTCAGCGACCGTTTTCTTTTTGATGTGGGTAAAGCAGATGTGAAGTCACCAGCCCTTCCTGCTCTTCAGCAGTTGTCTGGCTTATTCAAAGATATCGGGGCAACGATCAGCATTGAAGGACATACGGATAATACACCAGTGTCATCAGCTTCCCGTTATAACGACAATTGGGAGCTATCGGGTGCTCGTGCGCTTTCTGTGCTGCGCTTTTTCTTAGATAATGAAGGACTGAACCCGGACACTTTTCAATATGCAGGTTATGCTGATACCCGACCAACAGCAGATAATACTACGGTAGCAGGCAAACAAAAAAATCGACGCGTAGAGATCATTGTACTTCGACAGCTTCAAGAGGTGGAATAAAATATAGTTGTTTGTGCTCAGAGCTAAGTTCGGCGGCTAAGGCCATTTCAATTGCCACATTGACCAACAAAGGGGTTTCACCTAATTTAATTAGTTATGATGAACGAAAGGCAGCCCCTGTTTCGCACACCGTAGGTTAAAATGGAAGTTAAAAGGACAACCATTACAGAGCTACATGCGAAAGGAGCTGTTACTATGAAGAATACCATAAAATACGTCGGTTTGGATGTGTCTAAAGAAAAAATTGCGGTGGCGATTGCAGATGAGGGTCGGGAACCCGCACGATATTATGGAGCCATCCCCCATACCCCAGATGCAGTGGCTCGAATGATTCGGAAACTCAAAGGTTCAGGGATTACACTGGAGGTCTGCTATGAAGCCGGGCCTACGGGGTACGACTTATACCGCTGGTTGACGAAGATGGGAATTTCCTGTGTGGTAATTGCACCTTCGCGTATGCCACAGCGTCCCGGAGATGCCATAAAAACCGACCGACGGGATGCAGAAAAACTGGCTCAGTTACACCGGGCTGGAGAATTGACTGCGATCTATGTGCCAACGCCAGAACTCGAAGCTTTACGAGATCTCATTCGTGCACGAGAAGATGCTAGGCAAGACCTACATCGGGCTCGGCAACGGCTCATTCATTTTCTATTGCGCCACCAAATTCACAAGCCAGAGGGTATGAAAAAACGCTGGACCAAAAGGTACCGGGAATGGCTCTCTATGCTGAAGTTTAATAATGTAGCTCAAGAACGGGTATTTACCGAATCCCTGCAACAGCTCCGGGAAGTGGAGGAGCGAATCAAGCGACTTGAAGCCGCAATGCGAGAAGAAGCACAGATCTGCCCTTACGCACCTGTCATTCAAGCGTTGCAAGGCCTGAGGGGAATCGCCCTGCTGACAGCTATGACTTTAGTTGTCGAGATTGGAAATTTCGAACGTTTTCGTTCACCGGCTCAGCTCATGAGTTACCTGGGACTCGTGCCACGGGAATATTCCTCGGGAGCAAGTACCAAAAGAGGGAGTCTTACAAAAGTCGGAAATTCCGGAGTGCGGCGCGCACTGGTGGAGTCCGCATGGAGTTACCGTCACCGCCCTGCCGTCAAGGGAGATTTAGCAGTGCGTCTTGAGGGCCAGAGTATTCATGTCCATGAAACGTCGTGGAAAGCCCAAGAACGGTTACACAGCAAGTATTTAAAATTAGTCAGACGCGGGAAACACCGAAATTTAACCATGGCAGCAGTGGGTCGTGAGTTAATTGGATTTATCTGGTCGATTGCGGTAGAGGCAGAACGAAAAATGGCGTAGGTGAAACGAAAAAAATAAAAACATACCCAAAAGATTTGAATCCTTGGGGCATGGAGACAAAGAGAAAGGTTCGAGGAGAATCCATGAATTCCCTGTGCACAGGATCCCTGATCTAACGTGCGAAATTAGTTTACGGAAGCTCCTTCGACGTAGGCATAATATGTGGTAACCAACCCACGGATAGCAGATTGCCAGCCGACGACTCGCATTTTGTCTCTGTGCCCAAGGGATTGAAAACCCTCTAGTTTAAAGGGGAAAACAGGGGAATTGACTAATTCGTTCATAGCAGGGAAAACCTCCCTGATTATTCACCTATTATCGTATCCAATCGCGGAATGAGGGAATTACTCCCTGATTATTACTCTTTTTAGTCTGAAATAGTGGTTTTACCGAGATGATTAGGGAGGAATTCCCTCAAAACCTAACTTTCACGCTATAATCGTCTAAAATGAGGGAGGTTTTCCCTAATTCCATACTCCACTAGACCCTCAAACCACTCAATTGGGTTTACGGATACTCGCACAATCTACATAAGAAACACAAACAGCAAGTCCCCAAATCACAGAAACTTGCTGCTAAAAACATCACACTTGATCAGACTATTTCCCGTCCCCAATTTCCAATTATTCAGCAACTAACGCGCTATAACCGGCTGCATCTAACAGACCTTTTACAGCATCAGCATATTCTCCATCAACTTCAATCTCAAAAATCCAACCCCCGCCATATGGCTGATCATTGATAAGCTCCGGACTAGCTTCTAATCCATCATTCACCTTGGTAACCGTCCCAGAGACGGGCGAATACAATTCCGATACCGTCTTAACGGATTCGATACTGCCTACGCTGTCACCGGCCGAAATGGTTGATCCTACCTCAGGAAACTCAACAAATACGATGTCGCCTAATAAATGCTGAGCATGGTCCGTAATCCCAACACGTACTACTCGTCCTTCTACTTGCTGTGCCCATTCATGCTCTTCGCTGTAAAGAAGGTTGTCTAATACTTCACTCATTTCAAGCCGCCTCATTTCCAATTTGGAGTTCTAAATTTAGTTATAGCCTAAGTTATCCCGGCTCACAATGTCAATATTACTAACAGGAAATTTAAATTTGTCATTTTTTCGACGTTTTCTTGTTGACAGCGCCCGACTATACCCGTTTAATGGAGACATACAAGAAGAAACGACGTTGTCGTCTTTTTATAGACAATAACCGTTTCTCGGAGAAATATAAGGATAATGTATAATGTGAACCATATACTTTCTTATATTTGAAATAAATATAGTTGCGGATGATGGCATAGGGAGAGACTGTCTCACTTGAAGACGGCGCCGAAGGAGTAAGCCCTAACAGGGGTGAATCTCTCAGGCAAAAGGACCTTTGTCGGACGTATCTCTGGAGAGCATCAGACGCAAGGCTAGATGCGTCAGATCACCAACGGGGAAACCTGCAAGCTAGTTACGGCAGGGTAACTCTCAGGTACAAAGGACAGAGCAGAAAGCGATTTGTGCATTTATGCATGATTGCTTCTGCCTGTCCTTTTTTCGTATGTAATCAGATCAAGGGGAGTGACGACATGGATGCTTTGAGAAGAACACCTTTTTATGGTCTCTATTCCGCTTATGCGGAATCCAGATGCATTGACTTCGGTGGCTGGGAGCTGCCAGTACAGTTTACAGGTATCGTAAAAGAGCATGAAGCCGTTCGCCAGCAGGCTGGGCTGTTCGATGTCTCGCATATGGGTGAATTCATGGTGATTGGGAGCGGTGCAGAAGCCTTTTTGCAAAAAATGACAACCAATGATGTCAGCCGCCTCACGGATGGTGCGGCACAATATACACTGCTCTGTTATCCAAATGGCGGAGTTGTCGACGATCTACTCGTGTATCGCCTAAGCGAAGGGCATTATATGCTCGTCGTTAATGCCTCCAACATCGACAAAGACTTCCAGTGGCTGCAAGAGCATTTGACCTCTGAATTCGGCGAAGTCACGCTCACTAATGTCTCTGACGAGACGCTTTTGCTCGCCTTGCAGGGTCCTCTGGCAGAGACCATTCTCGCGGTAGTTACTGATGCTCCTATTTCAACACTCAAGCCTTTCCATTTCATCGAACGCGCCACCGTTTGCGGTGTAGAGGTACTTATCTCCCGTACGGGTTATACCGGTGAAGATGGCTTCGAGATCTACGCTTCGCTGGAAGGTGCAGAAACGTTATGGAACGGACTGCTTGCTGCAGGCGCGCCTCACGGATTAACACCTGCTGGACTGGGTGCACGGGATACCCTGCGTTTTGAGGCAAAATTACCACTGTACGGTCAGGAGCTATCCGCTGACATCACCCCGCTTGAAGCAGGAGTACAGTTCTTCGTGAAGCTGGACAAAATAGACTTTATCGGACGCGATGCACTAATACAGCAAAAAGAAGCTGGGATTCCCCGTCGCCTTGTCGGCCTAGAAATGATTGATCGAGGCATTCCACGCTCCCATTATCCTGTTTGGGCAGATGGGGTTAAGATTGGTGAGGTCACAACCGGAACACAGTCCCCTACGCTGAAACGGAACCTGGGGTTGGCTTTGATTGATGCTGCTTACAGTGAAATAGGCACAGAGGTTTACGTAGAGATACGCGGCAAGCAGCTTAAGGCTGTAGTGATCAAGGCCCCTTTTTACAAGTATAAACGCCTTTAGCGTCCATATAAGGACGGTGAGCTTTTAAGCGAGAAATAGAAGGATAAAGTATAGCGTGAAAATTGTACTTTCTTATATTTTAAAAAAGCCAAGGAGTGAAACCTTAATGAAGCACCGTTATCTGCCCATGACAGAACAGGACCGCGTAGAGATGATGGAGGCCGTCGGGATTCAGTCTATAGATGAGCTGTTCTCCGATATTCCTGAAGCGGTACGTTACCAAGGCACTATGCCGATGTCTGAACCACTCGATGAATACGCCCTGCTGCGCCACATGAAAGGTTTGGCTGACCAAAATGCCGACTTTGATTCTCACGCCAGCTTCCTCGGCGCCGGATTATACGATCATCACATCCCTGTGGTCATCAACCATGTCATTTCCCGTTCTGAATTCTACACTGCCTACACTCCTTATCAACCGGAGATCAGCCAAGGTGAGCTGCAAGCGATCTTCGAATTCCAATCCTACATTTGCGAACTAACCGGTATGAAAGTTGCCAATGCCAGTATGTATGATGGCGCTACAGCTTTATCCGAAGCAGCGGTTCTCGCAGCTGGTGCTACCAAACGCAAAAAATTAATCGTCTCCCGTACCGTTCATCCTGAGGCTCGACAAGTGCTATGTACTTCGGCTAATGCTTGGGGTCTGGAGGTGGTGGAGATTGACTATAAAGACGGTGTTACCGATCAAGCTAAACTCGCTGAAGCTATCGATGGAGATACTGCCGCAGTGCTTATTCAATCGCCTAACTTCTTCGGCAGCATCGAGGATCTTCGCTCGGTTGAGCCGCTGATTCACGCGGTTAAAGGTCTTCTTGTAGTCAGCGCGAACCCAATAGCTCTAGGTGTACTTGAAACTCCGGGCAAACTTGGAGCCGACATCGTAGTGGGTGATGCTCAGCCACTCGGTATTCCAGCTTCTCTCGGGGGTCCAACTTGCGGATTCTTTGCCGTAGCTGATCACCTGATGCGCCGCATGCCAGGCCGGATCGTTGGCCAAACGGTAGACCGTAACGGTAAACGTGGCTTCGTTCTTACACTTCAAGCGCGTGAGCAGCATATTCGTCGTGAAAAAGCGACATCGAATATCTGCTCCAATCAGGCGCTGCTGGCTCTCTGCGCATCCGTCTACTTGTCCGTTATGGGCAAAGAAGGCATGCGTGAAGTAGGCGAGCTAAATATTCGCAAAAGCCATTACGCTGCTAATAAACTCAGCGGACTAACAGGTGCTGAACTTGCCTTCTCCTCCCCATTCTTTAACGAATTTGTCGTGAAGCTTCCTGAAGGCAGCAGTGTGGCCTCTATTAATTCGAAGCTGCTGAAGGAAGGTTATCTTGGGGGTTATGATCTGGGTCGTGATTATCCTGAACTTGCTGGACATATGCTGGTTGCCGTAACGGAAAAAAGAAGCAAAACCGAAATCGACCAATTCGCTATCGCACTGGAGGGCTGTTTATGAAACCGGAGCAAAGTCTAATTTTTGAATTAAGCCGTCCTGGCCGTTCGGCCTATTCTTTGCCACTATGCGATGTGCCGCAGGAAGAAACCTTGGAGTCCCTGATTCCATCAGATTTACTCCGTAGCGAACCCGTCGTACTTCCAGAGGTATCTGAAGTAGACGTCATCCGCCACTACACTTCTCTTTCACGTCGCAACTTTGGTGTAGACAATGGCTTCTATCCACTCGGTTCATGCACGATGAAATACAATCCGAAGATTAACGAAGATGTTGCCCGCTTCTCCGGCTTCGCCAAAATTCATCCCTACCAACCGGAAGAGAGTATTCAAGGCGCACTGGAATTAATGTATACCCTACAAAATGATCTGTCCGCGCTGACGGGCATGGATGCAGTATCCTTACAGCCTGCCGCAGGTGCTCATGGTGAATGGACCGGCCTCATGATGATCCGCGCCTACCATGAAAGTCGCGGCGAGACGCGTACTAAGGTTATCGTGCCGGATTCCTCGCACGGAACCAATCCTGCTAGTGCCTCAGCAGCAGGACTTGAAACGATCACGATCCCTTCCACAGATAAAGGAATGGTCGATCTTGAAGCACTGAAGGCAGCCGTCGGTAGCGACACAGCCGCACTAATGCTAACTAACCCAAGCACACTGGGCTTGTTCGAAACCCAAATCGTCGAGATTGCTGAGATCGTGCATGAAGCAGGCGGCTTACTCTATTACGATGGAGCCAACTCCAATGCCATTATGGGCATTACCCGCCCTGGCGACATGGGCTTTGACGTTGTGCATCTGAACTTGCATAAGACAATGAGCACCCCACATGGCGGTGGTGGCCCTGGGGCCGGACCAGTCGGCGTAAAATCTATCCTCATTCCATTCTTGCCACAACCTACTGTGGTGAAGAATGAAGATAGCCGCTTCTCACTTAACTTCGGTGGTCCTGAATCCATTGGACGCGTGAAAGCTTTTTACGGAAACTTTGGTATTCTGGTTCGTGCCTATGCCTATATCCGCACCTATGGTCCAGACGGACTGCGTGAGGTATCCGAAAATGCCGTGTTGAATGCGAACTATATGATGCACCGTCTGGCACCGTATTTTGAAATCCCATATCCGGGTGTATGTAAGCATGAATTCGTGATGTCCGGCAAAAACCTCAAGCAATATGGCGTGCGCACCTTAGACGTTGCTAAACGATTGCTCGACTTCGGCTACCACCCGCCAACCGTGTACTTCCCTCTGACTGTTGAGGAATGCATGATGATCGAGCCGACGGAAACCGAAAGTAAAGAAACGCTCGACGGCTTCATCGATACGATGATTCAGATCGTGAAAGAAGCGCAGGAGACACCAGAAATTGTAATCAACGCACCGCATACCACAGAGATTAGCCGTTTGGATGAGACACAGGCTGCGCGTAAGCCAGTTTTGAATTGTTCTTGCGGTTAAGTACTTATCAAAAAAATGTTCTAGACAGATAAAAGCCATCCTCCGTTGTTGATTAATTTCGGAGGATGGCTTTTATATCTTATGTACAAACGAGTATTTTGATGTTTATCATCAAAATTTACAACTTAAGTATTTCTATCAATTCCCATCTCTCGCTGATATCCATCTTACTATAAATACTCTTAACGATATTCCGCACAGTCCCCTCTTTCACATTAAGGTCATTGGAAATTTGCAACGCACCTTTTCTTAGTGACCAGTGATACGCTACCTCCCTTTCTCTGGGCGATAATCGATACGAATCACACTTTTCCTGAAATCTGTACTCAATTAACTTTGGGCTTCGTTCCTTCAACTTCAGAACAATCTTTTCGGATAATTGTTTAATAAAGAGAATCGAAAAGCCAATTTGCCTCTCGGCTTCAAATGAAATGTCGATATATCCACATATACAACCATTTATCATTATAGGAGCGCATACACAATTCCACTCTTTAAATATTGACATACTATGCTCTTCTCCACGCACTACTGCAATTGATTTAACCTCCATCGCTAGTGAAACTGCATTTACTCCAGAGAATTGCTTCGAAAGGTTAGTTCCACTCCTAATTCCAAAATGATCTACTTTCTTCTGAAACGCTTCGAAAGGAGTAACAATATTAATAATATTGCCGGCTTGATCTGTTAAGAAAAAAACAAAGGGCAATATGAGAAATTCCGTTACTTTCGCCAATTCTGAATGTAGTACTTCAACCAATACCTCGTAGGGAACCAGCTCTTCTATAGAAAAGGATTTTTCTGTTTTGAGGTTACTCCAAGGTTGGCAAAATTCACACAAGGAATTATTAGATTTTTTATCTACATCATCTACCGTAAACCAAGCTCGTTCACATTCAAGAATATCCAAACAAACCATTCTCCCAACTTATGGTATTAATTAAACAGAGCATAACACTCCATTCAAAAGAAAACAATGACATAAGTCGTGAGGTTTGTGTTAGATCAAAAAGATAAAAAATTGTTAAATAAAGTGGATTTATTGTAAAAAAAATATATTTTAGCACAGATTAACTCAAAAGGGAATATGTACTGAGGGATATGTATCTTAATAGATATTCTAGTTACTATAAAGTTATTAATCCACTCATCAGGGAGTTTAACAATTACGATAGGTTTGTGAAAATTCACATAGTTATGATCTTTTTTAGGAGGTGCTGAATTGTTTGAAATTCAAAAAAATCAAGAAATTTTGCTTGAAAATGTCCTTTCCGTTAGAAAGAAGATGAATCAAGAAGAATTACAAATAGAAATAGCTCAAACTGCAAAAATAATAGAAAAATATCAAGCAGTGAAAGCAGGACCCCTTATTACGAGCACATTCTCGGCGGAGATTGTTAATGGGGAATATTTAATGGACATGGAGATTATGATTCCTCTCAATAAGCCTTTTCCATCAGATCAAACTTATAAACACAAAAAAATTTTCCACTTAGTTAATGCCCTATCCTGCAGATTCATGGGGAACCCTGTTGGAGTACAAAGTACATATGAATCTATTATAAAGTACATATCAGATAAGGGACTTCAACAAATCACAGCATTTTATAATGTGTACACTTCAGATAACTCTGAAGCTTCCTTAGAAAAAATGATTATTGACATTTATGTAGGTGTAAATCCATCTATTTTATAAAAATGAGGAGCCGGCTATGAAAAAAAAAATAGTGATTTTCTGTTTTAGTATCACATTAATTTTCACTATCTTGAGTTTTATTTATTATATCGATACCTTTCAAGATACTACAATTACTGTATTAGGAACTCTTTTGATTTTGAATCTATTTATCATCAGTGAATGGAATAAGCTTAGACTGGGAAATCAAAATATTAAGCTTTGGAAGGTGTATTTTTCAGTTATTTGCTCAGGAATTATATTGATAGCCAAAATGAATAGGATTACTAATGGTCCCATATGGATACCCTTTTGTTTCACAGGATTTATCGCTCTCATATTAATTGGATTGAATTTTCTAGCCAAACACGAAAAATGAATATGGAATTAAATCAGGGATTTTCATTTGATCATTCACTCCCGATTTAATATAAATCATGATTAAAGGAGGTGACATAATGGAACTCAGTTTTAATCATAGTACGTTTGAAGAACTTGATTTATCTTCGTTGATGGATCTTAATGGTGGTGGCTGGTTAACTAAAGCAGTCGGCGTAGCCTCTTCAGTAGTGGGCGTTGGGGTTGCTGCTGCTGGAGTACCAGCAATCGCTAGTAGCTGCGCAATCTTAGGAGCAATTGCCACAGTACCAGCTCTTCCTGCATTAGGTTTAGCTGCTGCAGTAGCAGGCGTAGGAGTCGCAATATTTGGATAAGGGGGGATTGAATTGGAAATTTCAAGTAGTGGTTTTGAATTATTAAAAGGATCTGAATTGTACGATATTCAGGGCGGTGCTCTTTGGGGACAAATTGCAACTGGTATAGGTGGAGTTATTGCTGGAGCCACTTTAATAGCAGTTGCGGCAACAGCACCAGTTAGTCTTCCAGTAGTAGCAGCATGCGCCTTTGGCTATACTGCCTTAACTACATCTAGTATCATTGTAATTTCCGCAGGAATTGCTAATAAAAATATATAAAACACTTTCCTGAATATTTAGTAGCTCCAAGAGAATAAATATCATTCACTTGGAGCTTATTATGATTTCTATTAGGTCAGAGAAGCAATCTTCTAGTGAGGCTTATTTACAAAAAGATTTTGTTTCAGTTACGAAATCATTCTCTACATGGATAAGATATTGTTGATCCCAATGAATATGTACAAATCACTAATAGTAGGTGGGGTTTATTCTGTTTAAGAAATACTATTGTATTAAACAGCTTGATATTAAAGACTGCGGTGCAGCCTGTCTAGCAACTATCTCCAAACAATACGGTCTCAAATATCCAATCACTAAAATTCGTGAAGTAGCCGGAACTGATAAAATGGGAACCAATATATATGGACTCATAAAAGCAGCAGAAAAACTTGGGTTTACAGCAAAAGGAGTCAAGGGAAGCCATGAAGCCTTCTTCGAAAACTTCCCACTTCCCGCTATTGCCCATGTCATTATAGATCAGACATTATTACACTATGTTGTAATCCACAAAATATCAAATAAGGAAATAATTGTTGCGGATCCAGTCCAAGGCATAGTTAAATATACACCGGAAGATTTCTTCCAAATCTGGACAAGTGTCCTTATCTTAATGGTACCCACTCCTCAATTCAAAAAAGGGGACCAAACAAAAGGTCTATTTGCTCGTTTCTTTGGATTGCTGATTCCTCAAAAAAGAATGCTAGGAGGAATTTTTCTAACATCTATACTCTACACTATCTTAGGTATACTTGCTGCATTCTATTTCCAATTTCTTTTAGACGAAATTCTACCCTTTGGATTAAAAAAGACACTTAACATAATATCTGTTGGAGTCATCATTCTCTACATATTTCAAATATTATTAAATGCCTTTCGTAGCCATATCTTACTGACGTTGAGCCAAAAACTCGATATTTCACTCATACTTGGCTATTACCACCATGTGTTAAAGCTCCCAATGAATTTTTTTGGTACACGTAAGACAGGAGAAATAATATCAAGGCTTATGGATGCTTCGAAAGTACGAGATGCCATTTCCAGCGCAACACTAACCATCATGATCGATATTATCATGGTTATTGCCGGTGGAATTATTCTATATTCGCAAAGTGCTCTTTTATTCGGAATTACTATACTTATGGTGCCAATGTATCTGGTATTGGTTTGGAGCTTCCACAAACCATTTGACCGTTTAAACCGCGAACAGATGGAAAAAAATGCTCAGCTCACCTCCTATATTGTTGAATCAATAGATGGTATCGAGACAGTTAAAGCCTATCATGCAGAATCGAAAGTGGGCTATGAAACTGAACAGAAGTTCATCTCATTTCTGAGATCTGTCTTCAGTTTTGGTCTTTTCAATAACATTCAAGCCTCCCTCAAGAGTTTTGTACAACTCGTTGGAGGAGTAGCCATACTGTGGGTCGGAGCAAGACAAGTGATAAAAGGCAATATGACAATGGGCCAATTGATTACCTATAACTCGTTATTGGCTTACTTCCTGCAACCCATCCAGAACTTAATCAACCTCCAGCCCACTTTGCAAACGGCCATTGTCGCTGCTGACCGATTAGGAGAAATTCTTGATTTGGAAGCGGAGAAGCATAATGATGAGGACAAGAAGATTCAACCTGCTTCATTAAAAGGTGATATTAAATTTGATCGTGTCAGCTTCAGATACGGTACACGTTCCCTTGTACTTCATGATATCGATTTGACACTTAGACAGGGTGAGAAAATTGCCTTTGTCGGTGAGAGCGGCTCGGGTAAAACCACACTAATCAAATTAATTATGCAATTTTACCAACACGAAGAAGGCGATATCTTAATTAACAACTACAACATTAAAGATATTCATTTAGATAGCTTAAGACAGCGGATCGCATATATCTCACAGGATACTTTCTTTTTTAGCGGAACAATTCGGGAAAATCTATGTCTGGGTGTCGATCAGGATATGGATTTGGAACTGATTGTTACCGCCTGCCAAACCGCACAGGCTCACGAATTCATCAATCAGCTTCCACTCCGCTACAACACTTTGTTAGAAGAGAATGCGACCAATATTTCCGGAGGACAGAAGCAGCGACTGGCTATCGCCAGAGCGGTGCTCAAACAGCCGGATATTCTTATTATGGATGAAGCCACTAGTAACCTGGATTCTACAACGGAGAAGGCAGTATCGGAGACGATCAATGCTTTTGAAGACATGACTACGATTATTATCGCTCACCGTTTGAGTACAATCATGCGTTGTGACCGAATTTATGTCATGGATCAGGGGCGGATTATTGAGTGTGGGACACATCAGGAGCTTCTAGATTACCGTGGAAAGTACTACGGCTTGTGGAAAGATCAACTCCCCGGGGTTGAACAAAAACAAGATCACACCATTCAATATGCTGCTGCAGGAGTAGGCGAGGTGTCTCTCGTATGAGCGCACAAATACATAACTTATCAGAAATGACCGATAGCAGAGAAATCATGGAATCCAAGACCAGTCCTGTGATTTCTATTTTCATACTTATCTTATTTATTCTATTGGGGTCTGCGTTGGTCTGGTCCTATTTTGGCCAGATCGATGAAGTCGCCAAAGCCTCTGCTGTAGTTAGGCCCAATGAAAAAGTCAGTACCATTCAGACTTCATCTGTGGGAAAAGTGGAACAGGTATATATCCATGAAGGGATGCAAATTAAGCAGGGCGAGCAGTTAATTTCCTTTGAGCATAAAGAACTCGATATAGAATTATCCAATCGTAACTCCGAAATCAATAAGCTCACTAAGAAACTGCACTATCTCGAGCTTTATAAACAAAGCATTAGCAATTTAAACAATCAATTTTCTTCTGAACATGCAGACGAAGTTTACTATTATGACATGGTAGAACAATTTCTCCTTGAATACAGCCAGCAGCAGCAGACCTATCAAGGAACCCAGGATCAGCTTACAGCTGCCATTCACGAGAATATAGGTTTGCAAGAATCTTCTGCCTTTAGTGCCGAATCCAGTTTGGATAAATCTCTTCAAAATAAAATTGAACTGGAACGAAAAAAGAAACTGCTGAATGTTGAAATTACAAACGAGAAATTGCTTGTGCAATCCATCAAAGAGAATCAAAATCTGCTTCCATCTACAGATACCAAACGGACGGAACAATATAATACATACCAAATTAAATATGTGCAACTATCTAAACAATCTGCTGAGAAAAAAGAAATCTACAACCGTTCGCTCAGCTTGGGGGACCGCCTTGTGCCTCAATCTCAGATTACAGATGAACAGCATCTATATGAAAGTTCATATTTGCAAATCAACCAATTCCAAACCGAAGCCGTGCTCAGCGCAGAAAGCAATATCACCAATTACAATCAACAATTAGTTGAGATAGAGGTCAGCCTCGATTTGCTAATAAATGGGCACGATCCCTCAGTTTCAGAACGAAAAACTTTAGAAATGCAAAAGAAACAGCTGGCTGAGCAGCAAAATGATCTACTGAATCAAGAGAAACTTAACCGGTCAACCGAAAAAACCTCATTGGAAAAGTTGAAACTTGACCGTATTGTACAGATTCATTCAGCAATAGAAGAAAATAAAAGAACCTTAATTACGCTGCAAGAGGCTATTAAGCAACTTGAGCTTGAACGAAACAAAAGACTGCTCATAGCACCAATTTCTGGGACCATTAATATTTTAAAAGAAACCAACATCGGGGACATGGTACAATCCGGCGAAGCCTTGATCTCCATTATTCCTAGCAACGAGTCAAAATATAAAATGAGCATCGCCGTACCTAACGCAGAAGCAGGAAAAATAGCGATTGGCAATAAAGTTGATTTCAGCTTTTCAGCCTTCCCTAAACAAAGTTTCGGTTCCCAAAAAGGTACGATTACATCTATCAGCACAGATTCAATTGTTCAGCAAGACGGTCTAAGCTACTATTTGGTGGAAGCAACGATATCCAATGACCCACTTGTTAATCGCAGAGGTGAACGTGGAGAGCTTCGTGTAGGGATGATAGCGCAAGCCTCTGTTATTACCGACTCCAAGAAGATCATTGATTTTGTTCTTGAAAAAATCAACTTAAAGGAATAGTGAGGTTGCCAGCTAAATGTTAAAGAAAACAGCTCTCTTGATACTTTCCTTCTTATTACTTCTATTGCCGCATTCCATTACAGCTCATGCTGATACGCAGGTATCTAGTGCAACAAAATTGCTTTCCATGGAAGAAACAATCCAGCTAGCATTAACTAACTATGTAGATATCAAGCTCTCACAATGGAATATTGCAGAAACGGATTCCAAATTCTCGTATGTATCATCTGAAAAGAAAAAGCTGGAACAAAAAAATGTAGTCATAACTAGCGGACTGCTGCCAGTAAATCCTGATATTTTTATCAGTAGTATTCCTGGTTACTCTGATTTAAGTAAAGAAGAACAGGCAGGGGTTAATCAATCCATTCTCATTCAAATTATGATTAACACATCTCTGAATCAATGGGTTAGCGCTCAGACTGAAAGCCAAAACAGTTACAATACAGAGACTAAAACAGCGCAGCTCAAGGAATTTCGTGACCAGTTGCGCACATTAGAAACAGATAAAGTAATTAATCAGTTACGACTTCAAAAAACAGAAGCCCTCATCCGCTACTACGCTGTGCAGAAATATTATCAACTCTCTTCTCTAAAAAAAACGATTGAGTATGACAAACAAGAAAGCCAATATTGGTTTCAACATTCTGTGGATACCTTACGATCATACGAGCATGGTCTACTGTCTAAGAGAAGTTTGGACGATTTTAATCGTAAAAATGCGGAACGAAAATCTGCTTTTGAACGTAACCTTAGGAGTTATGAAGCTCAGCTAGAACAATTTAAGCTTGAGTTAGGATTATCATCCTATTCAGAAGTCCTGCTGGATGATGTCATCTCCAGTGCACCAGAGCCTGTGAATTGGAACACTGTAGTCAGCCTCTCTAGCAATTATGATTTACGCGAGGAAGATGCACGAATCACACTCGCCAAAGATAATCTTGACGCAGCTAAAGCTTCCGATGCTGAACTCATCACTTATTATTCAGTCCTATGGTCTAGCCAGATTGCACACAAAAATATAGTACAACAACAACTCGAAGAAAAACTGGCTAGTTATAAGCCGGAAGCAAATGAAATTGATTTTGAATATTCAGAACTAAAAGAGCAGCAATTGGAACTCGTACGCGTCTCCCAGGATAATGATACTCTCCTAAATAGCGGGTTAATCTCAGCGGCTCAGGCAGATCAGGACAAGCTGGATTTACTAAACTTAAATCGGCAATTCGATAAGCAAAAAGTAAAGTACGCTTTATTCCAAGCAAAGGTTACTCTGGCTCTTAGTGGAGTTATCCTCTAATAACCATTAATTTATCATTCATAACCCAAAGGAGAAATCACAAGATGAAAACCATATCCAGCATAATCGCAGCAACTCTTCTTTCTACCGCTATCGCATGGCCTGTCCATGCCGCAGAGAAGCCAATCTCCATTCAGATCAATCAGCAACAGCTCGCACTGAAGGGACAGGCTCCCTTCAATGATAATGGTACAATTGTCGTTCCTTTTCGCCCGGTTTTTGAAAAACTAGGACTTTCAATCGATTGGAATCAAACCACAGGTACCATAACGGGTACTAAGGAAGGGCTTACGATTACACTGCAACTAGGCAGCAAGCAGGCCAGCGTCAATGGTGTAATAACCCAACTTTCTGTTGCCCCTAAGCTCATCAATAATTCCACTTACATTCCGCTGCGCTTCGTTGGGGAGGCTACAGGTAATGAAGTCTCCTGGAATGCACACTCGAAGACAGTAACCATTACAGGCAAGACTAACCAGGTAAACCCGCAGGAAATCAATGCTTTTTTTGAAAAATACGTAACCTATACCAACAATGAGAATTATGAAGGGTTCATGAGCCTAATCGATAGCAAGTCTCCTCTTGTGGTCATCGGGCCACAGATTAAGAGCCAAATGGAACAATACGATTCGACCACTTCACTTGATCAATTAGAGGTTATCAGCCTTCAACCCACAGAGGCTACGGTTCACGCCGTTGAAACGACTACACACCTCAGCGGTCCATTCACCTTAGACAATACCTCTGAATATATTTATAGCTTAACGCGTACTGCCAGCACTGAAGACTGGAAAATCAACAACCTGCAGATTAAAGGCGTACAATATATACTCCCAGATAAACTGCTGAACGCTAAGCCAGCTGTGACGAAGTCGGATGAAACGGATATATTAGCTGTGCTTAAGAGCAACTTGGACTATACCAATGCAGAGAATATTCAAGGTGTGCTATCTACTATTGATCCTGAGTCCCCTGCTCTCGAACAAACCAAACAGCTCTTCAGCCAAATTTTCACAGTCTATGATCTAAAGTTCACTCTGGAATCTGCCAAAATCATTCATTATACCCAGGATACCACAGCCGTATATATGGTTCAGACGAGCATCAAGCTTAAGGGTCCTGAGTTTCAGGATAACCGCTCCACCTCTGTCACAACGCTGAAGAAATCCAAAGCAGGCAAATGGATGCTGGATCAGACCTATCCGATTAGTGTAGACAAGTTAACTCCATAATTATAAGGATTTGTAACAAAACATAAAAACGGCAAGCCCCATTAACCCGGAGGCTTGCCGTTTGCCTATTTAAAGCGCTGGAGCATTAGTTTTTTCTGCTCCTTTACGCTCTTTTGCCGATTTACGGAAGTAGAACAACTCGTAAATCGCCGGCACTACAATCAGCGTAAGCAGTGTTGCTGCGGTTAAGCCGCCAATGACCACAATCGCCAAGCTTTGCGAGACGATGCTGCCCATCTCGGCATGGCCGAACAGCAGCGGTGTCATGGCGCAAATGGTGGCAATCGCCGTCATGAGAATCGGACGCATCCGTGTTCCGGCAGCTTCTAGAATAGCCTCGTGAATACTCATATTGGCTTCATTTTGCTTAATCCGGTCAATGAGCACAATGGCATTCGTAACAACAATACCTATTAACATCAACGCCCCGAACAGAGCAGTGAAGTCAGGCGTTACACCGGACACGATAAGTCCAACAATTGCACCAATCGCCGCTAGTGGCAAGGAGAACATAATCGCCAGTGGAGCCCGAAGGGTTTTAAAGGTGAGTACCATGATCAGATACACCAACCCGATGGAGATTAATGCCGTCATACCCAGGTCGTTGAAATCCTCTGACTGATCAACTGACGCTCCGCCTGCAAATAAGGTCACGCCTTTCGGAAGTGTAAGACTATCGGTTTCTTTTTTAATATTCGCACCGATCTCAGATACCTTCTTCGGATCAACCTCTGCTGTAATTCGTACATACGGCTTCCCATCTTTATGGAACAACATTGCAGGCTCATTCCGAACCTCATAAGTTGCGAGCTGAGACAGTGGCTTCGGCCCCTCAGCCGTCATGAGCGTCAGTGCTTTTAAATCCTGCTCCGTTTGCGGCTGAACCATAGGATCTAATACTACACCTGCTGCGTCACCATCGAGCTCAATTTGCCCCATTGGAATCGGATTAAGCATCGCTGATAACTGCATTGAAATCTCTTGCGCATTACTTTGCGCCGGATCTACCTTAAAGGAAAATACAGGTTTGGTATCCTCCATATTACTACTGACTTTTTGAATCCCCTCTACGGTCTTCAGCTTAGCGGTAACATCTGTTGCTACAGTAGTAATATCCGCAAGGTTATCTCCGACAATATCAATATATTCGCTGGTAGAGCTGGATCCCATCATGCTCATTTGATTGGCAACAAGCGTTGCTCCAGTGTATGAATCTTTTACCTCACGAACATGATCAATAAAAGCCTGAGCATCTGCACCTTTTTTCATAACAACGGTATAGTCCACTAAGGTTTCAGAGGTAACATTCCCCCACTTAGCGGCGTCCGCACTATTCCCTGATTGCATGATTACCGTTTCTGCTTGTGGCTGCTTCATCAAATCTTGTTCTAACTGCTTTCCCTTTTCCAAAATATCTTTGACAGGAACATCCTTCGGATAATTCATCTGAACAGAAACATAGCTGGCATCTGAAGCATCGAGTGCCCCTTTTGGCATAGTCACATAAGCAGCAATGGAGCCAATCAGAAGCAGGAGACCCAACGATAAGCTAACCCATTTACGGCGAAGATTCCAGTCCAGAAAGCGGATAAACCATTTAGAAGGTTCATGTTCTTTCATTGATGTCCTTCTCAGCAGCCATGAGCTTAAAAGAGGAACAACCGTCAAAGCTACTACGAGTGAAGTAAGCAATGAATAGGTCACTGTTAAAGCAAACGGCAGTAAGAAAGCTTGCAAACTACCACGTAAGAGACCCATCGGCAGAAATACTGCTACCGTAGCGATGGTTGATGAGGTAATCGCTCTAGCCACTTCCCCAGTTGCGCTAATAATCATTTCACGAGAAAGGGGTTCTTTTTGCAGCCTACGGTAAATGTTCTCAATCACCACGATACTATCATCGACCAAGCGGCCTACCGCAACCGCGACTCCCCCGAGTGTAATGATATTTAAGCTTATGCCGGAAATGTTCAGCAGATATAAGGTGACCGCTAACGAAAGCGGAATGGATACTGCCGTTATCAGAGTAGCCCGCAGGTTACGCAGGAACAACAGAATCACGATCGTCGCAAATAATGCACCTAGCAATACCTCACGCATCATACTATTCACCGAGGTAACTACCATATCCGATGTACTGAACACCACTGCTGCTTCTGCATTAGGAATAGTTTTATTAATATGATCTACTGCAGCCTGAATGTTATCTCCGACACTGACTGCATTCGCATTAGCCTCTTTGGTCACTATGGCGAATAGAACGTCTTTCCCGTTCGAACGGCTGACACTTTCCTGATCCTGCTTCAATTCGACAGCAGCGATATCCTGCAGCTTAACGCCCGCAGATACAGGAAGCTTTTTTAAAGTATCCATACTATCTATCGTAGAAACTACGTTAACATTACCGGTTTGCCCACCAATCGTTTGCTCCCCAAGGGATGCCGAAACATTACGTCCTTGAAGTAAACCTAATACTTGTGGAGTCGTGACTCCCATCTCAGCCATTAATTTTGGGTCCAGCTTAACACTGACCTGCGGAGTTACCTTACCATATAAAGCAACGTTCGCTACCCCTTCAGCTTTTTGCATCTCTGGAATGATAGTTTCTTCCGCAAGCTTAAGATTCTCTTTAGTCAGGCCTTCTTCAAAAGCAAGGGTAACCTGGGATACAGGAATCATGGAGGTATTCAACTGAAGTACAAAAGGAGCCATTACCCCTTCCGGGAACTTCAATGAATCGACGACCTTCTGGACCTCCTGCGCAGCATCCTTCATATTCGTTTTCGAATCATAAAAAATATTCACCTGCGCATATCCGTCTCCGGAAGTGGACAGTATTTCCTTCTTCCCTTTCACAAAAGCTGCTCCAGCTTCTATCGGCTTCGTTACATTAGTCTCCATAGCATGTGTATCCTGGCCAGGACCCAGCACAGTTACAGTCACTTGAGGATTATCCGCCTCTGGCATAAATTCCATCGGTAACGAAGTGTAGCTCATCCCTCCCACCACAAGAGCCATGACTACTAAAAGCCCCACCGCAGCCTTGTTACCGAACGACCATTTTGTTAACCATTTCATTTTCTTTTTCCCCTTCCACTCCACATGATTTCTGGCACTCCCCTTATGTCTGTTTGATTATGTATTAATTTCCATCCCGAGATTTAGTTTAGTCATTTTTGGCTGAAGTCAAAACAGCCCTACGGCTGGTTTCGTACTCAGTCTTAAGACGGGGAACTTTCCCCTTCTGCAGACAGATCCCCGTACTTTTTCTTGATGATGGCAACTGGAACGTGAGCATAAAAAAAGAGCCCCGTTAGCCATATAAATGGCCAACAAGACTCCCTTTTGTTATGGTTTATTTCCCTTCCGCATGTACTGGATCACGGAACATAAATTTCAATAGTGGCGGCGTTACAAGTGTAGTTACAATGACAACAATAATGACCGAAGTAAAATACTGTTGCTGTAACAAGCCGCTTTGCAGCCCTGTGGCGGCAATGATCAACGCAACTTCCCCCCGTGAAATCATCCCTGACCCAATAATGGCAGACGAGTGGTTATCAAAGCCTGTAAGACGCGCGCCCAGACCGCCACCAAACAGCTTGGTCAGAATGGCAACCACCGTAAGCAAGATCACGAAGCCTATTTGACTGCCTACCCCTTCAAAGGAAACACTAAGTCCGATACTTACAAAAAAGACTGGCACAAAAATCGAATAAGCAATCGGCTCGAGCTTGGATTCTACCGTGTGCTTAAAGGAAGTTTGCGAGATAGCAATCCCAGCCGCAAAGGCACCAATGATTCCTGCCATCCCCATGATTTCAGCAAAATAGGCGAATGCGAAACAAATCATTAACGCTGCTGAGATAACTGCCTCTGTCACCTTCAGCGGAGCCATCCATTTCATGACCCGAGGAACAATAAACCAGCCGGCAACAATCGCTACGGCAAAGAACAACACCTTTTTCCCAATTAGAAGACCAATAGAAACGTCTGCCCCTGTACCGAAAAAGCTCATCAGAACAGCGAGCAAAATAACAACCAGAATATCATCCACTACAGCAGCCCCCAGAATTGTAGAGCCTTCACGTGTGTTCAGCTTATTCATATCTTTTAACACCTGCACCGATATGCTGACCGATGTTGCACTAAGAATAACGCCCATAAACAATGCATTATGATAAGCAAAACCAAACATTTCTCCTAAGGCGAACCCACCCAAAAAGGGTAATATAATTCCACCGACGGCTACTGCAAAAGCTGATTTCCAGTTCTTGCGCAATTGATCCAGGTCCGTCTCAAGCCCTGCTATGAACATTAACAGTAGAACACCGATCTCAGAGATATAATGAATAAACTCTCCATCCTGAACCCAGCCCAGTACCGCAGGCCCCAGTATGATTCCCACAATAAGCTTGCCTAGCACAGCTGGTTGCCCAAGCCGCACAGATAGATCACCAGCTACTTTGGTGAACAATATGATCAGCATAAGATATAAAACAAACTCCATCTTTCTATCCACTCCCTTGTTGTATATAAGAACTGCCAACCAGGAGCTTCTCCAAGCCAAAAAAAGACAAAGAGGAGCCCTTGTTGACAGGCTCCTCCAAAAAACAAATAATTATTCAATTTAACTTTATAAATTATATTATACCTATATTTAAAATAACTGTAAACCAGATGCGCCGATAATATAATTATGCACATTTGATTTGTTCTAGAATGCAATTACTTATTTCAGATAGAACACTTCACGTAAGGGCTGCATAGGCACCTCATCATTGAAATCAAATGACCCTTCAACCATCTTAGAGGTAATCGCATTCCAGCGGTTGCAGGCATCACTTTTGGCAATGTAATCAAAAGCCGCCTTACTATCCTCACACTCATAACAGTAAAAAAATTGATTGCCATTCTGAAAGATGGAATAGTTAGAAATACCAGCCTTACTGTGCTCCTCCAAAATTTCTGGCCAAGGATTTAAATGCATAGCTACATACTCCTCTAAACATTCTTCCTTCACCCGCCATGTCCAAGCCAATTTATTGCTGCTCATCTGCTCATCCTCCTAGAAATCCCCTCTTTTGCACATATTAAGAACTAGGGACATTTGATACCTATTATTGTACCTGAATAGAGTAGTCCAAGCTATGCATATCTATATTCTCTGGAAATTTCTTAAGCGTTAATTCCGGCTTCACTCGGGCGAAGAATAGCAGAACCAATCGCCAGCAGCACGGCGGCCATAAGGCCCAAGATGGCAAAGGGCAGCCATAATTCATTCCAGCCCCCACCTGTAGCAGCGATATCGATCGCTTGGATCGCCCATTTTTGCGGTACAAAATTAGCTGCCTTCTGCATATAGTCCGGCATAATGGATAACGGCCAGAAGCAGCCTCCAAGCATACAGGTCGGGGTCAGGATCAGCGAATTAAGCATGCCCGTATTATTAGGATTGCGAATCAGACCTGCTACCGTACTGGCTAAACCCATGGAAACTAGCATAAATGCTGCAAGAACCAAGAAATACAAGTAGAGCGGTAATCCAAAGTCAAACTGCAGTACATAACGGCCCAAGGCAAGTACTACAACGATTTGAATTAACCCAACGATGAAGCTTCCCAGAAAATTACCGAGGGCAATCTCATACGAACGAACCGGGGCACTGAACATACGTTTCATCGTTCGTTCTCTTCGATCATCCATAATAAGTGACACTGAACTTGTAACCAGCCCCATTAAGAACATCAAAGTAAATCCTGTGACGATGCTTAAGCCCTCTTTTGGATATAAATCATAATCTGTTCTTATACTGCCTACACTATGTTGCTCTGCTCTCTGCATTACGGCAGCAAACTGTGAGTCCGAGCCAGTAGCCTCAGCCCGAGCTGCTCCAATTAGTCCAGCAGTGTTTCGCATTTCATCAGCAATTACACTGATTTTCATTTTTACCATAATTGATGTTTCGGTAGCCTTAAGCTCATACACACTAATTTGCGGCTCTTCTCCAGCAAGCAGTGCGGAGGTGAAGTTTTGCGGTATCAAAACACCGGCTTCTCCGTTCTGATCGATAATACTCTCCCTCAAATTATCCTCATCTGTCTTCTCCACAAGCTTATAATCACCGGTATTCTCCAGCTCGGTAAGCAAATGTTTACCTGCTGCACCATCATCCATATTCGAATATAAAATAGCAGCCGGTCTTTCACCCATACTTCCACTAATTGCTACTATCACCGACACGACAATACAGGGCAGAAGAATATACGTAAGCAGCCCATTCCGAGAACCGATCGTTCTTTTCACCATATTCCAAGCAATCGTTAAGATCTTATCCATGGTAACCTACCTTCCGGTACGAGATAACCGCTCCACTGAATAGAACTAGACAGATGATCGACATGACCAGCAGATTCGGCAAAATCTCTGAGACCTCTGCATGCAGCATCATTTTTAGAACAGCTTGTAGCACCCAGTGATTCAGGGTAAATGCCCCGACGGAGTTCACCCATGATTCCGGAAGTGGAGCCATCCCTCCACTAATAAAGGTCATGACCACAGTGATAACATTAATAATACTTCCTGCACTTGCTTTAGTTTTGCTAAACATTGAAATGACAATCGATAACGTCATGGAAGCAATGATCATTAAGAGACAGAAGAGCAGCAGCAAGCCCGGACGATTGCCCCAATTTACGCCAAACAACAAGTGAGTCAGGATAATAATCGCTGCACACTGCACTACACTTACAACCCCTACACCTAACATTTTACCAATAAACAGCTCAGAACCTTTTACCGGCATTGAAGTTATTCGGAAGAGGGTATGATTTTCTTTTTCATTAAAAAGAGAGGTACTGACGGTCAAACCGCTATATAGCAGAAACATCAGCATCATGGATACCGCATAGAATTGGGAGGCTGTATAGGATCGGCCACCTTCACTGAGCGCCCCAACCTTAACAGAAGGCTGCTCCCCCGAACTTGGTGCAGTAACGGTCAAAGCTTCTGGACCCAGCGTCATAGCTACGGACTGCTTATAGTTAATATTGTTCAAAAAGTTATCGAATACCGTCCCCGCAACCATATTATCTGTCCGATCTTTACCCAGAATAAACTCTAGCTGTGCAGTATCACCGCTTTGTACTTTTTTATCGAAGCCTGGAGGAACAATAACCGCATAACCATATTTTCCGGTACGCAAGCCGCTTTCCGCTGTCTCTCGGCTCCCTACTTTGACCGGAATGATGATATCCTTAAGCTCCGGCGTCTTCAAAAAGCTGTCTATCATCGCCGAGCTTTCATATCCTTCTCCAGAAAGATTAACTATACCAACACGTACTGGATCAATCTCAGACGCTGCCTTATCACCGATTACACTGGAAAGGGAGGCACCCAGCAGAAAGATCAAAAGCAGCGGTAGCAGAAACATATTAATGATGATTGAGCGTGAAATAAACAGCCTGCGAAGCTCATAAATCATAATTGTCCAAATATTTCTCAAAGCGTTCTCTCCCTCCTTTAATCGCGCAATGTCCGTCCTGTCAAACTAAGGAATAATGTCTCCAGATCCGGCTCCTCTATATTCAAAGAACCAATAACCCCTTCATGTTTAGCAAAAATAAATAAGATATCCTGCAGCTCATCCTGTGAGGAGGGAAGATACATTTCTACCGTTCCCTCTTTACTTTCCACTCTCGTGATCCGCGGGTGTAGACTAAGCTCATTGATTAGCTCCGGGGTGATGTTCGTTGCTTTGACCACTATTTTTTCTTCCTTAGAAACCCGTTCCCGCAGCTCCTTTTCCGTACCACAAGCAATGATATGTCCCTTATCCATAATCGCTACCCGATCACAAATGGCTGCAACCTCTTCCATATAATGACTAGTGTAGATGACGGTTGAGCCAAGCCGATTGAGCTCTTTGACCGACTCAAGGATATGATTACGAGACTGCGGATCAATCCCTACGGTCGGCTCATCCATAATAATCAGCTTTGGATGATGCATGATGGCACAGGCGATATTCAAACGTCTCTTCATCCCTCCGGAGAAGGTGGCTGGTTTTTCTTTGGCCCGGTCACTAAGTCCTGTGAAAGCAAGAGCTTCCGCCACCCGCTCTTTCAGCAATTTTCCCCGCAAACCATACAATCTTCCGAAAAAAGTTACATTTTCAGCTGCTGTCATTGTATTGTACAAAGCCAAATCCTGCGGAACTAAGCCGATCTTTTTCTTAACCTCCAGTGCATACGAAGAGACTGATAACCCATCAATAACAATGTCTCCACTATCAATCTTTAGCAGGCCGCAAATCATACTTATAGTTGTACTTTTGCCCGCCCCATTCGGCCCCAGCAGACCAAAGATCTCTCCTGCTTGGATCGTAACATTCACATGATCTACCGTTAATTTGTTCTCATACCGTTTCACCACATCGGTCAACACCGCGATTGCCATCTCTTATCTCCCCTGTCGTGTGTGCTTCTATATTTTCAATTTTATTCTAGGTTGAATTTTTACGGATGTACGAAAGGTCATTTTTTGAAGGTGACTAAAGTCATCTCCTGAAGTAGTGGGATAATATGCTAAGATTATTAAAAAACATAAAGGATGACTAAGGCGTGCCCAGAGAGCTAAATTTATTGCGTTACGGACTCATCTTAATCCCTGCGTTTATTACTATTTATGTCTATCAATATAACGATTATGGAATCTTCACGCTGCATATCCTGATGCTTCTATTCCTTGTGGTCATGGTGCCAAAGCTCCCTCGATCCATTCATGCTCTGATTAGTATCATTGAAATCTTGTTCACGGCCTGGTTATGTTATCAATATGGCAGCATGATGATTTTCCCCGCTATATCAGCACTGCTTTATTATTCCAGACTCCAGCCTAAAGCAGTGCCTTACGTGTTCACAGGTGTACATCTGATAGCTTTGAACGTTGCACTCCAGAATTCTCCATCGCTCGTAGTAACTTACATTAACTTTTCATTTCTGCTCACTGCCTACCTAAATAAGCTATTATTAAAAGCTGGCCAGCGGCGCGAAGACACTCTTCTTCTATATGATGAGTTGCGCAAAAAGCATTTCGAACTCGACGAAGCTCGCAACCGCCTGCTGGAGTTCAGCGCGCAAGTAGAAGAGTCTGCCCAATCCAAAGAGCGCGTCCGCATCTCACGACAGCTCCATGACGATATCGGCCACCGGCTAATCCGGATTAAAATGATGATGGAGGCCGCCCTCCAGACCTTGCCTACCTCTCCCGAGAGCGGAATGCAAATGATGGAACTGATTCGTGACCAGCTGTCGGCCAGCATGGACGATATGCGGTCCGCAGTTAAACGTATCAACTACACTCCGAAGCTTGAGGGAGCGTATGCGTTAGACCGGCTGCTCGAAGAAATTGGACGTGAGACGGGGATCGAGACCTCATACCAAGTACAGGGCATACCTTATCCACTCTATCCCAGTATTCAAGTAATCCTGTACAAAAACGCCCGTGAAGCTATAACCAACGCCTTGCGGCATGGAAAAGCAACGTCCATCCGGATCAAAATTGACTACGCGCAAGCAGGAATCACTATGGAGGTTAGCAACAATGGATCACTTCCAGAAGAAGAGAAGCTCCGCAAATTATTGGGGAGTGGTGGAGACGGGATGAAAGGAATGTACGAGCGCACTCATCTGATCGGCGGAACACTCGAACTAAGGCAGGCGCCACATTTTACAGTCGTTACACGGCTGCCCATTTATAAGCAAGATGAGATTGTATAACGAAAGGAGCCATGCTAATGATTAAAGTGTTGATTGTTGATGACGACCCCTTTATTCGCCAAAGTCTGCAAGTATTGCTAGGTATGGACCCAGATATTGAAGTTGCCGGAGCAGCTTGTGAAGGTAACGAGGCCTTGGAATTACTTCAAAAAGGATTAAAGACCGATGTAGCTCTGATGGATATCCGCATGCCCGGCTGCGGTGGCGTTGAAGGAACGGAGAAGATTAAGCAGGCTTTTCCGCAAATTGCGATATTGATGCTGACCACTTTCGATGACGATGAATATATCATTGAAGCACTGCGTAACGGAGCTAGTGGATATTTGCTCAAAAACATACCGCCAGACCGGATCATCCAGGGCATTAAAACGGTTTTTGATGGGAACATGCTTATCCACCCTGATATCGCCCGCAAGCTGGCAACCTTTCTGCAGCCTACGGCACGGCAAGAATTGCCACAGGTACAGCCACTGGAATCATTCGGATTGACCAAAACAGAGCTGGCTGTAGTGTCTTCTATCGCTGAGGGGCATAGCAACAAAGAAATCGCCGGACAGCTTTTTTTAAGCGAGGGTACCGTCAAAAATTACATAACGGATATATTAAGCAAATTAGAGCTCCGCGATCGTACGCAAATTGCAATTTTTTATTTGAAGAATATGCGGGGTTGAACTAGTAACATAAAGCCTGTGAGTAGGCCACTGCCAAAGTTAGTTTTTCTTACGGACTCCAGTGACGCTACTCCTTGGGCGCGGGTTCGGACTCCAGTGACGTTGCTCCTTGGCGCGGGCTCGGAGTTCAGCGACGCTACTCCTTGGGCGGGCTCGGACTCCAGCGACGCTATTTACAATTTTATCGGCGTTTGAGCAGAGTTTCGGACCCCAGCGACGTTATTCCTCAGAAAGAGGCTCATTTGGGGTGTTTTTAATGCCAATAGTGGCTTTGGGGTCCGTTACCATTCTAAAAAAGCGAAAATGCTGCGATTAGGGGCAAATGGGTCCGATAGCAACTTCTCGCACGCGAAACTACCATCTAATCAAAAACAAAGATGCCCCATTCACCATTTCATGGCCTATGGGGCATCTTCTAGTTATCCTTCCGCTGATTCCTGCTTGGCTTCAGTGGTTTTTTTTCGTTTAAGTTGGCCGTCCGGAAGGTTCCGGCTGCGTATGCCTGTCTTCATCCCGATGATGCTGTAGATGCTGGAAGGCTTCGCCTCAGCGGTAATCATCCCATCCGTCTCCGGCACCAAAATAATACCGAGCTGATGGTGATCCCCATCATAGATCGGGCTTTGAAGGTATTTGCTCTCCCCTTCACGGTTCAGCACCTCCAGCTTGCAGAACGCTGGATTCATGCGCAGCGCCTCATGTAGCTGCGCCGCATCGGTCAACAGGACCCCGTTGACCTTCAGTAAGATCTCGCCGGGCAGGATGCCCAGCTCCTGGCCGGGACTGCCCGGCAGCACGGCCAGCACTTTGCGGCCGCGCGGTGGATGCACGAAGATGGGGCTGATGCTGCGCTCTTCCAGAGCGCTGTACCAGCTTAACCCTTCGTGCAGCACAATGGCTGCGAGCGTCGCGACCAGGGTCAGCGGGCTCCACCAAGCGGCAAGCAGGCTTAAGCCGAGCAGGACGATGCTGTAGATCAGCAGTCGTCCTGCAGTGCGGGCCGCCTTGCGCCCGGGCAGCATGCCCTGCGTCATCTCGCTGAAGCCGATGATGACGGGCAAAGAGACGATGCCAAGGCTGCCGCCGAGCAGCGAGTGCCATGGCAAATCCGTTCCTGCACCCGAAGGGAGCAGCAGGAACAGCGGCAGCGGCCAGAAGGCCTGCAGCTGATAGCCGCCAACGACCATGCCGCGCTTTCCCTTCAGGAAGAGCGGCGTTGCAAGCTTGGCCCCTTGTCTGCGGGCCAGCAGTGCCTCCGCCATGTGCAGCAGCGCAGCTAACACTAGCAAAGCAGGAATATCCATCTCCCTTATGGCGGTGGTAATATTCCCTACCGTTCCACTATCTAAAGCATCTGGAAAGAAAGAAATTACAAACTGAATGATACCTAACAAGCCTATAGAATACGCAAAGCACAAATACCGCACACGCAGTAGCGACAACACGAGACTAACTACCCAAATACAGGCTACAGCGGTACCTGATAACGATATTCCTAGCAGAACGGCTGCTATAGAGACGACCAAACCCATGACTAGACCACTCCATACCGTCCGCCACGTTTCCTGACCCCAGCTATGTAATTTTACATGTATCAGCTTTCGTTCTAATGCCACCTGCCTACGGTAATATAACGCAATAAATATAATAGCAATGTAGTAATACGGCTGGATCAATAAGTGTAAGAACGCAGTGCCCAAGCTTCCTAACAGTTCCTGAATCACATTCAAACTGTTCGTCACACTCCTTTTCGTCCGATGACTGATTTGTATATATTCTAATTCCTCTACGTCGGTTGGCATTTTCTTATCTAAAAGAAAAAAAGAAGGCTGAATTCAGCCTTCTTACTTTTTCGACGCTGCCGCCTTAATTTCCTTCTGAATCTCAGCAATCCCTTTATTCCGTTGGTTGTCGCGAGCAGGGTCTTGAATGACCTTGATCAGCGCCGCTTCCAGCGCCTCCGCTGTCTTGGCGTCAATTGTGCCTGTGACTTGGAGCTTTGCTGTACTTTGGAACTTCTTCACTGCGTCCTTAGTGCCAGCATCGAAATAGCCATCTTTACGTCCAGGCTTGTAACCCAAACCGTCCAGCATCGTCTGTGCACTCTTCACATCAGCGTTGTTCATATTATATTGCAGCGCCACGCTTTTGTTAATTGGAGCCACCGAGAAGTAATCCGGCTGCGCTACCGCGATATCCGGTTTAATGCCCTTGCCGTGGATCCATGTGCCGTCTGGCGTAAGCCATTTGGCAATGGTAACTTTCAGCAAGCTGCCGTCTCCAAGCTGTTTGTCAAAGCTCGTCTGCACGGTGCCTTTACCGAAAGAATTGTCACCGATTAGCTTAGCTCCTGCCGACTGCTGCAAGGCACCCGCCAATATTTCCGAAGCACTTGCGCTACCTTTATTCATCAGCACGACCACTGGATAAGCTTTACTCGATCCTTTTGAGGTGCTAACTTCGCGTTTTTTGTCTTTGTATTCTATTTGCACTATAGATTTGCCAGCTGGAACAAATTGCTCTGCCATTTCAATAACAATCGGAAGAACACCACCTGGATCATTGCGGACGTCAATAACAAGTCCCTTCATGCCTTGCTTCTCTAACTTCTCCAGCTCTTCCTTGAATCGTTCTGCGGTATTCAAGGAGAACTGCGTAACCTCGATTACGCCCACATTGTCCTTTTCCATGGTAGCGTAGACTGTTTCGAGCTTCACATCATCCCGGGTAAGAACAAATTCCAGCGGCTCTACAGCGCCGGAACGTTGTATTTTCAAAGTGGCCTTACTGCCCTTAGGACCGCGAATCTTGGCAACAGCTGCATTCAGCTCCATACCTTCCAGCGATTCACCGTTAACGGACAAGATAACATCTTTGGCCTGAATCCCAGCTTTCTCAGCAGGTGAGCCCTTGATCGGAGAGACCACGACTACCTTGCCATTATCCGAAGAGACCTCCGCACCGATACCTGAAAAGGAACCCTCAATGCTTTCTTCGAATTTCTCAGCTGTTTCTTTACCCATATAGTTGGAATAAGGATCGCCCAGCGCTTCCATCATACCGTTGACAGCACCGTCTATCAGCTTCTCCCGATCTACTGTCTCGTAGTAATTGCTCTCAATCAGACTGAGAGCAGTTCCAAGCTTCTGGGATTCCTTCTGCTGAAGGCCAGTAACCTGCAATGCTGAGGCCAGTCCTTCTCCTGCAGCTTGTCCAATAACATGACTATAACCCGTCACGCCCAAGGTCACCAGACTACCGCATAGCAGGGCGGCGATAATCATAAACGCCGCTGTGCTTTTTTTTAACATGATGTTCCCACCGTCCCTTCTTGTCCATCTCGCAAACAACTCCATAAGTCCGTCCTGAAAGGTACGGTATCTCTTCCAGTATATGCCGTACGTTCAAATAATATGAGTTATAAGTTCTTAAAAATTAGAGATAAGGCATCGGATTTACTGTCTTGCCGTCGATCCGAACTTCAAAATGGAGATGGGGGCCCGTCGAATTACCTGTAGAACCGGATTCAGCAATCACATCCCCACGATTGACTCTATCCCCAGGGCTAACCTTGATACCACCTTTACGGATATGTCCGTAGAGGGTCCAAACTCCGCCGCCATGATCAACAATTACACAATATCCATAGCCGCTATACCATTCAGCTACGATTACCGTTCCGGAATCAGCCGCATGAATATTGGTTCCTTGTGGAACTGCAAAGTCTACCCCGGTGTGTACTTTCCCCTTCTCACCCGTAATTGGGTGTGTCCGTGGTCCGTAGGAGGAAGAGATTCTTGCCGAACCTACAGGCAGCAGGAAGGGTCCATCTCCACCAGCATACGCGGTTGAGGAGCTGGAGCTCGAACTGCTGCTTGCCTTGCTAGCTGCAGCTTTCTTGGCCGCTGCTGCTGCCCGGCGTGCTGCTTCTGCTTTGGCGGCTGCTGCTTTGCGAGCCGCTTCCTCAGCTTTAATCTTATCCTTTTGGGTTTCCAAAGCAGAACGTTCGCTCGCCAGCTTAACCAGCTTCTCGTTCTGCTCTTCACTTAGATCATCGCTTTCTTGAATCTGCTTATCATAAAATGCGATAAGCTCCTGCTTCTCCGCTTCCTTCTCTTTCAGCAGGCTTCTCTGATTTTCCAAGGAGGTGTATAACTGCTTGGCTTGAGCATATTGCCCCTCAAGCTCCTGCTTCTTCTCTACAACTGTCTGCTTGTCCAGCTTGTGTTGGACTAACAGCTCCTGATCCTGATCCACAATCATCTTAAGCGAATCGGTGCGGCCCAGAAAATCAGAGAAGCTTGTCGATGAGAGCAAAACATCTAGGTAAGACACCGCTCCATCAGTGTACATCAACCGGACACGGGATCCTAAGAGTTCTTCTCTTGAGGCCACTCGTGCCTCTGCTTCATCCAATTCCGTTGCTGTAACGTTAAGAGATTCTTCTGTATCGGAAATTTTGTTAGAGATTTCGGTCATTTTGCCTTTAACTTGATCCACTTGCTGCAATACATATTGTAAATTAATATTTGTCTTATTCTTATAGTGCTGCGCTTCCTGCGTTTGGGACTCCGCTTTCTCTTGCTGCGCCTTAGCTTCCTGCACCTCTTGTTGCAGCTGCTTTAATTGCTTATCGATCTCGGCAACACTTGTTTTTTTGGCATATCCATCAGAGGGTTGGAATATAGTGACAGCTAGTAACATTACGGCTAGTCCGGCGGCAATCTTCTTCAACTCGCACTCCCCATCCTTCACTCTTAAATTAAACTTTCAAAAACTTACGAATAGAAACCGTACTTCCCCAGACGCCGATCAGCACGCCTAGTCCTACTAACAGACCTACGAGCAGCAGCCAAATATCACTGAAAGGGATCAACTGCAATCCGAGCATAGGATCTCCCTGTACCGAAGATTCCAAACCGTTGTAACCGGCATATAAAACACCCGAAGTAATCAATGATCCAATGAGTCCAATTAATGCCCCTTCTATAAAGAAAGGCCAACGAATAAAATAATTTGTCGCGCCTACCAGCTTCATAATCCCAATCTCTTTACGCCGGGCAAGAATCGTTACCCGAATAGTATTGGAGATGAGGAACATAGACATAAGTGCCAGCCCCGCTACAAAAATAAATCCAATGTTTCGTACGGCACGCGTGATTTTAAACAATGTTTCAATCGAGCCTTTGCCATATTTCACTTTGTAGATAGGCTGCTCGGTATGTGTCTTGTTAAGGGCTTGAATCTTCTCAGCCACAAAAGCAACGGTTGTAGGTTCAATAACCTCTACCTGAAGGGTATCTGGAAGCGGGTTATTATCTTCATCGAACCCTTCCAGAAGCTCTGCTGCCTCCTCGCCCATATCCGCGCGGAGATCTTTAAGTCCCTGTTCCTTGGAGATGAACGTAATCTTGCTGACCTCCGGCATATTGCCAATTTCAGTCTGCAGGGTCTCGCGCATCTTCTGATCTGTATTCAAAGCTAGATGCACTTTGATCTGTACCTGACTGTCTGCCTCATCAGCTACAGAATTTACGTTGAGGACAAGAAGAATAAATACACCTAGAACAAAAAGAGAAACAACAATCGAAGTGATTGAGGCGATCGACATCCAGCCATTACGGAATACGCTTTTAAAGCCTTCCCGCACATGTCGCAAGAAGGTTTTAAAACTCATAACCATATTCCCCTCTCGCTTGGTCTCTGACAATGTTTCCATTCTCAATCGCAAGCACCCGTTTGCGCATTTTGTTCACAATATCTCTGTTATGGGTAGCCATTACAATCGTTGTTCCACGAAAATTAATCTCGTCAAGCAGCTGCATAATGCCCCATGAAGTCTCGGGGTCTAAGTTACCTGTAGGCTCGTCCGCAATAATAACAGAAGGATTGTTGACGATAGCCCGTGCAATAGCGATCCGTTGCTGCTCACCACCAGAAAGCTGTGAGGGCTCACGATTCGCTTTACTTCTTAGCCCAACCAAATCAAGAACCTCATTCACACGTTTCTTGATGACTTTTTTCGGTGCTTCAATAACTTCCATAGCAAAAGCTACATTCTCGTATGCCGTCATTCTGGGCAAAAGCCGAAAATCTTGAAATACAACGCCGATATTACGGCGGACATAAGGGATTTTGCGTGGTTTTAGCTTTCCTATATTGAAACCTCCCACCGAAATCTGTCCTTTGGTAGGCACTTCTTCTCTATAAATCAATTTCATAAAAGTAGATTTACCCGCGCCGGAAGGGCCGACAACGTACACGAATTCATTGCGGTCGATTTTCACTGAAACTCCTTGCAGTGCGTGAGTTCCGTTAGGGTACGTTTTCCATACATCTTGCATTTCAATCATTTTCTCACTTCCCAATTATGACATTTTCCACTTGTGCGAATCGACATTGTCCACCTCAAGTTTCCATAAACTTCAATATTTCCGCAATGTATCTATTGTAACAAATCTGTAACTGATTGAGTACCCCGTAACTGCACGACTATTCGAAAGTTTTGTAGTGACTGGACATATACATATAAAAAAGCACCTAACGGTGCCTGTTATCAGATGTCGTAACTCCCTTTATTAGAGACTACTTGTTTCTTACTAAGTTATTATCGGTATCCCACGAAGTGTTCTTTAAGTTTTGTTACAGGGCCGCGCCTGCTTAGCGCAATCCAAATCCCCAAAAGGAGATTAATTATGAAAAAAATCCATGCTGCCCTCATAGTGGTCATCGCACTCGTCCTTATCGGCTCCTGGATTTACGGAGGGCTTCATCTATATGGCAGCAAAACTACGCTTCCAAAGGGTACAACCCTTGCCGGCTGGCAGGTCGGAGGCATGACCCTCACCGAGGTCCGCTCCCAGCTGGATCAGCGGCTGCGTGCCCTCGAATCCGTCCCTCTAGTGCTAAAAGTGGAGGGCAATGCAGATTTACCCCTAACTCTTAGTAAGACTGGGTTGAGTTATGAAGCCGCTGCTTTTCAGCAGGGCTTAAAAGAGCTTGCCGAAGGAACACTTTGGGAGCGGGTAAAGGCACGCTATAACTTCCCTCAGCTGTGGAAGCTTGAAACGCATCTGGAAATCGCACAATTCCAGAAAATTCTAAGTCCCACTTGGGAGAAGGAGTCCTTTGGTGAACCAGTGGACGCTACGCGGCGAATTACAGGCGATGACCGAATCGTATATACTTCTGAGAAAACTTCCCTGGAGGTCGATTGGACAGCTCTGGAGACTTCCTTAGGAGCAGCTGCCCCCACCAGCTTCAATCATCTGAATACCCTCTTGGAGAAGGGAATCACGATGGAAGTCCCTTTGTTAATCCTGCAGCCTGACATAACATTAAAGAAATTAAAGGAACAAGGTATCGAGCGAAAAGTAATGCAATTCAGCACCTCTCTAGGTGCAAGTGGACCTGGACGAAGCTACAACGTAGAAGCTGCTGCCAAAGCTGTGGATGGAACCATTCTCCCGCCTGGAGCCGTCTTTGATTATGGAAAAGCTATAGAAAAAGCAAAGGTGAATTACGGCTTCCGTGAAGCGCCGGTGATTGTGAACGGCAAGCTGCAAGCAGGTGTTGGTGGAGGGATCTGCCAAGTGTCGAGCACTCTTTACAATGCCGCACTGCGTATAGGGCTAGAAATTGTGGAACGCCGTAATCATTCCTTGCCCGTCAACTACTTGCCCAAAGGTCAGGACGCAACATTCGCTGAAGGTTATATCAACTTTCGTTTTCGCAATACGACTGGCAAATATCTCATAATTAAAGCAGCTGTGCAGGGTAAATCACTGACCATAAAGCTGTTCGGCACGTTTCCGCAAAATGTCACTTACAAAGTTCATTCAAAAACAGTAGAGGTGCTCCCTCCAGTCGATAAATACGTAAACGATTCTTCACTGCCTCGTGGCAGCTCACGCGTTATTCAAAATGGGAAAACCGGATATATTGTAGAAACCTACATTACAAAGTATGTTGACGGTAAATCCACTGAGGTGAATAAACTGTCCCGCGACGTATATTACGCACAAAAACGATTAATCGCCATTAATCGTGGAGGCGTGAGCAAATCCATAATCCCCGATGTCCCCCGAAAGCAGCTGGTGGAGGACGGGGTCCGCAGTGAATAGCTAACAACAAATAACCGGTCAGAGCCCCTAAGGTCTGACCGGTTATTTTTGCCAGCAATCTATTTTACCTGTAGCTTACGTTACCCGGCTTTGAAATTTACGATTCAGGGGTACATTAGAAGTAGACCCATAATCAGAAAGGATGAACATCCTATGACAACAGCTCTTGTAAATGATCTTACTGGTATTGTCCGCAGTGCTCCCGCTATTTTTGCCTCACGCACTTGCAGAGAAGCTCTTCGCGTCATGTTTCAGCATCCAGAATCCAAATGTATCGTCGTCTGCAATGCTATGAATGAACCCCTCGGATTGTTGATGAGCGAACGTTTCTTTTTAAAAGCTACAGGAAGATCCGGAGTAGATCTGTTCTACAGAGAACCTGCCATGAAGCTTATGAACAAAACCCCGCTCATTCTTGACATTTCCACTCCACTCGATACGGTATTGAGCCTCGCTATGAACCGCCCAGACCCTATGAAAAATGATTGTGTCATTATCACTCGCAAAGGTAAATTCGTTGGTGTTGCATATACCTCTGACCTTATCCGCGCCCAAGCGTAGAACCTCTTTGCTCTTCCTCTTCTACCCTAACCCTTCCTCAAAAAAGAATATCCGGTGACGTATCAATTCTCCAGTATCCATTCACCTTTTTCAGCTTCACATACACCGACTCACTGCCTTCCTGCCCGCTCGAATAAGGAACTGTTAAGTCAAATTCAGCGGTTGTTGCAGTTTTGGAGAGCATTCGGGCGGTGGCTTTTTCAAACATTAATGAGTTTCCAAGATCCGTATTCACCTGTGACATTCTACCTTCATGCTCCAAAAATTGAGTCTGCACATAATAAGCTGCTGCATTATGCGTGTAGGCTTTTTTTATGTAATTCATCAGCTTCGCCTTTGTCCCAATATCATTGGAAAGGTAACGGTACTCTTGCGCTTTATACATGAAGGTTTCCATCGGGAAAAAGTTGCCCCCACGGCTAGTATAGAAATAGATTGCTCTGGCATGTACAACAAGCGGTACCACACTTTTTACCGTCAAATTGTTTATAGTAGCTGGGCCTTCTTTTCCTGTGCCAATCACAGCCACATTTTTTATTGCCGAGCTTCCCACTGATGATGAAGCTGCCATAACTCCGCTACCTGCTGATAAAAGGCCTAAGGATAGGGCCAACGAACCAAGCATCCATTTTTTGTTCATCTGAAGTTCCTCCTCTTTCATCTGAAAAATACAGGCGATCGCCACTGTTTCAGCTTATGCACCCCGCAAGCTAAAATACCCAATAAACAGAGGAATGAAAACGTATTACAACTCTTTTGAAAATATAAAAAAACTCCACCCTCCTGATTCACAGGAAAAGCGGAGTAATATAGTTAAATAAAGTAGTACAAGAACCCTAATCGGATGCTGCTGCGGTGGCCTCAAAATACGCTGTAAAAGCTACGTTAGCAGTCAAAATACTCTCCGTATTGTTCTTAGTACGATCCTCGTAGGATTGCTGAAAATTGAAAGAGTCCACATTCACAATACGGGGTAAGGCTTGTAGTTCATCCATCCATTGCCGGATCCCCGAATATGTCCCTTCCACCACTGCAGTCATTTTGATCTGTTTGACCGTCGGGAATGACACCTCAGCTGAACCTGTCATTTGCTGAATCGGATTAGCCTCATCCATAACAAAACTAAGATCCTTTAGCCGCGCTTGTGAGGACGTGCTAACCTCCCGCAAATCAACAATCAGACCTTCGCTGTCATCGCCCTTTGGGAGTTCCCCCAGTAATTCCTTCTGTTCTAGATCTCCCTCAGTGCCGCTGCCCTTCAGCTCATAGATTTTGTTTTGGAGGACTTCTGCTTCCTTTTCCAACTGACCGATCTCGCTGCTCTGTGCGGAAATTTCCTTATTGGTCGGCTGAACACCCAGCATATAGAACGCAAACAATATCAGGAACAAAATCAGCACTCCCAGAACAATCGGCGAGCGATACTTATTGATCTGTTCCATCGCTGCTCACCTCCCCTTGGCTGGCATCCGTTTCACTGTTTTGAAGCTTAGCCGCTGCTAAGTTCACTTTATAAATAGCCGTATACGTATTGTATGAAATGGCATCTGCGGCTCCTTCAGTAAGCTTTTGAATAGAGGCATCGGTCGTAAAAGACATTTGGCGAAGTTGTCTTAAATAGTTGGAAGCATCCTCCATAGTGGATACATTTACAGTCAGATCTATAGAGGTCCGGTAGGTATAGTTAATATCACGGATTAGTGCCTCCTTAGGCAATCCCTCCACTAATTCGTCCAAGATAGGGACTGCAATCACCTTATTGTCCTGAAGCACTGTGATGGCTGCTTTCCGATCTAGCTGTCCAGGTCCGCTGTTTTTAAGCTTCGCGAGCTCTACTTGGAGCATTAAACTGCGATCCTGCAGGCCTTGCAGCTCTTCTTTACCATTAGAAATCTGACCCTTATTGGCCGAAAAATAAATCCCCGTTCCGATCATCCCCAGCAGCCAGATCGCTACAAGCCCCATCGTGACATAAGGAAATAGCAACGTCTCCCGATCTTCTCTCGGCAATAAATCAATCGTATCCGTGTTGATGCTATTTTTTAGAGCGGTCCCGGCAGCTACGCGGTAATCATTTAGTTCAGGGTCAGAAACAGCAGCACTAGCCATCTGTTCCAGACTTATTGGTGTTATTACAAGTTCAGCTAGGGACTGCTGGAGTTCTAGGTCCAGTTGTTTACGAATCGAGGGAGTGCCCGTAATCACTAAATTGTTGATACGAGTGGAACCGTCATGCAAGCTGTATTGATAAAAGCTGAGCATACGGGAGATTTCCGCAGTGATTTCCACCATTTGCTCGGGTGATAAATGTTCTTCTACAGCGACAGCTGTTTCTGCCAAGGTTTCACTGTCTGTCAAAAGATCCATTCCCGCTAAATTTCTTCCTTTATGTAGATCAAGTAAGTTTATCGTACGAATGAAGACCGGATTCCCGTTTCTGAACATATAAATGTCCATTACCGATGGCTCCATATTAATCAGCATCGTCTCCGCAAAGCTCTCCCCGTGCCCAGTGGTTATAGCACGCGCCAAGGCGGTTGCCGAAATTTCGACACTGCTTATCCGAAGACCCGCCCGCTCCAGAACTTCTACGTAATCCTGAATCGATTTTCGCGGAGCAGCAAATACGAGCAGGTGACTTTGCTCCTCATCCACTTCGAGCGTTACATAGTCATAGACAGGATTTTCAAAAGGTAAATGCAGTCCCGTCTCCACTTCCAGCTTCACCAGTTGTTCTACCTGTTTGTCGTTGGTACTAGGAATACTCATTTTACGGATAATGATCTGTGAAGGGGGAATGGACAAAGAAACCTTACTGCCCCGTAAGCCTTCCTTCTTCACCCACTGCCTTACCCGATCATAAAGCGCCTCGCTATCCGCCACCTGATTCTCAATGATCATGCCTGGAAGGAGCGGGAGAAACCGTTTTTTACGGACTTCCCATGACTGTTTATTCTTAAAACTAATATAACGGATTCCGGCAGCTTCAATTGAAAGTCCGGCCACTTTGGGGCCTAATCCAAGCATGTGATCAATGTCCTCCTATCCGATAAGCGAGAGATACGCGCCGATGATGTGTGAGCCATATCCAAAACTAATTAAAGCTCCTATAGCTAACCATGGGCCGAAGGGTACCGGCTGTTTACGTTTGATTACACCGAGCAGCATCAGCAGTCCGCCCACCACGCTCCCAAGCAAACAAGCCACAAAAAAAGCCAAAATCACATTCGGAAAGCCAATCACCAAACCCAGCAGCGCAAATAACTTCACATCTCCAGCCCCCATGCCACCTAATAGAACAAAAGGGATAAGAACCCCTCCCCCAAGCACAGCTCCTAGCAGATGATGCCATATCGGTCCATCCGGAAATAGCAGTACAAGAATCAGCAGCAGCGGTAAAAAAAACAACAATACCTTGTTGGGAATCAGCATGTACTTCAAATCCGCAACCGTCACGATAACCGCTAAACTTACAAGAATGAACCCGATGATTCCCTTACCCGTCAGGCCAAATTGTAAATACACCCATAAAAAAAGCAAACCCGTTGCCGCTTCTCCAAGCGGGTATAATGGCGATACCCTTGTGCCGCAGTATCGGCACTTGCCTCCTGACAGCAGGTAGCTTAGCACCGGAAACAAATCCCGCGCTTTCAGCCGCGTGTTGCAGTTCGGGCAATGTGACGGCGGATTAAGCAAGGATTCCTTGACCGGCACCCGTAACGCCACTACGTTATAGAAGGAGCCTAGAATCAGACCCAGTAATGTGATGTAACTTGCGATAAATATCGTCATGGCTGTCCTCTATTAGCTTCTGGATTTTAAAAAAGGAATCGGGAAGTCCGATTCCTTAAGGATAAACCAAGATAATTCAGAAAAATAGAACATATATTTATAGAGTTATTACTTAGTCTTAGATTTCAAAACCTGCTCCGCTGTAAATGTACCCCCAGTAGTAGTACCTCCAGAAGTAATTGGTGTAGAACCTTCAGGTTGTGGAGATATCGATACCGAAGCCAATTGACCTTCCGGTGTATATGTTACAGTTCCTCCGCTGATTACCTTTTTCGAACTTGGGAGACTTAAAGGTTTATCCAAATACCCTTTATCTTGCATTTGGTCGATAGTTACTGTTACTGCATTTGTTGAATCATTAAATTTCCCATTGCTTTCACCAACAATATATAATCTGGAGGCATCATAAATTTGACGAGCAGTAGCAACATCAGAATCTTCTTTAGCATTCGATATTACATTCCCAATCAAAGGTATTGCAATAACCGCAATAATCCCCAAAATAACGATAACCGCCAGCAACTCGATCAGCGTAAAACCCTTTTGATTTTCCTCTTTGCTTAATCTTCTTTTAATCGCTTGTGCTAACATTTGATTTCCCCCTCTAAGTGGTGTGTGAGTGATAAAACCTATATTCTTCATTTCAGTGAATCCAACATCATCTTTCTTGTGCTTACGGAAACAGCTCGTCCATCGTCGTCTAATCGCCAGCGTAAGTTCGTGGATCTTGCCCCGCCTCCCCGGCGTCACCCCTCTCAATATATACAAGGAACCAAGAGGTTCACATATTACCGTACAGACTGAACATCGGCAGCATAATGGCAGCTACAATGACACCTACAACAGCAGCTAAAAAAGCAATCAGCAGCGGTTCAAGCAGCGATTTCAGACGGTCGACGGTATTCTCCACGTCCATCTCATAAAAATCAGCTACCTTGGACAACATCGTGTCGAGCGCCCCTGTCTCTTCGCCAATCGCTATCATCTGTGTAACTAGTGGCGGAAAGACCCAAGCTTTTTTTAGCGGCTCAGATAGTGGGTTTCCTTGTCTCAGCGAATCGCCTGCACTACGGATGAATCTCCCGATGACCTTATTTCCTGCTACCTCCTCAACAATCACCAAGGATTGTAGAATCGGTACAGAGCTGGCATAAAGAGAAGAAAAAGTGCGCGTAAACTGAGCAATCGAGCCCTTTTGATTCAGCTTGCCGAACACAGGAATTTTTAACTTGGCATAATCAAGGGCGTAAGCACCCTTTTCCGTACGTTTTGTAATCTGAAAAGCTATCACTAGGAGAAGTACTCCGAGTATCCAGAAATACCATTGACCTTGAATGCTTTTGCTAAGTGCCAAGACCATCTGTGTAATTGCCGGAAGCTCGGCATCCATCGATTCAAACATCGTTACAAACTGCGGCACAATCGCCCAAAGTAGATAGATAACCGCGGCAATCGCCATAACCCCTACGGTAATCGGGTACGTAAGCGCTGATTTTATCTTCTCTGTCGTGGTGTGCTGTTTCTCAAAAAACATAGCCAACCTGTCCAACGTCCCCTCAATATCACCGGATTCCTCACCGGCACGGATCATGCTGACAAATAGCTGCGGGAAGATTTTTTTATGATCCTGAACGGCTTGTGAGAACGATATCCCGCGCATCAGGCTGGAATTAACATCTACTAACGCTTTGCGCAGTGGCTTACTCTCGGTCTGCTCTGCCAAAATACGCGTTGCATCCACAATCGATACCCCCGCCCGCATAAGCGTGGCAAACTGCCTGCAATAAATGATGAAATGAAGCGGCTTAACGGGATTACCAATATAAATGTCCATCGATAAAATCGTGGTTTTGCGCTCAATCAGTGAAAATACCGTAAGTCCCCGCTTGCGTAGCTCCTCCATCGCCGTAGGTTTATCGGTTGCCGTTAGTTTCCCTTTGATAGATTTGCCTGCGGATGTCTTCACCTGATATTCAAAAAGAGGCATCAGCTGCTCACCTCCGCCATAAACGCCTTAGCTGCTGTTGGATCAATAAGCCCCTGCGATAAATAGTCACGGATGCTCATGTCCAATGTGTGCATGCCTTGTGAGCGTCCCGTTTGCATCACATTTTTGATCTGATGTGTTTTTTCGGTACGAATAAGATTGGCTACGGCTGGTGTATTGAGCAAAATTTCCGTAGCGCATAAACGCCCCCGACCTCCAGCCCTTGGGAACAACCGCTGACTGACTACTGCCAGCAGCACTGATGCTAATTGTGAACGAATCTGTCCCTGCTGATGTCCCGGAAAAGCGTCGATAATTCGGTCAATCGTCTGTGGTGCATCTGTTGTATGTAAGGTAGCCATCACAAGATGACCTGTTTCTGCGGCCGTAACTGCTGCTGAAATGGTCTCCAAATCCCGCATCTCACCAACGAGAATGACATCCGGATCCTGACGTAAGGCAGCACGTAATCCATTAGCAAAACTTGCGGTATCGCAGCCCACTTCACGTTGATCCACTAGACAGGTTCCATGGTTATGTAGAAATTCTATCGGATCTTCCAGAGTCACTATATGTTTGCTCTCCGTCTGGTTAATATAATTCAGCATAGCTGCAAGCGTAGAAGATTTGCCGCTGCCTGTGGGTCCTGTAACCAAAATTAGACCTTGTGGCTTAAGCGACAAAGTAGTTAAAATCGAAGGCATCGACAGCTGTTCCAGACTCGGAATCTCTGCAGGAATGGCCCGGGCGGCGATACTAACCTCGCCCCGCTGACGAAAAACGTTCACCCGGAATCTTACCCCACCATCAAGCGGATATGAAAAATCCAACTCGCCCGCATTCCGAAATGCTTCAATTCGTTCATTACCAAGTAGCGTTTTGGCCATATCTGCCGCTTCTTCAGCAGCCACGGATTCACCCTCAAGCGAGTGCAGCTTTCCATCCATCCGAATAACCGGCGGTGATCCTACGGAAATATGTAAGTCAGAAGCTTTGGAGGAGTAAGCCGTTTGTAATAGTTGTCTAATATCCCGCGTATACGTTGGCATTAGCCGCTCCCCCTAAGTCAGAATGCTAAATCCCTGTTAACCTCTAATGTGAGACCGTCTCGCGCATGACTTCTTGAAGCGTTGTAATTCCTTGACTGACCTTGAGCAGTCCGTCATCCATCAGTTGAACAAGCCCACGCGCTTTACCTGCTGCACGCAGTTCTTCTACTGAGGCAGTGTTTGTTATGAGCTGCCGTAAGTGATCATCAATACTGAGTACTTCATGAATCGCTATTCGTCCACGATAGCCAGAATTGTTACAGCTACCACAGCCGCGTCCACGCTGTAATTCTTCCGCAGGTAGTCCTAAGCTACGTAGCATAATTGCTTCCTGTTCAGATGGTTTGTAGGTTTCTTTGCAGTCAGTGCAGATTTTGCGCACCAGCCGCTGTGCTACCACACCAATCAGCGAAGAAGCGATCAAATAAGGTTCTACCCCCATATCCCGCAGTCGGGAGACGGAGCTAATCGCATCGTTTGTATGTAAAGTAGACAACACTAGATGACCCGTTAATGAGGCGCGAACAGCAATTTCTGCAGTTTCCGCATCCCGTATTTCACCAACCATTACGATATTCGGATCTTGTCGAAGAATCGAACGCAGCCCAGCTGCAAAGGTTAGTCCAATAGCCGAGTTTACGTGCACCTGATTTACTCCTTCAAGCTGGTATTCCACTGGATCTTCGACTGTGATAATATTTGCGCTTTCTACATTAAGTTGATTCAACGCTGAATATAAAGTTGTTGTTTTTCCGCTACCGGTAGGTCCTGTGATCAGCAAAATCCCATAAGGACGAGCTATCATCTCCTTAAAAGCTTCTGCATTCCCCTCACTGAATCCCAAAGCATCTATGGATTTGACCCCTGTGCTTAAATCTAGCAACCGCAGCACAATCTTCTCTCCGTGCATCGTTGGTAATGAAGACACACGAATATCTACCATTTTGTAATCGAACTGCATTTTGATCCGTCCGTCCTGCGGCAAACGCCGTTCTGCAATATTCAGGCGGGCCATTATTTTCAGACGGGCGGTGATAAAGCCCTGCATCTGCTTAGGAATAATCCGCTCTGTCCGTAAGGTTCCGTCAATGCGGTAGCGGATGGTTAAATTATTTTCACCTGGATCCATATGTATATCAGACGCCCGCAGAGCAACTGCCTGCTGAATCATCTGGTTGACCAAACGTACGATTGGGGAGTCCTCATCTGTAATCTCTGTCTCTTCTATTTCTTCCTGTGTCGGGAGTTCTACCAGCATCTGATTCATAGAATCGCGCATGCCATAGTGACGCGCAATCGCCCGCTGCAGCTCATCTCTCGTAGAAATAGCGGGTTCGATCCGGAAGCCAGTACTCATACGTAAATCTTCTATCGCAAAATAATCCAGCGGGTCCGCCATCGCAACCATCAGCTTGCCGCCCTCTTTTAAGAATGGAAGCACCTGATATCGCTTAGCCATACTTTCAGGGATTATCTGCGTGATTGCGGGATCTATCTGGTATTTAAATAAACTGACATGCGGGATGCCGAGTTGAAATTCAAGCACTTCAATCAACTGCTGCTCCGTAATATAGCCTTGAGAGATTAGCAGATCGCCGAGCTTACGTTTGCTCTTACGCTGTTCCGCGAGAGCCTCAAGCAACTGGTCCTGCGAAATAATATTATTTTCTACCAGCAAGTCTCCCAGTCTCTTTTTCGCGATAGCCAAGTCTATTCATCTCCGTATGCCGTTATTTATGCCGGCTGAAATAATGGATATTTTTTATAGAAATAGAAATCAAACTCCCAGCAAAATTCACTCAAAAACGAAAGACATAATTACCATAAATAGACCTTCCATAAATTTGTCAATTTTGAGTATTTTTCAATCTAACTAGGACTTTAGTTATAATTTAATAGGTATATTTCAATAGATTTATGTTGTCTATCAATGCTGAATGTCCTAGAATGTATATAACATAGATTGGATAATTTTACAACGACACGGAATGAAAAAGGCTGTCGGAATCTAGCATATACGAGACGGAATACGACCATATCTGCCAATAGTTAACAATCAGGGAGAGATGACAATGAAACTTGCCAGCAACAAAAAAGTTTTTATTTTTACAGTAACTACCCTGCTTCTCCTTCTGCTTGTTCTGCCGATCAAAAATCACTTTATGAATGTCGATGCCAGTTCAAATGAATACCAAATTCGTATGCTGGAGGTTACTGAGAGTGGGGTTAGTGAGCTTGCGTCTCTAAAAACAGGAATATCTAACCTTACCATTGACACGATGAGTATGAAGCGCTTTGTGGCGCTGCGGGATGATCTGGACGGAAGATATGATGCGGTATATATCGGGAAGGGGACTTACAATCCTGCACAGGTAAGTAATCAACAACCCGCCTCTGAGGAAAATAGAGCTAAGGCCCTTAATACCAAAAGTATGAAGAACGACATTACTCATCTGAAGGCTGATCAAATTACAAAGGAATTTATCAACAAGGGATTATATGTTTTTTTTCATAGCCAGCCCTTTAAAGACAAAGATGCAAAACCTCAAACTGAGCAAGGTATACTGTACAGCTCTTTTAACAGTTATCGTCTTTCCACCTCCAACCCAAATGTTAAGTTTGTAGATGACAGTGAACTCGCGGATATTTTTGCCGATTTAAAAAAACAAGACTCCAAATACATAAACGACTTGAAGAAACGCCCTCATCTACAAATTACGAATAGAATTCCCAACTATGACCCTAATGCAACTAACAGCAAAATCTATGTTCCTGGGGAGAAGCTTTCTTTTAATTTCAATGTCACCACACCCTCTACACAAAATAGTGCTCCGCTCTCAGTCAAACTGTACGTTGGTCTTGATAAATCCATCAAAATGGGAGAAAAACAGGTCGTTGCTGAAACTGAGATTAGTACATCCAGCGGAACTATTGAATACACTTTGCCAAAAACATACTCTGGGTTACTCTACTGGAAGCTAGAAGTTAATGATTACCACAGTACACAATTAAAAGACTTCGACAGCGGTGTAATTCGTTACCGTGGCGAGAAAACCATAGTAAATATTCTTCAGGTTATGCCTGACACTCTAACAGAAAGCAGCCTCCTGAACACTAGTAATATGAATCCGAATTTTCTCGATACATCTGACTATAAGCTCGATATAAAAATCAAAACGATGACTGAATTCAAAAACTATATTGATGACAGCTATGCTGCAACACATAGTTACGGACTAAATGGCACTTATGACATGCTCATCTTTGGATTTGTAGACGAATACTACAAAAAATCTAATTTAAACACTAATGCGATCAACGCTATTACACAATTTACTGGTACCTTCAAGCAAAGCGCCTTGTTCACTCACGATACCATCATTAATTTAGATGCAAATAAAAAGAACTGGATCAATAATTTCATGGGGATTACTGGTCAGGTGAATCCTGAGACCAACTTAGGCCATAATGCCATCAATCTTTCCACCAAGGTTAAGCCGGTGAATGACGGGCTTTTGATGCAATATCCTTTTTATCTAAGCAAGAGGGACGACAGCAACCAGCAAATCGATATTTCCACACCACAAATTGCACCAACACATAACCAGTACTTCACACTTAATTTGGAAGATCCTGAAGTAGTATCTTGGTATAACATTCAAAGTGAAGCATCAGGTACGAGGATAAAACCAAATGGAGAATATAATCAATACCAACGTGATACCGAGGATAGCTGGAATCAATATTACACATATTCCAAAGGAAATATTACCTACTCAGGTACAGGTCACTTTTTTGGAGTAAGTGATATTCCAGCCAATCTAAAGAAATTCCCGGACTGGGAACAACAATTGTTCGTTAATACTATGTATCGTGCTTTTATTGGGGCCAATCATGCTCCAGAGATTACCGTGCATACGCCGGCTAATGATTCATCGATTCCGTCTTATCAAGAAACACTCCTTGTCGACTATACAGTAACTGATTTGGACTTTAACGATCGTGATCTAACAACTGAAGTCCGTTTCAAATCAGGGAACACGTACTTTCCCAAGATTGAAATAAGTAAGATGAACATCAAATCCGGTCAAAATATATATAGAACAGTTGACAATCCGCTTCCAAACGGAGGTCTACTCGACATCGAAATTAAAGCTTGGGATCAAAATGGTGCGCTCTCAAGTAAAACGCTCAGAGTAAATGTCCTGCCGTCAAACACCAATTTGAGTGTAACACGATCTCTCTCTCAGAATGTTGTGAATGGCAAAATAGAAAAGGGAGAACCGGTCACTCTTAGTTATTCCATCACCCCAAAATCTGTACCGTTTGATAAAGTCGGCACGGTCAACCAGACCTCTAACACACAATTAATATCGGATATTGTATTTACCGAGAATCTCCCACCTAACCTGGAGATTTCAGGAGAATTACCTGCCGGTACGATCGTCACTGGAAATGCAACCAGTGGATTTAGATTGACACGCAATCTAAATGACATAACCTATTCATTAAAAACGGTGAACGGCGCCCAAATCTATAAACCAGACTCTGAACAGCCTATAACGTTCCAAATCACAGTTAAACCGACCGAGACCCAAACCTATATTTTAAATGATTCCAAACTTAGTTATATCGATATTCATGCCACATTGCCACCGCTAGGAATCTTAGGTAAATACAATGCACTTATCCTTCATACCACTTCACTTCGTGGTGGAACTATCAAGGGACCACTGGCTTCCGGGGGAACAGTCAACTTCAACAACGCGGGTATTACAGTAAATGAACAATTTAAAGACCAAGTGCCATATGGTATTGTCACGGGCGGAGATGTTTCCCTTCCTGAAGGAACAGTTTACGGAAACCTAATGGTTAAAGGCACCGTTAAAGACCAACGTCCTGGTTCTATCCAAAATGGTACCATCAATTACGGAGAACTTCTCGATTTCAACAAGCAAGAGAGTTATCTCCTTGGACTCTCTGATGCTATTGCCAAGCTGCCTTCCAATGCCACGGCGACTCATGAATACGGAAAACTTACGGTCACAGGTAACTCAGATATCAATATTGTTAATATTTCTAGTTCAGCGTTAAATACGCTTAACAGTTCCGAGCTTAAGGTTCCGCAAGGATCAACGGTAATTGTTAATGTACAACAAGACAGTAACAGTGAACCATTCTTACATTTCCCACTGGGGAGCGACGGTAGCCGTGTGCTATACAACTTCCCTAACGCCAAGCCTTTGCTAATTTCCCAAGCCAACGTATACGGAACCATTCTGGCACCACGATCTACTATAAACTTTGATGGAGGACAGGTGTATGGAACAATCATTGGAGCTTCAATGAATATGAGTAGTGCCACTTTATACCATTTCCCTTTTGCCGGTAGCCTACCAGCGGAAATCTATCCGCTACCTGTTCCAATCCCAACAGATCCTTCATCGACTAATTTAGCGCGGACTACAATTTCGTTTGAGACTTTAACTTTTACAGCCGAATATAAGATTAACGCCCTGCAATTGGATGACAAAACTATTTATGTAGGAGATGAGATTCGACTAATCCCAATAGTTACGCCTTCAGATTTAAGTAATTCTGCATTCCTCTGGACAACTAGTAATGCTTCAGTTGTGCAAATAGACTCCAACAGTGGCGATATTATCGGTTTGGCCAAAGGATCAGCACAAGTCACTGTTAAGGCTCTTGATGGTAGCGAAGTTACTGGTACTGCATTCATAACTGTAGAAAAACGTAATTCTCGTTCTCTATCAATTAAAGGATATGAAACAGGGAGAATCTATGAATCCATTACGTTAAGTGCCTCGTACGTTCAAGACAGTAAAGAACCTGAGACCAACATAACCTATATCTGGTCCGTTAAAAACATTACCTCTGGGGCAAGCACTGCTGTAATTAATACCAATCCAGAGTATCCCGGTGATGATACCGAAAAGATTTTCAGTGCGACGCAGTCAGGAACTTACCTAGTAAGTCTTACTGTAAATTCAAGTAACCCGGTTCCAATTACCCAAGAGAAAACCATAACAGTTACTAACCCACTAACCTCATTGTCGATTACAGGTCCAACAACGGTATTGATAGGAGGGCAAATCGATCTAAGCGCAAGTAGAAATCCTACGTATGCTGATCCAGCAACGCTAAGATGGAGATTCGTGAAATCAACGGATAAAAATATTACGGATGACACTATTACGAATGATCATATTGCTACTCTTACGCCTTCTAGTGATGGCTCAACCGCTAAATTGACGGCTGGTGATACCGCTAAAGAAGGACTGCTGATTGAGGTTTCATTCAAAGATATGACTTCAACACATGAGGTTAACATCGTTGAGTTAACGGGAATAAGATTTAAAGAACAGTCTATTACTATTGAAGTGGGTCATACTTTCCAATTAACCAATATTTTATGGGCATTCCCAACCTCCGTCTCGATAAAAGACATCAAAGATAACTTGAGCTGGGTAAGCGACAATTCTTCAATCGCCAGTGTCGATAATGGAACCAATATTGATACCAGAGGAATTGTTACCGGTGTCAAAAAGGGATCAACCACCATTACAGTGACTTATACCGGAAGCACAGGCACAACAGCAGAAGCAGATATTACGGTTAAGGTTGTAGAACCCCAGAATGACGATCGTTACTAATCTTTACATTTAAAAATAAGAAACTTCCAACGAAAAAAAGGGTATCCCTAAGCACTCGCTTAAGGATACCCTTTTTCAATTGGTCTCAATGACTCACAAGCTCCAGAGGGCCTACAGTTACATTCACCTGCTGCACACGCGGGAGGCTAGACTGCTGATGAGTAAAAACATCCTGATTATATTGAATCTGAAAACGGTGACCCAAATTATATCGATCCGCATCCTGATTTTCAAAATTAAAGCCGAGAGCCGGATCTAAGGGCTCAGTTACTCCTCCTAGTACTGCGTTTACTGTAAGATTCCCTTTGGCAAAGAAGCCACCATTTAACCAAAAGATTGACCCCACTCCGTACAAATCAGCGTCACTATCCGTGTAAAAAAAAGCTTTCATATAAAATGAATCCTGCTCAACTTTTTTCTTAGGTGGATTAGTAAAAGTATCAATTCGGTTAATGAGCACATCTCCTTGAGATATGAGGACTAACTCCTTACTACTTAAACCTTGGATCACGGCATCCTCTACTTTCGTTTCTCCTAAAACAAACATAGTAGAGTTGAATTTCACCTGACCTTTAATAGTAACATTACCTGTAACTAGAATATTAGCTTGTATCTCCAAAATTTTAGTTATATCTGGGCTATAGTTATTTACCTCCAGATCACCATTAACAATAAGCCATTTGGGCTTATTAGAAGGATTACCTGTTTTGGCTTCATCACTAAACTTTAACTGTTTGTAATCAATTCCATCGATAAGCAGATTACCGTTATAAAACGTAGAATTATTCAAATCTTTATCCAACAAGGAGTTCTGATATATTCTCAATTGTTCTTCGTATTGGCTGCACTCTAGTTCATACTTATCCTTTTCTTCTTTTGTCGGATTATCTTCAAGTACTGGCTCAGTGTAGGGTGGATTCTCATCGGGTAGTCTATCTAATGTTGTTGTGCTTAAATAATTCCCCAGTTGATTATCCTTAATAGCTTGCTTAAGTTCAGACCTTTTCCCGGTCAACCCTGTCGCTTCCTCCACTTTATCAAGAAACGATTCCAGCACATTAATCTGCACGAACTTTTTTTGCGGTTTGATAAACACCTGCTCTTTATTAACTCCCAGTATGTTAGGAAGAATAATTGAGGCGTTGTTTTTATTTACTGCTGCATTAATAATTCCATTTCCGGAATATTTAATACTTTCAAGTGATTGCACATGCACCTCAGGAAGAGGTTCCGTAGATGCTAGACTGGCAGGGTCTTTTAGTAATTCTACTTTAGGATATTGAGTCTTTTCTTTAAGATCTTTCACTTTCTTATACGTATAAACAGCCGTATCGCTGATGTTTAGTTCTTCACCCGCATATATATTGCCATGGAGACCAGGTGCTCCGTTTAATGTTAATACTTTTTCCGATCCAAAAGCATATTTAAGAAAATCAGGATAGGTATCAATGACTATCTTTTGTCTCAGCTGTCTGATGACGCCATTAACTGTGGCTTGTGCTTCAATATCGACATAATATTTTTGCTTATCCTGCTTCTCATAGGTGATGCTTTTGATCGTACCGCCAGCTCCAGATAGCCCCGTACTTACGCCATTGTTAACGCCGACAACTTTGGTGGTCACCTCATTAACAATACTTTTAATCTCATCTTCCATATGATCAGGATCAATATCCGTACGCCCGTCCAACTTCGTCTGTATGTATGCCGCTGCTTCATCGAGCCCCTTTTGAGCCAGATGCAGGCTCTGCACGTCGTTTTCCCTTGTCTCCGTTCGTTGTGCGCCACCCATCGTTGCCCCGAGTACAGCTACTCCGAGTATAGTAAGTAGAAGAGCAACAAACATAACTAATACTAGGGCTGAGCCTCTTTCATTATTCTTCATCCCTCCTGCTCCTCCTAGAATCCGAATTTACTTTTCAACTCCAATGGGTAATCCCTTCCGTCGTAGCTCTGAACTAGCGATAAATCTATAGATATCAAGCCGCTATCACAAGGGATGCTATTCTGACACTCTAAAGTTATAGCAGAATCCTGTTCTAATTTAGATATCGTCTCAGTTCTTGCATCTACTGGTGGATCGACTACATCAGGATTTGCTATTGTAAGAGCACCATTAACAATACGAATCTGAGACTTAGTTCCATCCTGACGTTCTAACGTAATGTAGCTATCAATAATAGTCCCTGAATCATTTTTGAGAATAGTTGGAGTGACCTTCTCAGGAGCAAATGTATACAACTCCGTTATAATTGCGGACATTAACAAATCACCTTCGTCTCGTAATGAGTTTTCAATCGAAATTTTATGATAGCTTCGTAAGCCCAGCATTGTTATCCCCGAAATAATTCCTGCTGCAACTGTAAACAATGATAGTGCCACAATTAGCTCTACTAATGTAAAGCCGCCTTCTCTGCGAAGAAGATTAACGAATTTTCTCATCGGTAATATATCCCTCCACAACAGGTTCACTTTGAGGTCCGCCAGAAGAATCCGCTCTGCTGACTTTGACCAACACAGGCAACAAATATACTGCCATCTTCTGTTTCTCCGGATCACTAGATTCCAAGCTTTGGTTATGTAGATCACGCTGATATTTAATATCTATCTGATAGTTCACACCATTTATTGCAGGATTCAAAACCTGGTTTAAGATTTCTGTATCCTGAACAAGCCCTTTGTAATCCTCACACTTCAGAGAATCATCCGTATCCTTTTGGCATTTTTCAGCCTCTATCGCATCTTCCCCTTGCGTAAAAAATTCCTTCATCGCCTTAAAATCCTGCTTCTCCACATAAAACAGTGCATTCCGCGCCAGATTGACCATAATCGTTTTGTTCTGGTTCGATTTAGAGTAACTCATGGCGTTAGTAAAGTAAGACGTAAGCACCAGTGAAACTATCGATAAAATTACAATAGCTGCCAGCACTTCGATTAATGTAAATCCTTTTTCCTGCTTTAGGCCCGGTTTCATCCTACTTTCCGCCTCTCGCCTATGAAAATACTTTTCGTATTTGCACGTTTTTCCTAAATTTTCTACTTCCATTATATTCTCTCATATCCAGCTACAGCAATCCTCAAAACCCTTATAATTCAGATATTTCTACAATATCTCTCCCTTTTGGTCTATGCTATGATTTGGAAAGAGAGGAGATGAATGAAATGGCTTTAATAGAGTGCAAATTTTATTCTGAAGTACTAGGTTTGAATACCTCAATGACTGTAATTTTGCCGCAAAAAACAACTACACAAATCGGGATGAGTAATGTAACAAGAGGTGATCTTCACCCTACTTTGTATTTACTGCATGGCTTGTCTGACGATGATTCGATCTGGCTGCGCCGGACTTCCATAGAACGGTATGTAGCGGAGATGGGGATAGCTGTGGTAATGCCAAATGTGCACCGCAGTTTCTACACAGATATGGCCATGGGGGGCCGTTATTGGACCTTCATTAGTGAGGAGTTGCCGATGCTGGCGCGCTCATTTTTCCCGCTTTCCGATAAACGCGAGGAGAACTTTGTAGCCGGGTTGTCGATGGGTGGTTATGGAGCGATTAAGCTGGGACTGCGTAAACCGGAATCTTTTGCAGCAGCAGCGAGTTTGTCTGGAGCACTTGATATGGCGCATAATTTCTTGAACGGGGAAGGTGCTACCACTAAAAGCAAAGAATACGAAATGATCTTCGGAAAAGAAGATACCGCTGGAACGCCGGAAGACCTTCTTTGGCTGCTTGAGGAAGTGAACCGCTCCACGGGGCCAAAACCAGCGTTGTATCAATGCTGTGGCACAGAAGATTTCCTATATACCGATAACTTGAGATTCCGCGATGCCTGCCAGGCAACCTCACTTTCTTTAACCTATGAAGAAGGTCCGGGGACACATGAATGGGGATACTGGGATGCCAAAATCCGCGATGTGCTGGCATGGCTACCTTTAAAAAGTAACTAGCTGTACTTAATAGACCACAAAAAGATGCAGCCATAAGCTGCACCTTAATATCTGTTCTACTCAGATTGCCCTCTTCGGAGGGTTCTTCTCGCTTAATTGCTTACCGTCCTTATAAGAACGCCGAAGGCAATTATGCTTGTTTGGTGATTTTTTTAAATAATCCAGTCTGTTCTGTGATTCCTTTTTCAGCAGCAAATCTTTCAATACTCGATGCACCAAAGAATCCGTCTATGCCTTCTGTCCGTTCAATTACGTACGCCGCATCTTCTGGCTCTGCAATCGGTCCGCCGTGACAAATTACCATAATATCTGGATTTACTGCTTTCCCTGCTTTAATAATCGCTTCGATTCTTTCTACACAATCATCCAATGTAAGAGCGGTCTTAGCTCCAATTGTACCTTTGGTAGTTAAGCCCATATGTGCCACCAAAATATCCGCTCCTGCTTCTGCCATAGCCTTAGCTTGCTCAGGATCAAACACATAAGGAGTGGTGAGCATATCCAATTCATGCGCAGCTCTAATCATATCTACTTCTAAACCATATCCCATGCCGGTCTCTTCTAGATTCTGTCTGAATACGCCATCGATCAAACCTACAGTTGGGAAGTTTTGTACGCCGCTAAAACCTTGTTCCTTAAGTTGTTTTAAATAAACCTCCATTACTCTAAATGGATCTGTTCCGCATACGCCTGCTAATACAGGGGTGTTTTTTACAACAGGCAATACTTCCGAGCCCATTTCGACTACAATTTGGTTGGCATCCCCATAAGATAATAACCCTGCCAGTGATCCACGGCCTGCCATTCTGTATCTTCCTGAATTATAAACAATCAGCATATCTGCTCCGCCAGCTTCACTGCTTTTTGCAGTAATTCCTGTGCCAGCCCCCACGCCTAAAAGAATCTTTCCATTTGCCACTTCTTCTCTAAACTTCGCCATGATTTCAGTTCTTGTATTTTTGTTCATGTGTAACGCCTCCATTTAAATATTTATTTATCTTATAAAAATCTTATTTGCTCATGAGATCTATTAGCTTCTGCGCTGCTGCTTCTGCAAACTCCACATCATTAATGGCACAATCCATTTCGATAACCTCGACAACATTTCTGTTTACACCATTTCTTAAGGTATCAAATAACATTTGATCTTCCTCTACCCCATAAAAAGCTTCCCCTGCGACATCAATGCCGGATATCCCTTTAAGCGGCAGCATTAACACCGTTTTCTCTTTGGCCATATTTAATTTCTCGACAAGCTTTTTGCCGATGGCTTCATTTTCTTCTACTGTTGTTCTCATCAGAGTAACTGTTGGATTGTGTTTATAAAACTTATGTCCAGCAAATTTGGCTGGTACCGTATCATAAGGGCCAAAGTTGCACATATCAAGCGCACCTACCGAGACAACCTGTGGAATATGATGTTTACCAGCAGCTTCTAACCGATGAGGTCCAGCATTTAGCACACCACCAATAATTTCGTCCGCCCATTCTGTTGTGGTCAGATCCAATACACCTTCAATAAAACCAGCCTCGATTAGCGCTTCCATGGACTGGCCACCTACACCTGTTGCATGGAATACAAGCACTTCATATCCTCTAGCTTCAAGATAGTTACGGGCTGCCGTCACACAGGGGGTTGTTACCCCAAACATGGTTGTAGCTACTAATGGTTTTTTCTCTATCACTTGTTTATTCTCAAATTTAAGCATACCGGCGATGGCGAAAGCTGCATTGGTAAAAATCTTTGTTGAAATGGAGTTCAGACCAGCAACATCTACAACTGATGGCATCATGACAATATCACTAGTGCCTACATATGGAGCAGTATTCCCTGAAGCTACGGTCGAAACCATCACTTTTGGTACACCAATAGGCAATGCCCGCATACCAGGGGTTACAAGTGAAGTGCCTCCAGTGCCCCCAAAGGAGATAATTCCATCAAATTTGCCTTGCTTATATAATTCAGGTACTAATTTTTCCATACCTTTGGCTAATAATTCTGTTGCTAGTGCTCTATCTTTTTTGGCAACGAGCTCATCTATACTTACACCCGCGGCTGCTGCTACTTCTCTATTAGAGATATCCGGTGTAAACGTGGGCTCAAACACACCTGTATGAATTGTAAACGTACCCAGCTCCAAGCTTTCCAATAAATTTTTAATGTAGAGATATTCTTCACCCTTGGTGTCAAAAGTTCCGGCAATAGCAATCGTCTTCATTTCTTCAACCTCCTCTTCAAATATCTACAACAAGAAATATAAGGATAATGTATTATGTGAAACTTATGCTTTCTTATATTTCAAAAAAAAGCATGATCAACTTATGAGTTAATCATACTTCTTTGATTTATGGATGAAAACGCTTTTATGTCTTATGTTTTTGTGTTTATGTTAGATTTATATTGTTTTGGAGAGAACCCTTTATACTTCTTGAACATTTTGCTAAACTGCGCATAATCCTGGTATCCAACTAATGGCGCTAGCTCAGATAACTGGATATGGTCTCTATGTAATATTTCCGCCGCCTTATCCATCCGAAATTGCACGAGATACGTTTGAAAGCTACAACCTACTTTTTTGGTAAACAAACTACTCAAGTAACTTCGGGATACATGTGCCACCTTAGCTAAATCTGCAAACAAGATCTCATTCATATAATTTTGAGCTACGTATTCTTTTACAAATTCAACATAATCATAGTGCTTTGTGATGCCGTCTAACATTTTGACCATAAAATCATCTTCATCCAGCGTCCCCGACACTTTAAAAGCTTTGGTTATATTCGTAATGGACTTCTCCGATGGAATTCTTTCAAAAGCAGAGCCTCCGATATATCCCATCAAGTTTTGATTATTGCTGTACATATATTGCACATCAATTGGCGTTTTCACCGGACCACCGTAAACCAGCTTAATTAAATCTGGCTTTAGCTCATTGCATGTATTAAATATCTTGTCCGCTTTAACCTTGGCCGCTTCCAGAGAGAATACTTTTTTAGCGCCTAATAACCCGCCTTCTGTTAGACCTAGATGTGCACAAATAATATCCGCTCCAGCCTCAATCATCTGTGCTGCCTGGATTTCGTCAAATACAAAAGCAATGGTAAACAAATTCTTCTCATGGGCTATTCTTATGGCTTCTACTTCAAGTAGATAACCATTCCCCTCTTCTTCGAGCGCTTCTCCAAATTGACCATCTATTAAACCAACCGTGGGGTAATTATTAATGCCGGCGAAGCCTCTATTCTTTATTTCACTTATATAGGATTCCATATCTTTGGTCGGATCAGTTGCATTGAGGCCAAAAATAATAGGGATATCTCTGACCAACGGTATGATCTCTCTAGATGCAAAGTCCATCACCATATCATTGCTATTACAAAATGGTAAAATACCAGCGAGAGAGCTCCTCCCCATCTGGCGAAATTTACCCGAGTTTAACATCAGAATAAAATCAGCTCCACCTTGCTTCGCATACTTTGCCGTTATACCAGCACCGGTGGCTACTCCAATAATATGATTGCCTACTTTTAATTCCGATCTAAGCTCGTCTAGGATTTGCTTTCTGTTCATATCTACGAACCCTCCTATCCTAACCTAAGGATAACCGTAAAGAACACTGCTAATCCAGTCATAGTTCATTTAGTTAATAAAAAAAATCCCGCCTGACACCTATAAAGGTCTGAGGCGAGATTTGATATTAATACGGTTTACAATATAGCATCCCCGTGTTGTACAACCCATTCATTAGCTTCGTGCAATGCCAGCTCTGCGCGTTCAATTGCAGCCTTCACCTGCACGGTGGCTGTGCCGCCATAAACGTTACGAGCGTTAACTACAGCTTCCGGTTGAAGAACAGCATAGATATTCTCGTCGAAAAGCGGCGAGAATTGCTTGAACTCTTCCAGGGTCAAATCCAACAAGAATTTGCCTTCGTTGATGCAGTAGAGTACCGTTTTCCCGATTACCTCATGCGCTTGGCGGAAAGGAAGCCCCTTGCCTACCAAGAAGTCAGCGATATCCGTTGCATTCGAGAAATCCGTGTTCACCGCTTCACGCATACGACCTTTGTTCACCTTCATAGTGGAGATCATCGGCGCGAACAATTGTAGTGCACCAGTCAGCGTAGTAACCGTATCGAACATGCCTTCTTTGTCTTCCTGCATATCCTTGTTGTACGCCAGTGGCAATGATTTCAGCACCGTCAGTAAGCCAATCAGGTTGCCGTAAACACGGCCTGTTTTGCCCCGTACCAGTTCTGGTACGTCAGGGTTCTTCTTCTGCGGCATAATGCTGCTGCCTGTGCAGAAAGCATCATCCAGTTCTACAAAGCTGAACTCTGTGCTGCTCCACAGCACCAGTTCCTCACTGAGTCTGGATAGATGTGTCATGATAAGGGAAGCATTCGCCAAGAACTCCACGATGAAATCGCGGTCGCTGACAGCATCCAGACTGTTCTCATACACACTGTCAAAACCCAGTTGTTCCGCTACAAAATGACGGTCAATCGGGAAGGTCGTTCCAGCAAGCGCTCCTGCTCCGAGTGGCAGCACGTTGATCCGTTTGTAGCTGTCCGTCAGACGTTCTGCATCGCGGCGGAACATCGATACGTAAGCCAGCAAGTGATGAGCAAACAGGATCGGCTGTGCCCGTTGCAAATGCGTATAACCAGGGATGATGGTCTCCACATTGTCTTTTGCTTGTTCGATCAAAGCTTCCTGCAGCTCATGCAGCAAACTAACTAGCTCAACTACACGGCCACGTAAGTAAAGGTGCATGTCCGTCGCCACTTGATCGTTACGGCTACGTCCTGTGTGCAGTTTACCACCAACTGGACCGATTTCCTCGATCAGATGTTTTTCAATATTCATATGGATGTCTTCATCCGATACTGAGAAAACAACCTCTCCAGCATTAACCTTGTCCAGCACTTTGTTCAGACCTTGTTTGATTGTTTCCACGTCTTCTTGTGGAAGGATTCCGCATTTGCCCAGCATCGTGACATGCGCCAGACTGCCTTGCACATCCTCTTTGGCCAAAGCCTTATCAAATCCAATGGAAGCCGTATATTCCTCCACCAGCTTGTTTGTTCCTTTAGTAAACCGTCCGCCCCAAAGCTTGCTCACCTGTAGTTTCCTCCTCTTGGACGCCAGAGGGCCGCTCCTATCCTGACGGGAGGAACGGCCTTCGGGGTTGCCCGTTTAAGTTTATGTTATCGTTCTATTTCGAAGCTCCATTTACACCTGTAGAAACCTTAAGGCGCAATGCGTTCAAGTGGATAAAACCAGTTGCATCCCCTTGATCATAAGCTTGTGTAGGATCAGCTTCCATCGTTGCAATTTCAGGGTTGTACAGGCTGACTGGGCTCTTCACTCCAGCGCCGATGATGTTGCCTTTGTACAGTTTAAGACGAACAGTACCTGTTACATTTTGCTGGCTCTGTGTTACAAGAGCTTGCAGTGCAATACGCTCTGGTGCGAACCAGAAACCGTTATACACCAAAGTGCTGTAACGGGTGATCAGGCTGTCACGCAGGTTCATCACTTCACGGTCCATCGTGATGGACTCCATTTTGCGATGAGCGACGAACAGGATTGTTCCACCCGGAGTCTCATACACACCACGGCTCTTCATGCCGACAAAACGGTTCTCAACCATATCCACACGTCCGATACCGTGTTTACCGCCCAGCTCGTTCAATTTCTCCATCACTTGAAGTGGGTTTAAGGACTCACCATTCAGCGCTACGCAGTCTCCCTTAACGAAATCGAGTTCCAAATATTCCGCTTCATCCGGAGCATCCTCTGGAGCGTTGCTCAGTAGGAACATTCCTTTGTTCTCTGGTGCACTTGGATCAAACCAAGGATCTTCCAGTACGCCGCTCTCATAGCTGATATGCAGCAAGTTACGGTCCATCGAATACGGCTTCGCCGCAGAGGCTTGTACCGGAATATCATTAGCTTCCGCATAAGCGATCATTTCCGCACGACCTGGGAATTGATTGCGGAACTCTTCTAGACGCCAAGGTGCGATCACCTTGATGTTCGGAGCCAATGCAGCTACGCCAAGCTCGAAACGGACTTGGTCGTTCCCTTTGCCTGTCGCGCCGTGCGCGATAGCCGTTGCGCCTTCAGCGATGGCGATATCTACCATGCGCTTAGCGATCAATGGACGAGCAATACTAGTTCCGAGCAAGTATTGGCCTTCATAAAGTGCGCCAGATTGGAACATCGGGTAGATGAAATCGCTAGCGAACTCATCGCGCAGATCGTCGATGTATACTTTCGATGCGCCAGTAGCAAGTGCTTTTTCCTCCAGACCGTCGAGCTCTTCTTTTTGGCCGATATCGGCTGTGAAGGCGATGATCTCCGCGTCATAGGTTTCTTTAAGCCATTTCAAAATAACGGATGTATCCAATCCGCCGGAATAGGCGAGTACAATTTTTTCTTTAGCCATGGTGTGGCAACTTCCTTTCGTGTGGGGGGTATAAGATTCGCTTAAATGCGCTTATAGAACTCCGGTGATAAAGCGCAACTACGTGAAATGTTTGGACTTCCGGTCGCTGTTATAATCAGATTTCTATGATTGTAGTCTGCCTTCGCAGATGAAATCTGATTATAAAGGCGAACGCTAACGCTCCTACAGTTCCAAACTTTCACTTCATTGCTCCGCACCGGAATTCCAGCGCTACTTATTAAGTTCATCTTATATAGTATTTTATATAATCTTAGACCAATATAAGTTCAATCCTAATTATCTATAATTCCTTAACTCATCAACGCAGCCATTAAAGCTTTTTGCGCATGCAGGCGGTTCTCAGCCTGATCAAAGATCACCGAGTTAGGGCCGTCAATCACGCCTGTGCTGACCTCTTCCTCACGGTGGGCTGGCAGACAGTGCAGGAAGAGATAATCGCTCTTAGCGCCTTTTACAAGCTCCTCATTGACCTGATAGTCCTTGAATGCCGCTTCGCGTGCCTTTTGCTCCTCCTCGAAGCCCATACTCGCCCATACATCTGTATAGATGACGTCAGCGTCTTGTACAGCTTCTTGCGGGCTGCGAGTGATCACAATCTTCGCTCCGGTTTCTTTAGCGATCTCACGAGCTTCTGCGACAACCGCTTCATCCGGCTCATAACCTTCCGGTCCGGCGATAGATACGTCCACGCCCAGCTTAGCTCCGCCAATCATTAAGGAATGCGCCATATTGTTGCCATCGCCGATGTAAGCCAGCTTCAGGCCCTTGAGCTTTCCTTTGTGCTCATAAATCGTTTGATAATCGGCCAGCACTTGGCAAGGATGTGCCAGGTCACTAAGACCGTTGATTACGGGAATAGAAGCATAACGAGCGAGATCTTCAACCTTGTCATGGCCGAAGGTACGGATCATAATTCCATCGAGATAACGCGACATTACTTGCGCTGTATCTCCAACAGTTTCTCCGCGTCCAAGCTGGATATCATTTTTGCTCAAGAAAAGGGCATGCCCTCCCAGCTGATACATTCCAACTTCAAACGACACACGCGTACGTGTAGAGGATTTTTCAAAAATAAGTCCAATCGTCTTTCCCTTCAGCGGCTGAAATTCTTCGCCATTTTTCTGCTTCTTCTTCAGCTCAATCGCCGATTCAATCAGATACGTAATTTCCTCCGGGCTGTAATCGTTCAGCTCCAGTAAATCACGGCCTTTCAGTTGCTGCGCAATGGTGTGTTTGTTACTCTGTACGCCCTGACTCATGAGCTTACCTCCCCGTTTGCTTGTTTAGCATAAGTATGAATGAGTTCGCATAGGATGTCCACCGCTTGGTCGATCTCCTCTTTGCTTACATATAGATTTGGCAGCAGACGAAGAACATTAGGACCGGCTGTCACGAACAACAGGCCTTTCTTTTGTCCAGCCAGTACAATATCGCCTACTGGGGATTGACATTCAATCCCGATCAACAGCCCTTTACCACGGATATCCTTCACAAAAGAACAGTCCGCCAGCTTCTCTTTCAAAAGGCCTGTCAGGTATTTACCCATTTCTTCGGCGCGCTGTGGAAGCTCATCTTCCAGCATCGTCTCAATCGTCGCTGCCATAACAGCTGTTGCTAGCGGTGTTCCCCCGAAGGTGGACGCATGGCTGCCCGCTGAGAAGGCTTCACGCAAATATCCTTTGCCAAGCATTAAACCTGCCGGGAACCCACTAGCAATCCCCTTTGCCAAGGTGAAAATATCCGGTTCAATTCCATAATGCTGATGAGCGAACAGCTTGCCTGTACGTCCCATACCTGTCTGTACTTCATCTACAATCAGAAGCAATCCGTGTTTCTTACACAAGGCCACTACAGCGTTCAAGAACTCAGGTTCTACCTCAAGCACGCCACCCTCTGCAAGTACCATCTCCAGCATGATAGCAGCTGTATGATCTCCGATAGCAGCTTCTAACGCTGGGAGATCATGCAAGGGTACGGTCTTGAAACCTGCTGGAAGCGGCAGGAAGCCTTCTTTTACCTTTTGCTGGCCTGTAGCTGTTAGTGTTGCTAGTGTACGTCCATGGAAGGATTGTTCGAATGTGATAACCTCATAACGGTCGACACCTTTAATCTTCTGATGGTAACGGCGGGCCAGCTTAATAGCAGCCTCATTCGCTTCTGCCCCGCTATTGCAGAAAAATACTTGATCAGCGCAGCTATTCTCTGTCAGAAGGTTGGCAACTTTATCTTGTCCCGGAATATGGAACAGATTCGAGACATGCCAGAGCGTATCAATCTGATCCTTCAGCTTAGCGCCGACTTTTTCAGGAGCATGACCTAGACTGGTCACAGCCAATCCACTGGTGAAATCCAGATACTTATTGCCTTTATCATCCCATACCCAGGTACCCTTGCCTTTAACTAAGCTGATATCATATCTGGCGTAAGAAGGGAACACTGCACTCAGCTTGCCTGCTGTAACATCCGGTGTACCTGATCCTACTGTATCGGTCTGCTGTGCCCCTGCTTGCGAATCCAACTCCGCTTGTGTAAGCTTGCTCATTCTAAGTCACTCTCCCATCGGCTGCTCCTGTGAACAGGCTGCGCCTCTAATTTGTATTCATCTATGATTCTACGAACGAATAATACGTGTACCTATCGCTTCACCTTGCAGTACTCGACTAAGCACCCGCGGTTCTTTTCCATCCACAATGATAACCTCTGATACGCTGCCCTGAATGCAATCTATAGCTGCCCGCACTTTAGGGATCATGCCACCGTAGATTTCTCCACTTTCGATCAAGGCTTCAATTTCCTGTACAGTAACGGAGGGAAGCACAATCTTTTCACCTTCCACTGTACTCATGATGCCTGGCACATCTGTGACGACGATCATTTTGGGAGACTCCACATAGGAAGCAACTGCCCCTGCTGCCGTATCTGCGTTAATATTGTAGCGCTGACCTGCTGCATCTACTCCGATAGGAGCAATGACAGGAATATAACCCATCCCAACAATACCAGTTATGATCTCAGCCTTAACTTCCGTTACTTCTCCTACCAAACCTACTTCGGCGCTGTTCGCCACTGGTTTAGCAAGGATCATATTCCCATCGATGCCCGAAAGCCCCAGAGCTAGACCGCCGCTCCCTTGAATTCGCCGGACAATCGCCTTGTTTATACTCCCTGCCAGGGTCATCTCTACAACATCTAGTACTTCCTCGGTGGTTACTCGCAGGCCATTCACAAAGCTGCTTTCAATGCCCAGTTTCGCTAGATTCTCAGAAATGGCTGGCCCTCCACCATGAACAATTACTGGCTGAATGCCCTCCTCCTGCAAATCTCGCAAATCCTCAAAAAAAGAATCAGGTAGAGCCGCAAGTGTACTGCCGCCGCATTTCATTACAAACAATCCACTACCATCTAAAGCATCTATAAGTTCAAGCTCGCTATTTAGCGTCATATGATCGGTATCCTTCCCTTATGGGCTTAACACGCCATAAATTAAGTGCGATATGCAGCGTTAATACGCACATAATCGTAAGTTAGGTCACAGCCCCAAGCCGTTGCTTTTCCGCTTCCATCATGCAGATCTACAGTGATCAGCACAGTTTCACTTTTTTGCAAATAGGCCAAAGCCTTTTCCTCGTCAAAAGCAACTGGCTTCGAGTGCAAAAGCACCTCAATATCCCCTAACGAAATGTTCACATGCTCCGGCGATACCGGAACACCCGCGCGTCCAACCGCAGCAATAATCCGCCCCCAGTTCGCATCCGCTCCAAAAATAGCAGATTTCACTAGACTAGAACCAACCACTGTCTTAGCAATCGCTGCCGCCGCCTCATCATGAACAGCACCATTCACTTGAACCTCAATCAGGTGAGTTGCACCTTCGCCATCTCGAGCAATCGCTTTGGCAAGCGTCTGGCACACATAAGTGAATCCAGCAGCAAAAGCGTCCCAATCCGGATGCAGCCGTGTCAGCTTCTCATTACCGGCAAGCCCACTCGCCATCGACACTAACATATCATTGGTGCTAGTATCTCCATCGACTGTAATCATATTAAAAGTAACATTCGTAGCTGAACGCAAAAGACTAAGTAAATCCTCCGCTGCAATATCAGCATCCGTGGTCATAAAGCCAAGCATAGTAGCCATGTTAGGATGGATCATCCCTGAGCCCTTTGCTGCTCCCGCAATTGTAACTTCTACACCGCCAACGAGCACCTTCACGGCAATCTCTTTTTTAACTAAATCGGTGGTAAGAATAGCTTGGCAGAATTCCTCCGCGCCAATAGCTCCACCGTCCAGCTTCTCTGGTATTGCAGTAATCCCGCTACGTACGCAGTCCATCTTCAACAGTTCACCAATAACTCCGGTCGAAGCAACTGCCACATCATTAACGGCCACACCTAAATGCTGAGCCGCAGCAGCGCGCATCTCATAAGCATCTGCTTCACCTTGTTCGCCTGTGCAGGCATTGGCATTCCCGCTGTTCACGATAACCGCCTGCAATACTCCGTTCGAAAGGCTTTCGCGAGTCACTTTCAGCGGAGCTGCCTGAAAAACATTCGTCGTATATACGGCCGCAGCTGTTGCCGGAACTTCACACAGAATCACTCCGAGATCGTTGCGATCTGTTTTTTTTAATCCACAATGCAATCCTCCGGACTTAAAACCCTTAGGTGAAGTGATGCTTCCACCCTCCAAGGTGGTAAATAACTCAATCTCGCTCATATTATTTGTACCGCTGATCCTTATGGATACACAGGTGTGTAGCCGAGGCCAAGGGTTTCCTCCCATCCCATCATCAAATTAAGGTTCTGTATTGCCTGCCCTGCCGCACCTTTTACAACATTATCAATGACGGAGACTATGGTCACCCGCCCTGTACGAGTATCTGTTGCAAATCCGATATCACAATAATTAGAGCCGCTAACTTCTTTTGTCGCCGGAATCACACCTACATCACGCACCCGCACATATGGCCGGCCCGCATAATATTCACGGTATAAATTCACAAAATCCTGCTCCGTATAATTGTCCGTCATCCCTGCATACATCGTACTCATAATTCCCCGGCTCATCGGCACGAGATGTGTGGTGAACGTTACCGTTACCTTTTCTCCAGCAACCTCTGTTAGTGTCTGCTCAATTTCTGGTATATGTTGATGCTTATTGATTTTATAAGCTTTAAAGTTCTCATTAATCTCTGCATAATGCACCATAAGGCTTGTTCCGCGTCCTGCTCCAGTAACTCCTGATTTAGCATCAATAATAATACTGTCGTGTTTAATCCAACCTGCCTGAATTGCAGGAATTAGTCCAAGAAGTGTAGCTGTAGGATAACAGCCTGGATTAGATATAAAATCTACCCCAGCCGCACGCTCTCCAAACACCTCGCAAAGTCCGTATACAGCCTGCTCTAGATATTCATCAGCCGGAGCGGGATGTTTATACCAGTGCTCATACTCTGCACCATCCTTCAATCGGAAATCACCGGACAGATCCACGACCTTAAGTCCAGCTTCCAGCAGCTGCGGTACCAGCTTTGCGCTCACACCCGACGGCGTCGCCGTAAATACCACATCCGCCCGCTCAGCCATCTGAGCCGGGTCAACGCCATCCAGCCTTCGATCAATGATGCCCGTCAAATGCGGAAAACCTTCCTCTATAGCATCCCCTGCACTTGATGAGGAAATTACCGAAGTAATCTCTACCTTAGGATGACTTTGTAGCAGCCGAATCAGCTCTACGCCCCCATAACCCGTTGATCCAACAATCGCCGCTCTCAGCTTGCCTTCCACTGTCATCCCCACTTCCTGCTTATCATGAATTATAATAAATAATATAATGCATACCGTCTTAGAAATATGTATTATTATACGACTCAATTAATATAAATACAACACATAGTGTTAACTTTCTTTATTCCTAAATATAATTGTATTTACAAAAAAAGAGAAGCATAGCTTCTCCTTGAGGAGAAATTACACTTCTCTTTTAAACCCTTCACCCAGTACCTCATGCGCCTCAGTTATAATCACAAAAGCACTAGTATCTACCGATTGAACAATCGCTTTTAATCTGGAAACCTCATTCTGGCCTACTACAACCATCAACACCGTACGCTCATCACCAGTATAACCGCCATGTGCATCCAGCTTCGTCAGACCCCGATCCAGATCATTCAAAATCGCCTCAGATATTTCTTCCGTCTTGTCCGAGATTATGTAAGCCACCTTTGTATAACGGAAGCCTACCTCTATCGCATTAATGGCCTTACCTGTAACAAACAGACCGATCAGTGCATATAGTGCTTGTTCCATACCGAGTATAAAAGCAGCCAGCACAATGACCGTCCCGTCCAACAGCACTACGGAAATCGAGAAGCTGAGACCGGATATCTTTTGAATAATCTGCGCCAAAATAGTAAGTCCACCTGTCGAGCCCCGTCCGCGGAACACAAGACCTAACCCCACCCCCACACAGATACCGCCATAAATGGAAGCTAAGAGTGGATTGGTGGTAGGTGCAGGCAAATCTTTTGTCAACAAGATAAAGAGCGGCAACACAAAGCTCCCAAGCAGCGAGCGAACTCCGTATTGTTTACCCAAGAAGATTACCCCGAGTACAAACAACGGAATATTAAGCGACCACTGCGTAAATGCCGGTTCAGCCCCAAACCAAGCTTCAGCCAATACAGACAGACCGGATACACCACCAGAAGCAATATGATTAGGCAGAAAAAAAAGATTAAACCCCAGCGCTGTAACTAGCGATCCGAGCAAAATTAACATCGTATCCACCACATGTCGGAGTGGCCCATTCAGAGGAATCAGTGGGGGTTTATTACGTGAATTGACTTTTTGCATTTCAAAGGCTCTCCTTAAAGTGTCATCTTGCTCTACGAAAGAAGAAACGGCCATCCCATCCTAATCCATGAATGGTATCCGTTTCCCCGAAACTCTCTTTTATTCTGCCTCAATCTTGATCTGGCTACGCAAGTAACCATCAATGAATGCATCAATATCTCCGTCCATCACAGCGCCAACATTCCCCGTTTCCACGGAAGTACGGTGATCCTTAACCATGTTATACGGATGGAATACATAGGAACGGATCTGACTGCCCCAAGCAATATCGGATTGCTCACCGCGAATCTCATCCAAATGCTGCTGTTGCTCTTGCAGTTTGCGCTCATATAGCTTGGAACGCAGCATTTTCATAGCTTGTTCGCGGTTTTTGATCTGTGAACGTTCGTTCTGACAGGTTACCACCACACCCGTAGGTAAGTGAGTAATCCGTACCGCGGAGTCTGTGGTATTAATATGCTGTCCACCGGCGCCACTTGCACGATACGTATCGATCTTAAGATCCTCCGTACGAATCTCAACCTCTACATCATCGGCAATTTCCGGAACGACATCACAGGATACAAAAGAAGTATGTCTTCTGCCCGAAGAGTCAAACGGAGAAATCCGTACTAGCCGATGTACACCTTTTTCAGCTTTCAGATATCCGTAGGCGTTGAAGCCTTTAATAAGTAGTGTGACACTCTTAATTCCCGCTTCATCACCCGGTAAGTAGTCCAGCACCTCAACCTTGAATCCACGTTTTTCAGCCCAACGAGTATACATCCGCAGCAGCATCTGGCCCCAGTCTTGGGATTCCGTACCGCCCGCACCCGGATGGAGCTCAAGAATAGCATTCAGCTTGTCATACGGCTGGTTAAGTAGCAATTGCAGCTCGAATTCATCAACTTTACTGCCTAAACTGCTGATCGTCTCCCCAATCTCTGCCGCAAGACCTTCATCGCCCTCTTCATCCGCAAGCTCCGCCATCATTGCAGCATCGTCGTATTCTTGTTGCAGCTTCTCGTATTGATCCACGGACGATTTCACGGCATTCATCTCGCCGATCACGCTCTGTGCCTGCTCTGGATTATCCCAGAAGCCTGGAGCAGCCATTTTTTCTTCAAAGTTCGAGATCATCTCTTGCTTAAGATCTAAGTCAAAGAGACCCCCTAAGGTCAGTTAGTTTCTTGCCTATTTCACGCAGATCCTGCTTTACATTAGCTTCAATCATATGGTCACTTCACCTTTCAAAATAGGTTGTTACGGTCCTCGCTATTGGAAAGTTAGTAATGAGTGAATGTTCAGCCATTCCGAGAAGGATTGGACTTCCGATCGCTGTTGTTTCCAGATTCCTTGAATTGATAACCGCATAGCGGTTGGAATCCAGAAACAAAGGCGATCACTCCGTTTCTCCAGTTCCAAACCTTCTCTCCATTCCTCATTCACTCAAGTGCTAAATATCCAAAAAAAGCGACTGGGCCGTAAACGGGGGATACCCCCGGGCCCAGCCGCTCTTTATGGTTAGTATACCCATAGAGATCAGGGTTAAAGACTTACATCTTCAACACCTGAATATGAGCGCTACTAAACGTTTGTCTTATGCGTTTTGACCGTGGCAGTTCTTGTACTTCTTGCCACTTCCGCAAGGGCAAAGATCATTACGACCAGCCGCAGCCTCAACATGTACCGGACGTTTCTCAGCAGGTTCGCTGTTAGTGGAAATTTTATTTTCCTCTACAACGGATTGACGCTCCTGATTTGTCTCGATGTGAGCCTTCATAATATAAGTAGCTACTTCTTCTTGAATCGTAGCCGTCATAGTATTAAACATTTCGAAACCTTCGAATTGATACTCGCGAAGTGGATCTGTACCACCGTAAGCACGCAGGTGAATCCCTTGACGCAATTGATCCATCGCATCGATGTGATCCATCCACTTGCTGTCTACAGAGCGCAGCACGATTACCTTCTCGAATTCACGCACCAATTCTGAACCCAGGCGTTCTTCACGAGCAGCATATTTCTCAAGTACACGTTCGAAGATGTACTCAATGATCTCTTCTGCTTCTTTGCCCCACAGAATATCGCGAGTCAAAGCACCTTCTTCAAGCAGCTTGCTGTTTACGTAATCAGCAACTTCTTGCAGCTCCCAGTTCTCAGGAATATCGTCACTGCAGTGTGCGTGAACAATACGTTCAATAACCGGCTTGATCATTTCAAGTACGATATCTTTAATATTTTCAGACTCCAGAATCTCACGGCGTTGTTTATAAATAATTTCACGCTGTTGATTCATCACGTCATCATATTGCAATACGACTTTACGAATATCAAAGTTATTACCTTCAACACGTTTCTGAGCAGATTCCACAGCACGCGTAATCATGCGGCTCTCAATCGGCTGATCTTCCTCAAACCCAAGGCGATCCATCATACTCAAAACGTTGTCAGCGCCAAAACGCTTCATCAACTCATCACCAAGGGATAAGTAGAATTGTGTAGAACCTGGGTCCCCTTGACGACCCGCACGACCACGCAGCTGGTTATCAATCCGGCGCGATTCATGACGCTCTGTACCAATGATATGCAGACCTCCAAGATCTGTCACACCTTCGCCCAGAACGATGTCCGTACCACGACCTGCCATGTTGGTAGCAATCGTAACTGTACCTGGCTGACCTGCATGTGTAATGATTTCAGCTTCAGCAGCGTGATGCTTCGCGTTAAGCACTTGGTGTCTAACGCCTTTGCGCTTCAGCATTTCAGATACGAGCTCTGAATTCTCAATCGATACTGTACCAACAAGTACAGGTTGGTTCTTTTTGTGACGCTCTACAATTTCTGCCACAACAGCGTTGAACTTACCGTTCTCACTCTTGTAGACGACATCTGGCATATCTATGCGCTGATTTGGTTTATTCGTAGGAACTTGAAGAACTTCAAGACCATAAATCTTCTTGAACTCTTCTTCCTCAGTTTTAGCTGTACCTGTCATACCGCCCAATTTGCGATACATACGGAAATAGTTCTGGAAAGTAATCGTAGCAAGCGTCATGCTCTCATTCTGTACTTCGATTTCTTCCTTCGCTTCAATCGCTTGGTGCAAACCGTCACTATAACGACGGCCTGACATTAAACGTCCCGTAAATTCATCAACAATAACGACCTCACCCTCGTTAACAACGTAGTCTACGTCACGACGCATAATTACGTTTGCTTTCAGGGCTTGGACGATATGGTGATTCAAGGTTACATGACTGTGATCATACAAGTTCTCAATACCAAAAGCGCGTTCAGCAGTAGCTACACCTTTTTCAGTCAAGGCTACGGACTTCACTTTGATATCAACTGTGTAGTCTTCTTCAGCTTTAAGCTTTTTCACAAAACGGTCTGCTGCAAAGTACAATTCAGTAGACTTCTCAGCTTGTCCGGAAATGATAAGAGGTGTACGGGCTTCATCAATAAGAATGGAGTCCACTTCATCAATAATACAGAAATAAAGAGGGCGCTGAACCATTTGTTCTTTATAAAGCACCATGTTGTCACGCAAATAATCGAAACCAAATTCGTTGTTCGTGCCATACGTAATATCGCAGGCGTAAGCATCTTGTTTATCAGCATGGTCCATACCGCTTAGGTTAACCCCAACCGTCATGCCCAGGAAGTTATAGATTTGTGCCATTTGTGCGCTGTCGCGCTGAGCCAAATAGTCATTGACCGTTACTACATGTACGCCTTTACCAAGCAAAGCATTCAGGTAAACCGGCAATGTTCCTACTAGAGTCTTACCTTCACCAGTCTTCATCTCGGAGATTCGGCCTTCATGCAGAGCCATACCACCAATTAATTGTACATCAAAATGCCGCATGCCAAGCGTCCGTTTGGAAGCTTCACGTACGGTTGCAAACGCCTCAGGAAGAATTTCTTCCAAGGTTTCGCCTTTCTCAATACGGGCGCGGAACTCTTCCGTCTTAGCTTTTAAAGCTTCATCGGATAGTGCTACAAATTCCGGCTCCAATCCATTAATTACATCGACTGTCTTCATGAGACGTTTAACGTCACGATCGTTTGTGTCTCCGAATATTTTCTTTACAAGTCCTAGCATGGTTAACCCCTTTCATGCAACACAGATGGTGGAACCGAGCCCATCCTCACAAAATTGAAAGGGCCATTTATAAATTCGATTCCGCTGCTTCATAAATTGTAACAGTTTGTAAGAGATGCCGCAATACAAGGTGTAACAGCCACATTTTTCATTTATACGCACAAGAGCCCTATTCGCAATAAGCGAATAGGGGCTCGGTTTAAATTTCTTAGGTTCTGACTAACTCTCGAGGCCCTTTATACTTAGAGCATAACTGGCATCATTATAACTTAGCCCTGTTCAATCAGTCCATATTTACCATCATCACGTTTGTAAACTACGCTAACTTCCGAGGTGTCGATATTGGAAAACACAAAGAAATTATGTCCTACCATGTTCATTTGAAGAATCGCTTCTTCCACATCCATCGGCTTCATCGTAAAGCGTTTGTTCCTAACCACTTCTAAATCATCATAATCTTGTTCTTCTACAGCAACAGCGGCACTAGCTCCATCCACAAACAGCGTTTTGAGTCCCTCTTGACGGAACTTCCGATTCAGCTTCGTTTTGTGTTTGCGAATTTGACGTTCCAGCTTGTCCACAACGGCGTCTATGGAAGCATACATGTCATCGCTGCGATCTTCCGCACGAAGCGTCACGCCAGCAAGCGGAATGGTTACTTCCACCGTATGAAGGCCGCGAACTACGCCAAGCGTCACAGACCCTTCAGAGGTAGGGGGTGCTTCGAAATACTTCTCAAGTTTGCTGAGCTTCTTATCAACATACTCTCTCAAAGCGTCGGTCACGTCAATTTGTTGACCTCGAATGGTGAATTGCATGGCCACTCCTCCTTTAGTTACACCTTCATTATACCAAATTGTAAGCGCTAAGTAAAAAGCAATTCCTTACAGCCCTTACATTTAGATAACAAATGTTGTCATAGCGTTCACAAATAAAACAAGTCCGGTAAGAGCAACCAATCGCCCTACCGGACCAAAAGTAAACCTGTCGTTATTATAGTACGGATTCCACTCTTATATTCTCCGAATGAAATCACATAAGGTCAGGCTATTTGGTATGAATTTGAATAATTTCTACAGGGGACCATTGAGAACCCGATCCTGCAATAACATATACCTTATAGGCAGTATTTGCTGCTAAACCAGTTAAAGTCTGTGTATGCTTTACACCAGGAGCAAACGTAAGCGTGTTAGTCCATGGAGCAGCCAATGCAGTACCGCTACCATTTTGACCTAAGGCAATCTGCGCTGCAGTAGGTGCCTTCTCATTTGCCGGCAATACTACATATCTAACTGGGGTTGTATCGCCACCTGTTACACCATATTTAACATATACATCTGCTGTAACTGTACTAACTTGTCCCGGCTCAAAAAGCGAAATCGAGCTAGCAGTAGCTTGAGCAGTAGTCAACCGAACTGTCGTTACAGTAGACAAGTTACCAGCTGCATCCGCAAGCGTGATATATGTTGCATATTCTGTACCAGGATTCAATCCGTAAACAGAGAATGTAACCGTTGTGTTAGCTACAGTCGCAACACTACCATGGATACCACTTGCAGTCCCGTTACTAATTTGTCCTTTTTCCACCTGTAATGCAGTTGGAGCAATTACATCAGCATTATAAGGAGCTACAACATAGTATACTGCACCAGTTACGGAAGGTGTCAGGTATACATCCGCTGTGACCGAACCAACATTACCGTAGGTTGCCCCACTTACTGTTGGCGCTGTGCTACTTCCGCCACCGTTACCACCGCCAGAACCTCCGCCAGTACTACCACCTGGAGCAGCAGTTGGGGTTGGTGTAGCTGTTGGTGTCGGAGTAGCCGTTGGAGTTGGTGTAGGTGTTACACCACCACCTGTGCCACTACCAGGATAATAGATAGCTGAAGTATTGATAATACCTACAGCCTCGGCACGTGTTAACGATCTCTTAGGACCAAAGGTTCCATCTGGATAACCGTTAACAATCTTCTTTTCCACTGCGGCTGCTACAGCACCTTTTGCCCATGCTGCAATTTGTGCATTGTCTTTAAATTTGTTCGAAGTTGTATTGGTGCTCAATTTAAGTAATTTTGCAGTAATTACAGCTGCTTCTTCTCTTGTAAGCGGATTATTAGGACGGAACGTATTATCCTCGTATCCTCCGATATATCCAGCTTCCACGGCTTTAGCCACTTCACTGTAATTCCAGTTTGTGCTCTTCATGTCTTTGAAAGTTACTGTTGCTTTAGTTGTAAACCCTAACAGGCGATTTACCATAGTCACATACTCACCACGCGTAATTGCTTTGTTTGGTTTTACCGTTCCATCTGGGTAGCCTCCAAGGTAACCTCTATCTAGCCATTCCTGCAGCTGACCTTGCGCCCAGTGGCCTTGAATATCCTTAGGTACAGCTGCAGCAGATACGCTGCCGAGAGACCCCAATAACATACTAGTACCTAATATTCCGGTCATAAGACCGCGCCACATCTTCTTCATCCTGCTAATCACCCTCCTAATTGTTTTGATAGCTTAGGCTATATTGAATTTCTTCGTGAATGTAGTAACCTAGGCTAACATAGTGTGTGTCGAGGTAAGATAAACAGCTCAACGTATATCTATTACCCACCTTTTGCAGAGTTCTAACATTTTCCATAAAATGAATTTACAAAACAGGCTATTTTCTTTACTAGGATTGGCTATACTAGACACATATGAACGCACAAAAAAAGGATCTTGGAAGATTCCAAGATCCCTGCTAGCGCTGTCTAAATTGCTAACCATCTACTTATATGTAGTTCGGCTTCGCCGGATGATTATAATTTGATTACGTTAGCTGCTTGTGGTCCACGTGCACCTTCAACGATATCGAATTCTACGGATTGACCTTCATCCAATGTCTTGAAACCATCAGTTTGAATCGCGGAAAAGTGTACGAATACGTCGCCACCGTCTGCAGTCTCGATAAAACCATAACCTTTTTCTGCGTTAAACCATTTTACTTTACCTTCCATTGATTAAACATTCCCTTCGTCATCAGATGAACGTGAGTCTTGCTCACAATTCGACTATACCACCGTAACTTCTTTATTGTCAATTGGAAAAGAAAATGTTTACATTCAATAATTTACCACGTAAAATAAACTATTAAATTTTCCATAAACAAGAAATAGATGCGGTACAATGATCAAAAAAAGGAGCAGACGGTATTTAATACCCGTCTACTCCTATAGTGAAACAGAGATGAACAATTTTATTGTTACTTTAAAATCTCTACTTTTTCTTCTTTCTGCATACCGCAACTAAATACATAGGTTCCGCATCTTTAATTTCCCCCAAAGGCATCAATGCAGAACCATGGGGGATTGAATTAGGATAAGATAAATTATTAATATTTAGTTGTCTTACCTCTCGCATAATTTTTGAATAATAATTCATATTATCATTTGTAAAATTCTGACCATATATTTCAATTAAATCATATTCTTTCAATAATTCTCCGACAAATTCTGAAACTCCATATTCGAATCGATGATGTGGATTTAAAGGTTGCTCTACGTAATACGTCCCGGGGTTTGTTATTTTCCTATTAGGAGTGGAGACCAAAAATATCCCTTCATCCTTCAGAATTCTAGCCGACTCTTTTATCCAGTTTGCTCCTGAATCTATATGTTCAATTGTTTCAAATGAAACAATTACATCAACACTCCGATCTCCCATATTCAGCTTATTCACATCCCCATACATATAACTGATATTGTTTTCAGCATATACTTTCCGAGCATTTTCTAAGCTTTCATTATCAATATCAACCCCAGTAACATGCGTGGCTCCCGCTTGTTGAAGCATCTTAGAGCCGTATCCCGCCCCACATGCTGCATCTAACACTAGTTTGTTATTTACATATTTACAAGCTAATTCATATCTCTGCAGATGTTCTTCCATTATACTATTGTAATTTTCTTTCACATGTTGATTTATCACTAACCGCTCTCCTGTAAAGAAGACATCATTCTGCTCTAGCGTTACAATATCTTCAGATATGCTCTTTTTAGGTTTATAGAGAGAAGCGAGTCTAGCCTCTATTTCCCTGACTTCTTTACTAGGATTGATTATTTTTCTAATATATTGAAGTGCTAATTCTGTCTCCCCGAAAATATCTAATATCTCACTTAAGTTGATTAAAGTATCCGTTTGTAATGGATCGTAATCCAAGGCAAGCTGAAGAGTAGGTATAACATTCTCATAAATGCCACAGTTAAAAAAACCAACTGCCAGCATATTAGTAATATCGATTTTATTTTCAATTTTTTCAGAAATCATTGTGAATATTTCACTTAATGGAACATTATCTATTTTAACTCTATTAATTAATAGCTGAATATTTTCTTCAACATTTTGAAACCCATCAATTTCTTTTAACAATAACAAATTACTTTTCTCCTGCTGTATATCCATCGGAATCACCCTTCTCTACCCTCTTCAGCTAAATCGTGGTCTAACTAGATTGAAAAACAAAAAACTTTACTAACAAATCACTTCAACTAGTTGCTTATAAAGTCCCAAGTCCAATTTTTTAAGTAGTAACATATATTCCTGTGCAAGTTCTGTTTCCCCCACGTACTGAAGAAAGTATGAAAGATTATAAAGTACCTCGCTGTTTTTCTCATCTAGTTCACGTGCTTCTTCGAAAAAAGGGATTACATTTTTAATCATTCCGTGTTCAAAATTAATTACTGCGAGCGAGTTAAGGAATTTAACACGTTCTTCTATAGTAAATCGATTTCGTTTACTGAGGTTTATAATATCCTCAGTTGAATAATTCATTGCACTTTTCCATATTTTCTCACCATTATCTTGATTGTCAATAACAAACTGCAAAAAGTCATTTAAATCGTCATTACTCGCACTGATTATATATTGATATATTTTATACTGCTGTATTATATGTTGCGGGCATATTTGTGTTAACTGCTGATAAAACAGTTCTTCTTCTTCTGACAGATTAATGGTAGTTCCTTCAATTACAATATTACTGTATCCCTGTTCATTTAACATATCTTGTATCGATTGATATGTGAAGAACCTTAAATGTGTTCGATCCATAATCCCTGCATCTTCATACTTCCATTCACCTTTTGCAATTAAATTCCTCATAACACTTACATGCATCACATTCGGAACACTAATTAATAGTTTTCCATCCTTTTTAAGAATCCTTTTCAACTTATTCACAATTGTCCAAGGATTGACCAAATGTTCAAGTACATCAGCTAATATAATATAATCAAAGAACTCGTCATTAAAAGGCAGGTCATTATTTTCAATATTTATTGAATACACTTCGCAAATCAACGCTGCAACTTCTGCTGCATACTCATTTAATTCGATACCGTATAGGTTGCTTTGTTTATATTTATTTTTGATTTCTAGAAGAGCACCTCCGCAAGCACAGCCAATGTCAAGGATATTCAACTCTTTATCTAATGGCTCTTGGATGAAGTTAATAATCTCTCTACGTAGATTTTGAGAATATAAAGGATTAAAACCCCACTTATTTTCATATTTCTTAGCGTTAGTGATCATCAAATTCTTATATTTCAACAATTCTTCTTTAAAACTCACGCTCCCATAATGATGAATAAAAGTATCCTTACACAAAAGTAATTTATATCCCGCTTTTCGAATTCTCAAGCTATAATCGTCATCTTCAAAATTTCCCGGAAAGAACATTTCGTCAAGAAGTCCTAGTTCGTTAATCACTTGCTTTTTGATCAACATGCAGAATCCGACAAGTTTCAATCTTTCATCCCATAAGTTACTGTCAAAAATATTATGTTTCTTCGCGAATCTATGCATTTCTTCTATAGAAGCATAGTCTACAGGAATCTCTTGTCCATACGAACAATTATTTGTAACACAACTTACAGCCCCTACTTTTTCATCACTATAAAGCGCTTTTAACAAATTAGATAGCCAATTCTTAGTAACAATAGTATCATTGTTCAGCAATAAAATTTCCGAGCCCGTCGCTATCTTAATACCAGCATTACAGCCACCTGGGAAGCCCAGATTATCTTTATTTAAGATAGTAATTATATCTGCCTGCTCTTGAAGCCAATCTATCGTTCCATCTACTGAATTATTATCAACAATAATAATTTCGTAATCCTCTTTATTTGTATATTTACGGATACTTTCAACACATTTCACAGTATATTCTAGTTTATTATAGGTCAGTATTATTATGCTAGTTTTCAATTCCACACATCCTTCATCCAAGCTTTCTTATTTCAATTGCTTTTTTAACAAATGAAATATCTTTAAATTGCGGATATCTTTCCTGGAACATTATTGAATATTTATCTTTATTTTCAATATCGGCATTTTTAATAACATTATAATACAGATGTCTTTTCTTCGGATCCATTTCTAATGCCATTGCTAAAAATTCAAAGGCCTCTTCCTGCAAATTATGATTGGATTGATAAAACCCTAAATTTTCGCAACTTAGAACGTTTAGCTGTTGCTTAGAAAAAAGAATAGAGTAGTATTTCATTGCCGCTTCCATCATGTTGATGTTGTAAAAGTAATTTGCAAGCATATTAAGTAACTCAGGATGTTGAACTTTTATAACAAACTGGTCAAACATCTCGTATCTTTGTAACATAAACAAGTCTTTAGCAATTAAAAACAGTTCATTACTATACAGATTTAACTCAACTTCTAACTCCTCTTCTCTAAGATATTGAATTAATAGCTGATTGACCTGCATAAACTCTGAGGAAACAGTAGCTAATACATCTGTATTTCGCCATATAACTGAACCTACAGCTAATTGTAGCCAGGTATTTAACTCGTTGCTATCCAATACTTCCGGAACGTTTATCTGCTTCATCCATTCCGAGGCATTATCATCAATAAGAGCAAATCTTGCTAACTCCTGCGATTTAAAAGGAATGTCAATACTAATTATTTTTTTGTATTGATCTACTAGTTCTTTTTTCCCTAGCGCTAATGTTATCTTCAATAGGAATAACACATCTGCTTGTTCCCCACAATCATAATTACTATTTAGGAAATCAAGAATTGCGTCCACATGTTCATTGTGACATAACCACTCCAACAACTTAATCGCAGTGTTGGCGTCTTTTTTATTAATTTGTAGTAATTTTGAGAACCAGTGGATGGCTTCATTATTTCTGTTCAATTTAAATAGCAAACTCATTAATTGAGTAGCTGGTATATTAAAGCCAAACTCAGGATTCATAAGCCATACTTCTGAAGACTCTCTTGCGTTTAGTTCTGCTCTTTCGAAAGCTTCTTTGTATGATAGTAATGCTTCTTCATAAAATCCTAATGTTTCATAATGATACCCCTTCATACTATGATATTCTGGGTAGTTGCGGTATTTTACAAATTTTGACTCAATTAAATTCCATGAGAGGTTAAGTTTGTCCATTTTCAAATAAAGACCGCTTAAGGCCAATAAACTGTACGGATACCATGACGCATTTTGAGGGGCACTCTTAATTGCTATTTCATAGCACTCCAAAGCCTTATCTTCGTCTTTAGCGAAAACATATTGATTACCCATTGTGAAATAATCATAGGCGCTCATTTCCCCATTTTTGTGCATTCTTCTGAATATATCCATATTTCTTTTGTGTTTATTTTTCTCTAGAACTGTCTGTTCCTGATATCCAGTGTGCTCTATAGTCAAACTCAATCTTTTATTGAGAAGTTCTCCAGTTTCGTTGGTTAACTGCTCATGAATAGGATTCATAAATCGAATTCCCATATGATTAGGAAACAAACGAGTGATAGGGGCTGTTGTAATTCCTTTATTAGCTCCATCATGGTTTACCACAATTATAGAATATGCAACATTCTTAGAGGGAACCTCTGTATCTAAGAATGTTCTCCATTCCGCCAACTGATTTACTGATAAATATTCATCCGCATCGAGTACTAATATCCATCTTCCCTCAGCATATTTCAAAGATTCGTTACGAGCAATTGAAAAGTCATCACACCACTTAAAGTCATAGATCTTATCTGTAAATTGATGCGCAATCTCTTTAGTATTATCCATTGAACCAGTGTCTACGATTATAATCTCATCTGCTAGCTCTTTTATACTATTCAAACATCTTGTTAAAATATCCTCCTCATTCTTAACAATCATGCAGACACTAAGAAGCTTCATGTTCCCCCGCCTTTAAATAATTAATTCTTCCGATCAAACAGTATACTTTCAGATACATAACTTGAGCCATAAGCTGTTTTTTGCTCTTTAATAGTTCCTTGTTTTAGTAACCAATCGCTAGCATCTAATTTTAAGATATTCATTTTATGAATAATAGTTGCATCGTAAGCATTCAATTTGGATAACCTTTGTTTTGCTTCCCAAGGTAATTCCTCTTTATATCTCTCTAGTAGCTTAATCAATTGAAATCGCTCTTCAGAAAATTCCTCTAATTGCTGATAAGTAACCGTGTTTATATTATTAACTACATCTATAGTTATACGTTCTAGCTCATCTATATAATTATTGAACGCTTGCATTACACAAGTCCTACTTTACTATTACTCAGTGACTTGTTGGCCGTATCCCACGCCTCACGTAAGTCTATCAAATAGTTTAGTACTTCAGTAGCCGTCGCTTTTTCCTTATTTATATTTGCCTTTATTAATTGATGAATCATGTATTCATATACACTATGAAGAGTATTTGATATTTCATAATCAAAGTTCAATGCTGCGATCAGTTCATGAATAACCCCCTGTGCCTTTCCCAAGTAAGTATTCGTTTTTTGAACATCCTTTTCTTCTATTCCTGAAATTCCAACTCGAATAAATCGAATAGCTCCATCATATAGCATCAGTAACAATTGCGCAGGTGAAGCAGTCTGTAATTGCGTCTGCTGGTATTTCTGATATGCTTGGTTAATCAAATTCATTCTCTCCTTTATACTTATACTCTAGGATAACATGCTAGTTAAACTAGAAGATGCGCTATTATATTTGTTAATAGCTGTTTCCATAGCTGAAAATTGTTTGTAATAACGGGTCTCAAGAAGGGTCAGACGTCTATTCATTTCTGATATCCGTGTATCTAAGCTATTAATCTGGTCACCCATTTGGCTTTTCACAAGAAAAGCAGTTGTCAGTTCACTGCTGTATTTAGAGGTTCCTGCTTTATCAGACAATGAAGTCAATGCGATGTTATCAATTTTTTTCAATCTACTAAAGATACCGTCGGACGATGTATAGTTAGTTGTAGATGAATTATCCGTTCGTCCAAAGAGTGCGTAAGCATTCTCCGGGTTAGCTTGGAGTGCATCTCTTAGCTTAGTTTCATCGATAATAAGTTTTCCTTTTTCACTATAGTTCCCGGTTGTTATGCCTAATTTGGTAATATTAAACTTACTTCCATCCGGCATGAGAACATCAGTCATAAGAGCAGCTCTCATATCACCGATCGTCTTGTCCACAATTGAATCGCTTTTCAGCATTCCACTTTTTGCTTTTGATTCCCAAAGTTTAATCTCATCTTCACTCATATCTGCCCTCTGCTCGGTAGTTAGTGGCAAATATTTCCTATATCGTTCTTCTGATGTTTTCTGATTCAACGTCGATAATGTTGCATTGTATGCTTCAACAAAGGATTGTATGGTCTCTACCAACTTGTCTACATCCTGAGTTACTGAAACTTGAGACGTCTGTCCTGTGGGTGTCACTCCAGTAGCTGTAATTGTGACCCCATTTACTGTAAAGGTATTAGAGGACTGTTTGGTTTCCAAACCGTTAATTGTTACTAAAGCATCCGTACCAAGTGTTTTAGTGGAGGTTGGGCCAAAAATATTAGTTAACAAACCACCACTAGTTGTTATATCTGTATTTCCGGTAGCGTTATTAGATAAAGACAATTTTCCTGAAGTCGCATCGTAGATCGCGGTTACTCCAGCTTTACTGCTGTTTATCTTAGTAACGAATGAAGTTATAGTGTCTGTATCTTCGACGAGAATTTCTATTCCATTGATTAATACTTTATCTGTCCCAGCATAAATTTTCGAAAGTGGTGTAGAACCTCCTGCAAATAAATTATCTAACAATTCACCACTTACTTCTACATCAGCACTCCCGGTGGTCTTATCAGCAAAAGACAACTTTCCTGTAGTGTTATCAAATCTCGCAGTAACTCCAGCTGCACTATTATTAATCTTAGTAACCAAAGAAGATATAGTGTCTGTACCTTCGAAATTAATTTGGGTCCCATTAACCGTGATACTGGTCTCAGAACCACTATAAACGCTAGAAAGTGAAGTTTCGGAAGCATTATTGCTGATTTTTGAAGATAAAGTTGTCGTAGCAGATGCCAAGCTCTGTATACTAATATTCATATTGCTGTTAGTAGCTGCTCCAGAGGCAGTAGCTGTTACATTTGAAGCACCAGTAACAGTAGCTTTCTTGGAATTAATTGAACTACTTAGACTGAATTTCGACAATTTTTCATTAAGACTAACCAAAGTCGTACTTACTTGACGGTACCCCTCACGTTTCCATTCCGTTAACTGCTTCTGCTGGTTTAACTTGTTTAGAGGACTTTTAGATGCTGTCATTAGATTTTTGACCATTGTATCAATATCCATCCCTGATGCTAGTCCACCAATTCTAATTGTCATACGAACCACTCCTTAGGCTTTTTCATCAAATAGAAGACCATTTAGCTCCATCATGTTAGCAGCAACATCTAATAGCTTCTCAGATGGGATTTCACGTATTAGATCACCAGTATTTTTATCAAACACCTTAACCATTATTGCTTTAGTATCCTTATGCACAGAAATCTCAAAAGCCTTTTCAGGCCCTTGAACCGCTCGGATTATTTTATCCAGCTGCTTAATGATCTGTTGTGTGCTACCATCTAATTGATTAATATTTTCGATTGGGGTGATCTTTGAGCTGCTATTCACTGGAGAAACGATAGTTTGTTCAATACCACTCTTTACCGATGACATATTTCCGCCCCCCATAGCAGGCATCCGGCTACCTGGAGTTATTATATTATCCATAGAGTGCTCCTCCTCAAAATTTTATACAAATTATTATGTATGCCGTATTCAGGATTGTTACTCTTTATATCGGAAAAACAGAAAGGTTTATGAAGAAGAAAAAAGAAAAGAGGCCTTGAAATTCCAAGGCCTCTTTGAAGAAAAAACTTAATATTAACGAAGTACAGACAAGATACCTTGTGGTGCAGAGTTTGCTTGAGCCAACATGGATTGCGATGCTTGCAGCAAGATGTTGTTCTTGGAAAGTTGAACCATTTCCTTAGCCATATCTGTATCACGGATACGGGATTCAGCAGCTGTAAGGTTTTCAACAGTAGTACCCAAGTTGTTAGAAGTATACTCAAGACGGTTTTGAACAGCACCAAGCTTAGCGCGTTCTGTTGATACCGCTTTAATGGAAGTTTCAATATCAGCAAGAGTTTTTGTGGAATCCAATGAAGTGAAGGATGTTGTTGTAATACTTGCAATCGTAATTGTGCTTGTAGCTTTATCGTTTACAGTGATTGCTGCACCTTCAGTAATAGTGATTCCGTTGAAAGTTGTTTTAGTCATGATTTCATCAATTTGCTTACCCAATTGATCCAATTCTTGACCAATATTAGCTTTATCTTCAGCACTATAAGTACCACTGGAATCTTGAACATTCAGTTCTTTCATACGAGTTAGCATGGAGGATACTTCGTTCATCGCACCTTCAGCAGTTTGTACGAATGAGATCCCATCCTGAGCGTTACGTTGAGCTTGTTCCAAACCACGGATTTGACCGCGCATGGATTCGGAGATGGACAAACCAGCAGCATCGTCAGCTGCACGATTGATGCGTAGACCGGAAGACAATTTCTCCATGTTTTTGCTAGTTGCAGTTGTGTTAAGACCCAAGTTACGGTGAGTGTTTAAGGCCGGTACGTTATGGTTGATAATCATTTAATATTTCCTCCCTGAAATGGTTTTATTCCCACATCCATGTGGTGTCAGCGTCTTCACAGGTCGGCCGCCCTGAAGAATTACCGCTCTAATTTATATATCGACTTTACAAGTACATTTGTTTAGAGTTTTTTCTCAAATTGTTTGATTTTTTTACAACCATTTATTTTATGATTAATGTTATTCTTATTTATCCATTTCTAACATCGCTTTTTCAATCGCTTCTGGGTCCATCACAGCACTTTGATTATTCTGCTCAATTGCATCGAAAATTTCTTTTCGATAAATATCAACATTTCTAGGAGCCGATATCCCAATCTTCATAACATCTCCTTCTATAGAAAGGACTGTAACGATAATGTCATTCTGAATAATTATGGACTCACCTTTTTTACGTGTAAGCACCAACATTAGAAATCACCGCCTTCGTAACCATTTTTAGGTATCCTCCATAAAGGGTGCTTTGTGGTATACGATGTATTTTGCAGTATAATTTGCTTCCCTTTATTATTTCCATTATTCAGAATCAGAGGTGCCAACAAATTTGCTGTTGTCTTCTGCCTGTCACTATGCCATGTAACAATACAGCGAATGGTAACATCTTCTCGGTTCTCTACTCCGATCTCATTGATAATATCTTCTGGCAGAATAAACTCATAGTCCTGAACAAAATCAAAAGGGTTGACCGTAATAAAATTAGCAGCAGGGTGATCAATTGAACTTAATAAACTAAACAATTCATTATGCTCCACTAGCCTATATTCCTTCAAATCTTCAAAACCAGGTAGTCCTTTTGGGAACAAGTATACTGGCACTATAGTTTCCAGCGTCACGTTCTGTTCTGTATAGTCTGGTGTCATTTCATTATCCTCCTAGAAATAATAAGAATACTAACAAAAGAAGCTATGGACTGCTTTGTCCATAGCTTCTCATTACCTTTTCAAAGAATCAAGTCTAGCTCATGAAATCCATCAGTGAAGGTTGCAATATTTGAGCAGATGATTTTAAAGCCGATTCATAAATGGTTTGTGCAGTTGTCGCTTGAATCATCAGACTAGCAATATCTGCATCCTCTGTCTTAGACTGCAACTTCGTTAAGTTTAGCTCCCGGTCATCCAGTCGAGATTGGACCAGCTCAACACGATTTGTGCGTGCCCCTACTTCAGATAGGGATGCCAGCATCTTTAATGATCTAGATTCAATCTTACTGGATTGAGCTGCAACATTTGTATAATCACTGTTACCTAGGGCAGTAATCAGATCGTCTATTATTTTAAATGCATTATCGCTGTCAGTCGAACTTCCGAAGAATTCACTACCGTAAGTATTAACCTGAAATGTCGATTGATCTCCAACGGCGTATTTAACTGCTCCCTGATCTGTATCAATTTGAGAGAAGCTAGTTACAGTACCAGAAAGCTGATATGGAATTTGATCATAATTTTGTCCATTAAAAATGTATTTACCCCGAATTTGGCTATTACCGATATTTCCGAGTTGTTCTTTCAATTGCTCGACCTCAAGCTTGACAGCATCCAAAGCGGATTGAGGAGCAGTTTCACTTGACCCCAATACAGTAAGCTCCTTTAAACGCTTCATGACATCATTAGCTTGTTGCATCGTTGTATCCGTGTAATCCAGCCAACTTACAGCAGAATCCGTATTGCTCTTGTACTGTTCATTGGAGGCAAGTTCTGCTCTATAACGAAGAGAATAAGTAACTCCAACCGGATCATCGGAAGGCTTGTTGATCTTACGTCCGGTAGAAATTTGATTTTCCATTTTACTCATGTTGCTATAGTTTCTGTTCAAGTTGCTGAGCGTCTGCATACTCATCATACCTTGGGTAACTCGAACTGACATCACATTTCACCCTTTCCTAATTTAAAGACCTACACGCCCAGTGCCATTAATTAATTTATTTAGCAGTTCATCAAAAGTGGTCATGAATCTGGAAGCTGCACTATATGCATGTTGAAATTTAATCAGATCAGTCATTTCTTCATCCAGTGATACACCGCTTATCGATTGTCTGCTCAATTCTACTTGCTCGGTTAATTGCTGTGCATTACTGGATTGGCGTTCTGCTTCTTGAGTCTGAACCCCCATTTTCCCTACAATAGCACTGAAGAAATCATCAACTGAACCCTTTGTAGACAATGCGTTACCAAAATCGAATTTCGCAGTCTTTAATCCCGCCATCGCCAAAGCCATATCATTATTTCCAACCACTACCTTCTCATTTGACGTCCCAACGCCTGTTACACGCATAGATGTAGATATTTTATTCGCATCATTTTGAATAAGTGGGTTCAAAGTAATATTGCCAGAAGTAATTGCTCCGCCATCCTTAGATGTAAAGAGCGGTAATCCTTTCTCAGGCGTAGTACCACTAACCGTATAACCAAGTTGAAGCAACCCATTAATTCCTTTAACCGTTACTGTGGTATCAGCTGTTAGGGTTCTGTTATTATTTGAATTGGAATAAGTAACTGCGGTTCCGTTCGCCCCAGTATTCAGAACAGTACCATCAGGAAGCACAGATCCAGCCGGTAGTGTTATTTCAATATCCCCATTAGCCAGTGTGTTTGCCAATTGATCAATCTCAGATTGATAGTTTGCTACGTACGTATCCTTTGACATTAATAGCCCAAATACTTCACCGCCTGTAAGCGCTCCGCCATCATATGCCGATTTCAAGCTTTCTGCCGACATGGTTACCGTTACTTGATTGCCTGAAACGGCTAATTGTCCACCTAAAGTAACTTGATAGCCATCACTGAGCTGAGTTACTTGAACATTGGCTATTTTGGAAAGCTTATCTATAGCTAGATCACGTTGATCGCGAAGATCATTCGGATTCTCACCCAGACCTTCCAATTTTGTAATACTATTATTAAGATCAGCTACAGTCTGTAAAAGAGAGTTCGCCTCTGATGCCTTTAACGCAATGCTATTTGTTAAATCAGAATTTAAAGCATTTAACTGTGTGCTCATTTGATTCATTGCATCCGTGAGAGCTTTTGTAGTCTCACTGACAATCTTACGGTTTGTGATATTCTCAGGGTCCTGGCTCAAATCGGACCAGGCGTTCCAGAAATTATCCAACACTTTGCGCAGCCCTGTATCAGATGGCTCATTGATAAGTGCTTCAAGCTTCTCCAACGTGTCAAACCGTACACTCCAGCTGCCGTAATTTGAGTTTTCATTTCGATATTGGTCATCCAAATAACTCTGTCTTACCCGCTCAATCGAATTAAACTCAACGCCTGTACCCATTTGACCAGCTGCTGTTGATCGCAAGAAGCCGTAAGCTTCCATAGGAAGAGATGCTTGCATTTTAACAATTTGTCTGGAATAACCCTCTGTGTTTGCATTGGCGATATTATGTCCTGTCGTGTTCAATGCCACTGTTTGTGTGTTAAGGCTTCTCTTGGCGGTTTCTATACTATGAAATGTTGAGACCATCTTCTATTCCTCCAAATTAGGCTCGAGTATCAAAAAGCCCAGAGCGCTGTGCTCCAACCGTTTTTTCTGCCGGATGATGATATGTGGCTTCTGATTCTGAGTAATAAGACATGCTTTCTATCGAAAAATCTATATAAGAGAGTGCCTGTTGAAGTAACTGCTGGTTCAGTGTATTAGCATCCTTCAGCTTCTGCAATGTACCTGATAACTTGTGCTGTGACTGTTGTAGTTTCTGCTTTTCTTCAAGATCAAACACAAGCCTAGACAACTCTGTCAAATTCAGATTTAGGTTGGAACGGATCCCAATATCCCGCAAAAAGACATAGGTAGCTTGCTTACGTTCTTCTTCAAGGTGCTCAATGAGCTTCACAAATTTGGACTCTTTATTAAGGATTTGAATAAGTACTTCAACCTTATTTTCTTTGATAGCTTGTTTCTTGTCTGCGGCCAGATCCAGCATTTGAACATGCACTCCATCTAGCCGCTCCAATAGTTCTATTAATGTCGTCAATGCCATGGATGTTTTCACCTAATTCTCGGAGGATTGCTTAAAGTAAGGGGCGAGTTTCTCTGCTAGCTTAGATGCATCAACTTGATAGGTACCTGCGGAGACCTGCTGCTTTAGATTGTCGATCTTAAGTGCGCGTTCTGGATCATTCTTGCCAGTGTTTTGTGCTTGCAAGAGTTGAATCGCTTCATCAGAGATCGAAACCTCATCCTTGCGTGTGCTTTTCTTCATTTGTTCCTGCCTTTGCGCTTCCGCGCTGCGTTGATACGGATTAATCGCGTTAATTCGTCCGGTCTCGTTAATTTTCATAACTTCCACCTTCCTTCTAATATAAAAAAGCCGATAATCTTTACTAAGTTTATCGGCGTAGACTGAAACATTCTTTATAGCTGCAAACGTTTTTTTGCAGATTTTATAGGTCACGCAGCTTATCTATGGCACGATATGCACCATCAGATGTCTTTTTAGTAGTATCCTCAGCAGAATTTTCCTTGACAGCATTCGTGAGATCTTTTCTGAGCCGGCTACGACAGCTGTCACACATATGGCCATCCCGAATCAGTGTACCACACACTTCGCAAGGGTACATCATATTGGGTGCATTAGCTATAGAAATCCGGCCTTCTCGAATAAAGCGGGTAATCTCTTTAATAGAAATCCCCGTAGCATCGGAGAGCTCCTGAATGTTGGTTCCTTTGTTTTCCCGTAAATAATTCACGCAGATCTCATATTCATGCTCCAGCTCTTTGATACAGGACTGGCACAACCCCATAAGATTCTTGACAAACAACCGGCCGCACCTTGGACAATTGTCTAGATTCATAACAAGCAGCCGCTCCTCTCCGTACATTCTGTGCAATGCATAATATTCTTATGCTCCTAGATTACATGATTGCAAGGAATTCGTCTATGGGACAGAAGAAACGCTACCAACCGCAACTAATCCTTAATGGAATGGATATAGCTGTTCACAATCATGCATTTTTCGCGTTTTAGGAACGCGCCCAGGTTAGGCTATAGATTTCTGCAGCATAATCATAGTTTGAAACCATTTGTTTTAGAATTTCGGCGCAAGCACGAATCGTGCTTCCCGTTGTATAGATATCATCAACAATAATAATTCGAATAGGACGGCTTATAGGTGAGTTATCTTTCAGCCAATCCTTAAATGGTGTGGAGACTGCCGGATTCGCTCCAAAAGCATTCTTCATATCTGCCAGTCTCTCCGCACGTCCTTTAAAGCTCTGCTTACCCGTATGATGCGTACGAATTAGTAGCGGTAGCTGAGGAATCTTCCTATGACGAGATAGAACATCGGCCAATCTTTCCGCTTGATTGAACCCCCGTTCTAGAAGCCTTGAATCACTGACAGGTACCGGAACTAATAAATCAGCTGACCAAAGGCTGTTTTTTATGTACCTTTTATGTTGAATAAGATGAAAAAACGATGCCTTCTGGGATGAAAGAGCCCCCTGTTGCTTTTCCTCCTTTAGGGTTAAATATGCCCTATCCAGCATGAGTCCAAGCAGAGGGGCATATCGTTCATTCCCGCGATATTTATATTGACCGAGCCATTCTCTCATCTTATTAGTGTAGGCTACCGCACTCCGGTTACATACAATAGGTGAGGGCTCAGCGCTGCGAGTGCAGTCTGGACAGCCTACATGCCGCCCACATATCAAGCAACGTGGAGTACGTATCCAAGGAATGGATTCCGCACAATTCTTACAGATACCAGGCAGCTGTGAGGACTGTGGGCTGTGCTTCCCGCAGGTTAGACATTGAGACAACGAGGGGGTGAGGAGGAAAGACAGAGATTTTCGGAAACTTGTAAGCTTGGTATTCATTTAGCCCCACCTTTACGGATATATCCTTGGCGGCGAGCGATGATATTCATAGTACGAATCTGAGCAATCGCTCCACGCTGGGATCGGCTCCACTGTGGGGAGGCAAATACAACATGCCCATCAGGATCGTCTTTAGAACGTCCGGCACGGCCTGCCATCTGTACCAAAGAAGCTTCGTCAAATAGACCACTGTCTGCATCCAAAATAAACACGTCACTGCGTGGTACGGTAACTCCCCGTTCCAGGATCGTAGTAGTTACTAACAGAGAGATGATACGGTTGCGAAAAGCAGTCACCTTTTCTGCCCGAAATGAATCCTTGGAAGAGGTGCCTTCAATAACCACGCCGGGAAAGCTACGACGAAGTAGGATCAGCAATCCTTCGATATGAGCTATTCGAGACACAAATAGAAAAATTTGTGCTTTTCGCTCCAGTGACTTTTGAAGATTTTGTATAAGCGATCTTGGCAAACTTCCACGCTTTAGACAGGTTAGAACCGAGGGTATACTCAACTGCTGCGGGATAGGCAAGGGATGACCATGGAAGCGGACAGGCACTCTGGCATGTGGAAGTTTGCCTAACCGAACCAAACGCTGCATTTCTTGTGGTGGCGTAGCTGATAAATAAATGAAAGAGCCGTCCACTTTACAGGCTTGTTCAGCGGCATAGGCCAACATAGGATCATTGTGGTAAGGAAACGCATCCAGCTCGTCGATGATTACGAGATCAAAACCTTGATGGAAGCGCAGGAGCTGATGGGTGGTTGCGAGCGTTAAGCGACCGCTCACCCAGCGATCTGCGCTGCCGCCATAAAGTACGGCGATAACCTCCGCCGGAAAGGCCCGGGCGAGCCGCGGCGCGAGCTCAAGTACGACGTCGCGGCGCGGCGTCGCTACCAGCGCCCGCCCTCCGGCGGCGAGCACAGCCTCTAGGAGCGGGAATATCATCTCCGTTTTCCCCGCTCCCGTCACCGCCCAGAGCAGAAACCGCTCTGGGCAGGTACTGGCGGAGCGCTTGCGCGCCTCCGCCAGAAAACCCAGCGCAGCGCCAGCGGCTCCCGCCTGCGCTGGGCTCAGCCCCCACCGGCCTGCGGCCGCGGCGGGGTCAAGGGCGGCCGTGCACCGCACGGCCGGAAGTGCTGCGCTGCGCAGCAGCAGCGCACAAGCCCGGCTGCGCCCAAGCGCGAGGCAGGCCTCGCAATAGGCGCAGCCCATAAGCCCGCACGCGGCGCATGCCGTGCGGCCGGTGGGCACGCTGCCGCAACGCAGGCAGCGCGAAACCGCGCGGCGAGCGACAGCGCCGCAATACGTGCGGCAGCTTAGCCGCCGCACGCATCATAACGCCAGCACCCGCAGGGAGCTGGCGGACCCGCGCCCCGTGCGCAGCGGGGGCTGCATTGCCTACGGCGGCTGTAAACATCAGCCGCCCCTGTAGATGCGCCAGTTGTGCCGCCTGGCGCCAGCCTCCCCCTAGCTCTGGCAATTCTTCTGCCAGCAGCGCTTCTACTTCCGGCTCCAATAAAGAGCGCCCGGCCACAGCCCGCAATAATTGTTCTGAATCCGATTCTAGTAATCCAGATTGAAAATCCTCTTTTTCACACCAATCGTATCTTTCATTCTTCTTATTGTCCTGATCTATTCCGAAACTTGATTCATTAGGCTTCCATATGAATATTCCATCATTCAGCCACTGTGCCTCCCACAGTCCCCCTGTCTCTTTCTCCTCTCTCAACTCAGCCTCAAGCATACTATTAATATATTGCCCCCACTCCTTAATCCCCCAGGTGCCCATTGCGCTTCTTTGTTTAAAGTTGTCCCGGAGCTTCACAGCCCACCCTAGCGGTAACGCAGAAGAAAGCAGAACCAAACTATCCGCCGCTAACGAACTCCCAGCTTTCTTCTCCGGTCTAGCTACAGACCACCACCATCTATCCACCCTAAGATCTAATGAAATCCAAACCCGCCAGCTCCTTTTGCATTCCACAGCATATACAGCGACTTGCATAATAATCCCTCCTACCTCTCGCCTGTACTTAACAACTCCATATTTGATCCCAAATTCACGACTACGTCTCCCCAAACGCAAAAAGCACACTCCCCCAGTTCTTGGAGAGTGTGCTTCACCCGTTACTTACATATTTACTTAAGATCTGTTGCGCTTTGATTCGCATCCCCTACTTCCTGCCATCCCCATAAAAGGCAGCGATACAGACTGCCCTGACAACCGCAAGTCTACTACAATTCCTTCATGCTGTAATTCTTCACTCATCTGAAGAGAGTACAAAGATGTTGCAAGATCGATAGAGCAGCCGCTAGCGGCCATTTTGGAAACTATCCCAAGTGTTCCATCACTCGAACCATCATCCATGAACGTTACTCGCAATCGTTTTCCGGTTAGAAGAGCTTGAAATGTCAGTGCCCGAATGTACCATTCCACAACAGATTCATGATTGCGGGTAATAAAAATATAATGAATCCATTTTCCGGACTGCGGTGTTTTACGCACCTTCTGCCGGTTATGCAACATATGAATCATCACTGCAGCGGATACATAAACAACCGCAATCCATATCAACTGGGCTACCATGGAGATGCACCTCCTCTGTATACCAACACTATATGCCGGCATTAAAAGGTCGGTGACTGCCTAGAACACCCATCAGGGAAGCAAGCTGTGTCTACTTAATTTCTTTCCTATATGTAACGTATTACTGTGAAGCTTCTACAAGGTTACCCAGCCATATTTAATCGAATTAATAACGGCTTGAGTCCGATCATCCACTTCCATTTTTTGCAAAATACTGCTAACATGGTTTTTAACTGTTTTTTCACTAATGAATAAATATTCACCGATCATTTTATTGCTCTTACCTTCAGCCATTAGACGCAGCACTTCTGCTTCACGACGGGTCAGAGGATTGTTGTCGCCAGCAATAAATTTAACACCAGCTTCCTTCACCACTGTATCTGTAGTTACGCCAGTCTCGTTAAGGTAAGTCATACGCCGCAATTGATTGATAAGCTTTCCAGTAACCTTTGGATGGATAAAGGCATGTCCTTCACAGACCGAACGAATAGCATTAATAAGGGATTCGGCCTCCATATCCTTCAATAAATAACCATTGGCGCCCTTACGAAGGGTCTCAAATACATAACTCTCATCATCATGAATGGATAAAATAATTACCTTAACCTCCGGGAACATTTCCCGAAGTTTTTGAGTGGCTTCTACGCCATTCTCAACAGGCATATTGATGTCCATCAGTACGATGTCCGGTTTAGTCCCGTTACAAAACTCTAATACCTGAATACCGTCGCCGCACTCCCCTATGACCTCGATATCCTCCTCCATATTCAAAATGCGTTTCAGCCCTTCACGAAAAAGCTGATGATCATCCGCCAAAAGAACCTTAATGGGCGTTTTACTAGAGTTTAAGTTCTCCATCACACTACTCCTTCCCCTTCTCCACATTCGTCGGAATATGGATCACGATTGTTGTCCCCTGATTCTCGGCTGATACAATTTCCATTCTTCCTTCAAGCAGTTCTACACGTTCCCGCATACCTACTAACCCGAAGCTTTCCCGATTACCTTGCTGATTTTTTAACTTTTGTACATTAAAGCCTAATCCGTTATCTTTAATCACAATCTTAATTAACTGCGCTTGGTATGTAATCTCCACCAATACGAAGCTTGGGTAGGCATGTTTTGCTGCATTAGACAATGCTTCCTGAACCAGACGATATACCGCCGCCTCCATCGCTGAAGATAGTCGGTGTTCCTGTCCCCGGGTTTCCAAAGTCGTCCGCAGTTTCGTCTTCTCTTCAAAATCATGCACATATTTCCGCAAAGTCGGAATCAAGCCCAAATCATCGAGAGCCATCGGTCGTAAATTAAAAATAACCTTACGCATTTCTTCCAGGCTGTTACGAACCTGCCCTTTTAAATCTACTACTTCGTCCTGCACCAGCCCAAATTCCTGCTTTACCAGCATTCTTTCTACAATTTCCGTCCTAAGGACTAGATTTGCCAGCATTTGAGCGGGACCATCATGAATTTCCCGGGCAATTCTCTTCCGTTCTTCTTCTTGAGCCAGGATAATTTTGAGTCCGATCATCTGTCTGTTCTTCGCAGATTCGACAATTCTCGTCACTTGGCCTAGTTCTCCCGACAAATATTCGAGCACTACGCTCATTTGCGAACCAATTGACTCTGCACGCTCTACAGAATTTTCGACACTGCGCACTCGCATTTGTAATTCATCACGTCTGCTTCGAAGATAGACCTCTCGCTCACGCGTCATCATGAGTTCGAGCTGAAGCTCCGTAGCCTTCTCATAAGCAATACGGATATCCTTCTCTGAGTAGCGGACAAAGTCCCGGCTGACCTCTGTCAGCCGGATTCTGGAGCGGTGATACTGTAGCTCCAGCTTGTCTACCTTTTTCAATGTTTCATCCGTTTCGTCCATGACCCGCTGCAGTTCCTTGTTGAGTGCAGCAAGTTCATCACGTGCAACCTGCAATATTTCAAAAATCTGATACTTGCTGCTCTCCATCACGTCGATGGTATTTTTAATAACGCGATCAATCGCATCGGCTTGAAATTCCACGGATGCTTGCCCCTTTTCTATCGGATCGTATTAAGGTTTTCCTTATATATTAACATATCACGATTCGATAGTTACGGTCTTCGTTTTCTGTTCCCATTTTACAGTTAATCCTAACTGTTCAGAAACCAGTCTCAGAGGTACTAAAGTCCTACCCTGTAAAATAATAGGTGCTACTTCAGCACTTTGTCGCTTACCATTTAACAGGTATTCCTTTTTATTTACCGTCAGATCCAGTGCCTTAGCTCCGCGCAACACCATGATCTTCTTATTCACCTGATCCCAGGTAGCATTCCCTCCAAAAGCATCCAGCACATAACGGATCGGCACATAAGTACTGCCGTCTTTCACAATTGGAGCTACATCAATAGCCTTCTTATTTCCGTTTACGGTCATTGCTTTGGAGCCGATGCTCATCGAAGCTGTACCCTTTGGTAACCCAGCATCACTGGAAAGTGAAGGCATTGTGAAGGTGATATTATCAAAAGCAACGGTACCTGTCTTCGCCCGTTCATCTTGGCCCTCCTCTACGTTGACTACATAAAGTCTTTTCAGCGTAGCCGGGAATTTAATCCCTGATCCTGACAAGTCGATGTTTATGTTCTTCCAACCGTTCCAATCGATAATCTTCGCAAGATCTACATAGGCTGTAGCTCCACTATTGTCGACAAACTCAGCACGCAGCCAGTTTAAGCTCATATCGCCCATCACATCAACTGACATCGAAGTTGCAAGCGCTGGAACGGCTTTTCCACTTGTGCCGTTAAGTTGAGCATAAGCGTACATTTTACCACTGCCAGCCGTCATATCATAACTGAGTGACAGCACCTTGGAGCCTACTCTTTCAGCCGATCCGTCTACTATTGTGGCAGTCCCCTGCACCGCTGGCACATTGGTAGTAAAGTTGACTGGATAACTTACCTTCTCGAAATCTTCCCATGTTGTAGCTGCTGCTGTCGATAATACAACCGCTGTGCTAAATCCATCATAACGAGCAATAGCGTAACCTGTAGTAACCCCTGCATCCACAGAGTTTACAGTAAGCTTGCCATTTTGCACGACTCCCTTAAAGCCTACAAATTCCCACTTCAGCGCTGAATCTGGAACGCTTATGGTTGCTCCACTCTTCGTAGAGGCCTTTACAGGGACAGATACAGTTGTCCCAGCTGTCAGTGGCGCTGTAGCAGTGCCTACACTCATGCTGGATAGATCATCTCCACCCAAGACTGTAAGGGTTGTAGAAGCGCTTGCTACGCCGCTTTTAGCCGTTAAGGTAACGGTGCCTGGCTTCACTGCCGTTACTTCTCCTGCACTTACAGTTGCACTTCCTCCACTTGATGTCCAAGTAGGATTGCCTGCTGCTACATCTATAGGGTTATAGTAAGTGTCATAACCTTTTAACGAATAAGTAGCCTTTTGTCCAACTAATAATGAAGTGCTTCCGCTAATTTTAATTCCTTTTACTTCACCTTGTGGTGCGTTAGTATAAACACCAAGCGCGTTAACAATGCTGCGCTGCTCTGTGCCATACTCTGTATTAAAGGTTAGTGTGGCTGAGGTTTCACCGAGAGGCCGGTCTACCATCGTTGTAGAGCCGCCTCCGTCTAAGTTAAGCCCCTTCCAGACTCCAATATTGGTCATAAAAGATTGCAGCTCGGTCAATGACATTCCTGAGCTGTTGCCATTTTTCTCAGTAGCTATGATATAAACATAACGTCCATCCTGAGAGTATCCTAAAGCCGTACGTGCACGATAACCGCCAATGCTGCTAGTCGAGCGAGAGAACGTTGCAGCTTTTCCATTATTTACAAGAATCGTATGTCCACCAATCATTGTTTGCAGATTAGCAGGATCTAGCGATTGCTGCGTAGTCTTCGATTTCAGGGAGTACACACTTGTTACCGGTTGTCCAACAGTCAGATGGGCAGTAACATACCGTGCGGCTAAGCCATGGGCCCGCAAAATATAAGCTCCCTTTGGAACCGCTGTAGGAAGCGCAGCATTTTCAGATATTTGAGTAACTACGCCGTTCTCAACGAGCACCTCTGTCGGTGTGGTTGAGCTGTTTTTGGGACGATCGAGTGCGGTCCATACATCCGTATAGATATACATTGCATTAGCATGGCTATAAGTAGAGCTTCCACCTTCAGGACTATAAGCACCTTTATTGATACCGGATATCTCAAACTGTGCGCCGTCAGGTGCGGTTATCATTCCTTCAAAGCTGAACTCATCAATAAGAGGCTTGCGGTCCTTAGTCACTGCAAAGGCATACATTCCATCCAATTGCGAAGGGGTGGATACCAATACTCCACTGGATACTTGTCCACCAATCGGAGCACCTTCCCCGCCTGTATTAAAATAATCTCCGTTTACTGCAGCCACGGCTCCAGTTTCCTTAGCCATCCCACCAGTACTTTGACGTGTTGTCAGGTTTCCACCTTTACCTGTCATAACATCTAAAGAAACATATGGATTGTTGAGGTCAACGCGAATAACATCCGCCAAGCCAGAAGCGCTCGCTCCTGAACGTGTAGCCGTATATTTGTATTTCATCATAATGGCGCCCGAAGTAATTACTTCTTCTCCCAGCTTGCTTACTTTAAAATTAGATGTGGCTGCGGCAGCAATCGGTGTGGAACTATGACCAAACATAGCCAAGCCTTCACTGCCAATTACTGGCATAATCCACAACACACCTGCCAATGAAGCGGCAACCCATTTTTTAGTAGATGATAATTTCATTCCCCGAACAACTTCTCTACTCTTCTTCTCCATGAAAACTTCATTCATTTCGACGTAACTCTCCCATCTCTTTTTTACTCTTCAAGTCCGTTATCAAAAGTCTGGAAACTGGTTCCTATTTTTCTAGTACTCTTTTAATAGACTGAAAATAAGCGAAAAAGTTGCGAAATTGAGAGATTTCAAGCTTTATAGAGTCTCGTAACACAAACTGTTAACATAAAAAAAGCCCAGCAGAATGCCAGGCTTTACCAATCTATTTATTCTATAAATAATCTGTTTGCTTCAGCATCCGATGCAACATCACAGCAGCTTGTGCACGAGTGGCATTACCCTGAGGTTGGAACTCACTTGTGGTCATTCCCAAAATAATCCCAGATTGCACAGCTTTAGCTACGAATTCTGCACTTTGATTCTGAATTTTGGACTTATCCTTAAAGCGAGCCAGTGTTGAGGCAGAAGTGCCGCTTAATGTAATAGGATGTTTGGTGTATTCCATTGCCCGAATCATCATGATTGCCATCTGCTCACGAGTGATATTATCATTAGGCCGGAAGGAGCCATCCGTGTTGCCTGTAATAATACCTGCCTTAGCTGCTGCACCAATATAGTCTCCCGTTTGTGTGGAAGGCTGCACATCCCGGAAGCGCTGTGCGGTCTCGCGATCGCCTAGCAAACCAAGTCCCCGGCTAAGCATTACTGCAAACTCTGCACGGGTAATCTTTTTTTCTGGACCAAATGTAGTCCCGTAACTGCTATCGATGATAGTCTTTGCACTAAGCTCAGCTACGATTGAATTACTCCAATGTCTACTCATATCTGAAAAGGCCCGGGTTGATATAAAGGTTCCTAACACCTGATTACCCTCCGTACGAGCACGAATAATCGTATAGCTACCTACCGTACTTACTTTTGTTGGCAGATAGGCTGCATCGTAATAGGAAAGATCCAGTCTAGCAGCAGATGTCTGCGCATTGTTCAATGAAGAAGTTGTACGCACAGTGTATTCTCCAGGTACCGATAATGCCTTAGCATTAGAATAATTGCTGCTTACTATCGCAGTCACCCGGACATCCATAAGACTAGTAACGCTCTGCATCCCCATAGTTTTTAGCTTTTGCTCAAATGGGGAGAACGTACCTGCCGGAACCTTTTCTAAGCGGAACACCAGCGAGATATTTTTACTGTCTGCAATCAAGCTTGTCGCTAATCCGTTCATATCGATATCGTCTAATCCTACGCTATATAAGTGATCGCCATAACGTATCATAAATTTTGTGGTTTCACTGCGATTTACAGCATCAAGCAAAGGCTTTAAAGGAACAGTCACATAGGCCGATTGTTCTGTAGCAGGCACCTCAAAAGCTAATGTATCACTACTTGCCTTATACAGATATTCAAAACTGGCCGTCAGGCGATCTGTGTTTAAGGTATATCTTTTTACAGATTGATTGTATAACGAACGGTCATCCACGATTTGTGAAGAGTCACTCTTCAGCAGCGCGTATTCTTTTCCAAACTCACTTGTTGCAATCGTCCCTAGATAGGATGGACGATTTCCCGTTCCGGTGCTCACGCCGGTTAGGTTCTTAACAGAAAGTGAAGAGAAGGAGGACAGTATATTACCACTTAAATCCTTGATCGTACCTGAACCTGACATATAGGACAAATCGATAGTTTGCCCGGTCTTTACTACTGAGGATGTTGTTATTTTCAAAATATCCCCTGACAAAGTGTAGTTTTGTACACCCATACTGCTTCCATCTGCTCTAACTCCGAACTGATTAGCATAGAGGGAACCAGATGCCTGCATGTTTTTACTGAATGTAACCGTAAGCTCGTCGCCATTGATGGTGGCAGAACTAATCTCAGGTATGCTAGTGCCGCTATTTTCCGAGATGGACACAGGCTGCAGGTTAATATAAGCTGCACGGTTTCCATTTAAATCGCTTATTCCGGTAGTCCCCGGAACATAGGATAACGTAACATTCTGATTCACCGTCAAAGCACTCTGGAGCGTTAGCGTGACCTGTGAGCCACTGACGGATACATTCGTAACATAGTTAGGAGTGCTGCCAACAAGCACAGAGAACTGGCTGTTCATCGGGAGGTTTGTCGTTGACAAGCCTTCATTGTAATTCAGAAGGATTTTATTGCCACCTCCGGTTGCACTTTGGAACACGGGTGGAATTGTATCGTTGCTGTTGCGAATGTAGAAATCTGTGAAATCCGCAATATTTTGTCCAAAAGAATTCTGCAAAGGATAAGAGCCTGCATAATAGGAGACACGAACGGTCTGGCCATTAGAAGCATCGCTATTTAACCCTAAATATACAGTGTTCCCGCTGGAGCTTATGGAGTTGACCCCTAGAGATCCCCCATCTGAAGTCACTAGAAACTGACTATGTGCGTAAGAGGAAACTGCCTTTAAAGAGTCATTGAAATTCAACGCTACAGTTCTACCTGTGATCCGTCCATCTTTGGGTGTAGGCATGGAGGACTCGATAGTGTTAGTAACCTGCTTTGAGCTAAAGGTGCTGGCTGCATTTCCGCTTGGATCTTGAATGGTCCGCAGACCCCCTGTGTAGCTAACCTTCACGTTCTGTCCAACCGCTACCCCTGTACTGAGTACCACATAGGCGCTGTCTCCCTGGATATAGACACTTTCAATTGTACGATTCTCATCATTCACCGTAGCACCAAAGCTGGAGATCAACAGTGCAATGGAAGAGTTAAGACTCTCATTGTATTTTAAACGAATGGTCCGATTGTTCTCGAGTGATGCAGATGTGAGCTGTGGAGCTGTTTTGTCCTGAGACAAGGTCCGGAAGCTCCATGAATTTTTGCCGCTTAGTCCATCATAGATAACATTAGCATCAATAGCGTCTACAAAAGCTCCTTTAGCAATATCAATATAATAGGTTGAGTCGCTATCTAAAGCTGTTTTAGGCGTAATTACATATTCGCTTGCAGCAGTTGTACTCCGGTTAACAGTAACCGGAACCTGTGCGCCACCACTTTTATAAAGCGCTACACCATTTTCCACAGCACTGTTATAATTCACATTACGATTGAATGTGACAGAAAATGATCTGTTGTTAGCTATGGATTCACTCCGGTCAGCTGGGTTTAGCGCGCTGACATTAAGTCCTGTCAAAGAAGCCGTTGTAAATGTCCAGGTATACGCACCCGAAGCTGGAAATACATTTCCGTCTTGATCATAAAAAGCTCCCTGCGGTATCGTCACCGTATACTGCGTACTGTTTAGCAAGGGTGATGCTGCTGATGCTGGAAGTAATGTTATAGTTCTGCTGCTTCCTCCTGTAACGGCTGGGGAGTTTACATTAAGCCATCTCGTTCTAGCATCGTTAGCTGCACCTGGAGATACTGTTATGGTTCCAGCTGCAGGCATCATAGGACGATCAAATGTAAGCTGTAGGGCTCCAGTGGTAGATACCCCACCTGATCCGTTTGCCGGTGCAGGAGTCACTGGAATCTCTGCCACACCTTTAGTAGAGAAGCTCCACACATCACCGCTTGAAATCCCGGAATACGTTCGATTATCAACATCCTTAAAAGCATAAGAATCTATAAGAACATAATAGTTACTTCCGGAGGCCAATGTTTTATCCAATGTTAGTTTAACTGTAGTAGAGTTAGCATCAGTCTGAACGTTAACTCTAGTATCATCATCCTTAATTTTGAACTCTTGTACGGTTGCATTATCTGCAGACGACAAAATCCGGATGTAACCTCCACCTTTTATCAGGTTTTTATTTAAGGTTAGACTTAGCTCCTTAAGGGCTCCTGCATCCACTCTTGTATTATTAGCAGGTGAAAAGTTACCTGCCGTAATCGCTGTATTACTCTCAGGCGCAGTGGTAAATGCCCATGAAGTAACACCTGACTCATTACCATCATTATCCTTGAACAACCCCTTAGGGATTGTCACTGTATAAGTCTTGTTTGAAGTAAACTGTTGATTTAGCTTAAGCTCGTAATCTTTTGAACTACCAATTAGACCATAACTACCAATAGGAATCGTTAAAAAAGGTGAGCTATCACCTTGACCCGTGATAGTAATTTCACCTGACTGCGGGTTTACTTGACGATCAAAGCTCAGTCTAAGGGATGATCCGATAGTTACATAACTTGCTCCAGGCGCTGGTGAGACTGTTATACCAAACTCTGATGCAGCGTACACTGCTGAATTCCCTATTCCAATAGCAGGATAACCCGAACCAAGTACTAACTCTCCCGCTAGAATAAGTGCCGTCCATATTGAAATTTTTCTTTTCATTCCGTGATAGACTCCTCTCAAGCCATACTATCGTCTTTATGTATATTCTTATATTTCGGCTAAAAGGCTGGCAAAGTTTAGTAGTCTACTTCTCTATGGTTAGATTCACTAGCCTTGCTCGTTTTCGCACGCAAAATAACCCGCAGAGCTGACACCATGGCCAACTTGCGGGTTAACATATTATAAGACCGTATGATGAATTACAACCCTGCTAGATCTCTTAGTAATTCTGCTTTATCTACGCGTTCCCATGGAAGATCAACATCAGTACGTCCGAAATGACCGTAAGCTGCAGTTTGTCTGTAAATCGGTTTACGCAAATCAAGCATAGAAATGATGCCCGCAGGGCGAAGATCAAAGTTGTTGCTGATCAGTTGAACCATTTTCTCTTCACTGATTTTACCTGTTCCGTATGTATCCACATTTATCGAGACAGGAGTAGCTACACCGATGGCATAGGCAAGTTGGATCTCACATTTGTCGGCCAAACCAGCAGCTACAAGATTCTTAGCTACATAACGAGCCGCGTAAGCCGCAGAACGGTCTACTTTAGTTGGATCCTTACCTGAGAATGCTCCGCCGCCATGACGAGCATATCCGCCGTATGTATCGACGATAATCTTACGGCCAGTTAGACCAGCATCCCCTTGAGGACCCCCAATAACAAAACGTCCGGTTGGGTTAATAAAGTATTTGGTTTCTGCATCAAGCAGTTCCGCAGGAACAACAGGCAAAATAACATGTTCTTTAATATCCGCCTGAATTTGTTCAAGAGAAATTTCCTCTGCATGTTGTGTAGATACTACGATAGCGTCTACGCGTACAGGTTTTTCATCTTGATACTCAATCGTAACTTGTGTTTTGCCGTCTGGACGAAGGTAGTCCAAGGTTCCGTTCTTACGAACTTCAGATAAACGACGTGCAATACGATGTGATAAGGCAATCGGAAGTGGCATCAGTTCAGGTGTCTCGTTCGTAGCAAAACCAAACATGAGCCCTTGATCGCCTGCACCAATATTAGCTGTTTCTTCAGCTACTTGAGCAGGATCACGGTGTTCTAAAGCAGAGTTAACACCTTGGGCAATATCAGCGGACTGCTCGTTAAGAGAACTCAACACAGCACATGTATTATAGTCGAAACCATACTTTGCACGTGTGTATCCAATTTCTTTGATGGTATTGCGTACGATGGCAGGAATATCAACATACTCTGATTTGGTACTGATTTCCCCGATCACCAGTACAAGACCTGTTGCTACTGCTACTTCGCAGGCTACACGTGCATTAGGATCATTAACTAAAAATGCATCCAATACCGCGTCGGAAATCTGGTCACAGATTTTATCCGGATGCCCTTCCGTAACGGACTCAGAAGTAAACAAATGACGCCCTTTAATAGACAAGTATAACAACCTCCCATATGGTTAGTCTGACACTGTATAAGGGATTCCTTAATGATAACAGGCCAAATAATAAAACTAAATAATATAAATAATTCAGGTTTGCCTGATTTCTTTTCATGAAGGATTTTCGCAAAATTTAATGCCTGCATTCACTAAACTCTTCAAAAAATGAACCTTTTCCATATGGAAAAGGTCTAAGGCTTTCCTCAAAAGTCATATTATCTTATTTAGGGGGTGGTGTCAATTAAACACAGAGCCCCCCGTGAGAGTATGAATATTGATTTCACGCTATAAAAAAGCAATATCAGATAAGGAATAAGGGTATCCTAACCCCTGATATTATTGAAAAAGAGACTGTTCAGCTTGCTTAATGAGTCTCTTCGTAATTTCTCCTCCAACAGACCCATTATCCCTTGAACTCAGATGCCCAAGGTACTGACTACGGCCAGAACCACTACCTCCGACTGCTCCTAACTCAGAAGCAAACTCCGTGTCTGCCCCGCCTCCATAATGAGCCCCATATAAACCAAATTCAGCTGCAATTTCATATTGCATTTGTTTCAGCATTGTCCGACTTTCAGGTACGACTGTACGATTATTACGTGCCATGTTACAGCACCTCCTGTGAATTTGTAAGATTACAGGAATATTGTGCGTCCATCACTTAATCTTCAATCGCGCCAATGATTTGTAACTTTGGAAAACAGTTTGAAGGTATGATTACGTCTGTTTACGGGCATTATAAATATATATCATTACACATTATTTCAAGGTATATCCACCACGAACCATCACAACAAGACCAAGGGTTTGACCCTCTTGAACAGCTATACCACGACCATCACGAGGGAAGGACAATAAGTGGTTAGATGGTGCAGCTAGTCCATTTGTAAGATCTTTACCATCTGTTAAATCGGCCACACCATTCGCATCTTGTGAAACGATTACTGCTTTACCCGCGCGAACGATAAACTCAGCGCCTGCAGAAGCAATTAAAGTTTGGCCAGGCTTCACATCAACAATCACAGATTCATTACTACTATTTTGACCAGGTGTAGCTACTGGCGCTGTGGTTGCACTAGGCGCAGGTGTAGCAGTCGCTACCGGAGTCGTCACTGCACCACCTGAAAGTGCTTTCTGAATTTGCTGATCGACGTAGCTTTTAGTAACTACAGGATCATCCGTTGTGCCAGGCTGAGAACCAACACCTGCACCTTCAGCAGTAATGTTTAGCAAAGACCCAGCCCATATACCACCAGCCAGCAATACAGCAGCGGTTGTTACTTTCCATACCGATTTCAAAGAAGTTCCTCCTCATTATTGGGGATAAAAACCTATAAAAAAAGAATAGCCTCCGAAGAGGCTATTCTGTGCTTCGGTAATCGGAGATTACTTAGCGGAGATTTCTGTTTCGCCAGTGATTTTGTTACCAACTTCATCGTGTGCGTCTGCATCTTTAACAATCTTAACGATGATTCTGTTAACTTCATTGGAGTTCAGATCCAATTCATCATTGATATTTGCTTTGGAATCAATGATTTGTTTCGAGAAAGTAACAGACCATTTGCCTTTATCCGATCCATTAGCAATCTTAGTTACTTTGTAATACTTTTGATCAAGACGAGTTCCAACAGTATCATTGTTGATGTAGATTGCCAGATGTTGTTCGTCTAGATTTGTTATTTCTTTAGAGAATCCAAGAATCAATTCATAAGAGTTGCCGCTGGAAACTACTGCAGATTCGAACACTGGGCTAGTTCTGCTAGTAAGTTTACCTGTCTTGGAAACTGCTTCGATAGTGTTACCAGATACATCAGTAACACCGTTAACTACAAATTTGTAGTCAGATTTAGTTTCAGTGATTGAAGAACTAGGGATATTGATTGTTGCACGAGCATATTTTGGACTGGAAGAGCTAGTTGTTACATTACCCTTCTCATCAAGAGTACTAATATTTACATAAGTACCAGCAGGCAATGCCTTGTCGTTCAATGTGTAGCTATTAACATCTAGTACAGAAGCAACGTTAAGGCCACTTGCATCTTTCAGATCAACAGTGACAGTAGCGTCACCATAAACAGTTCCAGTTGCAGTTACAACTTTTTGGCTGTCATTGATTACAATGCCGTTGTTGAACAGTACTGGAGCATCGCCATCAGTAGATTCTGATCCGATTTTCACAGTCAATACAGTTGCAGCAAGCTTGTTGCCAGAGAAAGATTTATCTTTGAAGAGTCCTTCTGGCAGACGCACAGTGTACTCACCAGTATCTACATTAACAGCAGTTAATGTATGTGTTTTTCCGCTACCATTTGTAGTGTTAGCAATTGCAGTAGATTGACCAGTTTTGTTATTGATCAGTACTACTGAACCCAATCCAGTGTTTACAACATCTTCAGAGAAAGTCAATTTTAGACCTTTAACAGAAGTTGAAGTTGAGTAAGTGATACCAGTAACTGTAGGAGCTACAGTGTCCTTAGTGAAAGTGATTGCTTGACTTGAAGCAGTTCCCAATGTGTTACCCAATGTATCCTTAACAGTTGCTCCGAATACAACGGTTCCAGTGAAAGTACCAGTGGATGGGAAGCTATTCAGAGGACTTTGCAAGGTGAATTTCTTGCCATTACCAGTAGTAATAACACTAAATGTACCTTGGCTTTCTCCAACAGAGTTCAAGAGACGAACATTACCAACCAAAGATGCACGGTCAACGTTCTTGTCAAACTCAACTTCAACAAACTTGTCGCTAACTGGAGTTACACTCTTGATTACAGGAGCAGCAACGTCAGAAACAACAGTTACAGTTGTTTTGATTGGGTTTGGATTAGCAACGTTACCTGCATAGTCAGTTACATTAAGCAGGGATACATCATATGATTTACCACTTTCCAACGATACTCCACTCAGTTTGAACTCAGTGTAAGTGTCATTTTGTACAGTCGCGGAAGCAGAAGAACCATTTACGTAAGCCACGATGCCAGTAGTTTTAACTGGTTCGCTAAATGTTACGTATACGTCTTTAGTTGTTGCTTTAGCTGTAGAACTAATAGTAGCAACAGTTGGAGCTACAGTGTCAGCGATAGGAAGCAAAGTTGTGAATGCTGGAACAGCTTCACCAGCAGTTGTTTTAACAGTATCGTTCACAACAACTGTGTAGTTACCTTTAAGACCTTTAGTTCCTGGCACAGTAATAGTAGCTTCTGTGTTGTCAGCATTGAAAGTTACATAAGCGTTAGCCACTTCATCATCTTTGCTACCAACTTTAGTTACTTTTACAACACCGTCGATAACTTTGCTGGATTCAGCCAGTGTATCTGCATCGATCGAACGGTTGAATTTGATTACTACTTGTTTAGCATTTGGAGCAGTTGCGGAAACAACCTTAGGAGCTGCCAAAGTTACTTTAGTAGTGTAATCATGATCGTTGTGTTTGAAGTTGATTGTAGTTTCAACTCCAGCTACAAGAGCAGTTGTCAATTCAACAGTTGTAGTAGTTTTGTCAGAGAAAGTTACAACTACTTTAGTTGGGCTTACTGCTTCAGCAGAAGCGATTGTAGCTGCTTGGCTCAATTGATCAACAGCATAAGCTGTTTCAACTACCAAAGAACGGCTAGCGTTAGCTTTGAAGTTAGTATCTTTAGCAACCAAACCTGCATTGATTACTGCTTGAGCATAACCTTTAGCCCATGCAGATGCAGAGTTATCAGTTGTAGTTGGTTGTTCCAATTTCAAAGCGCGGAACAATACAGCCGCAACTTCTTCAACTGTTACTTTACCGTTGTAATCGAAGATACCTTTAACAGTATCTTTACCTTGCATGTAGTTTACTGCAGTAACAGCTTCGATGTAAGGCACAGCCCAGTTCGATGCGTTGTAACCTTTGTCTTTGTAAGACAATTTGTTACTTACTTCAGTAAGGTCGAACAATTTAGTAACGATCTTCGCGAACTCAGCACGAGTAAGATCTTTTTCAAGGTGAGCTTGACCATCTGGGTATCCGTTGAGAATACCTTTCGCTGCCAAAGCATCAAATTTTTGTTGCGGAGTTGTTGCTGCGTCACCAAACGCTACAGAGGCAAACATCGAGAATGCCATTGCTGTAGATAATGCTACGGATAAAATTTTCTTCATAACCTTTTTTTCTCCTCCTTGGACGTTCATAAACTGAGATTTTTCTTTAGTTGAGTAGCTCATGTCACTCATTAGCCGATGCACCCCCTTTCCCGAGTTGAGCAAATTAAGTATAAATAATGTCTGTGACGGGTATCACAGAAACTGGTAAACGAATTTAGGACATGACAATACTAGATTCCTAATTATACCTAAGTATTATACAATGTGCCTCAAGTCACGTAAAGCTAATTTTTCCATTTTGTTAAATTGGCTTTACCAGCGGTTAATTTCAGCCCCTGTGTAAATGACTCTACACCTTAAACGCAGAAGATTTGAAAAAGTTGCGGTTTCTCAAAAAAAATCTTCTTTTTTATATTTTCCGGTGTGATCCCATTAGAAGATACATATGTATGTTCTACTAACTATTGTTAATCATGGGTGCCTACGGAAAACAGTATATCATAGTCGCTTTCTAAACGTCATTATGCAATATTTACTAAGAATCATTAACACTTGTACTATTAATTTAAACATTCCTACAAAAAACAAAAAAAGCGCCGTTGCCGACGCTTGCTTCTATTACATTGTTTCTAACGAATCTTCATAGATAATTGGATCAATTCCTGACGCTTCTCAGGACTCGAGTTCACATTGTCATACATTGCATCAATAGCTGCGCGGTTCTCGCGGTAGCTCTTCTCATGCTTGATTGTAGTATGAGACCATTCGATCAGAGCATTCTCAGTAACAACAAGCTCGTTGTATGAATCGTGGAATCCTGTTGCTTGCACCAGTTCTTCCATGACCTCTTGAGTGATCTCCTGTAGTGCCCGTTTAGCTGCAATTTCCTTCTCCAACACTTTTGCTCTATTCTCAAACATATTCTTGGCTTTCATGTAATCCAACTGTGCTTTTGATAAAATCGGTTTCATCGATGGCTTTCACCTTTCAGAAAATAATATTTTCTACATTATTGTATCGTAAATCGGTGCAGATTACAAAATTTATGTCGCTGGTAATTGTTATCTTTACATCAAAACTCCGACCTACGAATACTTTTCGCAAGCCGGAGCACTTTTTTTATTCTTTAGTTAAAGTTCTTAGGGAAGATGCTTGTACTCTTCTGTAAGAGTGCCACAGTAATCTTACCGGCCTCTGCTCTAGTCAACTTACCCTTCGGGTTAAAGTTATAGACGGGCTTCTTTTGGCCTGTAACGGTCACAGCGCTTCCTTCCATAATCTTAGCTTTAGATATAGCTTCAATTGCAGGACGTGAGTAGAAATCCATGTTACTTGTATCAACAAATGATTTGCTTAAGCTTGCCAGCAGTTTACTGTCATTCAAAGACATCTTGAGTTTCAACGCCCTAGCTATCATTACTGCGGCTTGTTCACGTGTTAAGGCTTGATCAGGCCCAAAGAAGCCATCACTGAGGCCTGTAACAATACCTGCCCTAGCAGCTGTCTCAATGTGTTTGAAATCCCATGTGGCCGCGACGGCTTCTGGCACAATATCAAAGAAGGTTTGTTTATTAGCATCATAGTTCAAAGGAATACTTAATGATTTCACCAACAATGTAGCGAATTCACCACGAGTGGTCAAATCATCGGCCCCGAATGCGTCTGCTCGAAGGTTAGTCATGAATCCTTTGGAATACAATCCATTCATTATATTTCTGCCCCATGGATGATTCGTAATATCAACAAAACCACGGCGCAGCTTCATAACAGTGTAATAACCAAATTCATCGAATGGAACGGTGATGGTATGTTTTTTCGTATCTACGACCCCGCCCAAGTTCTCCCACTTACCTGAATCTGTATATCGGAATACTGTAATAGTCGATCCCACTTCATCCACAATGCTGGAGTTGAAAGTAAGCGTCAATTCACCACGTTGGGAAGGTACGATTTTTCTCGTTTGACTATACTGTGTAAAATATCCAGTCTTTCCACTGGCATCCACGAAATGTGGGGTAACCCCGTTGGTCTCAAGATTAACGCCATCATTTCCTAGACCACCACTAAGCCAATAGATATCCGATACTCTCGAAAAGTTATTAGTAGAGACGGTTGATGTAAAGCGTAGAGCAAGATCCTGTGGAATCACAAGCTGCCCGCCCCCGCCTTCGGTTCTGTCGTCACTACCCGTTACGTTGATAATGTTCCCGTAATCATTCTTACGTTCAACAACGCCATCAGCGGGATCCGCGATACCAAACAACAGTTTTGTATTAGGATAATATTTTGCAGCACCAGAGCTAGTATATCCCTTCATAATCGTACCTTTAGGGAAGTTCAATTCCAAGGTTTTATTAAAGACACTATACTTCGTAGCTACCTTCTCCGCCATATATTGTGTATCAATCTGCACAGCACTGGCATAATACACATTTATGGTATCGCTTATTGTGGAGTTAGCACGAACCACTTGTATCTTAATAGGATTCGATTTGTCTGCTTTTAAACCCACATAATCATAGGTGAAGCGATCTTGATTTGGCAAATCCGTACGTTTTATTGCTTCTTCTTTGCCAATTATTACTTTAGTGGCACCTTCAGCCTCAATATCAAAACGAACAAAGTTTTTGTTAACAACAATTTGCTCACCTACTGTCGCTACAGGTGACAAAAGACGATATGGAGCAACTTCCCGCACTACTTCAAGACGTTGTGTAGTTCTTGCCCCTGTTTTGTTAATAAGCTCTAGGGTATAAACTTGACTTCCTGGGGCATCAAACTTAATGTCACGTAATCTTAAAATAAAGTTTTTAGCACTGCCAATGTAGTCATAATACAAACCATTTGCAGCCACTTCATCAGGATAACGTTTAGGACCAATAGGTCCAGCGGTTTCCGTACCGTCAATTAGCAGCTTATCCTGCCCCGTCGAAGTAAACACCAGAGTAGAGCCCTGATAAAGATTCAGCGTTGTAGCACCACTACCTTGTAGTACCAAGTCGAATTTATCTTTGCTTGTTGTATATTTTTCATCCTTATATACAATCTCAGCTGGCAATGCCAGCATGGCATTACGCTCGACTTCATTAGAAAGGGTTGTAGTTGTAAATGGTAAACGATTATCCCCTAAAGTAGGATGGAATTGTTTTACCCCAGAAATGTTGGTATCAATGATGTAGATTTTAAGTTCTTTTTTGATAATACGTTGGTTACCAGCATTATCTCTTGAGACTCCAGTAAATACGATTTTATTCTCACCGTATACCAGTGGTCCCGTCTGACTGATTGTCACAGTGAAATTAAAAGTTGTTTTATTTACTGTTGAGTTTTTTTCTACTTCAAGCTTAAAAGGGTTGCTAGTTAATGTGTTACTGTCTGTGCCGTTAATTTGCACTTGTGCATTTTCTATATTTTCGAACCCGATATATTCCCCAGAAACATTAAGTTTTCTTTCTACACTGGAATCGAATTCATAGGTCTGACCATCTTGCAGATTACTTACATATATATAGTTTTTCGATACATATGAAATATCAGCATTATAGAAGGATTCTGATCCTTTATAACGGAATTGTACCTTTTGTTGACCATTAGAGAACCCTGATATTTTATAAATATATTCATTTGTTCCTGTGCCTGCAGTTACATAAACTATAGATAGTGGTTTATTACTCAAAGGCAAATAGTTTGCAGTTATATCTTCTGGGGTTGTTGATCTATTTGTCTTCGCCATTATATAGAAACTATCCGTCTCTAACTGTTGGCCATTCAAAGGCAATTTAGAGATATTGGTAAGATCACCTGAGCCTGTATATCCAGGAAGGTAGTACATTTCTGTTATAACAGTCTCATTTTTTAAAAATTTATATGAATAAAGATGAGAACTGCTGTGGCTGCCATAATCGACAGACAATTTAAAGTCATTTACACCCGCCAAGATTTCTAAATCAGCTGCAGTCTTAAATTTAACCAATTTATACGTTGGAGTAACGCCATCAGGACCAGGAATTGTTAATTCTTCTGTCACAGCACTAATCGTTACAACTTTTTCGGAACTATTACCTTTATTAAGAGTTAGCACAGCATTTGTTGCAAACGGAGCCACGTTATATGGAACTAAGATCTGTCCAGTAAAACCTGCAACACTTGGAGTCAAATCAGCAGTCAACGTAGGCACATTATCATTTAAGATATTATAGTCCGCATTGTCGTGGTTGATGTTCAAAGAAGCGTACGGTTGATCCTTATCAAAGAAATATACGGATCTGTCTATTGTTATTGAATCCGAAGCATTTTGAATAACAATCTTAAGCGTACTTAATCCCGGACTCAAGTTCAGCGCGGGTGTGAAAAATGTTCCGTCTTCCAATAGGGAAGTTTGTAATGCAGTTCCTCCATTCACGGAGACACTGACTTTAGTGGCATTCGTTACTTTACCTTGAAGAGTAACTGTAGATACTGGTACGACAACTTGTGTTCCTTCATTTAAATTAAGCGCAGAAGGACCACCCAAAACTTTTAATTCTGTTACATAGGGAACTTTATCATAAAGAACATAAAATGATTCTGAACGTTGGAGATTCCCTTGCATACCAGAAAAGGTCACCTTATTAAAACCTGTATACAAAACAAGACCAGATGCTACAAAACGGTTATCCGGGCTATTGGTATCTGTTGTTACCGCTCCCGTAGTCAGGTGAGTAGCATCTGTTACCCATTTATTAGATTGACTGTCTTTTGTAAGCTGCTCTACAGTAACCTTCATCGTGGAAGATGTTACCTGAGAGTAGGTTCCTGTAATTGAAAAGGTAGGGCTACTTACTTTGTAAACACTAGAACGGTCAATAAGTCCCTCAGGATTAGGATTAGCTGTTGTTGCTACAACATCCTGTTTCAACAGAACAGTATTACGTAATGTGAGATCATCCGGACTGAAGAAAGTCGTGGAGCTCGTGGTAGCCGCTGCCGCTATGGGCGTGTATTTACCTGGGAACATAGAAACGATCAAAGCCGCCAGCATCAGCCAAACGAACGGTCTCTTAAAGCGTTGCATGTGTTATATCTCTCCTTTGAGTATAAATTCTCGTAAACCTTCACTTTGTTCTTTATCGGTCATAGGAAGCGATATTTTTAGGGAAAACAACAAAAAACTCATCCGAAAAGGGATGAGTTTTGTTAGTTATAGAAAATATTAGAATAATACCATTAATAAATTAAGATTTGGAACCTCTTTCCGGATTAGCTTTCATACGAATTCTTAAAAAGAAATCAATCAACGGACGTTTAGTCTTACCGATCAAACCTGTAACTTCCGCACCGATCTGCAAGAAGAAGAGCATGATGCAGATGACTACAAAGGTAACCCAGTTCGCCTCGTAAAGAGCGGCAGAGGATTGAATAACAGCTAAAACTCCGAAAAATGCAGCAATACCATAAATAATGAGCACAGTCTGACGATGACTAAAGCCTAGCTCGCGAAGGCAATGATGCAAGTGACCTTTATCTGGTGCAAAGATTGGTTTCTTCTGCAGCTTACGGCGCACGATCGCAAAGAACGTGTCCGACAACGGTACACCAATAATAAGCAAAGGTGTAATAAACGAAACCACGGCAATCTGTTTAAACCCTAGCAAAGCAAGTAAAGCTAAGCAGAAGCCTAAGAACAGCGATCCCGTATCCCCCATAAAAATCTTGGCGGGATGGAAGTTGAAGAACAAGAATCCGATTATGCTACCCAGAAGCAACAGGCATAACATTGCAACCATCGTGTTACCCATCAAGAAAGCCATTACCGCAATCGTAGCAATCGCAATCCCTGATACACCAGCAGCAAGCCCGTCCAACCCGTCAATCAGGTTAACAGCATTGGTGACACCAACAATCCAGAAAATCGTAAGCGGGATAGCAATCCAGCTTTCCAATGAAGAATACGTATTGTTAAATGGAATATTCACAAAATCTACAGTAATACCAAAACCGAAAACTACAATACATGCTGCGACAATTTGGCCCAGCAGCTTCAACTTTGCTGATAATTCAAATCGGTCATCCAACCCTCCGATAAGTACAATCAGTCCGCCGCCACACAGCAGCGCTTTGATGAAGTTGGCCTCCCGCGGAGTGAACTCATATGGAATAATCGGCAATACGGCAAGCAGGCCTAACACAAACGCCAGAAAAATAGCTAATCCGCCAAGGCGGGGCATAATTTTCGTGTGCACTTTACGAGCATTCGGCACATCTGTCGCACCAATCTTAATGGCGAATTTTTTCACCAAAGGTGTGAGGCCAAGTGCGAGTCCCATGCATACGATAAATCCAGCGATGTATATGATTAACATTTGATCAGTCGACCCCCATTTCTCTACCGCATTGAATTATACGCTGTTACAAAAACAAATTCCAATCCCTTTTTTAGGCTATTCATCTGATTTTCTAGGTGAATATCGGCATTTGACTAGACTTTTGTTACTTTATCTTTCTCACGCACCACTTTTAATGCGAATTTCGGCAACGCAAGCATTCTTTTGTACCGCGTAGGCTCTTTTAATAAACGGTACAACCATTCAATTCTCATTTTTTGGAAAACTTTTGGCGCTCTCTTGCTCTTGCCAGAAATTACATCAAAGCTGCCGCCGACCCCCATCATGATCGGAACACCTAACTTGGATTTGTGTTTTGCAATCCATGGTTCCTGACTATCCGCGCCTCTGGCCACAAATAATAAGTCAGGATTGGTTTTAACAATTCCAGCAATAATTTCATCGTCCGATTCCGGACCAAAATAACCGTCATGATATCCTGCAATAATAACACGCGGATATTGCAATTGTAACCTTTCAGCGGTTTCCTGAATCACCTCAGGTGTAGAACCAAGGAGATATACCTTCCATCCATATCTTTCACCCTGTTGCATCAATTCATGTAACAGGTCAAACCCAGCTACCCGTTCGGTTACAGGCTCCTTACAATAATTAGCAGCCCATACCACACCGGTTCCATCTGGGACAACCAATTCAGCTGACTTCATTATCTCCATATAAGCTGGATCTTCCAAAGCAGCCATAACCATAATCGGATTAGCTGTAATCACTTGATGCGGGATACGGGTATGAACCGCCTCTGTCAAATAAGCAACAGTTGCTGCCATATCCACCTTGGAGACTCTAATCCCAAAAATAGGAACTGTAGGTACCGCGCTTTCTGCTTTCACTTTAGATCATCCTTTATGGTGGAAATATTCTACGATTTGCCGTGCTGGAGCCCCTGCTTCTTGAATCAACGAGGAGAGGATCGTCTCCCGCTCATTTCTCCATCCCTCTGTTGTTTCCAAAAGATGGCCTATCTCAGCAGCAACTTGTCCAGCATCTAATGATTGGGTCGTGCCCACAGGCTGACACCGAACTCTGTCTAGAAAATGATCAATTTTCGGATCATAAGAGATACCAATCAGCGGAACTCGCCGCCCTGCGGCATAAATCAGGCTATGAAGACGCATTCCGATCAGCACTTCACATTGCCCTACTTCCCGCAGCATGTGTTGCGGATGACTGGCATCTTCACAAATACTGACCTGCCCCCCATGCTGGCTTATATTTTCTTCCAGCTTCTCCATCACATAACGTGAGGCTTCAATATCCGATGGAAGATGAAACGGAAGGAATCTTAAATGCAATGGTTTCTCAAGATTCGCCTTAATCAAGCCTTGAGCAAGAGCGTCCAGCTCCTTGCGATCTTGTTCCCAATAACGTACCGAAATACCTACTACCGGAAGTGAATCTGAAGACTCTGGTAATTCAGCAGCATCAGTATCATCAGGTAAAGATAAGCCCATCACCGGGTCAGGAACAACCTCTATGTTCTTCTGTTCTAATCCCATAGAAAGTAAAAGCTCGCGGGATTGTTCATCCCGCACAGAGATATAGGTACATTTGCGAAACACTGATTTGATTAATGGGTGGAAAAGCTTACGATTCACAGGTCCGATTCCTTGAGCATAAATAAAGGTCGGTTTACCCATCCACTGCGCAAGCTTGATAATACCTAAATAGTAAGGAATACTCTTGCTTCCTGTTACATCTTGCAGCAAGCTACCTCCACCGCTGATCAGACCAGAACTCTCATAAATAGCTTGACGGACTTCAACCAGCTTCATCCGGTGCACAGATTTCACTCCATATGTGGCGCTAGTCCACTCAGGATCGATGGACAAGACAATGGGTTCGATCTCTATACCTGCAGCTTGAGAATGTTGTTGCAGTGCAATCAATATAGATTGCAGTACCGCCTCATCCCCGCTGTTATGGAAACCGTAATAACCGGAAATAACTATCTTTTTAGGAGTGGCGACCATCGTTTCCAACACCCTTCTGCAATTTGCCATACGATTACGGCAATCACACCAATGATCAGTCCTAATCCAAGACCGAGCAAGCCACGAATGAGCGAGATCAGAACTGGCGAGTGAATATGTGCAAAGGTATCCACCATGGAGAGCTGACCGATTACAGCAATAATCATGATAAACGCTGCATTCCGGTATCTAAAGGCCAAGAATGCACCAAGAATTAATAACGGATGCGCTAGCAAAAACTCTTTATTACGCGGTCGAACGCCAACCGTATTTTCCAAGAAGGTACGTAAAACCATTTCCAGCGGACTCACACTGCCACCGTTACCTGTACGGGTCATGTAATAATAGCCAACAACCGCCAAAACAAAGGCAATGATAATCATCGCAAATGTGATTGGTGTCCGCAGCAGCTTACCTGTCTTGTTAAAGACAAAATCCCCGCGATACAAAAGTACGTAAAGTGCCACAAGACCGATAGGCGCCATATGAAGCAGACTGACACCACGGAACTGGTTGAGAACCAGGCTATAAGTAACATTATTAAGCAGTGCTATCATAAACGGCACAGCGCTCAAAGAGATCAGTGAAGTCTTAAAATAAAGCACTAAGCTATGTGTAAACCGGCGTTGCGGGCTCATAGCCTTATAGGTAAGGGGATTGCTCCGTAGAGGTGGCCCCATTTCATTAACCTTACGAATGGCAAGCACAACGGCAAGCGTTGGTGCACTTATCGCAGCGGCAAGCGCGAGCGCTTGTTCAAACATTTCAGGCTTCACTAGCATCAGGCCTGCACTTCCAATCAGACCTAACACCCAGGCAGCAAGCGTGAGCTGTGGAATGAAGTAAGAGACCAGCAGAGCCACTAAAGACACTGCTCCAACCACCGCAACTAACTTAAAGTAACGTTGATAAGAGGAATCTACAACCTCAAATGCCGTAGCTTGTCCCAACTTAAATCCATTATCTTCAATCTGCTCAACAGCTCCGCCTGGTTCGCTTAGGCTGGTAATAAGATTATCTAATGTATCTGTTACCTGTGCCTTAGCAGTATTTCTTGCAGGAATCGTGTTTAAGTAGATCATGCGGATATTCCGATCCTTTGTTGCCAGAGCGAAACGGTCCGAAATCACTTTTGGATCTAAAGCAGAATCACCCTCACTAAGGGAATATAAACGCGTCACATTATAATCCAGCAAATAAGCGAGCCTGTTAAAGCCCTTTTGCTGTTTCTTAATATTCTCAATTGCTGCAATCCCCATTCCACGTTCCTTAAGGAGATTAGCAAAGTCAGTGATACTGCCAGTATCGGCATCATCATTAAACCCTTTAACAGACTCACCTTCAAATAGAATCCGTTTAACACCCAATTCCTCATAACGATCCAACAGCTTCTTTACCGTGGCTTCATTATAAGTCAGAGAATCCACAAGACGAGGTACAATACTGAATCCCTTGTTGTGCAGCATCTCCAATGTAAATGGATCGGGCTGGAGCGGCTTCAATGTAGCATCTTCTAGCGGGGTCTCAATGATAAGACCCTGCTGTCCGCGGAAACTCCAGTCTCTTGAATTAATCCCAAGATTACTAAATGCTTCTTTAATTACAGGCGCTAAAGTATCGCTGTAATCAGCACTGGTAAAAAGAATATAGGTATAGTTCTCATTTTCAGGAATGATCGTGTCCGTAAGATTAGCTATATCAGCCGCACCCCATATCATCAGACGACGCGCCTTACGATAATCTTCCAATGTGCTTTCGTAAATCGCCATACTCTGAACACCCGCGTCTTTAAGGCGATCTAACTGCTCGGAAATATAATCTTGTGGATTTGCACGATAGCTGGCTACATCAACCAGATCACGATAATCAAATACAAATTCTACTGTCTTGGAAGACTTCTCCGTCTGCAGTCGATCATAGACCACAGGCAAGGCTGCTATAACGCCAACCACAACTATGATCCACAGCCACTTTCGGGAAGTAATATTCCAACGTTGCCATTTTTGCCGCACCAAAAGTACCTCCTCTTTCGCTTTAAAAACTCTTTTAACAAAAGTAGAAACGGATCGTCATCCTTTTAGAGACGGTACCCGTTTCTACATAAAATATAATTCACAATATAGAAGGCACTCTATATTTATTATTGTCCCCCGTCAACGCGAGCCATAACCTGTTTCGACAGTGCAGCAACCTTATCCTTAGCATTCTGCAGGGAGTCACCCACTACTGCAAAATAAACCTTAATCTTAGGCTCTGTGCCGGAAGGGCGCAGGCAGAACCAAGATCCGTCAGCCAGCAAATACTTCAGTACATTTTCCTTCGGCAGTCCATTTAAGCCCAGAGAATAATCCTGAATTTCTGTTACGGCAGATCCAGCAATTTCTTGTGGTGCATTAGAACGCCAATCATTCATGATTCCTTGAATTTGCGCAACGCCATCTTTGCCTTTCAGCGTACGGGACTCCAAGCTTTCCAAGAAGTATCCGAACTGCTCGTACAATTCCTGAAGAACATCATATAATGTTTTGCCTTGAGCTTTATAATAAGCACCTGCTTCAGCGATAAGCATAGCAGCAAGAACAGCATCCTTATCACGAGCATAATTGCCTGCAAGATAACCATAGCTTTCTTCATATCCGAAAAGATATGTGTATTCTCCGGATTGTTCGAACTGCGTCATCTTTTCTCCAATATATTTGAAGCCAGTCAGCGTATTAAATACAGTTGCACCATAATGAGAAGCTACAGCAGCCCCCATTTCGCTAGTAACGATAGTCTTTACAACCGCACCATTGCGAGGCAGCTTTCCTTGTTCCTGCAAACGACTCAAATAGTAATGAATCATCAGTGCTCCGGATTGATTGCCGGACAGAACAACAAATTTACCTTCATTGTCGCGAACTACCGCACCCATACGGTCTGCATCAGGATCTGTACCAATCAAAAGGTCAGCATCCAACTCTTCGCCCAGCTTCATAGCCAGCGTAAAAGCTTCACGTTCCTCCGGGTTCGGAGATTTCACTGTAGAGAATTCAGAATCCGGCTGCTCTTGCTCAGGTACAACATGCACCTGGGTGAAGCCGATTTTCTCAAGTACACGGCGGACTGGCAAATTACCTGTACCATGCAGCGGAGTGTATACGATTTTGAAGTCTTTTCCAAGCGTAGAGGCAATCTCTTCACTTGCAAGACTGACCGCAGCAACAGTATCGGTAAACGCTTCGTCATCCTTCTCTCCTAGCCAGTGCAACAGTCCTTGAGCTTCAGCTTCTTCTTGCGAAATCCGCTTCACACCATCAAAAGTGTCAACCTCTAATATGTAAGAAATGACCTTTTCGGCTTCGTGTGGTACAAGCTGTCCGCCTTCCGAATTATAGACCTTATAACCATTGTATTCAGGAGGGTTATGGCTCGCGGTGATTACAATACCACCCGTTGCTTTCAAATAACGCACACTGAATGACAGCTGTGGTGTTGAACGAAGGGAAGTAAACAAATGCGCCTCGATACCATTAGCAGCCAGTACGAGAGCAGCCTCAAGTGTGAATTCAGGCGAGAAGCGGCGAGAGTCATGCGCGATAACAACCGAAGGTCTGCCTTCTCCAGTATGCTTTTCTAGAATATAATTAGCGAAGCCTTGTGTAGCTCTGCCAACAGTATAACGATTGATACGATTGCTGCCCGCACCAATAACCCCACGCAAGCCGCCTGTACCAAACTCTAAGTCTCTGTAAAAACGCTCTTCAAGCTCCTGTGGCTCATTCTCCAGAGCGCGAAGCTCTGCCTTTGTAGCCTCGTCAACAGAAGGGTCCTGCAACCAGCGGGATAATGTGTCTGCCGCTTTTGCACTTAATTGAGTCATATGAATCTCTCCTTTAGATATATTTATAAAAAAATAAAATATTTAGCTCAGAGCAAACATAATTTCTCCAGAGGCTACAACCTTACCTTCAACGGAAGCAGTAGCTTGTCCTTTTCCGATGCTGCCCTTAAGACGGGTGATCTCTACTTCAAGAGTAAGTGTATCGCCTGGTACCACTTGACCACGGAAACGGAATCCGTCCAGCCCAGCTAAAAAACCGATTCGGCCGCGATTAGCCTCTACTCCCAGGATAGCAACCGCACCCACTTGTGCAAGGGCTTCTGTAATCAGTACACCCGGCATTACCGGATAGCCCGGAAAGTGACCTACAAAGAACGGTTCATTGATCGTTACATTTTTGATTCCTACAGCTTTTTTGCCCATTTCAATCTCGATAATTTTGTCCACCAGCAGAAATGGAGGCCGATGGGGGATGATTTCTTGAATTTGGTTGATATCCAGCATTATGACAAAACTCCTTTCGGATGTTGCACATTTTCTTTTATTCTTTGCCGAAATGCATAAAATTAGGCAGGTTCGGTAAAAACTATATTTATCCTTCACCAACTGCAGAAGTGGAGGTTGAGATAAGGGGCTTTCTCCACCGGATGCGGCAGCATGGCGGAGAGGGCCCTTTTTGCTGCCCGAGGCCCCCCACCATTATACATTTTTCAGCATAAAAAAGAAAACTCCCTTGTATAACAAGGGAGTGGTTAAATCATCTTCATTTATGGAGCAAAAACCAAATCATATACATGTCTCCACGTGCTCCACTGCAGAGCATCGCTTAACTCTTTCTTACCCAGGACAACGTAACCGACGGCCAGGCCGCCTCCAAGTGCAGCTACGAGAAGCAAGGGAATAAGAACCCATTGTATCATGGTCCATTTGGAGATCCCTCGTGGAGAGGGTTCTTTCTTCTCTTCCGATTTAACTTTTTCCTGTCGATCCATTCCTTCACCTCTACGCGCGCATGTTATTGGCTAGACCAAACATCTGATCACTGGACGAAAGTGCCCGAGCTACGAGTTGATACGTGCGTTGAATCTGCATCATTTCTGTCATTTCTGAGGTCATATCGACATTCGACTGCTCCAGCCATCCTGAGCGCACTCCAATTCCAGATGCCTCGCCTGCCGCTCTTTGTACAAAAGCCTGCTGTGCTGTAACTCCATCTGCAAGCATATAGAAATTCCCGTCGACAGCCTTTAAGGCATTCTGTGTCTTAGGTTCTACTATCATTATAGTACCCGCTACCTGAACAGGTCCATTCTCCGTCTTTTTCGTTAACACACGACCGGATTCATCGATAGCAGCATTCACACCTACAGGAACCGTTAGAGGTTTGCCCTCTGTATTTAAAACGGAGTTTCCTGTGTTATCAACCAATACCATCTTTTTGGCATCAGTCGTGTCAGGAATAAAGTGAAAATCACCCTGACGTGTGTACGCCGTAGTACCATTGACCTGAACACCAAAAAGCCCGTTGCCCTGAATGGCTAAGTCGGTCGGACTCCCTGTTTCTTTAAGGGGACCCTCTTCCCAATTCGTTGAGATCGAAGGCACATAAGTCCCAAAACCCATATTAAAGCCTAGGGGTGTAGAACGGCCCGGTTGGTCATAATCATCCGATTGCTGTTGTACACGAGTCAGCACGTCCTCAAAAGAGCCCTGCTTGCTCTTATAACCATTGGTATCCATGTTGGCTAGATTATCCGCTATAATATCAAGCCGCTGCTGAAGGCTCGACATGGAGACTGCTGCACTAATCGTTGAGTTGTTCATAGATCAAACCTCCTATAAGCTCTACCTGTAAAGCTCATTTCCTAAGCACTGCCTAAACCCTGCCAACTTCACTTACAGCCTTCTGCAAGCTGCCATCATAATATTGAACAATCTTCTGGTTCGCTTCATAAGCCCGATAGGCGGCATTCAAATCCACAGTAACCTGAGTAGGATCTACATTGGAGCTTTCCAAGTAACCTTGGCGTACTTGCATGTTATCTGTTCCGTTAGAGAAACGGATATCTGCCGCCTCTACATCATCAGCGTGAAATACACCATTACCGTCACGTACAAGCTCCTGTGGCTTTGTTACTACACTCACACCAAGCTTGGTCCCTGTCGGAAGTCCTGTTACTGGATTAAGCAAATTACCCTGCCCGTCCACTTTAAGGGTGTCCTGATTTCCTGTCAAGACAAGGGGCTTGCCTGTGGAATCAAGAACCTTGAAGCCACCACTGCTCAGTACCTCTCCTGTAGCCGCGTTTATTGAGAAGCTCCCATTTCGCGTATACAGATTATTCCCTTCAGCATCCTGTACAGTAAAGAAGGCCTGTGGACGATAAACAACCTCACCCTCAGGGCTTACATATTTGCCCGAACCATCAAAGGAGATATTTTGACCTGTCACAGGATCAGCTACTTGCAAATCCGTAGATAAAGCAAAATCCATGGTCTTGCCGCTCTCCCTTAAATCACCCTGTAAATATTGGGATATCGACTGTTCTGCAAAAACCCCAGTGTTAAGACGCCCCACTGGCTTGGTATTGCCATTACTCATAGCAGAGATCAATACATCCGGAAAAGCATGATTGACACTGTCAACCTGCTTGTACCCCGTTGTATTCAAGTTAGCGATGTTCTGTGTTGCCGTATCATGTCTACGCTGCTGTGTAACCATACCTGCAGCGGCTGTATATAATCCTCTTATCATGAAGGTAGTCCCCTTCCGAATCTTTTGCTACCTTTTATATCGGCTGCTTAGAACTTTTTCTTAACGACCTTGTCCAAATTATCCAGCATTATTCCTGTTCCCTTAACTACACAATGCATCGGGTCTTCCGCTATCCACACCGGAACATGTAATTCTTCCGAGAGGAGCTCGTCCAATCCATTAAGTAAAGCGCCACCGCCAGTTAGAACAACACCCCGGTCAATAATATCTGCTGATAGCTCAGGCGGTGTACGTTCCAGAACGGACTTAGCAGCTGCCACAATAGAAGAAACCGGATCCCATAGTGCTTCTTTTACCTCGCCTGAAGTAATAGTGAGCGTCTGAGGGAGTCCACTTACCATATCACGACCACGAATATCCATTTCAGCCTGCATCAGGCCTGGACGCACGGTGCCAATTGTAACCTTAATATCCTCTGCCGTACGTTCGCCGATTAACAGCTTATACTTTTGTTTAATATATCTTAAAATGGCCTCATCGAACTTGTCTCCTGCGACTTTAATCGAAGAAGCGGTAACGACGTCGCCCATAGAAAGTACGGCTACATCCGTCGTTCCGCCACCGATATCGACGACCATGTTCCCACTAGGCTGATAAATATCCATTCCCGCTCCGATTGCAGCGGCTTTTGGCTCTTCCTCCATAAAAACTTCCTTAGCCCCGCTCCGCTCCGCCGCTTCCCGTATGGACTTCTGTTCCACAGATGTAATATTTGTAGGGGCGCAAATCAGAATACGGGGCCGTGCGTACCAGGACCGGCCGCCAACGCGGTCGATAAAATACTTAAGCATCATTTCTGTGATTTCAAAATCTGCAATGACACCATCCCGGAGAGGACGGATTGTTATAATATTTCCAGGTGTACGTCCAACCATGCGACGTGCCTGTTCTCCCACCGCAAGGACTCTCTTCGTATCACTTTCAAGTGTGACCACGGAAGGTTCATCCAGAACGACTCCCCTTCCCTTAACATGTATGAGCACATTGGCCGTGCCGAGGTCGATTCCGATATCCTTGCTAAACATAATGAAAGAGCCCCCAAAGTGTTATTTTAATTGAAAAAACAGCAGTTAGTACTAAATTTAAAAATACCATACTTTAGGGGAAGTACACAATGTATTAAAGCTGAATATTTCCTTAAATTTCCGAAAATCTCATGGCTTTGATGCTACAGCAACCTCACGTTTTTTCCCCGTCGATTTTTTATATTTGATTTTTGTGGCTTCTCCCCCCCGAAGATGTCGGATGGACTTGTGATATTCGAGAATGTGCTTCACCTGATCGGCCAGATCAGGGTTGATCTCTGGCAGACGCTCAGTTAAATCTTTATGCACCGTGCTCTTTGAAACGCCAAATTCCTTGGCTATGGTCCGGACCGTATGCCTGGTTTCCACGATGCAGCGTCCGATTTTGATCGTACGTTCCTTGATGTAATCGTGCACGCTCCCGCCTCCCAACTGTGGATAGTTTGGTACATTATATGAGGGGCGGGCTTATATATTCGCGCTTTCAAGACATGACAAGCTATGGAGGGCTCATTTTATTTAATGGACAACCTAATAACCCGTGTTATTAGCATGATGAAAAGCCGTCGCTGTCCCTTTAGGTCAACAACCGTTTCCCGCGTAAACAAAAGGCTCATCACAAACATAACCTTAAAAATCCCTATATACACAAAAAAATAGGGGGCTTTCGCCCCCTGCTATAGAAATTTTTATCGCTGTGGCAGTAAATCCGATGGATTGACTACTTTGCCATCTTCGTACACTTCAAAGTGTACATGATTTCCAAGGTTCTTTTCGATCTCACTGCGACCAGCTGTGGCAAGAGTATCTCCCTGCTTCACTACATCGCCTTGTTTAACTTTTGTTTCACCAAGACTTTGGTATACAGTCTTCAAATTACCTTGATGGGTAATTTCAATCACTTTACCTAATACCGCAACATCTTCCACTCTGGTCACTTCACCGCTGAGCGCTGCTTTGACATCGAACGTATTGTTGTCTTCACGGGCAATATCGATTCCGACATTAGGAATAAATTTGTCGTTATATTGCACCATAGCGGCAACGTGATTGTCCTCTGTACCATTCTCATCATAATACGGCTTAACTACTTCTACTTCACCTGGATTAGCTACTGGCCAAGTCATACTTTCCGTTGAAGCAACAACTTCAAGTGCATCTGGACCTCCGGTTGTTGTACCAGCTTCATTAGCGGAAGTTCCTACTTGCTGCGAAGTGGCGGCAGTGTCCTGGTTGAGCGGCTTTTGGCCGGCATCCTGATAGACCCACACCAAGGTTAGTATAATTGCCGCTGCCGCCGTGTAGACTGCTGGGAATACCCAACGTTTAGATACCAGTCTGTTCCATGAAGAAGGTTTTGCACCAGGTAAATCTCCCTGAGTTTTTTTGAGAGATTCATCTTGGTTTGTTTTGTTTTTGTCTTGTTCATTCATATGGTTATCACCTCAGTAACCAGTGTTACCGGGCTTTTCTCTTTTATACGTATCTTTCAAGTTATTTTTTCAGAAGAGTTGAGATTTGTGTAAATGAGATACCACTATAATAGTGTTTGAGAATTTGGGTAGCTGTTCCACCCTCTTTGGCCATCCCATTTGCCCCCCACTGACTCATCCCTACCCCATGCCCATTTCCGAAGGTCGTGATCAAGATCTTATTCCCCTTACGGCTCCAACTGAATTGGCTGGATCGTAGGCCTAGCTTCTCCCTCACTTCACGTCCAGTAAATATAGAGCCTCCAATAGAGATCTCTTTAATCCGATGTCCAGTGGTAAGAGACAACACTTCCATAGGTAATCTCGAAGATGATGAAATCTTCGTTGTAGTTCCTGAATTGGTAGTTTCTTTGGAGGCTGGAATGACTTTATCGTTCAGACCCAATCTAGTAAGTATTTCAGAAACAGTAAAAGTGTTAGTCACCGCATAGTTTGGGGTAATCTCTTTCTCCCAAGGACTCGTCACACTGCGCAGATAGGGAATCGCTGCATTCCAATACTCTTCTGAGTTCTCAGTATATCCTCCACTGGAGGCGAAAAAGGAGGCCGTTATCGGCTGCCCTTTATAAGTCATAATCACTCCGCGCGTCTCAAGGACCGCGCGCTGCAGCTTTGCGAGGTCGGCGCTTCTTCCGCCGAGCTTCCATTGCCGTTCCAGCGTGTCCTTAGATATGTAAGCCTGATGGCTTACCGTATCGGTTACATCCGCCTCCGGAACGGGTACGCCGCTTCTGTCGCCAGCCACCAGGCGGCGCATGATAAAGGTGCGGGCCGCTACGGCCTGCGCTTTGAGCGCTTCAAGCTCAAAGTCGGCCGGCATCTCGGCCGCAAGCACGCCGCGGACGTAGTCCTCCAGCGGCAATGTCTCTATTTGTCCGCTGTACGACAAATAGACAGAGACGTTCGGCTGCGGCGCTTCCTGCGCAGCCGTCTCCGGCGCCGCCGGAGGGGCCGTGACCGCCGGCACGGCCACAGGCGCCGGTTGTCCCCGGTGTAGCGGGACAACCGCCAGCGGAATCAGCAGCGCCGCCAGGAAAGGCGCTGCGAGCCAGGCGACGGGAATGAGTCGCCTGCGCCGGGGAGCAAGGGGACGCGAATGCCAGCGCGTTGTCTTGTTTCTTCGCAAGTAGCGGAAATCTTTCATCTCTATGGCTCCTTCCGTGAATCACTGGTGATTCTTATAGATATGAAATTACAGCAACTGCTAGAACACAATTTGAGAGAAAGAGAGTTCCTGTCCTCAATCTATTACTAGACCGCAGGCTATTAAATTGCGCACAAAAAAATCCCCATCAGATGAGGATTCCATAAAAAAAGACCAAGCTGCAATCTGCAGCCTGGTCTCTCCTAATGAGTGATATTATACCCAAGTTGGTTGAACCTGAAAGCGTGGTTTAACCTCTTCGGTTTTAGTCGATTCACTCTTGGATACTTCCGGTTTAAGAACTTCATCCTTCACGGTTTGCGCTGAAGTATCCTCCATGGAAATGCGCCAAATTTCCGCACCCAGTCCGGACAACTTCTCAGCCAAATGAACATACCCGCGGTCAATATGATGAGTTCCGCTTACTTCAGTAGTGCCTTCAGCAACCAGACCTGCCAAAATAAGCGCAGCTCCCGCACGCAGATCCGTAGCACAAACCTTAGCTCCGACCAATTGTGCATTACCTGTAACGATCGCCGAGCGACCTTCGATCTTAATCTCAGCGTTCATATTGTGGAATTCATCCACATGCATAAACCGGTTCTCAAATACGGTTTCTGTAACGACACTGGTACCTTCAGAACGCAGCAATAATGCCATCATTTGCGACTGCATATCCGTAGGAAAACCTGGATACGGCAAAGTCTTCAAATCAACAGCTTTGAGAGGCTTGTCACTGATTACACGAATACCGTTCTCGTCGGGAATAATGGTTACACCCATTTCTTCCATCTTAGCAATAACAGGACCTAAGTGATCTGCAATTGCGCCTTCCACATATACATCGCCACCGGTAATTGCTGCAGCCGCCATGTACGTACCTGCTTCGATACGGTCAGGGATTACATGATGTTTGACCCCATGCAGACGTTCTACCCCTTCAATACGAATAACGCCTGTGCCCGCACCACGCACGATAGCGCCCATACCATTCAAGTAATTAGCTAGGTCTACAATCTCAGGCTCCTTAGCCGCATTCTCGATAACGGTCACGCCTTCAGCTAGTGTAGCTGCCATCATTATATTTTCGGTCGCACCTACGCTTGCTACATCCAAATACACTTTGGCACCGCGCAGGCGTCCGTTGCTTTTCGCTTCAATGTAGCCCTGGCCGAGACTAATCTCCGCACCCAGTGCTTCAAACCCTTTCAAATGCTGATCAATCGGTCGTGTACCAATGGCACAGCCGCCTGGCAGGGAAATTCTTGTCTGACCAAGTCTAGATAACAGTGGGCCCATGACTAAAAAAGACGCCCGCATTTTTCGAACCCATTCATAAGGTGCTTCACAGGAAGTGATGTTTGTAGCATCCACCTGGATAATATCGTTCTGATATGTAACCCCTGCACCCAGAGATTCCAACATTTTTGATATCGTCATCACATCATCAAGCGGAGGTGCGTCTACAATGACGCTTACTCCTTCTTCTGCCAATAGAGAGGCGGCTATGATCGGTAATACGGAATTTTTTGCGCCGCTAACTTTCACGCTCCCGGTCAATCTGTTGCCACCGCGGACGATAAATTTGCTCATTTTCGGTTTCCCTCCGCGTCCATTATTTCTTAAATTATTTTTTTAGATTAAAGTAATTGCAAAAAAGTTCTCTACTCCATCAATACGCCCATTTACTCGGGCATGTTCCTTAAAGTTCAGTGTTGACATAATAAAACCTTATTATTCGACACCTTTTGACCACTGCGACCTAAGACACTTATAACCAAACTACATCCCCTTAAAACATATATCGGATCATCCCACTCCAGCTCAGGTAATCCAGGAAGAACCCCGCTACAAAACGACCAAGTACAATGGCCAACAGCAAGTGCAGCAGCCTTCCCTGAGGACTCTTGGGATATCTTATGACCAAATCGAGCTTAAGGTTCTGCAATGCCCACCAAGATAATACAACACTGAGCAAAGATACAATCATTGAGACCATACTGCTGGTTCCAACTGCACTAGACAACCCACCCGACAATATATCCTCCATGCTAACCCTCCGTGTTCGTATTACTCGGAAATCGACTCTTATATCATACTTGTGAAGGGCAAAAGAATCCAGTACTTTTACAAATTTTTAAACAATTCAGCGCCATTATCCAAAATAATGAAGAAATTTTAACCTTTTTCAATAGATTACTATAATAAAAAAGCAGTCAAACCCATAAGGCTTGACTGCTTTTTTCCTACTGTTGTCCTTTTCCAGTGGACACTTTAATCCGTGTAACAGCGCGTTGCAGCGCCAATTCCGCACGGCGGTGATCGATATCATCTTGTTTGCTCCGAGTCTGGAGACGGCGCTGAGCCCGTTCTCTAGCCGCTTCGGCGCGCTCAACATCGATATCTGTTGGCAGCTCGGCACTTTCAGCCAGCACAGTTACTTTGTCCTTATGCACTTCAACGAATCCGCCATGAACGGCGATGGAGATCGTAACACCGTCCGATTTGACGGATAACGGAGCAACCTGAAGTGGAGTCACAAGCGGAATGTGTCCCGGCAAAATACCCAACTCGCCTTCGACCCCTCTTACAATCAAGCTATTCACTTGCTTGGAGTAAACGAGATGCTCCGGCGTGACAATTTCCAACAAAAAGGTATTCACTTCCATTCCTCCTTAAAGCTTTACATAGTAAAGCTCGCTTCGAAAGCATGCACTAAGCTTTACGAAGTAAAGCTTGCATCGAAAGCATTAGCTAAGCTCAGGTTACATCGATTTCGCTTTTTCTACTGCTTCTTCAATCGTACCTACAAATAGGAAAGCTGCTTCTGGAAGATCATCATGCTTACCATCCAGGATTTCCTTAAAGCTGCGTACAGTTTCTTTGATTGGTACATATTTACCCTTAAAGCCAGTGAACTGTTCAGCCACGTGGAACGGCTGCGACAGGAAGCGTTCAACTTTACGAGCACGAGCTACGATAACCTTATCATCCTCACTCAATTCATCCATACCCAAGATGGCAATGATGTCTTGAAGCTCGGTATAACGTTGCAACAATTGTTTAACACCTTGTGCTACGTTGTAATGTTCTTCACCAACAATTTCTGGAGCTAGCAAACGCGAGCTGGAAGCCAGTGGATCAACCGCTGGGAAAATCCCCTTCTCGGAAATTTTACGCTCAAGGTTAGTTGTTGCATCCAAGTGAGCAAACGCTGTAGCCGGAGCAGGGTCAGTGTAGTCATCCGCCGGTACGTAGATTGCTTGAATCGATGTAACGGAACCTTTTTTAGTCGATGTGATACGCTCTTGCAGCTGGCCCATTTCAGTAGCCAAAGTCGGCTGATAACCAACCGCGGATGGCATACGGCCGAGAAGAGCGGATACTTCGGAACCCGCTTGGGTAAAGCGGAATATATTATCGATAAAGAGCAGCGTATCGCGGCCTTCCACATCACGGAAATATTCCGCCATGGTCAAACCGGTCAAAGCTACACGAAGACGTGCACCTGGAGGCTCGTTCATTTGTCCGAAGACCATTGCTGTCTTCTTAATAACGCCGGAATCCGTCATTTCGTGATAAAGGTCATTACCTTCACGAGTACGTTCACCGACACCTGCGAATACGGAAATACCACCGTGCTCTTGGGCAATGTTATTAATCAATTCTTGGATTGTTACTGTTTTACCTACGCCGGCACCGCCGAAGAGGCCGACTTTACCACCCTTAGCATAAGGTGCGAGCAAGTCGATAACTTTAATACCTGTTTCCAGGATTTCCGCTTGTGTTGACAATTCATCAAATGTTGGTGCGAGACGGTGAATCGGGTTCTTTTTCTCAGCAAGAACTTCACCAGCGTTATCAATTGGATTACCAAGTACGTTAAATACACGGCCTAATGTCGCTTCCCCTACAGGAACCGAGATTGGACCTCCTTGATCGATCGCATCCAGTCCACGAACCAGACCATCAGTAGAAGACATCGCGATACAACGTACCAGATTGTCTCCCAAGTGATTGGAAACCTCAAGTGTTAGGTTAAGCTGACGACCATTGTCCAAGACGGTTTCAATTTTGATAGCGTTGAAAATCTCGGGCAACTGGCCGCGTTCAAATTCAATATCGACAACCGGACCCATAATGCTTACAACGCGTCCTTTGTTCATCTTCTTTTCCCTCCTCGAAAGCTGTTACATCAAGAAGAAACGACGTTGTCGTCATATAAAGATGACAACCGTTTCTCGTAGAAATATAAGCATTTTGTATAGTGTAAAACCTATACTTTCTTATATTGTAAGAAGAACTTACAGTGCCGTTCTTAAGGAACTATGTACCCTAAGCAAGCGACACTGTTTCTCGTAAAATACAAGACAAGTTAAGCACTCTGTTTAACTTTTCTTGTATTTTAAGACTGCGCGTTCGCTCCGGCCACGATCTCGGTAATTTCCTGCGTAATTGCCGCCTGACGGGCACGGTTGTACGTAAGGGTAAGTTCTCCGATCATTTTCGACGCGTTCTTCGTTGCACTGCCCATAGCTGTCATTTTCGCACCCAGCTCACTGGCCTTGCCATCCAGAATTGCGCTATAAATCAAAGTTTCAGCGTACTTTGGAAGCAATACTTCTAGTACGCCTTCCGGTGAAGGTTCATATTCGTAGTTTGCAGAAGCTTCATGATGCTCTTGATTCCCTACTCCATCCATAGGCAACAGTCGCTCAACGGTTGGGATCTGGGTGATAGCATTGACGAATTGATTGTAACAAACATACAACTCATCATACGTACCATCTACAAACTGCTGTACTGCCGAATTCGCGATAGACTTGATGTCAGCAAACTTCGGCGCATCCGATAGCTCAGTAACTTCCTGTACAATCGGATATTCACGGCGACGTAGAAAGTCACGGCCCTTACGACCAATAACAAACAATGCGTACTCATCTTTGGACTTATGCTTCTCCGCGATGAGCATCGTCACCTTACGCAAAATATTAGCGTTGTAACCACCTGCAAGCCCTCTATCAGAGGTAACGATTAGATAACCAGTCTTCTTCACAGGGCGGCTAACCAGCATAGGGTGTTGAACACCTTCTGTGCCAGCAGCAATGCTCGATACAACCTCTTTTAGCTTCTCAGCATAAGGACGGGCGGCAATTGCCTTCTCCTGAGCTTTTCTCAGCTTGGATGCGGCTACCATTTCCATCGCTTTTGTGATCTGTCTTGTGTTTTGAACACTCTTAATTTGACGTTTAATATCACGCATGCTTCTTGCCATGATTTCACCACCTTAAAGCTTTGACGGAGTCAAAGCTAACTTCGTAAGCATCATCTTAGCTTTGACGGAGTCAAAGCTAACTTCGTAAGCATCATCTTAGCTTTGACGGAGTCAAAGCTACTTCATAAGCACAGCCTGAGCTTCGGCAGAGCCAAAGCTCACTTAGTAAAATCCGTTAAAGTCTATCTATATTAGCTAGTAGCGAAACCTCTTTTAAAGGTATCAATCGCTGCTTTTAGAGCGGCTTCGTTATCAGCTGTCAAATCTTTTGTATCCCTGATGGATTGAGCTACATCAGCAGCACTGCTATCCATGTAAGCAAGGAATTCCTTTTCAAAACGTTTTACGTCTTTAACTGGAATATCATCCAAATATCCTTTTACAGCTGTGTACAAGCTAAGCACTTGATGCTCAACAGACAACGGCTGATTCACACCTTGTTTCAGAACTTCCATCATACGTGCCCCGCGATTCAGACGGGCAAGTGTAGATTTATCAAGATCTGAGCCGAACTGTGAGAAGGCTTGAAGTTCGCGATATTGGGCAAGATCCAAACGGAGCGAGCCGGCTACCTTCTTCATCGCTTTGATTTGAGCGGAGCCCCCTACACGGGAAACGGAGATACCGACGTTGATCGCCGGACGTTGACCAGAGTAGAACAGATCGGATTCAAGGAAGATTTGACCATCTGTAATCGAGATTACGTTCGTAGGAATGTAAGCTGATACGTCAGATGCCTGTGTTTCGATAAATGGAAGTGCGGTTAATGAACCACCACCAAGCTCATCACTAAGCTTAGCTGCACGCTCCAAAAGACGGGAGTGCAAGTAGAATACGTCACCTGGGAATGCTTCACGACCCGGTGGACGACGAAGCAGCAAGGACAATTCGCGATAAGCCGAAGCTTGTTTCGAAAGGTCATCGTAAATGATCAGTACGTGCTCGCCCTTGTACATGAAGTATTCGCCCATTGCGCAGCCTGCGTATGGAGCAATATACAACAATGGGGACGGCTCGGAAGCCGATGCAGTTACAACGATTGTATATTCCAAAGCGCCATGACGGCGAAGAGTTTCTACAACCTGTGCTACTGTGGATTGCTTTTGACCAATGGCAACATAAATACATTTCATGCCGTTGCCTTTTTGGTTGATAATCGCGTCAATTGCGATTGCAGTCTTACCTGTTTGACGGTCACCAATGATAAGTTCGCGTTGTCCACGACCGATTGGTACCATCGCATCAATGGCTTTAAGACCTGTTTGCATCGGTTCATGTACCGATTTACGATCGATAACACCTGGTGCATTATTTTCTACAGGACGGAATTCAGTTGTAGCAATTGGGCCTTTGCCGTCAAGCGGCATACCAAGTGCGTTAACTACACGGCCGAGCAGAGCTTCACCAACAGGAACTTGCATAATTTGTCCTGTACGTTTTACTTGATCGCCTTCACGAATTTCCTTGTACTCACCCAGAATAACAACACCGACGTTGCTTTCTTCCAGATTGAGCGCCATGCCCACTACTCCGTTGGAGAACTCTAGCAATTCGCCTGCCATTGCGTTTTCCAGACCGTAGACACGGGCGATACCGTCGCCGACTTGAATGACGGTGCCGACTTCGGCAACTTCGATATCGGCTTTATATTCCTCAATTTGACTTTTGATCAAAGTGCTGATCTCTTCAGGTCTGATGCCCAATATCCTCACCCCTATCTTCTATGCTTATCATTAAAGGATTTCTCGAGACGCTCCAATTTGTTAGACAGACTGCCGTCATACAGCTTATCGCCGATATAAACTTTCAGTCCTCCCAACAGGCTTGGGTCCACCACATTCGTAATCCGGATTTTACGGTTTACGAGTTGGCCGAATTCTGCAGCTACAGCTGCTTTTTCTTCTTCACTTAAAGAATAAACAGAGTATACCTTAGCATCACCAATGCCAAGAGCGTCTCCTTCAATCTTGATATACGTATCCAGCAGATCGGCAAAAATATCGGTTCTGCCTCGCTCTACTAACAATTCTACAATGTTCATCACGATGGGAGAGAGCTTATCTTGAAGCGCTGTGCGCAGCACTTTCAGCTTGTCGGACTCCGAGATGCGCGGTGCAAGAATAAACCGCTTTATCTCTTGGTCGGAATGTAATAATCCAACCACTGCCTTGAGCTCTTCTTCTACTTCAAGGGTAATCCCTTTCTCTACCGCTGCACTGTACAATGCTCTAGCGTAGCGCTTGGCAACTACCGTATCGCGGCTCATGATTGGCCTCCTACCTCTTTGAGGTATTGGTTCACAAGTTGCTCCTGCTCGCCGCTAGCACTAACTTCTTTCTTAAGAAGTTTGGAAGCAATACGAACAGATGCCGTTCCAATTTCGCTGCGCAACTCTTCCACTGCTTTGTTCTTTTCGTTCTCGATATCGCGCACAGCCTCTTCTTTGACACGTGCTGCATCTGCTTTGGCTTGTGCCAAAGTTTGTTCTACCTGTAGATTGCTCGTGATTTGCGATTGTTGAATAATCTGTTGAGCTTCCTGGCGTGCACTGTTCAGCGCTTGCTTCTGCTCTTCCACATACGCGACCGCTTGTTCTCTAGTCTTCGCAGCTTCGTCCATTTGCTGCATTACCAGCTCACGGCGCTTCTCCATAACTGCAAAAAGTTTGCTGAACGCATACTTGCTAAGCAAGAAATATAAAATCCCAAAGGCGACAATTGAAAATACTATGTTTGTCCAAACAATATCCACTGAGGTCACTCCCTTCCGTTACCGCGTCATGCGGACGTATACAAAAGTAAGGCGCGGATGGCATCGGCCGTCCCCGCCAAACCGTAACTACGGTTTATTAAGTAAACATAATCAGGAATGCGATAACTGTTGCTGCCAACGGAATAACTTCGACGATACCTACACCAATAAACATTGTTGTTTGCAAAGCATTTTTCGCTTCTGGTTGACGAGCGATGGACTCAACTGTTCTACTAACGATCATACCGTTACCAAGACCTGCGCCAAGTGCACCCAATCCAACCGCTATTGCTGCTGCTAAAAATTCCATTTGTAAATATCCTCCTTTAATTTCGGTTCATATTTGTGTTTAATGATATAAGATATCTCCCACGAAGGAAAATCAGACGATAGCCGTTCTCTTCGCAGCAGTTCATTAATGTGCTTCTTCTTCGTGAATCGTCATCTGTGCGATATAAACCATCGTCAGAATCGTAAAGATAAACGCTTGTAGTGCCCCGACGAAAATACTGAAGCCCTGCCATACAGCCAGGAACGGAATACTGAGAATCCCCAGCTTCAAAATGACTGTAATCAGTACTTCTCCGGCGAAAATGTTAGCGAATAGACGAATAGCCAACGCTACAGGTTTTGCCAGGTTTTCGATAATGTTCAGTGGCAAAAAGATTGGAAACGGCTCGATGTAGTGTTTGAAATAATGTTTGCCGTTGAGCTTAATGCCCAGAAAGTTCATCAGTACAAATACTATGATTGCCAATCCTGCAGTGACATTAATGTCAGCAGTTGGCGACTTGTACCATAAAATTTCTGCATGCTCACCATTCGCCAAGTTCTTAGTTGCTTCAATCACGTGGCCAAACACTGTTACAGGTCCATGCGCCTCAGTTACAACGGAGAAAGGCAATCCAAGTAGATTGGAAACAAAGATAAACAGAATCAATGTCAACCCTAAAGATATGTAAGGTTTTCCTTTCTTCAGATCCATGGCACTGCTTATGACACCCTCTACAAATTCCACAACCCATTCCATGAAGTTCTGAAGCTTGGATGGATTTTCAACGGAAAGCTTACGAACCGAAAGCATAACCAGAACAAATACCACTGTACAACTGATCAGAAGCATCAACACGGCGGATAAATCTATCGGTATTCCCCCGACAAATATTTTCGGCATGTCATGCATAGTATCATCCCCCTTTCTCTTTAATCTGGTTAAAGCTTATTCTTCACACTCAGATATATCCCCGCAGGAATGGCGAGAAGCTGAGGAATGAATACGCCCGAAACAGTTGCTACCAGGGAGAAATGCTCAATCTTGACCGAGAACATGGTGACCAAAATTGCGAAGCTAATCCGTGTAACAAAACCGAGGCTGAAGGCATTCCCTTCGTTGCTCGCAATCGACTGCGTAACCCGTCGAACCTTGACGGCCAGATAACGAAAGTTTACCAATCCCGCCACCAGACCCAGAGTCATGCCCAGTGTAATTGCCCGGGTCTCATGATGAAGCACCCAGCCCATTAAGAGTCCTGCCATAAGGACGAGCGTAACTCTAGTGACGGTATTGATCATGGGAGTCATATTATCCATTCTGCTCCCCCAAAAATTTTTTAATTAACAAGGCGACATTCACAATTCCCAGAATCATTCCAGTTATAGTGCCAATGGCGAGCCAATATTTTGGCCCCTCCATCAGGTCTTTCAGCCATCTTGCCGCAAAAAAACCAATAAGAATGTAAGCGGCAAGCAAAGTGCCTGCACTTCCAATGACAAGCGCGGTCTGTAACAAGCTGTCCTTGCTATTTTGTTCTTTCATGGGCTACAATCCCAACTAATTTTACTGAATTTCCTGAGTCTTTGTCAATTCATTGAACATTGCCTAAAAACCCTTGAAAACATGAAAATAATCACAGCAAAACGTTCCAAAACCATATAAACCGTACAGTTTCACTGTATGTTGATTTTAATCAGATCAGATATTAGTTTAATTGAAATTATTTATTTTTTGTGAACATTCTGTGAAACTCTTCAGGACGTTCCTTATTAACACCAAAATGGTGCAAAATCGCATTGACAATCCGTTGGGAAGCCTTGCCATCTCCATACGGGTTGGCGGCCCGACTCATCGACTGATAGAGCTCATTATCAGTCAAAAGAGCATGTGTCCGTTGATACACCTTCTCCTCGTCCGTGCCCACAAGTTCCAGCGTTCCAGCCTCTATCCCTTCGGGACGCTCCGTTGTATCACGAAGCACAAGAACAGGCACTCCATAAGAAGGAGCTTCCTCTTGCAGACCGCCGGAATCGGTCAATATCAAGTGGGTATGCGGATAAAAATTATGCAGGTCCACGACATCCAGCGGATCAATCAGCTTAATTCTTGGATGTCCTCCCAGTATCTCATGTGCAGGTTCCTTAACGGCAGGACTCGGATGCACAGGGTAAACAATGGCGACATCTTCGAATTCATCAGCGATTCTTTTAATAGCTCGGAAGATATTACGATGCGGTTCACCTTGAGATTCTCTGCGGTGAGCAGTCATCAAAATAAGTCTTTTTCCTGAAGCAAAATCCAAAACAGGATGCCGGTAATCCGGCTGTACGGTATATTGAAACACATCAGTTACGGTGTTGCCTGTGATATAAATACTTGATTCTTTTTTGTTCTCGTGTCTCAGATTACTAGCTGACCAATCGGTTGGAGCGAAATGCAGATCGGCTAATACACCTGTTAATTGACGGTTCATTTCTTCAGGATAAGGAGACAATTTGTTCCATGTCCTAAGTCCTGCTTCTACGTGCCCAACCTGAATTTGCTGCAGGAAGGAAGCGTAACTAGCTAAAAACGTTGTTAAGGTGTCCCCATGCACCAGCACGAGGTCAGGCTTAACCTCCCTCAGTACAGGTTCCAAACCTTCAAGCACACGAATAGTAATCTCGTTCAAGGTCTGACGGTCCTTCATCACGTCCAAATCGTAATCAGGGGTGATATTAAACACTTCCAACACTTGATCGAGCAGTTCTCTATGCTGTGCTGTTACACATACTATTGATTCGATATGCTCAGGATGCTTCTTCAGTTCAAGAACCAGAGGAGCCATCTTGATCGCCTCGGGGCGCACTCCGAAAATAGTCATTACTTTGATTTTGGACATAACCCCTACCCTCTCATCAAATATTCTCGCATTACTATACTTAATACTTAATTACTTATTACTTGGTTCCATAAAGACGGTCACCAGCATCTCCAAGACCTGGCACGATGTATCCATGTTCATTCAAATGATCATCAAGCGCTGCTACATAAATATCAACATCCGGATGAGCTTCCTGAACTGCAGCAACACCTTCTGGCGCTGCAATCAAGTTCATCATTTTGATCTGTGTACAACCACGGTTCTTCAGTGAGGTAATCGCAGCAATTGCGGATCCGCCTGTAGCAAGCATTGGGTCAATCACTATCAACTCACGTTCCTGTACATCAGTTGGAAGCTTGATATAATACTCCACTGGTTGAAGAGTGTCTGGATCACGGAAAAGCCCTACATGTCCTACTTTAGCCGCAGGTAGAAGCTTCAGTACACCTTCAAGCATACCTAAACCCGCACGAAGAATAGGAATAAGCCCCAGCATTCTTCCCGAAATCACTTTGCTTTCCGTCTCAGTGACCGGTGTCTGTACCGTAATGGTCTCTAGTGGAATATCACGTGTAATCTCATAAGCCATCAATGTGGCAACTTCGTCAACATGTTCTCTGAAATCCTTCGTGTTTGTTCTAACGTCGCGAATAAATGTTAGTTTGTGTTGAATTAAAGGATGATCGCAAATCACCAATTTTCCCATTTACTGTCCCTCCGGTAATTGTAAGTCTTGTCTATAGCCATAGAAAGCGCTTTGCTTCTCAGTGGCTAAATCCTGTCTATTATAGCACTCCCGCCGCTGCATTTCACCTCAGAATGGTACTTGAACTCACATTGAACATATTCCCTTGTATTTCCTTGTTTTTAAAGGTAATGATTGGCTTAATTAGGAAACCAATCACTTATAAAACCTAGATTATGTTGTGCAACTTTGGCTTTTTCATACTATTCACATTATTTTCACTAATTTTATTGAAAGTTCCATGAACTTTCAAGATTAATTTCATTCAATTTCATCTATTAACTGCAGTAATATTTGTGAACAATATGCAACAAAAAAGCCTCCATCAAACCCGGAAGAGGGTATGAATGGAGGCAGAATCATTTCTTATTGGAAGCAAAAATTTAGTATTTCAACTCTGGATAAAGAGGGTATTGGTCAGTCAACTCAGCCACTTGACGGGCAGATTCTGCCAAGTTTGCCTCATCCTTCGGATTCTTTAGAACATTAGCAATGATACGTCCAATAGTGACCATTGCCTGCTCGTCCATACCACGGGATGTGACTGCAGGTGTACCAATCCGAATACCGCTTGTTACAAAAGGACTTGTAGGATCAAATGGAATTGCGTTTTTATTCACAGTAATCCCGATGGAATCTAGTACTTTTTCCGCATCTTTTCCGGTAATGTTCAGATTACGGGTATCCAGCAGCATCAAGTGGTTATCTGTACCTCCGGATACAATGTTAACCCCTTCACTGATCAACGTTTCTGCAAGAACATTAGCGTTCTTCACTACATTTTGAGCATAAGTCTTAAAGGATGGCTGCAATGCTTCACCAAATGCGACTGCTTTTGAAGCAATTACATGCATCAAAGGTCCACCTTGGGAACCAGGGAATACCGCTTTATCAATAGCAGCTGCCCACGGCTGTCTGCACATAATCATACCTCCGCGGGGACCGCGCAAAGTCTTATGCGTAGTAGTTGTAACGAAATGAGCATGAGGAACCGGGCTCGGATGAAGACCAGCAGCAACCAATCCTGCGATATGGGCCATATCTACCATAAATAGCGCACCCACATCATTGGCGATAGCGCCAAGTTTTTCGAAATCAATAATACGCGGATAGGCACTAGCACCAGCTACAATCATTTTTGGACGGTGCTTGAAGGCTGCTTTACGTACTTCATCATAATCAATTAGGAAAGTATCTTCTTGTACTCCATAAGCAACGAAGTTATAAAGCAATCCTGAAGCATTAACTGGGCTACCGTGTGTCAAATGACCGCCGTGAGCCAAATTCATTCCAAGAACAGTGTCGCCAGGCTTAAGCGCAGCCAGATAAACTGCCATATTTGCTTGAGCGCCGGAATGTGGTTGTACGTTGACATGATCCGCGCCAAACAATTCTTTTGCACGATCACGAGCAAGGTTCTCAACGATATCTACATCTTCACAGCCGCCATAATAACGTTTACCTGGATAACCTTCTGCATATTTGTTCGTAAGCACGGAGCCCATAGCTTCCATTACGGCTTCGCTAACGATATTCTCTGAGGCAATAAGCTCAATGTTGGCACGCTGACGTTTCAGTTCCAGTTCCATCGCTTCCAGTACTGCCGGGTCACTCTTACGCAATTGTTCCATGTTCTTATTTCCTCCCTAGTGTGTGTAGATATGTTGTATTTAAGTAGAAACGATTTGCCCGCCATAAAGAGACTTAGGTCTACGTTTCTGCAAAAAATATAAAAACTAAAGTTCGTTAATCACAAAACTGTGAACCACTTTGTTCTGGAGCACGATATACCGCACGTTCCCCGCCAATTAGTGGGGGTCTGGTCCATGCCGCATTCACTCTGGCTGCTCCAATGTATCGTAGAGTCGGACGGAAAGGAACGGCTACCCGCCGTAAATGCATTCCTATCAGTGTCTCGCCAATATCTAAGCCAGCATGAGCTTCTATCGTTTCCGCCAAAACAGGATCTTTCATAGCGTGATAAGCAGCCGTAGCCATCGAACCTCCAGCACCTCGTATAGGTACTGCTGATACTTCCTTCAGACCAAGTGACTCTAGCAGAGAGCGTTCCATCACAAGTGCACGATTTAAATGCTCGCAGCACTGATACACCGGATGAAATCCTTTTTCCGCTGCTACTAAATGAACACCTTCAAGCAGTTGTTCTGCAACTTCAAGTGCACCACCAGTTCCAATCCGGACACCAGCAACTTCACTTGTGCTCACTCCGACGACAACAATTTTGCCTGACCCAAGGTTACCAGCCTCCGCCAACTCCCTTAACACAGTGACGGTGGCTTCAGTTAATGATAGCTCCATAACTTCGTCCATCACTCTACCTCCTCAAACTTCAAACAAGCTTATTTTAAACAAAAAAGAGCAGTCCGCAGGTAGCTGCGGATTTGCTCTTTTGCCCAGGCGACCGGCCGTTTATTCCGATGCTCCATCGTGGTTTGATCCACATTTGTCGCCAGTTACATCGGAACCGATTATTTGTAACTTCATCTTAAAGCAAAGTGAACTGAAAATCAACCATTTACAAATGGCGGGAGGTTTCCAGCTTATCCAGCAAACTGAATAGCGCAGTGCGAATCTCAGCAGCAGTTAGCTCATAGTCCTCACGCGTGCCACCAAATGGATCAGAAATATCGAAGCTCGGAATACGCTGGCGAATCTCAATCATCCGCTGCAGATCCGTTGCATTCGGTTCACCACCAAGGGCTAAGCTCAACTCCGCATCTGCGTAAAGGCTGTCCAATTCCTTGATATCTTCCGTCACCGCATCTTCATCATGCACGTATTCCTTCAATGTATAGGTTTTCGTTACAGCATCCGGAAAATACTGCAGCAAATGCTGCTTATGCCCACCCGTCAAGGTCAGCACAAGGTCGGCCCAAGCGACAGCTTGACCTGTCAATTGTGACGACTCCATTGAATCATGAATTCCTTCTTCCTGCAGTATAGCTGCAGCATGTCTTGATATAGAAGTACCGGAAATGGCGGATACACCTGCAGACCGCACTTCCAGGTCGATTCCACGTTCCTTCGCGAGCTTTCGTAAAAGCCCCTCAGCCATAGGACTTCGGCATGTATTCCCGGTGCAGACGAATAAAATATGCAGCATGTTTTGCACCCCCATGAAATTAAATATTCTAATGCCGTTATTGTATCAAAAGATGAATAGCAAGCCAAACCCCAGAAGTATTGCACCGCCTAGCGCTTCTCCATAATCCCCGAGACCACGACTGACATGCCGTCCAATTAGCAACCCTAGAATCGACATTAGTCCCCCGCAAGCACCGAAGGCTAAGATGGTCAAAAGTACTCCATTCACAAACATCCCCAGTGATACACCCACGGAGAAAGAGTCAATACTGACACTGAGCGAAAGAAGTATCATCCCCCACAAGGTTCGATGATCCATAGCTCGTGAGCTTCCTGTATCCGGACGAAAGGAGTTGTACACCATATGCCCGCCTAAAAGAACTAGAAGACCTCCAGCAGCATAAGTCGTTACTTGACCTAACAAGTGTCCGACATAACTTCCTGTCAACAAACCCAGGAGAGGCATCAGCATATGAAAAACAGCAATGAGCAGACTCATTTGCAGAACATGCAGCAGACGAATACCTTTCATCCCGATCCCTACACCGAGCGAAAAGGCATCCATCCCTAATGCAACCGCCATTATAGTAATGGTAACAATCTGCCCCCATTCGGTATATACATCTCCTAAGCCCATGCTTAACCCCCCAAGTCCGAAATATCTTGTACAACAACGATATGCGGACAAGGGGGTAATCATGACTTCATATGGGAGTCATATACGAAAAAGCAACGCCGTGGTTATCCGGCGTCGATGACGGATCCGCCGGCGGCTTTCATAAGCCGGTTCATGATGGCAGCGCCGAGGCCGGTATACGGGCAAGCTTCGGCTAAGATGTAAGTCGCTCCCGCTTCATCGAAACGCCGCAAAGCGGCATATAGGGAGCGAGCCCCTTCCTCCGGCGAGGATAACGAGCCGAGGGAAAGAACGCAGGCGGCAGGATCGGCGGGATAAAGGGCCTTATGCTCCTCAAAGAGGAGCAGGCCCGTGATCTCGCCGTTTAGCTGCGCCGCCTGAAGTTGACTTGCGGCTTCGTCCGCCACGCGCTGCGGGGAAGAGCCGCGCACTACACCAAGCCAGCCGCGCGGCGCGTAGTGCGTGTACTTCATGCCCGGCGCGCGCGGCGCCGAGCTGTCGCCAGCAGTACTGAAACCAGCAGCAGACTTAGCGGTTTCAGACCTAGCAACGGGAGTCTTTACAGCCTCCGAATCAGATACGACAGTAGCGGTAGAGGCAGCAGTTGCCTCAGCATTACCGGGCTCTGAGCTTACAGCTTCTGCTCCCACCACTGCAGCCAATTGCTCCGAAGTAATCCCGCCGGGGCGCAGCACAGCAACTTTTCCGTCAGGCTGTACCTGTACCACTGTTGACTCTAGTCCAACTCCAGCAGCACCACCATCAAGGACGCCATCGATGTATCCAGCCAAATCTTCCATCACATGTGAAGCTAACGTTGGGCTCGGTCGACCCGAACGATTAGCGCTGGGCGCCGCAACTGGACAACCTGCTGCACTTATCAGCGCCAGAGCTACCGGATGATCCGGCATCCGCACACCAACCGTATCCAAACCCGCCGTCACACAAGGCGACAGTACACCTTCACGAACAGGAAGCACAACTGTCAGCGGACCAGGCCAATAAGCTGCCATCAGCGCGGCCGCCTTAGGATGCATCTCTGCAACAAGCTCGTCCAAAGCTGCCGTATCCGCAATATGTACAATTAACGGATTGTCAGAGGGCCGGCCTTTTGCCGCAAAAACAGCCTCAACTGCCGACGTATTTCGGGCATCCGCCCCTAGCCCGTAGACGGTTTCGGTTGTAAAAGCCACTGTTCCGCCTTCGCGAAGCATTGTTGCTGCCTCCGCTATCGCCAGCTTGTCAGCTTCATTCGGCTGAAATACCTCAGAGTTCGTTCCCTCAACAGAATTCAACTTCCAGTATACAGTCTCAGCTCTATTTCCACTCCGCCGCTGAACGGCGAATAAAGGATTATTGTGTTCATTCATTCTCATCACAGGCTTTCTAGAAGATATAATTTATCTTAGCAAAAAAACGGCCCCAGTAGGGAGCCGTGATAGATCTGCTTATAAAATAGTAACATATCTGGGGTCTTACGACCATAATCCACTGATCCAGTTCCAAAGGTTTTGCAGCAGCTCCCAGACGAAGAACCGTACCTCTGGCTCAGCGGCGGTTTCTCCTGATGGAGCACTTCCTGCCGAGGAATCAGCCTGCACTGTTTTTGCAGCTGCCGATTTCACCTTAGCACTGCTATCCGCACCAGCAGCGGACACTGTTTTTGTACCTTTGTCAGCAGCAGGCGCTGCCGCATCTCCGGAGCCTGCATCGATAAAGCAAAGCGGAGGAAACAGTACACACCACCAATTTTGTCCCTTGCCTGCACCAAGTGTGACTCTTACAGCTTCATACTCCCCAGCAGGATAGACGGTACCACCGTATAATTTGGTGGGAAAAGGAACCACGCCGAGCTCCACTTTGTAGGAATATTCAATGCCCCGTTTCTCCAGCTCTGATCCAACCAGCGCATTAAGCTCCGGCAGATGATTTCTAATCAGAGCACGTGCCTGCTCCAAGCTCTGCGGATCCTCAAGAGCAGATACCCACTGGTTCATTTGCTCCACAATTTTATCGCGAATTTGCCGTTTCACCAGCTGATCTTGCGCTCCGTCAGAATTAGCTAGAATACGTAACCGGATAGATTCTTGGGGAATAGATACTTCAGCTACTGCAGCATCGGTTTTTTGACCTTCCCAAGCCATCATGAGGACCATAAAAAAACAAATTAAAATGGCAGTATACTTAAAAGTTACACGTAAGGAATCTCTTTTATCCATATGATTATCGTTCATTTGTTGCAGCCCCTCTCCTCTTAACTCTCATGCTAGTAGTATGCCCGGAGATAAGAGACTGCAAACCTATGAATCTATGATTTTAAGAAACGAGCAGTTTCAGTGAGATCTTAACAGTCCTATAAAAGAGAATAAAGGTAATATTTTACTTTTTTAAATCATTATGATATAGTGGATATATTCGGTATATTGCTTATATTTTTCTTTAATATCCAAATTTATATAAACTTAAGGAGGTTCATTATGAAACTAGTAAAAACTGTATCTACTTTGACTTTGGCACTCATTGCTTCAACTTCCATTTATACTACAAGCTCATTTGCCGCAGAAACCTCTACTAATCAAGTTGAACAAAGTGCTACGACCTCAGTCACCTCATCAGATACTACTTTTGTAAAAACAGTTACTGCTGATGAGATTGAATCGATTAAAGAAGAAGCAGCTCTAACTCAAAATATAAACCAGCCAAATTTTAATGAAAATAGCAATAACTCATTAGGCATATTCTCCTATACGGAAGGTTTCACTTTTACAATGGATGGATGGGCTTCAGGCACACAAAAGAGAACGAATGGTGAAATAACTTTCACCTCAAATTCTGATGTCTATGCAACGATACATCAAAGAACTTCCTTTCCTACCGAAGCAGTTCCGATCATCTCTTATGAATTGATTAGCAAAAGTAGCGGTAAATCGGCAGGGGTTAGAAACGTGTCTTGGCCTTATGCAGAAAGCAGCCCGTATACTATCGGTTGGAGTAATGTTCTTCCAGGAACTTACTATTTACTAATCACTAATCTGGGACCCAATCAAATATTCGGCGGAGGATTCCTAAACGCTTACTGATAAGCGAAATTGAATACAATAAAATCGAGGCAGATTCCATTGGTGCTTCCATTTTTTAATCCGACGGAAAGTATGGCATAGAATTCCTGTAGCATTATTCATTAAAGCGAGATATATCCTATTGTAATATACCGAATTTAATAACTAACTAACAAAAGCGCATGCTGATAATCAGCATGCGCTTTTGTTAAGTTTCAAAAAATATTATCTCATTACTGATCTTTTTAGTATCAGGCTTCTTTCGGGTTCTCACCCTTGACTATTCTAAACACCTTTAACCGATACATGATTTATGATCGGGTCTGGAAGATCTTCTTCCTCTTGCTGACCATGCAGACGTACACTCATTACCAAACCAATGCTGGCCATATTGATGAGCAGTGATGTACCCCCGAAGCTGATGAAAGGTAGCGTAATACCAGTCAAAGGCATCAGACCAATAAACGCGCCAATATTCTCAAAAATCTGATATAGCATCATGGCGACAATTCCGACAATCAAGAACGGCCCGGCTCTATCCTTACACTCCAGCGCAATCAGAATCATTCGGTGAATGAGGATAAAGTACAGCAGCAGCAGCAGCGCCGCCCCCACAAAACCGAATTCCTCGGCAATTTGCACGAAAATGGAGTCCGAGTAGGTATATGGCACACGATTCGTTTGAACGGAATCTCCCTTCATATAGCCATCACCACTCATTCCTCCAGAAGCAATAGCAATTCTAGCATTGGTGGTATGATACTTAGCCTTTTCTGTTGCCTTTTCGGGAACAAGCCAAGGATCAAAACGTTCAATCCAGTGAGATCGCCCAATATCCGTAAGAAAGGTTTTAATTTCATCGTGATAATGGATATAACTCATAATTCCCGCAATCGCAGAACTAGCCACGATGACCAGCCCGATTAATGCATGCGTGTATTTAATATTGCCAATCCACAACAGACCCGCAAGAATCACAACGTAAGACAAGGCATTCCCAAGGTCATTTTGGGTAAGAACAATAAGAAATGGAAACAAGGTCAGAAGGCCGAGTGGCACAACATCCCGCCAGAACAGAAGCTTACTCTTATTCTTGCGGACAAGCATGGCCGCCAGAAAAAGAATTAATATCAACTTGAACAGCTCAGCAGGCTGCAGACTCAGTCCTCCAGGCAGGGTCAACCAGCCTTGTGCATTATTTTTAGTCTCGCCCAAAAAGCTGACGAGCACCAGCATCCCTATCCCAAACAAATAAATATATATCGCATATTTCACTAATATTCTGTAATCCAAAAAGGTCATTCCAATAAAAGCTACAAAACCAATAGCATAATACATCATCATACGAATATGATGTCCGTCCAGCTTCTCTCTTCCATGAGTAACACTATATATGGCGAAGATGCTGACCACCATGAGTAATAACAGAACGACTACAATAGCACCATCAATCTTTTTAATCTTCTGAAGCACGCTCTGCCTCCCTACTCTATATCCGGTCTTTCTTTATGATCCCCTGAGAAATCCTGCTAAATACTATTATAAAGGAAGTCGGATTGAAAATACAATTTCTCTACCCTGGACAAAGGAACCCTCTGCAAAGTAGGCAATATTATTTCGTTATGCCTAGCACATGACGCGGGATTCCAGCCAGATCATTAATGGTGATAATCTCCGTCCAATGGCCCGCTGCCGCAAGGAGTGCAGCGACTTGCTCAGCTTGACCGAAGCCAAGCTCAAAGCCGATCAGGCGCGGCGGTGCCGGGAGCAGCGTCAGCTGCTCCATCATGCGGCGGTACGGGTCCAGCCCGTCCGCTCCGCCATCCAGCGCAGTGCGCGGCTCATGGTCGCGCACCTCACGCTGCAGCCCGGCGATATCCTCGCCGGGGATGTACGGCGGGTTGGAGACGAGAATATCCGTCTCCATCCCCGCGAACGGCTCGAGCAGATCGCCGAGCCGAAAGTCCACAGCTGTGCCATTGCGCAAAGCGTTGCGCTCGGCCACAGCCAGAGCCGCCGGCGAAATATCGCCGGCGCAGACCCGCCACGCCGGCGCTTCCGCCGCCAACGTGACGGAGATCGCTCCGCTGCCGGCGCCGATGTCGACGGCGGTCAGCGGTCTTGCGGCGCCGCGCACGTCCCCCGCGCCGCCTCCGTTGCGGGCCGTATCTCCGCCCGCGCTATCCAGCGCCGCTTCGCCCGGCGTTACAACGCCGTTTGGCCAAAGCTCCGCGCCGTAACGTAAAATCGCCTCGACAAGCAGCTCCGTCTCCGGCCGCGGAATAAGCACGTCAGGCGTCACCTCAAAAGGCCGCCCGTAAAATTCTTGCTCGCCGATGATATACTGCACCGGCTCACCAGCGCCCCGGCGGGTAACTCCCGCCTCAAATGCTTCCTTAACCGCTGCTGGAAAAGGATCTGCCAACGCCATATAATAAGCTGCGCCAGACACTCCAAGCACATGCTCCAGCAGCAATTGTGCACTGCGCTGCGGTTCATTGCAGCCGCTCCGGCTCAAAAAAGAAGAAGCCTCCGCAAAGGCTTCCCGGATGCTTTTGACTTCCGACATGACATATACGCCATCGTTCAAAGCATTATTCTCCATTATCCATATTATCCATCAAGTCAGCTTGTTCAGCGATTGAAAGGGCTGAGATAATTTCAGTGATTTCTCCGTTCATAACCTGCTCCAAACGGTGCAGTGTCAGGCCAATACGATGGTCTGTAACCCGGCTCTGCGGGAAGTTATACGTCCGAATGCGCTCACTACGGTCACCCGTACCTACTTTACTCTTCCGTTCACCAGCATACTTCGCTTCTTCTTCCTGCCGTTTCATATCAGAGATACGGGCACGAAGCACTTGCAGCGCTTTTTCTTTATTGGAGTTCTGTGACTTACCGTCCTGACAGGTAGCAACGATGCCTGTAGGTACATGGGTTACACGTACTGCAGACTTGGTCGTATTTACAGACTGTCCACCTGCACCACTTGAACAGAAGGTATCCACGCGAATATCTTTATCATGGATCTCGATCTCAAAAGCCTCAGCTTCCGGCATCACGGACACCGTAGAAGTAGAGGTATGAATACGACCTCCGGATTCGGTCGCTGGGATACGTTGTACGCGATGCGCACCACTTTCGTATTTCAGCTTACTGTATGCACCACGGCCGTTAATAAGGAAGATTACCTCTTTGAATCCACCAAGATCACTCGCGTTAACATCCATTAACTCAACGCGCCATCCTTGTGCATCAGCATAACGAGTGTACATCCGGTAAAGGTCTGAAGCGAACAATGCTGCTTCATCTCCACCCGCTGCACCACGAATTTCAACGATTACGTTCTTATCATCATTCGGGTCTTTAGGCAGCAGCAACACGCGGATTTTCTCTTCCAGCTCCACTTGACGTTTGGAAAGGTCATCAATTTCCATCTTGACCATTTCTTTCATCTCATCATCAAGCTTTTCGCCTTGCATCTGCTTAGCAGCTTCAAGCTCTTCCATTACGCTCTTATATTCAGTATACGCCTCAAATGCAGGCTGTAGGTCTGATTGTTCTTTGGAATAGTCCCTCAGTTTCTTACTGTCGTTTGCAACATCCGGATCACAAAGCAGTTCACTGAGCTTCTCATAGCGGTCCGCCAGGGATTGCAATCGGTCCAACAAGGGAATTCACCTCTCCTGATTCAATTTCAAATTCGCAAATATAACATCAAATTTGTACTGTCATAAAAATAGATATACGACTTTATATTATACCAAAGATATTGTGAAATGGCTACAGTTCCGTACGCACAATACCTTAATAAAAAGCTTATATTTTTAAAAAGGATCATCCCAGCAATAGAAACTCCCACTGCTCGAGATGACCCCTATATCATTCGTACACTTAAACCTTCTTAAACGTTAAAACGGAAATGCATTACGTCGCCGTCTTGCACCAAATATTCTTTACCTTCAAGACGCAGTTGACCACGTTCCTTCGCACCGTTCATGGAACCAGCTGCCACAAGATCCGCGTAAGCCACTACTTCAGCACGGATAAATCCCCGTTCGAAATCTGTATGAATCACACCGGCAGCTCCAGGTGCTTTGGTGCCGCGACGAATCGTCCACGCCCGAACTTCCTGAACGCCTGCTGTGAAATACGTATACAAGCCAAGCAGTTTATAAGCCGCTTTAATCAACCGGTTAAGCCCGGATTCTTCCAGTCCCAGCTCTTCCAGGAACATAGCTTTATCTTCACCTTCAAGCTCAGCAATTTCTGCTTCCACCTTAGCACTGATCGGAACAACTTCTGCACCTTCAGTAGCTGCAAAATCGCGAACTTGCTGTACATAAGGATTGTCCTCAGCACTTGCCACTTCATCTTCACTTACATTCGCCGCATACAGCACTGGCTTCAATGTTAACAAATGAAGATCACGGATAATAAGCTTCTCGTCATCAGACAATTCTATACTACGTGCAGGTTTATCTTCGTAGAGCACTTCTTTGACGCGTTCTAGCAGCTCAACTTCTTGAGCGTATTTCTTGTCGCCGCCTTTGATATTCTTACGGGAACGCTCAATCCGCTTCTCAATGCTCTCAATATCAGCAAGAATCAACTCCAGATTAATGGTCTGGATGTCGCTGATCGGATTTACCTTTCCATCAACGTGGGTAACGTTCTCATCTTCAAAACAACGAACCACATGCACGATAGCATCTACTTCACGGATATGGGCCAGGAACTTGTTGCCTAGTCCTTCTCCTTTACTGGCACCACGCACGAGACCAGCAATATCAACAAATTCAAAAGCAGTAGGTACGGTCTTGTTCGGCTGTACCAGCTCAGTCAGTTTATCAAGACGTTCGTCTGGAACTTCAACAACACCAACGTTAGGGTCAATGGTACAAAAAGGGTAGTTAGCGGATTCTGCTCCCGCTTGCGTTATCGCATTAAACAATGTGGATTTTCCTACGTTAGGAAGACCGACGATTCCAGCTTTCAAAGCCATTTATATGACAACTCCTATTTTCAGCTAAATTGATCATCCGAATAAGCTATACGATCTAAACCATTATATATTAGAACATATTCGCCAGCAACACCGGATGTCAGGCAGATGTGTCCGAACGCGCAAGCTCTAATACCTTTTTTATCGCCGGCTGGTCCAGTAATGGCTTAGATTTATCCGGATCAACCTCCACATCAGGCACAGTCTTTACCTCTTCATTACAACTTCCATCAGAATTCAGACCCATTTCAAAGGAAAACCTGAAGAGATAACCGCTATTAGGCAATGCAACAACAAGCGGATCTATCCCTAGTCCATCCCCACCTGTCCTGCCGCCTACAACCGTTGCAAACCCGGTGCCTTTTACAAAGGCTGCAAGACCTTCCGATGATGAATACACAGAGCTATCTACCAGCAAATAGATTTTCCCTTTAAATCCAACAGATTTATTAGGGGTTACTACATCATTTGTTTTTCTATATGTCTTAAACATCTTTAAAGCTTCGGTTGGCAGCTTGGGCAGTTGCTCATCTTTGATGCCAGCAATAGGTTGTTGCCCCTTTGTAATCTGACGTGCTTGCATAAAGGTCTCCGCATATTTGCCTCTTGTATAAAGTAAGTATGTATTGTATTCGATAGGTTTATTGATCAACATAGGGACAAGATGAATTCTCCAATAATTACTGTTTCCTCCCCCATTTCCGCGGATATCTAATATTAATGTCTTATAGTCCTTTACCTCTATTAAAAAATCATGGATCTCGGAGCTGTCCATCTCCATGAGACTCCCGTCAAAGCTTTGCATGCCGAGATAAGCGATTCGATCGGGCTCTATAATGACTTTTTTTACATTCCCAGAAGTCTTTTTTGTTACATCTCCTACTCCATCTCCACCATTATGCATATCGTTATTGATATCATTAGAGCTTTGCTGCTCCGCTAAAGGTTTCTGGTTGTAACGGGCCAATACGTTAGGCTGCTGAAACACGTTGACCCAAGGCTCAAAACCAAAACCTAACTGAGCATACGTATGTAGATACCAGGGGTATTCTTCCTTGGATATAAAATTTGTATGCCCATTGTTTAATCTGCTAAGGACAAATCTCATACGTTTCAAAAACTCATCATCCGATTTCACGGCTGCTATTTTATTGCGGTATTCCTCTTTTTTAGCAAGCCAATCCTCTCCATTGAGACGTTTATTCACCTCTAAGAAAGGATAGTTCTCCTCAATAATCTTCCACATATAATCAAAATCCTCTAGCCTTTGTTCTACCGTCAATGAAGGCAAAGCTATTTCTGATGGTTCTTCAACTACAGCTGAAGAGGCTAGCGGTGCAACCGGACTTGCCTGAACTTGCTCAGACTCAGATTTCTTCTTTCCTGGTAAATCGCCACTGTTGCAGCTGACCAGTAATAGTAATATAACTGCTGAAACAACCACCCACGATACAGTCCTTGGTCTCAACTTAATCCCCCTTTTTCTCTTTTATGGATTTATCCATTTTCAGGAATTTATTTTTTAATCATATTTTCCTAATCATCCTAATTCAAATATATTTATCACAATTATTTACATAATAATTCAGTAGAACAACAAAAAAGGACCTCTTTCGAGGTCCTCACACTTATGGACTATAGATCTTTAGACATTGTGATGTCAGTTACGATATATCCCATTTTTTTGTATAACTCAAATGCGCGATTGTTCTGGCCGAAGACGTGCAACCCGATTTTGGTAACATTCATCTCCCGGGCTTCTTCATCGAGTGCGATCATAGCCTGCTTGCCATAACCCTTACTCTGGAACGGTTCAAAAACATAAAAATCATAAATGAAAGCCTCGCGGCCGCCTCGGCCTTCACTTACGTTAAACCAGATATAACCAACCTGTTCATCACTGCTTATTTCTACTATAGAATATAGATAAGCACCATCTGTGTGCAGCCCTTTTGGCAAAGAGCGTGTTATGGCTTCCTCAGACAGCTTCATCGCGATCTCCGGATCCCAAGCACCGGCGCTGATCTTATCTTCCGCATAATCCCGGGTAGCTTGACCTAAGAAAAATTGAAAGGCCGACTCATCCATATGGACCAGTTTAATCATAATCTTACTCACTTCCTCGCTTCAATATTTACCATCCTATTTACGTATTAAACGGGAAGTACCACGTAAAGTTGCTAAATCTGGAGCGCCAATACCAAACATTGCTATTTTTAGCTCCAGCTCAACCTGTGCCAATGCAGCATCCAGCGCCTCTTCAGAATCGACAGCCGGCCCTAACAGATTGCGGCCAAAGCCTGCCAGATCAGCTCCAAGTGCCAGTGCTTTCGCTGCATCCACGCCATGTTTTAGTCCGCCGCTGCCAATCAAAGCGCCCTGCGGGGAAACTGCGCGCACCTCTGTGATACAATCAGACGTTGGAGTACCCCAATCCGCGAAAGCCTCCGCCGCTGCCCGCCGTATAGGATCTACACTGCGGAACTTCTCCACCTGACTCCAGGATGTCCCGCCTGCACCCGCAACATCAATAAAAGCCGCACCTGCATTATAAAGACGTGCAGCTGCATCTCCATCAATGCCCCAGCCTACTTCTTTCACACCTACAGGGACTTCAAGTGCACGGCATACCTTCTCTATCTGGGATAGCAAAGAGGCAAAACCAGTGTTCCCTTCCGGTTGAAAGACCTCTTGCAGCCCATTCAGATGCAGTACAAGAAAATCAGCACCTGCGATATCCACAGCTCGGCGACATTCCTCAATCCCAAAACCATAGGACAGCTGTACAGCACCAATATTGGCGATAACCGGAATATCAGGTGCTTGATCCCGCACATAAAAGGTCGCCGTAAGCTCAGAACGCTCCACTGCCGCCCGGACCGAGCCTACACCCAGCGCCCAACCACGACGCTGTGCAGCTGTGGCCAACCGGGCGTTAATCGCTCCTGTAGCTGCGCTGCCACCTGTCATCGAGCTGATGAGCAGCGGTGTACGCAGCTTGCGATCCAAAAACGTAGTCTGCAATGATATATCGTCAAAATTCAGCTCTGGAAGAGCATTATGCTGAAATCTGTAATGTTCAAACCCTGTAGTCACACCGACGCCACCTACTTCTTCATTTAGGCAAAGGCGTACATGTTCAATTTTGCGTTCGCCTGTCTTCGATGTAGGCAATAAAGATCTTTTGTCAGAAGCCTCTACAGCCGGCAGGTCCTTGCCATGATCTGCGCCAGACTGCCTAGTCGCATCATATGGCACGGCCTCTTCTGGCGTATGATTCATGCTGCGTTCCTCCTATTCCCAAACTCGATTTATTATAACATATCCCTACAGATGAATTTACAATATGAGGTTAGCGATTACAATTCTCCGGTTTAGTAATCATTAATTTCATAAACTTCGTACTAATCGTTCAAACTCATTATAGCTAGCTGAATGTTATTTATTAATGTTAAGGATATTTGGGCTGCTTCATTTTGCTCCACTAGGTGTTAATAGGTTGGTAATACACCGGAGCATCACAATCCTAAGGAAGTGCTCTGCAATAATTTCAGGAGGAACTTCCATGAATTCAGATCGTCAGCAACCCGTTCACCCCCATAAACCTAAAGATATAAACTACGCTCCCGGTTTAACTACGAAGAAACGTTCCACTTCACGCCGCCGTACACGGGTGTTATGGGCTTTCGTCATTCTACTCCTTTGGTTAACCGGCGTAATGATTTATCAGACGCACAAACCTCTACCCAGCGGTATTTCCTTTGAAAGCCCCATATACAAAACAAATCATGTATCCTTCTGGCACGACTTAACCTATTCGGACGGTACAGCCACGGGCACTCAAGAAAGTCAGATTCTTTCGAGGATTCTACAAATTATCGAGGAGTCCGATGAATTTTTGGTGATTGACCTCTTTCTTTTCAATGATTATACCCATAAAGATCAGTCATTTCCTCCAGTCAGTCGAATGTTGACGGACAAGCTTATTTTACAAAAAACTACTTATCCTGAGATGGAGATCGTCTTCATTACGGATGAGGTTAATACCAATTACAATTCTGCACCTAACCATCTCCTGGAAGAGATGAAGGCTGCAGGGATTAAAGTGATTATGACTGATGTAAATGCTCTACGCGATTCTACGCCTGCTTATTCTGCTGTCTGGCGTACCTTTATTCAATGGTTCGGACAGTCGGGCGAAGGCCGGATTCCGAATCTTATGGCCAGCGGCGGACCGGATATTACTGCTCGTTCTTATATGAAGCTACTCAATGTAAAAGCTAACCACCGTAAGGTAGTTGTTAGTGAGAATAGCGCTCTAATCTCCTCAGGAAATATCCATGATGCCAGCGCCTATCATTCCAATATCGCTCTGGAAGTACAAGGTCCAATTATTGCTGATATTCTCCAGACGGAACAGGCCGCGGTCAATCTTTCGGATGCAGGGCCATTGCTCACTTATGAGCCGGATTTCACCAAGGATAAGGACCAGCACTCTGAAGAATCTATGGGAGTCCGCTATTTAACGGAAGGAAAGGTATATAAATATGCAAGACAAGCCCTCCAATCTGCACAGGAGGGTGACACCATTTGGATGGGTATGTTCTACCTTGCCGATGATGCAATTCTCGATGAATTGGTAGAAGCTACCGAACGAGGGGCTACGGTAAGATTGATACTGGACCCCAATCAGAACGCCTTCGGCCGTGATAAAATCGGCATTCCTAACCGTCCAGTTGCCATGAACCTGAACAAGCGCACGAACGGAAAAATCTCTATTCGCTGGTACAACACGACCAAAGAACAATATCACTCGAAGCTGCTTTTCATTGCCAAACAGACTGGAAGTTCCATCATTCTTGGCGGTTCCACCAATTTCACGACACGCAATCTGGATGACTACAACCTGGAGAATAATCTGTGGGTATCTGTAAAACAAGATCAGCCTCTTTATGCCCAGATGGAAGCCTACTTCAATCGACTGTGGAATAACGAGGATCATGAGTATACCCTACCTCTTGAGGCTTATCAGGGCGAAGTGACCTGGTTCAAATATATCCTGTTCCGGTTGCAGACCACCTTGGGCTTAACTACTTTTTAAAGCAAAAACCACCGCAGATGAGGCACAACACCCTCTGCGGTGGTTTTTGGTTATAGTAACGGCGACATAAGTCGAGCAGCAGATTCCAGTATACGGATCACCATACGCTTATTCATAAATTCCTCATGCTCAATTAAGCTGGTAGATAATAAATCCCGCTCAAAATCAGCCACAATACGAGCAACACTCTCCGTCTGAATCAGTAATGCATTCACTTCAAAGTTAAGGTGGAAGCTGCGCATATCCATATTGGCCGTACCGATTGTTGCTATTTCACCATCGACTATAAGCAGCTTAGAGTGGATAAATCCCTTTTCATATTCATAAATCTTCACGCCAGCTTCCAGCAACGCCGGGAAATAAGAATGTGAAGCCAGAAAAGGAATCCACTTATCCGGCTTAGCCGGGAATAACAATCGCACATCTAAACCAGAAATAGCGGCTACACGCAGTGCAGTTAAGATGTCCTCATCAGGAATAAAATACGGACTGGCAATCCACACCGATTTCTCGGCAGAAGTGATCATGGAGAAGAAAATGTTTTTGAGCGCACGACGTTCGTTATCCGGTCCGCTAGCAATAATCTGTACGGCTCCATCACCTGTCATAAAGCGAAGTTGTGGAGTGAGGTAGTCTTGCTCCAGTATTTTTTCACCCGTAGTGTGCATCCAATCTTGCAGGAAAATAATTTGCATCGTCCGTACCGCTTCGCCTCTAACCAACATATGTGTGTCACGCCAAAATCCATAAGTCTTACTGCGGCTTAAATATTCATCGCCTACATTGAGACCACCCATGAATCCGACATCTCCGTCGATCACAACAATTTTACGGTGATTCCGGTAATTCACACGGCTGGAAAAAAAGGATGTTGAATTTCCGTAAGAAGCCACCTGAACTCCGGCGTCACTCATTTCCTTCAAAAAAGCTTTGGAAAGCTGAAAACTGCCAACGGCATCATACATAAATCTGACTGCAACACCGGCACGAGCTTTATCGATCAGAATTTGTTTAATGCGTGTTCCAATGTGGTCCGCCCGGAAGATGTAATACTCCATATGAATGTGATGCTTAGCTTGACGGAGCTCCAACAATAACGTACCAAACGTCTCTTCACCATTAGTGAGGATACGAGTTTCTGATGCAAAGGAAATAGGAGTACGTGCTAAAGTCTTGGATAACAGCAACAGTTTTTGGCGCGAGGGATCAAAGACTGACCAATCTTGGTGCGTACGTAAAGCGTCATTCTCAATTCTTTCGTAGGCCATAAGGTCTCTTTGTGCCTTTTTATCATATTTACGGCGTTTGAACACATTTTGCCCAAATAGAAAATAGAAGACCAGTCCCAGCACCGGGATCAACGCAAGCAATAAGATCCATGACATTGTTGTAGAAGGATTACGGTTCTCCATAAAAATAGCCAAGCTAATCGAAATAACTGTCAGAGTGGAGAAGATACTAATAATCGTTCCCGCAGTACTCCCAAAAATGCCGAAACCAAAATAATAAAATGCTATGAATGCCCCAATGATAATTATAGATTGAAGTCCTCTTCTCATACTCTACCTACCTTCTTATTCATACAAGCAACACGAAATTGACACATTTTATATATTACATGAAGAACCCTTTTCTTCCTAGCTAATTACTGTGCAAAAGTCTATTTACGACAAAACTGTAACCCTTCTGTTCCGATATTTGTATTGCCTGGTTGGATGGAATATAATAATTTTGACCAACTAGTCAATTATAGAACCCAGTAGTCAGAAAGGAGGTTAATCCTTTAATGAATGATAAAACTATTGACAAGCAGGAACAAATTATTAAGATCGCCATGCAGTTATTCGCTGTGAAAGGCTCCTCGTCCACATCCATGCAAGAGATCGCTGAATTATGTGGGATTTCGAAGGGCAGTTTGTATCTGGTATTTAAATCAAAAGAAGAACTGGAGCGCAGTATCTTCCTTTATTGTTATCGGATGATTCGTGATCCCTTGTTACGTGAAGAACAGGAAACCCGACGAACACCACGTGAGAAGCTTAGGAATCAGATAGAAATTCTGCTAAGTCACGTGTACGAATTGCGCGAGTTCTTGCAGCGTCAAATTCAGGAGGTTGCGGGCAAAGGATTTGATACTGAAGTCCCGGACTGGCTGCGGAGAAACAACGCTTCCTTCTTAAGATGGTTCCAGATGAAGATGGAGTTGCTCTATGGAAAAGACGTCGTTCCCTATACCGGAGATTTATGTATGATCGGACATGGTCTCATCAAGTCTTATATTGCGGTTATTTTTCGTAAGGATACGCAGGTACCCATTGCCGATATGGCAGATCATCTAATGAATCTAATGGATATGATTGTGTCTGGCTTACTCACTAGTAAACAGGTTCCACTAATCAACTCTGCTACTTTAGCGAACTGGATGGCGGAGAATGAGGAGAATAAACGAAAGAATCCATTACAGCTCATTAAAGAAATGAAGACTGTGGTCAGTAAATTAAATAGTATAGAATCCGAAGAAGCAGCCGATCTGCTGGAATCGCTCAATATTCTGGAAGGTGAAGTGCTTATACCTCACCCACGAAAAGCAATCATTCAGGGGATGCTGTCCAACCTCCAATCCTGCTCTGAGCTCACAGCAGAATTAGAAGAGCTGAGGAAGCTAATTGCCTCAATTCCGCACAATTCATGTGTATTTCGTTAATTGACTCTAAGAAGAGTTCGGTAGAGAGAAAGTCATGGATAGTGAGTATTATGAATTTTTATAATGGCGCCTTATTTCGTAAAGAAAAGGGCCGAGAGGAGCAGAAACGAAACTTATGAAAAGCTTAATTAATTTCTCGCTCAGGAACAAATTTGCCATTTGGCTTCTGACGATAATTATTGTGTTTGCCGGTTTATATAGCGGACTGACGATGAAGCAAGAAACCTTGCCTAATATTAGTATACCCTATCTTAGCGTAACAACCATTTATCCGGGGGCCGCACCAGAAGGCGTCGTTAATGATGTCAGCAAACCGTTGGAGCAAAAGCTCCGCAATGTGGATGGTGTAAAGACGATCACCTCCACTTCTCTGGAGAATGCCTCCAGTATCCAAATTGAATTCGATTACGGAACAAATCTGGATAATGCTACAGCAGCAGTGCGCGAATCGCTAAATGAGGTCTCATTGCCAGACAATGTGCAGAAGCCTTCCATTTCCCGTTTTAGCCTTAGCTCAATGCCTGTCGTTTCGCTCAGTCTTTCCAATGGAGATACCCAGGACCTTGAGGAATTGACACGTATTGCTGAGAACGATATTCGCCCAGCCCTAGAGGATGTTGAGGGTGTGGCTTCTATTCAAATCTCTGGTCAATACGTCAAAGAAGTATCACTTAAATTCAATCAAGATAAGCTCAGCCAATATGGACTGACTGAAGATACCGTTAAAGGTATCATTCAAGGCTCTTCCCTCCGTGTTCCACTAGGACTGTTCGAGATGGACAAGGCTCAAAAGGCAGTTGTCGTGGACGGCAACATCACTACCGTTGATGATCTTAAAAATGTGACCATACCGGTAATGCCAACTGGCGCTAACGCTGCAGGTGCTGCAGGTGCTGGAGCTACCGGCGCTGGTGCTGCTAACGGAGCTGCTGGTGCAGGTGCTGGAAATGCTGCTCCTGGCGGAGCTGCAAGTATGGGACTTCCAACCGTGAAGCTCGGAGAGTTGGCCACGATTGAGGTTGTGGGGAATTCCGAATCCATCTCCCGTACAAATGGTAAAGAATCGATCGGTATTCAGATTGTCAAAGCCAATGATGCCAACACTGTTGATGTTGTAAATGGCGTTAAAGACAAAACTGAAGAATTAAAAGCACAATATAAAGGCATTGACCTTACTGTTCTGCTTGACCAAGGTAAGCCCATTGAGGACTCCGTAAATACGATGTTGTCCAAAGCTGTGTTTGGTGCCTTATTCGCAGTAATTATCATTTTGGTGTTCCTGCGGAATATTCGTTCGACGATTATTTCTATCATCTCTATTCCATTATCCCTGCTGATTGCAGTGCTGTGTCTGCGGCAGATGGACATTACGCTTAATATGATGACACTTGGAGCGATGACGGTCGCGATCGGGCGGGTAGTCGATGACTCGATTGTAGTTATAGAGAACATATATCGACGGCTCTCCTTATCTGGTGAGAAACTGAAGGGCAGAGAATTAATCAGTGCAGCCACGCGTGAAATGTTCGTGCCTATCATGTCCTCTACAATTGTAACCATCGCGGTGTTCTTACCACTTGCTTTGGTTAGTGGTATGGTTGGTGAGCTGTTCTTGCCTTTCGCTCTAACCATGGTCTTCGCCCTGCTCGCTTCATTAGTAGTTGCGATTACCCTAGTTCCTGCAATGGCTCACTCTTTGTTCCGTAATGGATTGAAAGGTAAAAAAACTCACAGCGAGAAACCAGACAAACTTTCTGCTGGTTATCAAAAGATTCTGAACTGGTGTCTTTCTCATAAGCTCGTTACTTTTGGAGTTGCTGTTCTTCTCCTTGCGGGCAGCTTGTTCTTAATCAAGCCTATTGGCGTAAGCTTCATGCCATCCCAAGAGGATAAAACTGTAATGCTTACTTATTCACCAAAGGCTGGACAACGAATTGAGGAAGTTCAAGAACAAGGTCTGAAAGCTGAAAAATACATTTTAGCGCAGAAGCATATAGACAAAATGCAATATTCCATCGGCGGTGGAAGCCCGATGGGTATGGGTGGATCCAGCAATTCAGGACTATTTTTCATCGTTTATGATAGTGATACTCCTGATTTCGAAGCTGTTAAAGAGAAACTTATTGAAGGTTTGACCGCAGAAGTTCCAGATGGTGTATGGGGTGACATGTCCGCTCTGATGAGTGGAGGTATGGGTGGAAGCACTCTAACCGTGAATGTATTCGGAGATGAACTGGATCAGCTGAAGCCGGTCGCGGATGAGATTGCCTCAATCGTACAGGCTGACACCACTAATTTCAAAGACGCAGAAACCAGTCTCAAGGAAGCTTACGATCAATATACGATTGTAGCGGATCAACAGAAGCTTAGCTCCCTTGGACTTACAGCCGGACAAATTGCAATGAAGCTGAGTCCAGCAGGCACACGTCCAGTGCTCACAGAAGTAGAATTGGACGGCAAGAACTACAAAGTCTATATCGAAACAGATAAAGAAACGTATAAGAGCATTAAAGAAATGGAAGAGGCTACTTTGACTTCGCCACTAGGCATCTCCGTGCCAATCGGGCAAGTCGCTAAAATTGAAAATGGCTCCTCCCCTGACTCGATTACTCGTATGGACGGTAAAATGAAGGTCGATGTTACTGCCGAAATTATTTCGAGTGACGTGAATAGCGCTTCGAACAGCGTGAAAGAAAAAGTAGACGCTATGGAATTGCCTGATGGTGTAACTGTTACCTTCGGCGGTGTAACCGAGCAGATCAATGATACATTTGGTCAATTAGGAATTGCTATGGCAGCTGCTATTGCCATCGTATACTTCGTGCTTGTGGTTACATTTGGCGGTGGATTAGCACCATTCGCTATCCTGTTCTCACTTCCTTTCACAGTGATCGGGGTACTCGTTGCCCTTCTCATCGCTGGAGAAACCTTAAACGTGTCCTCGCTCATGGGTGCGCTGATGTTGATTGGTATCGTAGTAACGAATGCGATTGTCCTTATCGACCGCGTTATTCATAAGGAAAAAGAAGGCCTCACTACGCGTCAAGCCTTGCTTGAAGCAGGTGGCACACGTTTACGTCCAATCCTGATGACTGCCCTTGCAACGATTGGTGCATTGCTGCCATTGGTTACTGGACTTGAAAACAGTGCAGGAATTATCTCTAAGGGGCTCGGCGTGACCGTAATCGGTGGTTTGGTCAGTTCCACGCTGCTGACACTTGTAGTAGTGCCAGTCGTGTATGAATTCCTGATGAAATTCCGCAGCAAAAAGGTAATTGATTAGAACACCTGATGTGACCAAGTAAATTAGATTTAAACAAGAGGCTGTCTCCAAAGTAGTGAATTCTACTTATGAGGCAGCTTCTTTTTTTAGTAAAAGGCTGCACAGCGGATTCCTCCTTTGCCCAATAGACTGTGTGCTGTGCCAATTGTTCATCACTATTAGGTTGGGTGGTGGATGATGTGCGTTTGTGCGTGGGGAGGCTAATGTACCGTGAACGTTTGCGATATGCGGTATACGCGGGTGATCTGCGTGGGTCGTTTGGACGGCGTACATTTGTATTTACTGCATTCTGTGTTTGGGCGATGCGCGGAGTGGATCTTAAACTAATTAGGGAAAAACTCCCTGAAAAAAGCTAATATTTTCTCTAAATGAACGAAATTAGGGATTTCCTCCCTGATAATAAGGGGGATTTCTTTAATTACCACCGAATCAGCTATATTTTAGGGAGGTTTTCCCTAATTATTAGTCTGATGACTGAAAATCCCAGAATTTCAGGGAGAAATTCCCCAATTATTCTATCGGCGCTTGAGTTGGGCAACAATAAGACGCTTCGGTTGGTACTTCAATTACTACTTCAGTTGGTGCTTCACACAACGTTTCTTTTCCACTTGACCAGCACGCAAAAACCCGACCTAATGGATAGGTCGGGCTTTCTAATATTAAATGCTTGTAGCTGCACTGCTCTCCAATGAAGCTCTCCAGGAACGAAGCATTTGCAGATCAAGTGGCAGAAACTCCTCAAGCATATGAGAGAGGCCTAGATATAGCGGACTATCTGTTGCTGCATTTAGTTTCTGACAGAACTGCGGTGTCCATTGAAGTAGATGCTTTTCCAAAAAGGACTCCTGAATATCAAGCAGCTCCATAGCACTTCTTATTGAAAAACTATTGTAAAGCATACGCTCATGCATGACTGCCATAAATTCGAGCTCAATAGCAATATGATCATCGGCTTCACCATTACACTTATTGAATACAATTCCAGCGGAGGTGTACACATCTGCAAGCACGTTGCAGAAATCCTCCGAACGACCTAAAATCGCTGCTTCGCGCAATTTAAAAGAACTAACGGACTGTTCTTGCATAAGCCGTTTATATTCTTTGCTCTCTTTCTCGCATATCATTGGCAGCTTGTTCGGTTCCTGACTCAAATAGCGCTTCAGCTCCCGACCGCCTTCTGTCATCTCTGCCGCTACACTCATCTGGCGATGGCGGCTCCATTGAGCCACTAGAGAGAGTGATGGTTTTCTACCCAAAAAATCCACTAAAAGCTGATATATTAATCCCCGACTTTCCAACCAACGGCTAAAAGCCTCCGGAACGGTGAGCGATGGAACAGTATGTGTACTCATTTTGCAAATCCTCCTCAATGGTTTCCCGGTCACTCTCCGTCACACACATTACCGACGTGCGGTTTCCGGTATCCTATCTGTTTTCGCAAAAGTGAACGTTAAAACTAATCCGCACCTAGATTATATCGGAAATTAAAAGCGCTTTCCGTGAGCATTCTATGTCTAAAAACTTTATTTGTCGTACTTTTGTCACACTTTTCGTTGTTCAATATGCGTTATCTTCTTATCTAGTTTGTCCAGTTTTATGTAATGAAACCCTGTCGTCCAGAACTTTGCTCATTGACGTGAATCCAAGCAATCTTTAAAATTCTAAACAAGTATAAACATCTTCGCGTTCTATCCTGTTAGTGACGTTAGGCGTTTATACGAGAAAATTCAAGAGCAATTTATCAGCCAGATTTAAAGGAAGGGAGCAACGCCATGGAGCCGCTGACGGACCCTTTTGGACGTTTACACGATTACATCCGCATTTCGGTTACCGACCGCTGCAACCTGCGTTGCATCTATTGTATGCCAGCGGAAGGGATGCAATTCCAACCGCAGGACGAGATTCTAAGTTACGAGGAAATTACCGCAGTCGTTAAGTCGCTAGCCCCTCTTGGATTACGTAAAGTACGACTAACTGGCGGAGAACCTCTTGTCCGCAAAGATCTGGAAAAGCTTGTTGCGATGATATCCGCGATTCCAGGTATAGAAGATATTTCGCTGACTACAAATGGTTTAATGCTTCCAGCCAAAGCCGCGCTGTTAAAAGAGGCTGGTCTGTCACGGGTAAACATCAGCCTAGACTCTTTACGGCAGGATCGATTTTCTATGATTACTCGTGGCGGTGAAGTCGCCAAGGTATTAAAGGGGATCGAGGCCGCACAAGCCGCCGGACTTCAACCGATAAAGCTTAACGTTGTATTGATGAAAGGAATTAATGACGACGAAATCAAAGACTTCATCTCCCTTACGCTGGAGAGTCCTCTAAATGTACGCTTTATAGAATACATGCCGATTGGCAGTGCTACTGATGCTTGGCGCCAAACTTATCTGCCTCTGGAAAGGGTTGTAGAAGCTTGTACTGAGGCTGGTTGGGAAACGGAAGCAGCAGAAATGCCCTCCGGGAATGGCCCTTCCCAGAATCGGCGGGTTGTTGGAGCCCCTGGTACATTCGGCCTGATTCATCCGGTGAGCGATCACTTCTGCGATAATTGCAACCGCCTGAGACTTACCGCAGATGGGCACATCAAAGCTTGCCTGTATTGGGCAGATGAATACAATGTCCGTCCTTTAATAAGCGATCCTGCTGCTGTGCAGGCCTTATTCCGGAAAGCGCTGGGCAACAAACCTCATAACCATGAAATGGCCTTAGCTCTGGAGAAAAAAGCACAAAGCCACACGCCGACAGCTCGGCGCATGTCTCAAATTGGTGGATAAACGTCCATCCCGGTATTATAGTTCCTCTTTTAATTTCATAAATACAAAAAACGCCGCTTTCCCACTGAACAATCTGGGAAAGCGGCGTTTGGTTTAAAGCTTAGCGATGAACTATTCAATCACTATTAGAGAGACAGAGCTTCGAGCAGCTTATAAATAGTCGCTCCTGCCTCGGCTCTTGTGGCATTATTCTCAGGACGGAAGGTGTTATCCTCGAATCCACCCAGAATACCAGCTTCAGCTGTTTTTCACATACAGCAAGTTTATTTCTTTCGTACTCGCAAGCTCACCTTAAAGGCGGTTCCTTCCCCCGGACGACTATGTACAGTTACCTTACCTTCATGCAGCTCAACGATTTTTTTAACCAGTGACAGACCCAGTCCACTACCGCCACCACTTGCGGTTCTAGCTTTATCTGCCTTATAGAAACGCTCGAAGATCCGAGGCAGATCTTCCTCCGAGATGCCAATCCCGCTATCTTGAATCTCCACCTCTACCTGCTCATCCACCATGCGAAGGCTAATATGGATGTAACCGTTCTGCGGAGTAAACTTGATGCTGTTATGCAGTAGATTGGTCCAGACCTGGCTCATTAAATCTTTTACAGCAGATACATTCACTTCTTCCAGTTCAGCCTCTACCTCTATATTTTTCTCCAACCACTGTGGTTCAGAAGCCAGAATCGTATCTCTAAGCTGCTTATCCAGGCGGTAAATCTGATTTTCAAACGGAAAATTGCCCGATTCAAGCGCGGACAGCTTCAATAAATTATCACTGAGCCCAGATACACGGGTACTCTCAGCCACGATAATATTAAGGTAGTGCCTCCTGCTCTTCACACTCAAAGTTTCATCTTGCAGCGCAAGAGCAAAGCCGCGGATAGAGGTTAGCGGAGATTGAATTTCATGCGATACATTAGAGATAAAGTCTTGACGCATGGTCTCCATCTGACTCAGTTCGCTGGCCATTACGTTGATGCTCTCTACAATCTCACCAAAATCACCATAGTCCTTAGTATTATCGAGTACCACATTGAAATCACCCTTAGCAATACGCCCTAAACCTTCGATAATTGATTTATAAAAAACACGTTCCCAGCCCCGGAATAACTTGGAGGTTACCAATGCCATCATGAACAAAATCACAATTCCGACCATCACGCCGATTAACTGGGTCAAATACTCCGAAGAGGGGCGTCCAACCCTGCCATATATCCAGTTCATCAAGAAATAAGCTGCACTCCAGCTAATCCCAACGCCACCGAAGTAAATAAAAGTCATCCCAATCCGCTTAAGAAGCTCCTTAAACCGGTTCATGCCTCTGCCTCCAGCCGATAGCCTAATCCGCGGATGGTACGAATAACAAACCCGTATTTATCTGGAGCGAACCGTTCGCGTAAACGGTTGATATGCACATCGAGCGTCCGCTCATTCCCTTCAAAATCATAACCCCATATCTCTTCGATCAGCCTGTCTCTAGTCAATGTCTGCCCCGGATAGCTGCCCAGCTTAAACAACAGCTCAAATTCCTTAAGCGGCAAGGTGACTTCTCCATACTCTGAGGATACCTCGTAGGTTTTACGATTCATTCGCAGCCGGCCGATCCCCACACTTTGTGCAGCAGAGATTTGGTAACGTTTGAGCAGCGCCTTTACTCGCGCAATAAGCACCACTGGCTCAAAGGGTTTGACGAGATAGTCATCACTTCCCAGTTCAAAGCCCTTCACAATTTGGGAGGTCTCACCCTTAGCCGTCAGCATCAATATCGGAAAATCATAAGTTTGGCGCATCTTCCGGCACAGCTCCCAGCCATCCAAATTGGGCATCATCACATCAATAATGGCTAAGTCTATGTTATGGCTCTCCAGAATCTGAAGAGCCTCCAGTCCATCAGAAGCTCCATAGATGTCATCCATCCCCTCAGCTCTCAGAAATACTTCTACCAATTCGCGGATGTGCGGATCGTCGTCCGCTACTAGTATTTTTGTCATGTATCACTGGAGCCTCCTCTTTATTGTCTTGAATCTCAAGGTTATTCATCTGCAGCTGCTGGGTGGCAAATTCACGATACAGCTCATGGTTTTCCAGCAGTTCTTCATGTCTTCCCATCCCGGTAATCTGACCCTTTTCCATAAAAATAATCTGCTCAGCATTTACAACAGTAGCCAAACGGTGCGCAATTACAATCGTAGTCCGGCCCTTCATCAAATTGGACAGTGCTTTCTGTACTACGGCCTCTGATTGGCTATCCAGACTGGAGGTAGCCTCATCAAGCATAAGAATCTTTGGATTCCGCAGCAGCGCTCTAGCAATAGCAATCCGTTGCCGCTGTCCACCTGAGAGCTTCACACCTCTCTCACCAACATCCGTATTATATCCTTCAGGAAGCTCATCGATAAAGCCATCTGCATAAGCCATTGCTGCTGCTGCACGCATCTCCTCCATGCTAACGTCGCGATCCAATCCATAGGTTAAATTCTCAGCAATCGTACCTGCCAATAATGGGCTTTCCTGTGAGACATACCCGATCAGTTTCCGCCATGAGCGTAAAGAGAAGGTTGACACTGGTTTATCACCTAACTTAACCATACCTTTCTGAGGCTCATAGAATCGTTCGAGCAGTGAAAATAATGTAGTCTTGCCGCCCCCGCTCGGTCCAACAATAGCCGTCACCTGACCCGGAAGCATCCGAAAGCTTACATCGGTTAGCACATTCTCACCATTTTTATATCCAAAGCTTAGATCTTCTACCGAGATAGGACCTTCTGCACCGTTCGCCTCTTCCTGGCCCTCATATACCTCCTCTTCTGCTGCCAGGGTTTCAATAATGCGCTCTGATGCCCCTTTAGCCTTCTGAATCTGTGTAAAGAACGTGGTCAATTGAGTAAGCGGCATAATAATCTGAATGAGATACAGGATAAAGGCTACCAGCTCTCCAGCTGTCAAAGCCCCGGAAGATACCTGCATTCCGCCATAACCGATAATGACCACAAGTAACATCATAAAAACAAAAGAGACAAGTGGACTGATCATAGCGCTGATTTTGCCTTCACGAATACCAAAGGAGAGCAGGTTCATAATTCCGGTTTTGCCTGCTTCGTACTCTTTTTTCTCTGCACCCGAGGATTTGACCAGACGGATTTCTGACAATACACCACTAAGTGTCGCGGTAAAAGAGGCTGTTTCGTCCTGCATGCCTTTGGAGATTTTGTACATCTGCCGTCCAAGCGGCACCAGAATCAACGCAGATAGTGGAAGAACGGTGAATAGAACAAGCGTCATTTTCCAATTTAAAAATAACAGCACAGCAATGGAGCCCACAATGGAGATCACTCCGGTAAATAAGCTGGCCAGATGTTCAGAAATCAGCGTTTTGATGATCCCTGTATCATTCGTCATCCGGCTGACGCTTTCTCCTGTTCGATTATCATTGTAATAAGCTACTGGCAATACTAAAAATTTACGCCATAACCGGTCACGTAGACCTGCAACCATCTTCTGGCCCACGTAATTCAGCAGATAGATGGAAATTCCCCCGGCGATCGTCTGCGCGATAAAAGCACCCGCTATACCCGCAATTTGCAGCTTGCTGACGGAGGCCAAAGAAAAGCCATCCACCAGATTTTTGGTGAACATTGGGATCACCAGACTAACCAATGTCGAGATCATGCTTAGTGCAATGGCTATTGCCAATAAGCCGTATGAAGGCTTGGTCTCTTTTAATAATGTGAGGAATGGCTTCAGCGCCGTTTTCCCCTTAGCTTCGGATTTTCTCATGCAAAAACTCCCCTTTTCTTGGTGACTCTGCGAGAAGAGTGTATCATCTCTGTTTCGCTTAACCCCATCCTAGCCCTGAATTGTAAACTGAAGTTAAACCCGTTGATCCGCTTTTGTACGACGTAGATAGGGTAATCCTCAGGCATATTCCTAGTAAGGAGGAGCGATCTCTTAACATTTCTGCCACCTGCAAACTTGTTATATGCGATTTTTGTCACTTAGCGGATCAAATTTAAATAAACGTTAAAAAAATGTAAAAAAGTAAAAAAGGAAGTTTGTATCCCTTTTCAACACGTGTTACAGTGATAGAAGGGCCTAATATTGGTCAGTATATCCATGCAAGACATCTAGTGGGAAAGGAGTGACGCATTTGCGGAAAGGCGTTAACTATCCATCTTCTTTCACGTCTTTAAAATGGTTCAATTTTTTTGTATACGGAACCATGGTCCTCTTCTCCAGCTTCTTTCAACTATACCTGCTGGATGTAGGGATGAACAAATTAGAGATCGGTGCCGTATTCTCTATGGGTGCGCTAGTATCCATCTTTGCAAATCCATTCTGGGCGATCTGGACTGACCGATACCAGAATATCCGGCGAATCGTTTTGCTTATGTTAATCGGAACGTTAGTGTTATCCCAGCTTATGTTTCGGGCAAATACATATGAGATGATCTACATCTCCATTCTTTTGTTCTATTTCTTCCAAGGACCGTTATTTGCTCAGAGCAATACGATGATTCTCAGCTATATTGACGGAACTAACTATCGCTTCCGTTCTTTTCGGCTTTGGGGTTCATTGGGGTGGGCACTAATTGCAATTGCCGCCGGATTGGTCCTTGACTGGGCTGGTGTATCTATCTTGTCCTATCTGTTTGCAGGCTTACTATGTGCATCAATGTTATCCATTCTTGCATTACCGAAACTTAACCATACCATTGGCATGGCTCCCATGCCTTATAGAGGCTTCAGCAAGCTAATTTATAATCCCTTTTTCTTGTGTTTCATATTGTTTGGTATCCTAGTTTCCATACCGAACACCATGAACACTACATTCATGTCTTTGTATATTACGGATCTAGGCGGCTCCAAGGGAATGATTGGTCTCGCAGTATTCCTCTCCTCTATTTTGGAAGTGGGTGTATTTGTTCTCTGCGACCGATTCCTTAAACGTAAAATATCTGTTCTGCTCGGCTGGCTTGCGCTGGTTAGCGCTTTATTCGTACTACGATGGTGGTTCATGGCGGACGCGACTACAGCCCTCCAAGTAGTGCTCATTCAAATTTTACACTGCATAACATTTGGTGGTTTCTTCTATGTAGGCACTCAACTGACCATGCTTCTTATTCCAAGACCTTACCGTGCTTCAGGACAAGCACTCTACACACTGACTTGGAGCGGTATAGCCGGTATTGTTGGAGGAGTTCTCGGCGGGTGGATGTATCAGAATCTAGGTGCACAGAGCATGTATCAAGCGGGTGTCTTCTTGACACTGTTTGGAACGCTAGGCTTTACTTTCATGTGGCTCTTTGTAAACCGTGGAGGCTACCGGCCCCCTACAGAGGATGAGGAAGAACTCTCTCACATCGAAATATTATAAGCGAAAATATAAAAAACAGGCTCAAACGTACCTAAACGGGACGTTTGAGCCTGTTTTATTATAAAGAACCTGAACGAATCAAGTGTTAGCCTTGTTTTGGAGGCTGAAATGAACTCTTCAGTGAAACGATAAGATTGAATACGAGATGCCCAGGCGCCGAATATTTGCTATCTACATTAAAATAGCCATGACGGAAAAACTGGAATTTATCCTGAGCCACACTGTCCTTAAGTGCGGGTTCCACAAAACCTTGTAAGATTTCAATGGATTTAGGATTAAGCTGATCCAAGAAGCTAGGCTCCGCTTTCTCTACCGTGGAATCCAGACCTTCAACTTCTGCAGCTTCATCTACTTCTTCAGCAGAAATCAGTGGCTCGTATAAACGGAATTCTGCAGGCACAGCTTGACTAGCTTCTACCCAGTGCAGAGTACCTTTTACCTTGCGGCCTGTAAATCCACTGCCACTCTTTGTTTCCGGATCATACGTACAATGCAGTTCAACAACCTCGCCATTCTCATCTTTAATGACTTCATTACATTTGATGAAATAAGCATGCTTCAGGCGTACTTCATTGCCGGGGAACAAGCGGAAATATTTATTGGGCGGATTCTCCATAAAGTCGTCGCGCTCAACATAAATCTCACGAGAGAACGGAATTTGGCGTACGCCCATTTCTTCATTCTCTGTATTATTTTCCGCTTCAAGCCATTCTGTTTGACCTTCCGGATAATTGGTGATAACAACCTTAAGCGGACGAAGTATAGCCATAGTGCGAGGCACAGTTAACTTAAGGTCTTCCCGGATAAAGTGCTCCAGCATTTGCAGGTCCACTAGACCCTGACTCTTGGAGATCCCTGCCTCGAACACGAACTTACGAATCGCTTCCGGCGTATATCCTCTGCGGCGCAGGCCGGAGATCGTTGGCATCCGCGGATCGTCCCAGCCATCCACATGTTTTTCGTCTACCAGCAGCTTTAGCTTACGTTTACTAGTCATGGTTTGAGCGAGATTCAGACGGCCGAATTCATATTGATGCGGAACAGAAGGCATCTCACATTCCGCTACGACCCAATCATAAAATGGGCGTTGATCTTCAAACTCAAGCGAACAAAGGGAGTGAGTCACTCCTTCAATAGCGTCCTCAAGTGGATGAGCGAATGTATACATCGGATAGATGCACCATTTATCCCCTGTATTATGGTGATGCGCATGAGTAATCCGATAGATGACAGGATCACGCAGATTAATATTTGGTGAAGCCATATCGATCTTGGCACGAAGAACCTTCTCACCATCTTTGAATTCCCCTGCCCGCATACGGCGGAACAGATCCAAATTCTCTTCGATGCCGCGCTCACGATGTGGGCTGTTCTGTCCTGGCTCCGTCAGCGTTCCCCGCAATTGGCGAATTTCATCCGCGCTGAGGTCATCTACATAAGCTTTGCCTTTAGTAATTAATAATTCGGCACGTTTGTACATTTCCTCAAAATAATCCGATGCAAAACGCAGCTCTTCCCATTCATAACCCAGCCACTTTACATCTTCCTGAATGGAGTTCACATATTCCGTATCTTCTTTGGCAGGATTCGTGTCGTCAAATCTTAGGTTAGTCTTGCCACCGAACTCGTCCGCCAGTGTAAAGTTAATCCAAATCGCCTTGGCATGTCCGATATGTAAGTAACCGTTCGGCTCCGGCGGAAAGCGTGTGACAACTTCTTTTACTTTACCCGTACGGAGGTCTTCGGTAATAACATTTTTAATAAAATTGGAGGGGGTAGTACGGTTCTCCACAGCTATCAACCTTTCGTTCTGTAGTGTTACACTACTTCTTGTATAAACATGTTTCCTACTAATATACCCGTTAACTGTAGATTGTTCAATAAAAGGGGGCACATGGCCTGGATCAATTTTTAGCATCTTTAGACCTTTTGACTTCTCTGCGGGCGATAGAGTAGCATGATAATCATAAGAAAAAATCCATAATCATACATAAGGCCTTGTGCCGAAAAGGAGGCAACCGCTTGTTTAATTATGTCATCGACGAAGAGCTTATCTTAAAGCCACTCATGCCTGAGCATGCTAGGCACATATTCGCGTTAGTGGAGCGCTCGCGGGAACGACTTAGGCAATGGCTTCCTTGGGTTGATGCCGTTACGGAACAGGATCACACCCTTAATTTCATTAAAAATGCTATAAAACAAGGCACCGACAATGGCGCCTTCACTGCTGGACTTTGGGTCCGCGGCGAGCTCGCCGGTGTCATTGGGTATCACCAGATTGACTGGCATAACCGTTCCGTAGGGATTGGTTATTGGCTTGGTGATGGCTATGAAGGCAAAGGTTATATGACCAGCGCCTGCCGAGTTCTAGTAGACTACGCACTGCTGGAAATGGAGCTGCAGCGGGTAGAAATTCGCTGCGCGACCGCCAACGTAACTAGCCGGGCAATTCCTGAACGGCTTGGTTTTGTGCTCGAAGGTGTGATCAGACAGGCAGAAAAGCTGCCCGATGGCTACGTGAATCACGCCGTATATGGTTTATTGCGTAGTGAGTGGCAGCTGCTCGGCTAAGTTACGTAAGCAAAGTTAAACAAACACACAAGCAGAAATAAACCTGGCTGGCATACGCCCCCAGGTTTATTTTATTGAGCAGACCAAGATTAGATCTCTGGCATACCCAGCTGTTTTCGAAACTTGTTCCGTACTACGGCTGAGAGGGCTTCCAGCTCCACAAGCTCTGCCAGAGCAGCTTCCTCTTGCAGCCCAACCTGCATTAAATGCAGTACATGCGCCACGGAAGCATTGCTGTCTCCGTTTTCTTTTTTGACAATTGCATCGCCGGTTGAAATCATTCCTTCACGAAGTACACGCAAGTAAAATCCGCTATACCTTGTATCCAGAACTTGAGCCGGAAGATCTGCGGGTCCATGCTTTTGTGAGATTTTGAAGCAAGGATATCTTGGCTGGCTAACCTGAAGCAAAGTGGTGCCTAATTCATATACATCGCCAATACACACCTCTGTCTCCAGCAGACCCGTTGTGGTGATATTTTCTCCGAAAGCCGAGTACTCCAGTTTCTTTCCCAGCTGCTGTTCCCAATAAGGATAGTGCTCAATGGGATAGGCGCACACCGCCTTGTCAGGACCTCCATGATGTTTAAGATCTGCCTGACCATCTCCAACAAATCCATTGGTATGCAGCCGAACCGATCCTTCTACAGGCGTTTTATAAATTCCGGTCTCCAAAGGTTTTCCCCGATAATCCACCGTCACCGGCCGACCGACATTAAGCGAGACGATCTCCATATCCATTTCCTCCTGTCAGCATAAAGCTCATAAATATCTCATCCACATAACGGCCGCCAAGATAAAACTCCTCCCGCAGACGTCCCTCTTCCACAAAACCGCATTTCCGGTAAAAAGAAATCGCTGATTCATTACAGGATAATACACGCAGGCGAAGCTTACGAATAGCATGCGCCGCAGCATGTTCCTTAATGGCTTCCATGAGCTGCCGGCCGATGCCTAAACGTTGATAGTTCGGATGAACAGCAATATTAACCTCGCACACATGCCGGTTGCTCTCCATTCTACTAGGGCAGCCAAACCCGACATATCCGCATAGCTTGTCATCTTGCAGCGCTACGAGCTGAGAGCCCGGAGGAGCATTCAGCAAGAAATCCTCTTGTGAGCGCCACAACATAGGTCCCGGGCTAGTGTCCTCTGTCCAAATCAGATGGTCCAGATCAATCAGTTCTCGCACGTCTTTAATCTCTGATGGTCTAATAGTTAACCTTGCCTTGTTGATTTGTTTCATAAGATGTACACCCCTTGCCTTGCACCTCTATAGAATTCACAGCAGATGTTGGAATCCACTGTGTATAGTTATCTTACGGACCGCTCTAACGAATGGCCTTTACGATTGACTAAAGAATGGATGACGAAAAATCCTACAGACAGCAGCGCCATCGCACAGGCCAGCCAGGCTGTTGGTGCCAAACCACCGCTATCATAAAGTCTGCCCATGAAGTAAGGGCCAATGACTCTCCCGACCGCACCAATCCCTCCGCTTAGTCCCAAATAAAATGGTGCGCTGCGCCCCGCATGATCCGAGATAAAGGATGGCATCGCTGGAGAAATCAGCATTTCTCCCAGTGTAGCAAGCACCATTCCAAGCACTAAACCAGGATAATTAGGCATCCACAAAAGAAACGCATAGCCACCCAAATAAAACAGGGCACTTGCAGTCATTTGCGCCGTTGAGGTAGACGCGAACCAGCGCTTAATCATCGTTACCAATGGCTGCGCTGCAAAAATCAAAATACCGTTCAGTGTCCAGAGAAAACCATAAGTTTTCTTAGGCCAGCCCTCTGAAATAATGAACGGAGATACCCCTGTATTCCAGATAGAGTTACCGAGAAGCAGGAACAAAGAACCGATCCCCATATAAAGATAAATACGAGTATGCCCCATTAGCTTCCACGTGGATTGTTTCTCTGGTTCATTCTTCTGATGCCCCATTACCTCATGCGCAGGTTCTCCACCGATTTTCTTCAGATATACAAAAAAGAAACCCGCAAATACAGCCGAGGTTACACCATTCATCACAAAGCTTAGCATATAGGAAATATCGGCCAAAAAACCACTTAATGCCGTACCCAGTGCTACACCAATATTATTGGCGACATAAATAACATTAAACAGCTCACCACGCTGCTTCGTGAAACGAAAGCCGATAAATGCCTGAATGGCAGGTAATGATAAGGAATTAAATAATCCTACCAGTCCCATTGCAACCATAAATAACGTCCAGTTGTTACTAGCTGCCGGCAAGGTGAACAGTGCCAAAGCATTCATGGCGAGCGCTCCGACAATCAGCCGGTTAACGCCTACCTTATGATAGAGTGAGCCCCCGAGTAGTTGACCCACGATCCCACCAACCGATTGAATAAGAATCACCAGTCCAGCATCTGACATGCTGCGTCCAAGCTCATCAAATACATACATCGTAACGAGCGGCCACATCAGCGCACTACCTGTTGCATTAATTAGGCTGGCAATTAGAAATATTTTCACTTCTTTTGGATATGCCTGTAAAAACTTCATAAGTAGTGTACATCCCCTGTTATATATGTGTCATTAATTCATCCAGTATTATCCCAAAACAGGGTTATGAGCAAGCATACACATTGACGTTTTATCGCGATAAAGTATGCATGAAATCTAGAGAATAAAACGCACATATCGCATGAATTATCCCGTCTCCCTTGGGGTTCACGTCCGCAGTCCTCCCTAGTTCTAATATCTATTCTTATTTTAAAGCCGTGGCTGTCGTCCGTAAAGCAAACTAAACAAGAAGAAACTGATTCGCTTTTAGAAAGACGGGGTAATAGAGCCTAGAAACACTCCCCCTTCAAAATTCGCCGTGATCCGATTTCGTTCCCCCGAGCGCGGATATATCACGGCGGATTTTTTTGTGTCTACATAACAAAAAGCACCCCTTAAACATTAACGCCACCAATAAGGCAGACCTTGAATGTTCTATGGAGTGCTCTATAAGACGAGCTTAAGCGTGTTTTTTGACACTGCTGCCGGACATGCTATCTACGGATTGAATAGCCGTAGGTGCTTTACGCAAGTATGCCATCCAATAGGCAGCTGCGACAAATATTGCTCCACCCGTTAAATTGCCGAGCCAGACGGGAACAAAGTTAGTGAAGTATTGCCCCCATGAATAATAACCTTCAAAAATAGCTGCTGGAATTAGGAACATGTTAGCTACAACGTGCTGGAATCCGATCGCAACAAAGGCCATCGTTGGGAACCAAATACCAAGGATTTTGCCGCTGAAGTTATCTGCTCCATAGGAGAGCCATACTGCCAGCGCAACGAGCCAGTTACAGCCGATACCCGAAACAAATGCCGGAAAGAATTCTGCATCGATTTTATGACCAGCCATATCCACCAATTTTTCTAAGTACACACCCTCTGAAGTTAAACCCACCACATGACCGAAGAAATAAGCTACAAATAATGCCCCTGCCAGATTACTAATCGTAATGAGCAAAAGATTCTTCACAACTTCCCAGAAAGAAATCTTCTTAGCCATAAAAGCGAGCGGCACGGCCATCATATTCCCTGTCAGCAGTTCTCCACCTGCAAGGAGTACCATGATCAGCCCAACGGGGAAGACTGCGGCTCCGATAAAGTTAGCAATGGAACCCCATTCCTGTGGTGCGCCAGCAATGACGCGAATATCCAATAAAAACCCGAGCGCAATAAACGCTCCTCCCAAAAAGCCCAGAATAAGTACGGTACTTAGCGGATTATGAGCTTTTTTTATGCCATTCTCTACAGTTACTTCGGCAATTTGCTGCGGTTTGCTATAAGCCATGGTTCCTATCTCCTTCATCTATTTACTTCAAATTTGTTCCTTTATGACCATTGTAGCGTGTCGTAAAACACATTAACGTGATAATTATCACTTTGAGAAAACTAAGTGAAAGTTTTCACTGACATGTCAAATTTACTGCGACCTGTGCACAAATAGAAGTTTATGTATGACCGACTAGCCAGCATATCTTGTTTCGTTGGATTACATTTGAGCGTACGCAGCAGCTATCGGACTCGGATGACTCTAATCGTAGCTTTTGAGCATATTTGGCCCACACCCGGACATCGGACCCAGATGCCCCTAATCTTAACTTTCGAGCACATTTGGCTTGCTATCGGACCCCATCGTCGCTATTAGCACGAAAAACACACTAGTTGTACCTCGTTCTATGTAATAGCTGCACTGGAGTCCGAAATCACGCTCAAAAGGCGATTAATTGCTATATAGCGCCTTCTGAGTCCGAAAGCTTCTGCGGAGGGATGATGACTCAGCACGATCGGACTCAGATGCCCCTAATCTTAACTTTCGAGCACATTTGGCTTGCTATCGGACATCGGACTCAGATGACCCTATTCGTAGCATTTGAGCACATTTGGCTCGCTATCGGACCCCATAGTCGCTATTGCCACCAAAAACACACTAGTTGTACCTCATTCTATGTAATAGCTGCATTGGAGTCCGAAATCACACTCAAAAGGCGATTAATTGCTAAATAGCGGCTTCTGAGTCCGAAAGCTTCTGCGGTGGGCGTTGACTCAGCACGATTGGACTCAGATGACCCTAACCGTAGCTTCTGAACACATTTGGCTTACTATCGGACATCGGACTCAGATGACCCTATTGGTATCATTTGAGCACATTTGGCTCGCTATCGAACCCCATAGTCGCTATTGCCACCAAAAACACACTAGCTGTACCTCATTCTATGTAATAGCTGCATTGGAGTCCGAAATCACGCTTAATAGGCGATTAATTACCAAATAGCGGCTTCTGGGTCCGAAAGCTTCTGCGGTGGGCGTTGACTCAGCACGATGGACTCAATCGACCTTATACGTAGCTTTCAAGCACATTTGGCTCGCTATCGGACCCCATAGTCGCTATTGCCACCAAAAACACACTAGTTGTACCTCATTTTATGTAATAGCTGCATTGGAGTCCGAAATCATACTCAAACAGCGATTATTTGCTATATAGCGGCTTCTGAGTCCGAAAACTTCTAAGGAGGGCGGTGATTCAGCACGATCGGACTCAGATGACCTTATACGTAACTTTTGAGCACATTTGGCTTGCTATCGGACATCGGACTCAAATAACCCTAATCGTAGCTTCTGAACACATTTGGCTCGCTACCATCGCCGAAGCCATTGGATTGTACCTACCTATGCAGCTAATCATTCTGCACCTACAAAAAAAGCAGCAATCCTCCCGTTACAGGAGAATCGCTGCTTTTCTAGCTTTATAAGGTTATCTTTTTCGTCGATAAATCACTCAGAAACAATCGTTTCTTTTTAAACCGTTACAGCCTCTTTGCTTGGTAATGTTGTCGGCAGCGCTTGAAGACCTACTGTATTCAGGAAGTTCCAAGGTTTGTTGTAATGCGGTTGGAAGAAGAAATCGATAAAGGCTAGTTGGTCGATTGTCATTTGATTTTGAATACATACAGACACTGTGTTGATCGATTGCGTCAGATCCATCTTGGACATAATTTGAGCCCCGAGAATACGGCGTGTGGCGCGATCAAACACTACTTTTAACTGAACCTGCTCAAAGGTGGGCATAAATTCTGGACGGTAGTTATCAATAATCATGGCGGTTTCTACGTCCATTCCTTCAGCCTTAGCTCCTTCTTCAGTAAGCCCTGTTGCAGCGATATTATCTTCATAAATCTTAATGCCCGAAGTCCCTTGTGTACCCATATAAGGAATGGTCTCTGTTACCAAGTTGCGTGCAACTAAGGTTCCCATCCGCACAGCATTGGTTGCCAGTGGGATATAGGCGTGTTTGCCTGTAGGGTTGTAGTGAATCGCACAGCTGTCGCCCGCGGCATATACATCTGGGCAGCTAGTCTGCATATAGTTATTGACCACAATGGCACCATTAGGCAGCATATCGACTTGACCTTTTAAGAGTTCAGTATTAGGACGGAAACCAATGCAGAGAATGACCAGATCTGTTTCATGCTCTCCTTTGCTTGTAATGACCTTTGTTACCTTACCATCTTTGCCCGCAAAAGAGCTGACCTTCTCATTCAGTGCCAATTTAATCCCATGATCCTGAAAAGATTGTTCGATCGGTGCAGTAAATTCTTGATCCAGATATTTACTCAGAATGCGATCTTCACCATCAATTAGCGTAACTTGCTTACCATTCATTTGAAAAGCTTCCACCAGTTCAACGCCGATATATCCAGCACCGACGACGGTTATTTTATTCGCTTGTTTAGCTTTTTCTATAATAGTGTTGGAATGATCATAGTTCTTGGAAAGTAAAATCCCCTCAAGTTCAAACCCTTCAAGCTTCGGCACAATCGGCCATGAACCTGTAGTCATAATCAGCTTATCGTAGGTGTCAGCGAACTCGTGGTCTGTCTCCAGATTGCGTACACGCAATGTTTTGGACTTCGTATCCACTGCAGTTACTTCATGACGCATATTGGTCTTTACGCCAAGCTCTGCAAGCTTTTCTGGTGAAGAATAGAATAGCCCCTCTGGGTCTTTAACCACTCCACCTACATACAAGGCAATTCCACAGGATAAGAAGGAAATATTATCATTACGCTCATATACAGTAATCTCGGCATCCGGGTAAAGCTGAGCAGTATTCACAATTGCGGCGGTTCCGGCATGGGTACATCCAATGACAGCTACTTTCATTATTTCTTCCTCCTTCAAATGGACAATCGGGTTATATATTTGACTTGCATGACCGATCAATGATGGAATCTGATCAACAATGGGTTAGTTGTGATTTATTTCACTTTATAAATTGATTATATTGTGATATTTATCACATTACAAGTCTTTTCCGCTTATATCCTCAAATTGTTCACAATTTTAAGTTTTTTCCGCCACTGCTGCCGAATGCGACGACCTCATTAGCTTTGCCACGTGAGAGGTACATTATGATCTGCATTTGCAGGAATCCAAAGGAAGCATAAAAAAGGCTTCCCCTCTAATACAACAAGGAGAAGCCCTTTATTAAACACTTTTACACCAGACCGTGAATCTCTCCGTCCTCGTCCATCCATAGTCCCTCAGCAGCTGGCTTAGCTGGCAGACCTGGCATCGTAACGATATTGCCTGTAATAACTACCGCAAAGCCTGCACCAAGCGAAAGAGTAATATCTCGGACACCAATCGTAAAACCTTCCGGTGCTCCGAGGAGTCTAGGCTGGTCGGAGAAGGAATAAGGCGTCTTCGCCAAACATACTTGAAGATCATTTAGCCCAAGCCGCTCAATAACCGCCAGACTACGCTTAGCCGCCGGAGAAAAGTTCACTTCTGCCCCGCGGTAAATCTCACGGACAATTTTGTTGATTTTGGATGAAATGTCGAGATCTTTCTCATACAAAGGAGCAAAGTGGCTCGTGCCACTATTATTCAAGAGCTTGTTCAGCTCAGAAGCCAGCTCCTGTCCACCTGCACTACCTTCCGCCCATACTTTTGAGATTGCAGCCGGCACGTTTAAATTGCGGCAGGCCTCCAGTACATCGTTAATCTCGCCCTCACTGTCCCCTTCAAAATGATTAATGGCAACTAAAACAGGGACTCCAAATTTACCGAGATTCTCTACATGGCGTTCTAAATTCACCAATCCCGCGCGCAGCGCCGTCCGATTCTCGGTTAGAAGCTCACCTTTAGGCACACCACCGTTATATTTCAAGGACTTAACAGTTACGACAAGAACAGCAGCAGAAGGGGTTAACCCGGCCTGTTGGCATTTGATATCCATGAATTTCTCTGCACCAAGATCCGCTCCGAAGCCTGCTTCGGTGACCACAACATCCCCTAGCTTAAGGGCATAACGAGTGCCAATAACACTGCTGCAGCCATGAGCGATATTCGCAAACGGACCCCCGTGCACAATAACAGGCGTACCTTCCAGAGTCTGTACCAAGTTTGGCTTAACTGCTTCCTTAAGCAGCGCTGTCATCGCTTCAACGGCCCCGATTCGCTCGGCTGTTACCGGTTGTCCCTCTTGGTCATAACCAATTAGAATACGGTTCAAACGCTTCTTGAGATCAATGAGGCTATCGCATAGGCATAACACAGCCATAATCTCAGAAGCCGTTGTAATCTGAAAGCCACTTTCCCGTACGGCTCCGTTTCCGTCTCCGAGCCCAGTCACAATACTGCGCAGGCTGCGGTCATTCATATCCATGACACGTTTCCAAACGATACGCTGCGGATCCAGTCCCAGCTCATTGCCTTGGAAGATATGATTATCAATCATTGCGGACAATAAATTATGCGCAGAAGTCACCGCATGAATATCACCGGTAAAGTGCAAATTAATCTCATCAGCCGGAACAATCTGCGACTTCCCGCCGCCTGTTGCGCCGCCCTTCATCCCTAAGCAAGGCCCGAGCGACGGCTCACGTAAAGCAGCCACAGTCTTCACACCTGCTGCATTCATTGCCTGCGCCAACCCGATGGTTGTTAAGGTCTTACCCTCGCCAGCAGGGGTGGGATTCACCGCAGTGACCAGAACCAGCTTGCCATCTGGCTTGTTTTTCATTTCCTCCCATAAGGATGGCGAGAGTTTGCTTTTATATTTGCCGTATAGTTCCAGATGCTGCTCGTCGATCCCTGCTTGTGCTGCTACCTCTGTAATTAACTTCATGCTTGTATAAAACCCTCCTGCCGTTATTATCCTGCTGTACTCCACTTTTTTATGCATGTTCGCACAGTTGCTATATTCTCTTCAAAGGATACATGGTCTTTTTAAAGCGTCAAGTATAATTTATCACAATAAAAATTCAAGGCAATCTCCATTAATCCTTTTAAAAAAAGAAAATCCCCGCGAGCATCGGTCGAAACCGAGTCGAAGGGATACTTGGAAGATCACTCTGCAACTAACCCCATAAAGGGTCTACAGGAGTGACTCAATATGTTGTTTCATCGTTTCCGGCGATTCTTTGGGCTCCACACGAGCCACTACATTGCCGCTGCGATCAATAAGAAATTTCGTGAAATTCCAGCTAATGTCGCTGCTGTCTCCAGCACCAGGCTGCTGCTCCTTCAAATAATTGAAAAGCGGGCTGGCATCCGGTCCATTAACATCAACTTTGGCGAAGACCGGAAAGGTAACTCCATAATTAATCTGACAGAATTCCTCAGCCTCTTCACTCGTACCTGGCTCCTGACCCGCAAACTGGTTGCAGGGGAATCCTAATACTACAAGTCCTTGATCGCTATACTGTTCGTATAGTTTCTGAAGGTCTCCATACTGTGGTGTAAGTCCGCACTTACTAGCCGTATTAGCAATCAGCAGCACCTTACCTTCATACTCCGCAAACGGCACTTCTTTACCCGAAGGTGTAACGCCGGCAAAATTGTAGATCGACATCTTTATTCCCCTTCCTTCCTTGTACTTGGACTACACTACGTATCTTACCCGAACTGTAAGGGAATGCAACTTCTGAACTCTTTGTATTGCCATAGAAAAAGCAGCCCTACCCATTTCATAGGACTGCTCTCTGCGTCTGTGTTATTTCGATACCGGAATTGCGTCATAATATTCTTCCAACGTAATATCCTTCTCATTGATATAAGTTGCAATGTCCTTGCCTACATAACGGATATGCCAAGGCTCGTACTTATATCCGGTAATGTCTTGCTTACCTTCAGGATATCTGATGATAAAACCATATTCCCCTACATGCTTGGCCAACCACTCGGCTTCCTTCGTCCCACCAAAACAGCTCTCGGCGGCACACTTGCCATCACTTCCCGAGACATCTATAGCCAGCCCGGTCTGATGCTCGCTATAGCCGGGGACTGCACTGTAAGTACGGGCTTTTTCTTCCCCATCTCTCTCCACATAACGGTTATACAAAGTCGTCTGGGTTGCCTGTGAGCGGTATGCAGAAACGCCTGCTAAATAAATTCCGTCTTCCTCTGCACCTGCGAACATCTTCTCCAAGGCTTTGGCAGCTTCGCTGCGCATCATACGCTTTTCGATTTTCTCTTTGAATGTAAAACGGACATCAGGATAGACAAGATCCGTTGGTTTATAATTATCAGGCAAGCCGTACTGCTTATTTACCATCACTGTAATACTATCAGGCTCCGCAGAAATAGGATCTGGAACACTACCCGCATTATCACCGCCTGATTCAGGCGGATTAGAGGGTTCAGATGGATTAGATGAATCTGGAGTATCAGATGGATCAGCTACTGCCGGGTCTGTAATCCCCCCTCCATCACTTTCCCCCATATTCCCAGGCTCACCTTGAAGATTATCCCCCACATTTATATTAGAACCGTTACTCTCCGAAGCAGAAGGAGACGTGTACTTTCCTATTCCCCAACCGACAGCAATAACGACAATTAACAAGATTATAATTTTAAATTTTTTTGACATCTGTAAGTTCTTCCTCCTCGAAGCCGAACATTCTATTTATCTATTAGACAGGCTTTCCTTCATAAATGTTTCACTAAGAACCTAATTTAAAAATAAAAATCAATATGTTCACGCTATAAAATAAAGGTTACCATAGGTCATTAGCTTCAGCGCTAACTACCCTATGGTAACAAGTTTCATCTATAAAACTCTACTAACTTTATCTGGAAGTGCCGCGACCGCCGCTTTTAAAGCCACCGGATCCATTGCTACGGCCACCGCGTGAAGATCCACCACCGCTGTTGCGGCCGCCTTTGCCAGCAGCGCCACCCTTGGCACCGCCGTATCCACCTTTGCTGCCTTTACCACCTTTGCCGCCTCTAGACGGGCCAGAACCATAGCCGCTGCCTAAGCCGCCACGTGGAGTACCTCCAGTGTAGGCACCGCCGTCCGCTCCTCTAGCTACGTTCTCACTGTAGCCAGTGCTTGGGCCGCCCTTCCGGTTCGCACCGCGCGAACCGGTGCTAGGCGTTGCCGCGTTGCCGCTGGCAGACGCTTCGCCTCTGGAGGCGAAGGCGCCATAGCCGCCGCCTACTCGCACTACACCGGCAGCCTTGCCGCCGCCCTTAGGAGCAGCAGCGTCATAACCGCTGCCGCCACGCTTGCCAGCCGCCGCATCGGAACGACCGCGGCGTCCTTCTGCAGGCGCGCCCCAGCCGCCTGCTTCTTTACCGCGGCCACGGCCACCTTGCCGCGCTCCGCCTTCGCCGCGCGGAGCTCCGCCGCGGCCAGAGCCGCCGGTCTTCGGCCCGCGGCCCGTGCGCGCTGCCTCAGCGCCGCCGCTTTGGCGACCGCCGTGGCGTCCGCCGCCTTGCACAGGGATGAATTCGCCAACGCCGAATTCATCCTTCTCGTAACGGCGGCGATCCAGCCGCTGCGAGATGCCATGCTCGATCAAATCCAGACCCTCTTGATCACGTGGAGATACGAAAGTAATTGCAAGCCCTTTGCCTCCAGCACGGCCAGTCCGTCCGATCCGGTGAATATAGCTATCCACATCAAGTGGCATATCATAGTTAAAGATGTGAGTAATACCTTCAACATCCAGACCCCGAGCTGCTACGTCTGTCGCTACTAGCAGCTGCAGCTTCGCATCACGGAATCTTTTCATCACACCTTCACGTTTACCTTGGGACAAATCACCGTGCAGCTCGTCACACTCATAACCGGCTGCTTGCAGCGCTTCGTTCAGATTGGACACCCGCCGTTTCGTCCGGCAGAAAATAATAGCCAAGTAAGGACGATCCCGTTCAATGAGGGATTTGAGCGCTTCTTCTTTATTACGGTCCGAGCATTCCACTACTTGCTGTTTGATATTATCCAGCGGAATTGGAGAACCACTCTTAATGATGATATCCAGTGGCTCTTTCATGTAATTAGCAGCGAGACGTTTAATCGGATCAGGCATTGTCGCGGAGAACAACATAGTCTGACGACGATAAGGCACAGCCGTAATGATTGTCTCAACATCCTCCAAGAAGCCCATGTGCAGCATTTGATCGGCTTCGTCCAGAACGAGCATTTTTACGCCGCTAAGATCCAGCGTCTCCCGGCGCATATGATCCAAAAGTCTGCCCGGTGTACCGATGATAAGATGTCTGCCGCCTTCCAGCTTGCGCAGTTGCTTCTCTACATCCTGACCACCGTAAACCGCCAATATTTTGATATCCGTATGACGCGCCAGCTTGCGTGCCTCTTCTGTAATCTGCAAAGCCAGCTCACGTGTAGGAGCCATAATCAGCGCCTGAGGATAAGCCCGCTCCGTATGGATCTTGTCCATAATTGGCAGCAAAAAGGCCAAAGTCTTCCCTGTACCTGTCTTCGCTCTAGCTATTACATCCAAACCCTGCACCAATGGCGGAATGGCTTCCTGCTGCACTGGCGTAGGCTTAACAATGCCTTGACCTTGAAGCAATGTACACAGTAATTCTGAAACTCCTAAATCTTTAAATCCCGGCAAATTCTCCACCTCACTATTTTCTCGGTTTAATTTGATTACATCTCTTTCTTAACTTCCGTCTTCAAAAGCCCTGTATGAGGCAGCCTGCATAGGCTGTCCTGTTCTGGGGCATATGCTTCAGATTCAGCTATATTCAAACAAAAGCGGAAGAACACCGTCACCGGCATCCTTCCGTCCCATGTATCCCTTGACCCGTTAAAAGAGTGCGGTCAAAGTTCGGTTTCTGGGCAGCAGCGATCCACCGGACGTTAAGACGGCACTCCATTTGCGTTCCATTCCACTTTATACAATAGAAGTAAAGTTAAGCTTAGAAAGTTATCTTTTATATTGTACTTGATAGAAAGGCATTTGTGTGAAACTGCTGAAGAATAATTATTCAAATCCCTTAAGCTAGAACCTTCCCGATTTAAAAATCGCATAGATCAGCCATAAGAACATCAGAAGTGCCACCACGCTGCCAATCTCCACTGTAGGGAAATTCCATAACACTGAAGGCTGTCCACGCATCGCAGTACCAATAATGAGTCCTGTCATGATGATGCTAAACGCAAGCATCACAATACTGAATGCTAAACGGTTACCTACCCGGTCCAGCTTACGCTCCAGATTCTGCATCTCGGGTGCCACAATCTCCACCTTAATCTTTCCCTTACTGATCAGCGCGGATAACTGCTTAGCCTGCCCAGGAAGCTCCAGCAGACTCTCTGTTAAATCCGCTACGCCTCCCAGAAACTTGCGCTGCAAACGACTGCCGCTAAAGCGCTGCTTTACTAGTTCCCGCCCAAAGGGTTCCGCCATTTCCAAAATACTGATGGTTGGATCTAAGTTGCTGATAACTCCCTCCAGCGTGAGCATTGTCTTCCCTAACATCGTCAAATCTGGCGGCAGCACTAGACGATGTTTTCGCGCTATGCCAAACAGATCATTCAGGGCTTTGCCTATACTCATTTTGCTAAATGGAACATCATAATATTCATCCCGCAGCCGATCCATATCATCATGCAGCGCGCTTCGATCAGCATCCTCAGGAATGACTCCAAGACGCAAAATTGCCCGGACCATTGCATCCGTATTTTTGCGCATTAGAGCGATAATAAGTGCAGATAGCTGCTCCTTCATCTCCTCATTCAGCCGACCCATCATGCCAAAATCAATCAAAGCCAGCTTTCCATCACCCATCCGTATAACATTGCCCGGATGAGGATCAGCATGGAAAAAACCATGAATGAAGATTTGTCTAAGCATCATCTCCACAAGTTGCTGTGCGATGGCTTTAAGCTTAACGCCGTTACTCAGCAGCTCATCGCGACGACTCAGCGTTGTCCCTACCACATATTCCATCGTCAGCACTCGTGCTGACGTATAGTCCCAATAGATATCCGGGATGTACACTCCCTCATAATCCATCTGCTGATCGATTTTCTCTGCATTACGTCCCTCTTGGCTATAATCCAGCTCGCCAAGCAGCGATTTAGAGAACTCCTCTACCATACGGCACAGCTGATATTGCCTCGCCCAGCTGAGCCGCTTTTCAGCAAGTGTGCTTAAATCTTTGAGAATTTCCAAATCCCTGCTCATCGTTCGCAGAATACCAGGACGTTGAACTTTAACAGCTACGACTTGTCCACTGTGAAGTACAGCCCTATGCACCTGACCAATGGATGCCGCAGCAAGTGGCGTATCCTCAAAAGAGTTAAAAATTTCATCCATATGCTGATCCAGTTCCTGCTCAATGATCGCGCGCACGCGGTCGACAGGAAAAGGAGGCACATTATCCTGTAGTTTTACCAATTCCTGAATAATAGAATCAGGCAGCAGATCTGAACGGGTACTGGCGAGTTGTCCCAGCTTAATAAAGGTTGGACCCAAATCCTCCAGCACCAGCCGAATCCGCTCCCCGAGCGTAAGGCTTGTGTGTGCTTCCTGCGTTACAAGACGACGTGGAAGGGATAGTAAGTGATAGAGCCCCAGCTCTTCCACCATATAGCCAAAACCATGGCGCATAAGCGCCATGGCGATTGCCCGGTAACGTCCGGCATGTCTAATGCGTACTGCCATTTAGTCCGAACGCGTTTCCGCCGATGTTCCCTCTAGATGGGAAATTCCCTCTAGCTCGGCCAACCGGCGCTCCAATACTGCAATTCGCCCTTCCAGCTCGGCAATATCGTTTTGTACAGGCACATTCATTTCCTTCAGCACGCGTTGTACTTGCTCTTGTACAGCAGACTTGAACATGCCTCGTTCTTCCTCACCACGTTCAATCAACCGATCGACGAGAGCCCTAGATTCCGAAGGAGCAAGCTCCCCGCGTTTCACTAGTTCTTCAACAACCTTCTCTACTTTTTCCTTACTGACAATGGTGAGGCCCACTCCTAAAGAGATCGCTTTTTTAAACAAATCACTCATGGCACTTTCCTCCCAAAGATTCCGTTTCATTACATAACGGAGTTTATGATTAAAGTATACCCCACTGTGTACGTATTTCAAAAAAAACACAACATTCCTTAGTTAGTGACCGGAATACGGGCAGCCCAAGTAGCCGCCTGTAGAATTAGTTTACGTAGTGCCGGATGACGGAAGGAGGGTTCATGATGACCAGGCATTAGGAATACTACTCGTCCTAAACCGTAGCTATGGCACCATGCAGCTGGAATCCATTGACCCTCCGATTCATATTGAAGCAGAATAGTCCGCTCTGTGAACGGGTCAAATTCAAAATGATATGGCTCCTCATCCAATTGGAAATCTTCCACACCTTCGGTGATGTCATGCTCCAGCACCTTGAAGTTCATCGGTTCGTAAGCCGTGTGTCCGTTAAAACGACCCCCTATTAGCTGAGCAAGCTCGTTACGTTTCGTCAACGAAGCTCCCGTATGAAGAACAATGAGTCCTCCTCCTCCACTTACATAGCTGAGCAAACCAGCCGTTTGTTGAGGGGAGACTGTTTCGTTCCACAATTCATTGTAAGCGATACATAGGTCATAACTTGCTAAATGCTCAATGCGCATTAATTTTTTATTTTCTGAACATTGCACGGTTAATAAATCATTTAAGATCTCGCTAATTTGTTGGTCCACTCCTTGAAGTGGATGAAACCGGGGATGGGTGTAATCACCAAGTAATAGACATTTTCTCTTGTCCATGGGATCCTCCTCCTTATTCGTTGTTATTATTCGTCACATGTTGCCTATATTCTAAGGAAAACTGCCGCGAATGTCCATGCAGATGGCAGGTATATTGCTCTTTGGGCTTATTTTTCCGGGTAAAAAAGCATCCCCGGCCATGATAACAGGCGGGAATGCTTCTGTGCGATAACGTCATTCGTGTAAAGCTGACGCAACTTGTGACTTAGCGATTCGCCGCCACATATTTGCCTAGCTCTACAATCATGCTTCCCATCCGTTCATGCTCAGGCATAATGATACGCTGTACGCCCTCTTCTTTAAGCGCCTCAGAGGTAATCCGTCCTACAGAAACAGCAAGCACTTTATCCTCGAAAGACTTCAGCATTTCTTCCAGCTTTCCCTGTTCCCGGGCAAATTGACAGAGAAAACGAAACTGTGGTGCACTCGTAAAAGCCACGGCATCAATTTTGCCTGATATGATTTCTAGAAGCAATCTTTCCAGTTCGCCCGGCTCAGGTGGGGTATGGCGATACGGCAGCACTTGGCGGGTAGTAGCCCCAGCCTCCTGCAGCCATGCAAGCATATGAGGAGCTGGATCGCCGTGCAGCTGAAGAACGACTTCTTTCCCCTGCAAATTCAGGGATTGAAGCCCACGAATCAATCCGATTGTACTTCCGTCGTCGTCACGAACCTCCGGCGTAAGTCCTCTTTTTTTCAAAGCATTCACTGTCTTATAACCCCGTGCGGCAATAATAGAACCAGAAAGTACTTCTAAGAAACGTTCTTCGATCCCCATTCGCTCAGCCATATCGAAGAGAGCATCAAGTCCCATCCCTGTAGTCAGGATCGCCAAGTAGGGAGGCTGATTGATCCATGCATTCAAACCTACCTGCAAGGCCTCGTCATCAAGAAATACAGTCCCTTGAGCAGGCCGGCTTACTGCCGTCCCCCCCATATTCTGAACCAGCTTGGCCATTTCTTCCGATTTGCGTGGACCCGCCAAGGCGACAGTGATCCCTTTTAATTGCTCTGCCATTTCCTATTATCTCTCCTCTCTCCATTGCCTAACCCAACATTATTGTTTATCAGTATACTTGCAAAGGAGTTCAAAAGGGAAGATAAAAAGCACGGTTCTCCTATCAGAAATCATTCTTATTACCAGAAGCGTTTATCTTAAAGCGGCTCGCCAGCTTCTGCAGTTCTTCTGCAAGACGGCTAAGGTCGGTAGACGAGGATGCCATCTCCTCTACAGAAGCAAGCTGCTCTTGTGCGGCAGTTGCGATAGTTTCCGTATTCACAGCCGCCTCTTCCGATATGCCGCGAATTTCCCCAATAGCCTTCTCCATATCATTAGATTCCACCAATAAAGTCTGCACAACCCCACCCATGGCTTCAATCTTCTCCGCGGCACTCTTTACTGCTCTTCGTATACGGGAGAAAGAACGTCCGGAAGTATCCACAGCCTCAATGCCTTCGGATACGCGCTGTTTGGTGTCTTCCATCGTATGAGTTACCAGCAGCATTTCACTATTAATAGCGGTAATCTGTTCGGCAATCAAATGTGCGGATCTCTCTGATTCCTCTGCCAGTTTACGCACCTCGGCAGCAACCACCGCAAATCCACGCCCTTGTTCCCCGGCTCTGGCTGCCTCAATGGAAGCATTGAGAGCCAGCAGGTTGGTCTGGCGGGCAATCCCGGTGATGACACCAACAATGCCCTCAATTTGACTGGTTCTTTCATTCAGCTTGTCAATTACACTGCCCAGCTCTCCGACCGTTTCATGGATACCATTGATTTTGTCCACCACGCTGATAACCGAATCATTGCCTTCTGATGCTGAGAGTGAAGTCTTGTCCATCATTGTGGATACTTGCTCCATATATGTGGAAATCTGCTCGACCTCGCTAGCTGTAGCGGCAGTGCTCTCCATTCCTTTTCGTACACTAACCACCTGCCGCTCCGTCCCTGCCGCTACGTCCTGAATCGCTATGGTCACCTGCTCAATCGTTTGGGCAGTCTGATCCGCACTAGCCGTCAGTTCTTCCGCTGAGGAGAATACATTGCTTGTCATCTCCTGCACGCCAATGATCATCTCGCGCAAGCTGATCACCATTAATTGAAAATTCTCTGCCAGCAGCCCTATTTCATCTTTACGGAAAACACCCATGTCTTCCGACAGATCACCTTTGGCTATCACCGCAGTTGCTTTCCGCAGCCGGAAAAGCGGTCTCAAAATCGATTGAATATTAAAATAAATCACAACCAGCGCAAGCAGAACGGAAACTACAATAACAAGCAGAGCTGTATCGCGAATTCCACTAGTTGCTGAGTTAACCTCATCAATGCTGATCGTACCTCCGATTCTCCAACCCGTCAGTTCATTGACCATAAAGGTCATCTTTTTGGACGTATCCTTGAAGACATAATCGAAGACCCCTTGTTCTTTCTCGAACATTTTCTTAACAAAATCATCAGACGATTCCTGCCCGATAGCTTCTGTAGGATGAACTAGAAACTTCTTGCTGTTATCAACGATGAGGATATAACCTTCCTTGCCTACCTTAATTGAGGTCAGCTCCCCTAAAGTAGACAGGTTAAGATTCATTGTGATCACCCCATCACCGCCCTTAAGAACCGTTGATATCGCAACCGCGGTTTCCTTATTTACGGTTTGAAAAGCAGGAGAAATCACAGCCCCTTTCCCTTGCTTCAGAGAATTAATATAGGCGCTTTCCTGCCTTGGATCATAACCCTCCGGCAGCTTAGCATCTAAAGCATGAATAGCCTTGCCATTGCTTGTACCCACATAAATGTCCAGTACATCCGGATGCAGCGCCACATATTCCTTCAGTCTGGCTTTTACAGCAGAGGAAGTCCCCCCAGATCCCTCACTGTTGATCCCCTCAGATGAAAATTCCGCGGCAAAATAAGAAATCGCATCTATTTTGGATTGAATATTAGAGTTAATGATTTCATTTACGGCCAGCACACTTTCGGTAGCATTGTTCACCAGTTGATCTTCCACTTCCTGGATGGCAGCTTGATAGGTTCGCCAGCCTATTATAATACTGGGCAGCAGCAGTATTATTAGATATGTAAGAATTAACTTGGTACGGATAGTCATACCCGCATTTTTTTTCATAGATGTCATCATCTCTCTCTCATCTGAGTCTTAGGCAAGGATACATTTACCAGACTTAATATATAATTTTATATCTGTTTTAGGAACCGATTTTCCTCCTATCTTTCTTCGTTTTTCTCATTTTTTTTGAGAATTGTCATATAAATGCAACAAAAAAGGCCGCCTCAATGAAAGCGGTCTCTTCCGATATACTTATTATTGCCGCGGCACAGGGCTCCGGCAACTCTATCCTAATTATTCTTTTTGTTCTTACAGTTCGGGCAGACGCCCCCAAATACTACATGGGCATGACCAATGGTATAACCGGTATCCTTGGCCACTGTATCCATCCATTCACGCGGAACTTGATTCATAACCTCATCTACTGCTCCACAAACCTCACAAATGATATGCTGGTGATCATCCATACGTGCGTCATATCTGCTGGCAGCTTCACCAAGCTTAAGCTCACGAATCATTTGTTTATCTGAAAGATAACGCAGAGAGTTATATACAGTACCGTATGCTAAGCTATGTCCCTGCTCTACTAGCCGATTCATCACTTCCGCAGCAGTAGGATGGTCATGTGAATTAAGGACGATATCGTAAACGGCTTGACGTTGGGAGGTCAAATTTAGACTTTTCATTCCTATCATCCTCTAACTTATTTTTAGATCAAGTATAAATCTTGTGAATGGGGACGTCAATCCCATTTTTATCCACACATTCTTTCCCAGCTACTTGATCATCCCTGAATATTTAATATTCACGTCAGCTTTGATCTCAAATTTAAGATCTGAATAGAGCCCCTTCCACACTTTCATTTCCGTATCGTTATTAAAGTGTCTTGCTCCATAATGCAGCCCCCAACCAAAGGGATCTAGGCCACTTGCTTGAATTTTGGTCAGCAATGCTAAGATATCCTCTTCCAGTTCTTTTTCCCCGGCTTCCTGGATCTTCTTCAACATGTGATGTGTCACCAAATCCGGGCTACTGCTCTCTTCGAGAATACCTTTTATCTTAATACGATAACGAATAGTGGCTTTCCCATGCTCTGGTGTCAGGATTTTGTAGTCTGAAGATGATCTCTCTGTGTAGTATTGATACATAATACCTTCGGAATGAGCGGGTAAGTTGGTTCGCAGATTCGGGCGTGATAACAGATTATATAGCCGGGTTTCGTTGGGCGTAAGAACCATTTTGATTTTCTCGTTATTCAGCAGAGCAATTTTATCAATTAAAAACTCCTTATCCCCTTTGGCCTCGATAATCGGCAGGATCGGATCAATCCCCTCCTCAAAGATATTTCTCATCAGCTGAAAGGAATACACACTAGAAATAAATGGAGACTCCGTGCCTTGTCCACTCATAGCCAGAATAAGAGAATTCGATGGAATCCGCTCCGATTCAGGTCTTACCTTCAGCACTTGAAGTGCTTCCGGACGCCCTATTGCAAAGTTGACAATAAGTTGGATATCTCTACGTCGCACAGCCCAATCCATAACATGGAGAATATCTTTACGGGCAACCCCCTCCCCCAAAATAATTGATTTACAATGGGAATAATCAAGCTCCTTTTCCACTCTGGATTTCATTCTACGGAGGGCTTCCGAAATGCTTGGAGACTCCTCCGTCAAGATCTGCATCTTCTCATCAATCTTGGTAACATCCCCCTGAGGGATGGCAAGCTTTAAGCTAATCTTAAAATTCCCTTCTTCTGCACCTTGGTCAACGCCGATCGCTAACACGAAAATCCGCAAATCAATCTCCTTGAAGTCACAACCAGGAAGAAGAAGGAGTAATATAATCCCAATTCCAGCAAGTACTCTTCTCACAGCTTCCCCCTCCTAACTTTGCGATAACAATAAAACAGCAGAGCGATGATGAACATCTCACCAAACCAGCGAATTTGCAGAAACCAGGCACCAAACATATTAAGTTGATATTGATCCAGCCCCATTAAGGACAGAACCATCGCACTAAACAAGCCTAGAATGCCCCACTCTTTCCAGTGCTCTGCTTTTGGGGACTGTTTTTTTACAGATGAAAGGGCACCTTTAAAAAGCTCTAAACCTCCATGCCAATGAACAATTACACTCACCAGAGATAAACTTAAATAGGTAAAATAAAAAATAAACAGCATCCGTTCAATAATAAAGGATTCCATCCGAATACTGTCGGCCGTCGAGAACCATGTATACACATGCCTATCAATAGCAACGGTTCCGAAATATCCGATGGGAACTAAGAAAGTCAAGAGCAGTACGAAAAGACCCTCCACCCCTAAAATCCAGGCATGCTTCAGCTTCAGCCCATGAAATACCCGATTAAATATGGCCAGGTTTAAGTAACCGCTAAACGAAAAGGTAGCCGCCGCAAGGCTCATTAGGTCCGGCCTATGCCAGAAGTATGTAGTGACCTGCAAAACAGAATCCCAATTGAAGTCCGGATTGGTCAACGCTTTTACGAGGCCATAAATAATTAACGGTAAGGATACGCTGAGAATGATTTCAAGCCCATACAAGAGTGATAAAGAATCGAAGCGACAGCAGATGCAGACCAAGACTAAAAAACTGATCACAACCGTATAAGGACTCGAATCGGGACTGATAAACCGCAGCGTGATATCTACAAAAGAAAGCAATGTAACTCCCCCGGCCACACACCATAAGCCAGCAAAAAGGACCAATAAGATTCTGGCTAACTTCTTAGGAAGCAAGGAGTCAAATATTTCCGGAAACCCCTTGCCGGGGAATTTAGCAATCAGTACAGTAAATATATAGACAAACAAAGTGCCCAAGATCGTTCCGATTAGGATGGACATCAAAGCACCACCAAAACGTCTGTCTATTAGTTCCCTTGGAACAAAATTAATGATGTTGATCAAGCTGTTCATCAGAAAAAGACAGTAGAAATAACGGCTTTTGGCCATCAATGCTCTCCACCCTTCTTCTTGCCGAGATTATCGAGAAAAAACAATCTGAAATAAGGTCGTCCGAAGCTGCGCTGTTTGCATAAATACATGGCGAATCCCACGACACAGACCACTACCCCAACCAATCCTAAAAAAGCTGCGGCAATAAGAAAAATATACTTCAGCACTCGTATGGACAAGCTCATCATATTCAGCGGAATTAGAAAATTGGATATCGCAACAGCAGAAACCAATATGATCATGATATTCCCTACAAGTCCTGCTGCCGTCGCTGCCTGCCCCAAGATAAGCCCTCCTACCGTCGTTGCCGTTGGACCAATTGCCTTGGGGAGCCGTAAGCTCGCTTCAGTCAGAAACTCCATCATCATGAGCATTAAAAGCACTTCCACAAAAGATGGATAAGGCACAGTCGCACGACTGCCCGCAATAAGCAAGGCAATCTGCACACGAATAATCTCTGGGTTATACGAGGTGAGTGTTACGTAGAGCGCAGGCAGCCACAACGTCATGCACACACCGATAATCCGAAGCAGCTTTAGAAAACGCCCCACGATAGGAAACTGTATTTTATCATCCATGGATGTAAAGAAGTCATTAAAAATAGAAGGCAGCACTATCGCATAGCCGGTTGTATCCAGCACTATCGCTACTTTACCTTCAGACAAATTAAACACCACTCTATCCGGTCTTTCGGTGATGATGGACTTAGGGAGTATTCTTAATTTGTCACTGCTTATAAACTTCTCAAGTTCTCCTGCAGCCTGCAAAATATCAACCTTTAGCGTCCCCATCTTCTCCCTTAATTCTTTTAAAACGTTATAGTCAACACGACTGTCATCGTATAAAATAGCTATCTTTGTTTTAGAGACATCGCCGATGACCATGGTCTCCATTTTGAGATTAGTGGATTGATAACGCCGCCGAATCATGTTCAAATTAATCGCTATATCCTCTGTCAGTGCATCTGACGGCCCCTGTGAAATACTTTCGGCAGACGTTTCACTAACACCGCTGCTCTCCGTACTCATAGCATCGAAGAAATAAATCACATCTTTTATACCCAGAAGCACATAACCACTGAGCAAAAGGTCGATCGCCTTCTCTCTCGTAGTCGCCTCTTCAGTGCCCGGATAAGTCATAATGTAATCCTGATAAGCGCTAATACTCTCCATTTCATAAAACGGCGCAATCACGTGGCGGCTGAGTGTCTGCGCATCTGTAACGCTTTTGATATAGAGCAGGTTGATTTGCCCAAAAGGGGCAACGCTCGTTTTATCGATTAAATCCGCGAACCCGTTCAGCTGGTCTTTGATCCATTCCAGAGAAATATTGTCCTTATCCTGTTGAACTGACATGGAACATCATCCCTCCTATTTGTCCTTTACGTCCCGGTTCCCCCCTTATTTTGGCACTGTTTCTTTGAATTCATGCACTGCACAATTGAACGGGGAGTTTCTTTTCACAGGACTGTGGTAATAAATGAGATGAGGATTGTACAGATGGAGGGATAATAGATGGACCGAAACCGTAAGATAACGCAAAGTCTTCCACAATTTCCGGAATCATTATGGAGAGATACCACGGATTTACCGACTTTTCCAAAGCTGGCTGAAGATATTTCTACAGGTGTGGCAGTGGTAGGCGGTGGAATTACAGGCATTACAACAGCCTATCTCCTCAGCAAAGCAGGCTACAAAGTCACGCTCTTGGAAGCAGGGGAAATTCTAAGTGGCACTACGGGTTTTACCAGTGCAAAAATCTCAGCACAGCACGGGCTAATCTATCATCATTTGATAAAACATTTTGGGCAGGAACAAGCCCGGCTCTATTATCGTTCGAACAGCGAGGCTATGAATTGGATCCAGAATACGGCTGAGGAACTTGAAGTATCCTGCGGCATGAAACATGAGGCAGCTTTTCTGTACTCGGATGCTGAAGATCATAAGACGCTTAAACAACTGGAGGAAGAGTATAAAGCCTATGAACAATTGGGTCTGCCCGGAGAGTGGCTAGATAACGTCTCTATCCCTCTGATGGCCAGTGGTGCCATTAAATTACCAGGACAAGCCCGCTTTCACCCGCTGCAATATCTGAAGGGCCTGCTGAAGGTCATTCAGGATAAAGGTGGCGTAATCTATGAGCATACGATGATGGCAGATAAGGTGGAGAAGAACGATAAGCTTACGCTTTTTACTGAAAAGGACGAGTATCGGATCACCTGCCGCTACGCCGTTTCAGCTTCTCATTTCCCCTTCTACGATGGAGGAGCATTATATTTCTCGCGGCTGCATGCTGAACGTTCCTACTGTCTGGCGATCCAGCCTGAAACGGATTTTGAGGGTGGAATGTATCTAAGCGCAAGCGAACCCACCCGTTCTCTGCGTGCAGTAGAGTGGGAAGGCAGGAATCTGGTCATTGTCGGGGGAGACAATCATAAGACAGGCCAAGGCATCTGTACGATAGGACATTATGAGAATTTGGAGCTATTCGCAGGAAATCTGCTCGGCATCAAAACAATCCCTTACCGCTGGGCAGCACAGGATTTAATCACCCTAGACAGAGTGCCCTACATCGGCAAGATTTCGGACAACGAAGAGATTTATATCGCTACAGGTTTTGGAAAATGGGGCATGACAAGCGGTACGCTGGCTGCACAGATCATCTCGGATCAGATTCAGCGCAAAGATAATCCGTATACCGAATTGTACGATCCGTCCCGCTTCAAAGCTGGCACCAGCCTAAAAAACTTCATCGTGCAAAATGCCAATGTGGCAAAAGAGCTCGTGGCGGGCAAAGTGGAAATCGTCCATAAAAAGACAACTGATTTAGAAGCTGACGAAGGAGCCGTTGTGTTCCATGATGGCAAACGTGTAGGAGCTTATAAGGATCCAGAAGGTAAACTTCATCTGGTGGATAGAACCTGCACCCATATGGGCTGTGAATGCGAATGGAACAACGGGGATCGCTCTTGGGATTGCCCTTGCCACGGTTCCCGCTTCTCCTACGATGGCGAAGTTTTAGAGGGCCCTGCTTCGGTACCGCTGACGAAACTCCATGAATAATACTTTTCATGAAAAAGGCGTTCGGTTTCATGAAATTCGCAACCCGTTTTCTTAGGGGCGATTGTAATTGCCCTATAGCATTCAGGTATAATAAGACTTGAATGAAGCAGCTGCTTCAAAAAAGTTTGAAGGAGAGTGACGATAGAGATGGATTTGAGAGGAAAGAGTGTTGTAATTACTGGTGCAGGCAAAGGGATCGGAAAAGCCTTGGCTATGGCACTGGCTAAGGAAGGTGCTAATTTAGGCCTGATCTCCAGAACTTCAGGTGATCTCGAAGCGTTAAAATCAGCCTTAACGGAAGTATATGATGTTAAAGTCAGCATTGCCGTGGCCGATATCGCCGTACGTGAAGAAGCTGAACGTGCTGTTGCTTCCCTGCAAAATGAGCTTGGAGCATTTGATGCATTAATCAACAATGCCGGGATTGCAAAATTCGGCACTTTAGTAGAAATGGACCCTGCAGACTGGGAACGCCACATCCAAGTTAATCTCTACGGTACTTATTACGTAACTCGTGCTGCGCTGCCTGCGATGATTGAGAAAAATGGCGGAAATATCATCAATATTTCATCCACAGCCGGAGAACGCGGCTTCGCGACAGGTTCTGCTTATTGCGCATCCAAGTTCGCTCTCATGGGCATGACCGAAGCCCTCGCACAAGAAGTGCGCAAACACAATATCCGCGTCGTAGCTTTGACTCCTAGCACCGTCAACACTGGTCTAGCTTCCAATGCTGGACTTAAAATCGGTGACGAAGACCGCATGATGCAACCTGAAGATGTTGCTGAATTGGCACTGACAGCTTTGAAGCTGCCGGATCGCGTCTTCCTAAAAACAGCAGGACTGTGGACCACCAATCCGCAATAAAATCGCGCTGGACGCGTAGGGAGCCGGATGATCTGGGGTGATTGCACTTTGTGCAATAGAATCGCTCTAGACGAGGGCGAAGCCTTGGGTGATTGCACTAGTGCAATAGAATCCCACTAGTCGAGGGTGAAACCTTGGGTGATTGCACTTTGTGCGGGATAACGCCTCAGGCTTGCTCTGCTCCGTTATCTAATTGCACTTTGTACAATAGAATCGCTCTAGACGAGGATGAGGCCTTGGGTGATTGCACTTTGTGCAATCAGTTTAGTGGCTCCCCTCCTTTTTAGGCGATTTGGGCTTGATTCTATTGTACAGAATGCAACAGACTGCCTTATTCAGATAACATTCAGGCTATTCTGTTGCACATTCTGCAATGCAACTTCATTTGGGGGCTTTATTAGGGAACTGGGACTGGAATTAGGTGCTAGCTGTAATGGTGGTTTTGAGTAAAAACTTTGGAGTTGGGTTGGCACTTTGGCTTAGAGTAACATTACGGTTAAGGTGGCACTTTACTTGCGGTAGTTGCTTTAACGTGCAGTAGTTACTTTAACTTGCTATAGCCACTTTACTTGCAGTAGACACTTTGATTTTTCGCAGGTACCTGAGTTTGCACAATACTTAACGTTTAAATAGATAATAGTTGCACTTTGTACATCTATTCAGCGCAATTAGAGGAGAAATCATACTTTAGTTGCACTCTATACAGTTAAAAGAAGGCTATTCTCGTCGATTCACCAGATTCGCACAAATTAGTTGCAGAGAATACACTTATTCGATCGTTTCTGGTGTGACGGATAATTTAAGTGTACAAAGTGCAATTAAGCGCCCGCGTTCTTGTGTCTTTTGGGGTAGTCTTTTATTTTGTTAGTTGGTTTGTGGTTTGTGTATTGTGTTCTGTGCCTTGTGCCTTGTACCTTGTACCTTGCGCCTTGTCCTTGTGTCTTGTGCCTTGCGCCTTGTGTCTTGTACCTTGCGCCTTGTCCTTGTGTCTTGTGCCTTGTGTCATATACCATTGCTCCGTACTTTCGGGTGTAATGTGCTTTTGAGAATCACGATGTTACCTTGAGATCTTGATACTAATTTCCGAGGTTCTCATGTTATATTATTTCGATTCACAATGTCCTGAGAATATACTAACTTTCTGATCGGAGGTTTATCTATCATGCTGGTAGTAACTAATACTATTAAAGTAAAAGAAGGTCATGGCGAAGCTATTGCTCAACGTTTCGGAGGAAATAATGGTGTACAGGATATGCCTGGGTTTGTACGTATGGAGGTATGGCGCGGAAATGCCAAAGAAGGTATCGAGGAATTAAAAATCTGCACCGTATGGGAGAATGAGGATGCGTTCAAAGGCTGGACCTCCAGCGAGTCCTTCCGTCAGTCGCACCGTGGTGCTGGTGGTAATGACGCAATCCTGGGTGCTTCCATCGATAAATATGAGCTAATGATCAGCCGCACGCCCAGTAACTAAGGATTTGGACCACCCAAACAGAGCAGTAGCTAGATTGAACCAGCAGTGTGTACGGAATGGTAGCCCGATAAGTACAGTTAACTAATTGACTATTACTGCTAGGTAACCGGTGATACGAGCTAATTGGCTTTACCTCCTGGCTAACCAATGCAGCGCGCTAGTTAACTCTTACCGCCGGGCTAGCCAATACAGCGGGCTAATTATCTTTACCTCTTGGCTAACCAATGCAGCGGGCTAATTAACACAGTTATCGCTTCTAAATGCTAATTGCTACAGTAAAAACTTAGAGTAATTATCGTCCAGCAGACTTATTGATTAGCCTATTAGATACAGTTCAATTAGTTGGTACAAGCAGCACTATTATCCAGCGATGTCCTGGACCTAAGCCTAAAACAAACAGGGATGTCCGGAGCCAATATGGCTCTGGGACATCCCTGTTTGTTGTTTATAAACTCATTATTTACTTACATCTGGCTGAGGAGTCTCCACCTCTTGATGTTTACCCGGCCAGAACGACCAACGACCAAAGAGCGTCGTAATAGCTGGTACAAGGAACGGACGCACCACGAAGGTATCCAACAGAACACCAAGAGCGGTGATGATACCGAACTGCACAAGCACCTGAATCGGCAAGCTTGCCAATACAGCAAATGTACCTGCCAGAATGAGGCCCGCAGAGGTAATTACCGAGCTGGTCTCATTCACACCTTCCGCGATAGCCTGCTTAAGCGGCATGGTTTTACGCTTTTTCCAGATATTCGAGATCATGAAGATGTTGTAGTCTTCTCCAAGTGCCACCAAGAAAACAAAGGAATACAGTGGGATCGCTCCCTGAATGGCATCTGCTCCCATCACATAGTGAATGATAATCCAGCCTAAGCCAAGCGCTGAGAAGAAGGAGAGAATAACGGTGCCGACCAGATAGATGGTGGCCACTATTGAACGCAGATATATCAACAACAGTAAGGTGATCATTCCGATGACCACGGGGATAATCAGATCGGTATCCCGATCTCCAATCTCTTTAGTGTCGTGCTGTGTTGCCGTCTGTCCGCTTACCCACACATGATCCGCAGGGTTCGCAACGTCTACATCGATTAATGCCTGCTCTGCGGTAGCAAGAAGGGTAGGAATATGCCCCATCGCTTCTAGTGAATAAGGATTGCTTTTAAATTCAATATCAAAACCCACAATATCTTTGTTTACTGCCCCCTGCTGCGGATCGGAAACCGTGTCCACATAGGTAAGTCCGCCAAGAATGACCTTTAGATCCTCTCCACTCGCTTTTCCTTGGGTATCAATAATCAGCTTCGCTGGAGCCAATTCTCCGGGAGAGAACTGTTTGCCAATAAGGTCGAACCCTTCGCGGGACTCCATATTTTTAGGAAAAGAGGATAGGATATCATACGTAAATTTGATGCCACTGGAGAATGAAGCCAGAATCCCCAGGCCGATAACGGTCACACCTACGATAGCCCAAGGCCGGGTTACTACCAAGCCGCCAATGCCCTTTTTACGGGAAACCTTGGGTTCAGGAACAGGTTTGCCTTTAGCCTTAGCCCGTTCTACCTCCATTTGCGGTGTGCGCGGAATGAATGGGAAGAACGAGGTCCGTCCGAAGATCGCCAGCAGTGCTGGTACGAGGGTTAGACTGGCAATTCCCATGATGAAGATCGACACGCTAAATGGAATGGCAAAACGATGATAAGCTCCATACTTAGCCAGCAATAATGCGAACAGCGCGAGCACGACGGTGAAGCCGCTCATAGCAATTGCACCTGAAGATTCGGTAATGGAGCGAAGAAGGGCACGACTCTTGCTCTCCTCTACCTTCAACAACTGCCGGAACCGTGAAATCAGGAACAGACAATAGTCCGTACCAGCTCCGAATAACAAAACGGTCATAATCGAGATCGCCTGTGAATCCACTGTGATCCAGCCTTCTTGCGCCATTTTTCCAAGAATCGGGCTAGTTACGCCATAAGCGAACCCAACCGCAATAAGCGGAATAAACGCCAATATCGGCGAACGATAGATCACCAATAAGAACACCAGAACAAGCATAACCGTAGCAATTAACAAGGAAACGTCTGCGTTTTTGAACAGCCCTGTAGCATCTATGGAGATGCCCACTGGACCTGTAACACGTAAACTCAGGTCTTTTCCATCTACCTTAGCAGCAGAGGGGTCTCCGCCCGTCTCCGTGTTTATGATCTTCTTCATTTCTGTCACAGCTTCGCCGAGCTGATCACTATCTGCCGTTTTATCAAAAAGCACTGGGGTTACCAGCGTACTAAGATCCTCAGATAACGAGGCTTGTAATGCTTGTGGCGGCAGTTGTCCTAATGGTGGAACAAAATTCTGATGGGGCAATGGTTGCTGCTCCAACTTCTTGTACACAGCAGTGATATGTACTAAATCATCTTGTGAAAGCCCACCTTCTCTATGCCATACGAGCAGCGCCGGCACTCCACTTCCACTAGGGAATTCTTGTTCTGCAATAGCTGCTGCCTGTACCGATTGTGAATCATCTGGGAGGTTAGGCGCATTATTAGCAACCTGAGAATTCACTGCAGGCCATAACAGGGTAAGTGCACCTACAAGCACTATCCATACGAGAAGAGTAATCCACTTCGTCTTTTTTCCTGCCACCCATTTTCCGTAGCCTGACATTCCCTTCATCCTCTCCTTTACCTTGCAGCCTTAAAAATGAGCCGCGGGTCATTTTTTATTCTATCATATATATGCTTTAATTTTTAATCAAACTTTTTTTATTTTTCAGAAAAATTAAAGCACCTCATCACATATAAAATACCCCTCTCTTCACATAAAAAATCAGCATCATGTGAAAAGAGGGGTTTATGATTAACTATACTTTTTTCTTCACTTCAATTTAGCCTACGTCCAAATCCCCTTCAGAGAACTGACTGTTATAGAGATCCGCATAGAATCCGCCTTGTGCCAGCAGTTCTTCGTGGTTGCCTTTCTCGATTACACTACCTTGGTTCATGACAAGAATGAGATCCGCATCACGAATCGTCGAGAGACGGTGGGCAATAACGAAGCTTGTTCTGTTTTGCATCAGCGCATTCATCGCTTTTTGAATCAGCAATTCAGTCCGTGTGTCGACACTGCTCGTTGCTTCATCAAGAATGAGGATCGATGGATCAGCAAGAATAGCGCGAGCAATAGTAATCAACTGCTTCTGTCCTTGTGAAATATTAGAAGCTTCTTCATTTAACACCGTATTGTAGCCAAGCGGAAGTGTGCGGATAAAGTGATCAGCATGCGCAGCCTTGGCCGCCCGCACCACATCAGCTTCTGATGCACCTTCACGACCGTAAGCAATGTTATCACGAATCGTACCGTTGAAGAGCCAGGTATCCTGAAGCACCATACCAAATTTACTGCGTAGGTCACTCCGTTTCATATCGGTAATGTTGACGCCATCAATGATAATTTCCCCATCGTTAAGCTCGTAGAAGCGCATCAACAGGTTAATCAAAGTGGTTTTACCAGCACCAGTAGGACCGACAATAGCTATAGTCTGACCTGGACTAACCTCAATATTCATGTCCTCAATCAGAATAGCATCCTCTTTATAGCCGAATTTCACATGACGGAACTCAACGGAACCTTCCGGAGCACCTTCATCAAGCTTCACAAGTGTAGTATTAACTTCTTTGACTTCCTCTTCTTCATCCAGAAGTTCAAATACACGTTCTGCGGAAGCAATGGTGGATTGAATAATGTTAGCAATATTAGCCGTTTGTGCAATCGGCTGGGTGAACTGACGTGAATATTGAATGAAGGCTTGGATATCCCCGACATCAATCATTTTTTTAGTAACAAAAATACCACCCACAACACAGATAAGCACATAACCCAAGTTACCGATAAACATCATAAGCGGCATAATCATACCCGACATAAATTGGGAGCGCCAGCCAGAATCATATAGCTTATCGTTTATTTCATCAAAATCTTTAAGCGACTGCGGTTCGCGGCCGAAAGCTTTAATAATCCGGTGCCCTGTATACATTTCCTCTACATGACCATTCAACTGACCAAGCGATTTCTGCTGTCTCACAAAATAAGTCTGCGAACGTTTGGAGATCGCCATAATCACAATAAAGCTGAGTGGCAACGTAGTAATCGTGATTAAAGTCAGCCATGGGCTGATGGTAAGCATCATCACAATAACACCAATAATAGTGACGATTGAGGTAATCAGCTGCGTTAAACTTTGCTGCAACGTGGTACTGATGTTATCCACGTCATTCGTAGCACGGCTGAGAATTTCCCCGTGTGTACGGGAGTCAAAATATTTTAAAGGTAAACGCTCTAGCTTGCTGTTGATCTGCTCACGCATGTCATAAACTACCTTCTGCGCTACTCCAGCCATTACATATTGCTGAATGTAACTAAACAAAGCACTAAGCAGATACAATCCCGCGAGCAGGATCAGAATATCATTAATATATCCAAAATCAATGGAGGCACCCTCTACACCCATCAATTTGCCGTAAGCACCTTCGAACAGTTTGGTTGTAGCTTTACCCATAACCTTCGGACTGAAGATACTGAACACCGTACTGGCAATCGCCATAATTAGTACAATAATCAATTGAACCATACGTGGGCGTAAATATTTGATCAAGCGACGAAGTGTACCTTTAAAATCTTTAGCCTTTTCTGCCGGCATCCTCATTCCAGGACCGCCACCCGGTCCACCCGGACCTTTATGGCCGCGGGGAGCTGCAGGCTTATGTTCTCTGTTTTGTTCGCTCATGCTATTTCCTCCTCTGACAGCTGCGAGGATACGATCTCGCGGTACACATCACTGCTCTCGAGCAGTTCACGGTGAGTGCCCATTCCAGCAATTTCACCCTCATCAATTACAATAATCCGGTCCGCATCCATAACGGTGCTAACCCGCTGAGCTACGATCAATACGGTGGATTCCGTAGTTTCAGCTTTGAGAGCCGCGCGAAGTTTGGCATCTGTCTTGAAATCAAGAGCTGAGAAGCTATCGTCGAACAGATACACCTCAGGTTTTCTCACAAGCGCCCGAGCAATGGACAACCGCTGTTTCTGACCACCAGAGACGTTATTCCCGCCTTGGGCAATTTCCGAGTCAAACCCATCCTTCATCGCGGATACGAAATCGTAGGCTTGAGCCACCTTGGATGCATGAATGATTTCTTCATCCGTAGCATCCTCTTTACCGTAGCGGATGTTCTCATTAATCGTACCCGAGAACAATACTGCTTTTTGAGGGATGTAACCGATTTTGCTCCGCAGCTCTTCCTGTGTCATCTCACGCACATCCACTCCGTCTACGCGTACAGCACCTTCATTAACATCATAGAACCTTGGAATCAGGCTAAGCAGCGTAGATTTACCCGATCCGGTACCCCCGATAATTGCGGTAACTTCACCCGGACGAGCACTAAAGCTAATTTTCGAAAGTGCAGGCTGTTCTGCCCCTGGATAGGAAAAAGATACATTCTCAAACTCAACAAAACCACGTAAAGAATCGCGTCCGTCTTTTTTAGTAGCTTGAGCTGTTGTATGCAGTTCACTCTCAGTAGGATCTGTAAATTCAGGCTGCATATCCAGTACCTCATTGATACGCACGGCTGAAGCTGAAGCACGCGGAATTAACACGAACATCATCGATACCATAATCAGAGAGAACATAATTTGCATCGCATATTGGATAAATGCCATCAGGGACCCAACTTGCAGATCGCCGTCACCAATTCGAATTCCACCAAAATAAAGAATAGCAATCATAGAAAAGTTCATTACAATCATCATCAGCGGCATCAGGCCGGCCATGATTTTGTTGACCTTGATAGCTGTATCCGTAAGATCACGGTTAGCTTCGGTGAAACGTCTATTCTCATGATCAATCCGGTTAAAAGAACGAATAACACGAATACCTGTCAGATGCTCACGCAGCACCAGGTTTAATTTATCAAGCTTAATCTGAATGGCTTTAAACAGTGGCAGACCCTTCATCCCAATAAAGAAGATCGCCCCAACAAGTACAGGAATAACGACTACAAAAATCAATGATAATTTAGCATCTTCAGATACTGCCATGATGATACCACCAATCATCATCATCGGTGCCCCGATCATCATGCGCAACATCATAGTAAGTACGGTTTGAACTTGTGTAATATCATTTGTTGTACGTGTAATCAAAGATGCTGTACCTAACTTATCGAATTCATGCAGAGTGAAATTCTCTACATGATTAAAGACTCGAGCACGCGTGATTTTACCAAACCCAGCCGCCACTTTTGCCGATAAGTAACTGGCAATTACCGAACATAAAGCACCGCCACCTGCAACCATGAGCATGAAACTACCTATTTTCCAAATATAAGCGCGATCTCCTTGAACGATCCCTTTGTCGACGATGTCAGACATCAGAGTAGGAAGGTATAAATCACCCATGGACTGCAAAAATACAAGGATTAATACAGCACCAATAGCTACCCTAAAAGGCTTCAGTTGTTTAAATAATTTAATCAAGCTTCTCATCTCCGTTCATTTGTAGCCTATCCCAATCAGGTGGTGGATTATCCTCAACGTATTCATGTACCTTAAGCAATAGCTCAGTGAGCTGTTTAGTGTCTTTTTCGCCTAAGTGTTGTACAAGCTTATCAAGCATCACATCACGATAATGTTCCGCTTTTCGTGTGAGTTCTTTTCCACGTTCCGTCAATTTTACGCGTACAACTCTTCGGTCCGAAGGATCCGCGTGTCTTTCCACCATCTGTTTCGCTTCAAGACTGTTAATCAGCTGCGTGATGGTAGGAGGAGTGAATCCAAGTAGTCGGCTGATTTCAGACACCTTAAGACCCTCTTCATCAGAATGATTCCATTTTTCAATGCATATCATTAAAGTCATCTCACTTGGCTTGTGGCCCTCAACGCCCTTTTGCCATTGAGCTTTATGCAGGCGTTTCATCGCCGCAAAAAGCCCGTGTGCGACTGAATTTTCAGTATTTTCTGTATTTCCTCCGTTTATCCCAATTTCCTTCACCTCTATTTTAGTTAGGTCAACTAATTATTAAACACTATATTATTTAGGCTACCTAATTATATTTTCGCCGGATTGCTTTGTCAAATTATGAATACGCTATCAATTATTACGAAAAAGAAAACTCCCCAGCACGAGTGCAAGGGAGTAGTTATCGGTTTATGTATTGCTCTGTATTTTAAGGATTGAATAGATGTTTTCATCCCTTAGAACCAAGCTCCGTGCTCATAGGTTGTAATGCCTCCATTACTTCCAGAGCCCACAGGTCCAATGATAATGAAGCTAAACAATGCTAACACGCTTACCATCATCAACAGTGATTTTTTCATTTTTTCTCACCCCCTTTACTAGTTCTCTATATTTATCCTGTTGAGAAGCAGTAGCGTAATCCCTGCTCGTCTCAAATAAAGTTATACAATTAATGAAATCTTTTCCGTTGTTTTGCTTTATAGATAACTCCAAAGATTTCAGAAGATAATCTACACCAGTGCTATAACATTGCTTATTTATTTCATAGATTGCTACTTGATAGTACAAACGAAATACACGATCTACATTATTAGGCTCCTGGAACCCTTCAAACCTCAACATTTCTCGTGAGAATCGTGTAAGTACACTGTCAGCAGAGAACCCGTAACGATTAGCAGCATCCATAATAGTTATAAGTCCAGCTAAGATTTCACCTGGGTGATCTGCTAAAAAGGCCGCGTAGGAAGATAGAACATCCACATTACCCATCAACAACTCAATTGTGAAACCATTGCCCATTGCGAATAACCGAAATTGTTCTACCGCCTGACGACCTTCTTCATTCATCATTTCAAACCAGCCAAGATCTGCGTAGCCTGCAGTATACTTTTTAGCTTCTTCATATTTACCTTGCTTGGTCAGCGAAATTGCTTTAAGCAAATACCCATGACCGTAATAAACCACTAGTGGACGTTCCGTATGAAGAACTTCCTTACGTTTATCCACATTACTTCGCAGTTGCTCGCGGTAAACAGCATTAGCCAGCGTTCTTAGCTCATCAGCGAACGACTCCATTTTATTCCAACGACGAAGATCGAAACATAACTGTGTCAAAGTTAAGAGACCATCCAATTGCATATTTTCTGGTAGACGATTCCTGAAAGGTTCAAAAGTAATAACTGCATGTAACTTCTCGTCTGAATCGACGATGGATAAAATTGCTCTAAAAATACGATAATGACTTATTGCGAGCCGCTCCGAGTAACTGTCGGACTCATTCTCAGCTACAATTTTATAAAAAAATATCGATTCATCTATTTTACCTTTTTTAAACAATTTATCAGCTACCGAATAAACGATATCCAGAGACTTCGGATATTCCAGTAATCTGCTTAAAGTGTCCTCAATACAAGGCTGTTTGCCCAATTCAGCACAACGAATCAAAAAAGGCTCCACTCTACGGCGTGAGACCTTCTCATCATTGAAGCATTCATCAACATATAGAGGATATAACCAACCTTCTGGAAAACCAAAGGCTTTTATAATTGCATCTACTTGTCCCAAGGACATAGGCTTCGGCGGATTTCCATGCAGAATTGCACTGAGGCTGCCTCGATTCAGGCCACAAATTTTTGAAAATGAGGCGAGATTATGGCCGGAGCGGGACAAATTTTTCTCAATTTCTGAGCGTATAGTTGTTAACTTTCCCTCCACTCGGCACCCCCAAAGTTTGACTTGAAAAGATTCTATTAATTGACATTATAGGTGAAAGTTATGGATTGTACAACAAATAGATTGTACGACAAATAGAGGAGCCTAATACGCTCCTCTAGATCAGTAACATCTTCATAGTATTATAATTCTATGTTGTTGGTAGTTTAGCTAACAGTGATGGCGCTTTTGGAACTTCTACTATAGGATGTAATGCCGGCTTTCCGGTTGCGCAAATTTTCCATCATCTTATTTTGTGCCAGCAAAATATAGCTGTCTAATCGCTCACTAAGCTCTAAAACAGCACGGTCACTAAGACTCCGTTGCTCTGCAACCTCCAGCAATTCACATCTAAGACTCTCTATAGTTACAAGTAGCTCATCTTCTTTATAATCTTTTCTATGATTATTCTTGGAGGAATTTGGATTTTGTGTCACATCTCTCTCCTTCTCTCTATCAACATCTTCTCCTATCATAAGTCATGATACCAAAAAACATATTTTCAAAAAAGAGAAAAATTGTAGAGCTTCTAACAAAAACGGAATTACTATTTATTCAGAGTCCTCCGCATGCTGGTCAGGGAGCTCATTGGGATACTGTTCTCGCAAAAGTCCCTTTGCAAAAGAAATCCATTCGCGTGCCGCAAAAGATAAATAACGGTCTCTACGCCACGCCATAGCAAGCTGCCACGGAATTACCGGATCCGTCAAAGGCACAACAACTAACCGTGATCGATCCATATCCCGGCATATGGTCTCTGGCAGCAATGCGATTCCCATACCGGCAGCCACCATGCGGCTAATTAAGTCCCATTGGGAGCTCTCATAGATTACCTTAGGCTGAAATCCCGCCTTCACACATTCCGTAATAATCCGATCATGCAGCGTAAAATCCTCCCGGAACAGCACAAACTCCTCTTCGGCCAGTTCACTTAACGGAACAAAGTCTGCACCGGCCAGCCGATGTCCTACAGGTAAAATAAGATTCAGCTTCTCTTCAACAAAAGTGAAACAATGAAGTTTGGCTGTATTTACAGGCAGCACAACCATTCCGATGTCCAGCAAGCCCGTTTCTACATCTTCTTCCACTTTTTTCGCGCCATCCTCATGCAGACGAATAGTAACCTGCGGATAACGTTTATGAAATTGACCAATCACCGAAGGAAAAAAGCTCGCCCCTACCATTGGAGGCAGACCGATGCGGATGTGGCCCTGCTCCAAATTTCGTAAGCTATCCAGCTCAGAAGACAAGCTGGCGAACGACTCCACGATATTTTGCGCTTTGGTGAACAGAATTTCCCCCGCATCTGTAAGCCGGACACTTTTCCCTTCACGATAAAACAAATCCGCCTCCAGCTCGATCTCCATATTCCGGATCATTTTACTGATCGTTGGCTGAGAAATATATAAGGATTCGGCAGCCCGAGTAAAGCTTTTCATTCGTGCTGCTTGGACGAAATATTCTAATTGTCGGATATCCATCTTCCAACCTCCGATACATAGACAAAAGGAATGTCATTTATTCAATCTATTCATTTTACCTATGAAAACAATTGATGTAAACTTTCATTATCATGAAAGGAGCGAAGCCTTATGAAAAAGATTGTTATAGGCTTGCTGCAGGTAGCGGGACTTACCCTATTCTCATTACTAATCAATGCTGTAACCCCATTATTGCATATCCCTATTCCCGGAAGCATACTCGGAATGATTATATTGTTTCTTTTGCTTGAGTTTGGTGTCATTCATCTGAATTGGGTTGAAGTTGGTGCTTCTTGGCTACTGGCTGAGCTCTTGCTGTTCTTTATTCCCTCTGCTATTGGCGTAATGAAATACGCGAATATTCTGGAAACTGATGGTTTACGAATCCTCGCGGTGGTCATTTTGGGTACGATTGTTGTAATGGCCAGTTCCGGATTACTTACCAGTAGAATTTACAAAGCAAAGGAGCGGAAAGGATCATGTTAAACGCTCTGTTATTCTTCGGTCTTACGGTTGCTGTGTATCTACTGGCGAAACGCATTTATGCTTCTAGTGGCAAAGTGTACACCTCTCCATTGATCATTACACCAGTGCTTATGATTATCTTCTTACTCATCACAGGCATTACTTATGATTCTTACAATGCGGGAGGCAAATGGCTGACGGATTTGCTGCAACCGGCAACTATGGCCTTTGCAATCCCTTTGCATAAAAACTTCAAGGTGCTCAAAAAGCACGCCGCCGAAATTGCGGCAGGCGTGCTGTCAGGGACGATAACAGCGGTGATCTCTTCTATTCTGCTCGCCAAATGGCTGCATGTCAGCGGCGATCTGGCAGCCAGTCTGGTTCCACGTTCGGTGACTACGCCGATCGCTATGAGCATCTCGCAAAGTATCGGCGGTGTACCGAGTATTACTGCAGTCTTCGTCATCATTACCGGGATACTCGGTACAATGATGGGCCCTACAGTGCTCCGCATCTTCCGCATTGACAATGAAATCGCGCGTGGTGTATCGCTGGGAACCGCTGCGCATGGTACAGGAACATCCAAGGCCTTCGAGCTTAGTTCACTGACCGGAACCATCTCCAGTATTGCGATGATTCTGTCCGCGCTGTTATCCATAGGTGTGGCGCCAGCTTTACTCGCGGTATTCCTCCACTAGGCTAACCCAGCTTGAGCCAAGGACATGTCTCTTTAGCACATCTAAGGCGGCATGTTCTTTTTTTAAGAGATCTAAACCTAGAATTTAACCGGAAGTCCACTTTGTGCTGAATCGTAAGCCGCGCAGGTTACTTTAAGCGTCTTGAATCCATCCTCATAGTCACTGAGAATACGTGAACGATCACCTGTCCGTACAGCATGCAGAAAAGCTTCACTTTCCACTAAATATGGATTTCCTGTGTTTTCAAATTCGGTGCTATTGCCACTTCGCACTTCCAAGAGACGATCCGGGTTCCAATCCAGCAATCCCCGATCATTATAGAAACTAAGTCCTACACTTCCCACCGGATCAGGCAGTACACATGTATTTGAAATATTAGCTATGATTCCATTCTCAAGCTTCAGAGATACGGTACCTACATCGGCTACGCTCACACCTTCATGCTGCTCATGCATAATTCGGTTTCCGAACATGCCGTATACTTCTTTTACCTCTCCTGCCAGATAACGCACTAAATCGACGATATGAGTAGTCTGCTCGGTGAACTGTCCTCCGGATTGCTCCTGATCACGCCACCAAGCTACGCCCGGCATGCCGCCCATCCACTGGCCCATAACCATACCGATCTTATCACCACGTAGTGTTTCCTTGAGCCGTCTGACATTCTCTTGATAACGGAAATGGTAACCTACCGAGGTCAATAAATTATGTTCTTTAATATCTTGCAGCAAGCTCGCAGGAATTTCAGTAGTCATACTAAGCGGCTTCTCTATAAAAAAAGGAATATCCCTCTTGATTAATGAACGTTCAATCGCACCATGAGATTGTGGAGGCACACAGATATAAACAGCATCAAGCGTCTCTGCATCCAACATCTCTGTAATATCACCATATCCAGCAGCTCCGTATGGACGTGCCATATCTTCGCCTTTGGCTTTACTGCTTCCACAGACTGCCTGCAACTGGACATCATCCATCCCTGCCAGCAAATCAGCATGTACCTTAGAGAACCAACCCGTACCCACAATACCCACTTTTAATGTCATATTATTTCCCCCTGCCGATTGATTATGAATACCCTTTCGTAGATTATAACCTCTTACGAGCGGATAAGATAATCTCTCCATTCTTCGGGGAGCAAATGCATATATGGACTCTGCAAAAAACGGTCATCAGCCAACACGATAATGCCCGTATCCGTCTCGCTGCGAATCAACCGGCCTCCGGCTTGCAGTACCTTGCACATTCCCGGATAGACATAGGCATAATCAAAGCCATTTTTTCCTCTGGCATTAAAATATTGACGCAGCAGATTGCGTTCAAGACCAAGCTGTGGCAGGCCAACGCCAACAACCATAACCCCATTGAGGCGATCCCCTGGCAGATCCACACCTTCTGAAAAAATTCCTCCAAGTACAGCAAATCCCAATAACGTCTCGTCATTGTCTGGACTAAATGCAGCTAAAAAACTTTCTCTAGCTTGCTCACTCATGCCCGTATCCTGCATCAATGTCCGGATTTCAGGGTAATTCTCCGTAAAGGCCTGATATACGTTTTGTAAATAGAGGTACGAAGGAAAAAACACCAGATAATTGCCCTTCTTGGAGACCATTTGGCTTAGTGCTTTAGTCAACGGAACTAGGGAAGCTTCCCGGTCATGATAACGTGTGGAGACAGGTAAGACGGTTACTTCCCACTGCTCCTTCTGAAAAGGAGAAGAAACAGTTAAACTGTAATCTTCCTCCACCGCACCAATCATATCCCGGTAGTAAGATAATGGAGAAAGTGTAGCTGAGAACAGGATCTGACTGCGAAAGCTCTTGGACATCTGCCGAAGCAGATGCGAGGGATCCAAATTGAATAACTTGAGATAGACATCCCCTCTACGAACCTCAGCATAGGTAATGTAGCGTTCATCATAGGTCTTAAAGGTGCGGAGCATTCCCTGAACTGCAAAATATGTATCCAAGAGGACATTTTCCCCTTCATCTTCTCCATTCAGAGAGACAATGCTGGAGCTGGGGTGAATAAGTTCCTGTTCCGCCTCCAAAGAAAATATCTCAAGCAAAGCTGGCAGCTCCTCCGGGAACGAGTCCCACTGCCCTTGCCCCTCTTCATTGCAAATTTTGCGAAGGGAGATGAAAAAAGCATTCACCGATTTAGCGGCTTTACTCAAACTCCGGTTCATTTCTTTATATTGGCGCTGGATCTCCAGGAAAGGGGCTTTCAGCAAAGAGGCGGAGAACATTTCCCGTCCCCGGTCTACCAGATTGTGTGCTTCATCTACTAGAAGTACCGTTTCTCTCTTTCTTTCCTCTGTTAGCCGTTTCAGACTGATGCGAGGATCATATATATAATTGTAATCGCAGATCACAGCATCACAGGCATAGGCCGCATCCAATGAGAACTCAAATGGGCACACTTTGTGTTTGTGAGCATACAGTGCAATGGTGTCTCTGCTCATGAGCGTCTCGTGCTCTAACAGATCCATCAACGCCTCGTTGATCCGGTCATAATAACCATCCGTATAAGGACAGGAATCCTTACCGCAAACCCCCTCTTCGCGAAAACAGGCCTTCTCTTTAGCGGTAATAGTGATGACATGCAGCTGAAGTCCCTGCGTTAGCAACAGCGAGATGGCTTCCTGCGCGGCAAAACGGGTAACCGTCTTTGCCGTTAAATAGAACAATCCCTTAGCTTGTCCTTCGCCCATCGCTTTAAGGACAGGAAACAACGTCGACATTGTTTTCCCAATACCTGTGGGTGCTTGAGCGAACAGACTGACCTTTTCCACGACGGACTTATATACGGCTCCTGCAAAATGACGTTGTCCCTTTCGATAAGAGGAGAACGGAAAGCTCAACTCCCGAAGACTCTGCTCCTTCTTAGCCTCATGATGAACCATCATCTCGGCGTACGGAGCATATCTAGCTACTGTGTCATTCACAAATGAAATCAGCTCTTCAAAAGACAACGTTCGGTACAAGCTTTTTTGCTCATCAGTGGCCCGGTGGACATAGGTAAGCTTAACCTGAATAGAAGAAAGCTCTTGCTCCAGAGCTATCATATATGCGTACATCAGCGCCTGTGCCCAGTGAACCTCATGTCCCTCATCCAGTAAATCCAGCAGTCCGGAGGTTGACTTGATTTCTTCGACCGTAAAGCTCCCATCCTCCGAGACAAGCAATCCATCACATCGCCCATCTACAACATAAAGCAGGTTTCCATAAGAAATTTCCGTTTTCAAATAAACCTCTTTGCGGTCACCTTCCTTATATTGCTTTTGGATTTTCTGATGAATTATTGTGCCTTCGACCATAGCGCCCGTTCCATGAAAGCCAGGCTCAATGCTTCCGCTGCGAAAAACATATTCAACGAGAGTTCTAACTGATAAAGCTACTGTAGAGCCCATCCGGCATCACATCCTTTAATTTTCCATATATTCTTTTTGCTCCCAATCGCCATTTTAGTCCTGAATTCGTTGTATAACCCTGCATGAGAGCAGGAGCGTCAGCTTCAACCCTATGTGTTTAACTTTACGCACTCCGCTAAGCTTATACTTAGGTTCTCGATTTTTGACATTCTATAGCCAGCCCTGCATAATAAATTTTATTACTATGGAATTATTTTGTCTGGGCGCTGTTTCTTCCTAGCCGGGAAATGGCGTTTTATCATGTAGAAAGAAGGCGAAGCTGTGTCATCCTTTAACTTTAAACAATGGATCGTTAAACCTTTTGTGTTTTTCACAATAATTTTTATTCTAAAAGCTTTCTTGGCATGGGGCGTAATCTTTAACGATATATTGCCCTGGAAATCATTATTAACTGAAATCCCCTTTGCTTGGGCACTCTTCTGTATCATTGAACGTTTTGGTTCCAAGCGCAAGCTCGGATATTACATGACCGTAAATTTATTAGTGACAGCCATTTTCTTCGCAGCCATTATGTATTTTAAATATTACGGTGTTATTGTGACTTACCATGCAGCGGAGCAGGTGAATCAAGTCACCGCCGTCAGCAACAGCGTATTCTCACTAATGGATCCATACTACCTGCTGATTTTTACAGACATCATTATTCTCGGAGTTTATTTCTTCTTTAATAAAAAAGGCCGGGTCTATAAGAAAGAGAATATCAACCGCCGCCGTGGCGGAAAACTTAAGTACAGCGTTCTGTTTGCAGTCTCACTTGCTTTATGCCTGTTCAACATCTTGCCTAATAAGGCCAGCATGAACGAAATTAAGAAAGCCCAGGAAATGGGAATTCTTAATTATGAAGCCTATACGATCTTCGCTAAAGAAGAGCCTGAGCTAGTCAATTCAAGTGACATTACACAAGATGCCATCAATAAATTGAAGGGGATTAATACTACGGCTAGTTCTCCACTTCAAGGCATCGCGAAAGATAAGAACCTTATTATTATTCAAATGGAATCTTTCCAGAATTTTTTGCTAGGACTTAAATTAGACGGTCAAGAAATTACACCGAACCTGAACAAGGTGATGAAGGACAGTCTTTACTTCCCTAATTTTTATCAAATGGTTGGTCAAGGGAATACGTCGGATGCAGAGTTCGTAGTTAATACTTCCTTCTACATCCCTCCACGTGGAGCGGCAACGATGTCCTATGTAGATAAGGTACTGCCGAGTCTGCCACGTGTGCTTAAAGAAAATGGTTATCAGACTGCAACCTTCCACACCAATGTCGTAGAATTCTGGAACCGCGGCGAGCTGTATGACTCCCTGGGCTTCGATCATTATTATGATCGCAAATTTTTTGGTGAAGATGATGTCTTTTTCTTTGGCGCTTCTGATGATACGCTCTACAGTAAGACAGCCGACAAACTAAAAGAAATGGACCAACAGGAGCAGCCTTTTTACGCTCAAGTCATTTCAATGTCAGCGCATCACCCTTTTACTATTCCGGAAGAAAAATACCGTATGGAGCTGCCAGAGCGTTATGAAGGTACTTTTGTTGGTGACTATATCCGTTCCCAGAACTATGCGGATGATGCTTTTGGACATTTTGTAGAAGAGCTTAAAGCGAAAGGTGTCTGGGACAATAGTGTAATCATGATTTATGGAGATCATATGGGATTGCCGATTTATTCCCTCGATCATGATGATAAAGAATTGATGACTGAAATCTATGGTCATGAATACAGTTATGCGGATATGATGAACATCCCTCTGCTTATTCATGCAGGTGATGGCGTAGCGCCGCAGACCATTGATGAAGTAGGCGGAGAAGTGGATATCATGCCAACCGCTGCAAGTCTGCTTGGGATTTCATTAGAGAATAACGTATATTTTGGTCAAGATCTACTCAGTCAGACTTATAATTTGCTGCCAGAACGATATTATTTACCTTCTGGTTCATTCATTGCCAGCTCAGGATTGCTTATTCCTGGTAACAGCTTTGAAGACAACACTCAGTACTCTATTTATAACGATGGAACAACACCAAGTGCCACTGAGGACGAATATAACCGTGCCTTGAGGCTTTTACAGCTTTCCCACAGCTATATCACTCAGTTGCCCGACAAACAACCTAAACAATAAATTACAGGGCGTAGGCAACCAACGAACAAAAACAGCAGAGCAGCGATTCCCCAATAATGGAGAACCGCTGCTCTGCTGTTTTTTATAAAGATATCCATTCCGAAGCTTAGCTGACTAACGCTCCTGATCCTCGATCATACGGTAATACTCTGCAAAGTTGCGTAGTTCTTCGGGCTTCAGTATGGACAAATGCTCCGCCAGCAGTTCTTTGGACCGGAAATGTCCTTCTTCCAGCACCTGCTGACCCTTCTCGGTGATCGTTACTACAACCGCTCTCCGATCCTTCCCATCCGGCTCACGCTTGATATAACCCAGCACCTCCAAACGGTCCAGCATCACCGTCACTGCACTGGATTTGACCTCCATACTTTCTGCCAGCTGTACCACCCGCGACTTCTTTTCTTTCGCAATCATATTTAACAGACCCATCTGAGGCACCGTAAGTCCGAGTTCTTTGTGCAAAGACATTTGAGACATAATCTTACGCTGTACTCTCCACATGGATAGTCCAAGACGATCAATTAACGGATCTATTTGATGTGGCATATTTGTTCAACCCCAATCCGTTTTTAATAACTCAAGCGTACCACTAGAACTGGTAATGATTCAATGGTTTTGTCTACTAAACCATTGAAAGCATGCTGGAAAGCGCAAACTTCCACGAATCTCCAATTTCCGACACAGAAATACTATATTCCATGTAAGGTTATGAGCATATCAATGCGATATAATCGTAGAGGTGAGAGCTATTATCACTGAGAACATAATTTGTCAAGGTTGGTGCGAAGAATGAAATTAGCAACTAAATTAACTTGGATGATGTTCATCGTCTTACTTCTTGTAGGATCATCCATCGGGTTCTTCGGATACCGTACAGCTTATAAGCAAGTAGACGAAGCCGCAGGTATCGAATTGGTAGGATGCGCTAATATTACAACTGGCCTGATTAACCCCGCAGACATTTCCGCATTGTTGGCAGGCGATCAAAGTAAACTGGAGGCTGTAGAGGATCGAATCGGTTGGATTGTGGCACATAAGGCTATTTTTAAAGAGGCATTCATCTTATCCTTAGACGGAAAAGTACTTGCCGCAGATTCAAGCTTCCAGGCTAGAGGTTATAAAGCAGGCGATACTTTTTATTTCCCAGATGAAGTTAAGCAACATATCACTCAGTCCAAGCATTCCTCCTACTCCAAGGTTTATACATACGAAGGTACCTCACTTAAGACAGGTTACGGCCCCATCTATCAGGATCATGATCCATCCAAACCTATAGTTGCGCTGATGGCCATTAATTTCGATGGCTCCATAATTCAAGAACGAACCCAAGATATCATAGTTCAGCCCTTTATTATCGGAGCTTCCATTCTGGTTATAGCTATCGTGGCAGCTTATCTGTTAATCCGCCGAATGATAAGTCCGTTAACGAAGCTGTCTAAAGGGGTCAATCTTGTTGCACAAGGCGACCTTACTCATAATCCTATTTTATTCAACAGCAAGGATGAGATTGGTACATTAGCCCGTAATTTTAATGACATGACCCAAAGCCTGCGCTTGCTTATTACCGAGGTCAATGAGACTTCCATGCAGGTAGCTTCCTCGTCCGAAGAGCTCTCTGCCAGTGCACAGGAAACCAACCGGGCCGGTGAGTACAGCGTCAATGTTACAATTGAGCTTGCCGATAGCGCGAATTCACAGCTGCAGAATATGGAGGGCGAATATAAGTCTGTACAAGACCTGTCTCGCTTCATCACAGAGATTGCAGGCAATGCAGATAACGCGATGAATAATGCGGTCAGCAACGCTAATAAAGCCCGTACAGGCCGTGAAGCAATGGATTCCACCACACAGCAGATGAGAGTCGTAAGTGACAGCATTACCGACCTGGCAATCATTATTGAAACCTTGGGTGGTTATTCCAAAGAAATCGAAAATATCGTGGGTACTATTGCCAGCATCGCAGAGGAAACCAATCTCCTGTCCCTAAATGCAGCGATTGAAGCCGCAAGAGCTGGAGAAGAAGGAAGAGGGTTTGCGGTCGTTGCCCATTCCGTGCGTAAGCTTGCTGAGCGTTCAGCCCATTCCGCTGCGCAAATTGGCCAGCTGGTAAACATCATCGTGAACCAGATGGATCAAGCAGGAGAAACAATGAAACGCTCTACAGAAGAGATGGAGCACGGCAGAGAAATGATTGCCACGGCAGGCCAGTCCTTCTCGGAGATAGAAATGTCTGTCTCGGGAATGGCCTCACAAAGTCAGCAGATCTCCGGAACAGTTCGACAGCTTTCGCTAATTTCCGACCGTCTCGTTACAACCCTTCAGAATATCGTAAATGTCGCTAATCAGACAGCCAGCAGTGCAGAGACATTATCCGCTTCCTCAGAAGAACAGCTTGCCGCAATGGAAGAAGTTGAGTCTGCAGCAGCTTTCCTGTCCTCACTAGCTGAGAAGCTGCAAATTCTGATTGAACGATTTAAGGTTTCTTAATAGCAAAGGGGCTAGCGTCCAAGCAGAGGAATTCTGCTTAGACGCTAGCCCCTTGTTCTATGTATTGAGATCATCTGTTACGATACTGCTGTATTCGCTATAAACCACTGGCCCAGCTCATGCACCGGCATTGGCCGCCCATAATAATAACCCTGCATTACTCTGCAGCCTAAGGATTGCAGCAGCTCAATCTGCTCTGGTGTCTCCACACCTTCCGCCACGACCTCCATATTAAGATTGGTGGCAATCGCAATGATATTACTGATAATGGCTTTCTTGGAATGCATCTTGCTCTTACGAATAAATACCTGATCAATTTTGAGTGTGTTGACTGGAATCTCATCTAAATTACCAAGGGACGAAAAGCCTGTCCCAAAGTCATCCAGTGATACCCTTACCCCAAGTGCCCGAAGTCTGGATAGCTGCGCAACCGTCTCTTCCATGTTATTCATCGCAATGGACTCTGTAATCTCCAGTTCAAGGAAATGTGGTTCTAGGCCTGAACGTGTGAGTGCTTCTTCTACAACATCGTATAAGCCCCCGCCCTCAAACATCCGTGCTGACATATTAATAGAGACTGCGACATTTGCTATCTCTTCCTTATGCCAAAGCATGTTCTGGCTGCATACATCATGCAGCATCCAATAGGTAATGGGGACAATTAGTCCCGTTTCCTCTGCGATGGGAATGAATTCCGCGGGAGAAATTATCCCATGTTCAGGGTGCCGCCAACGCAGCAGTGCTTCAAGACCCACGGTAACGTTCATATACGAATCCCATTTTGGCTGGTACACAACCATAAACTCGGAGCGTGCCAGCGCTTTACGAAGATCCTTCTCCAGCGACATCCGTCGCAGCTGATGGCGGTTCATCTCCTGATCGAACACACTGAATTTATTCTTACCCGAATCCTTAGAGGTATAAAGAGCTGTATCGGCTGCCTTCATTAACGCTGAGCGGTCAGTTCCATGAATAGGGGTCATACTGATCCCCACACTTGCAGTAACATATAGCTCATTACCTTGAATACTGTAGTATTTCTTAAGCTCATATAAAATGTGCTCTGCTTCCTCTTGCGCATCCTCCACAGTACAATCTGGAAGAGCGATCAGGAATTCATCTCCGCCCAAACGAAAGACCTTGCCTTTACTTCCTACAGATCGTCTTAATCTTATAGCGACCTCTCGCAGTAACAAGTCCCCTATATCATGTCCAAGCGTATCATTAATCGACTTAAACCGATCCAGATCCACAAAAAATACAGCACCGGATCTACTCCCGAAAAATTCATCTTTAAAATAACGTACCAGGCCATGCCTGTTCGGAAGATCAGTTAGTGGATCATAATAAGCCATCCGTTCCAGCACATGCCGGTCCAGAAATACAGCACCACCAGAAATCGCAAGCATAAATAGCGTTACCAAGGATACTCCCATTAAGAGAATAACATCAGTCTCCATAAAAAAAGTTGTATTGCCTAACAGACCGTTATATTCAAAATGAGTCGCCCTTACACTCGTATAATGCAATCCAGTTACCGAAAATCCGATAAAGAGAGCAGAGTATAACTTCCAGCGGTTAAAACCCACATAGTCTTTAAACTTGTGAAATAGAAATAATCCGATAAAAGACGAGAGCATAACGAGGATTACAGCACATGTCTGAGTCCATATCTCATAATGGATCTCCGCTGCGATCTTCATGGAGGACATCCCGATATAATGCATAGCAGAGATCCCGCTGCCCAGTAGAACACCACTAACTATTAAACAACTTTTTCTTAAACGTGGCACAAACGTAATCCGGAATGCCGAATAGCAGCACAATACACCAACCAATAACGATAATACAGCCCTGCCTGGATAATAATTCACGCTAAAAGGAAAACGGCTCGCCATAATCCCTACATAATGTATCGACCATATGCCACTGCCGAGTACACATGCCCCCGATATTAACCATAAGCGACGAACTTTCCCAAACGAGCGAGGGACTTGCGAGATCAGATTCAGCGCGGAATAAGCTGCAGTCGCCGCTAGCGCAAATGATAGTAAAACAATCCAAACGTTATAGTGGATTCCCATTTTATCCATTAGTTAACCTCTTCACCGGTTTTGAATACCGTAATCGCTGCAGCGTATTTCTCAAGTAAAAAATCAGTACACGAATATCAGATAAATGGAAGAGTGCGTAAAGATTATAGGTTATCCCTGAAAAGCAACTTTAGATGTATTCTACCTTGTATTCAGCCGATTGTCTAAGAAAATACTGGAATTTATACCCTTTTTTTATGTCGGCAAAAAATGTCCATATTTGACGCATTCACTCACCCCGGAAAGTTGGATATGTGACCTGTGGTTGATGGGGTTTTGGGGAAGGTCTTTCGCCATAACCATTGATTCAAAACTACCAGAACTAACAGATAGATGTAAATTCCTCCGGTAAATAAAGTGAAGACATAGTGAATACCCGCCATCCCCATCAGCAAAAACATAAGCATGAAGGCGACTCCAGTGTAATCCTTTTGTTTGGCTGCCTCATAACGCTCTGAAAAAGGTAAGCTCCGCGGATAAACACGAAAGCAGATGACTGAGAAAATCAGCATGGCGAATAATACCACTACTAAATCAGGTACAATGTACACACCGAACAACAGAATGAACAATACCGCATCTACTGCAAATAAAGGCAAGACTAGCCGCAGCAGCGCCGCCTTAAGCATCCCACGGTAAATAGGCGTGCTATCGGGTAAAGGAATCAGCCTATAAATCCAAGCTCCTTTATAACTTGTAGAGTAGCGTAGCATCTGTATTACAGTCTGCATTAACATCGTGCAGAAATAGATTAACAAGTACACTTTTGAACCTTTAAGGGAACCATCATAACTATTCTGTAATATACCAAATATAAAAATAAACGGGAATGCGATAGAAAAGCCAAGTGCAGGATAGACCTTCAGCTTAAAATCGCGCTCATTCTTCATCATGGACCAAGTAAACCGAAAGAAAATCCCCTCTGCCGGTTCCTTACATACTCTGCGAGAGAGCCACTCTGCGATCTGGCCCTTGTCTTTTCCACCGGAGCCTTGCTCTGCCAGCTTTTGCAAATTCCGCTCAAACTGTGGCATCAGCTTAATATAAGCTACGATCAGTACAAGTGGGGTTATCAAAGCCAGCAATGAGAGAATGAAGTAATAGGGTTCTCTCGCTCCACCAAGCAACAGTTCAAACGGAGCCGCGAACCAAACCGGAAAAATAAAGTACTGCCACCAAGCAGGATGATAAGCAGCACCAAGCTCAGTGAGGTTGAACAACCTGGAGATGAATTGATAGCCCACCATTATTCCGATCGTTAGAAGGATTTGCGTATAATTTATAATATCCTTGAGCTTCTCCCCATCAAAAAACCGCATGATCATCAGGTAGAGCAGTGCAGTTATTACGAGGATAAAACAGTCTAACAAGACAATTGTCACCGCATACATCAGAAAAAAAGCGATCCCCTGCTTAAATAGGCTAAATACCAAAGATGGACCAGTGATCGACAATGTAACTGTCCCTAAGTAGAGAAGAACGTGTATACTTTTGGCCATATTTAAGGTGGTTCGGTTGACGGGTTTGGAAAAAAGAATATTTTTATCACGTAAATCAAGCATTACTGAAGAAAAATCAGAGATCAGGGTTGTGGAGACAAAAAACATAATAATCCCAAAGGTTAAGCTCATTTGCAGCATATAGTGATCATTGGATAGCGTTAGCGGAATTAATATTAAACCAAACAGTAAGTAAATCCACTGCAATCGCAAAGGCGAACCTTCTTTAACGTTCTCCTTTTTCTGCATACCTGCAAGCGCTGTAGGCGTTCTTCTTCCGTCCATGGTCAGTTTGATCTGCAGAATACTCCGCATGGTGTCATAATCGACTCCAAATCTTATAAATGCACCCCGCAGCTTATCCAACAGCCTCAGCACGAAGAAATCAGTCATAAGAGGATACCTCTTGCTCTTGCATGACCGCAACAAATTCACCAGCGATATCACGGTATTTATCAAATCCGGTTAATTGATTGAAAATATCTTCAAGCGTCCCTTCGCGGCCTTTCTCCTTCAGCTCCGCAAAACTTCCGTCCGCCACAATATCCCCGCCATCAATCAAAATGATCCGGCTACTGATTTTCTCAACCACATCCATGATATGTGAGGAGTAAAAAATGGTCTTCCCCCGTGCCGCCAGCGATGCAAAAATCTCCTTCACTATCATCACGCTATTAGCATCCAAACCACTCAGCGGTTCATCCAGGAATAAAATATCGGGGTCATGCAGCATGCTGGAGATAAGCAGCACCTTTTGCTTCATCCCTTTTGAGAACGAAGAAATCCGCATATCGTAAGACTTCTCCAAACCTAGCAGTGTGGTTAATTTTTTGGCCTTGTAGTCCGCCTCCGCACGACCTAGCCCATACAGCTCGCCAACAAAGGTTAGATACTCTCTTGCAGTGAGGCTATCATATAATTCGGCTACCTCCGGCACATAACCTATACGTTTCTTGTAAGAAACATCTCCATCAGCAATATCCTTACCGAAAATCTCCACTTTACCGTTATATCCTTCTACCAAACCGAGCATAATCTTCACCGTTGTACTCTTACCTGCCCCGTTAGGGCCGATATAACCAATAATTTGTCCTCTATATACCTTAAGATCAATTCCCTTTAGCACCATTCGGTCTGTATAGTTCATCCATAAACCTGAAATCGCTATGACCGGATCGTCAGCTAAACCCATATCTCAGTCCCCTTTCTAGTAACTAATCAATAATGTGAAATATTACTACTTTATGTAATTACAATAATTGTATCATTTAGTAGAATCCTCTTCCATGATTTAGTCTGCTAATCTTATGTCTAGTTAAAAAAAGAGTGGCCATTAGGCCACCCCCTAGAGATTTATAGCGAAAGGCAGCGCCACCGATGCCACGAAATGGCTGTAGGCACTCCCTTTATTTTAGTAAACCGGGCTAAGATCAGAGTCCGTTTGGTGGGGTAGCATTTTTGCGTAAGAGAGCGAGCACGCTATCGGACACAGCTGACCTTATACGCGGATTTTTACCACATTTGGAGTGCTAAAGGACCCCATAGTCGCTATCAGCATGAAAAACACCATAAACGCACCTTTTTCTAAGCGATAGCGTCGCTGGAGTCCGAAACTATGCCCCAAAGGCTGGAATGTGGAAAATAACGTCATCTGGGTCCGAAAGCCGCGCCGATAATGAATGAGCTGCTGAATCAAGCGGGCAAGCGGATAGTGCAAGGACAACCAGCCAGCCAGCTAACAAACAAAAAAACAGAGCAGCGATACTCCAATAAAAGAGGAATCGCTGCTCTGCTGTCTTAGCCAAACCGAGTCGCCGCACTCATAGTTGAACGCTACTTGCGTGACGTCCGCTATGTCTTAGTCGCTGATTATTTGGATAGCAAATTGTAAATAACCTGTGCTGCTTCTGCTCTTGTAGTGACTTCCTTCGGATTGAGTTTACCGTTCGCTCCGGTCACTACACCTCTCTCTACCAGCGCTTGAAGGGCTTCTTGTGCATAACCAGCGATCTGTCCAGCATCACTAAAGCCGGAAAGCGTGGCCGTTGTTTTTTCAGATGGCAGTTCACCTAGCGCTACAAGCGAGCGGTACAAGAGTGTAAATAGCTCCTGCCTAGTGATCTGAACCTCTGGCTGGAATTGATTATCTCCCGAACCCGTTGCTACCCCAAGGCGCTTAGCTGCAGCAAGATAATTCGTATAATACGTATTGCCCGCATCTGCAAAATTATCTGCGGCAACCTCATCTGGTGCGATGTCATATGCCTTAAGCAACAGGACAATGAACTGTCCTCTGGTTATTGCGGCATTAGGACTGTAATGCTCAGCATCCGTACCAGATGTGATACTGCGTGCTGCCAAGAAACCTACTGCATGGCTATACCATGAGGCATCTGGAACATCTGCAAAGCTCACTTGATTATATCCAATAATATATTGGGAGAAATGTGTGGTTACGAAATCTACAGTTCCCTTAGCGGCATTGTAATTTCCACGTACACTGTCCAAACTTCCAGTGCTGTTAATGTGATACACAATAACTGCATCTGACCGTTCTCCCGCTTGCAGCACGTACGGTACGCTGACACGAACACTGCCCCCACCGAAGGTGGAAATCGTGCTTTCACCCGCTATAACCGACAAGTCATAAACTGGTCTGTCTCCGAGAACAGCCTTGCCTTCTGCCGTTAATGACACCTTCGCGATTCTAATAATGATGTCTCCGGCATCTGAAGCTGCACTAATGCTTGCCAATGATTGGGCATCAAACGTAATCGTACCCACATTCTCATAATCAATGGTAATCTCCGCCTTCGTTCCGGCGGCTAACTCATTAATTATGCTTCTTGGAAGAGTAAGTTCAGCGGTTTGAGTATCTGAAGTAGCTGCAACACTAATTTCAAGAACAGCTTTCTTCCCATCAGCTTCTGCCTTCTTAGCGAGACTCACGAATTCAGCAGCCGTTTCTTTTGTGATCGTTGCAGTAGTCACTCCTGTGGTTTTATCCGTTTTAGTTGCTGCTGTTGCTGATAGGTTCACGGTACTCCCTGCTGTTGCCGTAGCAACCAGTTGAGGGCTTGCCGATGGTGTTGGTGTAGTCGTGCTGCTCGGTGTAGAATTGCCACCCGATCCACCCGATCCACCCGATCCACCTGTTCCACCTGTTCCAGGATCTGAAATAGGCACATAGGCCGGAACAACAATGTCAGTCGCTGGACTTGCCTTATAACCTTCTTTGGCTGCGTATCTCACTTGATACGTGCCCGGTATTAATCCTGTGATTTCTTTATCTGGTGCATACACATAATTAGTTACACTCGACAGCTTATATTCTAAGGCTGTCGTGGTTCCCGTAATTCTTCCATCATTGTTCGCTGCTGAGGTAGGAGCAACTCCCTGTAACCCAGTTGGAGCTGCTTGTTCCGCAGTGAATGCTGGAACGATTACATCTGCTGCTCTACCCGCGTTAAATCCTTCTTTAGCTGCGTATCTTACCTGATAGATACCCGGCACCAGTCCAACGATCTCTACATCTGATGCGTAGACATAATCGGTAACCGTAGACAGCTTATATTCCAGCGCTTTCGTAGTTCCTATAATTTTACCGTCGTCATTGGCTGCACTGGTTGGTGCTATACCTACTAATCCTGTAGGTGCCGCTTGCTCACCATATGCCGGGACTTCAACTGTAGCGTCTTTACCTACGCTGTATCCCTCTTTTGCCGCATATCGCACATTATAGAAGCCCGGAGTAAGACCAGTGATAGCTGTACCTGTTACAGGCTTATAATCAGCTTCTCCAACGCCTTTATACTCCTGTCCTTCAGCAGAACCCGTAATTTGCCCATCATCATTAGCTTCAGAAGTAGGTGCTACGCCTACCAGTCCTGTCGGGGCTGCTTGTTGATGGGTGTAAGCAGGAACTTCCACACTTACGTCTTCGCCAGCATTATAAGGAATGATTGTGGGTCCAGCTGCGGAAGTAGGCCCTTGATAGCCCGATGTAGCGGCATATCTTACCTTATAAACACCAGGTGCAAGCCCTGTAATGGCTGATCCCGAAGCTGGGGTGTAAGCCTCGTCTCCAGCAAGCTTAAATTCCAATGCTGCACTGGTGCCTACAATTTGCCCATCCTTATTGTCGGCCGCTGTTGGTGCTACACCGGTAAGTCCTGCCGGCACAGCTTCGAGTCTGGAGAATATTTTATCCAGCGCTGTTGTAGTGTTATTGTATCTGGCTCCGATTGGGTAATTAGCCTGCACGTAATCCGGTTGGATATTCGTCCAGCTGTACATAAGTTCAACATGCCCTAGAATCGGTGAGTTTTTGCCTCCTGCATCCTTGTTGTCCTTGTTATAAGTGAACAGATATGGAACTTGAAGTCTGTCTCCGCTCACGGTGTTTCCAAGTCCATCTACATAACTAATTACAGTTGGTTTGGCAGCTGAATTGTTTTCGGTCTTGATATTGGTCAGATAAGTACGAACCAGATCAACATAAAGCTGCGCATACGGATGATTAGTGGTTCTAATCTGAAGCTCATTATTATTATGCGGATTTGCACTGCCCTTAGTGCCGCTGTTGTTATTAGGCTCAGCAACGGTCACACCAGCATCCAACTTAGTGTCGAAGAAGTAGATCTTATTGATATTATGTTTTTTGGCATATTCGTTGATATATTTAATCACCGCTTGCGTGTTAGGGCACCACGACCCACCTAACAAAATCGCATAGTTTCCCTCACTCGCTAAAATTTGCTTCAGCTGATGATAGGTCACATGTTCATAAACAAGCGTGCCATCCGCTTCGTTGAAGATCGTAGGTTTTCCCTCATTTTCCCCTTCATAGTTCTTATTAAATGCAGCCTTGATATAAGCCGACTCGTCGATAGTGTCATATCGGGAAGCGGCACCCAGCACCTCACTTACAGATGTTTTATACGCATTAACCTTCGCCGCATCAAGTGTTCCGTTCGTCAGGAACTCATTCCACGAATAGCTCTTATCCAGGTAGGATACGACAGGAGCACTATTTCCCTGTGCATCCTTGTGATCCTTGTTGTATACCAATAAGAATGGAGACTCGAGCTTGTTAGCAGTCACAACTTCCCCGTTTTTATTGGTATAGCTGACATTGCGTTCTGGATCATCTTTGGAAGACAGATTTAAATTCTTCAAATACTTGTTGACCAGATCAACATATTTATAGGCAAATTTATTATTGCTGTCTGCAATCTGAAGGGTGTCCCCGTCCAGCTTAGTATCAAAGTTATAAATCGTAGAGATGCCATATTCCTTGGCTACCTCGTTGATAAAGCCGATATCGGCCTGTGTATTCTCGCTCCAAGCGCCGCCAACCAGAACAGCGTATGTGCCTTCACTCTCAAAAAGATGAACGATATCTTCATACGTTGCTGTTTTAAATACATGGTTAGCATCATTTAGACGGTCATAGACATGACTGAAATAGTCAAACTGGTTAACGCCGCCTTGGGAAGAGGTTATCGCTTCTGCGGTATCCGGATTAGCATAAGCTCTTCCTGCCTGAGTAGGCAGGATTAGCAGGGAGGCTGCCAGCAGCAGCGTTACAATTTTTTTGAAGGTTAATGGTCGTATCATTATGTGCACCTCGCCTTAAATAGGTTTATGGGATGAATGGGCTGAAAGGAATCCTGAATGAGCCTGCTGCTCATCAAGGACAAACCTCTTCCTCAGCGGCTGGTGCCGGTGCGGGTGCCTGAACCGTTTCCGCTGGAGCAGCGGCTGGTGCGCTGACCGTGGATGCAGGTGCAGAAGACGATGTTTTCGGTTGAGAAGACTCAACTACCGGAGCCGGGGTCGCTTTAACTACCTCTGTTGTAGAGAAGGTTATAGCTTTTTTGGAAGGTGTCTCCGTTGCTTTTGCTACAGGAGCGGCGGTTTCCTTAGGCTGTTCAGATACAACAGGAGCTGCGGTCGGCTGAACGGCTTTAGCGGTTACGTTTGCTTTTGGAGCAGTCGTAGGCGCAGCAGTTGGCGCAGGCGTTGCCGCGCTGGTTTGCGGTTTAACAGATGCAGATACCGTTGTTGCAGCTGTTGCCGTCTTAGCGGTGTCCGCAGCCGGGGATGCGGTTGCTTTAGGCTGAGCTGCGCCCGCTTCTGGAGCTGCTGAAGCAACAACCTTCGCCGCAGAATCAACAGCTGCTGGGGCCGCAGTAGCTTCTGCCGTGACTGTCTCTGCTGCTGGAGCCGAAGCTTCCGGCTGGACAGCTTCTGTTACAGGAGCTGCAGTAGCTTCTGCCTGAACAACAACTGCTGCCGCAGAAGTAGCTACTGGTAAAGCTGCTGCGGTTACTGCTGTATTACTACTCTCTTGAATGGGTGCTGCCTCTGCTGTTTTTTTGTTAGCGGATACCGCGGCATACGTCAATGCGGAGAAGACGATAGCGGCGGCAACCAAAGAGATCGAAAGCTTTTTCATATGTGTACCATCCTTTTCAAATAAAATAAGAGACCCCTTCATTAACATTCTTGTACCTTAAATCCGTAACTCTCCCTTCTCTAAAGTTAAAAAAAAGAGACTCAACGGGACGCAATTTACGCGTCTTTCGTTGAATCTCCGGCTGTCCAGTCGATTCCAATTGGCTTGTGATTAAGTTCCATATTATTCATGCCATAGTGCCTTGTCAATCAATTTTTATTTTTCACATGGTTTTTATCGGAATTAATTATTTTTAACATATAATTACATTGACTTTACTATAAATTCTATATAGATTGATCTCAATAGGATTAATCACATTAAAAAACTAGGTTTAAGGGGGTATTGGTAGTGGACATAGATAACAACTTATTATCCGCCATCGAAACGAACTGGTATGGATTTGTCGCTTCCATATTTGTGTTTGCAATTTTGTTTCTACTGGCACGTAAACGAATTGGATTTGGCACCCGGGTACTCATCGGACTTGGCATCGGACTTATTGCCGGTATATTCTTTCAATACTTCGATTTAGAGACCAAAGCTATTAGCACATTCGGCAGCATTTATGTCAGCTTGATCCGCATGCTCGTCATTCCTTTAGTATTCGTACTCGTATTAAACAGTATTTCTTCCTTAACCAATCTGGAGTATCTACGCAAAATCGGGATCAAAACCTTCGCCTGGTTCCTCGGAACAACTGGCATCGCTTCTATTATCGGCCTATCGGTTGCGCTGCTGTTCAATCCCGGCCAAGGTATACAACAAGATGTACCCGCAGATTTTGCAGCCCGGGAAATCCCGACCTTCTCCCAGGTTATCCTCGATCTTGTTCCATCTAACCCTGTTAATGAAGCAGCTACGGGTAAGGTTGTGCCTCTACTCATTTTCGCCATCTTCTTAGCAGTAGCTATAATCAAGATTGGCTCCAAGAAACCCGAAGCCGTCAAACCTGTACGTGATCTTATTGAATCCCTAACACTGATACTGCATCAGGTTGTGAAATTCATTATTCGCCTGACCCCTTATGGCGTATTCGCACTGATTGCCGGAATCACCGCACGTTATGGCTGGGAGACATTGCAGGAGCTAGGCAGTGTAATTATAACCTCGTACGTAGCAATGATTATACATTTTGTACTTATCTTTGGCGGATTGGTTCTATTAGTAGCGAAGGTGAATCCAATTCGTTTCTTCCGCAAAGTGTATCCAACCATTACTGTTGCCTTCACAACCAGAAGCAGCTACGCAACACTTCCGGTCAATCTCGAAGTTATTACGAAGCGGCTTCATGTCTCCCCACGGATCGCGAGCTTTATCGCACCGTTAGGGGCATCTGTGAACTTTAATGCGTGCGGTGGGATTTGGCCAGCTATTGCGGCTGTATTTACCGCTCAAGTATTCGGTATTGATCTGAACTGGACCGACTATATTACACTGGTATTAGTAAGTATTATTTCTTCCATTGGTGTAGCTGGCGTACCTGGACCTGCCGTAATCTCCACCACGGTAGTCTTAACTGCTCTCGGCCTGCCGCTTGAAGGAATCGCTATCGTTGCAGGTGTTGAAGCGCTCATCGATATGGGCCGTACCGCTGTAAACGCAACTGGAACAGCTGTAACAGCTCTGTTAGTAGCTAATTCCGAAGGTGAATTTGACCGCGAAGCGTTTAATAGCAATGATGACGATGATATTCTCTTGAGCACCGTTTAAAAGCTGAAACTGTAAAAACCTCCGGAAGCTGCGTAAAGCAGAGCGCCCGGAGGTTTTTTTTGCATAGATTCATATTGGATTCATCTTCTTATAGCATACTAATTCTTTCCCGCTTTTTAGCAGAAGCTAGACAAGTCTCGATCAATTGTATGCCCAGCACTGCATCCTCAGGTGCAAATAATTTTTTTCCTGTAAATACTGCGGCGGCAAAATCATCGACCTCCCGTGTATAGGGATTCGCCCCGGTGGCATCAACCCGTCTTACCCCTTCTCCCGTATGCACAAAAAATTCGGCATCCTCATCTCTAGCATTAAAAGGCATAGGCACTTCAATCATTCCATCGGTCCCCAGAATCTCTAACAGCTGGCGGTTATATGCCCACATCCCGCAATCAAAAATCAGGCTTAGCCCCTTCGGAAACTCTACCAGCCCTGAAGCCATCATATCTACATTGTCATGCTCCGGAGAGAACATAGCCTGTACTGTCACGGCTTCCGGCTCAGCTCCGAACAGCAGTCGTGCTGCACTTAGCGGATAACAGCCGATATCATAAAGAGAGCCGCCGCCCCAAGCGGATTTAAAGCGAATATTAGAGGTATCTGTAGCGTCATTATAAGTAAAAGTGCCTCGAATGGAGCGTAATTCGCCAATTTCACCGCTAGAGATAATCTCTTGCAATTCCGCAATCCGAGGATGATGCCGATACATATAAGCTTCTGCCAAATGGACTCCAGCATCATTACAAGCTTTTACCATCTCAGCCGCTTCTTCACTGTTCAGCGCGATCGGTTTCTCACATAAGATATGTTTGCCAGCTTCCGCCGCACGGATTACCCATTCCCGATGGAGGTGATTTGGCAGTGGAATATACACTGCATCAATATCCTTATCCGCCAGTAATTCCTCATAGCTGCCGTAAGCTTTATCTATTCCGAACTCTGCGGCTACAGCGCTGCTTTTTTCTAAACCGCGACTGGCTACCGCTGTGATCATTCCCGTCTCCGAATCCATTATAGCCGGCATCACTGAACCTGTCGCAATCTGCGCGCAGCCCATGATTCCCCAGCGAAGTTTTTGCACCATCGTTGCTAACCTTCTTCCTTATAGATTACTTACTATACTTAAAGCCACCTTATCATAGAATGAAACGTTTCTCTAACAGAAAGAAACCTGCAAATTGCAAAAAAACAGTGCAAAAAGGAGCTCCAACCCCGATAGACACTGCTTTTTTATAAAATATGAATGTTTATATTAGTGCATTTAACAGCACAGCCGCACCCAGCACAACTATACGCGCAAGGTTCATCAATACGAAGTTTTTGACGGCAAGAATAAAGGTACTCGCCTTCTCCTGTTTCTCTGTGAACAAGGCAATATTTCGGCGCAGCGGGATCAGCGTAAGTAGAATCAACAGAACCAGAATAGGGTTAATCCCTAAGATCAGCAGCACTACAAGATCCAGATAAGAGACATAGTAGAGATATTTAAAAAGCACAAGCGCATTGCGGCGGCCAATGTACACCGGAAGCGTATACCTTCGATTCTCCACATCCTCATCAATATCACAAATATTATTAGCGAGCATAATCCCTGCGATCCCCAAAATAGCGGGCACGGAAAACCAGAAAAGGTACAGCACTTCCACGATGTTGATATTCAAGCTGACCCAGCCGTTCTGGAGCAGCAGTGAAACCACATGCTCATCCGTATGGATATAGGCAGAGATAAAAATAATAACAAAGCCCATAAACAAACCGGAGAACAGCTCACCTAACGGCATCCGCGAGATGGGAATCGGCCCGAACGAATAAAGTATACCGATCAAGAACGACAGTCCACCCAGCAAAAAGACCAGCAAACCCGTCTGAGTGACAAGCGCAATCCCGCCCCCTGCTGCCAGCGCCAGCAAAATCACAATCGTCGCCACGACGGTGCGCTCTTTTAGCTTAAAATGAACAATCGCATTATGTGTCTCGTAGCCGTAGCCGTGGGTTTTAGAAGCTTTTTTGAAATCGTAATAGTTGTTAATCGCCGTCGTCGCCATATCGAAGCTAAGCAAAGACACGAACATCAATCCAAAACGCAGTACGTAAAAATCCTCAAACCGGTACAGGGCGTACAACGTTCCCATTAGAAACGGAATAATACTGGCTACCTTCGTCGGCAGCTCCACAAATCTTAGAAAGCTTTTAATATTCACACCATACACCCTTATCTGTCAAATGAGCCTGCAAGGCATTACTGTTCAGTTGTTGTAACCGTCACTGGGGACCATTCTGCAATAACTGTTTGTCCATGTACAGACACACTGCCTTCAGGACTCAGATCCTTCTCTGTCATAATTCCGAGCGCTACAGTGAAGTTATTGAATTTAAGCGGAATATTTTTCTCGCGGCGTACTTCCTTGCCGTTCAAATAGAATACAGCCTCATCATTGCCACGGTGATAGGTAATACGGTACGTATTGAATTCCCGTGGTTTGAAATCCGTATCTTCTTTAAAGATGCAGAAGTATTTCGTTCCAGTGCTTTCTGGTACTTGTACACCCGGGAACGGCAAAATACCATATACACTAGCGTATTTATCATTTCCCGCGAAGAAATCAAGCGCAGCGCCTGTCGTGAAATCCAGCAGGTTCAGCGATACATATCCATCATACAGATCTCCAGGTGCAGTTCCTTGTGTACGGCAACGAATTTGCAGCTCAATGCTAATCTCTCCTGCTTCCGGAATCTCCACTGGCTTGGCTGAATAATACATGTGCTTGGCATTGTCCAGAATTTGCACTTGATGATTCTCGCGAGATAACTTCGCACGTACATACAGGGTGTCATTACGAACGATAACTACAGCCTCCGGCTCACGGTAAGCCCAAAATGATCCGTCAGGCAGTGTAAATCCACCCGTCTTCCAGACCTTTCCTTCTTCTAAAATGGAGTGGAAATCCCCAAGAACCATGCGATTGCCTTTAACTTGTTGTTCTTCTGCCATCAATACCTTGTCCTTCTTTTCCATGAAAGCTCACTCCTTCTGTAGTCCATCTATTAGTATCAGATCAAGCCTTGAATTAATAAAGTTATTGCCATTACTACTCCGCAGCGTACAGAGGCTTTTTGTGAAGCACCCATCAGCGGGATATAAGCCGGCGAAGCATTATGTTGCTTGAGACTACTGTAAATGCGCAGCGGCCAGAAAGCTGTAACCAGCGCCAGCAGTGCGTAAACAGGAAGTACACCCAACAGCACACAGACTATCACCGAAGCGTAGCCAGTGAAAAGAAGTACACGTGAGAATACAAGTGCCTTTTGTTCTCCCCATACTACAACAAGCGTAAGCTTACCCGCCTGCTCATCCGCTTTCCAATGTAGAAAATGGTGATTAAACAACAATAATGTAGTTAAAAATCCGACAGGCAGCGAGAGAATTACAGGCTTCATGCTAAACTGACCGGTTTGTACGAAATAGGAGCCTAATACAGGCATAATCCCAAAAGCAATAAAAATGGCCATCTCACTATAACCTTTGCCGCGATAGCCATAACGCAGTGGCGGAGCCACATAGAAATAAGCGATTAAAGCACCAACAAGTACAAACCAGAGGATATTCCAACCGCTATATATACTAAGAATCCCACCACAGATAAGGGCAATCGCCAGCATACTCCAGGTCATCCTTGCATAAAAAGACTCCGAGAGGATCCCACCTGTCAGTAGCCCGGAGTTTGTGCTGATTTCACCAGCGGAATTCTTTGCTTCTGTATCGGTTCCGTTGCGGAAGTCCCACAGATCATTCACCATATTGGAGAACAAATGCGCCGAGATCGCCCCTATTAATGTAAGAATAAATAAAACCGGATGGAATGTCCCTTCCCATACATATGCCCCAACGGTCCCCAAAACAATCGGGATGAGCATAACAGAAAAACTCCAAAACCGGGTCGCCTTGGTAAATAATGTCCATTTGTTCACTTCAAGCTTACCGCCTTTTTCATATGATTTGATAATAATTATCACTGACTATTATACATCAATTTTCGATAGATTGTGAAGATTATCACTGCATATAATGTCTATTCTTGACATAATACTTCCGTTTGTTTGGTCAAGTAACTTGATAATGGAAGATAAAAATGTAAACAATTCCTTATTTCACGCAGGACCCCTATTTTACGACAAAAAATGAGTGTTGTTTTATAGGCAAGCACATACCGATATGATATGATAGGCAAGCCTATGAACAGCGCCCCTTACGGGCTGTTTTTAAGAGCGTAAAACTATATATAATAATGGAGGCTTTTACTGTCATGTCAGCGCAATCCCCTAACACCCAATCTGTCAAAATCGTCACTGCCGACCCTAGCGCCATCGGGCTATTCGGACTGGCTATTGTCACATTGGTCGCTTCTTCACAGAAGCTTGAATTTACAACAGGACTTAGCTATGTTATTCCTTGGGCTATCTTCCTGGGAGCATTCGCGCAGCTATTCGCCGCCATTCAGGATGCTAAGCACAACAATACCTTTGGTATGACCGCCTTTGGCGCCTACGCTTTCTTTTGGTTCGGCATGGCTAGCAGCTGGCTGATCAAGCTTGGCGTATTTGGTCCAACGCTTGCGGAGGCTGTAGATCCTAAGCAGCTCGGATTTGTATTTTTGGGTTACTTGATCTTCACACTCTTTATGACGATTGGTGCCGTTGAGGCAAATAGAGTTCTGCTTATCATTTTTGTATTGATAGATTTTCTTTTTATCGGACTAACCTTTGATTCCTTTGGGATCGCTCCAGAATTCTTCCATAAGCTTGCTGCTTGTGCTGAGCTTGGTATTGGTATTGTGTCCCTTTACGGATGTGGAGCATCCGTGCTAAACGCTCATTTCGGCCGTAGCTTCTTACCAATTGGAGCTCCGCTGGGCATCTTCAAAAAATAGAAATTGTTCTGATCTGAAACTAATACTTTTGCAAGCCGAAAGGAGCTGAGACTATGCATGTCCTGTCCTCTTCTGAATTAGCGGTAACTGCTATTTTCGCCCTTATTCTCGCAGTTATTGCCTATCTGATCATTCGGAATATCCCGAAGATGGTTGGCGATATTGCGGCTTTTCGCAAAAGAACACTGGTTTGGACCCAAGTTTCACTGGTACTAACGGTGCTTCAATTAAATTTCAAGGCAGGCGATTGGCGCTTTTCTATCGTCCTTGGACTCATCGTGTTATTTACCGGAGCTATTTGGCTGTCCGCCCGTTATTACGACATCAGTCGCAATGCAGATCCAGAATCTAAAGATCCTGAAGTACATTAGTAAATCTCAAGCTCCCGAAAGGGGGCTTTTTTTTATAATTTCAGAAAGCTTCTTCGCATAGTTCTCCCCACCACAACCATACTAATGACATTCTAATAAAAGTAACGGGAGGATTATCAGGGTGAGCAAAAAAATCAATCTGCTAATGTTCAGTGGGGAATACGACAAAGCGATGGCTGGACTGATCCTAGCGAATGCCGCAAGAGATATCGATGTCGAGGTTACTATGTTTTTTTCATTCTGGGGTCTATTTTTGGTGCGTGATCCGGAAAAAATGACCCTTGAGGACAAGAGTATCTACGAGAAGCTGATGGATGTTATTACACCGAAGGGTCCTGGGCAGTTGCCACTCTCTCATCTGAACTTCAGCGGGCTGGGACGAATGATGCTGGAGGAAATGATGGAGGAACAAGGCGCACCGAAGCTGATTCATTTTCTAAAAGGGGCTCGTAAAAAAAACATCAAATTCTATGCCTGCAAGCTTTCTGTGGAGATCATGGGCTTTAAGCCCGAGGAACTGCTGCCAGAGGTCGAAATTATCGATGCTGCGGCATATTTAAAAGATGCTTTAGAAAGTGATGTACAGTTATTTATTTAAAGTCTGACTAGGCTTTAACCCAATCCCCCATGCAGGCATATACTGTTGCCATAGAAACTACTGGCACGCCGAAAATACACCCCATTAACTTAGCACTGACGGCGTACAGGCTGGAGGGAATATCCGTGCTAAACATCATCCACGCCTCTTCTGCAGAGACGCCCGCTTCATTACAAGACCATTTTGATACTTTTCGTGGTCACACCATCGGCATTCGGCATCAGATCACCACCCCATATGGCAGACAACCGCTTCTGTATGCCGATTGGACCGCAAGCGGGCGCCTATATGAACCGATCGAACGCAAGTTGCAGGAAGCCTTCGGTCCCTACGTCAGCAATCCACATACAGATTCCAACACCACCGGACTAATCATGACGCAGGCTTATAATGAAGCTCGCCAAATCATTAAGAACCATGTAAATGCCGGCCCTCAGGATGTACTGCTCTTCTGCGGCAATGGAACAACAGGAGCCGTGAACAAGCTGCAGCGTATCATGGGATTAAGGCTCCCGGAATGGCTACAGGAACATAATAACCGCGCGCTGGAAGATCGCCCCGTTATCTTCACCAGCCATATGGAGCATCATTCCAATATTCTTCCTTGGCAGGAGGGGCTTGGTGACGTCGTTACCATTCCCGCCGGAAAGGACGGAAATATTGACCCCCAGCAGCTTGAAGACCAGCTGCGACTATACCCCAATCGCCGTTTCAAGATTGGTTCATTTACAGCTTGTTCTAATGTGACTGGAATTCAGACGCCTTACGCAAAGCTAGCGGCTGCTATGCATCGTCATGGGGGCGTGTGTTTTGTGGATTTTGCCGCCAGTGCTCCCTACGTGCCTATCAATATGCACCCACCTTCCCCATTGGAGAAGCTTGATGCGATCTTTTTTTCTCCGCATAAATTTCTGGGTGGGCCGGGCACAAACGGCGTTCTAATCTTTGATGAAGCGCTGAACAATGGACGTATTCCTGACGAACCGGGTGGAGGTACAGTAGCCTGGGTCAACCCTTGGGGAGGACGCCGCTACACTAATGCGATTGAGATGCGGGAAGACGGGGGAACACCGGGGTTTTTACAGGCTTTTCGCACGGCACTTTGCGTGAAGCTGAAGGAGCAGATGAATGGAAACGGTCAATATATGGTGATGAGAGAGCACGAGCTGTGTCAGCAATTATTGGCAGGACTCAGCGACATACCGGAGTGCTCACTGCTGGCCGGAGATCATACAGAACGTCATGGAATCGTCTCTTTTACACTGCGCGATATTCATTACAACCTTGCTGTCCAGCTGTTGAATGACCGTTTCGGCATACAAGCTCGAGGCGGCTGCTCTTGTGCAGGTCCATACGGACATTACCTGCTCGGATTAGGTTGGACGCAATCCGCTCAGATTGCCGGAGCAATCATGAGCGGCGACCAATCCTTCAGACCAGGGTGGATTCGCATCTCTCTACATCCCATTATGACTAATCAGGAAGTAGAGAGAATTGTATCCGCTGTAAGGAGTATTGCGACCCATGTCCAGCAATGGAAGCAGGACTATCTTTACGATACTTCCACGAACAGCTGGAATCATATCTACGTGAAGCATTCACCCGAGATGAAGCTCCAAGAACTCTTCACCGTGTAACATTCTAACTTATCACACGTTGCCCTTCACCATGTCCAAATCGGCAGCCCTGGCATTGGAGATGACTTGTTCTACATTTTTGCAGCCCGGAATTACACTGGTTACTGCGGAATGCTGGAGGCACCAAGCCAAAGCCCACTGCGCCATATCCAGACCTGATGGCACTTCATTGGCAGCAATTTCTGCTACTGCGCGCAGCTGCTTTTGTCTTACATCCTCTTTATGGTTCGCTCGCACATCACCCTGAGCAAAAATCGCATCTGGCTTATACTTGCCGCTCAAATAACCACTGGCTAACGGAACGCGAGCTAACACACCTAATTGATGCTCGATGCACAGCGGAAGAATCTCTTCTTCAGGTTGACGATCCAGCCGATTATATACTACTTGTATGGCCTCTGCCTGCACATCCGCTGCCGCAGAGGTCTGATGCACCCCCGAGCCCGATGCACTGATCGACACGCCTAAATGACGGATTTTACCGGCTTGCTTCTGTCTGTCGAGCATACTCCACAGCTTATCATTATCGAACTGCTCATCCGTTCCGGAATGGAATTGATAGAGGTCGACATACTCTGTTTGGAGTGCGCGCAGGGAGTCGTCCAGCTGCTTAAGCACATCCTCAGCACGCCATAGCTGTTCCCGCTGCAAATGCCCTTGAAAATGATGGCCAAATTTCGTAGCTACAACCCAGTCCTCGCGTTTGCGGCGCGCCAGATAATCCCCGATGAACTTCTCCGACAAGTGATCTCCGTAACATTCTGCCGTATCAATCAGGTTAATCCCCAGCTCCCCAGCCTTATCCAGCATGGCATCGACTTCAGCCTGAGTGAAATCCTTGCCCCACTCTCCGCCAAACTGCCAAGTCCCTAGGCCAATCACCGAGACATTCATTCCTGTACTGCCAAGCTTACGATATTTCATCATCATTTCCTCCTTTATTCTATTTAGATTTAGGAATTCAAGTTAATTCTGACACTATACTAAGCTATCTTGTTCCCATCCTGTGCTGTTCTAGCAAAACGCGCTTCGATGGCTTTGACTCCCCATAACGACAGCCCGATAAACAACAGAACATAGATAATCTCCCACGGCTGGCGAATGAAGCGTTCCAGATCATTGCCAATGTATGAAACTGCGAATACCATAATCGCTTTACCCACCGTAAGCGCAAGAAGATACGAACGGAACCTCATCCCGGCAAGCCCTGCTGCCATATTAATCACAACAAAAGGTCCTACCGGAAATATACTAAGCAGAAAAACATAGCTGAATCCGCTTTGCCGCACCCATGTCATGCTTTTGGCTACTTTGGGCCGTGCTGCCCATTTTCGCAAATAACGATGGGAGGCTACTTTGCGGATAATCCAAAAGGTAGTCACACAGCCTGCAACCAGACCGATCCAAGAATACAAAAAACCTAACCATAAACCATATACTGCCCCATTTAGCCCTACGATCGCAATAGTTGGTAGCGGTGGTATAAATGATTTCATAAACGTTAACGCAATGCCCGGGAAGGGTCCAAACGAACGATATTGTTCCAGCAGATGCCGCAGATTATCCTCTGTCAGCCAAGACATAATATCAAGAAAATACATAACCAGCTGATCTCCTCATCCGATTGGAATTCTTAACACTTGGTCTCAATTATACACGAAGTTGCGTTCATTCCTACAGTGCATAAGGTTATGATCATTCATTCAGAAACGTTGGATCTATAAACTACCACCGAGCAGGACTTAGCGTTCGTTCTAGCCATTGAACAAAGTGAGCTTAATCGTGCCTATATCGGACAATGGAGTAAAGCGGAGCACTCTACGGCTATCCATGATTCAGATATCCTGCACCTTACAATTTGGGAGAGCTCCGGGAAAAGAGTCGGCTATATCATCGTAACAGGACTTCAAGATACTCATCTTACCGTTCGTATCGAAAGAATCGTGATCCATTCCAAGGGCTTTGGTTATAGCAAACTGTCGCTTCATCTCGTGAGCGACTGGATCTTCCAGCACACGAGACGCATCGGCTATGGTTGGATGTTAGGGATCACAACCACAGGGCTCGCCATGACTATGAAAGCTGCGGCTTTACACTGGAAGGCACTCTACGTGATTGTATAAAGGTTGAGGGACATTTTGAATCTCTGCATATCATGTCCTTATTACGGCATGAGTATATAGAGCGTGAGCAGCAGCAGAAGAAGAAATAGATTAGGGAAATCCTCCCTGATTGTTGGTCTTTCAGGTGCCTATAACTGCAAATCAGGGAAAACTTCCCTAATATTCAGCGAATTTGCGCAAAATCGGCATATTTCAGTGATTTTTAGGGAGGTTTTCCCTAAAACGTCTATTTCGGGGCCCTAATCAGCTACTTTTTAGGGAGGATTTCCCCAAAAAGTGTATACCGCGATGATAATCGGCTATTTTCAGAGAAGTTATCTCCACGCACCCTTTCAGGAGCACAATAAAAAGCCGAGCGGCAAGCTCCCTATCCTACGTGGGCTCACTACTCAGCTTTCAATTCCATTCCCTTCAAACCTCTCCACTGTAACAACCCGCCTGCTCACCTTCCGCCCTCAACCCCGCAACCACAAGGGTTGTCACGTACTTACGGGCATCCGCTGTGAGCAGTAACAGCTCTACCGAGCTTTTAGCCGGCTCCCCTCTGACAAACTTTATTCGGGCACCGTCCAAATCCTCTTGGATGCCGGCAATCGTATACCCTTTAAAAAGCAGCCCATCAATCTCCTGCTGTTCTTTGGCATATTCCGCAAAAGCAGACATTAGACTACACCTCCGCTGATTTCTGCCTTAGAAGGAAGAGGAGCCTCCGCTGCAAAACGTTTGCGTTTCAAATATTTTCCCGAACCTGCTTTGCCGACAAATTGTTTGTCACGAATAACAAATTCACCTCGACTGAGAACAGAAACAGGCTCTCCCTTCACTTCAAAGCCCTCAAACGCATTATAATCTACGTTCATATGGTGCGTGTCCGCAGAAAGGGTTCTTTCTACAGAAGGATCAAAAATGACCAGATCAGCGTCACTACCTACTGCGACCGTGCCTTTTTGCGGATACAAGCCAAACAGCTTGGCGCTAGAGGTAGCAATAATGTCTACGAATTTGTTCAATGAGATCCGGCCTTTCTGCACACCTTCCGAATATAGAATCGTAAACCGGTCCTCGATGGTCGGCCCACCGTTCGGGATTTTGGAGAAATCGCCAAGCCCCAGATCCTTTTGTCCTTTGAAATCAAACGAGCACTGGTCAGAGCCAATCGTCTGCAAGCTGCCGCTCCATAGCGCATCCCACAGAACATCCTGATTCCACTGCTCACGCAGGGGCGGAGACCACACGTATTTGGCACCTTCGAAATTAGGCTTTTCCAGCGCCGTCTGATCCAGCACTAAATACTGTGGACAAGTCTCACCGTATACGCGCAGTCCCTTTTTACGCGCTTCAGCAATCTTCCAAGCGGCTTCCGCACAGGTCACGTGTACAACATACAGCTGAGAATCTGTCAGTTCGGTTAGATAAGCTGCGCGTCCCGTAGCTTCACCCTCCAGCTCCGGCGGGCGGGTCAGCGCATGAAAGATCGGATCAGTGTTGCCTGCGGCCAAGGCCTGCTCAACAAGATATTCAATGACATCTCCATTCTCCGCATGCACCATAACGAGCGCACCTTCTTTTTTCGCGGCTTGAAGGGTCTTAAAAAGTGTGCCGTCATCCGCCTGAAAAGTATTCTTATAAGCCATAAATACTTTGAGCGAGGTAATGCCTTCTTTCTCAATTATCTCCGGAAGCTCACCCAGTACTTTATCGTTTAATTCTGAGACCATCAGGTGGAAGCTGTAATCAATCACCGCTTTATCCTGCGACTTATGATGCCATGTATCTACGGCTTGCTGTAGCGGTTGTCCTTTGGTGGTTAAGCAAAAATCAATGACAGTGGTCGTTCCGCCATATGCAGCTGCAATGGTTCCCGTCTCAAAATCATCAGCTGTAACCGTGCCGCCAAAAGGCATATCCAGATGCGTATGAGGATCAATGCCTCCAGGAAAAACATAACACCCCGAGGCATCTATAATTTCCGCACCAGGGACATCCAAATGAAGGCCAATCTCCGTAATAACCCCGTTTTCAATCATCACATCGCCTGTATAAGTATCTGCTGCGGTAACGATGATGCCATTTTTAATAATCTTTTTCATCCTTACACCACCTCCACTTCCGAATAGGTGCCATTCAAACTCCCGATCACTTTCTGCCGCTGGTTCCAGGTCAGTGGGGCTGCCCCGGTATCGACTGGAACCATATCGATCGCGCCGTCTGCTGGACAGACAATAGAACAAAGATTACAACCTACACAATCTTCCTCGCGGACCTGTAGAATAGCTTTCCCATCTGCATTAGTTAACATATCAATACACTGATGTGAAGCATCTTCGCAGGCAATATGGCATTTATTACAGTTAATGCAGTTGTTCTCATTAATACGGGCAACGACCTTATAGTTGAGATCCAGATCACCCCAGTTGGAGTACCGGGATACCGATTTACCGATTAACTCTGTTACGGAAGCCAAACCTTTGTCATCCAAATAGTTGTTCAGGCCATCGATCATTTCCTCCACAATCCGGAAGCCATGATGCATGACCGCTGTACATACTTGAATGCCCGTTGCACCCATCAACATGAATTCAACAACATCCTGCCAGGTCGAAATCCCTCCAATACCGGAGATAGGAATGCCGACTCCCCGGTCACGGGCACACTCGGCCACCATACTAAGCGCAATTGGTTTCACAGCCGGCCCGCAGTAACCGCCATGCGCACCCTGACCCCCAACATTCGGAATGGTGTTCCAGCTATGAATATCTACACCAGCAAGACTGTTGATCGTGTTGATCATACTAATCGCGTCCGCTCCACCCTTAACCGCATGGCGGGCAACGACGGTGATATCCGTAATATTAGGCGTCAGCTTCACAATCACCGGGGTCGTCGCAACTTCTTTTACCCAGGTGGTCTGTGCCTGCACCAGATCAGGCTGCTGCCCCGAAGCAGCGCCCATTCCACGCTCAGCCATCCCGTGCGGACAGCCAAAGTTAAGCTCCAGACCGTCTACACCCACATCCTCTACCCGCTTAACAATCTCATGCCATTTATGCTGCGTTGGTTCTACCATCAGGGAGGCTATAATCGCATGATTCGGGAATCTTTTTTTCGTTTCATAGATTTCCTTCAGATTAACTTCAAGCGGACGGTCGGTGATCAGTTCAATATTGTTAAAGCCCGCAACCCGTTGCCCATTGAAATTTACTGCCGCAAAACGCGATGAGGTATTAATGATCGGATCGCCGAGCGTCTTCCACACCGCCCCGCCCCAACCTGCTTCAAAGGCCCGCTGCACTTGATAACCTGTATTCGTAGGCGGCGCGGAGGCCAGCCAGAACGGATTCGGTGATTTGATTCCTGCGAGATTAATACTTAAATCTGCCATTGATGTTCCCTCCCTGTCATGTAAAATCCAATATGATTTCTACGCTCAGCCCGCAGATCTAACAACGACCTCCTGCTGGCCTGAGAATTGTTTAACAATCGCATGGGCTGCATCTTTTCCCTGCTGTGCCGCTGATACAACCATGGCCTCGCCTTTACCTGAACCAAATATGATGTCCCCAGCGGCATAAATCTGCGGATCGGAGGTTTGGCAGGTGACCTCATTCACCCTCACAACCCCACGGTCATGCATAAGACCTAAGGAATCTATTAGATCCAGACGACGCTTTTGACCAATAGCTATTACAACTGCATCTACAGGAATCAAGAACTCAGAACCCTCGATCGGCATAGGTATTGGACGCCCATCTTTGCCCAGCTCCTCCGTCAGCTTCATCTGCACACATTCCAGTGCAGTTACATTCCCAAGCCCATCACCCACGATACGTTTCGGTAAGGTAAGCCAGTTGAACTCCACACCTTCCTGCTTCGCAAATTCATATTCAAAGTCATAAGCCGTCATCTCTTCGCGGGTCCGGCGGTAGACCATTTTCACATTGGTGGCTCCCAGCCGCACTGAGCAAGTCGCTGCATCAATAGCCGTATTCCCTGCACCAATGACAGCGACCCGCTGACCCATCAGCTCTAGTAGAGGAATGCCCGTCTTAGTGGATTCTACGAGCGCAATAGCATCATAAACTCCAGCCATTTTTTCACCCTCAATCCCTATTGGAGGCACATAACCCATACCCGCTGCCAAAACGATGGCATCATAATTCGACTTCAGCTCATCTACAGAAACATCTACTCCGACTTTCACACCTGTACGTATTTCCACACCCAGCTTCTCTACCTGCTCTACTTCCCAAAGAGATACAGACTGCGGGAGCCGAAACGATACAATCCCATGTGTATCCAGCCCACCCGCTAACGCCTTCGCTTCGTAGATCACAACAGCAAAACCTTCACGGGCGAGTTCCCTAGCCGCTGACAATCCCGCAGGACCACCGCCGATAACGGCTACCTTTTTCCCATTAGGAATGCCAGCCTTAAATAATTGAACTCCGCTGTTCATCGCCCAATCTGTCGCATAACGCTGCAGCAGTCCGATTTGGATCGGCGCCGAGGCATCATTTAACACACAGGCGCCTTCACACAGCTCATCTGTAGGACAAACACGAGCACAGCTGGCACCCACAGGATTGGAATCCATAATCGTCTGTGCCGAGCCTTTCAGATTGTCAGTGGCGATCCGTTTGATAAAGGAGGGAATATTAATGCTGGTCGGACATGCTTTTATACATGGGGCATCATAGCAATATAGACAGCGATTGGACTCATCCATGGCACCTTTATGGGTCAGAGGCGGCTCAGCCTCGGCGAAATTACGCATGAACATATCAGGTGTAAATGCTGTTAACGGAGAAGAATGCTCCATCACTAGTCCCTCCTTATGGGTAATTTTTCATATTTGTGTTATATAATATAACATTATTTCAAGTTTTGTCTGAATATTTTGCTTACATCTTTTAATTATTGTAGTAATATAAGCTTTAACAGAAATTATCTCTCAACGTTCTCCCTGATTAGGTTATATATACTGACATCCGTTAATCAAACTATAGTCATTTCGAATTTTCGTTGCATTAGACACTTTGTCTAATTTCAAAACTGTATTTTTTACGTGTGAGAATAGGCTGAGAATAACAGGGCATTAACCGAAGGCCAGAGCGCAGAAGATCGAGGGGGAGTAACTATGGACTGGGAGCTTGTATTAACCATTCGTGACGCTTTAAAAAGACCACTATTCGCAGAAGCCGAGGTGATCGGCGGGAAAAGCGGCCTAAGCCGTGCCATTCGCTGGGTGCATGTGCTGGAAAGTGCCAACTTCGAGACTCTGATTCATGGCGAAGAAATGATTTTGACTACGGGGATTGGTGCAAGTGTCGATCTCCCTTCCTCCTTGGAGTTTATGCAGAACCTGATCGACAAAAATGCAGCTTGCCTATGTATTGAGTTAGGTACGTATTTCAGCACCATCCCGCAAGAGATGATCGAATTAGCCGATAGGCATGACTTTCCGCTAATCATCTTCACCCGCACGGTTCGTTTCGTAGATATCACGTTGGATCTTCATTCGATTATCATCAACCGGCATCACCGGATGCTCCAAGAACTTGAAAAAATCTCACGTGAATTCCACCGTCTGACCTTAACTTCACAAGGAACGCTGAAAGTGCTGCAATTATTGTGCAAAAGCACCCGCACACAAATTGTCTATATGCAGCTGCAAGGCAAACCCTTATTTTTCCCGGCCCTTTCGCCGGAAGAGCAGGCTCCATTGCTGAATTTTTTCACCGCCTTCGGCGACGAGCTGGAAGGAATTCAACCTGACGCTGCCCCCTATATCCGGGAATATGGACAGAAGACCATCGCGCTCAAGCCTGTAGGTGCGCTGGATCAGACCTGGGCTTACATTCTGATGGTATGCAATCACAAACCACAGGAATTCGACTGTCTGCTGCTGGATTCCGCCTCTTTGTCCATTGCTCAGGAGCTGCTGCGAACCCGGTATATGGAGGAGCGCAAGCTTTTTTCAGAAAATCTATGGGTCGACGAGCTGATCAATGGCCGCATCGAAGATGATAACCGCTTAAAGGGCCTGATAGGCTCTAATTTCAACGTGGTCAACGAGCTCCCTTACCGTGTATGCCTTATAGAGATCAAGAACCCCAGAGATGTAAAATGGAACAGCTCGGAGAACGAATGGGAGTCCATCACCTTCCACCTTTCGCTCATCCTGCGTTCCATCTTTGAGAAATATTCTTTACGTCCGCTGATCACCCTTAAGAACAATCGCCTCACCGTCATCGCCCTCGACATCCAATCAAAAACGCCTGGCAAAATGCGACTTCAACAAGCACTTGAGGCCCTGCAGAACATCCGCTCCGATGAGAAACTCAAGGATTTGCAGCTCGTCATTGGAGTCAGTAAATCACATAAGCGCCTAAAACGAGCCTATTCCGGTTATCAGGAAGCCCTACAGGCATTGTCGTTATACTCCTGTTACCAGAAGTCACTGCTCTTCTATGAAGAGCTGGGTGTATTCCAGTTGCTGTTGAGCTTAAATGACGGAAAAACGTTGCAGAACTTCATTCGCAGTTATCTCGGCCCGCTAATCGACCACGACCAAACCAAAGGCAGCGAGCTGCTGCTTACCCTTCGTGTTTATCTGGATCATGATGGCTCCAAACAAATTGCCGCTCGAAACTTATTCATTGTCAGACAGTCACTTTATTATCGCCTGGACAAAATAACAGAGCTACTGGGTGAAGACTTCATGCAGCCAGAGAATCGGATCTCCATTCAAGTCGCCCTGCGCGCTTACCAATTTCTATATCCAGACAAAATCACTTTACCTAGCCCCCGTTCAGCACAGATTTAAAGGTATCGATAATAAATTCTATATCTTCATCCGTGGAGGATAACGGCGGGGCGAAGGTAAGCACATTGTTGAACCCAGCTACGGTATCGCCATTTTTGCCGATGATAAGCCCCTTGGACTTACATTCGGCAATAATTCCTTTCACAATATTCAGATCAACCGGCTTCTTACTGACCTTGTCTTCAACCAGCTCAACCCCTGTCACCAAACCAAAGCTGCGGACATCACCTACAAGCTTGTGATCAAGCAGCTCGGTAAATTCTGTATTTATTCTTTTACCTAAAAGATCCGCACGTTCCACCAGCTTCTCCTGCTCGATAATCTCCAGATTACGCAGCGCCAGCGCACAGGAGGCAGGGTTGCCACCAAAAGTATTCACATGGCGAAAATGGCCATAGTCATCGCTATTGTCCTTAAATACCTCATAGATATCCTTACGAACAGCAGTCGCGGATAAAGGAAGATAAGCGCTAGTCAGTCCCTTAGCCATCGTTACGATGTCAGGCTTCACATTAAAGTTGTGATGACCAAACTTACGTCCAGAACGTCCGAATCCACAAATCACCTCATCCATAATGAGCAACACACCGTGCTTACGGCAGATTTCCTGCACCCGATCCAAATAAACCTGATGCGGTACAATGACGCCACCACCCGTAATTACAGGCTCCATAATCACCGCAGCTACCGTCTCCACGCCTTCCCAGATGATCATATCCTCTATGGACTGTGCACACTGGAGGTTGAATTCTTCCACAGTCATCCCGGCCGGGCGGCGATAGCTGTCCGGGGGAGCTACATGCAGAAACCCACCCGCCAGCGGTTCATATTTATATTTGCGCTGGGCCTGGCCTGTTGCAGATAATGCACCAAGCGAACTGCCGTGATATCCACGATAACGGGCAATGAATTTATGGCGATAATGCTGGCCGATTTGCTGCTGGTACTGGCGTGCCATTTTGAAAGCAGCCTCATTGGCTTCCGATCCACTATTGGAAAAGAAGATCACGTAGTCGTCTCCGAGCCATTCATTCAGCTTCTCCGCCAGCGCAATCGCCGGGAGATGACTTTGTGTCAGAGGAAAATAAGGCAGGGTCAGCAACTGATTGTAAGCAGCTTCCGCCAGCTCCTTGCGCCCGTATCCCACATTTACACACCATAAGCCAGACATCCCATCCAAAAATCGATTGCCCTGTATATCCGTAATCCACGACCCACTCGCCGAGGCGGCAATCATAGGCGGATTCTTTTCACTATAAGGCGTAATGTTGTGCCATAAATATTCCTGATCCTTCTTCACCGCAAGCTCGCTATCGTTCCCCAGACTCTGCATAACATTTTCTCCTCTCAGCAGCTCATTTTCTCTAATAACGGGCAGTGATCATCTTTTTACGCGTATAGAACTCCACCCCATCACGCCCATTGGCATGCAGGTCTCCATAGAACGATTTCTTATAACCCGAGAAGGGGAAAAATGCCATGGGCGCAGGCACGCCCAGATTCACACCCAACATCCCTGCATCAATTTCTTCCCGAAATTCACGAACCGCCTTTGCGCTGTCTGTATAAATACAAGCCCCATTCGCGAATGGGGACTGATTCGTTACCCCAATCGCTTCACTCAGACTTTTCACACGAATCACTGACAATACCGGTGCAAAAATCTCATCCTTCCAGATGGTCATTCCCGGCTGTACATGATCAAATATCGTCGGCCCGATAAAATAACCCGCACCACCCGTAGCAGCATCCTTCCGCCCGTCTCTCACAAGCTTGGCTGCCTCAGCTTCACCAGTCTCAATGTAATAAAGCGTCCGCTCCTTATTCGACTGGCGAATTACCGGACCCAAAAACACCCCGTCATCGGCGCCATTACCAATCTTAAGCTCATCCGCAGCCGCAGCCAGACGGTTCACTAGCTCGTCAGCGATATCCTCATGAACCACTACGACCGAGCAAGCCATACACCGCTCACCTGCCGAGCCAAAGGAGGCCGCAATGATATTTTTGACCGCATTGTCCAGCTCCGCATCAGGCAGCACAATCGAGTGATTCTTAGCGCCTGCCAATGCCTGAACCCGCTTCCCTTGCGCCGTCCCTGCCTTATATACATATTCCGCAACCGGCTGCGAACCCACGAACGAAATCGCCTTCACTTCATCATGCTCCAGCAGCCCATTCACAACCTCGTGTGCCCCATGTACCACATTCAGCACGCCAGGCGGGAAACCCGCTTCGGCAAATAGCTCGGCTAACCGATTAACCAGTAACGGCGTACGCTCGGAAGGCTTTAGCACAAAGGTATTTCCACAAGCAATGGCAAGCGGAAACATCCAGCAAGGAACCATCATCGGAAAGTTAAAAGGGGCAATTCCCCCGATAACACCCAATGGATAGCGGTACATCCCGGATTCAATTCCGGTAGCAATGTCCGGGAGCTGGCTGCCCATCATCAACGTGGGGATGCCTGCGGCAAATTCCACACACTCAATTCCACGCTGCACCTCACCTTGCGCCTCTTCCAGACTTTTGCCATTCTCCAGCGTGATCAGCTCGGCCAGCTCATGCCAATGCTTCACCAGCAGCTGTTGATATTGGAAAAAGTAGCGGGCACGACGCGGCACAGCGACCCTTTTCCACACTTGAAATGCCACTGCAGCCGCATCTACCGCCGCACCCAGCTCTTCCCTACTGGAAATAGGCACATAGGCAATCACTTCACCCGTCGCCGGATTATATACCTCTTCATCTCGCCCGGACGACGATTCTACCCAAGCTCCATTCACATAATTCTTAACTCTTTCAGCCTGCGTTACTAGGAGAGACATAGCTCGCACCTCTTTCTCTGTTTCAGATGCACTGATGGACTGCTGATTATAATAGATGACCGCCAGATCAGGCGGCCATCCACTGTAACATTTGAGCTCAACTGGTTATTTTGCCGCCATTTCTACGATTTCGTTCGTGTAAGCCTCATCTACCTTAACCGGTTCTTTAATGACACCAAATTTAAGCGAAATATCAGCAGTTTGCTGGAACGCCGCCGCATCGGTATATCCCATCTTGGCACTGTCAAAGCCTTCAGGCAGAATCAGCTTGGCAACCTCAGTCATCATTGTCAGCTGATGTTCCTTCGTTGTACTGCCGTCTTCCGCTTGTTTCATCACACTGTCCACTGCGGCTGCAGGATCAGCAATTGCATCTTTCCAGCCTTTCAGGGAGGCACGTACAAACTTTGCCGCAGTCTCTTTGTTCTCCGCAAGCCATTCCTTATTGGCGAACAAGTTATCCTCAAGCATCGCAACGCCTTCCGTATTCATGTCGATGACATTCAGATCCTCAGCCTTAATGCCTGACTCCAACACTACTTGGTACTCGTTATAGGTCATCGCTGAGGCCGCATCGATCTGATCGCCCAAGAACTGATCCATCGTGAACCCTTGCTTCGTAAAGCTCAGATCCTTATTCGGATCGAACTTATATTTATCGAATAACGCTAATAGTTCAAACTCGTTGCCGCCCATCCAGTTGCCTACTTTTTTACCCTTAAGATCAGCGGCTGAGTTGATGCCCGCCGATTTTTTGGAAACCAGGACCAATCCGCTCTTTTGATAGATTTGCGCGATCTGCACCAGCGGCATTCCCTCTTCAAGACTCGGCAGCAAGCTGGCTACCCAACCCACACCGATATCTGCAGAGCCGCCTGCCACTTGCTGTTCCGGAACGATATCAGGCCCACCCGGCAGAATTTCTACATCCAAGCCTTCTTCCTTGTAATATCCTTTATCCTGCGCCACAAAATACCCAGCGAATTGTGCCTGCGGCACCCATTTCAGCTGTAGCTTCACTGTAACCGGATCAGCAGCCGGTTCAGTAGCAGCACTTGCGTCAGGAGCTGCTGATGCTTCAGGGGCAGTCGTAGCTTCAGCTGCCGAGTTATTATTGTTGCCACCGCAACCCGCCATTAAAGAAACACTCAACATCATCACGATTGCCAACAAACCACCACGAAATTTGCGTTTTTTCCCGTTCATCAACCGAACTCCCCCTATCGTAATTTAAGTTTGTAACAAGCACAGTATGGACAAGCATCGTGGTGCGTTTATGCATACAGCCGCGGGCGGTTTCTCTTTTCCATTCCCACTATGGCCGGATGTAATGAGGGTGAGATTAAGTACGCTGCGAAGGATGCCACTTAATGAATACTTTCTCCAGCCGCTCAACCACTAAATAGAAGAGCACGCCTGCAATTGCAGCCAGCACAATACAGGACCAGCCCAGTGGCATTTTGGCAACTTTAATGGAATTGGAGAGCAGATATCCAAGCCCCTTTGAGGAGAAAAAGAATTCCCCAACAATGGCGCCAATCATACTGGCAGTAGCATTAATCTTCAGTGCTGTAAATACATAGGGCAGACTGCTCTGAATCCGCAGATAACGGAACACTGCCGGTTTACCTGCCGCATAAGAATGCATCAGATCCAGCGCCAATGGATCAATCGCCGCCATGCCCTTATAGGCGTTGATCGCCATCGCTGCCATTGTAGTTGCTGTTACTATGGCAATTCGTGAGCCTACCCCATCTCCAAACCACAGATTCATGATGGGCGCGAGGGCGACGATGGGCACAGCATTTAGGGCGGCAACCAGCGTCAAGCTTCCACTCCCCCAGCGCGGCCAAGCCGTAGCGACTAAAGCGATCAGGAAGCCGATAGCAGAACCAACCAACATTCCCAGCACAGCTTCAGCAAGCGTGTATCCGGTATAGGACAACAACAAGCTGAAATTATCTCGCATAGTTTCGGCGATGGCTGTAGGCAGCGGGAGTTGATATTTTTTCAGATCAAAGATCTTATGAAAGAATTGAAATTCCCATAGTGCAAGAAATAACAGACCTGCCAGTACAGGCAGCAGCACCCCTGCACTAAATATCCTCTTCAGCATTCGTGAGCCGCCTCGACTCGCCGTAGCTTCCGCAGGTTTCGGAACGGCTACAGCATTCTTTTGTGTAGCCGTTAGCGCCGGCTGAGCCATTTCTTTACCAGTAGAGCCTATAAACGTGGTCTCCCGAACGGAGTTAGTTTCCATTAGCGGCTGCCTCCTTTCGGACGATATTCAGGCTGCCAAGGCGTTACCAGACGTTCTATCAGACTGATTAACCAGTAGCTTACGATCCCCAGCAAGGCACCCACAATCACCGTAGACCAGAACATATAGGTGTGAGAGCTTCCATAATAGAGATTGCGCAGCATAATTACACCAATGCCATGCTGGGCACCCATAAGCTCCACCAGAATAGCTCCAGTCACAGCAAGTGGGGCAGCTATCTTAAGTCCACCGAACAAACCCGGCAAAGCCGCTGGGAATCTGAGCTTCCAATAGACCGCCCAAGGTTTAGCCGCGTAAGAATGCATCAATTCGAGCGCTGATGGATCTACACTCCGCAAGCCGCGCAGCATGTTCAGAGCCACCGGGAAAAAGGTGATATATCCCGAAATAATAATCCGCGAGGTCTGCTCATCGCGCACAATCCCGTAGATGATGGGTGCCAACCCCAGAATCGGAATCATCTGCGAGGCAATAGCATAAGGAAAAGTTAATTGCTCTATTGTCTTCGACAAGCTCATCAGCACCGCCAATGAGGCACCTGCTACCGCTCCAATCAGGAAGCCAACGCCAGCATTACCGAAGGTCGCAGCCCCCTCCTTCAAGAGCGTGCCTCCATACTGCCATAAGGTAGCTAACACCTCATGAACATATGGCAGCTTGGACTGTGCTAACGGCGTCTCCACCACATGGAGCAACATCCAGGAAGTCCCTTCCCAGACTAGCAGCAGGCCAAAAATCCAGACGAACAACGGCAGCAGACGACCTCGCACAAAGATACTGCCCCCTTTCATCACTACACCCCTTCGAAGCTGTCGCGAATACGTGCGATCAGTTCGAAAAACTCTGGGTTATTTCTCATTTCCGCCGTTCGCGGACGTGGCAGAGGAATTTCGACCACAGCGGACAAGCGACCTGGATGCGGGGAAAGAACAAACACCCGGTCAGAGAGGAATATAGATTCAGGAATACTATGAGTTACAAAAACAATTGTGTTCTGCACTTTACTCCAGACAGACAATAGCTCTTCATTCAATCGCTCACGCGTAAATTCATCCAGCGCTGAGAACGGCTCATCCATGAGCAGAATTTCCGGCTCCATCGATAGCGCTCTGGCAATCGCTACACGCTGCTGCATCCCGCCGCTGAGCTGCCACGGATATTTATCCGCAAAGCTCTGCAACCCCACCAGATCAAGAAGCTCCATCGCCTTTTCCTCACGGATTGACTTCTTTACCCCCATCAGCTCCAGCGGCAATGTGATGTTATGCTTCACTTTCCGCCAGTCGTATAACACTGGACTTTGAAAAACAATGCCATATTTTTGCGCCAGCCTGGCTTCTCTGGCACTTTTCCCAGCTACCACAATGTTCCCGCCTGTTGGTGCTATGAGATCGGCCATCAGTCTAAGCAGCGTCGTTTTTCCACATCCGGAAGGTCCGAGCAGGGAGACGAACTCCCCTTTAGCAATATCAAGACTCACCTGATGCAGGGCAAGCACTTCCGCAGCTTCTGTCCGATAACGCATTTCAACATTCTCCAGCTGAATCTCAGGAATATTTGTCGCTAGTGATGACATCCTCAGCCCCCCTTTTCAAAATAAGTCATGTTTATAATGTTATATAAACTGACGTGATATAGATAAGATCAAGAAAACTTCTACCGCATGTAGTATTAACTAACATGTTACACGCTGCTCACTGGACTCTCACTAGACAATTAGTAAAATAGCTCCTGTTAAATTGCGTCATTTTGTCTAGGAGACATTTTTTTGACTACAAACCCGAAGTATTTTTTTTATATCCGTAGATATGTGGTAATATTTATCCATATCTTTCCTCGGCAGGTGACAATAGACCCATGGGATCTATAATCTCGAACTATATTGTAATTGTTGCTATATCAGGTGTGCTGAGCGTCTTATTAGCCCTTTTCGCCTATTATAAAAAAACTGATTTCTTAGGAATCAGGGCTTTTGTTATAAGCTCCTTTACCTCTGCTATTTACACCTTCGGCTTCGCATTAGAGTTATCGGGGAAAACCCTGGAGGAAATCAGCTTCTGGATTAAGTTAGAATATCTGGGGATGCCCTTCATTGCGCCAGCTAGTCTAATCATGGTGATCCATTTCGTTGGGCTGGAGACGCTGTTTAAAAAAGGCATACGGGCGGCGTTATTTATCATTCCGTTCATTACAACGCTGCTGGTTTGGACCAATGATTACCATCATCTCTTCTATAAATCCATTTATTTACGGGAAAATACGCCCACCCCACTCGTTGATGTTGTGATGGGACCTTGGTATATCGTTCACGGCAGCTTTACTTTTGGCTGTCTGCTGGCAGCCATTTGCCTCATGATATGGCAGTGGAACCGGATGAAGCGGGTATACCGCAGGCAGATCATCACAATAATAATCGGGTTAAGTCTTCCAACACTTGGCTCTTTTTTGTATCTGATGGGCTTGACTCCTTACGGAATGGATCCCGTCCCGATCATTATGAGCCTGACCTCCTCCCTATATATTTGGGCTATTTTATCCCGGGGCATGTTAACGGCTGCGCCTATTGCTCGTGAGAATCTCTTCGAGAGCATGCGGGAGGGAGTGCTTGTCACCGACCGCTCGGACATGCTCGTCGATTACAATCGTGCAGCCGCGGATATGATAGAGGGGCTCAACTCCTCATCGATTGGCAAACCGCTAGCGCAATTGTTTCTTAACGCAGGCAAAGACGCCTTGTCCTATGTGATGGACGCCGAGCCGCTGTTGCGCGAAGAACGGGAAGTGGCTTGGAACAAAGCAGAGGAGGTCTGCTATTATCAAATCCGTTCCTCTCCGGTACAAAAACAAGAGGGGCACATAGCAGGACAGATGATCATGCTGATTGACGTGACTGAACGAATACTGCTTCAGGAGAAGCTGCGCCAATTGGCTACGATGGACAGCCTAACCGGTATCTATAACCGCTCCTATTTTTTGGAGCTGAGTCGAGCTCTCCTTGCCCGGTCCGCCAGCCTGCGAAGTTCATTATCTATGATTTTGCTGGATGTGGACTTCTTCAAGAGCATTAATGACCGCTATGGACATCAATACGGAGATCAAGCTCTCCAGCATATTGTCCAAGTGTGCAGCAGACATCTGCGGGAGGGAGATCTCTTTGGCCGTTATGGTGGCGAGGAATTTGTGATCTGTCTGCCAGAGACGTCGCTGAAGCAAGCTGCATTGCTCTGCGAAACTATCCGCGCGGATATTGAACAAAGCACCTTATATACCGTCATCGGGCCCATTAATGTGACCGCCAGCTTTGGAGTTGTGGAGGCCCTAAATCCAGAGGCCACTCTAGAAGAGCTGCTATCTGAAGCCGACCATGCTCTGTATAGCTCTAAACGGAATGGACGCAACGCTGTGCATCTCTCCCAAAGGTCAGAAATCATTCTTTTCAAACCTGTTTAATGACAATCATGTCCCTTCCTGCGCATTCAACAACTGGCCTTATTTTTCATAGTCTGTTTTTAAGTTTAATAAGAGTTATCTGAAAAACTAATCAGAGTGTTGAGAGTAAAATTTGCTTGATGGGATATGGAGGCGTAAGAAATAATGAGGAACCATACAATGATGCAGTTTTTTGAATGGCATGTTGCTGCGGACGGGAAACACTGGGATCGCTTAAAAGAAACTGCACCCGCGCTAAAAGCCGTAGGCATTGATTCTGTTTGGGTACCTCCTGTGACAAAGGCCGTCTCCGCAGAAGATACAGGCTATGGCGTGTATGATCTATATGATCTGGGCGAATATGACCAAAAAGGTACGGTACGCACCAAATATGGCACCAAACAAGCACTGATCAACGCAATTTCGGAATGCCAAAAGAATGGCATCGCCGTTTACGTTGATTTGGTCATGAATCATAAGGCAGGCGCGGATGAAAAGGAAGTATTCCAAGTCATCGAGGTCGACCCCAATGATCGGATGAAAGAAATTTCGAAACCTTTCGAGATTGAGGGCTGGACAAAATTCACCTTCCCTGGCCGCGGAAATGAACACTCTGCCTTTAAGTGGAATCACAATCATTTTAACGGCACTGACTTTGACGCCAAAGAAGAGCGAACCGGCGTATTCCGTATAGTAGGCGAGAATAAAGCGTGGAATCAGAATGTTGACGACGAGTTCGGAAACTATGATTATCTAATGTTCGCTAATATTGATTACAGCCATCCCGAAGTCAAAAAAGAAATGATCCAATGGGGAAAATGGCTGGTGGACACCCTCCACTGCAGCGGCTTCCGCTTGGACGCCATCAAACATATCAACCATGAGTTTGTTAAAGAATTCGCGGTAGAGATGTTTAATAAATGCGAGAAGGACTTCTATATCGTCGGTGAATTCTGGAATTCCGACTTAGAGTCCTGCCGACAATTTCTGAATACCGTCGATTATAAAATTGACCTCTTCGATGTATCCCTTCACTACAAGCTGCATTCAGCTTCTTTGGAGGGCAGAAACTATGATCTGACTAAAATTCTTGATGACACACTGGTGCAGACCCATCCCACCAATGCTGTAACCTTCGTTGACAATCATGATTCTCAGCCTCACGAAGCCCTGGAATCCTGGGTAGATGATTGGTTCAAGCAAAGTGCTTACGCGCTTATCCTGCTGCGACGGGATGGATATCCTGTGGTCTTTTACGGGGATTATTATGGGATCGAAGGACCAACACCTGTAGCAGGTAAAAAAGATGCGATTGACCCTCTGCTGTATACCCGCTATCACAAAGCTTATGGTGAACAGAAGGATTATTTCGATCATCCTAACACGATTGGCTGGACACGGCTCGGCGTGGAGGATATTGAACACTCCGGTTGTGCGGTGGTGATCAGTAATGGTGAGAATGGCCAGAAGAGAATGTTCGTAGGAGAACATCGCGCCGGTGAAGCATGGGTGGATTTCACCCATAACCATAAAGCCACCATAACCATTGAAAAAGATGGTTGGGCGACCTTCCCGGTCAATGGCGGCAGCGTCTCCGTCTGGGCTCTGCCGGATGCAGAAGCTGACAAGAAGTAAATCACTTGTACCTGATTAAAAAGGTGCCCAACGCCGTTTGGCGTTGGGCACCTTTTTTAGTTATTCGCTTTATGCTCCGGATGTCGGGATACAAGCCTCACCAGATCCAGCGTTAAGACGGGTAATGTTAGGGACGCTGGATAAGCCAAGTAACGCGGCTCCCACTCTGGATTGAACTTTTCCTTGTAACGACGCAATCTGGCAAAACCGTAACCATGCCCATGCCCACCTCTATTAAACACTTGATGAGCCAGCTTCTCCTCCTTCAGAGCTCCGGGGTCCTGCCCCCCACTGGATGATAGAGGAGTGTTGCCTAGATTAAATCGCCGATACCCCTTGGACTTCGCCCATTCCAACATACAAACCAATAAATAATCTACCGTCCCGTTTGGGACATTCTTCCGCTGGCGCAACAAATCTACAGACAGAGTCAATCCTTGATCATACCCCGGGGCAATAGAAGCAAATGCCAGTATTGTACCTTTGGCGTTCCGCAGCACCGCAATGGGAGCCAGTTGCAGATAGTCGACCTTAAACCAGCCTAACGAATAACCCTTTTCCGCTCGGCCATTCAACCACTCGTCCGAAATCGCTCGCAGTTCTCTCAGCAAACTATCAGCAAGCGGCGCTTCTGTAATTTCAACAAACATGCCTTCCCGTTCAAAACGATCGCTTACACTTTGCAGATCACCTTTCTTCAGACCACTGAGTGCAATGTTATCAAGGCTTATCACTGCCTCTTCACCCAGCTTAAAAAAGCGATAGCCCTGCTCCTGATAGACCGATAAAAAAGCAGGTGAAGCTTGATAGAAAACTACAACCAGACCATACTGATCTGCAGCTTGTCTAAATTCACTGATGGCTTCATTTATTAAGCTTCTCTCTCCCAGCGGATCACCCAGCACAACGAGCTTATCCCTAACTCTGGCGAAAGCGAGCAGCACTTTATCGTTCTGAGCCCAGAAGAAGCCCTTATCACCCAAAAATAACGTATGCGTTAAGGTATTGCCTTGAACTCCATCTAGAAAATGTTTCAGCTTAGCTACATCCAAGGTCCCGAACAGCTCGTTCTCCTTATGATGGGGCCTGAGGTTTACCCACATTATGAGCAGTACCCAAGACAAGACCAATCCCCCCACTGCCGTAAATGCAACATGACTATACCGCTGCAACCATTCAGGCTGCACACCCGGAGGCAGATGCTTCAGAAATCCACGATGTACATAACAGCCCATCAGATAGTAGCTTAGTGCAATCACTGAAGTGAGGACAAACCACCGGATCGCGCTCTGCCTGCTGATTGGCGCACTAATCCGATAAAACCGCGATCTGGATATCCAAAGAATAAGCGCTACTATAAGTAGCAACAGTGCCTCTTCATAATCAAAACCCTTAGTGACTGCAAACAACGATCCAATAAACAGAAGTATGCTAGTCCATACATATGCACTATGAACCCGCAATGTAATGCCCCGCGACAATAAAATCAGCATAAAACCAATAAGGACAGACAGATGATGAGATAGCTGCATTACCGGAAACGGCAATATTTCCTCCGTAATCTTCAACCTATACAGCAATCCGGGTACTGCTGCAGATAGTAAGAGAATAAGCCCGCTAGCTAGTACCAGCTTGCCAAGAGCCCACATTCCAAGATCGCTCAGAAAGGTATACTGACCCGGCCAGCCCCAGATCTTCTGCCATTTGTTAAGAGAGGGTTCGAACCCTGGAACTGAACGATCTTGATCCTTTTTTCCTTGCAGACCAATTTCCAGTGCAGCCAGCACCAATCCGATCAACCAAGGAATGACATAATAAAACAATCGAAAGATGACAAGCACCGCCATCGCCTTATCGGTCTGGTAGCCAAGCTGTGTCAGCCCGAGCAAGGCAATAAGGTCAAATGCACCGATACCGCCGGGTGCCATACTCAAGATGCCGGCAATGGCAGCAATCGTAAATATACCAAAGATAGCTATAAAATGGACCTCATCCAAGAGATGGCTGCTGATGGTCCAAAACGTCACGCCAGCAAAGCTCCATTCCAGAAAGGAAGCACCGACGGAATTAACGACTGTAAGCCATGGTGTTCTACCTTTTCCCCGGTTAATCCATTTCGCATAAAGCGATGAGCGCTGTACAAACACAAAAACCGGCAAATAAAGCGCCATTCCCCATACTGCAAACACCAGCCAGCGATGCTCTTCCATCAAAGCCGTTGCCGGGAGTAAACCAAAGATATTCGCCCACGAAAGTAACGATAACCCGGTAATCATAAGCGGCGACAGAAATACAATGGCGGGTGTTAGCACGGAGGTCGGCACCCCGCTTTTTTTATACAGCAGCGTCCTTAAACCAACTCCAGCCAGACCCGCAAACCCAATCAAGTTATTAAATGTATTAGCAATCCATGCATACCGAAAGGTACTCCACAGCCCTACTTTTAAACGAAAATGTGCCCGAATCAAATAATCATAAGCACTCATCACAGCTACGGAAAGAAGTGCAAAACCAATCATTTGTAAAATAGCAGACGTAGGTACTCGCCTTAGTTCACGCATTATAAGTCCTAAATGAACCTGCTTCAGCTCATGTTGCCCCTCCCAGTATACGAACGCTATGATAGCCACTGGAAAAAGAGCTCTGACCGCCCGGATCCGATAGATAGATAAGATCAGTCTTACAATTTTGAATCTTTCTAGTGTCTGTTGCTTTGAATACATGAGCCCACCTGCCTTTACCGCTGACACACGTTGTGCTAGACAATTTTTACAACTAGTCCATTATAACAATTCTTGGAATAGAAGACCCGTGATAATCAACACCTACTCTATTAGACTGCCAGCAAATCCCTAACCCCTGCAACAGTTAAAGATTTTATGGAAAATGAGGATAAGCATAGTTAATATATTACGAAGCTGGACTGATCAATATGACGGAACTTTATTTTAGCGGTATCTTTCTAGTATTGGCCAACAATGTGATAAAAGAACATTTAAATTGTAGTCTAAACTTAAAAATACATAACAAAAAGGACATCCCTCACGGCAAAGGATGCCCTTTTTGTTATGTAATACGATTTAGTATGGTTTATACACGGATATCAAATCTGCCTTGGCTATTCGTTGTTGCGGTAGCGATCTCTTGCGGGCTTGCCGCAGCAAGCGCGTTGTTTACAGGTTTGGCAGGTGCTTCTGCACTACTGCTTGCTGCGGAAGCGCTGCTCTGCGACTTCTGGGAAATCTGTGCCTCGATCTGCTTGATCTGCTGCTCAATCTGTTTCGTTTTCGTTTCTTTGGTCTTCGCGTCATCCGAGCTGGCATCAATCTTGTCCAATTCGGCTTCCAGCTTCGCTTTTTGTTTCTCGAGCGCGCTGGTATCTGTAGTACTAGACGTCGAGGTAGTATACGATGTAGAACCTGAGACTGCGGATATACTCATAATCATCCCTCCCTTCCTTACCTCCAATATAATCCTTTTGCAGATAAGGAACGTTAAAACCCGCTGAAAGTTTGCTGAAAGTATTGCTCTCTTTCAAGGTTATAAGGATAAACTGTTAGGAATTGGAATTTCGCCGTCTGACCAACAGAAAATAAGACAGAATAGAGAGAACACCCGTACAGGCAATCACAATTGCCATCGGAAGGGCTGAGTCTACGCCCCCAAGACCCACAAGCGGTGCTACACAGCTACCAAGCAGCAACGGTAACAGTCCGATTAAAGCCGAAGCACTGCCTGCGGCTTCTCCTTGGTCCTGCATTGCAAGTGAGAAGCTGGTCGCTCCGACAATCCCCACACTGGAGACAACGGCGAACAGACAGATTAGAATAGGGATCAGCCCTCCCCCTACCAAGATCGTAAGCAGCAGCAAGACGCCCCCCGTTGTACAGAGCAGCAACCCGCTAAGCAGCAGCTTCGTTTCACTCACCTTGCCAGCTAGTCTGCCGGCAATTTGACCTGTAATAATAATCCCAATCCCGTTCACAGCAAAGATCAAACTGTATACCTGCGGAGTAACTGCAAAAATATTTTGCAAAACAAAAGATGACCCTGAGATATAAGCGAACATAGACGCTGTAACAAAACCTTGGGACAAGGCATAACCCATAAACTTGCGGTTGCCAAGTAACACCTTAAAAGTAAGCAGAGTACCCTTCAACCCACTCTTGGAGCGCCGCTCCTTCGGCAATGTCTCAGGCAAGCGCAGGAGAATCGTCAAGCAGAAGATAATTCCGGCAGCAAATAATACGAGGAATATCCCCTGCCATGTAGTCACTCTTAAGAGCTGTCCTCCAATGACTGGAGCCAAAATCGGACCCAGACCATTAACAATCATCAATAAAGAGAAAAATTTCGTTAGTTCAGAGCCACTGTACAGATCACGCACAGCCGCCCTAGAGACAACTACACCCACTGAACCAGCAAGACCTTGAATAAACCGCAAAACAATTAAAAGTCCAATCGAAGGGCTAAAAGCACATAGCACTGAGGAAACGGCATAGATGAACATCCCTATAAGCAGTGGACGGCGACGTCCATATACATCACTCAGTGGTCCAGCTACTAACTGACCTGAGGCCAGTCCCAATAAAAAGAAGGTGAGACTTAGCTGCACCAAAGCAGCCGTCGTACCGAAATCGTCGACAAGTGTAGGCAGCGCCGGCAAATACATGTCAATCGACAACGGCCCAATGGTTGTAATGGAGCCCAGAATAACAGCAAGTTGCAATCTCTGCTTCCTTGAGGGTCCATCTGCAGCAAGTTTATTAGCATTTTGCATTCCAATCATGATCCTTACGTCAACCTTTCTAAAGCAACCCGGGGGCCTTTTTTTGTATTCTTCATACTAACGTAAAGGAACTCAAATGATCAATCCTTTTATAAGGCCTCATTCGGGGCTAATAACTTAAAAATAACCGCCAAAAGGCGGTTATCCTAATTGTTTTATGCATTTTGAGATGTGCTAAATCCCTGCAGCCAATCTTTGGCGGCTTCGGCTTCCGCCATACTCAAGCGGTGACCTTGGTTGCCCCAATGGGTTGTAACCTCGGCGCCTGCTTTCTGCAGAATCCCCTCTAGCTCCTGAGTTTCCGTAGATGTTATTAGCGGATCATTCGTACCTGCCCCAATAAAGATAGACACCCCTTCAAGAGAAGGAAGCTCCACATTGCGTAATGGCACCATCGGATGCAACAGCACTGCCGCGCGGAAAATGTCCTTATAATGAAACAGAAGGCTACCAGCAATGTTTGCACCGTTAGAGTAGCCAACCGCTACCAGATTGTTGGCATCAAACCCGTATTTCTCTGCCGCTTCATCCAGAAACTGCTTAATCTCATGGGTACGGAAAACTAAGTCCGCTTCATCGAACACTCCTTCTGCCAGCCGACGGAAGAATCGTGGCATGCCATTCTCCAGCACATTACCCCGTATACCTAGCACCGATGAATCTGGGGATAACATCTCAGCCAGCGGCAGCAAATCCTGCTCATTACCACCTGTACCATGAAACAACACTAACGTAGGTTTAGTTATATCTTTACCTTTACGGAATACATGAATCATCCCTGCTTCACCTCAATTTCTCTTACTTGAATAGGCGTTAAGTTTTCTTCGATGGCCGCGCGATGCGGCTCAAACCAGGACGGCAGCATCAACTTTTCACCCAACGCATCTGGGGCTTCATCACGGGCAAAACCTGGAGGATCTGTAGCGATCTCGAACAGGATTCCTCCTCTTTCACGGAAATAGATCGCATTAAAATACTGACGGTCTTGAACGGGTGTAGGTCTATGCCCATGACTCTGTACATGGCGCGACCATTCCAGTTGCTCTGCATCATCCTTTGCCCGCCACGCGATGTGATGAACTGTCCCTGCACCTCCCGCTCCGAGCGGAACGGGTGATGTCTTCAAATCAATAATATTACCTAGCTCCCCATTGGTTCTATAGCGAGTATATCCATCTCCGTCAGCAATATGTTCCATACCCAGCGTATGAACAAGTGTCTCAGCTGTTTGCAACGGATTGCTGCTATACAGCACAGCCCCGCCAAAACCTTTGATCGCGTATTTAGTAGGAATCCCACCAAAGGACCACTTACTGAGCGGGCCTTCCTCACGTTCCACCAGTTCAATCCGCAGACCGTCGTAATCGGCAAAAGCTAAATAGGGTTCCGAGATCCGACTTCCTTTTGTAACCGAAATTCCGTATTCAGCAAGGCGTTGTTCCCAGAATTGCAGAGCACCAACCGGCACTGCGTAGATCGTTACGCCAACTTGACCACTGCCGATTCTGCCTCTACGCCCTACAGGTGAAGGGAAAAATGTAATAATCGTTCCCGGAGCACCCTGCTCATTCCCAAAGTATAAATGATAGACCTCTGGAGCATCAAAATTAATCGTTTTTTTCACGAGCCGTAGGCCCAGAATCCCGGCGTAGAAATCAACATTGCGCTGAGCGTCTCCGACAAAAGCTGTAATATGGTGTATTCCTGCAGTTTGAAGTGTCATTATTATAAACTCCCTTCTTAGTTAAAAAACAATGCATCTAAAGAAATCGAACCTGGTCCCGTAAGCGCCACACCTACCGCAAATACCAGAACCGTGAGCGGAAACTCAATCCCGTTCGAAGTGGACCAGAAACCATTTGGAGCATGAACCTTAACGATTGCCCCCAGCATCGTGGCAGCGATCAACACCGCTGCAACAGGCGTTAACAGTCCTGCCGCGAACATAAATCCGCCCACCAGCTCCATAATCCCTGCTAAAATCGCCATAGTCACACCCGGTTTGATTCCGATGGACTCCATCCAGCCTCCCGTACCCTTCGGACCGTAACCTCCGAACCATCCAAATAGCTTTTGTGCACCATGTCCTATAAACGCAAGTCCAATCACCAATCTCATTAATAACAGTCCTACACTTATCATTTTTACATTCCCCTATTCCTTTGATTTAATTATCTTAACATTAAGATATTGGATAAAAAAGAGCGCCCGGCGAACCGGAATAACCTATGGGCTGCTCTCTCTTCCCTCTTCTACCTACAGCTCGGTGGCGTTAAACGTATCGCCACCCTTAATCGTACCCGAGTTAAAACCTTTGTAGAACCAGCGTTTTCTCTGCTCTGAGGTACCGTGAGTGAAACTATCCGGCACTGCATAGCCCTGAGCCTGCTTCTGAATCGTATCATCGCCGACGGCGCTTGCAGCTGCCAGAGCTTCCTCTAAGTCGCCTTCCTCCAACAGATTCATGCCTTGAGCATGATTGGCCCAGACGCCGGCGAGATAATCAGCCTGCAGCTCAAAACGAACCTGATATTTGTTGTACTCCTTCTCACTCAACGTCTGACGAAGGGAATCGAGCTGTTTCGAGGTGCCTAGTAATGTCTGTACATGATGTCCAACCTCATGGGCAATAACATAAGCCATGGCGAAGTCGCCCGGCGCATGGAAGCGTTGCTGCAACTCATCATAAAAGCTCAGATCAATATATAGTTTGGTGTCACCCGGACAGTAGAACGGACCGACTGCCGAGGTCGCTGTTCCGCAAGCAGAGTCTACACTCCCACTGTATAGCACTAAGGTGGGGTCCGTATAGGTCATTCCCTGCTGCTGAAAAATCTCACCCCAAACCTCCTCTGTGTCGGCAAGAACTACCGATACAAACTCCGCAAGCTCTTGCTCCTCTGCGGTCTGTTCATAAGGGGCCGTTGAACTGGAGCCTGTGGAAGTCAAACTTCCCAGGATATCCCCGGCATTGCCTCCACTGAGTAAGGTGATGACCAGGACAAGGATAATTCCTCCGATCCCGCCACCAATCATCTTGCCGCCGCCGCTCATGCCTCTGCGGTCCTCCACGTTCGAACTCCCTCTTCTTCCCTGCCATTTCATGGCCAAGCCCCCAGTCGAAATATCAGGTAATCTTAAGTAAATGGCTACCTGGCTTCGTTAAGTTAAATATCTTATAAGTGATATACCCAAAAAAGCAGGGTTTCACTTATACTTACTGGAGTTGGGAGAATGAGGATAGAGCCGAACTACTTCCAACCTTATAGAGGCGCCTAGTTATTCGTCATGTTCGCAGCGCCTATACACCTTTGCCAAGCTTTTTCATTAATTCGATAGCCTGGACTTTCTCTTCCTTATCTAATCCACCCATCAAATCATGAATTGAGGCTACATGACGAGGGAAAATCTCATCAAACAGTTCACGGCCTGCATCCGTAATCTCCGCATAAGTAACGCGGCGATCCTCGCTACAGGGTACACGTTTCAGCAGTCCCTTTTTCTCCAACTTGTCGATATTATAGGTAATGCTTCCGCTCGTAACGAGAATTTTCTCCCCGATCTGTTGCAGCGGAATCCGCGTTCTATGGTAAAGTACTTCAAGCACCATGAATTCAGCCGAAGCCAAGCCATAACTCTTCATATCCTTCACCGCATGATCCATTAGGCTCTTATAAGCCTTAGATAAGACTACGAACAATTTCAGTGAGGCGGCTTGTTCTTCGTCAGGTGCTGCACTCTCTGTATTACGCAGATTTACTTGTTTATCACTCATCAATTCCACCTCCACTTCAATCAAACTTGTATTCAATCCATTTATTTGTCTTTACATTAAATATCTTTAAGTTAAGATAACTATACGACTTCCCATCCTCCTTGTCAACCTCATCGCTAAAAAAGTCACTTCCGTCTAGAGACCGGTAAGTTTCCTTTGACACTTTACAGGGAGTGATAAAAATCACCCCAAGTTTGACCTGACCTATAAAAGGGCGTATTCTTGTCTTTACGAATGACTCTTTAGTAAGCGATTTCAATACCCTAAAGGAGGCGACCTGATGAGTTCGTTCAATCCAACCCCTACCGAAGACGCTATGGAAGGGCAGGCTGGAGCACGACGCGTGCTGATCGTGACAGCCGTAGACGCGGAGCGTGACGCGGTCCTGCGCGGCCTGCAAGGCAGCGACAGGTTCCATGTTATCGCTGCCGGCGCAGGGCCGGCAGCGGCGGCGGCGGGAACCGCCGCGGCACTCGCAGCCGGTTCTTACGGCTGCGTATTGAGCGTCGGGATCGGCGGCGGATTCCCGGGGCTGGCACCTTTAGGCTCGCTGGTTGTAGCCAGCGAGATGATTGCCGCCGACCTCGGGGCCGAGACGCCGGAGGGCTTCCGCAGCGCTGCCGAGCTCGGCTTCGGCAGTGTGTCCGTGCCGGCTGACCGCGGCACGGTGCAAGCGGTTTCGGCCGCGCTGACAGCGGCCGGGTTACCCGTAAGCACGGGCACCGTGCTTACGGTCTCGACGGCGACCGGCACCGCGGAGACGGCCGCCGCCCATCTCGCGCGGCATCCCCATGCCGTCGCGGAAGCGATGGAAGGCCACGGAGTCGCCGTGGCCGCCCAGGCGCTGGGGCTCCCGGTACTGGAGCTCCGCGCCATCTCGAACCCGGTCGGTCCCCGCGACCGGGCCGCATGGAAGATCGGTGATGCAATGGAAGCATTAACGGCGGCAGCCGCTATATTACTGGAGGTGCTGTAATGACAACTGAGCTTAATATCGCTTTTTCCCCTTGCCCTAACGATACCTTTGTATTTCATGCCTGGGCGCACGGGCTTGTCCCGAATGCACCTAAGCTGAATGTAACCTATGCCGACATTGATATTACCAATACGCTGGCCGCTGACGGAGAAGGACCAGAAGTCCTCAAAATCTCCTACGCTGCTCTGCCTTGGGTTCTGGAGCGGTACAAACTGCTGCCATGCGGCGGCGCTTTAGGTCGCGGCTGCGGCCCGCTGCTGCTTACAGCAAGTGGACCCCATGCGATCAAACGCCCAGAAAAGCTAGCCGGACGCCGGATTGCTGTGCCTAGCGAACGCTCTACGGCTTATTTGCTTTTCCGATTATGGGCAGCACAAAATGTAACTGGAGGCATCGGCGAAATAGTCGTAATGCCTTTCGATGAGATTATGCCTGCCGTACGGGATGGCCATATCGATGCAGGGCTGGTAATTCACGAAGCCCGCTTCACTTACGCCTCGTATGGTCTTAATATGCTGACTGATTTAGGCAGCTGGTGGGAAAGCGATACCGGACTGCCCATTCCTCTCGGCGCTATCATTGCCCGCCGTGATTTAGATGCCGATGCTATCACCGGCTGGATTCGCAGCTCTCTTCAGTATGCGTGGGATCATCCAACGGATTCCAGAGACTATGTGCTTAGCCATGCTCAAGAGTTGGCTCCTGAAGTGGCTAAATCCCACATCGATCTCTACGTGAATGACTTCTCGATGAATCTGGGTGATGACGGCTATGCCGCAATCTCTGCCCTGCTTGATCGTGCTGCGGCAGAAGGACTTGTGCCTGCAATTGATCCAGCACTGCTTCGTTAACATTTACTAGATAGTTTAACAATCCCCGGCTACACCTAAAAGGTGTTCTCCGGGGATTTTATTTATTCTACGTAACATTCCCAGCCAGCCATTATTTGGCTTATCGAACCAGTGATTATACAATAGACCTATAAACATGATCTATGAGGGAGGATCACATGATACCTGAAAAAAACAGCAAACAAAACATCGACCGCTTTCTGGGGTTTCAAGATGAATATGACCGCTACCGCCCCGAAGCCCCTGTGATGATTATCAAATTGCTAACAGATTACTTGGGTACCACCCCTTCACTCGTCGCAGATATAGGCTGCGGTACGGGTTTGTCTACTTTTCTCTGGAACGATGCCGCAGACCGCGTAATCGGTATCGAACCCAATCCAGATATGTTGGGAAAAGCAATCGATAAACTTAGCAGATTAGAAGCACCCCAATCAATTACTTTTGTACAAGGCTACTCTAACCAGCTTCCGCTTGCATCAGATAGTGTAGACATAGTTACCTGCTCACAATCATTCCACTGGATGGACCCTGAGAGTACACTGCAAGAAATCTCCCGGGTCTTAAAAAAAGGCGGTGTCTTTGCCGCCTACGATTGCGATTGGCCTTTATCTCTTCAGCAAAATGTAGAAGAACGATACAACCAGCTAATCTCCAAAACAGAAGAATTACTGGCCTCGCTCTTACCTAATGAGGAGAGAGCACATAAATGGGACAAAGAAGGCCATTTGTCACGGATCAAAGCTAGTGGGGCCTTCTCTTTTGCCAGAGAAATCGTATTCCACAACCTAGAGTCCTGCGATGCCCAGCGATATATCGGTTTAACCCTAAGTCAAGGGGGAGTGCAAACCGTAATGAAACTAGATGCCACCTTGCTTGAGCAAGATATCGCCGATTACACCGCCGCAGTTGAACAGCATTTTAAAGGCAGAACATTAGAGGTTCTGATCAGCTACCGAATGAGAATCGGCATCAAATAATCTTCGATCGCAACCAAAAAAACGCCCCGCCCCCTCATATGAGGAGTTCGGAGCGTTTTCTTCTTTTTATTTAACTTCTTCCATGAATACCCTTAGGTTCTCCACGATTTCTTTGGATTTTGAATGATGTAAGTAATGTCCGCCTTCAAATGTCATTACTTTTCCATGCACAGAATCCTTGACTTGCCCTTCATGCAGAGGGATCCAGTCTTTCACAGTAGTATTATTTGCTTGTATAAAGAAGATAATGGGAAGATTCTTGTCGAATATTAAGCCTCTGGAGGCAACAAAGTTAGGATAAATATGTTCCATTTCATTTAAGGTAGTGGAATTGTTCATATTTTTAAGCGAAATCAATTTCATTTGTTTTTTGGTTTCATCATCAAATGGCAGTCCATCATAAGGGTCACCGCTTAATTGCAAGCCCAATCTTATAATCCCTGAATCTTTAAGAAGCTTTAATTTTTTAATTGGGAATTTAACATCCATACCGCCTTGCTCCGGAACACTACTATCAATACCCACAAAAGCACTCACTTCGTTTGGATATTTCTTCGCATATTCCAATCCATAAATACCTCCAATCGAGTGGCCCATTAGAATGTATTGGTCAATGTTAAGATTCTGAACGGCTTCATGAATTTCACTAACGATATTCTCTGTGGTTCGTTCTTTTTTCGTTTCATCACTGAGTCCATACCCAAACGGTTCAACCGCCACCACTTTGTAGAATGGTGATAACTCATCAATCAACGGCTTAAAATCAAGTGCTGGTGCTCCTGTTCCAAAGCCTGGTATGAGCACGATCGTCTGTTTACCTTCTCCTTGAATCAAAACATTCATATTTTTCCCGTCAACAGGGACTAACTGACCATAGTGCTGTATTTTTTTCTGATCTGTTTTGTTGCTGATCACATTAACTGTATAGACAACGGCTAGAAAAAGTACGACCACGATCACTATTGCTCCTAATATTTTGAGTAACAGGTTACGCAGTTTATGTTTTTTCTGTCCATTCCCCGTTTTTTTGTCCGCTTGTTGTGTCACCCTCATCTTCTCCTGTCTTTAATCTGTTTATTAAGCTCCCTTAACGTTTTGCTAATGAGATCATAACTAACAAAGATGCACCCCTCATGACGACAATATGAACTGAAAATGAACAGGTAAAAAAAATGCTACGGCAGCACAAGACAAGAAGACTTGCCTGTACTGCTGTAGCAATGAAAAATGCGGGATGCATTCAAGCCCTCGCAAGGCACCGCTTGGAAGCTAATTACTCTGTCGGCACTATAATTGGCAGGGTGACAACGATGGTCGTTCCTTGACCGGGTTCGCTTTCCACGCGGATATCCCCTTTATGAAGCGTTACGATCTGTTTAACAATGGCAAGTCCCATCCCGCTGCCACCATATTTACGACTGTGGGATCGATCAGCCTTAAAGAACCGTTCAAATATACGTTGCTGATCCTCAAGTGAAATCCCGATGCCAGTGTCTGTTATCCGAACGGTCACGTTGTTGATATCTTGTTTGAGGCTGACGTTAATTACACTGTTATCCTTAGAGAACTTAATGCTGTTGCCAAGGAGATTAGTCCATACCTGACTTAACAGGTCATAATCAGCCAGTAGGATAATAGGCTTCAGATCAAGGTCGAAGCTGATGTTACGAGCTGACCATTGCGGCTGAATTGCTACGATTACTCTTCTTATCTGTTCGTCCAGGTTGAATGTAATTAGCCGTAGCTGTTGTGACTGCGATTCTAATAAACTCAGCTTCAGCAGGCTGTCACTCATTTTAGACATCCGCTCTGCTTCAGCGATAATAATATCGAGGTAACGATTTCGCTCTTGTTCTGCAAGATCTACTCGCTTGAGCGCAATCGCATACCCAGATATTGAAGTGAGCGGAGACTGGACCTCATGCGACACATTGGATACAAACTCTTTACGCATCTGCTCAAGCTGCTGCAGATCGTGCATCATTTCTTCAAAGCTGCGAGCCAAGGTACCTAGCTCACCGGTTTGCTTAATATTCAGCTCGACGTTAAAATCACCAGCTGCTATCCGTCTAGTCGCTTTGGTTAGCTTCTTAATAGGTCTGACTAAGAACATCGCGGCTACCAGAATCAAGAGGCTTCCAGCTATCAATGAATAGAGTAAGAAATTTAATACCAAATTCCTTCTGGCAGTGATGGAAGGGGGATTAAGCGTCTCCACAAACATCGCTTTGGTGCCGTCTTCCGTTCTCAGCTGTAAGCCTAGGAGAAGCGCAGAAATATTCCTGTTATGAGGTTGATATACTTCTCCTGCGAGAACTTTTTTTATTTCTTCCATAGTTACAGGGACCGGCTTGTGCCCATTAAGCGTTCCGTAAGATTGGAATTTACCCGCTTCATCGAAAATTCGGATGTGGTAGGAATCAAGCTGCTTCATTCCACTTACGAAAGAGTTGGCTCCACGAAATGGGAAGGTCTCGTAAACCCTGACAATATCCTGTCCAAAATGCAATAAGGGAATTCGCGTGTTCTCGTTCAGTTTATCTTCGAATACCCAAGTTGCCACAAACAAAGCAATGATTGTGCCCCCGATTACGGAGGCTAGGAAGGTCAGTACAACGCGTGTATATATCGATCTAATCATTCGTACACCTCAAGCCTGTAGCCAAGTCCACGCACCGTCTCAATACGAAAATCAGGGGTAGTCGCAAACCGTTCACGCAGGCGTTTAATATGCACGTCAATCGTCCGATCATCTCCAGCATAATCAATTCCCCAAATTTGATCGATCAACTGCTCGCGCGTATAGACTTGTCCGGGTGTCCCAGCAAGCTTGTACAGCAATTCGAACTCCTTGAGGGGTAAGGCAAATGACTCCGTGCCTCTCATCACCTTATAGGTCTGCCGATCAAGGATGACGTTACCAATTTGGATCATCTGCGTGGAGCCGATCCGATATCGTTTCAGCAATGACCTAACACGGACCGTCAGCTCCAACGGATCGAAGGGTTTAGTTAAATAATCATCCGTACCTAATTCGAAGCCCTTCACTTTCTCCCAGGTTTCGCCTCTGGCAGTCAATATAAGTAATGGAAGATCGGGATTAGCTCGGCGGAGCTCCTTACAAAGCATCCAACCATCCATATTTGGCATCATTATATCCAACACGACAAGATCGACATTTGTTCCAGCATATACGGCGAGCGCCTCCTTGCCATCCACAGCTTCAACTGTTTCGAATCCGTCATTGCGGAGAAATAAACAGACAAGCTCGCGAATGTTCGCATCGTCGTCAGCAACCAGTATAGTAGGCATTCGTTTCCTCTTTTCCTGTTGTCCATTCTTACTATTATACTATATTATACTTTCGGCTAAACTGTCGTTTGTCTTGAGGCTACACAATGATCAAACCGAAAAAGAGCGTCTAACACGGTTACCCGTATGTAGACGCTCTTAATGTCGTTTCGCTTTAGCTCTAGCTTTAGTCAGCTTACTTCTTATTCATCTTAAACATTAGGAACAGCTCATTATAATGAGCAAGCATCCGTTTGCCAAGGTTGTCGTATACTTCAAGCCGGTCCGTAATTTCAGCAGGTGGATAGAAACGGGTATCCTCAGAAGTTTCCTCAGGAAGCAGCTCGAGCGCAGGAATGTTAGGCGTGGAATAACCTACATATTCTGCATTCTTAGCAGCAACGTCTGGGCGGAGCATGAAGTTGATGAACTGATGCGCTCCATCCACGTTTTTCGCTGTCCGAGGGATAACCATGTTATCAAACCACTTATTCGAACCTTCTTCCGGTACTACATAATCCAGCTTATCATTCTCGTCCATGATCTCGGAAGCATCGCCGGACCAGACAATCCCAACCGCAGCTTCTTCATTTGCCAGCAGCATCTTGATCTCATCACCGACAATCGCCTTCACGTTAGGAGACAACTTGTTGAGCTTGGTCAGTGCTTCTTGCAGATGTGCCTCATCCTTGTCATTAACAGAATAATGCAGGCTGTTCAAAGCCATGCCCATCACTTCACGGGCTCCGTCCACCAGGAAGATGCTATTATGCAGTCTGCTGTCCCAGAGAGAATCCCAGCTGGTGAAGTCCATGCCCTTGGTCATTTCCGGATTGAAAATAATCCCGACGGTCCCCCAGAAATAAGGCACGGAATATTTGTTGTCTGGATCAAACGAAAGGTCCATAAACCGTGAATCAATATTCTTTAGATTCGAAATCTTGCTATGATCCAGCGGGATGAGCAGATCTTCTTCTTTCATCTTGGCAATGGCATAATCCGAAGGGATTACAACATCAAAGGTAGTTCCGCCCTGCTCAACCTTGGTCAACATAGCTTCATTGGAATCGAAGGTTTGATAAATGACTGTTAAGCCGGTCTCTTTTTCAAATTCCTTCAATAGATCCGGATCAACATAGTCGCCCCAGTTATAGATAGTCAGTGTGTTTCCACCTGAATAACCCTCTCTCGAATTCATCCAAGAGCCCAAGTACATGAGCGCAAATGCCGTGATAAGGATCGCCAGAAAAGCATTTATCAGCTGTTTCATCTAGGCACCCCCGCTTCTGCAACAGGCTCCGCCACAGCTTCTGCTGTGTTATGACGATTTTTCTTAAGGGTCAGGAAGTAATAACCAACCACAAGCAGAATGGTGAACAGGAAGATCAGTGTCGACAGCGCATTAATCGATAGCGATACCCCTTGTCGAGCTCTAGAGTATATCTCAACCGATAACGTCGAATAACCGTTGCCTGTTACGAAGAATGTAACTGCAAAGTCATCCAGTGAATAAGTAAGCGCCATAAAAAATCCGCTGAAGATCCCTGGTTTAATAATCGGCAAAATAACTTTAGTCAGCACATCCTTACGGCTTGCCCCAAGATCACGGGCTGCATCCGTCAACGTAGGGCTCATTTCCTGTAGATGCGGCAAAATCATCAATACGGCAATCGGCACACTGAATGCAACGTGTGAAAGCAGAACAGACACGAAGCCCAGCTTGATGCCAGCAATGGTGAACAGGATGAGGAATGAAGCACCAATAATGACATCTGGACTGACGATCAGCACGTTATTCAGTGACAGCAAGGTGTTCTTAGCGCGGCGATTCTGCACACTTTTAATGGCCAGCGCACCAATAATAGCGATAAGGGTCGCAATAGCCGAGGATAGCAGCGCGATCACAAGCGTATTGATTACGATAATAATCAGGCGCTTGTCTTGGACCACCTCACGGTAGTAATCCAGCGTAAAGCCCTCGAACTTATGCATCGTCCCCCCACTGTTGAACGAATAGTACATTAAATAGAAGATAGGTGCATACAGAACAATGAACACCAGAACTAGGTAGAGGTTAGAGAATCCATTTTTATTTCTCATTCCGCGCCCCTTTCCGCGATCCGCCTGTGATAATCATAAACAGCGCCATGATGGCAATCAGAAACACTGCAACTGTAGAACCCATGCCCCAGTCCTGAGTGACCAGGAAATGCTGCTCAATTGCGGTGCCCAGCGTAATGACCCTGTTGCCTGCAATCAGACGGGTAATCATAAATAGGGACAGCGCCGGTATGAATACTGCCATACAGCCTGAGCGTACTCCCGAAATGGTCAGCGGAAAAATAACACGTCTGAACGTGGTCCAGCCCGAAGCCCCCAAATCACGTGCCGCATCCAGCAAGGATAAATTCAAATCCTCCAAAGCGCTGTATATCGGCAGGATCATAAACGGGATAAAAATATAGACAGATACAAATACAAAGCTGAAGCCCGTAAACAAAATTTGCTGTTCTCCGATTCCAAGCAGATCAAAGAAATTATTGATCGGACCAAATGTACCAAATATCCCTATAAAAGCGTAGGTTTTTAGCAGCAAATTAATCCATGTCGGCAAAATAATCAGCAATAACCACAGCTGCTTATGTTTGGTTCTTGTCAGTAGATAAGCCGCCGGATAAGCAACCAGCAAAGAGAATGCTGTAATCAGAAACGCGTACCAGAACGAGGTCAGCGTCATTTTCAAATATACAGGGGTGAAGAAACTGACGTAATTATCCAGAGTAATATGGCCATCCAAATCAAATAACGAATAGTAGATGACAAGCACTACCGGTGCAATTACAAACAATGCGATCCAGAGGTAATAAGGGATGAGATAGTACGATTTGCCCTTATTCTTCATGACTCTCCACCTCGCCATAAGCTTCCAGACGTCTGTCGAATTCTTCCTCCGTTTCACCGAAACGCATAACATGGATCGCTTCCGGATCAAAATAAAGGCCAATTTCACTGCCTACAGTCGCCTTGCGTGTAGAATGCACAAGCCATTCATGCCCGGATTCATCATAACAGCTGATTTCATAATGCACGCCCCGGAACAGCTGGGAATCAACCCGCACACGTAGTTTACCCTGTTCCAGCGTAGAAATTTCCAAATCCTCAGGACGAATAACAATCTCTACGGATTCATTCGGTTTCAGCCCGGCATCGAAACATTCGAAGCGGCGGCCGTTAAACTCCACCAGATAATCCTCGATCATAACTCCCGGCACAATGTTCGATTCGCCAATAAAATCCGCCACAAAACGGTTAATCGGCTCATCGTAAATATCATTAGGAGTGCCGCTTTGCTCGATTTTTCCTTTATTCATGACAAAAATCCAGTCGGACATCGCGAGTGCCTCTTCCTGGTCATGGGTTACAAAAATAAAGGTAATCCCTAGCCGCTGCTGCATTTCCCGCAGTATGTACTGCATCTCCGTGCGCAGCTTGAGGTCTAGCGCCGATAGAGGCTCGTCCAGCAATAGAACCTGTGGCTCATTCACAATCGCCCGGGCAATGGCGACCCGCTGGCGCTGACCGCCGGACATTTCGTTAATCGCACGCTGCTCATAACCCACAAGGTTAACGAAGCTTAGCGCTTCCTGTACCTTCTTCGTGATTACGTCCTTCTTAAGCTTCTTAATACGCAGTCCGAAAGCCACATTCTCGAATACGTTCAGGTGCGGAAACAATGCGTAATCCTGAAATACCGTATTGACCTGCCGCTCATTGGCGGGAATGTGGTTAATTACTTTTCCATTTAAATAGATAGAACCGCTCGTTGGCTCAGCGAACCCGGCGATCAATCGAAGAATAGTTGTTTTACCACAGCCAGATGGACCAAGTAGTGTATAGAATTTGCCGCGCTCTATCTCAAAGCTGACTCCTTTTAACACCGGATCTTCGTCGTCATATTGCTTAGTAACTTCTTCAAATGAAATGATGGTACCTTCCTGAATAGCTATAGCTAACAACCTCCCTTACCTTAGTAATACAATACTATTTTACCCGCATCTTGCGGAGAACAATCGAAATGGGTATGCTCAGCGCTAATAAGCGACAATTTCCCCTCTCCTTCGACGCTCCAATAGATATAGCATATTAGATTGTACCATTATATGCGATAGCTTACATTGTTAAATGCTAAGCATAAACTTAACAAGTTTGTAAAAAGTCCAGTCTTCCATGCCCTTTTTGAGGTGCTATAATGAAAACGAACTGAAAAGCCAGTGTGGTTTTCTTATTTTTGCGAAAGAAGATGAATGATAATGAACGAGGGGTTACTAGACCGCCTTGAAAAATATGGATTCTCACTTTACATGATACGAATTACGCTTGCCGCATCACTATCCTGGGTAGCCGTACACAGTTTATATGGTGACCAATATCTATACTTTGCACCGCTTGCAGCCATTCTCATTACTCAAGCCAGTGTGAAGGCATCACTCGAAAAAGGAATCTACCGCCTGATCGGCATTATTATCGGTGGAATTGTCAGCCTGATTGTAGGCCAATTCTTCGATGTAGGTGCATTTTCCATTCTGCTAATTCTGCTCATCGGGATCGGAATTGCCACAGCCTGTCGGATGAATATCCAAGCGGTTTCGCAGGTCGGGGTGACCTCGGTTCTGGCCCTTACCTTTTATCACAATGATTACGTGCTGTGGAGAGTCGCCGAAACCTTTATTGGTGTGCTCATTGCCTTGATCATCAATATGATTATCGTTCCACCAAACAGGTTCGTCAAGGTAAAAGCATTGGCACTCGATGGAAGCCTTCTACTTTCGGATGCATTAAAAGGCCTCGTAGGCATAAGACGAGACTCTTCAAAGGATAATAATATGCTGGAGCAAGCAGGTAAACTGCTGTCTGCCAGCAATCAACAACAGAAGGAAATGTTCTACACCATTGCTCATTATCAGTGTCGTGGTGATCTAAAGGGGCTTATACAAGCCACAGCACATCTAAAGACCATTCATTCCTATGTTAAAGAAATTTCCGACGATATTTGCTTGCTGCCAGCACATCATGCCAATTCTGACTGGATGCTGGAAGTGCTGGAGGCAACAGCCGATTGTATAGCTGTTTATGGTACGAAGACCTTATCCAAGGTTGAATGCCAACGTTCACTTACAGATTGTCTGCATCGTGCCCGCGACTTGCAGGCGGCCAGCTTCTCTGAACTGCAAGGACGGTGCTCGCTGTCATCTGTTCGTGATCTAGGAGCGCTCTTCAGTCACTCAAACCGGGTACTCGAAGAAGTGGAACGTGCTAGTTCTGCTACTTACGTAGTTGCAGCTCGGCCTTCAACAGCTGAAATCACACGCGCTATACGCTTAATTAAAAAAGGACTCTCCCAGAAGCTCTAAGCTTGGGAGTGTCCTTTTTTTTATGTTCAATCCCTATTAGACATAATGCCCTTTAGCACGATTGGTTACTACAACCATCCAACAAATTTAACTGACTGATTGTTTGGCAGCACGCCCTATCTTCACATTTACCAGTACAATACTGCTGACAATCAGCAATAATCCGATCACAAGGTTTATGGTAATCTGCTCTTTCAAAAAAACTACGCTGGTAGCTATCGAGATCAGGGGGATTAAGAAGGTGAATGAACCTACTTTTCCTGCTTCTCCTTCGTTAATCAGCTTGAAATAGATTAGCCAGCCCAGAGCAATAACAAAAATTGCGATAAACAAGGTATCCACAATAAAGGTTCCACTCCAGGTGATATCCGACCATTTCTCCGTAGCTGATCCCGAAAGTAGCAGAATGATGCCACCAATCGTGATTTGCATAGCCGTCATCCACAGCATATCCACTCGTACAGCATTCCGTTTCATATATATTGTTCCTAATGCCCAGCTTAAGGCACTGGCTAGAGCCAGCACAATTCCCCATATGGAGATACTCCCATTAATTCCACCGATACTAAGAGAGGCTACCCCGAGAAAACCAAGCAGCAAACCAGCCATTTTAAGCCCGTACATGCTCTCACCTAACCACAGCCAAGAAAAAATACCTAACAATACAGGCTGCAAAAATACAATCGATGAGAACAATCCCGCCGGAACATACTGCAAGCCAATCGTCTGAAATCCATAATAAAACACAATACTAAGGACCGCCGAGATCAGATAGATCGGCCAGAGCTGCTTGAAGCGAAGCTCCTTCACCTTGGGCAGTGCAATTAGAATCAGAATAATACCGCCTACGACGGTTCGAATACCTGCAAATAATAGAGGTGGAGCGTAGTCTAAGGCGATTTTGGATATAGGCCAATTAATGCCCCATACAATCACCAAAAAAATAAGAAGGATCATACTTTTCTTCTGCTGATTCATTTGTTCACTTCCTTGGTGTAGATTCATCACAAATGATACAATAAACAAGAGCATAAATGAAATGAATAATAATCATAAGGGGCATATCATATTTGTTATGAACAATACTCAAATTCGTTTATTCGTCAAAATCGCCGAAAGCGGCAGCTTTACTAAAGCTGGTGTAGAACTAAATATGACACAGCCTGCGGTCAGCCGGGCGATCTCGTCCCTCGAAGCCGAATTAGACGTGAAGCTCTTGCTTCGAGACCGGCGTAATGGCCTGATGCTTACGGATATCGGCAAACGTATTCTTGTTATTTTCCGTGAAATTCTAATGGGCTTTGATAAGGTCAATCAGGAGATTTACGCGGAGAGAGGTCTTGAAAAAGGAAGTATCCGCATTGGGGCTTTTCCTGTGGCATCGGCTCATTTTCTACCGAAGATTATTAGCTCTATCACTAGAAGATATCCAAACATTACGATTAGCCTACAGGAGGGCTCTATCGCTGAAGTCAGAGAATGGCTGGATTCAAAAGAAATTGATGTTGGCTTATTGCTCGCTCCCAGTGCAGAATTCGAAACCATTCCATTATATAGAGAGAAATTGTTTGCCGTTTTTAGAGATGACCATCCCCTGCAAAAGCGATCCATTGTATGTGTGCAGGAATTAGCGAACGAGCCCATGTTGATTTGCAAAGCAGGATATGAACCGCCTGTTGTAGAGCTATTCCGCAGAAGTAATAGCCATCTGAATGTAAAATATGTGGTTAATAACTTTGCAACAGCTCTTAATATGGTTCAGGAGGGACTGGCGATCGGCGTGATGTCTGAGCTGTCCTTGTTATCTCTGCCTCCAAATGTGGTTACCCGTGAGCTGCAGCCGGATGCTTATAGAGATATCCAAATTGCGGTCAGCTCGCTTGCCGACACTTCAATTGCTGTAAAGCTCTTCATTGAGACAGCGCTGGATCTTTTCACTCAAAAATAAATGGATTAATGAATAGATGATAAGGAGTGCTGAGGATGAACTTTAAAAGACTAGGAAATAGCGGATTACAGGTATCCGCATTAGGACTGGGAACGAACGCTTTCGGCAAACGTGCGGATCAAGAGACCTCCATTCAGATTGTACATGCTGCGCTTGATCATGGAATTAATTTCATAGACACTGCTAATATTTACGCTGGCTCAGAATCCGAGCGAATCATCGGTCTGGCCTTGGAAGGTAGGAGACAGGAGGCTGTTCTCGCAACTAAAGCAGGTTTAGTTAAAAATGAGGGTCCCAACGGCAGCGGCTCCTCCCGTCGCCATTTGCTGCAGGAGCTTGAAGATAGCCTTCGCCGCCTAAAGACGGACTATATCGATCTGTACCAGATTCATACCTTTGATCCCTATACGCCGCTTGAAGAAACCTTACGAACCTTGGACGATATGGTATCCTCGGGCAAAATCCGTTATATCGGGGCCTCCAACTATACAGCATGGCAATTAATGAAGGCGATTGGGATTAGTGAAGCACGCAACTTCACCAAGTACATTTCAATTCAGTGCAGCTACTCCTTAGCAGACCGGACACCGGAGAATGAGCTTCTTTCGCTCTGCCTGGATCAAGGTGTAGGGATCATTCCTTACTTTCCACTAGCTGGTGGAATTCTCACAGGCAAATATAATACAAGCGATTCAGCCCCATCAGGGTCCAGAGCAGATACCGATCCTAATTTCAAAAGATTCCTTGATGATGACCGGATCAAGCTCGGAAGCCAAGTGAGCCAAATTGCTGAGAAAATGGAAACCTCATCTACTGCGCTCTCCTTAGCTTGGCTTATGAATCGGCCTGCCGTCTCGACGGTTATTGTCGGGGCTACACGTGTGGAACAGCTGGAACAAAACTTGCTTAGTACCTCACTTCTACTTAATGAAGAAACTTTGGCCAAGCTGGATGAAGCCAGCGATTCCTTCCGGTATGGCGAGCCGTTCGCCTTTTACCGACTCCCATAGAGTCTCGTGCTCTAACTTCTTACAAGGATGGAGGAAAGATTAATGACAACCTATACAGCTGACAGCATTCAAGGAATGCTTGAAGAGCATAAGGATTTTTTTAATAGCGGCGTAACTAAGGAGGTTTCTTTTCGTCTCCAGCAGCTGCTCAAGCTTAAGAATATTATTAAACAATACGAAGGACGAATCATCACCGCACTACAACAGGATTTAGGAAAAGGTGAGTTCGAAGCCTATGCCACAGAAATCGGCTTTACGCTGGACAGTATCGGCTACATGATGAAACATCTTAAGCGTTGGGCGAAGCCTAAAAAGGTTCGATCCCCGCTGCACTTATTTCCTGCAAAAAGTTATATTTTAAGTGAGCCTTACGGCACAACGCTCATTATTGGCCCGTTTAATTATCCATTTCAGTTGCTAATTGAGCCCCTGATCGGCGCCATTGCCGCTGGTAACTGCGCTGTCCTCAAGCCATCTGAGAGTACACCTGCCATCTCGTCCGTGGTTGAGCAGCTTATTCAGGAGACCTTCGAGCCGCAGTATGTCCGCGTAATGCAGGGGGAAAAAGAGACCACTAATTTGCTGATCCACGCCAAGTTTGATTATATTTTCTTTACGGGCAGTGTGCCTGTCGGCAAAATCGTAATGGAGGCGGCGGCGAAAAATCTAGTGCCTGTAACCTTGGAGCTTGGCGGGAAAAGTCCGGTTATTGTTGATAAGACCGCTAATCTTGATGTTGCAGCGAAACGGATTGTCTGGGGCAAGCTGCTGAACGCGGGCCAAACTTGTATCGCACCAGATTATCTATTGGTCCACAAGGATATTGCCAAAGAATTGATCACCAAAATCAAACATCACATCACTGAGTTCTACGGTCAGGATGCACAGCCTAATACAGATTACGGCCGGATCGTGAATGATCGCCAGCTGCAAAGACTTGCCGACCTCATTGCGCGTGATCAGAGCAAGGTGATTATGGGCGGCACCATCGTGCCAGAAGAACGTTATATTGAGCCTACTTTAATCTATCCTGCCACTTGGACGGATGCTGCAATGGAAGATGAGATCTTCGGTCCGATCCTCCCAATATTGGAATATCATCAATTGGATGAGGCCATTCAGAGCATTAATGAACATCCAAAGCCACTGGCACTATACCTATTTACGGACGATAAGAGTGTAGAACAAGAGGTGCTGTCCCGGGTCTCATTCGGGGGAGGGTGTATCAATGATACGATCTCACATGTGGCGAGCACTTATCTTCCGTTTGGTGGAGTAGGAAACTCCGGAATCGGGGGTTATCACGGGAAATATAGCTTTGAGGTCTTCTCCCATCGTAAAAGCATCGTCAAGCGAGGCACACGGATCGACCTCGGAATCGTGTATCCTCCTTATGGCAATAAAGTGAAGCTGGTTCGAAAAGTAATGAAATAAACAAAGCAGCAAACCTCCCATGATCGGGAGGTTTGCTGCTTATCAGGGTAACTACGCAAACAGCTCTAACAATTTCTCTACGCTTATCTCTGCGGTGGAAGCCAGACATAGATCCGCGGTCTCGGTCACGAGCGCCACTCCGGCTCCCACCGACCTCATACCAGCAGCATTAATTGCGGCTATTCCCTCCTCGGTATCCTCAATCGCCACGCAGCAGTCTGGGGATATGCCCAGCATCTCTGCAACCTGCAAGTGAATCTCTGGATCTGGCTTGCTTCTACGCAAGTTGCCAGGGTCAGCCACCGCCTGAAACCAATGCCCGATCTGCAAGCGTTCGAGAATCAGCAGCGCATTCTCATTAACTGAGGCCAGTCCGATAGCGATCCCTCTTTGCTGTAAATCGGACAACACGCTGTGGATACCCGGATACAGCTCAGCAGGCGTCATTTGCTGAACAAGCTGTCTGTACTTCTCGTTCTTTTTGTTGCAGAGCATTCCCTTTACCGGTTGCGGCAAATTCAGTCCACTACTCTCCAGAATGACTTCTAAAGATTCCATTCGACTTAGGCCCTTGAGACTCTTATGTTTCTCTCGATCAAAAGAAAGTGCAAGCTCATCCGCCAGATCCTTCCAAGCCTCATAATGATACTCTCCAGTGTCAGTAATTATCCCGTCCAGCTCGAAAATAACAGCCTCAAGCTGCTTCACATTTGAAAGCCTCAGCGGCTTCTGTGCAGACAACTGTATAAGGTTTCCCTTATGCATAATCTCAAGCTCTTCGCCCTCCAGCAGCGTATAGATCACTTCTGTATCACTCACAAAAATATCCAATAGCTGTCCAGCACTTGTTATTTTAAACCGATAGCTCTCCCACTGCGCTGGCACACTAGGATTAAATGATAACATCCCGCCGCATAAGCGCATGCCACCAAAACCATTCACAATCGACAGCCAGGAGCCTGCCATAGCAGCAGTATGCAGCCCATCCTTGACGTTGCGGTTGATGTCATCCAAGTCCATCCGTACCGTGCGGTCAAAATAGGAATAGGCTCCCGTCAAATCACCAATCTCAGCAGATATTATACTGTGAATGCACGGTGACAATGAAGAATCATGCGTCGTCAGCGGCTCATAATAATTATAATTCCGGATCTTATCCGCCAAGCTGAATTGGTCACCCAGCAGAAACATCGCCATTACCAAGTCCGCCTGTTTCAACACCTGATGCCGGTAAATTACCAGCGGATGGTAGTTGAGCAGCAGCGGATATTTATCGGCTGGTGTATGCTCGAAATCCCACTTTTTCTTGGAGAGAAACGTGTCGTCTTGAGCATAAATGCCAAGCCCCTCATCAAAGGGGATAAACATTTTGTCCGCCGCTTCCAGCCACACTAATGTCTCATGCTCAGTCAGACCGATTTTTTGCTTCAGGCGTTCAAAATGCTCAGGATACTGCTTAGACAATATCCCTGCTATCTCGTGTGCATAATAAAGCTGATCCTGTACCATAAAGTTGGTGTATGCATTATTGTTGACGATAGCTGTATATTCATCAGGGCCGGTTACTGCATCAATACAAAAGGCACCACCCCTAGCCGGATTAAAGTACCCCAAGTCCAACCAAAAGCGGGAAGTTTCGAATAAAATTTCCGCTCCCTTCGTAACCAAAAAATCATAATCTCCGGTAGCCAGTACATACTGCTTGATGGCATACGCAATATCCGCATTAATATGCATTTGCGCCGTGCCTGCCGGGAAATACGCAGAGTTCTCTGCCCCGTCTATAGTCCGCCAAGGGAACAAGGCTCCCTTCTGCGACATTACCGCTGCACGATCCCGTGCTTTATCTAACGTGGCATAACGAAATTCGAGCAGCTTTCGGCTAATCTCCGGCTGTGTGAACGTAAAGAAGGGCAGCATATACATCTCGGTATCCCAGAAATAGTGCCCTTCGTATCCTTCACCCGTTAATCCCTTGGCTCCAATATTCGTAACCCCATCACGGCCTACGGATTGAAGCAGTTGAAAAGCATTAAAGCGAATGCCCTGCTGAAGCGCAAGATCACCATGAATCTCCACATCCGTATGTGCCCAGTATCGATCCAGATAAGCCTGCTGTTCCTGGGCAAGTGCTTCAAACCCGCTATGGTCTGCTAAGTGTAATATTTCAGTACTTCTACTGAGTAGTTCGTCTTCTGGATAATCTTTAGAGGTATGGTAAGAGATATATTTGGTTAATGAGACGCTTTCCCCACGCTCCACCGGGACGACAAACTGCATGGATAATTTCTGCCCCTCATGCTGCACGGTCCTTTTATCCTCAGATCTTGAATCGAGCTTATGACTTACCCCTGTTAATAAGGCAAACTGGGTATGCCGCGTCCGCTGCTTCATCCATAAGAAGGACTGTCCCGGTTCATGACCAGTATCCTCCAGGAGCAGACTGGGCTCCTTGCCTCCCGAGCCCAATCTGGGATCATCCGTTACCTTAGGTTTTTGGATCTTGCCGTCGATGGATGAAGTGAAGGTAAGCACTCCGCTGAAATTCAGCGCTTTAACCTCATAATCTATCGCCGCCAGATGTTTGTGCTGCAAAGTCACCATCCGCCGGATATGAAGCTGTACCCGGTGACCAGCTGGAGATTCCCAATCTACCTGCCGATGCAGAACCCCGCTTCGCATATCCAGCTTTCGTTCATAATGGTGCACTTGCCCACTGTTTAACTGAAAGGTCTGCCCTTCAATACTCAGTTCAATAATCTTGGCATCTGTCACGTTCAGCATCGCTTGATTGCGGGATGGATATCCGTAGGCTCCCTCTGGATATACAATGGGCTCCGAATCAAAAAAACCATTCAAATAATTGCCTGTTACAGACGAGCCTGAGCTGCTGTGGTAACCTTCTTCGAAATTACCGCGCATGCCAATATATCCATTGCCAAGAGCAAAAATACTCTCGCTTCTTTGATTGTTCTCTTCACTATAAGCTTCCTCATCAAGACTCCACTCCCGGTAAGGATATACCGCCGCCGGATGTACGTATGGTTTCATCTTCATCTCTCTAAGCTCCCCCTGATCACAGTTTCATTCGGGTTCTAAATCATTAACCTTTCACCGACCCACCCATAAGCCCTCTGACGAAATACTTTTGCAGCAGGAAAAAAATAGCGAGCGGCATCAGCATGGAGATAAATGCAGCCGAAGTAAGTAAATGCCAATCGTTGCCTCGTGAGCCTACTAAATCGGCAATTTTCATCGACATAACTTGCACAGACGGTTGATTGCCGATAAAAATCAATGAGACTAAATAGTCATTCCACACCCATAGGAATTGGAAGATCCCGATAGAAGCCAGTGCTGGCACTGATAGAGGCAGAATTAGCCTACTGAATATAGTGAAATGACTTGCCCCATCCATGAAAGCCGATTCGAACAAATCCTTAGGCAATTGACTGATAAAGTTGTACATAAAGTACGTAACCAGCGGTAATCCAAAAGCCGTATGCGCCAGCCAAATTCCCAGATAACTTCCGTTTAGCCCAAGTGCGGTATAATCCTTAAGCACTGGAATAAGCGCAACCTGTATCGGAATGACGAGCATTGCAATAATGATGACAAAAAGAATTTTGCGCCCAGGAAACCGCAGCCAGGCAAAAGCATATGCAGCAAAAGAAGCGATCAACACCGGAATAACTGTTGCTGGAACAGCGATCGTTAGCGTATTCCAGAAGGCCTGTGACAATCCGGAGCCTTTTTGCACCGTTTCACTGCCATCAGCCTGTTTCAGCTTGTATTCCTTACCGGAAAGCACATTATTATAGTTATCCAGTGTGAGATCCGGTGTCATCTTCCAACCTTGTATCTGTTCATTTACGGTACGTGCTCTACGATTCTCCCACATAAGCCGGCTGCCATCAGCCTTAACGCCAGCCTTCAGCTCATCATCTGTATAAGTTTTACCGTTCACCTCAATTGGCTCCCGAAGATCCACGTCCTTGGATAGCTGAATCGTCTCTCCAGCCTTCCACTCCTGGTGGGGAAAAGCTTTCCACCATCCAGTCTGCAGAATGTCAGCAGCCGGACGGAAGGAGGAAATAAATAGCCCAAGAGTCGGAAGCAGCCAAATAAAACAGATCACACCCAGCACGATATTTACAATCGTTTTGCTGCCTTTTCTCTTCTTTTTGCCAGCCATTAGAATCCCCCCTGCTTACGGAACTGACGTAGATTGATTATGATTACAGGCAGCACCGCGATCAGTAGAACAATAGCCAGCGTGGAGCCGTAGCCGAAATTACGGTACATAAAGAATTGCCGGTAGAACTGTGTAGCAACAACCTCTGTATCGTATTGACCTCCTGTCATCACCATGACGACGTCAAATATTTTCAACGTAAAGACGATAATGGTCGTTGTCACTGTCAGAATGGTTGATGAAATATATGGAATCATGATTCCAAAGAAAATCTTCACCTCATTTGCTCCATCCACTCGTGCAGCTTCCAAAATGTCGTCAGGAACCCCTTTGATTGCCGCCGAGAAAATCACCATTGCAAATCCAGTCTGCATCCAGATCAAAATGATAATGAGGAAAAAGTTATTCCATGGCTGAAGCATACTCGTCCAGGCTTGGGGTTCTCCCCCAAAATAAGTAACGATTGCGTTCAACAGCCCGATTTGTTCGTCACCCGGTTGATAGTAATATACGAATTTCCAAATGACCCCTGCCGCTACAAAGGAAATCGCCATCGGCATAAAGATGATCGATTTGGCAATTTTCTCATAGCTGCTGCGATCGGCAAGAATAGCAATTAAGAGCCCGAATGCTACACAGGCCAGCGTACCGACGAATACCCAAAGTAAATTGTTACGCAATGCCGTTGCCATCAGATGATCGCTAAAGATCGCTGCATAATTGCTCAGGCCCACAAATTTTTCTGAAGAAGCATTAAAAAAGCTCAAATATAATGTTCGCAGCGCAGGCAGGACCAGTAACCAGCCCAGAATAATCACTGCCGGACCAATAAAGATATAAGGCAGCACCTTTCGCCGGATATGATCAGGGTACTGCTCAACCGCCCAAGTCAGTGTATAGTAAATCAGATAAACACCTAGAACTCCCCAGAGGACAGCCAGAACCGCTGTTAGCAGCGGATTTAATGTGGAATCCCGGAAGAATAAAAAGATTGCGCCGTTAACAACAATATTCGCTAACAACACTACTAGGGACAGCATTACCGCCTTCAGGCTGACGGTTGGCCTAGCTTGTGGTTGTGTTGGCATTTGTGGCTGTGGCTGTGATTGTGCACCCATATTAGCTCCAGCTCCTCCTATAAGTTTTGCGGAGCAAAACTCTTATCATAAGCATCGAACTCACTAGTTAGAAAACAAAAAGAGGGGCAGACATTCCTCTTTTCCCACTGCCCCTCTTTTTACTGTGCGCTTTAAATATTAGGTTAGTTGTTCCAGCCGGACTGGATTTGTTCCAAGGCTTGATCCAGTGTCGCTGTACCGCTCACATAGTCGGTCATCCCTTTCCAGAAGGTGCCTGCACCCACTTTACCCGGCATCAGGTCAGAGCCATCAAAACGCAGTGTGGAAGCATCTTGAACCAACTTCGCCATCCGGCGATCGGATTCAGAGGTATACCAATCAAGGGAAGCATCATTCATAGGAGCAATTACGCCGCCAGATTGTACCCAGCTCTTAATCGACTCTCCAGTGGTGAAGAACTCCATGACTGCACGAACCTCTGGACGATCGTTGAACATAGCGTAAATATCACCTGCAACCAGCACTGGTTTACCATATTGCGCATCAATTGGTGGCAAATAGAACCAATCATAATCCTGATCAACCTTTGCCGTTTCAGGGAAGAAGCTTGTAATAAAGTTACCAAGCATATTAAACCAGGCTTTAGGCGGATCAGTGAACATTGGCGCTGGGGCATCCCCGAAGGATGTCGTCACGATGGACTTAGCGCCACCGTAAACATAATCCTTGTTGAGCCAAATTTTAGACATGATTTCAACAGCATTTTTTACTTCTGGTGAAGTAAATGGCAGTTCACCTTTTACCCATTTATCGTAGTTCTCAGGCGTAGTCGTACGAAGCATTATATTTTCGACCCAGTCTGTTGCTGGCCAACCCGTTGCAGCACCGCTCTCAATGCCAATAGCCCAGGCAGGATCGCCATCCTTAGCAATTTGTTCCGTCAGCGCCATCAGCTCATCCCAAGTTTCAGGAACCTTGTAGCCTGCATCATCAAATTGTTTCTTTGGATACCATACCAAGCTTTTTACATTACTGCGGTTCCAAATCCCCGCCATGATCTTCCCGTCTTTTCCGTCCATCGTAGACATATCGAGCCAGCTCTTGTTGTAATTAGCCGTCAATTTGTCTTGATCCAGCACGCTGGTCAAATCGATAACCTTGCCCGTCTTAGCAATCGACGCCAGCAGTCCCGGCTGCGGGAAGTCAGCGATATCAGGAGCATTACCGCCGTCCACACGAATATTTATTGTAGCTTCGAACTCCTTGGAGCCCTCGTATTGAATATCGATCCCTGTCTTCTCTTCAAATTCTTTAATGCTGCTCTCAAATTTCACTTGGTCAGCATCTACGAAGGGGCCAAACATTGTTACTTTAGTCCCTTTATATTCACCTTTCATCGCTAAATCTAACGGGGAACCCGAAGGTTCTGCACTAGGTGCGTTTGTCGCTTTCTCGGTGTTATCTGCTGTTGGGCTGACTGTTGCCGCCGGTGGATCTGTAGGCGCCGCATTATTGTTGCCTCCGCCGCATGCGCTCAGCGTCATTGTGAAGGATAAACACAGTACTAATGCCAACGACTTTTTACGTCCTGAGATCTTCTTCATCTTTTGTACATCCCCTTTAATGGTTATAGAGATAACATCATATTCAATCATCCGGGCACCCTGGCATGTATTAGCAGCTTGTAGCAGATCACCTCCTTGCAAAGCTTTTCAGAAGACAGGTAAATATCCTAAAATCAAACTCCATCACAAATGTAATTTAATAATAGCGCTTACATTTTTTATATTATCATAATCAGTAACCGTTTCCAATCGGAAAATGAGATGTTTTTCATAAGAATTCATACTATTTTCTATCCTAACATTTAAATTTTAATTAAGACCGATACATAGCTCTGAAAAGCTTTTCAGAAGAAGGTCACAAAAATAAAGGGCCTTTATTTTTCCCGCGTGGATTCCCGCACAATCAGCTTATGCTCCATCTTTTCATTCAATACCTGGACACCACCTGTTGTGAGCAATTCATGCAGCATCTCCGCCGCCCGATAACCTAACTCATAAATCGGCTGTGCAATTGTGGTCAGCTTTGGAATGAACATACTCGACATCCGCAAATTATCAAATCCAATCACAGATACCTGCCCCGGAACTAGAATATTACGATCCTTCAGATAAGAAATCGTCCCCATTGCAAATTCGTCAGCAACACAGAAAACGGCAGTCAGCTCGGGATAATCAGTAAACAACTCATGCGCCGCTTGATAGGCGTGTTCGAACCGGTGATTGGCATATTTGCTCTTCACAATATTCTGCTGTAGTCCAAACTCTGTTAGTGCTCTTACAAAACCCTCATAACGAGGCGGGCCGGATACGGAGTTTTCATGGTTAAAACCAATCATGCCAATGTCCTTATGCCCTAAATCAATCAGAAACTTTACCGCATCGTAAGCCGCCTGTTCATCATCCACCTCCACAGATGGAATGTCGTACTCATCAGAATGCGAGGATACCAACACAAAAGGAATTCTACAACCGACTAATTTGTCATGTGTCTCAGGATAAAGGACATCACTGGCGAACACGATCCCATCCACCTGCTTCTCATGGAAGTTATCAATGTAAGACAACATCCGTTCTTTGTCGCGGTCCGTATTGCAGATCATTAAACTGTATCCAAGCTTGATGCATGCATCCTGCATTCCCCGAATAACCCCTGCGAAATACAGGTTCTCAATATCCGGAATCAGCAGGCCCAGTGTAAAAGACTTCTTGTAGATCAGGCCCCGTGCAAACGCATTTGGTTGATATTGCAAACGTTCTACAGCCTCCATCACTCGATTCCGTTTGCTCTCTACGACCGTATTCGGTGCATTCATAACACGCGATACGGTGCTGATCGACACCTCCGCCATTCTGGCAACATCTCTTATGGTTGGCTTCATAACGATAACTTCCTTTTTTTCAGGTAACTTTTCGATGTGATTATAGCAAGCCCGTTAAGAAATAACAACAAATTTTTTAAAGCGCTTACATTTTATTTAAAAGACATACTTATTCCTTATCTAATCATTACAAAGTGCGTATAACTTACTTAAAGTGTGTATATAGTTTTATTACATGGTATACTAGGCGAGTAGCATTATTCGCAGCTACAAATACTGCTCTAGACTATCTGAGCGTTTATTATAGGAGGGATTACATTGAAGCAACAGCGCGATATTCGATTCTCCGTACTGGACTTAGCCTCTATTGTGGAGGGTGGCACAGCGGCAGACTCTTTTCATAACTCTTTAGCTTTAGCTCAACATGCTGAGGAATGGGGCTATCACCGGTATTGGTTTGCTGAGCATCACAACATGATTGGTGTTGCCAGTTCTGCTACCTCACTCTTAATTGGCCACATTGCTGGCGGCACAAAAAGCATACGCGTAGGCTCTGGAGGCATCATGTTGTCCAACCACGCACCACTTGTCATTGCTGAACAATTCGGGACCCTCGAATCCCTATATCCAGGACGGATTGATTTAGGACTGGGCAGAGCCCCGGGATCGGATCAACCGGCTTCCCGTGCGCTACGCCGTGGTCTCGGAAGCGACGGCAGTGACTTCCCCGAGCAGTTAAGTGAGCTCAGAGCCTACTTCGATCCTGCAGGTGCAGGATCACGACCGGCCGGAGTTCGTGCGGTTCCCGGTGAAGGCTTGAATATCCCCATCTGGCTGCTGGGCTCCAGCGGTTTTAGTGCTCAGCTGGCAGGAAAACTAGGTTTACCTTTTGCTTTCGCCAGCCATTTCGCACCAGAGTATTTACTACAGGCCTTACACATCTATCATAGCAATTTCCGTCCTTCAGCAGCACTAGACAAGCCTTATGTGATGGTCGGAGTTGGCATTACAGCGGCCGATACTGTGAATGAGGCAAGACGACTGGCTACCTCGCAGCAGCAGCAATTCCTTAATATCATCCGCGGACGTACGGGGAAGTTACAACCACCGGTTGATAGTATGGAGGGGCTATGGACGATGCAAGAAAAAGCAGCCATGCTTGAGAAGCAGCGTTACTCTTTCGCTGGTGATAAAGCAGCAATTAAAGAACGGCTTCAAGAAATTCTGCAAGAGACACAGGCCGATGAATTGATTGTTTCTGGTGGAATTTATGATCATAACGCTCGTCTACGCTCTTATGAGATTGTAGCCGAAGCTATGAAGGAAATCTAATTTATCATCATAATTAAGGCAAGACGATAGGTCTGGTATCGGGGTTTGAGCCCTATTCCAGATGTATGTCTTGCCTTTTTATTTTGCATTCATAATCGTTCTCAATAAAACACAATTAAAACAATGAATTATATAAAAATAAAGAGTTAAATAGAGAAAACTGCTGTAAATCCATTAATATAACTGATATTTGATCAAATATGATGAATTTTCTTCTAATATCCCATTTTTGTTTAGATATTATTTTGATTATACTTTAGTTATTCGCTATAACGAACGAATTGACGGTAGATCTCTATCCTCTCCTTCCGCTTTCACGGAGATTCCTGCATGCGCACAAAAAAGTGGTTCTGTGAGATACTACTTATTTCGACAATGTTTGATGGAAAATACGATTAGAAAAGAAGAATTTGCCGGAAACCCGCAAATGATGTCTACAAAATTTAATATGGGGTTCAGGAGAAAGGAGCGAGTAAAGTGAAGAAGAAATATCGCTCGGCTTTCATAGCTGCTTATATCCTGACTATTCTAGCAGGAGTCATCTGGCATGCTGGCGGAGTTAGTGCGCAAGATACCATTAAGCTTACGGTGAATTCGCATACGACGAGCACAACCACCATGAACAATATGCAGCCTGGTGATGAAACGAACTCAGAATACACAATTATTAATGCAGGTAGTGAGGGCTTTAATTACTATGTGGACTTCAAATTCATCTCTGGAGACGCAGAATTATACGATATTCTCCAAATGACACTCGAAAAAGAGGGAGTAATCATCTATTCAGGGGTGATGAGCGAGGCTGCCGGAAGAGTTACCATCGGTTCACTTGCCGGGGGAGAACAAAGTGTAATCCAAATGGATGTAATTTTCCCGTGGGAAGCAGGGAACGAATATCAAGGTAAAACCACAACTGTAGCCTTTGAGTTCTCCGCTTCTGGAGGACCGGAGCCATCCGCTGAACCTAGTCCTTCACCGACAGCAACGGCCACAGCTCAGCCTACACCTGAGCCAACACCGACAGCGACTACTACGCCTACAATAGAGCCAACTTCGACACCTACTGCCACGGCTACAGCTACACCTGAAGCTTCGCCGACAGCAACAGCATCACCAACCACGACACCGACAGATTCACCGACAACTACCGCTTCACCAACTGCAACGGCAGTCGCCACACCAGGGCAATCAACGACACCAACACCATCGCCAACACCTACAGCTTCAACAGTAGTAGATGAAATTAGTGTTACTGAAGCACCGATCCCACTGGGTGGAGGCGATAATGAGCCAACAGCATCACCAAGTGCTGGCAGCCAAACTACCAGCGCAACACCGCAGCCAAGCAATGAAATCGCCTTGCCTGATGATGAGCTTCCACTGGGGGCACCAGAGGTTGGCAACAAGCTTCCGAATACCGCTGAGCCTTGGTATAACTTGATTCTTGCCAGCTTAGCCATTGCGGTACTCAGCGTGATTATCATGCGCAGATTGAAATCGAAGAAATAACCACATTTTGCAGCATAAGTCTGGAGGTGAGAGAGTATGAAGGAGCGTAATGGTGTCTTGCTAGCCGTGAAGCTAATCTTCATACTCTCTTTAGTTGTGTTGATTTACTCGGTTGTACAGGTGGTCAAAGCACCGATCGAAGCTAAACAGGCTTTAAATGATTGGGCAAAAAAGAGGGAGGAAACAGTCGCCCACTCCCGTTCTGCCGAAGAAACCCCTCTTCCCTTGGGAATGGTCAGTTCAGCCAAGGAACAGCCGCCCCCCGCTCATTCCTATACAGAAGGTGAAATCATAGGAGAGATTCGTTTCCCCAAATTAAACAAAAAGATCGCAGTGCTAGAAGGCACGGAAAGCCCCGAGCTAAAAAAGGGAGCCGGACATTATAAAGGCAGCGCAGCTATCGGTGCCACCGGCAATAGTGTGCTCGCAGGCCACCGCGATACAGTGTTCCGTAATCTGGGAGAACTCGTGGCTGGAGATCTTATCGAGCTGGAAAGTACGGACGGGACTTTTACCTATGAAGTAACAGGCAGCACAATTGTTGACGGGGACGAACGTGGTGCTATAAAGCCAAGTGATAAGGCCATCCTCACGTTGATTACCTGTTATCCCTTTTCATATGTGGGATCTGCACCGGACCGTTATTTACTTTCAGCGAAGTTAGTGAAACAAGAAATATTACCGCATTAAACCTAAATATTACCTCAATCTTCTTCCTCAGGGATGAGACCTTATATGGAAAGTGATACTATATATATACAATAGTAAAGAGGAGATGACCCAAGGTGAAGAAAGAGGTTGTAGAACGGTTTATTTCGTATGCACAAATGGATACCCAATCGAATGAAGATAATGAGACTTGCCCATCCACTCCGGGACAGATGGTTCTGGCCCACAAGCTGGTTGAAGAGCTTAAGGAAATCGGTATGGAGGAAGTCCAGGTGGACGAGCATGGCTATGTTATGGCGACACTCCCTGCGAATACGGACAAGGATGTTCCGACCATTGGTTTTTTAGCCCATTTGGATACGGCGACTGATTTTACCGGAACGAATGTGAAGCCACAGATTATCGAGAACTATGATGGTCAAGATATTCTTTTGAATAAAGAGCTGAATGTTGTATTGTCCACAGCGAGCTTTCCGGAGCTGGCGGAATACAAAGGCCACACCTTAATTACAACTGATGGCACGACCCTGCTTGGCGCAGATAATAAAGCCGGTATTGCTGAGATTATGACCGCCATGCATTACCTCATTCAACATCCAGAAATCAAACACGGCAAGATTAGAGTTGCCTTCACACCAGACGAAGAAATCGGCCGCGGGCCTCATAAATTTGACGTAGCCGCTTTTAATGCTTCCTATGCTTACACTGTAGACGGAGGTCCACTCGGAGAATTAGAGTATGAAAGCTTTAATGCTGCGTCTGCTAAAATCTCAGTCTACGGCGTTAATGTTCACCCTGGTACTGCAAAAGGAAAGATGATTCATTCCGCCAAAATCGCCATGGCACTTCATCTCAGACTCCCTGCTGAGGAAGCGCCCGAATATACAGACGGTTATGATGGCTTTTATCACCTAAGCTCTATAGAAGGCACACCTGAATTCAGCAAGCTGCAATATATCATCCGCGACTTTGACCGTGAGAAATTCGAGGCACGTAAAGCTTATCTCTCAGCTGTCGTAGAAGAATTCAAAAGCATCCATGGCGAAGAGAACATCGTGCTTGAAATGAAGGACCAATATTACAATATGCGCGAAAAAATCGAGCCTGTGCGTCATATCGTCGATATTGCCCATGAGGCGATGGAGAACCTTAACATCACACCGATCATCCGCCCGATTCGCGGAGGTACAGATGGCTCGCAGCTTTCCTACATGGGCTTGCCGACACCTAATATTTTCACCGGAGGCGAGAATTTCCATGGCAAATTCGAATATGCGTCTGCGGACAATATGGTAAAAGCGGTAAATGTTATCGTGGAGATTGCTAAGCTATTCGAACAGAAAGCCTAAAGCATTATCCGCATCACTCCTTTAAAACACCAAAAATCCCTGTAGAGGCCGATCCAGACCTCTCAGGGATTATTAATGTTCTTAGACTATTCGATTAGCATCTTTCTTCCGGCGGCGCGTCCTTCCAGATCACGTTTTCTCCGTAATTCTTACCCCAATCGTACATCAATCGAAGGACGGGAAGCAGACTTTGGCCGTATGAAGTCAGGGAATACTCTACTTTTGGTGGAACCTCAGCGTACACTTTTCTTAGAACCAACTGGTCTTCTTCAAGCTCGCGAAGCTGATTGGTCAACATTTTTTGCGTGATATGAGGAATTAGCTTTTTCAGCTCGCTGAACCGCTTTGTCCCTTCAAGCCCAAGATGCCAGAGGATAATCAGCTTCCATTTCCCTCCGATCACCGCAAGCGTTAATTCCTTCTCACAGTTAATTTCCTTCAAGTTTATGCGATCTTTAATCTCGGTTGCCATTCCTAAAGTGCCTCCTCTCTCCTGTTATCATACTAACACAAAAACGAATAACCTCCTTATAGGAAGGCATTCGTTTCTGTACGTTCACTCTAAATTAGCATGCTTGCCGAACATTTGCTGATTCGTCTGCCCCGTCTTCTCCATCATTCGCAGAATAATAGCATCATAAAAGACCAACATCGTCTGTTCGAATAAAGAAGCCATCGGCTGGATCGTGCTGTAGCTTCCACTGGCCGGATCTTTTGGAGATCCCGGCAGCTTCACTGTGTAGCCCGCTAAACGTCCAACCGTCGAATCCGGCGCAATGGTAACGGCAACAACTTCTGCACCCACCCCTTTGGCTTTCTCAGCCATAGAGATCAACCCTTTCGTCTCACCGGAACCGGAACCGAGGACTAACACATCCCCCTGTTCAATCCCCGGAGTCACCGTTTCGCCTACAACATAAGCCTCTTTACCAACATGCATTAACCGCATAGCAAAGGCCCGTCCCATCAATCCAGATCTGCCCGCTCCAGCCACGAAGATCTTGTTGGACTGAAGCAGCAGCTCAGCCATTCGCTCAGTCTCTTCTTCATCAAGCTGAGATATGGAGCGCTGGAGCTCCTCTATAATGCGCTGTGCGTATTTCATTGTATCCATTGTAATCTTAAGCCTGACTAACTAGACGTTTCATTTCTGCTGCGGCAGCCTTTTGATCCGCTTCACCTGTGATGCCTCCACCAACGATGACAAGATCAGGGTTCGCGGCGATCACTTCTGGAAGTGTGCTTAGCTTGATCCCTCCAGCGATAGCTGTTTTTGCCTGCTTAACCACACTCTTAATCGCATTTAAATCTGCAAAAGAATTTTTACCTTCCGCTTGATGGTCATATCCAGAGTGCACACAGATATAGTCTACGCCAAGTGCGTCTACTTCAGCCGCTCTTGTTTGGATATCCTTCACATTGATCAGATCAACTAGAATCTCTTTATTGGTTTTCTTCGCTTCCTCCACTGCACCTCTAATGGTAGAATCATCAGAAACACCAAGTACAGTAACGATATCCGCGCCCGCTTCCACGGCCTTCATCACTTCATATCCACCTGCGTCCATGATTTTCAAATCTGCCAACACAGTCAAAGCAGGAAAAGCCTCTTTAATTGCTTTCACTGCATGCAAACCTTCATTTATAACGATAGGTGTTCCAATTTCAACGATATCTATAAATTCGGCAACTTTTGAGACAACCTCTTTCGCTCCCGCAATGTCCACTAAATCCAACGCTAATTGTAATTTCATATTTATTTGCACTCCTCATTAATATATTTTAGTAAGTCATGTACAAATTGTAGTTCCTTACATCCCTCTAGGGAAGTAGGCACTTTATTGTGATGTAGTTACCTGGAGGATACTAATGCGCGGTTAAAGGGCTCTTTTCGACCTAAATTAAAAACGTTTTGTCATTTTTCTGTAAAAATACTGCATTTCCATGAAAGCTGTGCTAATATTACAGTTTGTTTATGAAATTTTAGGAAGTACATCATAATATAAGAAGGTGCACAATGAAGCAAAATAATCACCAGGAATTCAACCTGGTCAAACTGACCTGGCCGATTTTCCTCGAGCTATTCCTCTTTATGCTCATGGGTAGTGTGGATACTTTTATGATCAGTTCAGTGTCCGACGATGCCGTGTCTGGTGTCGGCGCAGCGAATCAGATCATTGCGATAGCAATTTTAGTCCTCAGTGTAATTGGTAACGGTGCAGCTATTGTGGTCTCCCAATATCTCGGTTCCAAAAAACCTCTGGAAGCCGCTCAAGTGACCGGCAATGCCATTACCCTAAACCTGTTAGTCGGCATTCTTCTAAGTACGTTTTTGCTGATATTCGGAGGGACGCTACTGACTGCGCTGAATGTAAAAGGGGATATCCTCATTTACGCCAAAGCCTATATGAATATTGTTGGTGGCGGTATTTTTCTGCAAGCATTAATCAATGCTCTGGCGACTACTATCCGTACTCACGGTTTCACCAAACAGACGATGGTCGTATCCTTGCTGATGAACATTATTCACGTGGTGGGCAACTACCTGCTCATTTATGGTCATTTCGGACTTCCGGCGTTAGGTGTGGAGGGTGCGGCTATCTCAACAGTGATGAGTCGATTTATCTGCCTGATCCTTTTCTTCCTGCTGCTCTACAGAGTGATGGAGGTACGGGTGAAAGTAACCTATTACATTCATCTTTCTAAAAAATACGTGCTGCAAATTCTCAAAATCGGCATCCCGTCCGCTTTTGAATCCATCACTTATCAATCATGCCAGCTTGTATTCACACTCTATATTACTTATTTAGGCGCTGAAGCTATGGCTACTCGCCAGTACGCGCTTAATATTTCCAATTATATTTATTTATTCAGTGTAGCTGTCTCTATGGGAACTTCCATCGTTGTAGGACATCTCGTGGGAGCTAGACGCCCTGATGAAGCCTATAAGCGTGTATTCACCAGTGTAAAGTGGGCGCTGCTGGTTACCGTAATAATAGATGCTGTGGTGATTTTCTTCCGGGTACCGCTATTCGGGCTTTTCACAGACAATGAGAACATCATTAGGATGGGGGCGCAGGTCATATTGCTTAGCTTCTTCCTGGAAACTGGGCGCACAACCAATCTGGTTATCATTAACTCTTTACGCGCCTCGGGCGATGCCAAATTCCCTGTATATATGGGACTGATCTCTATGGTCTGCATGAGCTTACCTCTTGGTTATTTCCTGGTGTTCCAACTTGATCTCGGGTTAGCCGGCGTGTGGATTGCCACTGCGGTGGACGAGTGGGTGAGAGCCGTCATTATGTATTTCCGTTGGAAAAGCCGAGCTTGGGAGAAACATGGACTTATTGAACACGAAGCTCCAGAACACTGTACGCCTTCCGCTACTCCCGCAGCTGTAAATTAACATGTATACTCAGAGGTTCTTTAAGGTCATATCAGATCTTAAGGAACCTTCTTTTTTATTTACGCCAACATTACATAAAATTTGAGAATGAATGAACCATTCTACGTTACAATAGATAGAACATAATTAACAAAGCTAAAGGAGAGAGCTTCATGCCGGAGGAAACCGGAATTCATGAGTTACTGACGCTCAAAACGATTGCGGAGACTTTGAACAGTTCCAATGAGCTGAGACCCATGCTCGATACAGTCATGGGCAAGCTACTTGAGTTAACCGGAAACACTGCAGGCTGGATCTTCCTGAGCGAAGAATACATGGAATATGAGTGTGCCGCTGATCGAGGTCTGCCACCTGCACTACAACGCGACAATAAACAACCAATGCAGTGCGGAAGCTGCTGGTGCCTAAGCCGCCTATGGGATGATCGGCTCGAGCATGCCGTCAACATTCTAAGCTGCAAGCGGCTCAGTAACGCCAGGCAGTATAACTGGGGCGACACGCTGGGGATCACCCACCACGCTACCGTCCCGCTGCATTCAGGTGAGCGTTACTTGGGACTTATGAATGTGGCTGCACCAGGCAAAGCACATTACGCCGACAGCGAGCTGGCTCTGCTGCAATCCGTGGCTTTGCAAATTGGCAGTGCTATTGAACGGATGCAGTTATATAGCACCGAGCAGCGCCGCGCGAATCTGTACGCCAAATTAGGCGAATTCAGCGCAGCTTTAAATCTAACCGCCAACCAATGTATCTCGCCCAGTATTCTAATCGAGAAAAGCGCCGCCCTGATTGGCGACTATTTCGATTGGCCCTTTGCAGCGATTATCGGGCAGCATGAGGGACAATTCGAAGTCCATGCTGCCTATGCGGCTAATATAACGCCGGAAACAGCTCCCTTCCAGCTCTCGGATTCTTTTAAAGTACGTCTAGGAGATATCGCAAAAGGACAACGCTTTGCGACATTAACCCCTGATGAAGAGCAGGAAATTAAGAAGTCCTGCTGTTCTGAACAACCTGTTGCGGAGCGTGTTGTGATGCTCGCTGTGCCCTTTCGGCAGATTGCCGCACAAGGTGCAGGAATTCTACTGATCACCTCACCCAAAGCACTAGCTTCCGCAACTGCGGATGGAGAGGTGCTTGAGGCTGTCGCTGAACATATTTCCGCTACATTGGAAAGTGCTCAGCTTGGAGAGAAACGCCGCGAAATTGCGCGTCTTGACGAGCGGAATCGTCTGGCCCGTGACCTGCACGACTCCGTGAACCAGATCCTCTTCTCCCTCTCAATGACCGCCAAAGGCGTGGAAAGCATGCTGAAGCAGGAGCATATCTCCCATCCTGCTACTGAAGCTGTCCGCGATATTCAAGCTTTATCCCAGTCAGCACTCAAAGAAATGCGTGCATTAATTATGCAGCTTCGGCCTGCCGGACTGGAAGCCGGTTTATTGACTGCGCTGCAGGCTCATGGCCAGCAGCTAGGGCTGCTGATACAGACGCAACGGAGCGGTGTTCACGAACTTCCCCGCAATGTGGAGGAAGGGCTGTGGCGCATTGGCCAAGAAGCGCTCAATAATGTACGAAAGCATTCCGAAACCTCTAAAGCGCAGGTATCTCTGCATCTGAATGCAGCCGAGGTGGTACTGAGCGTTGCCGACCAAGGTAAAGGCGGGGCCAAACGGCGTTCTAACACAGACACTAATGAATCTCTTGGACTGCATATTATGAAGGAAAGAGCAGAAGCTCTCTCCGGTCGTATTCATATCCACAGTGTGGAAAATCAAGGCACAACGGTTGAGGCAATCATACCTCTGCCCATCCAATCTACATGAAGTCGGGTGATTATAAATGACGATAAACTTATTATTAGTAGACGACCATGCAATGGTACGCCGTGGGCTGCAAGTATTTCTCTCCACACAACCCGATATCAAGGTTATTGGGGAGGCCTCCAACGGCCGCGAGGCACTGGAAAAAACAGCTGAATTGAACCCGGATGTCATATTAATGGATTTGCATATGCCCATTATGGACGGCATTGAGACCGCTCAAGCACTGAGGATCTCCCACCCGCAGGTCAAGGTCATTGTATTGACCTCCTTTTCGGATCAGGATCATGTGCTCCCGGCTATCCGCGTAGGAATCAAAGGCTATTTGCTTAAAGATATAGAACCAGAAGCGCTGGTAGTTGCGATCCGCAAGGTACATAACGGGCAAGTGGAGCTACATTCCGAGGCTGCCAGCCAACTGATGAATCTAATGGCGACCTCTACACTAGAGCAATTGGAACTTAATGCTTCCGATCCGAACGACCCAAACGCAACACCTGCTGCGATCACCGGATTAGAGCTTCTTACTCCACGCGAGCAAGAAGTATTAGACCTGATTGCGCTCGGTATGAGTAACAAAGAGATTGCCAGCAAGCTGGTCATCACCGAAAAAACCGTTAAGACCCATGTCAGCCACGTTCTCGGAAAGCTAAACTTAGCGGATCGGACTCAGGCTGCCATTTTCGCATTGAAAGGCGGCTATAACGCCTAGAATCAAAACTCCTCTACAACTTTAGTCTTAGACGCTCAGCACAATGGCTGAGCGTTTTTATTATGTATGTTCATTCCATGTGCTGATGTTAACAGAGGCCGATTCAACTATCATTGGTTTATAGCAATTGACCTCACATAGGAGTGGATACAGATGAAAGTGATGATCCTGACAGGCAGTAATCGAAAAGAAGCAACCAGCACGAAGCTGGCAGAACATGCTGCCCATTTCATTAGTCAGCATGGGGAAAAGGTTACCATGTTTGACCTCTACAAACGCCCACTTCCCTTTTATTCACCAGACGAGATTTACACAGAGCATGAACATTTAAACGAGCTTAAACAAGAGATGTTAGCAGCGGATGCAGTAATCTTGGTTACTCCGGAATATCACGGCTCGGTAAGTGGCGTATTAAAAAATGCGATTGATCATCTAGGCCAGGCGCATTTCAACGGTAAAGTTGTGTTATCCGCCAGTTCAGCCGGGGGAGCGGTAGGGATAAGCTCATTACTTCAATTGCAAGCCATCGTACGTAACCTGCACGGTATTAATACACCAGACTGGATCTCCATCGGCGGACTGCAACGCAAGCGGTTCGAGGTCGGGTACGACGGATACGAGGGTGGGCAAGAAATCGAAGATCGCATTCACCTAGTATTAGAAGCATTCCTGAATTTAGCCCGCAAAATCGACAGATCGGCAGGTGCTATCCAATGATCAAAGGACTATATGAAGCACATTTACCAGTAAGCAATCTTGAAGTATCCATCGAATTTTATGAGAAATTAGGTCTGAAAATGGCTTGGCGGGATGAAGAAACTGTATTCTTCTGGATCGAGGAAGGTCGGAGCTGGATTGGTCTTTGGGAAGGCCAGGAGGTTCAAACCCCATACCACCCGTCCTTGCGGCATATTGCCTTCCGTGTCACTTACGAGGACTTGAAGCAATCACTGCAATGGCTGGAATCGATTGGGGTAGAGGCTGTTCCGTTCCGCAACCGGACTTCTGTTGAGCCTTTTATCCGGGCTTATCAAGGAAATGCTTCTGTCTACTTCAACGACCCTGACGGCAACAGCTTGGAATTTATGTGCCACGTAGAGGTCCCTGAACATCTGAAGCCTATTTCAGAGAACATAACCTTAACGGAATGGGAGAAATTACTGCACAGTAAATAAAATACTCAAACAAAAAAACAGCTGCTCCCGTCCAAGGGTCCAGCTGTTTGAGTATATTAGCTTCTTCGATTACTTAATCGAAATGCCCTTCTTCATGGCCTTCATGTCTGCATTCGTATTCACAAGCGTTGGCAGTATCTTCATACTTCTAGTCATGGGAGAGTTGCATTGCCAGCAGGTAGGTACATATTGAAAGGCGAAATTATCGCGCATCCAACCTGTGCAACCTTCCTTGGTACAGGACCAAATTGCTGTGTCTTCTTGCGGAAGTTCCTCCAGTGCTTTTTTACGAAAATACATAAGTACCCCTCCTTGGATCGAATCGAGACGATATCGCTACCCTATTAGGGGCAGATTCATACTATGAAAATAAAAAAAGCTGCCCTCAACTTGTGTTAAGGGCAGCCTGATTTTTAAACTACAGTTTTACAACGTTTTCGGCTTGTGGTCCACGAGCGCCTTGAGTTACGTTGAACTCAACGCGTTGGCCTTCGTCCAAAGATTTAAATCCGTCGCCTGTGATTGCGGAGAAGTGTACGAATACGTCGCTTCCACCTTCAACCTCGATAAAACCGAATCCTTTGTCTGCGTTAAACCATTTCACTGTACCTGTTTGCATGATATTACCTCCAATATTTTATTTAACACATGTCCTTTTATTCCTACGTAGTGTACGAACAAATAAAAATTCACACATTGGAAAAGGACTCATACGCACAAATGATAACCTTTTACAATATGTGAATTAAGGGTTAAATTTATGATTGATTTCATTGTACCACACTAAATCACTAAAAGCAATGCGTATGCCTATTTAATTTTCACTCCGGCTCTTATTGCCTATAAACAGCAGCAGCCGAGCCGGACGAACACCCATGTTAGTCGATATAACCTGCCAATCCTTTATCCATCAAGTAATCCATTTCTGCATCAAGAATGGTCTCTACTGTGATTTCATCCAGCTTCACATCACGTTGGGCAGTGACATAGTCGACCAGATCATCGCTGTCGATGTCTACCTCACCCTTGGCGTTCGCCTTGGCCTTATTGATAAAGGTCTGTTCATGCTTCAATACTAAGCGGATGATTTGCGGATCCACTTTGGTTTTGGCAGATAATACATTTACTAGCTCCTGCTCATTTACTTTGTCACTCATTTTTTAAATTTCATCTCCTTACAATTATTACACAATCATTGTAGCATATTTCGCGCTTTAACGCGTCATTACGCGAAGTATACCGCGGTTTATTCACACTTTTCTTATCATCCCAGCGTCTATAACGTTCCACTTGAAGTAAGTTATTTAATAAAAACAGTTGTGAGGAACATTGACTTGTGCCAAAATATAAAAAAAGTGTTGGACCAAATGAATACTAGAAAAGGCGGTTGAATTCATGAGCTCTGTATCTACCCAGCAATTAGACACAAACAGCAACAAGGCACATCGTTATATCGAAGACGTATACGCACAGGTTGTTGCGCGTAATCCTTTTGAGCCCGAATTTCATCAGGCCGTAAAGGAAATCCTTGAATCTTTGCTTCCAATCCTCGCTGCTGAACCTAAGTATCAGGAAAATGCCATTCTGGAAAGATTGGTTGAGCCAGAACGTTTGATTATGTTCCGTGTTCCTTGGACAGACGATCAAGGTAAGGTCAGAGTTAACCGTGGATATCGTGTACAGTTCAGCAGTGCAATTGGACCTTACAAAGGTGGACTTCGTTTTCACCCATCCGTTAATGCTAGTATTATCAAATTCCTTGGTTTCGAGCAAATCTTCAAAAATGCTCTTACCGGCCAACACATCGGCGGAGGTAAAGGCGGATCCGACTTTGATCCTAAAGGTAAATCCGAAGGCGAAATCATGCGTTTTGCACAAAGCTTCATGACTGAATTGCAAAATTACATCGGTCCTGACCAAGACGTTCCTGCAGGAGATATCGGTGTAGGTGGTCGTGAGATCGGCTACATGTACGGACAATACAAGCGGATCCGCGGAGGATATCCGGCTGGCGTATTGACTGGTAAAGGTATTGGTTACGGCGGAAGTCAGGCTCGGACAGAGGCTACTGGTTACGGTACAGTTTATTTCGTAAACGAGATGCTGAAAGCAAAAGGCCTTTCTTTTGAAGGAAGCCGCGTTGTTGTTTCCGGTTCTGGTAACGTAGCGATCTATGCGATCGAAAAAGCTGTACAGCTAGGCGCTAAAGTCGTAGCTTGTAGTGATTCCGCCGGATATATCTATGACGAAAATGGGATTAACCTCGAAACTGTCCGCCGCCTGAAAGAAGTCGAAAGAAAACGGATTAGTGAATATGTGAATGAACATCCTAACGCTGTGTATACTGAAGATTCCACGCAAATTTGGACCATTCCTTGTGATATCGCCCTTCCGAGTGCTACTCAGAATGAGATTGATGAAGCCATGGCATTGAAACTGATTGAGAATGGTGTAAAAGCAGTAGGCGAAGGTGCCAATATGCCATCCACCCTTGAAGCTATTCATCAGTTCCAACAAGCTGGCGTGCTATTCGCACCTGCCAAAGCTGCTAATGCTGGCGGCGTAGCTGTATCTGCGCTTGAAATGGCACAAAACAGCATGCGGTTGTCCTGGAGCTTTGAAGAAGTAGATACGAAGCTGCATGAAATCATGGTTTCCATCTACGAACAATCTGTAAATGCATCCGAGCAATATGGACAGTCCGGCAACCTTGTTGCAGGAGCGAACATCGCTGGATTCAAAAAAGTGGCCGACGCTATGCTGGCTGAAGGTGTAATCTAAATAAATTACCGGCGCTCTAGTCACGAACGCCGACATACAAAAGTCCCCGTAACCGGTCAGTAAGAATCCGGTAACGGGGACTTTTTGTATATCTAAGCGTTCCATCCGGGGATCTTCCGCAAATCCCCGTCCCCTATCGATTGAGTACTCTCCACAGTCGTATTGGGGGGTGAAGAAGCCGTACGAATGTAACAGGAATCTATTCCTATCGTTAGTGCCCCTGCAATATCCGTACGGGGATCATTCCCGATCATGATGGCCGAACGCAAATCCGCTCCATAATGCTCAACTAAATAACGATAAAATAGCGGATCCGGCTTACTCACTCCTGCTTCGGAGGAAATGGCAATGCCATCGAATAAAGGAAGAATATTCAGCATCGTTAATTCTGCTTCTATAAAGGTTTTCTGGCCATTGGAGAGCAAAAACACCTTTTTGCCACGTTCTCTTAATGTTTGCAGAATTTCAAGCACACCCTCATAAAGTGAGATATGGATCATCGATAATGTCCGCAGCCATCTAACCGTTTCATGTAACCACGCTTGATCCGGTTCTCCACCCAATTGACGGGCCACAGAACGAAACACATCCTCCATTACGAAATCTGGATACTGACAATTCCGCGCGGCTTTGGTGAGCTGTAAATCCCTCTCCCGCAGAAATTGTGCCTGTAGCTCACTTCCCGTTATGGACATCCCCTGATATCCGAAATGGAGTGATAATCGATCCCATACCTCCGGCTTCTCCTCATCTGTCTGAATATCGATCAATGTGCCATACAGGTCGAAAATATAAGTCTCGTACATCCACCGTCTTCCTTCCTATTATTCTCTCTGTATTTTATCCTTTAGTACCATTATCGGCGGTTGTCTGGCCCTCCTCCATCCGGTTTGACACCTTTTGATAGAGATAGGAGATGCCGAGCAAGCAGATGCCAAAGCTGGCATAGGCTATGATTTTGCTGCCAGTGTTCAGCAGACCCAAATCATAAAGCAGCAGCTTGCCCGTTGCCAGCAGTGTTAATCCAAGGCCGAAGCGCCGGATGTACACATACCTTTTGCGGAAGCCATACATGATAAACAGAACGGCTAATAGTAGATAAATGAGACTAAAAATTAACCCTGCATCACTCAATTGCAATTGCACTCCTAGGAAAGCGGTGATAATGCCGAGTAGATAAATCGCCATGAAAACAGGATAGATCTCCATACTCTTAAACTGGCGATTCAGCGCTGCAATCAGCAGATCACGTCCGCTAAACCAAACAAAGATATTAAAGATAATCAGTACGGCCAGTGCGATATAATCAGCTGCTGTATTTTGCGCGAGATTATTTTGCAGACTTGGCAGGCCTACTGTAATTACTATACAAATGACGTAGCCAATCCCAAACAGAAATCTCACAAAATATTTAACAATTGTGTCATACAGCACCTTCACCTTTGGCAGCGCGTAAGCCAGAACCAAGGTCCATACAGCGGAGAGCAGTAAATTATAGAAGGTTCTATGCGCAAAGTCCTCCGGTACAACCAGATGATACAATCTTCTCGATTCATACAAGCCGTAAATCCAGAAATTTAATAACGCCGCATATTTAAACCACAAGGCTAAGGTGATTTCATAAGGTTCGCTGCGCTGAAGAGCATCCTTACGGTTATGCTGAACAGCATACAACACCGCGACAATCAGCATGCCTGCTGTGATAAAGACATATTTTAGCGGGAAGTAGACATCTCTAAAATTCGTCCATTGATAGTCTGCGACCCACTGCGTCGGTACATTTAGACAGAAGAATACTACAAGGCAGAGCATCATAATGCCCCAGCCTGCCCTTTCCATCCCCTTAAAGCGGTTCAGATTGCCATACAGCGTAAGAACGACGCCCTCAATCAGCCAACCGATGGACCACCAAGCCGCTCCAAATTGAAATGGAATCATCAATATGCCGAAGGTCAGTGAAGTGGCGTAGAACAGCAGCATGCTTTCTTTTTCCTGTGGCATCAGCTTCTCAAGCCCTCGACCCAGACCGAGATACAGCAGGCAGAAAAGCAACGCCAGTGCACCATTGTAATCCTTCAGTCCTGCATCCATAAATAAAATATACAAGGTGAGACAGCTAATAAACGTATTACATCCTAAGAGAGAGAAATCCCACCAGGACAGCTTGGAACGATATTTGAACGGGTACCACAAGGTAATTCCCAGATACATCGCAAAAGTCAAAACAGCATAACACATATTAATTCCGTTGCTATCAGACAAAGCTATTAATATGAGCATGGAGGGTGTATTAAATAAGTAGCTGATATAATTGACAACGTTCCAGCGTTTGCGGAAAGAAATCAATAAGATGAATAAATTCAATAGAAACAAGTAACCCATAGCTACATAAACCGCGTTGCCCGAAAGGCCAAACGCCCCCAGATATGAGTATAAGGGCAGATATCCTCCGATTAAGCCCAGTGCACAAATACTCCGTGATTCATACCTTAAAGACAGGAGTACCGCAGTTAAAGTAACGAGTACAGACAAGGATAATCCTACATATATACTAATAATATCAAGCAGAAAATAGCTATAGAAAATAGAGCCATACAGCACCGAAATCCCGCCGCCAAGCAGCCCTAAAGCGAAGGTGCCTTTTCCTTTGCGGTATAACCACTCCCCGCCTCCCAGCATCAATAATCCCAGTAGAAAAAAGGCGCTTCCCTTCATATAACCTGTGAACCAGTTGGAATAGGTATACCGGAAGCCTGCCCCCACCGCCAAAATCAACAGCAGAATACCCAGCTTGTTAATCCAGCTTAGTCCAATCTTCATTTCGATCTGATTTTGTTTTCTTCGGCGCTTAAGCACCTCTTCACTGATCTCTTCCGAGGCAAAATCATGTAATCCATTATCCATGCCCGAGTTGAGGCGAAGTTCCGCTTCCCTCATTCTCTGCCGCTGTGCCAGCACACGCTCATTTAATTCTGCCGCCAACGCCCCAAGTCGACTGGATATCTCTGCTTGTTCCTCACCCAGCTGCCTGGAGGCTGTATGGTACAGCTGCTGAATATGACGTTTCGTCTCCACTTCAAAAGCCGTCAGACGATCTGTATGAGCATGGCTTCTAGAGGCAAAATAAGTCTGCAGCTTCTGCCTCGACACTTTAAGAATGCCCAGCTTTTCATCTAAAATCTGTTCCGTTAGCGCAACTCTTAGCTCAGTATTCTCTTCTTGAAGCTTACCTACCTGAGTCTTTAGCTCGACCAAAGCAAGCTTATGCTTCTCATATTGCTTCTTCAAGTATTCATTCTCGTTGACCAGATCGTGACTTTCATATTCCGCAATCAGAGCCTCATATTCCTTAATAAGCCCGTCCTGCTGTACCTTCATGAATCTCAGTCGATCTTTGAATGACTCCATAGCGCCTCCTTATGTGAGCGATTGTTAATACTTACATATTACTACATATAGCTGTGGGGTCTTATGCTTTTTTTATATTTGCAGTGAATGAAGATTACGATCGGGATGCAAAAAAACTGCAACATTTTGGAGGGGTGTCCCGTCAGAATAATAACAACACTAACAAAAGATTTTAAAAGGAGCTCACAACCATGAACAACATTTTAAAAACAAGTACAGTTCTTTTAACTTTGTCACTAGCACTTTCTACAGGAGCAGCTTATGCTGCACCCACCACAACTTCTGCTAAAAATGAGGCTACACAAACCTCCGCTAGCGTTAATCAAAAGACGTTTGCGATTGAAATCAACGGATCGACTATTAAAGAAACAGGCTTCCAAAGCACAAATGGCAAAGAGCCGATGGTGCCACTACGTTCGATTACTGAAGCCCTTGGATTTGAATTAACCTGGAATGCACAGAATAAATCCGTTGAACTTATCAATGGCGCTGTATTCACTACAGTGAAAGCTGGAGAAGATCGTTATAGTATCAACAAAATGTATACAACACTTGGAACTGCACCACAATTGGTTGACTCCACTTTGTATGTCCCAGCTTCCTTTTTAAGCGAAGTAATTCATCAAAACATGACTGTGAAGGGAGATTCCATTGTGATCAACACAAATGCCGCCGAGCAGCACATGACTAAGACTGGTGTGATTACAGCAGTCTATGATGGTGGTAAATACCAATCCGTTCAAATCCAAGGTGTAGGTACGGATGGAATCGTATTAAATGTAGGGGAAGATACGGCTATTGAGATGGCAGACGGCACTAAAATTGCACTCAAAGATCTCCATATCGGGATGACTGTAAAAGCAGAACACTCCATGGTCATGACTATGAGTCTTCCGCCACAAACACCAACTTACAAAATCACCGTTCTGGATAAGCAGAAACAAGATGATCTTCTAGGTACTGCTGGCACTATTGAAGAAGTTCAAAAAGACGATGAAGGAAATATCAGTATCACTGTTAAAGGCAGTGGCCTGAGCGAATTGTCACAAAAAGAAGTAGTACTGCGCATTAACGAAGACACAGTACTCATTAATAAAGACGGCGAAGCTGTTAAAAGCAGCGAGCTTGTTAAAGGTACAAAAGTTATCGGATTCTACAGCCCAGTGCTGACCAGAAGCCTGCCACCAATCGGCACAGCTGTCAAAGTTGTAGTAGATTCTGCGCAACAATAAGTGAGAGACTGAAATCTTATTAAAAAGATTCCAAAGAGACATTAAAACAGCGATCCTTCCGTTATGGGAGGATCGCTGTTTTGCGTTTTGGGCAATAGGGTGGCTGACTCGCTTCAGCCGATTTGAGGTAAACGAAAGCCGGCTGAACGCCTAGGCACACTTTTGCTCGCCTGCTGCAGAGTTTTGGATGATCATAATTGCGAGGCTTACGGACCCAGATGACGTTATTTCCGATTTTTCCGCCTTTAGAGCAGCGTTTCGGACTCCAGCGCCACCATTCATTAAAAAGAGGGCATATTCGGTATTTTTTATGCCAATAGCGTCAGTGGGGTCCGTTAGAATTACAAATGTGGTAAAAAGCTGCGTTAACGGTCAGCTGTGTCCGATAGCAGATTATAGTTACTTCGTTCGCGCAACTTCGTTTGAATTATCCGAAGTTAGAGGTCTAGTTCAACGTCAACAAAACAGGGGTGCCCCAGCAGCCATTGTCATGACTACTAGGCACCCCATGATTGTTTCCGTCCATTATCTATTTCATGAATCGCTAGCTAGAATCAATTGCATCAACGCTAATAAACGTTCCAGGTTAATCGGCTTGCTAAGATAATCTGTTGCACCTGCCTGAAGGATTTTAGCCTTATCTTCCTTCATCGCTTTTGCAGTCAGTGCAATGATGGGAATATCCTTCTTTGCGGGCATTTGTCTGATCCGATTGATTGCCTCATATCCGTTCATCACTGGCATCATAATATCCATAAGAACGATGTCTATAGAAGCCGCTTGCTCCAGTTCATACAGGCCGCTCTCTCCGTTAGTAGCTGTAGTTACATGCAGCCCGCGCTTTCTTAGGGTATTTGATAAAGCAAACAAATTCCGTTCATCATCATCCACGATAAGTACATGCTTTTGATTCAGAGAAGTGAAGTCATTACGTGTATCCTCAGCCGTTGTAGCGGCAAGTACCACTCCATTCCCAATCTCTTGAATAACAGTCGCTTGATCAGCCACTTCCTCAAGGCTTGGGGCCTCAAGCTTCAAGGGCAAATACACTGTAAAGACGCTACCCACTCCTTCTTGACTCTCCACTATAATTCTACCACCGAGCAGGGTTGCCAGCTCTCTAGATATGGATAACCCAAGCCCTGTTCCACCATATTGACGTTCTGTATTTCCATTTGCCTGTTGAAAAGCCTCGAAGATAATCGACTGCTTTTCTTTTGAAATCCCAATTCCAGTATCCTTGATGGCGAAGGCAATAAATTCCCCTGTATACGAATCTGCCAAATCCAGCAGCTCGTCCTTAGTTGCTGAACGGATTTCCAGAGTGACTGCGCCTTCCGCTGTAAACTTAAACGCATTGGACAGCAAATTTATAATAATTTGCCGCACTCTTTGAGCATCCGAATAAAACAGCGGGGGTAAGTTCTCTCCCAGCTGTATTTGCAAAGGAATCTCTTTTTTGCGGGAAAGCTGACTGAAGTTCTGGATCATTGCCTCCGGAATCTCCGATATATTTATCGCTTCAATTTCAATATTCAGCTTTCCTGCCTCAACCTTGGACAAATCCAGAATGTCATTAATCAGCGCCAGCAGATCTTGTCCCGAAGAATGAATGGCTTTTGAGAATTCAATATCCTCTTCGCTTAAAGCTCCCGACTGATTCTCCATAAGAAATTCGGAGAGCAGCAGAATGCCGTTAAGCGGAGTTCGCAGTTCGTGAGACATGTTAGCCAGAAACTCTGATTTATATTGTGAGCTTTGCTGCAATAACTCTGTGTATTCACTGAGTTCCGTTTGAGCTCTTTCCGCCTCTAGTGACTTTTGTTCCGCCAGCAGTTTCTTATCCTCCAGCTTTCTATTCGTTGCATGCAGTGACTCCGTCTGGATTTGCAGCTCCTCAGACTGAGTCTGTAGTTCCTCGGTATATACCTGTAGCTCTTCGTTTAGACGCTGAGATTGTGCCAGAAGTTGGTCAATCTTCATAATGCTAATCGTACTGTTAATTGCGGAGCCAAAGGCATTCGAAATAGACCCTAGGAACTTAACCTGCAATTGCGTAAGTGGAGCAAAGGCGGCGATTTCCACCACAGCAACTACCTCACCCGAAAAAGAAATCGGCATTAGTAGAAGCGCCTTCGGCGCAGAAATACCCAACCCAGATTGTATGCTAATATAATCCTCCGGCAGATCCTGTATTTGCATCAAGCGCGCCTCTTTAGCACATTGTCCAACTAGACCTTCTCCGATCTGGAATGCCCGCTGATCTGGAATGTTACTGCTTCCGCCAAAAGTAGAGACTCTCTTAAAGAAATCTCGATCATGGTCCTGTGTTCGAACATATAAGGAACCATATGGGTAATCGAGGACTTCTGCGGTTTTGCCAAGAAAAATGTCGCCCAGTTGCGAGATATGTGTGATGCCCTGATACCTCGCCAACAATTCGTTTGCGTTAGCCTGAATCCATATCCGCTCTTGTTGCGTGTCTATCAGATGATTCGTAGCTACGCTCAGATCCCTGATCTCATCATTCGTGGTGATCTCTATCCTTGTCTTCATATCTTCGTCAGATTCCAATTCTGCAATCGTATGGGTAACTTTACGAACCGTACTAACGATGGCGCGTGAATTGATCCACGAAGCGACCATCGCGGTAACCGCTATAATTGCCCAAGCAATATAAAGAAGCTCTAGCAATAATTTATTCTTGTCTGCTTGTCTAGCAATCAGACTGTTGGTGTTCTCTTTCATCGTCTCGCGGTAAGTGCTGATCTGATTACGAATCCGGTCCATTTGATCTTTGCCGTCGTCGGAATTGAAGTATCTTAGGAGCTCAGCGTCCTGTCCCTCTTTTTTCAACTGGATCACATAATTTCCGGACTGTTCGATCCATTGCTTAATTTTACTTTCAATACCCAACAGACGCTGTAGCTGTAAAGAATCATTAGCAGTCAGCACGTAAAGCTTATCATAATTAGCTTCCCATTCAGCCTTACCCAAATTGTAGGGCTCCAGATACTTGTTATCGCCGGTGATGACATATCCACGTTGTCCGGTTTCCATATCTAAAATATTCTTCTCAATTAGATTAGCCAAATTAGTAATCTCTCGATCCTGATGAGAGATGAAGCTGGTTTCCCGCTGTAGAGCATTGATTCTTCCATGCATGACAAAAACAAATCCTAATAGACAGATCACGATTAAAACTGTAATTGACAGTATTTTATACTGCAAAGTGAATCGACGTTTGTTCACAACTAGCCTCCGTCCTGTCTTCTAACTATAAACCCCTTTCTATTCTACATCATTGCAAAAGATTACTTGAATAAGGCTTCATTAATTCTTCTATGTAAATTTTGACTGCTGCTAATTTAAACAATTTCCGCAGGGTTGAAACACTTGTTTTTCCCGGAATAAAAAAAAACCCACAAGTGCCTTTCACCTTGAAGGGTTACCTAAATATCTAACTTAGCAAATACAAGTTTTCTTCTTCACACCAAGCTTCCCAGCCTGTTCAACCTTAGCAATATAATCAACAGCCATGGGAACTTTACAAGCGGTTTGTCCCATGTTCACCTGGACCTTACCTATACCTGCTGCGATCTTTGCTGCCTCCTCATGCAGTTCTGTGATACTGCTGCCCACCATAATTACAAAAGTATTCATCGTATAACGGACACGATTCCGCTCCTGATGAATAGTAGCGCCTACTTGTTGTAACAACTCCCTAATCTCAGCGATGTCCAGCTTATCATCCGGTGTAATTGAAATGTAATTTGCATAAGTGCTCCAGCCGCAAACGGCTATTAGTTCATCCGAGGAACGAATCCACTCTCTCGCAAGTTCCAATCCATATGGACTCTCTGCGGCGAGAGGGGATACTATATATTCCACTACCGCATGCCAACTGGCCGCCGAAGCCCAGCTTTGAAGCTCTTGCTTCGTCATAGTCTTGGGATTGACGGTTAGCCCAGCCAAATACATTGCATCGTAATTGCCTGTCTGATACAAAGCCCTTGCCAGACTCTGATCTTTTTTCACATCCTTAACCAGCTTCTTCATATCCCCTACCTTTACTCCAAATAAAGGTTCCACTGCGCCATGTCGTAAGAAGGTACGTTTCGTCTGCTCTGTACCCATCTCCTCAAGCTTGCTCATCACTTCATCAACAGTCAGATTCATTAGGCCACTCCCTTATCTTCGATGTTCTTATCCCTTTACTGTTTCTCTTATGATCGGTTCACGACCTAACGTAACTCTGTTCTTCCCTGTATTCTTAGAGTGATATAACGCTTCATCCGCTTCCCGATATAAATCTTCGAAAGTCACCTCTCTACGCTCCGTAAAAGAGATTCCGATACTTGCGGTAAGATGAATGCTATCCTGTTCATTCAAGATTATCGTGTAATCACTCATCATTGTACGAAAATTCTCTGCTTCTTTTAAGGCTGCACATTTATCTTCAGCGAAAAAGCATACGGCAAATTCCTCGCCACCCACTCTTCCAGCAATACCTTTATTCTGGTATACCTGAAGTATTTTATTCGAGAAATCAACTAACGCCTGATCGCCCGCTAAATGACCATAAGTATCATTAATTAATTTAAAATCATCAATGTCAAATAACAGCAGAGCCAATCCTAATCCATCCGGGATCGTTTGATTCTGGACCCTTTGCATGAAATGCCTGCGATTATATAGCCCTGTCAGATCGTCAACCGTTGCCTGATAGACCAGCTCACGCTCATACCGCTTCTTCTCACTATGATCACTAAATACAATAAGCATACCCTTATTCTCTGTTGTCGCATGTTCCGTAGCAATTAAAGAAACCCCATAACAGAGCTCCCCTGCGCCAGAACAAACTACCTCAAACTGTCCCTCCGTCCTCTGACTGTAATGAGCTGCAATGTCTTTGTGAGACTTCATAAAAAGATCAATGTTTTTTCCCATCCAGTTATCGTTCGCTATTCCGGTAATGTCGTATAAAATAGCAGTCGCCGCATCATTTATGCCAATGATATTATCATAACGGTCAGTCAGAACTACGCCGTCTTTCATGTGCTCTAGAATTTTGTTTTTGGTTAGAGGGAAGATGGTTAATTTGGAGCTAACAAAAAGTGCGAAATAAGCCGCTATAATCGCAGGCAAATAAGTAAACGCCGTAAAACCTGTAATGGTAATCTTCAAGAGGGGAAGTAAAAAGACGGAAATAACCGGAACTAGCAAACCCGCCAACAGCAGCAAATTAGTCCGCAAATAAACTCTCGGGGTATTCAGTAGGGAAACTGCCAGCAAGCAGACTGCATATAGCCCAAAAAGCTGATCATACGCAATAAAAGCCATACTAAGGAGCGTAGGCTTTACAGCAATTCCACTAACACCCGCGACCGTCAGGACGGCCACTTCACTGCGCATCAGATGATGATAGCTATCCGTAAAAATAAGAAGTACATCCATAACAATAGGGATAGAGAAGATGGCAAGCTTCACGGGCAGGCGCCCTGTGGAAGGAGATACGTATTCTTTTACCACAGCATAAGTAAAGAGCGCACTAAAAAAAAGCGGAGCCTGCTGCACATTCTTCCACCACAGCTTAGACTGAAAAGAGGGTGACATAATCTCTCCGGCCGTTGCAACAAATATAAGGCTGACTAACAGCATTAAGATCCACAAATAGCGTCTGCCTGCTAACTTACGGTGCCGATAGGAGCTGACGCCCATGTACAGACTTAGAACACTGCCCATTAATAAGTAATACGGATATCCCTGAATCCATGGCATGCCATATTTCTCCTATTTTTCAAGTCACTCCTATCATTATAGCCTAATCCTTGGTACAAATGAATCAACAATAACAGCACATCTTATGCCTTAAATTTCACCCGATTGGAGAACATATATTTTCTGGCTAAATCCTTAAATGTTATTTTATCTTGTGCCGATTCAAAGAAACGTTTAGGGATAATCAGCGCTCTCTGTGTGGACACAAAAAACACAAACAAGTTCGTAGTTTCACCTATCTTATGTATCTCTTCCCACTTCACTTGTCCAGTGCCCGCTTCGGAAAGATAAGATATGCCTTCATCTGAAATCGTATAATTTTGCGGTTGCTGAATTAGGCTATCTGTTTTGAACGCCTTCTTGGATTTTTTGATCAAGCTTGCCTTGGTCATATACCATAAGACAGCGGCAAGAATTATAGCAGTCACAGCCAGGATTGAGATGCTTTGAGTACTGTAATCCTTAGTAATTAATAACAAAATCATAAAGTAAGCGACTACGCTAAAAGAGTTGAGTATAATCCGGCTATTCAAGCTGAACCATAAGTTAAACTCCTGAACGTCTTCACTCTTTAGGACTGTATCTACTTTTATTACATTTTCCATCACTGATCGCTCCCTCGACGCCATGTATATTTTTAAATTCATCTCATTTTAACATGCCTGAACACAAAAAAGGGACATCCCCGAAGCGATTGCTTCTACATGGGTTGTCCCTCTTCAATCCGTAAGGATTCTTATTTCTTTTGTGCAAGACGTTGTTTGAACTTGTCAACACGGCCGCCTTGTTCTGTATCTCTTTGTTTACCAGTGTAAAATGGGTGGGATGCGGAACTTGCGTCCACACGGAGCACTGGGTAAGTGTTGCCGTCTTCCCATTCCATAGTTTCATTGGATGATTTAGTAGATGCACTCAAGAATTTGAAGCCTACGCTTGCATCCAAGAAAATCACTTGGTTGTACTTAGGATGTATGCCTTCTCTCATTCTAATCGTCCTCCTTCTGAATAAATTCGTGGAGCCTTTATGGTAAATTATCCAAATGATCTGTAGGTTTATATATAGTATAACCTAATAAACGTAGGAAAATTCGTAAATCTTACGATTTAGACCACCGCTCCATCATACGCTTATTTAGAGCACAAAGCAACTAATATTGAAATTACTAATATTTCCATAACCTTTCAAAGCCTACCCATAACGCCGGAGGTTAGAGCGATTTCACCATTCCTCCATCGACTAAAAGAGATTGTCCCGTAACATAAGTATTCGCAAAAGAGCCTAGAAAAACAGCAGCCTTGCCGAATTCTTCGGGCGTGCCCAATCTTCCTAACGGGATTTGCAGCAGCGCTTCCTCTTGAATCTGCTCCATAGGGATCCCCTCGGCTTGTGCACGTTTGCCGTCTAGTTGAAGAATCCTGTCGGTTGCAATACGCCCTGGAGCGATCGTATTAATTAAAATGCGATCCGCAGCCAGCTCAGTAGCCAAGCTCTTGGTCAAGGCATACACGCCAGCGCGAAAAACATTGGAAAGAATTAGTCCCTCAATAGGCTGCTTGATAGAAATCGAGCTTATATTAACGATTCGCCCTGCCCCAGAAGAGCGCAGATGCGGCAGTGATTCACGGATCAAACGAATGGTGCTCATCAGTGTGAGCTCAAATCCTTGGTTCCAATCCGCGTCTTCCATATCAGCGAAACCTCCGCCATGAGGCCCCCCCGCATTGGTCACTACAACATCAAGCCCACCGTTTTGGGCTACAACCGTTTGAATAGCATGTACGATATCCTCTGGGACAGTCACATCCATCTGAACAATGTTCACCTGCTGTCCTGTGGCTGCCTGAATCTCTTTCTGTGCGTCTACAAGCTGCTCCATACTCCTGCTGGCGATCATTACCTTCGCCCCCTCACGGGCGTACTCCAGCGCAGTTGCGAGTCCTAACCCTTTACTTGCTGCGGCTACAAAAACTGATTTCCCACGAAGTCCCAAGTCCATCATTAATGCCTCCTTCTTAATTAAACTCCCAACAGCTAAGACTTAAATTGCCATACTGATAACTTCGGTGCAGCAGCTTCGCTTCTTTCCCTTTATCGCCAGCTCCCATAGCTATTATCAGAGGGATAAAGTGCTCATTAGTCGGCACTGCATCAATACCATAGGGAGCAAGCTCCTGATAGCTAAATAGTGACTCTGTATCCCAAGCTTCCACCCTGTGCTGCAGCCAGTCATCGAATGTCTCCGCCCATTTCTCGACGTTCTCCATTCCCCACTTCACGCTACGCAAATTATGGACGGTTCCACCACTGCCAATAATCATAATATCCTGCTCACGCAGCTCAGATAAAGCCTTACCCATTAAATATTGCTGTTCATTGGACAGCTCTCGATTAACTGACAAAGACACAACAGGAATATCTGCATTCGGATAGATTAATTTAAGAATAGCCCAAGCTCCGTGATCTAGTCCACGCTCTGTATTTAATTTGCTGACAATCCCATTCTTGTGGAACAGAGACATAATTTGCTGTGCAACCTCATTGTCTCCTTTGGCAGGATAAGTCATTCGATACATCTCATCTGGGAAGCCATAGAAATCATAGATGGTGTCGAAAGTCTCCATAACTCCAACCGACTGTGTGTGTTCTTCAAAATGTGCAGAAAATAGAACAATCGCTTTAGGTTTGACATTCCTCTCAGCGAGCTCCCCAAGAAATTTCGTATATGCATTGTTATCAAGTACCAGAGAAGGAGCACCGTGGGCAATAAAGTAAGAAGGTATCATAGTTTATCACTCCCTAAGTTCTGCAGTAACCAAGCGATCAGGTCCTGCTGATTCTGCGGTAATACACCATGATCCGAAGGATAAGTTTTAAAGGTTAATAATGGGGTTAGACCTTCGAAATAAGCGGCTGTTTCTGTCCCCACTGAAATTGGAAATACAGAATCATATTCACCATGCGAGATGAAGACCGATACCTCCTGCACACTCTTCAGCTCATAATCTGTCTTCACAAACCCCGGAACATAACCGTTCAGCGCCACAATTCCCCGAAGCGAATTCCCCATTGTAAGAGCGAGTGTCATGGACAAAATGGCTCCTTGACTGAAGCCAAGCAGATAACGGTGTTTAGCATCTATAGGATATTTGTCGGTGGCGTATTCGATAAACTGCTGCAATTGCGATACAGCCTGATCAAACTGCTCACGGATGGGATGACCTAGACTTTTGAGATCATAATATTGAAATCCAGCCCCTAAAATCATATTTCCCCGAATCCCGATAATAATAAACTCTTCAGACAAGGGCTCGACAAGTCCGAACATATTCTTCTCATTGGAACCTTTGCCATGCAAGGTGAAGATAACCGGATAAACCCGATTCACATCGTAGCCGGAAGGTAGACTGACATCATATATATAAGGTGCCTTCATACTAAACACTCCTTCAAAATATTTGTAATACAAAAATAATATTTGTAAGGATAATATTATAAACCTCTGGCTAGTATGTCAATTAATAATTTGTTAATATAAAAATATATTTGCTATTACTAATATTAAAAGGGGCTTTACTTATGAATATAGGTTCAAACATTCGTACAATCCGTAAAAGAAAACATATAACGATTGCCCAAATCTGTGAAACTACTGGCCTGTCACAGGGTTTTATGAGCCAGGTTGAGACTAACAAGACCTCTCCTTCGATCGCAACCCTTAGCCTGATTGCGGATGCGCTGAACGTTCCGTTGGCTTATTTGCTGTTAAAAAAAGAAGAGCGGATGCAGGTGGTACGATCCGAGGAGCGGCAAATCACCAGTAGCGGAAGTGATCGACTGCAAGTTGAGCATTTAAGCTCAGCAGGTGGTGTACGAATGGTGCTTGTCCATTTCCCTCCGGGCACTTCCACGGGCGAAACTCCGCAGGCGCACGAAGGCAAAGAGGTCCATTTAGTGATAAAAGGTGAGGTTTATGCGGAGCAAGGTGAAGATTTCGGGATGTTCCAAGCGGGGGATTCCTTTAGCTGGAATGCCTGTGTGCCACATCTGGTCATAAATAAAGGCGATGAGCCGGCAAGCGTGCTCATCGCCATCCATACAGAGGCTGATAGTGAAACTGTTGATTTTTAAGCTGGCCTACACGTCGTACTCCAGCTGTTTTTTGGCCTGAACAATGAAATCCAGCGGATTCTCAATCGTGCCGGCCTGGTATTCGACCGCCCCAATCTTAAGACCCAGGCTGACCTTATATTTTCTGGAGAAATTATTGTCATTCAACTCCTGAAGCTTGAGCTTAATCCGCTCGATCACAATCTTCGCCCCATCGCTGTCCGTGAACAGCAGCAGGCCCCATGTTGCTTCATCCTTATCTAGCAGATAGAGTGCATCATTGGTACGAATACTCGCCTGACTAAGCTGAGACACGTCATAGATAGCTTCTGCCAGCTGATCTTCAGGAATGATCCGTCTGATCTCTTTCCAATACTTCACCTTCACCACTAGCAGGGTGAGCGGAATCTGATAGCGGGTCGAAATGCTTGTAAATAATGTAGCATCCGTCTGAAAAGAAATACTGTTCCGCAAATTTGTGTTTTCATCGACGATAGCCATATTGGCAGTCTTTTTGCGTAGCTGCTCATTCTCCACCTGCAAATCACGGCTGCTTAAAGTGAATACCCATAGAACGACCGTTAATAGCGGAGTCATAATTAACCAGAAATAAGTATTCAGGCTAATCGTCTCCCCTAGCGTTATCGTCTGGTACATCGTGTAGAATCCGTAAGCAAAGATAAACACCAGATTCAAGACCAGCCCTGCAGTGACCGTTGTAAAATACGTAACAATGGCCAGAATAAAAGCCACCGTTAAAATGATAATATTCTGGAGGTAATCATCCGGTGCCCCGGCAATGAAGACGATACAGAGGAACGATAACATCAGGAATGATAAGAGAGCGATGTCCGACACTAAGCTGCGATTACGTCTCACGCTTATCACCACGTTTCTTCATGTGTTTGCGAAGCAGTAGGATCAGCGATAGAACTACCAGCGTCAGCACCAGTAAAATCACGATGATAAAACTGAGTACATCCGACCGTTCCATTATTTTCTGGGCCACAGAGTCCTCGGCTGCTCCAGTGATCGTTTTGAAACGGTGTGCGCTGACATTACCGTCTTTATCAACGATTGCACCATCGCCAAACACCTTCCACTTGTCCCGTTCTGTAGCGAGCAGCTTCGATCCTAAGTAATACTCTTCCGAGCTGACTCCCGTAACCGCGAGCAATGCACGTCCCGCCTCAAATGGGGAATCAATCAGCTGCAGTGTTCCGATTCGTGCGCCGTATTGCTCTTCAATACTCATTTTCTCATTGGAGCGAATTGTGGTTCCATCTCCGTTATATTGAAAATAAAGCTTAGCATTCTGATCACGGATCACCTTATTATTCTTATAAGCACCAATAACGATGATATTATTATTTTTCAAATGATCGGCGCTGACAGTATCGGTATAGAACTGGATATTCCCTATATTTCCGCTGGCATATTTACCAAGCAGATTAAAGATATTCGATACACTTAAATAGGCGTAATCATCCATTTGTTCGGGCAGTACAACCGCCACATGATTATAGATCCCATCGCGGATGAACGGATATGGATAGTTATTAAATAAGAGATCCGTGCGATCCTTCGTATTCAGCTGCATTACAGAATCTTTACTGATATAAGCCCACGGCATTTGATCCCGATCGATAATACATCTGGCTCCTTCGATCTCCAAATCAAAAGCCACTGTCACCGAGAAATTTCCGGATATATTCAAGTTCTGAGGCACCGAGAGATTAAGAATATCGCCATTCGCCAGTTCCTTGGTCAGCTTCTTACTGCCAATCGGAGTATTATTGATGCTCACGGTAACCAATGAACGAGTAAAATCCAAATTCTGTGCATAACGGAAATCCAGGCTGATTTTACCGGAATCGGCAATCGAGCGGTTCGCTGGCAATGAAATAAAATACGTCTGCTCCTGATGATGTGCCCCGGTCAGTTTATCACCTGTTTCAGTGAACGTGATGTTAGAGCTAATCGAAAGCGCAGGTGCTGACACTTCTGTAGCATCCGTTACTGTTTTCAGATCACTAGTGATCTGCCCGATCAGCTCTGGATTAGCAATCAAACGACCCGCTTTAATCAGCAAGTTCTCATCCTTCGAGGTTACAACCAAGGTGGGCTGGGTATCCTTATTCACTAGCTGGAGCAACGCGTGCGTACCCAAATCTTCAGTGGAGCTTAGCTGAGCTTTCAGCCCGCTTGGTACTCTGTCATACATAGCTACCAGTACAACTGCGGCCTTATTCTGCACAGTGTCTGCCCGGTAGGGAAGCAAGGGAATAGTCTTATCATTTAACGTAATCCCCTTAACAAACCCGGAGAGCGCATAAGTGGCTGCTTCCATTTCTGCCGCCGTGCTTTTGTCCGGTACAGTCAGAATACTCTGATTCTTCGTTAAGGTATCTATCCCGGCGAATCGCTCGCTGAAGTCACTGATCCCTCCACTCAAGGGCTTTGCGGTATAAATCACGTTAACACTGGACGTATTGAACAGATGCAGCCAATTATCCGACGTTTCATCGACCGAACAAAAGAGATCATCTTGACGATCTGTCTTCAAATAGCCCTGAATGCCCAGCGTATTCGTCCCTTTTTTCAGAAACCCCTTGGGCGCCGCAAGGGTCAACAGCTGTTCGCCGTTGTCTTGTAGTGACGGACGAAACGTATAGAACGGGCTGCCGTTTAGCGTTAAGGTAACACTAGAAATCTGCTCTTCGGTAATTTGTGAAATTTGAAAATGCAGTTTGATCTTTACTTGATCCACATTCCAATAATCCAGAACCTCAAAATATTGCTGCTGGGCACTCGAACCTGTTAAGGACGAGTCTGTTCCCGTGAATGAGGTTGTATAAGTAGACTTATGATCCTGTGGCAACGTCTCTGCGGCAGCAGGATGGATTGGAATTAAGAAAAGGGAGAGGCAGGTTAACAGTATAACCAGCTGTTTTTTTATCTTCATGTTCTGTTTCTCCTGTGATTACATTTTTCTCATATGACTTTTTGGTGCCTCGTTAGTAGCGCTCCGTCTTATACCATTTGGCTTCTCTTTTGAAGATGAGGTCTTTCAGGTATAGATATAATCCGTTAGCCGCGACAACCATCCACAGCTGGCAATAAGACACATACATCAACATTACAATCCCTAGATTGGACAAGCTCATCTCGCCCTTTTCTGTTGTTAGCGTAATGAAGGTCCCCACAACGAATAAAATAATAGCGAGCAGCCATAAGAAATTACTAAGACCTGCAATAGTAGTATGCACATAACCCAAAGCATGCAGGATCAGCAGCACATCCGAGGTGATTAACGACAGCAGCAACAAGAAGTAAATGGATAGAAAATAAAGAATATCGAACCGCACCTTTGCGGCCGATTTATTGAACAGCAGCGGGATATTTTTGACAATGACATAAATATTGCCCTTCGCCCAGCGGGTTCGCTGCTTGAACCAGACCTTCAGGGTCTGTGGTTCCTGCTCCCACGTGACGGATTTGGGCTGGAACTTGATTTGGTAACCCATCATATAAATCCGGAAGCTGATTTCTGTATCCTCGGCTATCGCTTTGACATCCCAGCCACCGATGCTTTCCACAATAGACCTGCGCATAATGAAATTTGTTCCCGGAATAGTGCAAAGCTTGAACAGCTTCCAGCGCCCCGCTTGAGCCATCCATTGAAAGGATAAGGTCTCAATATTAATGAACCGGGTCAGTAAACTTGCATCACGATTACGGGTCCGGAACTTCCCAATCACCGCACCGAGGCTGGAATCATGCATGATCTCAGCAACCAGATAACGCAAAGCTGTTTTCTCCGGAGTATTGTCGGCATCATAAATGGCGATTAGCTCCCCTTTACAGCTGGTAAAGCCTATATTCAAGGCATTGGATTTGCCTTTGCCTCCTGTAACTGCATCCGTATTAATGACTACCAGCTGACGCCCCGGATTTCGGGATTGTATGCCCGCAAGCAGCTCAGCACTGTTATCAGAGGAATTATCATTAATCACAATAATCTCATACCGATCTTGCGGATAATCCAGCGCCAGCAGAGATTCAACCGTCTTACAAATCACTACCCCCTCATTGTGAGCGGGAACCATAATTGAAACAAAAGGATATTCACCCTCTATCTCTGGTATGTCCTCATTTTCGGATTTAATGTAATATAGATAGCCCGCGATAATGAGGGTCACATTCACCAGCAGCAGAGACCAAATACAGATCACCGCAATCACCATCAGCACGTCTGAAATCGTCATAGGGTCCTCCAAATCACGATAGTTGTCTCATTTCAAAAACTTTCTGCGATATAACCGGTATCCGATCATCAGCAATCCGCCAAACAGCAGCAGAGAAATCATGATCACAACAATAAAAAATTGATTCTGAATATTAAAAAGTCGGGTGAAGCTCTTTTGCTGTTCCTCTGTGTAGCGATAATCGCTATCTACTGTTTCCGGTGTATAGTCCAGGCTTAGAGGTTGTCCATTAATAGAAATCATTCCATCTAGTGAGGAGATTGTGTTCTGATCAGTAACGACCTGGTGCTCTTCTTGCTTATAATCGGCAAAAGAAACCCAATTCCGTTCCAGACTTTGCAGCATTTCTTCAAGCTGACGCTCATCCTCGGGCATGTCGACGGTGATTACAGTATCCATCGGCAATTGCGGTATCACTTTATTGGATGTAGGCAAAGCCTGAAGAAATTCCAGCGGAACGCTATATAAAGAGGATGGAAAGGATTTAGAGGTGTCGCTCTGCTCCATATAATCAATCTGTTCATCCGGATATAACACCACGGAATCAAAAAAGCTCATCCCCGCTTCTGAATACTCTTTGTCATACGACCAATGCATTTCCGCCCCGACTCCAAGCGGCCCAAGCCCATTTTCGGCCAACAGATTGATGAAATCATTCATCTTTCCTTTAAGCGTATGGTCAATGGAGCTTATCGTTGGCATCACCACTGGGGCATTGACCAGAATGCTTCCATTGCTGGATTGCACACTTTTCATGGCCACTAAATAACGCTGCATGGCCGGATAATCGGTATTGCTGAACACAGGCCGCACACTTGCAAGAAACGGAATCCCCAGTTGATACAGCCGCTCACCCGTTTCTGCCAGCAGTCGCAGATCGGAGAAAGGATAGATTTCTTTGATCGCAAGGTACATTTTAGGAGCAGCAGTGATATGGAGCCAATCCTTCAGAACATACGCCATCCCCAGCGTACTGACATTCCCTTGTTCAAAATATGGGGCATATGTATCATTCCCCTTACTCACAGCGTACGGTGCTTGCAGACCCTCCTCCGCAAAAGATAGTTTCCCAAAGGATTTGACCGCCTGACTCGCTGCAATATAAGGCATATCCTGCACCTTAGCTTGAATTCCGGAGAACTGTCCAATTTCGAGCTCAGCACTCCCGTCATAGATCACATCAGTGGTTAGCTGTAACGCCTTCATTAGACTAGCGGGTGGGTTGTACCCGATATGCAAATACTGCCCCTGATAATGCTCCCAATCCTCTATATAGGATTTATTCGTGATCGAAATATCCGCTTCGTTACGGACCATGATCACTCTGGAGTAATTTTTCAGCATCCCCTGCTCGTATTGATCTAGGCTTCGAAGTGTAACCTTTGTCGAGTAAGCTGCCAGCAGACGTTGAAGTTCAGTCACATTTCCATCCTTAGCGGTCCCCTTGGCAAGGCTGTCATAGAGCAGTAAGACTTGTTGTGGCGATGCAGCAGATTGAACAGGAGTGGTGGGAAGCAATAGGATGGTTAAGCTCAGCGTCAGCAGCAATATACAGTATAAGATCCCTCTGCGCTTCAAACACTCACATCCTTTTGAGGCTTTGTAAATGGACTAGACGTGGTGGGGCTCTCGTTAACCGGCTTTTTACGATTTTTGGAGAATCTGCGTCCGATCACACTAGATACTGTCAGAAAGGTCACCAAATCAAAAGATAAAGTGAACAAGAATTCATGCTTGGAAATGTCGGCATCACCAGCACCGATAATCGATACAAAAATGCCTGAAAGACCAATGCCTATCGTAGCGACAATCAATACCATCCGCTGCAATCCTCTAAAATTACGTGCCTTAATGGCTGTTACGAAAGAAGGCATATACAGACCGATGACAAGCACTGTCCAAAGGAAGATAAAACCTATCGTTCGTGGTGCCAAAGCCTTTTTCAGCTGACTGTATCCAGTAAAAAAGTGACTCTGTGCTCGAAATTCCTTCCCAAGGGATTGCTCGTAATTGCCCATCGCCGCTGGTTTGATCGAGAATGCACTTTGAGCAGCTACATTAAGAATCGAGTTAAGCTGATCCGGATTCGATATATAGTATTTAAGGATCGAAACAAATCCGTAACGACTGTAAAAGTTCTCTTGGAGGATCGGTGAATTCACATCAATAGTTCCGTATTTCTCGTAGTAAATGCTATTCTTCAAGATGGCATATTGTTCATCAATATCGAATGACTTCAGTGCCTTCTCCGGATCGGAGGAATCCTTCAGCACCCCGCGGGTCATGGCATGGAACTGGTTAATATTCACGAACTCATCCGAGATATTCAAATAGGTGAACACACCCGCGAACAGGATCAAAGCAAGGGAAACCATTGTCAGAATGCGAAATATTTTATCCCTGCGAATCCAAAGGATTGAACACCCCAGAACCGCAATGATTATACCCACTGGCGCATTTTGCTGCTTGGAAGTAGTCAGGATGATCGTACTGATCAAGAACAGGGCCAGCAGCACATAGTCATTGTATCTTTTTTGATATAACAACAACCAAGCTGCGAACATAGTAATCATCGTGATCATCACGACGCTCTCGCCGTAAAAGGAGTTGAAATAAGCGGTATACCCGGTATCTCCAAATATAAAAATAGCAATACCTGCAGTGACCCATCCCTGCTTGCGGGTCATCCCCCATGTAACAGCCTCTATTAATAAGTAGATCGCCGCAACATATAAAATCGTATAAATGACTGCTTGAAACCGGATATCGAAAACCTCGCTGCTAAAAAACAGCTTATTAAGTCCAATGGCCAGCTTGATAAATAGGGACTGCGAAGAAAATAATGTCGCGCCATTCTCATTAAAATATTGAAAGATTCCATATTGCTTTACAAAATAACCAAAGTATTGCTCGTCATAATCCGGCAGATTGAAATAAATTCCGTTACTATAGATGCTGCGAAAAAAATCACCATTATCCGCCATTCCGACATACGGGGCGGTAAATAAGGCTATGATGGTTATAAGCAACACTCCAACAGCAGTGATAAAAGCCGGGGACAATGGCAACGGTAGGTTAGCGAGTGTCATCCCCTGCCTCAGAGGTGATTTCACCGTGTTGTTTATCATGCAGATTCACCTTCGTTACTATAGGTTTAAATTAATAGACATAGGCCAATGATGCCATCAGATTATCAAAGGAATAGGCTTGGCCACTAGCTACATCGCCGAAGCCTCCATACAGTGAGCTGCCGGCATCGGTTATTCTGAACTCGTTCATTCTTTCAATGCTTTTGCGATAGAGTGCATCGTCTCCGATCTCGGCACCAATCATAGCCGTAATAGCGTAAATGGCTGTTGAGCGAATATCGTTAAGCGGCTTTCCCTCACGCGAATATTGTCCATATAATGTGCCAGCTTCGACCTGCTGCTTGATATAATCAATGCTGGAGGATTTCTGCTGGTCTACCTCTGCCAAAGCCAGAATAGACAGTAGCGATTCTACTGTATTGATATTCTCCGAAGTATAGGTTCCACTCTCATAATTAAACCTTGTTTCATAGAAGGGAAACTCATCTGATAAATATCCATCTTTCAGTATAACGCTCATATTATTCAACAAAAATTCACGAGATTCTCCAGAAACCGACAATTTTCGCATTGTACCTAAATCAATATAACATAAAGTAACGAATGTGTTGGTTTTTTTGTAATTTTCATCATAGAAGTCATACATATATCCATTTTTTACATTATAGTTATAAAATCTTTCACCATACTTATCCGCTTCCTCTGTATAGTGTTTATCCCTAAACGTATCCCCCGCTTCATAAAGCGCACGAATGATACGTAAGTCATCAACGGCAGCATTCACAGGATATAATTTCTGCTGTTTAGGGCTATATCGGTAGCTAAAACCGCCCTTCATATCAAAGGTTTGCTTAGCCAGCGCCCATTCTTCTGCAAATCGCTCTTTCTCACCACTCCGTACGGCTGCCAGCATCCTCAGAGAGGCAGACTCACTTAGAATCTCATGGCCGCTTGCCGCTTCCCCGGATTGCTCTGTTTCAATTAAATTCGTATAAACACCGGACGAGCCGGTAAGCTTCGTAACAATAAATTGCTCTAAAGCATCCAATTCCTGTGAATGGTCCCCCACATCATTATTAGCCGAACCCGTAGGATTCGGTGGCTCTGTTGTATGAACATTCGCGGAGGGCGAGGGTGTTGATGCCGGCGTTGCTGTTTGCTCGCATGCTGTTAATGCTGTAAAACCTATAAGTACCACTACAGCAACAGCTATCTCTTTCCTCAAAAAATCACCTCCCTAAGCATCTGCTTATATTGCCTAGTATTATCTATAACGGTAATATACATCACATACTTAATCCAAATGTTAAATTTATGAAACTATTAGATGGAAAAAAGAGGCATCCACACGCCTTCTGACGAGCAGACCCCTCTTTTTCTATCATCTATTTACTTTATTCCATACGTTCCCAAAAACGATGGGCAGAAATGGCCGCAACGAAGCTAGCCGCAAAAACTTCCCCACCATCGCCTATTACGACGCCCGGACTGCTTCTGTGTTCATCTGTTGCAAGCAGCTCAGCAAGTGTTGTGGTCATCGCGATGGGTTTAAAATGTGCATATGCTTGGTTGAGGAATAGCGCTGCATCTTTATGGAATTTCTTGCGCTCTGCATTTCCACCAGCCGCATAAATCGCATCGAAGAGCACCGAATCTGTAGTGGATAAGGTGTGGATGACTTCAAGCTCTGTGCCGTTTGAGCCTTTAATAAATCCAAGCTTATCACTGATTAGCTCCGGTTGAATCCCAGCTCCCATAAGCGTGTCCAATACAGGCATTACCGCAGCTTCATCAAAACCATCCCCGATAATCACGCCTACTTTCCGCGTGTTAGGATGTTTTTTCGTATTAGCTTGACTTAAGGCTGGGGAAGCTTGAGTGACCTCAGAACCGCCAACTTCTGGAGCCGCTATTCCAATGGCTTCTGCCACAGGTACAGCAAGCTCGGAGGTAATGTTAGCAAGCATATTTACGACCTGCTGTCGGACCGACTTACTCTTAACCTTTCCAAGCTCAAAAGAATAAGCTTCGATAATATGCAATTGTTCCGGAGGGCTCATACTATTCCAGAATAACTTGGCTTGTGAAAAATGATCCTCAAAGCTTTTACTCCGGCTCCGTACCTTACGGCCCTCAACCTTTTCTTGATAATGCACATAACCGCCTTCAGCCTCTGGGACAGGTCTCGGTGTATTTTGGGCCAGAGAATTATTATGATAACTCACAGTGCCCTGATTAATCGTCTGCCGCCCATATCCGTCACGCTGGTTGTTGTGGAAAGGACACACCGGTCTATTAATCGGCAATTCATGAAAGTTAGGACCCCCAAGCCGAATCAGCTGTGTATCCGTATAAGAGAATAGTCTGCCCTGAAGTAGGGGGTCATTGGTGAAATCAATACCAGGCACTACATGTCCAGGGTGGAAAGCCACCTGCTCCGTTTCGGCAAAAACATTATCCACGTTGCGGTTCAAGGTCATTTTCCCAACGATCTGCACGGGCACGTCTTCCTCTGGCCATAGCTTTGTAGGGTCCAACACGTCGAAATCAAACTTGAATTCATCTTCTTCACTAAGAAGCTGAATGCCCAGCTCGTATTCCGGAAAGTTGCCAGCTTCAATCGATTCCCATAAATCACGTCGGTGAAAGTCAGGGTCCGCTCCTGATATTTTCTGTGCTTCGTCCCACACCAAAGAGTGTACACCAAGCACTGGTTTCCAATGGAATTTAACAAAATGTGCTTTCCCCTGCTCATTGATCAAACGGAAGGTGTGAACTCCAAACCCTTCCATCATCCGGAAGCTTCGCGGAATGGCGCGGTCAGACATCAGCCACATCGCCATATGGGCCGATTCCTGGTTATTGGCGATGAAATCCCAGAAGGTATCATGGGCTGATGCCGCCTGAGGCATTTCATTATGCGGCTCCGGCTTAAGCGCATGCACTAGATCAGGGAACTTAATCGCATCCTGTATAAAAAAGACCGGCATATTATTGCCTACCAAATCATAATTGCCTTCTTCGGTATAAAATTTGGTCGAGAAGCCCCGGGCATCCCGCACAGTTTCGGCTGAACCCCGTGATCCTGCTACCGTTGAGAATCGGACAAACACCGGGGTCTTTACGGACGGATCTTGAAGGAATTTCGCCTTCGTATATTCTTTCAACGATTTATATACTTCAAACTCCCCGTGGGCGGCAAATCCGCGTGCATGCACGATCCGCTCAGGAATCCGCTCGTGATCGAAATGGGTCATTTTTTCCCGAAAATGAAAATCCTCCAGCAAGGTTGGCCCCCGGTCACCGGCTTTTAGGGAGAACTCATCCTCGGACACTTTCAATCCCTGATTGGTTGTTAAAGCGTGACCTTCGTCCTTACTGCGAAACTGTTCCAGATGCTCATTTTTGCTATTTCCGTTCACTTTTTGCTGTTCACTCATTAACAATGGCTCCTTCCGAAAGGTAGAGTAACGATAATATTCATCTCTTACCCTTAAGGAAGGAACGGCAAACAAAAAGAAGCGGAATTCCGAGAAGCCCTTCTCCCGAAAATCCGCTTACTCGCTTATCTCTGACCTAACCTTTAATTCTCCGGTACGTCTCTTCATCCGAAACAATATATAATCTAGCCTCTTTAGGAATAGGCTGGCCCAGCTTGCGATTGATGCTAAGGTCACTACGATCCGAGAGTAAAGTTGCACCTTGAAGGAGCAATTCCTGAAACGCCTGCCCATAGGTCTTCCATGCACTATTCACTGGAATCTCATAAATATCATCCCCATACTGGCGGCTCAGCAGCTGCGTAATCACCTCTGAATTCCCCTCTTGTAGAGCGGATCGGACAGCCAATCTAGAAATGGCATCATGCGACAGAACGAATTCATTGACCTGAACATGCCTGAAATTCTGTATATTCTTCTCCTGCATAATTTCTACGGTAGTATGTACTTGTGGCGCTATGCGCTCAATGCTGGAGGCGATAAGCAGAGACTTCCCGTCAATTAGCGATGCTTCATCAATCCGTGTGTCTCCGAACACAATGGCTGCCCGGGCTTCGTGTATGTTAGCTTTAAGGAGAATCTCATCGCTGGAAGCATCACCGCTCACAAAGTGGACCTGTTCCATATGCTCCAGCGGATGCCGTCCTATCTCATCAATGATGACGATATGACATTTAGGTGAATAGCATAACACCTCATCTACCGCAGCTTGTGCTTTCTTACTCCAATTGATTAATATCACATGATCCTTTCCCCGGAAGCTCAATGTTCCTGCTCCTCTCCTTCTCTGCACTTCTGCAATAGAGTCAATGACCTTGCCAATAACCAAGCTGAGAAGACCAATCCCAAAAATATACAGAAACATGGTGAATAGCTTACCAACTACAGTCTCGGCAAAATAATCCCCATACCCAACGGTGGCCATCGTTGTCATGACCCAATAGAAGGCATTAAACCAGTTGTGGAATGTACTCGGTTCAAGCAGGTAAGCTATCGATGCGCTAAGAATTATAAAGATCAAAATAATCAAACCGATCGACCGTTTGCGTAAACGCATCATCCTGGTGGATATTCTCAGAAAAAAATGCATCTGCCATCCCTTCCTCACATTAATAAAGCTGCCTCTCGAGGTTATTACTGAGGGCAGCCTTATCCATGTTCATCTGCGATTTTTGATCTAAACAATCAAACTGCTGACTGCAAACGCTGTGCCGATAAACACCAAGCAGAGCATAGTGCCTACTGCCACATTGCCTTTTTCCAGATGTTCTGAAATTTTAAAGCTTGGGGTCGCCAATTCAAAAATCCAGTAAGCAGCGATGAGGCACACATAACCGACAGCAAACCAAATGATCATATGCAGAATAGAGGTATTCGTATACGCCGCTACTCCAATGATAATTGCTGTGGCGAGAAATTTGCCGCCAAGCGCTAGAGCTACAGCCACATTCCCTTTTTTCAGCTCTTCCATATCCTTGAACGGGGTCATCAAGCCAAAGATAACCATACCCAACAATTGCAGAAGAATAATCACAAATATACTGACTATCAAATTAACAACAATCGTCACTTTGCCCACCCCCGAAATTTCGCATATGCCGAGTCATAATCGGCGAAATCATGTACTTCCTCAAGGACTACGGAAGCGGTCTTTTCTTTCTCTAATGCTGCATAACGCTCATCGTCTATCGGCTGCTTGATCCGGTTGCCGGAAGGCAGCTCAAGGACGGCAAAGTTTCTTGTCTTCTCATTATATTTTGTCTTGTATACTCCTACAAGATCAACATCCGTAGTTACCGATACCTTAAGGTTGGTAAGGTCCTCTACTGCTGTTTTTTCATCGGGATACGATTTAATGGTCGTCCAGGAAGATAGGCGGACTTCATTGCGCTGGTCAGCATCTGTGATCAGCTCAGCGTCCATGAACTGCAATGTCCATATTTTATCGCCAGTAGCATAATTCTCATCATTCGGCAGCAGCTCATTATCCGGCAACACCGTCATATCGCTGCCAATTAGATCACCTACAGTACTCTCCACAACCCGGTAATCCCAAGGTACCCGTGCAACACTATCAGAAGTTTCGGCAGTGCCTGAATCAAACACACTCCCCTGATTACTGGAACATGCACTAAGCAGCAGCACCGTTAGAAGCATCATACATAAAGCGCCGATCCGGGCCTTTACTAATCTAGTAGACGACTTGTTTATAGCCTTACTTTTATCCAACTATCTCACTCCCAACGCGATAAAATGACTGGCATTGCCCGTAATCAGTCCGCCAGCCCGGCCGAGCAGCCCACACGGTTTCCCATTAATGACGAACATGCCTGTCAGTAGGTGGAATTCACCTTCGGCGGTGTGTATTCGGGCTAGTTCAGCTCTTTTTTGATATACAGAGGGAAAAAGCTGACTGCTATCATAACCCTCTTCGTCCTCAATTTCCAGAGTTCCACTATCGTCAAAGAGACGTACAGAACCGCCTTCGCGGCCAAATACAGATTTGGACACAAAGCTGCCAGAGAACACAGGCTTATTATAAGTCGGCAAAATATAACGTGAGATCGCCTCACGCTCTTCATTGTCAAATAATAAGCCAAGCTCATACATTCCCCACACAGCTGCAATCAATCCCTTAGACTGCAACAGGATACTGTGAGGTCCATTAAAAAGCTGAAGATTTCCCTGCTCAACGGCATAGGCAAGTGCATCTCCACCTTCATCGACGGCCATCCACTCTTTAGGATATAGAGCAAACATCCGCTGTATCACCCGGTCCTCCCCATCCTTCAGAATGCCCTCATCGACCCACAGGTCGAGGCAATCCACACACTGAATAGTAAGTCCGCTATGTCTGACCAAGGCTTCAATCGTACCTGAATCTTCAAGATGGGACCCATAAGCAACACAAGCTGCGGTATCTGGACGTTCTATCTGCCATGCTGCGGCAAGTTGTTCCTTCATCGCATGATTTGGACTAGCCACACCCGCCTGTTCACAGATCCAAGGTGTTGCTATGGAAGCCTCCACATAACCTGTAGGTGTATCGGCATTCAGTTCCAGAAGCTTGATGGTTCCATCATGAGCTATCGCAAAATCAAACCTTGCATACCGGCTGATTAAGCCTTCTTCCGGAATAGGAGACCCATCAAGCATCTCCCAAAGAACAGGGGGAATGCCCAGTAGCTCATACAAATCGCGTTTTAGATGTATATACCGAACCGCCTTATCGAGGATAGCCCAAAGCTTTGCGGAGGCTTCCTCAAGCTCCTTGTAAATGTCGCTGCGCATCACAGCTATTGCATCCATCCAATACTCTTCTTCCTCTAGATCTGCCCAAGTGAACCCAAGCTCATACAGCGCTTGTACCCGTGGGCCCCGCTCCAGATCAGACAAATCCAGGATCTCAAACACGCTCTGCTGATCACTCATCCGCCGAAACCACTCTTGCTTGAGCCTGATCTCGATGAAGATTTCGAGCCTGAGCTTGATTTAGAGTTCTTCGAAGAGTTTAAGCCACTGGAAGTGCCCCCGATTCCGGTCTTCGAAGAGGAACCCCTTCTCGTGATGGAACCCGTGGATGAGGTTGAGGTTTTAGGTTTCACTACAGAACCGGGCACCTTTTTATTCTGAAACTTTTCGCTGCTATAAGTAGGTGGTTTATAAGTGGTTCTCGTGCCTCCATAATAGGTAGGACGGTCCTTAGCCCATCCTCTGGAGGAGTAATTGGCACCGCTGTTAAACAACATATGATACAGAAGCAAATCCGTCCAGCCAAAACCTGAATGATAACCGCCATAGTTATTCACTACAGTTGTCCCGTTTGAAGTTACTACGCCTTGGCCTTGCTCCTCTACCTCTTTCGTACCTTCTTCGGGGTAGGGAATATTCCAATCCACATTTTTATCAAAATAAGCTTTAACCTCTTCATTAGACCAAGAGACTAGCTGTGGTTCGCCCGCAGAAGTATTCGCGCTAGCCCCCGCTCCGCCAGGAATAAACATAGCATTCGCTAATAAGGCTATGCCTAGCGATGTTGATAATACACGGATGGGTTTGCCATCGGCGGTAAATAATTTTGATGCAGGCAATTCCTTATCCCTTTCTTCTTTAGCCATCGTAAGGTTCTCCTTCCCTGATGATCTTCTATCCCTCAGTGTGCATCGGAACAAGCAAAAGCTCCAGCTTGCCTTCATCCACATTCAGCCGTCCTTCAACCGCTTCATATTCCTTACTGCCCACCACTATATAATTGACATGTTCAAGTGCAGTTATCATATTCATGCTCCACGTACGCTCTTCAATTACTCGCAGATCACCCTCTGGCATTTTTTCGATTAAAACTACACTCATCCCGTTATCCATTATTACCATTCCTTCCTTATATCTGCTATAGCATCTGATACGTTTTTATCACCTTTTCGTTTCAGTTCTAAGCTTGTATAGATTGCCCAGTATTACTTTTGGAATAAGAACGTCTGTATAAAAGGAGAACTCCTAACGAACACAAGCTGACAAGAAGCAACAGTCCGTATACATGCTCATATGCTTTTGCCGGCGCAAGATCACGCTGAGCATGCAGCAACAGCCCACAGACCGCAACAGATACAGAACCTCCAAAGAACTGAATCAGTTGTAAAAGCCCCATACCTGAACCAATCCAAGTTCGCGGAAGAACCCGAGAAGCTTCATTATTTAAGGATGCCATTGTCGCCGAGAAGGCAGGAGAGAAGCAAAGATAACCAAGCAGAAGAACTACAGGAGATACAGAAAGGTTCAGCGCAAATGCAGCCATAACAGCGGCAAGGATACAATGTCCTATGATTAAGAAGCGCAAGTTGCCATACCGGTCAATAAAACGTCCAACAAAACGGGTAAGAAATGCGGATAATAACGCACCAGGTGCGATAAACAAACCAATCATCAACGCGGATTTACCAAACAGATTAGCGAGCACAAGCGGCATCAGGAACAAATTCCCCAAGTTCAGCACCAGAATACAAAAGCCTATGGTAACTAGCTTCAAGTATCCCGGCATTTTTAGCAACTGCGGGTTAATAAAGGATTCCTTCGCCTTCTTCAAATACCAAGCGTGCACGATAATAGATACTATGCCCACTGCTAACCATACCAGAGATTGGGTAGTTACGGCTACCAGCAGACTTGCCGCATTTACAACGGTCAACGCCGCCCCAATAACATCAAAGCCTGCAGGCTGAGGCTGTTCCTTAGGTAATAACCGCAGCAGCACTGGCAATACAACAAGCACAAGGCAAGTAATTCCGAATAACCCATTCCAGCCAAAATACTGACTGATGACGCCACCGAAAATAGGGCCCAACCCAAAGGCCATTGCACTCCCTGCGGAGATCATGGCGATAGCCGCACCACGTCTTTCAATAGGCACATAACGGCTGGCCAGTACGAGACCCAATCCAGCCATCGCACCCGCGCCGGCAGATTGTACTATTCTCGTTATCAATAATGTATTAAAGTCATGCGCAAATAATCCAAACACTGAGGCTAACCCAAGAGTAATTAAGCCAACGGTCAAAAGTCTCCGAATCGGCAACACGTCTGATAAGCGGCTATAAATAACCGTCGATAAAGCATATCCAATCGAATAGCTCGAAATTACCCATGAACCTAGATCAGCAGAAATTTGGAGATCCTGAATAATGGTTGGAAGTGATACATTAAACATCGTTGTGTTCATCACTACGATAAAAAGGCACATGGTCCATAATGGCATGACTACTTTATCATTCATTACTACTTTCTCATTCATTCCTATCCATCCCTGTCCTAATTTATCTATACAAGCTTATCTAAGTTTATGCCTATAAAATCAGGATGGCAATTGGAATAGGGGGATTTAGTTTACTTCCGCCACATCAATCCGCACAACAATTCAAACAACTCCATGTAGTTGCGTGGATTTTTGCCCGTCAATGTATGAATGCGATTAAGCCGGTAGTTCAGTGTATTTCGGTGAATATTCAGCTTCTGTACAGTACGATTATGGTCCCCATTCTCAGCAATAAATACTTGCAGCGTTTCAATCAGGCCTGTCTTATCGCCCGACTGATCCAGCAGAGCATAAATCGTTCCGGGCCGTTCAGCACCGTCATAAGAGAGATGAATCAAGAAGCTTAGTTCCTCATAAGTGTACAGTTTCTTGAGCGGGTCGACTCTGCTGCCAACACTAATCGCCGCCTGGGCCTGTTCAAGTGAATAAGCAGCTAACTCCGCTGCTTCGCCAGAACCTATTCGCCCCACATTCGTACATGAATTTAGTTTTCCTATAAGCTCTTTATAAAGAAAAACATCCGTTATGAAAAAAACCGCCTTATCATTCTCCAAATTCCAGTAATGTGGATAAGACCTAAATACATTTTTGAATTCTTTGCCGTTCACATCGCCTTCCACAAGGATCGCCCAGCATTTTTTCTTAAGATCAAGCCCATAGCTGCCTGCCCGTTCCAAAAACTCAAGATCATATGCTTCTTTACGATAAGACAATTCATGATAAAATTTCACACGTTTTACTCGCTCATCCTGTTCCAGCTTGTTCCTTGCTTCCTGCTCAATAAGTAATATAGTAGTGACTCTGACCAGCTTACTAAACGGCCTAACCTCATCTGGATGTCCCGTAATACCTACCACACCCAAAACTTTATGATCTATAATAATGGGTTCATTCACCCCCGGCTTCATGCCGCTGCCATCCTCGTACACTTCAAAGACATGCCCACTTTGAATAGCTATTCTCGCTCCCTCATGTAAGGTTCCGACCCGTTTCAGATCTCCGCTCCCCACAATAAACCCGCTCTCATCCATAACATTAATGTTATAAGGAACTACGCTCATCATTTCTTGTGCTATTTGTCCTGCGAGTGATTTCGATATCTTCATGTCTGTACCTCCTGTTCCTTTATATTCTACTCAGAAAGCTTCTACCTTAAAAAAGAAAAAAGGGGCTGACTCCGTTCAGTCAGCCCCTCTATCACTTTGTATAATTCAATCAGCTTCCTTGGTTCAGCATGACTAACCTAGCCACATTCTCAGCCGTTCTTTCCAGATTCTCTTGCCCTTTATTCAAGGCATCCTCCAATGAAGCTGCACCTGGCATGATGCCAAAAATAGCATCGATCCCTTTATCATACAGCACTTCCGTCTGATCGCCGATCCGTCCCGCGAAGGCCAGTACGGGTTTATTATATTTCTTAGCTACCTCAGCAACGCCAAGCGGGGTCTTGCCATATTGGGTCTGGAAATCGATGCTTCCTTCCCCGGTCCACACCATGTCCGCCTGCTGCACCTTTTCTTCAAGTCCAGTATAGTCGATCACAAGCTCAATGCCCTTTTTTAATATTCCGTTTAAGAACACTACCAGTCCTGCCCCAAGTCCACCCGCTGCACCAGCACCAGGCATATCTATAATATCGAAACCCAGTTGCTCTTTGATGACACTCGCATAATGATGCAGATTGCTGTCCAGCTGTTTGATCATATCCGACGTAGCCCCTTTTTGCGGACCAAATACATTGGAAGCTCCGGTCAACCCACATAATGGATTCGTAACGTCGCAGGCCACTTCAACCTGTACATCCTTCAGGCGAGGGTCAAATCCACTCAGATCAACACGGGCTAATCTGCCAAGCTGACCACCACCAAATAACAGCTCATTGCCTTCGGCATCCAGCAGCCTGCCGCCTAATGCCTGCACCATCCCGGCGCCTCCGTCATTGGTGGCACTGCCACCGATGCCAATCAGCAGCTTGCTGACCCCACGATCCAGACATGCTTTGATTAATTGTCCTGTCCCGTAGGTGGTTGTAATCAATGGGTTACGTGTCTCAGGGGATACCAGCTGAATACCACTCGCACTAGCCATTTCCAGCACCCCTGTCAGCCCGTCTCCTGTGATTCCGTAGGATGCGCTAACTTCATTGCCCAGTGGCCCTTTAACTTTTGTTATATATACTGTACCTTCCGTTGCATCGACCAAGGACTGCATCGTTCCTTCGCCGCCATCTGCCATGGGTACATGAATACAAGTAATATTAGAATTTACTTTATGAATGCCTTTTTCCATGGCTTCACAAGCTTCTTTGGCTGTCATGCTTTCCTTGAAAGAATCCGGTGCCAATACGATGACAAAGTCTTTATTCATAGAATATCCGTCCCTTCTAGTTGCAAATATAAATTATAGGATGAAGCCGTATAATATAGTGGCGACGATAGCCATCGTCAGACCCACGAGACTTTCATAAGGAATCAGTGACATCCGGTCCTTAATGTTCATCTTAACGGAATCTGCGGTCACGTGGAAGAAGTTACCGTGTGGCAGATGGTCAATAACTGTAGCCCCGGTGTGTACCATAATTGCTGCATTTAGCGGCGCTGTGCCCATCGAAAGAATAGCGGGACCAAATGATCCGGCAGCCACGATAGAAGCCGTAGAGGTTGATGCTGTAGCAGCCGCCATCAGGATTCCTGCAATTGGAGCAAGGAACGTTCCGGAAATTCCCATAGCCGTTATTGCATCTACAACAGTAGCGCTCAGATCCGATTTCGAGATAATACCAGCGATAGCACCAGCACCAATCAGGATAATGGCTGTACCTGTCATTTTATTTAACCCTGAGGTTGTAAAAGAAATGATGTTCTTCGTTTGTTTCATAGCAATCAATCCAATAATGCCGGCAAGAGGCAAGATGATCATAGAATCGACTTTAAATGATTTCAGCAATTCGATATTTAGAATATTTCCGATTGGGTTAATGGCTAGAAGCAAAATAGCGACAACTGGAGCGACGATAGCACGGCCAAAGCTAGGTTTAACCTTAGTGCTGTCTTCCTCTTTAGTTACAACGTCGCCCTCTGCAATTTTTACACCTTTGTTGACCAACAGATTAGCAATAATAACAGTGACAATCAGACCCGCAACGGCTGGGATGAATCCATGAATCATGACCTGAGCCAAATCTACATCAAAGCCTTTAGCTACGGCAATGGTGTTCGGGTTCGGTGAAATAATGTTACCGGCTTTACCGCCACCGACCAGTGCGAGCAGCAAAGCGGTTTTGGAAATGCCGATCTTCTTACCTACGGACAAAGCGATTGGAGCGACAATAATGATAGCGACTGTGATGAATACGCCCACTGCTGTAATTATCATAGTAGCCAGCGCTATAGATAATAACGCTTTCTTTTCACCAAGCTTATCTACTATGGTCTCGGCCATTCGTTCGGCTGCCCCTGATTCAATCAATACCCCGGCCAGCACACCAGCTGCGAGAACACGTACAACTGCACCCATAACACTATTCGTTCCGTCGATGACATATTGTACTGTCTCTGCAATGGATGCCCCGCCTAATATTCCTCCAGCAATCGCGCCTAAAAAGAGTGCGTAGACCGGGTTAACCTTTTTGAAAATCAATACGACGGCCAGAATCAATCCCGCAATTGCGCCCATCCAGTTAATTACTGTGCCTTCCATCTCTAGTTGCCCCCTAGTATAAGAATTTGACACTATACAGTGTGTAATTTGATAACGCTTTCTAAACTGAGTATACTGCGCTTACAAACCCAATAATATTGACGGGACAACCTATTTTTTTGTGCATATGCACAAGCACTGAGCATGAGAAAAAGACCAAGCTTAGGTTTCAGCACACCAGAGCTTGGTCTTTTAACATGAATTAAACGTATTATGAGACTTGTGTTTCTTTCGTTAGAACAGGGGCAGCAGGATCTTCTGCCAGAACATTATCCTTTGTCTTCGAGAGGAAGATATTCAGCACAATCGCTGTAAGGGAACCGGATACGATACCGTTTTGCAGCAGCATCCGGGCGAATTCAGGCAATTGATCGAACATCGCAGGTACAGTTGCCGAACCCAAACCAACAGCGATACTACAAGCGGCAATCAGCAGATTACCATCCTTACGCAGATCTACCTCTGACAGAATCGACATCCCGGAAACAGCAACCGATCCGAACATCACGATCATCGCTCCACCCAGTACGGCATTGGGAATAACCGTTGTCAGAGCCGCCAATTTAGGCAGTAATCCAAGCACAACCATAATCCCGCCTGCTGCAAAAATAACATTCCGAGTTTTGACCCGAGTCAGCGAGACCAGACCTACATTTTGCGAAAATGCTGTGTACGGAAATGCATTAAAGATCCCGCCCAGCATAATCGCCAAACCTTCCGAACGCAGCCCGTTTACGATCTGCTTTTGTTCCACTTTCTGATCCGTTACTTTACCAATCGCAAAGTAAACGCCTGTGGACTCCACCATACTAACAATATTAACAATGATCATAGTGAAAATAGCCGTAAGATTGAACTGAGGCCATCCGAAGTAGAAAGGCTGTGCAACACTTACCCAAGAGGCTTCACCTACTGTAGAGAAACTAACAATGCCCATTCCATAAGCAATAATTGTACCCACTAAAAGACCTATCAAGACAGAGACCGAGCGAAGAAATCCTGTAGTAAAACGGTTAACCGCTAAAATGACCAGCAGCGTGATCAGTGCAAGCAACAAATTGCGGGGATTCCCAAAATCAGCGCTGCCTTCTCCGCCAGCTACGCTATTCATAGCTACAGGAATAAGAGATAACCCAATAATGGTCACGACTGAGCCCGTTACTATCGTTGGGAAAAACCTCAGCAGCTTCCCGTAAAGGGGGGCCGCCAGTACCACGAATAAACCAGATAAAATAATTGCTCCATACACCGTCGCCAAATTGTTGGCACTGCCGATAGCGATAATCGGCCCTACTGCCGTAAAGGTACATCCAAGAATAACCGGCAGCCTGCTGCCAAAATACTTAGTGCCCATAATCTGCAGCAAAGTAGCTAATCCGCAAGTAAACAAATCAGCTGCGATAAGATAGGCCATTTGGGTGGCATTCAGGTTCAGCGCGTTCCCTACGATCAGCGGTACAACAACTGCTCCGGCATACATCGCCAGTACATGCTGAAATCCTAACGCAAATACTTTTTTCTTGCTTAACATCTCGCACTCTCCTTGATTGGCTCTTTTGAACTTTCATTATCAATGAAGTGAATTTCACCTGGTGACATAGATGTGATCCGGGCTAAAGCATGGACTTCTATCCCTCTATCCTCGAGTAGACTCCGGCCTTCTTGGAAGCATTTTTCAATCACACAACCAACGCCAAGGAGCTCAGCGCCAGCCTCTTGCACGATATCAACCAGTCCAACAAGAGCAGCACCAGTAGCCAAAAAGTCATCTACAATAAGCACCTTATCGCTTGGTCCGATATATTTTTGCGAGACACTAACCATATAATCCTCTTTGCGTGTAAAAGAATGTACCGGCGCGGAATAGACCGCTTCAGATAAGGTCACTGCTTTCTTTTTCTTCGCATATACAAACGGTACGCCTAAGGCGATGGCCGTAGCCATGGCAAATTGAATGCCACTCGCTTCAATAGTGATGATCTTAGTGATAGGCAAATGTCCAAACAACCGCTTGAACTCCTGTCCAATTTGTAAGGCAAGCTCCGTATCCACCTGATGATTCAGAAATGAATCTACCTTTAGTACCGTATCTGATAAAATAAGACCCTCTTGTCTGATGCGCTCTTGAAGTACCTTCATAGTAAACTTGATCTCTCCTTCTGAATTAAAAACAAAAAAAGGACAAATCCCTTGAGTCGTTTCTCTCAAGTGAATTTGTCCTTCTGGGTTTTTGTCCCTTAGTGGTGTAACACTGCATAGTGTCCGCATCGCTCGGTCCAGTCCTTCCATAGTCAGGAAGCGGAACCCTAGATGCGCTATTTCACTCATAGTCGGATAATTACAGTGGTTATCCGGTAGAAACTTATGGGCCATATTCCCAAGATTATATGAGTTGATAAGCAAATATAAGGATAATGTATAATGTGAAACTTATATTTTTATAAATGTTCGATATGAATACCTTGTATATCTTACACGCTCTGTCTGGTGCTTACAAGCAAAATTTTAAGCGATTTGCATGCCATTTTCAGGTTATTTTCACGAAATTCAATTGTTTACATTTAGTAGTTGCTACTCCAATATCTTCTGCGCTGTTTCTTGGGTCGTTACAAGCACATTCATATAACCCCCATTTAGCGCACCACGGATCCCTGTAACCTTCTCAAGTGACTCCGCTACACCAATCGAATACCGAGCTTGCTTGATCTGCTCCAGCTCAATAGTCAGCGTTCTATCCGATATTCCGGTATGCACGGGAATCCCGTTGCCATCATAGAATCGTGAACAGATATCACCAGCAACCTTTCCATTCTCCAGCTCAGCAATCACTGCATCACCATAAAATCCGCGCCACGCCTCCTCCCCTTTCATTTCCGGTGATCCGATGCCGAACACAGCGATATCCAGATGGTCCCACGCCTTCGCAATGGTCTGATAATACTGCGAATTCATCAGTTGATCTCTAGTTTCCTTTTGCTCCGTGATCGCTGGAACATCAATCATTAACGAGCGCGCACCCCATTTTAGGGCAGCTTGATAGCAGATGTTATTTACATGGTACCCGCTCTCCATCTTTCCTGATGGGCCGCCAACCGTAGGTACACAGGTTACAAAAGGTCTCTGGGCTTGTGTTAGGCTTTCTACAACGCTAGCTAAGCTGCTTCCCCAAGAAAACCCAATCGTATCTTTCGGCTTAAGCACTTGCTCGAGCCATCTCGCACAGGCTTGTCCTATAGCTTTGCGTTTAATCGTACTGGACTGTGCAGGATCTACCTCCACAACAATGGCTTCCCGTAGCCCGAACCGCTCCTTCAGCTCCTGCTCCAATGTAAAATGATCGCCAGTATCGTAATTAATAGTTATTGTAACGATACCTTCTTCACGTACCCTCTTTAGCATCCTGCTGATGGTGGTACGATATATACCAAGTTTGCTAGAGATTTCACTCTGCGTTAAATTCTGTTCATAATACATTTGTGCTATTTTAATGAGCAGCTTCTTATCTTCTTTTCGATCCATGTTACAACGCCCCCGCTATATTCAACAGTTTGACGGATTTAGAACCCCCCGCTATACTGTAGACGATTGTTTTGCACATTTATCATTATATTGCACAAATGTGCTTAATATCAAAACTTTTATGGAGATGAATGGTTCAGATGGAATCAAGGTTATCTCTAAATAAAAACAAACAATCCAAACAGGTGAGGTGCTGGAAATGAATCCCTTAAAGTGGGCAATTGTAGGTCCGGGAAGTATAGCTGCCGAATTTGCGGCTGCGCTGAATGAAACGGGGGAAACATTGTATGCGGTTGGATCGCGGAGCTTAGAGAAAGCACAACAATTCGCTAATCAATATGGAGCCACGAAAGCTTATGGCAGTTACAGTGAAATGCTGCAAGATCCCGCAATTGATGTAGTGTACATCTCTACGCCACATAGCAATCATTATGAATACATCATTGAAAGCTTACAGAATAACAAACATGTTCTCTGCGAAAAAGCAATCACGGTGAACAGCAAACAACTTCAAGAAGTCGCCCGACTTGCCGCTGAAAAGGATCTGGTTGTGGCCGAAGCTATGACCATCTACCATATGCCACTGTATAAGAAACTGCGGCAGCTCATTGATGACGGCATCATTGGGCGCCCCAAAATGGTGCAGGTCTCCTTTGGCAGCCATAAAGAATATGATGTGAACAACCGTTTCTTCAGCAAAGATCTGGCGGGCGGAGCACTGCTGGATATTGGGACGTATGCGTTGTCCTTCACAAGATTCTTCCTGTCCAAACAGCCCCATGAGATTCTTACTACAGTAAAACGATTCGAGACAGGAGTGGACGAGCAATCCGGCATTATTCTTAACAATGCTGCAGATGAAATGGCGGTAATCTCCCTTACAATGCGCTCTAAAATGCCTAAACGGGGCGTGGTTGCAGGAGAATTAGGCTTTATTACCGTAGACAATTTCCCGCGGGCCAGCAAAGCCACCATTCAATATTTGGATGGCACAGTAGAGACGATTGAGGCTGGAGATACAGCCAAGGCTTTACAATACGAGATTGAAGATATGCGGCGGTATATTGCAGATAAAAGCCATAAAGAGACCCTCGACCTCTCCTTGGATGTCATGGACATTATGAGCAATGTCCGGGAGCAATGGGGGATCAAATATAGCTTTGAATAAATAAACCGATTATTAGGCAGCACCTTAGGCAAATGATTGTTTTTCGAGGTGGTCCGCCCGTATTCATCACTTAATCCCCCCATCTGCATTAATGTTAATGAAGTCAAAGTATGGGAGAGTGAATATGGGTGGCCTATAAAAGAGACCGGATCGTTGTCATTATTCAAAAAGGAAAACGGCGCATAATTACAAGGACCCCACTCCACGGAGTGGACAGATTAATCTTTGTCATCAACAATCAATATACGAACGCCCCCAACACTACACAAATTGCAAGCGGTGCAGGACGCAGCAGCGCAAGCGGCAATAATGCCGCCATTGCTTCTCCCTATACACGCCAACAACAAAGTGTCGGCGCAGGCGGTGATGCGACTAACCTAGGCAGTGGGGGCAACAAACGCGGCAAAGCTAAGCCCCTCTTATTATATCCGTATCGCAAAGAAGTTGTGGTCGTTATCAATACCCAGACGGTTAAACTGCCTAAACGGAGCCAGCATGCCTCCGCAACTCAGGTAGCAAGCGGAGGCGGAACGTTCAGCACCGGTGGAACAAACTCCGCTATTGAAAGTCCAGGAACAAGACAGCAACAGGCGGTTGGTGGAGGATCGGGTGGGCACGCCACTAACAAAGGCACAACTAAACGGCGCCACCTCAAACAACGGTCTCGTTAACCCTTTCGGGACTATATAACAAGCATAGCAAAAAGCATGGGCAAACCCGACGAGATCAGGGCGCCCATGCTTTTTTTGGGTTTGGTGAGTTGCGTTACAGGTACTTTTTAGTACCTATAGCACTTTAAAGTACGTACTATACTTAATGGACAGATCTCTTCATAATAGCACTTACCGGCCGGTGATTAACACAGCGTAGGAGTGAAAGAAATGTCCTTAGATAAAAGAAGAAGCACCTTGGCGCTCTTAGCTCTAGCCATTAGTGCCTTTGCGATTGGAACCACTGAGTTTATCAGTGTGGGGCTGCTGCCTCTAATCGCCACGGATCTGCATATACCGGTAACCACAGCCGGGTTGACCGTTACTTTATACGCTTTAGGAGTAACTTTTGGCGCACCCATCTTAACGTCGCTAACCACGTCGATATCACGCAAAACATTGCTGCTAAGCATTATGATCGTTTTTATTATCGGCAATAGTCTTGCGGCGGCTGCGGACGGGATTACATTGCTGTTAATCGCGAGAGTGATTTCCGCCCTGGCACATGGCTTGTTCATGTCGATTGCTTCGACCATTGCCGCCGACCTCGTGCCTGAGGATCGTAAGGCCAGTGCCATTGCCATCATGTTCACTGGACTAACAGTAGCTACTGTTACTGGCGTTCCGCTAGGTACGTTCCTTGGTCAACAACTCGGCTGGCGTGCTGCATTTGTTGCTATCATTGCAATCGGGCTTATAGCACTCATCGGCAATCTGATCCTTGTTCCTTCATCCGGGCTGCGCAAAGGTACCCACACACCCCTTCGTGAGCAAGTTAAGCTGGTCACCAATGGGCGTTTACTGCTTGCCTTCGCGATTACAGCTTTGGGCTATGGGGGCACATTTGTAGTCTTTACTTATTTATCGCCCCTTCTGCATGAGATCAGCGGATTCAAAGAGAATACAGTCGCCGTCATCTTGCTTGTCTACGGCATTGCGATTGCCATCGGGAACGTGATTGGAGGTAAAGCCGCCAACCGCAAACCAATGAATGCTCTATTCTATATGTTTGCAGTCCAAGCTGTCGTCTTATTTGTCTTAGCTTTTACCGCACCTTACAAGGTTGCCGCACTGATTACGATCTTCTTTATGGGACTGTTAGCTTTCATGAACGTGCCCGGCTTGCAAGTACATGTTGTTACGCTTGCAGATCGATATGCGCCAAGTGCACGAGATGTAGCTTCTGCATTAAATATTGCTGCTTTTAACGCTGGTATTGCCATTGGTGCGTACCTTGGCGGCATCGTCACAGATCATATGGGACTGATTCATACCACTTGGGTAGGTGCAATCATGGTTCTGTCCGCAGTATTACTGACGGCATGGAGCCGTGCTCTGGAGAAGAAAGATGAGGCTCCTCTCCAGACTAAAGCTGCTTAAACAGCAGTCCATTAACAACCCAAACAAACTTTTAAATATCTTAGGAGGTTACTTTATTATGGCTCAACATCTACAGGATACAACTACATTACACAACGGTGTAAATATGCCTTGGCTAGGGCTTGGCGTATTTAAAGTAGAAGAAGGCGCAGAACTGATACAAGCGATCAAATCGGCTATTAGACACGGTTACCGCAGCATTGACACTGCCGCAATTTATGAGAATGAAACAGGCGTGGGACAAGCCATCCAAGAGGCTCTACAAGAGAACAGCTTGTCCAGAGAAGAACTTTTCGTAACCTCAAAGGTCTGGACCGCAGATATGGGCTACGAAGAGACCATTGCCGCCTACGAGACTAGCTTAGCTAAACTCGGACTTGAATACCTGGATTTGTACCTTATTCACTGGCCTGTAAAAGGAAAATATAAAGAGTCTTGGAGAGCGCTTGAAACATTGTATAAAGAGGGCCGGGTAAAAGCCATTGGGGTCAGCAACTTCCAGATTCACCATCTTGAAGATGTACTGAAGGATGCTGAGATTAAGCCGATGGTCAATCAAGTTGAATTACATCCCTATTTGAATCAGCAAGAGCTGCTCGACTTCTGCAAAGAGCAAGGAATCCAATTAGAAGCTTGGTCTCCGTTAATGCAAGGTCAATTGTTCGATCAGCCTGTACTGAAACAAATTGCTGCCAAACATGGCAAATCCGTCGCTCAAGTTATTGTCCGTTGGGACCTGCAACGTGGGATTATCACTATTCCTAAGTCTACTAAAGAACACCGGATCATCGAAAATGTAGACGTGTTTGATTTCAATTTATCTGACGAGGATATGACTCTAATTAACTCTCTCAACCAAGATCAACGGGTAGGTCCAGACCCAGATCATTTTGATTTCTAAGGGCTTACGCACCTTGCACTAACACTATAAGCACCGGCAACACGAGAAACGAAGCAAGCGTCGTCCACAAAATACATTTGGATACCAGCTCCGGTGAGGCATTAAAGCGCTCGGCTAACACTACGGCGTTGACGGCAACTGGCATAGAAGCCAAAATCAGCAGCACAGAGAACAAGGTCCCGGTTATTTGCAGGATCGATAATCCGAGGTAAGCCACTAGCGGCGCTAAGATTAATCGAATCGACATCCCTGTCCAAAAAGTAGACTGGCCCTTGCGTGCGGATGGCATGGTTCTCACTTTAACCATCTGTGCGCCAAGGATCGCCAGTACCACCGGCGAATATCCTCCAGCTACCAAGGCAACCCCTGTAGCCACCTCTGCCGGCAAATGCAGGCCAAAGATACGGAGAAGAAGGGCCAACAGAGCTGCGTAAATGGCAGGAAGTGAAAAGACCGATTTTACTGCATTTTTTACCGAGAACTGAGATCTTGCTGCAAAATAAACGCCTATCGTATTCACGATAATCATCTGTCCGATCACATATACAGAGGCCTTATCGAGACCAAGCTGTCCGAAAGCTAGCAACACCAGCGGAAGTCCATAATTCACGCTATTCGTAAACGTTGAAATCAAGGTCAGACCGGATACTTCGGATGGATCTAGCTTCAATAATTTTCCGACTATATTCGCAATCGCCCATAAGAAGATTAGATTCAGAAGCGAAAAGGCGAGCGTCTTATAAATATCATCCATGGAAATCTCGGCAGTAGCCAATGTATTTAGAATAATTGCCGGCGTTAAAAAGTATAGATAAAGCGTCAATAACGGCTTCGTATCCAGATTCTTAAACCGCCCAAGCAGCGCACCCACGATCACAGGGATGGACAAAGGCACGATGACTTGGTATAACGTCGTTAACACACTTTGGATCATGAATAGAACTCCTCTGCTGTAGGTTACTTCAAACTATAAGCGCAACAGCGCAGAACGTCTAAGATATGAAATCAATATACCTCATAGCCAAAACCTATCATGCCAACAAAAAAAGCTCCCAGCCCCTACAAAGGGTTGAGAGCTTTTCGGTATATTGTTACATCATTTTGATCTCAAGCAACTCATATTTAATGATGCCCATCGGTGCATTTACACTAACAATATCGCCGACCTTTTTACCCAGCAATTCCTTGCCTAGCGGGCTTTCATAGGAAATCTTGTTATTAAGAACATCTGCCTCAGCAGCTCCAACAATTCTATATTCGATCTTCTCCGAATATTCGATGTCATTCAGAATAACAATACAACCCATACTAACCTTTGACAGATCCATTTGGCTCTCATCCACGATCTTGGCTTTGGTCAACATTTTCTCCAGAATCATAATACGAGTCTCCATGAACGATTGATCGTCCTTGGCCGAATGGTACTCACTATTTTCCTTCAAGTCTCCATAGCTGATCGCCAATTTAAGCCGTGCGGCCAATTCCTTACGCCCTGCGCCTTTCAATTCCTTCAGCTCTTCCTCTAATTGAGCCAACCCTTCTTTGGTCAAGAACACTTCTTCATTAGACATGTATACAACTCCTATTTAGATAATTTATAGCTTGAACATATAAATGCTTATATTTTAAAAAAATCCCTGCCACAATTGAACATTGGGCAAGGAGGTCAATGCTGCTTAATTATTCTGGCAAATGCTCTTTACAAAAAAGGAGTAACGCTTCTTCCTCGTCCTCTTCCATATCGAAATCGAGCAGTTGACCTGAAGTTGTCTCCTGTAGATCATAACTTACGATGCTGACTTGATCTTCATCCACCTTAATAATCGCTCTAGCGGATACTCCGTTCTCTACATACAGCTCATCATCCTCTGGAACGTCCAGTTGAACGACAAATTCATACCGTTTACCGGTTAGTATACCGAAAGGATCTTTTACATTCTCCACATTGTAGCCCGTAAATGTCAACATAACTCAATCAACCTCTTTTCCTAATACCTGCCACGTCATTGTATCACAAAAAGTAACATATTGTTGTCGAGGTAGTCCATCAAGCCATGGCTTTGGATTTCTTGATTTGTTTGCTTCGCAGCTGTCCGCAGGCAGCATCAATATCCACACCATGCTCCAGACGAGTGCTTACGCTGACACCCTGCTTCTTCAAGGTATCAAAAAAGGCCCGCACCGTCTCCCGCTCGCTTCTTTGATATTGGCTGTGTTCATCCACCGGGTTATATGGAATCAAGTTCACATTGACGAGCGGGCGTCGATCGCCAATCAGCTCGGCCAGTTCAAGCGCATGCTCTCTGCCGTCGTTTACATCCTTCATCAGAATGTATTCCAGCGTAATTCTCCGCTTGGTTTTCTCCAAATAATAATCTATAGACTCCATTAGCTTCTCTATTGGAATGGCCTTGTTAATCTTCATGATCTGCGTCCGCAGTTCATTATTAGGGGCATGCAAAGAAACCGCCAGGTTCACCTGCGTATTCGCATCCGCAAATTCAACGATTTTGTTAGCCAATCCGCTCGTTGATACGGTAATCCCTCTACCCGCAATTGCTAGTCCCTTGTGATCTTTGACAATCGCCAGGAAATCGAGCAGGTTCTTGAAGTTATCGAATGGCTCGCCAATGCCCATCACTACGACGTGACTGACCTTTTGATCCAGGTTCGCCGCATCCAGATGCTGCTGGACCTTCATAATCTGCTCCACAATCTCTCCGCTGGAGAGATCCCGGCTCTTCGCCAACAGCCCACTTGCACAGAAGCTGCAGCCGATATTGCAGCCCACTTGCGTGGTTACACATACAGACAAGCCGTATTTCTGTCTCATAAGCACTGTCTCGATCAGGTTGCCATCCTTTAGGCGGAACAGGAACTTAATCGTTCCATCCGCAGATTCCTGCTTCACATGTTCTTCCAAGGTATGAATGACAAAATTCTGCTCTAATAATTCTACACAATCTTTATTTACATCGAGCATTTCCGAAAAGTCTGTAATCCGCTTCCGATAAAGCCAATCCCAGACCTGCGTAGCCCGAAACTTTTTATGTCCACGTTCTAACAGCCATGCCGCCAGTTGATCAAAAGTTAATCCATAAATGGATTCTATATTCATTCGTTATCCTCTTTTCAAAACGTTAAAGTTCAGACCATCACTACTCATTGTCTCAAATTTTTTTTATTAAAACAAGGGGAGTTATTGGGTAGTGTCGAAGTTTACACCATTAAAGTCTGTTCTATGAACATGTATCTAAGGAGCGATGGAATCATATGGGTTTAACAAGAATAAAAGCAATCAGTCTCACCCTTCTAGCTGCCGTTCTAATCCTTGGCGGTTTTTTAGTGTATATTACCCTCACTGACTACAAACCACAGGAGATTACTACCCTTACTGTAAACAATAATCCGCAGCAAGTACTGAAGCAGGGAGAGTCCTTCTCGGTAACCACCTTTAATATTGGCTACGCCGGGTTGGATAAAGGCCAAGATTTCTTTATGGATGGCGGAACAAAGTCACGCTCAAGCAGTAGGGAACAAACGAAGACAAACCTTGAGGCCGTAGCGTCCCTTATGACAACTACAGACTCGGACCTGTTCATGCTGCAGGAGGTCGACGTCGATTCTTCCCGTAGCAACGGTATAGATGAAGTCTCTTTCTTGTCGAATAAGTTCGCTGATTACAGCAATGTTTTCGCGACCAACTACAAGGTACCTTGGGTACCGCTTCCAGTTCTTGATCCGATGGGCTCGGTGAACAGCGGTTTATTAACTTTATCCCGTTTTAACAGCACAAGTAATATTAGATATGATCTCCCGGGCAAAGAAACCTGGCCTCGCCAACAATTTGATCTCGACCGTGCTTTTGTGGAGAGCAGATTCCCCGTTGATAATGGAAAAGAACTGATTCTAGTCAATCTTCATTTATCAGCTTTTGACCAAGGCGGAACGATTCGCAAACAGCAATTGGAGTATTTATCGGCTTATATCAAGAAGGAGAATGACAAAGGGAATTACCTCATCTTAGGGGGAGATTGGAACCATTCCCTTCCGGGTACAGCTCCTGATGCTTTCGAGACAACGCAGGATTGGCCGCAATGGCTGCAAGAATTCCCTGAACATTTTCAACAGGGCTTTCAGTGGGCTGTAGATGCCAAGGTACCCTCCGTCCGGACGCTCGATGTTGCCTATACAGAAGGTGTGAATTTCCGCGCAGTGATTGATGGCTTTCTAGTCTCACCAAACGTCAGCATAAGCGGCGTACAGGGTCATGAGTTATCCTTCGAACACAGTGATCACAACCCTGTAACAGCCACTTTTATTCTGCAATAACATGGATTCTCTGATTCTATTTAAACACAACAAATTTCAGGTTTTTCTCTTGAAAATACTTAATGATAGCAGGCAAAGCTTCTACAGTAATCTTCTTTTCGTGAAATAGATAGACTCCGCCGGACGGATCGGCATGATGAACATATTGAAGAATATCCTCTGGGTTCTTGACGTTCCAATCCTCGGGATCACGATTCCACAATAATACCTTCATCTGCTGTTCCGTCACCTTGGCGGTTAACTTGTCATTGATCGCCCCATATGGCGGCCGAAAAATAGTAATCGGCGATTGTGTAATTTGCTCCAGCGCCTGATTAGTCTTCGCCAAGTTATTCCGGTTCTCCTCAACGCTATTAGCAGTCATTTTGCTATGATCCCACGAATGACTCCCAACCGACATCTTATGCTCATCAGCATACCTAACGGCTTCCGCATTATGAGCTACTTTATTCCCAATGAATAAAAAGGTGGCAGCCACCTTATGTTCTACTAGAATATCTACGATCTCTTTCGTATACTTTGACGGTCCATCATCAAATGACAAGGCAACGTAACCCTTTGGCAAGCTATACAAAAATTCATTCTCGGGTAATTCATACTTTTCGTACGGCAATGTCTGTTCCTGAGGAGGGGCCGAAGGTTCTGGTGTAGGCTCGGCTTGCTGGTTATGAACCGATATCGTCTGCGCAAGGGTAACGAACGGCACCGAAAGTAATGGCTCAGAGTCGGCCCCTAATACGGGTTCCTCCAGCGCTTCAGCACTATCTACGAGTTGTCCATCCATTCGCAGAGGTAACACAAATATCAAACAAGCGAACATGAGACACAGCAGTGCAACCAGTCCAATTCGTTTGGTCTTCTTTCTGCTTATCCTATGCCCTGGTTCTGTAGAGGGAAGCATGGTCTGAACTACCCTCTCCTCTTCTGCTTGAGGATAGTCCTGCTGCTTTAATTGAAGAAGTTGGGTTACATAATATTCAGAACAGGCAAAATACAATGTTTCGCTGTATGCTCTGTTCATTATAATCAGTGTGCTGTAGTAACTATTCCGAAAAGGATCCCACTTCGGATACAGCGACAATCTCATTCTCCCTCCGGAAAAGGGACCTAGCGCCTTCAATTGTTCGTATGTAAATTCATCTATGGTGAGCTTGCTTCTTGCGTACCCAACATTACGGGTTAGACCTACCTCAATCTGATAACCGGCCTGTTCATGCTCAAGCGACAGTAACTCAATCATTAGAATGGTGTCCGGTTCCTTAGATGCCATGAATCCTATGTATCTCCGTTTCCATCATTTCGATCCGTCAGACTACTGCCACTCCCAAAAGGAACCGTCATCCGATTGGTGAAATCGCTGATCATACCCGAGAGATACGCCTTTTCTTGGCGAATCGTATCGTACTTCTGTTTTAAATGTGCATTCTCAATCTCAACCCGTCCGATTTTCTCTTCCAGATCATTCATCTTTTTAAGTTTCTCTGCATGGGCTTCGTTATGTTTTTGAATCAGATTTACATATTTTTGCTGCTCCAGCTCAATGGTACTCTTTAATTCCTCGATCTCAGCTGTGAGCGCAGTTTGAAGCTCGCGGTAATCCTCCAGCACTTGATCGACCTTCAAATTTCTCTCAATCAACTTATGCTCAAGCTCGCGGACATTCTTTTCTCTTTCCTCAATGACCTTATTAAGGTTTTTCATATCCCGGTTTAATCGCTCCACATGACTGCTGGAATGGGTCAACCGATCCTGAAGCTCATTAATATTGGTCTCCGCATGTTGTCTGGCCTGAATAATCTGCTCCACGGAGAAGATCAAATCGAGTGATTTTTTATCAAGCTGAGCTTTGCCTGTCGTAACCAATCCAGCTAAAGTCTCGTCCGAGGTCTTTTCTTCTATTTCTTCGACCTGATCATCTAATAACTGTACCTTTTGAACCATATCCGACTTGGATTGCTTATCCACTGAATCTTTCTTTTTAAAAAAGGGGGAAATCATCGATTTTATCACCTCAATTATAAAAAAATGTCAAAAAATGTCGAGTGCCCACGAGTCTATTATAGTTTACTTATCTTGTATGTAAGTGAGCCTTTATATCTAACTTTCTGAAATGCACCTAAAGACCTATTTTCTTCTGCAAAATAAAAAAAGCACCCCTTCGGGTGCTTTGATTTCAATTGAATTTATCGGGAAATTGTTTGATCAATCCCTCGGTTAAGATATCTGCGAACATGATCATATGCTCCAGCCCTTTATCAAATGCGACAATTTCGGCATCCCAATCCTTTTTAACTCTAGCCGTCACGTCATCAGTAATCAATTCCAGATGTTCATGAAGCATTTCCTTTAATTGTTCATAAGAATATTTGGGATTCTGACTACTAAGGAACTTGGCAATGTCATCGGCGTTGGTATACCACTCTTTATTGTATTTTTCCACATCGGCCTGATTTCCAGCCTTCGCAGCATCTAGGACTTTTCCGGCAATAAGAATATGCTCCCGCAATAATTGAGCTACCTTATCTCCAACTGCCTCACCGTAATACGGTTTAAAGGCATCCCCTATGTCCTGCTGATTCTGTAACAGCCTTGCCAGTACCTTCTCCTTATCCTCGGAATCTGCAAAGGCGCTAACAATGTAGTTTTTTGTCCATACCACATGATCGATCCATAACTTCCTAAGATTATCCTTAAGCTCAATTACGGAAGGGGTTAAGCATTGCTTGTGGGAGCTCTTTTTCTCTTTAGCCGCTGCAGCATCAGCAATTGTAGGTGTAACACTTACAACCAGAAACATACACAATAAGGTTAGCTTCAACATCAAATACTTATTTTTCAATATGACCTATCTCCTTGTGAACAGTGATGGATTTGAATATCTTGTATATTGTGCACCTTTACTTCCATTTCATTCGCAACTATTCTCAGAACACAAAAAAGCACCATCACGTGGACGGTGCCTGGGTCTTACTTTTATCTAAACATCACTTTATCTACGTTGTATTTAGATTTCAGTTCATTAATGATATAGGTTTCGTAGATCTCTCTATGAACTGGACTTTCGATCAAACACACATCAATTCTGGTGACCTCGTCCCGATGTTGCTTGATGTCAGATACGGTGTCTTCAAAATGTTTTTTAATTCTTGGTCTTAGCTTTCTCGCTTTACCTACAAACAACAACTCATCCTGATCATTGTAGAACATAAAGATACCGCCGTAATCTCTCGGAATCAGGTGAAAGTCCGTAAATCCGTAAATATTGCTTAACTGCGGGTTAATTTGTTTAGTAATACTAACATCCGCTTTTGGAATCGTTATGTTGATCATTAGCTCACGTCCTCTTTCTATATAGGAGTAAATAGTATCATAAATCGCTAAGTAAGACCATTCAATCTGGCGCAGTCAAATAAATACAATAAAAGCAAGTTCGATTGATCTAATGGAAATATCACTAAAAAATATGGCATTATTCAAAACCTTCCTGCCCAAGGGTTGCGGTCTTAGACAGGAGAGGATTATAAATAAAATAGAGGCGTCTGCATCATGATATATAGATATTTGTCATCTAGGAGGATTTGATTCATGGCAGTAACAGACCGGCAAAAAATAGTAGATAGTGTCCCTCAAAAGGGTTTCTTCGGACATCCTAAGGGACTTTTCACCCTTTTCTTCACAGAATTTTGGGAGCGTTTCTCTTATTATGGCATGCGAGCTATCCTTGTCTACTACATGTATTATGAAGTAAGCCAAGGCGGCCTCGGATTACCTGAAGATATGGCACTTTCTATTATGTCTATCTATGGATCGCTTGTATATATGTCAGGGATCATCGGAGGCTGGCTTGCAGATCGGCTTCTCGGAACTTCGAGGGCTGTTTTCTACGGCGGCGTTTTAATCATGTTCGGGCATATACTACTGGCTATTCCAGGCAATACCACATTATTTTTTGCTTCGATGGTTTTAATCGTACTCGGAACGGGTCTACTGAAACCCAACGTTTCAAGTATTGTCGGCGAAATTTATAGCGAGCAGGATAACCGCCGTGACGCTGCCTTCAGCATTTTTTATATGGGCATCAACCTGGGAGGATTTCTCTCCCCACTAATTGTTGGTGCAGTAGGCATGAATAATTTCCATCTAGGTTTCTCGATTGCCGCAGTCGGAATGTTTATTGGACTAGTCGTTTATATTATGACTCGCACAAAAAATCTGGGTCTGGCCGGTACGATTGTACACAACCCTATTCCTGCAGATCAGAAGAAAAAAATCTTTACTTGGATTGGTGTAGGATTAGTTGTACTTGCGATTTTGATTACGATCGGCATTCTTACCGGAGTGCTTACCTTTGAAACATTAATAAAAATAGTAGGGGTATTAGGCTTACTTATTCCTACGATGTATTTCATTATGATGTACCGCAGTCCCAAAACAACAGCCGTTGAACGGTCAAGAATTCTCGCATACATTCCTTTATTTATCGCATCGATTATGTTCTGGGCGATTCAAGAGCAGACTTCCACAGTTCTAGCTAGTTTCGCTGATAAACGGACCCAATTGGATTTTGCAGGCTTACACATTTCTCCTGCTTGGTTCCAATCGCTTAACCCGCTGTTTATTATCACTCTTGCACCTATATTTGCCTGGTTGTGGTTAAAGCTCGGTAACCGTCAACCCTCGATTCCGCAAAAGTTCTCGCTTGGTTTATTGTTTGCCGGTTTATCCTTCCTGGTGATTCTAGTACCTGCTTATTTCGGTGGAGCTAATTCACTTGTGAATCCATTATGGCTGGTACTCAGCTATTTTATCATCGTAATCGGGGAGTTATGCTTGTCCCCTGTGGGTTTATCAGCAACGACCAAACTGGCACCGGCGGCTTTTACCGCTCAAATGATGAGTATGTGGTTCTTATCGAATGCCGCTGCCCAAGCAATTAATGCTCAGATTGTGAAGTTCTATACCCCGGATACCGAAATGATGTATTTTGGAGTAATTGGCGGAGTGGCCCTTCTCCTTGCGCTTGTCCTCTTCCTATTCTCTTCCAAAATTCAGAATTTCATGAAAGGGATACATTAAACACACCCAAAGGCTGCCCGAGATTCTCTCGGCAGCCTTTTTTTGGTTTCCTATAGTTATCCAACCTCTACACCAGAAACATGGCGACAATCGTCGTGACTACCAGCCCAATCAATACAGGCTTAACATTCCGTCTCGCCAGCTCAAAGGGGCTTACTCCGCAAATAGCGGCGGCCGGAATCAATGCCCACGGAATCAGCGTGCCTCCACCTACCCAAATTGCAGCTACCTGACCCAGCGCAGTTAAAGTCGCCGCATCGGAATGTGTGGCCACCGCAAACAATTTCCCAATGGACCCGGCAAGTGAAATGCCCGAGAACCCTGAACCATCTAGGCCTGTAATGGCTCCGGTTATGGTCGCGGTTACTGCACCCACAGCGCCGTTCAGAGGGACGTTATGAGCTAGAGCGACCCCTAGATCATTTACAATCCCCTGAGATGCGGCGGGCAGCACTTTGCCGAATAATTCAGCAAACGCCGAATCCCCCAGATAGAAAAAAGCGGCAATCGGTATCACAGGACCAAATACTTTGAAGCCAAACGTAAGTCCATCAATCAGATAAGAGGTTACTTGCTCCAATCCTTTATTACGATGTGCCAACAAGGTGACTACAACCAGAATGAATACCGCAGTACCACCAACTAAGGCAGTTGCGTCTCCACCCTGCAAATCGAGCAGGAACATGCCTGCTACATCGGCTAAAAACAGGATGGGAATGGCGATGGCCAGCCATTTTTTCAATGCTGGATGAATCACCGCTGGATCCTCTGCCGTATCATTCTCTGCAGATAACGCACTCCCGGCACTTTTCCCGGCAATAAGCCCGTCTCGCCAAGTTCCCTTCTTCTGATCTCTGCGCATCATCCAATACGCCGTTATCGTAGTCACCACGCCCATAACAATTACAAGCGGAACACTCGCCTCCATGACACTGGTCACTGGAAGTCCTGCCGCATCTGCTGTTAATTTAGGCGCACCTTGAATAATATAATCACCTGAGAGTGCAATCCCGTGGCCAAATAAATTCATTGCCATCGCCGCTCCAAGAGCAGGCAGTCCCACTCGAATGGCAACCGGCAGCAGCACAACCCCGATCAAGGCCACTGCGGGTGAAGGCCAGAAGAACCATGAGGTGACCATCATAATCAGACCGATCCCCCAAAAGGCTATGAACGGTGTGCGCAAAAAGCGGGTAAGTGGAGCAACCATGATCTCGTTAATCCCCGTGCGTGTTAATACCCGGCTCATGGCTACTATGATCGAAATAATCATGATCGTACCCATTAGCTCCTTGGTTGCATATACAAAAGAGTTGAATACACCTGTGACTGAACCACTGACGGTTTCCGTGGCTAACCACCCAAGTACAAAGATGCCCGCAATACAGATCATCGTTGTGTCCCGTCTCTTGATCAGAAGTGCCATTATAAATATGATAAATGCCAGATATACATAATGGAGCGCTGTTAACTGGATGCCCATCTCTGCACCACACCCTTCTCCTACTATCCGAGTGCTATATGGTATGCAGGGGTGTAGGCTAATGTTCGGTAGAAATGGGCCTAAAACAGCAAAAGAAGCCGTCCCGCGCGTAGAGAAAATCTACGTATGGGACGGCTTCTTAGTGTTTCTTAATTAAAGATTATTATTTAGCTACGACTCCGCCATCAACCGGCAGCTCAACACCTGTAATGTAAGAAGCTTCATCAGAAGCCAAGAACAATACAGCTTCAGCTACTTCAGAAGCACGACCAACACGTGGCAGCGCAGTCTGAGACATAAAGAAGCTATGCATTTTTTCGTTATTTACAAATTCAGCACTCATTGGGGTTTCGATAAATCCTGGGTGAACAGAGTTCACACGAATGTTATCTTTACCAAAGTCTACAGCTGCTGCTTTACTTAGCATACGAACTGCACCTTTAGAAGCTGTATAAGCACCAGCACCGCTGCTGCCAGTCAAACCTGCGATGGATGAAATATTAACGATAGAACCACCTTTATTATTCTTCATTTGAGGAACAACATGCTTCATGCCAAGGAATACGCTGCTCACGTTGATGTTCATTACTTTGTTCCATTGATCAACAGTCGATTCGAGCAATTGAACCGGGAATGAGATCCCTGCATTGTTTACCAAAATGTCGATTTTCCCGAACTTGCTAATCACATCTTCTACAACCTTGATCCAGTCTTCTTCGGAAGCCACATTATGTGCATAAGCTGCTGCTTGTCCACCATTTGCTTCAATTTCCTTCACAACTGCTTGTACGGCAGCCTCGTTAATATCAGTTGCCACAACTGTAGCGCCCTCTTTGGACAATAAAAGGGCTTCTTCACGGCCCATGCCACTGCCTGCACCTGTAATAATTGCTACTTTATTAGTTAGACGATTCATAATTAGGTCTCCTCTATAATCGTATTGTGATATAATATTTGAGTGATGATAGTCATACTATCACTGTGATATACATCATATCATTTTTGTAAAAGAACTACAACTACTCCTTGCTTAATCCAATAAACGGTGGATATAATACTAATAATTGAAAATCCCAATCAAAAAATGGAAGGGTCTAGCCCTCATGAATCCTAAAACACGATACGAAAAAGAAAGATCCGATGGTAAGCAGCAACGATTAATTACGATCCTCGAATCCGCAGAACGAGTATTATCACAAAAAGGAATCGAAAAGTCGACGATGCAAGATGTCGCAAGCGAAGCCAACATCGGGATTGCGACGTTATTTCGCTATTTTCCCAGAAAAGAAAAGCTCATAGTGGCTGTAGCCACCCGAATGCTGGAGCCTATGCTCGATCATTTTAAATACGTAGCGGACTTGCCCCTTACTTGTCTTGAACAAATCGAGAAATTATTTGATTTCTTTATTCAGGATCAAAATCATCTAAGTATTATTTTTATGGTCAATTTCGAAAGCTACGCCTCACACTCAAGTGAGCCTGTTGAGGATGTTCTGAGTTTCAATGCACTCAACCGCAAAATTTGGCATGAATACTCCAGGATCATTCAAAATGGGGTAGAAGACGGTTCTATTCGTGCGGGTCTCCCCGTAAAAGAGACCTTAATTACGCTCATGAATAGCTTTGCCCTCTTTTCCAGAAAACTAACGATGAAAAAAAATATTCTCCTGCTGGAATCGGATCTAGACTCCGACGATCAGCTTGAGCTGCTTAAACAAATTTTTCTGGATCATTTAAAAGCCTAAAAAGCGCCAGTTTCCTTAGGAGGGGAACTTGGCGCTTTTTCTATAGTCAAACAAAAAGAGACATCTCCAAGGAAAATGCCTCTATCCAGATTCAAGTTGCGACCTATACTGCCTTCGTCTGCTAGTGAAATGGGCAGGTTGCCACGGGTGATTGTTGATAAAGAAAACGAGGGCTGAAATCATATTCTTTTAACGTACGATCATGCCAAATCGGTGTAGACGAGGGTGACATAGGCGGAATCAGCCAGGACCAGCGCCCTGAGACTTTGCGCCCCTGCTCGTTCTCCTGTTGCTGGAATCGAACAAATTGATCAGCTGCTGTATGGTGATCCACGATGCTGACACCTGCTTGCTTGAAGGAATGCAGCACTGCACGATTCAGCTCAAGAAGCGCCCTATCCTTCCAAAGCGTTGTATTGCTGGAGCGATCCAGTCCCATCACATCAGCTATAGCTGGCAAAGTGTTGTATCGTCCGGTATCCCCCAAGTTACGCGAGCCGATTTCAGTCTCCATGTACCAACCGTTAAAAGGAGCAGCCGTGTACAGAATACCGCCAATTTCCAACTGCATGTCCGCGATAATGGGTACAGAATACCAACGAAGCTGAAGCTCAGCAAAACGTTCAATTTCAGGATGTGTTAACGGTACCTCCTGAATTAAGTGATCAGGAATGGGGAAAACGTAGGGATGCCCGTTGCCAATACTGATCACTAACGGCAACACATCATAATCGCCACCCGTTCCTTGCCAACCTAGTTGCTGGCACATTTTTGTGAATTCATCCGATGCCGGATCGCCAGCGCGTTCGTGTTCTTCATCGCCAGGGTACCCGGCATAACGAATCAATTGGTGGTTCCAGATCCGAATCTGCCGATTCGGATCTTCCCCGCTGCGGAAGACCGTGATGAGTGAACGAATACGTCCTCCGTTGTTCGCCTTTTCCAGATGTCGCAGCAACGCTTCAGCAACTTGTTCCTCAGTCTCTGCTTGGCGTTCATCGATTAACTCAATGGATTGCCAAAAAAGACGCCCAATGCAGCGGCTATTGTGGCGCCAGGCCATTCTTGCACCATGCGCTAATTCTTCCTTTGTATGTGTGTAACTGCCTGATTGGTTAATTTCCTCATGTACGGCTAGGATGCGATGATCCGTCTCGGCTTCAGACTTGTCTAGTTCAGCGTAACATTGTCGAATGAAAACTTCCGCCTGCCGGGTTAATTCTTCGATGTGCTTGCCATCCATATCCCTTATCCCCCATCTAAACCCTTGCTTAAACTCTCAATCCAGTATAACATCCCTCTTCCTATGCCACATCTTTCAGGGAACAGCGCATAAGAACAACCCGTGAAGCTTGGAGCTTCACAGGTTGCGGCAGGACCATTTAGCGCTCTGAACGTTTCCCTTGCTTATTCAATGAGGCAAGTCTGCTCTTATCCTCGGTCAACAGTTCTTCAGCCAACTCCACACCTTGAGGACCTAGCCAGTCCTGAGCTTGCTGAATCGCCTGCTCAGTATGTGCCAGGCGGTTCTCAGCCTGTGCCAAAGTCTGTTCTGTTGGATGACTAAGTGCCTGAGAGACAGAGAAATGAAGCTTACCCAAAGAATTTTTGGCTTGAGTTACATTGTCATTCGCTTGCAGACTGGAATCGGGTTGTTTCATAAATGAAATACGCTCCCTTCTGAAATGCGCCTGTTCTCTTCTAGCATGGTTTGGGTGAAGTAATCTTATGCATTCACTATCTACTGGATAATGGATTGCATAAAGGACGTCATTTCATTACTCGCTTTATTCAGGCGCTCAATGACACCGCTGAATTCAGTGACCAATTCTGCTTGTGAGTGTGAAGAAGCGGAGATCGCTTCAATTTCTTGCTCCATTTGCTTAATGGACTTTTGAACATCACTCAGTGATTTTTCAATATTATGGGTTGCTTCTTTAGTGTTAACGGATAGTTTGCGTACTTCCGTAGCAACCACCCCAAAACCTGCCCCTTGCTCTCCTACACGCGCGGCTTCGATTGCCGCATTCAGCCCAAGCAGGTTCGTCTGCTCAGAAATCTCACGAATGAAGCCGGCAACCTTATTCACTTCTTGTGATTCCGTTACGGCTCTACGCGTATTATCTAATATTTGCTGCGAAGTAGCTGATAATTCCTGAGATTGGGCAGCTACGCTCTGCACCATCTCCATTAGATGACTGCTTATTTCATTAATCTCATCTGTGAATCCTTCAAGCTTATTCTCGTTCTCTAGTGTATAGGCAATGGCAAAAACCCCGATTACATCATCATCCGTTCCGTAGATAGGTACACATGTTGAGATTACAGGAGCTCCATAAATTTCTGCTGGGATTCGGTTAGAGCTTGCTATACCTTTCAGTCCATTTGAAAGCGACAGATCTTCAGGAGGGATAGGGTTACCCTTAACCAATCCGAGATCAATAACTTTACTTGGTGCGTAATAATGGAAGATCTCCCTGTCCGTGATTCCAATCATAATATCCTGCGAGTGAATCTTTTTGAAATAAGGTGCTGCGAGGACTAAGGCATCGATAATACTCATCTCTTCATCTCCCATATAAAAAAAATGTATATGTAGTTTTATCGTCACAATGGGTTATTAAATGAATATTGTCATAGTAGAGTAACAATCCCCACGTATGATTTGTTTATGAATACTATTAGCAGACGACAATTTCTACAGAAAAGCGCTCAAGTAACTCTAGGGCTTCTTGGGACAGCCGGTGCATCCGGCATCTATTCACATTGGATCGAACCCTACTGGCTGGAAATCAAATATGTAGACATTACACTTCCTAGACTTCCTCCAGCCTTCGATAGATTTCGTATCGTTCATTTTAGTGATTTACATCAGGGGGTATATTCCAAGCCGCAAGCTTTAACGGAGTTAGCGCAGCAAATTCAACATGTAAATCCAGATCTGATCTGTTTCACCGGCGATTTATTAGATCATTCAGCCGATTATATTTCAGAAGCCGTAGCCTTGTGCTCTCAGTTGCGGGCTCCTTTTGGACAATATGCAGTATTAGGCAATCATGATGCTTTTGGGACCAGAAAGGTTGTAACGAAAGGGCTAACACAATCGGGCTTCCACGTGCTCCATAATGAACATATCGTCTTAACCCAAGGTACGGACAAGCTCTATATTGCCGGAATAGATGATCCTTGGGTCGGAAAAGCAGACATTGCCCAAGCGCTGCTTCATATCCCGGAAGAGGCTTGCACAATTCTCCTTGCCCATGAACCTGATTTCGCCGATGACTTTTGCAAGCTGCCTATAGATCTGCAATTGTCTGGCCATAGCCACGGAGGCCAAGTGCGGCTTCCCTTTGTCGGAGCTTTATATACCCCGCCTCACGGAAGTAAATATTCAAGTGGATTATATCAACTGCCCAACAGCCAACTTCAGGTCTACACCACTCGCGGGATAGGAGTAACTCGTATGCCTGTTCGTTTTAATTGTCGCCCCGAGCTCACCGTAATTACTTTACATTCTTAATGCTAGTGTCTTAATCGTACAAAATGGTTAAAAAGTATATACCTTTTGCATATCTATGCAACAACACTGTAACCGCCTTTGTAATCAAATCTATTTAGGACCTAGGTATAATTGTAGGAGTGATAGAGGAAAAAATATCATATTGCAACTACATAAGCCCATCCTTGGGAAGGAGAGATTAAGTTATGAATAAAAGTATGAAATGGACCTCAGCCATCTTGGCTGCTGGAGTATTGCTTGGAGGGTCGGGACTAGTAGGAGGAACTTCAGTTCAAGCCGCAACTACCGGAGGAAATACGGTAAAACAAGCCGCACAGCAACCCTCTGTAGTGCTTAAATATAAAGGCCAGACCTTATCGCAGCAAGCGAAAATAGTAAACGGCAATACCATGATCCCTTTAACTGTACTACGGGATGCTTTTGGCCTTTCCATTAACTATAATGCAAGCACTAAAACTTATAGTGTGGGCAGCGATTCCATGAAGCTGGACATGGAGGTCTCAGATTACGGAGTTAGTACAACCCTGAATGGCTATTACATTTATAGCATGACCGGCAGTCATGATGTGAAGGTCATCAACGACCGGATTTATGTTCCATTCAAACTCTTGTCTGACTATTTAGGAGTGCAAGGCGTTTATAATCCTTCATTGAAATCACTTGATCTAAGTAAAAAAGTAATGAATGACATCAAAATTACCTCTGAAACCTTAGATAAGAGTAATAAAAATGCTAGTATCAAAGTGCAATATCCAAAAATCAGCGGCTTAACAGATGAAGTACAAACTAAGATTAATGCAATCTTCAAAAAGCAAGCTGAACAATTCGTCGCAGAGAGCGAAGAACAGGCTAGTCATAGAGATGGCACTATAGAGAATAAATATGACTTCTCTCAAACTTTTGTTGTCTCCTTTAACCGTGAAGGTGTACTAAGCTTAGTGACGGATCAGTATGGTTATACAGGTGGAGCTCATGGTGGAGCCCTTCGTGAAGGATTTACCTTCTCGCTGAAAGACGGCAAACCAATAGAACTTAAGGACCTGCTGAAGGCAGAGCCAAACTACAAACAAAAATTAGATAAAATGTTGAAGGAAAGCACCAAGGAGCTAGCTTTTCCAGATACACCTGGCGGACTAACAGAAAAACCAAACTTCTACGTTTCCGAGAGTGGCCTTGCAATCTTCTACCAACAGTATGAAATTGCCCCTTATGCGGCTGGAATTCCTACGTACACCTTTAATTTCAGTTCAATATTACCAAAGGGAACTAACCCATTCGCTGCCTTCAAATAAACTTCTATTGTAAAAAAGAGCGTCACAGTCATTAGGACTGGGACGCTCTTTTGGTTTTACAGCTTATGCTTCCAAACTTCCAGCCGGGCCGAAGAATTCATAATGAATTCTGTCTTCAGCCACCTTCCATTCCTTAAGAGCCTTATATATCGCCTTCATAAAAGGAGTCGGTCCGCAGAAATAGAATTCAGAGTTTACGTCTGTTACTTCTTGCAGGCAAGCTAGATCAATATAACCTGTTTTATGGAACGTATCTCCTTCACTTGGGGTTTCATAACATACATAGGATCGTAGGGTAGGATGGGACTGCTCTAAATCCGCCACCATTTCTTTCATAGCATGCAAGCTTCCATTGATGGCTGCATGAATGTACGTTACCTCTCGTTCTGGCTGCGTAGCAATTAACGTCTCCAGCATACTTACCATAGGGGTTAGTCCAACCCCACCGCTGATAAGAACCACTGGACGATCACTATCTTTATTTAGTACGAAATCACCCGCTGGCGAGCTCACTTCCAATATAGATCCCACTTGAACAACATCATGAAGGAAAGTAGATACGACACCAGCCGGTTTATCGGGCCCCTCACCTTCCCGTTTAACTGTGATGCGGTAATACGACTGTCCCGGCGCACTGGACAAACTATAGTGGCGAACATGGGTGTATTCCTCGTCCTCAGGCTGAACACGAACCGTGATGTATTGACCCGGCAAGTAAGAAGCTATAGCCCCTCCGTCCTCAGGAGAAAGGTAGAAGGAAGTAATAAGTTCACTTTCTTTAACCTTCTTAGTAACCACAAAGTTTCTAAATCCACTCCAACCCCCGGGAATTTCGGCAGCCTCACGATACTTCTCTGCTTCGACACCAATAAAGGCATCTGCGATCACGCCATACGCCTTTGCCCAAGCATCAATAATTTCTGGCGTCGCCGCATCGCCAAGTACTTGCCCAATAGCAGCTAACAAAGTCTCACCTACGATGGGATAATGTTCAGGTAATACTCCCAATGCCCGATGTTTCTCCGCAATCTGTTTTACCACAGGCAAGATATTTCCTAGCTGATCAATATTCATTGCCGCCGCGAGTACGGCGTTAGCAAGTGCAGTCTGCTGTTTACCTTCCCGTTGGTTGGCGTGATTAAATATATTTAGTAACTGCGGATGATTTTCAAATAACATGCGATAGAAAGTAGTTGTGATGGTCTTCCCATGAACCTGCAAGACAGGCACCGTTGATTTTATGATTTCAATTGTTTGTTGATCTAACATCTAATTACCCTCTTTCCTGCAATAAATTAATTCCTCTATAAAAAGCATATAGAAGCTTCGCATGCCATAGTGTGCGTTCAATCACACGGGAAATTGAAAAAATGTGAACGAACCAATAATTGCAATGATATCCATCACAATAACGTACCCAAAATCAAAAAAACTATCCAAGCAGCCATTATAGCTTCCGGGATAGCTTTTTATCTTATTATTTTGACAGCTCCACAAAACCTTCTCCGAATACATCTCTTACATCGTGTATGGTAATAAATGCCTCTTTATCAATGGATTTGACGATTTTCTTAAGCATAGTCACTTCCTGCTTGCTAATCACAATATACAGCAGCTCTTTAGGTGTCTTGGTATAGTACCCACGGCCATATATTACTGTGACGCCTCTATCCATAATTCCATTAACCTGTTCAGCAATTTTGTCCTGCTCTTGGGATACAATCGTAACAGCCTTCTTAGGGTTCACTCCCTCAATAATGAAGTCCATTATCTTAGTGGCTACATAGAGCATCACGATCGTAAACATCAGACTTTGTACTCCAATGATGAAATACGAAGCGAACACCACAATTAAATCGACGAGCAGTAGCGCGTAACTAACGTTCCAGTCCAAATATTTATGTAGGATTCTGGCGATGATGGTTGACCCTGCAGTCGTTCCACCCACTCGTATAATCAGCCCGATACCCACACCTGAGAAGATACCCCCGAATATTGCATTAATTATCAACTCATCACTGCCAATATTCCAATTTTTCGTAAGAATCAGGAATAACGAATTGAAAAACACCGCAATAATCGTGTATACCGTCGTAGTTTTGTCTAGAAATTTGTACCCCACAATTAATAATAAAGCGTTAAGAATCAAACTAACAATACCGGGTGACCACTGATACAAATAGTAAGTAATCATAGTCAGTCCCGTGACCCCGCCTTCACCGAACTCGTTTGGAATTACAAACAAATTAACGGCCAAGGAGAATAACAAAGCTCCTACAATGATGGAAACAATATCCGAAATACGCTTTTTCATACGATGCCCCTTCTACCCTAGATCTATATCCACAAATACTAACACCGCTTTGATATAGATGCAATCCATCCGAAAGAAGTCAACAGTCTATAGATACAGTAACCAACCACCCCACCGCTAGTGTTCAAAATAAGATCATCCACATCAAAGGTACCGATATACAATACTAATTGCGTGAATTCAAAACAGAAGCTCAGCGCCAGTGAGAGAAAGAAGACTCTTTGAAACAGCCTTACTTTTTGCGATAACAGCATAGGCACCAAGATCCCAAATGGAATAAAGGCCAACAGATTCCCTACTAAATTAATAGATGAAAAAGGATCTGAAAGTGACAGATTGCCCATCCCCCGTGAGATCTCCTTAAAAGGGATATAGTTGCCACGCCGATTAAAAATCCTGTCTGGATGTTCAAACATACGTCCCGCTTGATCCAAAAGCGATAATAAGTTAACCGGTGCACCTTTAAATAAAATAATTCGGATTAAAAAATACATATAGACGATAAATATCGCTGCCAGCAAAAGGTTTATAGCAGACTTTTTTTTCGGCTCTTTAGTCATTAATATGTAGTAACAATTATGCCATCCATGTTATCGCCTGAAGTCATATATTGCCCTTCCTGTGGAATTTTGATCGTAGTGTATTTGGATACCGGAAAATAACTTACTGTATAAGCTTTACCGTCTACTGTTGTCGAAATCTCTTTGTTCTCCTTCAAGAAATCCAAATATTGCTCTAACACAAGCCCTTTCTCATGAATAATGGCGCTGTGCGGCAACCCTACATAACGGAAATGCCAGGGTTCATATTTTATCCCCGTAATCTCGGTTTTGTCTTTCGGATAGCGGAGAATAAAGCCGTATTTCCAAGCATTTTTTTGCAGCCATTTTCCTTCAGGCGCTTTACTCATTTCTGCTTGGGACGACCCGATATCCAGAGATAATCCTAAATTATGTTCACTATATTGCGCCGGTAAAGCATAGTCCGAGCCTTTTTCCTGATATAATTTCTCTTGCTCTTCAAAGTCCCTGTACCCGCTGCTAATTAAAAAATGATTCACACCCTCTTTTTCGGCAGCTTTGACCATCTTATTGAATTTATGCGCTACACTTTCAGACAAACGAATCGAGGTATCCAGCAGTCCATAACCCTGCACCAGATCCGCCTGCTCATATAAGGTCACGATATCAGGCTTCACACTATCCTCATGTACCGGGTATTGTCTATTCACCAACAACAAATCCCCTTGATACACCTGATCTTGTGTTACCACCTCTAAACTATTGTTATTTGTAATAGATCCTCTGCGGATCTTATCATCGTATCCTAAATTGCCCGTATTCGGTAAATAACGAGCCGCTGCATACCCAAGCAACAACACAACCAACGCCAAAAAGCCCCACTTCTTCATCAGCAATGTCCTCCCATTTCCTTGATAGGAATAGAATAACGAAGACACTTTAAAGAAAAGGCGGGACAAATATAAAGTTTTTCTTAAAATATATAAACTTCACTGGCTTTACCCATTAAAAGTATATCCAACGCCCCAGATCGTCTTAATGAATTTATTCTTATTGATGTCTTCGCCCAGCTTTTTGCGCAAGGTACGGATATGCACCATGACCGTGTTCCCACTCTCATAATAAGCATCGCCCCACACCTGTTGAAAAATGCTCTCCGCACTAAACACCTGCTTGGGATGGCTAACCAATAAATGCAAAATATCAAACTCTTTTGGAGTTAACTCTATGACCTCACCATAAAGAGTAACCGTATGCTCATCCGGTGAAATCATCAATCCCCGAACCTCTAGCACCGATTTAGGTATGGCTGCGGGCTGACTGAATTGTATGGAACGCCGCAACTGGGAATTAACCCGGGCGACCAGCTCCATTGGATTAAACGGTTTAGTCATATAATCATCTGCGCCCATAACCAGTCCGGTGATTTTATCAAGATCGGAAGTTTTAGCACTCAGAAAAATAATCGGCAGATGATGATGATGCTCCCGAATATGGCGGGTTACCTCGTAACCATCCAGCCCCGGCATCATAATATCCAGAATCGCCAAATCTATCGTTTGCGACTCAATGGCTTGTACCGCTGCCCTTCCATCGGACACTTTGAGGATATGATACCCCTCTTTTTGCAAATGCAAGGCCACCAAGTCGGCAATTTCCGCCTCATCATCCGCAATTAAAATGGTGATGCGCTTCATCTATTTTTCACTCCTATAGGTTGTGCTGTACACTCTTCATCCATTATACCCTAAACTCAAAAACCACTCCTAGAAAGAAGTGGTTTCCAATTAAATCTATGATTTATATAGTTTATTTACTTTTATTATAGCTGTCTAACAATAGCTCTAATGAAATACCATTTACTGTGACGCCTGAAAGATTGCAGTCTCTTATATCCACGTTCGAAAGATCACAATCTACAAAGGATGTCCCGTTCAGCTGGCATCGCTCAAACTTATTGCCTTTGCCGTACAAATGAATATCGTGGAAATAAGCCTCTCCTAGTTCACTGTTACTAACCTCTATTTCCCACAGCCCCACTTCATTAAACTTAACAGAATGCATATTGATGTCATTAAAGGTGGTACTGCTCATATTAATATTATCGAATCCGGTCCCCTCCATATTTACATTGGAGAAGTTTGTCTTATGCATATCAATATCATCAAATTCACTCTGGCCCATAGCCACACGGCGAAAATTCGTTTCAGTCATTCTTTCATCCTGAAAGACTCTCTTCTTAAATTCGTCCTGTAATTTGTTTTCACTAAGATTATTATTCACTGTACTCAACATCTCCCTTTTTAAGATCGCTCTTGATCTACGGAGTCTACTCTCAACAGCTTCGCTGGATAAATCAAGGAAATCGGCGATTTCCCTAACCTTGTAATTGTCGATATAGTAGAGAATTGTGACTATACGGTTAGCTTCTGATAGGGTGTTTAAGGCTTTCAACACATCTTGCTGGAGTTCTTTTCTGATAAATTTTAATGGAGAGGAGATTTCAACTTTTCTACTATGGTCTTAGCCAATCTGCTTCATCCCCCAAATGTATTCGGATGCTTATTCACCGTGATAATTATAGCCTAATTATTACCTAGCTAAAACAATCTGCGAGCCGTCACCAAACGTTTCTTCCACTTGTCACTTAAGGCTTCATAATGAACGCCAAGCTCCTTGGAGTACGTATGTAGGATCTGATTATTTCCCGCGTAAATCGCCACATGTCCAATATCAAGTCCACGTGCACTGAAGAATAACAGATCCCCCTTGCGCAGCTCGTTAATTCCAACCTCTTTGCCCTCTTTGGCCTGATTGTAAGAGACACGTGGCAGGTCAATTGCCAACATATCCTTAAATACATGTCCTACAAAAGAAGAACAGTCAAAGGTTGACGTCTGGTCAGTAGCAGCGCCAAATTCATAAGGCGTTCCCAGATATTTTTCTCCGTAAGCAAGCAGCTCGTTTCCCTGCCGCTCTACAAGAGCAGCACTCGTATAATTGCTATATTTGGGTTTAGCAGAGATATATCCACTCTTGTTATCCTGCGTTCGCACTTCTAACCATAAAGCATCTACTTCTCTAACCACATGTACCTTATCTCCTGCCGACAACATTTGCTGAACCGTTGATTGGGCTGACGAATCTGGCAAACTTCGCAGATTAACTCCATATAGAATTGTCGTATCGTAATCCACTGCCGAGTAGATACGAACAGCACGAGTAGCAGTATCCCACTTCACAGTGCTGCCCAAAGCTTCGCTGACAAAACGCAGTGGCATCATCGTATAACCGCCGGCAATCTGGCCGGGAACGGCTACACTTAAGGAATGGCCATTTTTATTCGCTGCTTGATCGCCAATATGATAGGTCAGCACCAGGTCTCCCTTGGTTGCCTTAACGGTCTTGGTATCATTATTCCAAGTAATCTTTGCCCCTTGAGCTTCAAATAACTTGCGCATAGGGACTAGTACTGTATCGTTTACGAGCAAGGGCTGAGCCTCTAATTGTAGCTGTTGATCATCCAGATAGACGGCTGTAACCGGAGTCTGAGGCGTTGTCCCCGCATAGGCCGGAGCAGTATAGAGCATAGATGTAAGTAGTAAAAGTAACATAGCTTTCTTTTGAAACTTCATGATGTCATCACCTCGTTGATTGATATGTGCACCTATTGTTACTAAAAAAAGGGTAATTAGTTTTGTTACAAATATTGGGGTGAGCATCTAGCTACAGCATAAGCACCTAAAAAAAGAGGACTGCGATCACCTTTCGGTACCACAGTCCTCTTTTTAAGTATGCCCTCATGGAGCCCGCTAGACAGGTTCCTCTACCTCAAAAATGGAATCAATAATGAGCGGAAGATTGTCCCTTACAGAAACAGCACCCAATACAGAACGAGCATGAAGACCCTTGTCTCCGAACACCTCCAGCATTAAATCTGAACAACCGTTAAGCACTTTATGATGTTCTTCAAAGAGGGGATCTGCATTAACGAAGCCTTGAACTTTGACTACTCTTTTCACTTTATCCAAAGAACCTAAAGCTGTCTTAAGGACGGCAAGGATCTCTATACCCGTTAAACGTGCAAAATGGTAGCCTTCTTCGGTAGTGTAGTCTTGTCCCAGCTTTCCTTTGGGATGGCCCGCCGGTCCTTTTCCCGATACAAAACATAAGCCATTAACAATTACGTAGTTAGCGTATTTTGCCGCGGGTTCACTAGCCTCAGGCAGGACAATTCCTAATGCTTCAAGTCTGCTCGCTATAGTGTGCTCTGTCATACCCATCTCCCCCTCCATTATCAACAGCATCAATAATTTAGTAAGATCATAGTTACTACTTAGCTTCAACCTCTGCTTCCCATCTCGATATTTCAGCGCGAACAATTGGTGCTACTTGGGTACCCAATAGCTCAATGGCTCTCATTACATCCTTATGAGGCATCGTGCCAAGCGGCACATGCAGCATAAAACGTGTGATGCCTACTTGCTTGCGCAGGTGAATGATTTTCTCAGCAACGGTCTCCGGGTCACCTACATACAAAGCGCCTTCAAATCTACGTGCCGCATCATAGCTTGCACGAGTGTATTGACCCCATCCGCGTTCCCGGCCAATTACATTCATACTAGCTTGCGTAGAAGGAAAGAACATATCGGCAGCCTGCTGATTGTCCTCTGCAATAAAGCCGTGTGAGTGTGAAGCAACGGGCAGCTTCGACACATCATGTCCCGCTTGTGCTGCAGCCTTCTTATAGAGCTTCACTAGCGGAGCAAACTGTAGCGGACTGCCACCAATGATAGCCAACACAAGCGGTAATCCTAGTAACCCCGCACGAATTACAGATTCTGTATTTCCCCCGCTGCCAATCCATACTGGCAAAGGATTTTGCACGGGACGCGGATAAATCCCCAGATTATTAATGGCAGGACGGTGCGCACCGCTCCATGTTATTTTTTCGGATTCCCGTATTTTGAGCAGCAAGTCCAGCTTCTCATCGAACAGCTCATCATAATGATTCAAATCATACCCAAACAGCGGGAACGACTCGATAAAAGAACCCCGGCCTGCCATGATCTCTGCGCGTCCATTTGAGATTCCATCAAGAGTAGCGAAATCCTGAAACACACGTACGGGGTCATCAGAGGAAAGTACTGTAACCGCACTGGTTAGCCGAATCCGTGTCGTCTGTGAGGCCGCCGCAGCCAGCAAAACTGCTGGAGAAGAAGCCGCATAATCTTTACGATGATGTTCGCCCACGCCAAATATATCTAAACCCACCTGATCTGCAAGCACAATCTCCTCTACGACCTCGCGCAAACGCTGCGCATGACTTATCACTTCACCTGTCTGGACATCCGGTGTTGTTTCTACGAACGTGCTTATTCCTATTTCCACTTACAAATCCCCCTTAACTATAATTTCCTCTTTAAATTGTTTGTTTGATTATAACACAAGTTAAGGTTAAAAAAGCTAATCATTCTGTCCAACCCCAGTTTGTCGAGAAACTCATCCTTAAAATTTGCAAAACCACGCTTACAAATAGAGGATTTTGAAGGAATATGTTGAAACACTCTTAAACAAATAGCCGTTCTCGTAGAACAAATGATCATATGGCAAACCATTAAAATTCAAGGTAACGTGAAAGAACTGTTAACCGGGTGGGAGAAGGTGTCACTGAAATGAATATCATGACATGGATTGATTTATTATTATTTTTTGTTTTGTTCGCTTTGTTCATCTACATATTTGCGTCTGTAACCATCACTAACCTACATAAAGCATACTTAGTATTTCATTTTACTATGATGTTATGGCCCTTCTGTCAATTTGCTATCAAAACAACCGACAATCCCAGGTTTCAATTGTTTTATGTGAAGCTCGCATTTATCGACTCGGTTCTGTTAACGATTGGCTGGCTTCTTTTTACGATACTTCTCACTGGAAATTCACATCTCCTTCGAAAAAAGAACACGCTGATCCTATACATTCTCGCAGCATTGATCATAGTAGTAGTGATCGCTAATCCAAACGGAAATTTTGTTCTCCCTATGAACGGCGGATATATCGAAAGATATTATGGTCCGATTTTTTGGCTGCTTATTATCTTCTTAACCACCAGCGTAATGATTTCTCTGTATATCATCTATTCAGCCCTAGTCTCAAACACTACACAGCGGATCAAAAAACAGGTTGCTCATGTGCTCAAAGGGGTGCTGGTGCTAACGGTATTTATATTATTGGATGTTTTTCTTAATGTGGTGTTGCTTAAATCTGATCCAGTTATTCCGGGGCTGACCTCTCTGGGGATCTTAATCTCGGCAATTTTTTTCGTAATTGCTATTCATCGGGATAAAATATTTGATCTCGTAACCATCGCCCATCAGGATATCATTGACACCATTACAGAAGGAATTCTTGTACTGGATGATAGTGAGACTGTAGTAGAAATCAATCGCTCGCTTTTCCCAAGAATCAATCTACAAACCGGTGCTCGCTTTGACGTGTCGACCATCGCACCCATGGAGCAAACTTCCGGAGCTTTCGATTTATTCCTTCATACATACTTGAACCAGCCCATGGAGAGAACCGAGGTTGAACTATTCTACACCTCACTCAATGCATACATTAACATTACTGCCGCGCCGATTGTGGTAGGTGGAATCAGGGTTGGACGCATTCTTACTTTTCAGGACAGAAGCGAGCTGCATCGCCTCATAGCCGAGACCAATCACCAGAACGAGACCCTGCAAGAGCGTAATGCTGCATTAACTGAAATCCAGAATGAACTATCTCAGACCAACCAAAAACTTAAGCAGATGGCCATAACGGACAGCTTAACCGGTTGTTATAATCGTCATTACTTAACGTTACACTTAGAGCATGAAATCATAGAAAATATGAAACTCAAGCAGCCTTTTGCTATTATTCTTCTGGATATCGACTTTTTCAAAACAGTGAATGACAATTACGGCCATTTGATTGGCGATGTAGTTATTTGCAGCACGGTAGAGGTAATTAAAAAAACGCTGAGGGAGACGGATATTCTGGCGCGTTATGGCGGAGAAGAATTTATCATTTATTTGCCAAATACAGATCAAACACAAGCAAACCACTTGGCAAAGCATATCAAATCTATAATAGAAGCTAATAAAGTACATGTAGAGGATGTTGCTCATGCCCTATCAATTACTGTTAGTATGGGACTGCTGTCCATTAGTAATTTTGCAGCTCAATATACAGAAAGCCTGACCAATCAACTAAATGATTTATTCGAATCTGTGGACAAAGCCTTATATCAAGCAAAAAATGCCGGACGAAATCAGATTGTTGAGATTAATAGATAACACTCCTTTGAGCGAATGACCATATCAAAAAGAAAGAATCAGCCTACTTCTGTTGAAGTTAAGCTGATTCTTATTTTTTAGATCTTTTTAACAAACTCGGACTTTAATTTCATAGCTCCAAAACCATCGATTTTGCAATCAATATCATGATCTCCGTCCACTAAACGGATGTTTTTCACCTTTGTTCCTATCTTCAGAACGGATGAGCTTCCTTTTACTTTAAGGTCTTTAATAATAGTTATAGCATCTCCATCATTTAAAATATTTCCGTTGGCATCTCTGACAACCTTGTTCTCTTCACTGCTTTCAGCCTCTGTGTCGAGGCTCCACTCATGCGCACATTCCGGGCAGACGAGCAAACTACCATCTTCATAAGTGTATTCTGAATTACATTTCGGGCAATTTGGCAAAGTAGACATCAAAGTGTCCTCCATTCGTTAATGTAAATCTAGTTGTGGTTCCAGTGCATAGCCTCAAAAGTATATTTCATATTTGGTAAGGTTTCCACTAGATATCAGCAGTAAGTTTGTCTAGATTTCGACAGCGGACAGTAATTCTCAAATATTGTCTTGTATATTTTTTCCTAATTCAATAAGATGGAAATGTCGAATTTTTATGTAAATACATAGGAGAGTGAGTAATGATTAGTCGCAGAAGTGTTGCATTCGCCATTATTTTGTCATTAATTACATGTGGGCTCTATACAATATATTGGTTTATTGTTCTAACCAATGAGGTAGGCGAACTGAGTGGGGACTATACATTTACAGGAGGAAAACATTTTCTTTTAACGTTGGTTACGTGTGGGATCTGGAGCTTCATTTGGGCCTATCAGGTAGGTAAGCATATTGCTGAAGCTCAAAGACAGCGCGGCCAATACCCGTCAGATAATTCAGTGCTTTATGTGATCCTGACACTCTTTGGTCTGGGTATTGTCACGTATGCCTTGGTACAATCCGATGTTAATAAACTGGTATAAGTTTACGACTTATAAAAGGACACATCCTAAACTATTTTGGGGTGTGTCCTTAAGTCTCGTCGGCGTAGTTTATCTCAAAGCATGGATACCCTTAACCAAGATTAGTATCCCTTGTCCATTTCATGAATGGACTGGATTGTATTGTCCCGGATGTGGAGTGACAAGAGTTATTCTTTCCTTGCTGAAGTTCGACGTTATTCAAGCGTTTAGATTTAACCCGTTGCTGTTTATTTTAGCACCTCTGTATATGTTGTATTGGATTACTAATAAGAAGCAAATCCGGCCTCTTAGCCAGGCAATTATGGCTATAATGTTGATTCTGACCGTTACATTTGGAATACTGAGGAATCTCCCGCTGTTTGAATATTTGGCCCCGACAGTAATTCGTTAACAGCAACAACTATTACAAAATAGCTTGCAGTCGCACAATCGCTTGGGCCCGATCAACCACTTCTAATTTGCTGTAAAGATTGCTAATATAATTACGCGCCGTACCTTCCGCAATATGTAATGTATCGGCGATTTCACGATTGTTCAGTCCCCGGATAATGAGCTGTGCCAGCTCCTCTTCCCGTTCTGTCAGACTGATGCGATCCAGACCCGATCTCTGCCAATGTTCATAGTCCTCTGTTAACCTGTTCATCCTCGACGCCAGTTTGGCTGCTACCGGAGCTGGCAGAATAAATTGCCCGGATAACGTATCATGAATCGAAGCGATCATTTTATCTGCATCCATGTCCTTCAGCATATAGCCGCTTGCTCCGTAGGCCATTCCCTCTACAATATAATCAGTCTCTATAAAAGTAGTCAGAATCAGAATGAAGATGTTCGGCCGAACCTGCTTTATTCGCTTCAAGGCGCTAAGGCCATCCATAACTGGCATTTGAATATCGAGCAGCACCAGATCAGGCTGGAGTGCTTCAACCATCTCGCAAGCTTCTTCTCCATTCTTGGCAGCACCGACCACTTCCATATCATCTTCCAGATCCAAAATGGTGCGAAGTCCTTCCCGCGTCAACAATTGATCATCGGCAATTACAATTTTTATTTTGCTCAATTTCTATCCACAACCCTTCGCATGGGCAGATCAATCTCCAGTAAACAGCCTTCATCCATTTCTGAATCGATGGATAAGCTGCCTCCCAGTTGCTCAACCCGTTCCTTCATCGTCCTAAGTCCAAATCCCATCACGATTGGACTCATCCCTAGCCCACAATCCTTGAGTCTAAACTGCAAGTTCGCTCCAACAGACTCCAGACTAAAATGGAACTCGGCACTCTTTCCATGTCTGATCCCATTAGTTAAGCCCTCCTGCAAAGCATGATAGATTGCCTTTTTATAGGCTGTTGACATGGCTTCCGGCAGATCATAAATAACTGCATGAACAACAACGCCTGCATTGCGTTCTGTATCTTTAATCAACTGCCTCAGCATCACGGTTAGGTCAGAATACCTGTCCTCTTTCAGCATATGGACAGAGCCGCGGATTTCATTCAAGCTATGCCGCACAAGATCCTGGGCTTCTGCCAGACGCTGAAAGCCGCTGTCTATCTCCTTCTTCTGAAGCAGCCGCTTGCCAGCTTCAATCTGCAGAATCGTCGATGTAAGGGTATGCCCGACAATATCATGAATCTCTTGGGCAATACGATTGCGTTCCTCAAAAACAGTAGCTTCGGCCAAAGCCGCAGATGTTTCCCGCATCGAACGCTCCAGGCTGCGAGTTCTTTCTACCACTTGATCCTCCAGATTTTTTTTGAGATATTGGATTCCCGAATATAGCTTGGCATTAGCGATTGAGATTGCGCATTGTGAACCAAGCAGCTTGAGCACATCGAGTCTGCTTGGAGTAAATACACCCGGCGATAGATTATTCTCCAAATAGAGCAGGCAAACCAATTTATTCTGATTCATGATGGGGAGACATAGAACGGATTTCAGTCTATTATTCCTAACGTAAGTATTACGTGTAAATATCCCTTCACTGAGCGCATCATGTAATACAACCTGTTCTTGTGTTCTTGCCGCGTAAGCTATAATCGCTGCCGGGACCAACCCCGATTCTTCCCCAAGTGGAACAGATTCGATATGCTGGGCTTCTGAGGTCCCATAAGCTTCCACCATCCATTTGCCGTCATGATCAAAAATAACAGCCCCATATTCTGCCCCAGCATTGTGGAGCATGATTCGCATCAGCGTGGCCAATAATCGGCTCATCTCCATCTCGCCCGATAATGCTTGGGCAGACATTACCACAGAAAGGGAATCCACACGATCGAGCCCGGGCTCTCGTTTAATATGCAGCAAATGGCGATGCTGCTGCTCCAGGTCAGCCGCTTTAGCCTTTGCGCCCCATTGCAGATAAGCCTCATAGGCCTCAGTCATATAGATTCTTGCCAGATGCATTTTGCCATGACGAAGCCCATATTTGCCATAACATTCCGCCGCCATCGCTAAATCGTGAATATGACCGTGGACCCGGGCGGTCTCAATGGATTGCTCATACAACGCTTCAGCTTGGCGGGGATCTCGCGATAGACGAGTTAACTCAGCCTTCATCAACAGATATTTATGCTGATAATTCCCCGGACAACGCCTGGCAAGATTTTTCATTTTCTTCAAGCATTTACGCATTTTTGCCCGATATGTACGTTGCTCTTCAGCGTTATATTCCTCATACAACTGAGCCCAGACTAAACATTCATACATGATCTGCATGGGACTGTCTAAGCCATCTTCGCGTGATTTTATAATGGCCGCTGATTTGGCTAATGCCTCACTGGCTTCTCGGTATTCTCCAAATACATAGCCCGTCAAATACTGATAGATCCAGACCATTTCTTGTATAAAATCAAAGGTGTCCCCATGAACCGACTGTGCAAAATCAGGCTCGCTAATCTCCGCGATAGGAAAGGGATCATCTATAGAGCGATAACCTGTCAGTCGAACAAGAATGGCCGCCGCTACAATAGCCTGCTTACAATGAAGACTGTTGTTATGGCGCAGCAAATCTCCGGAATGAGTAATTAATCGCTCATAGATATCGCCGAGAGGATGACCAAATTGCAAAAGGGAGGCACAGTTGATCAGCACATTCTGGTTGCCCTTCCATAAGTCACCTGATTCCAGTCCCACTTTACCAGCCTTCTCGGTAAATGTATGGAGCATAGCAGGATCATAATGCCGCCAGCTATCGTAGCACATGGCGAACGCGGCTAAGGTTGTCATATGCTGTTTCGGATAGGGTTCGGATAAGCTGAACGCCAGCATGGCCCATTTAAATGTCTCTTCATCATTACGGAAGTAATAGTATTGAAACATTGCATAACCTATGAATCCAATGGAAGCCTCCGGAGTCATCCCATAATCAAGCGTTAATTCAATCATGGTGAAGGAAGAAGCAAGCCACCCTTCTCGATTGACGTAGAAACAAGCATTGCTCGAATGATCTAAAGTAGACATTGCGATTCTACGTGCTTCATCAGTCATTGGAGGTAAAAGAGTAAGCGATTCGAGTGAGACCTTCTTGAGTCTACGCCGCAATCGTAACCATTGAAGCGTCAATTGAACATAACCAGGATCAAATTGATGCTTCACTTTCAGTAACGATAAGGTATGCTGGCCTAAGGAGATCACCTCTTCGTGGTTATCATTACTTGCTTCCAACTGCACCTTCATTGCGTAGACGTAAGCCTTATCCATATTTGTCGTAGCTTTATCAATTAACAGATGGAATAATTCATTAGCCGTATCAAAATGGGAACATAAATATTCGAGCTCCGCCCTCTCACGAAATACCCGGAAGGTTAGCCCATATTGCGCCTCCCAGCTCTGCTCCGCTAATAATGACGTTGCCTGAAGCATATATTGCAAGGCTGTCTCATGTGCGGTTGTTTGCTTCGCTTTTACCCCTGCCTGTAAGTTCAGCTCTACCAGTTGAAGCCTCTGTTCAGGGCGGTCTAACCATGTAAGTGCCTGATTCAAATGCTGGACAGCTTCAAATAGGGTCGTTCCTTCACTTAGCGGGCTGCGGCCTAGCAATAACAGACCAATCTTCCAATGCAGCTCGGAACGCTCCTCTTCGGAAATAAAGGCATATGCTGCCTGATGAATGCGGTTATGCTGAAACTTATAATGCGGATATTCCTCCCCGTTAACGGGCTGCAACAAGCGCCCATGTACAGCAACCGCCAACGCTTCGCTCAATGCCTCTATCGGGGTCTCCGTAATATCAGCAAGTGTACGTAAATCAAATAGGCTGCCTATGAATGCGGCTCTGCTAAGTGCATATACCGTCTGTTCAGGAAATTGTTTCAATTTACTTGAAAGGTATGAAGCTACGTTATCGGGAACATTTAATTCAGTAATACGCTGGAGATCCCATTTCCAGCTTCGAATATTCTCATCAAATTCCACTCGCTGATCATCTATCAAATCTTGAAGGAATTGCTTAATAAATAACGGGTTTCCATCTGTCTTATGAAGCAGCACACGCGCCAGCTCGTCCAAGTCAGCTGCCTCGTAACGCATAACATCAAGTAGCAGTTGTTTTAAATCGGTGAGTTCAAGCGCTTGTAAAGAAATTCTGCTCATCGCTACGTTGCGGTCAATCAGATGCTTTTCCAGCCTACTGAGTGGGTGCAGCCTTGTAATCTCCCGATTGCGATAGGAAAGCACGATTAGCAGATGAGTCGTTGCCGTATCCTCTATAAGCGAAGTGAGATATTGCAGCGACGTATCATCAGCCCATTGCAAATTATCCAATACCAAGATCAATGGATGATCCTCATGAGGAAAGAGTTGAATAAATCGGCTCATGATTAATTGAAAGCGATGCTGAGCTTCCAGCGGTGGCAGTGAAGGCACGGAGGGTTGTGGGCCAATCAAGAGTTCAAGCTTAGGAACAAAATCGATCAGCAACTGACCGTAGTTGTCCACTGCTTGTAGAATACGCAGCTTCCAAACCTCCACTTGCAGCTTTGTTTCCATCAGCAGCTGACTAACCAACTCTTCTATGACTTGATGCCAGATGCCATAAGGGAGTGAGGTATGTCGGGATTCGAATTTGCCTCTGGCGAAGAAACCATCCAAAGAGACTGTATTTCTAAGGGTCTCCTTTAGAAAGGTTGTTTTGCCGATACCACTCTCCCCGCTAATCCAGACCGTCTCTACGGCACCTTGTGATGCTCGTTGCAGCGCTTCCCTTAAGCTTTGTTGCTCAAGATGTCTTCCATAGAAGCGTCCTGATACCATCCATCGCTCTGGGATATCCCAGCTTCCTAGTGGAAAAGGCTCAATATGCCCGGATTCTTCTAGACGGGATAGACATTCCTCAAGATCCGATTTAATGCCTAATGCGCTGGCGTATCTCGCTTCAGGCATCTTCTCCATGCATTTACCAACAATATCAGAGACCGATAGAGGGATAGTGGGGAACTTGCGGTGCAGAGGCTCAGGTGTATCTGCAAGATGACGATATACAATATCAACAACATCATGCAGCTCAAAGGGGCGGCTGCCTGAGAGACATTCATACAGGATGATCCCAAGCGAATAAAAGTCAGAACGGTAATCCGGTTTGACTCCGGTTCGTCCCGTTTGTTCTGGAGCTATATAAGGAAGCAGAACATCGGGCCGACCGCTTAACGGTGACAAAGGACTCGTGATGTTTTCGGTAGAGCACATTCTTATATCAATAAATTTCACTTCAAAAGTAATGGGATTGACGATTAGATGAGCGGGGGTTAGTTCATTTAGTGTTATTTTTTCACGATGAATTTGCATAAGACAATCAGCAATAGCTGTAGCGATCCGAAGCAGCGCTGGAAGACCCAGTGAATTAACAGGCATACGCAGGATCTGCCCAAGAGTACTCCCCTCTATATCTTTTAAGAGAAGGACTGGTCGGTCCGCCATAATTTCCAAACTGTACGCCTCTATTGCACCACGTCCGCAAAGTCGCTTAAGCATGTCATACTCATGACGAAAAGCATCGACCATGGCAGCTCCCGGGTATTCTCCTATTGTTGTCTTAGCGATAACCCTTAGGCCGTCCTCTTGACGTAGGAGTCTGTATAATCTGATATCCGCGGTATTATCTATCAGATCTAAGGTTTGGTATCCTGGCAATTCAAACATCAACAGCACTCCCTAATTACAATTAGACAGAATACTCAATCTTGCAAAGTAGTTAAAGCCATTATAACATCTGATCTTGCCGTTCTACTCGTAAGACATTTCATATTTCGTTAATCCTATCGCGTTGGCGCACAGTGCCGCCTGTGTCCGGTCAGTAACCTGCAGCTTCGCTAAAATCTGACTGACATGCTTCTTCACCGTAAATTCACTGATAAAAAGACGTGTGGCAATCACTCTATTGCAAGCACCTTGTCCAAGCTGAATCAGGACTTCCTTCTCTTTTGGTGTCAATTCATCTGTTGGACTGCTGGCGCTCATTCGCATCTTTTCTTCCATTAGGCCAGGATCGTAATATTTTCTCCCTTTGTACACCAACTGGATAGCAAAGAGTAATTCCTCCGGCAGTGCCTCTTTCAGTACATATCCGTCTACCAGTACTTCTTCAGCCCTCAAAAAATCCTCTCTGCTCGCAGAGGAAGTCAACAGTATGAATTTACTAACCATGCCGCGGGTACGTGCTATCTTAATGACATCCAGTCCTGATTTATCAGCAAGCTTAAGATCAATGAGGACAATGTCTGGCTTTGTCTCTTCAATCACATCAAGTGCTTCCGGGCCAGTCGTAGCTTCACCTGCAAATTGCATATCCGATTGCATTGCAATGACAGATGCCAGCCCTCTTCTAACTAAAGGATGATCATCTACAATGATGATTTTCACAGAAACACCTCTCTCTAAACCGCATACATTATTTACTTCTTTGTATAAAAAGCTTCAATTAGAGTATTCATTTAAATTTGACGCATTTCTGATTAAGTATAGTTAAAAGACTACACCGCTTATAGTGAGCGTTGTCATTTCTTTTGTCATATGACAAAATGGATATTTTTACATAAAAACCCCTCATTTAAAAACTGGCGAACCATGGTTATAGAGACCACAATCCGCCTGCTTTCTTGGGAATTTAATTATTATCAATAAAAGAAATGATTTGCACGAGATTACCTGCGACTTGGTAAGTTAACCCCAGCATGTAAGTTCCTTTCTCCTCGTTCGATAGGTCAATAGTGAACACATCCGGATTAGCAGCCCATTCCTTCATATCAAACACAATTTCTTTAGATGTTCTAGTGTTTCTTACCCCAGCGGAATTAGGGATCACTTTGCTGCCATCGAGCCCTTTCACCAGATTAGCTACTTCAACCACAGGTCCCTTAAATTCTCCTACCTCTACCACTTGTGGGTCGGCCAATAAGCTCGTTAGTTTAGTTAACCCTTGTAATGGGGAGAAATCTGTAATTTCATTTCCAGTAATATCAAGTGTCTCTAGGCTCTTTGCGTACTGCAAACCTTCCAAGGATCTGACTCTTCTGGTTTCGCTGGTTAACGTTGTAAGGCTATACATATCCCCTAGCGTTAGTTCTCCAGTTACGCCCAATGTAGTCTTGATCGAAGCACTTAAATACGGGTCCGCCACAGTAATCACTTGCGTAAGATCTATTTGGACCAAACCTTCGGTTGCTTGTTGCAACGCTGCTACAGCTTCGTCTACTTCACTTTGCGTAACAGAAGAGTTAACCAACACTGTCTCTGCTATCGAGAGGCTGGACGTAAATGCCGCGATGCTCTCAGGTGTGAAGCCTTCTAGAGAAATTGCTTTAGCCGCTGCAATCGCCTGTTCAAGATCTCTAGTGAATAAGTGATCTCCATTCGCGAAATGTAGTTTGGCTCCACCCCATGTAGCATGGTCAGATCCGTTGCCATTTCCCCCGTCTGTGACGACTAATTTCAGTTCTTTTGCTTCATTAATATCCAATTCGATGAATTTCTGCGGATCTCTCGAACCCATGACCCCACTATCGAATTTCTTCTCTCCATCGACAAACACCTCAAAGCTCACCGAACCAACAGAACCGTACATTTGTCTATCTACACCTACATAGGAAGTGAAATAGTCCACGTTTTTGTCGCTTAGATCGTATACAATCGTCGAGTTAGAGTGCGCTCCAATTCCTCTTTCATAGGACACTACCTGATTGTTCTCATCTGTTAATCTCAGCGTATTGACACTAATAGATTTATCCTTCAAAGGTGCAGTATAGCTGTTCTGAGTAGAATTCCAGTCGTAATCCGTCAGGTACGTAAAGTCCGTCATGTCTACTACGGCTATCGTTCTAATCTTCGTGGTCGTATTTCCATCACTATCTGTTACTGTGTAAGTGATTGGATACTTTCCAGCCCGGTTGAAATTAACCTGCTCTAGGCCTGTGACCTTCACTTGAGCCGTCAAGTCACCGTCTTCCGAATCCATTGCCGAATAGCTTTCATTGATATCAATTGCTTGGCCCACTTTGGTTGAGACAGATTTAGGTATGGTAAACTCTGGTGTGTTGTTCAAGATCATAAACTTAGCATCAGCAAAATCACCATGATCTGAAGCATTTCCGTTACCTGCATTATCTAACACCAGTTTCAATTCACTTACACCCTTAACAGGTATCCGCGCAAGCTTGGCTTCTGTAACAAATTTCATCAGTCCGCTGTTATAAACCTCTGCCCCATCGGCAAAGATTTTGAAAATTACACTGGAGTTGCTCTGCTCAGGGATATTTCTATCAACCCCTACATACGTTTCAAAATATTCATAGTTTGCACCCGCCAGATTATACACGATTTCAGAGCTGGCATGGGTTCCTAAGCCCTTAGCGAACTCTTTGACCTCACCATTTACCAGCAGCTTAATCGGATTGTTAGAGCTAGCCTTATCTTTTCGAACCACATTATAATCCGTTTTTGCTGATTGCCAATCTATATCACTCAGGTATTTACTAGCGCTGTATACAACAATCTTTCTGGCCTGCACAGCGGAGTTCCCATCTGAGTCTGTGACTGAAAACTCGACGTTGTAAGTCCCTGTTTTGCTTGATGTGAACCCATTTGGGTTTACATCAACGGCTCCAATTAAGTTACCATCTTCCGTATCAAAAGCCGTAACATCGCTCAACACATCAAATTCGCTGTTCAGCTTAACGAAGGTTGTCTCTTCCGGCACTGTAATGATAGGTTTGCTTGAATTATTCGAGAACTTCGCATCGGCCCATACCGTATGGTCTGAAGCATTGCCATCCTTAGCATCTGTTGTAACCAGCTTCACCTCTCTTGCGCCAGTCACAGGGATTTTCACAAATTGATGTTCTGTTCCTGCCCGGAAAACATCACTCTCAAATTTCTGTTCTCCATCCACATACACTGCAAAAGTAGCCGAGGAAGGTTTCCCTTTCATGGCTTGATCAATCCCAATGTAGCTTTCAAAGAAGTCGTAACCCTTACCTTCAATATCGTAAACTACCTCAGAGTTGGCATGAACACCAATCCCTTTCGCGTACGTCGCAGCCAACCCTTGGCGAACAAGGGTTATGATTCCCCCGGAAACGGCTTTATCTTTCTTTAATTCACCCCAGCCTACAACGACTGACTTGGCATTGAGATCGGAAATATAGGCGTAGTCGCTCGTTACCGTAACCTGTGTGGTTTTCGTTTCCGTAACCCCTTCGCTTTTCACTTCATATACAATTTCGTAGTTGCCTTTTTGCGTTACATCAACGTTATTGGCTTTCAGAGAGACATCTGCAGTAATATCGTTTCCTAGATAGTTAGCCGCTTTTACATAGCTCATCGGATCAAAGGTTTGATTAAGCTTTAAAGTGAGCTGATCTTCAACAGACAAGGCTGGCTTAAAGGCTTTAACCTGTACGGGCTTCAGTGGGTTCAGCTTTTTATCATAACCGACGATCTTGTACGTATAGTTGATACTCGCATCTACATTCTGATCCACAAATTGCTCAGTTCCTGTAAAACCAACTAACACATCATTTCTATACACTTCATATCCTAAAAAGTCTTGCTTAAGCTCTTTATCTATACTGAAACTTAACGTGTTCGTTCTAGCCGTGGTGTTAGGTGTGATATTAACCTTAATGGCCAGATTTTTATCCGCTATTCCAGTTCCCTCATAATTAATCACCGAGTTATTTAAATACCATAACTTTTGCGGTGCCGGATACTTGGCTACTTTCGCTTTTGTCTCAGGATTCACAGTGAAGCCATGTCTGGCAAAATAGCTGCTTAAATCTAATCCCAGTACTTCGGAGGAGAACTCCACCAAATACTGCTGCTTAGAATTGTCACCGTTGGTAAGGATGACCTTCCGCTCCCGATATAGCTTGGTCAGCTCTGTCCAGTATCCCGGATGTGCCAGCTCCAGCTGCCAATAGGCTCCGAGTTGTGCAAATAAGCCCTGCTGATTCATAACCACTTTGTTTTCTTCGAGGACATATTTATAGATATCTGATTCATACGGTATACGATTATCTATCGAATTCGCCGCGACAGACATAAACATAGACACCATATTATTAGTTACTTCGCCATATTCCCGTTCACCCATAGCCAAGCGATGCCCGATTTCGTGATTCAGTCCCCAGCCCGGATAAGCTTTGTTAAAATCACCTAACATGGTTCCTACTGTTCCAAGTTGGATCCCTGTATGATCTCCCGCTGCATACATCGCACCATAAGGCTGCATCAAGCGAATATTCTCACGAATTAGCTTGGCATCATGAATCTCGCTACTGCCATCCAGGCCATAGAAGGCAAAAATACTCTTCATCCAGGTGTCATACCCAGTTACGGTGTCCAGCGGGTTATTTCCTTGCGTAATATATTTGTTGTACGCCTCCGTCGCCGTTCCTGTGAAAATAACATGATCGCTGGCCAGTTCTACCACATCTATGAGTTTACGATCTTGAACATTTGGATGAGCCGCTTTATCTTCGTCTAGTCTTTGTTTGTATGTGATTAAGAAGGTTTTGAATTGTTCTGGATCCGTGGTCTTGGTCATAAAAGGAATCTTTTCTAAACCTTCGAAGCGGATCAATGGCGCTTTCCCTTGTTCCTCTGCTGTATAGGGATTTACGATATAAACGGTGCCGCCCTTAGTCACTTCATGTGCATAATAACTATTCATAGCAAATTCAGGAACGGTTATAATGTTCTTACCTGGACGCAATTGCACACCTCTAGCCCAAACATTCCAAGCGGCCTCTTGTTGAGAAAAGACTAAAGAAGGTAGCTTATCGTTAGAAGCTGCATCCACATAAACGTTGATCGTATCTCCAGGCATTGCAACGAGACCTGTAGGCTGGTTGTTCGTACCAAAACCAATTCTCAGGTTTTCCTGCGCATGCTTTTTCATATCTCCACGTTGTTCCGCCTCAATGATGGTGCCTTCGGTTTCAACTTCACCATTCACTAGCCTCTTAGCTAAATCCAAAGAATCTTTCAGGATTGGATAGAGCGGATGTACTTTTGCCGCTTCTTCTAATTCGTTGATTGCTTCGACGCTATTATAAGCAGGCACAACCGCACTCATCGTTCCATCTGTGAAAATACCATTTACAGCTTCGCTTACTTTATCTTCTGTATAAAATCTAAATTCAGCCGCAAAAGGTCTGTTGATATTAGCCTTTGTGAACTTAAATTTTAATCTTTTAAACTTCGTCGGTTCGAATTTAAATTCCAGAAAGTCATTGGTACTAATCGCGGTTCCGCTAGATACAAGTTGGAAGGTCTCTCCTTTACTCGTCTCTGATGCATAGATTTCAAAAGCCTCTGGGAATCCTTTGCGGTTATCTCTAGCCAAAAAAGCCACTCTGTCCAGCACTTCCGCTTGCGCTAGTTCAAACACGACTTCATTCGTGAAGCTTGCATCATTGTTTTTGTTCGTTTCCCAATGCGTAGTGGGCTGGTCATCCAGCATATATTCAGGCTTCGTACCTGGGTAGCTTCCACCGTTCACCGTTACTTTTGATACGTTTGCATTCGGCATTCTATAAGCTTGGCTATAGGCATTTTCATAGGCTGTTCCATACCCTTTTAGCTTCGAAACCTTGGCTGCCGTTGCCTCTACCTGATGGTTCTTCAAAAGGATCTTTGCATTCTCTATCTCTTCTTTAAACTGCGCATACAGTGGATGTGCCTGCACTTCATTCTCTAAAGCTGTTAATTTCTCTGTCGTATTAAAGGCAGCACTAACTTGGCTCAAGGTATCATCTGTAAATAATTTTTTCATTTTAGCAGAGACACTATCCTCTTTATAAAAAGAAAACTCAGCCGCACTCGCCCAATCTTGGTTCGCTTTTTTGAAGACAAATTTAAGTCTCTTAAAAGCCGTAGGTGCGAACTGAATCTCCACTACATCACCGGTTGAGCCTGTATATTCTCCAGAAGACACGAGCGTAAAATCACCCGCATCGGTAGTGGAGCCGTAGATATCAAATTCTTGAGCAAAACCTTTACCTTTCGCACCGGATTGCCTAGCCGCGTATACCATTCTATTTAATTCAGTGGACTCATTGAAAACAAACACAACCTCATTCGTAAACGTTGAACTATTCGGTTTGCCAGTCTCCCAATGCGTGCTCATATCCCCATCCATAGCCTTAGCTATAGGCGAGCCTGAGTAGTTGCCACCGTTATTTGTGATGGATTTAATATTTGCTGGATTCATTCTAAAAACCTCATTATAGGCATTTAGAGCATCCTTGCCGTACAGCTCAAACGGAATAACCGAGGCGTTGCTTAATAAGTTAACCTTACTTTGCGCCACTGTTTTTGTTACATTTACCTTGCTTGCCTCACTTGCTAAAGCATAACCTGCCTCACTCGAAAAACTGGCCAACATGGCCGCCGATGTAGCGATCGCAATCATTTTCTTCATCTCTTCTTACCCCCAGATGTCATATGAATCTCTCCAGTGCCCAAAAATGGGCACAAAAAAAACTACCCCAAAAGAGTAGCTTGATTGCGTATAAAGTCGCCTAAAAATTAAGACTTAATTTTTATTAAACCTTAACAAGCATAAACGCCTTCGGCGTCCTTATAAGGACGGTAAGCGTTTAAGCGAGAAATATAAGATATTAAGTATAGGTGTATAACTTATACTTTCTTATATTTTAACAAAAAGCGTTACACACTCTTTGGCAGCTGGCTGACAATAGTTATGATAACCTTAGTCCCTATAGCTTTGCGTCCCTACATTTCCATAGGTTTGCCTATGAAGTTTCGAATACATTCAAAGAGTAACATAAGCCTAGATCTGATCGCATGATTAATTGGTATGAAATGAGTATAGGTAATTGCAATTAGTTTTTCTCATGTGATAGATATTATTTATCGACTATCCCGGAAGAGAATGGGATCCTTTAGGACTGGAGGTCTAATTAACTCCCCGATCCGAACAAACGCCGGAACCAATTCCACACATCGCCCGTGATGGGAATTAATCCGAAACCATGTTCGCCAACTGCGATTACACCATATGCCCATTGTCCGATAGCTATGGCACCCCCAGCGATCCTGCCTATCGCTATCGCACCAAACGCCGTATCCCCTATGGCGATGGCCCCCAACGCTTTTTCCGCGATTGCGATCGCTCCTACAGCCACTCCTGCAATCGCAATCGCTCCCACTGCGAAGCCAAGCCAGCTAAGTGCTATTGCTCCAATCGCTAACCACATTCCCAGTGATATTGCTCCTAAGGAAAGTACGCCCACGCTTATCGCACCTATGGAAATCAATCCGACAGCTACATCTCCAATAGCGATTAAACCAACAGCTGTCTTTACACGGGGTTTACTTCCATGACCATACTTTTGACCTGAGTATCGCCCTAAATTACTACGAATACTGATGACCGGAAATGAGGGAGAAGGCCATTGATAATCAATTTCTCGTCCATCAAAGCCCCTAGAATCCGCCCAGCGCGTTACAAATTGATGCCATTTCATATCCATCCCGTCCCCCTTTTCAAATTACCTAAATTATACAACCCCGGGGGTTGGCTGTACTCAGACTCTGACCTGAAATTCATCTCATCCTCTGGACCGATATATACTCATTAGGATTACTGTTTGGGAATAGGATCAGGCTTTCCAAATAAATATCCCTGAAACAACTGATAACCACTCTGCTTAAGCCATTCAAAGTCCTCTCTAAACTCCACACCTTCTGCTAAAGGAACAGATTGGATTTCTAAAGCCTTTTCTAAAAATTGTTTAGCTATTTTCTGTTTGTTCGGATCACTGGACACGCCTTGAACATATTTCATATCTAACTTCATGTAATGAGGTTTAAGCTCCAATAACATCTCGATTGTGCTGAAGCCTTCCCCAACATCATCTAAAGCGTATTCAAATCCCCGGTCCTTGTAATATGTCAAAATAGCTTTCAAATGAGCGAGATCATCCACTTTCTCCGTTTCAACAACTTCAAAGACAAAAAGAGAGGGATCGACACCTAATTGATTAGCCAATTCAACCGTTGATCTTAAGCAGAACTCTGGAGCGTAAATTGATGTAGGGATAAAATTAATAAACGTTTTTTTATTTAAGGGCGCAGCATATTTTACGGCAGTCATTCTACATAACCGGTCTAAAGCATATAAACGCCCACGATTCCGTGCTGCCGCAAAGATCTCATTAGGATAGATAAGGGATCCATCTTCTTTTTTAAATCTCGATAAAAGCTCGTATGCAAAAATCTCTTCCCTTACGTTCACAATCGGTTGGAAGTAACAAGTAACAAGACCCTTAGTGATAACCTCATCAATCCACTTCATATCCATTACAGTAGACATCTCGGATAGAGGTCTCCATGCTTGGTCATCTATACGAAATTCAATTTTCCCGGACTCCATATGATCGTTACAGAAATCTAGAAGATCTCGCGCTTCAGCTTCCTTAATCGTAATCACATTTTCTTCTACCTTATGTATCGTATTACTTCTACTCAAGTGATGAATAACCTTAGGTAAAACCCTAAGATTAAGCTCACCATGAGGCTTGATTTGAAAATTCAGCTCTCTTACTACACAATGATTACAAGCCATATTCATAACCCCTTTAATAATCGATTCTCTGAAAAAGATCCCGGAACGGCTCTTCTCAATCGAAATCCGTATACTCCAGTAAATATGTCGCGTCTAACACGGTGATCTGCTGATGTTGAATCTCAATAATCTTTTGCTCTTGCAGATCTTTAAGCACAAGGGTAGCCGTCTCCCTTAACGTTCCGATCATATCCGCGAACTGCTGATGGGTCAATCGAAGATCAATCCTCTGTTTGCCTTGCTCCTCTACTCCAAATCTTTGGTATAGTCTTCTCAGCGTAAATATCGCACGCGCTCTCGCATCATGAAATTTCATTTCATGTAATAACCGATTCGATAAAAATAAACGGTCCATTTGCAGCAGCATCAATTGCTCCTTAATCAACGGGTAATCGGCAAGCATCTGCTTAAAAAGCTCATGTTTAATCTCAAATAATACAGTATCATTCATAGCCACCGCAGACAGCACTCTTATATTGGAGGGATGGATCACTTCCAGATCGCCAAAGAAATCGCCTTTTCCAAAAAGATCTACGGTATGCTCTTTCCCTTTCGTGGTAGCGTACACCCTTATAATCCCCGAATAGATAATGTAGGCATAATCCCCCGGATCTGATTCTGCAAACACCAGGGTCCCCTTAGAATATGCCTTATAAGTGAATAATCCTGAGACCGCCTCGATCTTCTCCGAGGGTAAACCTTGAAAAAAGCGAGTGCCAGTCCAAAAAGAAGCTTCCATCTCATTATTCCTTTCTAACAGATTCCATAGTTTTGTATGCCAACATACTGATAATAAATCATCATCCTGTTATATTCTATCGTAACGTTGTCACATAGGCTTGATGCCAATACAAATTACAAAGGAGATCCATTCATGAAATATAATTTTGACGGAAAAGGACTTATTGAAACGCCAGATGTCGTGTTTGAGAGCAATCCGCTACTAGAACTGAGCATGTACAACAATCATATTAAAGAGATTCCCGATCAGCTCTTCCTTCATGACGAATTAGAGGTACTTAATTATGCGGGCAATGAAATCGAACAGTTATCCGAGAACATCGGTCGCTTAGTTCACCTAAGAATGCTGGATTTAGGCCATAATCGGCTGAAGGTGTTGCCGGAGAGCATTGGCGGATTGCAGGGGTTGGATTCTTTTCTATACCTAAGCAATAATCAGTTCGAACAGCTGCCGGAGCAGCTCTGTATTCTCCAGAAACTTAAGTATCTGAACGTAACAGATAATCATCTCAAGCAATTGCCTGCCCGTATAGGCGAAATGAGCAGTCTGATTGAATTGCGGCTTTATTATAATCAGCTAGAATGTTTACCTGATTCGATCACACAAATAAAAGGGCTAAGAGAGATCCATCTCTATGGTAATCAACTGGTCATGTTACCAGAACATTTGGGTGCTATAGAAGAACTTCGGATACTTGATTTAAGTGATAATCGAATCACTAAGCTGCCTTCATCTATCGGTAATTTAAGCAAGTTAAGAAGACTGAACCTTAGAAAAAATAAACTTAATCAGCTTCCTGAGGAAATAGGTCAATTAAGCAGCCTTGTTGAGCTTGATTTAAGAGATAATCATCTGCAAGAAATCCCGGATTCGATTCTACAACTTGGACGATTAGAGAAACTGGATTTAAGATGGAATCACAGCTTAAGAAGAACAGAATTATTAGAGCAATTAGAGCAAAGAGGATGTATCGTTTATAAATAACAAAAAAGCCTCCGATTAAAGAAGCTTTTCACTCAAATCCATAATATGCGTAACGCGATTTCTCCCCTGTTCTTTCGAAGCGTAAAGCGCATGGTCAGCTTTTTCCAGAAGAGTGATGTCTGTATCGGTTGCTTCAAAAGTAGCTATGCCGACGCTTACCGTAACCCTGCCAATCTCCCAAGTGGAGCTGGCAATGAATTGCCGCAAATTGTCCGCTATAGCCTTGGCATCCGATGAATCTATATTAGGCAGCAGAAGGATAAACTCCTCACCACCATACCTAGCTACGATATCTTCTTTACGAGATTGGGATTTCAGGATACTCGCCAATTTCTCCAGGACATAATCACCCATCTGATGACCGTAGGTATCATTCACATTTTTAAAGTGATCAATATCTAAAATACATAATGAAAAAGGCGCCTGATCACGGTGATACGCTGCAATCTGCTCTTCCAGCTTTTCTTGCAGGAACCTTCTATTCTTTAATCCAGTAAGCTTGTCTGTAGTAGATAGCTCTACTAAAACGGCATTCATCTCCAGCAATTCAGCTTGCTTTTGCTCGATTTCAAGGTGGATTTGTTTGAGCTTTGCCAGTGCCTGATCTTTTTCCCAATAGGCCTCTTCTATTTGCTTCTTCGCAGATCGTAACTCTAGCTCATAATCAATACGTTTGCCCATCTGTACGAGAATACAATCAATGACCTCTACACCTTCACACTCGAGGCGTCTACCATTTAACAAGTAAGGGACGGCTTGTCCCTTGCTGTCCTTCAAATTGATAAATAGCTCTTCTACATGTCCATTCAGATTGATAAAAGGATAGAAGTATGAATGAAAAATAAGCTTGTTCGCCGTAGACATGATAGATTCAAAATGTTTATTTACCAAATCAACCTGCTGATATCCCATCCCATCCAAAAAGGTTTGATTCACATTGAGGATCATTCCTTCATGGGTAATGGAAACATATCCGCACGGCGCATATTTTAACCGGTCATCCATTGTCTAAATATCCTTTCAACACCATAATCTTCTCCATCTCACCTAAGATACTCATTAATCAAAGTAATGGTCTCCTGTGGATGGCTAATATGCGGATAATGGCCCTTGGCCTCCATTAACCGGAACGTACTATTATTCAAGTGTCTATGTAAATATTCTCCTACTTCTATAGGAACGATACTATCATCCGAGCATTGCAATATGAGTGTAGGCACTGTCGCTTTAGGCAGATCTTCTCTATGATCCGAAAAAAATGTAACTTCCGCAAATTCTCTAGCGATAATAGGGTCGGCCGAAATAAAACTTCGTTCCAGCTGTTTAGTCAACATTGGGTCAGGGTTATTCATCGCAAGTGGAGCCATAAAGCTAGCCCAGCCCGCGAAATTCATCTCCATCATATCCAGAAGCTCAGTAATATCACTTTTTTCAAAGCCCCCGAAATAAGCATCTCCCTCATTTAAATAACGTGGGGAAGGTCCGATCATAATCATTTTATCAAAATAATCCGGCCGCTCGATTGAAGCAAGCAAACCGATCATAGAGCTAATAGAATGGCCTATAAAAATAATATCCTTGAGTTCAAATGTTTCGATGACATCTAGTACATCCTGTACATAACCATGGAGAGTATGATATTTATCCGATGTATATGCGCTTAAATCTGAATGGCCTGAGCCTACATAATCAAATAGAACGATTCGATACTTTTTCTCAAATGATGGCGTAATAAACTGCCACATGCTTTGATCACACCCAAATCCATGCGCAAAAAGGATAGTTTTTTCTCCTGCTCCAATGACTTTTACATGATTCCGCACCATAACATCGTTCATTTCATATAACTCCTCTATAGTTAGCATTCTCTCTATTTTGCAGGGTTCCCCTGGAAATATCAAGCGTATAAAAAACTCCGCTAGATTAATCTCTAGCGGAGTTTTATGTAACATCCCGTTTGGGTCATCATTTGGCATAATGGTAGCGTGCTGGGGCACTCCTTCGTTTAATCCGATAACATTTTGCCCGAAAAAATTGGTTGGCGGACCCAGCAGACCTTAAATGCGCCATTATTCCATATTTGAATTGCTATCGGACTCCACTGCAGCTATTGGCGCGAAAACACCAAATATGGGCCGATTTATATGAAATAGCGTCTCTGGAGTCCGAATCCCTTCTCAAAAGACTGAAAATTTGCGAATAACGTCATCTGGGTCCCTAAGACTCCGTGGATAAATTGTTGAGGCAGAGGTAGACAACCAACATTTAGAATGCAGAAGTCCAACCCGCATCAGCAGCGATGATAGCTCCGTTCACAAAACTGGAATCATCCGAAGCCAGGAATAACGCAACTTGTGCGATTTCTTCAGGTGTACCTACACGAGGGATCACAGCCTGTGTTAATTGTGTACGGCTCACGCCGAATTCATTTATATTTTTCATTGAAGCACTGATGTTTGTGGCAGTAGCTCCCGGTGCGATAGCATTACAACGAATCCCTTTGTTGGCATACATAAAAGCTGTATTTTTCGTCAAGCCTACTACAGCATGTTTAGAGGCAGTATAAGTTGCTCCCGCATGGGCACCACTTACGCCACCTGTAGAAGCGGTATTAACGATAACCCCTTTTCCTTTTTCCAGAAAAATAGGCATTGCTTTACGAGTGGACCGCATTACACTTTTGGTATTGATATCAAAGATAAGATCCCATTTCTCGTCGCTAATGTCGCCAACTGGCTCAAACCCATCCATAATACCGGCGTTATTAACAAGAATATCTAGTGTTCCGTATTCTTTTACTGCGGTATCAATCATGCTATCGATATCTTCAACTAGGGCAACATTTACTTTCAGTGCCTTAGCTACTCCACCATTACTGTTGATCCCTGCAGCTACTTGTTCTGCACCTTCGAGATTAAGATCGGCTACAATCACTTTCGCCCCTTCTTTAGCGTACAACTCTGCGATAGATTTCCCCATACCTGATGCCGCCCCGGTAACCACTGCAACTCTGTCTTGAAGTTTCATGTTGGAAGTCTCCTTTACGTTTATCTATAATGTAAATATCAATATATAAAATCTCTTTAACGCTTAAAATTTATACTACTCAAGTTTAATCCTCTAAAATTTAACTATCAATATACAAATGGGACACCAAATGTTCATAAATATATATAATGCAGGATTCTGTTCAAATAGGATTAGAAAATAGACAGTTAGGTGGTCTTCTGTTGCTTAAAAATAATCGGAGAACTAGCAAATCGCGTAAAGAGCTTAAAAACGCATTGATATTAATCATGGAAAAAAAGAATTTCCGCACCATTACGATAACCGATATCGTTACCCTTGCCGATTTAAACCGCGGAACCTTCTATAAACATTATCAAACCAAAGAAGAACTTCTGAATGAGCTAATTGATGATGTGTTGGAGGATTTAATTAAGGCTTATAAAGAACCCTATCTTCATACCGATAAATTTATAGTTAGTGAGCTGACCACCTCGAGCATCAAGATTTTTGAACATGTGGTCTCTTACTCTAATTTTTATACCATCATTATAAATTCCAATGTTCTGCCAGGGTTCCAAAATAGGATTTGCGACCTCTTAAAGGAGCTCACCAAGCGGGACTTAGTCGCAGTTAATAACACTAATACCAATGTTAATATCGAATTGTTTTCCAGTTATACCGCCTATGCTCTATTTGGATTAATCATAGAATGGGTAAAAGGCGGATTTAAATATACAGCTAACCATATGGCAGAGCAGCTGATTGAGATTCTGTCTTTTAATTCACATAATGTGATCATCAATACTTCAAATCAACCGATTAAACAGAATTCCATCCCTGTTAACGGCGACTGATTTACCTCAAACTATCAAAAGCCACTCCAAAATAATGCTGGAGTGGCTTTTGATATGCAATTTATAAACTAAGGTCTTCTGTTTCCACCACCGCCACCTGGACCTTGATTAGTGTTTGCGGTTGTTACTCCTGATTCATTTAGCCAAGTTACGCTGCTGGTAATTTCGAACGCTACTACTTTTGTTCCTCCTGTGTATTCACCATCCGTATACAGTCCGTTCGCTTCACTACCAGTCGAGGTACCTCCCGAGTAGAGGGTGTAAGAACCTCCGTCCTTCAGATCCGGTGAACTAATCACCACCGTTTGATAGCTCTTCGAAGGAGCAAAGGTCAGGATTGTGTTGCCTTCGCTGTCCTCTAGATGAACCAAGGTTCCAGCCTCCTGGGTCTGAGGGAAAGTCATGCTCACTGCATGTTGGCTAGAGGTGTCAGACGGTGCTTGTGCCATGCCCGAACTTCCCGCAGCCACCAAAATTCCTCCACTCTGTTCAAAGCTACCGTCGAAATCAAGTGCACCGTTACCGCTATTGGTAGGTCCATTGACAATAACCGTGCCACCCGACATTGTGATGGAGCCGTTCGAATCCAGCCCGTCACCTGAAGCATCCACCGTTAGTGTTCCTCCACTAATCGTTAGCATATTGCTAGCAGAATCGCTGAATTGATCCTGCTCCTGAGGGCCGCCGCCTACAGTCGCCTCATCGTTACCTCCTGCTACATTCACTCCATCATCAGAAGCAACCACATGAGCCTCGCCACCGGAAATCTCGATGTTTGCTCCTTCAATCCCTTCGTAGCTCTTCGTAATATCAATTTTGCCACCAGATATCGCCACCAAGGCATCCGCATGGATTCCATCGTCGCCAGTTTTGATGTTGAATTCTCCATCAGCTATAGCAATGTTACTGTTGCTGTGCACTGCATCATCAGCAGAATCGATGGTAAAGGTTCCGTTGTTTAAGCTAATATCTCCTCCAGCCTTCAATCCTTTAGTACTTGGTGTTTCCGATTCTGTAGTTGTTGCCGTTGTTGTCGTTGTTGGTGCTTCCGTTGTTGGTACCTCCGGTTTTGTTTCTGGCATCGTCTCTGGTTTTGTTTCAGGTATTGAGGTTCCTGTTGTTCCTGGTGCTTGATCCCCTGTTCCCTGACCTCGGCCACCTCTCATGCCCATACCTTGCCCTTGATCACCTGTTTTCACTTCACCCTTCTCGTTGCCCCCACCCGTAACTAAGGTGTATGTTCCGCCATCTATTACAAGTGAAGTCTCAGCTTGAATTCCATCATTACCAGCCGTAATATCAAATGTTCCTGCTGCTATTGCTATGAAGCCTTTGTCCGTCTCAGTATCGTTGGTTGATTTCATACCATCGCCTTCTGCCGTTATGCTGATATTTCCGTCTTGTACAGCGACAAGATCTTTACCTACAATCCCGTCATCGGCAGCCTTAATTTCAATAGTGCCACCCATAATTTTCAGATCGTCCTTGCTCGTAATTCCGTCATTATAGTTAGCGGAAACAGACAGCTTCCCGGTACCATTAATCGTTAAATCCGCTTTACTGAAGATAGCCGCACTTGGTTCATCTGTAGTTTCATCGGCATACACGTAAGTTGCTCCATCAGATACGGAGTTCTCCGTCCCGTCTTCCAAGGTAATGATTACTTTGCCCGCTTCTTTAATATCAATTGCAGCACTATCGCTGTTCGTGATGTTCACACCGTTCAGTACCAAGTGCACACTACCTTCATCCTGATTATTAACTACAATCTGTCCATCACTCAGCTTACCAGACAGCACATAAGTTCCTGCTGCAGTAATTGTCACTGAGCCATCCTTAGACTCGGCCCCGGTGCCGTCAACAAGCGCACTTGTTCCAGCCAAAGCAATTTCCGTCGATTGGTCAGCCGTCCAAGTTGTATTAGAATCCTCTTCATCGAACGTCACCAGATCGGACAATTTGGCGCTTGCCAGTTGTACTCCCGTGGCAGCCCCGTTCTGAGTTATCGTTGTTCCCGAGGCTGCTGCTGTACCCGCCGCTTCAGACTGTGTTGTTGTGGAATTGGTGCTGCAAGCCGACATAAGTAATGCACACAATAGCAAGATTCCTACTTTACTTCCGGTTATATATTTATCCATTTTTCATCCATCCTTTCGTTATCTTAATAGTCATTAACAGTTGGAGTCATGGTCAGCGAGAGGTCTAAATTACCGTTCCGGGTACGAATCGCATCCAAAAATTCCTTCTGGTTCACAGCCTCACCCAGCGTTACAGCGTAGACCAGCTCATATAAACTGCCAAGCTCAGTTGTTCTAATCTTTTTAAGCTCGTACCCAACATTATATTTATTGAATACTTCAGCGAAGGCTTCCTCATATCCCAGACTCTCCGGGATGGTTACCTTTAATGTTTTTTGCGACGTTGTTCTTACGCCAAAGTTAGTCCGGTTAAGGATAAACATAAGGGCACATAGGATAAGGGTGAACAAAACTGCATATCCAAAGGAACCCACTCCGCAGGCAAGTCCAGAAGCCATGGTGAACAAAACAAATGTGATATCCTTCGGATCGCCCGGCGCACTTCTAAAGCGAATGATGGAGAACGCCCCGGCAAGACTGAAAGCTCTGGCAACATTACTGCCGATAAGCAAAATGATGATTGCCACAATTACGGGCAGCAGTACCATCGTCAGTGTGAAGCTTTGCGAATAGCCGCTGGCATTCGTCTTCATATAGGTGTAGCTAATGATTCCGCCAAGAACAATAGCTATAAAAATAGTTAGCAGTGCGTTGGTAAACGTTAACTCTGTACTAGTTGCTACGGTAAATAATGAATCAAGCATAGAGGGCACTCTCCCGTTCTGTTTTACTGTTCTTCAGCATTTTTTTATATTCGTTGCCGTACTTAGAGAAGCTTGTACGGTACATTTGATGCTCTGAGAGCATTCTGGCCAGCCAGACCGGAATCGTGTTCTCAGCCTTTACTTCCATAAGCCACTGCCCCGGCTCCAGCAAGGGTTCGCCATGAACACCCTGCTCCATCTTCAGATCGTACCGGCGGCTGCGAATATTTGTATCGAATGTAATTCTTAGATCGCGATTGTTTTTACAGAACAACGCTTTTCGGTCATAAGACAGATACACCTTGGGCTGCAAATCATAGCGTGTCAGAAAATATTTGATCTCTTCAATCACCTGTTTATTCATGTAATCCTTGAATTCCGGTTCCATACCGGTGGCGACAAAATCATAAGCCTCGTTTAATTTAAGCGACGTTCTTCTTTTATTAACAAGACCAAATACCTTCTTCTTGATTTCCAGATACACCTTCGTATCTTGATTTGGAACACCGTAAGCTCTTAAACGAAGCTTCTCTTTGTACTTGGGCTTCGCAAGACTGTTACGAATCAGGGTGTTGTGCTCCGTGTCATAATATAAGTTGGTTATGGAGTAAAACTCATGTTGCTTGTTGAAATCGTCCAGTTCCATGTATTCAAGCAATTGGTTATAAAATTTATAGTAGGCTTCGTTGTCCAACAAATATTTGTTCTCATAACGGTTGAATACCTCAATCGCCATATGTGATCAATCCTTTCTGTTTATCGTTGTCTCGTGTGCTTATGAATGTATCTTAGATCCCAAACCTTTAATGAATCTTAAATGGTTTTACAAATTATTGATTATCTTTTACATTCCCTTAACACAGGTGTACATCGTAACTGCGGTGTATGTTGGACTTCCGGCCGCTGTTGTCTCTCTTCATTAAGGTTCAATAAAGGTAATACTGATATAATGACCTCAATAACAAATACTGGTTCTATGTAGGGGATGGCAAAACCATGAGAATATTAATAGTAGAAGACGAGCTTCATCTCGCTGAAGCCTTAACTCAAATATTAAAAAAACATAATTATTCGGTGGATGCAGTCCATGACGGCAGGTCGGGTCTGGATTATGCACTGAGTGGAATCTATGATTTGCTGCTGCTCGACATTATGCTGCCTGAGATGGATGGGGTTAGCGTCCTCAAGATGCTGCGAAAAAAGGGGATACCCACTCCCGTTATCCTGCTTACTGCAAAGGGTGAGATTACAGATATGGTCACTGGGCTGGACTATGGGGCTGACGATTATATCGCCAAACCTTTTTCCTCAGAGATCTTATTGGCAAGAATAAGGGCTGTACTAAGACGTAAAGGCGAGGTGATACCGGATGATGCTTTAAAGTTCGGGGATATTGAACTGAATACATCCAATCTGAAGCTTACCGTGGGTGGCAAAGAGATCAAGCTCAATCTAAAGGAATGTGAACTATTGGAGCTTCTTATCTTGAGGAAACAAGCCGTAACCTCCAAAGAACAAATTATTGAGAAGCTGTGGGGCTTCGATTCTGATGCTGAGCACAATAATGTAGAGGTGTATATTTCTTTTTTGAGAAAAAAACTGACCTTCTTAAATTCGACCGTACGTATTAGTACGATCAGAAACGTAGGGTATGTATTAGAGGTGACGACCTAATGTTCACGAAGCTCAGAAATCGGTTTCTTATTGTTAACTTAGTCACTATCTCGGTGATCATGCTGGTGGCCTTCATCTCGATTTATGTAATTACGTACCAAGATGTCCAAAACAATATTCAGATGGATCTTCACAGAATCATGGAAAACTACAAGTCTCCCGGTGGTGATACAGGACGAATGGGCTCAACTAAGGGAAGTTCCCAGTTACCCCATGCTGATAATAAACGTATGGATAACGGGACTCCACCTCCTGAACGGTCAGTCTCATTTATGCTGAAGATAGATACAGCGTCGAACCTCATAGGGAAAGATTCCAAATTTACTATGGACGATGAATTTTATAATACGGCTCTGCAAGAAGCGCTAAGTGCCGGTAAAGATACCGGAAGGTTCACCTTGGATAGCAGCAAATGGATCTTCAACATCCAGCATACGAGTGATGGGGCGATGCTTGTATTTCTGGACATCACTGCAGAGCAAAAAATCCTCACCAATTTAATCTATACCTTCTCTGTAGTTGGTTCGGTGATGCTGATTATCTTGTACTTCGCTAGCCGCTTTTTTGCTAATCGTTCAATTGCGCCGGTAAAGGAGGCTTTTGAGAAACAGAAACAATTTATTGCGGATGCTTCCCATGAGTTAAAGACGCCGTTGACCATTATTAACACCAATGCGGATGTTCTCCTGTCCAACAGTGATGACACCATTCACAATCAGTCCAAGTGGCTGCACTATATCAAATCGGAAACAGAGAGAATGACCAGCCTGACCAATGATCTGCTGTACCTGACCGAGATGGACGATTCCAGATCGAGAATGATTTATTCGAAATTCAATCTGAGCGACGTGGTTGAAAATATCATTTTAACGATGGAAGCTGTAATCTTTGAGAAGCATATCTCCCTTGAATATGACATCGAGCCTGATCTGACAGTGCTAGGCAATAGTGAACAGATCAAACAAGTGATTATGATCCTCTTGGACAATGCTGTAAAATATTCGAACCCTAAAGGCTCAGTCACCTTATCCCTTAAAAAACAGCATAATGACATGGTGTTAGCAGTCACTAATACGGGGGAGGGCATTGCACCGGAGCACTTAGCGAGCATCTTTGACCGATTCTACCGTACAAATGCCTCCCGGGCGCGTAAACAAGGGGGATATGGCCTAGGACTGGCGATTGCCAAATCCATTGTTGAACAGCATAAAGGAAAAATTTATGCCAAAAGTTTCGTCGGCGAGTCCACCACGTTTTACGTACATCTTTCATAACTACAAATAAAAAAGACTCAAACCCTGTTATCACTAAGGTTTGAGTCTTTTTATTTATTTTACACTTCGCCCCAATAAATTTCGGTCTTATAATCAAAAAACACTTGCCCACTCTGGTTATTTCGTTCAAATATATTCCGCAGCTCAGTCATCATATTCTCATAGCTTGGATCTCCGGGGACCGGAGTGTAGGAAGACGATCGAAGCCGCCCGCTTAAGCCCTCCAAATCAAACACCTGCTGATTGCTAAAATGCGCTACTTGCATCTGTCCTTTTTTGAAAAAGGAACTAAGGATCTCAGGGGTAATGTTCTTATGATTAACTTGAGTGTAGTTCGTCCCGAAGGTCTGCAGCAGCTGCTCATATTCCTCCAGAAATGGGGTACCGTAAGTGAGTCGGGAATTCCATATCAGAACCACTTTTCCGCCAGGTTTTAGAATCCGCTTGAATTCCAATTGCGTTGCGTCCCTGTCAAACCAGTGAAACGCTTGGGCGCATACGATAAAGTCCATCGACTGGTCAGATAATTCTGTATGTTCAGCAGACCCCGGCGATACAGAGAAATGGTTATCCTTTGCGAACTTCTCTTCCGCAGCTCTACGCATTTCCGGATTGGGTTCAACGGCAGTCACACAACTCCCGCGCTCCAGAAGTAATGCTGAGAATATTCCTGTTCCTGCACCAATATCAGCAATATCACAATTGGGTTGGAGCCCAATAGTATTGTACAAATAATTAATGGCTTCTCCAGGATAGCTCGGCCGATATTTCACATACGAATCTACCCGATTAGAAAATATTTCTTTGCTATTCATCCTTCGTCTCCTCCTAGGCGCTCAGGTTCATATTCACTTAATTTACCTTGGTAAACCAATCTCAGCCGATCACTTTGGCGAAAATCATCCGGAGTAACGAGTGCAGGCAGCTTATTCCATAACTTAATACCCGACCGCTCTAGAATTTCCGCTACAAATTGCGAACAAAAATAAGAGTTGCTGAATTCGACAGGCTCCTTCAGGGCAATGCCAATTACGCCGAGAATATTATAGAGATACTTTTGACGGCTTCGGATAAAGACTTGCAAGACCCGCTCCATTTTCTCCACTTCGCGGGCTGTAACTTGAAGTTCATATAGGACACATGTTGTATTTGGATATTTGCTGAACGTACCTGTCTTAATATCCTCCTTCACAAACCCTCCATTCAGGGGGTTGCTCGGATGCTTCCTGCCAAAGCTATACAGCTCGGAAAGCTCTCGATTAAAGGAGATCGAGGCATGATTATAGGGTGCTTTTGTATAGCCTTGAATGAGCTTCGTAAAAAGCGTCCCGGTATTCGTCAGTAATATAAAGACCGATGGATCTGCTGCCATTTACAATTTTCCCCTTATCAAGTTTGAACGTTTCCTTCATAATAACATATGAACCCATTAATGGAATCTACTCTAGGACAAGTTGGTGATCAGTTATCGACCGCTCTTTATTAACTATAATTCTTATCTTTGCGGCCCTATCGGCCATTCACTTGATGTATGTAGTTATAGGGAAGCTACAGCCAAATAAAGATTATACGGGCATTGGCTTTCGCATCAAGACGTGGTGGGGAATGCTTTTTATCTTTTGCCTAGCTACCCTATTTAATCCCGTCGTCTCTCTTCTTTCTCTCATGGTGCTCTGCTTCTTTGCACTGAAGGAGTATTTCTCCATGATGAAATCACGAAAATCCGACCGCAGGCTATTTCTGTGGGCGTACTTATCCATTCCGTTACAGTTCTACTGGATTTATATCGAGTGGTACGGAATGTTTATTGTCTTCATCCCAGTTTATGTATTCTTGCTCCTACCACTGCCCAGAATGATTAATAAAGGCACGGTTGGTTTTATGCGTAGTGTCAGCTCCACGCAATGGGGGCTAATGCTGATGGTATTCGGGCTTAGTCACTTGGCCTACTTTCAATTTGCTACACCGGAGTATGGAGCCGGGCTTGTACTTTTTCTAGTAGTGCTAACGCAGCTCAATGATGTGGTCCACTATCTGGCATCACTTTATGTAGGGAAGCGTAAAATAGTTCCCACCGCCAATCCGTATTTGACTTGGGAGGGTTTCGCTTTCGCATTTGTCATCACGACAGGAGTTTCCTATCTAATCTATCCCTACCTGACGCCGCTCAACCCAATCTTCGGGTTACTGTCAGGCATGTTGGTCAGCTTGAGCGGCTTCTTTGGCAGTTTAACGGTTTCCGTGTTAAAGCGGGATCTGCTAATCGGCGATGGCGATAAATTCGTGGCTTTGAAGCAAAGCCATTTAAGCCGGATCGATAGCTTGACCTACACTTCACCGGTCTTTTTTCATGTCATTCGTTATTTTTTCGACTTCATGTAAATTATCTGATTGTGAGCTTGAATCAGCCCTTCCATGAATGATTATGCAGTATCTTCATCATCTGTTCTTGATGGCTGGCGAACTGCTTATATCGATGTCCGTTGGCGCCCGAGGGGTGGGGAAATCCCCATAAGCAGCGTTGTTTATCTAGCTCACCTGCGGACACAAGGAGTTGAAGTATACTTTCCACTGTTTTTCCTAAGGGAATAATTAAGGCCCGGCTCAGTATGTTCAGCTCCTCACGCAAGGAAGATAATGCCTGCGCCCTGAGGAATGAATTTGAAAGTAGCTTGGGCTGGGTCCCACTATAATTTTTCTTATCCACGAACACAGGAAAACGCAATAAAGAGCTGGTGTGCAGGATCGTCTGCTGCTGCTGAAATAGTTCTTCACAAGAGGTTAGGTTCAAGTGTTGATGCAGTTTAAGTGTATCTAACATATGAATTAACGTGTTCCGCATGGAGCCTGCGAATCTCGCCGCTTCCTTCGCTGTCCTACATACCTCTTCATCTGATAAACCAGCTTCCAGACCTATGATCGCTTCTTGTATCGCTATGCCCATTTGTGTGAACCCGGGCGTTAACCCTATAATGATCATCTTAGCAGAAGGATTAATGTATTCATTATGGGGGGCATAATACATTTCCACCTTGCCATTACGCTCCATTAGAAGCTTATCCACCTGCAGATCCTCTTTAGTTAGCACTGTACCCTTCGGGAGTGAGAGGATCGCCGATTTATACTGATGCAGATAGTTAGAGAGGAGCATATCATCTGCCTCACAGGTCTCTATTTGTTATCGAACCACTCACCAGACGGCCTTCGTACCAGACAGCTTGGCGCTGCGCTCTTCGGGCTACTGCTTCTGCCGAACAGCTGGCATGCAACAGCACAAAGCTAGCAGTGTCGCCAACCTTTGGCCATACCTGCTCGCCTTTTGGATCAAGGGGTGTTAATCCTCCTGTTATAAATCCGAGGGATTGAGATAATGCCAATTCATCGTTGCAGCCGTACAACTCCGCGTAACGTCCTGCCTTTTCCAATTGATCTCCATTACCAAAAGGGGACCAGTGATCGGTAAGGCTATCTGTTGCCAGCTTCACTTTTACCCCTTGGCTATGCAGCATCGGAAGTGGCATCATCATTCTTCCAATAGGCACTGTGGATGCAATAGTCATACCCAGTGATGCCATCCGTTTAGCTACCTCTTCTGCCTCTTGCTGCTGAGCTCCTGCGAACCAGAACGCATGACTGACCGTGACCTTTCCTTGCAAGCCAGCTTCTTCCGTCAGATCAGCTAACCGCGTCAGTGTTTTCTTTCCCGCTTCTTTTCCATCATGTAAATGAATATCAATGCCGGCATTACTCATCACTGCTAGTTCCACCATCGTCTGAAGTGACTTCTCGATATCTCCATCCACCGTATAAGGATCTACTCCGCCTACAAAGGTTGCCCCCTCTGCCAGAGATTGTTTTACCAGTTGCACAGAATCCGAGCGCAGCAGGCCATGCTGGGGAAACGCCACAATTTCAGCTGAAATTGTGCCCGCGAATGTATTTAATGCTTGTACAGTTGCCTCTAATCGCTGCAAACCGCTGACAGGCTCAATATTGCAATGGCTACGCACATGTGTGGCACCAAACCCCTGAATAAGCGTCAGGATGCTCTCTGCTTGTTGTCTCGCCATGGGCAGCAGCTTAGGCAATAATACCTTCTCTTCCTCAATCCGTTCGAAAACACTGGACGCAGGCTTTACCGCTCTCCATGGTCCACCGTAATACGTTTTATCTAAATGGATATGTGCTTCTTCGAAAGAAGGCAACATCAACAACTCTTTACAGTCATATTTCGGGAGCTGGCTCTGAAGCTCTATGTCTGCTCCAACAACTTCTGATATCTTATCCCCGTCAATGCGGAGATGACAAATCTTCGTATTCGTACCCGCTACTTGCCCATCCTCAATAACATAACCTTGTTCTAATCTTATATTGGTTAACCAGTAAGAAGCATTCAACATGCTACCCCATCCTTTTCTCAACAATTTATATAGGTACGGACCGCTTTACTCTAAATGTTACCATAGCCCTTGCCATATAAAAAATGATTGAGAAATTTCAATAGCTACAGATCAATCTGCCCCCGATGTTTGACTCTGGATCTAGCTTCTCTACTATGACTAACTTCCTTGTTCAGCAGTTCATCCATCCGAAGACACTTCAGACCCTTTTTATCCATTTCTTTTAAGACTTCTTCTAATCCAGTGATCATATTCAAGGGCGCTTCTTCATCTGCCCACGGTGTATCTCCGCTGTCGTGTAGAACAATGATTGAGCCTGGTTTTATTTTTTTTATTAAGGCATCCTTTAATTGTTCTGCACTCAGTGAAGCTTTCCAATCTCCGACCATGACAGACCACAATACGATTCGATAAGATTCTCTTAGCAAAAAGAAATCCCCTAAATTAAGAAGCCCCCAAGGTGGGCGGTAAAAGATAGGCCGCTCTCCTGTAATTCGCTCAACAATGTCTGCTGTGCGATCTACTTGCTTCCGTCTATTGGTCCAGGGGAAGTGGATCCAGTTGGGTGTATGAGTATAATTATGAATGCCGATTTGGTGTCCTTCTCTGTGCATACGCTCGATCAATTCCGGATATTGCTTTGCCTTTTTGCCTAATACGAAGAAGGTCGCCTTTATGCCATGCTCTTTTAATAGATCTAGAAGTTCAGGTGTATAACAAGGATCCGGACCGTCATCGAACGTAAAGGCAATTTCCTTCTCTGCACCTACGTCCGAGTGAACCCCCCATCCCAATATTCGGGTAAGTGCAAAAGGAACGATCATATAAAGAACAATCACATCCACTGCTAAAATTATGAAGGCCCACATTAGGAAGCCGCCTCTGTCTTACGCGGGGCAAACCGCGCTTTCAAGGACTGCTTACTAAGCACAAGCATCATGGGAGATAACTTCTCTGTGCTGTCCTCTACACGATGTTTCCCTTCCGGATGCAGCATGCGCAGTAAGAAACGAAGGTATATCCCGAACCAGTGCCGCTGCCATTTGGACTTGATGGGGCGCTGCTCAAAACCTATTCCATGAATAATCCCCCGGTGAAGCAGCGTAATCCCGGTTAGCGCATTTACTTTGCTTAGTTCCGGATTGCTGTCTAGATCACGACTGATCTCCTTCATAGCCTCGCGAAGCATGCGTGCCGTACGAATTCCGGCCCGATCTGCGCCAAGCGTACGTGTCAGCTGCACGATCTGGCGATTGTCCAAATGAAGCTCACCCACCCAATCTCCCGGAAGTATCCGTTGCCCATCTTGGCAGACCAAAATTTCTCCGTGATATTTCAACACTACCAATTTACATATCCCGTATCTACGCACGGACTGACTACGAAATTTGGTGATGACAGCAAATACGTTCTCCCACATCATCCAAAGGGATTGTGAGAATAATTTTATAAATGGAACTGAGGTTATCATCATTTTTCCTTCTTTCCTGTTTGAGTTTATCTTCTAGCAAAATCCTTCACTAAACGCCGCGTATACCTGCCGATCATCTTTACCAGACTGTTTCCGAGATAAGCACCTATCCATAGAGACACTGCACCTAACAACATGAAGAAAAGTGAGATGTTGAATGTTTTATTTTCAATCCCAAATAGCGTTATAGAGGATACATCTAATAAATACAGGATAGGTGACAACAGGAGAATAATAGGGGTCAAGTAAAAAAGAGTGGCACAAATGAGACTGACCATGCCGATGCCAAGTTGCAACATCAACCCTATAATCGCTCTCCAGTTATGATTATCCTGCAACTCCATCTTCACCTTTTCCCACAAGCTGCCTTCTTCGTGAGATCGGGTTGGTAGCGTGCGAACGGAGATATCGGTATAGACTTTAGTTCGAATTCGCTCATACTGTAAAAAAGTCTCGGTAGAACGCAAAACATAATAGAGGATCGGAATCCCCACTAAGGTGAAGGACATCGCAACTCCAAAGGTAATACCCACCAAATAAAAACAAAAGTAAAATAGCCCTGTGGCAAAAGTAATTAATAAGAAACAGAAATTTCTCACATGTTTCCGGATCATTTGATTCATGCTTTTCTCTCCCTCTCTGCAATAAAAAATTGTTCATATCTAAGCAACTCTTATGCTAGTGCTTTTGGTGTAAAATCGACCAGTGCCATAATGTCATATGACAAAAAAACACCCTACTGCCCACTCCCACAAGGGAAAGCAAACAATAAGGTGTTTCTCAATTTTAACTGATTTAGATTTAGTCAGCGTTAATCCGAAATGCCAAAAGCCTTCTCGACTGCCTCCTCACGGTTTCGTACCCCGAGCTTAGCATAGATGGTGGATGCGTAATTTCTCACCGTTCCATCAGACAGATATAGTTTAGCGGCAATAGATTTATAACGCATTCCCTTCGAGAGGCATTCTAGAATCTCCAGCTCACGCGAGGTCAGCCCATATTCATTATTCTTCTCCGTCGGCGGCGCCTCTGAAGCTGGATGCATCTCATAGTGATCAATTAATACATTCGTAATATCGGGTGTAATCATCTTTACGCCCCGATGTACGAGACGTATTCCTTCGAACAGCTCCTGCGGCTCGGTAGACTTTAACAAGTAACCATCTGCCCCATTTTGCAGTGCCTCGACTGCCATATCTGCTTCTTGAAAAGTAGTCAGGATCAACACTCGTACCCCTGGCCACTTTTGCTTAATAAGCTTAGTCGCTTCTGCACCGTCCATGCCTGGCATATTTAAGTCCATCAGCACCACGTGAGGTTGTTCCTGCTCGCAGAGGCTTATTGCTTGTTCACCATTCTCAGCTAACCCAATAATCGCAAAATCCGGCTCCTGCTCTAGAATAATTCGCAGACTATCGCGGATATAGGGTTGATCATCCACCAGCAATAAACGAACCGTTTCCTCCTGTATCTCTTCAAGCCTTGGTAAACTGCAGGTCACTAAGGTTCCTTCCCCTGGCTTAGAGTAGAAATACACCTGTCCTTGCAAGTTGGAGGCACGCTCCTTCATCGCATTGACACCAAATCCTGCTTTTAAATCTTCAGTGCCTAATCCATTATCCTGCACATCCAGCCGAATCAACTTCTCTTCATAATGTAAGCTGATAACAATTTCAGTGGCGTGACCATGACGTGCAGCGTTGGTTATCGACTCCTGCAAACATCTGTATAGTGCCATTTGGGCCTGCTTAGATACTGTATACGGCTCTCCGAATGTTCTTAAGCGAATCTTAACCTTGGAGAAGGTCTGGAAGTCATCCACTAATTTCTGTAGGGACTGCATAAGCGTCAATGCATCCTCCGAAGCGCCCACATGGTGCAAATATCGCCGAACATCATCCAAGCCATTGCGGGTTAGCTTTAACAAGGCATCTATTTTGTGCTCTCCTTCAGAGGTGTTCACCTCCGAACGTAAAGTCTCTAGCCCCATAATAATTGAAGTATAAGAATGCCCCACCGTATCATGCAGATCTTTGGATAAACGATCTCGTTCTTCCAGAAGTGTCATACGTTCAACTTGCGAGATATACTGCTCTAAAACAGCATTTTGCTCCTTAATAATTCTACCCTGCTTGTGATTCACCACTAGTAAATGAAAAGCGAACCCAAGCGTATACACTAAACCCATGTTAAAAATCATTGATACAGCATCCATTTGTTGTGACAATCTAGATAACATAATTGGAATCAAAATGACCGTGATCGGAGCTGTCCAACGATAGGACTTCTCTGCACTATTGCTGGCAATCATAAAAGCGATAGGCAGAAAAGTTACGTACGATTCAGGAAACAAAGCAGCCAAATATAAGCAAAGTCCACCCGAAAAGAGGATCTCCGCCATCAGATAATACTTGTAGTGCAGCTGCAAACAAAACCAAGGCACAGAAAAAGAGACCACGCCCCAAACAAACGCGATCCAGAACGGAATCGTAAAATCCTCCGAAAGATAACACATGGTGACCAAAAAAGAAGTAGAAAAACAAATCCGAAACAGGAGGACGAGCCAATCGTACCAGAACCACTGTTTGACCAGATTAAACAAGACATTTCCCCCTATATACTCTGCTGACTTAATCTTTATTATAGTGTAACCCCTTAAGGACTCACTAGTTACAAAAAGTCATGAGTTGAGATGACATTTTTACTAATGGTGTAATTAGTGTAATTGATCATTCAATGTCCCTCTGAATAAGCAGCTTTTTAAAGCAAAGCCCAGACTGTATGATAGTACATATTATTTGTCCATAAAATTGTAGTAGACCAATCAAACCAATAGGTCCGTAAATTTTATAACGTATGACCAGTATCGGGGGAATAATAACTATGTTAGCCGCACTACTTCATGGCATTGCACTAGCCTTTGGATTAATTCTTCCACTTGGCGCACAAAATGTCTTTGTATTTAACCAAGGGGCCTCGCAGCCACATTTTAAAAAAGCCATTCCCGTTATTGTTACAGCCGCTTTATGCGATACCCTGCATATTTTATTAGCCGTATTAGGTGTTTCAGTCCTTGTGTTTGCCATCCCCGTTCTGCAGACCGCTTTATTTGCTGTAGGACTTTTATTTCTTTTGTATATGGGATGGTCTATCTGGAAAAGTACACCGGCATCGTCAGCGCAAGACGCAACCCCTTTATCCTCCAAAAAACAAATCCTGTTCGCGCTGTCCGTTTCTTTATTAAATCCACATGCGATTTTGGATACTATTGGCGTTATCGGCACTAGCTCGCTTAGTTACACAGGTGTAGACAAAGTTGTATTTGCTGGCGCGACTATCCTAGTGTCATGGATTTGGTTCTTTGGGCTGGCTGTAGCCGGAAAAACCGTAGGACAAATCGACTCAAGTGGCAAAATCATGCGGATCATTAATAAGATCTCCGCGATCATTATCTGGACCGTTGCTGCTTATATTGCCTTCAAGCTTTTTTAAATGGAGGGAAAAGAATGCCGTACACGAATTTGCCGTATAATTATGTCCAATTTACACCATAATGTACTAGAATTTTGACTTACGGCGCAGAATGAGGTACATTACAATTTGGACGAACAATTAACAAACCAAAATACTATAATGTTCGCATTTAGAGGTGTAAATTATGAAAGAAGTATTCGATTATGAAGATATTCAATTAATTCCTGCAAAATGTATCGTAAACAGCCGTTCGGAGTGTGATACATCAGTCACCCTCGGTGGGCATAAATTTAGATTGCCGGTGGTACCTGCCAACATGCAAACCATCATTGATGAGAAGATCGCTATCTCCTTGGCGCAAAATGGCTATTTCTACATTATGCATCGTTTTGAACCGGAGAAACGTACGTCTTTCATCAAAGACATGCACTCCCGTGAATTAATCGCATCCATCAGCGTCGGAGTTAAAGAAGAAGAGTATGATTTCGTCGAACAATTATCCAAAGAACAGCTGGTTCCGGAATTCATTACAATTGACATTGCACATGGCCATTCCGAAGCAGTCATTCGGATGATCAAACATATTAAACAATACCTGCCTGCTAGTTTTGTTATTGCAGGAAATGTAGGAACACCTGAAGGCGTTAGAGAATTAGAAAACGCTGGGGCTGATGCTACTAAAGTTGGGATTGGACCAGGGAAGGTATGTATCACTAAGATCAAAACTGGATTCGGTACAGGCGGCTGGCAGTTAGCTGCGCTACGCTTGTGTGCCAAGGCTGCAAGCAAGCCTATTATTGCCGATGGAGGCATTCGCACACACGGTGATATTGCTAAATCCGTACGATTTGGCGCTTCTATGGTCATGATTGGTTCACTATTTGCTGGTCATGAAGAATCTCCGGGTGAAACCATCGAAATCGCTGGGAAGCTCTATAAAGAATACTTTGGCTCCGCTTCAGAATACCAAAAAGGTGAAAAGAAGAACGTCGAAGGTAAGAAAATTGCGGTTGAGCATAAGGGGGCTTTAGCAGAAACCCTAAGAGAAATGGAGCAGGATCTTCAATCCTCCATCTCTTATGCAGGTGGCAATAAATTAGAGGCTATCCGTAATGTGGATTACGTTATCGTTAAGAACTCCATTTTTAATGGAGATAAAGTCTATTAATTGAATACACAGGTGGGCAGGATGACTTAGGTCAATCTTGCTCACCTTTTTTTATGAGAACGAGTTCCGCTGGCCTACTTTGGGGTAATGGTAAGAATAAACTTCTATTAGATCACAATAGAGAGGATTATCCTTATGCGGCAAGCTATGATTATTATTAACCCCTCATCCGGTAAAGAGGAAGCCAGCCAATATGTCAGATACGCAACAAGAGTCCTAAGTGACAAAGACTACTCCGTTACGATCAACGAGACGGCAAAAGAACTAGACGCCACTCGTTATTCCATCACTGCTTGTGAGGAAGGTTATGACCTGGTTGTCTCTATCGGCGGGGATGGCACGCTTCACGAGACCATTAATGGTCTTATCGATCAGGAACACCACCCAATATTAGGTGTGGTTCCTTTAGGAACGGCTAATGATTTCGCCCGTGCATTACAAATTCCACTGAATCCCGAAATAGCCATTCAAACCCTTGCCTCCTCTAACCTAAAAAACGTAGATATCGGTCGCTTAAATGACCGCCTATTCGGCAACGTTGTTGCTGTAGGTTCAATTGCCGGATCATTATCCTCTGTATCCTCCGAAGATAAAACCAAACTCGGCTCATTGGCATACTTGAAAGAAGGTCTTAAACAACTTACAAGCCCTACAGCCCACCCCCTTGTCATTCACCATGATGAACAAATATGGCAAGGAGACTCCTTACTCTTTCTCGCCGTATTAACCAACTCAGTCGGCGGGTTCGAGAATCTAATACCGGATGCTGCGGTTGACGACGGTCTGCTTCATTGTTTTATTATTTTGGACCTCAGTATATTCAATACCATTACAGCCAGTATATCTTTACTGCTGGGTACCCTCAAAGATCATAAAGACGTTGTCTATTTCACAGCCCACAATGTAAGTGTAAGCTCTCCAGAAACCGTAAGAACCAATGTAGATGGCGAAGAAGGTCCAACTTTGCCTATTACACTAAGTGTTCTCCCTCGTCATATCCAAGTCATTGTGCCAGAAGTGGACTAACAAACAAAAAGCAGTCCGGAACTCAAAAAGTTCCAGACTGCTGCCCTTAATTTATGGACGCCCCGATCCATATCTTCCTACTAATCAAATGACTAAGAAGTTATTTCTATTCCACTACAATAAATTTTTTGCCTAATAACCACATTCCGCCGCTAATCCCCAAGAAATAAATAGGCATCGTCAGTAATGAACCATTATGAAGAGCGCTCATTCCCCACGTCGCCAAGCTAACAAGCAAATAATAGCCCAAGCTAAATATTGCGCCTGCTGTTCCTACAACATCCTGAAATTGAACAAGAGCAAGACTTAGACAATTAGGTAAAGCAATCCCTGCACCCATTAATAGGACAAACAGCGCTATTAGAATACATACGATCACTATCATATCCGGCAGCGAGTCAAGACTGCTTGCGATTGTTAATAGCAAGGCTCCGCCCGCCATTACTAGACAGCCGATATGAATTATTTTTTCTGGGGCATAGAGGATTAATAACCTTTTGGAGATCATTGCTCCTACAATCGACGCCAAAGCCACAATAATGCCGAGAAAACCATAGACTCCTGGCGAAATCTGAAAGTGTTCAATAAATATAAAAGGGGCTTCAGCATAATAGCTGAACAAGATTCCGTTGATGCCTCCAATCAGTAATCCAAACACCAATACACGTGGCAATGCGAGCATTTTTTTGACTATAGGCAGAATAGCCACCTTTTTTCTCATGGAAACATCAGTGGTTTCTGGCAGCTTCCAAAAAGCATACATAAATAACAACACACTCATCATCACTAATGTAAAGAAAACCGCTCGAAAACCAAAAGCTTGATCCACCCATCCGCCAATTAACGGACCTACTGCGGGAGTAAAAGCAATGACCGCCGAGATTTGGGCAAACATAACATGCCGTTTATTCCCGGAGACACTCTCACGAAGAATGGTTTGGGTAATAATCGAACCTGTTGCTGCTCCAAACGCTTGTATAAACCGGCTGACTAACAGCAGATGAATGGATTCTGAGTAAAAACACATCAGGCTTCCCATACCGTATACAAGAAGTCCAGCCAGCATGGAAGATCTCCGCCCGATGAAGTCAGACAACCAACCCCAGCTAAAAACACCTAAAGCAAATCCAATAAAATATATACTTAACGTTAACTGTACAGAACTATTGGTGGCCCCAAGTGCTACTGCGATATCCGGTAACGATGGGGTGTAAATCGTCTCACTAATTTGCGGAAAAGCCACAAGAACAATCATTAAAAGTAACGATGGTGCTGCATATTTTTTCATCTTATTTTCGCCCTCCTACAAGCTTATATCCTCGAACAACTACAAGAATATGAGCCTAGCTAGGGAAATGGGGGCATCATTATGGCAAGACGACTATAGATCATCATGTCAGAAAATCACCTTTCATTGTTATGCTTTCATTGTTATATAGGAGGGCTTACCCGAAAGATATCGGGCAAAGATTTGAGTTTCAATTATTCAACCAAAACATCATTATACACGGTAATAGAAAAGCTCTCAAACGAATCGCTTCGCCTGAGAGCTTATTTAGGTTAGGAATTTTGTTCTGATAATCCATGTATAGTTACGCCAACAGCGCTGGATTTCTTTTTGTCCTGAGAAGCATGTAGCTTTACCATCACAAATCTTGCAAACGGCTGTATTAATATACTTTCAGCGAACAGTGCAATTAGGAAATTTCTTGGCCAATTGGCTAAGAAGTGATTAAACGTTTGAGAACTCAACCCGTTTCCGATAATGTCTCCAATAAACGTCATACAAAATGACATCCCTAGTACGGTGAACAAGATACGGAATAGGATTTTGGCGTTGAAGCTATCTGTGGGTTGTGTGAATGTAGCTGTCAGCTTTTCGGCAATACGGCCAATAACAACAGGCTCAATAATCATGACAATTACCCAAATGATCGGAAACACCTTAAGAATCGTTAAGGCAACCTCACCATTAAATTCTCCAACCCCTAAAATGATATTTATTGAAGACATAAACAGTACCGTCAGTGTACAAATGATTGCACCATATAATGCCCCCTCCTTACCGTTTCTTGGTAATCTTGCTTCTTGATTCATGATGTTCTTCCTTTCAATATTGTCGGTAATAGTTTGGCGATAGTTTTTAAGGGAGTTGTAGATTTTTGCGTTATGCACAACATCATCGCCCCTTCAATCGAAGCCGTCATCCACAAAGCCATATCGGAGGCTGATTCCTGCGAATAACCTTCAGTTACAAGCTTATCGCAGTAAATTCGTTCCATGTTCTCATAGAGCAAGCTACATGCCTGGCGAACAGGTTCACTCACCGTAGCCATTTCACTGACAATACTGCTAAAGGTATATCCGGTAATCGTGCCCTCAGTTTCTAAGTTGTGAACTAACTTGTCAATCATGGATTGTGTAGCTTCTAACGTCGATGAATGCTTTTTAAAAATATCCTCAATATCTATCGTAATTGCTTCATTTAAGCCCTTTAAACAAGCAATTAATAGTTCTTCTTTTCCATTTGGAAAATGATGATAAAGCGCTCCTTTGGTCACATTACAGGCTTTTAAAATTTCACTCACGCCTACATTTTTATATCCTTTTTGCTGAAAAAGAAGTGTCGCCGTCTCAATCATTAGCGATTTTGTATCCACAATAACGTACTCCCCCTAACATACCAACCGGTCTGTTTGTTATTATAACAATATAAAAAAGAATAATGTAAGTCTTTTTTGCTTTTTTTTTCAAAAAATATTTCATTATTTTCATTTATAACAGCAAAAAAAGCTTAGAAAATTGTGTCGAAAGTGGAATTGTTGCAGTATCACTTGGATTAATGATATCATTCTGAGGAAACTTATCTTACTTTAAATATGAAGGAGGAATACCCGGTGAAAAAGAGATCGCTAAAATATCTATCTTTTGGTATTGGGTATTCTACTGCTGTTTTTTTCTAGAATTAATTATTGATAGGATAGGTCTGTCAAAAATTAAAAGAAACTAAAAAACAGCGGAGATATATAACTTAGATATCGGTATGTATCTTCTATTTAAAGGAGAATTCACAAAATGAACTTAAATAATAATGTTATTACAAGATATAATCCAGAGAATATTGCTAAACCGGTTGGTAACTATAGTCATGTAACAAAAATAAGTAGAAATGCTGAAATGTATGTATTTTCTGGCCAAATTGGAATCGATCAAAACAATCATATCCCTACAGATTTTAACCAACAGGTAACAAATACGATGAGTAATATTGTTGAAGTCCTTTCTTCTCAAAGGCTAACACCTGATAATGTAATCAAAATCAACATTTGGGCTACGGAAGAAATCGATTGGAACCATTTCTATGAAATTTGGAATAAAGTATTCGGCATGACACCTCCTTCAATGACAATTGCTTATATTAAAGGATTAGGGTTACCTGAATTAAAAATTGAGTTAGATGTATGGGCTGCTGGTTAAACCCTAAATCAAGAGGGAGTAATTTAATTTTCTGTACACCAAACGAGCCTTAGAAGCGATTCTAAAGGCTCGTTTTTCTAACTACCCCTTTATACCAAAAAGGGCTCAGTTTCCTGAGCCCTCAAATACTTACCCTACTATGTTTTTATATCTGAAGAATTGTCCCAACATTCCACGTTCTCCAAACCCTCTATGCTATCTTTATAAAAGACAGGGTCCTTGCCTGCACGCTTCTGGCGCTTATAATCCTGTAGGGCGGCAAAGGCCACCTTAGATAATAGAAGAATAGCGATCAAATTCACGATGACCATGAAGCCCATAAATAAATCAGCCAAATCCCATACCAATTGAACCTTAGCTACGGAGCCAAAAATAATCATCGCCAAGACGCTGTATCTATAGAATAGTAATACTTTTTTATTGGAGTTCAAGAATTCTATATTGGTCTCACCATAATAATAATTTCCGATTAACGTACTGAAAGCAAACAACAAAATCATGATCGCTAGGGATCCAGAGGCCCACGAACCAATATGTTCGCTTAATGCCGCTTGTGTCAGCTTAATTCCATCCAGCCCTGGCTGTTTATACGCATCAGATAACAAGATAATAAAAGCAGTACTCGAACAAATAAGTAACGTGTCTGTAAGTACACCCAGCGCTTGCATCAGCCCTTGTTTCACCGGATGACTAGTTGTTGCAGTTGCCGCAGCATTTGGAGCACTACCCATCCCCGCTTCGTTGGAGAATAGTCCTCTTTTCACCCCTTGCAGAATGACTGCCCCAAAAGATCCCCCCGCGATTTGTTCAAATCCAAAAGCACTTTTCACAATAAGCGCCAGAATCGCCGGTATTTCCGTAATATTAATTAACATAATAATAACAGCGGCCCCAATATAGATCCCTGCCATTACCACTACAATATATTCGGACATTCTAGCAATACGTTTAACCCCACCAAAGATAACAGCCGCAAAAGCAGCAGCGACTACAAGTCCAAGAATCACCCGATTAGTGCCAAATGAATTCTCAAAGGCCACTGTAATCGTATTGGATTGAACTGCATTAAATACAAGACCAAAGGATAACGTGATCAAAACCGCAAATACCGCGCCCATCCAACGTTTTTTCAGGCCTTGCTCCATATAATAGGCGGGACCACCACGAAATCCAGTCTTGTCCTTCACTTTATACACCTGTGCCAGAGTACTTTCAATAAATCCGGACGCTGATCCAATAATAGCTATGACCCACATCCAAAAAACAGCTCCTGGTCCACCTATTGCGATAGCAATTGCGATCCCTGTAATATTCCCTGTCCCAACCCTTGCTGCCATACTGATACAGAAAGCCTGAAACGACGAAATGGAATCTTTTGACCTTTCATTGGACTCTTTAAGGACCCTAAACATTTCTTTAAACATGCCAAACTGAACAAACTTCGATCGAATGGTGAAATAAATTCCACAAACAATAAGCAGAACCACCAAAATTTTCGACCAAAGAAAGTCATTTGTTGCGCTAATCATACTGTCTAACATTTGTTGCATGTGAATCCGCCTCTCCATTGTGTCGATACCCAGTTGCTGAACCTTAAGTTACATAGTATTTTCAAATATAACAGCCCTTATTTCAAAAGCCAACAAAAAAAATTAGCCAGCGACACCATACCTTACACCGGTGTGAGAGCTATTTCTCCATCTTCATCTGAGTACACAAGCTCCTTTAGATTCATCTAGGTATTATAAAAAAAATGAAAAAGCATCCGGTGCAAGAAATGTATGACTACAATGTATGCGCGTATTTATATCGTGGAGAACATTTGGTTTGATCCCACCGTTGTTTTGAACCATCCAACTATGGGATCGCTTGAGACATCCACTTCCAGTGTTATCTTGAATAATCATAGAGCAGATATTTTCGAGGTATTAATTAGCCACAGCTTTAAAATATTGGTACACCTGATTTAACTTCTTATCATGTTTCCCTTTCGGACTCTCCATATTCCCAAATTCGAAAAACTTCACTTTCTTGATGCCACAATATTGAAATAATGCTTTTCTCATCAGCACTTTATGGGAATTATTCAGCCAATATAAAGGATAGAGGGTCGGCCCCTTCATGCTGGAAATGCAAACCACTGACTTTCCTTTCAGCAGCCCTTCGGGGATGAGGCCACCCTTTTCTCTGTAAGCGAAATTAGAAGCAAACATTTGGTCAATATAACCGAGCAACATCGCGGGGGGACGTCCCCACCAGATTGGATACACAAACACAATTTTATCGGCCTGACGAATCTGCTCCCGATACTTCTCGAGCTTGGGATCAATATGCATGTCTCTTCTACGTTTATTTTCATTAAAGACCAGCACAGGATCAAATTGCTCTTCGTAAAGATCAAGGACCTCTATCTTCGTGATCTTTTGATTCTCATTACTTCCCTGAATGACTTTATTGAAAAAAGCATAACTTAAACTTTTATGATTCGGATGTGTATAGATGACCAAAACGTTCATTGCTCCACCTCTTTAATTATCATTTGATAACAAAATGGTATCACAACCGTTATTTAGTTGTCAAATGATAATTGTATTATGATAATTATTTTGTTAAGGTTTACAATAAGAGGTGATCCTTATGGACAAACAAGCGTTTTTTCAGAAAATTGTTACCTTTACGACAGCAGTCCATGAAGTAACATTTGACTTTACCAAAGATGTTAGACCGGAAGGCATTACGCCCGTTCAATATAGTATTCTGGAATATATTGCGGTTAGCCAGCCTGTTACCCTCAGCCAAATCAGTGATTGTAAGAATATCTCTATGCCGAATACCAGCCGTGAGCTCAAGAAATTAACAGAAAAAAACCTGTGTGAGAAGCTTGATGTCGCCGAGGACCGGCGTAAGCAAATGATTCGGTTGTCTGATGCTGGACAAGCGATGATGAACGAGGCTTTTGAACGGATCGGTGAACGTTTTCTGAACCGGATTAAAGAGGTTCTCCCAGAGGAATTAGCCGAGATTAACCATGCCCTCGATATCCTGCAATCTAAGGTGTTTAGCACCCAGCAATGATCCGAGAAAAAGACAGCAGAGCAGCGGTTCCCCATTAATGGGGGCACCGCTGCTCTGTGTTTTGGGTCGTTGGTTAGCTGACTCAAGACCGATTATTGGCTAGTAAAACCCAACGACTTCGAATCAGCCCCACCTTCAGCTAAATCGCCGAATCGTATTCGTCCACTGAGGCTTTCGGACCCAGATGACGTTATTGGCATATTTTTAGCCTTTTGTGCGTAGTTTCGGACTCCAGCGACGCTATTCCTATGAATCGGGTTCATATTGGGTGTTTTTTATGCCAATAGCTGCTATGCGGTCCGTTGGCATTTCAAATATGCGAAAAAGCTGCATTTAAGGTCAGCTGAGTCCGAAAGACGCTCCCCTTATAATCACCTAATAGAAATAGGCACTCCTCTTAAGGAATGCCTTGATTTGATTATAAGTATTCTTAGCCAGCGAAATAGACTATTTCACCAGTCCGCTGATAAAGGTCTCAAAATTATCAGCCAAACGTGTGATTTTGTATTTGTTATCCCGATCTACATGAATAACCTCAGGTTCGCCATCATTCCCGAATTCGCGGTAATCCAGCATCACCACTTCATTCTCAGAAGGACAATCACAAATCACCACGCCAACTTCAGGATAACGTCCATTTTCAATCACAGTCCGGCTGCCTGAAGCTCCACACAGCGACTTATTCTTATCTCGTCCAATTCCGAGGATACCAGAAATCGTAATAAATTCTCCTGTTCCCGGAATCGGATAACGATTGTTATGAGGAATTCCCCCATTATGTAACTTCATCATATCCACATAGGAAGCAGGCAGCTTGAAGACCAGCTCTTCTTGTACTGAAGTAATCAACGCATCTGAAGGCGGATCAGAGATATATTCTGAGAACGCATACTCGCTGTCATCCCAGAAATTAGTGGTATCCAACGCTATTACAGGCTTCTTTGCAGGTTTGTTTACAGGCTTTCTCGCAGCTTTTTTAGCCAATTTACGTTTGATCCAGCCCAGAAACTCCAATGTGTCTTCATCATCAGGCTCCAGCTGATCGGCAATCGTAAACGCTTTTAAAGCTTCGTCATATCTTTTCAGATAATAATAAGAAACCCCGATACGGTAATGCCAGAGCGGGTCACCTTCACCCTCTTCTTCAATGCTCAAATACTGCTCTAAAGCCTCTTCATATTGACCGAGATTATTAAGCGCCCTGCCCAAATGACTAGTTAGAACATAATCTCTTTCCTCTTCAGGAATTTCCGCGATTGCATCCACGATTTCTTGAAATTCATCTTCCTCATGCCATTCATCCAATTTTGCCAATAACTCATCACTCATCATTAATACCTCCTATTAACGATCACTCAAAATACCTATTAGAAATTATACCATTTCTAACCTATGCCCAGCCAATAACGCATGTCCTAGCCATATCAATCAAAAGACAACTTCCCTTTTTGCTGTGAAAAACAGACCGCAGCGTTTATCTGCGGCCTGTTTTTCGTATACAGAAAACCATTTATTTATGGGTAACTATAATTGCTGCCTTCTATCTTGCCTTTACGACTGCATCCCGTTTTCGATCCTCTGCAGGAACTCTTCAGCGGCACTATAGCCAAGCTGCTTAAGGTACCAATTATTCGCAGCCGCTTCGATCAGGCCAGCCACATCGCGGCCAGGCTGAAGCTGAACTTCAATATGCGGAATTTGCACGCCAAGATAGTCTGTGAACTGGGGTTCGATTTCGAGCTCATTATTCAAGGAATTCTCCCGCCATGGTGACAACTCGATGTCGAGTACAATTCGTGTCTCTTCCTGAAAAGCTCTACGCCCGTACTGCCGTACAACATTGATTAGACCAATACTGCGCAGCGCTAGGAATTCACGGGTCGTTTCATTATGCGTGCCGAGAAGCGTCGCCGGTCCCAGCTTCTTAAGCACAACTACATCATCGGCCACAAACCGATGGCCTCTCCTAATGAGCGTGTGTGCGGTTTCGCTTTTTCCGATCCCGGACTTGCCTCTCAATAGGACCCCTATGCCGGACACGTTCACACACACTCCATGAATTGAAAGTTCAGGCGCCAGCGCCTTCACCAGATAAGTATCAATCTTTGCGATGAACTCTGACGTCGTCTCTTCCGTTCGAAGTAGTGGTATACCTTCTTGGTCGCAGAATAAAGTCAAATAAGGAATCTCCTGCTGACCCGTCGTCACAATAAAGCATGGGGGATGATACTTAACAATATTGCCAATATGTAACTTGCGTTGCTCAACGCTTAGCTTTAGCAGATAATTGATTTCTTTGCGGCCCAATACTTGTACTCGCTTCATGGGGAAAAAATCGAAGTAACCCACGAACTCCAGGCCAGGTCTATGTGTCTTTGAGCGAGTAATCTCACGGTCCATGCAGCTAGCACCCGCAAGCACTTCCAGCTTAAACGTTTCCGTAAGGCTTTGAACGGTAATCGATTTCAATGTTGTTCTCCTCCTGTGGCTACGTATTTTGAATACGTAATACGGTTACCGGGATATATTCAACGACGAATAGAATGATTCCTGCAAAAGAAATAGACAGATCAAGAGATATTAACAACTATGTTCCTTCAAGAAAATTAATAAGGTATTTCTCCGGCTGCGTGAGAAATTCTGCAAAACTACATAAATCCGCGTACGTCTGATGTTCCACGTCGTTACAGCCGATCAGGCCTTTTTTCTTCGGATTCCACATAAGCAGCAGATCAGAGTAATTATCTATATCGGCTGACAGACGGAGCAGCTTTTGCCGGCCGATTTTCATTTCAATGGTATCAGTTAATGTGAAAAAGTCGATATATCTAATTTCATATTCATTTTGTGTTAGCTCAAGACGCAGATTTTTTCCAGTAAGAAAGCTAACCAATTCATCAGACAATTTATATTTTCTCAGCTCAAACTTCTTGTTCTCGATATCATGAAATTCAGCCGGCTCTAACGATTTCAAATAGTCAGCCAAAGCTGTATTCTTATTACTCACTGCAATGGTGTACGGGCGATCGCCATCTTTTTCTGCCAAGGTAACGTCTGCGCCACGTTCAATCAAAAATTGTACCATCGCTTGATTACCAATTCTCGTGGCAACTGTTAACGGAGTCGCTTGATAAGGATAGACCATATCGGATTTGTTGTAATTAATGTCCACCCCATGATCCAGTAAATAAGTAACGGTCTTAAGGTCATGATCTGACACCGCTTTGCGTAATACGCCCCCACCATGCTGCTTAATATCTAATCCTAGCTCATGTATGAGCGGGATATTGTTTTTGTTGCCATAGTAGGCCTGCGAATATGCACCTGACTTGACCTGATTAAGCTTGTCCAGTTTAGCCCCTTGTGCTGCAATATAGCGGACGATATCTTCTTTGCAATAGCGAACCGCGAGCAAAAAAGCCGGATTATTCTTCACATTCAGATTTACACCGTGCTGTACCAGCAGCTTTATGACATCCATTCTCTCTGATATAAGCGCCAAATCTAACGGGGTTAACGTAGTATATTGGCTAAGGACGATGCCCTCTTCAATATCCCAGCCTGCTCTAATGGCAGCCTCTAATTCCGGAATGTTTCCATTGTAAATATGCATGGCCATTTGCGGCAGTTCCTGGAACTTCCCTATATCCTTCAGACGGATCATCCATTATCCACTCCTACTTCAAGTATTATGAAGAGTATAGAGAACCGTATAGTAAAAAACAATCCAAACTAAGGATGTTGTTCTAACAAATAGTCCTCATAATATTTAGATCGGCAAGATTATTGCTGCTATTCAAAAAAATAAAAAGAAGCTCCGTTAATACACGAAGCTCCTGTTTACAATTTATGATGGTAAGTAAAGTTGAAGCAGCTTGCTGTTGGCAGCGAGAAAGCTGGCTATATCCCTCTTTATCCTTGGATGTCCCGTCTCGCCTCTTGCTCGGCAAGAATCTCGTTATCTTCCGCGTTATCCCGCGTCACTTTCTGAACGCCAATAGCGCTATAAGAAATCAAGAGAATAACAGCTATGTAATACCCCTTTACATTTAATTCAAATGGAGCATTGTAAAGGCCAATAAAAAACATCGCATACCCGATAATCAAACCCACAAAAGCCATAATTGTGAAGGCCCCTGTGTTTCTCATCCTGTGTTTAGGGTTATCCAAACGAAATTCTTTATCCTCTGTATTGTCCCTGACCACCTTTTGCACAACGATACAGGAAATCGTAATTAACACCATACAGAGCAAATAATACCCTTTTACGTTTAGCTCCCAAGTGTCGTTGTACACTCCCAAACAGAATAGAAAAAGTCCTGCCCCCAATGCAAAATACGATGCCCCCGTAAAAGCAGCCGTGTTGCGTTTGCGATATCTCTGATTCATCTGATAATTCCTCTCCCACTACAGACTTGAATGATGATATATCCTTCTCCACTATACCGTGGAACATCGGTAAAATTCTACCATGAATCAGGTTGTTTTAGGGAATTTCAGGAATTTTTTTACTATACAAATATAAAATAACGCAAACACCGAAAGGACGGTCTCAGTCCCATACAATATAGGACAAAAACCGCCTCCCGCGATCTCAGCAACATATATTAGAAAAATGCTACTGCCTTTCCTGGTCCACCAATTGCTGCTGTGCGAGACGAATCATTTCGCGGACCATCGATCCACCAATTTTACCGCCGATCTGGCCCACCGATTCTGTGCTCAAATGACCATTTTGACCGTGCTCCAAAGGGACACCCAGTTCTTTTGCAACTTCGTATTTCACATCATCAGGCCGCTCCGGATCTACGTCATACCCCTCGCGGCGCATCACTTCCGCTTTAAAAATTTGCATTCCGCGGCTGGCTCCCGGCACTGCATATTTCCTGTTTCTTCTAGACATCCTTATCCCCTCCCAAACCTGTTTTAAATAACATGCCCGGAAACCGGAACCTCCACCCTTATTGACTTGCCCCGATTATTTCCAAGCAGGGCGCCGTTGCAACGCGGCATTCGTAGCACGCAAGGTTACAGCCCAAAATAAAAAAGCCACAGCACTAACAGAAGCTCCAAGCCAACATACCCCGTTCCAGCCATAGTGAGAATATATTTGAGTGGAAGCAATCGATCCGGTAGCACTTCCAATGGAGTAAAAAACCATATACCCTGCGGTGAGCCGACTACGTGCCTCCATGCGCAAGGTAAGTATGATACTTTGATTGGTGACATGCACCGCCTGCACAGCCAAATCAAGCAGAACAATACCAATGACCAATGCCAACAGCGACTGCTCCGTAAAACTGATAAACCACCATGAAATCAACAATAGAAGTAATGCTATGCCTGTCGTTCTCTGTCCATGACCCTGATCAGCTAGCTTTCCCGCCCGCGCAGCAGCTAATGCTCCCACAATTCCCGCCAGACCAAATGCCCCAATTGCAGTATGTGAAAGTGATAACGGCGGAGCACTGAGAGGCAAGACCACAGAAGTCCACAGAATACTGAAAGCAGTAAAAATCAGCAAAGCCAGAATAGCGCGGATACGCAATACTCTCTCTTGCACAAACAACATAAACACTGAACTAAGCAGCTGAGCGTATGACAGTGTTTTTACCTCACGTTCCACATTTGGCAACACCCTAAATAATGTACACACCATACAAAGCATTAAAGCAGCAGAAAAAAGGTATACGGAACGCCAACCTGCAAGATCTGTAAGTATTCCTGAAATGGATCGCGCAAGAAGTATTCCAATCACAATTCCACTTGTGACCATGCCTACGACTCGCCCGCGTTCGGCAGGGGCAGCCATTGTCGCCGCGAACGCAACAAGCGTCTGTGTTACAACAGCGAGTAGTCCCACTGAGGCCATACCTACGAATAGTACCGTGCTGGAAGAGGCAGTACCCACGATAATCAAAGCCACCACAGATAATAACATCTGGCCGATAATCAGGCGGCGCTGATTCAGTAAATCTCCTAGTGGCACGAGCAGTAACAGCCCCACTGCATAAAAGATCTGCGTGATAGTAATAAGAATACCAATGGTTGAATAATCAATACCAAATTCTCTCGACAAATGATCAAGCAATGGTTGTGCAAAGTAGATGTTTGCAACCGACATCCCGCAGACAACGGCAAACAAAAGTGTCATATAACGAGGCATCGAGGAAGCATGAATAGAATCAGATGGCGTATGCGTCTCTTGTGACGAAAGCTTCTCTTTAGTCCCTTGCATTTTGGACACACCCTTTCTCTGTTAAATTTAAATCGCAAACACTTTCCATACCGATCAGTATGTTATTGTGCTCAGTAAATTTATCTCACAAAACAAATGATGTCAACATAAATATTTGACGCCACCGACTTTCATTTGACAATTTATACGACTAGTTCTAGTATTATAAAATACTGTTCGGTAATCAATTATTGAAATCAAATATAAAGAGGGGTGTTATAATGGCTCGAACCCGTGAATTTGACGAGGAAAAAGTATTAGAATCAGCTATGGAGCTATTTTGGGAAAAGGGATATGAGGCTACCTCATTAAGTGATTTAACTTCCAGAATGGGCATTCAACGCCCCAGTATATACTCAGCTTTTGGAGACAAAAAAGAATTGTTCGAAGCTGCGCTACGTAAATATACGATGTCCCATGCTTCTCGTGTCCGAGCCCAACTTCAAAGCAATCCATCCGTGAAAAAAGCCTTTCGTAGTTTTTTTGAAGATGTGGTGGCGGAGGAGTATTCAGGCAGTGTGAACCGAGGATGTTTTTGCATCAATACAATGGTCGAGCTGGCACCTCATGATGAGAAATTCGAGATCCTTACAAGAGAACATCAAATGTATCTATCGGTCATATTTCAAGAAACTATTGAACGCGGTATACAATCAGGTGAGCTTAAGGGTGGTGTAAATGCGAAGGCCTTGGCACAAGCACTAATCGTATCGCTAATAGGGCTTACTGTACTCTTGAAATCTCGCCCGGAGCGATCCTTTGTTGATAACGCGATAACAATGATACTTACTTCGCTTGATTAAATTCAGAGTCTTGATTTAAGTCAATGCCCGGCATAGTACTCCTAATTACAATAAAATAAAAGTCCTTTAGGAGGCTATCTTATGGCTATCTCAGAAAAAGACCTGTCGAATCAGCGTAAGTCCGCTTTAACAGCTGGAATATCACTGATCATCATGACCCTCGCTTCATTTTTTTCATATGGCTTTGTCCATGGGACTCTTGTTGTGCAAGGCGATGCCAGTGCCACATTTATTAACATCGTATCTTCCAACAACCTTTTCAAAGGGGAAATCTTGGGCTGGATCATCATTATGATTGCTGACATTCTGGTCGCCTGGGCGTTTTATGTGTTTCTAGAACCCGTCAACCAAAATCTTTCATTACTCGGCGCATGGCTCCGTTTAACCTATTCCGCTATATTGGCAATCTCTATCTTAACCTTGATATTTGTGCTGCTGCTCACGGGAAACACAAATGGCTTTTCCACATTAACAATCGAACAAACTCAAGCATTTATGATGTTATTTCTGGATGCATTTCAATTCATTTGGTCTATGGGGTTAGTCGTTTTTGGCGGGCATTTGTTAATAGTGGGCTATGTGGCTTTAAAATCCGATGTCATTCCTAAAGTAATCAGCATCCTGCTGCTGCTTGCTTCAATAGGCTATATTATCATTCATCTAAGCAAAATGTTTCTCCCACAATATGAGGCAGTCATTACAACACTTAATTTTATTTTTACTATTCCTATGATTGTAGGAGAACTAGGCTTTGGGATATGGCTACTGCTTAGAGGTGGAAAAATCCCCAAAAGTGTATAACGATTTTGCTATTCATCACCGGAATGAACCCGCTTCTTAATTCTACTTAATGACTCTGGCGTAATCCCCAAATAACTGGCTAGTTGATGTTGGGGGACACGGGTAAGTAAATGAGGTCTTTTTTGTAACAAGGCTTTGTAACGTTCTTCAGGATTGGAAGCAATAAAGGAAGTCAACTCATCCTGAACCTCACCCAGGTTTTCCTCTACCATTTTGCGTATCATGGTTTCCAGCTGAGCGTGTTTATGGAGCATATCCTGTTCCGCATTAAGATCACCAACCACCAATATGCTGTCTTCTAGGCAGGTTAAGGTGTACGCTGAGGGTCTACTCTCTTGATGCCGATTAAAAATCGAAACCGCTTGCTCTTCCGTATAAAAATTAGATGTGACTTCTTTACCCGATTCATCTACCGAGGACTGCCTCACACATCCCTTTAATACAAAAAAACATTTTGAGGGAACGTCTCCTTGTCTAAGGAGTACCGTTCCCTTCTTGTATTCCTCAATAGGAATACCTTCAACAATATCCTGCTGTTCCATTTCATTAAGAGATGTAAATTTACTCATATACTTATACAATATGCTTTTCATTTATCTCTCCAATCTCATTGCACGACCTCATATAAAGATACCTCTAACGGCTGAATAAAGTGTGACCAATCACCTGTTGTGTACAGCAGAAGCCGATGCATCGCACGCGTACAGGCTGTATAAAAAAGCTTGCGTTCGCTTTCCCGATCATACGTCTGTGTGGAAGCATCATAAATCAGTACGGCGTCGAATTCAACCCCTTTTGCGAGATAAGCGGGAATTACTAAAATGCCCTTCTCAAAAGTGAGCGTCTCTTTCGTAATAAGCCGCAGAGCTTCGCATCCTTGTTTCTTTAATTCTTCATAGACCGCACGGCTTTCAGCTGCAGTCTTGGTAATAACGGCAATAGAGTCGAGCCCTTCAGCCATCAGCGCCGCGAGATCCTCTTTAATTCTTATCGCCCGCTCTACGTCGCTACTCGCCTTCACTAGGAACGGCTTCTCACCCTCTCTTTCAAAAGGTACGATCTCCTCATTAGGCAGCAACGCCTTCGTAAACTCCACAATCTGACGAGTTGAACGATAACTTCGAATTAGACGGATCAGGATCGTTTCATCTTCCCCATAAAGCCGGATCAAAGGCGAATCCACCTCGTGCAAATTCGTTGCTTGAGGGAAAATCGCTTGGCCGAAATCGCCGAGCACAGTCATGCGCGCGCGGGGAAACAGCTGTTTGAGAAACGCGTATTGGAACGGCGAATAATCCTGGCCTTCATCGATAAACAGATGCCGAACTTCTGTGTTCATACGAGTACCCTCGACAAGTTCTTTTAAATACAGGAATGGAGTCGCATCCTCGCAAAAGAGTTCATCGCAGCTCAGCTTTTCCTTCGTTTGCTTACAGATTTCCTGCCACTGAGCAGGCACCTCAGTCTCGTTTGTCATTCTCCGATAGATGGTTTCATCACTAAACAACTGATCGTATAACCCAATCGTATCTATGAACTCAAACCGTTTGACATCGCGTCTCAGCGGTTTAAAGTGCTCCTTCACAATCATGCGGCGCAGCAGTTCTTCTTCCTGCAGACCAAAGTCAAAAACATTCTCTTCCCCTTGGTCCTGATTAGGAAAATCCCCATAGTTCTCAAGATACTGAGTCGTAAAATCGAAGACGGCTTCCTCCCGCCGATATTTCTTAAGTATCTCACTGTAGGCTTCGGCATACTGATCGGTATCGAGGTAATCGAGTTCATCTTGAACCCAGAATACCTCCTGTTCCTGACGCTCCAGCGAAGCCAACTGACGCAGTAGCCATTCACGCAATAAAACGATGCGATTAGCCAAACGAATGGAGCTATCATAGCTGTAAAATTGCGATTTCATCTGCTCCGCAGTAATCAACTCGCGATCCCGAAAGCGGATACTATGAAACAACATCCCTTCCTTCCCTAACCACAACGCATAGTTTTGCAGAGCATGCAGAAAAGCTTCTGAAGCTTTATACTGCATGCCAGTTAGCCGCGCTTCATACTCTGGAGAAGCTTTGGACGTCAGTACATATTCAATCTGCTCGAACGGGTCCTCTAGACGAAGCGTAGATCCAAGCCAATAATCAATATACTCCTGAAAGGTAGTTTGCTGCATATTCTCTTCGCCAAGCTCGGGAAGCACCGTGGATACATAACTGTTAAACATCGGGTTAGGCGAAAAAAGAACAATCTGATCCGCCTTGAGCCTATCGCGGTGTTTATATAGCAAATAGGCTACCCGTTGCAGCGCTGCGGATGTTTTCCCACTGCCCGCAGCCCCCTGCACAATGAGCATACGACTACTATCGTTGCGGATAATAGCATTCTGTTCCTTCTGAATAGTCGCCACGATGCTCTTCATTTGTGAATCCGCACCCTTACCAAGCACCTGCTGAAGTAATTCATCACCGATCGTTAAGCTCGTATCGAACACGTTCTGAAGCTGACCCTGACGGATCTGGTATTGCCGCTTCAGCATCATCGTTCCCGAGATTTGTCCTCCCGGTGTATCGTAAGAGGCGGGGCCTGGCGAATGGTCATAATACATACTTGCAATAGGTGTCCGCCAGTCATATACCAGAAAATTCACACCTTCTGCATCGATGAAAGACGCCACCCCGACATAGATTTGCTCACTGGAGTTCAACCCATCTTCTTGAAAGTCCATTCGTCCAAAATAGGGCGACGGCAGCAGCCGTTTCATGTTCTTATAACGCTGCATCCGTTGGCGGTGGCTACGCTCCCGCTCAGACAACAATGCTTCCTGCTGTTTTATACTGTAAAAGGTCTCCTCGAAATCCTCATGTGTGCTCGTATTGACCGTAACTTCCTCCCAAAACTGCTTGCGGATGTCCGTCACCTGTTCACGTAATCCTGTCACTTCCGGTTCCAGCTCGCCAATCTTTGATTGCAATTCTTCCGTGACCAAATCTAGCCGTTTCTGTTCTCCCTGCCAATCTTTTTCGTTTAACATTTTTACTAACACGCTCCTTTTCAAGGTTGTTATCAAGAAGCAAAAATACAAATTTGACAAACTGCTAATCCGCATGGTATTATTAATGTATAAATAAGATGTAATAAATCTGTCTAAAATACACGTATTAACAGTGATCTTCTCATATTATCACGTTATTTCGTTGTGCGCAAATTATATATTAAGAAGAACCGGCAGCTCATGCTGGTTCTTCTTTTTTATTCCTTTTCACAAAGAGTATCCGTTCTCCTGAGTTTACTGATTTTCAGCCTTTAAAGCAGACTTTCGGACTCCAGTGCAGCTATCCTGAGCTTCATTCTAGGCATGTTTTAGGCTGATAGCGACTGTGGGGTCCGCTGTGTCCGATAGCGACTTCACCCGCGGATGAGTTCAATTAAACAGGGAGACCTAACAGCCATTTGATGACTGTTAGGTCTCCCTTATTCCTTATCTTATTTGTTTGCCAAAAAAGCATCAATTTGAGTTTGCAGTTCGGTTTGGATTTTATCAATGCCAGCGGACTTCAGTTGCTTGTTCAGATCTTCAAGACCTTTATCGATATCTTTAATTACGCCGTATTCGAGCGGAATCGCATAACGGAGCATTACGTTACCAATGTTGGCAATTTCCGTTTTCACTTTGCTGTTATCGAATACAAAGGTTTCAAGCGCGTAGTGATAGACATTTGCTTCCCAGCCTTTAGCCAGATCGTTTGCTTCTTGCGGGAATGCTTCATTGTCACGGTTAAGTGGCGAGTTGAAGTTCCAGTTAGAGAAGCCCATAAAGTTCGGATTCTTTTCAAGTGCTTTATATTTGTCATCGCCAACCGCTTCGTAATGTACACCGCTAAGGCCGTACATCATCAGGTCGTGCAGTTCTTTATCATTTTGCATCAGATCGAGGAACATCAAGGAGCGTTCCACATTTCTGGAAGTAGCGTGGATCGAAGTACCGTTTTGTGTTGAAATTGCCACTGATTTCTTCTTGCCTTGGTTGATGTCAGCCAAAGCTACTTCATAAGGGGAATTCTCTTGGCGCATCAAAGCCATAAGTGCTCCAAGTGTTCCGTTGTTGTGTGTAATCGATGCTGTTTTGCCTGCTTTAAAATCGGCCTGATGATCATTTTTACTGTTAAGGACGTTTTTCGACCATGCATTGTTATCAGCAAGATCTTTGTAATATACGAGTAGATCTTTAAACTCTTGGGTTTCATATACGTTAAATACTTGCCCTTTTTCATCCGTCAATTTGAAAGCAAACGGAAGGTCGAGATCAAACATATTCCATTCGTTTTGCTGCTTCAGCAATACACGGTCCAAATTATGAAATTTCCAGTCTCCTGTTTCCGGAGTGAACGGTGTAATTCCTTTTTCGTTTTGCGCTATGGTTTTCAAGTAAGTGGCATACGCTTCTGGGCTGTTGATCTCAGGAAGATTGTATTTCTTACGCAAATCCTCACGGTACAAAATCAGTTTTTCAACGGATTCCCCTCTGTTTTGTGGAACCATGTACAGTTTGCCGTTTACTTTAGCCTGATCCCAGCTCACATCAGACATGGCTGCTAAAGTCTGCGGCATATATTTGGTAAGCAGCTCATCAGTCAATTCCAGGAATCCGCCTTTCAACGCCTGGTCATTGTAGCCAGCCCAGTTTGCCGAATAGATGAGGTCAAAATCTTCATTTGCTGCCAGCTTCAACGGATATTTTTGCGCCCAGTCCGACCAATCCAGGAACTCGCCCTCTACAGTAGCATTAATTTTTTCTTTCAGCTTTTTATTAATCTCAGCAAAAACGCTATCATAGTCTATCGGTTTAGGGCCAACAAAAATCATTTTCAGCTTCACTTCTTTTGAGGTATCAAGGGTGTCTGAGGTAGTTGCAGGTTCTGAGGTGTTCGTAGTGTCGCTTCCCCCCTCTGACGCATTATTTGTAGCCTGTGCAGAAGTATTAGCATTGTTGTTTCCACCACCACATGCACTTAGAATCATTACGAAGGTTAAAACGAGCGCTAGCATTATCAATCTATTTCTCTTCAGCATCTCAAGCCTTCCCCCTTGTGTTTAATTATATTGATAAACCGAGTGTCCCCGGGTTCATCCTTTCACAGCACCAATCGTCAAACCTTGGACAAAATACCTCTGCACGAATGGATAAGCCAGCAAAATCGGGCCAGTGGCCACAACTGTCATCGCCATTTTCAAACTCTCGGTTGGGATCGATGTCGTTACGACTGCCCCTGCACCCATCATCGCTTTGCGCATGCCATCCATATTGCCTAGCATTTTATACAAATAATATTGAAGCGGCATCAAGTTTTCATTCGATACAAACAGCAATGCATTGTACCAGTCATTCCAGTAGGCTAGTGCTAGAAACAATCCAATGGTAGCTAACGCCGGCTTGGACAGCGGCAGGATTAGACGAGCATAGATCTTAAAGTCGCCTGCACCGTCAATTTTTGCTGATTCTACAATCGCTTCCGGAATGCTGCCCATAAAAGACTTCATAACAATGATATAAAAGACATTGAGCATCATCGGAACCACTAAGGCCATCAGCGTATCCTTCATATGCAGGTAGTTGACCATAAGCAGATACCACGGAACTAAACCGCCGCTGAACAAAGTCGTAAAGAAAAAGAAGAATGAAAATTTATTGCGCCACTTAAAATCTTTTCGGGATAGCGCATAAGCAGTCATCGAAGTCAGAAACAAGCCAAGCACCGTGCCGAGTATAGTAACCCCTATTGTCACTATATAGGCTTGAATCATCTGTTCGGGATACTTAAACAAAATGCTGTAGGCCTCGGTTGAGAAGGCCGTCGGTATAAATTGATAACCATCCGTTAGGATTTTGGTTTCTTCCGTAAAGGATGAAGATACGACAAGTATAAAAGGGAAAATACATAAAACTGAGAGAAAAATCAGGGACACATAACCAATACCTGAAAATATTTTACGATCGAGCTGCTTCATATCGTTACCTCCATTATGAAAGACTTAACTCCTGATACGATTAGAACAGAGCGCGGTCTTTGTCGTATTTACGGACAGCATAGTTCACTGACATGATCGTCGCAAAGCCAAGAACGGACTGGAAAACACCAGCTGCAGCTGACATGCCGATATCATTCGAAGTAATCAGTGACCTAAATACGAAAGTGTCGATAACGTCTGTCGAGGAGAACAGCAAGCCGTTGTTGCCGATCATATTATAGAACATCCCGAAATCACCACGGAAAATATTTCCGACCGCCAGCAGCACCAGAATAATAATCGTCGGATACAAATTTGGAATGGTTACTTTCATAATTCGCTGAAAAATATTAGCCCCATCAATTTCGGCCGCTTCATACATTTCTGTATCTATCCCCGTAATCGCAGCCAAGTACATTACCGTTCCGTATCCGAGACTTTTCCATGCAGAAACTATAACCAGGATATACGGCCAATAGGAAGGCGTATTATAAATATCGACAGGCTGGAGTCCGATACCTCTGAGCAAAGCATTCACGGTGCCAATATCATAATTGAGCAGGTTATAAGCAATCGCTCCGACAACGACCCATGAGATAAAGTAAGGCAGGAACAACGCCGATTGTGTGATTTTGCGGAACCATTTACCACCGACCTCAAACAACATAATCGCTGCAAAAATTTGCAAACTGTTATTGACGACGATAAACGCAATGTTATATAGTGCTGTATTTCGTGTTACCCGCCAAGCATCGCCTGATTCAAAGAAAAAGCGGAAGTTGTCGAGTCCGTTCCAGGCACTTCCAAAAATACCGCCCGCGTAATCGTAATGCTTGAAGGCAATAATAATACCCGCCATCGGGACGTAGGCAAACAGAAGGAAAAAAGCAACCGCCGGAGCCAGCATCAGCAAGAGAACCCTGTAATTTTTCAAATCGCTCCAAAATGTATGCCCTTTCATCTTTGCACCCCTCTCTTCTCTATATCTCTCATTATAAAAGGGCGAAGACGCTTAGATAATTCAGCGAAACAACTAAACATAATACTAATTCAACGATTCGACAAAAAAAGGTTAGCGGATAAACCAAAAACACCCGGCAGCGATTCTCCAATAACAGAAAAATCATCGCCGGGTTTTCATTTCACCGCTGTTTTGTTAGATTTTATTTTTCTTCCGGTACTCGCCGGGCGACATGCCCATGTAGTGCTTGAACTGTCTGTTAAAATAAATAATATTTTTATATCCGGCTTGTTCCGCAATCTCATACACTTTCTTAGTCGGATCTTCGAGCAGCTCGCATACCCGTTTCATCCGTAATTCACTTAAAAAATCGCTGAATAAACTGTTGGTTTCAAGCTTGAACAAATGACCCAGATAGTTAGGCGTAAAATCGAAGTGGGCGGCCACTTCGTTCAGCGTTAATTTTTGATCTAATCTTTCTTTCACATATTCCGTGATTTCATCAATTAACTTCCGCTTTTGTCTTTGCCGTTTCAAATAAAGCAGCTCCGACAACTCAAAGAACCTTCTTCTCAGCCACGAGAGAATATCATGCACCGTTTCGAACTGAAACAGCACAAAGGGATGATGCGAATCCCAATTTAAAATCTCGTATAGATGCTCGTTCATTTGCTGCAGATCGGCATGAAGCTTGGAGGTAATTCGAATAATGATATCGTAGATGTCGTTTTTCTGGGAGAGCGGACTGTCCCCGGCAAACAGCTTCAGCAAACAATCATCAATGGTGGTAAGGTCGTAGTCGAGCATCGCTTTAAGCATCCGGTCCACAATAACCTCTAAATCTGAGGCGATTTTTTCCTTCGGGCTCCATTCCGAAGCATCTTGGATGATTCTGTTTTTCCCAACAATCCATTTAATACTTAAAGCAGCCTGAGCCTGCCGATAGGAATCATGCAGCTTACCCAGTTCTGTTGTGTACATCCCTCTTCCAATCGTAATTGAACAGGAAAACTCCTGATAGAATGACCGAATGAGCTCTTCCATCAAAGCGGTAAAATATTGTTCCTGAACCGCAGCTAGGATCACAAAATGATAGTCATAGGTTGTGATGACCATGCCTAAATTTTGATCTTGCGCGAACCTCCGGATAAACTGATTGGCGGTGCTGCTCCATAAACTCCGCTCTTCTTCCGTCCAAGTTTGGATTTTCCGTGCCATATCGTCGATCTCGACGATGGCGACCGCCGACGCGCCTTGTAAGTATGACGTGAGAACGTTGTGAATGTGCGTCTCGACCTGCCCCGGGGCAGTCTCGTTAAACCAGCGCAGCAGCAGCTCCTGATTCACAAGCGTCAGTGTTTCCGACAAGGAAATATGCTGCTTCCTCTCCTTCTCAATCTTGGCGCAGAGTTCAGTCAGCGTCTTATTCAACTCGTCATCATCGACGGGTTTAAGCAAATAACCGGAGGCATTTAATTGAATCGCCTCTTTGGCATAGTTGAAATCCTGATGTCCGCTAATAAAAAGCAGATGGACCTCAGGGTTAATCTCCTTCGCTTTCCGGGCAAATTCCACACCTGACATAATCGGCATGCGGATATCGGAGAGAATGATATCAACGCGGTGCTGCTCCATCATTTTTAAAGCGGAAAAACCGCTCGTTGCCGTTCTCACGCTATGCAAAGGCAAATGATCACTGCCCGCCACCCGCCGTCTCAGCCATTCCAAATCGATCACTTCATCATCCACCAGCAGAACGTTGATCTCCATCGCCATACTATTTACTCCCCCATAACTTCCCGGATTTCCGCATTATCCACCGGTAAGATAATTTGAACGGTCGTTCCTGCCCCAAAGTAACTGCCGATATGAATGCCGAAATCATTGCCGTATCTCAGCTTGATTCGTTCCTCCACGTTTCTCAGTCCATAGCTGCTCGAATGGAATGAGCTCGAACGCATATTTCGCAGTGTGTCCGCCCGCATACCAATTCCGTTATCGATGACCTTAAGCTCGATGCGTTCACCCAGCCGTTTTCCGGTAATCCGGATCGCAATCGTCTCCCCAAACCAAGCATGCTTGAATATATTTTCTACAAATGGCTGCAAAATCAGCTTGATGATGGGAACCTGTAAAATATCAGGATCAATATCATAATAAACCTCAAAAGCATCGGCATACTTTACCCTCTGAATTTCAAGGTACATCCTTACCTGCTCCAGCTCTTTTTCAAGAGAGATATAGACATGTCCTTCATTCAAGGTGAGGCGATAGAATTTAGAAAGACCTTGTACCATCTGTGTAACCTTCTCAACTTCGCCCAAATTGGCCAAGCTGCCAATGGTCGACAATGTATTGTACAAAAAATGCGGACTGATCTGAGCTTGAAGCACATCCAGTTCTCCTTGCTTTTTCTGAATACCTTGCTCATAGACGTTCTGGATCAAGTCCTGGATGCTAGTCGCCATCTGATTAAAACTATTAGCAATGTAGACAAATTCATCGTTCCCGGCAAACCCAATTCTTTTATAAAAATTCCCTTCCTGAAACGACCGGACCAAATATACGATTCGCTTAATTTTTTTGCCTGATATGCGGGCAACGAGGAAGCCGATCACCGCCATGACTAAAAAGCTGATTAAACAAACAGTGGTGATCACCTTCTACATTCGGCTAGCATCTTTATTTAAGTATGCATGCGGCACCCGTACCTCGATAGCATAGTCAGACAACGGAATATCTTCACTAATGATCAGATAAGCATCTTGCTTCGCATGTTCATCGACAATACCTTGTTCATAAAGCGTTAATCCACTAACCATATCCACTAGGCGAAGGTCTATGCCCTGTTCAATTGGAAAGGTATCGAAATTGCCAAAAAGCTCGTCAATTCTCGCCGTGACGCGAATATAACCAATAATCGACGGGCCTCCCTTGGAAGAAACCAGCTTGCGGAAATACGAAATATTGCTTAGTTCACTGTCGCTGTCCGCCTGAAGCCACAAGCTGTCTTTGTTATTGGCAACGATCGACTTGAACCATTCCTTATTTTCAATAACCTGATCAGAAAGAATATAATAATCGCTTCTACCGATAGGTACAGACATATCATCACCGGGGATTTCAAGCATCGTCTCATTCGCGGTATAAAGCACAAGTCTCAGATTGTTCCCATACAATTGCAGAGGGGCTTTCATATAAGGAACGATGTCATCCCTCATTTTGAGCATGTTTTCCAATGCATCTCCCCTAAACTGCAGAGCATTCTGAAAATTCGTATTGAGAAACAGCGAGTTAGTCATTCGTTTGATTTCATCTGTCTGATATTCGATATTGTTCCTCGTCTGCTTCAAAGCTGTCCGGACATTCGTTTCCGCCATTTCCGTTCTGGACTCTACGAGCATCGTATAAGCTATATAACCCACCAATACATCTGTCAGCAATACTAGAATGAGGTACGGTATCATCATCTTATAGGTGAACGGAATATACTTTTTACTAAATAAAAACCTCTCCATACCCATGCTCCCTTGTATCCGAGTCAATGCTAACGTTGTTTTCATCCATTCTACAATGGAATGAAAGCGGTTACTAGATATTGTGTTTGGAAAATGGGCTTTAGAGCAACACCCTGTTTTCCAATATATTTTTCAGACTGATATGAGATTTTGAAGGTCCAAACTTTATAAGGTTGTCTTGGAATTCAGCTAACTCCTCAATCGACGCGGTTTGCACCTTTATGAGATAATTATATTCACCGCTAATCCGATATAAATCGGTAACTTCCATAGCATTTTTGCAAAAATCCGTAATCTCTTGGCAATGTTCTGTTTTTAATAGAATAAACGTAGTTGTGCCCCGATCCAGATCTCGTAGATTAAAAGCTGTATGATACCCAGAAATGATATTCCTTTCCTCCAGCTTGATCATTCGTTCTTTAACAGAGGGTTGTGACATCGAAACCTCTTTGCTGATTTGTGAAATAGACATTCGGGCATTGTACTGAAGTAATTGCATAATCTTTTTATCAATCTCATCCACAAGTTGTTCCATAGCAAGCGCCTCCTAGACCCATTTTATAAAATAAACTGATTCCACTAAAATACCTTAAATTTAATAACCATATTACTACAAAACACTTATCTTATATATATATCTCATATTTTAATACAACTATAATAAGTATATATTAAAGTTGGGAGCGATTATAAATGAGTGTAAAAGGCCTTGCACATGTAGCGATTCAAGCCAAAGACTATAAAGCAACTATTTCTTTCTATATTGACGTTTTAGGATTTAAGCTAGGTCATCATTGGAGTCTGCCATCCTTTCAGATCAAAGAAGCCTCCATGCTGATTTCACCTGACCGCAGAACCTGCATTGAGATTTTTGATAATGATGCAGTCATCGCCGCTCAAGGAAAAAAAGCCTTGTCTGATGAAGATATAGCGCACGGAGCGTTATTACATCTTGCCTTCTATGTAGATAATGTAGAGGAGATGTATCAAAAAGCCCTGGCACATGGGGCAAAAGCTTTTATAGCACCGGACTCTCTGTCTCTGGGCGAACCGCCTCTTCTAATAAAAAACGCGATCATTCACAGTCCCAATGGAGAAGTTATTGAATTTCTTGAAGAGGTTGATTTTGATATGTCCAGCAAAGTTCATGTAGAATAAACGCTAGGGAGGGTTATGAATTATAAAACATACCATTCTCAGTAAAAAGTCGCTTTTCCTCTTAATTTTTTTGATATTTCTTATAGGAGTCTACTTTTTATTCTTTGGACTTCCGTGGAAGTCTCTGGCTTTAAAAAAGCAATTTGAAATCTATTTAGAAGATAAATATCAAATCGATTTCCAGCTGGGTAAGATGGATTTTGATTTTATACATCGCACTTACCTTTCTTATGCCCATCCAGTAAATGATCCCACTCTGATTTTTTATGTAGGTCAAGATATTGAAAGCAAGGAAATTCAGGATCTTTATAAATATCAAGTTGATAAACGAAATGCTGGGAGAAAGTAAGAGAATTTGAAGCCAACTTCTAGCAGATGAAGAAGGAATGATCGTATTGATTGTGATTCAAGCCATCGCTTGGCTCATCGCCTTCGCAGCCTTGTTATCCATGGTGTCGATTGTGCTGGTGAGCTGGAGGAACGGGATATCGCCGATGCCTACGTCAAAATCTGTACGCTCGGCTGTTGCCGTTGAGGTGAATCGGATTCCGGGATATAGCAGCATTGTGGAGGCGGGATCGGGTTGGGGAACACTTGGTATGGATGTTATTCGCCAATGTCCAGGCAAAAGGCTGACAGGCATTGAAAATTCCAGTATTCCCTTATGGACATCCCAGTTGCTTACTAGGTTCGGCACACGTATGCTGCGAGCAGCCAAAGGCCAGAATCTGCTCCACGGAAGGCTCCGTTATGTACGTGGGGATATTTATAGCAGTTCTTACGAGCATGCGGATATTGTTCTTTGTTACTTATTTCCCGGAGCGATGAAACGGCTGGCGGAAAAGTTCAAGCGTGAGCTACTGCCGGGTGCGGTGGTTATTAGCATTTGTTTTGCCCTTCCAGGCATGCAGCCTGTCCGTACCATAACATGCACGGACACACTGCGTACCAAGGTATATGTATACACTTTTTAATTCAGGATTACCCCACTACTTCTTTTCAGTTAAGGTGGTAATTCTGGATTTTTTTCAGTTTATCCACTTGAAACTCCCCTTGCCAAAAACAATGAATTGCACGGACTTTATACCACTACCGAGGTAAGTGATTTGTCCAGGAGAATGAATTTTATCCTAAATATAACTTTTTGTATGTCTTCTCCATCTAATTATACAGAGGGCCCTCAAGGAGGAAAAATCATTTGCTGGAAAACGAACTGGATATCAAAAAAGCGCAGAAAGGCGACCACGAGGCGTTTACCCGTCTTTTCAGGCAACTGGAATCCCAGTTGTACAGATTAGCCAAAACCATTCTGCTAAAAGATGAAGATTGCGCGGATGCTCTTCAGGAAACAACACTGAAGGTGTATAAAGGGTTGGCCAACCTTAAGCAGCCTAAGTTTTTCAAAACCTGGGTTATACGCATCCTGATTAATGAATGCAATCAGTTACTTCGTATGCGAGAACGAACTATAGCTGTGGCGGAAATTCCCGAGGAACCGGTCGTTTCCTATGTGCATTTTGAAGATTCAGGCAACGTAGACCTGCAAAGCTTCATTAATCAGTTGGACGAATCCCTGCGGCTTGCTATCGTGCTTTTTTATTATGACGATTTATCCATTAAGCAGATTGCAGATGTGCTCGACATCTCCGAGGGAGCGGTCAGGGCACGACTCCATCGCGCACGGAGATTGTTGTCCAAACAGATACATCCTGTGCCGGAGGAGGGTCTTGCTAATGAATAATAACAATTTAGAAAAGCAGATCAGGGAGCTAGGGAAAGCTAATATACAGGAGCTTCCTCCTTTACTACGATCACGGCAGGATTCGATTTATGCATCGCTGGCCACCATTGTCCAGGATCCTGTGGAAAAGGAAAAGCGGATATATCCAAAAATCACAGCTGCTGTGACTGCAGCGATATTGTTAAGTGTTATGCTAACGGCTATCTATCCGCCTACGTTGGCCAATGCGCTCAAGCAGCTTCCCTTGATAGGTGGTATTTTTGAACGGGCAGATGATATAGGATTACAAGCGGCCCAGCGTCTGGGACTGACTTCCCGTCTAAACAGCAGTGATACGCATGAAGGGATTACCTTGTCTGCCGAAGAGGCTGTATTTGATGGCAGCCGGTTGGCATTCTCGGTGAAGCGTGAGGGAGAAGAACTGGAAGGTAAGCTAGCCGGAGTAACGATTGGAGCGGATGGGAAGCCTTTTCTAGCGGAAGGTGCGATAACCTCTGCAGAAGTATTGATCGACGGGGCTTCCCTGGAGCAATTTTCAGAAGGTCTCTGGAAAGCTATGCCGTTTCTAAGCTGGATAGAAGGTGCTGAAAGCAACACAGCTATTTTTAGACTAGTGGATTCCTCGAATTCGGGGATCTCCAACAAACCTTTTCCTGATCGATTTGTATTGACCGTAACCCTTGACTTAAACGGTATTGATGAACCGTTTGTTCTCCAAATTCCTGCGCGGAAGGCTACGATTAATAAAATTTCCACACCTGATATACGCGCACAAGTTGGAGGATGGAGTTTGATCCTGAAAAAGCTGGAATATAGTCCATTAACGACACGCCTGTCGCTCATGCTGGAACAGGATACAGACGAAGATCATACAGCATTGAGTTTAGTGGGCTTTGAAGTAAAGGATCAACAAGGACAGGTGCTGAAAGATATTTCGCAGAAAGTCCTCTCGACTTCCAATAGGTCACTTAATGTCGATTTGCTTACTGAGCCATTTGAGAAACACCCTAATATGCTCACAATCCGTGGCTATCTTTATGAGTTTGAGAACCCACAAAGTAAGAATGGAGCATTTAAAACAGACAGTTCTGGAAACCCAGTGAAGCATTATATTGACGGTCTAGAGATAAACGTGCTAGTTAAATAAAAATTAAGGAGCTTGATAATATCATGAAAAAAATGACTAAGAAGATGTCTGTAATTTTAAGTGCTGCTGTATGCCTAGGAGCGTTGGGAATGCCAGCTTTAACTCAAGCATCCAGTGCCCAACCCGCTGTTGAAGCTTCCCTGAATACAACAAAAGTGGCCGATTCACACGATCAGCTTACTTTAAAGGGCAGTGCGCAGTTTGATGGTAACTATATTAAGATCGACCTGAGCCGTGAGGGATCGCTATTTTCAGGAATGCTCGCAGGAGTAACTTTAAATGATAAAGGTGAGCCCTATCTTGCAGAAGGTACTATTGTGGGAATAGACGCCAAGCTCACTCAACCAGGAGGCATTGATTTAAAAACACCACGCTGGATCAGTGACGGTGATGCCAACAAGGCGGTTGTTGTATTGCAGACCGAATGGCTAACTGAGCAACAAAAGGCAAGCCTGGCTTCCTCTGAATTGAGTATCCATGTGAAGCTTAACGGAATCGATGAACCGTATGTACTTAAATTTTCTCTCAAGCAAGCAGGATTAGTGCGTAACATTCAGCTGCCTGCTATAAAGAAAGACAACCAATTTGAAATCAAAACCACCCGTGTTGCTGCGGGAGAGACTTCTGTGCGTATCGCTTTAGCGGTTAAAGGGGTTGCCACCCAAGGCCAGGCTTTAGGATATGACATTTATGATAATCTGGGCAATAAATTAGAATCTATTGCAAGAGATTCTATTGCAGCAACTCAAAATACGGTTTCTGAAGATTTATTGTTCGAAGCGCCTCGCTCAGCCGCTGAATATCTAGTTATCAGACCTTATCAAGCCGTATTTGAAAAAGGCAACACCGGGGCTTATAAATTAGATGCCAAAGGCAATGTAGTTAAAAATTATAACAAGCAACTGGAGATCAAAATCCCTCTAAAATAATCGTTAACGCAGCTAGGAAAAGGGGATTACCTCTCCAGCCGAAGGCTTGAGGTAATCCCCTTTGTTCAATTGAAAGAAGGCTCATTATTACTGATCATTTATAGCTAAAAAGCGGATAGTAGCTGTTGTCCCCTTACCTTCAGAGCTACTATAATAAATTTCCCCGCCGTATTTTTCTACGATATTAAAGCAAATCATTAATCCTAAACCTGTTCCATTACTTTTTAATGAATAAAAAGGAGTGCCTAGCGACTTAACCTCAGCTTCCGACATCCCGCTTCCTTCATCGATGATTGTTATCTCAATAAAATTATTGTTCCTATTCGCCATAATAGAGACAGATTTACCAACTTCCGAAGCCTCTAAAGCATTTTTTATTATATTAATAAGCAGCTGCTTAAATTCAATTTTATTAATAGAAATCATGCAATCTTCTTCTACGTAGGTAACGATTTGATTATCAGATAACATTGCGTAGGAATGGAGCAATCCTGTAACACTTTCAAGTACATCCTTCACATCTACTTTTTCTAATTTTTGCTCTCCATTTGGCTTTGAAAGGGTTAGAAATTGCGAGATAATCTGTTCTACTGTGTTTAATTCATCAATCATTAATTTAAATTTTCTTTTCATAGGATCATCAAATGAAGGATCCTCATCAAAAAACTGCAAAAAACCTCTAACCACTGTCACTGGATTTCTAATTTCGTGCGCAACGGCAGCTGTTAATTGTCCAACCATCTTTAAACGCTCAGATTGCTGTAATTGTTCATAATAAAGCTGCTGTTTTTTCATCCGTTTAAATGATATTTGAAAAATGAAAAATAATAACACTTGAACCGCTATTATATTAATGAAATTGCCTAGCATATCATAATGTAAATATGTATATAAATCCCCTCTATCAATCAAGAGGATATAGCCAAATGTAACTACCATTAGTACCCCATTTATAATGAAGGAAAAATAGAACAATTTTAAATCAAAAAATAGAATAGACAGTGCAGGAATAAGACAAATGAGGATATAGGTAGTCCATGTTTGAGGATATAAAAAGAATAGCGTATAAAAATACGCAAATCCAAATAGAATGATAATCTTTCTAAAAGTATGTGTCTCATGCTCAGGGTAAATCCATAAACAAACCGTTAGAAACGCCACACATAAAAAATGAATGATATAACCAAAATCAATCCCATCTAACTCTAGGGTAGATAGTATCAATCCAAACATCATAAGAACGATGATCATTAACATTAATATGTAATAGGTTTTTCGATTCACCCGACTGTAGAACTCTCTCATGAATTCACCACTTTTAAATTGATTTTACCATTACGATAGTTATCTTACTTGTAAACTTATTGTCGAAATAAGAATTATATCAGTTGAAATAGTAATAAACAATAACTGAAAAAAACTGTAAACTCGATGATATTATAGTTTGTAAAAAACTAAAAAACCGGGAGATACCATTTTAACAGTATCTTCCGGTTTTCTGTTTAACTTTGCATATTCTTTAAGCAAACGTCCATGTAGGAACGCTTGAAACCGGCAAGGGCTCCCTGCCCAGTCGCGGTTGAATATAACCACGGCTTCTGCGCCGGTTAAAGCTTTCCTCATAAACTAGAGAGGTGTTTCGGTCCTGATTATTTTATTATCTCTTTCCCTCTTTCTTCTATTTATCGAATACAAAACAAATAATAAAATAAACCATAAAGGCGTCAACAATAATGCCGGACGAGTTTCATCAGCAAACAGCATAATTATGAGTATGATTGCAAACAAGGCTAGAACAACATAATTCACAAAAGGTGTGAACGGTGCCTTGAATTTTGATTTGGCCTGCAATTCCGGCTTCGTCTTTTTATATCGCAAATGGCAAATTAGAACGACGCCCCAAACCCAGATGAAACAAATGGCACTAATCGTTGTCACGATGCCAAAGGCCGTCTCCGGAATCAGCTTACTCAACAAAGCCCCTACAGATAAGACAAGCGTGGATATGAATAAAGCATTACTTGGTACATGATTTTTATTAAGCTTTGCAAAGTTGGCTGGAGCCTGGTCATTTCTGCTTAGATTGTATAGAATCCGGCTTGTTGAGAACATCCCGCTGTTACAAGCAGAAGCAGCTGAAGTTAATACAACGAAATTAATAACCCCCGCGGCAATCGGAATCCCCACTAAACTAAATGTTTTAACAAAAGGACTTTCTGCCGGGTTTAGTTCTGTCCAAGCGTTGATGCATAATAAGGCAATAATAGCACCCACGTAGAAAAATAGAATTCGTAAAGGTATTTTATTAATCGCCGATGGGATAGTTTTTTCTGGATTGGATGTTTCCGCTGCTGATACCCCCACCAATTCCACACCCACAAAAGCAAACACAACCATTTGAAATGAAAGTAAGAACCCGGAAATCCCGTTTGGAAATACTCCCCCATGTGCCCAAATATTACTGAGCGCAACCGTTCCGGTAGTTGTTTTGAATCCAATCACCAGTAAAACTACCCCTATGGCAATTAACGCGAGAATAGTGATTACCTTAATTAAAGCAAACCAAAATTCCAATTCGCCAAAGCTTTTTACAGTTAATAAATTGAGTCCTAATAAAATAATTAAACAAATGACTGCGGGTATCCATTGCGGGATATCAAACCAATATTGTACATAGACCCCAACAGCTATAATATCGGCCATAGCCGTCATGATCCAGCAAAACCAATAGGTCCATCCAGTTACAAACGCCGCCCGCGGTCCAAGATAGTCTTCGGCAATGTCTGTAAAAGATTGATAACCTGCTTTTGACAACAGAAGTTCTCCCAATGCCCTCATCACAAAGAAAATAGCGATACCCACGATTAAATAAGCAAAAATGATCGATGGTCCTGCCAGCTGTATAGCTTTTCCAGATCCTAAAAATAATCCGGTACCGATGGTTCCACCAATCGCAATGAGCTGAACATGTCGATTCTCTAAATCTCTCTTTAATTCTTGTGCTGCCATTTCGAACTCCCCCTTATGTGAAAAAAATAACAAGTGAAAATGATAACAAAAAAGAGATTGGATACGCTCCAATCTCTTAGGTATAAGAATAATAAATAAAATACATTTATTTATTCTGACGATGATCAGAATAACAAATGAATTATCTAGTACTCTTCTGTCCTTTTGCCTGAGATTGTGAACCCTTCGGCGCCGGGGGATTCCCCCACGGTCTCTCCAGAAGCTGCTCCTGCTATAGTGTGATCCATAGCAATCATAGCTTGCGAATTATTTAATTTTTATGTCGCTAACTTCATTTTTAATATTTTTCAATACTAATCATTGTCAAATATTTTGTCAATAACATTAATTACCGCTTTATTATTGTTCCATTAACTTTTATTGCACACAATTAAGGGCTTGTCAGCCAAGCCCCCAATTCTTCTGTCTGCAGGCACAACCTTCAATACGCTCTCCTTAGCACTCCATGACTGACTAACACCTTACATGTTTTCGTTTGAAGCCCAGCTGCGATTTATCAACTGCCTTTTGAATATTAATTGAAGCATTCAAAATCTTGCTTTTTGCACTACCGGTATGGACTTCCACCGGACCAACTTCCTTTGCAATCTCAACCGCTTTATCATGAAGCGGCAGATAGGATACGCCCACAGTGTAGATGAAATTGTTCATTGCGTATTTCGTTCGTTCAGGGGCATCATGAATCGTATTTTTAGCAAGCTCCAACATAGCGGCCAATTTTTCTGCGGAAAATTCACTGTCCGGGCGATTTCCGAGCAGCCAGCAGTAACAGTTCCAGCCCGCCGACATTTTCAACTCTATCTCACTTGCAATCCATTTATCAGAAACCTCTTGTGCAATATCCGTCTCCGCCAACGTTACTGCCACCACAAAGTCCGATAGCATATAAAAATAAGCCCCAGCAATCCACCGCTCAAAATCCGACTCTGTCATTGCTTTAGGCTCCGCGATCACCCCGGCAAAATACATAGCGTCATAATTTCCTGTAGCATAAAGCTGCTCGGCCAAGGGTTGATTATGTTTTATTTTTCTGAAGATAGGCTTCATCTGGCCTGTGGCCACACCAAAAAGCGGTTCGTGCGCGCCATTGGATAGATATATTTTCTTGGTGCGTTCCTTGCCGAGAGCTTCAAGCTCTTGCATGACCGTTTCTAAATCCATTGTTCGCACTTCCTTTTTTATGAATATTGGCTAGGGACTCAAACTTTACTTGAATATATCATAAAAGCCCTTATAAATATCTTCTTTTATACATCAAGGTAATTTGCCCCGCTATGTATTCAGCGCTATATTGGTTGCCATCCTTAATCCACCACATAATAATCCCCAGTAGTGAGGCTGCAATAATATCAACGGAGACTACCTCCTTAGTAGAGTCAATGTTCCTCGCGTTTCTTCGTTTTTCGACAGTATTTTTTAACAGGTTGGTCAAGTGGTTTTTGAAGCCTTTATGCTCAATCAATACAGCAAAAACTTTCCGGTATTCAAAAAAATAATTTAAAAAGGTGATCAGCTGCTCCTGTTCGTTGTTGCTCTTCATTTGTAATAGCGGTTCAACCTTCATGGATAGGTCATCGAAGATTTCATGTACGATCTGGCGCAATAAATCGTTAATATCCTCATAATGCAAATAAAACGTTGCGCGATTTAGTTCCGCGCGGTTGGCGATTTTTTGGACGGTCAATTGCGAAATCTCCACATTGTCGGCCAATAATGAAAAAACAGCGTTTTTCAACATCTTTTTTGAGCGAATGGCTCGTGGGTCAACTCTTTTATGTTCAGTCATTTCATCCCTCTATTATCGTTTAAATGGCCTTTCATCAACTAATTTGCCTATTCTGTCGATTAGTCGACATTTTCAATAAAATTGCAAATAGGAATACTTTTTAAATCCTGATATGATTTATTTTATTGACACTATGTCGAAAAAGCAATGAAGAGAGGACTGCAACATGCAAGAAGACACTAAGAACATAAATAAAGGGATCTTACTAACCATCTTAATCTTTGGTTGTTTCTTATCCACACTCAATCAGACGCTTTTAAATGTCGCCTTAAGTAGTTTGATGGATGTTTTTGATGTCACAGCAACAACCGTACAATGGATTTCAACAGGATTTATGCTGATCAACGGGATTTTGATTCCGATTACGGCCTATTTAATGAAACGTTTTACAACACGGCAATTATTTATAAGTGCCATGTCATTTTTATTAATCGGTTCTATAATTTGTGCAGCAGCGCCGAGCTTTAGTCTACTCTTAATCGGACGGATGATCCAAGCTGCCGGTGCTGGCATTATAATGCCGCTCATGATGAGTGTTGTGCTCGCGATCTTCCCCGTTGAAAAACGTGGCAGCGCTATGGGACTGCTTGGGCTGGCGATGATATTCGCTCCTGCTATTGGGCCGACCCTTGCGGGATTTGTTGTCGAATACCACTCTTGGCGCTGGTTATTTATCGGGCTTATTCCACTTGTCCTCATTGTTATAGCGTTGGCGTTCAAGTATTTAGTGAATGTATCTGAGACGTCTAAGTCGAAGCTTGATGTGGTAAGTGTTCTTTTATCAACCGTCGGATTCGGCTTAATTTTATACGGCTTCAGTAGTGCAGGAAGTAAAGGCTGGGATGATGTAATCGTGATCCTAACCTTAGGGATTGGGGTCGTGGTAACAGCCGTATTCTGTCTTCGACAAATCAAATCGGATGATCCACTGCTAAACCTGTCGGTCTTCAAAAATAAAGTGTTTACGATGACATCTCTTATTAACGTATTAATCACAATGATGATGTACGCAGATATGATCTTATTGCCTATTTATCTGCAGAATGGTCGCGGGTTTACAGCATTTGATGCAGGACTACTATTGTTGCCGGGCGCACTCGTAAATGCGTTCATGTCACCCGTCACCGGTAAATTATACGACCGTTTCGGTGCAAAACCGCTGTTCATCATTGGCCTATTGTTTATTATTCCATCTATGTGGGCGGTAACAGATTTATCTGAATCGACCACGTATACTTATCTAATGATTCGTACCATAGGCCTGCGAATTGGATTAAGCTTCATTACTATGCCACTCAATACAGCCGGACTAAATGCGTTGCCCAAACAACTCGGCACTCATGGTACAGCTGTGAATAATACCGTTCGCCAAATTGCCGGGGCCATTGGTACTGCTGTCGTAATTACAATTTATACAGTGCAGGCAACCAGTCATGCAACTACACTGATGCAGAATAATCCCTCCGCTACTCCTGAGATCCTTAAATCCCTTACATCGATTCTTGGGGCAAGTGACGCCTACTACTTCATGATGATTTTATCCATTGCCGCATTTGTTATAACATTATTTATGCCCACGAAAAACAAGCTCATGATTGAAAAGAAAGCAAACCTAGTTAGCAAGGAACCTCAGTTGTAACTAGTAATTGCAGAGTAAATGAAGAAAAGCCATTCCTTAGCGGAGTGGCTTTTGTTATGAATGGCTTGCTTTGGATCATTGGAGCACGTATTCCTACGAGCATCAATATTTCCTTATCCATATCAGTATCCCCCTCTCCATATCAAATGTGTAGAATCTATTATAAAAACGAAAAAATATTTAAACTTTACACATAAGTTAATATATGGTATTTTAATAGTGTTATTAAAAGGAATATTAATCCATAATAAGGAGCTGATTCCATTCATGAAACTATCTTTAAAAAAGAGATTGATGCTTGTTGGAACCTTTGTTTCAGTCTTTCTTTTTTCTTTTGTTTCCCAAGCATATGCGACTAATTTAATTGGCTACCCTACAGCTACACAAGCTAAGAATAATTGGTGCTGGGCTGCGACCAGCGTTACCATACTTCAATATTACGGAATCTCTGTAAGCCAATGTTCTTTTTATGATCATGTGAAGGGAACCTCCGGCTGTACAACAGACGAGAGTGAATCTTATGGAACTGTTCAAGAAGGCATTCATGATTATGGTGTCTCCAGTTGGAATCATACAGGAGCACTATCTTACAGCGATGTAAAAAACCAGATTGATAATGTTGGCAGTCCTATATATGTAAGCTGGAAATGGAATAGTGCTACCGGTGGCGGGCACGCAGTAGTTATCTATGGGTACGACACATATAGTGGAAATGATTGGATTCAACACATGAACCCGAGTGGGGGCACAAAAACCTCCATGTTATACACCAACATTAAAGGTGGCTCCAGCTACGATAGAACCTGGAGATGGGGACTTCATGGCTTCAACAAATATATTTAAGGAGGGCTTCCCATTAAGAAAACGCTGCTGTTAACTGTAACTTCATTCGTTTTATTTCTGACTTTTTTCTCACCTGTATGGGCTCAGACCGTAACTGAAGATGTTGTTTCTTTTGCAAATACAGAAGGATTAACATTGATTAAAGAAGGGCTATCTAAAGATCCTGAAGGGTATGGTTACAAGAATGAAGCAGAGATTAGTGAAATTACCGTAGGTCAAGGAATGCAGATTCATTTTATTGATGGTGCTAAGCTTAGGGCGGCTTCCGATAGTCTGATTGAAACGGTCACACCCCAAGACAACTGGGAGTTTCTTATTTTATCGGGCGGAATACCCAAATCTAAAATGATCATTCAAAAGGATTCAAACGGGTCCTATCAAGTTACTGAGTTTGGAGGAAATCCTAATACTTTGGCCTATGCTATTCATTCACTAGAAGCTGAGGGTGAAGTGAGTGAGCCTACACTTATCCGTGAGCGGGACGAATATATAGCTGCCTTCAAGAAAGACAATCAGGAACTAATCATCGCCCCACAACAAGCCTCATCAGCAGAAACAAAAGGACTAAGCAATATTTCGGAGCCTCAAGCACCCGGGCATTTAATTGATGTGTTACAAACGATGCAGAACGATTCTTCCGATGACGAGCAGGATGGGTCGGGAACCATTGCTTCCGCATATTATGCGGACGATAATAATCATCTAACAAGGTCTATCACCATTAGCGCCATTATTGCTCTAGTAGCGGTATTTGTGTTCTGGGCCTATCTCAGAAGACGTAAACAACCTAAATAAATGTAAAAATAAGTAGGCCGCCCTCCTTCATTGGATTGCGGCCTACTTTGATAGATAGTACCTCTAAAAAGCCTCCCTCTCCCCATATGATTAGGACATAAAGGCTGCCAAAGACCTCGTTAGCATAACACCATTTGTAATGGTATCTTGCGGCTAAACATCTCGTCCAGTACCCATGCCACTTTTATACATTTTTTCTGCTTCAATAGGACTTTCTTTTGCCGTGATATGATACGGAATTACCCGATAAACTTGAACCGGACCGCCAAATACAGCCGATCTATACTTTTCCACATGCTGCTTGGACAAGGGGCGATTATAATAACCCGGTACGTATTTATTGATCAATTCCTGAAGTACGTGTGTGGCTTCATCCAAATCTGAAATCGGTTCTGCTTGTCCAAAAATCATTACGCTCATGTAAGCTGTATCCGTTTTGGCTGGTACCGGGTCTGTAATAGTTCCGTATTCCTCACATACCGTAAAACATACCTCCGGATTATCACGCATGACCTGATTACGTCTTCCATCTCCAGCCCCGTGAATATACAGTTTCCCTTCAGTCCATACATAATTAAGTGGCACAACATAAGGGAGGTTCCCATCAACCAACCCCAGATAACCTAATCTCGTTTGGTGAAGGAACCTTTCAATCTTCTCTTGATCTAGGCATTCCCTGGTCTTGTAACGAACCGAATTCATATCGAATCTCTCCTTTTATTTAAATTGCGGATACCAGCGTTGTTACGGTAGTATATCAATGAATGGATTGCATTAAAATATCCAAAATTCGCTGTTTAGAACAATCCATAATTCGTTTTTTATGATTGGAGTTTCTATTTGGAGGTATGTACGATGATGAAAGTAATTCGCAATGATAAGAGACCGATCTGGCAGCAATTGCTTGATCAAGCGATTCATAATATTACTAGCGGAGTCTGGGCACCAGGAGAATTACTGATTCCTACCCGCGAACTTGCGCACATCGTAGGTGTCTCCCGCTCAACTATACAGATCGTCTATGAGGAATTGTTAAGTCGAGGTTATACAGTTACCTCCCGCCGGGGAGGGACGCGAGTTAGTACGTGGAAGCAAGTCACTATGTCCACGAAGGAAATAGAAACAGAGGGCCCCACACCTCCGTCACTCTCCTTGCTAGACTCAGCTGTTGATCAATTACATGACTGGTTCAGAGGTAAAGAACAGCTAGAAGTGGATATTGATTTCAGTCCCCATGAACCCTATTTGGATGAACAATTTCAAAAAAACTGGCGGCAATCGCTGCTCCAGGCATCCGCTGAAATGGATTTATCAAGCTGGGCTTACGGTAACTGCTACGGGTACACACCATTACGTGAGCAAATACAGCGTTATTTATCACTTGAACGGGGCATACATGTCCAAACCAATCAGATTCTGTTGACCTCAGGAGCTCAGCATAGTATTGACTTAATCGCACAGTCACTTTTAGCTGATGGGGACACTGTCTCAGTAGAGGATCCAGGTTTCCCAGCTGCTTGGATGGCAATGAGATACCGCCGTATGAATGTGGTACCCGTTCCCGTTGATGAGTATGGTCTAGTGGTTGAGCATATTCACCCGCAATCCAAGCTGGTCTTTGCCACCCCTTCCCACCAGTGCGCAGTAGGGGTCGTTATGTCGGAGCCCCGCCGGCAACAATTGCTGTATAAGGCCGTTCAAGAACGATTTTGGATCATTGAAGACGATTATGATAGTGAATTTCGATATCGCGGGGAGCCGCTGCCAACGCTGTTTAGTCAGGTATCTAATAATACTTTGTACCTCATGAGTTTCTCTAAAATGATTGCACCAGGCATTCGTATTTCGGCTATTGTTGGATCAGTCGAGGCAATTGCTCAGCTAGCGAAGGTGCAGGAACTGACTTACCGTCATCTTCCGATTATGGATCAGCTAACACTAACCCACTTCATTAAAAATGGTCATTTTATGCGCCATATGCGAAGAGTCAGAAATGTGTACCGGCGAAGACACGAGGTCATGGCAAAAGCTATTATGGCTAGCGGATTAGGGGAGCGCTTCACGCTCAGTGGAGTAGAAACTGGATTACATATGTTATTAGAAGCTGAGGAAACATTCGACGAAGAAGCTGTGACAAAGTTAGCCCTACAACATGGAATACGTGTGTACCCTCTTGGGCCCTATTGTTTGAATAGCAAAAGAAAAGGATGGGTATTAGGGTTTGCAAAAGTAGATGAGGCAGCGATTGAGCAAGGCATTCATCGTCTTGCGGAGTTGATCCTATAAAATCACCTCCGCAGCACTCACACAATTTGTTGAACAGTCCATAGACTATTTTAGATTTATGAAACCATTGAAACTTCAAACAAAAGTTAATATATGGTAAATTTAAACTATGATAGAACCTGGAGATGGGGACTTCATGGCTTCAGCAAATATTTTTCAGGAGGGCTTCCCATTAACAAAATGCCGTTGTTAACCATAGCTTTATTTTTATTATAAGCGGTATTTGTGATCCGGTCCTATCTCAGAAGACGTAAGCAACCTAAGTAAAATAGAAATAGACGGCTCTCCTTAAAATACCCTCCAATTTTGCACACCAAGATTTCTCGCCCTACTTATGATATGGCTCACCGCGCTGTCCGTAATCGCAAGTTTTAGGACCATCTTTTGTGGGCTGGCCCTTTTTCACCCTTTTTCTTTATGAAAATCATATCGGTAGCTAAAAAAACTCCCGATGCATCCCCTTATCGGGAATACATGGGAGTCTTGAGCGATTCAATCAGGTCCTACATTACATAGCTTTTTCAGCCAGATCACTAACTAAATTTCTCATCCACTTACGGGAGTAAATCCGGGCGTAGCCGAAGCCAAAGCGGACAACCTCCTCCAGCGAGATGACGAGATACACAAGGTAGACAGGTTGCTTCCAAATGTATGACAGCAACAGCCCGGATGGGACACCTATCAGCCACGTTGCGGTAGACTCCATGCCGAATACGAACTTGCTGTCTCCTCCGCTGTTTAGAATACCGCCGGCTATAATCATATTGGATACTTTGACCCAAAGAAATCCAGCAAACACGATAACGATATACATGCTCATTTGTTTAGCGTCCTCGGAGATATTGAACGCAGAGACATACAGCTTCGAGCCTGCCGCAATAATAACCCCGACGATCAGAGAGATAATGATGCCTAGACGAATGAACTTTTTCGCGTGATCGAGTGCGATATCAGATTCATTCGCACCCAAACGGTTGCCGACCATTACCCCTGCTGCACTAGCCAGACCCGATAATAGGCCAATGCAAAGACCCTGAAGTGGGAAGGTAATGGTCATCGCAGTCATTTCCATCGTCCCCATACGGCTATAAATAATCGCATATGCTGTTTCGCCCAATACCCAGATTAATTCAGTCAGTAGCAGCGGATAGGTCGTTCCAAAAAACTTGCGAATGAGCGGTTTAGGAACAATGAATAAGTTCTTTAACCCGACAGCTCCCGGTAAACGATACCGGTACACGGCACCAATGATCAACAAGCATTCGAAGACCCTAGAGATAAGAGTAGCAATGGCAGCGCCCTTCAGACCAAGCGCAGGAGCACCGAAATGTCCGTAAATAAGTACGTAATTCAGTATAATATTCAAGCCAACTGCAATTAGACTTACATACATCGGCCATTTGGCATGGCCAGTACTGCGTAAAATCGCGGAATACATCATCGTGAGCATGACAGGCACAAAACCGATCGACATTATCTGGAGAAAGATATAACCCTCATCTATTACATTCATGTCTGTAGTGAATAGGCTCAGAAAGAGCGGCGAATCGATAAAGACAGCCGCAGAGAACAGGAACGAGAACGCAAAGCCAGTGATCAGTCCGAGACCCAGTACTTGAGAGACGCTTTTGGAATCTTTATTTCCCCAAAACTGGGCTGCATATATGGATACACCCGTCGATAAACCGGCCAAGACAACCGCGATGATCCCGTATATTTTGGTCGACATCCCCACCGAGGCAATTGCCACATCTCCCAGCTGCCCAACCATCAATTGATCCGTCAAATTAAGCAATGCCATCAGCAAGCTTTGAAGCGTAACGGGCACAGCGATTTTATACACACTTTTGTAGAAATCTTCTTTCTCTGACATGTATCGTTCACAACCCCCATATTCTCGATTTTTCCAGAACTTATAGCCATTCGCAGTCTATGACTTAGTTTGAGGTTAGATCACCTTTTTGTAGCGCATGAGCGTGTAGTTATCTTTTGGTTGAATTTCTACAACCTTGAACTTTTTCGCAAAGTTCAATTGCTGATACCCGTCTCCATCCACTAAAGTAATGTTTGTGGAGCCGCCTATGATGATTGGAAGCTGCATTAGAATAATCTCATCGACGATATCCTGATTGAAAATATGCCAGTTTAAGAATCCGCCGCCTTCGACCATCAGACTGGTAATCCCATAGTTCTCCTCCAACTGACGTTCAAGCTCCACAAAATCTACTTTATCCTCGCCGCAGATAAGGCACTCCTTTCCTCTTTGCCGGATCTGTTTGATTTTTTCTTCATCCCGTCCTTTCTCGGTCGTGACAATAATCGTCTTCCCTTGGTCCGAGAGTACATTGCAATCTAGCGGAATATCCAAGGTAGTTGTCGGAATGATACGAATTGGATTTTTATTTTCCTCATACCGATTAGTAAGAAAGGGATTGTCCGTCAAAATTGTATTTTTGCCGACCATAATTCCCTGCACCTTCCCCCGGAATAGATGAATAAATTCCATATCCTCACTGGAAAATAAAGAAAAAAGCTCTTTACTCGAATTACCAGCGCCCATAGTGAGCTTTCCATCAATAGAAATTTGGCTGAATATCGTTGTTTTCATTTGGCTCTCCCCATCTCTAATTAGCTTTTAAATGCGCCCCAAGAGGCTTGAATAGTCTGTTCTATTTTGTTCAATGCTTGTTCAGGATTGCTCAAGGGCAGCTCGATAAGACCCGCATTTAACGCCTCCCATACATGGATCATGAAGGGATAAGTCGGCATCGGCCGTGAGTGATCCAAAAGCGATAAAATCATCTTTCTGTTAGGCGCAGCAGAGGCAGCTAGATGGTTCAGCACCTCTTCCTGAGCCGGAATCCGCTGTACACCCAGCGTCCACATAGTTTGGCATTCGTCACTCAGCATAAAGCGCGTGAATGATAAAATATCTTCCCGCTCCTCGGACGTTAATGAATGATTAGGGTAGATCAGGCCAATAGAAGAAGACATGGATAATGATTGCCGCCCTTCGATGCTCGGAAGCTGGCAAACCGCAAGCCTATTGTTCATATGTTTATCTAGATGGTTATAAATCCACTCGCCACAAATAATGGCGCCGATCTTACCGTCAATGAACTGCTCAAGCAGTCCTGTGGAGCCGTCGAGACTAACGAGCACGCCTTGATCCATCTTGTCGCGAATAAACTGAAGCGCCTGCTTCATTTCAGAGGTGACGATATTCGGCTTTCCATTCTGTACAGGCCAACCGCCGAAAGCTGTAAGGAACGGAATAAACCAATAGCCTTGCTGTAAGTCTGCTCCAATCGGTATGATACCTTGGGCGGATAACTTTTCTGCTGCCTCTTCGAACACGTCCCATGTCGTCGGCGCACTAGGGTAAATCAACGGGTTGTAATACACAACCAGATGATTACCCCGCAATACAGGGATACCATACTGAACACCATTCATTTGCATCGTTGAAAGGGCTCCCTCAGTCAGCGTATCGTCAAATAGCCCGCCCGGTACTTCGGAGTAAAGACCGTTCTCCACATAGGAGGACATGTCAGCAGGAACCATCGCCAGATGCGGACCTTGCTGGGTGTCCTTAATTTGGTTCAGGCGCGCAGTCAGCTCCGTAATATTCATCACTTGTGGTGTAATTTGTACGCCGAAGCGCTCTGTATACAGCTTACAAATTCCCTCCAGCACCTCAATCGAGGTATCTCCTGGACCATCAAACTCATGCCATACCACGACTTCCTTATTGTTCTTTTCCATTGCAGCCTCTCTCCCTTACCTAAATTGTCTATGATTGTTTACGAGCACTAAAGCCTGATTAGGCGCAAGCAGCAAGCAATCGAACGCCTGACCTACGCTGCTACCCGTTAAGGAACTATCCAGTGTTACCGTCATTGGGCATCGGCCAGGTACGGCAACCTTCAAATCAACTTGGCAGAAAGCATCAGCACTCAAGTTAAAGCAGCACAGCAGCGTTTCATCCCCTTGCATATACCCGTACAGAACAATACCTTCCGGGGATTGAGCCACGAAAAAGTTTTCCGGCTTCACTAGGTGGCGCCAATCTTTCTTGAGTTCACTTAGCTCCGCCAACAGCGGCAGCATCGGTGTAGGATTGGTCCAATTAATTTGCATAACGTTAAAAAAAGCTCGGGAAATCTCCTTTCCGTTCGTGTTGTCTCCAAGACCACAGTTGAGCGGCTGCTCCTCATTCATTTCATAACCCGTCGTCACGTATGGAATTGCGTTCGGAAGAAATTGATTAAATACCGCGATCATCCGAGCAACCTCTACACCGCCACGGCTGGTGATCCGAGGAGTATCTGCTGTTTCTGCACAGGCAAATATATGAATATTCAACTCAGGCAGCTCTTCTAAGAATGAAATGAGATTCTCTTTAGTAATTTGTGTCATGACGTTCCATCCACTGCCAAGCATAATGTTATAGCCGGTGTTTGCTGCCTTCTTGTGGTTGCGATTGAACAAATCTTCGCTGATTAAGATCGCATTTGGATTCATCTCTTTAATCGTGTCAAAAATACGAGTCAACAACGGAATAGGAAGCACGTGTCCGATGTCGATGCGGAAGCCGTCAATCCCATATTTTTCGAGATTAACCCGTACTGCCTCCTCCAGAACATCCCACAGCTCCAGATTCGGCTCCTCTCCCGGGTAGTCATTGCATTTAATCGTATCAAAAAGGACATATGGCGCCTGATCCGGACTTATAAGATGTCTCACTTGCGGAGAGAAATCCTGGTAGAGGCGTAAGAACGTAATGTCTGTCCAAATCGGCTGCACATCATTTATCCAATCCGAATGCGCTGGAGCAGTCGTTATCCCCATCTCTTGCTCCACCAAAGTTAATAGCTCCTCTCCTGTTTTAGCAGCTTTCTCTTTCAAGTGCTGCCAAAGGATTGGATGGAGTTCATTGGGCGGTGGCGTGAACTTCCGCAGAAATACTGCTGTCTCCTGGCTGCGGTAGACCGTCTCCAGTTTGTCCGGCGTACACTCCTCAAAAAATCCAAGCTGGGGAATCGCGGGCGGCGCAAAGCCTTCTAATTCATCCATTTTGATCCAATACACCCATTCAGGATGTTCGGTAATGAACGCACTGTTTTTCGCCGTCACACGGGGAATGAAGTCAACAACAGTCTTAATATCAAGTAAATGACAAGCCTCTACCAAAGCGCTGAGCTCATCGTGGATCGTAAACTCCTCCATATCATCCAATAGGCTATCGTGCAGGTTCTCGTCCAAATGGAATAACGATTGCACTGCGTAAGGGGACCCAATATCCCCCTTCAGATTCAACTTGCTGTACTGGTTAACTGGAAGCATGTACAGAATATTGATGCCCATTTTCTTTAGCAGAGGCAGAAGAATAAAGAATCTTAAAAAAGTACCCGATTCAATTTTTCCGTCATGGTTGTAATCCCAAGCCGTAGAATAGCGAATAAGCGAAGAATAGATCGCGCTATCGTCCAGATTTGTGCGTTCCTTAAGCAGATATCTCCACGAAAGCCTGTCCAGATAATTCAAATGATCTGTCAAAAAATCATACGGGTGTACACAAATTTCACCCTCTTTTTCTAAGAGAACACGCTCATATTGGCACTCATTCCACACTGCGGGCATCCAAATTGGCTCTATGTCTTTGGCCTTTTGTGTAGACAAGTAATCTTTAATTAATCTGAATTTGCTATCATTGCTCATCAACAGTGCCACCTCTCATTGATTGTAGTCTTACGTTTAGGGAACAAAAACCGTCTTTACGGTTTCACTCCCAACCACCTTCAAAGAGTTCAATTCATAGCCGATCAACTCGTCTATCGCTGCTTCATGCTCACTGAGCTTAACTTTTCTAGTCACTAGTTTCTCCATTTCAGGAGTTTCAGCGGCAAACTGCAAAGCTTCCTCGAACATGTAGCGGTATTCACCTGCTGCTATAATTTTTATTGCATGCTGCACGAATTTAGTAGGGGAAAAGGTGTAGCGATACTTCGCATTAATTCCAAAAGGAACGATGCGGCCTCCACGTTCAATCCACTTTTCCGCCATTTCGAGTTGAGTGCCCACCGTATCGATAATCACATCAAACTTATGTCCCGCACAGATTTTGTCTACGGTAGCTTGATTTAATTGGGCAGGGGTTAAAGCAAAATCTGAGATCTCTCTGGCAAAAGCTAGCCGATAGGGATTAACTTCAGTCGCTACCGTGAGCGCAGATTTCGACTTGCTCACAATTTGGCTTAACAGTCCCATTGGACCCGATCCAAGAATGAGTACCTTGTCGTCTGCTGTGACATTGGCTTCTTTGAAATTGTGCAGTACACAGGCAAGCGGCTCAATCAAAACCCCCGTCTCCCAGCTCATATGATCGGGAAGACGGTGTGCAAACGTTTGTGCAGTTGAGTAAAAAAAAGTGAATGTCCCATTTCGATTCAAACCCGCAATAGGCATCCCATTTCCATCGATGCCCGTACAGAGGTGCGGCTGTTTCTTCAAGCAAAAATAGCATTCATCACAGCTTTGATTCGGATCGATAACTACGCGGTCGCCTACCTTAACACGGTCAACGTTGCTGCCGATTTGGATTACAGTCCCTACTGCCTCATGACCACGAATGACCCCTGGAACCCCCTCCTCTTTCCCAGTTATGACTGCTAAATCTGTTCCACATACACCTGTCATCTCAATCCGGATCTTGACTTCATCCGGTGCTGCAATCTGCGGCTCTTCCCATTCGCAAAGCTCCAGCTTATGATTAGATGTCCACACCAACGCTTCCATACTCATTCCCCTTTCTTTTTTGTTATCCATATTCGCCCAGAATATATCATAACTACCATGTAAAAGTAAGGTGAATGTTGTCGAAAAATGTTAATAATTACATTTATATATAAATACTTCACGAGTAAGCGCTTTAATTTTCTTTCGCTTATTATGCGGAGTGCACTGTCTGAAACGGCAAGTTTAAGGGCCATCCTTTGTGGGATGACCCTTGAATACGATTGTGATCAACCGAGCTCCGTGCGGGAGAGTAGCCCCCGAATCAACGTCTCCTATTTTGCAGCTTCCGCTTCCAGCCGTGCAATGACCTCAGAGCGGGCTTGATCTGTGAAGCGAAGCACCCCGTTTTCCTGGACGATTAGCTCTTCCCGTATTCGCCCATCCAGCCAGTCGCTGATCCATCCCGGAGCGTATCCTCCTTGCCCGAACTCGCCGCCAAAAGCGATCATTTTCTCATATACATCCAGATATTGTTGACGGCTCGTATTTGGATAAGAGCTTGTGTACAGCCAGAACTGCACATCGTACATCAGAGTAGAAAGCTCATCCGCATGAAAGGAGAAGTGTCCCTTCTCTTCAACGATTCGGGTACAGACTTTACGGATCTTCTGCTCAAGCTGATCTACCTCAGACACATCGCTGCACAGCTTCGCAAGCAAAGGTGAGAATTGGCCTACGGCTACTTTGCGCAAATCCTCCTCTTTATCTTCTTCAGAGGTGTCGTATTCCTCATCACTCACCAGGCCGCGTATAAACGTCTCGAAGTCTTGGGCCAGAAACGTAATCTCATAATTATCTTCCTGATCCACATGAATTACCTCGGGTTCGCCGTCCCTCCCGCAATTGCGGTAATCCAGCATCACGACATCATGGCCTGCCGAAGGGCAATCACAAATTACCACGCCGATGTCGGGATACCCCCACTCCTCAATCATGAACGGGCTGCCGAGATCGCCGCAGATGGAATAGCTTTTCTCGCGTCCGATGCCCATAATGCCCGTAATCGCAATATGATCCTCAGCCCATGAGGTCGCGTCCTCGGTCGGAAAACAAGTATTATAAGGCACTCCCCCATTGTGCTGCTTCATCAGACTGATATAAGAGGCAGGAAGCTTGTAACCCAGTTCTTCTTCTACAGAAGCAATCAGCTCATCCGTAGGCGGAGAAGAAACATATTCTTTTAGCGCATAATCGCTATCGTCCCAAAAGCCGGAGAGATCCATCCCGTCAAAAGGAGCTGCAGTCGTCCCCGAATCATTATGCTGTTCTCTGATTGCCCGTCTGGCTGCGGCGTCTTGTTCTTTGCGAAGCTTGCGCTGGCTGAATTTCAAAAACATGGCCGTGTTCTCATCATCCGGATCGAGGTCATGGGCAATACTCAGCACTCTCACCGCTTCCTCATATCGATTCAAATAATAGTAGGAATATCCCACACGAAAATGCCACAGATAATCATTCTGCCCTTGTTCCGCAATCATCGCGAAGTGTTCAAGGGCTTCTTCATAACATCCCACATTGTTATACGCTCTTACCAGACTGCTGACTACCTCGTAATCTCTGTCCGCTGGAGGAATCTCCATCAGAGTGTCTACAATCTTCTGGTGTTCATCATCTTCATGCCACTGTGTCAGCTGTGCCACTAGTTCTTTGTCCATAGTCTACCTCCCCAAGCTTATAATTAAGTTACTAGAATATAGAGAAATATGGTTTTCCCTATTCTACCAGATGGGATGTAGGTATTGAAAATCGAAAAAGAGGGCATCTCCAAAATTTTTAATTATGGATACAGCCATATCCCTGAAACCGTCATCACCGCTGGCAGTGCAGTCTCGTCAACCGCTACATTGTCATACCAGCCGCCCACTGCAAGGTTCAGCACCAGATAAAATGACTCGTTAAAGGGCATAATGCCTGGCTCCAAGCAACGCTCGGCAAAGCAATGTCCGTCTACCAGCCATCGAATCGAACTGGCATTCCATTCCAGTGCATAATCATGGAATTCATTAATGGTTCCGCTTTCAAAATGGTGCGAGAACTCCTCAACGATTTGATGTTCCCAATTCTTTCCGTAGTGCAGTGTTCCGGATATTTGCTGAGGCAAGCGGCCTTTGGCTTCCATGATATCAATCTCGCCGGAAGCTGGCCAAGGCCCGTAAGCCTGTTCCTGCGGAAGCAACCAGATGGCAGGCCATACCCCTTGCCCTACCGGCAGTTTTGCACGCACAACCAACTTGCCATAACAAAAGGAAAAATGGTCCTTTGTATCCAAACGAGCCGAGGTATATGCAAAATTGCGCCCATCCTTTTCAATGGATTCGCTGCGCGCGCACAGGTTTAAGCCAAATTCATCGATATACAGATTGCTGGAATGATCCGTGTAATACTGCTGCTCTCCGTTGCCCCAACCTGGGTCTATGGGATTACCCTCATTATCTAACAAGTCGTTGCCAAGGCGGACATTCCATAGCTTTAAATCGGCATTTCTATCTAAGAAATTCTGTTCCCATATAGGTTTATTCATCCTTTGCACACTCCCTTCATTTAATCACAGCATACTTAATTTTTGCGGCTGGTCAAACAAATCTAAAAAAATGGGATAGGGTCGATAATCATGGGCTTTTTTTCCTATACGCTTTTTCATACGATGAAATAGAAAGGGGGCACGGAAAATGTTCCAATACAGAACGGAACAAATGAAAGCGCTTTTTAAGCAGTGGCAATTGCAAAGCATGGTTATCCCGGGAATCATCTGGATGTTTATCTTTTGTTATATCCCTATGTTCTGGCTCATTATTGCATTTATGGACTACAGCATCGCCAAACCCTTACTAGAATCACCGTTTGTCGGGCTGAAGCATTTTCAGGATTTTTTGACGGATGAGCGTTTTTGGCGTTCGATTCGCAATACTCTGGGAATGAGCAGCATCAAGCTGGTCTTGGGTTTTCCCATTCCTATCTTGTTCGCCTTGCTGCTGAATGAAATACGGAGTCTTCGATTTAAGCGAACGGTACAAACCATTTCGTACCTGCCGCACTTTATTGCCTGGACGATTTTTGGCGGCATTGCGCTCAATTGGCTGGGCGAGGGCGGTGTGATCAATCAGTTGATGATGGCGTTCGGGTTCCAGGAACGCGAAATCCTGTTTAACAGCGACCCTAAGTACTTTTGGTGGATCACCTTTTTCACCGATACGTTAAAAGAAACCGGCTGGAGCGCCATTATCTACATAGCGGCAATATCCGGCATTGATCCGGGGCTGTACGAAGCGGCTGAGCTGGATGGCGCAAATCGGCGGCAGCGGATGTGGCATATCACCATTCAGAGCATACGCCCCACCATCGCTATTTTGTTCATCCTCGCTGTCAGCGGGATACTCGGCAGTAACTTTGAGCAGATCTTTATGTTGAAGAACAATATGAACATGAGGATGGCGGAAAGCCTAGACTTGTATATCTACAACATGGGGTTGGTCTCCGGGCGCCATTCCTTCTCAACAGCCGTCCTGTTCGCCCGCTCTATTGTGGCGCTAGGTTTGTTGTTTTTGGCCAATCACACATCCAAAAAACTAACCGGCGACAGCATTTTTTAGAAGGGAGAGGACAGAGGTATGGAAAGACGCAAAAGATTTCGGCAAATTGGAGTATTTGAGGTCTGCAACACCCTGCTGATGCTGGCGGTTTGCTTTTTAACACTGTACCCGATGTGGTTTGTATTCATTAACTCGCTTAATGCTCCGCAGCAGGCATCCCTGGGCACCGTCAACTGGTTTCCCAAAGAATTATCGCTGGCCAGCTATAGCGTTGTGTTCAATGATAAGACTATGATGAACGGTTTTTACATTACCACTCTGCGCACAGTGATCGGGACAGCAACGCATGTGTTGTTTACCGCCATTATTGCTTACGGAATGAGCAAGTCTAATCTGATCGGACGCAAGCTGTATCTTAAAATCGCATTGGTTACGATGCTGTTCTCAGGCGGGCTGATCCCTACATTTATTCTGATGACGAAGCTGGGCTTATATGATAATTTTTGGATATTCATCATTCCCTCTATGTACACTTTTTTTAATATGGTCATTTTCATGAGCTTCTTCCGCACCATACCCGATAGCCTGGAGGAGTCTGCGAAGGTAGACGGTGCTTCAGACTATGGCGTCCTGTTCAGAATCGTATTGCCCAATAGCATGGCTGTCATTGCGACTATATCGCTTTTTTCAGCCGTTTATCATTGGAATGATTATTACCAGGGGGTCATCTACATCCGTTCGCAGGAATTACTGCCACTGCAGACCATGCTGTACAAAATCATTGCGGAGAACTCTATGTCCTTCATGCAGCAGCAAGCTATGGCGCAATTCGGCGCAAGACTTCCCGGCAACTCTATTAAATTTGCATCCATGATGGTGGCCACACTGCCTATTCTGATAGTCTATCCTTTCATTCAACGCTATCTGGTCAAAGGCGTGATGATTGGCGCCATTAAGGGATAAGAGTGTGAGTGTCTAGAAACTGGTATTCAAAAATTCAGAAGCAGCAAAGAAAGGATGATTATGTCATGAAACGTAATCTCATTAAGCCGGGGTTGACCCTCGTTCTGGCCGCAAGCCTGATGCTAGGCATAGCCGCGTGTTCCAATTCAGCGAATAGTGAAAATAAGCCGACACCACAGCCTACAGATAGTACACAGCCGCCCCCGAGTGAAGCAAAGCTCAATCCCGATGATCCGGCATGGAAGCTGGATACCAGCCCTGTTGATTTAACCTGGTTCGTAGGTGCTAACTGGTATGCCCACACTTGGGGAGACAGCTTGACCTCCAAGTACGTAACGGAAAAAACAGGCGTAAACATCAAGCTTGAAGTACCTTCCGGTGAAGCCAATGAACATATTACCCTGATGATGACCTCGGGCAAGCTGCCAGACTTGATATCAATGGGTTCGTGGGAAACCGCTGTCAAAAAGCTGTGGGAAGGCGATCATGTCTACGCCTTAAATGAATTAGCTGACAAGTATGACCCTTACTTCTTCAAGGTGGCCGGGGACGGTACACTGAAGTGGTATCGTCAAGAAAATGGCAATACCTATGGCGTTCCGAATGATTCATATAGCCCCAACCTGATGCATGAAACTGGCATGACGGCGGCTAACCAGACTTTCCTGGTGCGGAAAGATCTGTATGAGGAGATGGGCAGCCCGGACCTTAGCACTCCAGAGGGCTTTCTGAACGCACTGCAACTGGTAAAGGATAAGTACTCCCAATATAAAGGCCAGCCCATCAGTCCCTTTTTTGCACAAGGGAACGTCCCTTACGGGATGACCGAATATCTGCAGAACCTACTGGCCGTTCCGCATGAGAAAGACGGAAAAGTATACGACCGCATTACCGATCCCGATTATATTGCCTGGCTAAAAACCTTCCGTACGGCTTACGAGCGCGGGTTGATTAATGTGGATTTCCTGGTGGATTCCGATACTCAGGTAGAGGAAAAAACAAACAACGCCCGCTATTTCATGATGGTCCGCGAGTGGACCGGTATGTCGGCTGTCAATCCTATGCTGGCTGCTAGCGGCAACCCGGACTCTTACTACATCGCAGTCGATGGGCCAAAGAACAGCAAGGGCGATAACCCTAAGTTATTCCCTGGCAACATGGACGGCTGGATGGTGACGATGATTAGCAAATCAACCGAAAACCCTGAACGAGCCATCCGCTTTTTGACCTATCTGGCCAGCGAAGAAGGCCAACGAGATTTGTTCCTTGGCAAGGAAGGCGAAACATGGGAGATGGTAGATGGCAAGCCGCAACTGAAGCCTGAAATGGTAAAATTACTCGACACTGATATTGAGAAGCTGGAGAAAGAATACGGCATCATGGATACCTATTGGATGATGCGAAACCCTGTAATCGTCAACCAGTGGAGACCGGAGAAATCTCCTGTCATTAAGCAAATGGAAGACTTCGCCAATAAGCAGGCCGATATTGATAGCGGTATCTATAAGGGCTTAGATCCACAGGGCGATTCTGATGTGTCGGTAGCCTGGTCCCGTATTTCGCAAAATTGGGAGGAAGTACTCCCTGAGCTAATTACGGCCAAAAATGAGGCTGAATTTGATAAAATCTTCGACAATTTCCTTGACCGCCGCGAGAATTACAACTTTGGCAAGGTGATGGAATACCGCCAGGCTGAACTGGATGTGCGAAAATCCAAAATGGCAGAGTAATAATGCCCGTATTAAGATTGCTGCCGGCCACCGAAAGGGTGGCCGGTATTCCCTTTTTCGCTTCTTTAACCATTTAACAAAACAGCCTAGTTACCTACCGGGCAGTTTGTAATATATGGTATATTACAAGGGTAGGAGGCTACTTAAATGAAGTATCTGCTGACTAAAATGAGGAAGCTGTACCGTAATTCCCGAATCTCCCAAAAGTTGTTTCTGGCTTTTAGCATGATGATTGCCATCCCTGCGATTGTGGTATCCTTTTTATTTATCCGCACACAGGAAAGTCAGCTATACAAGGACGCTATGGCTACCGGCAGCAGCCATGTCTCACGAATTAACGAACAACTGCGCAGCAAAATGGGCATTATTGAGAACGCTTCCTCTACTGCGCTGAATCAAAAGGCATTTGTAGATTTTATTCACTCCAATATGCGCGGGGATGGCCTGCGTCTCGTAAAATTTAGACAAAATCAATTTGAGCAAATGCATAATATCATTCAAAGCTACGAGATGATCAGCGAGCTAAGTTTCTATGTCGATAATCCAAACCTATTTGAGATTTGGCCTGAAATCTACCATTATGACAAGTTCTGGCCGAAGGACTACTGGGTGACACTTCGGGAGGAAGGCGGTGCGGCATACCGCTTATTTGCTTTTAAAGATGGAGAGCATACGCTATCCTATTACCGGCTGGTACGCCTTCAGGGGCAACAGCAGAAACTCCCTACCATTATGGAAATCCGCGCCCAGCATAGCGTCTTTTTCAGTGACCTGCTTGAGGATAGCGGGGGGGATTTCTTTTCTGTAGTGATGGATGGAGCCGACTCTTCCCGATCTGTATACAATCCTGAGCATATCTTTTCACAAAATGCCGGTGAGGAATTGGATAACATTCTAGGTAGCATTCACCAGCGGCTGGATGTGCTGCAGCAGAGTAGCCCCATTAAGGTCAAGGTAGGCGACCATACTTACTACGCGTTGTATCGCTACATCGCCCCACTGAACGCCTATGTAGTGGATATTGCCTCTCATCAAGCGCTGATGAAAGGCCCACGAAGCTGGTATTTGCTCGTAGTAGCGATCACATTGTGTGTATTGCTGCTAATGTTACTGCTCGTTTCACATACCACTCGGCGCATTTTCCGCCGGCTCGACAGGGTGCTGGCTTCTATGCGCAAGGTGCGGCAAGGCCAACTGGATGCGAAAATTGATACCGGCCTGGATAAAAACGAAACCGGTGACGAAATCGACGAGGTGGCCGTCAGCTACAATAATATGTTGGACGAAATCAAACATTTGATGACCCAAGTGGTAGATAAGCAGCTGATTGCCAAAAATGCACAGCTGCACTCGCTGCATTCGCAGATCAATTCACACTTTTTATATAACGCGCTGGAATCCATCCGTATGCTCGCGGAGGTTCAGCGACAGCCCGCTATCGCCGAAGCGTTGGTGTCTTTAGGCTCACAACTGCGATACAGCATGCAATGGCGCAGCGATACGGTTGCGCTTAGCGAAGAACTTGCCAACATACACAGCTATGTCCGATTCATAAACTTTATGGAGGGTGGCAGCATTGAGTTGACGGCGGATCTCCCGCAGGAGGTACTGCGTTATACAATTCCTAAAATGTGCATGCAGCCCATCGTCGAAAATGCCGTTCATCATGCAGCGCCCTCGGGCGGCAGCGTACGTATCCATATTACCGTATCGGTAGAAAATGAAAGCCTTCTGCTAATTGAGATACGAGATGATGGCGCAGGTGTTGACCCGGAAATGCTGTCCAGTCTGCAGGCTGTGCTGCGGGGCGACTCAGATTCACCGATTGTTACCAGCAAAAACGGACTGGGCTTGGAGAACGTGCATAAGCGCATACAGCTTCATTATGGTAAGAACTGCGGTCTTTGGATTGACAGTGTGCAGGGTGCCTATACTTGTGTAACCATACGTTTGCCTTGGGAAAATGTGAATCTTGGAGGATGGTAGGGCATGATCAATATTCTAATTGTGGACGATCAAAAGCACATTCGTGATGGGCTGCAGGCGATGCTGCGTCAATTTCCGCTGCAGCTGGACAATATTTACTGTGCAGTAAACGGAATTGAGGCCTTAGATATATTGAGTCAGCACAACATCCAACTGGTGATTACTGATATCAGGATGCCCGATATGGATGGACTGACGCTGATGGCGAAGAGCAAACAGGAGCATATTGAGGTAGATTACCTGATTATTAGCGGCTATAGTGATTTTGCCTATGCTCAAAAAGCCATCGAACTTGGAGCAAAAGGCTACCTGCTCAAACCTGTGAAACGTGAAGATCTGCAAACCGCAGTAGAACATGTAGCAAATGAGATAAAAACACGGCAGGCGCTCTCGCGTAATATGGAGCATATCTCCCGCCGCGCCCGGGAGACAGACCGCAAAGAACTGAGTATGTTCATGCAGGGTGCAATGATTGATGAAGCGTGGGTTCTCCAGACCCAGCAACAGAATCCAGAGTTGTGGAGTAATTACCGCCTGTGTCTGCTGCGGGAGGAATTATGGATTAACCAACCGGGGGCCGACAGTAGCCACAGTATGGAATCCCTTGCCTACCGTGTGTATGGCAGACGAGGGTGTATATGCCTGCAACACCGCCCGTACCTGATTCTCGCGGTTGATGCAGCCGTAGATACGGGAGCCTTCCCGGCCGCCCTCAAAGCAGGACAGATAGATGCCATTACTGCCATGACCAGCCCGCAGCAAGGATTGAAGGAGTTGCCCCGCAGCTATACACAAGCGCTAGAGCTCTATCGCCACAGTTACCTGTTTCCAGAGAAGAGCTGCATCTTGCCAACACATATTGAGCGACTGGAGCAGCAGTGGGAGCTTCCCTATGAGGAGTTATATGCCCTGTTCCAGTTAATCGGCACCAAAAACAGCGGTACAATCACCCAAGGCATTTCTATGATATTTCACAAAGATACATTGCAACGTTATCACATCCAATACACACAGCAGCTATGCCGTGCCATTGTACAGATGCTGGAGGAATCTGTGCGTGTAATCCGCCCGTACATGGGGGAAGAAGCGCTGGACAGCGAATGTTTACGTAATCTATTCGATTATCCGGGTATTCGCGATTATATTCAGGCGCTGCAACAACAGCTGCTTCGGCTGAACCAATTTTATTATGAATATAAGTGCAGCTATCGCAACTCGCAAGATTTGAATGAAGCCATACGCTTTATACACGAAAGCTATCATAAACCCCTGGATCTCGCGATGGTATCGAACCACGTGTCGCTTAATTATGCCTATTTTTCTAACCTGTTCAAAAAAAATATCGGCAAAGGCTTTGCAGAATACTTGCGCGATGTGCGCCTGGATAAAGCCCGGCGGCTGCTGGCCGAAACCGATCATAAAATTGTAGAGGTAGCCACCATGGTAGGGTATGAAAGCTACAAAAGTTTTACACGATCATTTCGGGATGTCATGGACATGCAGCCCACAGAATACCGGCAAATGATGCGCCGGAAGCACGACAGCGAGGAAAAGTTCCGTGACACAGCGCTATAAATAATCAAAAGCCAAAAAATTGGGTTATAACAAAAATAATTGTACCTTTTAGCTGATTATTATATTCGATAGAATAGAGATGACCCTAAATGTAAGCGGTTTCGTTTCTTCATTATTTTATTAAAGGAGGGCAAGTATGAAACGACTTTACAATACGGAAAGTGGTTTTAAGCAGAAGGTATTTAGTTTGTTCTTAGCAGTAGTACTGTTGGCTGGGGTTGGTCTATTGCCGACTTCTAAGGTGCAGGCAGCAGGAACCACAGTTACCTCTATGTCTTACTTTTCAGCGGCAGACGGTCCTGTCATCTCAAAATCAGGGGTTGGGCAAGCTAGCTATGGTTTCGTCATGCCCACATTCAATGGGGGCTCTGCCACCTGGAATGATGTTTCCGATGACGTCGGTGTAAAAGTAAAAGTTGCTGGAAACTGGGTGGATATTGACCATGCAGGCGGCTATACCTACAACCAAAACTGGGGACACTGGAGCGACGGTGGCTTGAATGGCTATTGGTTCACTCTCTCCGCAACAACGGAGATTCAGCTGTTCTCCAAGGCTAATGGAGTTACACTTGATTACACCCTGGTATTTCAAAACATAAACAAAACGACCATTACTGCTATGGCCCCTACACAAGGGCCGCAGATTTCAGCAGGATTTACAGGAAGTGCAGGCTTTACTTATCCTACCTTCAACAATGATCCGGCCGTTACCTATGAAGCCGTAGCTGAAGATCTGAAGGTATATGTAAAACCTGTAAGCAGCAGTACATGGATTGATATTGACAATAATGCAGCCAGCGGCTGGATCTATGATAACAACTTCGGACAATTCACCGAAGGCGGCGGTGGCTACTGGTTCACCGTAACAGAGTCTATCAACGTCAAGTTAGAATCGAAAACCTCAACGGCTAACGTCGTTTATACCCTCACCTTTAATAAACCTGTAAGAAATTCATATGTCTTAACTCCTTATGAGGGAACGACCTTTACCGCAGATGCAAAAGGTGTAATAGGTGTACCGCTACCTAAGATTGATGGGGGCGCTCCAATAGGCACTGAACTAGGAAATTACGTATACCAAATTAACATCAACGGACAATGGGTTGCTATGAGTGATTCCAGCCAGAGCGGATTTGTATACGCCGGCAATGGCTATAACAACATGTCCGATGCCAACCAGTGGGGATATTGGGCTGACTACATCTATGGGCTTTGGTTCCAGCCTGTCCAAGAGGATGTGCAAATCCGTATTGGCTATCCATTAAATGGACAGGCGGGCGGAAGTGTCGGCAACAATTACGTCAACTATACCTTTATTGGTAATCCAGATGCCCCACGTCCGGATGTATCCGATCATGATGACATTGCCATCGGAACACCAAACGACCCGGCGATAGAGGGCATGAATCTCATTTGGCAGGATGAATTTAACGGAACAGCACTCGATACGAGCAAATGGAGCTACGAACAAGGTTATTATATTACTGACGATCCGAATAGCTGGGGCTGGGGCAACGCGGAACTGCAGCACTATACAGACAGTACACAAAATGTATTTGTACAGGACGGAAAGCTGAATATCAGAGCTTTGAACGATTCAAAATCCTTTCCACAGGACCCAAGCCGGTATGCCCAGTACTCATCCGGCAAGATTAACACCAAAGATCAGCTGTCCTTCCAGTACGGCAGAGTAGATATTCGTGCTAAGCTGCCTACAGGTAACGGCGTTTGGCCAGCACTTTGGATGCTTCCGGAAGATGCCGCTTATGGAGCGTGGGCCGCATCCGGGGAAATTGATATTATGGAAGCCAAAGGACGCTTGCCCGGCACGACCAGCGGGGCCATACACTTTGGCGGACAATGGCCTGTAAACAGATATATTGCTGGTGAATATCACTTCCCTGAAGGTCAGACCTTCGCCAATGATTATCATGTGTACTCCATGATCTGGGAAGAAGATAATATGAAATGGTATGTGGACGGCAAGTTCTTCTTTAAAGTCAGTAGAGATCAATGGTATTCCGTAGCTGCACCTAACAATCCGAACGCCCCATTCGATCAACCCTTCTACATCATTATGAATCTGGCGATCGGCGGTCACTTCGACAGCGGTCATACCCCAGATCCGTCGGATATTCCTGCAACAATGCAAGTGGATTATGTTCGTGTCTATAAAGAAGGCAACAGCGAGAATCCGGTAAACGTGCCGGTTACCGGTATTTCTCTGAATCAAACCACTGCGCAGGTGGAGGTCGGACAGACTGTGCAGTTGAACGCCAATGTTGCCCCGTCTAATGCAACCAATAAGCAGGTCACTTGGACCGTATCAGGTACCAACGTCGCTTCCGTGAATCCGAACGGTCTCGTGACGGGACTCACTCCAGGCACAACAACCGTAACGGCTACAACAGCCGACGGTAATAAAACAGCCCTCTCCACCATCACTGTTGTACCGGCAGCATCATCCGGTGTTATCATTGTCGGCGATGAGGTGCGGGGCCTGAAGAAAATAGGTGACGACCTGCTGTTCTATGTGAACGGCGCAACCTTTGCCGACTTACACTATAAGTTGAATAACGGTGGGCAGCTAAACGTAGCCATGACCCCGGCAGGGAACGGTAGCTATACCTACCCTGTAAATCACCTGCAACACGGGGATACCATCGAGTACTCCTTCACCTATAATCCGGGACAAGGGGCCGTCGATTCCCCGACGCTCTCGTATATCCATGGGGTAACCCAAGGAACACCAGAATAAAATAGTTGAACCCTAAGCAACTGCATGAACACAAATAGGCGAGGAGGAAGTGTTGAAGCTTCCCTCTCGCCTATTTTGTTGTTTTTACCGTGCTGCGGGTCTTCTCGGGGGAAGCTCGGCTAGCTAGCCTCATGATTATGGAGTGTCAGTTTATCACCTGACGCTTTCCGCACCTTCGCTCGCTTGCCTAAATTAACGCGTCGAAATGACCCTCCGCGTCCACCGTCGCCGTCCGGGGATCAGTCAGGCCGATGCCCTTGAGGCCTCCCTTTCCTTCATTTCCCCAAAGGGGGAGGTGATCTTGAAGCGGAGAAGCAGGCACAAAATTTACGGAGGTACTGCTCCCGCTTTTCTGTACCAGTTGGGACTCCAGCAGCCGGATTTGCCGCTGCAGCTGCTCCCTGCGATAAGGAGTCTGCATCTCACTTCCTTGTGCCGCATTCACTTTATCCAGTTCCATCATCAGCCGGTTTCGCTGTTTCTCCAGAGAACTGACATCACTCTGTGTACCGCCGTAGGCCGCAATGGTCTGTACGGAGCTGATGCCTGATACTGTCTGTGCCGCCATGATCTTTCCCCCGTTTCCTTGGCTCCCAATCCAAAATCAGCCAAATTTGAAAGTTCTAATCATCTTTATTACCCGGCAGGCCCCGTCATGACAACATCACAGCCTCAATTGGAAAATAATCGTCGTATAGTCTCAGTCGGCCGCTTGTTTCAACCCTACCAAAGACCCACCGAAGGCTGGCTAAAGTCCCTTCAGAGCTCCCTTACTCGTCCTTCAACCGCCGCTGATATAAAATGACAGACACTACTGTTAGCACAACCGTCCATGCCAAATTAATGAGGAGTGGTTTCACTACATCGCCCGTCGTATAACCTGTATTGCTTAGACCCAGCAGATGCACAAGCTGACTGCTTGGCATGTAATCCAGCACTTTGAAGACCGGATAATCCTTCACTAGTACTTCTCCCCACGGTGCCCCCATAAATATGAACGCCACAGGGAGTATAGATAATGAGGATTCAAGCAACGTCTTGGAGAATAAACCGCAGATCGTCCCGGCTGCAGTGTACAGAATAATCGAAAGAATGATTACTGCCACAAACGCCCATATATTAGCTGGCTCATAGCCAAATAATAATGTAGAAATAGCGAGAACAACAGCAGACATGACAAAGACCAAACTGCTTTTACCGATTAGTACATCCATGGTTGTAGCCGGTGTCATCATTAATGACCGTAAAGTGTTACGCTCCTTCTCTTCCGCAATCAAGCAGGCTTGTGCGAAACATGTTAGCAATACAAACGAACTATTAAAAAGAAAACCGCTGGCTCCAGGTAAAGACGCACCTGCCCTCTTGAAAATCAGAGCGATAATAATAGGAAAAATCAGCATAATGGACAGTGCGTAGTTACGTGAAAACTCTTTGTAATCCTTCACAAATATCGCCCGGGCACGTTTGTATGAGATACTCATAGTAGCTCACTTCCTGTCATTTTAATAAAAATATCACCAAGACTTGGCTCTTTCGTCTCTAACCGGTCAATTAGCCCCCGCTTCATCCAATCCGCGATTTGGTCAGCCGCCCCCTCATCGATCGGGAGCTCGTAGGTTTCCCCATTGATTAAGTCCACACTAATTACGTTCTCCCGGTGCTGCCGTTTAAGTTCCTTCGGTGAACCGATGGTTTGGATTTGACCCTGATACAGAATCGCTACACGGTTGCATATCAATTCTGCTTCAGACATATCATGCGTAGTCAGAAAAATCGTAGTTCCTTTCTCATTTAAGTAGCGTAAGCCTTTATAGATATGTGCTGTGTTTACCGGATCTAGAGCCGAAGTTGGTTCATCCAGGAATAATAATTCCGGCTCATGGATAATCGCGCATGCCAGCATGACACGCTGACGCATCCCTTTGGATAAGAGGTTAGCTTTCTTTTTGCGCTCCCCGCTTAAGTTTACAAACTGCAGCACCTTGTCGACCGCAGATTTGGGAAGATCATATAACTTACGATACAGCTCCAGATTTTCCTCAATACTTAACCTCTCATATAGACCACTGTTATCCGTCAAAATGCCAAAACGCATCTTCTGAGCAGACTGCTGCATCATCTCCGCCGGCTGGTCAAATACACTTGCCTGTCCACTTGTCGGATTTAACTGTGCCGTTAGAATCTTAATTAATGTTGTTTTGCCTGAGCCACTCGGGCCAAGGAAACCAAAAATTTCACCCTTAGGAATTGAAAAAGAAACATCTGCTAACGCATCCTTTTCTCCAAATCTCTTATGGATACGTTCTACCCGGATAACATTCATTAACTCCACATCCTTAGTGTTGATGGCTTAAACATATACAGATTACATGCTTCCTGCCATCAAAACGCGCCGAAATGTAGCTGTAAGCGCCTGAATGGTACCATTTAAATGTTAAGAAGTGCTTTTAATTCAGGCAATTTTGAACGGGATAACGGAACCACGGCATCTTGACCTGTATTTAATCGCAAGCTGTAGCTATTTTTCGTCCATGTAATAATCTCTCTTACTTTTTGCAGATTAACAATGTAAGATCGGTGACACCTAAAAAAACCGAAATTTAATAATTGCTGCTCGAGCTCGGTCAGCGTCAACGCACAGTCATAATTTTCACCGCCCACATGAACAAGGATTGACCCCTCTACACTTTCTATAAAATCAATTTCAGGCGGATTAAATAAAATCACTTTATCATTTCTTTTGGTAGAGATCTTCTGCAAGGTTATATTGGCCTCGTCTTGTTTCTGTACTTCCTGCTTATCCTCGTCGAAGTCCCGAATATCCAATGGATGAAATCCCGATTCGTTCAACCGATAAATGGCATCACAGGAAATAAGGGCATCCTCTAAATTCGAAGTTAAAATTAAAATCTGCTTTTCTTGAGAAAGATCATCCAGAATCCGTTTGAGTTGACGACAATCTTGCTCTTCCAAGTAAAAATAGGGTTCCTCCAGTACAAGTGTAGGCTGATGCGCAAAAAAGACACGCAGCAATGTCACATACATCCTTTTCGATGAGCTTAGATCCTTGATCTTTACCTTCCGTTCTTCTTTTAAAGCAAAATAATCTATCAACGAAGCGGTACGCTCATTCCTCTCTGTTACTCTGATTAGAAAAGTGATTAGTTCCTCCACCGTTAAACGCATATACTCGTTTTGCCCAGCCCGAAATAAATAATATTGGGAATGATCCCCTAATTGATTCATTAAAAGCTGCTTTCGCTTCAAGTCCGTTATGATGCCAACCGATTGGTTCGGTGTCATATTTAATTCGATCTTCGGTAGAAATAATTCCCCATTATAATAAATTGGTTGAAATTGCATGCCATCCTCCCGGTCAGTGCTGCTATAGGGTATACTTTTTCAATTTTGTTCCTGTTATTTCCTCCTCGATAAATACGATTTAGGTAATATTTAATGCAAATATTAGTAGTCAAGGCATCTAGTTTACCGCATCTCTAGTGAGCAGGAATTCCCTCAACTTAAATTCCTCACTGAGATTTAATACATTTATTTCGAAAATTTTGGAAGAGTTTTGATTTTGTGACTAAATTCACATAATAAGTAGATTTAAAATTATAGAATAACATTGTAAATAAATGGGTTATTAGGGTATCTAAAGAATCAATGGATGTCATTAGGTTTGGGTTAACAATTTTATCTAAAAGCATCTTTCTTCTAGATAAAAATAATATAAAGGAGGTTTACATATGTCGAATGAAAATCAATTCAAAACTCGCTCCGTGAACGACGACAAGGATCTATGGACAGAATTATTTGATCAGGTAGAAACATTGGAAAATCGTGACGAAATGGCCTGCATTAATCTTTGTTGCTGGAATTGTTGTTTCCAAATTTGAGTCGATGAAAAAAGCCGTTCTCTGCGGCTTTTTTTTACGAATAATTCTTTAATACCCAATATAAGTGATTCACAATAAATTATACAATTAAACAATATTTTTTAATAATTCCAAAATTGTATAGAGGTGAAAATATCATGATAGTAAATAAATACCATTTAAGATATGAGTTTGATGAAAAAAACCTTGTTATCAATACTTTGACAGGTGCTGTAGATTTTTTCTCTGCAGAAATGCTTGATTTACTGGATTCAGCAGAGAGTTGGGAACTATCTAATTACCCGCCTGAGCTTAAAGAAGACGATATCGAGTTCTTATTGAGGAGAGGCTACATTTTTGAGAATAATGAAGATAAGGAGCGACGATTAAACCAAGCATCACAAATCATGAATTATGATCAATTCATGCATTATATTATTTGTCCGACTTATGCCTGCAATTTTCGTTGTACATATTGCTTTGAAGATCATTTGCTTCATGAGAGTACACGCTTCATTACCGAAGAACAAATAGAGCATGCGTTTTCCGCAATTGATATTCTGCATAAAGAAAGCGGAATGGACAAAGGATTAATTAACCTATTCGGAGGTGAGCCCCTCTTACCTCCCGCCAAGAACATGGTAGAAAAAATCTGCGAAGAAGCGGAAAAACGAAATTTTATAATCGGTTGTAATACAAATGGTTATCACTTGAAAGCTTACGCCGACATTTTAGAACGCTTTCGCGATTGTTTAAGTGTTATGGTTTCTGTCGATGGCCCTGAGGAAATACATGATAGTCGGCGCTTTTTATCTGGAGGACAGGGTACATTTCAACGGATACACCAAGGCGTTAATGAATTATTAAACCGTAACATCCCTGTTATGATCCGGATTAATATAGATCAAACTAATATTAAAACTGTACCTGAGTTAATAAAGTACTATCATCAATGCGGCTTCTTCGGGCATCCTTCCTTCTCAATAACCTTTGCTCCTGTAACAGATCATACTTGTCTAGGTCTGAGTTCTACTTTGATGAAAGGTTATGAGATTGCAAAGTCTTTAATCCGACACGTCCCTAACTTTACAGAACTTGAAAAACAAAAGAAGATCGGCCTTAGTCCTGAAATGTTCCGTTTCTTCCGGACAGGCATGTTACTTGATCCTGAATTACAAGATAGAGTTGGGATTATTTCGCCACAACTTGTCTACTGTGAGGCTACTGAAGGAAAAACCTATGCTTTTGGACCTGATAATAATATGTATGCATGTCCGGATTTAGTGGGAAAATCAGAATATCGCATCGGCCAGTTCTCCCCTGTTTTTACGAAGGAACCCGTTTTTGACCAATGGAGAAATTTTAATGTTCTACAAATACCCAAATGCAAAGACTGCTCTGCAGCAATGATTTGCGGCGGCGGCTGCGCTGCACAGGCTTTATCAACATACGGAGATCTGGACCTTCCTTGTTGTCCGGATGCAAAGAACATGCTTGGTCAATATCTACACGAATTGCAGGAGGAAGCTGCACAATACGAGGAGGTTAAATCATGATCAAAAGCACATATAATTCTATTCATCCTATTAACAATGGGAATTATATCTTGATTAATTCTCTTAGTGGAGCAGTAGATGTAGTGGATGGTCTAGTAAAGGAACGGCTAGATCGGATTGAACAGACTAATCTGCAACGAGATAATCAAGATGAGGTTGAACTACTTACTTTTTTCAAAAAAAGAGGGTATATCTTTCATAGCCTTGCAGAAGAACAACAAATACTTTTTAAAGTTAAAGATGCAATGGAAAAAATGACGGCAAAGAGTAAATGGGGTATGACCTTCAATGTTTGTACAACATATGCTTGTAATCTAAGGTGCCCCTATTGCTATCAAGGCCATCAAATTCATGACCATAATCATGCATTAGACTCAGATGAAATAACCAAAATGTTCGAAGCTATTACTCAAATTATTAAAATGGAAGAAAATCGTGGCCGCTTCATAGGAGCACAACATCGTATGGTTTTATATGGAGGAGAACCACTTCTTCCGCAGACTAAAAATACAGTTAAAGAAGTGGTAGAACGTGCTGTTAATGAATATGGTTTCCGTATGTGCGCTATTACTAACGGGACATTCTTGCATCAATTTTTAGATATTTTTCAACCTTACCGTGACCAATGGGATTTCTTTCAAATTTCACTTGACGGCCCCAAAGCTGTTCACGATAAACGGCGTATCATGGCTGGTGGACAAGGAACATTTGATCGTATAGTCCAAAATATTGATATGGCCCTGGAACGAGGCTTTGCCGTTGCTACTAGGACAAATGTTAACAAAGAAAATCTGGGTCATCTGGTCGAACTGGCTAATTTCATTGAACAAAAGGGCTGGAATAAGTTCCCCCACTTTGGTTGGCAAGTCACGCCTGTTACTAATCACTTCAGTGAACCAATGCCCGACCACTTACCTGAACATGAACTGTTGATAGCCCTATATGAAATGTTCGGCGACTTGGATTCTTTTATTGATAAATACAACGCAAGACTGGGATCAGTGATAAACATGCGCACCTCACGAATTAGAAACACGATCCGATCTTTTGATTGGAGCAGGATGGACGATATGGATGCTTGTACTTCCTCGGGGGTCACTAGTGTTCCACATTTTAAAGAATGCAGCGCGCGCGAACAACGTTTCTATTCATTTGGGACAGAAGGACTTATCTATGCCTGTCCCGACTCTGTAGGCCGTGCAGAGACCGCCGTTGGATCATTTTTTCCAAAATATGAGCTGAATTCTGAAGCTCATCAGCAATGGGACCGGGGAATTACAGATTCCAAGGAATGCACGGAATGCTCTATCTCTCTCTTTTGTGGTGGTGGTTGTGCTTATGCCAATTTAATGAGGAATGGAGATATTACAAAGCCCTATTGTAATTATGCCAATGAAACAATAGATGTTTATATCAAACATAATAAACACCTTTTCGAAGAATTGGGTACCGTCTAAAGAAAGAGGGGGATAATTATGAATGCGATAGCAGCAACAAAATATCCCCAATTGATACCCTATATTATCCATGAAATGGATGTTTGGGAAGAGGGGGCTCGCTATTTAGTTCACTTTGACAATGGTCTACAAATGAAAGTAACAGAAAAGATTTTAACCATTTTTAACTGTATGGACGGAAAAAAGTCGCTTTTAGAGATTTCTGAGCAATTATTAGAGAAATATGAAGTTGCCCCACGCTTAGAAGAGCTACAATATTTATTAGAACATCTTCTAACTGAGAAGGGTATCGTTGTAGGGAGCGAAAAAATAGCAGAACATTCCTCGGCCATCCGTTTTCGTACTCCACTATTAAATGCAAGCCGACTGGAAGGCTGTTCCCAACCCTTTCAGCATCTTTTTTCTTTAAAAGGTATTTGTATTTTTGGAGTTCTTATGAGTATTGCCCTCTACAACTACATAATAAATTTAAGTCTTTCTGCAAATAAAGCAGATTTAGGTTCTTATCTTTTTTGGATTATTACTTTTTTCATGATTTTGTTTTCGGCTATATTCCATGAATTTGGGCATACAGTGGCGGCTTTTAAATATAATGTTAAACCAAGAGATATGGGGATCGGATTGTTTTTTTTAGCCCCTGTTCTTTTCGTGGATTTGAGTGATGCTTGGAAAGCAAGTAGAAAAGAGCGAGTAGTGATCGACCTTGGAGGTATATATTTTCAATTATGGATATTTATTATATATGAATTATCATCTATAATAACAGGGAGCAATATACTATTTACTGCCAACCATTTTATTTTGCTTTCCATTATTAGCAATCTAAATCCATTATTACGTCTTGATGGTTTCTGGGTACTTACAGATATCCTCGGAATTCCCAACCTGCATACTAGAACTTTTACATTGGTAAAACAAGGATTATTGGGATATGTATGTAGGAAACGACTTTTCCGCGAGAAATTTAGATTAAATATTATCAATATGAGCAGTACTTACAAGAAAGTGTTTTTAGCGTATTCCTCTTTATACTTAATTGTTTTCAGCATTGCTTTAATGTATATGTTACGTTTTATTTTTTCATTTACTTCCCTCTTTCATTCTTGGAACTGGACAAACTTCAAAGGCCTTTTGATAGTGATTGTGATATTAATTCTTCATTTCACCATATTACTTATTAAAAAAATTAACAGAAAGAAGGAAAATTCAGTTGATTGTAGAACAACCGATTCTGGCCATCCAAAATCTTAACAAAGAGTACGAATCCGAAGCCGGCATAATATCTGTTCTTAAGGGAATAAATCTGAAGTTTTACAAAAGTGAGATTGTAAGCATTATGGGACCCAGCGGCAGCGGAAAATCAACCCTGCTTGGGATTATGGGATCCCTAGATAAGCCTAGTACAGGGAAAATCGCACTTGAGGGTAAGTCAATCGAATCTTTATCTGAAGAAAAACTTTCTGATTATCGCGCACAAAAAATTGGGTTTGTTTTTCAATCCTTCAATCTAATCTCTACAATGACCGCTCTTGAAAATGTAATGCTTCCCATGTTCTGCATCAAAGGCACCCGACATAGTGAAATACGTAAAAAAGCAGAAGAAATGTTGAAGCTTGTGGGGATGGGCGATCGGATGAAGCACCTGCCTAATCAACTATCCGGCGGACAACAGCAACGTGTCGCTATTGCAAGAGCTCTGATTAATAAGCCCTCTCTAGTCATTGCTGACGAGCCAACCGGCAATTTAGATCGTGATTCCGGACAGAAAGTTCTTGACCTTATCTTCCGCTTAAAACAGCAAATGAGAATGACCTTCATTATTGCTACCCATGATCCAGAGGTTGCTTCAAAATCCGACCGAGTGATTTACATTAGAGATGGAAGGGTTGAAACTGAGGATCCTTGTCTGAGTAAAGGAAGGTGAATATCTGATGATATGGCTGAGCTCTGCCGGGAGAAGTTTATTACGTAACAAATTAAGAACAATTTTCACTATATTGTCTCTCATTATTGGAAGTGCAAGTTTCTTTAGTATGTTCCTATTATCTGAATTGGCGCCACGTTCTATTGAGAATTCTGCCAAACTGCTATTAGGTGGGGATGTATTAGTCCAGTCCTACCTTAAGCCACTACAGAGCAATATAGTGAATGATATATTCCAAGACATGGGAGAAATCGACAGCCATTCATCTTCATATGTCGGACAGAGCATGGTGCAATCCAAAAATAAAACAACAAGCGTGATCTTGAAGGGAATTGATACGAAGACTTACCCTTATTATGGGGAAAATCAATATCCTGGCATCCGTTCACTTCAAGCAAATGAGGTCCTTCTTGCTGATAATGCAGCAGATCGCCTACAGGTAAAGGTTGGAGAAAAAATTTGGTTGCCGAGCGCGTCTGATGGAAGTCTGCATGAGTACAAGGTAAAAGGATTAGTACTTAATGTTCAAGAGTCTTACGGAGATGCGGATATTTTTGGAGCTGCTTATCTTCCGTTGAATGAAGCAGCTAATCTGCTAAACGCTCCAGCCGGAAGCACAAATGAAATTCTTATCCATTGGAAAGCGGGCACACCAAAGACTTCTTGGCAAGCAGAACTTGAGAAGCATCTGCCAAGTGCTACACTAACGGACACGAAAGAGCGGACAGACGAAAGCTTGGCTCAAGCCAAGACCCTTCTTTTACTTTTACAATTGTTCAGTCTGCTTGCACTGGGAATCAGCGCTTTGACAGTTTCAAATACAATGAAGCAGGCAATGAGCACTAGAATGCGCGATATTGCAGTTATGAAGGCAATAGGTGTACGCTCTCGCTCAGTTGCCGGTACCTTTTTAACAGAAGGTATTCTTATCGGGACGATAGGAACTATTACTGGAATAGTAACAGGTCTTCTAGTGAGTACTTGGTTAACTTCTTACGTAGGCAAAATGTTAGCTATACCGTTGTCTTGGGAGTTTTCATGGAAAGTCACAATTGTTACCTTCGCAGTAGGAATGCTAATGGCACTGATATCAACATGGATTCCTCTAAAAGGAATGCTCATCGTCTCTCCTATGCAGCTATTGCTTGAAGGAAACCATCAGATCCCTTCTTATCGGGTACGCTTTTGGAAAAGAGGACTCTTATTATTACTGATTTCGCTAGTTGTAGCATTCTACTTACAAAAAACACTTTTTCTGGGTTCAACCGAATCCATTAGTTCTAGAGTCGTTCTATCTTTTTTAGGGATTCTACTGATTATTATATTGGTAAGTATATTTGTGAAGGTATGTTCTTCTGCTTTCTCTTTCATTTTCAGAGTGGTTGGAAGCATGAGGAAACTCATCTCTCCTCGTTGGTTTATCCCTTTTCATAATTTATCATCTGGAAGAAAACGATACGGACTATTGGCTCTTATCTTGAGTGTTGGTGTTGCATCAGCAGTATCAAGCGAACTTTTCGCTGATAACTTAACTCAGTCTGTCAGTCAACAGTTAGAGACCGAGGCCAAAGGAAATCTACTCATCACAAGCTCCTTAGTAGAGTCTGAAGCAGTCAAGGAAGCTTTTCAATCTCTCGATATTAAAAAGTGGACAGAGGGTGTCCAGATGAACGGTCTTTTAAGTTCAATTAACGGAAGTGAAGCAACTTCTCTTTTTCAGCAAAAGTCAGACGGGAATAAGTTCTTCGCTTCCAATAAATTGAGCATTGAAGGTGTTGACCCTTCACTTGCATCAAGGTCCTATTCCATTATTGGTGGACGTGACCTTATAGAAGATGATTCATCGCACAAGACCGCATTATTATTGGAAGATTATCAACAGTTGGGAATTAAGACAGGCGATACAGTTGAAGTTACAATGGGAGAAAAGAAGATTCCTTTCAAAATTGTTGGCTTTTTTGAATCAGGGTTCGTAAAAACAGTAGGTATGAGAACAACTAAAGATATATTGTCTAAATATGGGGCGCCTAACCGGGTAATGTTTTCTATTGACGGAGGGACCCTGACTACGGGTTTACTCTCTGAATTAAACGGTGTACTTCCAGCATCCGCTATGGCGTATTCAGTATCAAGTACAGCCTCCGAAAGCTTAAATTCAATGATACGTATGATAAGTGTATTCTTCTCTATAGTGACTTTATTTGCCTTCATTACAGCGATACTTACCATCGGGAATCAAATTGTGATAAGCCTTTTAAGAAAACGCAGAGAAATTGCAATCATCAAAGCAGTGGGAGTATCCAATGGTAAGACATTACGGTCAATCTTGTTAGAGAACTTTGTTTTATCTTTAGTCTCAGGAACTGCTGGTACAGGGATAGCTTTGTTGTTAACGACTGTAGCTCTAAAACTTATGTTCAAGTTACCTGTCCTGGTTGATGTTAAATGGGTGATTTATGGGATTGGCCTATGTGTTATAACCACACTCTCAGTGGCTTGGATAGCGGCGAGGCCTGCTCTGCTTACTAAACCTACGCAGCTCTTACAGACCAACCAGTTATGATCTAATAAGGCTCTAATGAATTGGTACTTAAATAGTTACTGTCCCTCTCTATTACGCAGAGAGGGATTTTTTTATACCTTGTCATAACTACGTTTGGTGTAAAAATACATTAATTTGTGATACGGTTCACAGTATTTTAATTGCCTCAATATAAAGCTCGATCCTCACTTCATTTCCGACTATAATTCCACCGGTTTCCAGAGGCGAGTTGAATTTCAAACCAAATTCATTACGATCAATACTGGCTGTTGAATGAAATCCTACACGTTCCCGTCCGCGTGGGTCCTTGTTTAGTCCTTCAAATACAGTATGAAAAGTAACAGATTGGGTTACTCCATGCAGAGTTAGATTGCCTGTAAGTTCATATTGCCGCTCACCAGCAAAGACGCAGTTGGTGCTTTGAAACGCAATGGTTGGATACTTGGCAGCATGAAGGAAGTCGTCGCCCCTCAAATGTTCATCTCGTTGCGCTTGGCGAGTTGTGATACTATTTGCGTCTATGGAAGCCTGAATACCCATAGTTGTTAACTCGTTGGGATCAAAACTTAAGATAGCCTGGAAACGCTCAAATACTCCTTTGATTTTATTAATCATTAAATGCGTCACCGAAAACTCGACGGAGCTGTGGTCCGGATCCACTTCCCATTTGATATTACTCATGAATAAATTCCACCTCTATAATAAGATTATGAGCAAGGTCACCCTATCTCCAAAACACTGCGCTACTCGCTATACCCCTAATATACAAAAACGCTACTGACAACGTTGTGTCAGTAGCGTTTTAGCATTTTTGCGGCTTCCTCGTAAATCCGATTTCAGAATGGTTCCCCATTGAATCCGTAATTCCTTTTACCCGAATATCCACCATCGCAATAAACATTGAGCTGTGTGTGAACAGTCATAATCTGCAACTAGTCGAATCTTTGCAACGATTCAAATAAACGCCTTAAGTTATTCAATAAGCTGTTTTTTTCCTCTAGAGTCCAGTCATCCAAAGCTTCATGCAAAATGCGTTCACGGGTGAGGCTAATCATTGCATTGATTTCCTCCCCGCTTTTCGTCAATTCAGACACACGAATGCGGGAATCTGCACTTGATGGATACGTATGAACCAACCCCGCGTTTTCTAACTTATCAATTTGCCGGCTAACACTCGAATAGTTTTTTCCCATCATGGCGGCCAAATCACCAACACTAGTCGGTTGGAGATGCACGATGCCCACAAAGACACGAAAGGTTGCTGCTTCCAAATTTACGCCAGCATTAGCAATCATCTTCTTATCACGGTCTGGCCTATTGATAATGGAAACTAAATCGATCAGTGCTTTAAAAATATCGTTTTCCATTTTATTTCACCCTTACAACAGGACGAGGCATTAGCGGGGCATTCCAAGCCTCTTCAATATCTTCTAGAGCGAACTCTTTTGTGGTAATTTTTATCTTCCCCTCGGCAGCCATTTCAAAGACACCTCTAACAGCAGATAGCATATCAGCTTTAGAAACACTCTTATCTCCGCTACCTACGAGTTCGATTGTTGATGAGCGTAAAAGAGATGAAGGTAAATGAATGCTTTCTTGGCCAGATGAAGTTCCAATGCTTACAAAACGAGTTGAACGATCCGTTTTCGCCTTAACAAGAGCTGACATGATAGCGAGTGCGCTGTCGCCCCAAAGATAATCCAATATAACATCAACACCTTCAGCAATAACTGGCATTAGGGCGTTTTCAAACATTTTTTGACCGTTGTCGGCTGTCATATCAAATGCAATAGCCTCATCAGCTTCAAGTGCTTGCAACTTCGATTCGTTGCGTCCTGTTACAATGACCTTCTTGGCCCCCAGACCCTTAGCAATCTGAACTGCTAAACTACCGGATGCACCAGTAGCGCCATTAATCAATACAGTTTGACCGGATTTAAAACCAGCTCGAAATACCAATGCAGCCCATGACGACATAGCAGGGTTGGCGATAGCGGCAGCAGTGAGATCATCAATACCATCTGGTAAACGGACAGTCAGCTTTTCGTTGACGATTGTTTGCTCAGCCAAACTGCCATATGGTGCAGTAGGCAGCGCAAAGTAAACACGAGACCCATCTTTCAAAGTTCCTACACCGTCGATACCGGCTACAATTGGAAAGTTAACTTCAGAAGAGTAGTGCATACCCATTGAACGGAACTTGCTAACTCGACTCAAGGCTGTGGCCGTAACGTTAATTATAACTAGCCCCTCTGTCCCAACAGGGGAATCACAATGACCCATTACGGGAATCGTCCCCTTATCCTTTACGATTGCTGCCTTCATATTTACACCCTTCTTCCACCCCATATTATGTGCAATATGCACATTTTATTTGGAATCCATATCCGAACGCAAGTCCATTAGCTTATTTCCAAAAGAAACGGCTGGTCAGGTTCCCCTGATCCAGCCGTTTTTTGATTACTTTAATATTACATTATCGATTAGTACTGCCGTATCGTAGATACTATCTCCTTGATCCCAAACATGGAACCGAAGGACAATGGAGCCCTTGCCGGCAAATTGGCTTACATCAAATTGTACATGCTTCCAATTCGTCATGTATGTTGTATGATCCCCGCCGTAGAAATCAATCGCTACTTTGTTCTCTTCAATCCAATAGGCCGTGGATTCATTAATCGATTCAGCCCCGATAATAACAGAATCATTGCCATAGACACTGGACGTCACTGTATTGCCGCCATTCATGTGAGAAGTAATGAGGGAAGCCGTATTAATGTATACACTGGAAGTTACCGTTGCTCTGAAGGTGTCATTGAATTTGCTTCCAACGAATTCCTTAGGCTCCTCAGAAATGAAATTGTAATCAAACGATAGGGTTGTTGCACCCGCTGGAACAATGAAACTTTGCTCGATATAACTATCTGAATTGTAGTCATATCCTCCTTGATCATTGTTTTCATACCCAAGGCCAGTGCTGATAATAGCCATGTAGTTCCCCTCTGTCGGTTTAAGCGGTCCCAGCTTGGAGATCACCCGAACATCGCCGTTTCCATTCCAGCCGGTCCAAGTTCCGTTTTCAAAGGTTCCGTTGATGACCCCTTCGGTCTTAGTGCCAATGCTGCTTCCTTTCATGAAGAATGCCGCCAACCCATCGTTTGCTCCATGGGCAGCCACTGCTGCTTGAAAGGCTTTTTCGGTTGTCATGTTCTCATCGTTTAAAGCGGTAAATACGGATTTAGCAATAGCTTGATCATATGCAAGCTTTACATAATCGGTATATCCATAATAAGTGCCAGCACCATTGTTGATGAAGGCATCTGCCATGGAATCGTTGTACGCGCTGCGGCAGCTGCCATTATATACGATGGTATCAGGAAGCATATCGTTGTACCGTGTAATAAAAGACGGTGTAATAGCATAATAACCGGATATAATAGCCAATCTTCCCTTTTTCAAGTCCAACTCATAGGTCTTTTTGCTCTCTGTCGTTGCCTTTTCTCCTGTCAGGAACATGACTTGCGGTCCAGCGTATTTGAAATCAATGCCGTATTTATTATGGAGCTTCTGTAGCACTATTTCATCATAATAAGTATCTCCGTGGGTATCCAAGACCACGACGCCATACTGATTCAGTCCTTTAAAGAAATTCACGCCCGCTGCGGTGTCCTTTACTCTTTCCACAAGGAAAGGGTAACTCGACTGGTCAAAGCTGTGATATACAGCGTCATAAACAGTCGAAGATGGAAGTGTGCCGGAGAACGGAGAAATTACAGCAACCCGCTGGCTTCCTATGGTGGCTACAGTTTGTTCCACATTTTGCGTTAGCGCCTCAGCCGCCAATGCAGTACTGGACGCAGCCTCTTCTACGGTGCTGCTTAACCCTTTTGTATTCTCAGGAGCTGCGGATATCCCCCCTAGAATCCCGTTGTCCAGCAAATACCAGATGCTTCCTCCTTCACCCGAAATTCCAGCATGCTCTACTTCTGCTTGGGTTTGGAGCCAAGCCACAGTTTCTTCCTTTGCTTTTTGCAAATTACCATATGAAGTAGCCAGTTGATCAAGCTTACTCTGTGTATTATTTTCAATGATTTCCGTTTGTGCAAGCTGTTCATCCGTAAGATGCTTCATTACAGATAATTTAAAAACTGTGCTGCTTGGCACATCTCCCACAAACGCCTGCAGATTTATGTAACCCTCCGTACTTTCAGTCAATACTGCTTTGCCACTGTACAGCCCGTCTGCCTCAAGACTGTCTCCATGGGCTTCCAAACCGTCATCGTACAACGAAATGATTTGGGAAATCACTTTGCCGCTGTCATCTACTTGATAGACACTAGCGATTACCGTTCCTGCCGCATTAATCGATGAGCGGAATATAACTTCTGTTGGCTCTTCCACATAAATGGCATCTGAACTCTCCCCCTTCACCACAACCTGGAGAGCATTTGCCGGTGCCGGGGTTGCCGGTGTCGGTGTCGATGTCGGTGTTGGTGTCACTGGTGTTGGTGTCACTGGTGCTGGGGTTGCCGGTGCTGGGGTTGCCGATGCTGGCGTTCCCGGACCTGAAGCTCCCGGCGCTGGTGCTGTCACAGATGTCCCGTGGTCAGTTGTTGCCGGGGTGGCAGTCGGTGTTACCTCAGGACTCTTGCCCTTATTAACCTCTTCAGCCAGGAGCTGTTTGGATTTCTCGACATATACTGACTTATTGGTTTTGAACTCATAAGCCAGACGAGCCAGAGCTTGGCGCTCCGCATGCTCTTTGGGTTTGAATTTCAGGGTGCCGTCACTGCCTTGGACCCCGTTGATGAAACCATTTTTAAAGGCAAGGGATACTTGCGCTTTTGCCCATTCGGACACCTCTGAGATATCTGACAGCTTGCTATCAACCGGAAGCTTCTTCGCTGTTTCATCCAATTCGAAAGCTCGGATGAAAAATACGACCAGCTCTTCACGGGTGACATTTGCATTAGGACTGAAGGTGGTCGCCGATGTCCCCTCCGTAATGCCTGCCTTTACCAATGCACCTACATAACCGCGATACCAACTGTTCGCGGCAACGTCTTTAAACGGTGCGGCTTGATCAGCATTTGCTTCTAGACCCAACGACAGGACTATGATTTTCGCCAGTTCGGCACGTGACATAGCCTTTTTCGGTTTAAAAGAGTTATCTTCATACCCTGAGATTATTCCTGCTTCAGTTAATGAATGAATCTCCTTTTGCGCATAAGAGCCTGTGATGTCTTTGAACTGTGAGGCCTCACCAAACACCATATGTGGCGTAAGAGTGCTTACTAATAGGGCAAACACAATCATCAGACTGAGTTTACGGCGTGCTGCTTGGAATAACATTGTTTCTTCCCCCTTCTTACTCTAAAAATATCAATGAGTCTGTCGTCCTAGTGAGTTCCAAGGATGGCATTTTACACCATTATTCGACAACTTCTTGATTCTACAATAGGACCAGGGTAATTTACAATGTCTATTACATAAAAAAAATAGATATATTTGTAGACTGGAGATTAAATGGCATAAAAAAAAGACCATCGAGTATAAGCTTGGATTGATGGCGATTTAATCTTTTATCGTATTATTCTTCACATGCACTAAGATTTTACAATGATAAGCTTAACAATGTATACCTTATGACATTTTAGGAGGTAGTATAATGAGCAAGTACGACGAAGCCATGAAGCTGCTGGAAGAACAAGTGGGTAACAAGGACGGCCTGATTACTCTGTCTACCATCGCGCTGGAACCCGGGACCAATGGTATAAGCCGTCCCGCCGCCCGCATAGTGGACGCCTATTATGAGGACGGCGCGTTCTACACCGTCACTTATGCGACCTCAGGCAAAATGCGGCAGATCGCCCAGAACCCCGAAGTCGCCGTTTGTATCATCGTCGAAAACTTTACGGCCGATGGTATCGGTGAGAACCTGGGCTGGGTATGTGACGAGAATAACGCCGAGATGATGACTAAGTTGCGCACTATATTCGCCGATTGGTATAACGAAGCCAATAACGACGAAGATCCTAACACATGCCTGCTGCGCATTCGCCTGACAAAGGGCCTGTGGAATGACGCCCATAAAGGGATCAGAAATGAGATTGATTTTATCAATAAGACGGCAAATTAAGTGGTCTGAGTGGTTCGCCTTATTGGATTAATCTAAAGTAGACATTTGATAATATTCAATGTTAGCTCCAAAGGGAGTGTGCGCATACTCCCTTTTTTCGTCGTTACTTATGATAAGGTTACCGCAACATCTATGAACGAAACTTGGTTACACCCCTGATCTTAACGATTCAGCTAACGACAATTTCCCATCTTCCATCCGGTATACCTTGTCGCAATATTCAAGCATACGCTCATCGTGGGTAACCATAATCGCCGCTTTCTGGCGTGACTTCACCTCTTGCGCAATTAGACTGACTACTTCATGGGCGCGCTTGGTATCCAAACTTGCTGTCGGCTCATCCGCCAAGATGACATTGGGGTTATTAATTAAAGCACGAGCGATCGCTGTCCGCTGCTTCTCCCCACCTGACAGCTCCCCTGGAAGACTTTTTAACTTCGAGCCCAGACCCAACTCTGCCAGCAACTTAGTAGCGAATTGCGGGGAGTCCAATTCTACAACGTGCATTGAATAACCAATATTGGGAATCCAATGGATTAAAGAGTGTATTGGACAGATACAACTCCTTACGGAATATTTCATGAACCGCCGTATACCGAACGGTACGTACGGTGGTGTGAGAGGCCGGGGGCTCGCCGCCCCCTCCTACTCGATTCTTTTATGTTAAGCTGAACGATTAGCAAGGAAGACAGCGTCATCCCTTTGGCTACCTACACAATCTCTTTATTAAAATGTCCTCTTGTGTCTGTTTCCTGATTAAAGACAGCATTATTCATAGAGCCATTTAATTTGCCTGACGCCATATTAATGACTTCCACAACCTGCCCTTTTGATTCAACTGTGAAGTTTAATCTGAGCGCCTCGATTCCTTTGATGTTGTGTAGCTCATCTAAAAGATTAAGCGTCTTCCCATTAAGAATAGTCGTTGTACAATCATTATGGGAAATGATAGGGAACGTTCCGTGCTCATCTTTTAACTCATAGCTCTTCGTTTTGCAAATTCTGCATTGATTCATTTTTTTCATCGGACAATATTTCGTAAACATCAAAGGAGCCCTGCCATATACAATCATTTCCAGTGCAGGATAGCCGTCATTTTCTTTAACATAGGCATTCATTAAATCTTCAATTTGGCTCTTATTCAGTTCATAAGATAAAGTGACTCGTTTTGCACCTAATTTATATAATTCATAGCAACTAATAGTATTAACAACATTTAGAGAATAGTCCGTAACAAACGGATTAGTTTCTCTGTAGTGATAAATTCCGCCATATCCTCCGATTAGTAGCTGCCCTTCTTTTTCCTTGTAATCATCCTGATTTCTTCTAACAACGTTTTTATAATAGATTTCCTTAATTCCACAGCTCACGCAAGCATCATACTGCTCCTTAGTCGTTACAGAGGCCGTAAAGTATGGTTTTTCAGGGGCAAAGCTTATTTTTTCTTTTGCTTCCAAAGCCTTGGTTCTTTTCTTCTGGCTGTTAAGCCTTAAGTCATATAAGCCCAGTACAATATCTCTTCTTGCTGCATTTAACAGTTTAGCTGGAATAAAAGCATTGCATTCCTCAAAATCCACATGATTAAGTTCGAATATCGTATCATTTAATCTTGAAAATTGCTTGATTACCTGGTCTTTTGTTGTTGGATTATTAATGGCTTCGCCTAGTATTTCCTCGCTTTCATATGAATAATGACAGCCTAAGCCCTCCGCATCTATGACAAGCTTTGAATCTGGACGTGCATACACTCTAATATCGAGGTTAAACCGCTTAAATTCTTTTTCCAGTGATGCTTCTAATTCTTTGTTATAGAAATAATCCTTCGTTTTATATACTAAATCTCCCGTAGACATCTTTTCTTTGATTTTGATATAGCAGACATCCTCTGCTTTGTTGATTAATTCGCCCTCTTTATCGTACAGTTTTGCAACCGTTAAATTAACATCTTCATTGTTGTGACTTATTCGAATGGTATCGTTCTGATTTAAAGGACGTGTAAGTGTTATTTCATACCTATCTTTAACAATCTTGCTGATTGTTCCAATTTCATAACCAAAGTTATTAGGTTTTAAGATATTTGTAATATTTCTCCTGTCTTCGTGAAACAAATACCCTTTAGTAAATGTTCTATTGAATGTTTTTTTCAGATTTTCTTTGTCTTCTTCGGTTATTTTATGATCTAAGGCCTTACGATATTTGGATACAACATTAGCAACATACGTAGGCGCCTTCATTCGGCCTTCTATTTTTAAAGAATCGATTTCTTTTAAATCATGGATATAATCGATGGTGTTTAAGTCCTTAGTAGATAGAATATAGCTTTTACCTAAAGATGTATCTGTTGTCTTATCGATTAGTTCATACTCCTTACGGCATGAACCCACACATCTTCCGCGATTTGCGCATCGATTGCCGAGCAATCCTGACATTAGACAATTTCCCGAATAAGATACACATAAAGCACCGTGAACGAAAATTTCTAAAGGGATTTCAGCTATTCTTTTGATCTCTTTTACTTTTTCAATCTTGACCTCACGGGACAGAACAACTCTTTTCGCACCAAGTTCTTTAAATAATAAAGTTCCGTCTAGATCATCTATTCCCATTTGAGTTGAACAATGTGCTTCCATATCAACAAAGTTTTTAACGATATAATCAAAAGCAATCAGGTCCTGGACGATAATACCATCAACACCGATTTCATTTAATTCCTGTATCTGCACTTTCATCTCTTCAACTTCGTTTTCGAAAACGATGGTATTCATAGCAACATAGATTTTAACGTTCCTCAGGTGCGCATACGTAACCGCCTCTTTTAACGTTTCTAAATCAAAATTAGACGAGTATGCACGTGCACCAAATTTTTGCATTCCTAAGTATATTGCATCACAACCATTAGAAATTGCAGCTTTTAAAGCTTCCATATTTCCTGCTGGAGCTAGTAATTCAGTCATTTCTTCCTCCTTATGACCCATAAATTGTACGCTAGTTAAAGCGAAATTCTTTATTAAAGATATTTTTTGTTACGCCTCAAATTTCAGACTATTACCATTAATCATAAAATAAGAACTATACTTAAGCTGCAGCAAAACGCACAAGCCAATGGCTTGTGCGCTTGTTTTAAATGACCTCATTTGCTATGAGGGACGTATCACATAATAATTCTTTAAGTACATTTTTCGCCACGCGTATCTTCTCATCATTAGCGTCACGAACGGCAAGTCTTCATACTAAAACAGAATGATGTTATTTTAAAATGTTTTTCTCCATGTGTAATTGTCGAAGAAACAAAAACAAGGGAAGACCCAGTGAAGGACCTACCAGTAGCGTACCTGCAATCGGCAGCCATAAATATTTCATTCTCTTTCTGGTACCTTCTAACAGAATGAATCCGATAAGCACGATCGCGGTAACTAAAACATCCATCCATGCAAAAGCTCCGATACGCGTACTGATTATGGCTTCAAATAGGAGACCCAAATCGAGGCCGTTGCGCACGACCCAAGGGATGAATTGCGAATAGGGCAAGACGAGTCCCAAAAAAGATAATACTCCGTAAAAATACTTCATTTATACCCCTCCATTATTTTGTAATTCCAAAAAGCCCGCAGCGCGATTTTCCAAAAAATTTGCCGCTATTTATGATACGGCTATGGACGACCGTTTATGATTAAGGCACACGCATCCTTACTCCAATCACTCGTGAACGCACCGGATCGGCAGCTGGGAGGAAAACGGCGATATCGTAGGAGTAGCATGCCATGAGATGAATATCGGTGAAAGCTACTTCTTAATCAAGGACAATTATCATTTTTTGAAACCCGGCATGGTTGATTATGCTGAATCCGAGCTTTGCAAAAAATCTGCTGACCAAGCCAGCCTTGATATCCGGGTGTAGATTATTTTCCTCAAAATCTATTTAAAATTGAAATAAATGCCGATATAAACCTTACGTCAGATTTACATCTAAAAAAATAAATTAAGGAGCGTATTCTATGAAAAGGAAAGTTTCAAAATGGATTCTTCTATCGTTAGTAGCTTGCTTACTCATTCCAAGTGTGGTTTCTGCAGCAGAAGTTACTTCACCACCTACAAAGACTTCTAAAGATTTCCCAGATTTAGCAGGTCTGGATGCGGCTCTTCTTGCCAAAATTGATGCATTGCTAGCCAAGGGATACATGGAAGGTAATGGCACCGATAAATTTGATATTACTGGAAACATGACGCGTGCGGAATCTGCTAAACTTGTAGCTAAAATTTTCAACTTAACCGTCGGGACAGAAGCCACTTCGTCCTTTAAAGATGTAGATGGTTCGGATGCTTCTTCGAGTTGGTCAATTCCGTTTATTGAAGCGGCAAAAAAAGCTGGAATCATTGATGGCATGACGGACAACACATTTGCACCAAAGGATAACGTAACTACTGGGCAGCTTGCTACAATGCTAGTTAAGGGGTTTGGTAAAAAATCCGAGGTGCAAACGACGACTCCATGGTACCAGGGTTACTTAGATGTTGCCAAGGCGAGCGGGTTTGATGTAGGCAACAATGGAGCCAAGCTTGCTACTCGCGCCGATCTTGTAGTCGGATCTTATTCAGTAACAGAAGCTATAGACAAAGCTAAAGCTAAAGCTGAAGCATCAGGAACAACAGCAACGCCAACACCAGTACCAACAGCGACGCCAACACCAGTACCAGCAGCAACACCAGCACCAATACCAGTACCAACACCAGTACCAACACCAGTACCAACACCAACACCAACACCAACAGCAACACCAACACCAACACCAACACCAACACCAACACCAACACCAACACCAACACCAACACCAACACCAACACCAACACCAACACCAACACCAACACCAACACCAACACCAACACCAACACCAACACCAACACCAACACCAACACCAACACCAACACCAACACCAACACCAACACCAATGACTGCACAAGCCGCGTTGGAAGCGATTAATGCTTACTATGGCCAGCCAGAGCCAAATGTCGATGCGCCTGACGAATCCATATTTGACATTGCTGGAGTAACAGGTGTCACTCAGTCGAACTTAATCTATATTGATTATGCATTGAGCGCGGACGCGAAATCTCCATGGACCGTAACTGAAATCCAAGCGATAGTTAATGAAGTTCGTGCTGGACTAGCGTTGACAGAGATCAGTAATTACTTTTGGGATCCTGGATATGCCCCTAAGCCTGACGCAACGACATTTGCCGTTGCAGGGATAACGGGAGTAACCACTAACAACTTAGACCAAGTCATAGAAGCTATTGGGTATGCCCATGATCACAGATACGAATATAACCCGCCGTTTTCTTTAACTAACAGCAATCAGCTCCAAGCTGTCGTTAACGATTTGTTGGAATAAAATGAATTAAACTAGAATAGTAGCGGCGTAAGGGAGATGATCCCTACGCCGCTATTTTCTTCTTTAGGTTCGATTGGGATGACGATACCTGGGGACAACGCCTGCCACGGATTTATTTCGCCATACTTATGATAAGGTTCACCGCGATAGCTGAAGCGGCATTTTCTTTCTTACCGGGCAGAGGGAGGATTCTCCCCAGGCATCCTTGTCATAGGTTTCCCCCTTAAAGGGCATTCGTGTGGGTGCCCTTTAATTGTGTATACATTCGAATTTCAACGTTGGTTGGAGTTCAATAAAACAGCGGTAGGCTAGGACTATATCCTCTATTTGTTCTTCACCGCTTTAACCAAGCTCTCGATAAACTGGATAGGAAGGGTGGTATCCTGGGGATTCCCGGTGGCAGCCGAGTTCACGACGATCACTAGATTCAGGTCGGGAACAATGGTCAGATATTGGCCGGCATAACCCAAACCGAAAACTGCCTTGTGCCCGCCGTACTGATTCATCCACCAATGGTGGCCATATTCGCCGAAAAACACATTTCCCTCCGAATGCCGAGAGGTCGATTCCCGGATCCATGCTTCCGAGACGATGCGCTTGCCATCCCATACGCCACGGTTAAGCACCAATTGGCCAATCTTGGCCAGATCCCTTGGCTTCATCTTCAGGCCGAAGCCCCCTGAATTCGAATCGTCCGGTGAACGGGGCCACTTCATGCTATCAATTCCGAGAGGACCCAACAGATGCTCCTTGGCAAAATCGAGTTCGGATTGCCCAGTCGTTTTCCTAAGAATTGCCGCCATTAGTTGGGAACCGCCTGTATTGTAGTTCCATATTTCACCTGGCCTAGAATCCATCGGTTGGCTGAGTACAAATTGGTTCCAGTCCTTGGTCTCCGTCATAGGCTGGATCATATAATTCCAATCAGTCCATTCCGGGAAATGCAAGCCACTTGTCATGCTGAGCAAGTGCTCTAATGTAATGGATCTCTTATCGGTTGAATTGAACAACTCCTTATATTCGGGGAAAAATGGCTCTATCGGCTCATTTATTCCTTTCAGATAACCTTTGTCGATAGCTATCCCGATCAAGAGCGATGTCACGCTCTTGGTGACCGAGTTTATAGCCAGCTTGGAATCCGACATGCCGTCCTTGTAATACTCGGAGACAATTGTACCGTCCTTAACAACGAGCATGGAGAGAACCGGCGATTCCTTGGCATATTGCATCACTGCTTCGACTTCCTTGGGATCCATCTTAACCTGCTCTGGAGTGCCGATCGGCCACTCCCCGTTGGGCAAGTTGATCACCTTAGAGTTGCTGGGGGACACCACAGGGGCTAAGGACTTTTCGGAAGAGCAAGCGGACATGGTAAGGATCAGGCTAGCTGCCCCTGCCAACATGGCCAGCTTGGCATAACGGAATATTTCGGTCATACATGAACACATCCTTTAAGGTTATCTTCTTTCTTCCCTTATGGTAGTGTAATGGGCGCGTATCATCTTCCAATTTCTTGCTAACTGATTAACAATTCTTGCTATAATAGAGATAGGATTGAATCAATAATGAAAATAAGGGGGGACGGTGAAACGAATGGTGGCAGCAAAAGCGTTGGAATTGGAATACCGATACCGGGTCAACCATGTCGTCAACTATATGGAGGAGCATCTTACGAATCCATTAACCCTTAAAGAAGTCTCGGACATGGCCGCCTTCTCCCCCTTTCACTTCCATCGGGTGTTCAAAGTGGTGATGGGCGAGAACGTGCACGGGTTTACCCGGCGGATCCGCATCGAGAAGGCAATCAAGCTACTGTTGTTCCACCCAAACCGGAGCATAACTGATATCGCCTTGGATTGTGGTCTGCAAACCCCGGCCCACTTTTGCAGAGTGTTCCGTGAGCATACCGGGCTGAGCGCTTCCGAATGCCGGGACAGGTTTCCTCTCCAGACGATTGCGGAACGGTTCAGGGCCCGATTCACCTTTGAAAAGTCCACCGAACTGTCCCGCAAGCTGGCGGAACTCCCGATTGAGATTCGGAACCTTGCTCCAATGAATGCTATCTACGCGCGGTATAGGGGAACCATCAATGAAGGAACAATCAATTCGGACATTACAGGGCTCTTTGAGCGGGTAGCCTCGTGGTTGGACGCGAGAGAAGCACTGAAAAAAGGATGTCTGACGGTCGGACTCATCCTCGACGACCCTTTCATCACGCCGGATGGCAGACACAGGTATGATGCTTGCATTACAACGGAGCAACAGATGACGCCGACTGGCGATCTGGGCATCCGGACGATTCCTGGAGGCAAGTACGCCATTGTGCGGATAACAGACAGACTGGATATGGTGAAAGATCTGCTGCACCTGGTCTCCATCGAGTGGCTTCCCCTAAGCCCATATATATGGGATGTTTCACGTCCGGCCCTGGAGATTTACTTCCCCAACTCCCTTCACCATCCGGATGGACAGTGCGAAATGGAATTCGGTATCCCGATCAAACTAAATTAAGCAAGCTTCTGATGTATCAGACACATCTTTTTATATAGATTTTTATTTGAACTTTCTCGTTAGCTGAACGCCCTCTCGTTCCACTGCCAGCAAGGACTTCACGTCAAACTTTTCCCCCTACTTATGATAAGGTTCCCCGTAACACTCTAAAGGCGAAATTTTAAGGGCACGCGAAGTGGATACTCTTTCCCGACAGCTGACGGCCGGCTTCGCCAAAGGATTTAACAGGGATCACTTCCATCTATCCGACTCTACTTCAAGATATTCCAGACCGTACACCTCAAAAAAAACGAAAAGAAGAGCCCCTTAAAGGCTCGCTTCCTTGTTCGTCACTCTATCAATCGCAGCTCCCTGGCACGGACAACGGCTTGACCCCGGCGCTTCACACCAAGCTTGCCGATGATTCTCGATACATGCGTCTTGACCGTCGTTTCAGCAATACCGAGCCGCTCGCCAATCTCTCGGTTCGATAGCCCTTCTGTAATGTTTATTAAGATTTCGTACTCCCGGTCGGTCAGTGGATCACTCAGCTCCGTTTGATCGGGACTTGGGACAGGCAACGAGATATTTTCTACGGCACTTCCAACTTCGCCCTCCAGCAGCTCGACATAGATCATCCGCGTCGCGATAAGCTCTAACACCTGTACGTCCCGATCCGTAAACACACCTGGTAATTGCCGATTTTCCAAGTAGAGTAAATAGGAAGCTTGATCACCCGGAACCGCGATCGGCAGACACAATATCGATCTGGGCTGCTGTGCTTCAATATAATAATCCTTCACCCAAAAACTCCGAATCGCATCATAGAGAATTAGCGGCTTACCTGTCAACGCAGTATGACTCAAGACGCTCTCTGCATACAATCCGGATACCGTTTGCTTATCCGACCGATCTGATCCGCCTGCTTCAATAGCAAACCTCTCCCCTTGGCGGCTCAACAAGAGACCCCAATCGGCGCCAGACTGGCGAAGCGCTGCTTCCAGCAGACTTGTCATCCAGTTAGTCTGCTTCGGCTTGCTAACCCCCTCAATGAGTTGTCGCACAAGCTCATACTCACCTTCCCTCGCCTCCTTCCTGCCTTCCACTGAAGTATTCAGCTGTGGCATGTCCATGCGCTTACGGTCGCTTTCCACGTCCTGCCCCAAGATCTGCTCCTCATGCTGCCTGGCAGCTGGGTAAACCAACAGATCGGCATATTTACCTTTGATTTGGGCTACCTTGGAGGTGATACCCCATTCAGCGAAAGCGGCACAGGCATCCATCATGTTAATCATTGCACCGGACCCGCTACTTAAGTCATCTTTATAGCAGATTGCAAGCCGTTCGCAGGCGATCCCTTCTAATAAAGCGTATTTCTCAGCTCTTGCCTGCCCAATCGCAGCCATATATCCGTGTACCGCAGCCATCGGATTTCCAGCCATTCGTTCGTCCTCCGCTTTCATTAGCAGATATGCGGAGGACGTCTTGCCTAGAAATCCTCGCCAGCTTTTCATTTTACGTAATTGACGACGTATAACTTGCCGTATCTGCTTGCGTTCTTCCTCGTTTTTCTCCAAAAATATAGCGGTTAAGCTCAAACTCTCATAAAAGCGGTGCTTGCGAATTCTTGTCCAATCCAGTGACAGCTCGTTCTGCCTTGCCTGCTTCGCCCAGTACAACGCGTCCTCATAATTACCCGACAAGTAGGCCACTTCTAGCCTGCAGACACAATCATAGTTATCCACTTCCTGTTGCTTCGAAGTGCCGCTTGACGGAGGCTGCGGAGTGGAAATGGAGTCTTCCCTCTTGGATTCGTCCTGCAGTGCTAACACGTAGCTCTCTGCGATTCGTACTATTTCCTGTGTCTTGTCATTGGCGAACTGTCGCATATTCTCCTCATAATACTGGAGTAGTTCCTTTAAAGTATCCAGGTCACCGCTGTACGTCACGAGACAGGTAATCAGGGCCAGATTGGCGAAATCTCTTTCTCTGCTCTCTACCCCTTGGCGCATCGACTTATACATCATGATGAAAGCATCCGATGGCTTGTCCATTTGCTTAAACATTCCAATCGCAAAATTAATTGAATGTTGGTTCCTGAACTTGGAGACATTACCCATTTCCAAAATTACCCGTTCGGTGATTGAAGGCGCTTGAACACAGTTTGGAAGCACCCTCTGTATGATCAGCTCGTATCCTCCGATCATGACGGCAAGTGACTCATTTAACCCTTTCTGAAGCCCGTAACGGATAAACCGAGCATACAATTCCAGCAGCGCTCTGGCGTCATGCATAAAGAGAGGGAAAAATAGTTGCACTAATAACAGGCTTAACTCCGTATGCTCTTCATCAAGAGCGTCGGACAACAGATAAGACTTATTGCGTTTTCGATACAACATAAGCCCTGTCCGAGTCACTTCCTTGGCGATGGACAACAAGGAGCTATTCTCCTGAAGCTTCCATCCATAAGCCTCCAGCGCTTCTTTTCCGATTGCAATTACCGCCTCATTGTCCACAAACGCGTAAAATTGAATCAAGGGCACCCATATGCGAGAACGCTTCGATCGGCTCATCCCCTTGGTGTTCTTATTTAAATCCGATAATAGTACTCTCGCCCGGTCGGGTTGTCCGCCCATATACTCCGTCCATGCTAACACCAACTGCAGTTGAACATTGAGCTCGCCCGATTCGAGCTCTTTGTATTCCGTTAATAGGCGAATCCCATTCTCCGCATATTCTTTCCCTTTTACATAGCGCCCATCAGCTAATGCCTTTTTTCCCGCTTGAAGATTATGCTCAATCAGCTGCCGAGCCTCTTGCCCTGACAGAACCGATGCGGCTAGGTTCAAGTGATCAATTGCCGTCAGCGTCGTATTATCACTCCAATTGGGAAAGCTGCGCTGTAGCAGTTGCCCGATCCTACGGTGCCTGTCCGCGTTGCGGCCTGAATCGAAATCATATGCCATTCGGTGAATGAACTCATGGACGAACAAATAGATTCGATCCTGTCTGTCTTCCTGCTCATCCTCACGATAGATGATTCCTTCTGCCTCTACCTCTTGTAGCCCATGGAAAGCGGCATCCGGCACCATGTCGCATGCTTTGGCAAGAATCGACAATCGGAAAGCAGAGCCAATCGCGGCAGCCATGGCTAGAAGCTGCTTTGTATCGTTCGATAGCTTAGTGAAGCTCACCTCCATCAGACGGAGGTGAGCTTCTGGATCGCCCATTTGCCGGATGACTTCCGGATCCCATGACCACTGATGCCTATTATCGTCAAAGCTGAGTTTTTTCTCTTGCAGCCAGCCTTCTAGTATCAGACGTATCGCCCGAGGGTTACCACCGCTTTGATTATAGACAGATCTGGCCAGAAGACGAATACGAGCAGAATTTTCATGCAAGGCATCGGAGACATATTGGCTCACCTCTTCGTATGTCAGTGGCAGGAGGGCCACTATTTCCTCCGAATTGGTACGCCATCTCTCAACTAACCAGGTAATCTCTGGGAAGTGATTCGAATTAGGTTCTCCCAAAGTGGGAGCTTGCTCAACTGTCATCCGGCTCGTTCCAATCAGGAACAAACCGGGTACCGTATGCTTCACAAGGGAGTCAAGTACCGCATGCGTTCCATGGTCGGCCCATTCCAGGTTATCAATAAACAGGACAAGCGGGGGCTTGCATTCGGCCATGCATTGCATGAGATGTGGCAGATGATCTCTGGCACGATCCCAGCCATTTTCTTCGTCCACGGCAGCCGATACCTCCGTCTCGGTTCCAAACAGCGAATGAATCTCGGGCAAAATAGTGACGATTTCCCTCACATCTCGTCCAAACTCCGCCTGCAGCTTTATTTTAAGCTGTGAAATGACATCTGCCGGCTCGCTCCACAGCTGATCCACCCATTGTCGCAAAGCTTGAAGAATCGGTTCATACGGTGCAGTTTGCTGAAGAGGTTCTGCTCTCCCTTCAACAAACATGCCTCCACGCCGAGCGACCTTTAACTGTAATCTGCGAACGAGCGTCGTTTTGCCAATGCCCTCCTGGCCGCTCACCCATGAAAATACGCTCATCCCTTGAGCCGCCTGCTCAAGTTTGGCCTCCACTTGCTCTACTACAGCGCTGCGCCCGTACCAATTATCGGTTCGACCTAGCGAACGAATTTGGTCTAGGCGGCCTACTTCGAAGGGCGTCAGCGATCCTTGTTTATTCAGCATGTCCCGACACCACTTCAGATCCTCAAGTAACCCGTAAGCGCTCTGGTACCGATCCTCCGGAGATTTGGCAAGTAACTTCATCAAAATATTTTGCAGCGGCCCTTCTCCCTCCAACCGATTATGAAGCTGAGGCTTCCTGCTAATATGTACAGTACTCCAATCTTCACCGTCTTCAGGAAGAAAAGGCAGTTGTCCGGTGAACAGCTCATAAAAAATAACGCCTACTGCGTATAGATCGCTGCGTTCATCCGGCACACGATTAATCCGTCCTGATTGCTCAGGAGACCGATAAGCAGCATTACCTACCCCGATCTTTATCATGCGCGCCGTCTTTTCATCCCATTGAATACTGATGTTAACGGGGCTCAAGCATCCGATCATCCCATTCTCTTGATGCTCACGGAGCACCAATTCCGTCAATGGGATGGAGAGCTCAATGAAGCCTTCAATCTCTATAGGAGGCTCCTTTATGTAATCTTTTAGTTTCTTAATCATAGCCGACAATCGTACGCACCTACCTAAAATATAAGTTAAGTTTTGAGTTATAGATGGTTCGAAAGGTCCTGATCTCTTTGGTTAGGAAGATAAGTTTATTATAAATATTAATCTATGATGCTTTTGGAGTCCATTAGTTTTAATTCCCCCCCTGTAAGTTAACTCAAATATACTATGGGCGCACGAAAAAAAGACACCCGGTCCGGGTGCCTTATAGGGTTCAGCTCAGCGAAACTATTGGCAAAAACACATGCATTCGCCTGACTATTTCTGTTGAAGCAACCGTAATATAAGTACCGCCTCCTCAGCCCGTGTGGCCTCCGACTCCGGTTCGAACCGATTCCCGCTTCGACCTTGTGTTAGTTCCGTCATAGACACCGCCGGCAAAGGCAGAAGATCCTTTTATAAATCCGCTTGGCCATGCCTGATATCCAGTAAATGTTCTTCCTAACACTTCATCCCCAAGAATGGAGCCACTATACCCAATTCCATCTTGACCGGAGATGTTTGTAGCGGCTGCAACAGTCGATATGCCGCCAAATTCTACGCTTCCCGAAATACCTCCTATTATAAAAAGGATAATCAATAACATTATTGCTAATTTCCTACTTTTCCTTGTCATCATTCTTTTGTCCTTACGCATAAAGAATTCTTCATCGCTAGAAGCCACCAATATTAATAGAAGCCTCTTGGTCGTCTCCATATAAAAAGTCTCCTATCATTTCGCTTTATCTAAACAACATAGACAAATGATAGGAGCGTAAAGTCCTCCAAAAAAGCTGCTTATTTATTTGTTCCACATACGGTAATTGAATCAGCCGTCACTTGGTATAGGCTCAAAGTAGATAGGAAGTGTCGTTACCGAATAATCGGATAACGCTATGATCTTTTCATCGCGAGTAACCGCAATTACACGCAGATTATACACCGTCTCCGGATTAAGATTCCTAAGTGAAACATGGGTGGTTGGGGTGGTTTCGATCAGCTCCTCATTCATATAAACGTGATAGTTGATCCCCTCTTCCCCATACTCATTCCAATAGAGCTCAATGAAATGAGGCTGAACTTCAGACCTCATATTCTGTATCTCCCCATAGTACGCGAAACGGAAGGAGGCTGTAGTTAGTCCGCCTTTACCGTCATTGGCCGTTATATGAATTTCTGTTGAACCGAAACCAGTTGGGCTAATGCGCATGCTAGCTCCTTCCACATCTACCTCTACAACTGCCGTATCACTCGAACGGGCTGTGAATGTTAACGAATCACCATCCGCATCATGGAAAACCTCGCTCATATCGATTTCAAATGGCGCATTAGAATTTACCATTTGATTAGATATTGGTTTAACCGCCTCAGGAGCAGTATTCGTTGGTGTTGGTGTTGGCGTCGGTGTTGGTGTTGGCGTCGGTGTTGGCGTCGGTGTCGGTGTTGGCGTCGGCGTCGGTGTTGGCGTCGGTGTCGGTGTTGGCGTCGGTGTCGGTGTTGGCGTCGGTGTCGGTGTTGGCGTCGGCGTCGGTGTTGGCGTCGGTGTCGGTGTTGGCGTCGGTGTCGGTGTTGGCGTCGGCGTCGGTGTTGGCGTCGGTGTCGGTGTTGGCGTCGGTGTCGGTGTTGGCGTCGGCGTCGGTGTTGGCGTCGGTGTCGGCGTCGGTGTCAATCCCGATAGTCCTGATGGTGTCGTCGGTGTTGGCGGCCGCTGAGCTTGTTCTTGCAGCTTCTTCATCTGCTCCAAAAATTTTTTCAGCTCCTCAAATCTTTTCTTCTCAGCATCCAAAAGTCGTTGCATCAACTTTTCCTCCGATTGTTTACCGGCTTCTTCAAGTTTCTTCTTATTCTCCTGCTCTTGCAGTACTTTTGCAGCTAGAAGCTTATCTATTAGGGCCTGCTTCTGTGCGTCTAGTAGACGCTGCTTATTTTGCTCCTCCAGCAGTCTTTTTTGTTCTTCCTCCAATTGCTTCTGCCTTGCCTGCTGCTGCTTTTCCTCATCCGATAATTGAAGCGGCAGGACATTATTCAAATCGATCTTTTTACCGGATTGCTTATTGGCCTCATCGATAAGTGCCTGCAATTGTTCTGGTCCTATTAAATTCTGATCACGAGCCTGCTTTAAAATATTAGGAAGAAGATTATCTAAATTATTTTGGTATCGATCCAGATCGTCTGGAGACAAGCCACCCGGATTTCCGCTAGGGATAGACCCTGGGGCTTGATTTCTAAACCTCTCCAGCATCTCCTCATTTTCCTGCTCTATTTTTTGCTTAGCCTTTAATATGGCTTCGATAACAGCAGGTGAAGCTTGATTAACGAGACCGGAAAGATCAACCACATAAGGCACATTGGGCGTTTGCGAATCTAATCCTGGATTTAAGCTCAGTTGCTGCCCAGGATATACGAGGAGGGCTGGATCCTGACTAGTTCCGTTGCCGCTTCCCTGAACTAGACCGCTGTTTACAGTAATCATCGGAAACAACGTAACCGGATTGATACCCACCATAAAATTCGTGCCTCGAACATCAGTCACAGCCGTCGGCGTAAGGATGTTGAAGGTATCCTTGGCACTTACCAGTGAGGACACATTGGCCGCAGCTAGCCCGCTCCATAACATAAAGCTCGTGTGCTTTACACGGGACGCATCACTTAAGTTTGAAATGTACAGCTCCGAGTTTTCGCTTATCGTAATTTCATCCCCACGATCGGCCGTCCTTAATATCGCGCTCGTATTTTTTTCCGTAAGAATATGATCACCTTGATGAAGATTCATGCCATTATAGGCCCGGTAAGTCAATGAACCGCCCGCCTGATTGATCCAGACCGTTCCTTTAATCTGTTCGATTACCGTCACACGCGACTTGCGATCTGCTGCAGGCAGCTTCTCGACCGCTTCCGCGATTTCCCGTAAAATTACCGTCCTCGTGTTCGAATCCCATTGTACATCTGCTCCAAATGCCTCACTGAAAAATCGGATCGGAACATAGGAACGGCCATCTTTGTTATATGGCGCTGTCTCAATCTCTCGCTGCTCTTCTGCACCCGTCTCGGCATTGTTAATGGAAATCACTTTACTCTCCATTTGCAGCCTGATACTTACGTCTCCCTTTGTCAATTCAATGGTACGCTGGTTATCCAACAATCCAACCTTATAGCCCAGCATTTCGCTTAAAGCTCTCACGGGCACCATTGTGCGCCCCTTCACAATTTCGGGCTGCACGTCAAGTCTGATCACGGTATCATTGATCACAACCTTCACCTGATCATTGTGGGGCAAATTGGTTGGAAGCTGGTAATACTCAAGCTCACGGATTTTATTGTTATAGCTGTCCGCAATGAGCAAGCCGCCATTTGGCAGAACCGCTACATCTGTCGGATTATGGAGCAGATTATGACCGTTAATGCCATCTACTTGACCAAACTGAGCAGGTACACCAGCAATTGTACTCACATACCCGTCAACAAGATAACGAATCGTGTGGTTCAAGCTATCGGCAATGACTAGTCCCCCATCCTTTGTTACGACGATTCCTCTAGGAGACTGAAAGCGTGCCTGTGTAGCGGCACCATCCGCATAACCACCTTCGGCATACAGGCTACCATTCGCATACACAGGCTCCTCCCCCGCAGGCAAACCCGCCGCGGTTGTCACTGTACGCTTGGCCAGATCAATATAGCGAATTACTCGATTGCCCGTATCACTTACATATAAGTTGCCTTTATGGTCGATCGCAATGCTGGTAGGATCATTAAACTTGGCGGTTGAAAGCTCTCCATCTGCATAATCACCTGCAGGAACAGCATAGCCGCCAATCACCTCGACGACTCGATCAGATGCAGCGTTAAGTGTAGTCACTTGACCATCCGCTGTTATTTGCCGGATTAAATGATTTAACGTATCCGCAACATACAAGGTTCCATCTGCAGCGACAGCCACATCCTGGGGATGATAGAATCCCGCTTCATTACCTATACCGTCTTCATTGCCGATTATGCCATCACCGGCAACCGTTGTTACCATCCCATCCTTAGATATTTTTCGTATCCGATGATTTTCGGTATCTGCTATGTATATATTACCTTCCAAATCCGTATCCATGCCCGAAGGACCGTTGAACACAGCATCTTCTTTAGCACCATCGTGCCAAGCTCCCTCAGGAGTTCCGTAGTCTTCCCCGTCAAGCATTAAGCCCGCATAGGTAGAAACCTCTCCATTCTTCACTTGACGGATGAGATGATTCCGGGTGTCTGCCACAAGCACAGAACCATCCTTCAAGACAGCGATTCCCTGAGGCATACGAAAAGAAGCCTCTGATGCCGCTCCATCCCAATCGTCAAATTCACCACTTCCTGCAAATACTGTTACTTTTGAAAGAGCCTCATGGCTGTCACCCAGGTACAGCTCACTTTGAATGCCGGCAGCCCCTGCGGCTGTACCTCCAATTAATGTGAAACTCATAACAGCAACTATTAAACGACGATATACTTTCCTCACATTGATCCCCCTTCACCCGATAAAATCAAAGCAACAAAAAAACAACTATAATTCGACTTCCTCTGGACATTATAGTGAGAAATATAATAGTTTGTAGTCCTACGAAAGTAGTATTCTATAAGATTGTGTGAGAAATGAACGATTAATTCTCCTTACAGCACCTCTCCTGTATACTTTTTCAGAACTTCATAAACTCCTTTTTTACGGGCTCGTTTAATAATGAATTTAAAGAGAGAACGTTGTAACCAGAAGGGAATACCCACGATTAGGGTGTTTTGTAGTGTTAAAACGAAAGCGGTATGGGCAAGTGACTTGGGTTTGCCCTTTTCATCTGTTAATCTATCGTCCATGAGCCCGTAATGAATGCGAACCGATTGCTCGAACTTGCTTGGCGGCGTTAGCCGGACGCGGAATACAACTGGCTCTTCATGCTCGTTCGCAAAGGTATGTGACGTTTTAAGTGGGGCAATACGGCGGTCTCCCGCTTCTAACACATGCTCTGTTTTACCTAAAGTTACGGTGAGCTTACCTGTAATTACTTCGAATTGCTCTTCAAGCTGATCATGAATATGCAAAGGTGGACCTTTGCCAAATGGAGGCAGTGCAACTTCGATTAATAAATACTCTCCCTCCGTGTCCTTTGCCGTTTCTAGAAAAGTAATTTGTTCTCCTGTGACTTTATTCTTAACCGTTTGTTCCATTCATGTTCGCTCCTTGTTGATTATTTACCAAAACTAGATGCTTAGATGCTTCAATATTGATTGTCTTCATGCAAAAAAACCTTCTATCATTCGACTCTGTTTAAACATCATAGTCGAATAATAAAAGGTTTAAGTCCTACGAAAGGAGTACACAGTAAAAAGGAGGGGGTGAACGATAAGCACCGCGCACAGTTCAAATCAAAAAATGGCAGCACTCACAAAGTTCTTCCCGCAGGTCTTCATCATCTGCATTTGATTCGAATTAAATATCACACCTTAATGTCTGTTCTAACACAGCTGAAATTCATCCGCCATCTCTTGAGACCACTCTGAAATAGTTTAAATCCTAAATCGCATAACGCTGGATTTCGGAGTTATTTTTGCAAGTATACAAGTTCGCCTTACTTGTGATACGGTTCCCCCCGATTGATCTTCACCGCGCGATACACCTGCTCCACCAGCACCAGGCGCATGAGCTGATGTGGCAGCGTCATGCGCCCGAAGCTCATGCGCTGCTGCGCGCGGCGCATGACCTCGTCGGAGAGCCCGTGGCTCCCTCCGATGACGAACACGACATGGCTCGTCCCGTAGGTGCCGAGCCGGTCAATTTCTGCGGCAAGCTCTTCCGAGCTCCACAGCTTGCCGTCGATCGCGAGCGCAATGACATGCGCCTCGCTCTTAATCTGCGCGAGGATGCGTTCGCCCTCGCGTCCCTTTACCTGCACGACCTCTGCTTCGCTTAGAGAATCGGGTGCTTTTTCATCTGCCACCTCAATGACCTGAAACTTCAGGTATGGTGTCAGCCGTTTTGCATACTCCGCGATGCCATCGATCAAGTACTTTTCCTTCAATTTTCCTACGCCAATAATTTGAATAAGCATAAGTGCCTCCTGTCATAATCCTCTATAGAAATAGCAAAAGGACGCGCACTGGGCGTCCCTTGTAGTTTTAGTAAGTACCTTCTGTTCTATCACATATTTGGTGGAAAAGAAACGACAATTAAAACGGCCTACTCTTGCGCAGTCCCTAAATGTCCTATTTTTCATGCAATCTATGGATCTCCTGATCCCACGTATTCCTAGATTGCCTGAATCTAGAATTTCATGTATTCCTCGTCCTCAGCAGGTTCAATCCATCCCTACTTACTTTCTTCCTGCTCCTCCATCACTAAATCCGGTTTCCCCCCAGCTTCATAAGCGCTCAATATAGAGTCCAGCAAGCCTGGGAAACGTGCATTAAGATCCTCAGTCCGCAGGGACAACATGCGCTGTGTTCCTTGAACTCGTGTAAAAACAACTCCTGACTCGCGCAAAGTACGGGCATGGTGAGACATAGTGGATTTTGCGATCGGGACGTTGAAGCCGTTGCAAGCCTGTTCTCCATTTAAGTGAATATCCGATACGATATGTAAGCGAATCGGATCGCTGAGTGCATACAATACGGAGGCAAGCTGAATGTCCTTGCGGTCCGGATGAAATAGTATTTTCACGGATGATTATCCCCTTTTGTCGTACGATGAATGCGAAAAAAATATTGGTGTTCCTAATTGCATTTTATATCAACGCATGCTATATTTCAATTGTTCGTAAGTAATCGAACTATTAAACAATAATAAAAGGAGTGCTTCGCACATGACTTCTGTAAATAACCTCTCCGCGAATGCGGATCATGAAGCCTCCGTTCCGGAAGCGCCTCTTCCACGAGAAGGCCTGCTGACCCTGCTGTTCAGTGTCGCTGTGGTTCTCGTAATCATGAATACGGCTATGTTCAATCTGGCGCTGCCTGATGTGACCGAAGCCTTCGGGATTACGGCTGCGTCCGCTTCTTGGATTGTCACCGGGTATTCCATTATGTTCTCGATTGCCTCAATCACGTACAGCCGGCTTTCTGATTTTCTGCCGATTCGCCGTCTGTTGGTTATAGGCTTGTTGACGCTGGGCCTCGCGGCTGTTGCCGGCTTTTTCAGCACTAACTTTATCTTCCTGCTTATCGTACGCATTCTCCAGGCCTCAGGCGCGGGCGCAGTAATGTCCTTGTCGCTTGTCCTGTTTACCCGCTATATCCCGCAAGCCCGCCGCGGCAAAGCAATGGCGACAATTATGTCAGCCGTCTCGCTGGGTCTAGGGCTTGGGCCGGTCGCGGGCGGAGCCATCGTCGAATATCTCGGCTGGATTTGGCTATTCTCTGTAACGGCAGCTATTCTGCTTCTAGTGCCGCTGTTCCTTATCCTGCTGCCCAAAGAAGTACCCACCCGTGGCTCCTTTGATGTGCTTGGCGGGCTGTTCTTGGGCGTCGGCACGACCGGGCTGCTGCTGTTCCTGACCAGCGGGTTGTGGATTGCCTTGATCGCCGGAATTGTCGCCATTGCTTTATTTGTTGGCCGTATCCGCAGCACACCTGATCCATTCGTGATGCCGGATCTTTTCCGTAACCGCTCATATCTCGTGTTGGCTCTGATCGGAGTTGCCTCCTACCTATGCAGCTTTGCCACGTTATTCCTGCTGCCGCAGATTCTGACTCACCGTTTCGGCTTCAGCGCAAGCCATGCCGGGCTTGTGATCTTTCCGGGTTCGCTGCTCGCCATCTTTGTCTCCCGCTCCGTCGGGCGAATCATTGACCGTTATGGCAATGCGGGGATTTTGCGTTTTGCACCATTGCTCGTATTGACCGCTACCATCCTATTCGCTTTCTTTGCTGGGCGGTCATGGATTGCCGTCATGTTCATCTATATGATTATGAGTCTGGCCTTCACGACACTGTCCAGTAGTGTATCCAATGAAATCTCTCGGATTCTGCCTTCTTCACAAATTGGCTCCGGGATGGGCCTGTTCCAGCTGCTGCAATTCTTCAGCGGCGCCTTCAGCGTGGCTATGGCCGCAAGCGCACTAGAATGGCAGCGCGGACTGCCGCTTTCTGCAGCCTACTCCAATATCTACTGGGGACTCTCTATTGCAGCATTGATCGCCATCATCTCAGCTATTCTCTACCGCCGAGGCAACCGAAGTAGCTCGCTGACCGACATAGTAGATGCAGCAGATGCATAAGACCTAATCGGCTAACACATATATTATTTCATGCAAAAAAACACCCTGCGGCCCATTTCCGGGACTGCAAGGTGTTTTTAATAAATTTTAACAGTCCTTTAGACCACTAAATATTCCGCATTCTTCTCACATTCCGCACATTTGGCCGGCGGGTCCCAGTCCGAGAACTCGGTCTCCTTCAAGTCCACAATATCAGGTGCATCCTCATACTCGTCCACAAATTTGTCGATGGCTAACTCTACATGTTCTTTACATACTACATACATTCAACCAAGCATCCCTTTCTGTGCCGCTGCGGCCTATACTCCTTCTATTGTTCTACCATACTTCCCACGAAAATGGAACTCCTATCTATCCATTCCAGCAATCTGTTCATCCATTGTCTATATTCTTGCCCTACCGAAAAAAAAGATTCCTCTCACCCCAAACGGGCAAAAGGAATCTCTTCACTAATATCTCTCTAATTTCTATAAATGTTATCTACCAACTCTCCATCTTACCCTAGAAACTCCACTGGACGATCCAGCTCATACAATCTGCGGTAACGTGGTTCTTTTTCCATCAGCTCCGCATGGGTTCCACGCATTTCTACCGAGCCATTTTCCATAAAAATCACTTCATCCATCTGCTCTGCACCAACCAAATGATGCGTTACCCAGATCAGAGATTTACCGTCCATAGCTTCAAACATCGTCTGCAAAAGATCACGTTCCGTGCTTGGGTCCAGCCCTACGGTCGGTTCGTCAAGAATGACGACAGGTGTATTTTGCAGCAAAATACGAGCTAACGCTATCCGCTGACGCTCTCCACCGGAGAAACGTTGCCCCGCTTCACGGACAAAGGTATTGTATCCCTCTGGTAACGAGGAGATCAGCGTATCCATTTTGGCTAATGCGCCAGCTTCTTTAATCGCTTGTTCGGAAGCCTTCGGATCACCCATGCGAATATTGTTCGCTACCGTAGTATCAAATAAGTGTGGGCTTTGATTTAGCACCGCAATAATAGAAGGAATATTATCGCCATAGGCAGCCGCCGCGATTCCATTAATCATAGCCGAACCTGCAGAAGGTTGGATAACCCCTTGAATAGCCTTTAACAACGTCGATTTCCCTGCCCCACTACGGCCGATGATGGCAATTTTTTTGCCTTGTGGGATGTCGAGGCTGAGATCACGAACCGACCAGTTATCCTCTGATCCATAGCGGTAACCCACATTTTCGAGCTGGATATGAGCACTTTTTATGGCCTGAGGTAGAACATCAACTACAGATGCCTGTTCGGAAACTATATTATGCTCTTCTCCAACCACTCCAGACAACCGCTCCAGCGAGTTACGGTACTGCGGGATTTTCTCCACAGCTTCGGATACTGGCAAAAAAGCATCTGCCACAGGAAAAACAACCAATACAAACGCCGCAATCAACGTACCTGCAATAGCACCATCCGCATACTCCCCGGCGGCCCAATATAACATCGAAAGCACGCCAACTCCAACAACTGCTTGCCCGATGAACGCACGTAGACGCGCCCAGCTGCGCAGCGCTGCATCCGTTTTGGCCACTTTTTTCTCATCTGCTTCATAGGTCTCCACGAACTGGCTTTGCCGTCCACTAATGACCCAATCGCCCATACCGAGAACGGCGTCAGTCAGCTTTTGATAGAGGCGATTACGCTCTACCTTCACTTCACGTTGACGTTTCTGGGTGAACAACAAAGATATAAGCGGCAATACCACGACCAACACCAAAATATACAAAGCCATTAATAACGCAAAACCGATATCAAAGGTGCCCAACGCAATCACCGCAACCCCGTAGATCAATAAAGCAATAACACTTGGAAATACAGTTCTCAGATATACATTTTGCAAATATTCGATGTCATCAGCTAACATCCCGAGAATATCCCCAGTACGGAAACGCGACGACAGGAACAAGGCCTGTGGCTCCAAAATATTGTACAGGCGCACACGCATTTTAGAAAGAATCCGTAAAATGGTGTCATGCCCAATCAGCCGTTCCACGTAGTGAATGACTGCTCGGCTTGTTCCGAACGTACGTACACCAACAATCGGCACGTAGATCATCAGGATATTTTCGACCGGTGTAGACGCTTTTGAGATCAGAAATCCTGAAGTATACATCAATGAAGAGGCTGTAAATATCGTCAACGCCCCAAGCACAATAATTAGCACAAAACGCCAAAAATACGACGATACATAGGGAGCAAACCATCCTTCACGTTTCAATGGATTCCCTCCAATTGCGACCCAATCAACTCATAATACGCACCCTTGCGGGCAAGTAACTCCTGATGGGTACCGATTTCTGCCACTTGGCCTTGCTTCATTACTACAATAATGTCCATATCTAGCATCCAGTGTAGGCGATGGGTAGCCAGAAAGACCAGCTTTCCTTCAAAAAGAGGCACCATCGTCTCCTTCAGCTCATATTCCGTTTCAATATCCAGATGCGCCGTTGGCTCATCTAGAAGCATAATTGGACGGCTGCTAAGCAGTGCCCGGGCTAATGCCACCCGTTGCTCCTGGCCACCGCTGAACGAACGGCCGCCGCCACCAATCATCTCATCTAAACCATGCGGAAGAGTATCCACCAGCCCCGATAAACCAGTAGCTTTCACTGCCGCGGCAACAGCTTCCATAGAAGCCTCAGGGTAATAAAAACGTATATTATCCGCTAACGTGCCGCTAAAAATATACGGACGCTGCGGGATATATGAGGTCTGTTTTCGCCAAGCCTCATCCGTTAATGCACTAACCGTTGTACTGTTAACCGTGATACTTCCTGAGGTAGGGTGTAAGAAGCCCCCTAATATATCCACTAAAGTAGATTTACCGGCCCCGCTCTCTCCGATAATCCCAATTTTGCTAGCTCCTTTAAATTGCAGGTTCAGCGCTTCCAGCGAAGAAAGCCCTGCTTCCTCATACTTCACGCTAACGTCATTTAATGTGAGCACGCTATTCTCATGCCAAGTGAATATTTGTTCCGATGTTTTTGCTGCAGAACCGACAGATAGACTACCGTTAGGGCCGATTACTTCAGCCTTCACCTCATCTTGATCTATAATGCTCTTCATTGCTTCAGCGGCTTCTTTCCCATCCAAAGTAGCATGGAAATCTGAACCCACCAATCTGACAGGCAGGAAATATTCCGGAGCCAAGATTAGAATCGTTAAGCCCGTAACCAATGTCATCTGTTCATTTACAAGCCGTAAACCAAGACTTACCGCTACAGATGCTACAGACAGCATAGTGAAGAAATCCAGGGCGAACGATGACAAAAAGGCCACTCGCAGCGTACGCATGGTCGCCGAGCGATAACGATCGCTGACCGTAGCAATGCTGTCGCTATGACTACGACTTCGTCCTAGAAATTTTAATGTTTCTAGCCCACGTAGTGAGTCTACAAAATGATTAGATAATGTGCGATATGATTTCAACTGCCGATCCATTTGCTTACGGGCCGTCATCCCAATCAAAATCATAAAAACAATAATAATCGGCATAGTTACCGTAAGAATAATCCCGCTCGTAGTGTCCATCGTAAAGACGTAAATAAGCACCAAGACCGGTGTAACAGACATCCCTACCATTCTAGGAATGATTGCTTCCAGATACGTGCGGAATTTAGTTACGCCTTCCAGCACTAGTGTAACAAGATCCCCGGTTCCACGCCCGCCCACCATTCTAGGGCCAAGCTGGAAGAGCTTGTCCATCATTTCCCTCCGCATAGTGCTGCCCGTTGCTTCCGCGAAGCGGTAAGAGACACGGCTCATCAGCATAGCACAAGCATGGCGCACAAGAAATGCAAGAAGGAACAATAGCGCAGTGCCCCATTGTTCCTTCAGAGGTTCTCCCGCAAATAGCGCAGAGATGACTTCTGCCAGCGATTTAGCCAGCAGAAGTATGGACAAGCTTTGCACCAGGGTAAGGAAGCCTACAATCAGAAAGACTGGCTTAACTCCTTTATACCCAAGCAAGTTTTTATCCATTAGTATTCAAGATGCTCCTTCTCGTGAACCCGTTTATGAAAGACAAAGTAACTCCAAATTTGATATCCCAATACGAACGGAAGGATGGTCAGTGCCACAATCGTCATTACCTTCAAAGAGTAATGGCCCGAAGCCGCATTAGTGATCGTCAAATTAAAAGCTTGATCAATTGAACTAATCATAACACGCGGGAACAATCCTACAAAGATAGAAGTTACCGAAAGCGCCATTACCGCTCCTGTCATTCCAAAAGCGTAGCCGTCCTTCTTCTTCGTCATGAAGTAACCGGACAGTACAAAGGCGATAACTCCCAGGGCTACAATAATCATAAGAACCGTTCCACGTTGCTCGAAAATATCCGTCATATTATAAGTCATAATCACAAAAGCAGTAAATAAAGCTGCGAGTGGTATCAGCAATTTTTGTGCCAACTTGCGAGCGCGAGCCTGTAGATCACCCACTGTACGCAGCGTTGTGAACATGAGACCATGCACCAGGCACAGAAGGACAACAGTAAGCCCTGCTACTACAGTGTACACATTCACGATATCTGTGAACCCTGCATACATTTGCATATCCCCATCAATAGGCAACCCTTTGATAAAGCTTGCAAACACTACAGCCAAGAGGAATGGTGGAAGGAAGCTGCCGATAAAGATACAGGCATCCCAAGTTCTTTTCCAAGCTAATGAATCACGTTTACCTCTGAATTCAAAAGCGACACCACGCGCTATCAGAGCTAATAAGGCAAATACAAAAGGAATATAGAATCCACTAAACAGCGTTGCATACCACTCCGGGAAAGCCGCAAACATTGCACCCGCAGCTGTGATAAGCCATACCTCATTCCCATCCCAGAAAGGTCCGATCGAGTTAATCAGAACACGGCGCTCTGTATCATTTTTAGCGAGAATTTGTGTTTCCATCCCTACGCCGAAATCGAAACCCTCCAGGAAGAAGAACCCTATAAACAGAACTGCAATCAGCACAAACCACAATTCATTAAGAGATATCATGGGAACCCTCCTCGTTATATGGATCATTCGAATCGCCGTGATCGTTATCCATCGCATAAGGACCTTTTTTAATCACTTTAATAAACAATCCGACCAACACTAATCCTAGAATTAAATAAATCGTTGTAAAAGAAATCACGGAGAACAGAACTTGACCACTTGTAATATTAGGCGACACACTGTCTTCCGTTGTCATCAGTCCGAATACCGTCCATGGCTGACGCCCGAATTCGGTCATGACCCAACCGGCTGTATTCGCAATCGGAGGAAGCAGCAAGCCCCATAACATGAACCGCATAAACCAAGTGTTCGGACGGTCCATTTTTTTGCGCCACATTAAGTACATAGCGTACATTCCCAATACAATCATTAACGTTCCTGCTAGAACCATGATCCGGAAACTCCAGAATGTCGTACGTACAGGTGGAATATAGTCACCGGGGCCATAGGTTTGCTCATACTCCGCTTGCAGCTCAAGCATACCTTTAACTTCACCGGAAAATTTACTGTATGAAAGGAAACTCAGCATATAAGGAATTTGAAATTCTCCAGTACTGATTTGATTCTCTGGATCAATGTTTGCCCATACGGTCCAAGGTGCCGGGTCACCACTCTTACCCCACAGTCCTTCGGAAGCTGCCATTTTCATTGGTTGAGTTTCAACCAAATATTGCGCTTGGGCGTGACCAGCAACAGCTACACCAATAGAAGAAATAATCCCTACGATAGCTGCAATCTGAAAAGACTTCTTAAAGAAAGAAACCTCTTGTTTCTTCAATATTTTATAAGCACTAATACCTGTTACAAGAAAAGCACCTGTTGCATAAGCAGCCAGTACTGTATGTGGGAATTCAACCAGCAATTGTCCGTTCGTAATAAGCGCGAAGAAATCATTCATTTCTGCACGTCCATTATTTATCTCAAAACCCACAGGATGCTGCATAAAAGAGTTAGCCGCTAGAATCCAGAATGCAGATAACATCGTACCGAATGCTACCAGCCAGATGGACAGTAAATGTACTCGCTTGGATACCTTATCCCAGCCGAATATCCATATCCCAATAAAAGTAGACTCCAGGAAAAAGGCTGCCAATGCCTCAACTGCAAGTGGAGCCCCGAATACATCACCCACAAAACGTGAATAATCGGACCAGTTCATCCCGAACTGAAATTCCTGCAATATCCCTGTAACTACCCCTACTGCAAAATTGATGAGGAATAGCTTTCCCCAGAACTGCGCCATTTTTTTGTACTCTTCATTACCTTTTCTAACGTACATTGTCTCCATGATTGCAATCAAGAGCGCTAGTCCGATTGATACCGGTACAAAGAAATAGTGGAATATTGTCGTCGACGCAAATTGTATACGCGACAGCATTACTGTATCCATATTTGTCCCTTCCTTCTCCCCTTTTCGTTAATTATATTCTGTCAAAAATTTAAGCTTCTTTTTGTGATAAATGTCACATAAAGATAGTCATTTAACGGTGAAATTCAAATGATTTGTGACAAAGATCACAATTTAGCATAAAGAAAGCAAAAAAAATAAGACGGTTTACCCGTCTTGAGTGGTTCGTCGTTCTATTAAATGCTTGACTCATTTAGGTATTGGTTAGATGGAAATACCCTTCTTCAGCGATTTGAGATCGCCATTCGAATTAAGCAATTGGGGTAGCATCTTCGTGCTGCGAACCATTGGAGAGTCACATAGACGGCAAGAAGGCGCATGTTCAAATGCGAAATTATCCCTCATCCATCCGTTGCATCCCTCATTGGTACATGCCCAAATTGCGGTATTTTCTTCCGGTATTTCTTCCAAAGGTTTCTTCCGGTAGTTCATTGCCGTTCCTCCCATCCTGTAAGTCAATAGTGAGTAACTAGATATAAAAAGACCGTCCCAACTTTCACAAGCTGGGACGGTTTCTTCTATTATTACAGTTTTACAACGTTTTCGGCTTGTGGTCCACGGTTGCCTTGAACAACGTTGAATTCAACGCGTTGGCCTTCGTCCAAAGTTTTGAAGCCGTCGCCAGTGATTGCGCTGAAGTGAACGAATACGTCGCTTCCGCCTTCAACTTCGATAAATCCGAATCCTTTTTCTGCGTTGAACCATTTAACTGTACCTGTTTGCATGTGTGTTACCTCCACAAATTTAAATTAATATGTTCTTTTTATCTTCAAACAAAGAAAAAATTCACACATTGAAAAAGGTTGTATTACCAAATATGACAGCCCTTTTCAATGCGAGAATTAGGGACTAAATGTATGATTGATATCATATTACCACACCTGATTAGCAAAGGCAAGCAAGCATCCGAATATATCCGGTTTTGCCCTAATAAGTATTACCTTCCAATGTAAGGGCTGCCACTTAGTGTTTATTCCCTAAATAGATCCTTTTTCTGGCATAATTATCATGGTTTTAGAAAAATAGCTTTCCCAAAAACGTTACTTTTATCCGCTTTTTCAAGAAGGTACCCCCTCGGAATCGAAGGGGTAGTCCGCTCTACTTGTCGTAACTGCTATATCATTATATACCGACTTCCAGCATATTATTCCTGTGGTTTTTCAAGAAGTTTAACTGTTGCCTGTTTGGCCTCGCCGTTTCGATAGTAAGTAATTTTCAGATCATCACCGATCTTCGTATGATTATATAAGTACTTGCGAAGAGAAAGGGTAGATATGATGGATTGATCATTAAATTTGGTAATGACATCATTGAATTGCAGTCCAGCTTCCTTCGCAGGGCCAACGGCTTCTAGAACAACTACTCCATCCTTAACACTGTTCGGCAGGTTCAATTCATTGCGTTGATCTTCTGCTAGTGGAACGTACGGATTGTTCAAATCAACTGAATATACACCCAAGTACGAACGGGCAATATGCCCTTTTTCAGCCAGCTCATTAGCGATATCTATCACATGATTCGCAGGAATTGCAAAACCCAGACCCTCTACACCCGTATCTGAAATCTTCATCGTGTTAATTCCAATGACCTTGCCATCGAGATCCACTAACGCGCCGCCACTATTTCCTTCATTAATCGCCGCATCAGTCTGTATCACTTCTTGTTCCCAGTCATATACTCCATCCTGATTAAGGGATACGGGAACCATCCGTTCAGTATAGCTAACAATCCCCGAGGTCAATGTATCACCAAGTCCTAGCGGATTACCGATAGCAATGACCGTTTCACCTAGACGAAGCTTAGAGGAATCACCGAGCTGCGCGATGGTATCGATTCCTTTGGCATCAATAGAGAGTACCGCAATGTCGCTTACTTTATCCGTTCCAACGAGTGTTGCCTTACGGGTCTCTCCGTTCACTGTAACTACCTCGAGATTACCGGAGTCTTCGATGACATGATTATTGGTAATGATAAATGCTTTATTTCCTGTCTTTTTATAGATCACTCCTGAGCCTAGTGCGGACTCATCCAGAATGTTTAATTCTTCATTATCTTCTTTATGATTGATAATACTTACTACTGCAGGGCGAACCGTGGCAGCAGCTTGAATAATCCGGTCAAATGGATCACTACTGCTTGGGGCAACATTTCCAGTTGTTACAACCGGCTTTTGAGCAGTCTCATGACTCATCTGGCCTGTAAACATACTGAATAACAGAACTGCCACCACAGCGCTGACTAAGGAGCAAACGGCGGATATTTGCCAGGTAGATAGCCCTTTACGCGATCTGCGTACAGAATGTCTACGGTTAGCAAACGATCCCTTTGATGCTTCATCCCCTCTGGACCGCGAAACTTTAGTTGAATAGAAATCATCATCAAACAATCCCACCGAAAATCTCCCCCTTCTATTGCCAAGCGTTCACTGTTGTTAAGACCTGAACCTATAGCAACCACGTCCGAACCAAACCTCTGTAACCATTAGACTCCAAATATCACTAAAAAGTTTCACTTTATCCATTAACCCCACAAGAGTTTCGATCAATCGTTAGATTATGATAATCTTTTAATATATCTTCTCTATTAGGAATATTTTGCAACTTAAAAGACTACAATAAAATAGAAGTGTCCCTAAAATTTTAGCTTTGCTCATCACGCTTTTAATTGTATCACAGGCAACCTGCAATTCGGGATTTTCCTCAGCTAAAACACCTGCGAATTTTTTACAGTTTTCAGTTCTAATTACACTATAAATTCACACTATTAAAGGAGGATTAATTATGAGTTCTTTTTCAACAAGTATGGATTTAGTCGAGTTTATCGGTAAGCTTGGTGACTTAAAGGATGAACACTACCACATGACCCTTGCCTTTAGCGCAATGATCGAATTGATGATTGAAAAAGGCCTGATCTCCCGCCAAGAATTAGATCGCAAGACCGCTGAACTTGATCAGCTTATGACTGGCTCAGCTTATCCCATGGCGTAGGTTGATCATAATACGTATCACACAGTCTGAACTCACTATCTTTGAAAAAACAGCCCCGATCCTCCATTGCGCCGCGTACCGACATTTTTGCCAAATCCATCATATTGTGATCCCGGCTTAAATGCGCCAAATAGGTCCGTTTGGTCCGCCCTGTAAGAATTTCACTAAGCGCAGCTCCAGCTGCCTCATTGGAAAGGTGACCCATGTCGCCTAGGATGCGCCGTTTCGTATTCCACGGATAACGTCCCATTCTCAGCAATTCGATATCATGATTCGCCTCCAGCACCAATACATCTGCATCTGAAATTGCATCTCTTACCTTATCACTAACATAGCCCAGGTCTGTAGCTACACATAACTTCTCTTTTCCATCATAAAAATTGTAACCCACTGGCTCCGCTGCATCATGAGAAATCGCGAAGGATTCTACTCGCATACTGCCGAAATCCTTGTGCTGGCCAGACTCCATGATCATACGGTTATACTCCGGTATTTTACCAATTCCCTTCTCGATAGCTCCCCAGGTATTGGTGTTCGCATAAATCGGAAGATCGTATTTACGGGCCATGGCCCCGAGTCCCTTGATATGATCGGAATGTTCGTGTGTAACTAGAATCCCGTCTATATCATTACCCGTTAGTTCACGCATGGCCAACAGCTCATCGATCCGCTTGGCACTAAAACCTGCGTCAATCATAAGTGTTGTCTCCCCGTTTCGTACCACCGTTACATTGCCGGTAGAACCACTGGACAGTACTGTAAATGAAATCCCCATTTTCCTTACTCCTTCTACTCTGTTGTCTTAGGACTGATGATGTCCGCACTAATAGCATCCACATAATAGGCATTGCCGTTCTCCAGCATAAACCGCCACATCGGCGAAGCTACCTGACTTTCCGAGTTGAACAGCTCACCGTAATACCCCAGCTCAATCTCCTTCACTACGGAATCTGCCGGGAAATACTTCTCTATCAAACTACTAAGTGCTTGCGATGCTGGAAGCACCTTCTGTTCTTTATCGCTGCTGCTTGTCCCTATTTCAATCTTCGGCCAGCGGTAAGCTACGATTTTTTGATCACTGTTAATCAACTCTAGCCTAACACGGAACAACGACCACTGATTTTGAACCAGCGGATGAAGAACGAACTTTCCTACCTCACTTTCCTGTGAATCAAAGCGATAATTGGAAATGTCAGGAATCTTATCCTCAAGCGCCTTGCTAAGCTCTGAGAAGGAAGAATAGATCAGCTTGCTGTCTATAGGTACATCTAATTTAATTGGTGGTTCAGTCTGCTCTTCAGCAGAATAACGATAAGTAATGTTAGGAAGCTGCGGGGTAGACGCCGGAATGGGACACAATACACGAATCCCTTTCTGCTCCATTACGGCTTGGGTCTCAGCAGACAGGGAAGTAAAATCAAGATTAGCACTAACCTGATCGCGCAAATCGACCCACAGCTGGTAACATAGCAGCAGATTCAGACCTAAAAAGGCGCAAATCAGTACATTTTTAGCTCTTCCCCAATCCATACCCGAACCTCCTAATTGTTATATGAGCCATTTGTCCATTAATTTAAAGTAAGAACGCTGCCATCACTAAGTGTAACTTTCCAGACAGGTATCAGCTCCAGATGATCTTCCTTCACCTCAGGTACATAAGCAGGCGTTAAATCCTTCACTGCCGAAGTTTTACTGACCAGAGACAACCTATACTCCAGATCCGCACCTCCAGATAGCTCCACTACCTTTTTTACGGCCTTACTTTCATCTATATAGATTAGAGAACGTTCATAAGAGGATACTGTTCCCTGCTGCAGTTCCAGATTTATTACACCATACTGTAATGATGAATTGCTCATTATCGGATAGGAGCCGTACGGATAGGAGCCATAATATTGTTGAAAAGAGACCTTTCTCTCCTGTCTGCCTTCCTCTGTAGCCTCCAAACGGTAAGTCCCATTCCATCCGCCATGCTGGTTCACAAATTCTACAGCTTCCAAAGCATCCTTGGCAGGGGTACTTTCTCCAGCTGGAAGCGCCGCAGGGTCACTATAGCTCATCCAGTTCTTACCCTGGTCCACCTGAAGGCTCCGTTTGCTATCCGTATAAATCTCCGAGCCGTTTTTCTCCCGAATATATCTAGTGCTTCCAACATCGAAGAAAAGATTACTCTGCATTTGCTCTATGGTGTACATCCCGGAAGGCATGTCTACCTGAACCAGAGAAATCTTACTGTCTGGCACATAATAATCCCCGCTTACGGTCTTGTAAGGCGTCCAATTCTTACCGAAATCAACATGCTGCTGCACATCCTGAACCGTTAAATCCGCTTTTGCCGCTTCGTATATGATGTCGCCTCTCGTACTGAAGAAAATAGCATGGGCCTTGGAATCATTCTTAATGTTATAGATCCAAATGCGATCAATGCTTTCTCCTTCAAAAAGGGAATCTGGCGATAACTGCATCACCCGCTGCAATAACGTTACCGGAATGCCCGCTCCGAATGAAAGCTCAATCCCAGGATTCTCATTGCGGATCTTATCCCAATCATAATCCTGTACCGAGTGCCGTTGGAAGCTTTCGAAGCCACGACCTTTTAAGCGATTCATGATCAAGCTATAGAACGTAGAGTCCGGATAAAAAAGCGTATGTTTGCCTTCTCCCATATGGATGATCATTTTGTCAGGGTATAACAGGTTCTCTACCTTCTCTTCCGGACCCATATTATCTGTCTTCACATACAGGTTCTCAGAAAGCACTGCTGAATCAGCACCAGGCAAACGGTAGATCAAATAATAGCTTTCAACCAGGCTTCCGAGCACGAGCAAGGCTAGAATGCATGATTTGATTCGTTCCTTCATGCCTCACTCCCCCTTTGCTCGTTCAAAGGCAGGGTAAAGGTTACCTTTGAACCTTCATTTAGCTCGGATTGCAGGGAAATGGAGCCTCCATGTGCCTTCACAATTTCCCGGGCAATGGAAAGGCCAAGTCCGGTGCCTCCCATGTTCCGCGAACGTGCCTTATCCACGCGATAAAATCGTTCGAAGATCCGCTCGATATCCTTTTTCGGAATCCCTATCCCCGAATCACGTACAGATATGGAGAGCATTCCATCCTCATTCTTCAACGCTTCCAGTTCAATCTTACCGCCTTCTGGCGTATATTTTAGCGCATTGGAGACCAAATTCCCCAAGACCTGATCGATTTGATCGCGATCAAGCCACGCCGTGGTAACATCTTTGCGGACCCTTGTACTTATATCGATACGCTTCTGCCGAATTTGAAAAGAAAAACGATCCGCCACATCCTCCAGCATCTCGGTAATATCCGTCTGCTGAATTCGAAGAAGAGCTTCCTTGGAATCCAGACGGGAAAGATGCAGCAAATCCGTAACCAGACGGATCATCCGTTCGGTTTCGTTGCGAATAACCCCAACAAATCGAACCGCCAGCTGCGGATCTTCAAGTGCTCCATCATCCAGTGCTTCAACATAGCTTTTAATAGTGGTAAGTGGTGTTCTTAGCTCATGCGAAACGTTCGCCACGAACTCCCGGCGTGATTCCTCCAGATTCTCCTGTTCGGTGACATCCTGCAGCACAGCAATTGTGCCGGCAATGCCACCCTCACGACGATGAATGGGAGTAAACGTCACTCTTACGATATTAGAATCTTCTCCACCCATATGGGTCAGATGAAGCATTGCAGATTGGGCATTACCTTTAGCCAGAGATCCGCTTTGTTCGTAATCTAAGCCCAACAGTTTATCTAGAGGAGCGCCTTCCGGCAACGGGCCTTCATTTCCGAGCATCAGTGCTGCCCGCCGATTCATCAGAATCACTACTCCGTTCTCATCTGTAGCCACAACACCATCACTCATGTTCGTCAGAATAGAGGTAAGCTTCTCCTTCTCCTCTTCATTCTGCGAGAGTGCCTCACGCAATCTACCGGTCATATAATTGAACGCCTGACTGAGTTGTCCAATTTCATCATTGCCCAATACGGGCATTTTACGATTGAATCGGCCTTCAGCGACAGCCGTAGCATGCCTCGTCATTTCCTTAATAGGCTGCGTGATGGTGTGCGCCAGAATGACGCATAAAACAACCGTTAACGCTAGAGCTAACAGCAATCCTGAGATAAATACACTATTGATCCGGCCCATCGTGGCGTACAGATCCTTCATGTCAGCAGCAATATAGATTGCTCCCACTACCTTGTCACCCGAGAGCACAGGCTTAGCCACAACCTTTTTACGCACATTATCATCAGCAATAATATATTCCTCGTTATCACTGATGCCCTGCAAGGCCCGATTCACAACTGTCTGGGTGTTACGCTGCCCGACATAGTCATTCTGCGAGGGAACGGAAGTGGTGATGATTTTGCCGCTGGCATCCAGTACTTGAATCTCAGCCCCGTTAATGTACAGATTATTGACCATCCCGCGCAGACTTTCCACAGCGGTTTCCTCATCTGCGGTTCCAGCCTCACTACCAAATTTATCAGCAGTCAGGATAGACAACATCTCAGCACGTGCTTTAAGGTCCTTGGTGAAATTATCTGTTAACGAGTTCTTCATCGAGCTGACAAAATAAACCCCGATCAACTGCATAGCTATCAGAATCAGCAACACGTAAATAATAATAAGTTTTGCCTGAATTGTCCGGATAAAGGACCGCCACTTCATCACAGTCCTCCATTTTTAGGGCTATGCATCAAATAGCCGAGTCCACGCCGAGTATAAATATATTCGGGCTTGCTGGGGTTCTCCTCAATTTTCTCTCTTAGACGACGGATCGTCACGTCAACGGTCCGCACATCACCGAAATACTCAAATCCCCACACTGCCTGCAGCAAATGCTCCCGAGTCATCACCTTACCGGCATGTTTGATCATATAGTAGAGCAGCTCATATTCACGATGGGTCAAGTCAAGCGGCTCCCCGCCCTTATAGACCATATACATATCTGTATCTATAAACAGATCAAAATGATAAATGCCCTGCTTATTCTCTGCTGGTTCACTCGCCATCCCCTGTGGTGACGGTTTATGCTGTCTCCGCATCTGGGCTTTAACTCTGGCCAGCAATTCACGTGTACTAAAAGGTTTGGTCACATAGTCATCAGCACCAAGCTCCAGGCCAAGTACCTTATCAATCTCTCCGTCCTTGGCTGTAAGCATAATGATAGGAATGTCCAAGTGCGCAGAACGCACCTCGCGGCAGACGTCCATGCCATCTTTGCCGGGCAGCATAAGATCAAGCAGCATAAGATCGGGCCTTTTGGACAATGCCAGCTCCACTGCACTGTTGCCATCAAAAGCACAAATAACCTCGTAGCCTTCTTTTTCTAAATTAAATTTCAATATATCAGCAATAGGCTGTTCATCATCTACTACCAGAATCGTTCCCATCTGCATGTCCCAGCTTCACCTTCCTATCCTTACTTAATGATCATTCCTTTATTTTAACATACCTGTCTAACCGTCACATCCTACGAAATAAGCAATCCCCCTGCCCAGCAAAAAGAAACGGCTTTGCCGTCACTCGTAGATTAAAAAAATAAAAACCGCCCGATTGAAATCGAGCAGTTAAAGGATAAAGTATGAATTATTGCAAATACTTCATTGGATTTACAGCAGTGCCATTCTTCCGAATCTCAAAATGCAGATGTGTACCCGTCGAACGTCCAGTGCTGCCCATTACGCCAATCTTGCCACCCTGCTCCAAGCGTTGGCCTGTAGAAACCGAGATGCTTTTTAAATGACCATAATAGGTCTGGTATCCGTTGCGATGATCCACAATAACTACATTCCCGTATCCATTCTGCACCCCTGCAAAGATTACGGTCCCGGCATCAGAAGCTTTTATATTCCGATTGCTAGATACCATATCAATACCCTTATGGGCACGGCTCCAACGCTCACCGAAGCTACTTGTCAGGGTTGCCCCGCTTACCGGCCAACTGAACATGCCTGTTCCTTCACCAACAACCTTCGTTCCCCGATAAACAACTTCTGGCAGCGAGGCTTTTATAACGGTCTGGCCTAACCATTCTTCTTGAACAACCGTGCCATTTTCCTTTGTTACCCGATACTCCATTTCTTTAAGTCCAGTTTGTCCTGGACGAACCACTTTGCTTTTGCCTGCCGCTAGCTGATCGCTCGAACGCACAACCACTTCCGGCTCAGTCACTATCTGCTCAGTCACTTTTTCCACAGTTACTACTGTAACATCTGGTTGGGGTACCTTCAGCTTCAGTGTATCTCCAATCTTCAACGTCAGCTCTTTCACGTTAGGGTTGTTACTATAAATCTCTTTTTGGGTGATTTCAAACCGTTTGGCAATCCCCGAAATCGTATCACCCTCTTGAACGGTATAAAGAAGAGGCGCCTCTTTGCCTTCGGTAAGTGTCTGGACCGCTGCCTCCACATCCAACACTTTATTAGGATCTGCTTTGATAGGAACGATAGAAATATCTTCACTAATCTCTACCGACTCTACTTGCTCTGGAGCCTTCGCTTTTGCAGCAGATGAGCTGGAAGCAGCTGTTCTCGTTAGCTTACTAGCCGTCGTTGCTACTTCTGCTTGTGGGACATAATGATTTTTTACCCCTTCGAGCACAGCATTAGCAGTCTCCTGATCCTTAACTATGCCAACGGCCTTGCCATCTACCATCAATTGCACGCCTACCGCATAAGCTTTCAGCATTCCATCTAGTTTAGTAAGTGTCGCCTCACTATCAACTTCTGGCTTGTATGCCTTCTGCTCTTCTATTGTTATGCCCTCTGTTTGCAGCACCATGGTTGAATTCGGATATTTCTCCTGATATTCTCGTTGTTTCTTATCATATAGCTGGTTAAGCTGCGTCTGATCGGTAAGTCTTCCGACTTCTTCACCCTTCACCAACACTTGATAATAGGTAACCGTGTTAGCGGCTACATACTTTTTCTCTGCTCCAACCAACACCGTAGCTAGAAGCACAAGGCCGACAGATCCCAAAATCCAAGCACGCCGAAATCTGCGAGTACCTTTCTCTTGTTGAAAGTGTTTGGAGTCGTGATCGAAATTGTGGCTCTGTTGAACATTCGCCTCGGATTCTGCTGGATGTCCATCCTGCAGCTTGCCCATCCGACGCATGAACTTAAATCCCTTCATGAAACTCTCCCTTTCAGTCCGCTTTTACTTCCGACAAAAGCGGCCAAGCTAATTGTACGACCTCGATTATATAGATTACGTCCATGTAAATTTCTGCGTATACTAGTGCTTAATTCCTGCTTCTAATGAACCTATAAAAAGGTTGTTAAGGAGGTTACAAAAATTTAACCTCTTGAGGTCCTTGTTTACTGTACCATAGCTTAGAGAAAAATTTCAACTTTAGACATGACAAAAAACCCGCCAAATACGCGGGTTTTTTGCGCAAATATGAAATTTTAACCTTTTTCTTGTGTCTATAAAGTGACAATTATAAAAGCTATTGCGTAGATTGTGTAGTTGGTGTAAGCATTTTCATTATGCTCTCATATTCGTCTGCATCAACATATTTTGCAATTACCTGTTGCAGCTCTTTAACCTCATCTTCTGTTAATCCATCCTCCATCGCTGTTGAAATTTTTGCCATCTCATCCTGTGGTAGTTTGGACATCAAAATATTGAATATATTTACCTTCTCTTCCGATGGAAGATTATCTTTGAAGTCACTGAGTGCCTCAGGTGTCATTACTAATTGTTGGTCACCAACACTTCCACTTCCGTTATCAGCTGAACTTTCGGTTGTAACTTGCCCCATAACTGGTAAGGCATCAGTCGGAGTATTATCATCTACGGGCTCGCCCTTGCCTTTAGCTGGCGAATCCGTGCTTTTGTCGGTCTCCTTGCTAACTGTACTCCCTGTGGTTACTTCTTTATTGGCTGTATCCGAGTCAGATTTGTTATCCATGCCAATGATGCTCCGAATCATTCCTCCAAATCCCGGACCGGGAGTATTCACTTTAATATCGAAGCTAGCCAGTACCGACTGAATATAAGCATTTACAACCACGCCCGTTGTTAGAATTGAAAGAGTGCTGGCAAGTACCACAATCAGACATACGCTAAGTGCACGCTTCACGATCTTCATCTTCATTTCTCCTCTCACCTATGTTCAAGTCTATCTGGTAGATCATGTACATGTTCTTCTATACATCCAGTATTGACTAGAACCGGCCTTGGGAAACGTCTAGGTATAAATCTAGGCACCAAAAGAGAGAGAGATAGTCCTCAGAACAAAAAAAAGAGCCTCTAACGGGGCTCCTTAGTATAACTAGGTTTTAGATATAAATTGGCAATACTTGATTCGTCTGCTCACGGTTACGACCCACTGAGAAGATAGCAATCGGAATACCTGTAAGCTCAGATACACGTTCAACATATCTGCGTGTATTTGCTGGAAGATCATCCAACGTTTTTGCAGAAGTAATATCTTCGCTCCAGCCTGGAAGCTCCTCATATACCGCTTCACATTCTGCCAGCATTTTGAGGCTAGCAGGGTAATGAGTAATTACCTCACCACGGTATTTGTAGCCTGTGCAGATCTTCACAGTCTCAAGTCCGCTAAGTACATCCAGCGAGTTAAGAGATAGCCCTGTGATTCCACTTACACGACGAGCGTGACTCACAACTACACTGTCGAACCAGCCTACACGGCGTGCACGTCCGGTAACTGTGCCATATTCATGACCTGTTTCACGGATATAATCACCTGTTGCATCATTCAGCTCTGTAGGGAACGGGCCATCTCCAACACGAGTGGTATAGGCTTTTGCAACCCCAATAACCTGTTTGATTTTGGACGGTCCCACACCAGAACCTATGCACACCCCACCGGCAGATGGGTTGGATGAAGTAACAAACGGATACGTGCCTTGATCGATATCAAGCATTACTCCTTGCGCACCTTCAAACAACACTTTGCGATCCGCATCAATGGCATCATTAAGAATAACAGAGGTGTCTGTTACATAATTACGCAGCACTTCTGCATATTCCAGGTATTGAGTCAGAATCTCTTCTACGTTAAGAGCTTCGGCACCATAGACCTGCGTAATCACTTGGTTCTTCTCTTGCATCAAGGGGCGGAGTCTCAGTTCGAATTCCTCAGCGTCCATCAAGTCAGCAATACGGATACCGTTGCGTGCTGCCTTATCCATATAACAAGGACCGATACCTTTACGTGTAGTACCAATCTTGTTCGGACCCTTACGGTCTTCTTCGAGAGCATCCAGCACCATATGGTATGGCATAATGACATGAGCACGATCACTGATCACTAAGTTCTTAGTGTCAAAACCGTTCTCGTGAATATAATTAATTTCTTGGATCAAGGCAGCCGGATTAATAACCATTCCGTTACCAATTACACAAGTTTTCTCTTTATAAAATACACCCGAAGGGATCAAGCTGAGCTTAAACTTCTCACCGTCAATCAGAATCGTGTGACCGGCATTATTGCCCCCTTGATAACGGGCGACCACATCTGCACTTTCCGCTAGAAAGTCAGTGATTTTCCCTTTACCTTCGTCTCCCCATTGTGTTCCCACGACGACTACCGTTGACATGTTCATTCCTCCGTAGGTGCTACTTAGCACCATTATTTTTCATAATATGGGCCCTATACGTCATTCTTATGTACGTGGCCCTCCGGACGCCAAGCAGATTTAACCCGCTAAAGGACAATTCTCAGTGTAACAGCGGTTTTTTTCAAAGTCAAATAAAACGAACGATTACACAAAGAAATGTGCAATCGTTCGGGAATTATACATGTCAGGTTTAACCAGCAAAGGGTTCCGCATGTGCTCGCTCGTAGTTAACGAACTTGTTGAAATTTTTAAGAAAGACCAGTTCTACCGTACCTACGGGACCATTACGCTGTTTAGCTATAATGATCTCAATAATATTCTTCTTCTCCGTATCCGCATTGTAATAATCATCACGATACAGAAACGCAACAATGTCGGCATCCTGCTCGATAGAACCCGATTCACGCAAGTCACTCATCATTGGACGTTTATCCTGACGCTGCTCTACACCCCGGCTTAACTGCGACAGAGCAATAACCGGAACATCCAGCTCACGAGCAATCTGCTTCAATGTACGAGATATATCCGATACTTCCTGCTGACGGTTCTCTCCGCCTTTACCGCGGCCCTGAATGAGCTGTAAGTAGTCGATGACGATCATGCCAAGTCCTTTTTCCTTCTTCAGTCTCCGGCACTTTGCACGAATATCGGTTACCGTGATACCTGGTGTATCGTCGATATAAATCTCCGCTTCAGATAGAGACTGAATGCCCATCGTCAGCTTGGACCAATCATCATCACTCTTGAAGTCACCGGTACGCATAATATTGGCATCTAAGTTGGCTTCAGCACAAATCATCCGCTGTACCAGCTGTGGCGCTGACATTTCCAGACTGAATATCGCAACAGTTTCTTTAGCGCGTACTGCCACGTTCTGTGCAATATTCAGGGCGAATGCAGTCTTACCAACAGATGGACGAGCCGCAACAATGATCAGATCGTTACGTTGGAATCCGTTAGTCATATGATCTAAATCCACAAATCCGGTTGGGATACCTGAGGTACCCCCCTTATTTTGATGAAGCAACTCAACCTTGTCGAACACTTCCATCAAGACATCGCGGATCGCAATAAATCCACTGCCGCTCCGCCGGTTGGAGATTTCAAGAATACGCCGCTCTGCATCACTCAGCATATCGGCTACATCTTCACCGCCAGTATAACCTTCGCTCACAATTTGCGTGGCTGTGCGAATCAAACGGCGCAGCATGGCTTTCTCTTCGATAATCTGGGCGTAGTATTCTACGTTAGCAGCAGTAGGCACGGCATGCGCCAGCTTAGCTAAGTAGCTAACACCACCAATATCTTCAAGCTCTCCTTTGTCCTGCAGTCTGGACGTAAGTGTAACAAGATCAATCGGCTGGCTCTCTTCTCCGAGCTGCACCATCGCCTCAAAAATCATTTGATGCGCTTTATCGTAGAAGTCTTCAGTATTCACCCGTTCCATTGCAGTAATGAGCGCTTCATCCTGCAACAGAACCGCACCAATTACCGCCTGCTCGGCTTCAAGATTCTGCGGGGGAACCCGATCGAAAAAGAGATCTCCACCCATGTTACTCCTCCGTTACCTCAACCTTAAGTGTGGCCTTTACTTCAGTATGCAATTTTACGCTTACTTGAAATACTCCTATATGGCGAATTGGCTCACCTAATTCAATCTTGCGCTTATCAATAGTAATTCCTTTGGTGGAAGCCAGTGTCTCAGCAATCTGTTTGCTTGTAATAGCGCCGAATAAACGTCCGCCTTCACCTGATTTTGCTTTCATTGTCAGTGTTAACTCGTCAAGCTTCTTACCCAATTGCTGTGCTTCTTCTTTTTCGTTATCTTTACGGCGTTGTTCAGCAGCTGCTTGATTCTCCAGCGTCTTCACGTTGCCTTCCGTTGCCGGACGAACCAATCCACGTGGCAATAAGAAGTTGGAAGCATAACCTTCGGATACCTCTTTAACCTGACCTTTTTTACCTTGACCCTTAACATCTTTTATGAAAATGACCTTCATTCGAATAACCCCTCTTTCGATTCGATTTCCGCCAGCACCTGCAGTAATCTGGCTTCTGCTTCTTTACATGTTCCTTCAAGCTGTACTGCGGCATTGGACAGATGCCCACCGCCGCCTAATTTCTCCATCACGACCTGTACATTCATACGTCCGAGTGATCGGGCACTAATGCCAATCAGGCCGTCAGGCCGCTCGCTGATGACGAATGAAGCGACTACGTTGGTCATCCCAAGCAGCGTGTCCGCAGTCTGAGCAATAAGAAGCTGCGGGATTTTCATGCCTGGTGCCGTAACTACGAGCGCGATTTGGTCATACACCATTCGCGCATGTTTGATAATTTCGGCTTTGGAAATATACTCCTGTAAATCCTCCTTCAGCATGCGCTGAATAAGTACGGTATCGGCACCATTCCGGCGCAGGAAGCCTGCCGCCTCAAAGGTACGCGAACCCGTATGGAGCGCAAAGTGCTTTGTATCCACCGTGATCCCCGCTAACAACATTGTAGCATCCAGCGGACTGATCTTTACCTTCTCATGGATATACTGAAGCAGCTCTGTCACCAGCTCACAGGTCGATGAAGCGTAAGGTTCCAAATATACCAATACAGCATCATTAATGAACTCTTCACCTCTGCGGTGATGATCCACCACTACGATTCTGCTGGCATATTGTACTAGCCGCGGCTCCATCGTCATAGACGCCTTATGTGTATCCACAACAATAAGCAGGGTATGCTCTGTCATGATCTGTAGGGATTGCTCCGTTGTGATGAATGACTTATACAAATCGTCATCCTTACGAATCTGCTCCATCATGTTAGTTATCGATGGATTTGGAGTCTCCATCACAATGCTAGCCTCTACATTATACATCTGCGCAGCCCTTAACAGGCCGATTGCAGCACCCACAGCATCGATATCCGGTGTCCGATGACCTAGGATCAGCACACGATCGCTCTCCTGCATCAGATCCCGCAAAGCATGCGCAATGACCCGCGCCCGCACTCGGGTACGCTTCTCAGCAGCATTACTCTTGCCACCGTAGAAGGATAACCGTTGGCCTGCTTTTACAGCCGCCTGATCACCACCTCGGCCCAGCGCCATGTCTAGACTGGATTGGGCCAATGCCCCTAATTCACTTGCAGAGTCTGCGCCAAAGGCCAGACCAATACTCAGTGTCATAGGTACCTTGAGATCAGCAGTCATTTCTCTGACTTCATCTAGAATCACGAAGCGGCTCTCTTCCAACGCTTGCAGGCTACGATGATTAAGCAGCATTAGATAACGTTCCGAGGACAACCGCCGCAGATAAACCTCAAACTGCTTACTCCATTCAGTGATCTCACTCGTCACCTTAGCAATCAGCGAGGTTCGCTGTTGATCATCCATTCCTTGAGCGGATTCATCCAGGTTATCCATCATCACTATGCCGATCGCCAGCTTCTCATCCTCATACCGCTCACGTAACACCACAAGCTCAGTGATATCATACAAGTAAAGAATACGCTCACTCGGAATAATGACAGCTTGATAAAATCGTTCATCCACGGTGATCTCAAGGCGGGTGTCATGGAGCACACCTTCTTTGCCGACCTCCCGCTTACCCGCTGCAGCACCTGTAAAAAAAGACTGCATATCAGGCAATAATTCTTGCAGTGATTCCCCAACTAAAGACTTGCGTGCGAAAATATCGCCGGCATAGCGGTTATTCCATTCCACCGTTCGATCCTCGCTAAACAGAATGATTCCAAGCGGCAGCATGCTGACTGCTTCGCCCTCTACCCGCTTAATGCGGAAAGACAGCCCATTAATATATTCCACCAGATTACGACGGAACGAGATCTCCGCTTTCAACATATAGAAGCATAAAGTACCTGACAGAAACAGGCCGGCGACCCCAAGCGCCCAGTTATAGACACTGACAATTATAATAAGGACCAACAGCAGCATGAACGCCCATACGGTATGATAGCCGTGCCAGCGTCTTTGCAGAAATTTAGGCATGAACTCTCACCCTATCGTTTCGATTTGGTCACATACTCCCGCAGTGGGAACGCAAGATCAATAATACCAATAATGCGCAGCGGCGGCAGTAAAATAACCGGTATCGCTAACAAAACGGCAGACATCTTGTTCCATTTGCGTTCATGCGCCAGGAAGAAGAAAAATCCGATGGCCTGAATCATAAAGCCAATTCGCAGCAATGGCAGAAGATTGGCAGAAATCATGAGGATGAAATTGTTCTCCGACCCTGAGAAGAAGAGCTGTAGAACAACACCAATCAGATAGTACCAAATAAACGATCTCGAAAGTCTCCATTCACGTGCAGGCTTCATCTTAGGCACTGCATAATTCATACTGTTCAGAATCGGGCGGGCAATAGCATGCGTAATCACAGCAATCATGAAGGAGCTTACGATTAGAGTCATAGGGATCATTTGGACCGTCATATGACTTATCTTGTTTACATCCTCAGTTGAAAATCCAATATCAGTGAGCAGAGGATTGGTAGTTCCGAGCTCGGACAGAGGTGAATTAACCATTTGCAATACATCGTTCACATAGGTAGACAGGTCAAAATTAAATAATGCCGTACCCAGCAGCAAAAGCAGCAGGAACTGTGCAAGAATCGTAACCGTACCTGCGATCACAGTAGACATAGCCGGGGCATGTCTTTTATACCAGCGCCCCATAACCAGAGCCGGTATTAAGAAATACGCAGCTATCAACAGATAAATTGGTGTAATCAAGCCTACAATCAGCAACACCGGCAATACATGCAGCACAAATTGTCTCGTGTTCAGTGTAGTAAACAACACTACTGCCGGAACAATCATAAACAGGGTAGTGATGATGAGGAGTGGAGTCGTTAAACTAAGCAGCAAAAGTAAGTATGCTACGCTCCAAGCCACAGATGACCAGCGAAATTTCAACAGTATTCACCTCTTACGCATATGTTCTTCTAAAGCAGATATATCTTGGTACCAATCTTCCAGTTGATGCCCTTCCTGCTTGTGCTTTCTAAGCTTCTCCAGTAGCAAGTCATCTAAAGAACGATAAGGAATCCCTAGTCTGCGGCCCAAAATATAAGAGCTCATAATCAAGCTAGCCAGACTGTCACCGACACGGGTAGTACTGCCTTCCCATAACGCTTTAAATAACCGTGAAACTTGATCAATCACTTCGGTTTTCAGCCATTCAATTACCTTGGCGCGCTTGGCTACATCCAGATCCTTCGGCACATTGGACACGTCTCTCTACCTCCGGCAAAAAGCTTTATTCTCCATTATAGCATAAAAAATTCGGTGTCACACTGGACACCCCGCGCCCCTTAAGTATGCTTCAATCCATGCTGACTATGCCTCTTTTTGGAGAGGAGCTTTCTTTAAAAAAGACCCGCATTCCGTTATCGCCGGAAATACAGGCCTTGTTCCGATAGCTTCTATAACCGCGAATACACTGGGACTATAATGATTCCTGTGATTGTCTTGTTACAAATTTCTCGCAATACTCTATGACTTGACTCCGGCGAACAATTCCAATAAACCGGTTCATATCATCGACCACAGGTACAAAGTTCTGCACCTTAGCCAAATTAATTAGATCTTCCATATCCGCATCAATCGAGACCGGCTTGTTATTCATACGTAATGGAACGTCCTTCAGCAAAAATTTTGAAGCGTTCTCAAACGAAACCTTGCCCTCCGACTCTTTCATGTACCAGAGCAGATCACCTTCCGTTACCGTGCCGGCATACTCTCCATTACGGTTAAGAATCGGGACTGCTGTATAGCGGTGAAACTCCATCCTCTCAAGCGTTTGGCGCAGCGTAGAATCGAGCGTTACGCAGGCCACCTCCTGTTTCGGAAGTAAAAAAAATGCAATATTCATCTCTTGATCCTCCTCAAAGAGTTCCGAAGGAATTACGGTTCTTTAACTTCCTTTTACTGCCATGCCAATGTGATTATACGTAGCAGCTAAATAATAGTTCCAACTCATTATAACATGAAGACAGTAAGCAGCAGCCATGAGAATGTTTATGGCTGCTGCAATTTATTTATATGAGTTTAGCTTTCCAATTAGAATTACTGCGTAACTGCTGTTGCTTTGGGCTCGAGTGCATTACTTGCTTTTCCCGGCTCAATCAGTTGATCTACTGGTGTTCCTGCATTCATCCAATTATCAATCAGCGCCTTAGCTTCACGCAAATCCTCTTCATCAACGATATCATAATAAAGTCCGTCAATACGTTTTCCTTCGCCCATTACCGTAAAGCTTGAGATATCCATGTCTTTGCCGCCCATGAATTTCTTGGCCAGACTAATGATCATTGAAGGCTCTATATCGGTCTTAAAATTATCGCCCATAATATCCAGCAGCTTTGGAATATTGCCGATTTGGCTGATCGATAACATTTTATTAGCTACAACATCAATAAAAACCTGTTGGCGTTTGGTCCGGTTAAAGTCACTATCTTCACGGTAGCGTGTATAGTTAAGTGCTTCTTGACCGTTATAATTCGACTTTCCACCCTCGATCGTAAACTTTTCATGGTCCTTACCCTTGTTTACAATGTCCTTCTTGATTGGTAGCGGAACGCCTCCAATAGCATCAACGGCATCCTTGAGCCCTTGAAAGTTAATGGTGGCATAATACTGAATATCATGCTCCAGCAGTGCTTCCAGAGTATCCTTAGCCATTTGCTGCCCACCAAAAGCATAAGCATGGGTAATCTTATCTTTTTTATTATCGTTATGGCCAATAATCTCGGTATACGTATCACGTGGAATAGAAATAAGCAGAATTTTGTAATCCTCTGGGCGAACAACAGCATACATCATAGTGTCCGAACGTGCGGTTTCATTGTCGCGTTGATCAGTCCCGAGCAGCATCAGCGAGAATGGATCGCTTTTGTATACAACCGGCTCTGGCTTAACCTTATTCTCATCCTTAAGTGGCTGGTAAGATTCTTCTTTCAGCTTGCTTTCTACCCGATCGGACAAAAAGAGGTCAAAAGCTAATACGGCCAAAGAATTCCGAAAGAGAAAACCTCCCGCTATAATAACGACGAGAACAATTAGCGCAATGTATCTTTTCTTTATTTTTTTCATCTTTGATTCCTTCTTTATTGTAGAATAATTACACGTACCATATATTTACAATGCCTCCTGATCGTTCTCAGGCAGTCATGGTTTTATTTCTCTCGGCGGCGAATTTACTGTCCCTTATTCCATTATCTTATTGTCCCCCCTTTCAGGAAATTCGGGTCATTCTAAATTATAGAAAAAAAGTTTTTTGCGTTTCTAAAATAATATGGGATAAAACAATATTTCTATTGTAATCACTAAATGGATAAAAAGAAACAACAAATACCGACATGAATAGGGAAAAAGCACCATACCAAGTAATAATTACTGGTATGATGCTCCAAATTTAACTTCGAATCCCAAGGGCATGTATAATATGTTTTACCCGTTCTCCATAATGTAAACCGCGGAAAAACCCATAATCGAACAATTTAGCAGCACCCTCAAATCGGCTGCCATAAGTCTCCGCCCCCATAACGACCGCAATAAGCCGGTGCCCCTCCCTCTGGGCTGATCCCGCAATACAATATCCCGTCTGGCTATCATATCCAGTCTTCAACCCATCTGCTCCATCGTATGCGTAAGCGCCGCCCATACCTGGAAGCATAAGGTTGCTATTACTAACATATAACCCTTTATCCTTTAATTGCATCTGTGTACGACCGGAAATATTCAGTACATCAGGATGATTATGGATTAGCGCAGCTGCCAATTTGGCTGTATCCCTCGCTGTCATCATCGTCTGGCCACCGATATGCGTAGGCTGACGAATGATACCAAGATCCTTGCTAGACAATCCAGAGGCGTTGGTAAATACCGTATTAGGAGATAAACCTAAACTACGTGCTCTATCATTCATCATAAGTACAAAAGAATCCTCTGATCCTGCCATATATTCTGCCAATGCAACTGCAGCATCATTAGCAGAATATATGGTGATGCCTTCGAATAGCTCCCTTACTGTATAGAAATCTCCTCGTTTTAATGAGAGACTCATACCTCCCATTTGACTGGCGTAAGCACTAATAGGGACTCTATCCTCCCACCTAAGGGTTCCAGAGGTTATGTGATCCAGCACAATCATTTCAGTCATTAATTTAGACACACTGGCCGGTGGCATAGGCACATCGCCGTTTATATTGACCCATATGTCTCCACTATCCATATCTAGCAGCACTGCTGAACCCGCGTCAATATCCGGTTTAAAGCCCAACTCGATAGGCCTCCACACCGTAATTAAGACAACGACTATCAAAGCTGCACCAGCCCATATTAATATCCGTCTCTTCATCGTTGTCATCCTCCATAATATATATGACGAATGAAACAGCAATTTGATTTCACTTTTTGCGTAATTTTTTTTATTTTTTTTAATTTAGTCCTTTATCCACCATTTATTAGGCTCAATTATGGAGCCCAAAGAATCAACACGCACACCTTGTAGACGTTTATTGACAGCAGTAATGCTTTCTCTTTCCGCAAAAAAGATCATTGGAACCTCTTCATTCACTAGCTTCTGCCATTCATAATAGATTTGTTGTCGATAATCTCTATCATACGCCTTCATACTTGTGCCATCGCGAATCAATTCTTCATTCCGCTCCGAGGACCAACGTGGGTAGTTCCACAAATCATTCTCTCTCCAGAGACCTGAAGGATCAGGATCATTAGCTAATCCCCATACCCCGTTAAACAACTCAATGGACGGATCATCAGCCTCCACTGCTTCGTAGAAGGTGTTGAGCTCTTTTAACGCCCCACCATTAAGCTGCACATCAAGTCCCACATTTCGCCAATCCTCCAGAATAGCAGCAGTTCGTAACTCCGCTGAATGACTGCCTAGCATAGAATCATAATGAATAACTAACTTTTCTCCTTTTTGATCCTCACGCAGCCCATCTCCATCAACATCTACAAAACCAGCCTCATCAAGCAGCTGCTTCGCTTTTTCCGGATCATAGGGATACGTATTAATCTGACTATCAGGGATCTTCGCCCAGCTTGCACTGGAAACCGGAGTTTCTATAGGCTTGCCTAACCCATGAGAAAATGATTGAATGATCCCCTCCCGATCAAGTGCATAATACATCGCCTGACGTAATCTTTTATCCGCAAATTTAGGGTTATCCATTACGATTTTTTCAGCTTCACTATCCCAATACCCAAATTTAAACCCTATATACTCATAAGCAAGCTCATTTGATTGTAAAATATTAATATTATCGAGTTTACTCAACTTTTCATAAGTATCTCGTGGGGCATTCTCTATATCAATTACGCCTTGTTCAAACAGGCTGATGATTTCCTTGTCATCAAATACCTTATACAACACACCATCCAATAAAGCCTTACCTTTATAGTATTGATCAAAGCGCTTCATCTCCACCCGCTGGCCAGGTTCAATAAGGCTCACCTCAAAGGGACCAATCCCTATCGGATTTTTTCGCATCTGATCACTCTCAGGCATATCCTTAACAGCGACTCCAGTATAATATTTTTTATTCATCGGATACGGCCATAGATTATCAATCGTATTTACGCGGGCAGCTGTCATTGTTATTTTCAAAGTATAAGGATCTATAACCTTAAGACCTGTTATATTCTTCGCCTCACCTTTATGATAGGCTTCCGCACCTTGAATCATTTCCACACTATAATAACGTGATCCGGTGTAGTCTGGACTAGCAATAGTCTCCATCGCAAATTTCCAGTCCTCTACGGTCAGTTCATCTCCATTATGCCAACGGATTCCCGGTTTGATTTTAAAGGTAAATATTCTATGATCCTCGGACTCCTGCCAAGTGGCGATATTAGGAACCGTTGATAAATCATCATCTATCGTAAACATGGCCTCAGTAATAAACTCCAGCACATGAAAATCATCTTCACCTTCATAAAAAGCAGGCTCAAAGAAGCCCATAAACGGCGATGAGTATCCATAAGTAACTACTCCGCCAGTCTGTGGCTTTTCGACCACCTCATTGTGATGTAAAGATAATGAATTACTGCTGGTACCTGCTCTGCTGCATGCTGACAATACAGTAGTCATCACGAGCATTGTTAACAAGAACCCGCATATCTTCTTATTCTTCATGTGTTCCTTCCCTTCTCTAGTTGAACGTATATCTACATTTAAGCTATGGAATAAATATTTACTGTAACAAAGTTTTAGAATGGTTACAATAACTTCTAAGCTTTAGGCCTATACTCCTGCTTGAATTTACGCATATTTCATAGTATTTATAAAAAAAGAGGGACCTACCTCATAGGCAGATCCTTTTATTACATTATTCTTCATCCTTATGCGTAATTCTCAGGCCTTCGACATGCTTACGCTGCATCAATTTACGCTTTTTACGGGTATCCTTGCTCTCAAAAATTATATCAAAGTCATATTCCTCAGGATACAGCTCATCTTTGGATAGATATGGCTTTAAACGTTTATGATTAATCCGCATTTTTTGCTTCTGGATCATCACTCCGACCATTCCTAAGTGATCTTTTTTCTCATAAACAATTCCTATCCGCCCCAGTGAAGTTACAAGAACGGCATCACCAATTTCATACTGGGTCTGCTTCTCCTTATCGCTCAGTGATTCCACAGACTTTTCTTCTTTTTCAAAATCCTCTATAACAGGTGCAGTCTTCCCTTTCTCTCCCTCTTTGCTAAAAAGACTTGCCCATGCCGACCCATCACCTTTCTGCAGCCTTTGCTGCTGCGCCTCAACGATCTCCCACGATCGCTTGATAACGTTATCCTGGATACCCAGCTTTTTAGCAATTTGCAGAGCATAACTCTCCCCCGCTTCTCCGATAGTCAGACGATACAACGGCTGCAGCGTTTCTTTGTCGAATTCCATTCGTGCATTTTGAAAACCGGCTGTCGCAGCGGCAAAGGCTTTTAGCTCGTTAAAGTGGGTTGTGACGATAATATTCGCCCCTTTACGGCTCAGCTCTTCCAGAATGGCGATTGAGAGGGCGATTCCTTCCCCAGGGTCTGTACCTGCCGCCAGCTCGTCAATGAGCAGCAGCACCCCTTTAGAGGCATCTCTCAGCATTCCCTCAATACTCTTCATTTGTGCCGAAAATGTACTGAGTGATTGGGCCAAACTTTGTCCGTCTCCGATTACACTGATCACATCCGTAAAGACCGTAAACTCACTCCCCTCCTCGACCGGAATCAACAACCCCGATTGAGCCATGAGGGTCAGCAGCCCGAGGGTCTTGAGCACCACCGTTTTCCCGCCTGTATTTGGACCTGTAATGATTAGGGATTTATATCCCTTCCCTATCTCCAGGCTAATTGGAATCATGCCCTGCAGCATGGGATGTCTGCCTCCGTTCATCCTTAGAAAACCCCTATCATTTAGAGTAACCTCAGATGCTCCCAGCGTTCGTGCATATTTTGCTTTGGCAAAAATAAAATCATAGGTGCCTGTAACCTCGATATTTAGGCGCAGTGCAGTTTGTTCCTGTTCTACCATGCTGGTCAGCATACTGAGGATCACAGCTTCTTCACGTGCCTCTTCTCCTAATAACAAATCCAGCTCAATCTGCATGGAGGCGATCTCATCTGGTTCGATGAACACCGTCTGTCCACTTGTGGATTGATCAAGTACCGATCCCTTTATTTGCTTATGATACTCCCGCTTTACGGGGATAACGTAACGTCCACCACGCTGACTATAAATATTCTCTTGCAAAATCGATTGATGGCGCGACATGATCCCGTCAATTTTTTTATGAAGACGTTCTTTAGCTACGCCAATCCGTTTACGAACCCGCTCTAACCCCTTACTAGCTCCATCATCAATTCCCCCAAAGCGGATACAGCGGTCAATTGCTTCCCGCACATGATTTAATTCCAGCAGCGAGGAGGCATAAGCAGCAATCCGGGGAGCACTTTGCTCTTTAGAAGCCATATATTTGCGCAATTGACTACAGCTCTTTAGAAATGTAGCCACTGCAGTGAAGTCTTGCTCACTGTACAGATATCCAGTCCCCATTAGTGACATGATCCACTCAATCCCCTCTAATGAAGGAATCGGTACACTGGACCCCCGCTCCAGCAGCTCTTTAGCTTCAGACGTTTCCTCCATCGCTCTTTGAATGGAAGGCAAATAGGTCATAGGCATAAGCTCTTCTACAGTTTTCTTTCCTACATAAGATACCGCATGACGGCTAAGCTCGGTTTTAATAATTTCGTATTCCAACGTGTTTAGACTTTGTAAATTCACAGCAAATCCTCCTTATTGATCTAACTATTTTTTTGGAACAAAATCTCCCTAACGCAAAAAGGACAAAGAATGCCACTATGGCAGTCCTTGCCCTTCTTTTTATACTATTGTTCTCTGGCGTTTTAAGGTCCCCCTATAAAAGCCAGGGTGGCCGAAAAACAAAAAAACCGTGCTCTAAGAGCACGGTTAATTACAAAGAGAACAATAGCCGTAAAGAGGCCATATGACGCTTCGTGTGTTCTTAACTAAATCATCCACCGTTAGGAACAACAGACATCTGTGCGAGACGGACTCAAATAGAGCACGTAAACGCCAAAAGACGAGCCTGCTAAAGCCTTCCTAATCCAGTGTTATGAAATTGCTAGTTAAGAACGGTCACCAACATCAATATTTCCCCTTTTATTATAGGATAGCTGTAATTTAACACATTCCAGATTGAACGTCAAACGTAATCCGCACGCTGGCTTTTCACAACAAAAAAAGCAGCCGGTTTCCCGACTGCTTCTATAAAACGTCCTATTCCGTTGTGTAAGGAAGCAACGCGATTTGACGCGAGCGTTTTACAGCAATGGTAAGAGCGCGTTGGTATTTTGCACTTGTACCTGTTACACGGCGTGGCAAAATCTTTCCACGTTCGCTGATGAACTTCTTAAGAAGTTCAGTATCTTTATAATCAATGTGAGTAATCTTGTTCACAGTGAAAAAGCAAACTTTTTTACGCTTGTTGCGTCCACCACGACGTGCTGGTCTTTTGTCGTTGTCAGCGCCTTCTCTTGGTTTAAAAGCCATATTCTTTTCAGTCCTTCCTAATTAAAATGGCAAATCATCATCCGATATATCAATCGGTTTACCATCGCCCGAAAAAGGATCTTGAGTATTGTTGTTACGCGAGAAATTATTGTTGTTATTTCCGCGTCCAGCGTTACCACCGCCACCATATGCTGGCTCTTCAGGCATACTACTTGCACCACTTGAAGTATTTCCACCTTCACGGCTTTGTGAAGATTCCAGGAAACGAACATTATCAGCAATAACTTCAGTTACGTATACACGTTTACCTTCGTTATTCTCATAGTTCCGCACTTGGATGCGTCCTTCCACTGCTGTCAGACGACCTTTGCGCAAATAATTGGCACAGGTTTCTGCTAGCTGTCTCCAGGTAACAACCGGGATGAAGTCTGCCTCACGTTCACCGTTCTGGCCCGTAAAGTTACGATCTACGGCAAGCGTAAATTGAGTTACGGCAACACCAGCGGGAGTATAACGAAGTTCCGGGTCACGGGTCAACCGTCCGATCAAAATGATACGGTTCAACAATTCTGGTCCCCTCCTTTAGAGCGATTCATTACAAAGCTTGTCAAGATCTTAAGCAACGTCGTTCGTAATGAGATAACGAATAACTTCGTCAGAAATCTTCATAAGACGTTCTAATTCAGTAACTACTGCAGGTTCTGCATTGAAGTTAACCAAAACATAAACGCCATCACGGAATTTCTTGATCTCATACGCAAGACGGCGTTTACCTTGCACTTCGTGCTTTGTAATTTCCCCGCCATTGGAGATGATGCCTTGGAATTTATCGACTGCTGCTTGAACAGCTTCTGGTTCAATGTCAGGACGAATAATGTACATCACTTCATATTTGCGCATAATTTTCACCTCCTTATGGTCTGAGGCCCCTAATCACGTCAGGAGCAAGGAACGAGCACAAACATAGACTCGCACCTGATTAATATACCAAAACGAGCAGCAGAGTGCAAGCAATATTAATACCGGACAACCCTCCACCCTCTTTTTACATGAAAAAAACCCTACCTGCGCACAATAATCAGTGAATTCATCTGCACTTAAGGAAGGAGCGATAATGATGGGCGAAAAGACAGAATATGAAAAAGGCGACAAAGCCCCCAATCCAGGCATGTATACAGAGGTAGGTGAAGCGCGAAGCTTCCATACCGAAATTCAGAATCCACAGCATATTAAAATGGAAAAAGGGGACACCTTCCCCGAGACCAGTAACAAAAATCGGAAGTGGAAAAAGGTTGAAAAAGCACGTGTACATTAATTAATAATAAATGTGTATAAAAAAACCGACATTACACCATACTATTCTCAGGCAGTACAAAAGAGAGGTGTGGTTCCGTTGGCCGTCGTAGACGAACACAATCACAGGATATCTGATTCAGCATCTATTGTTAGCTGGGAATAGTAGTGGGTTATTGTCTAAAAAGCAGTAACCTCAGCAACGCCTAAATCACTTTAGTCGCTATATACAGAGAAATTCCAACATCATTGATGTACTGCCTCTTAAAGAAGGACCCGAAAGGGCCCTTCTTTTTGCATGTTATGATCTTTTGCAAACAGCTCATTGGACACAAAAAAACCTCCGTTACAGGAACGAAGGATTCATTAAAATGTTATATTATGCTGAAGTGGCGGAGAGGGTGGGATTCGAACCCACGCACGCTGTGACACGCCTAACTGATTTCGAGTCAGCCCCCTTGGGCCTCTTGGGTACCTCTCCGCAGCAAAAATAATTGTATCATGCAGACATGCCATTTGCAAGCTTAATTATTGTCTGTATTTCCCTCTGCAGAACGCAGTACCTTCTTCATATTCTTCTCGAATTTCGCCCGGGGAATCAGAACACTGTGCTGACATCCTGTACACTTAATGCGGATATCCATCCCCATACGAATGATCTCCATCTCATTAGAACCGCAAGGGTGCTGTTTCTTCATCTGTACAATATCTCCAAGCTGAAAAACTTTACGTTCCACTACCCTTCCCCCTTTTTCCCCTCTTGTGTAGCTGCGATTTGGCGTCTTGATCGAGTGTCAGGCGTATCCGATACTTCCTGCTCATTTTCTGTTTTTCCCAGTTCAATTTCAGCCTTTGCTTCTTCTTCTGCCTTCAAACGAGCTTCCTCTTCGGCTTGAGCAGCTTGAGCCTGCTCTAGACTGCTTAGTTTCTCTAGTGCCTGCTTAATATCATTCTGAATCTGTCTCTCCGCAACCTCTTTTGCATTGGGTAAACAGCTAGCCGCTATACGAATTACATATTCCGAAGTACTCATGGACTGTATACCGAGCACATTAGGATAAGCAAGCACATTAGAGTTACGCTCTTCTATTCCCTTTAACGCTTCTCCAATCAAACCTAGCGTGGCCTCCAAGCTGCGCTCCATTTTTACAGGAACATCAACTACAGCCAATGCATTCGAGAGAGAATAATTGGTCACGTTCGTGATTAATCCATTCGGGATAATAAATACTTCTCCAGTTGTGCTTAACAGCCTGGTTGTTCGCAGTCCGATTAATTCTACAGTTCCTTTATAGGTACCTGTTTGAATCACATCACCCACTGCAAATTGATCCTCTAAAATAATAAAGAAACCTGTAATAACATCCTTCACCAAACTTTGCGCCCCAAAACCTACTGCTAAACCAAGTACACCCGCTCCAGCCAACAATGGTGCCAAATCGAAGTGGAACTCAGAAAGCACGAGCATGATCATCACAAAATTACAGATAACTGTCACTACATTTTTCATCAATTCCCCAACCGTAGTAAACCTTCGTGTGTTGGACAGAAGTCTGCCACCGGTTTTACGCTCAAGCGAACGATCAATAATATTAGAAACAATTTTAATAATAACCCGGGTTAAGAGAAAAATAACAAGAATCCGTAGACCCGCAAATAATACATCCGCCCACATATCAGCATCGGTAAACCAATTCCACACCTTATCTTTAAAGCGAATGGCATCTTTTAATGTATCCGCACCGGGTGTATCAGCCTCCAGTATCCACATATTCATCGCATGTACTCCTCCCTACCCCTAAATCAGTATGTAGTTCTCGTTGTGTTTTCCGTAGATGCCGCGTATTTCTATTTCTTGCTCAACTATAATCTTTTTTACCTCTTCCAGCGCATTTTGAAAAAACTGAATTGAAATTGCACAGCCTGCGGTGATTTCCTTCGGAGTTGGAAATATATCAATTTCTATTTCAGCATACTCAAGCAGCATTTCAGCACGAAGCGCCTGCTGGGTGGAGTCAAACGCTATTAACATCTCATCCTGCATATACGTCAAGCCTCTCCATAGGTTTATCGTCCTATCTCTTGCTGCTGTAGTATAAAACCCCTCTTCTATCCATATACTAGATACCAACAAATAGAATCACCTTTAGAAAGGAAGATGGTATGAACTCCTCATCCAAGGCTACAGCAGCGCAAGAAACGTCCTGTTTAAAAATATCACATACAGATCCCGATATCTATTCCGCAATTACTCATCGGCTACTTTTTCACTTTTCACGCACGCGTCCAGAGACTCAAATTATCGTCATCTGTGTAGGCACTGATCGCTCCACCGGAGATTCTCTCGGTCCTCTTGTTGGTACTGCATTATCCCGTTTTCATAGCCCGTTGTTTCATTTATACGGTACCCTTGAGGAACCGGTTCATGCCGTCAATCTTGAAGAGACTTTGTCGCTAATTAATGAAAAATATAATAACCCGTTTGTCATCGGAATAGATGCCTGCTTAGGTCACTCTACTAGTGTTGGCTGCATCCAAGTCGTTGAAGGCCCCCTCAGACCAGGAGCTGGCGTAAATAAACAATTGCCGCCGGTTGGGGATATCCATTTGACTGGAATCGTTAATGTCGGCGGCTTTATGGAGTATTTCGTATTGCAGAATACACGGCTAAGTCTAGTCATGCGATTATCTGATATTATCGCTACAAGTCTATATTCTGCTTTAAAACAATGGAACCTACATGCTACTTCTGCTGCAACGCGAGAGTTATAACTTCTTTTTCTTCCGGCGATAAGGCATATTGTGACTCCCCATTTTGCATAGGCTTGGAGTAAATATATGAGTTCTCACGATTATGAAGGCTGGTTAATACAATGCCACTGCTATTGTCATCCAGAATAGCCACCGAGAAGCTCAAATCATTACCACGTTCACCGAAGGCATTATAACGCTTGAGAGCGACATTTGACTTCATGCCGCGGATTTTGACTTGGGTAGCTTCTATCAACGCTTTTTGCTCACGTTGTTCTTCTTCCAGCATGTCGCTTTGGTTCTTCAGATCAACCAGAAGGCCTTCCAGATCCTCCACACCACTTCCTGCCATCATGGCCTCATATTTGCGCCGTATAGTCCGCAGCTTAGCTCCCTGGGCGATTACAGTGACTATCAGCACTAGCATAATTACTACGAAACCAAACACAAACCACTGCAACTGTTCATTAATTAATTGATTCATTTCAGACATGAATGGACCATCCTTTTTATTTATCTGCTGCGGGCATCAGCCATATAACTCATCCATAGCAGCTAGCATTCTGCTTATATTATGCTCTGTTGTATCTACGCCTACACTCGCCCGAACAGCACCACTCTCTAGTGTATCGACAGCCTTATGTGCCAGTGGGGTACAATGCATACCCGCTCTGACGGCTATTTTATACTCACGATCTAGACGGTGAGCTATATTCGCCGATTCTTCCCCATCCACTACAAACGACACAATTCCAGTTCTCGGAGCCCCTAATGTGGGTCCTAATAGTTTAATGTTTGGAATATGGGACAACCCCTCCATCAGCAGTTGAGTCAGCTTCCACTCTCTTTCGTGGATAACGGTTGTCCCTATCGATTTTACCTTTTGAACACCGGCTAGTAAACCAGCAATTCCTACCGCATTTTGCGTTCCCGCTTCATACCGATCTGGGCGAACGGAGGGTTGTTCACTATTCTCAGATTGACTGCCTGTGCCTCCATGCATTAAGGGCTCGAGATCCAATTCAGGTGATATATAGAGTCCACCAGTCCCTTGTGGTCCAAGCAATCCTTTATGCCCAGGAAAAGCTAATAAGTCAATATTCATCTTTTTTACATCAATATCAAGCGAGCCTGCACTTTGAGCAGCATCCACTAGAAATATAGCACCCTTTGCTTTAGTTAGATCTCCGATTTCACCAATGGGAAGTATACTACCTAGTAAGTTGGAGCTATGATTACAAATTACCATTTTAGTGTTTGGTCGAAACGTTTTGCCAAATTCCTTCAAATCCAATTGACCCGCCCGATCCACCTTCAGATAATCAACACTTATTCCTAGTGACTTACGTAAATATTCCAAAGGTCTCCGCACAGAATTGTGTTCAGTCATTGTGGAGATTACATGGTCCCCTGCTTTGAGCGTACCTCTAATCGCCATATTTAATGACATCGTAGTGTTTTGGGTAAACGCTATGTCTTGTGCATTAGAAACCCCAAACAACTCCGCCAGCAAACTCCGGGCTCTCACCAACACCCGTCCGCTTCCCATGGCCAGCGAATAATTTCCTCTACCAGCATTTGCTCCCGACTGCAAAGCATTCATCATCGCAGCTGCCACCTCTGGAGGTTTAGGCCAGGACGTAGCCGCATGATCCAAATATACGAAGTCTTCCATAACCCCGCTCCTCGTCTCATACTCTTTTTCATTAAGAAGAAATAACGTTGTCACCCTTTATTGATAATAACCTTATCTGTAGAAAATATAAGGATAATATTCAGCTCTACTTTATACATCCTTATATTTTGAAAAAACATACCCCTACTTATCCGATTACGGATAGCTCAGGATATGTTCTTGGCATAGATACCCATTTAGTTACCCAATAATTCCAACAGTCTTTCTAAGTCCTGCGCACTGTAGTAATTCAGTTCAATCTTCCCTTTTTCCTTACCTTGTTTTATCTTAACCGTTGTTTTAAACCGTTCACGCAATACTTCCTCTACATTATCAATATAGGGATCACGTTTAACAACTTTAATCTTTGTACCGTTCGTCGGCTTTCGATCCAGATTTTTCACCGTTTCTTCAAGCTCTCTTACGCTCCATTGCTGTTCCACGCATTGTTCAGCCAATTGTTTAATAACTTCCGGATCTTTCAAGGCAACAATAGCTCTCGCATGTCCCATAGACATTGTTCCACGTGAAACATATTCTTTTACTTCTTCCGGTAAAGTAAGCAATCTTAGGAAGTTAGCGATGTGTGATCTGGACTTCCCAACTTTCAGAGATAGCTCTTCTTGTGTGAGTGAAAATTGATCCATCAAACCTTGATAAGCAACTGCGATTTCCATGGCGTTTAAATTTTCACGTTGCAAGTTCTCAATCAGGGCGATCTCCATAACCTGTTGATCACTTAGATTTCTTACGACTGCTGGAATCGTAGGTTTACCACAATATTGCGAAGCCCGGAATCTGCGTTCCCCGGCAATGATTTCATACCCCTTCAAAACACTCCGTACAATGATCGGTTGAATCACGCCATGTTGTCTGATAGACTCAGCCAATTCCTGGATTGCTTCTTCATTGAAATCCTTGCGTGGTTGATAAGGGTTAGCTCGCAATTGAGCTAATGGGATTTCTACTACCTTATCATCTTCATTAATAGATAAAGAAGGAATCAGAGCATCCAGACCTTTCCCTAAACGTTTACTCATAAGAAATCACTTCCTTTGCCAACTCTAAATACACTTCTGCTCCCTTTGAGCGAGGATCATAAGTAATAATGGATTGTCCATGAGACGGTGCCTCACTTAAGCGGACATTCCGAGGAATGATAGTTCTGTAAACTTTTTCCTGAAAATACTTTTTAACCTCTTCGATGACTTGGATCCCTAAATTCGTACGGGCATCCAACATGGTTAATAATACTCCCTCTATTTTCAAATGCGGATTAAGATTTTTTTGCACTAGACGCACGGTGTTTAAAAGCTGACTCAACCCTTCGAGCGCATAATATTCACATTGAATCGGAATGATTACCGAATCAGCAGCTGTAAGGGAATTGATCGTCAAAATCCCAAGGGATGGAGGACAATCAATGATGATATAGTCATAATTATTTTTAACCGCATTTAAGGCTTTTTTCAATTTCAACTCTCTGGAAATCGTTGATACTAATTCGATCTCCGCCCCTGCTAATTGAATAGTCGCTGGAATGATGTGCAGTCCTTCATTTTGAGTTTCAAGTATCGTTTCTAGAGGATTTACTTCATTAATGAGAATGTCATATATACAATTCGCTACGTCCGCCTTGTTGATGCCAACGCCGCTGGTAGTGTTGCCTTGAGGATCGATATCAACTAGAAGCACTCTTTTTCCTAATGTAGCCATACCGGCACCTAGGTTCACAGAGGATGTTGTTTTACCGACACCGCCTTTTTGATTTGCTATGGCAATAATCTTGGACACTAATTTCACCTCGAATAGTTAGGAAGAATCTTCTCGTAGATCGCAAGTACAAACGGCCAAACTATGTTACTTTATATAGGCTAAAACTCTAAAATGCAGGACTGAGCAATACATCCTGGTTCAAGTCACACAAAAGGCGGCCAATCACTTTAAGGCCGCCTTCAGCTTTTGAAACAATTTATCTTTTGGGGATTTGGATTACAATCTCGTAATGGTCACCACGGTCATTTTCTGACGTTTTGATTTCCATACCTGAGCCTGACACCATATCAATAGATTGACGAATTGTATTAAGAGCTAGACGAACATCCTTGGTATAGGAGACCCGTTTTGACTTTTTAGTTTGTGAGACTTGTTTATAGAAAGCAATACGAGCTTCCGTCTGTTTAACATTTAATCCTTTTGCAATAATCTCTGCCAAAACTTTTAATTGCATTTCCACACTATCCAGTGATAAGAGTGAACGCGCATGTCTTTCGGAAATCTGACGTTCCATCAATGCTGTCTTAACCTCTTCAGGTAAGTGGAGTAAACGAATCTTATTCGCTATAGTCGACTGACTCTTGCCTAAGCGTTGTGCTAAGCTTTCTTGTGTTAATTGATGAAGATCAATTAACTTCTGATAAGCGACAGCTTCTTCTATGGAGGTCAAACCTTCACGCTGTAGATTTTCTATGAGCGCAATAGATGCAGCCTGCGAATCATTGAACTCACGGACAATAGCAGGGATCGTCTCTAAACCAAGCTTTTTAACTGCCCGCCAGCGCCGTTCACCTGCGATGATCTCATATATAGAATCTCGCATACGTACAACAATAGGCTGAATGACACCATGAGTTTTAATTGTCTGACATAACTCATCAATTTTGTCATCATCGAATATAGTCCGTGGTTGGTAAGGACTGCTAACGACCTCATGAACTGGTATTTGTTTGATTTCTTCTCCGCTGCTCCGCTCGTTAAACCCAAATAGCTTGGTAAATTGTTCTTTCATTCCGTTCATAACCACCTAATTTCGTTATAGTACGATCTTCTTGACCTTCTTCACGGAAAGCATATCGTACAGCAATCTAAAACATTCTGATATTATGGAATTACCTGTAATGAACAGGCATCATAATCTCTCCTTCTTTCGAACAAGAGTACAGAGAAGGAGTTATATACAAAATTAAAGTCTACTATGCTATTCTATCACTTTTCTCTACATAATCATATTCTCCGTAAAGACCTATTTTTCCTGCATTTTTACAGGTGCACAACCAAATCAGCTTATAAATCTAATTTTCATCTAAATTGATATTTATCGATTTTTGTTATCATCATCTTCATAAAAAAAGAGCATTCCCTTTGTTCAAAGGGAATGCTCCTAAAGGAACTTTGAGTATCGGCAATGTTTCACGTGAAACATTATTTCATCAATGGCGTTTTGGCAGGAATTCCCGCTTTTCTTGGATATTTAGCTGGTGTTGCTCCTGTCTTACGGATCATAACAATATGTCGATCCGACTCCTCCACTGGTAAGCTGAACGACTCCACTTTGCTGAGTTCAGCACGAAGCTCTTTTAAGCTGTACTTAGCTTCGCTTAATTCCTCTGAAGGATCGCTGCCCTTCATTGCAGCGAACACCCCATCTTTGCGTGTGAAGGGAAGACAAAATTCATTCAATAAAGACAGTCTTGCTACCGCACGTGCTGTAACCAAATCATAGGCATCACGATGAGTGAACTTGCGCGCGACATCCTCTGCCCGCCCATGGATCAATTGTACATCAGTTAATCCCAATGTCGTACTTACATGCTGCAGAAATGAAATTCGTTTATTGAGCGAATCAACAATCGTTAGCTTCAAATGAGGAAAACATATTTTAAGTGGAATTCCTGGAAAACCAGCTCCTGAACCGATATCTGCGAGATTGGTGACCTCGTTAATATCAAGGAAAAAAGCTAATGAAATAGAATCATAGAAATGCTTTGTATATACCTGCTCTCGCTCAGTTATACCCGTGAGATTCATTTTTTCATTCCAGGATACGAGTTCCTTATAATACAGATCAAATTGTGCTAACTGTTCTGCTGTAAGGGATATGCCTCGTTCCTGTAATAGTTGTGTGAATTGAACTTCCGTATTATCCATAGCTTATCCTTTCGCCGCGGTTACCCGGTTGTAATGCTCAAGATATACAAGAAGAATGGAAATATCAGCAGGTGTAACTCCCGCAATCCGAGAAGCCTGCCCGATAGAGATCGGGTGAATCTTAGTCAGCTTCTGCCGCGCTTCCATCGCTAATCCATGGATTTCATTATAATTAATGTCATCTGGAATTTTTTTCTTCTCCATCTTTTGCAGGCGCTCCACATGTTGAAGTTGTTTTTCTATATATCCGGCATATTTAATTTGGATTTCTACTTGCTCTTTCATTTCTGCATCCAGCATCTCTGGTGATGGTGATACTTGATCAACAAAACTATATACAAGCTCTGGGCGCCGCATCAGAACTAGCAAATTACTGCCATCTACAATAGGTGCCGATTCATATTGCGCTAGTACTTGGTTTACATCAACAGGTTTAACCTTTGTTTCTTGCAGACGAACAATTTCACGCTCCACCCGTTCTTTCTTATCTGTGAAGTTATCGAAACGCTCCTGTGTGATCAAACCAATGTCGTAACCGATAGGTGTAAGTCTTAGATCTGCATTGTCATGGCGAAGCAACAAACGATATTCTGCACGTGAAGTAAGCAGACGGTAAGGTTCATTCGTTCCCTTAGTCACGAGATCATCAATGAGTACACCAATGTATCCCTGTGAACGATCTAGAATTACGGGTTCTTTGTCTTGCACTTTGCGTGCTGCATTAATTCCAGCCATAACCCCTTGGCCTGCTGCTTCCTCATAACCGGAAGTGCCATTGATTTGTCCAGCAGTGAACAGACCTGGAAGACGTTTAGTTTCAAGAGATGGCCATAGCTGTGTAGGAACCATTGCATCATATTCAATAGCATAGCCGTTACGCATCATCTCTACCTTTTCCATACCGGGGATGGAACGTAAGATAGCTAGCTGTACATCCTCAGGAAGACTAGTGGACAGACCTTGTACATAGTATTCCGATGTATTTTTTCCCTCTGGCTCTAAAAAGATCTGATGCTTAGATTTATCACTGAATCTTACGACCTTATCTTCTATAGAAGGGCAATAACGTGGGCCAGTTCCTTCGATAATACCTGTGAACATTGGCGCACGATGAAGGTTATCATTAATAATCTGATGAGTAACCTCAGAGGTATACGTTAACCAACAAGGAAGTTGTTCGTTATCGGATGATTTCGTTTCGAACGAAAAGAATTTCGGTTCATCGTCACCTGGTTGAATTTCTGTCTTAGAGAAATCGATCGTATCACGATGTACACGTGGTGGAGTACCTGTTTTAAAACGCACCAATTCAAACCCAAGCTCCCGCAAATTCTCAGAAAGCTTCACGGATGGCTGTTGATTGTTAGGTCCACTTTCATATGTTAGCTCACCCATAATCACTTTACCGCGCAGGTAAGTACCTGTTGTCAGGATAACAGTCTTACTATGGTATTCGGTGCCAGTCTTCGTAACTACACCTACACAACGTCCATCCTCAACGATTAAACGCTCAACCATCCCTTGACGAAGTGTCAAATTAGGCGTTTTCTCCATAGTTTCCTTCATTGTATGTTGATAAAGGAATTTATCAGCTTGTGCACGTAAAGCATGTACTGCTGGTCCTTTACCTGTATTCAGCATACGCAGTTGAATGAATGTCTTATCTATATTGCGGCCCATTTCTCCGCCAAGCGCATCAATTTCACGCACTACATGTCCTTTGGCAGGTCCGCCTATGGACGGATTGCAGGGCATGAATGCAACCATATCCAGGTTAATTGTGATCATTAACGTACTGCAACCCATCCGGGCTGCAGCCAGTGCTGCTTCACAGCCAGCATGACCAGCGCCAATGACGATAACGTCATAGTTGCCTCCATCATAACTCATGTCCTGTTTCCCCCTTGAAATTATATTAAATCGTGAATCTTATTTTCCTAAACAAAATTGTGAGAATATTTGGTCTAACAAAGAGTCAGCTGCAGTATCGCCAATTATTTCCCCAAGCTGTTCCCATGCGAGCCGTACATCGATTTGAATCATATCAATCGGTATATACTGTTCTGCAGCATCGTATGCATCTTGAAGTGATTTATAGGCTTTTTTGAGCAGGGCTATATGTCTCACATTACTCACATATGTCAAGTCACCCGATTCCAGCTTTCCACCAAAAAAGAGTGTCGAAATGGCATCTTCAAGTTTGTCTAGACCTTCCTCTTCCAGAACGGACATCGGTACAATGTTAGACTCCTCAAAAAACGAGAGCAACTTATCCTTATCCAGTTTGGACGGTAAGTCCATTTTATTCATGATTACTAGGCACTGTCTACCGTGTATTTGTTCCATCAATGCCAATTCATCCTCATGCAGCTCTTCATTAGCATTCAGCACAAGTAGAATCAGGTCGGCGTCACTAACTGCCGCTTTGGAGCGCTCCACCCCAATTTTCTCAACAACATCCATCGTTTCACGAATTCCCGCAGTATCGAGCAGCTTAAGCGGTATATTATTTATCGTTATAAATTCTTCTATTACATCACGTGTTGTTCCCGGAATATCTGTTACAATCGCTTTATTCTCACGAGCTAATGCATTTAGCAATGATGATTTACCAACGTTCGGACGTCCGACAATAGCTGTCGTAATCCCTTCACGAAGTATTTTTCCTTCATTAGATGTCTTAAGCAGCTTTGTTATTCCCTCCATAACCTCACTGCTTTTATCTTTAATAAATTCAGCTGTCATGGATTCTACATCATGTTCTGGATAATCTATATTCACTTCAATATGAGCCAGCATCTCAATAAGTGTGTGGCGTAAAGCATGAATTCGATCCGATAAGGATCCGCTAACCTGTTTTAAAGCTACAGAAAAAGCCCGGTCAGACTTAGAGCGAATCAGATCAATAACAGCCTCAGCCTGCGATAAATCGATACGTCCGCCCAAGAAAGCACGCTTGGTGAACTCCCCCGGCTCGGCTAACCTTATCTCCTGCTGCAGAAGTAAGTCCATCACTCTTCTTACAGAAATTACACCGCCATGAGCACTGATCTCTACTACATCCTCGGTCGTAAAAGAACGTGGTCCTTTCATAACGGTTACCAACACTTCTTCCATCTTCTCTCCGTTATCAGGACTGACGATATGTCCGTAATGAACGGTATGCGATTCCGCTTCAGTTAATGGAATTCGGCTGCGAAATAATGGTGCCACTTGGGAAATAGCCTGTGGGCCACTTACCCGAATAATAGCAATTCCTCCCTCGCCTAATGCCGTCGATACGGCAGCAATGGTGTCACTAAGCATGCTGTTTTTCACCCCAAAACTTATATTTTTTGAATAGAAACGTTCTTTTATTTTTAAAAAAACAATGACCCCTTACATTGGTCAAGGAGTCATTGCATCCATATAGTCTTTACTTCAAGGTTATAACGACGCGGCGATTTGGCTCTTCGCCTTTACTGAGGGTACTCACTTGCCGATGATCCTGTAACCTGGAGTGGATAATCTTGCGCTCCTGAGGAGACATTGGCTCCAATACAACCTCTTTACGAGTGCGAATTACACGTCCGGCTAAACGATCAGCCAGCTCTTCAAGCGTTTTTTTACGGCGCTCACGGAAGTTCTCTGCATCTAACACAAGCCGTATAAAACTGTCGGAATAACGGTTAGCTACAATATTAGCCAAATACTGTAGAGCATCGAGAGTTTGTCCTCTTCTGCCAATTAACAGTCCCAAATCTGGACCGGAAATTTGCAGAATCGTGGATTCCTTGGTGTGGACGATTTCTACCTCCACTTCGAGCCCCATGCTCTTAGCGACATCCACAATGAAATGAACGGCTTCTTGGTAAGCTTCCTCCACCGGTTGTCCGGAATCTTGGCGTGGCACACCGCCGATGGCCTCCTGTTTGCTCTCTCTTGCTGACTGTTGAGGCAGTGACGGAGCACTCGCCGCTGATGCCGGTGCGGCTTCGGCTATCAAGGTTAGTTCAACCTTGGCACCTTTCGCACCGATCAATCCCAGGAATCCTCTTGATGGCTGCTCAAGTACGTTGACCGTTACCCGGTCCTTTTGAACTCCAAGCTGGGTTAGTCCCCATTCTACAGCTTCTTCAATGGTTTTCCCTGTTGCGACGACTTTGCTCATTTTGACTTTTTGGCTCCCTTCGATGACTTGTTACCGCCTTTGCTCTTCGGAGCAGGACTGGAGTCATCTGTACTTTTTACAGCACTTGCGATTGCCAATTTGTGTTTATCATTGTTGCGGTATAAGAAGTAGTTCTGAATAATAGTGTAAAGGTTACTGTACACCCAGTATAGTGGCAAGGCTGCAGGGAAGTTGTACGACATAACGAAGATCAGAACTGGATAGATCATCATCATGAACTGCATTGGCCCTTGTTGTTGCACTGGATTCATTTTGGTCATCATTCTAGTTTGAATAAATGTTGTTAATGCTGCTAGCACTGGTAAGATAAACAGATGATCCGGTTTACCTAGCTCCAGCCACAAGAAGGTGTGCTCCCGCAAATGTGGATTATAGTAGATCGAGTTGTAGAGAGCGATAAAGATAGGCATTTGAACGATCAGCGGTAAACAACCCGCCATTGGGTTAACCTTGTTTTCTTGGAACAAACGCATTGTTTCTTGCTGCACCTTTTCAGGTGTGTCTTTATATTTTTTCTGGATCTTTTGGAGTTCCGGCTGAATGGCTTGCATTGCACGCGAGCTCTTCACCTGTTTAATAGTAAGCGGAAGAATCAACGTGCGGACAATAATAACCATCACAAGTACGGCTAAACCATATTCTCCGTTAAACCAATCTGCAAACTTGTCCAAGGCAATGGCGAAATAATACACTACATTACTTTGCCAGAAGCCTCCATTCTTCAAATCCTCCGTAGTGTGCGTAACAGCAGTCGACGGAGCGCATCCCGACAGAACAGCTAACGACAACACCATTACCGTGATGAGGAGAAACCATTTTCCTCGTCTAGTCTTCATTAGAGACACTTCAAAACCCCTCTCTTAAACATTCCATTCCACCGTAAATCATACCATAATTATGAATACAAATAAACAAGCCTCTTAAGCACCCTTTATTTGCGGGAAGCCTTGAGTAGCTTGGCTTTACGAAGCACATGCAGCACACTTTTTTCGAGCTCTGCATACTCCATGGAAAGCGCTCCTTTTCTTACGATAAACACCATGTCTAAGCCACCTGCAATCTCGGGTTCATGGTGACGGACGATTTCCTTAACTAATCTTCTCATACGGTTACGGACAACCGCGTTTCCGACCTTTTTGCTAACAGACACACCTACTCTAAATCGCTCTACCTCTTTTTTGCCAAACCAATACACTACAAATTGATGATTCGCAAATGACTTCCCATGGCGGTATACACGACTGAAGTCGGCACGGTTTCGTAAACGTAACTTTTTGTGCACGGGAATCTCCTTCATAAAAATCCGGTTTAAGTGTCCCTCCGAATTTTTTCTTCTAATAGTATAGGCATTTGCAAGCAGCCATAAACGACCACATTTGCTGTGCTGAAATTAAGCTTCTATATATAGTAGGAAAAATAATTTCAACTTCTCACAAAATATTTCTCAATATACGTTAAATAGCCCCGCAAAGTGTAGCTAGCGCATTAAGCGAGATCCTAGACTTTTGCAGAGCAATAATAATAAAAAGCAGTAAAAAAAGACCACCGCAGTGGTCCCTTAGTGGCCTAACTTACGCACTCAAAACTTTTCTGCCTTTCAAGCGGCGAGCTGCCAGCACTTTACGGCCGTTTTTCGTGCTCATTCTTTTACGGAAACCGTGAACCTTACTACGTTTGCTCACATTTGGTCTAAATGTCGGTCTCATAATTGCACCTCCCTTACAGGAACTTAATTACTGTCATATAAGCAGAAACGGACTAAGCCGTCCTTATAGTAGGGACAGTATCTACAAGAATCATCATTTTTATATATCGAGACATATCCTTACAGAAAACACCTTTATATATTTAAACACATTTTATGAGCAAAAGTCAACCTAGTAACCGGCTTGTTCCTCCCCCTCAAGCTCAGGTGTTTATCCACAACTCTCCCCAGAAAAAAAGTAATCCACAAGATATGACAGTTATCCACCTGTGATCAAAAAATAAAGTCGACTGCTCACAGTTGAGCACAACCTGTGTATAAAATTATCGAACCTTTGGCGTAAAGTGTCGAACCGTAAACAAATTATCAACAATATGTAGTGGTGTTCCTAATAATTGTACACAAGTGCTTGAATTTGTGGATAAAATAGCCCTGCTCATTGAAAAATAAGGGGCGTTTTGCTATGATGGTATTACTTTTGAATGTGAATAGATTTGTTTGTTCTCTTAATTATCAACAAGCTGTGGATAAAGTTGTGAACAAATCAAATTTATCCATATTTTTTTGTCTCTTCATATTGCCTACTGGGGATAAATATCAGCACCAACCTATTTTCTTCGACATTTCCACTTCATGGCTGATGCCACATTTGGAAGATTTAAAGGAGTGACAGTCT